>NZ_BAGZ01000001.1 GCF_000298175.1 Austwickia chelonae NBRC 105200 | reverse complement strand
GGGTCCCTGAACACCTTCTCCCGGGACGAGAGCAAAGAAGCCATCGTCTCCCGAGGAGGGAAAGCCGCAGGGTCGGTCAGCCGACGCACCGACTACGTCGTCGTGGGAGAGAATGCCGGCTCGAAGGCGGACAAGGCTGAACAGCTGGGTGTGCCTATGCTGACCGAGGAGCAGTTCATCAGACTGCTCCAGGAGGGGCCCGGAAGCGTGGCCGGGATGACAGAAGGACAGGGATGAGCGCTTCGCCCGACGGCGCGCCGAGGACGACATCGATCAGGACGAAGGTGACCTCGTGGGCGCTGCGGATACCTCCCGCATGGTCGTCCGCGGCAGCTCTGGCCGCTTTCCTGTGGATCGTGTGGACCCAGCCGCTGACGAGCCTCCAGATCGACAGCCTGGTCTACCGATACGGTGCTGAAGTCCTGTTCTCCGGGACGGACCGGTTGTACGAACAGCCGAACGGAGCGCTGCCCTTCACCTATCCTCCGGTGGCCGCGCTCTTCTTCTCACCCCTGCTCGTGCCCGAGCCACTGGCCGCCTTCATCGTGGCTGTCGCCGGGCTGGCCTCGGTCTGGCGGATCACCTGGCTGGTCCTGGACGATCTGCGCCCGCAGGAGAGCGGACACGCCACGGTGGCCGCTGCGCTGCTGCCGCTGGCGGTCCTGACCGAACCGATCTTCAAGACCTTCTCCTACGGGCAGATCAACCTGGTGCTGGCCTGGCTCGTCGCCGAAGACCTGCTCGGACGACGCCGAGGACGGATCGGTGGGATCCTGGTCGGCCTGGCCACCCTCATCAAACTGACCCCGGCCGCATTCTTCCTGATCATCGTCCTGCGCAGGGATATCGCTTCCTTCCTGCGCGGCATCGGGACGATCCTCGCCGGAGTGCTGGCGGGCTTCCTGCTGATGCCCTCCTCCTCCCTCGTGTTCTGGACCGGACTGACCGGGGCGGCGCAGCGGGTCGGCGACACCTCCTACTTCCTCAACCAGTCGGTGAAGGGCGCACTCGCCCGCAGCGGCGTCTCCGCCAGCTGGCCGTGGATCCTGGCCTGCCTGATCGTCCTCGCCGCCACCTTCCTGGCCGCCCACCTGCTGCTGCGTTCCGGGCGTGACCTGCCCGCGATCCTGGCCACGGCCTTCTGCGCGCTGTTGATCTCCCCGGTGTCCTGGAGCCACCACTGGGTGTGGTTCTGGCCCCTGCTCCTCTGGACGCTGACCGACCATCGTCCGACCCCGGGAAAAGGATTCCTGGCGCTGGCCACGGCCTGGGCCCTGGCCGTCCTGGTGCGTCCTTTCTGGTGGGCGATCCCCCAGCACGGCCCGTGGCACGACGTCTCCTGGTGGCAGCTGCTGATCTCGGACACCTATATGGTCGTGGGAGCCATCACTTTGGCGCTGCTCACGGTGGAGGCATTCCGGTCACGGACCCGCGGGACAGTCGGTGGCTCAGGCAAGGACGTCGGGACGGAGTGACGTGAGAGGACTTGACACACGGAGCGGGGCCGGCCCGAGGAGACGACCGACCCATCGTGTGCCCCTGGCAGCGGTCTGGGCGACCGGCGGCCTGGCACTGGTGCTGTCCTTCGTGCTCCTGTGGCTCTTCGGACAGCCCGAAGACCTCGGGGTCTACCGGTCGGCCTCCGCGCTGGCGTTGAACGGACAGGACCGGTTGTACGACACCGGCTCCGACGTGCTGCCCTACACCTATCCCCCGATCGCGGCCTTCCTGCTGGCACCGGTGACCCTGCTGCCGGCCCCGATGGCAGCAGTGCTGGTCCTCCTGTTGAACCTGCTCTTCCTCTGGCGGATCACCTGGCTCTTCCTCGGGAAGGGCCCCGCCGTGGCAGTCCTCCTGCTCCCGCTGGCCCGGCTGGTGGAACCGGTCTGGCAGACCTTCTCGTTCGGACAGGTCAACCTGCTCCTGGCCTGGCTGATCGCCGAGGACCTCCTCAACGGGAGACGGCGACGATGGGCCGGGACACTGATCGGCCTGGCCATCCTGGTGAAACTGACCCCGGCAGCTTTCCTGCTGGTTCCGCTGGTCCGCCGAGATCTGGCCTCCCTGACCAGGTCCTTCCTCACCGTCTGTGCCGGAGTCGTCGTGGGCTTCCTCCTGCTACCGGCATCCTCGGCGACCTACTGGTCCGGACTGCTCGGCGCCTCGGCACGGGTCGGCGGACCCGACTACATCGCCAACCAGTCCCTGGCCGGAGCCATGGCCCGCGCCGGGATCGGATCGCACACCGGAACCGGGCCGGTATGGGCCCTGCTCTGCCTCGTCGTGGTGACCTTGGCGACGATCGCCGTGCACCGAGCCGTCCGCGCAGGACGTGACCGACACGCAGTGCTGGCCGCGTCCCTCTGCGCGCTGCTGATCTCCCCGATCTCCTGGAGCCACCACTGGGTGTGGGTCTGGCCGCTCCTGCTGCTGTGGTGCTCCGGCGCACTGGCGCGGGTCACCCCCGAATCGGTGGAACAGGTGCAGCCCTGGCCGACGGATCATCCCTCCGTTCTCCCCCCACGGCCACGCACCTTCGCCCAAGGAGTGCGCGAGACCCTCTCCCTGCTGAAACGAGCCTGCGCAGCCGTCAGCAGGTCCTCCTCCGACCGTGCGGCCCGTGCCCTCGCCTTCGCCTGGGTGACGGTGACGGTCAGCCATGTGCTGTGGTGGGCCTTCCCCGCCAGGGGGAACTGGGCCGCGCTCCCCGTATGGCAGCTCGTGCTCGCCTCGGTGTACGCGATCCTGGGCACCGCGTCGCTCGCCTGGTGTGCTTTCCACACCGACCCGGCGGCCGACCGGAGGGCGGGGAACGGTGTCCCGTGAGCCGGCCCGGCGAGCCGCCTAGAATGGCGGCCATGTCCACGATCTCCCGCGACCAGGTCGCACACCTGGCGACATTGGCCCGGATCGACCTGTCCGAACGAGAACTCGACGAGATGTCCGGTGAGCTCGCCGTGATCCTCGACGCCTTCGCCAAGGTCGGCGAGCTGGCCGATGTCGACGTGCCGGGTATGTCCCACCCCCTGCCGTTGACGAATGTCTACCGTGAGGACGAGGTCGCGCCGGGACTGACCCCTGCCGAGGCCTTGGCCGCAGCCCCCGAGTCGGAGGACGACCGGTTCGTCGTCCCGCGCATCCTCGGCGAGGACTGAACCGGCCAGCCCGGTCGTCGAAATCCGTCCGTACCGGGCGGCGACCCCACCCCCCCGTCTCCTGCGAACCACCGAACCGAGGGACCCAACCGTGACCACCCCCACCGACCTGACCCGGCTCAGCGCCGAGGCGCTCGCCGATCTGTTGACCCGCCGGGAGGTCTCCTCCGTAGAGGTGACCCAGGCCTATCTCGACCGGATCGACGCCGTCGAGAGCCGGGTCAACGCCTATCTGCACCGCAACGATGCCGAGGCGCTCGCCGTGGCGGCGCAGGTCGACCGGGAACGAGCTGCGGGCGAGGGCCTGGGCCCGCTGGCCGGGGTCCCGGTCGCGGTGAAGGACGTGGCCTGCACGGTGGGTCAGCCCACCACCGCGGGGAGCCGGATCCTGCAGGGATGGATGCCGCCCTACGATGCGACGGTGGTGGCCCGGCTGCGGTCCGCTCGGATGCCGATCCTGGGCAAGACCAATATGGACGAGTTCGCGATGGGGTCCTCGACAGAGCACTCCGCCTACGGGCCGACGGCGAACCCGTGGGATCTGCGTCGGGTTCCCGGCGGGTCGGGTGGTGGTTCGGCGGCGGTCCTGGCGGCTTTCATGGCACCGCTCGCGGTGGGTTCGGACACCGGCGGTTCGATCCGTCAGCCGGCGGCCTTCACCGGGACGGTCGGAGCGAAACCGACCTACGGCGGGGTCTCCCGCTACGGTGTGATCGCGATGGCCAGCAGCCTGGACCAGATCGGACCCTGCGCCCGCACGGTGCCGGACACCGCCCTCCTGCACGAGGTGCTGGCCGGGCACGACCCCCGCGACTCGACCAGTATCGACGCGCCGGTTCCGGCAGTGGTCGACGCGGCACGCCGGGCCGATGTGTCGGGGATGAGGATCGGTGTCGTACGGCAGCTCGGTGGCGAGGGCTACCAGGCGGGGGTGCGGGCCCGTTTCGACGAGGCGGTGGCTCTGTTGACCGCGGCCGGAGCGGATGTCGTCGAGGTCGACTGTCCCCATCTGGACTACGCCCTGGGCGCCTACTACCTGATCATGCCCAGCGAAGCGAGCAGCAACCTGGCCAGGTACGACGCGATGCGTTACGGGTTGCGGGTAGGGCCGGACGGGGTGCCTCAGCCGAGCACCGAGCAGGTGACTGCAGCCTCAAGAGGGCAGGGTTTCGGCCCCGAGGTGAAACGCCGGGTCATCCTGGGCACCTACGCCCTGTCATCGGGGTACTACGACGCCTTCTACGGTCAGGCCCAGAAGGTCCGTGCCCTGATCGCCCGTGACTTCGCCTCTGCTTTCTCGCAGGTCGACGTGGTGATCAGCCCGACGGCGCCGACGACGGCCTGGCAGTTGGGCGCCAAACTGGACGACCCCCTGGCGATGTACCTGGGCGATGTGGCGACGATCCCGAGCAATCTGGCCGGGATCCCGGGGATCTCCGTCCCGGTGGGGCTGGCCGACGAGGACGGCATGCCGGTCGGACTGCAGGTTCTGGCTCCGGCGATGGCCGACGACCGGCTCTACAATGTCGCGGCGGCTCTGGAGAAGGCGCTGACCCGGGAGTGGGGCGGCGGTCTGCTCGACCGGATTCCCGAGGCGATGTCCGCACCGATCGGCGAGGAGGCCTGAACCGTGCACAACCCCCAGCTGGTGACATTGCTCGACATCGACGAGGCTCTGGACTCCTTCGATCCGGTGATGGGTCTGGAGGTCCACGTCGAGCTGAACACTCGGACCAAGATGTTCTGTGCCTGTCCGACGGAATTCGGTGCAGTGCCGAACTCGCAGGTGTGTCCGGTCTGCCTGGGGCTGCCCGGAGCCCTGCCGGTGGTCAACCGGGCCGCCGTCGACTCGGCGATCCGGATCGGGCTGGCCTTGAACTGTTCCATCGCGGCGACCTGCCGTTTCGCCCGGAAGAACTACTTCTACCCGGACATGACGAAGAACTTCCAGACGAGTCAGTACGACGAACCCATCGCTTTCGACGGGTACCTGGACGTCGAACTGGACGACGGGGAGATCTACCGGGTGGAGATCGAACGGGCCCATATGGAGGAGGACGCCGGGAAACTCGTCCACGTGGGTGGTTCGACCGGCCGTATCCATGGCGCCGACTACTCGTTGATCGACTACAACCGGGCCGGTATCCCGCTGATCGAGATCGTCACCCGTCCTCTGGTCGGTGCGGGGGAGCGGGCTCCGGAGGTCGCCCGGGCCTATGTGAGTGCTCTGCGTGAGTTGATGCGGGCCTTGAAGGTCTCGGATGCGCGGATGGAGCAGGGGTCGATGCGGTGTGATGTCAACCTGTCGTTGCGTCCGCGGATCGGCGTGGACCGGCGTGGGCCTGCGCAGCTCGAGACGCCTTTCGGCACCCGTACCGAGACGAAGAATGTCAATTCCCTGCGCAGCGTCGAAGCTGCCTGTCGATTCGAGATCCGTCGTCATGCCGCGGTGCTCGCTTCGGGAGGTGTGATCGTCCAGGAGACCCGGCATTGGCACGAGGACACCGGGGAGACCACAGCTGGCCGCCCGAAGTCGGATGCCGACGACTACCGGTATTTCCCTGAACCGGACCTGGTTCCGGTGGCGCCTCCGGTGGAGCACGTCGAAGCGTTGCGGGCGACCCTTCCCGAACCTCCCGGACGGCGGCTCAAGCGGCTCCAGGAGGAGTGGGCCTTCACCGACCTGGAGATGCGGGACATCCTGGGGTCAGGAGCCTTGGATCTGGTCGAGGCCACCGTTCGAGCGGGGGGTACGGCATCGGCCGCCAAGAAATGGTGGGTGGGGGAGATCTCCCGTCGGGCGAATGCCGAGGGACAGGACCTGGCTCGGATGGCGATCTCCGCGGAGCAGGTGGTCGAGCTGGACTCATTGGTCACCGGTGGCCGGTTGAACGACACGATGGCCAAGCAGGTTCTGGACGGGGTGCTCGCGGGGGAGGGCGGTCCCACCGAGGTCGCCGATGCTCGAGGTCTCCAGATGGTTTCCGATTCGGGCGCCTTGCAGTCGGCGGTCGAGGCGGTGATCGCTCGGAACGAGGCGGTCGTGCAGAAGATCCGGGACGGTCGGGTCCAGGCCGTGGGCGCCTTGATCGGTCAGGTCATGAAGGAGATGAAGGGGCAGGCCGATGCCGCTAAGGTGCGTGCCTTGATCCTGGAGTCCTTGGGTGTCGAGGGCTGATCCGTCTGGCCTGTCCTGAGCGGCTTGGGATGATGGGGCGATGACGGATATCCCACGCGTGTTGGTGCTGATACGACATGCCGAGGCGGTGCCTTTCTCCCGGGAGGGGGACGCTCAGCGTGCTTTGACCGAGTCTGGTCGTGCGGTGGCCCGAGCTCTGGGCGAACGGCTCTCCCGGGAAGGTGTGCGCGCTGACCTGATGATCTGTTCTCCCGCGGTGCGCACGGTGCAGACCTGCGAGGAGCTGCGTCGTGGTGGACTCCAGGTGCAGGACCTCTGGGGGGAGCAGTCGCTCTACGACGCCGATGTCGAGGATGTGGTGGACGCGATCCGCGAGGTTCCCGATGACGTGCGCACTCTGGTGGTTCTGGGGCATGCCCCGGGGGTGCCGGGGGTCGTCGCCGGGGTGGAGGACCACTGTGACCAGGGCGGGGAACCGTTACACCGGAGGATCGAGGTGTGGCCGCCGGCCGGGGTCGGGGTCGTCGTCCATGAGGGGTCCTGGGCGGCCTTCCCTGACAGTTCCTCGGCCGTGGTGATGTTGCAGCGGCCACCTGACCGGCTGTGACCTTTCCCACAGACGTCCGTCCTTGAGTGTGGATATCGCTTTTCCTTACAAGCGGATTCACTGGGCGCGCGTTCTGTCGTCCGCCGGTGTGGGGCTCCACCGGGGCGACCGTTCGTTCAAGCAGGCGGCCTTTGCGCCGATGTCTCCAGCGGTTCGGGAACGCGTCCAAGTCGGACGCGCAGGCGCTCAGGATCTGAGGCCTGTCACCCACGGATGGGGAGGACATCGGGATGAAGGTCGGACGAGGGCGATCGGTGGCAGTGGCCTGCACGATGGCGGCTCTGGTCGCGTCGGGCTCCGGGGTTCAACTGGCTTCGGCGGCAGACGGTTCGACGGTCACCGTTCAGGGCGAGCTGGTCACTGTCGTCGACGGACCGTCCACGCAGAGCAGGGTCAGGGTCCCCGGAGGCGCATTCGTCCCCGTGTCTGCGGCGGTGGTGAAGGATGTGGAGCCCGGCGCGAAGGTCTCGGTGACGGTGCCGCGTCGGACGATTGAGCGTTCCGGCACCTCGTTCACCCCGGTGCCTGACGCGGTGGCTCCGGTGAAGGCGGTGCAGCCGCCGGTGTCGTCCGCGCAGATGTCTCCCGCCGTGCACCAGGTGACCGCGGTGTCTGCGGTTCCTCGTGGGGTTTCCGGCAGCGCGCCGACGGCTGCTGCGGTGCAGGCCCAGATCGCTTCGGTCTCCCAGTACTGGTCTGAGCAGACGGGTGGGGCGTTGACCTTCTCCGCAGCTTCGGTGAACGGTCCGCTCGCGCTGTCGTCGTCGTGCAGTGACGTGTGGTCGATGTGGGAGGAGGCGGCTTCTCGGTCGGGGTTCACCCCGGGGCCCAACAAGCATCTGGTGTTGGTCCTGCCGAAGGAGGCGTCCAATGCAGGGTGTGGTTACGGTCTGGCCAGTGTGGGTTCGGGGGTGAGCGCAGGAGGCTATGCCTATGTGTCCGACACGGCGTGGCCGGTGATGTCCCATGAGCTGGGGCACAACCTGGGGCTGGCGCATGCTCAGCGGTTGACCTGTCCGGGTGCGGCGGATGTCGCGCTGGCGGAGGTTTCGGCGAAGGGGTGCCGGATCGACGAGTACGGCGACCCGTGGGATGTCATGGCGGCGTCGGCGCCGAACAATGCCGGGTCGTTGTCGGCGCCGCAAGCGCATCGTCTGGGGTTGTGGCCGTCGTCGGCGGTGACGGAGTTGTCCTCGGGGACGACCTCGGTGTCTTTGAACCCGGTGTCTTCTTTCAGCGGGACGCGAGCGGTGCGGGTGGTCGATCCGAAGTCGGGCGCGGTGTACTTCGTGGAGTACCGGACGCGGACCGGTCGGGATTACCTGTTGTACTCGAACATGGTCGGTGGGGTGCGGGTCGTGCGGGAGGACTCCTCGAAGTCGGGGCAGGCCAAGCCGTCCTTGGCTCTGGACGCTTCGCCGTCGGGTTCTTCGGGCGACGTGAACTGGGGAATCCCGGTGGGCGGATCGTTCACCTCCTACGGCGGAGGTGTGACGGTGCAGGTGATTTCTCAGGGTGCTTCTTCGGCGCAGGTGAAGGTGACGGCGGGTGCGGTGAACCCGTCGCCGGTGCAGAGTCCGGCGCCGTCACCGGTGTCGGTGACCAAGCCTGCGGAGACTTTCGACCTGACGCCGAGTACGGGACGGGTTTCCCGTCTGGGGGCCGGTGGATGGTTTGCGGTGCCTTCGTCGGCTTATATGTTCAACAGTGCTTTGGTGACCTATACGTCCGGTGCGTCGTGGTCGACGACGGTGGACGGTGGGCGGTCGATGGACATCATCGGGACGGCTTTCCCGGGTGGTGCGCGCGGTCGCGTGTTGGTGGACGGGGTGGCCTGGGCTGACTTCGACAGCTATCGGACGTCTTCCTCTGCTCCTTACCAGCAGGTGTTGCGGACGGTGAATATCCCTGCGGGGCGGCACACGGTGACGATCGTGGCTTTGCCTTCGGCGGGTCGGGGCACTTTGGCTCTGGATGCCTATCGCCTGCGGTGAGTGGGAGGTCGGAGGGCCGGGACTGTCGAGTCCCGGCCCTCCGCTGTATTTTCGCTGGTGGACTGGGTGGTGTGTGCCCGATGTGCAAAGTGAGAATGAATTTCATTAGAATGGTGGAGCTGGCCGGTCTCGGCGGCTCCACGTGGGACGGAGCCGGCGTCACCTTCAGCTCCTCGCCCACCGGGGTATGCGCCGACCGGCGCGTCGGGCGAGGCGTCACCCTCCGGGGTGAGGTGCACTGATTCGGTGTCGCGGAACGCGCGCGGGGCGCCTTCCGCGACACCGATGCACACAAGAAGATGTCACCCCTCAAGACAACCGTCCCGCTCCGTGGATGTCCAGGTCTACCATGCGATGGTATGACCGCCACCTCTTCCGCCAGTGGACCCGACGTCAAACCCCGTAGCCGTGAAGTCACCGACGGCATCGAGTCCGCAGCCAGCAGAGGCATGCTCCGAGCTGTGGGCCTGAGCGACGAGGATTTCGCCAAACCGCAGATCGGTGTCGCCAGCAGCTGGAACGAAATCACCCCCTGCAACCTCTCCCTGCAGAGACTCGCCCGAGCCGTCAAGGAAGGTGTCCACGCCGCCGGCGGCTATCCGCTCGAGTTCGGCACCATCTCGGTCTCCGACGGCATCTCCATGGGGCACGAAGGCATGCACTTCTCCCTGGTCAGCAGAGAAATCATTGCTGATTCCGTCGAGACGGTGATGATGGCCGAACGACTCGACGGGTCGGTGCTCCTCGCCGGATGCGACAAATCACTGCCCGGCATGCTCATGGCCGCAGCTCGACTCGACCTGGCCGCCGTCTTCCTCTATGCCGGGTCGATCCTGCCCGGCGTCGCCAAACTGTCCGACGGCACCGAGAAACAGGTCACCATCATCGACGCCTTCGAAGCCGTGGGCGCCTGCGCCCGCGGGCTCATGAAGACCGAGGACGTCGACGCCATCGAAAGAGCCATCTGCCCCGGTGAGGGCGCCTGCGGAGGCATGTACACCGCAAACACGATGGCCTCGGTGGCCGAAGCCATCGGCATGTCCCTGCCGGGCAGCGCAGCTCCCCCCAGCGTGGACCGTCGGCGGGATGTCGCCGCACGTAAGTCCGGTGAAGCCGTCGTCGAACTGCTCCGCCGTGGCATCAGCGCTCGCGACATCATGACCAAGGAGGCCTTCGAGAACGCCATCAGCGTGGTGATGGCGTTCGGCGGATCGACGAATGCGGTGCTCCATCTGTTGGCGATCGCCCACGAGGCACAGGTCGATCTGAGCCTGGACGACTTCCGAGGCATCGGGGCGAGAGTGCCTCACCTGGCCGATGTGAAGCCCTTCGGCTCCCACGTGATGACCGATGTCGACCGGGTCGGCGGTGTCCCCGTGGTGATGAAGGCCCTGCTGGACGCAGGACTGCTGCACGGCGACTGCCTGACGGTGACCGGACGCACGGTCGCCGAGAATCTCGCCGACATCGCACCGCCGGATCCGGACGGGCGCGTGTTGAGGGCGCTGGCCCGGCCGATCCACCCCACCGGTGGGATCACCGTCCTGTCCGGTTCGCTGGCTCCGGAGGGGGCCGTCGTGAAATCGGCAGGCTTCGACTCGGAGGTCTTCGAGGGCTCGGCCCGTGTGTTCGACGGGGAACGGGGCGCGATGGACGCGGTCGAGGACGGCACCCTCCAGGCCGGTGATGTGGTCGTGATCCGCTACGAGGGTCCGAAGGGCGGGCCGGGGATGCGGGAGATGCTGGCGGTGACCGGTGCCATCAAGGGAGCAGGCCTGGGCAAGGACGTCCTGCTGCTCACCGACGGGCGTTTCTCCGGCGGTACCACCGGGTTGTGCGTGGGCCATGTCGCCCCGGAAGCGGTCGACGGCGGACCTATCGCCTACGTCCAGGACGGTGACCGGATCAGGTTGGACGTCGGGCAGGGGACTCTTGACCTCCTCCTCGACGAGGAGGAGCTTGCCGATCGCCGTCGGCGAGGAGCAGCGGAACCCGAGCCGCGGTACGCCCGCGGGGTGCTGGCCAAGTATCGGCGTCTGGTCGGCTCGGCGAGCCTGGGGGCGGTCTGTGACTGATCAGAGGTGACCGCAGACTGAGCCGGGGTCGTCCCGTCAGAGTGGGACGACCCCGGCCCGGCCGGGGGTGGGGTGGGGGATCAGTCGGTGGGACCTTCGCCCGGGGAGAGCTGCATGGCGCTGTAGTTCTCGATGCCGGCGCGGCGTACCGCGTCCAGTTGTCCTTCGAACCAGTCGGCGTGCTCCTCCTCCTCGCGGGCCATCTCCTGGAAGATGGACGCGGTGGCGTGGTCGCCCAGGTCGTGGCATTCGTCGGCGGCCGAGTTGAAGGCGCTGACGGCTTCGAGTTCGCTGGCGAGTGCGAGGCGGAGCATCTCCTCGACCGATTCGCCGATGGTGATGGGGTTGAGCCGCTGGACGTTGGGGTGGCCGTCGTACATCAGGATGCGGTTCATGAGCTTGTCCGCGTCCTTCATCTCCCCGATGGAGAGTTCGTAGAAGACCTGCCCGAGTTTGGTCAGGCCCCAGTTGTCGAGCATGCGTGCGTGGAGGAAGTACGTGTTGACGACGGTCAGCTCGATGGTGAGTGCTTCGTTAAGCAGCTCGACGACGCGCGGGCTCCGGGGCTTCATATTTTTCCTCCGTGGCATAGGTCAAGGACAAACTATCTCGATGAAATAGTAGGTCCTCAAGCATTTTTCGCACAGAGGGAATGCATCCACCACAGCGTTGACCAGCTCCGGTGTCCTGGCAGATGCGGCCGAGGCGTGATTCGCGCTGTGCCGCTGCGCGTATTTCTTCGTCGGAGACGACGGCGCAGTGACAGATAATCATGAGGCAAGGCTAACCTAATTAAGGGCGGTTTCGCGAGAAGAATGCCCACCTTTCTCCGCATCCGAACAAGCCGCTCTGATAACGCCTGAAGTGGAAAAGGATTCACGGACCTTTCCGGCCTGCGGGCGAAGCCGCCCCTCCTGCGCGGGGGCGCGCGAAGAAGCGCCTGACCTCAGGGCTAAGGTCATGCGTCATGGCCAGTTCGCTGCAATCGCGGTTCTCCGCCCGTCGTCTCCTGCGGATCTTCGGGGTCATGGCGATGGCTGCGATCGTGGCCGGGGGCGTCCTGGTCTGGCGGTGGGGTCCGCGCTACGGCATATACCTTTTCCCCCCGTCGCCCGCCGCCTACGCCGAGCAGGCCATCACCAAGATGGGGCAGGGGTATTTCGCCGAAGGGGATGTCTGGACCGAGGCCCGCGCCCAGGCGTTGCGGAAGGCCTCGGTGGCGAACTCCTACGAGGGCACACTGCCGGCGTTGAAGGACGCACTCGCGGTGGCCGGCGGGCCGTCGTCCCAGCTCGTGGAGAAGAAGGAGAAGGGCAAGGGGAAGGGGCAGCTCCCGCTTCCGGGACTGGGCACCAAGGCCCGGATCACCACCATCACTGTGCCCAAGATCGAATCGCGCGACGACGACTACCTGGAGAAGTACGCCCGCAGCATGTCTAAGGGCATCCACTCGGCCAAGTCGGGTACCTGCGGATGGATCGTCGATCTCCGGGGGAATGCCGGTGGGGACGCGCTGGCGATGCTCTCCGGCCTGAGCCCGTTGCTCACCGATGGTGTGGTGGCCGGTTGGGAGAAGCGCAACGGCAAGACCGGTGAGGTGGTGATCTCCGAGAGCAAGGTCAAGGTGGGTAAGCGGAGCCTGGAGACCGACCACGGGGGGAAGGTCGGCGGCCAGGTGGCGATCCTGCAGGACGGGCGGACCTCCCATTCGGCCGAGTTGGTGACGATCGCCTTCCGGGGGCAGCCGGGCGTCCGCTCCTTCGGGATGCCCACGGCCGGTAATTCTGCGGTTCGTCAGTCGGTTCCGCTGTACGACGGGCGGATCCTCCAGCTGACCGTGGGGGTCGATACCGATCGTTCCGGCGTGCGTTACGGCGGTCCGGTCGAGCCGCAGGAGAAGGCGGCCGATGCGCTGTCCGCGGCGACGAAGTGGTTGGCCACCTCCTGTAAGTGAGGTGGCGGGGCCTGCCTCTCGTCAGGGAGCCTCGTGGCACTCCCATCGCGTGTCCGTTTGATGAGCTAAGCGTCTCGAAATGTGAAATGATCTCTGGGATTCGTTGACGGTCCAGCGACCTTCAGGGAAGCTGAACGATGTGAGCACCCTCCTCGTAATTACCTGAGCGCGACAGGCCGCACCCACGGCCCGTTGCGCAGCCCCTCAAGCCCCGACCGGGCCGAGGGGTTTTTTGTTGGCCGGAGACACCCACGGCCGACAAACCCACCCCGGCCCGACCCCGGGACACAGCTCGCACGTGAAAGCGGTGACAACAGTGAAGGATCGTCAGGCGAGGCCACCGGCCCCAGCCACCGGCCCCACGAGCCCACCAGGCCCGAAGGGCACCGAAAGCGCCCGCACCCCCACACCCCAGGACATCGCCCACCGCACCGGAAAACGGACGGTCGAACACGTCAGCGGCGCACAGAGCCTCGTACGCTCCCTCGAAGAAATCGGGTGCGAGGTCGTCTTCGGGCTTCCCGGAGGAGCCATCCTCCCCGCCTACGATCCCCTGATGGACAGCACCAAAGTGCGTCACATCCTGGTCCGTCACGAACAAGGCGCAGGCCACGCCGCCCAGGGCTATGCCACCGCCACCGGCAAGACCGGAGTCTGCATGGCGACCTCCGGCCCCGGAGCCACCAACCTGGTCACCCCCATCGCCGACGCCTACATGGACTCCGTCCCCCTGGTCGCCATCACCGGCCAGGTCGGCAGCCAGTCCATCGGCACCGATGCCTTCCAGGAAGCCGACATCCGGGGCATCACCATGCCCATCACCAAACACAACTACCTGGTCACCGACCCAGAGAAGATCCCCCAGGCCATCGCCGAAGCCTTCCACATCGCCTCCACCGGCCGACCGGGACCCGTGCTGGTCGACATCACGAAGGACGCCCTCCAGGCCCAGACCACCTTCTCCTGGCCGCCCCGAACGGAACTGCCCGGATACCGCCCGACCACCCGCCCGCACGGCAAACAGATCCGCGAAGCGGTCCGTCTCATCCGCGAGGCCCAACGGCCCGTGCTCTACATCGGCGGAGGCATCCTCAAAGCCGGGGCCACCGAAGAACTCGGACAGCTCGTGGACCGCACCGGCATCCCACTGGTCACCACCCTGATGGCCCGAGGCGCACTGCCCGACGACCACCCACTGCACTACGGGATGCCCGGAATGCACGGGTCGGTCTCCGCGGTCACCGCACTGCAACGATCCGACCTGATCATCGCCCTCGGCGCCCGTTTCGACGACCGGGTCACCGGGAAACTCTCCACCTTCGCGCCACTGGCCAAGGTGGTGCACGCCGATATCGACCCTGCGGAGATCGGCAAGAACCGGTCCGCCGACGTGCCGATCGTCGGGGACTGTCGAGAAGTCGTCCGAGCTCTGCTGGACGAGATCGACCACGGCGAGCCTCTCGCCGACTACGGCCCCTGGGTCCAGGAGATGAACGGCGTCCGCCGGACGTACTCACTCGGCTACACCCCACCTGAATCAGGGCTGATGTCACCGCAATATGTCATCGAGCGGATCGGTGCCATCGCCGGCCCGGAAGCCACCTATGTCTCCGGGGTCGGACAACACCAGATGTGGGCGGCCCAGTTCGTCCGGTACAGCCGCCCTCGCAGCTGGTTGAACTCCGGTGGGCTGGGCACCATGGGGTACGGCGTTCCTGCGGCGATGGGTGCCAAGGTCGCCGAACCCGGGCGCACCGTCTGGGCCATCGACGGGGACGGCTGCTTCCAGATGACCAACCAGGAACTCGCCACCTGCGTCATCGAGAACATCCCCATCAAGGTGGCCGTCATCAACAACTCCAGCCTCGGCATGGTGCGCCAGTGGCAGACCCTGTTCTACGAGCAGCGCTACAGCAACACCGACCTGCACACCGGTCACGAGACCAGACGGGTGCCCGACTTCGTGAAACTGGCCGAAGCCTACGGATGTGTCGGGCTGCGCTGCGAACGAGCCGAGGACGTCGACGCCACCATCACCGCAGCCATGCAGGTGGACGACCGGCCGGTCGTCGTCGACTTCGTGGTCTGCCGCGACGCCCAGGTCTGGCCGATGGTCCCTGTCGGCGTCAGCAACGACGAGATCATGTACGCGCGCGGGCTCTCGCCCGTGTGGGATCGCGAGGAGTGAACGGTGAGCAGGCACACCCTGTCCGTCCTGGTGGAGAACAAGCCCGGCGTGCTGACCCGGATCGCCGCGCTCTTCAGCCGCAGAGGTTTCAACATCAGCTCGTTGGCCGTCGGCGAGACCGAGAACCCGGAGATCTCCCGGATGACCGTCCTGGTGGACGCCGAACAACTGCCGTTGGAACAGGTCACCAAACAACTCAACAAACTCGTCGAAGTGATCAAAGTGGTCGAGCTCGACCAGGCCCAGACCGTCGAACGTCGGATCCTGCTGGTCAAGGTCCGCGTCGACGCGAACACTCGCAGCCACGTGATCGAGACCGTCCAGCTGTTCCGCGCCAATGTCGTCGACGTGGCCCAGGACTCCCTGACCATCGAGGCCACCGGGCGGGTGGAGAAACTCGAAGCCCTGCTGACGATGCTCCGGCCCTACGGGGTCAAGGAGCTGGTGCAATCCGGTCTGGTGGCCATCGGCCGAGGTTCCAGGTCCATCACCGATCGCACCGGCCGCCACTGATCCGACGACCCGGGGAAACGGGCTCTCCCTTTCCCCCACTCCACTTCCCGACCCAAGTCAGATACCCGAAGGAGCCACCATGGCGACAATGTTCCACGACGAAGACGCCGACCTGAGCGTGATCCAGGACCGTAAGGTCGCGGTCATCGGCTATGGCAGTCAGGGGCATGCCCACGCCCTCAACCTGCGTGACTCCGGAGTCGATGTGCGCATCGGACTCGCCGAGGGCAGCTCGTCCCGGGCGAAGGCCGAGGCGGAAGGCCTCCGGGTACTCACCGTCGCCGACGCTGTCGCCGAGGCCGACATCGTCGTCGTCCTGACCCCCGACCAGGTGCAACGGAAGGTGTACGCCGAGGAGATCGAACCGCATCTCGCGGCAGGCGCCGCGCTGATGTTCGCGCACGGATTCAACATCCGTTTCGGATACATCCAACCGCCGGCCGGGGTGGACGTCTTCATGGTCGCCCCGAAGGGGCCCGGCCACCTGGTGCGCCGTGAGTACACCGACGGACGAGGCGTCCCGGTGCTGCTGGCCGTGGAAAAGGACGAGAGCGGAAAAGCCTGGGAACTGGCCAAAGCCTATGCCAAAGCTATCGGTGGACTGCGTGCCGGCGGTATCCGTACGACCTTCACCGAAGAGACCGAGACCGACCTCTTCGGTGAGCAGGCCGTCCTGTGCGGCGGCGCATCACAACTGGTGCAGTACGGCTTCGAGACGCTCGTGGAGGCCGGCTACCAGCCCGAAGTCGCCTATTTCGAGTGTCTGCACGAACTCAAACTGATCGTCGACCTGATGATCGAAGGCGGAATCGCCAAACAGCGGTGGTCGATCTCCGACACCGCCGAGTTCGGTGACTACGTCTCCGGTCCCCGGGTCATCGACCCCCGCGTCAAGGAGAACATGCAGGCCGTACTCGAGGACATCCGCAACGGGGCCTTCGCGAAACGTTTCATCGACGACCAGGACGCCGGGGCGCCCGAGTTCACCGCGCTGCGGGAGAAAGGCGCGCAGCATCCCATCGAGAAGACCGGTAAGGAACTGCGCAGCATGATGGCCTGGATCCGGACCGGGGACATCGACAGCGATTACACCGAAGGGTCCGCAGCACGTTGACCGCGCGCGTCAACTGACCGGCGGGCTACGGTCGAGGCGTCCAGGTACTTCCCGGACGTCCTCGGCCGTAGCCCGCTCAGCCTGGATCCGTGATCACATCGGGCAGGTCGCAGCGTAGGTCGAATATCCCTCGGCCTTACCAGGCCCCGGGCACAACAGCGACGAATACCGTTTGTCGCCGAGCAGGTGTCGACCCAACCAGATCAATGTCGTCTCGCTGACGTGCGGGTTCGTGCTGGACGGCGCGTGATGTCCGCCGACGGGCACCTCGACATAAGCTCTCTTGGCCTTGCCCATCGAGGCGAACATGAAGTCCGCGAACTTGCGGGGAGGCGCCGTCGGGTCGTCCTGCGAGGCCATGATGACCGTCGGAACCCGGTTCTCCGGGAAATTCACCTTGGTGTCCCAGGGGTAGGCGGAGACCACGGCCTTCAGCCCCGGGATCATCGTCGACGCCCGCAGAACGGCGCCACCACCCATGGAATAGCCGTACAGGGCCACCCGCTGGGGGTCGATCCGCGGGGCGATCGGGCTCGAGGTGCTCATCCACTCGGCGGCGACCTTCAGCGCCGTCGCCCGTCGCGGAGGCCAGTCCAACTTGAACGGCGGGTGGATCATCACGGCGACATAGCCGTGGGTCGCCAGCCGCTGGCCCAGCCACTGAAGGGTCTTGAACTCACTACCCCATCCGGCGATCATCAACACCGTCGGTCGCGGCACCGGAACCTTGTCCGCCGGGTAGGCGAGAAGAGCCTCGCCCATCCCGTTGGGGGTCTGCTTCGAGGGGACGTAGTGCGTCTTGATCGCCGACGGACCGTTGGCCCGGAGAGCGGCGCGGGTGGACGAGACGGCCGCCACCGGCTTGTTGGGCAGGGCCGTGGTCGCCGGCACCGCCACCATTCCGGTTGTTCTCACGTCGACGTCCAGCTCAGGACGTTCCCGTCGAATCTCGGTGAGCGTGGAGCGGAGCGTGCTGTGGTCGGCGGCGCCGGCCGCGTTCACCGGGGCGTCCGCCGGAACGGGTGCGCCGACGTGGGCGGCATGCGCGGGGACGGTGGACGCGGCCATGACCAGGCCGATCGTCGCCGCGAGGAGACGTCGCGTCCATGGCGAGGTCGTCCGGTGAGTCATACGGAGCTCCTGGGAGAGTTCGTGCGCGGAAAGAGAGAGCGAGGAAGAGCGGTCAGGGTCGTTCGAGAGGTCGGCAGGACGTCACAGCATGGCGTCCGTGGGCTTCTCTACCGCCTGCCTGAACGGGGGAAGACCGAAGTAGGAGATGAATCCGATGCCGCCCCCCATGAATCCGGCGGCACCGCACACCCTACGGTCTCGGGCTGCTTCCGCGCGGTTCTCGTTGGACTGGGACTGGCCGGGGAAGGGTGCCGAGGTGGGGCGGCTGGTGAGCGTGGTCCTGGTGACCACGGCTTTGCCGACGAGGGGCAGGTTCGCAGCCGAATCACCGACGAGGACGGTCCGTTCACCGGCCAGATTCACGAATTGGTGTTTCGCCGTGTCGAAGACGGACAGGACGCGTGCGGAGAGCTTCATCGTGACCCGTTTCCGCTCTCCAGGGTTCAAGGTCACCTTGGTGAAATCGGCCAGGGCCTTCGGGGGGCCGGCGATCCGGGCCGGTTGGCCGACATACACCTGGGGGACGACGGCTCCGGGGCGACTGCCGGTATTGGTCACGTCCACGCTGACCGGGATCGAACCGTCGGCGGACTCAGCGCCTACGGTCAGCCCGGAGTAGGTGAACTTCGTGTAGGACAGGCCGTGTCCGAAGGGGAACGCCGGGGTGATCCTCTGCTTGTCGTACCAGCGGTATCCGATGGCCAGCCCCTCGTCGTGCCGCCCTCCGGGGAATCGTTCTTTGGCCGCTGCCGGGAGATGGCTCGGGGAGGCCGCGAAGGTCACCGGGAGACGACCCGAGGGGTTGGTGTCCCCGAAGAGTACCGAGGCCAGTGCTGTCCCGTATTCCTGGCCGGGATACCAGGCGGAGACCAGCGCGGGGACGCGGTCGGCGAAGGGCAGGTCGACGGCGCTGCCGGTGTTCAGGACGACGACGGTGCGGGGATTGGCCTTCCGCGTGGCTTCGATGAGATTCCGGTCGACCAGGCTGAGCTGGGTGGAGCGCTGGTCCTTGTTCTCCGAGGAGTAGGACTTGACCACGACGACGGCCACGTCGGCGGCGGCGGCGTACTTGGCCGCCTGGGCCGGGAGGATCCCGCCGTAGTAGGTGACCGGGGTCTTGTCCTTGCCGGCTCGGCGGGTGATCCCCTGCAGGGGAGTGGTGATCTTGTCGGCGATGACATGGGCGCTGCCCCCACCGGAGGCGAGGACGTTCCGACCGGCGGCTGAGCCGATGACGGCGATCCCGTTGGCGGAGGGTTTCAACGGGAGGACGCCGTCGTTCTTCATCAGGACCATGCTGTCGGTGGCGACCTTGTGGGCGACGGCCGCATGGCCCGGGTTGGTGACCTTCGCCTTGGGGGAGCCGGTGGGTGCTCTGTCGAAGAGTCCGTGGGCGAACATGGGGGTGAGGATCCGGGTCACCATGTCGTCGAGGCGCTGCTCGCTGACCTTGCCTTCGGCCAGCCCCTGGCGTAGGCGTTTGTCGTAGTAACAGGAGTCGGGCATCTGCAGGTCGAGGCCGGCGTTGGCCGAGGCCACGGAGGAGTGCATGCCGAACCAGTCGGAGATCACGAAGCCGGAGAATCCGAGGCGGCCCTTGAGTACCTGGTTCATCAGGTAGCCGTGGTTGCAGGCGTGCACATTGTTGACCTGGTTGTAACTGCACATCACGGAGGCGACCTTGGCCTCGACCAGGGCTTCGAAGGGTGCGACGTAGAGCTCGTTGAGGGTGCGTTCGTCGACGATGGCGCTGGCGTGTGAGGTGTTGCGTCCGGTCTCCTGGGTGTAGGCCCCGAGGTGTTTGGCCACGGCGAGTACGCCTTGGCTCTGGATCCCCCTGGCTTCGGCTGCTCCCATCTGACCGACATGGACGGGGTCTTCCCCGAAGTTCTCGAAGGCTCGTCCGGCTCGGGGGTCGCGGGTCAGGTCGACGCCGGGGCCGAGGGCGTAGTTAGCTCCTTTGCCGCGGGTCTCGGCGCCGATGACCTGGCCGTAGCGGGTGGCGAGCATGCGGTCGAAGGTGGCTCCCAGCGCGACGGGCGCCGGGAGCTGGGTGACTCCGGTTTTGTTGTTGCCGACGCCTGCTGGTCCGTCGGTGGGGCTCAGTGCGGGAATGCACAGACGAGGGTTGGCTGCCACCTGTCCTGCGTGGACGGGTCCGTAGGCCTGGAGGGGCCGGGCGGTTCCGTGGATCATGCCGATCTTGTCGTCCAGGGTCATGTGGGACAGCAACGAGCGGGCTCGGTCGACGGGGGCGGCGGAGGAACCGACCCAGGGACAGGGGGTTGTCGCAGCGGGGGCTTCCTGGGTGGTGGTGCTCGGCTGGGCCTGGGCGGGTAGTGCGGTGAAGCAGGAAGCCGGGACGATTCCGACGACGGCGAGCAGTGCGGTGGCCAGACGGGGCCGTGGCATGGAGGCTCCTGGGAACGTGAAGTGGGCTCGTTGCAGGGTCGTGGCCCGGCCCGGGATGTCGCGTCGTGTGCGCGGAGTGCCTCGTGGAGGTGGCTCCGGAATCATCTGCCGCAGGGGGCGATCCGGTCTCCGGGCAGGAGGAGTCGGTGGCCCCATCGTCGGGACGATGCTACGAATGGCCTGATCGTACGCCGAAATAGCAAGTATCACAGAGCTATTCGTCGTGATTGATCAAGAAAATTGGACGTTGGTCCAAGTTTTCGGTCGGGAGGGTGGGCTACCGGTGTGCGACCTGCACGGTTCGGCGCCGGGGAAGTGCTTCGACTTTCCCGGCGCCGACGTGTCCGTTCCAGGGTATTTCTACTTCTTCTGGAAGCAGCTCTTCATGGTCTGGAAGGCGGCCTTCTCCTTGGCGACGGCGTCGCGGATCTCGGCGCCGATCTTGCCCATGCCTGCTCCGTCACCGCCGGTGAACAGCTTGGCGACAGCCTTGATCCCGTGGGTCTTGACCAGGGAGGCGATCTTGGCGACCATCCCGGCGGCTTTGGCCGTGGTGAAGACCGTCACTGCCAGGAAGGTCCCGACGGCAGCGGTGCACTTGGCGACCCGCCACCAGTTGGAGCCCTTCTTGCTGGCCTGGGTCTCGAAGGTCGCCTCGGAGATGTCTCCGGCGCTCTCCGCCTTGAGGACCTCCTTGACGTCCTTGCTCTCGGCGTCCTTGTCCTTCTCGTCGAACTCCTTGAGGGCCTTCTGCTGTTCGTCCTTCTCCTTCTCGAGGCGCTCCTTGCGCTGGTCGGCGCTCTCGTTGCGGATGTCCTTGGCCGGGTTCTTCTTGGCGTCCTGGGTCTTGACCTCTTCGACGACCTTCTCCAGAGCCTTCTTGGAGTCGTCATCGAGATCCTTGACGATCTCCTTCGGCTTCTCCTCGCGCTTGATCTCCTCGGAGAGCTTGTCGAGGGTCTCCCTGGCATCCTGCTTCACGGAGTATCCGACGAGTTTCCCGGACTCGTCGTGGACGGGGGTGACGCCCTGTTCTTCCATCTCCTTGACGGCGGAGTCCTGCGGCTTGTTCTCGAAGGGCGCGGCATAGGCAGCCGATCCACCGAAGGCGATGGTGGTGGAGGCGACCGCGACGACGGCGATGGTGCGGAGGGGAGCAGGCATGGGTCCTGCCTTTCTAATGCGAGATGAACGTCGCGAGCAGGTCTGTCGGGACGAGCCCGTCCGGGCCGTGAGGGCCCGAATCCATGCGGGAGGCGATATCTCGGGGAGGCCGGTCTTCCTTGGCGAGGACGACCTGGGCCGGGGTGGATCTCCGTGTCATTGGCGAATGACACCGGTCGTGCCGGTGTGGACGATCCACGGGAGGACACGAGGACACGACGGGACGTGCCTGGGCACGTAGACCGACGCCGACGGTGTGATCTGCGGAAATACCGTGTCTCACGATGTCGACTCCTTCGTAGTCGCAGGTATCGGTGTACCTCCCCCGAGGCACCGCGGGCCGGGCCTGACTGCTGACTGGTCAGAGTCACACCCGCATGTCGACATATGTTGCGAGGGAAGCCTGTACCCATAGGTGTCATCTCGTCAAGAGATAGGGGGCGCCAATGCGGCAGAATGGGTGGGTGAGTCATGAACGTGAAATTTTGACCTGGAATTCGTTCGGTGTTGCGGCGCGTGAACTCGCCCAGACCGTGGTGGATTCAGGATTCATTCCCGATATCATTCTGTCGATCACTCGTGGGGGTCTTCTTCCGACGGGGGCCATTAGTTATGCCTTGGATATCAAGGCGCTTCATATCATCAATGTCGAATTTTATACCGGAATCGATTCTCGAATGATGGAACCGGTGTTTCTTCCGCCGCTGCCGGCGACTCAGGATCTGTCCGGGCAGAAGGTCCTCATCGTGGATGATGTAGCGGACACCGGGCGAACCCTCAAGCGGGTCCGGGATTTCTGTGGGCCCCATGTCGCCGAGGTGCGGGTCGCCGTGCTCTTCGAGAAGCCGCAGTCGCTCGTGAAATCGGACTACGTGTGGAAGCGGACTGAGAGATGGATCACCTTCCCCTGGTCGGCGGAGCCGCCGATCGTGCGGCTCTCCGACAACGATCGATGAGCCTGCCGAGCCCATTTTGAGCCTCTGAACTGGGAAGATGTTGTTCGTCTCTGATGCGGAGGCCAGCTATGGCAGCTTCCTGATTCGTGCGATTGTCGTATCTCAGGGAGAGGACGGACTCCTCAGGTGGAGCCGTTTTCTTACGATGCTCCTTGTGCAGGACGTCTGATTCCTGCTCGCGGATACGAGCTCACCCATGCTCTTCGCGACATGCCCTGGTCGCCGCGGATCATCCTCCGCCACGGACGGGTGGATGCGGACTTCATCCGGTCCGCCGATTTTTCACAACCATTGTTCTGTGCTCTTTCCCTGGGGATAAGAGCGAGGGAGATGAAGGTCATGAGCGAAGAAGTGCGTGAATGTCGTCGCGCGATGCAGGAGTCGATGGATCTGCGGGATCAAGGTCATTCCTGACGCTGATCCCGCAGTTGAAGGGGCCGATATCACTCTGGTGATATCGGCCCCTCGGTATGTGTGGGTGGCGCGAATGCGACCCGGCCGAGGGGTGATTCTCCAGGTGGGGGAATGCGAGGCTTCCTCGAGGGGTGGCGGAACGGGTCGGAGGCCCGAGCGGTCCGTCCATCATGTGGACGGTGGGTCTCTTCGCGGAAGGGTGAATCGGCTCCGAGAGCTTCCCGGCTGGGAGTCCCCTGAGTGGGGTGAGTTTCAGTTACTGCCGGTAGCGCCACAGGGGCGCCTTCGGCAATCCCTTCTTCGCCGTCGGAAGCGGGTCGGGAGAGGGCGGCGGATCTCCATCCGGGCGTTCCGGTCCGTTCTTGAATCGTTACTTTCGACGGAGTTAATTCATTGCTCAACTTTCCCCCTTCGCCGAGAGGAACACTGTTCATCCTCGCAAATATCGCGAAACCCGGCCGAGCGCACTTGTGCCCCTCGTTCGAGGCAGGAGGGCGGCACATTCCTGCCCGCGGTAGGAGAACGCCCATAAGCCGGCGAGGAAAAACCGGATTTCCCTGGTGGTGCGAGAACCCGCACGCTGTTTCTCGAAAAGCTGACCCAACGAGTGCCCCGTTTTATCCCGGCACCGGACGCTTGCTCGCCGATGACCTACAGGCTCAGGGGTGTCCACACTTCGAGAACCTCCGGGGTGCAGGCCTGCGCCCCTGATCCGGCGGGGATTCTTCTGCCGCATCTGCACCTTCGGACGATGCTTCCACGGCCCGCCACCAGTCCGGTCTCATGAGGAGCACCTGCCCGAACAGAGCCTGGTGCCTGGCCTTATATTCTGGTCTGCACCGTATTGATCGGGGGTTTTACAGAATGACGCGCTGGTCGAAGGGACTGCGCGCCCTGGCAGCTGTGTGCGTGGTCACGATCGTGGCTGCGACGGTGCTGCTGGTGGTCCGCTCAAGAGGATACGACCAGACCAGAGTCACCCCCGACGACGGCACGGTCTGGGTCTCCGCCGACTCCCTGGGCATGTTCGGTCGGGTGAGCCTGCCCGACGGAGCCCTCGACGCAGCCTTCCCACCACCCGGAGAACGCCAGGCCGCCTACCAGCTCGACCTCTTCCAGGCCGGGCCGGCCGTCGTCGCCCGCGACCGCACCTCCGGCCGCGCCTACCCCGTCGACCTCACCCGCGGCAAAGCGCTCGAGGACGAAGGCGTGGCAGTTCCCAGCTCCTGGACCATGGACTCAGGAGGCACGACGGTCGCCGCACTCGACCCCGTCTCCGGGGACGTCCGGCTGGCCCAGGCCGACCACGACGGCAAGGCTTCGGTCTCCGGTCTGACCTCCGCGACCAAACCCTCCTTCTCCGTCGGATCCGATGCGGGTGCTTCCCAGTCCGGACGACGGTCGGACCTGGCGGTGGGACTGGACGGCCGGGTCTACGTCGCCTCGACATCGGGCCATGTCTCGACCCGTCGCCCCGGGGTCGACGACGAGGTGAAGAAGATCGACCTCGGCGGGCGTCTCCAGGACGTCCGGGTCACCGCGGTCGGTGACCGTCCGGTCGTCCTCGACCCCAAGCAACGGGTCGTGGTGCTCCCCGGCGAACGACGGGTCCCTCTCCCGGGAACCCCCGGTGACTCCGTACTCCAGCGTCCCGGGCCCGAAGCCGACGAGGTGCTCGTCGCCGGATCGAAGGAACTCTTCGCGATCTCCCTGGCCGACGGAGCGGTCCGGACACTGTCCTCCGACGGCATCGGATATCCCGCACGGCCGGTGCGTCAAGGCGAATGCGTCGCCGCAGCATGGGCAGGGGCCCAGGCCGTGGCCGTCCGCGGATGCGGGGAAGACGCGCCAAAGAAGGTCCGACTCAGCAAGGACGACGGTGGGCTGCAGACCCCCGACCTACGAGCACGGGGAACCTCCGTGGTGCTGAACGACGTGGCCCGGGGCTCGGTATGGGACCTGTCCACCGGCAAACGGCTCGACAACTGGTCCACGGTCAAACCACCCACCAAGGAAGGCAAGACCGGCAAGGACGACAAGGACCGGACCTCCAACCAGCCGAAGGCGCCCAAAGCCGTCGCGGACGAATACGGGGTCCGGCCGGGGCGCTCCAGCGTGCTCCACCTGCTCGACAACGACTCCAACCCCGGCGGGGCGGTCATCGCGATCTCCTCGGTGTCCTCCCCGAGCGACTCCCGCGTCCGCACCACGATCTCGGCAGACGGCCAGAGTGTGCAGGTCGTGGTCCCCGACAACGTCGGGACCGTGAACTTCACCTACACCATCACCGACGGGAGAGGGCTCTCCTCCTCGGCCCCGGTCACCCTCAAGGCACGTGCACCCAAGGACAACGCGCCGCCTCATCTTCGTGCCGGGCACAAGCCTCGTTCCTACGCCGTCCCCAGCGGCGGCCACGTCGCCGTGCCCGTGCTGGCCGACTGGCGGGACGACAAGGACAACGACCCGGTATCGGTGGTCTCGGCCTCCGCCCAGGGCATGCAGGTCTCCGTCTCCAAAGACGGCAATATCGACATCTCGGCCGCGGCCGGCAAAGGCCACCGACAGGTGTCCTACGAAGTCAGCGACGGGCACAGCACCGCCAAAGGCAGTATCGACCTCGAAGTGCTGGCACCGGGAGCGACCACCGCCAGCCCGCCCACCGCGATGCCGGACTTCGTCTCCGGACAAGTGGGTCGGCCGATCGTGATCCGCCCGCTGGACAACGACCTGCCCGGAGCGGACCCGGCCACCCCCTCGGCACGCCTACGACTGGCCGGAGACGTCTCCTCGGCCGAAGGGCTGGCCGTGACGACCAACCGCAACGAGGGCACGGTCACCGTCACCGCTGCCCGCCCGGGAACCTTCTTCCTTCCCTACGGGGTGATCTACGGTGGCGCACCCATGGCCAAATCCACCATCCGCGTGGACGTCGCCCAGGTCGTGAAGGACGCGCCGCCGATCGCCGTCATGGACACGGCCGTGGTCCGCGGACAAGGAGCGGTCACCGTCGACGCCCTGGCCAATGACATCAGCCCCTCCGGGCGCATCCTCGCGGTCTCCCGCGCCGAATCCGCCGACCCGAGCCAGTTGCAGGTCGGTGTGGTCCGTGGACGATGGCTGCGGATCCAGCCGAAGAAACCTCAGCTCGCGCCCTCCCAACAGGTGGTGCGGTACACGGTCGAGGACGGCTCCAACAGCGCAGTCACCGGGTCGGTCATCGTCACCCAGCTGCCGGCACTGCCCCAGTCCGTGCCGGTGACCTCCGAGGACCACGCCACGGTACGGGTCGGTGACAATGTCACGATCCCGGTGCTCGACAACGACGAGGATCCGGGCGGCTCCCAACTCGAGATCGTGCAGGACGTGCCCGGCGCGCCGGCACCCGGCCGTCTGGTCGTGACCGTCGACGGCAAGGAGTCGACCGACCACGGTTCGGCCTATGTCTCCGGCCGCGTGGTGCGCTTCCAAGCGCCTCAGACGATCCAGAACCGCACGACGGTCCAGATCACCTACCTGGTGCAGAACTCCTCCGGGCTGGAAGCCAAAGGACAGGCCCACGTGGTGATCGAGCCCGAACCAGGGCAGGGGAATCCGAACCGTGAACCGGAGCCTCCGGAGATCGAGGGCCGGATCGTCGCCGGTGACACCACCACCCTCCAGATCTCCGCGACCGGCGTGGACCCGGACGGGGACTCCGTCGCCCTGATCGGCATCGCCAGCGCGCCCTCCCTGGGACGCGTCATGGGGTTCACCCCCGGAACCTTGACCTATCAGGCCTACCCGATGTCCGGCGGCACCGACTCCTTCTCCTATGTCGTACAGGACAAGTACGGGAAACGCGGCACCGGAACCGTACGACTGGCCGTCGTCCCTCCGGGAGACCCGCAACCGCCGATGGCCGTGGACGACACGATCGTGGCCCAGCCCGGAGCTACCGTCCGCTTCGACCCGCTGGCGAACGACCTGGTCGCCACCGGGGACAAAGTCCGGATCAACGACCTGAAGGAGACCAACGGCGCAGCCGTCGAAGGTGCCAAGCTCGACTCGCCACGCGGACCCATCGAGGCGACCATCGGCACCGGGACCCAACCGGTGACCTTCCGATACGCCCTGACGAACGGGCTGGGCACGCCGAGCGTGGCCACCGTCACCCTGCGGGCGCGCGCGGGATACCGGATGGCTCCGGTGGCGGCGAACACCCAGGCTACGGTCAAGGACGGCGAGACCTCGGTCACCGTCAACGTCCTCGACAAGGTCCGTGACCCGGACGGCGACGGGTCTGGACTGCGGGTCAGCCAGGTCTTCGCCCAGGACGCCACGGCGCAGGGCGGCCAGGTGACGGTACCGCTCGGCGCGCATCCGCGTTTCGTGGCCTACGAGGTGACCGACCGCGAAGGTGCCTCGACGATGGCGGTGCTGACGGTTCCGGCGACGGGTCAGGGACTGCCGTACCCTGCGCCTGACAAGGTGATCGAAGTCCCCAAGAACGGCAGCGTCAAGGTGGACCTGTCCGACTACGTGCGGCATCCCGCAGGTAAGAAGGTCTCGGTCGTCCCGGGGTCGGCGATCTCCTCCTCGCCGGAGGGGATGCTCGACGTGAAGGCGGTGGAAGCCACCCAGATCCAGGTGAGCGCGAAGACCGACTACGTAGGACCGGCTGCGATCTCCTTGCAGGTCAGCGAGAATGCCGACGGATCGGATGCCCAGAACAAAGCTGCGCTGGTCTCCATCCCGGTCCAGGTCGGGCCGGAGACACCGGTGCTGAGGTGCCCGTCGTCCACCTTGGGCGTGGTCGTCGGCGGCCCCGAACAACGGTTCGACGTCATGGCTCTGTGCCACGTCTGGACAGCCAAACCGGGTGGCGCGGAGAAGCTGCGCTTCCGGGGACAGCTCTCGGGAGAGACCTCAGGTCTGCAACTGTCCAACCCGGACAATCACACGGTGGCTCTGTCGGCGAACGGGAACGCCAGGGAAGGGCAGCGGGCGACCCTGTCGATCAGCGTCCCCGGGACGGAAGCGAAGCCCGCCACGGTGGCGGTGACTGTGCGCAGCCCTCATCCGCCGACCCTGGCTCCGATCACCTTGGACGGTGTCGCAGCAGGACAGACGGCATCGGTGAACTTGGCTGGCTACATCTCGTCGCCGTTGAGCTCGCCTCGGTTGTCGGTGGTCTCCTTGGAACAGGCCGGGGGATCGCGGGCACGACGTGATGTGAACGGGCTGAACGTGTCGATCACACCGGACGCCGGCGCGAAGGGCGTGCTGACCTTCTCCGTGGTGGTCTCCGATGTGTCGGACCGGTCGCGGTCCGATCGTCAGGGACGAGGCACCATCACCGTCCGGGTGATCGGGACGCCGGACGCGCCGGGGACACCGGCTCCATCAGGGCCTCCGCAGAGCGGAGCGGTGGTGTTGACCTGGGCGGTGCCGAATAACAACGGATCTCCGATCGATCGTTACCAGGTGTCATGGCCAGGGGGCACACAGGACTGCGCGACAGTGCCCTGTGCGATCTCGGGGCTCCGTAACGGGGCGTCCTTCCCCTTCCGGGTCAAGGCGCACAACTCGGTGGGATGGGGGCCGGAGAGTCCGGTCTCTGCCCCGGTGCTGGTCGACGCTCGTCCCGGCCCGGTGCGTGATGCCCGGGTCGCTCAGGGCGAGGCCGGATCTTTGGTCCTGGCCTGGTCGCCTCCGGAGTCCGTCGGGTCGCCGGTGACCTCGTACGTGGTGACCTGGCCGGGAGGACGCATGGTTACTGCGGCGACCCAGGTGGTGGTGCGAGGTTTGGACGCCGCCGGGCCGGTTTCGTTGACGATCGTGGCGGTCAACCAGGTCGGGCCGGGTGAGCCGGTGACGGTGACCGGCCAGGCGGCCGGAAGACCGCGTACCCCCGGTGCCCCTCTGCTGTCGGCGGTCGCCGACGGGAAGGGCAACGCCCGGGTGGCGATCTCCTGGACCCCGGTGTTGCCGAACGGGCCGCAGCCGCTCACCTATACAGTGACCCGGACGGGCCCGTCGGGAACGACCACGGTCTGTTCGACGGGGATGATCTCCTGCAAGGACACTGTTCCGTCGGACGGTGGCGAGTACGCCTACTCGGTGACGGCGACCAACGGGGCAGGTCTTTCCTCGGATCCGGGGCCTTCGGCGTCGATCGTCGCCGAGGGTGGCCCCGGTCAGCCGACCGATGTCAGCGCGGAGCGCACCCCGCAGGGCAAGGTCCTGTTGACCTTCACCTCCCCCCGCGCCACCAAACCGGTCACGGTGCAATGCCTGCTGGGAACGGCGTCCTGCTCCGGGTCGCCGTGGAATTTCTCCGCTCCGGAGAAGGTCACCCGGACCTTGGAACCGGTGCCCGGCGCCCTCACCGTGACCCTGACGGCCTGTAATCAGGGGTCCAGGACGCAATGTTCTGCACCTCTGACGGTGCCGATCAAGGGGGAGCAGAACTCGGACGTCAAGGTGAAGGTCGGTGCCAGCGGGCCGTCGATCGGCTACGAGGTGTCGACGCCGGGCGCTCCGGCGGGGAGCTCTCTGACGGTGACGGTGGTGGCCGGCGGCCGTACGGTGAGCAGCCAGCAGTTCACCACCGGAGCCGGCGACGCCTGGGCGGCGAAGCAGACCGTCCGAGTGGGTTATGCGCAGAAGGTCACCGTCACGGCGGTGCTGACCACGCCCAAGGGCAATCGGACGGCCAAGGCTGCGGTCGAGACCAGCCAGGCGAAGGTCGCGCTGACCGGAGCGGGGTCGACATCGCCGATCCCGGTGACGATCGACGTGGCCGGGATGGCGCCCAGCGCCACCGTGGTCTGCACGGTGACCAATCGGACCAGGTCGGCCTCGGCCGATGTGAATGTGGCGACGGACACGTCAGGGCGTGGGACGGCAGCGATACCGCCGGACCGGTTGAGGGCCCAGGCGCGTGATGTCGTCATCGCTACGTGTGACCGTGGCGGTAACGACGGGGGAGTCAGCTCCCCGCCGACCACCCTTCCCACCAAGCCCTGACGGGCCAGATCACCGCCGTGAGGAGACGGAACACGTGATGAACAGGAAAAACTCAGCCGATCAGGGCAGAACGGTGGCGCAGTCCCACGAGATCAGCTGGTTCCAGAAGACCTTCGACGCCTTGGCGACCAATGTGGCCGAAGCGGTTCTGGGCAAGCGCCATGTGGTCGACCTGACGCTGACCTGTCTGGCGGCTCGTGGGCATCTTCTCCTGGAGGATCTCCCCGGGACGGGCAAGACCAGTTTGGCCCGCGCTTTGGCGCAGAGCGTCCAGGGCGAGCACCACCGCATCCAGTTCACCGCGGATCTGCTGCCCGGCGATGTGACGGGGGTGTCGATCTTCGATCCGGCCAAGCAGGTCTTCGAGTTCCACCAGGGCCCGGTGTTCTCGAACATCGTGCTGGCCGACGAGATCAACCGGGCCAGCCCGAAGACCCAGTCCGCGCTCTTGGAGGCGATGGGTGAGGGCCGGGTCACCGTGGACGGTGTCACCCACGAGATGGCGACCCCTTTCATGGTGATCGCTACGCAGAACCCCATCGAGCAGGCCGGTACCTACCGGTTGCCCGAGGCTCAGCTGGACCGTTTCCTGATGAAGACGTCGGTCGGTTATCCGGATAGGGCGGCGATGCGGCAGGTGTTGGGGGGCCGGGCCGAGCGGGATCGCGCCAAGTCGGTGCGTCCGGTGATCACGGGTGACGTGGTCGGGCAGCTGGTCGACGTCGCCCAGCGGGTGTATGTCGCTGACGAGATCATCGACTATGTCACGGAGCTGGCCGAACAGTCGCGGGTGACTCCGCACGTCCGGGTCGGGATGTCGGTGCGTGGGGCCTTGTCGTACGTGCACTGTGCCAAGGCGTGGGCCGCCTCGCAGGGGCGGAACTTCGTGATCCCGGACGACATCAAGGAACTGGCTGTACCGGTGTTGAGCCATCGGTTGCTGTTGGATGCGGAGGCCCAGTTCGAGGGGGTGTCGGTGGAGGCCGTCATCGATCAGGTCTTCGAGATGGTTCCGGTTCCCGACGGCGGGTCCCGCGGGTCCGATCGGAGCTGACATGGTTCTTCCCCGCGTTCCTGCGACGGTCGGCCGGATCCGGACGCAGGTGGTATCGGCCTGTGCTGCGGTTGTGGACGGTCCGTACGGTAGGACGGCTCGTCGGTGGGCGGCTCCGATGGTGCGGGTCCTGCGTCCGGTGACCTCTTTGGGCTGGTCGGTGCTTGCGGCTTCTTTCCTGTCCTGGATGGTGTGGCTGTCCACCGGGTGGGCCGAGGCGGGGGCGATGTGTGTGGCCGGTTTCGTGCTGGTGGCTCTCTCGGTGGCCTGGTCGTTGCTGCAGGGGGGGATGGAGGTCTCGTTGTCCTTGTCCCCGACACGGGTGACGGCAGGGGAGACCGCCGGAGGCGAGATGCTGCTGCGCAGGGTCGGTCGACATCGTCGGCTGCCGACGGTGGTGGAGCTTCCGGTGGGTATGGGCCGCGGGCGGTTCTATGTCGGTGGCGCGGTGGGTGCTGTTCAGGTGGAGCAGTATTCGGTGACCACGGAGAAACGTGGCGTGGTCAGGGTGGGTCCGGCCCAGTCGATCTCGGGTGATCCGTTCGGTCTGGTCCGTCGGGAACGGACCTGGACGGAGGTCTGTGAGCTCTTCGTGCATCCGCATACGGTTCCGCTGCCGGCCTTGGACGCGGGGATGATCCGGGACCTCGAGGGACGGTCGACCACGGATCCGTCGCCGTCCGACCTGGATTTCCACACGGTACGGCCGTACGTGCCGGCGGACGACCGCCGCCACGTCCATTGGAAGGCTACGGCTCGGTCGGGCTCGGTGGGGCCGTCGGAAACTCAGTCCTTGCTGGTCAAGCAGTATTACGACACGAGGCGTTCTCATCTGGGTTTGGTCGTGGACGTCGACGCCGAGCATTATCCGGATCCGGAGGACGTGGAGATGTCCTTGGAGGCTGCGGCTTCCTTGGCCGTGCGTGCATGCCGGGACGAATTGGACGTGAGCGTGGCCGCGGGGGGCCGGCTGATCCATGCGGCGCCCCTGCCGATCCTGTTGGACGGATTCGCTCAGGTCGAGGTCGGGTCGGAGCGGCTGTCCGAGTCGGTGGTGCGTTTGATGACCGCGGCACCGCAGATGAGCCTGGTGGTCTTCGTCGTGGGTCCGCAGACCGACCATGATGATCTGCGTCTGGGGGTTTCCTTGTTGCCGGCGTCGGTGCGTCCGGTCATCCTGCGGGTGCATCCCGGGCACCAGCCGGGGCTGTCGACTTTCCCGGGGGCTTCGGCGATGGTGATCGGTCGGGTTGAGGATCTGCCGATGTTGGTGCGGGAGGGAACCTTGTGAAGTCTGCTCTGGATCGTCTGGCGATGGGTCTGGCCGAGCGTGAGGCGACGGTGGACGCGGTGATGACCGTTCTGCTGTTGTGTTGTGCCTTGGGGGGTTTCGTCGGAACCTTCGACGGGCCGTTGGCGCTCTTGGCAGGTGGGGCCGGGGTGCTGATCGGGGTCAGTCTGGACACTCTGTGCCGGTCCCTGCCCGTGCCTCGGTGGATGCGTATTGCGTCTCGGGCGCTGGGCGTCGTGTTGGTATATCTCGCGGTCGCTCCTTTTCTCGGTGCCCGCGGCGCGGACGACGGCCCGTTGTCGCCGGGGGCGTGGACGCGAGCCGTTCAGGTGGCTTTCGGTGGGTGGCACGACCTGTTGACCACTTTGCCTCCGGTGGCGCAGGACGGGCCGATGGCGGCGCTGCCGTGGCTGATGGGTCTGGTGTCGGGTCTGTTGACTTTTGCGGCGGCTCGGACCTGGCTCCGTTCGGGTCCGGTTCTGGGGCTGGTCGGGACGACTGCCGCATTGGCGGCTTTGTTGGGGACCTCGTCCTCGTCCGGGGCGGTGCTGCGCGGGTTGATCCTGATCTTGGGCGCGGCGTTGTGGGCGGGTATCCGTGCTTCGCGTCTGGTGGCTTCGAACCGCCCGGTCGGCGCGGCGCAGTTCGCTGCGGGTGCGGCACTTCTGATGGTGACCGGGATGCTGGCGGCTCCCGCTGCCCAGGCGATGACCTCGTCGGGCGGCCCCCGGGAGACGTTGCGGGAGCGGATGGTGCCGCCGGTGACCGACCATGCGAAAGCCAGCGTCCTGGCCGGGTTCCGGCGTTTTCGTCCGGTGGGCGAGGCCTTGGCGGACAAGGCGTTGGTGCAGGTGTCCGGGCTGCCCAAGGACGCTCCGGTCCGTTTCGCGGTGCTGGATTGTTTCACCGGCACGGTGTGGGACGCCTGTGGCCTGCCCGGGGTGGCCCGGCCGGGGGCGGGTGCTTTCTGGAAGGTCGGTACGGCGATTCCGGCGCAGATCGGGGGACCGTCGACGGAATACCGCATCCGGGTGGAGGACGCCTACGCCCAGGATCCTTATCTGCGGGACTGGATCCCTTCGGCGGGGTCGCTGACCTCTTTGGACTATGCCGGCGACCGGCGTGAGGCGTTGAGCGAGGCAAGTCGGGTCAATGTGTCCACGGGCGCTGTCCTGGTCTCCGGGGGGATTCGAGGGGGCGAGGAGACGGTGCAGTCTGCTCGTCTGCCGGGGAATGCGATGCCGGACACTCTGCCGGCGACCAAGGGCGCGTTGACCGATGCTTCCCGGTTCCAGGCGGTGTCGTCCTATGTGGCCCGGTGGGGTGGTCCTTCTTCGGACCCGTGGCAGCGGTTGCGCTCGGCGGCGCAACATCTGCGTTCGACCGGTGCGTATTCCGATGGTGATACGGGCGCGGAGCGTCCGGTGCTGCCCGGGCACGGTGTGGGTCGGATCGAGGCTCTCCTCAGTGCTACCGAACCGGCTGGGGACGACGAGCAGTACGCCAGCGCGGTGGCTTTGATGGCGAACAGCCTGGGTCTCCCGGCTCGGGTCGTCGTGGGTGGGGTGCCGGATTCGTCCGGTGTCTTGCGCGGACGGGAGGTCCGGGCCTGGATCGAGGTGGCGGTCGAGGATGCCTGGGTGCAATTGGGGCCCGACCAGATCGTGCCGCCGCGGGACAAGAAGCCCAAGCCCATCCCGGAGGAGGACGTCCAGGGGGCGTCGGCTGCGGTGGTTCCGCCGCCGAATACGGCTCGTCGGCCGAGCTCGGAGGATCCGTTCGCGTCGGATGCGTCTTTGGGCGGTCACGATCGTCGTTCGACACCGGTGAGCGAGTGGTGGATCGATGTCCCGCTGTGGGCCAGGGTGACCGGCGCGATCATCCTGGGGCCGCCGCTGTTGTGGTTGGCTTTCGTCGGTGCGGTGATGGCGGTGAAGGGCGGGCGTCGTTCGGCCCGGCAGAAGCGTGCGCCGACGGCTGCGGTCTGCGCCGGTTGGGACGAGGTGGTCGACCGCCTCGTCGACCGGGGGATGTCTCCACCGCTGGGGGTGAGTCGTCGCGAGTTGGCCCGTTTGACGGGCGAGCCGTCTCTTCTGGGGTTGGCTGCGCGGATCGATGCGATGCATTACGGTCCGCACCCGGTCGGGGAGGAGGAGGTGTCCGCGGTCTGGCGTGAGGTCATGGAGCAGCATCGACTGTTGGCGGTGGGTCTGCCGTGGTGGCGGCGGTTGTTGCTCGCGGGCAGTCTGCGCTCGCTGTTGCCGGGGTGGCGTACTCGGGAAGGTGCGGAGGGGCTGCGCCCGTCCTCGGTGTATTCCTTGCGGATCCAGGGTTAGCGGCGTCCGAAGGGCCAGAGCCACCACCACCAGGGGCGTTTCCGTCGGCGTCGACGGCGTAGGCCTCCTTCGGGAACGTCTGTGTCGAAGAGGTCGACGGCGCCTTTGGTGGGTGCGTAGACGCTTTCGGCGGCGCTGGTCCGACGTTCTCGTCGGGTCGTCCGGGAGGGGATCTCGCCGGTGCGGGCGGCTCGGCGTGCGGCTCTGGTGGCTGGGGATTCGCCGATCGGTGGCGGGCTGTGCAGGGGTTCCTGGTCGAGGCCGGGGAGGAGACGTGGCGAGTAGGGGACGGATTCCTCTGGCCGGGAGAAGGGGGCCGGGGGGAGGAATCCGTGTTGTTCGTAGTCGAGGTAGGTGTCTGGGTAGTGCTCTGAGCGGTACCCGGTGGTGTCGTCCCGGTAGGGGGTGTGCTCCGGCGGGTGGGGGGTGTAGCTGTCGTCCGGTCCGGGGTGTCGCTCCCAGGGGTTTTCCTGAGATTCCCACTGGTACGGGTCGGCCGGCTCCGGCTGGTCCGGGTGCGCTGGGTAGTCCTGATAGGGGTCGTACCAGGGGTCCCGGTACGAGTCCTGGTAGGTCTGCGGGTGGTGTTCGGCGGGGGGCTGTTGCGGGATCTCCTGGTAGGAGGCGTGGTCAGGGTAGGGGTCGTACCAGGGTTCCGGGTAAGGGTCCTGGTAGGAATCTCGGTACGGGTCCGGAGGGGGTGCGTCGGGATACCGGAGGGCGTGGGGTGGGGGGTGTTCCTCGACGGGTGGGTACTGGTCCGCGGAGGCGGCCGGGTAGGGGTCGTGGTACTCGGCCTCTGCCGGTGGCGGGTAGGGGTCCAGGTAGGGCGGTGGGGTGGTGAACCGTTGGGACAGGGTCACATCGTGGAGGAGCTTGCGTTGCAAGGCCCAGTACTGGGTGGGCGAGATCTCTCCCTGCAGGTAGAGCTCGTCGAGTTGAGCGAGGTCATAGGGTGCCCGGGAGGCCTCGGTCTGTTCATCGTTCATCGGGGGAGCGGTGTGCCGGGCCGGTCGCGGTGCGCAGTGTCGCTGGCCCGGTGTCGTCGGCTGGTGTAGGGGGGTGGATGCCGGCGTCGAGGCGGGGGAGGGCGAAGGTGGCTGTACACCTGTGGCCGGATCGGTGGTGGTCCGTCCGGTGGTGTGCTGCGCCAGCGAAGAGTAGGGCGCTGGGCCGATTGGTCGTCACCTGAGGTGTGGTGCTGCGTGGTGTAGGCACGGAGGGCTCCCCTTGTTCCACTGGTGATGATATCGCTCTCTGTGGTGGGGCTTCTCCTGCGGTGGTGCCGGCTGGGGCTGGTCGGTCCAGGTCTTCGGTGGGCTCGGTCCAGCCGTCTGCCTGCCGATGAGATGGTCGGGGTCCGGGTTGTCCGGGGAGGGTGCGCCTCCCTGTAATTCTCATTGAATGAGATGAGGGTCCTATTATGCAAGATGAGCCGCTAGCGTCCTTACCTATGAAGGATGTCGCACAGGACGCCGTCGAACTGGCCTGCATCCCCGGCGACGGCATCGGCCCCGAAGTCGTCCGCGAAGCGCGATCGGTCCTCGACGCACTCGCGGAGAACGGCCTGGGTCCCCGCATCAATGCCACCGAGTACGACCTCGGAGCCCGCCGTTGGCAGAAAACCGGCGAAGCATTGCCCGCCGAGGTCCTCCGGGAACTACGCGACCACGACGCCATCCTTCTCGGCGCGATCGGCGACCCCTCCGTGCCCAGCGGACTACTCGAACGACAACTCCTGCTGACCCTGCGATTCGCCCTCGACCACTACGTCAACCTCCGCCCGGCCAAACTTCTCCCCGGTGCGGACAGCCCCCTCGACATCCCGCGTGTCGCCCCCGCAGGGATCGACTACATCGTCGTCCGCGAAGGAACCGAAGGCCCCTACGTCGGCAACGGAGGCGCGCTCCGCGTCGGCACCCCCGCCGAAATCGCCACCGAGACCAGCATCAACACCCGACACGGTGTCGAACGCGTGGTGCGCTACGCCTTCGACACCGCCCACGGACGGCCACGGCGACATCTCACCCTGGTGCACAAGCACAACGTGCTCACCCACGCCGGACAGCTGTGGCGACGCACCGTCGAAGAAGTCGCCACCGAATATCCCGACGTCCAATGGGCCTACCAGCATGTCGACGCCACCACGATCTTCATGGTCACCGACCCCGGACGCTTCGACGTCATCGTGACCGACAACCTCTTCGGCGACATCATCACCGATCTCGCCGGCGCCACCACCGGCGGCATCGGACTGGCCGCCAGCGGCAATATCAACCCGACACGCAGCACGCCCAGCATGTTCGAACCGGTCCACGGATCCGCCCCCGACATCGCCGGCCAGGGAAAGGCCGACCCGACCGCAGCGATTCTCTCCAGCGCCATGATGCTGACCCATCTCGGATACAGGGAAGCCGCTGCCGCCGTCGAATCCGCCGTCGCAGCCGACCTCGCCGAGCGTCCCCGGCTCGGCCCGCGCAGCACCGCACAGATCGGGGACGCGATCGTCCGGCTCCTGACCTGAACCGCTCCGGAGAGCACCCCCGACCCACAAGGTTCCCCGCCCCGGCACACAGGATCATGCCGGACATCACGCACCCTCGCGCGTTAACCTGCCCAGGAGCGAAGGTGCACACCCCGAACAGCGGCGGCACCCCTGCCCCTCACGTCCCGATGACGACAAGGACCCGGCCATGACACTCGCCTTCACCACCCAGGAACATCCCCAACGGGCCACCGACGAACAGCGTGCCTACGTCCTGGGCAATCCCGGCTTCGGACAGAACTTTACCGACCACATGGTCCTGGCCCGCTGGACCAGCGCCGAAGGATGGCACGACGGCGCGGTGGTGCCCTACGGACCGTTGGCCATCGACCCGGCCGCCGCCGTCCTGCACTACGCCCAGGAGATCTTCGAGGGCCTGAAGGCCTACCGGCATGCCGACGGATCCATCTGGACCTTCCGCCCCGAGGCGAACGCCGAGCGGATGCAACAGAGCGCGCTCCGGCTGGCACTGCCCCATCTGCCCACCGAGGACTTCATCACCTCCCTGCGCGCACTGGTGGCCGCCGATCACGAATGGGTGCCGGCAGCGGGCACCGGCGAGACGAGCCTGTACCTGCGTCCTTTCATGTACGCCTCCGAGGCCTTCCTGGGAGTGCGTCCTTCTCGGGAGGTCACCTACTGCTGTATCGCCTCCCCGGCGGGCGCCTACTTCTCCGGAGGTCTTGCGCCGGTGAACCTGTGGGTGTCGACCCAGTACGCCCGCGCCGGAGCGGGCGGCACGGGGGCTGCGAAGTGCGGCGGCAACTACGCCAGCTCGCTGGCCGGGCAGTTGGAGGGTGCCCAGCACGGCTGTGACCAGGCTGTCTTCCTCGACTCGGGGACCCACAGCTATATCGAGGAGCTCGGGGGGATGAACCTCTTCCTGGTGTACCGGGATGGTCGTATCGTCACCCCGGAGCTGACCGGCAGCATCCTGCCCGGAGTCACCCGTCGATCGATCCTGCAGCTGGCGAGCGAGTTGGGGATGTCTCCCGAGGAGAGGCGCATCCCCATCCAGGAGTGGAAGGACGGTGCCGCCAGCGGCGAGATCACCGAGATCTTCGCCTGCGGGACGGCGGCGGTCATCACCCCGGTGGGTGAGCTGCGTTGGGAGGGCGGGTCCTGTGACCACCGACGTTCGGCCGACCCCGGCCAGGTCGGCGAGGTGACCCAGCAATTGCGTACGGCTCTGCTGGACATCCAGTACGGGCGGGTGGAGGACTCTCGTGGGTGGATGACCCGTCTGGTCTGAGCCGTGGCTTCCTGGCCCGGAGCCGGGGTGCTTACCCGGCGCGGGTCAGGACGTCCTGGGCGGGTGGAGAAGCTGTTCGCAGACGGCGATCAGCCGGGATCTGAGTGCAACGGCTTCGTCGGTGATCCTTCGCTGCCGGGCGGCGTAGTCGGCTCGTCCAGCAGGGGTCTCGACGGGAATGGCTTCCAGGCCGAAGCCGGTCACGTCGTAGGGGCTGGCCTGCATGTCGAGCTGCCGGGCGCGTAACGCCATCTCCAGGCAGTCCAGGAGCAGTTCGCTGGGTACGGCGGGGGAGAGTCGGGCGGCCCAGTGGTAGAGGTCCATCGAGGTGTGCAGACATCCGGGTTGTTCCTGGTCGTCACGGCCTTCACGGGTGGGGTGCAGTTCGTTGAGCGGGCGTGCCCTGTCGGTGAAGAAGCGGTAGGCGTCGAAGTGACTGCAGCGGATCGTCGACTGTTCGACGACCTGGTCGGTGCGGGCCTGGCCCAGCCGCAGAGGCAATTGTTCGTGACGTCGTTCACCGTCGGACAGGCCGTAGACCATGGCCCACTCGTGGAGTCCGAAGCAGGAGAAGGCTGGCGGGCGGGATGCGGTGGACTGCAGAAGACGGAGGACCTCCTGGGCGAGGCCGCGGCGGGCGGTGAGGAAGGCCGGGACGTCCAGGAGATATCCGTCCGCATGGGGCGCGTAGTAGGGCCAGGTGTGACGTCCCGAGGAGTCCTGTGGGTCGTGCAGGAGAACATTCGGTCCGGGGTGCCACCGTCGGAGTTTTCCTGGGCGATGTCGGTAGTAGACCCAGAGGAAGTCCTCGACGGGGTGTCGGAGGCCGCGGCTGCGGCGGTGCAGATGGCCGTCGACCAGTGTGTCGACTCGTCGGGTGTGGGTCTCCTCGCGATGGCGCCACTGGGCGTAGGGCAGCTCTTCCACGGGGCAGGACCTTACCGTTCGTGGGGAGGAACAGCTCATCCAACCTCGCGAAATTGGTTGAACAATAGGCTTAGTCAGATCTACTCTCCTAAGAGTCGTCGTGGCGGTCCGTGGAGGGGCGACCCTGTCTCCTCTCCACAGACCCGACCCGACCCTTCTCCTCGCTGCTGAGGCCGCCGCGAGGAATTCGCGCGCCACAGCGGAGGAACCATGGAAGACCTGCGCATCACGGTCAACGGCATCGTCCACGAGGTGACCGATGCCGGACCCCACACCACTCTGCTCTCCTGGCTGAGGTCCCACGGACTCACCGGGGCGAAAGAGGGATGCGCTGAAGGGGAGTGCGGCGCCTGCGCCGTACTGCTGGTCCGTGAGTCACCTACCGGGGAAGCCCGCCTGGACAGCATCAACTCCTGTCTGGTCACCCTGGGCGCACTCCACGGATCCGAGGTCATCACCGTCGAAGGGCTCGCCGGCGCCAACACGGAGCACCCCGTCCAGCAAACCTTCGCTCACGCCGGCGCCAGCCAATGCGGTTTCTGTACCCCCGGATTCATGGCCAGCCTGGCCGGTGAGTACTACCGGGCCGGCCGGCTACCGGGACAACACGGGCAGGCGAACGGTGTGGACCTGCACGCCCTGGGCGGGAATCTCTGCCGGTGCACCGGATACCGGGCCATCCGCGATGCGGCCGGACAGATCGGTTTCCCCGCGCCGGACGACCCGGTCCGCGAGCGCCTCCGACAGCCGGTGACACCCCCGGCGCCTGTCCATCTCGCCGATCACGACGGAGCCTTCATCCGACCGGCGAACCTCGAAGAAGCGCTCTACCTGCTCACCCGGTATCCGCAGGCCACCCTCCGTGCAGGCGGGACCGATCTGGGCGTGGATCAGAATCTCCGACACCGCCGTCCCGGACTGGTCATCGCCGTTGACGCGCTACCGGAGCTGCGCGGGATCCACATCGACGACGACCACATCGAGATCGGTGCCGGGCTGACTCTGAGCGAGATCGAGGAGGTACTGGGGGGAGCAGTACCTCTCCTTGACGAGATGTTCCCCCGCTTCGCCAGCCCGCTCATCCGTCATGCCGCCACCCTCGGAGGCAACCTCGGTACCGCTTCCCCGGTCGGCGACAGCGCGCCCTGTCTGCTGGCCCTCGACGCCCGGGTCGTCCTGAGCTCCCAGAAGGAACGCCGGGAGGTCCCGGTGGGGGACTACTTCCTCGGATATCGCCAGACCGTCCGTCGCCCCGACGAGATCATCACCTCGGTGCGGATACCCCGCCCCTTGGCACCTCAGGTGGCCTTCCACAAGATCACCAAACGTCCTGTGGACGACATCTCCAGCGTGTCCGTCGCCTTCGCCTTCCGCCTCGACCGCGGCTCCGTCGCCGCAGCTCGGATCGGGCTGGGCGGGGTGGCGGCCACTCCGATCCGGGCACGAACCACCGAGGAACTTCTCGTCGGGCAGCCCTGGACGGAAGAGACCGTCGATATCGCGGCCGCGGCCTTGGCGAAGGAAGGCACCCCGTTGACCGATGCCCGGGCGAGCGCGGCCTATCGCAGCGCGATGCTCGAACAGTCGCTCCGACGTTTCCACGCGGAGCTCACCTCCCAGGAGATGGCCTCATGACTTCGCTGTTCCGACGTCCACCGCAGGCTGTCGTCGGTGAGGACGTCGTCCATGCCGATGCCCGGGCCCATGTCACCGGTTCCGCGTTGTTCACCGACGACATGGTCGGCCGGTACACCGGGGTCCTGCACGCCTACCCGGTCCGTTCGCCCTATGCCCACGCTCGGATCGTCGACATGGACTGTGCATCTGCGTTGGCCGTCCGGGGGGTCAGGAAGGTGCTCACCGGGCAGGACGTTCCCGGGCTCAACGACTCCGGGGTCTGGCACGACGAGCCGCTGTTCCCCACCGAGGTGATGTTCCACGGGCAGGCGGTGGCCTGGGTGTTGGGTGAGACCCGGGAGATCGCCCGATGTGGTGCGCAGGCTGTCCGGGTCGACTACGAGCCGCTCCCGGCGGTGGTCACCCTCGAGGAAGCCCTCGCGCAGGAGAGCTTCCAGGGCGGGGAGCTGGTGATGTCCCGTGGAGATGCCGAGGGTGCGCTCTCCCGATCCGTGCACCGTTTCCGAGGGGTCACCGACCTGGGCGGGCAGGAACACTTCTACCTGGAGACCCATGTCAGTTTCGCGCGGGTCGACGAGGGCGGTCAGCTCCATCTGATCTCCAGCACCCAGCACCCTACGGAGACCCAGGAGATCACTGCGCACGTCCTGGGCGTCCCCAGCCATGCCGTCACCGTCGAATGTGTGCGGATGGGAGGAGGGTTCGGCGGAAAGGAATTCCAGCCCCACGGTTATGCGGCCCTGGCCGCCCTCGGTGCGACACTCACCGGGCGCCCGGTCGAGCTCCGGCTCGACCGCAGTCAGGATCTGTCGATGACCGGGAAGAGGCACCCTTTCCGGGCCGAGTGGGAGGCCGGTTTCGACGAAGGGGGTCGGATCACCGCTTTGGTGGCATCTCTCGTCGCGGACGGAGGGTGGAGCCTGGATCTGTCCGAACCGGTGCTGGCCAGGGCGCTCTGTCATATCGACAATGCCTATTTCATCCCGGACGTGCGGGTCAGTGGTCGTATCGTCCGGACCAACAAGACCTCGCAGACTGCTTTCCGTGGTTTCGGCGGGCCGCAGGGCATGGTGGTGATCGAGGACATCATCGGTCGATGTGCTCCACGCCTGGGCCTGCCCGCCGTCGAGCTGCGGAGGCGGAATTTCTACCGGGAGGGCGAACAGACCCCTTATCGGCAGACGGTGCGTCATCCCGAACGCATGGATGTCATCTGGGAACAGCTTCTGCAGAGCGCTGATTTCGAGGCACGTTCGGCTGCGGTCGCAGAGTTCAACCGGACTCATCGGCACCGTAGAAGGGGCATTGCCGTCACTCCGCAGAAGTTCGGGATCTCGTTCAACTTCACCCCCTTCAACCAGGCCGGAGCCCTCGTCCACGTCTACCGGGACGGCTCGGTGATGGTGACCCACGGGGGCACCGAGATGGGGCAGGGGCTGCACACGAAGATGATCCAGGTCGCGGCGACGGCCTTGGGTGTCCCCGCGTCGGCGGTCCGGCTGGCATCGACCCGGACCGACAAGGTGCCCAATACCTCTGCGACGGCGGCGAGCAGCGGCGCCGACCTGAACGGCGCCGCGGTGAAGAACGCCTGTGATCAGATCCGTATCAGGATGGCCGAGGTCGCGGTGGAGAGTCTGCGGGCCCGCACGGTGCCGGCCGGGGCGCTGGGGGTCTCACCGCAGGACGTCTGTTTCGAGAACGGCGCGGTCTTTCCCGCCGGTCATCCGGAGCTGGCGGTGTCTTTCGCCACGGTGGCCGGTGACGCCTATCTACGGCGGACGAAGTTGTGGGCTGCCGGTTTCTACCGGACTCCCGGGCTGCACTGGGACAAACAGACGATGACGGGGGAGCCTTTCAAGTACTTCAGTTATGCCGCGGCCTGCGCGGAGGTCGAGGTCGACGCCTTCACCGGTGCGCACCGGGTTCTTCGGGTCGATGTCCTGCACGACGTGGGCGACAGCCTGTCACCGGTGATCGACCGCGGCCAGATCGAGGGCGGGTTCGTCCAGGGCATGGGGTGGATGACCATGGAGGAACTCGTCTGGGACAGCAGTCCCGGGGCGGGGCGCGGTCGTCTGCTCACCTCGGGGGCGAGTACCTACAAGATCCCTTCGATGGGTGAGCTGCCTGAGATCTTCCGTGTCGACTTCCTGGAACGGGCCACCGAGACCGGCGTGGTCTACGGGTCCAAGGCTGTCGGGGAACCGCCGTTGACCCTGGCGATCAGTGTCCGTGAGGCGTTGCGTCAGGCCTGTGCTTCTTTCGGCCCGTCCGGTCGGGAGCAGACATTGCCGCTGCCGGCGACGCCGGAGGCTGTCTTCTGGGCGGCGCAGGAGGCAGCCGCCGCCGGGTCAGCGGAGGTCGCGGCGGCCAGGATCTCCTGTTCGAGCGAGGTCGCCCCGACGGGCGGGGAGGTCGGCGAGGATCTGCGCCCCAGCGCGCAGGAGGTGCCGGTGCTGCGCTGAGGACGCGGCCACCTCCGGGTCGGATAGCGTGATCGCAGAGTCGTGTCCCGCATCTGTCAGGAGCAGCTATGAAAATCGCCCGTTATGTCGTCGACGACGAGCCGACCTACGGCGTCGTCATGAGTGAGGACGGGGTGCCCACCTGGCTGGCCCAGGTGAACGGCGACCCGTTGTACTCGCGGGTGGCCCCGACCGGGGTCCGGCACGAATTGGGCGATGTGCGCCTGCTCGCACCGGTCATCCCGCGGAGCAAGGTCATCGGCATCGGTCGTAACTATGCCGCTCATGCTGCCGAGCTGGGGCACGAGGTGCCTGCCGAACCGCTCGTCTTCCTCAAGCCCAACACCTCGGTGTGCGGTCCGGACGATCCGGTGGTGATGCCGGACTTCAGCACCGAGGTGCATTACGAGGGCGAGCTGGCCGTGATCATCGGTCGGATGTGCAAGGACGTCCCGGTCGAGCAGGTTCCCGACGTCGTGCTCGGGTACACCTGCGCGAACGATGTCACGGCTCGGGATATCCAACGCAGCGACGACCAGTGGTCCAGGGCCAAGGGGGCGGACACCTTCTGCCCGTTGGGGCCGTGGATCGAGACCGAGCTGGACCCGACCGATGTGGAGGTCCGGACGAGGCTGGACGGACGCACCGTGCAGGAGGCGTCGACGTCGTTGATGGTCTACCCGGTGGCGGAGCTGGTGTCCTATGTCTCCAGGATCTTCACTCTTCTGCCCGGGGACGTCATCCTGACCGGCACCCCGGTCGGTGTGGGCCCGGTGGAGCCGGGGCAGCGTGTGGAGGTCGAGATCGAGGGGATCGGATCGTTGTCGAATCCTTTCGTGCGCCGCTGAGGTGTTCGGACGCCCGGGTGCGTCGTGGAGGGGCGTCGTAGGCTGGGGACATCATGAGCACATCCAGCACCCCGGCCGGCCTTCCCGGCGCACCCAGGCTCCGTGTCGCTCCTTCTCCGACGGGTGATCCCCATGTCGGCACCGCATACATGGCTTTGTTCAATCTGGCCTATGCGCGCCAACGAGGGGGACGCTTCGTCCTTCGGGTGGAGGACACCGATCGCGCTCGTTTCCGAGCTGATTCAGAGCAGCAGTTGTACGACACCTTGGACTGGCTCGGCCTGGGGTGGGACGAGGGCCCGGACAAGGGCGGCCCGTTCGCCCCGTACCGGCAGAGTGAACGGTTGGAGACCTACCGGCCTTATGTGGAGCGGTTGATCGAGGACGGTCATGCCTACCGGTGTTGGTGCTCTCCTGAGCGTCTGGCCCGGATGCGGGAGGAGCAGCAGAGGTCCAAGTCCTCGGTCACCGGGTACGACCGGCTCTGTCAGGGGATGACCCGCGAGGAGCGGGCCGAGCTGCCGGGCTTCCAGGAGACGCCGGTGGTGCGCATGCTGGTTCCCGAGGATGCGCCGACGGAGTTCGACGATCTGATCCGGGGCCGGGTCCGCGCGCCGCATCCGGATGATCAGGTGATCCTGAAGGCGGACGGTTTCCCGACCTATCACATGGCTGTGGTGGTGGACGACCACGAGATGGGGATCACTCATGTGGTCCGTGGGGAGGAATGGATCAGTTCGACGCCGAAGCATCTTCTCCTGTACCGCTGGTTGGGGTTGACCCCGCCGACTTTCGCGCACATGCCTTTGCTGCGGAATACCGATAAGTCGAAGATCTCCAAGCGGAAGAATCCCGCAGCTCGTCTGACCTGGTTCCGGGAGCAGGGTTATCTGCCGGAGGCTTTGGTGAATTTCCTGGCGCTGTTGGCCTATCCGCCGGCGAAGGATGCCGAGGGCAAGGACGTGGAGGTCTTCACCCTGGAGCGTTTCGCCGCGGAGTTCGACTGGGCGAAGGTGAACCCGGTCGGTCCGATCTTCGATCTGACGAAGTTGGACTGGCTCAACGGTGTCTATATCCGTGAGTTGTCGGTGGAGGAGCTGACTTCTCGCCTGGTCCCGTATCTGCAGTCGGACGGGCTGCTGGGGGAGAACCCGAGCCTGGGGGAGATCGTCCGGGTGCGTAGCCTGGCCGAGTTGGTCCAGCCCCGGTTGGTGAGGCTCACCGAGGCGGCGGAGCAGATGCGTCCCTTCTTCACTGCCGATGAAGAGTTGGTCGTCGAGGAGGATGCCAGGGCTTCGCTCAAGGGTGATGTCGCTGCGGTCCTCGATGCGGCGGTCGTCGCCTTGGAAGCGATTCCTGACGATGCGGGAGTGGATCTGGCTGACGTGGCGGGCAGCTGGACGGCCGGGCGGATCGAGGAGTCCTTGCGGGCCGCTTTGATCGACGGTCTGGGGTTGAAGCCTCGGGTCGCTTTCGGCCCGGTCCGGGTGGCTCTGTCCGGGCGTAGGGTCTCCCCGCCGCTCTTCGAATCCGCCGAGGTGTTGGGGAGGCATTCGACCTTGTCGCGGCTGCGGTCCTTGCGGGCGTCCTTGTGAGTTCTGGCGGTGTGCCGGGCGTCTCTCCGGTACACCGCGCGGGGCTGGGATCGGTGTGGGGCCGGACCGGGAGGATCTCCTGGTCCGGCCCCACACGCGCCTTGGGTGGCCTGGGTCAGCTGCGCACTGCCCGTTTCTGGATCGCGGCCCATTCGTCCTTCAGGCCTACGGTGCGGTGGAAGTGCATCGCTGTCCGGGGGTCGTGCGCGAAGTAGCCCAGTCGTTCGAACTGGACCACGGTGCCGGGCGGCGTGTCGGCGAGTATCGGTTCGACGCGGCAGTGGAGGAGTGTTTCTTTGCTCTCCGGGTTGATGTCGTCCATGACTTCACCGGTGGTCTCGCCCGGAACGGGGTGGGTGAAGAGTCGTTCGTAGAGGGAGACGGTGGCTTCTGCCGCGTGGGGGGCGGAGACCCAGTGCATGGTCGATTTGACCTTGCGTCCGTCGGGTGCGGTGCCGCCTCGGGAGGCCGGGTCGTAGGAGGCGCGGATCTCGATGATCTTCCCCTGATCGTCCTTGACGACGTCGGTGCAGGTCACCAGGTATGCGCCGCGGAGCCGGACTTCGCGTCCCGGGGTGAGTCGGAAGAACTTCGGGGGAGGGGTCTCTGCGAAGTCGTCCTGCTCGATCCACAGTTCTCCGGTGAAGGGGACCTTTCGGGTGCCGTCGGCCTCGTTCTCGGGGTTGTTGGCCACGTCGAACCATTCGACGACGGGTGTGCCGTCGGGTTCGGTGGGCCATCCGTCGAGGACCAGCTTGAGCGGGCGGAGCACGGCCATCCGGCGTTGACTGGTCAGGTTGAGTTCACGACGGACGAAGGACTCGAGCAGTTCGATGTCGTGTCGGCTGTTGGTCTTCGTCAGGCCGACGTAGGCGCAGAAGTCGCGGATCGATGCGGCGGGGTAGCCGCGGCGGCGCATCCCGGCGACGGTGGGCATCCGGGGGTCGTCCCATCCGTCGACGGTGCCGCTGGTCACGAGCTGGAGCATTTTGCGCTTGCTGGTGATCAGGTAGGTGACCGCGAGCCGGGCGAACTCGGTCTGGCGCGGTGCTTCGTGGGGGAGGGGGAGCTGTGCGAGGAACCAGTCGTAGAGCGGTCGGTGGCTGTCGAACTCCAGGGTGCACAGGGAGTGGGTGACGCCTTCGATGGCGTCGGACTGCCCGTGGGCCCAGTCGTAGGTCGGGTAGAGGCACCAGTCGTCGCCTGTCCGGTGATGGCTGGCGTGCCGGATGCGGTACATGATGGGGTCGCGCATCTGCATGTTCTCGTGTTGCATGTCGATCTTGGCGCGCAGCACTCGGGATCCGTCGGGGTAGTCGCCGTCGCGCATCTTGCGGAACTCGGTGATGTTCTCTGCGACGGGTCGGTCCCGGTAGGGGGATTCGATCCCGGGTTTGCCGAAGCCGCCGCGCTGGGCCGAGATGGTCTCGCCGTCCTGTTCGTCGACATAGGCCTTGCCCTGTCCGATCAGGTATTCGGCCCATTCGTAGAGTCGTCCGAAGTAGTCGGAGGCGAAGAGGATCGGTGTCGGCGGGGGGAATCCGAGCCAGGTGATGTCCTCGATGATGGAGTCGACGTACTCGGTGTCCTCGGTGTCGGGATTGGTGTCGTCGAACCGGAGGTGGCAGATCCCGTCGAATTCCTGGGCGATGCCGAAGTCGGCGCAGATGGCTTTGGCGTGTCCGATGTGTAGGTAGCCGTTGGGCTCAGGTGGGAATCTGGTCTGGACGCGCCCTGAGAAGATGCCTGCGGCGTTGTCACGGCGGATCTGTTCACGGACGAAATCGCCTGCCGGCGACGTGGCATCGGGCTCGCTCATAACACTTCACTCTAGTGCCTGCAGCGGTGCCGTCTCCCGCTGTGGCGGGCTCTGCGGGGGAGGCCGGCCGGGGGAGGCGGGTCGGGTGTAGTTCTCAGTTCTGCTGGCTGGGCGCCGATGTGAGCAGAGGCCGGTCGTCCGGCGGTGGTCGTTCCTCTTCCAGGGGAGCGGATGGCGCCGGGCTGATTTGGGTTACAAGGCACTCGGAGGCTAGAGTGCTTTCTCGGATCGCCTAGCTGGTGGGCAACTGCTTCACCAGTGGGGGATGCCCCATGGGGTATGGTGTAATTGGCAGCACGACTGATTCTGGTTCAGTTAGTCTAGGTTCGAGTCCTGGTACCCCAGCTCATCGAGTAAATACGCGATGAGGCGCTGGGTGGTGATTTATCCAGTGCCGATTTGGAAGAAACTGCCGCTCAAAGGTAAGGTTTCATCCGCTGCTCAGGCAGTAAATGGCCCCGTTGTGTAGTGGCCTAGCACGCCGCCCTCTCAAGGCGGTAGCGCCGGTTCGAATCCGGTCGGGGCTACAAAGAAGAAAGGCGGCCCCCTCGAAAGAGGGGGCCGCCTTTCTCATTGGGGTCCTATCCTTTTACCCTTTGTTCAGCAGCATTATGAATCGTCCAGGTGTCTTACGCCCGGTCCGGCGCGTAGGTCTCTGTTCTCGACATGATGTGTGGGGCCTGATGACTACGCCGTCTCGGCCGTCCTGAGGCTCGTGGGGGAGGCTGCCGCCGAACGTATCGGCGATATGCGAGGAATGACGGAAGGACGGAATGCCGCGATGGCAGATGCCCAGATGGATGCCTGTGAAGCCTGGATCAGGGCGCGGGGGCTCCCTCAGGTACTCACTCGCCGCTCACGGAGTCGGGCGTTGTTGCGCAGGGTTTCCGCACTGCTCTCCGCCATGACGGTGATCAACGTCCTCTGGTTGCTCGCTGCCTCCGTGGTGGACGGCGTCCAGGAGACGGAGGACGGGCTCGTTCGTGAGGAAGACGAGGTGGCCTTCATCCTGAGTGGATTCCTCGTCTTGGGCGGCCCGATCCTCGCGCTCCCGGTCGGTCTGGGGATCGGCTGGTTGTTGCGGGCCCTGCCGAACTCGGGCAGCAAACTTCTCGCTGTGATCATCGGATTGATCCACCTTCTGCTGCCTCCCGTGATGGGCAAGGAGATCGACGGGGACAGCTTCTTCATCAGCTTGCTGTGGCAGTTCTCCCTGCTGGTGATCCTGCTCTTCCTGACCTATATCGGGGTGGGCAATGTGCTGGTCTGGTCGTTGAAGCGTTCGGTGAGCCAGGCCACCGCTCTGGGCGCGATGATCGCCCGGGTCCTCCCGGTCTTCCTGGTCGTGGTGCTCTTCTTCTTCTTCAATGCCGAGATCTGGCAGGTCGCCGCGGGGATCGACTACGGGCGGACCTTCGGTGTCGGGATGGTTCTGCTGGTCCTGGCCCTGCTGGTCGTCGTGGTGACCGCGCTCGACGAGATGCACACGATGTTCCACAAGCACGAAAGTCGGAACGAGGCCGAGTTCTCCTATGCGGAGTCCGTGGAGAACGAGCAGCGGATGCGTTCGTTGTTGCGGGGTACTCCCTTCGCCTCCGTCTCCATGCCGCGTCTGCGTCCTCCGCTGCGGGTCAGTGAGCGGGTCAACCTTCAGTTGGTGGCGATCGCTGCGCAGGTGATCCAGGTGTTCCTCTTCACCATGTTGATGGGGGTCTTCTTCACCTTCTTCGGTCAGATGGCGATCACCGACGCCGTGGCCAAGACCTGGATCTCCTCGGTGCCCGAGCCGATGATGGTGGCTGGTTTCAAGCTCCCGTTCAGCTCGGTGCACTTCAAGGTGAGCTTCCTCCTGGCCTGCTTCAGCGGATTGTCCTTCGCGGCCTCGTCGAACAGCGACGAGACCTATCGGAAGTCCTTCCTCGACCCGGTCCTGGCCGAGAACGAGGTCAATCTGGCGATCCGGGACGCCTATCAGGGGCTGCTGGCCGAGCAGGAACTGTACGGGGAGCCGGGCGACGATCGGAGCGAACTGGTCTGATCGGCCGTTCCGCGTCTGTCTTCCGGGGCGCCCGTCGTGGGTTCACCACGACGGGCGCCCCTTGCGTCAACCCTGCTGTCCGACGAAGCAGATCGAGTTATTCTGACGTTGGACAAAGTTGACCATACTCTGGTGAGCGGTGGGCTGTGATCGGGCCGTCACAAGCGGCTGCACCGGGAAAGCGCGCTGGTCGCCGGACGCGATCCAGAACGGGCAGGCGACATGACCACGGAGAACACCCGGCGACGAGTCCCCCGGACCCGCACACCCGACGACGGCGCTACCGCGGTCCACACCCTGTTCATCAACGGAGAAGCCCATCAGGTCTCCGAGGACACCGAACTGCTCGACCTGCTCCGGGACGATCTCCGTCTGATCTCCGTGAAGGACGGATGCAACCAGGGATCCTGCGGTACCTGCATGATCCTCGTCGAAGGCAAGGCGGTCCGAGCCTGCACCCAACGGGTCAAACGACTCGCCGGCAAACGGATCACCACGGTCGAAGGGCTCAGCGAGCGGGAGAAAGCGGTCTACGGACACGCCTTCGGTACCGCGGGCTCGGTCCAGTGCGGCTTCTGCGTACCCGGGATGGTCGTCTCCGCGAAATCCCTGATCGATGCGAACCCCGCCCCGACCGCCGACGAGGTCCGCCACGCCCTGCGCACCAATATGTGCCGGTGCACCGGCTACCAGCAGATCGTCGACGGCGTGCTCCTCGCCGCAGATCTGCTACGGGAAGGACGGGAGATCCCCGCCCCTGGGCAGAACGCAGGTGTCGGTGAAGACGTGCTGCGCATCGACGCCGTGGAGAAAGCGCTGGGCGAAGGGCAGTACGTCGACGACATCGAGATCCCCGGTATGGTCCACGGCCGACACGTCTTCACCGCCCACCCGCGCGCGCGGATCCTGTCCATCGACACCGGCGCGGCGTGCGCTATGCCAGGAGTTCTCGGGATCTTCACCGCCGAGGACATCCCCGGAGAACGCTACCTGGGTCATCTCTACAAGGACTGGCCGGGCATGATCGCCGTGGGCGAGACGACCAAGGCGATCGGGGACACCCTGGCGATGGTCGTGGCGCAGACCCGCTCCCAGGCCGAATCCGCTGCCGCTGCGGTCGAGGTCGAGTACGAGGTACTCGAGCCCTTGACCAGTCCGGAAGCAGCCATGGCGGAGGGTGCACCGCAGATCCACGGGGAAGGTTTCACCCGATTCGGTTCCTTCGTCGTTCCCGAGGGCAATATCTGTGCCCACGAAGAGATCTCCCGGGGCGACATCGCTGCCGGTTTCGCAGCCTCCTCGTATGTCGCCGAGGCGACCTTCGATCTGCCTCCGCAAGAACACGCTTTCATGGAGACCGAGGCGGCCATCGGGATCCCCGACGGCGAGGGGATCATGGTGATCACCGCAGGTCAGGGAATCTACGACGAATACCACGAGGTCAGTGAGTACCTCGGCCTGCCCCTGGAGAAGGTCAGGATCCGTTCGGCCCTGGTCGGTGGCGGTTTCGGCGGCAAGGAAGACATGTCGGTCCAGCACCAGGCAGCGTTGTGCGCCTATCTGACCGGGCGGCCGGTCAAGGTGAAGTTCAGTCGGACCGACAGCTTGAACTATCACCCGAAACGCCATGCCATGAAGATCACGATGAAGCTCGGCTGCGACGACCAGGGCATTCTGCAGGCGATGCAGGCCCGGATCGTCTCGGACACGGGAGCCTATGCCTCCTTGGGTGGCCCGGTGCTGCAGCGAGCATGTACCCATGCCTCCGGGCCCTATCACTACGCCAATGTGAGCGTGGTCGGTGATGCCGTGTACACCAACAATCCACCGGCAGGGGCCTTCCGTGGTTTCGGGGTCACCCAGTCGGCGATGGCGGTGGAATGTCTCGTCAACGACCTCGCCCGCCAGGTCGGTCTCTCCGGTTGGGAGATCCGTCATCGCAATGCCGTCCGCCCGGGGCAGGCGCTGCCGAACGGGCAGATCGTCGGCGCGGACACCGCCCTCGTCGAGACCTTGGAGGCCGTCCGGGACGACTTCGAACGGTATGAAGCCGATCCGGAGCTCCACGTGGGTATCGCCTGCGCGATGAAGAATGCCGGAGTCGGCGTCGGGTTGAAGGACCCGGGGCGATGCAACCTCGAGGTCATCGACGGAGTGGTCCACGCCCGTTCGTCCGCGGCCGGGATCGGACAGGGCATCACCACGGTCATCCTTCAGATGGTCGCGGAGACCACGGGGCTGGAGAGACGCCACATCGTGGTGGACGCCCCGGACACCAGCTATTCGCCGGACGCGGGCACCACGACTGCTTCCCGTCAGACGGTCTTCACCGGTCAGGCAGCACGTGAAGCGGCGCAGGCACTCAAACGGGATCTGGATTCCGGGCTGGCCCTGGCTGACCTCGAAGGGAAGCTCTACGAGGGAGAGTTCGACTTCGAGACCGATCCGATCGGCTCGACGAAGGCGAACCCGGTCAGCCACATCTCCTACGGTTTCGCGACGCAGATCTTCGTGATCGACACCAAGGGTGAGATCGTCCAGGTGGTCGCGGCTCATGACGCCGGCCGGGTGATCAACCCGGTGGCCTGCGAGGGGCAGGTGATCGGTGGCGTCGCCATGGCCATCGGGTACGGGGTGACTGAGTATTTCCGGTGTGAGGACGGGATCCCACAGGTCAAGCTGGCCCAGCTCGGATTGGTCAAGGCCAATCAGATGCCTCCGGTCCGCGCGATCTTCGTGAACCGTGCTGATCCGACCTATGCCTACGGGGCCAAGGGCATCGGCGAGATCACCTGCTGCCTGGGTGCGCCAGCCCTGCAGAATGCCTACTTCAAGAAGGACGGTCTCTTCCGGCTCGCGCTCCCGTTGGAGGACACCTTCTATCGCCCGGTGCGGCGCCGATGACTCCGGGCGCTCCCGGCCTTCAGGAGCCCTCCGGCCCCCTGGAACACCTCGGTAGGTGTCCGGGTTCGACTCCGCTGATCGTCGTCCGGGGGGCTGGGGACATCGCCACCGGGGTCGTCCAGCGCTGTGCTCACGCCGGTTTCGACGTCATCGCCCTGGATCTCGCCCGACCGATGGCAGTCCGGTGGCGGGCGTCTTTGTGCACCGCGGTCCGTCAGGGCAGCTGGCGGGTCGAGGACCTCGTCGGGGTTCGTGCCCTCGGTCTCGAGCAGGCTCGGCAGATCCTGGCCGAGCAGCGAAGGTCCGGCCGGCCGGGTGAATACCGGATCCCTGTGGTCGTTGACTCCGAGGCAGAACTGGTCCGCAGGGCTCGTCCGGTGGCGGTGGTCGACGCGATGCTCGCGAAACGGAATGTCGGTACCCACCGTGGCATGGGGGATGTCACCGTCGGGTGCGGTCCGGGTTTCGTTGCCGGAGAGGACGTCGACTACGTCGTGGAGACGATGCGTGGACACGATCTGGGGCGCGTGATCTCCCTCGGGGCGGCTCTTGCCAACACCGGGGTCCCCGGGACGATCGCCGGTCACGGTGCCGACCGGGTCGTCAGGGCTCCTGAAGCCGGCCGGGTCCGGGTCCTGCGGGATATCGGCGCTGTCGTGCGTGCAGGGGAGGCGCTCTGCGTTCTGGAAGGTGCGGAAACCTCTTCCGAGGTGCTCTCTCCGCTGTCGGGGGTCGTTCGCGGCATGATTCCTGAGGAGACGGTGGTCTCGCGGGGTCTCAAGATCGCCGATGTCGACCCGCGGCCTGCGATGGTCGCATGTTGCGACACGATCTCCGACAAGGCCAGAGCCGTGGGGGGAGGCGCGCTGGACGCGGTGCTCCAAGGGTTGTCGGGCCGATGTCGGAGGGGCGCGGGTTCTGGGATCGACGTCCTGGAGCCGGGGCGATGACCGACCGCCCGGTCTGGCCCGTGGTCTGGGAAGGCCCTGGACGGGCGGGGCCGGGGCTGCTCTCGGCCTTGGGCGTCACGGAGCTGCTCGAAACATGTGTCCTGGGCTGCCGGAGAAGGGTGGTTCTGGCTGCGGTGGGCGCAGGCGGTAAGACCACCCTTTTGCGGGCTGTCGGGCAGGAATGCGCGGTTCTCGGGTTGAGCGCCGTTCTGACCACGACCACCCGGTTGTGGCTGGAACGGGGCGCGGCTCTGGACGTGGAGGAGGCCTTGGCCCGCAGGGATGAACCGGGCTTGTTGGTTGCCGGGCAGCCGTGCGGGGACGGCAAGATCTCGGCCTTCCCCGGCGACGGGATCGATCGATTGCGCAGTGCCTTCGATGTCGTCTTGGTCGAGGCGGACGGTGCCCGCGGCCTGCCGTTCAAAGTGCCGGCGGCGCACGAGCCGGTGGTTCCTCCGGCGGTGGATCTTCTCCTGGTCGTGGCGAGCGTCGATGCATTGTGTCGTCCGTTGGAGCAGGTGTGTTTTCGCTCGGAGCGTGCCCGGGAGATCCTGGGCATCGGTTCTGGGGTCGGGGCCGATCTCGATGCCGGAGCAGTCGCGATGCTGCTGCAGCAGGGTTATCTGGATCCGGCCCGTCGGTGGGGTTGGGCCGGCCAGGTCTCGGTCGTGCTGACCCACGTCGACGGTGGAGTGTTCGACGAGGACATTCGCGCACTGATCGGTCTGTTGGACGGTCACCAGGTGATCTGTGTCGGAGTGGACCCTTCTCGTCAGGTGGCGTGCTGCCGGGGGGAGAATGGCACCGGTCGGGAGGACCGGCTTCCGATTCCGCCGGCGTGGCAGGGAGATCGATGATGCGGCGAGTGGATTATGTCGAGCTGCTGGGTCAGGTCGATGCTCAGGGCGTCTACGCCCGTTTGCACTGGACCAGTGGGCCACGAGCCGGGCGGTGCGATCCGTGGGACGGTGATCGGGACAGCCTGACCGGCACTCCTCGAAGACCTTTCGGCGCCACCTGTCGGGAGACCGGTTCGGGCGGTTATTTCGCGGAGGAGCTGTGGGGCACGCCCCGGCTGGTGATCCTGGGTGCCGGCCATGTCGGCCGCGCTGTCGCGCAGATCTCTTCGGTGATCGGTTTTCATACCGTGGTGATCGACGACCGTCCCGGCCTGGCCAGGTCCGACCGGTTGACCGGGGCGGATCAGATCGTCGTTGATGACTACGGTGTGGCCTTGCGTGCCCTGTCGGAGCATGCCAACAGCTATTTCGTGGTCGTCACGCCGGGGCATCGCAGTGACCGTGAGTGTGCGCTGCTCTGTCTGACGCGTCCGCATCAGTACGTCGGCATGATCGGTTCCCGACGCAAGGCGGCATTGGTCCGTCGGGAACTGGTCGAGGCGGGGTTGTCTCCGGAACTGACCCGTGAGCTGCGTTCACCGATCGGTGTCCATCTGGGTGGACCGGATCCGGGGGAGATTGCGGTCTCGATCTGCGCGGAGCTGGTGCAGGTCCGCGCCGAATGCCAGGGGCAGGTCGTCGATGCCGAGGTGGCGGACACGATCCGTGGGTTGGCGCGGACACCGGAATTGCCGGCCGTTCTGGCCACGGTGATCGGTGACGCCGGGTCGACTCCGCGGGGTACCGGCGCGCGCATGGTGGTGGGCATTCAGGGGCCGGTGGCCGGATCGGTCGGCGGGGGAGCGGTGGAACTGGAGGTGGTCCGTCGGGCGCAGGCTCTGCTTGCGGAGGGGGACGATGCTCTCGCGGTGGCTGATTACGACCTGTCCGGTCGGCGTGGGAACGAACTGGACATGATCTGTGGAGGGAGCGTGCGGGTGCTTCTGGAGCGACTCTGAACGTCCCTGGGGCGGAGCAGGTGCGGGCTTGGTCCTCTCGGACGCGGGAGGTCCAACCGGGTGCGGGAAGAATCCGTGGGGGCCCATCTTCTCTTCTCGGTGAGGGGCCCCCACGGATGGTCAGTGCTTGTGTGCGGACTCCTGTGCGGCCTGCTGCTGGGCATGCGCCCGGGCGAGGACCTCGGTCAACTTGTTGGCTCCGGCGACCACGGTCGCGGCGTGGAGGCGCCCGGGCTGTCGGGAGATGCGTTCGATCGGTCCGGAGATCGAGACGGCGGCGATGACCCGCCCGGCGGGATTGCGGACGGGTGCGGACACCGAGGCTACTCCCGGCTCACGTTCACCGACGCTCTGTGCCCATCCGCGGCGTCGAACGCCGGAGAGGGTGGTGGCGGTGAATTCCGCGCCCTGGAGACCGCGGTGGAGTCGGTCCGGTTCTTCCCAGGCGAGGAGGACCTGCGCTGCGGATCCGGCGAGCATCGACAAGGTTGCTCCTACCGGGATGGAGTCGCGTAGTCCCATGGGGCGTTCGGCGGCTGCGACACAGATGCGCATGTCCCCTTGGCGTCGGAAGAGTTGCGCGGATTCGTGAGTGTGGTCCCGGAGTGCTCCCAGAACGGCGCCTGCAGCGGCCAGGAGCCGGTCTTCGCCGGCGGCTGAGGCAAGTTCTGCCAGGCGCGGGCCGAGGATGAATCTGCCTTGCATGTCGCGGGATACCAGCCGATGGTGTTCGAGAGCCACCGCCAGGCGATGGGCGGTGGGGCGAGCCAATCCGGTGATGGCAACGAGCTGTGCGAGAGTCGACGGTCCCGCTTCCAGGGCGCCGAGAACGGTTGCGGCCTTGTCCAGGACACCGACCCCACTAGAACTTTCCATGCACTCAGTGTGACGTCCCACGTCATGAGACGCAAGCTCGCCACATCTTGAACGTGTGAACCATGGGCCTCACAGTTATGACAGATGCCGCCATTGACCTGTTGTGAGACGGTCGTCTCGGAGATGGAGATCGCCATGGGCTTCACGCTGGCCGAAAAAGTGTGGGCGCAGCATGTCGTCAGATCGGCTCCCGGCGAGCCCGATCTGCTGTACATCGACCTGCATCTTCTCCATGAGGTCACCAGCCCCCAGGCCTTCGACGGGCTGCGCCTGGCCGGACGTGCTCTGCGCAGGCCGGAGCTCACCGTCGCCACCGAGGACCACAACGTACCCACCCTCCCCGGTCCGATCGAGGACCCGGTGAGTCGTACCCAGGTGGAGACGCTGCGCCGTAACTGCGAGGAATTCGGTGTCCGGCTCTACCCGATGGGACACGAGCGCCAGGGGATCGTGCACATCATCAGTCCGGAACTCGGGCTCACCCAGCCCGGGATGACCATCGTCTGCGGTGACTCCCACACCAGTACGCACGGAGCCTTCGGCGCCTTGGCCTTCGGGATCGGCACCAGTGAGGTCGAACATGTCATGGCCACTCAGACCCTGCCGTTGGTGCCTTTCCGGACGATGGCGGTCCACGTCGACGGAGAGCTGCCTCCCGGCGTCGGGGCCAAGGACATCGTCCTGGCGGTCATCTCCCGGATCGGGACCGGCGGTGGACAGGGGCATGTCATCGAGTACCGGGGGAGCGCGATCGAATCCCTCTCGATGGAGTCGCGGATGACCTTGTGCAATATGTCCATCGAGGCCGGGGCGAGAGCAGGCATGGTGGCTCCCGACGAGACGACCTTCGCGTATCTCCGGGGTCGCCCGCACGCCCCTGTCGGCGCCGACTGGGAGGCTGCGGTGGCCGACTGGCGGGCCTTGGCGAGTGATCCGGATGCGGTTTACGACACCGAGGTCCGCATCGAGGCGGCGAGCTTGAGCCACTTCGTGACCTGGGGCACCAATCCTGCGCAGGGCGCGCCGCTGTCGGACGTCGTACCTGATCCCTCGAGCCTGGGGGACGACGATGTCGCCCGTACCGCTGCCCGGGCTCTCGACTACATGGGGCTCGCGCCGGGCACTCCGCTGCGTGAGGTCGCGGTCGATGCCGTCTTCGTCGGCTCCTGCACCAATGGTCGGATCGAGGACCTGCGTGTGGTGTCCGAGGTCCTCCGGGGTCGGAGGGTCGCGGAGGGGACGCGTCTGCTCGTGGTTCCCGGCTCTGCTCAGGTGAAGGCACAGGCCGAGGCCGAGGGGATCGATGCGGTCGTCGTCGAGGCGGGTGGCCAGTGGCGCCTGCCCGGTTGCTCGATGTGTCTGGGGATGAACCCGGACCAGCTGTCGCCCGGAGAGCGATGTGCTTCCACGTCCAATCGCAACTTCGAAGGACGTCAGGGAAACGGGGGACGGACCCATCTGGTGAGTCCTGCGGTGGCTGCAGCAACGGCTGTCGTCGGAAGGCTGGCTTCTCCGGCCGACCTGCCGGAGGCAGATCTGCTTCCCCGCTGAACCCGCCCCGCAGCGGTTCGGCTGAGCCGGGTTCCTGTGTTCCTCTCGGCCGTGTTGCCCGAACTTTCGTGTCGCTCACTTGTCAGGAGGACGTCTGATGGAGAAGTTCACCACGCACACCGGTGTCGCGGTCCCGCTGCGGCGCACCAATGTGGATACGGATCAGATCATTCCGGCCTCGTATCTGAAGCGGGTGACTCGCTCTGGCTTCGATGACGGACTTTTCGCGCAATGGCGCTCCGATCCGAGCTTCGTTCTCAATAACCCTGTGTACCAAGCAGGTTCAGTCCTTGTCGCCGGATCAGACTTCGGAACAGGCAGTTCTCGCGAGCACGCGGTCTGGGCGCTAATGGATTACGGCTTTCGTGTCGTCGTATCATCTCGGTTCGCTGACATCTTCAGGGGCAACTCCGGTAAATCCGGGTTGCTCACCGCGCAGGTCAGCGCCAGTGACGCGGAGCTACTGCTGAAGCTATTGGAGGATGAACCTGGTGTGCAGGTCGCGGTGGACCTCACCGAACGTACGATCAGCTGTAAGGACGTGGTCGTTCCCTTTGACGTCGACGAGTACGTGCGATGGCGGCTCATGGAAGGCCTGGATGACATCGGTCTGACATTGCGCCACGAGCCGGACATCGCTGGCTACGAGGCTCGACGCCCCGCATACAAACCCACTGCCGGGGGCATCTGACCCAGGCAGTTCCTCGATTCGACTCCTGCCTCCGTGCGCCCTCGCGGCGCCACGGTGTCCGTACACGGTCCAGGGAGTGGTTCAGGGATCCCGCGAGGCGAGATATCGGGCTTCTCAGTGATGCTCGCGCAAAGACGTTGACGAATTCGGTCCGAGCTCACTTAAATGGTCGATGAGCTGCGCAGATATCCCTCAAGGGTCCTGCCTTGGTGGTCCTCTTGTGCCTCAGTCGCGAGCACACTCGCTGGGTTCCTCTGTGGTTCACGAGACCTCGGCCGATAAGGGGTGCGACCGTCCTCATCTGGACGAGTCACCTGGAAGTTCGGATAACAAGTCCTCTATGAGCGTGGCTGGCGCCGGTGCGCCGGAGCCCAACGCTCGGGGGAGAACCGTGGAGGAGCGTTCCCGCACAGGTCCCTCATCGCCTGAGCGTGGACGTGCACATGGATGTGGGGGGGCACGGTGCTCTCACCACAGCAGCGCGGCCGGTCCGCCGGTCGAGCCACCATCTCTGGAGGGAGAGGAAACACGTGAACAAGGCTGATCTGGTCGACGCTCTTGAGAGTCGACTCGGGGGGAAGAAGCAAGCCCAGGATGCCATCGAGGCAGTCTTCGATGTGATCATCCGCGAAGTTGCTCACGGTGGAAAGGTCGGGATCACCGGCTTCGGCACTTTCGAGCGCGCAGACCGTGCGGCCCGCACCGGACGCAACCCGCGTACCGGACAGTCGGTCCGTATCGAGTCGACTGCGGTGCCGAAGTTCCGTCCCGGCACGGCTTTCAAGATGTACGTCGCCGAGCCGGCGACCCTGCCCAAGGCTGGGCCGGCTGCTGCGCGTGCAGCCGCCGGGACCGCAGCTCAGGTGCGGGCCAAGAACGAAGCCACCATCGCAGCGAGCAAGAACAGCCGGGCCAAGAAGAAATCCGCCTGAGGATTTCCAGCCCAACCCCGCGTCCCTCCACGGGGCCGGGCGAGACCGTACTGCGGTGTGTGTCATTCTTCGTGGCGCACACCGCAGTCGTCTTTTCTCTTCCGGCGCGGAGTCATGTCGGGGCGGACTCAGGCAGTATCAGGGGTTGTCCCGGCAGGAGACTGACGTGGTTCGATCCCCGGTACGGAGATGCGGACGACCGATGCCGATTCGTCGAGGCCCAGCGACAGCCGCTGCCCGATGCGGAGGCGGTGGAACCCGGAGGATCTCACCACGGTCGCGCTGACGGTCAACACTTCTCCGGCATCGGTCACGACCTGGGCTTTTCCCGAAGCTTCGTCATAACGGTGCACACTTGCCTGCATAGATCTCAACCTAACCGGCGACTGAGCGCGAGGCATTCTCCATCCACTGGGCCTGGGTCCTGCAGGCCCTGCGGGCAGACACCTTGTCCGCGATGCCGGGCACTCCTGGTTTGATGATGCTCGTGTGAACCTGGCACCGGGGGAACCGGTGCAGGGCCCGAGGGCGGGTCTGGCGGACAACGAAGGAGAGGGCACGTGTCGTCGAGCAGGAGCGGAAGCGAAGGATTGAACGGCACCTATCGATTAGGGATGTTCTTCGCTCGGACCTCCATCGGGGCGCTGACTCGGGATCGATGGGCGGGTGCAGAGCATCTCCCCAAGAGCGGGGGCTTTCTCGTCTGCGCCAACCACATCTCGCAGGCCGACCCCTTCGCAGTGGCCCGTTTCCTGTACGACAGCGGGCACTTCCCTTATTTCCTGGCTAAGGAGTCCCTGTTCCGGGCGCCGGTGATCGGGCCGATCATGACGCGTTCGGGTCAGATCCCCGTCCATCGAGGGACCTCCCATGCCTCGCACGCCTTCCAGAGCGCCATCGACGCGGTCGCCGGTGGCAAGTGCGTGGTGCTCATGCCCGAGGGCACTTTGACCAAGGACCCGGACTGGTGGCCGATGACGGGCAAGACCGGCGCGGCCCGGGTCGCGCTGGCCACGGGCCGCCCGGTGATCCCTCTGGCGCAATGGGGTACACAGTTCATCCGCCACCGCAAGGCGGACAAAGGTATCCGGGTGGTCAGCCACATGTTGGCCGGCCCCGCGGTCAAGATGGACGACCTGTACGGTCAGGAACTTGACGGACCCTTGTTGCGCGAGGCCACCGAACGCATCATGTCTTCGATCACCGTTGAGCTGGAGAAGGTCCGTCGGCTCGAGGCACCACGTGGGCGTTGGGACCTGCGCGCCGGACGCCGGATCGAGCGGGTGACCCGGGAGGACTTCCGGTGAGGCAGGTCGCCGTCATGGGCTCCGGCAGCTGGGGAACGGCCTTCGCGATGATTCTGGCCGATGCCGGGTGCCAGGTCAGGCTGTGGGGGCGACGTCCTGAACTCGCTGCGTCCATCGAGGAGCACCGGATCAACCCGGACTATCTCCCCGGCGTTCGGTTGCCCGACGAGATCCGGGCGACCAGCGATCCAGGGATCGCTCTTGACGGGGCGGAGGTCGTCGTCCTGGCGATTCCCAGCCAGCGTCTGAGGGAGACACTGGCCCGGTGGGGGGCGGCTATCCCGGCGAGGGCTGTCGTGGTCTCCTTGGCCAAGGGGATCGAGCTGGGGACCAAGCTGCGCATGTCCCAGGTGATCGAGGAGTCGGCCGGGGTCGCGCCGGATCGGATCGTCGTGGTGACCGGGCCGAACCTCTCCCACGAGATCGCAGCCAGACAGCCTGCGGCGGCTGTGGTCGCCTCGGTGAACCGATCGGCTGCCGCCCAGGTGGCCGAGTGTGTCGCCAGCCCGTCCTTCCGCCCCTACACCGATACCGATGTGATCGGGTGCGAGCTTGGCGGAGCGACCAAGAATGTCGTGGCGGTGGCCGTGGGGACGGCTGCAGGCCTCGGTTTCGGTGATAACACCCGAGCCACTCTGATCACCCGCGGGCTGGCCGAGACGGTCCGTCTGGGAACAGTACTGGGCGCCGAGCCGCAGACCTTCCAAGGGCTGGCAGGTGTGGGCGACCTGATCGCCACATGTATGTCGCCGCTCTCCCGGAATCATTCGGTCGGAGTGGCCTTGGGACAGGGACACAGCCTCGAGGAGATCGTGGCAGCGACTCGGCAGACCGCCGAGGGGGTCAAGTCCTGCGAATCGATTCTGGCTTTGGCCCAGGACCACGGCGTCGAGCTGCCCCTGGTGGAAGCCGTGGTTGCGGTGGTGCACGACGGGCACCACCCCGCCCTGGTCGCCCGTGCGCTCATGGCACGGGAGCTGAAAGCGGAGAAAATTTAGCCGATAACATTCACCAGTCAATTCGGTGATCAGCACCGACCTCTTCGAGGGCGAATGAGAAAGTGGCGTCCATGACCGCTAGCGACAAGTCGGACAGTAACCAAGAACAGGGTCTAAGACGTGGTTTGAAAGCTCGCCACATCAACATGATCGCCATCGGGGGTGCGATCGGGACCGGTCTCTTCGTCGCCTCCGGCGCAAGTATCAGCACGGCGGGACCTGGCGGCGCGCTGCTGGCCTACGCGGCGATCGGTCTGATGGTCTACCTGCTGATGCAGAGTCTGGGGGAGATGTCCACCTACCTGCCGGTCGCAGGGTCCTTCGAGGCCTACGGCACACGTTTCGTCAGTCGCTCCTTCGGGTTCGCCACCGGATGGAACTACTGGTTCAACTGGGCTATCACCGTCGCCGCCGAGCTGGTGGCTGCCTCCCTGGTGATGAAGTACTGGTTGCCTGACGTCCCGGCCTGGATCTGGTCCGCGATCTTCCTCACCCTGCTCTTCCTCCTCAACGCGATCAGCGTGAAGGCCTTCGGCGAGAGCGAGTTCTGGTTCGCTGGCATCAAGGTGATCACCATCATCGTCTTCCTGGGTATCGGAGTTCTGATGATCATGGGTGTCCTGGGCGGGAGCTCCCCCGGGACGAGTAACTGGACGTTGGGCGATGCGCCCTTCGTGGGCGGGATGCCGGCGGTGCTGGCCATCTTCATGATCGCCGGGTTCTCCTTCCAGGGCACCGAGCTCATCGGGGTTGCCGCTGGTGAGGCGAAAGAACCGGAGAAGACCATCCCCAAGGCGATCAAGGCGGTCTTCTTCCGGATCATGCTTTTCTACATCGGCGCCATCGGCATCATCGGTTTCCTGATTCCGTACACCGACAAACGGCTTCTGGACAGTGGCGTCGAGGCGGTGGCTGTGTCCCCGTTCACCCTGGTCTTCGAACGTGCGGGTATTGCAGGGGCCGCGGCGCTGTTGAACGCGGTGATCCTGACCTCGATCCTGTCTGCAGGGAACTCAGGGATGTTCGCCTCGACCCGGATGCTGTATTCGCTCGCCCTGGACGGTAAAGCACCGCGCTTCCTGGCGACCACCAACAAACGCGGCGTACCGATGGCAGCGTTGGTCGCGACCACCGCGATCGGCGCTCTGTGTTTCCTCACCAGCCTGATCGGCGACGGGGGCGCCTATACCTGGCTGGTCAGCGCGTCCGGATTGGCCGGCTTCATCACCTGGATGGGGATCGCCTGGTGTCACTACCGCTTCCGTAAGGCCTTTGTCGCCCAAGGGCATGATCCGTCGGAGCTGCCGTACCGGGCGCGTTGGTTCCCCCTGGGGCCGATCCTCGCTTTGGTGATGTGCGCCGTGGTGATCCTGGGGCAGAACTACCAAGCTGTCATCGGTGAGATCAAGGTGGAAGCCCTGCTCTCCTCATACATCGGTCTTCCGCTCTTCCTGGTGCTGTGGGGAGGGCACAAACTCATCACCCGTGCACCAGCGGTCGATGCCAAGTCAGCCGACTTGAGCAGGGGATGAGCTGCCGCTGAAGGGACTTCGCGCCTCGGCCGGAAATCATGTTCAGCGGCTTCCGGCCGGATCGCGGAGATTGTTCTGAACTTGAGATTGAACACTCGCCCTGGTCCGTCCGGAGAACGCGTAGAGTCTTCGGCGATGAGCACGCAGCAATCTCATAAGCCCCGTATCGCCCTGGTCTTCGGGGGGCGGTCCTCCGAACATTCGGTCTCCTGTGTCACTGCCGCCAGTGTCCTCGCCGCGATCGACAAGGATCGTTACGAAGTGGTCCCGATCGGGATCACCGAGGAGGGGCGTTGGGTGCTGCAGGACGGTGACCTGCACGAGCTGACCTTCTCCGGTCAGGAACTACCGAAGGTGTCGCAACGCTCCGTCGAAGTCGTGCCGCCCAGGAGCAGCGACGATCGTTCGTGGATGCTCCTCGAGCCAGGCAAGGCCCCGGTTGAGTTGGGCGAGATCGACGTCGTCTTCCCGCTCCTGCACGGCCCTTTCGGTGAGGACGGTACTGTCCAGGGGATGCTCGAACTGGTCGATATCCGTTATGTCGGTTCGGGAGTGCTCGCTTCCGCACTCATGATGGACAAACAGTTCATGAAAATGGCCTTCATCGAGGCCGGGTTGGACGTCGGTCCTTATGTCGTGATCACCGACAAAGAATGGCGCCGAGACCCGGACGGTGCGCTCGCTCGTTGCGAGAAACTGGCCTATCCCCTGTTCGTCAAGCCTTGCCGGGGAGGGTCGAGCATGGGTGTTGTCCGGGTCGCCGGACCGGAGGAACTGAGAGCTGCGGTAGAGGTCGCCCGCGAGCACGACCCGAAGGTGATGATCGAGGAAGGCATCCTCGGCCGAGAGATCGAGTGCGGCGTCCTCGAAGGCCGGGCGGGCCGGCCTGATCGTGCGAGTGAGCTCGGCGAGATCGCTGTGGAGCATGGACACGACCTGTACGACTTCGATGCGAAATATCTGCATGCCGAAGACGTGAGATTGTCCTGCCCCGCTGAGCTTCCGGTGGAGGACGCCGATCGCATGCGGGCGGAAGCGCTGATCGCTTTTGCTGCTGCGGGCTGTGAGGGGTTGGCGAGAGTTGATTTCTTCTACACCTCGGACCGGCGGATCGTGATCAACGAGATCAACACGATGCCGGGCTTCACTTCGACTTCCATGTATCCGCAGGTGTGGGCGGAGACCGGGGTGAGCTATCCAGAGCTGATCAGCGAACTCGTCGAGCTGGCGCGGGAGCGTCGGATCGGCTTGCGCTGACTCGCCCTGCCGTTCACCTGCACGTGTGCGGTCCTTGGGGAATCTTCGCGGCTGCCCCGGCGAAAGCGCCCAGGAGCAGAGGCTCCGGGGCGTATTCGTGAGGGACCAGGATCTCGATGGCGGGTGTCCGCCCGTAGGTGACGAAGGCCATCCCGTCGGTGAGCCGTCGGCCGACCCAGTCGACGCCGTCGGCAGCAATACAGTCGTCGGTGGTCGGCCCCGGGGAGTTTACGCCGCAACGAGCGATGATCATGGGTTCTCCCCATGCCGCAGCAGCCGTCGGATTCCCACGGACAGCTCTGCGATCCTGACCGGCGACCTGGCGGGGCCAGTGCTCGGCGACCTGAAGACATGATTCGTCGGAGGCATGTTCTGCCGGTGACACAGTCGGGCCACGTCCGGCGCTGAACCAGTAGCCTGCGGCGAGAAGGAACACGCAGATGAGGAACGCGGAAAGAATGGTCTGGGCTCTCGTCGGGCGATGTGCTTCCACTCGGGGGTCCACCGAGATCCGGGGGATCCTCAGACATGCACGACGGTACAGGTGGTCGTTCGAGTGATGCTCGGCACTTCCTGGATACGAGCGATGACCAGTTTGCCGAGAGCTTCGATCGACTCGGCCTCGAGATGTGCGATCACGTCATAAGGGCCGGTGACCTCTGCGGTTTCGACGACACCGTCCAGCTCACCGATGGTGTTGGCGACGATTGAGGATTTGCCGACCTCGGTCTGGATGAGGATGTAGGCCTGAACCATGTGAACCTCCTAGACGCCTTCAGCGGGAACCTCCCACCTGAAGCACGCTACCCTGCCCTGACGACTTCGAGCGGAGGAACACTGCACAATGTCCACGTCCCCGTCGAACCAGCCGGAGCGCCGAGCTCGTCTCGGTGATCTGAGCGAAGAGGAAGTACTCCGCATCATCCTGCCGTTGATGGCTGTCCCCGACGAGCGGGTTCTCGTCGGGCCAGGTGACGACGCTGCCGTGATGTCGGCAGGGGACGGACGCTTCGTCACCTCGACCGACGCCTCGATGAGAAATATCGATTGGCGTGACGACTGGTCGTCCGGAGACGAGGTCGGTCGGAAGATCGTGGCGCAGAATCTTGCGGATGTAGCAGCCATGGGCGCGGTTCCGGCAGGTTTGCTGGTGACACTTTTGGCGGGTGCGGACACCGAGATCGCGTGGGTCGAGGACCTGGCCCGGGGGATCGGTGAGTCCTGTCTGGAGGCTGGCTGTCCTGTCCTCGGCGGCGACCTGGGAGGTGCTCCCGCTGGGGTGGTGGTCCTGTCGGTGACTTCTTTCGGAGATCTGCAGGGCAGAGCCCCGGTGCTCCGATCCGGGGCGCAGAGGGGAGATGTCGTCGCGGTGGCTGGGTCTCTGGGCAGATCGGGTGCAGGCCTGGCTCTTCTCCACAATGCGCCCTCAGATCTGTCGGCGAAGAAGGCCGCGCAGGAGTTGATCGACCTGCATCGGGTTCCTCGGCCGCCCTTGGCCGCAGGACCTCGAGCGGCCGAAGCTGGTGCGCATGCGCTGATCGATATCAGCGACGGGTTGATTCGCGATGCAGGACGGGTCGCTTCAGCCAGCGGCGTTCGCGTGTCTCTCTTTTCAGAGCAACTGGCTGCGGATGTCGACGCCATCTCGGCAGTCTGGGGGAGGACGAAGGCTCTCGAGATGGTTCTCACAGGCGGCGAGGAACACGCTCTGCTCGCCTTCTTCCCACCGAATATTTCTCTTCCCGACGGCTTTCGCCGGATCGGTGAAGTGACCGTCGGTACAGGAGTGACGGTGGACGGCGAGCGGAGGCAGGGCGGAGGATGGGATCATTTCGGCGGTTGAGAAATGGTCCAGGGAACGACAAAAACCGTTCCCGCTAACGGGAACGGTTGTCGTCGACGAACGCTAAGGAATCAGCGCTTGACCTTTCCTGCTTTGAGGCAGGAAGTGCAGACATTGAGCCGCTTCGGGGTGACACCTGCTTCGCCGACGAACGCCTTGACCCGCTGGATGTTCGGGGTCCAACGGCGGTTCGTGCGGCGGTGTGAGTGCGAGATGCTGTGACCGAAGGTCGGCCCCTTGCCGCAGACATCGCAGTTGGCAGCCACGGGAATCTCCTACGGGGACGTGATGATGATCGTGGGACTCCCCAGGTACAAAAAACTACATTCGTACTCAGGGAACCGGTCAAGCGTAGCCGAGGGCAGGGCGCAAGCCCAAATGCAGTCGACAACCGGCGGGGACATCGGCCGAAATCGGAGGTGTGTTCCTTGTCGGAGAGGGCAGTTAGCCTTCTGTGTCGAAAGCCTGGGAAAGTTCGCAGAGAGTGATCGCCTCATCGAAGGAGAACTTGTGGCTGAGGTGATCGAAGTGCTGATTCCGGAGAAGGCCCGACGGCAGATGGCAGCGGGATGTGCCGCTGCGAGCACCGACGGTAGCTCCGGGACAGTTCTCTGTCAGACGCCGTGCGTCCGCGCAGTGCTACCCGCCGACGAACCCCGATACGGCGGAGAAATGGTCCATGCCCGTCGAGGCCGGGGCGGAACGACGGCGCCGACCCCCGTCTGCCGGGGGATGTCGCAGGGAAAGGACGAGCAATGGTCACTCTCCGCACACCGTTGAAGAATGCACTCCCCGCCCATGCAGCCAAGCAACTGAACTCTCATCGTGGCCTGGAGACCGTCGAAGATCTTCTGTGGTTCCTGCCCCGGCGATACCTGGACCGACAGACCGACCTGGGATCTCTCCGAGAGGGGGATCCGATCGCCTTCGTCGGGCAGGTCGTCACGGCCAGCACCCGGCGGATGCTCCACCGACGGGGACGGATGCTCAATGCCACCGTCCGTACGACAGGAGGGCAGGAGATCGATCTGACCTTCTTCTCCGCCTATGGCCACGAACTCGCGCTGAAGTCGGGAGTTCGTGGCATCTTCGCAGGCCAGGTCGGCCGTTACGGTGCTCGATGGCAGTTGGCGCATCCGGCCTACGAAGTATTCGGCGAGGAGGACTCCGGCGACCGGACAAGTCTGGACGGAGTCGAGCTCTTCCCCATCTATCTGGACGTGCCCAAATTGCCTTCGTTCACGATCAGTCGTCTGGCTGCTCAGACCCTTCTGATGATGGAGGAACCTCCTGCCCTGGTGCCGGAGGAGGTTCGGTGCAGACGTGAACTACCGACTTTCGTCCAGGCCATGGAAATGGTCCATCGGCCCAAGAAGCACGCTGACCACCACCGGGGGATGAAGGCCCTGAAGTACGAAGAGGCCCTCGTCCTGCAAGTCGTCCTAGCCAAGCGTCGGAATGAGCAGGCCCAGGCGATGGCCGTTCCTCGTGATCAGCACGGCGCAGGTTTGTTGACCGAATTCGACCGCCGCATGCCCTTCACGCTGACCGATGGGCAGACCAGGGTCTGTGACGAGATTCTCGCCGACCTGGCCCGGAAACGTCCGATGAACCGCCTGCTCCAGGGTGAGGTGGGCTCGGGCAAGACCGTGGTGGCCCTCCGGGCGATGCTCGCTGTGGTCGACGCCGGCGGGCAGGCTGTGCTCCTGGCGCCGACTGAGGTTCTGGCAGCTCAACATTTCCGCTCCATCCGAGGGCTGCTCGGTGACCTGGCCGAGGGCGGACTGCTCGGTGGATCGACGCGTGGGACGACGGTCACCTTGCTCACCGGGCACCAGAACACGACCGAGCGTCGTAGAGCTCTCCTGGAAGCGGCGTCTGGTCAGGCCGGGATCGTCGTGGGCACTCACGCGCTTCTTCAAGACGGGGTCGATTTCGCCGACCTGGGACTGGTCGTAGTCGACGAGCAGCATCGATTCGGGGTGGAGCAGCGTGACAGTCTGCGGAAGAAGGCTCGCGCAGGCACTCCGCACGTCTTGGTGATGACCGCGACGCCGATCCCACGTACGGTAGCGATGACAGTCTTCGGCGACATGGACACCTCTGTCCTGGACCAGGTTCCCGCCGGCCGTTCACCGATCGTCTCCCATGTGGTGGACAACCCCCGCTGGTACGACAGAACCTGGGAACGACTTGCCGAAGAGGTGCGCGGCGGGCATCAGGCCTATGTCGTCTGCCCTCGGATCGGCGAGTCGGACGAGGACACCGACCTCTTCGCTCTCTCCGCAGAGGAGGCGATGCAGGGGGAACACGAAGTGGACAACTTCTACGGGGACGAGGAATACGACGAGTGGGGCGACCCACTCCCGGATCCGGATCTGAGCAGTGGAGAGTCCGGGCGGAGAGGAACCCGCCCACCTCGAGGGGTTTTGTCCACATTGGAGGAGCTTCGAGAACACCCGGCTCTGCAAGGGTTGCGGATCGGACTCCTGCACGGGCGGCTCCCTGCGGAGGAGAAAGAATCCGTGATGAATGCCTTCTCCGGGGGCGAGATCGACGTTCTTGTCGCCACCACCATCGTCGAGGTCGGGGTCGACGTTCCCAATGCGACGACCATGGTCGTGTTGGACGCCGATCGTTTCGGAGTCAGCCAGCTCCATCAGCTGCGGGGGCGGGTCGGCCGGGGAACGGCAGCCGGACTGTGTCTCCTGGTGACCGGTTCCCGGTCCTCGGCGGCTCGCGAGCGACTGGGGGCGGTGGCATCGACGACGGACGGGTTCGAGCTGTCCCGGCTCGACCTGCGTCAACGCAGAGAGGGCGATGTCCTGGGCGCCAAACAGGCCGGGGGAGCTTCCTCCCTGAAAGTTCTGAGGGTCCGCACCGATGAACAGATCATCGTCCAGGCCAGGGAGGACGCACTCGCTATCGTGGGCGAGGATGCTTCGTTGACCAGGTACCCGGTTCTGGCTGCTGCGGTTGACCACATGATGGATGCAGAACGGGCAGCTTTCCTGGAACGAGGATGACGAGATGACACGTATCGTGGCCGGGGCGGCTGGTGGCCTGCGGCTGTCGACCCCCCCAGGATCGGGAACGAGGCCGACGAGTGACCGGGTGAGGGAGGCGCTCTTCTCCCGTCTGGAACACCTGGGCGCGGTGGAGGGCGCTCGGGTGTTGGATCTTTACGCAGGTTCGGGAGCTTTGGGCCTGGAAGCCATGAGCCGGGGAGCGATCGAGGTCGTTCTCGTGGAGCAGGCCCGGGCTGCGGCTGGTGTGGCTCGGCGGAATCTCGCCTTGGTGACGGAGTCTTGCCGGGGCCGTTCTCCTGTTCCGGCGGGAGCGGTCCGGAGCGATTCGGTCCAGCGATTCCTAGGGGGCGGCGCGATGACGAATCCGTATGACCTGGTACTGTCCGACCCCCCTTACGACTTGGGGGACGAGCGTCTGTCGGAGGATTTGGATCTTCTTGTCCACCGCGGCTGGTTGACCGACTCGGCAGTAGTGGTGGTGGAACGCTCCACCCGTTCCTTGGAGCCCGCCTGGCCTCAGGGACTGCGGAGGTTTTCGGAGAAGCGATATGGCGAAACGCAATTGTGGTTCGCGGAGACAGACCTGAACCCAGGGGCATTTACCGATGTCGAACATCCTTAGTCCATAACCAAGAAGAACGTTCGGGGTAAAGACGACGTGTTCGGGGCTGGAGTGCCATGCTGTGTTCTTCTTTCTTTGTCGTGCTGAGCGGATGGAGACGAAACTGAGGCTTCTTCTCAGGCAGCAGCCGGTCTGCTCTCATCGAGGTTGTCTCTGGTGCTTCTTTTCGCATCCGGTGGCGACGGTGACATCTGGGTCTCTGCTTGGTTGCGTCTCGATTACGAACAGGCCATCTGTGCGGCGAGTGGTCATGTGCACACATGAGCCGCGGATAGAGTCCGACAGGTGAGCAGATCGCAGCGAGCTCGTTGGCGGCATGCCGCTGTATGGGTCGTGACAGGAGTGGCCTTGTGCGCCATGCTCATCGGTGCCGACTCAGCGTTATGGGGCTTAGTCGTCATGTCCGTGTGCCTGGCGGCAGCCTGGGTGTCCTCTCCTTTGCGGCAGGACCGTTCGTTGACCCATTGGGATGCGCAGCAACGTCATGTACGTGACGGGTTCGTCGTGGTCTACTGGCGTCCTGGGTCCTGGGGATGTCTCCGCCTACGTTCGGCACTTCGTTCTGTGTCCGGTCAGATCCTGTGGGTCAATGTGTGGGCCGATGACGAGGCAGCTGCCTTCGTACGTGATGTGAACGGAGGTGCGGAGGTGGTTCCGACCGCCATCTTGAGGAATGGCGACGCCGTCAGTCATCCCACTCCGGAGGCGCTACGGGCGGATCTGAGTGCCCGCACCGCCTGAGCAGAGCCTTCACTGTTAGGTTTTTCGATGTGAGCGTTGTCCGTCGTTGCGTCTGTCCCGGGTCGTACGACCCGGTCACCCTCGGCCACCTGGATGTGATCACCAGGGCTTGTGGTCTGTACGACGAGGTCGTGGTCGCCATCCTGCACAATCCGGCCAAACAAGGCCTCTTCACTCCGCAGGAGCGGCTCGAGATGGTCGAGAAGGAGCTCTCAGACGCGGGCCTGACCACGGTGCGGGTCGTGACCTTCGCCGATCGACTTCTGGTCGATGTCTGCAGGGACCTGGGGGTGCAAGCCATCATCAAGGGGTTGCGGGGGGAGACCGACTACAGCTACGAGTTGCCGATGGCGGTGATGAATCGTCATCTGACGGGGGTCGAGACTCTTTTCCTGCCCGGAGAACCTACTTACAGTCAGGTCTCTTCATCCTTGATGAAGGAAGTTGCTCGTTTGGGGGGAGATATCTCCGGCTTGGTCTCCGTCCGAGTACGGCAAGCTTTGCAGGACCGACTGGCGAGTTCACGCTGAGTATCGACAGTTCTCCGGCTTGTTCGGGAGCCATTTGGGGCACTGCCGCGCCGGACGCTACAGTGGGAAGTCGGTCTGTGTCGATGTGACAAGACCGTTCTGAAATGAAGTCCCGCCGACGATGTGGAAGCCATGAACAGCGTAGATCCTCGCAGCCCTCTGGTGTTCGACACCCGAGTTCTGGGAAGGCGTGCCGGTTCCATGAGCGAGTTCCAGCGCATCGTCCGGCTGGACAGTGAGATGGGCACGGATGTCATTGCCATCCCCGCCGGGGAGGAACTCGAGATCGATGCTCGGCTCGAGTCCGTCCTGGAAGGTGTGCTCGTCTCCGGAACGGTCGAGTCGGTTGCACGGGGCGCCTGCGTGCGGTGCCTGGAGACGATGAGCCTGCCTGTGCAGGCTCGCTTCCAGGAATTGTTCGCCTACGCCGACCGCGCGACCCACCATCATGAGGTGGGAGACGACGACGAAGACCAGTACGTGTTGGAGAAAGACCTGCTCGATCTCCAGCCCGTACTCCGGGACGCGGTGGTGTTGCAACTTCCGTTCCAGCCGGTTTGCCGGACGGATTGTCCCGGTCTGTGCTCCGAGTGCGGTCAATCTCTTGCCGATGACTTGGAGCATTCCCACGAGATCATCGACCCCCGCTGGGCGTCTCTTACCGGTCTATTGACCGACGGCGTCCACGTTGAAGAGAAGAGGAACTGACGTGGCCGTCCCCAAGCGGAAGATGTCGCGCTCCAACACCCGCTCCCGTCGCGCCAACTGGAAGGCGATGCCTACAGCTCTGGCTACGTGCCCGAGCTGCTCGTCGCCGAAGATGCCGCATATTGCCTGCTCGTCCTGTGGCTCCTACAACGGGCGTCACTACGCCGTCGCCGAGCGCAGCGAGCACCAGGCCTGACCCGCGGCGCATGGCTTCCAGCCACAAGAGCGGACGTGGTGAAGAACGCCCTGTCGTTGAGCTCGTCGACCGGATCCACGAGATCTTGGGTGTACGGCTCGATGAGGGCGCTCTTCGTCATGCTCTGACACACCGCAGCTATGCCTATGAGAACGGCGGAATCCCCAACAACGAGCGCTTAGAGTTCCTGGGCGATTCGGTGTTGGGGCTCGTCGTCACTGAATCGCTGTACAGCGATCATCCTGACCTTGCCGAGGGGCAGCTGGCCAAGCTGCGCGCGGCTTGCGTCAACATGCGCGCTTTGGCGGCAGTCGGTCGGACTCTCGGATTGGGAGACTTTCTTCTCCTCGGGAGAGGAGAAGAAGCGACTGGGGGCCGGGACAAAGCCTCTATCCTCGCCGACACTGTCGAGGCGGTGATCGGGACGGTGTATCTGGCCGAGGGGATCGAGACTTCTCGTGTTTTCGTGCACCATCTCGTTGATCCGCTGATGAAAGCGTCCACCAGGCTCGGGGCAGGCCTTGACTGGAAGACCAGTCTGCAGGAACTCGCGGCATCCGGTGCTTACGGGGTTCCCGAGTACAAGGTCTCCGAGAACGGACCCGACCACGAGAAGGTTTTCACTGCTCGCGCGGTGATCGGCGAAGAAGTTCTCGGCGAAGGCGTGGGCCATTCCAAGAAGGAAGCCGAACAACGCGCTGCCGAGGTGGCCTGGACCGAACTGGACCGCCGTGCCCAGGTCGCCACCAGGGAAGCCGCCGATATCGTGGAAGCGGCTGAAGGTCCCGCCGATGTGCAAGGGACACATGCCTGAGCTTCCCGAAGTGGAGGTGGTACGGCGAGGGCTGGAAGAACATGTCCTCGGCCGTACCATCGGCGCATTGCATCTGTCCGGATCCAGGGTTGCTCGTCGACATCTGTCCGGCGCCTCGGACCTGTCCGCAAGAGCTGCTGGCCAACGCTGCATCGCGGTCGAACGGAGGGGGAAATATCTATGGATGGTTCTGGCCCCTTCCTATGAGGCCTTGATCATCCACCTGGGGATGAGCGGTCAGATGCTGGTCTCGTCGAAGGAATGTCCTCGGCATAAACATCAACATGCCACCTTTGACTTCGACGACGATGGATTTCAGCTCCGCTTTGTCGATCAACGTACTTTCGGCGGGCTGGCCTGGTCGGACCTTATCCCTGACAGTAAACTCACGTATTCTGAATTAGCTCACGGTGTTCCTGCTTCGATCGCGCATATTGCGCCGGATCCGTTGGAAGCCGGATTCGTTCCGGAAGATCTGGCGATGGCACTTCGAAAACGGAGAACAGCGGTCAAGCGGGCTTTGCTCGATCAGCGTCTCGTGAGTGGAATCGGGAATATCTATGCTGACGAAGCTCTATGGCGTGCCGGGGTTCATGGTGAACACCCGGCTTCTGCGCTCAGCGCCGACCGCATCATCGGATTGATCGGGTACGCCCGCGAAGTCATGACCGAAGCGCTGGACGCCGGTGGGACGAGCTTCGATGCGCTCTACGTCAATGTCAATGGTGCCAGTGGCTACTTCGAACGTTCACTTCAGGTGTACGGCCGAGCCGGGAAACCCTGCTCCCGGTGCGGGAGTGCGATATATCGAGAGTCCTTTATGAACCGTTCTTCGCACTTCTGCCCTCGTTGCCAGCCTCTACCGCGTTGAACGAGCGCCCTTGAGATCATCCCTGCGCTGCAGATGACCGTACAGCGAGGCCCTACGATCTCAGACATGGAGAAGGTGACCATTTTCGTCCGAGGCCGGGTCCAAGGGGTCGGTTTCCGCTGGTGGACCAGATCGCGGGCCCTTGAACTCGGACTCGTGGGTTTCGCGAGAAATATGGCAGATGGTCGCGTGGAAGTGTGTGCCCAGGGTGATCCTGCAGCCCTCGAACAACTGCATCTTCTGCTGGCGGAGAAGCCCAGCAGCGCAGGTCGCCCTGGCCGTGTCGAGTCAGTGGTGGTGCAGCGAGGAAATATACGTCCTGATCTTGTCGGCTTCGCTGAACGATGAGAGTGGTGACGACCCTCGGCGCAGGACGAGCGCAGCCACCCTGCTGAGGGCTATTTAGCAGGGCTGCTGGCCGTCGGCGCAGGCGAACCCGGTGGCGTGGTGGAAGGAGCCAAGGTCACTTGGTCCTCTGGGGGGACAGTGATGGTCACTGGCTCTCCCCACTTGTCGTAGAGCGTGGTGCTCGGGAGACCGTTGACGACATTGACCATCTTGCGGGGTAGATATTTATCGTCCAGCCAGTACTCGACTTTGGAAGTGCCTGCATCACCTGTGGCTGCGGCTGTGCTCCCTGTGGGTGCATTCAAGGTCAACGAGAAATGTTTCGTCTTCTTGCCGTTGACATCTTCCTCGCCCACATAGGTGATCAGCTGAACGAGATTCTTGCTGTCGTCGGGTACGGCGCTGACCGAGGCCAGGATCTGGTCGGCACGTTGCCCGACCGGAGCCTTGATCCATTTATCGCTGCTATTGCTCGTGCGCGAGTACAAGAACTTGTCGGCCACGACGAAGTCTTGCGACTTCCCCGTGGGGCTCTTCATGGTGACCTGGCGTTTTACGTTGCCGGGGTCAGAATTATCGATCACTCCCGAAGACGTCATGACCGATCCGGATTTTCCGTATTCGCTCGTGAAGCTGTGGCTCTTCAGCTGCTTCACGCCGAAACGCGCGGTCTCGAAGAATTTGTTCTTGTCGACCTGCTGTCCGGGCTGGAGCTCGCCCAGGTTCGGGGCGGAGGAACTCGCCGCGCCGGTGGGCTGCGGGGAGGAACCACCCGAGCACGCCGTGAGCGCCAGGGGTGCTGCGAGCACCAACATGGTCAGCCGTCGGGCCAGGGCGGAATTCATAGGTCTCCTTCTCCGGGGCTCGCGGCGAGGTGGTCGTGAAGCCGAAGGACGAGCCGTGTCTGATGGGCGGAACCACTCCAGGGTACCGGGGAGGCGGCCCCCTGTGCCTTTTCGGCTGCTCCTGCCGGGACGTCAAGGCAGGGGGAGGGGTACCGGCCGGGGCCTCGACAGGTCAAGGTGCCGGATCGAGGGGATGAACGACCGGGTTGTGGTTGCCACTCGAAGAACGGGCAACCACAACCGCTCGAGATCAGGGCTTGGCAGCAGGAGCTTGGGTGACCTGGTTGGCCGGGGGTTCGGTGATGGCTGGCTTCTCCCCCCACTTGGAAAAGGTGAATTCACCGGAGGGCATGGAGCCCTTCACCCGGAAACCTTTCTCGTCGAACCAGAAGTCGAACTTGTCCGTGGCGCCGCCGGGGGATCCTGCGGCATTGCCTCCCCGAGCCGGTTGGCCGGGCATTTTCATCGAGAAGCGGCTGGTCTTCTTGCCGTCGAGATCCTCCTGGCCGACACAAGTGATGCTCTCGGTGCTCTCGTCGATCTCTCCGTTCGCGAAACTCATTTTTGCGAAAGCCATGAGATCAGTGTCTTGTGCTGTCGACTTCTGATACTTCTTGTTGCTTTCCGGGGACATGATGTAGGTGTCTTTGCCGATGAGGATGATGTGGGTCTCGGTCTTCTTGGGTGACGTGATTCGCATCGACATCTTGGGCGAATTGCTATCGGTTCTGTCGATGTCTGCCACAAGAGTGCTCTTCCCTTCCGGGCTCGGCGGAAGTGTCCCTGCGAAATGGAATGCCTTTTTCTTGTCGGCATCGCTCTTCGTTGCCTCCAGGAAGGCGGCTTTCTCCACAGTTTTGCCCGGCTCGCAGAGCTGCATCAGGCTCTTTCCGGAAGCTGCTGGAGCAGCGTTCTTCTTCGCACCCGAATCGTTGCTGTCGGACCCGCCGCATGCGGTGAGGACGAACGGAAGCAGGGCAAAAGCGGCTAGGCCGCGACGAAGACTCATGGGATGGAGTTCCCCTCAATGCATGGTGTAGGTGTCCACGAACAGTGCCTGTCAGCCTAGGGGGAGCCTCGCCGAACCGTGAATCGAGTCCAGCCGATACCGCCGATCGTTGAGGACGGTGTGCGGCATCATCGCAGGCTGCGGCGTCGCGGGTAGAGTGGCTGCGTCCATTTACGGAGCCAGGAGAGACGAACGCCGTGTACGTCAAAAGTCTTACCCTCAAAGGCTTCAAATCTTTCGCCTCGGCGACTCATCTCCGTCTGGAACCTGGCATCACCTGCATCGTCGGTCCGAACGGTTCGGGTAAATCCAATGTGGTCGACGCCCTCTCCTGGGTGATGGGGGAGCAGGGCGCGAAATCCCTGCGCGGGGGCAAAATGGAGGACGTCATCTTCGCCGGGACGGCCGGCCGCCCGGCGTTGGGCCGGGCCGAGGTCACGATGACGATCGACAACAGTGACGGCGCACTGCCGATCGATTACGCAGAGGTCACCATCAGTCGGATCATGTTCCGAGGGGGCGGCAGCGACTACGCCATCAACGGAACGACCTGCCGCCTCATCGATATCCAGGAACTGCTCTCCGACGCCGGGATCGGCCGGGAAATGCATGTGATCGTCGGTCAAGGGCAACTGGACGCCGTTCTGCGCGCGACACCGGAAGAACGGCGAGGCTTCGTGGAGGAAGCCGCGGGGGTCCTCAAACACCGCAAGCGCAAGGAGAAAGCGCTGCGGAAGCTGGCGACGATGGAAAGCAAACTCGTCAGGGTGAAGGACCTCACTGCGGAGATCCGACGACAGCTGGGCCCGCTCGGTCGGCAAGCTGAGACAGCACGACGGGCAGCATTGATCCAGGCTGAGGCCCGGGATTCCCGTCTGAGGCTTCTTGCCGATGATCTGGTCCAGCTGACCACGACCCTGGACAAGGAGATCGCCGGAGAGCTGGAGACGACCAGGAGGCGAGATCTCCTCGCCGAGGAGACTCGGCAGGGGCTCGAGCGTCTGAAGACCGTAGAAGAACGGATCCGGTCCGACGCTCCGCAAGTCAAACGGGCTGAGGAATGTTGCCACGCTCTGAGCCTTCTGACGGAACGACTCGAAGCGGTCGCGGATCAGGCCGGCGAGCGTGAACGGCTCCTGAGCTCCCCGGCTGAAGAGAGCCGCACCTCGGGACCGGACCCGGCACATCTGCAGACCCAGTCGGTAGCGGCACGCGAGCAGGAAGCCAAGCTGGCAGCCGAGCTGCATGTGCTCCGGGAGGAGCTCGAGACCTCGAGCGATCAACGGGAGCAGCTGGAGAAAGCCTGGAACGCCGAGCGTGCGCGACTCGATCGCGCCGAACGAGCCGCAGCCGACCGGAGGGAAGGGTTAGCGCAACTGGCCGGTCAGGTGGCTGCCCGGAGGAGCCGCGTGGACTCACTCCGCGAGGAGATCGGCCGCCTGCGACAGACCGTGGCGCAGTCCGAGGAACGTGCAGGGGCCGCTGCCGCAGAGTTCGCCCGACTTGAATCGAGCATCGTCGCCGACGAGGACGGAGAGACCCTGCTCGACGAGGCTTACGAGAAAGCACTCGATGCGTTGGCTGCACTCCGCGCTGAGGTCGACGCGATCCGCGAGCAAGAACGTGCTGCCGAAGGCGATCGCAGCGCGGCCCAGGGAAGACTTGAGGCCTTGGCGCTGGCGCTGCGTCGCAAGGATGGTGCTGCGGTCCTTCTCGGTGACGGTGAGAACCCCGCCCACCCCGGAGTGAAGGGGTCATTAGCTCAGCTCATGACGGTGCACGCCGGTCACGAGGCTGCGATCGCAGCGGCATTGGACCGTGCGGTGGACGCGGTGGTGGTCGATACCGTCGATACCGTCGATACCGCGATCACCAGACTTCGTGATCAGGACGCCGGTCGCGCGGTCCTCCTGCTTCCGGGAGAGCTCGGAGAACAGGCCGTGATATCGACGGAGGAGGAAGCCGGGGCGGACTGGGTGCGGGCACAGGACGTGGTCGAGGTGCCTCCGCAGATCCGAGCGGTGGTGGACAGGCTGCTGTCCGGGGTGTTCCTCGTGGAGGACGCAGTCGCCGCCAGAGATGTTCTTCGTGCCTTTCCGGAGGCGAGCGCAGTGACCAGACAGGGGGATGTCTACGCGGCGGATTTCGTCCGAGGCGGGAGCGCTTCGGTGCCCAGCCAGCTGGAACTCCAGGCAGCGCGGTCTGAAGCCGAGGAACGGGCCGCTGCGGCGGGTGCCCGACGGGATCGTTCCCGTTTCCGGATGCGTGAACTGCTGGCAGAGGTCAGCGCATACGAGGCGGAGGCCGAAGCGGCGTTGACCGATCTTCATGCTTCGGACGCACGGATCAATGCTCTTGCCGAACGGCTCGGGGGCCTGGGCGCGCAGGTGAGGTCAGCAAAGGCGGAGTGCGCGAGGGGTGAACGAGCGATAGCGCGGGTTGCACAGCAGCTGGAGGACGGCGAACGAGAACTCGCTGCCCTGCAGGGAAGATTGGCGGCAGCTGAGGAAGAGCCGATTTCTGCCGCTGAGTCGTCGGTCGAGGAGAGGGATCGTCTGGAGCGCGCGCTGGCCAAGGCCCGAGCAGAAGAGACCGAGGTACATCTGCGTCTTCGCGGATGTGAGGAAAGAGTCCGCTCGGCCAAAGGGCGTGCGGAAGCCCTGGAGGCCAGGGCGCGAGCTGAGTGTGCCGCTCGGGAACAGGCGGAAAGGCGTCGTCGCCGGAGGGAGCACCAGAGGCTGGTGGCGGCCGGTATCCGTGTACAGGCACGACAGGGAGCGGCACGGTTACGGGACATCTCGGAGAAAGCAGAGAAAGCGCGGGACGAAGCGGTCTCCCGCCGGGAGGCGGAGGAACGCGGTCTGCGTGATATGCGCTTGAAAGTGGGGGAGCTCACCGACTCCTTGCGTGAATTGACGGATTCGATGCATCGGGACGAAGTCGCTCGTACCCAGCTGCGGTTACGTATCGAGCAGGTGCAGAACCGGGCGGTGGAGGAACTGGGCATCGAACCGGATTCGCTTGTCGAGGAGTTCGGGCCTCATCGTCCGGTTCCTGTGCTCACCGACGTGGGCCGTGTTCCGGGCGCGGGCGGCTCCGAGTCACTGTCCTTCCATCCGTACGTGCGGGTCGAGCAGGAACGGCGGCTGCGTTCTGCGGAGCGAGGCCTCTCCCGGCTGGGGAAGATCAACCCCCTCGCGCTGGAGGAGTATGCGGCGCTCGAGGAAAGGCACCGTTTCCTGGTCGAACAGCTGGAGGATCTCAAGAGCGGTAAGCGCGATCTGCTGGCGATCGTGAAAGAGGTGGACGATCGGGTGGAAAAGGTTTTCGCCGAGGCTTTCGCCGACACGGCCAGGGAGTTCGAAGGCGTTTTTTCCCGTCTCTTTCCCGGCGGAGAAGGAAAATTGGTGCTTACCGATCCGAACGATCTACTGACGACGGGTATCGAGGTGGAAGCACGGCCGCCGGGAAAAAGGATCAAACGTCTCTCCCTGCTCTCCGGCGGAGAGCGCTCGTTGACGGCGGTGGCGCTGCTGGTGTCGATCTTCAAGGCCAGGCCTAGTCCCTTCTACATCATGGATGAGGTCGAGGCCGCCTTGGACGACACCAACCTGGGGCGGCTCATCGGGCTTTTCGAGGAGCTCCGGGACTCCAGCCAGCTCATCGTCATCACCCATCAGAAACGCACGATGGAAGTCGCCGATGCGCTGTACGGTGTGACGATGCGGGGTGATGGAGTGACCACCGTGGTCTCACAACGGATCCGAGGCCTTGCTCAGGTCCCAGGCCTTTCCGGTTCGAACACGGCTGTGGACGACGTTCGTACGGCGCAGAGCTGACAAAATACGAATAATGCCTATTCGTGCCGTTATTCGATCAGATCTGCTGGTGAAGGGGAGTCCTTCGGCAATCGTTATGAAGGAGTGACCGCCAGGTGCCCCCCCGGATGCAAACCGTTCAGGGAGACCTAAGACAATTGAGTCATGGTCGCGCTGATTCTTTTCGTTCTTGTCACTTTCGTCATCGGCTGTCTAGTAGTAGGGGCGGTCACCGTGGAGGCACGACGGGAAGGGCGATACATCCTTACCGAGCGCAACCGTTCTCGGGTCGCGCTGGCGCGAGAGCGTTCGGAGGCGATGGGCCGCCTGGCTCGTCGGCAGTCGGCTGCCGTGGCCGCGAGCGTCACGGACCGGGAAGGCGAAGCCGCTCGGGTCTGAGAGCTTCGCAGATTCGGTTCGGCCGGGTCGGTTCTCGTCGTCCTTGACCTCATCAGGTCTGGGCCTGAGGAGAACTTGACCCGGCCGACCGAGTCGACACCCGTTCTGACGAATCAGCAACCTTCTGAGTGGTGGCTCGACCGAGAACTCGTCGTGACCAGTCAGTGGTTCGACCGGCCCTAGTTGTCGTCACGATGACAGGATGTGCCTGTGGAACAGTTTCTTGCCGATTTCTGGGCTCTGCTCGTCACCGGAACGCTGCTTGTCCTCGCGCTTCTGGTGGGCATGGTCTCGCTGCTCCGAGGGCAGCGACGTCCCGGGCCGGAAGAGGACCGGCAGGCGTCGCCTCGCGCATCCGAGAAAGACCTTGCAGATCAAGCGGGTTCCAGATCGCCGTCCGGGACGCTCGTCCCGGGGCCGGGCGCGCCCTCGTCCGCGGAACACCCTGATGCCGTGGTCGGGCGGATGCACCGTCTGCGCGACCGCCTGTCCCGGAGCAACTCCGGTATCGGGCAAGGGCTTCTCAACCTGCTGTCGCGAGGTCATATCGACGAGACCACTTGGGAAGACGTCGAGGACACACTTCTGGCGTCGGACCTGGGAGTCGAAGCGACCCAGGAACTGATCTCCTCGTTGAAACAGCGGGTGCTCGTGGAGGGGGTCCGCGACGAGACCACTGTTCGTGGATGGCTCCGCGAGGAGCTGATCCGGATCGTCGATCCGACGATGGACCGCGAGGTGACTTCCACCAGACAAGGTGACCGGAGCGCAGTGGTGCTCGTCGTCGGAGTCAACGGGACCGGGAAGACGACCACTGTGGGGAAACTGGCCAGAGTCATGGTGGCCCAGGACCACGAAGTCGTCCTGGGTGCTGCTGACACCTTCCGCGCGGCGGCCGCCGACCAGCTGCAGACGTGGGGGGAACGGGTCGGTGTCCGCACGGTGCGTTCGGACCGTGAAGGGGCGGATCCGGCATCGGTGGCTTTCGACGCGGTGAAGTCGGCGAACGAGACCGACGCAGATGTGGTCCTCCTGGATACCGCCGGTCGGCTGCACAACAAAGCGAACCTGATGGCGGAGCTGGCCAAAGTGAAACGCGTGGTGGAGAAGATCTCCCCCATCGACGAGGTCTTGCTCGTCCTGGATGCCACTACCGGTCAGAACGGGTTGGTGCAGGCCGAAGTCTTCGGAGAAGCTGTCGATGTCACCGGGATCGTATTGACGAAATTGGACGGGACAGCCAAGGGCGGGATCGTCGTCGGTGTCCAACGCAAGCTCGGAGTTCCGGTGAAACTCGTCGGCCTGGGAGAAGGCCCGGACGATCTCGCACCGTTCGATCCCGAGACCTTCGTCGATGCCATTCTCGGGTGAGTCCGCGGCCAGTGGGTAAGTGGTGCAGGACATGAAAGAGTCACCCCAGAGCGGGGGTGTCGTCACGGCTGATGCCAGCGCGGTTCCGCGTATCGGGGCGCCGGCGGGGGTGGCGAGAATCGCCAGGAAGGTCGGCTCGCTCTTCGTCACACTGATTCTTGTCGTGGTGCTCACCGGCAGCTTCGCCGTCTCGGCGAGACTCGCCCATGTCGCCTTCGGCCGGCACGACGTTTCTGCAGCCGTGGGACAGCAGCTGACGTGGCTGGAAGGCCAGACGTCCTCGGATGCACCGGACAGGATGCAGAAGAAGCACCGTGACGGAGCTTTCCTCCAGCTGGTCCTGACCGGAATGGCTGCGGCGCATGACGAGAGTCGACCGGCTGCGGTGCGTTTACCGCTGCTGAGGGCTTATCTCTACCGGGTGGAGCATGAAGAGATCAAACAGCGGTACGTTGCGGCTGCTCTTCCGGAGAACGGAGCTTTCTACCAGGGGTGGACTCTGCTCCTGGCGACCCAAGTGGCTCGGTTGTCCGGTGAGGAAGCCGACGCCAAGGTCGTTCGGGAGAAGGCGTCACCGCTGGTCAACGCTTTGACAATGTCTCCCTCGGGGCTCCTGGCCTCCTATCCCAATGTCTATCGGCCGGTGGACAGCGTGGTGGTGGCCGGCGCTTTGCGTCGTGCGGACGAGATTGTGGGCGTGCCCGGGGTGACGGAGGCATTGGCGACTTGGGTGCCTCGGTTGGAACCGTTGCGTGACCCCTCGACGAAACTGTTGCCGCACGTGACCGACGCCACCGGGCGGAGCATCGAAGGTCCTCGGGCGACATCGCAGGCGATCATCCAGATCTTCTGGCCGTCGATCGACCCCGCTACTTCGAGCCGTGACTGGGTGGCTTTCGAGAACACGTTTCTGTGTCCTCGGCTGGGCCTGGTCGCGGTATGCGAGTTCCCAGGTGGTTGGTGGGGAGTCAGCGATGCTGACTCCGGGCCGTTGATCGTGGGGGTCTCTCCTCTCGCGACGGTGATGACGATGGCTGCTGCTCGAGCTCACGGAAATGAAGAACTGGCTGTCCAGATTTCTAGGGAGACGGCACTCTTCGAGGTTTTGTCCTCGGAGAAAGGCGAGAAGAAGCACTACAACTCGGACTCTTGGCCACTCAGCGACGCCGTGATCGTTGCCAGCAGGGCGGTCCCGGTGTCTCGTGAGCTCCCGGGGGTCGACGACCGCGATCCGGTGGCTTGGAAGGCCTGGGTCCTATGCGCTCTGATCCCGGGTGTGATCGCGGCGGGTGCTTTGGCCTGGCGGGTGATGGGCCGGCGTCGGAGATTGTCGGGCCCCTTGGAGCATGATGCCGCGCCTCCGGACGCTCCCTCTTCCAAACGTTGGTCCTAGGTGCCAGGGGATTGGTAGGCCGAGTACAGGAGTTTCCCAGGGTCAGCGAATACTGTTTCAGCTGTGGGAGACAGGGGTAAGGCCCCGGCCGCGGGTGAGGTGGCCGGGGCCACTCTCATGTCTGGGGAGTCCTGAGGGGTCCGTGATTCAGCCCCCTTTTCAGAGTGTCTGCTCGACGCACTTCTGTGTTCACTTCTTGACTACAATATCCTCGGCAACGATTATGTCGGCATGGCCGACAGTCTTCTCGGCTCCGCCGACAGCACTCCTGGTGCGGGTTCGCAGAGTGCTCTGCGGTCTGCGAACACCAGGCGGGTGCTGGCCTGCCTGACCGAGAGCGGTCCGATGACCCAGGTGGCCTTGAGCAAATCCACGGGACTGTCACCGGCGACGATCTCCAATCTGGTGGCCAAGCTGCGTTCCGAAGGCGTGGTCGCCACCTCTCCGACCACATCGTCGGGGCGGCGGGCAGTGCTCGTCGAGCTGGGGGGTGTCCCGCAGTGCAAGGTGGCTGTCGGTATCGACATGGGCCGTCGGCATCTGCGCATCGCGCTCTGCACACTGAATCGCGAGGTCGTAGCCGAGAAAGCCGTGGGGCTTCCTGCGGACCATCATGCGGAGGACAGCATCGGCTTGGCCGATCGAGTGCTCACCATCCTGCTCGAACGCGCAGGACTCGAGCGGTCGCAGGTCGTTGGTTGCGGCGTCGGGATCCCGGGGCCGATCGATGCCGGTTCGGGGAAGATCGCACACGGGGTGATCCTCCCCGCCTGGGTGGATTTTCGTCCGATCGACCGGCTTCGGGAAGTGTTACGGCGGCCCGTGTATCTGGATAATGACGCCAACTTGGGAGGCCTGGCGGAGATCACGTGGGGTCCTTATGCCGAGGCCGGCCATCTGCTGTACGTCAAAGTGGGGACGGGAATCGGTGCTGGACTTGTGCTCTCCGGGCAGGTGTATCGGGGAGCGATGGGGATCACCGGCGAGATCGGGCACATTCCTGTCGCCGAGCACGGGCTGGTCTGCAGGTGTGGGAATAGGGGCTGTCTGGAGACGGTGGCTTCCACCTCGGTGATGGTCGAGGCGCTGGTCAAGGCCGGAGTGCTGGAACATGACGCGGGGATCGCACGGCTGGTGGAGACGGTGCGGGCCGGAGATCCCGCAGCCGGTCGGGTCGCGGAGGACGCAGGGATGGCGCTGGGGCAGGTCCTGGGAATGATGGTCAATGTGCTGAACCCGGCTGTGGTGGTGATCGGGGGCTCTCTGGTGGGGCTGGGAGGCGATCTGCTTGGTCCGGTCAGACGGGGCATCCGGCGTTTCGCTTCTCCGACGGTGAGTGCTCGTACCGAGGTGGTGCTCTCGTCGTTGGGGGAGCGGGCAGAGGTTTTGGGGGCGTGCTCGCTGGTTTTCCAGCAGGAATCGGAAAATACATGGCTGCTCCCTTCGAGGTGCTGACCGGTCGTCACTGACGGGGGCGCACCCTCGCGGAGGAACTTTCTCATATTTCAGACAGCTGTTGTCGACATCGGCGAAGGTCGGACCAGGGCCTTAACCGAGGATCTGGTAGAGCTCAGTCGACTTCTCCCTCGGTCTTTTCCGTCGCTCCAAAGAAAGCTTTCCGAAGCGCTGTCAAAGAGGGACCCTGGAGTGGGGGCACTGGCCCGCAGAACCGTTATGTGTTCATGACTTGACCGCAACGGGCTGGCCAGGGTTCACTTCTTCAACGGGCAGGGTCGCTCGGCGTCTCCCGCCCGGAGAACCCGGAGGGAGTACGACGAGGTATGACGGGCGAAAGCGCGCACGAGAACATTCTCGAGATGCGGCAGATCACCAAACGCTTCCCAGGCGTGAAGGCGCTGGACGAAGTGTCGCTGATCGTGCGCCGCGGTGAAGTCCATGCCATCTGCGGCGAAAATGGTGCCGGGAAATCGACCCTGATGAAAGTGCTCTCCGGTGTCTACCCCTATGGGAGCTACGAAGGACAGATTCTGCTCGACGGCCAGGAGGTCCGGTTCAAGGACATCAAGGCTTCGGAGTCGGCCGGAATCGTCATCATCCACCAGGAACTCGCCCTTATCCCAGAACTCTCCATCACTGAGAATCTTTTCCTGGGTAACGAAGTCACGTCCTATGGCGCGATCGACTGGCGCGCTGCGAACTTGCGCGCACAAGCCCTGATGGACCGTGTCGGTCTGCGTGAGGATCCGGACACGAAGATCAAAGATCTCGGCGTAGGTAAACAGCAGCTGGTCGAGATCGCTAAAGCCTTGGCGAAGGATGTCCGGCTACTGATCCTCGACGAGCCCACCGCGGCTTTGAACGAGACCGACTCCGAACATCTGCTCGAACTGATCTCCGACCTGAGGTCCAAGGGGATCACCGCGATCATGATCAGCCACAAACTCAACGAGATCGAAGAAATCTCGAACTCCATCACCATCATCCGTGACGGCCGCAGCATCGAGACCTTGGATGTCGACGCTGGCGGTGTCAACGAGGATCGGATCATCCGAGGAATGGTGGGACGATCCCTGGAGAGTCGGTTCCCCGAGCGGATCCCGCAGATCGGCGACGTCTTTTTCGAAGTCCGTGACTGGACGGTGCAGCATCCGGTCGTCTCCGAACGTCTGGTGTGCAAGCACTCCGACTTCACGGTCCGCAGGGGAGAGATCGTGGGATTCGCCGGGCTCATGGGGTCGGGGCGGACCGAACTGGTGATGAGCTTGTTCGGGCGTTCCTACGGGGTCTGGTTGGGAGGCCAGGTCTACAAGGAAGGCCTGCCCATCGAGATGAAGAACGTCAGTCAGGCGATCAAACATGGCGTTGCCTACGTGAGTGAGGACCGTAAGAACCTCGGTCTGAATCTCCTCGACGACATCAAGAAATCGACTGTTGCGGCGAAACTCCGCAAAATCGCACCGATCAATGTCGTCGATGCCTTCGCCGAACGAGGTGCCGCCGAGACATTTCGTCAGGACTTGCGTATCAAAGCGCCTACCGTCGATGAGGGGGTGGACAAACTCTCCGGTGGTAACCAGCAAAAAGTGGTGCTCGGAAAATGGATGTTCACGGACCCTGATCTGTTGATCCTCGACGAACCCACCCGGGGCATCGACGTCGGAGCCAAGTATGAGATCTACACGATCATCAACAAGCTGGCTCAGGAGGGAAAGGGAATCATCGTGGTCTCCTCCGAGCTTCCTGAACTTCTTGGTCTCTGCGATCGGATATACACCATCTTCGAAGGATCGATCACGGCATGCCTGCCTGCGGCCGAAGCAGATCAGGAACGTCTGATGAAGCACATGACCCAGGCCGTGAAGGCGTGAGGAGAAAGACGACAATGGAATTGATCAGGAAGGTCGTAGGCGGAGACCTGCGGCAATTCGGTATGATCTTCGCGCTGGCCGTGATCCTGGTGTTCTTCCAGTTCCGGACCGGTGGGTTGATGTTGACCCCGGACAATCTCATATCCGTGGTCAGTCAATACTCCTACATCCTCATCCTGGCCATCGGTATGGTGATGGTCATCATCGCTGGGCATATCGACCTGTCGGTCGGATCGGTAGCAGCCTTCGTCGGCATCATCGTCGCCAAGCTCATGCAGAACGGCACGCCTTCCTGGGTCGCCTTTCTCATCGGGTTGTTGATCGGCGCCGCCGTGGGAGCCTGGCAGGGATACTGGGTTGCCTACTGGGGCGTCCCCGCATTCATCGTGACCCTCGCAGGAATGATGATCTTCCGAGGCGCCAATCAATGGGTGGGGAACAGCCAGTCGGTTCCCGTCCCGGAGGATTTCCAATACATCGGTGCCGGGTTCCTCCCCGAACTGCACACCGGGCTCCCCTACAACGAACCGACGTTGATCATCGGTCTGCTGGCCACGGCCTATGTCGTCTGGCACGAACTCCATGACCGGCGTATCCGGGTCAAGATGAAGGCGACTGTGGTGCCGATGATCGTGACCATGCTGCGGATCGTGCTCCTGTCTGCTGTGCTCGTCTCGGCGACACTGCTCTTCGCCTCCGGTCGGCCTGGGACCTCCTTCCCCGTCTCCGGATTGGTCCTCGTCGCACTCGTCCTGCTCTACTCCTTCGTCACCGGACGCACCGTCTTCGGCCGCCATGTCTACGCCGTCGGTGGCAACCTGCGCGCAGCGACCCTGGCCGGGGTGAAGACACAGCGGACGAACTTTTTCGTCATGATGAACATGTCGGTCCTCGCCGCACTGGCCGGGATGATCTTCGTCGCACGCTCGACGGCATCCGGGCCCCAGGACGGGAACAGCTGGGAACTTGACGCCATCGCTGCGGTCTTCATCGGTGGGGCCGCAGTCACCGGAGGCGTCGGCACCGTCATCGGTTCCATCGTCGGCGGACTCGTCATGGCCTTCCTGAACACCGGGCTCGCGCTCGAGGGCATCGGATCCGACCGGGTCCAGATCATCAAGGGCCTGGTTCTCCTCTTCGCCGTAGCGATCGACGTCTGGAACAAGAAACAAGGCAAGCCCAGCATCATCGGACATTTTCTGAAATCCCGCAACGACAACGGTGTCCCACGGGTATCCCCCACCACCGGAGCCGACGCGACCCAGCCCTAACCGGGGCCTCTTCCTCCACACTCACCACGAGAAAAGAGAAGTCATGCGTTCCATCGCGATCAAGGCCGCAGCTGTGAGCGCCGCCGCGCTGCTGGCCCTGACAGCCTGCGGTAACTCCAGCCGCGAGACCGGGTCCTCCGCCGGTGGCGGAACCGCCAAGGGCTTCCCGGCCGACGCCATGGTGGGCGTCGCCCTGCCCGACAAGACCAGTGAGAACTGGGTCCTCGCCGGAAAACTCTTCGAGGACGGGTTGAAAGAAGCCGGGTTCAAGGCTGACGTGCAATATGCGGCTGCCACCAACACCGTTGCTGATCAGCAGAACCAGATCCAAGCAATGGTGACCCGCGGCGCAAAGGTGATTTTTGTCGGAGCGAAGGACGGCAGCCAACTCGGCACCCAGGCCAAAGCAGCGAAGGATGCCGGAGCAGTCGTCGTCGCCTACGACCGTTTGCTGAAGGAGACCCCCAACGTCGATTACTACCTGGCCTACGACAACCGCAAGGTCGGGCAGTTGCAGGGCAAAGCGCTACTGGAGGGGATGAAGAGCAAGAAGGCGGAGGGCCCCTACACGATCGAGCTCTTCGCCGGGTCTCCCGACGACGCCAACAGCCAGGTCTTTTTCGACGGGGCCATGGACGTCCTGAAACCGGAGATCGAGAAAGGCTCCGTGGTCGTCGGCTCCGGGCAGAAGGACTTCAAGCAGGCCACCACCGAAGGGTGGAAGGCCGAGAACGCCCAGCGTCGGATGGATACCATCCTGACCAGTACCTATGCCGCTGGCAAGACACTTGACGGCGTGCTCTCCCCGAATGACACCTTGGCGCGAGCCATCATCACCTCGGCCCGTTCTGCAGGTAAGCCGATCCCGGTGGTCACCGGTCAGGACTCAGAGGTCGCCTCGGTCCAGTCGATCATGAAGGGCGAGCAGTACTCGACGATCAACAAGGACACCCGAAACTTGGTCAAGGCAGCCATCGACATGGCCAAGGCGTTGCAGAAGGGCCAGAAACCGGCGATCAACAACGAGAAGGACTACGACAACAAGGCCAAGGTCGTGCCTGCGCAGCTGCTCGACCCGCACATCGTCACCAAGGCCAATGCTGCCGAGGAATACGCCAATGATCCCAACCTGTCGTCGTTGACCAAATAGGACCACGGGTGGGGCCCTTCAAGTGGCTCCGGCTTCTCGAAATGCGTCCGATCAGCGGTGCCCACCGATGATGACCAGGTGGGCACCGCTGCCATGTCGTCGGATCCGATCATGTCGGAACCATGCGGATGTACTCCTTCGCGGGCCTGGACGCCGCCCTGTCGACGCGATCCGGGCGGACGCACACGAGAGCCCCCCGATTCGTTAGCCTTGGCAGGTGTTCAACAGCCTGTCAGATCGCCTCGCCGCGACCTTCAAGAACCTGCGCAGCAAGGGCCGTGTCACCGAGCGCGACCTGAATGCGACCATCCGTGACATCCGGGTCGCCCTCCTGGACGCCGATGTCGCCCTACCTGTCGTGCGGCAGTTCACGGGGCAGGTGCGTGAACGTGCGCTGGGCAGTGAGGTGCACGAAGCGCTCAACCCGGGTCAGCAGGTCGTCAAGATCGTCCATGAGGAGCTGGTCTCTGTCCTGGGTGGACAGACCCGCAATCTCAACCTCGCGAAGAACCCGCCCACGGTGATCATGTTGGTCGGTCTTCAAGGAGCGGGTAAGACCACCCTGGCCGGGAAACTCGGATACTGGTTGAAGAGCCAGGGGCACACACCGCTGCTGGTGGCCGCCGACCTGCAGCGTCCGAATGCGGTCACCCAGCTCCAGGTCGTCGGAGAACGGGCCGGCGTGCCGGTCTACGCGCCGGAGAAGGGCAATGTCGCAGGCAATGACGCTGCCATCGAAACAGGATCGGGGACACGCGGATTTGGCGACCCGGTGCAGGTCGCGCGCGATGGTGTCGAGCAGGCTCGGCGAGATCAGCACGACGTGGTCATCGTGGACACCGCCGGACGTCTGGCCATCGACGAAGAGCTGATGGCCCAGGCCGCCGACATCAAGAACGCGGTCCGCCCCGATGAGATCCTCTTCGTCATCGACGCGATGATCGGCCAGGCTGCGGTCGACACGGCCACAGCCTTCCTCGACACTCTCGACTTCACCGGTGTCGTGCTGTCCAAACTGGACGGTGACGCCCGAGGCGGCGCCGCACTCTCTGTTGCCGGGGTCACCGGCCGGCCCATCATGTTCGCCTCCGTCGGGGAGCAGACCAAGGACTTCGAGGTCTTCCACCCTGACCGGATGGCCAGTCGCATCCTCGACATGGGTGACGTACTGACCCTGATCGAACAAGCTCAGCGGGCTTTCGACCAGCGTCAGCAGGACGAGATGGCCAGGAAGTTCCTCACGGACGAGGACTTCACCTTCGACGACTTCCTGCAGCAGATGTCGGCGATCAAGAAAATGGGCTCGTTGAAGCAGCTCTTGGGCATGATGCCCGGGATGAACCAGATGCGCGACCAGCTCAATGCGCTCGATGAGCGTGAATTCGACCGGGTCGAGGCCATGGTGCGTTCCATGACCCCCTTCGAACGCACACACCCCAAACAGATCAACGGATCGCGTCGGGCTCGTATCGCCAAAGGCTCTGGCGTGTCGGTGACCGAGGTCAACCAGCTGCTGGAGCGCTTCGGTGAAGCGCAGAAGATGATGCGTCAACTCCGCCGAGGGGGTGGGATCCCCGGGATGCCAGGCATGCCCGGCATCGGGGGAGGATCCGCCCGGAAGAAACAGCCCAAGAAGAAAGGCAAGTCCGGGAACCCGGCCAAGCGTGCCGCGCAGGAGAAAGCCATGGCCGAGCGCCAGGCTCAAGCACGGGAAACCGCTCTGCAGAATGCCTTCGGCGGGCCCGGAGCACTTCCCGAAGACCTTGCCGATCAGGGGAAAGCTCTCGGCGTGGGGCCATCACAGGGAGTGGCCCCGCAGGCTGGGAATACTGCTGGCCTCGATCCGGCGTCCTTGCCCAAAGGCTTCGACAAGTTCCTCAAAGGCTGATCGACGAAGAGTCGTCCACGTCACGGCACGGGAGCCGCGATAGGTTCAGGCCTATGAGCGCTCCCGTGCTGCACGTCTCAGGTCAGATCCATGTCAGCGCCGACGAGATCCGCGATGACATCTGGGTCGTCGACGGCCGGGTCAGCTATGCCCCCCCGAGCTCGACGGTCGACGTCGAGACCGTTCGTGGGCATGTCTATCCCGGAATGGTCGACGCCCACTGCCACATCGGTCTGGAGCAACACGGTGCAGTCGATCCGCATCGTGCCGAAGCTCATGCGCTGGCCGAACGCGACGCCGGGGTGCTCCTTGTCCGGGACGCCGGATCGCCGGCTGACACCCGATGGCTTCAAGAACGTGAAGATCTTCCCCGGATCATCCGCGCCGGGCGCCATATCGCCCGGACCCGGCGGTACATCCCGAACTTCGCCCATGAGATCGAACCGGATCTGCTCGTCGACTATGTGCGCCAGGAAGCTCGATCCGGTGACGGATGGGTGAAATTGATCGGGGACTGGATCGACCGCGAACGCGGCGACCTAGGGATCTGCTGGCCGGTCGAGGTGCTCTCCCAAGCTGTCGCAGCAGCTCACGAAGAAGGTGCTCGTGTCACCGCGCACTGCTTCGGTGAACAATCGCTCGTCGATTTCGCCGTCGCCGGCGTCGACTGCATCGAACATGCCACCGGGCTGGTTCCCGAGACGATCGACACCTTCGCCGCACAGCGGATCGCCATCGTTCCGACCCTGGTGAATATCCTTAACTTCCCTGACTTCGCCGCTGCCGGGCGCCGTCGTTTCCCCAGTTACGCGGCACATATGCTCGATCTCCACCGTCGCCGCTACGAGACGGTCAGCGCTGCTCACGAAGCAGGTGTCCCCATATACTGCGGCACCGATGCCGGCGGACAGATCCCTCATGGACTGGTCGCCCACGAGGTCCTCGAACTGTCTCGAACCCGGATGGGTGTCGACGGAGCCCTGGCAGCGGCGACATGGCACGCCCGGGAGTGGCTCGGCCGACCCGGACTCGAAGAGGGCGCCGAAGCCGATTTCCTCGTCTTTCTCGACGACCCACGTACCGACCTACGCATCCTCGGCCGTCCTCATCGGACCGTGCTACGTGGCCGACTCGTCCGGTGACTTTTCCCATGGATCGTGCCTTTCGTGAAAAGAATCCCGAGAGCCGAATTCCGCAACCGGCCACTGAGGAGAATGTCCTCGGCCGGGCGATGAGCGCCCAAGGGGAACGGGTCCACGTCGCCACTGTGACCGCAGCGGACATCGTGCCCTATCGCATCGCCGTCGAAGGCTCCCGAGCCAGGCTGTCCCGGTGGAATCCCGTCGACCCGCACGACCTGTCACGGCATCTGCGTTGGCAGTCCGCTTCCCATCGCACCTTCATCGTCCATGCTTCCGAGCCCGAAGGTGACCATGACATCGTCGGCCGGATCAACGTGACCAATGTGGTGCGAGGACGCGCACTCGCTGCGGCGATGGGTTATGACGCGTACGATCCTTACGCTGGCCGTGGGCTGTTCGCCGAAGGTCTGCGACTCGTGGTCGACCTGGCTTTCGCGCCGGAACCGATCGGCATGGGCCTACACCGGGTGGAGGCCTCAGTGCAGCCAGGAAATGTGCGTTCGGCAGGTCTTCTCCGCTCCCTGGGGTTCCGTTTGCGGGGGGAATGGCCGGAATATCTGTGGCTTCCGGACGAGACCGGGCGTCACGCATGGCGGGACCATCTGAACTACGGGGTCGTCTCGTCGGAATGGCCTGCCCGTCCCTATGCGCCTGTGACGCGACGGAGGACGACCGTTGTGCTTCCTGCCGGGGCTCTCGACAAGCCGACCGGAGTGACAACGGCCGCGCAGTTGGCGGACGAGCTGAGCGCCGTGGTGCTCTCCGCGGCGCAGGCTGAGACACTCGGTTCGCAGGCCGCTGTCCAGATGCTGCGGGCGGCAGATGCCGTCATTCTGGAGGATTGCGTTGTGACCCGGCAGATGGTGGAGGACTTGTCCACCTGCTGCTCCCCGTTCGTGCTCTCCGCAACGGAATGGGCCGACCTGCTCGTTCGGGGTGGGCCGATCGGGACGGTCTCGGTGGCTCTGCGTGCGAGAGCCTGCGGGTCGCAGGCAGTACGCTGCTTCGCTTCCGACCGGAATGGGCCGGACTCTCGGCTTGCCTGAGACGAGGGGATCACGGATATCCGTGCTCGGCGTCAGCTGGGGGCGGCAGGAGGGAAGACCAAGTCGAAGGGGCGATATGCCCGAACTGGCAGTTCGTTGCGGTCTCGAACAGCTCCTGGCGCTTCAGTCAGTTCGGTGGGCTGGTCCGGTGAGCCGGTGCACCTGGTCGGACAATGCCGTCGACATCGGCATCAGCCCTTGCGAGCCACCGATACGGTTGGTGATCCCCTGGATCTGGCGATCGATCTCGTCGATGGCGGATCCGATGGCCGCGATGGCGGAGGCGGCTTCTTCCGCGGCTTCCTGAGCGGCCCGGACCTGAGCGCTGATCCCGTCGGAGGACTGGGTGGTCTCGTTCGCGAGATTCTTCACTTCTCCGGCTACTACCGCGAAACCGCGCCCTGAGTCACCGGCCCGGGCGGCTTCGATGGTGGCATTCAACGCCAGGAGCCGGGTCTGGGAGGCGACGGAGGAGATGAGTCGTACCGCGGTTTCGATCTCGGTGCTCGCACGTTCGAGTTCCTCGACGGTGGACCTGGCCTGTTCCGCGGCGTCAACAGCACCTTTGGTCGTGTGGGACAGCGCCTCTGCAGCTTCCCCCAGTTCCAGAGCCGCACCGCTCAGACGGCCTGAGACGGCAGCGACCTCCTCGGCGACCTCGGTGCGTTCGTGGTCGCGCCGGGTCAGCTGTGTGTCGTGGGCGAGCATGGACTCCCGGGCCGCGTTGATGGCCTTGGCGCCCTCCCTGAACTGCCCGGGCATACCTCGTAGCAGCACCACCCGGTAGAAGCGGCCTTCCGCGGAGGCACGTAGGCAGGCCTGGGTCTCGCGGGTGTAGGCCTCCAGGAGGTCGAGCGCTGTGTTGACATGGTGCCCGAGGCGGACTGCCGGTTCGGGGGCGTCCAGGAGGACGACCCGGGCGTCGAGGTCTCCTTCGGCGATTCGGTACATCACTCGGCCGATGCTTTCCACCGCTTCGGTGAGGGTCAGCGTCGTGTTCTCAGGGGCGGCCCCGTCCGTCCGCTTCATCATGCGGCCCTGCGGTGCGCAGGAGTGGTCCGGTGGATCAGATCCCATACGTATTCGTCGTAGGTGACACCTCTGTCGGCCAGCGCTCGAGCGACTAGACCCAACCCTGCCGTGGCGGCCTCTCGGCGATTGGTGTGTCGGTTCTCTTCAGCGCGCATCAGGGCGTAGAGCTCTTCGACTTCGTCGATCGCGGCTCGTTCCGGGCATCGTCGGCTGGAGTGGTATCCGACGGTCGTGCCTGCACGGTCGTGGGTCGGGGTGACGTGGGCGAGCACCCAGTAGTGCCCCCCGTCCCTGGATCGGTTCTTCACATAGGCGAAGATCTCTTTTCCTTGCGAGATGGTGTCCCAGAGCAGCTTGAACACCCCTGCAGGACAGTCCGGATGTCGCACGATGTTGTGGGGTGCGCCGATCAACTCCTCCTCGCGGTATCCGCTGATCCGGACGAAGACGTCGTTGGCGTAGGTGATGATGCCTTTCAAGTCGGTTTTGCTGACGATGAGTTCGTCGTCCCCGAAGGTGATCTCGTGGTCGCGGGGAACAGGGACGGGTGCGGCAGCTGACACGGTTCTTCTCCGGGTGGGGCGGTGGGGCGGTGGGTGAATCCCGTGTTGTGCAAGTCGACTCGGAGGGTGCAGATGTGAGTGTTCGACACAGGTGGGTAGGGGTTGGGCGGTGGATCTTCACCGATGCAGGCCCACAGATCTGGCAGAATGGCATCCGTACCCGTCTGTCCGAGCCAGACTCGCGCGGGCTGGACGCCTACACACCGAGTACCGGTACCCCGGCCTATTCCCTCGCCGGTCTCGCCGTGCTCACTCACAGAACAAGGAGAGACCACACTCGTGGCCGTCAAAATTCGTTTGAAGCGCATGGGCAAGATCCGTGCACCGTTCTACCGCGTCGTCGTCATGGACTCCCGCACCAAGCGGGACGGACGTGCGATTGAGGAGATCGGCAAGTACCACCCCACCGCCGAGCCGTCGGTCATCGAGATCAACTCCGATCGTGTGCAGTACTGGCTGGGAGTGGGCGCCCAGCCCACCGAGCAGGTGCAGGCCCTGTTGAAGATCACCGGCGACTGGCAGAAGTTCAAGGGTGAGGAAGGTGCCGAGGGCACTCTCAAGCCTCAGCCGGTCAAGCCCTCCAAGAAGGACCTGTACGAAGCAGCCATGGCTGCGGCGGGCAAGGCCGACGAGGAGTACGAGAAGAACGGCCCCACGACGGCCAAGAAGAAGGCCGCCAAGGCGGAGAAGTCCGAGGAGGCCGCTGCTGAGGCTCCCACCGAGGAAGCTGCGGCGGAGGCCGACGAGAAGAGCGAGGCCTGATCGTGCTCGAGGAAGCCCTCGAGCATCTCGTCAAAGGCATCGTCGAGCACGACGAGGACGTCGTCGTCAGGCATCGTGAGCTGCGACGTGGCGAGGTCCTCGAGGTGCGGGTGCACCCCGACGACCTGGGTCGTGTCATCGGCCGTTCCGGTCGCACCGCCAGCGCCTTGCGCACGGTGATGACGGCACTGGCCGGAGGGCGCCCTGTCCGGGTGGACATCGTCGACACCGATCGGATGCGCTGAGCATCCCGGTCAACTGTCTCTATCGCAGGGGCACGATGCCATGGGCGTCGTGCCCCTGTGGTCTGCCCGCTTCATCGAGCTGTCGACAAAGCCGATGCCCGTGTGAAGTACACACAGACATCTCTATCTCGCACGAGGAGTAAATCGTGGACACCGTGGTGGCCCGGATCGGTAAAGCACATGGCCTGCGTGGCGAGGTCACCGTTCAGATCCATACCGACGATCCGGAGAACAGATTCTCCCCAGGGGCAGTCTTCGTTGTGGAAGGTCTTCCTGACACAGAAGAGCTCGTCTTGTCGACGGCCAGGGTGCACAACGGGATATGGCTGTTGGGTTTCGAGGGCCATCCCGACCGTACCGCCGCGGAAGCTTTGCGCGGTGGGCGCCTTGTCCTCCCGGCGGAGGAGAGCGACGGCGAAGGTTGGTACGAGAGCGAGCTCATCGGTCTGAGCGTGTTCTCCCTTTCCGGGGAACGCCTCGGGCAGGTCACCGGGCTGTCCATCGGCGCGGCACAGGATCGGTTGTCCGTGCGTCTGGACGACGGCCGCACCGGGTCCGTCCCCTTCGTCGAGGCATTGGTGCCGATCGTCGATCTGGCAAACGAGCGTGTCGTGATCGATGCACCGGACGGACTGTTCGACCTCGACGGGGCGAGGTGATCGAAAGTATGCGTATCGATATCGCCACCATCTTCCCCGCTTATCTGAGCCCGCTGGATCTCTCTCTCATCGGCAAGGCTCGGGCCGACGGGTTGCTCGATGTTCGGGTACACGACCTGCGGGCTTACACCCATGATCGACACCGGACTGTCGACGACAGCCCCTACGGCGGGGGTGCAGGCATGGTGATGAAACCTGAGCCCTGGGGTGAACTGCTGGACCGCCTGCTCGACGGCTCTGAGCAAGATCGTCCGTCAGCAGGTCCGCTCCTCGTGGTGCCCGGCCCGGGAGGTCTTCCCCTGACCCAGGCCTCGGCCTACGAACTAGCTCGCGAACCGTGGCTGATGTTCGCCTGCGGCCGCTACGAGGGCATCGACGAACGGGTCTACTCCTATGCGCAGGAACGTCTGGGCGAGAGCCGGGTGCGCATCGTTTCTTTGGGTGACTACGTCCTCAACGGGGGTGAAGTGGCCGCCCTCGCGGTCATCGAGGCGGTGGCCAGGTTGCTTCCCGGCGTGATCGGTAACGAGGAGTCCTTGGCGGAGGAGTCGCATACCGGGGGTTTGCTCGAATATCCGGTCTATACCAAACCTGCGATCTGGCGCGATCGTGAGGTCCCGCAGGTGTTGCTCTCCGGTGACCACGGACGGATCGCCCGATGGAGACACGAGCAGCGTCTCGTCCGTACAGCCCAGCGGCGTCCAGACCTGCTGCCGGGTGCGGCGGTCCTGTGTGGAGAACAGGATCTTCCGCTGTCCGTGACCACCCCCGGGGACGCAGGCGAGCTGTTCACTCTCACCAGGTCCTGCTGGGTGACCGAGGCTCAGATCAACGGCAACCTGTCCATCCCGCCTCTGACGGAGACTCTGGATACGATCCGGGAATCGCTCATGCCGGAGTCGGATTGGCGGACGTGGACTCTGCGCGAGCCGATTTCCGGCCGCCTCGTGGGCTCCGTCCGGGGGCGACTCGTCCAGGGGCCCCGTGATGCAGCGGGCGAGTTGAGGACCTGGGAGATAGGTCGTCTGATGGTCGCGCCTGATCTGACCGGGCGTGGTCTGGGGCGGGCTCTCCTCCGACACTGTCTCGAGCAGGCAGATGGACGAGCTGTCCGCGCCTGGCTGACAACAGGTTCGTTGAGCGGACGTAACCAGCGGATGTACAAGAAAGCCGGGTTCCGGCTGTGTCCTGGGACGCCGCGCATCCCGGGGACCTTGGAGATGGAACGCCGACTACCGTGACTCCGGTCATGGTCTTCGGCCCGATGGTGACTCAGAGGATCTGTCTGGCTAAGGATTTCGGTACGAGCTGTCGGCTCTGGCACAATGGTAAGTCGCGTCTGGAATTATGCTCGGCCCCTACCACGGGGGGATGTGTAGCCCTCGCCGTCAACGGTGTGGCACATGCGGCCCTGGCCAGCGCGGTTCATCGATGATTGACCCGGCCTGACCCGTGGCACGACCGAGAAAGTGAATGCGCCATGCACAAGCTCGACGCAGTCGACGCAGCAAGCCTCCGCGATGACATCCCGGCCTTCCGCGCGGGTGACACCGTCAAGGTGCACGTACGAGTCATCGAAGGCACGCGCAGTCGTGTCCAGGTCTTCCAGGGCGTCGTCATCCGTCGCCACGGTGGAGGCATCGGCGAGACCTACACCGTCCGTAAGGTGAGCTTCGGTGTCGGTGTCGAACGTACCTTCCCCGTGCACACCCCGGTCGTGGAGAAGATCGAGGTCGTCACCCGCGGTGACGTCCGTCGCGCCAAGCTCTACTACCTGCGGAACCTGCGCGGCAAGGCCGCCAAGATCCGCGAGAAGCGCGACAACACGGCCCGCTGAGCGGCGGAGATCTTCCCTTTGTGCGTGAAGACGATCCGGCGCCCTCGTCGCGGAAGCGCTGGGGTGCTGTGAACAACGACACACAGACGACAGCCACCCGAGCAGAACGGCCAGCCACTTTCACGTGGCAGCCCCCGTTCTGGCTTGTGGTGGCTGTCGTCTTTCTGCTGACTTTGCTGGTCAGGGTCTACGTCCTGGGGGTCTACGGCATCCCGTCCTCCTCGATGGAGTCGACCTTGAACCCCGGTGACCGGGTCATCGTCAGCAAATGGAGTGGCGGAAGCGGGATCGCCCGCGGCGACATCGTGGTCTTCGACGGTGAGTCGACATTCGGCCCGGTACCTGGAGCTGAGTCCGGCCCTGTCGAGAAGCTGTTGGGCAAACTCGAAGGGCATGAGCCGCGTAGCGTCTACGTCAAACGGGTCATCGGCGTAGGTGGTGACCGGATCGTCTGCTGTGATGCGGGCGGAAAGATCACGGTCAACGGCAAAGCGATCAACGAGCCGTACGTTTATGCCGGCAACCCGCCGAGCGAGCAGAAATTCGATATCACCGTGCCACCAGGTCGTTTGTGGCTCATGGGAGATCACCGGTCACAGTCGGCTGATTCGAGGGCACACCTCGGATCTCCCGGCGGGGGTACTGTCGCCGTGGACGACGTGATCGGTCCCGTCATGTTCCGATACTGGCCGCTTAACCGGATCGGGGCGGTCGGTTCCTAGCGTCGAAGGTTGCAGGGGCACCGGGCAGGACACGATTCTGTCCGGTGCCTCGGTACCGGTCACGCTATGACAGGAGAGACATGCGCGAACAAGCGGGTGGTGTATCGAACAGCGGGGACGAAAAAGACGGTGAAGTTCCACGCACCATCGCAGGACGCATCCTGGCTCTTCTCCGTGAGGTCTTCATCGTGGTCGTTCTGGCGGTGGTCATCTCCTCGCTGATCAAGACCTTCTTGGTGCAACCCTTCTGGATTCCCTCCGACTCGATGAACGACACACTTATCCGGGACGACCGCGTCGTGGTCAGTAAATTGGCGCCTGGCCCGTTCTCCCTGGCCAGGGGAGACGTCGTGGTCTTCGAGGATCCGGGGCAGTGGCTGAGTGGGATGCCGACGTTACCCCGGAAGGAAGGTCCCTCCCAGACGGTCAAGGACGCTCTGGCCTGGGTAGGAATCCTGCCGAGCCAGGAAGACAACCATCTCATCAAAAGAGTGGTGGGTTTGCCCGGAGACCGGGTGAAATGCTGTTCGGCCAATGGGAAACTCGAGATCAACGGGGTTGAGATCGACGAGCCCTATCTGTTCCCCGGTGACAAGGCCAGTGAGATCCCCTTCGACATCACGGTTCCTGAAGGGAAGATCTGGGTGCTGGGCGACCATCGTTCGAATTCGCGGGACAGTCGGTACAACGACATCGAGCCTGGCACTTCCGGTGCGCCGGGTCTCCCACGGACCGCTCCGTCCGGGGGCCAGGCGAAGAATCACACGGGGCTGTATGGCAGCGTTCCCATGGACAAGGTGGTGGGGAGGGCCTTCGCCGTGGTCTGGCCGTTGGGGAGGGTCACCGGGCTGGGAGCGGATCCACAGACCTTTGCCAAAGTGCCTGAACCGAAGGGGAAGAAGTAGCGATGTCGGATCCGGTCGACGCAGGAGAGCCCGGTGAGGCATTACCAGTCCGCCCGCGGACACGACGGAGACACAGCGCTTCGCGCGCTGCGCCGAATCTGCGTCTGGAGCGGGCACTGCAACGTCAGGGTTACCGGATGATCGCCGGGATGGACGAGGTCGGGCGGGGCGCCTTGGCCGGTCCGGTATCCGTCGGCGTGGTGTGTCTCGGACCTTCGGAAGGATCCGCGCCTTCCGGCGTACGGGATTCGAAGCTGCTCACCGCCGCCGCCCGGGAATCCTTGGTCGATCCGATCAGGCGATGGGCCGCGGGATGGGGGGTTGGTCACGCCTTCCCGGAGGAGATCGATGCGCTGGGGATCACCGGCGCTCTCCGGCTGGCCGGGCGACGGGCTGTCGAAAACTGCGGGATCCGACCCGACCTGATCATCTTGGACGGAAAATATGACTGGTTTACGGACCCGGCTACGGTAGGGCTGCTGGGAATGACCGACGAGGCGGGGCCCCAGCCGCCGGTGCAGACGAGGGTCAAGGCTGACATGACCTGCTCGTCGGTGGCAGCGGCAAGTGTGCTCGCCAAGGTGGAACGTGACGCGATGATGGTCGTCGAGGCCGAGAGGTATCCCGGGTACGGCTGGGAGGGCAACAAGGGATACGGCTCCGCAGCTCATCTGGAGGCTTTGCGGGGGAAAGGCCCGTCTGAATGGCACCGCAGGTCGTGGAATCTCGACGGGGCTATGGAATCTCAGGTTGTTTCCAGGGAATTCGTCTCTCCCACGACGAGACACGGCGTCGCCGGGGAGGCGATGACCGACCTGCCGTCCGGTATGGGACATGATGGGAACGTGGAGGTGGCAGTTGATGGGCGCTGAAGATCTCGAAAAGTACGAGACCGAGATGGAGCTCCAGCTCTATCGCGAATACCGCGATGTCGTCGGGTTGTTCAGCCATGTCGTAGAGACGGAGCGGCGGTTCTACCTGTGTAATTCGGTGGATGTGAAAGTACGCAGCGAGGGCGGGGAAGTGTTCTTCGACGTCCAGATGTCCGATGCGTGGGTATGGGACGTCTATCGTCCGGCGCGTTTCGTCAAGAACGTACGCGTGGTGACCTTCAAGGACATCAACATCGAAGAGCTGGCCAAGTCAGATCTCGAGGTTCCTGAGGGCGACACCTTCGGACGTTGACCGCAACGCAGGCACAGCGCTGCTGCGGCGGCACGATCCACAACCCTGGCCTTCGACCCCCTTCTTCCACAGCTGACCGCCGACAGGTGAGTTCCGGAACGACCGGAGCCTCAGCCTGGGCTCTATGACGAGTGTGCACGGCGAGGAATGCCGTCGAGGAAGTACCCCGGTCCTGGGCCGTACCGGGACCGGAGCCCGTAGGTCTGCCGACCGGCGACGAGTGGCCTTGGGTGCCTACGGTGAAAAACTAGCTGTCCGCTACTTGCAGGACAAAGGCCTGAAGATCCTCGGTCGTAATTGGCGCTGTCCTGACGGCGAGATCGACATCATCGCCCAGGACGGACACGACCTGGTGATCTGTGAGGTGAAGACCCGTCGGAGCCTCGCTTACGGCGCGCCAGCAGAAGCTGTCACCTGGAAGAAGGTCGCGCGCCTGCGGAAACTTGCCGGATGGTGGTTGCTGGCGCACCCCGAGGAGAGCAGCGGGACCAGGAGCCTGCGGATCGACGTGATCGGGATCCTGATACCGCAGGGCGGTCGTCCAGCTATCGACCACCTCATCGGTGTGGTCTCATGACGCTGGGACGCACTCGGGGTGCCGTGCTGGACGGTGTCGACGGGGCATTGGTACAGGCCGAAGCCGATGTGGGCAACGGCCTTCCCACCTTCCTGATCGTGGGGCTACCCGACGCTGCCTGCCGGCAGGCAGCTGACCGGATCAGAGCGGCAGCCGCCAACTCCGGTCTCGACCTTCCGGCGCGCAAGATCGTGGTGAACCTGTCACCGGCGTCCTTGCCGAAGAACGGGTCCGGTCTCGACCTAGCCATTGCCGTGGCGGCGTTGAGCGCTACCGGTAGTCTCCCCGTCTCCCAAGTGGCGGATGTGATGCACCTGGGTGAGTTAGGCCTGGACGGAACCATCCGCCCGGTACACGGTGTGCTTCCCCTGGTGCTCGCCGCAGCACAGGCCGGGGTCGAAGCAGCTGTCGTCCCTGCAGCCAATGCCGCCGAGGCCGAGCTGGTCCCGGGCATCACCATCTGGCCGGTTCACACCCTCTCCCAACTGTCAGCTCTGCACGGGGCCCGTGAGCGAGGACTTCCGGTGCCGGAACACCCGGACCCGGCCGAACTTCTCGGCGCGGCCTCTCCTGCGCACCCCTCGTTGGAGCGTGAAAGGCCGGACCTGGCAGAGGTGCTCGGTCAGGACGAAGCGAGATTCGCGCTGGAGATCGCGGCGGCGGGCGGACATCACATGTTCATGCTCGGACCGCCGGGGTCGGGTAAGACCATGCTTGCCGAACGGCTTCCCTCTATCCTTCCGCCGTTGACTCAGGAACAAGGGCTGGAGAGCACAGCGATCCATTCCGTTCTCGGGACACTCCCCGCAGGAGTACTCGTCCGACATGCTCCTTTCGTCGCACCTCACCACGGTGCCTCGATGGCCGCGATGATCGGCGGAGGAAGCGGCGCGGCCAGACCCGGATTGATCTCCCAGGCGCACCACGGGGTGCTCTTCCTCGACGAAGCGCCTGAATTCCGTCCTCACGTTCTTCAATCTCTGCGCCAACCGTTGGAGTCGGGGACCGTCGTCGTGGCGCGCTCCCGGGCCTCAGTTCGCTATCCTGCACGTTTTCAGCTCGTCCTTGCCGCGAATCCCTGCCCCTGCGGCCGCGGGCACGGCAAAGGTCACGAGTGCACGTGCACCCCACGCGCCCGTCGCGACTACCTGGGACGTCTGGTCGGACCGCTGTTGGACAGAGTCGACCTCCAGGTGCAGGTTCCCGCGGTCAACAGGGCCATGCTCAGCGGCGCAGGAGGGGAGGACAGCGCGGCTGTCGCCGAGCGAGTCAGTGCGGCCAGGACGATCCAACAGGAACGCTACGCAGGACGCCCCTGGTCGCTCAACGCCCAGGTCCCCGGACACGAACTCCGGCAAGGAGTGCACGCCGTTCCAACCACAGTTCGCCTCGATCTCGACCGGGCCCTGGAACGGGGCCAACTCACCCTGCGAGGTTACGACCGGGTGCTTCGGCTGGCCCAGACTGTCCGCGACCTCGCCGGCGGTGGCACCCCGACCCGGACCGACATCGGTATCGCCCTGACCTTACGCGCACACGCAGGAGCACACGGATGAACGGCATCTCCCTGCCTCTGGACCTTCCCGCCGAGGCGCTGCCCGGCCTGCCCCCGGCCGGCCCGGATGGCGACCCCTGGCCGGCCTGGCCGCAGAACTGGGGACGCAGACCAGGCGACGAGAGGGAAGCGCGGGCGGCGTGGGCGCGGATCGCCGAGCCCGGTGATGCCAAAGCCCATCGCCTGATCTCCAGCTATGGTGCCTTCGCCGCGCTGCGCATGTTGCCCTCGCTACCGGAGGGAGCTGAGGACGGTCGTTTCTCCGCGCGGCTGTCCACTCTCGATCTCGACGCCGACCTGGGGCGCATCGGTCAACTCGGCGGGCGCGTCGTCATCCCGGACGACCCCGAATGGCCTCAGGGTTTGAACGACCTGGAACGGCCACCGTACATCCTGTGGGTCAGAGGCCCTCTTCACCTTCGAGAGGTCTGTCGACGCAGTGTGGCCGTCGTCGGGGCCCGGGCCTCCACATCCTATGGGGAGAACCACGCTGCGGAGCTGTCGGCAGGGCTGGCCGAGCGGGGTTTCGCCATCGTCAGTGGAGCGGCCTGCGGGATCGACGCCGCGGCCCATCGGGGCACACTCGCCGTGGGCGGGTCGACCATCGCGGTGCTGGCAGGGGGCGTGGACCGACCCTATCCGGCGATGCACACCGGATTGATCGGTGAGATCGCACGGTCCGGTGCGGTGATCAGCGAGACGCCACCGGGCGCTGCTCCGATGAGGCAGCGTTTTCTGTTGCGGAACAGGATTATCGCAGCCATGGCAGCGGGCACCGTGGTCGTGGAAGCAGGTCTGCGGTCGGGGTCACGGAACACCGCAGGGACGGCTTCCTCCCTGCATCGTCCGGTGATGGCTGTTCCAGGACCGGTCACCTCGATGGCCTCGGCCGGTTGTCATGAGATGGTGCGTTCGGGGATGGCGACCTTGGTCACTGACGCCGCCGAGGTGGCCGAGGAAGTCGGCCAGATCGGTGTCGATCTGGCTCCGGAACGCAGAGCACCGGACCGTCCGGGAGACGGCCTGGACGAATTGTCCAGGCGAGTGCTCGATGCGCTTTCTCCACGTCGGAGTCTCGGCCTGGCCGCTTTGACCGGGGAAGGTGGTCTCTCACCGAGCGAGGTGCGTTCGGCATTGGGGCGGCTCTCTTTGGAGGGACTGGCTACCCAGGACCCCTGGGGATGGCGGCGGACCTGACGAGGTCGATCGGCAGAAGCTTTTTGACTGGCCCTGCAGGCATGAATCCGCACTGTCTACTCGGGGCCCGTCGGAGGGCTCTCGGCGGGGGAACTTGCTTGAGAGACCGTCCTTCAGGAATTTTGAGACCTGTGACGACAGATGCCTGGGAACACCCGACCGAGGAGTACCGCAGATATCTACGCCATGCGCGCAATGCTTCACCACACACAGTGCGGGCTTATCTCGGTGACCTTCGGCATCTGGCGGACTACGGTCGGAGACACGGACTGACCGGGCCGGGACAGTTCCAGCTGGTCGACCTGCGGTCCTGGTTGGCAGATCAGGCAGGCTCCGGGGCAGCTCGAGGAACCCTCGCCCGGCGTGCCGCCGCGGCGAGGGCTTTCTTCAACTGGGCCGCCAAACAGGAACTGATCCCCGGTGACCCCTCCGAGAGGCTCGCCTCACCTCCACGGCGGCGGATCCTCCCGGGGGTGCTCAAGGTCCAGGAGGCCACAGATGTCATGAACGTGGCCGAGGTGGTCGCCGACGACGAGGATCCCGTCCATATACGGGACCGGGCGATGCTGGAGCTCCTGTACGCCTCAGGCATCCGGGTGGGGGAACTCGTCCTGCTCGACGTGGACGACATCGACATCGATCAGTGTGTCGCCAGGGTCATCGGCAAGGGGAACCGAGAACGGATCGTGCCCTTCGGTATCCCGGCAGCCCGTGCTCTCCGTCTGTGGGTGGACCGGGGGCGAACTCCGCTGGTCACCGCAGGATCGGGGCCGGCGCTCTTCCTCGGACGTCGAGGTAGGCGGGTCAACCCACGCGAAGTGCGTCGGGTGGTGCACGAGGTGATCGCACACGTGCCGGAAGCCCCTGATATGAGCCCGCACGGTTTGCGGCACAGCGCAGCGACCCACCTCTTGGAGGGGGGCGCAGATCTCCGAACGGTTCAGGAACTGCTGGGACACGCGAGCCTCGGCACCACCCAGATCTACACCCATGTCTCCGCTGAACGGTTGAGGAGCTCGTATGAGCAAGCCCATCCGCGAGCGTGAACGGTCGAGGGAGGACCCGTCGATAGCATCGAGAGCAGAGCTCCGGCATCTCTCGCCTGCTCGGGGACTGTCCTGGGCCGCGGTCGGGCTGACTCTGTCCGCCGTGATCGGGCCGATCTTCTTCCCCGAAGGACTTTCTGATCGGGAAGGTACCCAGGCGGGTTCTCTGACATCGTCGACGACTTCGGGTCCGTCTCCGGTGCCCAGCACGGGTAGCGGTAATCTGCGGGTGTTGTCCGTGCCGGGAGAGGACAGCCCCCGCGTCGGGCGCAGGGTGAGCTATTCGGTGGAGGTCGAGGAAGGCGCCGATGCGGACGCCGACGGGTTCAGCACACTGGTTCGGGAGGTGTTGACCGACCATCGGGGGTGGGAACCACAGGACAGTGTCCACTTCGTGAGCCTGGGACCTGAGCAGTTGCGCTCCGGGGAACGTCCGCAGGTAAGGATCACCCTGGCGAGTCCGTCCACCGTGGATCGGATGTGTGCTCCTCTGCGGACCGAGGGGCAGGTCAGTTGCCGAAACGGCGACCGGGTCGCCTTGAACGCCCGTCGGTGGAGGCAAGGTGCCCCCAGCTATCCGGACGACCTGCTCCACTACCGCATCTATCTGATCAACCACGAGGTCGGTCACGCTCTGGGGCACGGGCACGAGCCTTGTTCCGCCCCGGGATCGCCGGCTCCGGTGATGTTGCAGCAGACCTTGGGTCTGGACGGTTGCGTACGTTATCCGTGGCCGGTGACCGGTCAGGATCCGTGAGAGAGGATTCTGCCGGCTCAGGTCGGGGTCTCAACCGGTGGTGGGGCGTAGCACGATGGGTGCGAGCCGGATCATACGGAGCGGGTCGAGATAGGTTTCACCTCGACGCAGCCCCCAGTGCAGACAGGTCTGCGGGGCGCAGTGCGAGGCATCGACGTCGATCTGTCCGATCACCTGACCGGCAGCGACCGGGGTGCCGGGGGTGAGCGACGAGGAAACCGGCTCGTAAGTGGATCTGAGCCCGCCGGGATGATCGATCGACAGCACCGGTCGCCCGGCGACAGAGCCTCGGAAGGCCACGATCCCGGTTGCGGGAGCACGGACTGCGGAACCTCTGGTGGAGAGGAGGTCGACGCCACGGTGCCCGGCGAGCCATGGTTGAGGAGGCGCGTCGAAGGGGCGGACGACTGGTGGTTTGGGGGACAGCGGCCATTGCCATCGTGCTCGACGTGTGCCGGGGGTGTTCGCCTCTGCAGGCTCCGCGTCCTGGCGCACGGTGAGAGAGGTCTGCGCAGGGAGTGGATCGAGCCCGGCGACGTTCTCCGGAGGGGGGCCGGCCGGGAGGACGAGTAGTGGGAAGAGCCCGCTCAGGGCCAGCGCAGACAGGGAAGAGGAGACAGCGGGGATCATCCGACGAGGGTGCCTGGTACCGGGCCGGTGTTGTCTTCTCCGACTTCGAGATGTGGGCGGGTCCTCCGGCCCGGGACGGTTGTGGACAACGGCTGTCAGTGATGCAGTGTGCGGAGCCGACGTGCGGCTTCGACGAGAACGTCCTCACGTTTGCAGTAGGCGAAACGGACCAGGGTGGAGTAAGGGTCGGGTTCGTCACAGAAAGCGGTGACGGGGATTCCCACGACGCCGCAGCGAGCAGGCAGCTCTTGGCAGAAGGCGGAGGCGTCGGTGACTCCCAAGGGGCTCGCATCGGCCAGTAGGAAGTAGGTGCCCTGGCCGCCGCGAACGGTGAACCCTGCTTCGCGGAGGCCGTCGGCGAGGATGTCACGCCGGACGCGCATGCTGGTGGTGAGTTCGTCGAAGAGCCGGTCCTCCTGCCGGAGCCCGGCGGCCACCGCGGGCTGGAAAGGTGCGCCGCCGGAGAAGGACAGGTACTGCTTGACGGTGGCCGTTGCTGCGATGCCTGCTGCGCGTCCGGTGATCCAGCCGATTTTCCAACCGGTGACCGAGAAGGTCTTTCCTGCCGAGGAGATCGTCAGGAGCCGGTCGTCCAGAGGAGCCAGCTCCGGGACGGTGCGTGCCAGCACGGCCAGGGGGACGTGGCGGACGTCGTCGTAGACCAGATGTTCGTAGACCTCGTCGGTGATCACCCAGCACCCTGCTTCGACCGCGATCTTGCCGATGAGGGTGAGTTCTTCCGTGTCGAAGACCTTCCCGGTCGGATTGTGCGGTGTGTTCACGACGATGGCGCGCGTGCGGGGCCCGACGGCTGCGCGGAGATCGGACTCCTGCAGGCGGAGGTCGGGGCCGCGTAATGGCACGGTGCGGCGTCGACCTCCGGCCAGGGCTACAGCTGCGGCGTAGGCGTCGTAGAAAGGCTCGATGAGGACGACTTCGTCCCCGGGTTCACAGAGCGCGTTCAGGCATACGGACAGGCCTTCGGTGGCACCGGCGGTGATGAGGATCTCGTTGTGGGGATCGACCGACAGGTCGTAGAAACGATGTTGGTGCTCGGCGACTGCTTCACGCAGGACGGCGTTTCCTCGCAGCGGGGGGTACTGGTTGTGTCCGTCCTGGATGGCCTGCGCTGCGGCTCGCATGAGGTGTTCCGGACCATCGGTGTCGGGAAAGCCCTGCCCCAGGTTGACGGCCCCGTGTCGGGCTGCCAGATCGCTCATGACGGTGAAGATCGTCGTGCCGAACTCGCGCATGCGGGATGTCAGGGGGGCAGTCATGCTGACAATTTAGCCAGGGGTTTCGTGATGTGGCGCTGAGTATCCACGGAGGGGACGATGCCTCAGGAGGAAGCCTGGGGAGGTCCTGTGGTGGATTCGTCGTGCGCCCGTAGACGGACGTAAGATGGAAGCACCGTCTCGGCTGACCGGGATGGAATTCGCGCGTACGCCGTCCCGGTTGTGAAGGTCGTCGACCTCACGAAGGGGATGTCCTGTCGCAGTCCGGGTCCTGTTTCTCCGCACTTTGGGGTTCTGGGTCCGGTGGCTGGATGTCGCGTACGCCAGGCATGACGGTCGCAAACCCGTGATCGTCGTGGACAACTGGAACTCATGAGGGGAGACCTCGGCATGGCCGTCGTCACCATGCGCCAGCTCCTGGAGAGCGGCGTCCACTTCGGACACCAGACGCGTCGCTGGAACCCGAAGATGAAGCGCTTCATCATGGCCGAGCGCAACGGGATCTACATCATCGACCTGCAGCAGTCGTTGACCTACATCAACGACGCCTTCGAGTTCGTCAAGCAGACGGTCTCCCACGGCGGCACGATCCTGTTCGTCGGGACGAAGAAGCAGGCTCAGGAGCCGATCGCCGAGCAGGCGACCCGGGTCGGGATGCCCTATGTGAACCACCGCTGGCTCGGTGGGATGCTCACCAACTTCAACACTGTCCACAAGCGCCTCGCGCGTCTGAAGGAGCTCGAGGAGATCGACTTCGACGACGTGGCGGGCAGCGGCCGCACCAAGAAGGAACTCCTCGTCCTGCGTCGGGAGAAGGAGAAGCTGGAGCGCACCCTCGGCGGCATCCGTGACATGCAGAAGGTTCCTTCGGCGGTGTGGATCGTCGACACCAAGAAGGAGCACCTCGCCGTCACCGAGGCGCGTAAGCTCCGCCTTCCGGTCATTGCGATCCTCGACACCAACTGCGACCCCGACGAGGTCGACTACAAGATCCCGGGTAACGACGACGCCATCCGTTCGGTCACCTTGCTGACCCGCGTGATCGCCGACGCCGTGGCGGAGGGTCTGATCGCACGCAGCCAGGGTCGTGGAGAGGGCGCAGGCGCTGCTGCCGAGGAGCCGATGGCCGAATGGGAACGCGAGCTCCTGTCTGGCGAGGCCGCTCCCGCTGTGGAGGCCCCGGCTGCTGAAGCTGCTGCCGAAGCTGCTCCCGCCACCGAGGAAGCCCCTCAGGCCTGAGTGCACAGCCTGTCGTTCCAGACTTCCGCATCGAACAGATAGGGATATCGCATGGCGAATTACACCGCCGCTGACATCAAGGCCCTCCGCGAGGCCACCGGTGCCGGCATGATGGACGTCAAGAAAGCCCTCGACGAGGCTGACGGCGACGCGGCGAAGGCTACCGAGCTGCTGCGCGTCAAGGGTCTCAAAGGTGTGACCAAGCGTGAAGGCCGCTCCGCGAGCAACGGCCTGGTCACCGCTCATGTCGACGGGGGCCTCGGCGTTATGGTCGAGGTCAACTGCGAGACCGACTTCGTGGCCAAGGGCGAGAAGTTCATCGCACTGGCCCAGACCGTTCTCGAGCAGGCGGTCAAGTCCGGGGCAGCCTCTCCTGAAGAGCTCCTGGCTAGCGAGATCGACGGCAAGTCGGTCAAGGTCGTGCTCGACGAGGCGAATGCCACTATCGGCGAGAAGATCGAGGTGCGTCACATGGCGCGCATCGAAGGCGCCAAGGTCGTCTCTTACCTGCACAAGACCAGCCCCGACCTGCCCGCGCAGATCGGTGTGCTGTTCGCCTACGACGGTGACGACGTCGCGGCGAAGGACGTGGCGATGCACATCGCTGCTTTCTCCCCGACGGTCTTCACCCGTGAGGAGATCCCGGCGGAGACGGTGGAGAACGAGCGCCGGATCGCCGAGGCCACGGCCAAGGAGGAGGGCAAGCCTGAGGCTGCTCTTCCCCGGATCGTGGAAGGCCGGGTGAACGGCTTCTTCGCCGAGAACGTGCTCCTCGAGCAGAAGTTCGCGAAGGATCAGAAGAAGACGGTCCAGCAGGTCCTGAAAGAGGCGGGCACCGAGGCCAAGGGCTTCGCACGCATCCGCGTCGGTCAGTGATCTGACCCCGTTTCGACGGAGCCCGTACCTCCTTGGGGAGGTACGGGCTCCGTCGTCGGTTCCTCTCAGGCCTGTCGGAGGACTGCGACGAGGAAACCGCTCTCCGAGGAGAACGGGCGCAGATCCCAGGTGGACAACAAAAGATCTTCAGCCAGCCCTGCCGCAGCGACATCAGCGCGGAACTCCTCGAAGGAGTAGCCACGGCCTGCTCCGAAGCCCACCGCGATCCGTCCTCCTTCGCGCAGATGCAGACCGAAACGCCGGAGCACCTCTCCACGTGTACTGGGGGCGAGGAAGGTCATCACATTTCCTGCGCACACGATGGCGTCGAACCCTTCGTTGACCCCCTGCGCGGGGAGATCGAGGAGCGCGAGGTCGCCGACGAGCCAGGTAGCTCCGGGATGGTCCTGCTGAGCAGCTTCGATCAGCACCGGATCGACGTCCACACCCACGACGTCATGGCCCAGCCCGTGGAGAACGCTGCCTACACGACCCGGTCCGCACCCGGCGTCGAGTACCCGGGCGTTACGAGGAATCAAGGTGTCGACGAGGCGCGCTTCACCCGCGAGGTCGTCTCCTCGTCGGGCCATATTGCGGAATCGTTCGATATACCAATGTGAATGGTCAGGGTTCTCGGCGACGATACGTTCCCAGTTGCTCGGCTCGCGGTTCACGCGTTCTCCTCCAGTTAGGAATAGCGGTCTGTCACCACCGTAAGGGCAGGTGAGCTCCGTCCTCGGACTGCCTCCAGCAGAACGGAACGGGGGCCGAATCCTGCGGCACGGAACCGTCTGGCTCTTCTGCGCCGCCGAGGACGGACGACTTGGCGCCCCGGGGCCAGCCTGTGGGAGGATCGGGTGACCGCATCCGCCCCCACGAGGGAGACGACTTTGACCACGGCACCTGCTCCGCAGAACGACCAGCGTGACTACCAGCGGGTGCTGCTGAAGCTCTCGGGAGAAGCCTTCGGGGGCGGACAGATCGGAGTGGACCCGGATATCGTGCGGGGGATCGCCAAGCAGATCGCTGATGCTGCGCGCACCGGGATCCAGGTCGCGATCGTCGTCGGAGGGGGCAATTTCTTCCGGGGTGCCGAACTGCAGCAGCGGGGCATGGACCGGGCTCGGGCCGACTACATCGGCATGCTGGGTACGGTGATGAACTGCCTGGCGCTCCAGGATTTCCTGGAGAAACAGGGCATCGACACCCGGGTGCAGACCGCGATCACGATGGGCCAGGTAGCAGAGCCGTACATTCCTCGTCGTGCGATGAGGCACCTGGAGAAGGGGCGTGTGGTCATCTTCGGCGCTGGCGCAGGGATGCCCTATTTCTCCACCGACACCGTCTCTGCCCAGCGGGCCCTGGAATGCCGTTGTGATGCGGTGTTGATGAGCAAGAACGGCGTCGACGGCGTTTACGACGCAGATCCCCGGACCAACCCGGAAGCACGCAAGCTCGAACGGGTCAGTTACGGACAGGCCCTCAGCGAAGGACTCAAGGTCGTGGACGCTGCGGCCTTCAGCCTGTGCATGGAGAACCGGCTTCCCATGATCGTGTTCGGTATGCAGGGTGAAGAGACCATCCGGCGTGCACTGACCGGGGAGCGCATCGGCACGGAGGTGTACTCGGCCTGAACCCATGCCGTGGGCAGAGAAAAGTGTTCTTGACGCTCCTGCTCAGTCGGCCGACCCTCCGACACACCGTACGGGCCACGGTGCGCAGCGGAGTCTGACACGATGGGCCCCACGACACCACCGCACCGGATGCGTACCGCCGAGCCTCAGCAGCCGGCACACCAGGACAGGAGCAGTCATGCTGGACGAGATCATGTTCGAGGCCGAGGAGAAGATGGAGAAGGCGATCGAGGTCGCCAAGGAGGACTTCTCCGGGATCCGGACAGGCCGGGCCAACGCAGGGATGTTCACGAAACTCCTGGTGGACTACTACGGGGCGCCGACTCCGATGCAGCAGCTCGCCAGCTTCCAGACCCCGGAAGCCAGGACGATGTTGATCACCCCGTTCGACAAGGGCGCGATGGCCGCGATCGAGAAGACCATCCGCGATTCGGAGCTGGGGGTGAACCCGAGCAACGACGGCAATGCGATCCGCTGTGTCTTCCCCGAACTCACCCAGGAACGGCGCAAGGAATACATCAAGATGGCCCACCGTAAGGGTGAGGACGCCAAGGTCTCGATGCGCAATGTCCGCCGTCACGCGAAGGACGCGATCGACAAGCTGATCAAGGACGGCGAGATCGGTGAGGACGAGGGGATGCGCGCCGAGAAAGAACTGGACGCGACCACGAAGAAGCACACCGAGTTGGTCGACACCTTGCTGAAGGGCAAGGAAGCCGAACTGCTCGAGGTCTGACCTCGACAGTTCCCGGAGGGTCCACGACGAACGAATGTCTACATCTCCACCACCTGCCATGACTGATGCTTCGCAGGCCAAGGCTCCTAAAGCCGGGCGGAATCTCCCGGTGGCCATCGGGGTCGGAGTGGGTCTGGGCGCGCTCATCGTCGCCAGCCTGGTGCTCGTCCCCTGGGGATGGGTGCTGCTCTACACTGTTGCGTTGACGATCGGGATCTTCGAGCTCCGCAGGGGATTCGCTGCCAGCAAGGTCCATCTTCCGGTGGCACCCTGTCTGGTGGCGACAGTGTCGATGGGGCCCGCGGCTTACCTGGGCGGGGCCGGCGCGTTGTTGCTCACGATGGCGGCTACCCTGCTGGTGATCGTGCTCTGGCGTGCGGCCAGAGGGCTGGATGGCGCCGCACGTGACGTGAGCGCAGGTGCCTTCGTCGTGGGTTATGCGCCTTTCCAGGCGGCGTTCACCGCGCTCATGCTGACCGAGCCGGACGGGGTACGCCGGATCGTGGTCTTCGTCCTGGTCACCATTGCCAGCGATATCGGTGGTTATGCGGTCGGTGTGATAGCAGGGAAGCATCCGATGGCGCCCTCGGTCAGCCCGAAGAAGTCCTGGGAGGGCTTCGCAGGGTCGGCTTCGGCCTGCGTGCTGACCGGGGCCTTGGCCGTCCCTCTCTTCCTGGGAGGAGCCTGGTGGGCCGGAGCCTTGATGGGCTTCGTGGTCGTCTGGCTGGCCACCTTGGGCGATCTGGTGGAGTCCATGATCAAACGAGACCTAGGTATCAAGGACTTGGGGCGCATCCTGCCCGGCCACGGTGGAATCATGGATCGGATCGACAGCTTGCTGGTCGTCGCTCCGGCGTCGTGGCTGATGATGTCCTGGATCGTTCCCTCGGTCTAACCGGGAGCCTCCCTGAACCCCGTTCGGAGGACTTTCAGTCCTCTCCCACCAGGAGACTCAACGAAGGCGGAATGAAGATCTGCGCCTTGTCCTCTTCACGGCCGGAAAGCTGTTCCCACTGATCGTACTGAGGGCCGTGCACCCAGTAGACCTTGGGGCTGACCGGCCCTTCACCGTTCTCGTGCCACTGGATCGCATATCTGCTCATGTCGGCCAGGACTGTCAGGGAAGAGGGCCCGTCGAAGGCGCGGTAGACCAGCCGCCCCTGGTCCGGAATGGCGACGGCGACACCGCGGGCAGGGTCGTGGCCGGGGGAGAGCCGCGACACGACAGAGGGGAGGACCAGCGCAAGACTCGCGGCTGATTCCTCATCTGGCCTGCGGATCACGACGAAAGAGGCCTCTTCGGAGAACGTGATCTGCTCTTCGGCCAGGCTGCGGCCCAGCGCGGCACGAAGGTTCTCCTTGCCCAGCGCGACCATTTCCGCAGTGCTTCCCACGCCGGCCAGCTCGTGGCTGGTGGGGATGATGACCCGTCCGTCGAGCTCCACGGCGAGGACTTCGACGACGGCAGGCATCACTGCCCGCAGGTGCGGGAGCCCCGAGATGGTGAGCAGGCTGTCCAGGCCGACCACACGTAACCGCAGGGACTCCCGGATCTGCTCGATGCTCACGTCGAGGGTGTGTGCGACGAAACGGTGGGCATGTTCCTCCTCGAGCGGGGGCGGCGGAGACATCGGGGGTGGTTCGGTGATCGTCGTCTCGACGGCGGGCTTCTCCTGCTGGCTGTCGAGAGCCCCGGCTGGGCGGGCGGAAGCTCCAGGGACAGACTCCGGAACAGGGTGAGAGTCTCCGCTCAGTAGCCGTCGCAAGGCATTTCGCCACGCCATCGATGTACCCCTCTCCGCAGTGCCGCCAGAATAGATGTCTGACCAGTGTCCTGAGAGACTGGGGGCATCATGCCATCGCCAGCTCATCCTCCAGCGCGCACGGATGTCGTCCCCCGAGGACGCCGTGATGCCTCCGCCATGTCCAAGGCTGACACACGCTCATCGACGGCTCCCGAGCGGGTGCGTGTCGAGTTGCAGAGGCGTCGGCCCGGCCCCGGGCAGGTGACCTTCTCCGAGCCCGGTAATCCGATGCCGCCGACACATCTGGCGGATCTCGATATGCCCGGACGGGTCGCCGCCGTGAAAGCTTTGGGACAACAAGGTTTTCGCGCGAAACAGTTGTCTACGCACTACTTCGGTCATCTGGTCACCGATCCGGACGAGATGACCGACCTGCCCAAGAAGGGCCGGGAGGAGCTGCTCTCGGCCATGCTGCCATCCTTGATGACCCCGGTGCGGACCCTGTCCGCCGACAACGGCGCTACTTTGAAACTGGTCTGGCGACTGCACGATGGTGCTCTGGTCGAATCGGTACTGATGAGATACCCCCAACGGGTCACGATGTGTATCTCCAGTCAGGCCGGGTGCGGTATGAACTGTCCGTTCTGTGCGACCGGTCAGGAAGGTTTCACCCGTAACCTGTCTACTGCGGAGATGGTGGAGCAGGTCGTCGCCGGAGCCAGGATGCTGCGCTCGGGCCAGTTGGCCGGGGGGACATCGGGCGAGGACGATACCGCGAGTGCGTTGCGGGTCAGCAACGTGGTCTTCATGGGAATGGGGGAGGCCCTGGTCAATTACCGTCGGGCGGTCGCGGCGATCCGTAGGCTCACCGATCCGGCGCCCGACGGGCTGGGGATGTCGGCGCGTGGGATCACCATGTCCACCGTCGGTCTGGTGCCGGGCATCGATCGGTTGGCTGGCGAAGGCATCCCTGTGACATTGGCCCTGTCCCTGCACGCGCCCGACGACGAACTGCGTGACGAACTGGTACCGATCAACCTGCGGTACAAGGTCGACGAGGCGTTGGACGCCGCCTACCGGTATTTCGAGGTGACCGGACGGCGGGTCTCCATCGAGTACGCCTTGATCAGAGATATCAACGATCATGCCTGGCGGGCGGATCTGCTCGGGGAGAAGCTCGCGGCACGGGGCAAGGGGTGGGTGCATGTCAATCCCATCCCGTTGAACCCGACTCCGGGTTCTAAGTGGACTGCTTCGCGTCCGGGGGTGGAACAGCAGTTCGTCGAGCGGCTCCGCGCCCACGGGATCCCCACGACGGTACGGGATACCCGCGGCAGCGACATCGACGGCGCTTGCGGGCAGCTTGCTGCCGCGACAGCCTGATCCGTGGACCAGCGGGCCGGGAACGAGCTGGGCGACCAGCTGCTCCCGGCCTGGGCGGTTCATCGGGTGCGGTCGAATTCTTCCCGGGTTGCATAGGACGATTGGGTGCCTCGACGGGTCACACTGTCCGCTGCGTAGGCGGTGGCTTCCCGGAGTGCACCACCGATGTCACCGGTACGGACGAAGGCTTCGGCGAAGCATCCGATGAAGGCGTCTCCGGCGCCGGTCGAATCCACGGACTCGACCGGGCAGGGGGCGATGAGCTCCGTCGATTCCGAGGCCACCCACAAAGCACCTCGCTCGCCGAGAGTGACGATCACGTGCGGGCAACCCCGGCCGGACAGGATGCGGGCCGCTGCCGTGATCTCTTCGATCGTTTCGACCGGCATCCCGGTCAAGAGGTGGAGTTCGCTCTCGTTGGGCATGAAGAACTCGCACCTGGCGACGGCTCGGTCGTCCAGGTCCGCCGTGGCCGGTGCCGGGTTCAGCAGCACGGGAATGCCGAGCCTGTTGCCCAGGTCGATCGCAGCGTAGACGGTGGGTAATGGCACCTCGAGTTGCAGGACGATCAGTCGGCAGCCGGAGACTGCTTCGGCTGCCGCTTCCACGTCCTGCGGGGTGAGCAGGTCGTTCGCTCCTGGAATGATCAGGATCCTGTTCGTGCCGTCCGGTTCGACGAAGATCGGAGCGACACCGCTGGTGCCTGCACTGGTCATGACGAAGGTGGTGTCCACCCCGTTCTCGGTGAGATTGGCCACGGTGTTCGGGCCGAACTGGTCGTCCCCGACCCGGGTCACCATCATGACGCGGGCCCCGAGCCGGGCTGCGGCGACGGCTTGGTTGGCTCCTTTGCCACCGCAGCCCACCTGGAAGTCCGGCGCGCGCAGGGTCTCACCGGTTTGGGGCATACGGTCCACATAGGAGATCAGGTCGACCATGTTCGATCCGATGACGGCGATATCCATCCTGGTTCCTTAAGTCGTGTCCGGTGTTCGCTGGTGTCCGAGGTCAGGACAGGCCGGTGGTCACGGTGAACGAGCGGGTCTTTCCGGCGCCGAGTTCGATGAGTGTTCCTGCTCGTCGGGCTGCTATACGCCCTTCCGGACGGCTGGTGCCGGGAAGGACGAAGGCAGCGACTCGTTGGTCGGCGTTGTGCAGGATCCATCTGGTGGCCACCGGGAAGTCCTCGGTGGCGAAGGAGGTGACGAAGGTGTGCCCGTCGGGGGAGCGCAGCTCGAACTGTGCTTCGGGCCCGAACCTGGTCAGGTCGTCGGCGAAGTAGACGATCTCGGGGTCGCACAGTTCGGGTTTGTCGAGGATGTCCAGCTGTTGGTGCCCGGCCAGGATGTCGGAGGTGAAGGCTTCCCAGGCGGGGGTGGGGTTCACGTGGGCGGGGATGCTCTCCCGCAGGTGCCAGGCTTCGTCGGGGATGGATTGGGCGAAGGCCGCGCCGGGCAGGTAGGCATGGTTCATATGGCACATGTACTGCAGTGGCATGGCTTGGTAGGCGGAGAGATTGGTCACTTCCATCGTGATGTCGAAGACTGTTCTGCCTGCGGTGAGGACGATCCCGGGCCGGGCTCTGTAGTGGTGCCCGAACCCTTGGACGTATTCACGTTCTCCACCGATGGCGAGGGTGTCTCCCTCGAGGGTCACCCAGCAAGTGTCCATCGGCGCGCAGGCCATCTCCCCGTGGAGGGGGTGTTCGTCCTCGGGCGAGGGGCATCCACCGGCGAGGAGGCCGGAGTGGAAGGAGAAACAACCGTAGGTGTCGACGATGACCTCGGCCGGCCGAGGAGCGTCGAACATGTCGGTCATTCCCAGGTCGATCCCGTCGACATGGGCTTCCCAGATCATCTGACCCAGGTAGGGCAGGATGTCCAGCTCGACCCGGTCGCTGGTGACCTTCAGCCCGGCGATCCCGGTGGGATATCGGAAGGTGGTCACGGTGAACGGCCCGGCGTGGAGGAGCGCGCGGGGTGTCTCGCAGAAGTCCTGGGGACGTAGGTGGACTGTGGTGGCGAAGGATGAGCTCATGCCGGCGGCTCCGTTCGTGCGGCGCGTTTCTGGTCGATGAAGTAGAGGCCTACGGCGGCGAAGCAGGCCAGGCACACGGCGAAGGAGAGTTGCAGGGATCCGACGGAGTCGGAGATTCCGCCCTGGACGATGGGGACGACTGCGCCGCCGATGATCGACATGACGATGACGGCACCGCCGGTTTCGGTATGCCGTTTGTCGGTGATGGTGTCGAGGGTGCGGGCGTAGATGGTGGCCCAGCAGGGGCCGAAGAGCCCGCTGGTCAGGATGCAGGCATAGACGGCGGTCATATTCGGGACTAGCACGACGTAGAGCAGAGCGGCGCAGCCCAGGACCGAGTATCCGATCAGGACGTCGTCGGCGCTGAACCGGGTCATGCAGAGGTTGGCGAGGAATTTGCCGACGAAGAAGGCGACGAAAGCCCAGATCATGTAGGTCGAGGCGGCGCGTTCGTTGATGGAGCTGTCCAGGGTCAGCGCGAGACGGATGGTGAACGACCAGACGGCGGTCTGCATGCCGACGTAGAGGAACTGGGCGGCGATGCCTTTGAGGAAGGTCTGGTTTCCGGCCAGGTAACGCAGGGTCTCGCCGATTCCGGCCTGGGTCTGCAGGTTCGGGTCCGACTTGGGTTTGCAGGCCGGGAACTGGGTGAGGGCGACCAGGAGGAGCATCACGACCAGCACCATGATGATGTATTTGTACGGCAGCAGGGTGCGTTGGAGGAGGTCGGCGGCGAACTGACGCTTGGCCTCGCCGGTGAGGGCTCCCATCTGGTCACCGAGTCGGTCGCCGTCGGTGAAGATCAGGTATTTGCCCAGGAGGATGCCGAAGATCGAGCCGAGCGGGTAGAAGGTCTGGCTGATGTTCAGCCGGAGAGTGGCGTACTTGCGGGGGCCGATCATCGAGCTGTATGTGTTGCAGCTCGTCTCCAGGAAGCTCAGGCCGACGGCGATGGCGAAGAGCGCGACCAGGAAGACGCTGTAGGTGGCGACGTGGCTGGCAGGGAAGAAGAGCGTGCAGCCGATGATGTAGCAGGTCAGTCCGATGAGGATGGCGGTCTTGTAGGAGGTCTTCTTGATCACCCGGGATGCCGGGATGGCGATGACGAAGTAGCCGCCGTAGAAGGCGCTCTGGACGAACGCGGATGCGAGGTCGCTCAGGGTGAAGACGGTTTTGAACTGGGTGATGAGGATGTCGTTGAGGCTGGCGGCGACGCCCCAGAGGGGGAAACAGACCGAGAGCAGGATGTACTGGTAGACGGGGGTCTTGTCGAGGTATCCGTCGTCCTGTTGCACCGAGCGGTCGCGGAGAAGGGCCGTGGTCATCGTGCGTCGTCCTGAGATGGACGGACGGGCGAGACGAGGTGGTTCGTGGGATCGAACCGCGGCCTGGTGGCGTCGGGTGCCATGAGGGTGCGGTCGAGGAGCGATGACATGGTCATGGCGTTCAACCTCCGTTGGGATCGGTCTGACCCTACGACGGAGGAGAACCCTTGTAAAGATTATCTTTTTACATCTGTTCCATTCTCTTCCAATCAGCAGTTCACATGCCCGAGAAGGCAAAAGGAAAGTCAGCCCGGGAGGAGCTTGGTCGCGGTGAACCGGTCCGTCACCAGTTCGGTCGCATAGCCCGCGCGGAGGGCCACCCGGACACCCTCCACCCGGTCACGACCGCCGGCAACCAGGACCCGGTGCTGTTTCGTACGAAGCTCCGCCAAGCCGATGCCCACCGTGCGGGCGTCCAACTCCGGATCGCACACCGATCCCTGGGCGTCCAGGAAACGTGAGCAGATGTCACCCACGGCGTGCTTCATCACCCTGCGCTGCTCCGCGGCCGAGAGATAACCCAGCTCGAAGATCAGGGAGTCGGCGGAGACCGCGCCGACGGTGAAGACCGCGATATTCGCCTCGCGGCCCAACTCGATCACCCGACGGATATGCCTTTCCTGCTCCACCAGCTGCTTGACCTCCAGGCTGTCGAAGATCGCCGGTAGCGGGAGGAAACGCATGAACGCATCGAAAGCCTTGGCGAAGAGCTGAATGGTCTCCACGTCCTGCGAACCGGGGGAGCTCTGACTCATTCCGCCCTTCAGCTGGATCACCTCTACGCCACGCACATCCTTGTGCTGGAGATGGCGGGCGACCGAGTACAGGGTGCGACCCCAGGTCACTCCGAGCAGGTCGCCGTCCTGCACCAGGTCGCCGAGGACCCTGGCCCCTGTACGTCCGAGGGCTTCGCGCACCATATCGGCCTGCTCGGTCGGAGGGGAGGCCACGTGGACGGCACGTAGCCCGTATTCCGCGCGGAGGGCGTCCCCCAGGTCGTTGGCGCTTTCCCGGGGATCGTTGATGACGATCTCGACATAGCCCTGATCCTTGGCGAACTGGATGAGTTTGGACACCGTGGGGCGGGAGACCCCGAGGGTCTGAGCGACCTCTCCCTGGCTCATGCCTCGCTCGTAGTACAGGCGTACCGCGTCGATGGACTGCGCGTCCCGGCTGCCCAATGTCATGGCCGTTCATCCTCCGAGTCGTCACATGCAGGCCTCCAGCATGGCGATCCGGAGCGACTGCGTCCTGGTGGCGCGCGGAATCTGCTGTGTCCTGCTCAGGCAGCGGCGTCCCCGGCGGCCCGCGCGCGCCGAAGTCCCAGCGTACTCAGCAGGAGCATCGTGGCGGCTCCTCCGAAGCAGATGTACGAGGCGATCTGGGCGATTTTACCCATCGTCCCGAAGGCGTAGGCGGTGAGCAGCATGCTGCGGAGGGTGTCGCCCATGAAGAGGGTCTGGCGCAGTTCGCCGAGCTTCTTGGTCTCTTCGCTGTCGGCTCGGGCCGGGTCCTTGGATGCGGCCATGAATTCGCTGCTGACCTCGTTATAGGTCCGCCCCTTGGCTGCTGTGTCCATGTGGACCTGGATGTAGTGGTCGGCGAAGGCCTTGGCCTTGTCCCCGTTGTCCATCGTGCTGCCCGCGTACTGCTCCAGGTGCGGTTTGATCTTCGGGTCTTCGATGGCTTTGCCCGAGGGCATCGTGATCCGCTGCGCCGAGAGTTGACTGCTCACCTGGGAGTTGGCGAAATGGGCGGCCCAGGCGAGAAGGCCGCCGGCGACGAGCAGGAGGACGGCGATCCCCGCGCCGGTGGCGGCGAGGAAACGGTTGAAGGACGAGCGGGACATGAGTGCCTCCTGGGTGGACGGTCGCAGCGGCCCGGATGGAGTCCGGGTTGTCGGAGAGTGACCGTCTCGAGGTTAAGTGACTCATCAATTACTGTCGACGACAGAAGGATGTGATGCTGAGAACAGGACATCTGTCCAGGTCGTGGCCGCAACGGGGGAGAGTGGCGGAAGGTGGGGGCCCGGAGCCTCCGGTGTTCGAAAAATGAGCTGTCCGTGCGAAGTCGTATCCGTCCTGTGTCAATTTCGTAACCGGATTGAGGGTTGCGATTTGTCAGACTGGAACGGCATCGGAGGATCCACGTGGTGGTGCGGCAATCCGGCAGCCGATTCCGGGCCATGGAACGGCGCAGGGCGAGCAGGGCCAAGTTTCGCCCGCCCCACCTCGAGTTTCCCGATCGCTCAATCGTTGTGGCGGGATCGTCACGGCGACCGGAGGCCACGGCGCCGCCCACCGGCTTGTAGGGGGCAGGTGAGCAGCACCGTGAGGCGCCGAGCGCGAAGGGCCTCGGCGTGCACAGGGGAGCGCCGACGCGGGATTGTAGGGGTCCCGCGTCGGCGCGGCCATTTTCAGCAGACGTCACCCGTTCGATGTCATCTATCGCGGAAGAATTCCTGCCGAAATTCGACTTGCTGCCTGATATATCACTGCCTGGACGGCATCCGCGTCAAGATCATGTCCACGGGCGAGGTGCGTGTCGCGACGAGACGCGGCCTTCCGATCTGCTCCCCGGTGCGTCCACCGGGCCCGGGCAGCTAGATAGACAGGCTTATTAGATCGCCATACGATCTAGTCATGTCCGATGCTTTGGCGCAGGCCGATCCCGCCGCCAACCCCTGGCCTGCCGAATGGTTGCGCGGGGTACTCGAGGTAGGCGTACTCGCTGTGCTCGAGTCCGGTCCGACGTACGGCTATGCCATCGCCGCCGACCTCGAGCGGGCCGGCTTGGGCGAGATCAAGGGGGGAACGCTGTATCCCCTGCTCGGGCGCCTGGAATCAGCCGGTCTCGTCGACATCGAATGGCGATCAGGCGCTTCGGGCCCAGGGCGGAAGTACTACACCCTCAACACTGCGGGACGCGACCACCTGGCCCGTCGACGCGCGCGCTGGCAGCAGTTCACCGACGTCACGAGGCGTCTCCTCGAGGAAGGACCGACCCGATGATCGGGAGCAAGAAAACCCTCGTTCAGAACTATCCGCACGTGGACAAGGACTGGGCAGCCGACCTCCTGCTGGAACTGCGCCTGCGGGATATCTCCGGGGCTCGCATCGGAGACATCCTCACCGAGGTCGAGTCGCACTGCGCCGCCTCCGGACAGAAGGCAACCGAGGCCTTCGGCGACCCACAGGAGTACGCCATGTGTCTCGATTTCGAAGGGCAACAGCGCACACCCGTGGAGCGGAGTCCGAACAACCTCACCCCGGCCGTGCTGGCGCTCCTGTGCGGATTCGCCGTCTCCGCCGGGTTGACAGGCGCCCTCGACGGCCAACCCGTCGAGATGCGCACAGGAGCGCTGGTCGCCGTTCTGATGTCGGTGGGTTATCTCCTGGCAGCAGTGCACTACCTCAACATGCTGTTGAGAAGTCTCTGGCGATGGATGACTGCTTTCATGGCCTTCTTCTGCGCCGTGGTCGCACTCCTGCTCTGGGGCGGACCAGTCGTCTTCACCGCACCGGCGCTCCCGCTCACGGTCGGCGGATCACTCCTGCTGGTGGTGTTCGCGTCGGTCCAGACCTTCCTCCAGAGCGGGAGCTCAGCCGACCCGATCGTCAACCCCGGTGAGTCCTTGTCACCGGCAGATGCGAGAGAGGCGAAGTGGATCGTGCTCGGAGGGATCTGGGCGGCTCCGCTGCTGATCCCCACGATCACACTGGCGAGCTGGCACATCTCCCATTGACCAGGCCGGCATCTGCGGTCTCGCGGACCTGCATGGCACGGCACAATGTTCTTCGTGCCTTTGAACTCCGAGATCCACCCGCCTGACGGGACGGTCCCCGACTGGGCTCCCTCCGGGCCCGCCGACCCGAAGGTCGTGCGGGCCCTCATCGCGTTCTCCCGCTCGACGATGACCCGCCGTCGATTCCTCGCCGGTGCCACGACGACGATCGGCGCTGCCGCAGCCGGAGCTCTCGCAGGATGTGCGCCTCCGGTCCCTCCCTCGGCCGGAACCACCACCCGCAGCCTGCCCGCCGACACCTCGGCCGCCGACAAAATCGTCCGCTTCGCCAACTGGACCCAGTATCTCGACCGGACGCCCGGCGGAGCCTCGCCCACCATGTCCGCCTTCACCGCCCAGACCGGCATCAAAGTCGACTACGCCGAGGAGATCGACGACAACGACACCTACGTCAACACGATCTCACCGCGGATGCGCGCGGGCCAGGACGTCGGACGTGATCTCGTCGTCTTCAGCGACTGGATGGTCAACCGTCTCATCCGCAACGGACTTCTCGCACCCCTGGACCTCATCCGTATCCCCCATGCCGTCAACCTCCTCGAAAAGCTCAAGGACGTCAGCTTCGACCCCGGGCGACGCCACAGCCTCGTCTGGCAGTCCGGATTCGCCGGCATCGGCTATCACAAAGGCCGCATCGGACGCTCCCTGAAATCGGTCGACGACCTGTGGGCCAAAGACCTCGCCGGGAAGGTCGTCCTGCTCTCGGAGATGCGCGACACCCTCGGCATGATCATGCTCGCCCAAGGCGTCGACCCCGCCGGACACTTCGACCGCACCGCCATCGAACGAGCCGCCGACGTCGTGCGCAAGGAGATCGCCGACGGCCAGGTCCGCCGGATCCGCGGCAACTCCTATCTCGAAGACCTCAAGAGCGGCAACGCCCTCGCCGGCATGGTCTGGAGCGGTGACATCGCCACCCTTCGAGAGGAAACCGGCAGCGACGACTGGGAATTCATCCTCCCCGATTCCGGCGGACTGATCTGGAGCGACAATGCGGTCGTCCCCATCACCTCGCCGCACCGCAAAGCCGCGGCACAACTGCTGAACTACTACTACACCCCCGCCGTAGCCGCCCAGGTCGCCGCAGCCGTCGGCTATGTCTGTCCCGTCCAAGGAGCGCAGAACGCGGCGGAGAAGATCGACCCCGAACTCGCCGCCAACCCCCTGATCTTCCCCGAACAATCCTTCATCGAGGCCCACGCCCGTGAATTCCGGGCACTGACCCCCGCAGAGGACGCCGAATACAGTGCACTGTGGGCGAAAGTAGTAGGCAACTGATGTCGATCCCATCGCACACCGCGCGCGCCGGCGACCTCCACCTGGAGCAACTGACCAAGACCTACGAACGGACCCTCGCCGTCGACGGCATCGACCTCGACGTCCCAGCCGGACGCTATGTCGCCCTGCTCGGACCGTCCGGCTGCGGGAAGACCACCACGTTGCGGATGATCGCCGGCTTCGAGAAACCCAGCGGCGGGCGCATCCTGCTCGGCGCGGACGACCTGACCCGCTCCCGCCCCCACGAACGGCCGATCAACACCGTCTTCCAGAGCTACGCACTCTTCCCTCACCTCGACGTCCTGGGGAATGTCGCCTTCGGCCCACGCCGCCGCAGGGTCAAAGACGCCGAGGCCCGGGCACGCCAAGCACTCGACCTGGTCCAACTCGGCGCGCTCGCCCGTCGCCGACCCGCAGAACTCTCCGGTGGAGAACAACAACGGGTCGCCCTGGCCCGAGCCCTGGTGAACGACCCCGCCGTGCTCCTGCTGGACGAGCCGCTGGGGGCGCTCGACCTACGTCTGCGCCGCGCCATGCAGGACGGACTGAAAGAACTGCAGAACCGACTCGGCACCACCTTCCTGCACGTCACCCACGACCAAGAAGAAGCGTTGACGCTGGCCGACGAGGTGGCGGTGATGCGCGGCGGACGGGTCGAACAGTACGGAAGCCCGCAACAGGTCTACGAGCTCCCGCAGACTGCCTTCGTAGCCACCTTCCTCGGACGAGCACTCCTGGCTCCGGCACGACGAGTGGGCAGCATCGGCACCGGAGGCGGGGAAGCCGTCGAGTTCGCGGTCGGCTCGGCCGGGATCGTCCGAGTGCCCGCCGACCGTATCGCCGCTCGAGCCGCTGCCGACACCGATCTGCTCATCGGGATCCGGCCGGAACGGGTACGGCTGCGTCCGGGCCCGCCCGTCGACCCTGCGGATCGGTCACCGCAGACGCCGGGTCCGAAACAGCACACCTCTCCCTACGGCCTGGATCTCGTCGGCCCGGGAACCGTGATCTCCGCGACCTTCACCGGGCCGGGCACCGCCTACCAGGTCGCCGTCGACGGACTGCCCGACTGGCAGGTCCTCGCCGCCAACGACGGAGTCACTCCCCGGTTCGCCCCCGGTGACATCGTGCATCTGGCCTTCGACGCAGGACATGCCTTCGCCGTCTCAGCCGTGGAGCCACCCTCGTGAGGGCGTTACGGTCGCTCTGGCCGGGGTGGATCCTGCTCCTGCCCGGGCTGCTGTGGCTGGCGGTCTTCTTCGTCTTCCCCCTGGTGCAGCTCGGCTCGGTGAGCCTGCAGTCGGCCTATCCCGGACATCCCGGCTATTACTACCGAGATGTCAATGTCGGGAACTACGTCGAGGCCTGGGGCCAGTTCGCCGGACATCTGGGGCGCTCGACGTTCTACGCCGGAGCAGCGACCGTCCTGGCCTTTCTGCTCGCCCTGCCCATCGCCTACGTCCTGGCCTTTCGGGCCGGCCGGTGGCGTCCACTCCTCCTGGTGGTGACCTTCGCGCCTTTCCTGGTGGCTTTCCTGCTCAGGACACTGGCCTGGCGACAGATTCTGTCCGACGAAGCGCCGGTGGCCAAGGCCGTGGGTGCGCTGGGGCTGCTTCCGGAAGGCCATCTCACCGAGACCTCGGTCGCGGTCGTCGCCGGGCTGGCCTACAACTACCTGCCCTTCATGGTCGTCCCTCTCTACGCCGCACTCGAACGTCTCGACCCGCGGCTCCTGGAGGCCTCGCACGACCTGTACGGCGGACATCTTTCCACCCTGGTCCGAGTCACTCTGCCCTTGGCCACGCCGGGCATCACCGCAGGTGTCCTGCTCACCTTCATCCCCGCGCTGGGGGACTACGTCAACGCCGAACTGCTCGGTGCGGAGAGCACGAAGATGGCTGGGAACGCCGTCGAATCACAGATGCTCAGGGTCGTCGGGGGCTACCCGGTCGCTGCCGCGACATCGATGATCCTGCTGGTCGGGGTCCTCGTCCTGATCACCGCCTATCTGCGACGGTTCGGCACCCGGGAGCTGACATGAAATCCCTGAGGAAGACCGTCGGCTGGTTCGGTGACCACGCCGTGTGGTTCGCCGCCGGGACGGTGATGCTCCTGTTGTGCATCCCCGTCGTCTACACCGCCGTCTTCTCCTTCAACGCCTACCATCGCAGCAACCTGGTCTGGAACCCCGAGGGGTCACCCACCCTCGCGCACTGGGCCGATCCCTGCGGAGCAGCGGGGATCTGTGACGCCCTCGCCACGAGCCTGCGCGTCGGACTGATCTCCACCGTCATCGCCACTGTCCTGGGCACCCTCATGGCGGTCGCCCTGGTCCGCACCAGGCTCCGCGGTCGCGGAGCACTGGAGGTCCTGCTGCTGCTGCCGATGGACACTCCCGACGTCGTCCTGGGCGCGGGGCTGCTGACCCTGTTCGTCCAGGGCCTCTCCGCCGTGGGCCTCCGACTCGGGGAGACCGCGATCATCGCCGCGCACGTCATGCTGGCCTTGTCCTTCGTGGTGGTGGCGGTCAGATCCCGGCTGGAAAGCCTGGATCCGCGTCTGGCCGAAGCCGCCGCGGACCTCTACGCGGGTACCTTCGCGACCTTCCGTCACGTGACCTTGCCCCTGGCCGCTCCCGGGATCGTCGGAGCTGCACTGCTGGCCTTCGCGATCAGCATGGACGATGTCGTCCTGGCCACCTTCGTCGGCGGTGACGCCATGACCTTCCCCCGTTATGTCTATGTCACCGCACTGCGTGGAATACCGGCACAAGCCAACGTGATCGGTGTCGGACTCGCTCTCCTGGGACTGTCAGCAGCGCTGGCCTTCACCGCAGCGAGCTGGCTACGCCGACGGCGCAGAACAGTCCGCTGACCCAGGCTCGCTCCCGACCAACCGGGAAACACCCTCCCGGCCACACCCCACGAGCCGTGCAAGCCCCGACTCGGACCCGACGGATCAGGAACCGGAGGAGGCCCGTTTCGCCCTCGCCTCAGCGATCTTGGCCTCCCGCTCGGCCTGCAACTTGGCCATCGGATCCTGATCGCTGTTGAGCTGCGCCGGTCCGAAGAAGGTCATCGCCAGTTTCCTCAGCCGCCACCCGACGCGGTAACCGATGCTCAGTCCGTCCCTGCTCATGCCGTGTCCTTCTGCTCCGAGGGAAGAGGCGACCGCCCTGGACAACGCCTCGATACGCGGGACGTCGTCCATGCCCGAAAATTCATGAACATCGGAAACCTCCGTTTCCCAAGGCCCCACAACGCCCACCGTACCCCGGCAGGGGGCGAGCGAAGGGCTCTCCGGAAGACCAATATGGGGCTATGACAGATGCCGCCCAGCACACGGTTCCCCTGCCCCCCTGCCCGACCGAGCTCTACATCGGAGGACACTTCCGGCCCGGATCCTCCCGGGGCACCATCGACGTCGACGACCCCGCCGACGGCCGGATCCTCGCACAGGTCGCCGACGCCACCACCGACGACGCGAAATCGGCTCTGGACGCCGCCTGTGCAGCCCAGCCCCGATGGGCATCCACCCCTCCCCGGGAACGAGGTGAACTCCTCCGCTCGGCCTACGAACTCATCCACGACCGCGCCGAGCTTCTCGCCACGCTGATGACCTTGGAAATGGGAAAACCGTTGGCCGAGTCGCGCGGCGAGGTCGCCTACGGGGCCGAGTTCTTCCGCTGGTTCGCCGAAGAGGCCGTACGCATTCGCGGAAGCTACACCACCGCACCCGCAGGCGGCTCCCACCTGCTGACCATGAAGAAAGCCGTCGGCCCCACCCTCATGATCACCCCGTGGAACTTCCCCCTGGCCATGGGCACCCGCAAGATCGGACCTGCGCTCGCCGCAGGCTGCACCTGCATCGTCAAACCCGCATCACAGACTCCGCTGACCATGCTGGCCCTCGCACAGATCCTGCACGACGTGGGGGTCCCGGCCGGGGTGGTCAACGTGATCCCCAGTTCGTCGACCGCGCAGATCGTCCCGGAGCTGATGGCCGACCCACGCCTACGCAAGATCACCTTCACCGGATCCACCGAAGTCGGACGGCGCCTGATCGAGCAGAGCGGACAGAACGTCCTGCGCGTCTCCATGGAGCTGGGCGGCAATGCGCCCCTGATCGTCTTCGAGGACGCCGACCTGGACCAGGCCGTCGAACAGACCGTCCTGGCGAAGATGCGCAACATCGGCGAAGCCTGCACCGCAGCCAACCGCCTCTACGTGCACCGGGCGGTGATGGACGAGTTCGCGGACCGGCTGAGCTGCAAGATGTCCGCGATGACCGTGGGGCCAGGCACGGTGGAGGACAACCAGGTCGGACCGCTCATCGACGCAGCCGCCCGGGACCGGGTGCACCGTCTCGTCCAGGACGCGCTCGCCGACGGCGCCCGCTTGCTCTGCGGAGGAGAACCGCTGCCCGGCCCCGGACATTTCTACCCGCCGACAGTCCTCGCCGAGGTCTCCCCGCAGGCCAGGGTATGCCGGGAGGAGATCTTCGGCCCGGTCGCGCCCCTGGTGCCCTTCGAGACCGAGGCAGAAGCCGTCCGGTTGGCGAATGACTCCGACTACGGCCTGATGAGCTATGTCTTCACCACCGACCTGGCCCGGGCCCTCAGGATGGGAGAAGCCTTGGAATACGGCATGGTCGGTGTGAACTCGGGCGTGGTCTCCAACCCGGCGGCGCCCTTCGGCGGGGTGAAACAGTCCGGGCTGGGCCGAGAAGGCGGGGCGGAGGGGATCGAGGAATTCCTGGAGACGACCTACCTGGGCATCCCCCGCTGAGAGCACTGGCCGGTCTTCGGCCGGACACGCCGGTGCGGAAGGCATCGCCCCTCCCGGGCGTGGGCCGATGACCGGTGTCCTGCCCGGTGGGGGAGAATTGCCCGGTGAGCATGCAGAGCAACCCCCGGGACGTCGTCATCCTGGGCTCGACCGGTTCTATCGGCACCCAGGCCTTGGACGTCATCGGACGCAACCCGGATCGTTTCCGGGTCGTCGCGCTCAGCGCAGGAGGCCGCGACCTCGGGCTGCTGGCCCGGCAGGCGGTGGCCTTCCGGGCAGCAGCCGTCGGTGTGTCGCGAGGGACCGCGGAAGAACTCCGGGCGGCAGTGGAGACCGAAGCACAAGCCCGAGGGGTGTCGGACTATCGGCCTGAGCTGATCGTCGGCGACAGAGCGTCCACCGAGATCGCGGGAACACCTGCCGATGTCGTCCTGAACGGGATCACCGGTTCGATCGGCCTGATGCCGACGCTGGCGGCCCTGCGTGCCGGTTCGACGCTGGCTCTGGCGAACAAGGAGTCCTTGATCGTCGGCGGCCCGATCGTCAAGGCCGCGGCGCGCCCCGGCCAGATCGTCCCGGTCGACTCCGAACACTCTGCGATCGCCCAGTGTCTGCGCGGCGGGGCGTCCCGGGAGGTCCGGCGTCTCGTCGTCACCGCCAGTGGGGGGCCTTTCCGTGGCCTGACCAGGGACCAGCTCCGCGAGGTGACGCCCGGCCAGGCGCTGGCCCATCCGACCTGGGACATGGGCCGCGTCGTCACTACCAACTCGGCGACCCTGGTCAACAAAGGTCTCGAGGTCATCGAAGCCCATCTGCTCTTCGACATCCCCTTCTCGGCCATCGACGTGGTCGTGCACCCTCAGTCCGTGGTGCATTCCATGGTGGAGTTCACCGACGGGTCGACCCTGGCCCAGGCCGGTCCTCCGTCGATGCTCATCCCGATCGCCCTGGGCTTGGGGTGGCCGGACCGGGTCGTCGACGCCGGCCCGGCCTGCGACTGGACCAGAGCTCAGCAGTGGGAGTTCTTCCCGCTGGACGACGAGGCCTTCCCGGCCGTGCGACTGGCTCGGCGGTGCGGTGAGGCCGGCGGAACCTTCCCCGCTGTCTACAACGCGGCCAACGAGGAATGTGTCGACGCCTTCCACGAAGGACGCATCCGGTTCACCGCCATCGTCGACACGGTCGATCAGGTCGTCGAGGAGTGGGCCGGGCACCCGGAGAACCCGCTGGCGGGGAGTTCCGGAACAGGCAACGGGAGTGAAAGCCCGACATTCGACGTTGAGCAGGTGTTGTCGGCTGAACGGTGGGCCCGACACCGTGCCCACCAGGTGCTCGGGACCCGCTGACGGAAAGGTTCTCCCACGTGCTGATGTATCTCCTCGGTGTCGCGCTGATCGCTCTCGGGATCGGTGTGTCCATCGCGCTGCACGAAATCGGACATCTGGTGCCGGCGAAACTCTCCGGAGTGAAGTGCCCGCAGTACATGATCGGGTTCGGGCCGACCTTGTGGAGCCGACAGATCGGGGAGACCCAGTACGGGATCAAGGCGATCCCCCTGGGCGGATATGTCCGCATGATCGGGATGTTCCCGCCCAAGCCGGGCGACCCGGAGGGCACACTCCGTGGATCCAGCACCGGACGTTGGTCGGCTTTGGTCGAGGACGCGCGTGCCCAGTCGGCCCAGGAGGTGCGTCCCGGTGATGAGGACCGGGTCTTCTACAAGCTGCGTACCTCACGCAAACTCGCCGTCATGCTCGGCGGGCCGTTCATGAACCTGCTCATCGCCACCGTGCTCATGGGCGGGATCGTCACCCTGCACGGACAGCACGTGCCGGTCGACGGGGCGAAGGTCAAAGGTGTCGTGGCTTGTGTCAAACCGGTCACACAGAGCAAGGACCGGGGAACCTGCCAGGACAGCGACCGTAAGTCACCGGCCGCAGCCGCCGGGATGAGGGCCGAGGACGTCATCGTCGAGATCGACGGTGCACCGGTCCGCTCCTCCTCCGATGTCAGCAAGCTGGTACGCCCCCGGATCGACCAACCGACCCCGGTGGTCGTGCAGCGTGGCGATCAGCGGGTCACCCTGAATGTCACCCCCATCCGTAATTCCCTGCCCGAGTACGACGAGAAGGGAGAGCCGCGGCGTAAGGCCGACGGTTCCTTCGTGCTGACCGAGGCCGGATATATCGGGACCTCGACCGGGCAGAACACCCGGTTGGAACAGCAGTCGCCGACGGTGGTGCCCGGCCTGGTCGCCCAGGGCGTGGTGCAGACCGGCGGGGTGATCCTGCGTCTTCCGGAGAAGCTCGTCGGTATCTGGGATGCGGCTTTCGGTTCGGCGGAACGTTCGACCGACAGTCCGATGTCGGTGGTCGGGGTGGGCCGGGTCGCCGGGGATGTGGCGAGCACCATGGAGTTCATGGGGGTCAAGCTCGCCGGGATCGGTGATCTGGTGGTCATCCTCGCGATGCTTCTGGCCGGGTTGAATATCGCTCTTTTCGTGTTCAATCTGATTCCGTTGATGCCGCTGGACGGTGGGCATGTCATCGGTGCGCTCTGGGAGGGCTTGCGGCGGCAGATCGCTCGTCTGCGGGGGGCCCCGGACCCCGGTTATGTCGATGTCGCGAAGGGACTACCTATCGCGTATGCGGTATCGATCCTGCTCATCGGCATGTCGGTGTTGTTGATCTACGCGGATCTGGTCAAGCCGGTGAAACTCTGAGATGTCCTGCGGATCGTCGCAGGGGCGCGACCACTGTCTACTGCCTGGAATACTGGACGCATGACCGTTGATCTGGGCTTTCCGTCCTTGCCTGCGCCCACGTTGAACCCGCGTCGTCAGTCCCGCAAGATCCGGGTCGGCTCGACGGCCGTCGGTGGGGATGCCCCGGTGTCGGTGCAGTCGATGACCACCACGGTGACCGCGGACATCAACGCCACTCTTCAACAGATCGCCGAATTGACGGCGTCGGGATGCGACATCATCCGGGTGGCCTGTCCCAGCCAGGACGACGCCGCTGCTCTGCCGGCCATCGCCCAGAAGAGCCAGATCCCGGTCATCGCGGACATCCACTTCCAACCGAAGTACGTCTTCGCTGCCATCGAGGCCGGCTGCGCAGCTGTCCGGGTGAATCCCGGGAACATCCGTCAGTTCGACGACAAGGTCAAGGAGATCGCGCAGGCTGCGAAGGACCACGGCACCTCGATCCGTATCGGCGTCAACGCGGGCAGTCTCGACAAGCGGCTCTATGCGAAGTACGGCGGGCCCACACCGGAGGCCCTGGTCGAATCGGCGGTCTGGGAAGCCAGTCTTTTCGAGGAACACGGTTTCCACGACTTCAAGATCTCCGTGAAACATCACGACGTGGTGACGATGGTCCGCGCCTACGAGCTCCTGGCGAGTAAGGGCGACTGGCCGCTCCACCTGGGTGTCACCGAGGCCGGCCCGGCCTTCCAGGGCACGATCAAGTCCTCCGTGGCCTTCGGGCATCTGCTCGCCCAGGGCATCGGGGACACCATCCGTGTCTCCCTGTCGGCCCCGCCGGTCGAGGAGGTCAAGGTCGGCAACCAGATCCTCCAGTCGTTGGGGCTGAAGCCGCGCAAGCTCGAGATCGTCTCCTGTCCGAGCTGTGGACGGGCGCAGGTCGACGTCTACACCCTGGCCGAGCAGGTCACCGCGGGACTGGAGGGTATGACCGTTCCGTTGCGGGTCGCTGTGATGGGCTGTGTCGTCAATGGCCCAGGTGAGGCGCGGGAAGCCGACCTGGGAGTGGCCTCGGGCAATGGGAAGGGTCAGATCTTCGTGCGTGGCGAGGTCATCAAGACCGTGCCCGAGTCGGCGATCGTGGAGACCTTGATCGAGCAGGCCATGATCATCGCCGAGGAGATGGGTGAGACGGCCGGTGACGGCGAGGGCGACGGTCCTGTGGTCACGGTCGCAGGTTGACGGTGACAGTCCGCGATCGGGACGCCCAGTGAGGCCGTTCGCTGTCCGTAGTGTGCGCCCGGTCGGGGAGTCCGACCGGGCCGCTGCGCTGGAACTCTGTGGACGAGACCCTCTGGCGAATTGTTATGTCACGGCGCGGATGGACGAGGTCAATCTGGATCGGGCCCGAGGCGCGCTGCTGGGGCATTACCCCCGGGGACGTTTGGAAGCCCTGTGCTGGGCCACGGCGAATGTCATCCCTGTGGAGTGCGGCCCGCAGGATGCTGCAGCATTCGGTGACCGGTTGCGGCGGCATCAGCACCGGTATTCCTCGGTCTTCGGCCCGTCCGCGCAGGTCTCCTTGCTGTGGGAAGGGCTTTCCCACAGTTGGCAGGAGCCCTTGGACGTCCGGCCGCACCAACCTTTGCTGGCGATCGGCCCTGAGGACCCTCTCGGCATGGCACCTGATACGAGGGTCCGGCCGGCTCGGTTGGAAGAACTGACCGAGGTGGTCCCTGCCGCCGCGGCCATGTTCACCGAGGAGATCGGCTATCCGCCCTATCAGGACCGTGCCGGGGAAGCCGCCTACCGGTACGCGGTCCAGGGGTTGGTGGTCCGGAAGCATTGCTTCGTCCTCGTCGAGGACGGCCGGGTGGTCTTCAAGGCGGATATCGGCTCGGTCGGGTTGGGGGTGGCTCAGATCCAAGGGGTGTGGGTGGCTCCGGACCGGCGGGGAGAAGGTCTGGCCGCGCCGGCGATGGCCAGGGTCGTGCAACTGACGCGGGCCGAGGCGCCCTGGGTGAGCCTGTACGTCAACGACTTCAACAAAGCGGCCTTGCGCGCCTACGCGAGAGTGGGTTTCCGCCAGGTCGGCGAGTTCGCCACCATCCTTTTCTGACGACGGTGCCGGGCTCGTCCTCGGGGTTTCCTCGCGAGGACATCGAACGTACCGAGGCGCCGGGGACATCGTGGCAGGGGGATATCCTGACGGTCACCAGCCGAGCCCTGCCCGGGTGCCCGCGCACCGGCCGGGCCGCACCATCAGCCGAGGAGAGACCGATGACCGTCCTGCGCATGTCCACCTTGTTCCTGCGGACCTTGCGCGAAGACCCGGCCGACGCCGAACTGCCTGGCCATCGCCTCCTCGTCCGCGCCGGATATATCCGCAGGGTGGCCCCGGGCGTATACACCTGGTTGCCTCTCGGACTGCGGGTGCTGCGTAAGGTCGAGACGGTCGTCCGCGAGGAGATGGACGCCATGGGAGCTCAGGAGCTCCTCTTCCCCGCGCTGCTTCCTCGGGAACCCTATGAGGCCACCAACCGGTGGACCGAATACGGGGAGAACCTTTTCCGGGTCAAGGACCGCAAGGACGCGGACATGCTGCTCGGTCCCACGCACGAGGAGATGTTCACCCTCGCCGTGAAGGATCTGTACAGCTCCTACAAGGACCTTCCGCTCTCCCTGTACCAGATCCAGACCAAGTACCGTGATGAGGCACGCCCGCGCGCCGGGCTGTTGCGTGGACGCGAGTTCGTCATGAAGGACTCCTACAGTTTCGATGTCGACGACGCCGGCCTGCAGGCCAGCTACGACGCCCACCGCGCCGCTTATATCCGCATCTTCGATCGGCTCGGCTTCGACTACGTGATCGTGCAGGCGATGTCGGGAGCGATGGGCGGCTCGGCCAGCGAGGAGTTCCTGGCCGTCGACCCGAACGGCGAGGACACTTTCGTACGCTGCGACGGCTCGGAGTATGCGGCGAATGTCGAGGCTGTCGTGATCCCACAGGCGCCGGCGATGCCTGCCGAGGCCGTGGCTGCGACCCCGGCCAGGGAGCTGGTGCACACCCCGGAATCCCCGACGATCGACGCCCTGGTCGAACGACTCAACGCCGACCGTCCGCGTACGGACGGTCGCGCCTGGACGGCGGCGGACACCCTCAAGCACGTCGTGGTGATGCTCAGGTCCGGCGACGGGTCCAGGACACCGTTGGTCGTCGGGCTGCCCGGGGACCGTCAGATCGACCCGAAGCGCCTGGAAGCCCAGGTCGCACCCTACGAGATCGACGACTTCACCGAGGCTGACTTCGCGTCCTACCCGTCGCTGATCAAGGGGTACATCGGCCCGGACCCGCTCGGTCCCAACCCTGGGCTGGCCGACGAGGACCCGCAGCGGATCCGATACCTGCTGGACCCCTCGGTCGCCGAAGGCTCGTCCTGGGTCACCGGTGGCGACAAAGCCGACTACCACGCGATCAATGTGGTCCTCGGCCGTGACTTCCATGCGGACGGCATCGTCCAGGCCGCTGAGGTCCGGGACGGCGACCCCAGCCCGGACGGAAAGGGCGTGCTCCGCACGGCCCGCGGTATCGAGATGGGCCATATCTTCCAGCTCGGACGCAAGTACGCCGAGGCCTTGGGGCTGAAGGTCCTCGACGAGAACGGCAAACTCGTCACTGTCACGATGGGGTCTTACGGGGTCGGAGTCTCCCGTGCAGTCGCTGCGGTCGCGGAGAACAGCGTCGACGACGCAGGGCTGTGCTGGCCGCGTGCCCTGGCGCCTGCAGAGGTGCATGTCGTCGCTACCGGCAAGGACGACGCCGTCTTCGCCCGGGCCGCTGAGTTGGTCGCCGAGATGTCCCAGGCCGGCCTCGACGTGATCTTCGACGACCGTCGCAAGGTCAGTCCCGGTGTGAAGTTCAAGGACGCAGAACTGGTCGGTGTGCCCACCATCGTGGTGGTGGGTCGAGGCCTGGAGAAGGGCGTTGCGGAGATTAAGGACCGTCGGTCCGGTGAACGCAGAGAGGTCGGCGTGGAGCGCCTGGTCGAGGAAGTCCTCGTCGACGTCCGAGGCGCCTGATCGTGACCGGGCCGGTCTGGTGAAGACCTGGCCGGCCCGGTTCGGCACCGCAGGGGGTGGGATTCGCTTCGAGAAGGGCGGATCCCACCCCTTGCGTGTGGCACGAGAAGGCGGTGGACTCGGCGTTCCTCTTTCAGGGTCAGGCAGATTCGTTGGGCTTCGTCGGTGCCTGACGGATATCGGCTTCGCCCAGGCCGGTCGCGCTGGTCCGGACCTCGTCAGAACCCTCAGTGTCCTCAGGAACCCGTCCGACGTGGTTGAACAGCAGATTCAACAGGATCGCAGTCAGACTGCCCAGGGTGATCCCGGAGCCGAAGATGATCTGTGCCCACTCCGGGACGGCGGTCTTCACATTCGGTTGAGCGGTGACCAACATGGCCAGACCGATACTCGTCGCGACGATCACGATATTGCGGTCACTGGTGAAATCGACCCTCGACAGGGTCTGGATGCCCACCACCGCGACCGTGGCGAACATGGCCAGTGCTGCGCCGCCGAGAACCGGCGCGGGGATCCCGGCCACGACGGCCCCGGCCTTGGGCAGCATCCCCAGCAGGACCATGATCGCCCCGGCAGAGGTGACCACCCAGCGGCTCTGGATCCGGGTCAGCCGGACGAGGCCTACATTCTCTGCGAAGCAGGTGTAGGGGAAGGAGTTCAGGACGCCGCCGAGGAAGGTTGCCGCACCGTCCGCCCGTAGTGCACGGGCGATGTCCTCCGACTCGATCTCCTTACCGACGATCTCACCGGTCGCGAAGACGTCTCCGGTCGTCTCCACCGCAGTGATCAGCATGACCACGATCATGGAGATGATCGCGGCGGCCGAGAAGACCGGCCAACCGAAGTGGAAGGGCGTGGTGACCCCGAACCAGGCCGACTCCCCGAGTGCGTCGAAACGGGCATCGCCCAGCAGATAGGCCACCAGTGTTCCCGCGACCAGCCCGATCAGCACGGCGATCGTCCCCAGGAACCCCCTGAAGAAACGTTGGATGAGTACGATCAGAGCCAGGGTGCCGATCGCGTAGCCCAGGTCCTTCGCCGAGACATCACCCGAAGGTCCCACCCGGTTGGTGGCATCGAGAGCCGCTACCGGGAGCAGGGCGATACCGATGATGAGGATGACCGACCCGGTGACCACCGGAGGGAAGAACCGGATCAGCCTGCTGAAGTACGGCGCGATGAAGAAGGTGAACAGCCCGGCGACGATCACCGAGCCGTAGATGGTGACGAGACCTTGTTCACCGCCCCCGGCAGCGAGACCGATCGCGATCATCGGTGAGACGGCGGTGAAAGTGACTCCCTGGACGAGCGGGAGACGCACACCGACCTTCCAGAAACCGGCCGATTGGATGATGGATGCGATGCCGCAGGTCAGTAGATCGGCATCGATCAGATGGATCAACTGTTGCTGGTTCAACCCGATCGCACTGGCCAACAGGATCGGGACGATGACAGCCCCGGCGTAGAACGCGAGAACGTGTTGGAGCCCGTAGATCGCCAGCTTGGGGACGGGGAGGACCTCGTCGACAGGATGGACCTTGGCGCTCTGATCAGGTCGGACGGTATCGGTCATGGTGCACCTCCAGATGTGCGCGGCACGGCCGCTTCCGCCGAGTCAGCGTCTGGGGCGCGCTGGATTCCACAGGGGCTCCTTTGCCCGAACACGCATGGAGACGGGAACGGACTGTCACCGACGTGGGCTCAGCGACGAGCGTTCCCGCCTTGACAAGTGCTTGCGAGAACACTGTGCCTGAGGAGGCGGTTCTCACCTGGGAACGCCGCGCCGAAGGGTATCACCGATAGACCCATAATGCCGGAATGTCCCATGTCCGGCATGTCATGACCAGCACGGCGAGCGCCGCCAGTGCCGTTAAGGTGACCGGCGTGGACGAGATCTCCCTGACCGCGCTGTTGACCTTGACCGCGGCCGCCTTCTTCGCCGGCTGGATCGACGCAGTGGTCGGTGGCGGCGGGCTCGTCCAGCTCCCCGCGCTCATGGTCGTCCTCCCACACGCGGCACCCGTCCACCTGCTGGCCACCAACAAGTTCGCCTCCGCCTGCGGAACCCTCGCCAGCGCAGCCACCTACGTCCGAAGGGTTCGTCCGGACCCGGCCACCGCGATCCCCCTGGTCGTAGGCGCGCTCACCGGGTCGACGGCCGGTGCTCTGCTGGCCTCGTCGATCCCGAAGTCGGCCTTCTCCCCGCTGGTGCTGGCGGTTCTGGTGCTCGTCGGGGCCTACACCCTGTGGAAGCCATCGCTCGGTACGGTGCAGAGCTTGCGGCATCGCGGAATGAGACATGCCTCAGGTGCAGGGGCGATCGGGCTCGCAGTCGGGACCTGGGACGGCGCACTCGGCCCAGGAACCGGTTCCTTCTTCGTCTTCCTCCTGGCCGGCGTCCTCGGATATGCCTTCCTCCAGGCCACGGCTCTGGCCAAGTTGGCCAATCTGGCCACCAATCTCGCTGCGCTGGCCGTCTTCGTCCCCCAGGGTGCAGTGCTCTGGCAGGTGGCGGTCCCGATGGGTGTCGCCAATGTCGTCGGCGGGTATCTCGGGGCGCGCACGGCCGTCGCCAGAGGACATGGTTTCGTCAGAGTGGTTCTCATCTCGGTCCTGGCAGCGTTCATCCTCAAGATCGGCGGGGACGTCTGGGCCCAGTTCTTCGGGTGAACCGTCGCTGCTGGTTGATTGACGATCGTCCAGTCTCCTGAGACGGTAGGGGCGAGCCGCCGCCGGCGACGAGGTGCATCGGACGCCCGGCCCAGCCGTCGAGAGAAGAGGCATCGATGAACGGGGAAGGCAACGCCTGGGAAGCCGCCGTCGGATGCTCTCGGGCACGCCAACTGTTCCGGGGACACTTCGACAGCGAACCTGCAGGGACCTGGGCAGCCCCCGGACGGGTCAATCTCATCGGGGAACACACCGATTACAACGGCGGACTCTGCTTGCCGATCGCCCTGCCCCATCGCACCTATGTCGCTTTGAGACCCCGCACGGACGACGTCATCCGGATGGTCACCGACCTACCCGGAACCCGCATCTGGACCGGTACGACAGATCTCGTCCGACCCGGTGCCATCACCGGATGGCCGGCCTACTGCTCGGGGCCGGTCTGGGCGCTGAACCAGGACGGCACCGACATCGGCGGCTTCGACGTGGCAGCCGTCTCCTGTGTCCCCGTGGGGGCCGGGCTCTCTTCCTCGGCGGCCATCGCCTGCTCTATGGTCCTGGCTCTCGCCGAGACCGCCGGGCGGAGCGCCGACAGCGACGAAGAACGGGCCGCACTCGCGACATTGTGCGTTCAGGCGGAGAACGAGATCGCCGGCGCCCCGACCGGGGGAATGGACCAGGCCGCGTCCTTGCAGGCCCGAGCCGGTCACGCGCTCCTCCTGGACTGCCGCTCCGGAGAAACCCGTCACATCCCCTTCGATCTGGCAGGAGCAGGGCTCACCCTGCTGGTCGTCGACACCCGGGCGCCACACGCTCTCGTCGACGGACACTACGCCGAACGTCGCCGCACGTGCGAGAACGCAGCCCGACAGCTGGGCGTGGCGAGCCTGCGCGAGGTCGACGACCTACCCGCAGCGGTACGACGTCTGACGGACGACCTGGCCCGCCGCCGGGTCGCCCACGTCGTCACCGAGATCGACCGGGTCCGCCGGACGGTCGACCATCTGACCGCCAGGGAATGGGCGCAGGCCGGTCAGCTGATGAACGACTCACATCGATCGTTGCGCGAGGACTACGAGGTGAGTTGCCGTGAACTCGACGTAGTGGTCGACACCGCGCAACAGGCCGGCGCGCTCGGCGCACGCATGACCGGCGGGGGATTCGGCGGGAGCGCGATCGTCCTGGCCGAAGAGCACGCCGTCGAGGACATCGCCACCGCGATCCAGGACGCCACCCGCTCCCGAGGCCTTCCCGAACCACGGTTCCACCGTGTCCTGGCCGCAGACGCCGCCACCCGGATCGCATGACTGCCCGCTCCGTTGGCGCCGCACCCACCGGCCGCCAGTTCCGGATCCGACGAGGCCGACAACGCGCCGTCGTCACCGAAGTCGGTGCAGCCCTGCGCCGTTACCAGGTCGACGGCGACGACGTGATCATGCCCTTCGGCCGACACGAACTCCCACCGGCCGTCCACGGCGCAGTCCTCCTGCCCTGGCCCAACCGGCTGGGCAACGGCAGCTACGACTTCGACGGGGCCAGCTACCGGCTGCCACTGACCGAACCGGAACGAGACAACGCCAACCACGGGCTGGTCCTGCACACCCGCTGGCAGGCCGTCGACATCCGGTCCGATGCGGTAAGCCTGCAAGTGGACCTGGTCCCACGTCAGGGATACCCCTTCCTGCTCAGCAGTCGCATCGATTACCGACTGGACGAACACGGCCTGGAAGTCCGCCTGCGTACTCGGAACCAGGGTGAACGCACGGCACCCTACGGGGTCGGCTTCCACCCCTGGCTCTCACCGGGCGATGCCTCGATCGACGAGTGCGGGCTGCAGATCGACGCAGACACCTGGGTCGAGACGGACGACCGTCTGCTGCCTGTCCGCGAGACGCAGATCCCGGCACATCTCGACTTCCGTCGCCCCCGCAGACTGGGTCCGACCGTCATCGATGACGGTTTCGTCGACCTCACCAGCGAGGACTCCTCTGTCCGGCTCATCCGGCCGGACGGAAGCCAAGCCGTGTGCTCCGCCCGCGATGGAGTGCGCTGCTGGCAGGTCTGCACCGGGGACGGCATGCCGGGCGGGCGCTCCCGGAGAGGCCTGGCCGCCGAACCGATGACCTGCACCGCGAACGCCATGCAGACCGGCCACCGCCTCCTCCGTCTGACGCCGGGCGAGGAACACCGCACGGGATACGCCCTGACCTTGCTCCCGGCCGGACCGCCCAGAACTCCCTGAGCCCGGCCGGGAACACGCCGGATGTCAGGACGTGCGCCCGGCGACTCGACGCAGCCGCAATCCCTGCGCCAGCAAGGAGGCCGCCATGGACGCACCGATTCCTTCCCCGGCCCGCAGACGCAGACTCAGCAGAGGCTCCGCGCCCAGCTCACGCAGGACCACGCCGTGGGCGCGTTCGCGGCTCTGCTGTCCCGCCACCAGGTAGGCGTGCACCGCAGGTTCCATCTGCCTGGCCAGCAACGCGGGAACGCAGGTGGCCAGGCCGTCCAGTACGACACCGGTGCCGGCTCCGGCTGCGCCGAGGACCACCCCGGTCAACACGGCGAACTCCGCTCCGCCGACCCCGGCGAGCAGATCGACCGGGTCCGCGTCGCGGCCGAGCCGGTCATGCTGCGCCATCCGGGACAGAGCCGCCGAGACGACCTCGACCTTGCGGGCCATGATCGCCGCGTCCGACCCGGCGCCCAGGCCGACGGCCTCCTGGGCCTTCAGCCCGGTCACGGCACAGCTCAGCGCCGCAGCGACCGTCGTATTACCGACCCCGACCTCGCCCAGGACCACCAATCCGGCGCCGGCGGCCTCGGCACCCAGCACGCGTCCAGCCGAGATCAACGACTCGACCTGGGCACGGGATAACGGGTCCTCGTGCATCAGGTCCCCGCCTCGTGCACCATCGACCGGCCGCAGATCCCTGGCCCCGGCTACCGGCCCACCCCGGACCCCCGCGTCGACGACGATCACCTCGAGGCCGGCCCCGGCCGCCGCGACCACCCCCATCGACTCTCCGGCTACAGCAGCGGACATCACATCCCGGGTGACCGACGGAGCATAGGCCGAGACCCCCAGATCGGCCACCGGATGATCAGCCCCGACCAGGACCAAGGTGCCTCCTTCAGCCCGACCTGCGCCGGCCGCGACCAATCGGTCCAGCGCGCGGTCCAGGACCCCCAAGGACCCGGGCGGGGACAACAGGGCGTCGGCCTCGTCGGTCGCCGAGACGACCCGGGACTGGTCGGGCGAGTGCAGATAGTGCAGCGGCGGCTGCGGGAGTCGACCGTCCTCCTGAGGCCACCGTTCGTACACGACCACCTCGTCCAGAGGAAGACGGCGACTCCACGCAGCCCGTTGCAAACCCGGCTCCGGGGGACGTTCGTCAGGCCACCCCAGGCACAACCACCCCAGAGTCTGGACGCCCTCGGGCAGATGGAGCAGATCGGCGAGCTCCTCGGGACGGAAGAGCGTCACCCAGCCCATCCCCAGGCCGTGCGCCCGAGCGGTCAACCACATGTTCTCGATGGCACAGGCACAGCTCCACAGGTCGGCATCGGGGAAGGACGCCCTGCCCAGCACCCCTTCGGCAGGAGCCCTGCGATCGCAGGCCACCACCACGCCCAACGGTGCCTCCCGGAGGCCCTCCAGTTTCAGATCGAGCAGCCGCTGTCCCCGATCTGCCTGCAGACCTGCCGCTTGCTGCAGACGTAAGGAGTCCGCCATGGCTGCAGCCCGTTCCCGGGTGTGCGGATCGGACACGACGATGAACCGCCAGGGCTGACAGTGACCGACCGACGGTCCCAGATGACCCGAGGAAAGCACCTCCCGTACCAGCGCATCGGGAACCGGATCTGGGCGGAACCGGCGGATGTCCCTACGCGCCATGACGACCCGGGCCAGAGCGTCGATCTCGTCCTCGGAGAAGGCCCACCCACGTAGATCCTCGGCGCGCTCCCGGGCGCTGGAGCGGTCGCCGACCGTGGGTACCGGTCGGGGCCAGGAAACACGTCGTCCGTCAGTGGTATTCGTCGTTATGTCGCCGGTCATGACGATCAACCTACTGGTGCAGGACTCCTCGGCGCCGGGAACTTCCGCCTACGTGTCTCCCTGCGGGACCAACCACCACACGGCGAAAGGCGGCAACCAGACCCGGCCGTCCGAACCCGGGCGCACCTCCTGCCCGGTGAGAGCATCCACACATCGGGTCAACCCGAGCGCGGACAACCGGGAACCCGGATGGAAACGCCAGTCCGGAGTCACGTTGTACAACTGCAACATGGTGCCGACCGGGTGCGATCGACGCACCGGGAGCACTCCGGGGTCGTACAGTTCGTCCACCGCCGCCGGCACTCCGGCATGCAGCTGGGGGAGGCTGCGACGGACCCTGGCCAGAGCCGCCAGGTCGGTGAAGGCGATCCCCTCCGACGTGGTGCGATCGTGCCGATAGGCGATCTTCGCTCCGGTCACCCGAGGACGGTGAATCCACCTCCGGTCGCCGTCGTGACCGTCCTCCTGCGCCCAGTGCGGGTCGTTGAGCAACGCCAGCTCGTCGCCACTCCAGATGACCGGCACCCCGCCCCACCCGTAGATCACGGCGTGCGCCAACCGCAGCGCCGCCAGATCCTGCACGGCCGCTTGCACGTCACCGTCTTCCTCGGCCGCTTGCAAACCGATCAACGAGGCCGCTGTCCCGCAGATCCTCCGATCCCCGCTCTGCGGATGATGCTGGAAGACGACCCCTCTTGCCCGCGAACCGGGGAACTCCCCGGAGAACCAGTCGGACAGGAAAGTCCGGTGGGTCGGACCGTGCCAACCCACTCGAACGGCATCGGCGTCGTCGATGGCCCAGCCGATGTCGTCATGGCAACGTAGATAGGTCACCCACACCGCGCCTTCGGGCATCGGCGGCGTCGCGGCGAGCGCCCGGGCCGCCAGACGTGCATCCTTCGTGGCCAGCGCAGACCAGATCTGCACCATGAGGCTGTTGTGATAAGCCAGATTGCTGACCTTGCCGGTCCACCGGCCCTGTCCCAGGTAGGCGGGGAGCTTCTCCGGGCTGACGATCGCCTCGGCCTGGAAGGACACGGCAGGGCAGACGATCCTGGCCAGAGCACGCAAGACCTGCGTGATCGAATGCACCTCGGGTTGCCCCTGACAGTCGGTGCCCTGCCGTTTCCACAGGAAGGCGAGAGCATCCAGTCGCAGGACCTCCACCCCGAGATTGGCCAGGAAGAAGACGAGATCGGCGTACTCGCACAAGACGTCGGGATTCGCCCAGTTCACATCCCATTGGAAGGAGTTGAAGGTCGTCCACACCCACCCGTCGACCTGCTCGTCCCAGGTGAAATTCCCCGGGGAGAACTCGGGGAAGACCTCTGGCAGATCCTGCTCGTAGGCGTCGGGAAGTTCCCGGTCGGGAAAGATATGGAAATAGCGACGGTACTTCTCCTCGCCGGCCTTGGCTCGCATCGCCCAGTCGTGCTGGTCGGCCACATGGTTCAGGACGAGGTCGAGCACCAGCCCGATCCGATGACGACGCAACCGGTCGGTGAGCGCGCGCAGATCGTCCACGGTGCCCAGGTCCGGTCGGACGGTGCGATGGTCGGCTACGGCATAACCGCCGTCGTGCTCCCCTCGCCGCGGCAGGAAGAGCGGCATCAGGTGGAGATAGGTCACGCCCAGTTCCTCGAGGTACCCGATGCGGTCGGCGACCCCGCGCAGGTCGCCGGCAAAACGCTCGGTGTACGCGGCATAACCGACCATCCGCTGGTGGGCGACATGATCGGGGCGCAGCAGACGCTCGTAGTCGAGGAGACGTAGTTCCTCGCTCCGGGAGGCGTGGGCCTCCGCAGCCAGGACGGCCAACCTCTCTGCGACACTTTCGGCCCGGTCGCCGTAGACATCGCGCAGTCCGGCGACCACATCGGGCCACCAACGTCGTCGTCGAGCCTGGTAGAGAGCGTCGTCGTCAGGCCTCTGCGCGGACATGGATCCATAGTGCCGGACAACAGCGGGTAAAACCGATCAGCCACGGACGCAAAGAGATCCAACATTTCGCATCCAAAAATTCTTCGGCACTCAGAAAGCCTCCGGCACGCTTCCGGGACCGTTATCCTGCCGCTGTGCCGAGCCCGACAAAACCGACGGAATTCCCGGTACGTCGCGCGCTCGCGACCGATGCCGACGAGTTCGTCCGGCTCAAGACGTTGATCTTCCGTGCCTGGCCCTTCCCCGTGGACCTCGATATCGAGCCGGAATGGCCCCGACGGTGCGCACAGGTCTACCGGGACCTGCTCGCCGGACCCGGTTTCGCCTCGTTCGTCGTCGACGACCCGAACCGGCCGGGTGCTCTCCTGGGGTGTGTGACCGTGGCCGTCGACCAGCGGCTGCCGATCCCGGGGAGCACCGGACGCGTGGCCTATGTCGCGGATATGTGCACCGTCCCGGAGTTCAGAGGACAGGGCCTGGGGCGTGCTCTGCTCCGCGCGGCCACCCGATGGGCAGGTCACCAAGGCGCAGGGCGTGTCCACCTGTATGCCACTGAACAAGGACGGCGCCTGTACAGCTCGGAAGGTTTCGAGTCGGGCGGCCCGTTCCTCGTCATGGAATGCGGTCTGGGTGGAGCCGACCTGTGAGGACAGGAGCGCGACGGATTCAGAGCGCGTCCCGGGGGATGGTCGCGTACACGTGATGGGCCACTTCTTCGTACGGGTGGGCGGCGATCATCGCTTCCAGTGCGGCGCGGGCCGAGCGGCGAGGGCAGACCACTTCGATCCGTTGTTCCTCGACCGTCTCGAAGGTCCCGACCGAACCGATGGCCGGGTCCGCGCCGTCCTCGGGCATGAAACGTCCCAACCCGTGGGCGGTGAAACTGCAGGCCCGATAATCGCCGATGGCACCGGCGCCGGCGGAGGCTGCTGCGTCACGGACGGCGTCCGCAGCCTCCACCGGGGCGAAGACCACGATGACGACGAGTTCGTCGCGGTCGCTCATGAAGGGTCCCCTCAGCGCAGGCCGGCGAGTGCGGCGTCGTAGTCGGGTTCCTGGGCGATCTCCGGGACGAGCTGGGTGTGCAGCACGCTGCCGTCGGTGTCGACGACGACCACGGAGCGGGCGAGGAGCCCGTGGAGAGGGCCGTCGGCCATCGTCACACCGTAGTCCTGGCCGAAATCGCTCCGGAAGGAGCTCGTGGTGACGACATCGGTGATGCCTTCCGCTCCGCAGAAGCGTCCCAGAGCGAAGGGCAGGTCGGCGGAGACGCAGACGACGACGGTGTTCTCCAGAGACGAAGCCATCTCGTTGAACTTGCGCACGGAAGTGGCACAGACGCCGGTGTCGATGCTGGGGAAGATGTTCAGGACGATGCGTCGACCCTGCAGGGATTCGGAGGTCACCTCGGAGAGGTCAGCCCCGGCCAGGGTGAAGGAGGGGGCGGTGACGCCCTGGGCGGGAAGGTCGCCGACGGTCCGGACAGGGGTCCCTTTGAATGCGGTGGTAGCCATGGAGCCTGTCTAGCAGACGGAACTGGGCTCTGCCCCCGGCGAGGTCCGGCGGGGGCAGAGCCATGCTTCCTACCGCGTTCGACGGTCGTTCTGCTCTGTCGACGGACGGACTCGGGGCGTGGGTCGATTCGGTTCCTCGACCTGGGGTGGACTCTGCTCAACCCTCGATCAGTCGTTGCCCGATGTACTCGCCGGGTTCTGCGCCGGGGGGGACGGCGTAGGAGGCGGAACCGATGTGGTGGGCCCACAGGTTGAGCAGGTCGCTCTCCGCCAGACGCTGCTGGACAGGGACGAAGGCCGCGGTGACGTCTTTCTGGTAGCAGACGAAGATCAGGCCGACGTCTGGCTTTCCTTCGGGGGTGAGTCCGACGTCGTAGTTGTAAGCCCTCCGCATCATCCGTTCACCCTCGTTGCGAGGCTGGGCGCGGGCGGCATGGGCTGCCGGATTGACGACAGGGAATCCGTCGGAATTCTTGGCGAGGCGGTCGACGGGGTCTTTTTCGGTTTTTCCGGTGAGGGGTGAGCCGTCGGAGAGTCGTCGTCCGAAGGCTTCTTCCTTCGCGGCGACCTCGATGTCGTCCCAGGCCTCCATCTCGATGGCCATTCGGCGGATGACCAGGTGGGAACCGCCGACGAGCCATGGGTAGGCCGGGTCGGTGCTCCAGACGACGGAGGCGGTGCGGGCGGGGTCGGACTCGTTGGCGGTGCCGTCCCGCATTCCCATCAGGTTGCGTGGGGTGCTTCCGGCCGGTTCCGTTCCTGGCGCATTCCCGAAACCGGTCTGGACCCAGGCGACGGTGGTGAAGGCCGCGGCATCGCGGACGAGACGACGACGGGCATAGGACAGGGTGACCGGCTCTTCTGAGCAGATCTGAAGGACGAGGTCGGTCTGCCCCCACTCGGGGCGGAGCCGGTCGGTGGCGAACGCGGGGAGGGAAGCCAGCGCGGGTGGGATCGCCTGCGGTTTGCCGACGGCGTCCAGGAGTCCTTTCCCGAAACCGAAGGTCACGGTGAGCCTGGCCGGGAGTTGAGCGATGTCGGCCTCCAGAGCGCCGAGCGGCGCCCGGCCCTGGGTGAGACGGGCGGCGTCGTCGGTGAGCATTCGTAGGAGGGAGACCACGTCCTCACGGGTGGACCCTGGACGCAGATTAAGACCGATGAAGCTGCCGTGCGCTTGTTGGCCGGTGAGGATGCCGGACTGGTGCGCACCGTGGAAGGGTTCTCGTCGGGGCCCGTGCAAGGGGATGGCATCGGCGGAGACCGTCGCGGGTGTGCTTGTGGCGCCCCAGGCGTGGCCGAGGACCCCGCCGGCGAGGGCGCTTCCGGCGGCGACGGCGCCCCCGCCGAGGAGCCGACGCCGGGAGATCCCGGCGTGGTCCCCGGCGGGGGGTGTGACGGCAGGGGTGGGTGTCACTTCGTGGTCGCTGTCGGGGTGGAGGGATGGTAGTTCTCCGGAGGCGCGGTGAATTGCTTCGCGGGGGCGGAGAACTGCAGCGTTTTACCGTCCTTGGTGTGCAGGGTGAATTTCACCTCTGCTCCGATGGGCAGGGCCCGGGTCATCTTCATCAGCATGATGTGGTTGTCGTAGGGCTTGAGTTCCAGGGTCTGCCCGGCTTTGATGACGAAGCCGTCCTTGATCTCCCGCATCGCTTTCTTGCCGTCGATCGTGACGGTTTCGTGCAGCTCGGTCATCATCGAGGCATCCTGTTCGGCCTTGGTGATCGTGATGTCCCGGTCGGTGGTGTTCTTGATCCGGCCGAAGGCCCCGGTCATGGCGTCCGGGGACAGTTCGGGGGCGGCTTTGACCCAGGCATCGCTGACGGTGAGGCCGGACGGGTTCTGGGATGTGGAACTGCTGGCGTTGCTCTGCGTCGTCGCTGCGTTCTTCTTGTCCTCCTGCGGTTGTCCGCAGCCGGCCAGGGCAAGCGCTGCACAGCAGGCCAGGGCGAGGATTCGGGTACGTGCTGTCATGGGTTGTTCGTCCTCTGTGGTGGTCCGTGGATGGGAGGGGAACCGGACACGGCTCTTCTCCGGGGGTGCCCACCTCGCTCCGACGGAATACCCGGAGGGAGGGGCCTCAGGTCGTCCGCGGGCAGCGTGGGCGGGCGTGGTCCTGGTCGAGGACGGGCCCGCACCGGGAAGTGGTGGTCCGGGGCTTTTCCGGGGGCCCTCGAACCGGTGCCATGGCGAGGACGTCCCGGCCGTGACGGACGAGGACGTGGGCGTGCGGGATGAGGACGGGGGAGGGGATGTTCGGGGTGACGAGGCGGGGTAGCCGGAGCAGGAGTTTCCTGGCTGCTGCCCACAGGGAGCGTTCTCCCCAGCCGAGGAGGAGCGCGGTGAGCGCGACGACGAGCAGGTGGGTGCAGAACATCTGTGTCGTGGGGAGCAGATGCGGGAGGTCCGTGGCCGGGGTCGCTGCTTCGACGCCCTGGAGGAGGACGTGTGGGTGCGAACCGTGTGGGGTGGGGTGCCCGTGCTGGTTGGTCGGGGGGAGGGTGGAGGCTGTCGGATGGGCGTGTGACAGGTGGAAGAGCAGGTGGAGCGCACCTTGGATGAGGGCCAATGCGGTGAACAGGGAGGTGATCCCGCGTTCGACCTTGGTGAACCACAGCCCGGTGATGGTGAGCGGGATGACCGCCAGGGTCAGCGCTGCCGGAGAGGGCATGTGCCCCCCGCCGTAGGCGTGTCCGAGGGCGCCCAGCAGGAGGCTGGACGTGACGAAGACGCCGAGGCGTGTCAGTCGCAGCTGTCCGCGGGCAGGGTGGACCATGCGGACAGGCTAGTGTCCGAGGGGGCGGATAGGGGCGGAGCGACCTGGGCTTCTTGGGCTTTTTCAGCTAGCGGCGGGTCAGTCCGGGAAAAGCCCTGGGCGGGGAGCCGAAGGCCATGGCATGGGTCTCCGCTGAAGTGGCCCAGGTGAGCAACGAGACGAGTACTGGGGTGTTTCCCGCTGCGGAGGGTGCTTCGGCGAGGAACCCGTCGGTCAAGGCTGCCAGCGCTCTCCGGCACAGGGCGGTCACACTCTCCTCGTCGGTGAGGGGAGCGGGCAGGGGATAGCCGCTGGGTTCGGGCAGGCTCTCGTTTCCGACGGAGGGTTGCACCCAGAGTCTTGTCGTGTGGATCCATCCCAGAACTGAGAGGATCCGTCGTCGTAACGGTTCGGTGGCGCGCGCGGCTGCGGTGCTCAGACCGTATTCTGCCGAGCGTAGGGTTGCGGAGATCCGTGCTGCTTGGCGTGCGTCGGCGACGGCCTGGGGCCGTTGAGGGTCTGGTGTTCCACCGAGGGTGGGGAGTGCGACGGAGCGTTGGACCCGTAGGGAGAGGATGAGCCCGAGCTCTTCGGGCGCGAGTGTTCCGAGCTCGGTCAGTTCTTCGGGGGACAGGCCGGCGGCTTCTGCGAGGAGGAGTCCGTCTCCGGGTTTGGGTACGGCCGGGAACCGGTTTTTGTCTTCGGGGTTCTCCTCGAATTCGCGAAGGCGTGCGACGAGTACCTTCTCTTGTTCTTGGTGCAATTTCTGGAGGAGCTGTGCCGGGATTTGGTGTGATCCTGCGGTGGTTTTCCTGGCTGTTTCCAGGGCTCTGCGGACGCGGACGAGTTCTCGATGGACGGCTGCCGCGCGCGGGTCGAGGCTGCGGTGGGCGACCAGGGGGAGGTCAGGAGCCGTGGGCTCGACCCGCAGGACCTGGCTGGCGAGAATTGCTAGCAGGCCGCCTCCGCCGAGCACCAGCATCCGGCGTCGGGGCAGGATTGCCTTGCTAGGTACGGGAAAGCGGGTCAGCTTGTCCAGCAAGGTCGGTGGCCTGCTGGTGATGATCGGCGCCGGCGGGATCTCGGGGAGCTGCGGCGGTGCGAGGGGCTCCGTTGGCGCAGCGGGGGCAGGGGGCTTGATGCGATTGAGCGGAGCTGTGGATTCTTCCTTGGCCGGGGTGGACTCTGGACCGTCCTGGTTCGCCCGGCTTGGTTCGGCAGGTTTCTTCGGAGCGGTGCTGGTCGTCGGTGTGTCTGCCTCGCAGGGGGTGTCCTGGTTCCCGTTACGTTCGTCGGCCGGCGTCGTCTTTTTTTTCGGCGGGGAGGTCTCACGAGCCTTTTCGGCGTGCTTCTTCAGGGGCACCGGAACAGTGGCGGACTCTGCCTCGTTGGGGGTGGGCGTGGCTTTCTCGGGTGCCTTTTCTCCGGCCGTGTCGGCCTGCGCATTCGAGGGGACCTCTGCGGTACGGCGGTCCGTCTGTTTCCGGACGGGGCGCGAGTCGGGTTCGTGATCGGGCTTCATCGCCTTGTATCCTCCCATCCTTTGTGTACTGCGACGCGGGGACCGTCGGCGTGTGTATCGAATCAGGTCCCGCGCACGGATAGAGTGGCCGAGTAGGAGGTCCGCAGATCGCGGGCCTCTCCGGATGAGAAAAGAGCGGGAGCACGCATGACGATCAGCGATCAGGCCGCACAGGTCGTGAGCGTGACCGCTCCGGCGGTGGCTGCGCTGGGACTGCTCGTGGAGGATGTCTCCCTCACACCTGCCGGGAAACGACGTACGGTGCGTATCACCATCGATCGCGATCTGGGTTATTTGGACCCGGGGGACGACACGAGCGCCGTCCCTCCGTTGACCTTGGACGAGATCGCTGAAGCCACTCGGGCGGTGGATGCTGCTCTGGACGAGTACGAGCCGTTGGGTGCTGCGCCGTATTCGCTGGAGGTGACCTCTCCAGGTGTCGATCGCGCTTTGCGTGAACGACGGCACTACCGTCGTAATGTCGGGCGGTTGGTGGACTTCGACCTGGGGGAGGGCGGTCGGCTGACTGCTCGGATGGTTGCGGTGGGCCCACAGGTCCTGACGGTCGTTCCGGAGTCCGGTGAGCAGCGTGAGATCGAGCTGTCCGAGGTCGTCCGCGCCCGCGTGCAGGTGGAATTCGGGCATGCCCCAACCGACGACGAGGAGTCATGATGGATATCGACCTTGCCGCACTGCGGGCTCTGGAACGGGAGCGTGACATCTCGCTCGATGTGATCGTGCCCGCGATCGAGCAGGCCCTTCTGCTGGCCTATCACCGCACGGAGGGCGCCTATCGGATGGCCCGGGTCGATCTGGACCGTAAGACGGGGCATGTGATCGTCTGGGCCAGGGAAGACGCGCCTGTCCTCGAGGACGGGTCACGTGGCGAGGCGGGTCCCGAGTTCGACGACACTCCCGAGGGGTTCGGCCGTGTCGCTGCCTCCACCGCCCGTCAGGTGATCGTCCAGCGCATGCGAGAGCTCGAGGACGACGCGGTCCTGGGGGATTTCCGTGGTCGTGAGGGCGACATCATCACCGGCGTGATCCAGCAGAGCCAGGGGCGTACGGTCCTGGTCGACCTGGGCACGGTCGAAGGTGCCCTTCCCCTGGCTGAGCAGGTGCCAGGTGAGGTGTACAAGCACGGTGAGCGAATCCGCTGTTATGTGGTCAGTGTCAAACGTGGGCCGAGCGGACCACAGATCGGACTCTCCCGTACGCATCCGAATCTGGTCCGCAAGCTGTTCGCATTGGAGGTTCCGGAGATCGCCGACGGGACGGTGGAGATTGCGGCCTTGGCCCGTGAGGCCGGCCATCGCACCAAGATCGCGGTGCATGCGACCGTCCCGGGAGTGAACGCGAAGGGCGCCTGCATCGGCCCGATGGGCGCCCGGGTCCGGGCAGTGATGGCTGAGCTGCGCGGGGAGAAGATCGATATCGTCGATTATTCGACGGATCCGGCCTATTTCGTGGCAGCAGCATTGTCTCCGGCTCGAGTTTCCTCGGTGGAGGTCGTCGATCCGAAGCTGAGGGCAGCGCGCGTGATCGTTCCCGATTACCAGTTGTCGCTGGCGATCGGCAAAGAAGGGCAGAACGCACGCCTTGCGGCTAAGCTCACCGGTTGGCGGATTGATATCCGTCCCGACACCGCGGTGGCCAAGGAAGGCGTCGCTGAACCTGCGGCTGAGGCCGATGGGCCGAGTGGGGTCTGAGACGGGGGAACGGGTACGATGAGTGAGGCCGCTCCCGCCGGTCCGGTGCGCATGTGTGTTGGTTGCCGCGGGCGGGATGCCCGGTCGACGCTTCTGAGGGTTGTCGTGATAGCACGCGAAGGCTCCCCTTCGCTGGTCATTGACCGTGCGCGATGCCTTCCTGGCCGTGGCGCGTGGGTTCACGCGCGGGTCGAGTGCGTCGATCTTGCCGTTCGCCGCAAGGCGTTCGGTCGGGCTTTGCGAGCCACGATCGGTCTCGACCCAGCCGAAGTCCGGGAACAGATCGTGAAGTTGGCCGTACAGGAGCAGCTGGACACCGGCGCCGAGGGCGTCGGCCGATGAGAACCGGAAGCGGGTTTGACGCTGATGAGCACGCGATGAGTACTCAGCAATGAGCACTGCCCAGCTTTGAACATGGTTCGCGCCTCGACGGGCTCGGACCATAGACAGGAGAGAAGTGGCTAAGGTCCGGGTCTACGAGCTCGCGAAAGAGCTCGGAGTCGAGAGCAAGGTGCTGCTCGAGCACCTGAAGTCAAATGGTGAGTTCGTCCGTTCGGCGAGCTCGACCATCGAGCCTCCCGTAGTACGTAAATTGCGTGAGAATTTCCCTGCCGAGCTGGCTGGCAAGGGGGGCGGCGCTGCGGCGCCCCGCCCGGTCCCCGGTCCGCCTCGTCCGATGGCGAAGCCTGGCCCGATGGCCAAGCCCGGTCCCGTGGCCAAGCCGAGCGCGCCGCCCGCGCCGGTGAAGCCCTCTGTGCCGGCTCCGCCTCCGCCTGCTGCCCCGGCAGTTCCGGCAGCTCCCTTCGTAGCTGCCCCCGAAGCGGCTGCGGCGCCTGCGCCCGCTGCACCGGCCAAATCTGCCGCACCTGGACCCAAACCAGGCCCTGCGGTGCCCAAGCCGGGGCCGAAGCCTGTTCCGAAGGCGCCCGCGCCCAAGCAGAGTGGTGGACAGCGCACCTCAGGTGCGACCCCGGGTCCCCGCCCGGGAGGCGGACGTCAGCAGGGCGGTGCCCGTCCTGGTCCTCGTCCGGGTGCACCTCGCCCCGGTAACAACCCCTTCGCCTCGAGCCAGGGCATGCGCTCCGGCCGGGAGTCGAACCCTCGTCCGGGGAACAACCCCTTCGCCTCTCGTCAGGGCATGCCCCAGCCGGGGCAGCCTCGTCAGGGCAATGCCGGCACCGGTGGTCCTCGTCCTGGCGGCCCTCGTCCGGGCGCTCCGGCGTCGGGCGGTCCTCGTCCTGGGGCTCCGCGTCCCGGCGGGGTGCGGCCCAACCCGGGGATGATGCCGGACCGTGCTGCGGTTCCGCGTCCGGGTGAACGTCCTGCGCGTCCAGGTGGTGGTCGTCCCGGCGGCGGCGGTGGTCGTCCCGGTGGCGGCGGCGGCTTCGGTGGTCGTCCCGGTGGCGGCGGCGGTCGTCCCGGCGGGCCCGGTGGCCGCGGGGGCACGCAGGGTGCTTTCGGTCGTGGCGGCGGTCGTAACAAGCAGCGCAAGAGCAAGCGTGCGAAGCGTCAAGAGTTCGAGCAGATGCAGGCGCCCACGATCGGTGGGGTCAGCGTTCCTCGCGGTGACGGTTCCACGGTCATCAGGGTGCGCCGTGGCGCCTCGCTGACCGACTTCGCCGACAAGATCAACGCCAACCCGGCGAGCTTGGTCACGGTGCTCTTCCACCTCGGAGAGATGGCGACAGCTACACAGTCCCTCGACGAGGAGACCTTCAAGATCCTCGGTGAGGAGCTCGGCTACGACATCCAGGTCGTTTCGCCCGAGGACGAGGAGCGCGAGCTCTTCGGGTCCTTCGGGATCGACCTCGATGCGGAGACCGGTGGGGAGGACGACTCGTTGCTCGAGCCACGGCCTCCGGTAGTGACGGTCATGGGTCACGTCGACCACGGTAAGACCAGGCTGCTGGATGCGATCCGGCATGCGAACGTCATCGCCACCGAGGCCGGCGGGATCACCCAGCATATTGGCGCCTACCAGATCATCCGTGAGCACGAGGACGTCCGTCGGCCGATCACCTTCATCGACACCCCGGGTCACGAGGCCTTCACCGCGATGCGTGCGCGTGGGGCCAAGGTCACGGATATCGCGATCCTCGTGGTAGCGGCGGATGACGGTGTCATGCCGCAGACCATCGAGGCCTTGAACCACGCTCAGGCCGCCGATGTGCCGATCGTGGTGGCGGTGAACAAGATCGACGTCGAAGGGGCTAACCCGGCGAAGATCCGTCAGCAGCTCACCGAGTACAACCTCATCGCCGAGGAATACGGCGGTGACACGATGTTCGTGGATGTCTCCGCGAAGCAGCGTCTCAATATCGACGAACTGCTGGAAGCCGTGCTGCTGACCGCGGACGCTGCTCTGGACCTGCGGGCCAACCCGGACAAGGACGCCCGAGGGGTCGCGATCGAGGCCAATCTCGACCGTGGCCGGGGTGCCACGGCCACCGTCCTGGTGCAGTCCGGAACGTTGTGCGTCGGTGACTCGATCGTGGCGGGCAGTGCGCACGGTCGAGTGCGTGCGATGCTCGACGAGCACGGCAATCACCTGGACGTGGCCTTGCCGTCGCGTCCGGTCCAGGTCCTGGGCCTGTCGAGCGTGCCGCGAGCGGGTGACACCTTCATCGTGGCGCCCGACGATCGGACTGCACGTCAGATTGCGGAGAAGCGGGAAGCCGCTGATCGTCAGGCCTCCCTGGCGAAGGCACGCAAGCGGATCAGCCTCGAGGACCTGAACCAGGCCCTGGCCGCTGGCAAGGTGGAGACGCTCAACCTGATCCTCAAGGGCGATGTCTCCGGTTCCGTGGAAGCGTTGGAAGATGCGCTCCTCCAGATTGATGTCGGCGAAGAGGTCGATCTGCGGATCATCGATCGAGGCGTCGGCGCGATCACGATGAACAACATCAACCTGGCCATGGCGTCCAACGCTGTGATCATCGGCTTCAACGTCAGGGCCGAGGGTCAGAACGCCGAGTATGCCGAGCGAGAAGGTGTGGAGATCCGGTACTACTCGGTGATCTACCAGGCCATCGAGGAGATCGAGGCTGCGCTCAAGGGCATGCTCAAGCCGGAGTTCGAGGAGCACGAGACCGGAACCGCTGAGATCCGGGAGATCTTCCGCTCCAGCAAGTTCGGCAATATCGCCGGATCCTTGGTCCGCTCGGGCGAGATCAAACGTGGCGCAAAGGCCCGGATTACCCGGAATGGTGTCGTCGTGGCCGAGAACATCGAGGTGGCCGGTCTGCGGCGCTTCAAGGATGATGTCACCGAGGTCCGTGAGGGCTACGAGTGTGGTATCAACTTGGGCTCCTTCAACGACCTGCAGCTCGACGACCTCATCTCCACCTACGAGATGCGCGAGAAGCCGAGGAGCTGACCCGCACATCTACCTCAGGACCGTCCGGCGTACATCGAATTCTCGATGTACGCCGGACGACCGCCAACAGCGGTCCGAAGCTCTACCTCCGAGAACGTGCGGTGGGTTGGAGCGGCCCGGGTCTTTCAGCATGAACCAATATGGAACGTTCCCGGTCTGCGATGCTGGTCGTAGCAGGCCGGGATACCCGTTTTCTGCCGAGGTGAACGTCATGGCGGCCCATGGGCTGTCGATGTCGTGCCACGGCCCGAACGAAAGGAGCCCTCTCATGGCCGATCCGGCACGGGCCCGCAAGATCGCCGACCGTATCAAGGTGATCGTCGCGGAGACCTTGGAACATCGCATCAAGGACGAACGTCTGGGCTTCATCACGGTGACCGATGTGCGGGTCACCGGCGACCTGCAGCAGGCGTCGATCTTCTACACGGTTTTCGGCAGTGAGAACGAGCGTGAGGAGACCGCAGCCGCTTTGGAGGCGAACAAAGGGCGGATCCGCTCGGCGGTCGGCAAGGGGCTGGGAATCAGGCTGACACCGAGCCTGGAATTCGTGGCCGACGCGATCCCCGAGGGCGCTGCCCACCTCGACGAGCTCCTGGTGATCGCGAAGCAGCATGACGCCGAGATCGCCAAGGCCGCAGCAGGCGCCTCCTACGCCGGTGAGGCCGACCCTTACCGGAAGCCTGCTGCCGACGAGGACGCGCTGGAGTCAAGGCCAGACCAGGTCGGTCCCTCTTCTTCCGAGCGGGGTTGAGCATGGCGCGTCCGCCAGATCCTTTGGTCGGCGACGGCCTGCTGCTCGTGGACAAGCCATCGGGAATGACGAGCCATGATGTGGTCGGACGTTGCCGGCGTATCTGTGGTACCCGCCGGGTCGGTCACGCCGGCACCCTCGACCCGATGGCCACTGGTCTCCTTCTGATCGGGGTCAACAAGGCCACCCGGTTGCTCACCTTCCTGGTGGGCTGCGACAAGACCTATCTGGCGACGATCCGTCTGGGGCAGTCGACGGTGACCGATGACGCGGAGGGCGAGCTGACCGGCGCGGTCGATGTGCTGCCTGCTCTCGAGGAGAAGGAGATCGACGCAGCGATCGCACGACTCACCGGTTCGATCGAACAGGTGCCCAGTGCGGTCAGTGCGATCAAGGTCGACGGAGTCCGATCGTATGCGCGGGTGCGTGGCGGCGAACAGGTCGATCTCCCGGCGCGGGCTGTGCAGGTCTACCGTTTCGAACGGCTGGGGACCAGACGCGGCGAGGCGATGTGTGTGCTGCCTGACGGGAAGGTCGATCTGCGACCGTATGTCGACGTGGAGGTACGGGTGGAGGTCTCTTCCGGAACCTATGTGCGTGCTCTGGCTCGTGATCTGGGCGCCGAGCTTGGTGTGGGCGGACATCTCACGTCTTTGCGTCGGACCAGGGTCGGTTCCTTCGACGTCGAGCGCTCTAGCAGCCCGCAGGCTCTGGAGGAGGCTCGTGTGCAGGCAAGTCCAGGTCGGTCCGGGTTGCCCATGATCGGTATGGCTGCAGCGTTGGAGGGCGCTATGCCGTATCGCGACCTGGACGAGAGATCGGCGAAGCTGTTGTCCAACGGTGTGCGGATCGATGCGGAGTCGCCGGGGCGTGACCTCGTCGCTGTTCGGGGTCCGGCCGGGGAGCTGATAGCGGTCGTCGATGAAGGTGAAGCGAAGGTCAAGGTTCGGGCGGTCTTTGTCAGCCCGGGGTAAAGGAGTCCGTCCCGCCTGCTGGGGGCGACCTTTTTCGAGGCTTATGCCTGTTATCGTCCATTCATGGTCCAAGCGGATATCGACGCATTCTGGGCACACGCTCGATTGCGTACGCGTCTGTCGCGGCCTGCTGGGTCATCGGGCGAGATGGCACTCGGGCCGGTGCCTCCGGTTGCCTGGGCCTTCGGAGCTCGGGGAGCTCCTGAGCAGGCCGATGAACTTCTCGACCTGGTGCTTCGGGGCTTGAAGACGGCTACGGCCTCGGCTCTGTGGGATTACGAGTTCGAAGGTGAGTCTTTGCCGGAGGTAGGTCGGTTGGCGATCATCCTGGACGGCGATCAGCAGCCTCGGGCTCTCATCCAGACGACCGCTGTCGATATCGTCCCTTTCGACGAGGTGGGCCCGGAACATGTTGCGGCAGAGGCCGAGGGGGATCTCTCCGTGGAGCACTGGCGTGAGGTTCATGAGTGGTTCTTCCGGGAGAACCTCTCCAATCCGCAGGGTTTTCGTTCCGATATGCCGGTGGTTCTGGAACGATTCACCGTGATCTATCCCACGCCGGGACAGAGATCGGTGCCAGAGTCCTCCTGGTGATCTGCCGGGGTGTTCCTGCTCGGTGCGATGGTCTCCGGGAGAGGACCGGATGACGGTTTCTGTGTGATCTGGGAAACCGATGAAGGAGTCGCTTCTCAGTACGGGTCGCTAGAGTGACCACGTGCGCCGTTGGAATGCCCTCAGTGACCTCCCTGACGATCTCTCGGCCTGCGCGGTGACGCTGGGCAATTTCGACGGGGTCCATCGCGGACATCGTGCTGTTCTCGAACAGCTGGTGGCGCAGGCCCGAGCTGTGAACGCGACAGCGGTGGCGGTGACCTTCGACCCGCATCCGGTGTCGGTGTTGCGGCCCGAGCAGGCGCCGCCCTTGCTGGGGACGCTCGACCAGCGGTTGGAGCTGCTCGGCGAGTTGGGGCTCGATGCGGTGCTGGTCATGGAGTTCACCAGGGATTTGGCTACCTGGACGCCTGAGGAGTTCGTCCGGCGGGTTTTTGTCGAGGCTTTGCACGCTCGGCTGGTGGTCGTGGGGCAGGACACCCGTTTCGGGGTGCGCAACTCCGGGGACGTGGAGACCTTGCGGGGCTTGGGGGAGAAGTTCGGTTTCGAGGTGGCGGTGGTCTCCGACCAGGGTGGTCAGACCCATGCCACGGAAGTGACCCGTTGGTCGTCATCTCAGGCGCGCAGCCTGGTGGTCGACGGAGACGTGGAAGCTGCAGCGGATGTCCTGGGCCGACGCCATGAGGTGGCTGGAACCGTCGTGCACGGCGATCATCGCGGACGTGAACTGGGGTATCCCACGGCGAACCTGTGCCAGGACCCGGACGGTTTGATCCCGGCGGACGGAGTGTATGCCGGGTGGTTGGTGCGTGGTGGAGGCGAGGGGGAACGCCTGCCTGCTGCCATCTCGGTCGGAACCAATCCGACCTTCGACGGTACGCAGCGGCGGGTGGAGGCCTATGTCCTGGACCGTACGGATCTCGATCTCTACGGGGAACGGGTGGGGTTGGAGTTCGTCCAGCGGCTGCGGCCGATGTATCGCTTCGGTGACATCGAGGAATTGCTGACGGTGATGGGTGAGGACGTCCGTCGCACCAGGGAACTCCTGGGCGTTCAGGGTCCGCAGGTCTGAGTCCAGCGGACTTTGGGCAGCTGGGGTCGGCTCACCTACCCTGGAGAGTATGCCTGGAGAGTCCTTTTTCGCGCGTCTGGAGCCGCTGCTGACGCGAGTCTCGAAGCCCATTCAATATGTGGGGGGTGAGCTGAACTCTCAGGTCAAAGACTGGAACTGCGGCGGATTCGTCGATTGCCCAGGGGAGGCAGCGCGGGAGAGGACCGTGCGTTGGGCGCTGATGTACCCGGATGCTTACGAGGTAGGTCTGCCCAATCAGGGGCTCATGATCCTCTACGAGGTGCTCAACGAGCGGTCTGATGCCTTGGCGGAACGGACTTACGCGGTCTGGCCCGATCTGGCGGGGATGATGCGGGCCGAGGGGGTGCCCCAGGTGACCGTGGACGGCCATCGGGCGGTCCGTGATTTCGATGTCTTCGGTTTGAGCTTTCCCACGGAGCTCAATTACACGAACATGTTGGAGGCCCTTGATCTGGCCGGTATCCCGTTGCACGCTGTGGACCGCTCGGATTCCGATCCGATCGTTCTCGTCGGGGGCCATGCGAGTTTCAACCCGGAGCCGGTGTCGGACTTCGTCGATGCGGTGATCGTCGGCGACGGAGAAGAAGCGGTCCTGAGGGTCACGGACCTCATCGGAGAGTGGAAGGCCCAGGGCCGTCCCGGTGGGCGTCATGAGCTGTTGCTCAGGCTCGCTCGGGACGGCGTGGCCTATGTTCCCGGCTTCTATCAGGTCGACTACCTGCCGGACGGACGGATCAAACGGGTCGCGCCCACTGAGTCGGGGATTCCGTGGCGGGTGGCCAAGCACACGGTGATGGATCTCGACGAGTGGCCCTATCCGAAGACTCCGCTGGTGCCTTTGGCCGAGACGGTGCACGAACGGATGAGTGTGGAGATCTTCCGAGGGTGCACCCGGGGGTGCCGTTTCTGCCAGGCGGGGATGATCACTCGTCCGGTGCGGGAACGCTCGATCACCGGTATCGGGGAGATGGTGGAGCAGGGTTTGGGCGCCACCGGTTACGAGGAGGTCGGGCTCCTCTCCCTCAGCAGCGCTGACCACTCCGAGATCGCGGAGATCACGAAGGGGCTGGCGGACCGTTACGAGGGGACGCATACCGGGTTGTCTCTGCCGAGTACCCGGGTGGATGCTTTCAATATCGACCTTGCGGACGAGTTGTCCCGTAACGGCCGACGCAGTGGGTTGACCTTTGCCCCCGAGGGGGGGAGTGAGCGGCTCCGCAGGGTGATCAACAAGCAGGTCAGTGAGCAAGACCTCATCGATACTGTTGCTGCGGCTTATGCGGCTGGGTGGCGCCAGGTCAAGCTGTACTTCATGTGCGGTCTGCCGACGGAGACCGACGAGGACGTCCTCGGTATCGCGGATCTGGCGGCTCGGGTGATCGATACCGGCCGGAAGGTCAGCGGGCGTAAAGACATCCGGTGCACGGTGTCGATCGGCGGGTTCGTGCCGAAGGCGCACACCCCGTTCCAGTGGGCCGGGCAACTGTCCGCTGCGGACACTGACGCTAGGTTGCGTGGGCTGCGGGAGAGGATCAGAGCCGATCGGAGATACGGGTCGTCGATCGGTCTGCGCTATCACGACGGTGAACCGGGAATTGTGGAGGGGCTGCTCTCCCGTGGCGACCGACGGGTGGGCAAGGTTGTCGAAGCGGTCTGGCGGGACGGTGGACGATTCGACGGGTGGAGCGAACACTTCTCCTTCGAGCGGTGGATGCGGTGCGCCGAAGAGGTGTTCGCCGCTCAGCGCGAGGAGCATGGATGGGGCATTGACATCGACTGGTTCACCACGCGGGAGCGCGGTGAGCTGGAGGTTCTCCCCTGGGATCACATCGATTCCGGGCTGGACAAGGAATGGCTCTGGGACGACTGGCAAGCGGCATTGGAGGAAGCCGAGCAGCCGGACTGCAGGTGGACACCGTGTTCTGACTGTGGGGTGTGTCCGCAGATGGACACCGACATCCAGATCGGGCCCACGGGCAGGTCCTTGTTGCCGGTGACCGTGTTGACATCGGGTAAGGCTGCGCTGATGCCAGCAGCTGATCCGAGTGCGAACACAGCTCGTGTGCAGGTCGATCTGGCCGGCTGAGAGTGATATAGCCCGGCGTCGTGATCGTCGCCGAGGGAACTTGTCCGAGGCAGGACGCGAGGACGGCGTCGTCGCGGAGAGCCTGTTCGGAACGTGCGGATTGCCGGTGTCGGTGTGCCGCGCCTTAACGTTGGTGTTTATGGCTCGTCAGCGTGTTCCTTCCGGTCCTCCGGCTGCTCCTCCGGTGCAGCGTCTTCGACTTCGCTATGCGAAGCGTGGTCGACTGCGTTTCTCCAGCACCCGGGATTTCCAGCGTGCGCTGGAGCGGGCCTTGCGTCGGGCTGCCGTCCCGATGGCCTTCTCGTCGGGTTTCCACCCGCATCCACGGATCTCGTACGCCAATGCCGCTCCGACCGGTACCGCGAGCGAGGCAGAGTACGTGGAGATCGCACTGGCGGAGAAGGTGGATCTGGGCGCGGTGCGTACGGCTCTGGACGATGCGCTTCCTCCGGGGTTGGACGTGTTGGCGATCGCCGAGTCGACCTCGTCTTCACTGGCGGATCTGCTGCAGGCCAGTGACTGGATGATGTGTTTCCCGGAATTGGATCCGGCGGAGCTGGGTGCGGTCCGTGCCGAGTTCTTGGGATTGGACGAGGCTCCGGTGACTCGGATGTTCAAGTCGGGTGAGAAGACTTTGGATCCTCGGTCGGCCGTCGTATCCATGGCGGTCTTCGGGCCGGATGATGGATGCGCTGTGGACAGCACGATCAGCGGGCTTGACGGAGGGTATGCCATACTGCGAATGGTCGTACGGCACACCACGCCCGCTGTACGCCCCGATGACATCCTCACTGCGTTGCGCACTTATGCCTCCTTGTCGCCCATATCGACCCCCTTGGTGATCCGACTCGCTCAGGGCCCGCTGATCGAGGGGGAAGTGGCCGACCCGCTGGCCGCACCACAGTGACGTTATCGGCGTCCGCCCAGGTGACGCGCTAGCGCGAGCCCGAACGGACGTAGCGATACGACTTCCGTCGATAGCGGTGAACCGCACTGCCGACGATCTTCGATCATGCATCGGTGCGATGACGAGGGAGAACGAGATCCCAGGCGTGGACGTCGTCGCACGGTGCAGGAAGGACGCCTCAGATGGCTTCCGAGAAAAGCGCACCCGAGCAGGACACCGACACCCCGGAACCTGCGCCCCGTAAGCGAGCGGCTCGTAAGAGCACCGCAGCCAAAACGGTTGCTGGTGAAAAACCGGCACCGAAGCCGCGTAAACGCGCGGTCTCGAGGAAGAGCTCGTCGCAGCAGGAGAAGGAATCATCTGCTGTAGAAGCTCCGTCCACCACGGATCCCGCTAGTTCGGAAGTGGTGGCGAGCACACCTCGCAAGAGGGCAGTCCGACGGAAGAAGACGACGGAGGAATCGGCCTCTGCCGATCCCCAGAGCGCGGTTGCCCCTGGGGAGGAATCGGGTGTGGGCGCTCCGGCCCCTCGTGCCCGCCGCCCTCGGAAGAAGGCCGTGGCGCAGCCGGTGGAGGGTGAGTCCGGTCTTGAGGCAGCCGAGCCGCAGGTGAAAGTTGCGGCCAAAGCGCCAGCCAAGGGACGGAAACGTCCGAAGAAGACTCCGGACGTGCCGCTCCCGGTCCCGGAAGAGACACCGGTCTCCGATCTGATGGTGGCTCAGATCTCTGAGGACGAGGCGAATGCCCTGGTGGAGGAAATTCTGGCCTTGGCCGAGGCGGAGTCAGTGGATGGCCAGGCGAACTCGACGAATTCATTGTCGCCCACGTTCGGTGTGCTCTTCCAGGCCCCCGAGCCGAGCACGGTCGTTGTGCCTTCTCGTCGTCGAGGTGCTGTCGCGTCCGAGGGCTTCGGCGATGACCTCTCCACTACGGGCGACGAGACCATCCCGGAGTCCGACTCTGATGTCGACCTCGAGGAACAAGGGGACAGCGAGGAATCGGAAGGCGGTCGTCGCCGCCGTCGCCGTGGGGGCAAAGGACGCCGACGGGGGAGCGGTACGGCTGAGGACGGTACGGTCCCCGAGGGAGAGGGCAACGCCCAGTCTGAGGAGCGGGATCCGGAAGAACGTCCAGGCGAGGCCTCCGACTCGGATGGGGATGAGCCTGCGGCGAGTGGTCGCCGCCGGACTAGGCGCCGTCGTCGTAGCGGCAGCCCCACCGAGGGTGAGGACCCGCCCGGCACCGTGACGAAGGTTCGTGAGCCGCGGCGTGACCGCGACGAGGCCATGGGCATCAAGGGAAGCACCCGCCTGGAGGCGAAGAAGCAGCGCCGCAGGGAAGGCCGGGAGGCCGGGCGCCGACGCACCATCATCACCGAGGCGGAGTTCTTGGCCCGCCGGGAGAGCGTCGAGCGGGTGATGGTGGTCCGGCAGCAAGGAGAGCGCACCCAGATCGGGGTTCTCGAGGACGGGGTGCTGGTCGAGCACTACGTCAGCAAGGCCGACTCCGCCCAGCCCGGGTCGATGGCGGGCAATGTCTACCTGGGGCGGGTGCAGAATGTGCTGCCCAGCATGGAAGCAGCTTTCGTTGACATCGGGCGGGGACGCAATGCAGTGCTCTATGCCGGTGAAGTCAACTGGGATGCGGCCGGGCTGGAAGCGCACAGGTCGCGCCGGATCGAGAATGCCCTGTCCTCGGGGCAGGGTGTCCTCGTGCAGGTCACGAAGGATCCGATCGGACACAAGGGCGCCAGGCTGACCAGCCAGATCAGTCTGCCTGGGCGTTATCTGGTCTACGTTCCTCAGGGCAAGATGACCGGTATCAGCCGGAAACTTCCTGACACCGAGCGGACCCGTTTGAAGAAGATTCTCAAGGAGATCGTCCCGCCGGACGCAGGGGTCATCGTGCGTACCGCGGCAGAAGGGGCTTCGGAGTCCGAACTGCGTGCGGATGTGGAACGGTTGGCGAATATTTGGGAATCCATCCAGAAGAAGGCCGCCTCGGGACATGCGCCGGCCTTGCTGCATGGTGAGGTCGACCTGACCGTGCGGGTCATCCGGGATGTCTTCAACGAGGATTTCTCCTCGATGGTGGTTTCCGGGGAAGGTGCCTGGTCGACGGTGAACGACTACATCGGATCGGTCGCCCCGGATCTGGCGGGCAAGCTGCGCCGATGGACCGGCGACAAGGACGTCTTCGCCGAATTCCGGATCGATGAGCAGCTGGCGAAGGCGATGGACCGCAAGGTTTGGTTGCCCAGCGGCGGATCATTGGTCATCGACCGTACCGAGGCGATGACGGTCATCGATGTCAACACCGGAAAATTCGTGGGCGCGGGCGGCAACCTGGAAGAAACGGTCACGAAGAACAACATCGAGGCCGCCGAGGAGATCGTGCGTCAGCTACGGCTGAGGGACATCGGTGGGATCATCGTCATCGACTTCATCGACATGGTCCTGGAGTCCAACCGGGATCTGGTGGTCCGCCGACTGCTGGAATGTCTGGGGCGCGATCGTACGAAGCACCAGGTTGCCGAGGTGACTTCGCTGGGATTGGTCCAGATGACCCGTAAGCGAGTGGGTGCGGGACTCATCGAGGTTTTCTCCGAGCCCTGTGAACACTGCAACGGACGCGGGATCATCGTCTCGAGCACTCCTGTGGACAAGCCGTCCACGTCCAACAACGGAAGTGGGGGCAACGGTGGCGAGGGCGGCCGTCGTCGCCGTGGTCGCGGAAATTCCTCGGTGGGGTCCTCGGCGTCCACCTCGGCCGGGGTGGACCAGCCGACGGCCGACCGGGAGGAGAGTTCCGAGGCTCCGGCTGCTGAGGAGCGGTCATCGGCGTCGGGTCCTACTCCGGCTCAGATCGCCGCGGTGGCCTATGCCGCTCTTCATCAGGAAACACAACCCGGCGAAGAACCTGAGGACTCGGGCCCGAGGCAGGTGAAGACCGGCGCGGTGAAGAGGAAGAATGAGCGGCCGGTGGCGGAGGCGCCTGTAGCGACCGTAGTCGAGGCCCCGGCTGGCGATCCTCCGGTGAAGAGCGCTCGGGGGCGGCGGGGTGCCAGCCGACCGGTGGCGACGCCGGAGCCGACCACCGCGAATGTCGTGCTTCTGCCTGCCACGTCTGAAGACATTTCGAGGTCGACTTCTGCGGTCGATACTCGGGCAGTGTCGCCCGATCGGGAACCCGAGAGCGGCTCGGCCTCTGAGGAAGGGGCACCGACCCGTAAACCTCGTCGCCGTAGGGCACGGGCAGTGGCGCCGGCGGGGCCGCCGAGGGCTTCTCGTTCGGACGAGGCCGACGCTGCGACAAAGTAAGAGCCATGTAATTTGGGCAGTCTTGCTGCCTTCACGTAGACTGTTCAGTCGGTGCGCCCACCGTGATCCGTGTTGACGGGCCGGTTCGAAGAGGTCGCCGAATCACTGCAGAAGCAAGGAGAGTGGGTTCAACGTGTACGCGATTGTTCGCGCCGGAGGCCGCCAGGAGAAGGTGTCCGTAGGCGACGTCCTCATCGTCGACAAGGTCAACGCGGAGCCCGGCACGTCCGTGGACCTCACTCCGCTGATGCTGGTGGACGGCGCCGATGTCACCACCGAGGCAGAGAAGCTTGCGAAGGTGAAGGTCAAGGCTGAGGTCGTCAAGGCGACCAAGGGTCCCAAGATCACGATCCTGAAGTACAAGAACAAGACCGGATACCGCAAGCGTCAGGGTCACCGTCAGCCGACGACCCAGATCAAGGTCACTGCGATTGAGGCCTGAGGGCCCTTTCGTACCAGTTCGAGCCTCTACGAGCAGCAAAGGTAGACACTGACATGGCACACAAGAAGGGTGCGTCGTCGTCGAGGAACGGCCGCGACTCCAACCCCCAGTACCTCGGCGTGAAGCGCTTCGGCGGCCAGGTCGTCAATGCGGGCGAGATCCTGGTTCGTCAGCGTGGCACGCACTTCCACCCCGGTGAGAACGTCGGACGCGGCGGCGACGACACCCTCTTCGCCCTCGCTGCAGGTGCCGTGAAATTCGGCACCAAGCGTGGACGCAAGACGGTGAACATCGTTCCGGCGACCCAGGCCTGACGAGCACGCGTTCTTCACCTGCACATCGCACGACGTATACGTGAGGGGTGGGCTTCGGCCCGCCCCTCACGTGCATCCATCAGGACCGATCGTCCAGGAGAACCGGCGGGTGACAGATCACACCGCTCGGCGGACTAATGAACATCAGATACTGAGAGGCACCTCATGGCTGCAACCTTCGTCGATCGAGTAGCTCTGAACGTGACGGCGGGGAAAGGCGGACACGGATGCGCCTCTGTTCACCGCGAGAAGTTCAAACCTCTGGGCGGACCGGACGGTGGGAACGGTGGTCACGGCGGTGACGTCGTAATTCGGGTCGATGCCCAGGTGACCACCCTGCTGGACTACCACCACAGCCCCCATCGTCAGGCATCCCACGGCAAACCGGGTGAGGGCGAAGAACGCAACGGGGGACAGGGCAGCGATCTAGTTCTCCCTGTCCCGGACGGCACAGTGGTCAAGGACAGCCAAGGCCAGGTGTTGGCCGACCTGGTCGGTCTGGGCACCGAGTACGTGGTAGCCAGGGGAGGCCGCGGAGGCCTGGGAAACAAGGCTCTTGCGAGCCCCCGTCGTAAGGCACCGGGATTCGCTCTGCTCGGTGAACCGGGTGAAGAACGTGACATCGTTCTGGAGCTCAAGACGTTGGCAGACGTCGCTCTGATCGGATTCCCCAGCGCGGGGAAGTCCTCGCTGGTCTCCGTGATCTCGGCAGCCCGGCCCAAGATCGCGGACTACCCCTTCACAACCCTGGTTCCCAACCTGGGCGTGGTGACGGCCGGTGACGCCCGCTACACGGTGGCAGATGTTCCCGGACTGATCCCCGGCGCGCACCAGGGCAAAGGACTGGGGCTGGAATTCCTCCGCCATGTCGAGCGCTGCTCAGTGCTGGTGCACGTCGTGGACTGCGCCACCTTGGAACCAGGACGCGACCCGCTGACCGACCTGGACGTGATCGAACACGAACTACGCCAGTACGTCGCCGACGAAGCACTCGGCGGGCGCCCGCTGTCCGAACGCACCCGAATCGTCGTGCTCAACAAGGCTGATGTTCCCGAGGCCCGCGAACTGGCCGAGATGGTCCGTCCGGATCTCGAAGCGCAGGGCCTCGAAGTGCATATCGTGTCCGCGGTCGCCCGCACCGGGTTGAAAGAACTCAAGTTCGCTCTGGCCCGTCATGTCGCTCAGGCGCGGGCCGATCAGGCCGCACACGCCGAAACAGTCTCCCGCCAACGGATCGTCGTGCGTCCGGTGGCCGTCGACGACGAAGGCTTCACCGTGCGCCAGATCGAGACCGACGACGGACCTGCTTTCCAGGTACTGGGAGAGCGCCCGTCCCGTTGGGTGCGTCAGACTGATTTCACGAACGACGAAGCCGTCGGATATCTGGCTGACCGTCTGGCTCGCGCAGGCGTCGAGGAAGCCTTGTTCGCAGCGGGAGCAGTCACCGGATCGACAGTGTTGATCGGCCCGGAGGACAACGCCGTGGTCTTCGACTGGGAGCCGACGATGTCTGCGGGAGCCGAGTTGCTAGGGCGTCGTGGTACAGACCTGCGTCTCGAGGACCATCATCGCCCGACCCGAGGCCAGAAACGTGAGGACTACGACTCCCGTCGGGCCGCCAAACGGGCAGCCAGGGAAGAGCTCGAAGCCGAGCGTGCCGCAGGCTGGTGGACTTCCTCCTCTGAGGATCGCTGATCGGATCGTCGACACGCGAGTGGGCCGCTGAAGAACGGGTTACCGGTACGCGGGCCCGAGTTCTTCCGGACTTGACATGGGTTCGGCGACGTCCCTTGTCAACTGATCCAGAGTCTGCCTACGGTGGTGGAAAGTTCTGGCGGAAACCCTCTCGGAGCGACCCGGTCAGTTGCTCGACGACATGCGCTCATCTCCCGGTTTCTTCTGACGATGAGTCGGTCGGGAGTACGGTCGCCTCTTCTCTCGGTCAGGAGGATGCATGCCTGCGATGGAAGCGATGCCGTCCTCGGCCCGGAGCGAGGAGGAGAACCAACGAGGTGCCGATGGCAGGAGCTCTGCCACAGATCGCGAGGTTGAGGCCACGAGATCCACTGCGTCGGCCAACTGGCGGAGCGTTCTCCATGAGGACCGGGTGGGGCGGGCCCGAAAGATCTTCGGCAGTGATCTCGATTACCTGACCGACGCTGATCGGCAACTCATCCATGCAGTGACCGGCGAGGTGATCTGGCAGGGGCAGGAACCGCACGAACGCCCGCTGAGCGCCTTTGCCATGCAGATCGCCGTCGACCGCCGGACTCGTGACCTGGCCGAGGGGGAAGAGATCTCCGTTTCCTACCTTCAACGCACGTGCGACAGACTGGCGGCATTGGGTGTTCCGGCCAATCCCTTCCAAGGGAGCAACTTGCGTAAGGCCCAGGCCTATCTGTCGTCACGGGCCGAAGGTCGCAGCCCGAGTTGAAAGCACAGCATCTTTCTCTCGCCAGGACTCCCGCGGTTACGCTGCGTCCATGTCTGCGCAGGTGAAAGAATCCGGAGCTGTCCGGCGGCAGATCTCGAGGGCGTCGAGGCTCGTGGTCAAGGTCGGTTCGTCATCCCTGACGACTCCTCAGGGGATCTTGGACGCAGAGCGTCTGCGCACCCTGGCCGATGCCCTCGCTGAACGGCGGCTCTCCGGGCATCAGGTCGTTCTGGTTTCCTCCGGAGCCATCGCTGCGGGGATCGTTCCCTTGGGCTTGGCTCAACGGCCTCGTGACCTGGCTACTCAGCAGGCCGCTGCGAGCGTCGGGCAGGGTGCTCTGGTCGCCGCGTACACCGCCGCCTTCGGTGAGCACGGGCTGACGGTCGGGCAGATCCTGCTCGCTGCCGGCGATCTGAACCGTAGCGACCATTATGTCAACGCGCGGCGGGCGATCGTCCGCCTGCTACGTCTGGGAGTGCTGCCGGTGGTCAACGAGAACGACGCCGTGGCCACCGACGAGATCCGATTCGGGGACAACGACCGACTGGCGGCATTGGTGGCTCACCTCATCGGAGCGGAAGCCCTGGTGCTGCTGACCGATACCGATGCGCTCTACGACGGCCCACCGCAGGAGGCAGGGAGCCGACGGATCCGCTCGATTGCCGATGACGAGGACCTGGTGGGTGTGCGGATCGGTGGAAGCGGCAGCGCGGTGGGGACCGGCGGGATGGTGACGAAGATCGAGGCTGCGAGGATCGCCACGGGCGCGGGGATCCCGACGTTGCTGGCCGGAGCAGTGCAGGTGACCGAGGCTTTGCGCGGCGATGATCTGGGAACTCTTTTCCTGCCGCGAGGCGCGAGGCCGACCTCCAAACGCTTGTGGCTGGCCCACGCCAGCGAACCTGAGGGAAGACTCGTGCTGGACGAGGGCGCGGTGGAAGCTTTGTGCACTGGACGGGCCTCGCTCCTGCCTGCCGGGGTGGTCGCGGTGGAGGGCGCCTTCGCACAGGGTGCTCCGGTGGAACTGGTGGACCGGAACCGTGTGCCCGTGGCTCGGGGGTTGGTCGCTTTCTCCAGCGATGAACTGCCCCGGCTGCTGGGAAGGAGCACCCGGTGGTTGGGCGAGGTCCTTGGTCCTCAATATGCTCGAGACGTCGTGAACCGCGACTACCTGGTACTGCTCTGATCCTGGCCGGTTCCGACCCGAACCCTTTGGCGGAGAGGATCCTTGGCCTCCGTCTCCCGGACAGTGGTCGGCCACCCGTGAGTCAGCAGATCGGGTCCCTCCTGGCGGGGTGGATTCGCTCAGCTAGGTCGGGCTCTGTAGCGTCGGCCTCATGCGCTATCAGATCACGCGCGCTCACCTCCGCGATTTGTCCCGCGTCAAGCCTTTGTGGAAGGCGATGCTGAGCCGCTATGTCGATGTTATCGGGCCGACCTGCCCGGTTCGGAACCCCGGCGAGGCCTGGGCCCGGCGGCACGAGGAGTACCTGAACTGGCTGAACGATGGCGCCGGTGTGGTCTACCTGGCTACTGATAGCGAGGACTCGGACCGGGTCGTGGGTTATGCCGCACTGCATTTCCGGGTCTCCGGATCGGCCTTCGACATGGGGGAGCGTTTCGGGGAGCTGGAATCCCTCGCAGTCAGTGAGGACGTACGGGGCCAGGGGCTGGGGAGCCGGCTTCTGGAGGCCTGCCGCCTGGAGTTGCAGCGCAGGGAGATCCGCTACTGGTCGTTGGACACCTTGGCGGCGAACGAGAACGCCCGGCGGATGTACGAACGCGCAGGTTTCGAACCGTTCATGCTGCGGATGATCCGATTGGTCGCGGACACGGACGGTGTCCCTGCAGTCTCTGATCCTCCGACGGCTCCGCTGGTCATGCCGACCGATCAGGTCGGGGTGCCGGACTCGGCCGGTGATCGTGGCGCTGCCGCGTCCTGGCGTTCCGAGCGGAGCCCCGAAACCGATCCGGTGGTGGGGGACAGTGCGACCTCGGTGGTCTCCTTGTCCGTTCAGGAAGCGGGGGTGCGGGCCAGAGCAGCCGCTCGGGAGATGGCGGTGGCGACGACTGCGCAGAAGAACCGGGCGTTGCGTCTGATCGCCGATGCATTGGAGACGGAGTCCGAGTCGCTGCTGGCAGCGAACGCGAAAGATGTCCGTCGGGCAGAGGAGGCAGGTCGGCCGGAGAGCCTGGTCGACCGGCTGAGGCTCGACCAGGGCCGATTGCGGGGGATCGCAGAGGCTGTGCGTCAGGTCGCAGAGCTGGCGGACCCTGTGGGAGAGGTCGTGCGTGGATCGATCCGACCCAATGGATTGCAGGTCCGTGAGCAGCGAGTTCCTTTCGGGGTCGTCGGGATGATCTTCGAGGCTCGCCCGAATGTCACCGTCGATGCGGCTGCGCTCTGTCTCAAGAGCGGAAATGCTGTCGTTCTTCGCGGTAGTTCTCACGCGGTGGAGAGCAACCGGGCGCTGGTGGGTGTCATGCGAGCAGCTCTCGAGCGGACCGACATCCCTGCCGATGCCGTTCGGCTGCTCGACGGGGATCGTGACGAAGCAGCCTTTTTGATGAAGGCGCGGGGACTGGTCGATGTGATCGTTCCTCGGGGTGGGGCTGAACTCATCCGCACTGTGGTCGAGGAATCGAGTGTTCCGGTCATCGAAACCGGGAGCGGAAATGTCCATCTGTACGTTGATGCGGCTGCCGATCTGACCAAGGCTCTCGACATCCTGATGAATGCTAAGACCCAGCGTCCGAGCGTGTGCAATGCCGTGGAGACCCTGCTCGTCCACGAAAAGGTCGCCGAAGCGCTGCTGGATGCAGCATTGCCGGCCTTGCACGCAGCCGGAGTGGTAGTCCACGGTGATCGGGTCGTCCGTGAACTCGCTTCCCGGGTGGGTGCTCCCGTCGAGGAAGTCACGCACGAGGACTGGGCCTGCGAATATCACGGTTTGGAGATAGCGGTGGGAGTTGTCGATTCGCTCGACACCGCGATGAAGCATGTGGCTCGTTATTCCACCGGTCATACCGAGGCGATCGTCACCGAGGATCGCGGCGCCGCACGTAGGTGGACTCAGGGGGTCGATGCCGCTGTGGTGATGGTGAACGCCTCGACCCGTTTCACCGACGGTGGTGAATTTGGCTTCGGGGCCGAGATCGGCATCAGTACTCAGAAGATGCATGCTCGCGGGCCGATGGGTTTGCGGGAGCTGACCAGCACCAAGTGGATTGTCGAGGGTGACGGGCAGATCCGCGACTGACCGGAGGTGTCCGCCCCGCAGGGTTCGGGGCGGACACCTCCGTCGGGGTCAGACCGGGTCCTGGCTCGGGTGGCTGCCGGAACGGAGCGGGGCTCTCTGTTCCTCCTCCCGGGAGTCGTAGGCGATGTAGTAGGTGGGCCGCCCCTGCAACATCGTGTACATGCGTCCGACATATTCGCCGAGAACTCCCAGACACAACAGTTGGACGGCACCTACTGCCGAGACGGCGACCACGGTGGACGTCCACCCGGCGATGACATGTCCCAGGGCCCGGGCCACCAGGGCGTAGACGAGGACACCCAATGCGGCCAGTCCGCCGAGGAGCCCGCACCACGTCGCGAGTCGCAGCGGGGCCATGGAGTGGCCGGTGAGGCTGTCGACCGTGAGCGCGAGCATCTTGGCCAGGGGGTACTTGGACGTTCCGGCGGCCCGGGCTGCCCGTTGGTAAGGGACGGATGTGCTGGGGAATCCGAGAGTAGGTACCACCAGCCGTAGGACGCGGTGTTGCTCGGGCAAGGCGTTGACGGCATCCACGGTGGCTCTGCTCATGAGCCGGTAGTCGCCTGCTTGGTCGGGGACGTCGCCACCGGCGGCTGCACGCATGATCCGGTAGTAGGCCTGAGCGGTTCGACGTTTGAACGCGGTGTCGCTGCTGCGATCGGTGCGTACTCCGTAGACGACGTCGACCTGCCCTTCTCGGGCGAGGTCGAGCATGATCGGGATGCTTTCGGGAGGGTCCTGCAAGTCGGCGTCGATGGTGACCACGTAGTCCCCTCGGGAGCGCATCAGACCGGCGGATATCGCGGCTTGATGGCCGGCATTGGCCCGTAGCCGGAGGATCCTCAGCTCCGGCCATTCGCGACGGAAACGTTGCAGAAGGACGGGGGAGGAGTCCGAGGAGCCGTCGTCGACGGCAACCACTTCGTAAGGGGAGTCCAGGCCGTCGAGGACCGGGCGTAGCCGCTCGACCAGCAGCGGGAGGACGGATTCCTCGTTGTACACGGGCACGACCACCGTGAGGACGAGATCGTCCGGGCACTCCTGGGAGAGGGGCGGGGCAGGCATGTTGTCAGGCTATCCGCCGTTGAGCGCAGGTGGCGTCCCTTGATCGGACAGGCAGTCATCCGGGTCGTGCGACGGACCCGACGAGTCTGCTTCGACGGGTAGTCTGTCCGCCATGTCGATCACGTCCGTTGCGATGATGGTGTCCAGCTCCGGTGGCCACGGACACGAGCCGGTATGGGTACTCCCCATCCCGGCCTGGGCTTATGGTGCGATCGCGTTGGCTGTTTTCATGCTCCTGCTCTTCGTTACCTGGTGCTTCCGCAATACGGGTCACACCCTGATGGAGGCTTCGGATGTCGCTCCACACGGGCAGGGCCCATCGGGTGGGTCGATGCGGGGCGGTCACGGTTCCGCTCACTGAGGCAGATCATGCGAGTGGGAGTGATGGGGGGTACCTTCAACCCGATCCATCATGGACATCTGGTGGCAGCCAGCGAGGTCCAGCATCTGTTGGGGCTCGACGAAGTGGTCTTCGTCCCGACAGGGCAGCCCTGGCAGAAGGAGAAGCATCTTCTCGCTTCTCCTGAGCACAGGTATCTCATGACAGTGATCGCGACGGCGTCCAATCCGCGTTTCTCGGTCAGTCGGGTCGATATCGATCGAGAGGGTCCGACCTACACCATCGACACCTTGCGTGATCTGCGACGGGAACGCCCTGACGCCGAGCTCTTCTTCATCACCGGTGCGGACGCCTTGGCTCAGATCCTGTCCTGGAAGGATGCGGAGGAGCTCTGGGATCTTTCCCATTTCGTGGGTGTGACCAGGCCCGGGCATCCGTTGTCGGTATCCGGTTTGCCTCAGGAGGGGTTGACCCTCACTGAGATCCCGGCGATGGCGATCAGTTCGACGGACTGTCGTGACCGAGTGGCCAAGGGTGAACCTATTTGGTATTTGGTGCCTGATGGTGTGGTTCAGTACATCGGCAAGTACCGTCTGTATCGGACGGATCTGTCGCCGGAACCTGCGGTGACCCACCTGTCCGATCTTTCTCGGTGATCTCCGGGATCCCAGAACGCCGCCGCGACCACCGCGGTGATACCAGGAGGAAAACTGCCCGTGTCCGCTACTGAGCATTCCCGACTGCTGGCCCAGGACGCAGCAGCCGCTGCCGAAGACAAGCTGGCCGTCGACATCGTCGCTCTGGATGTCAGCGAACACCTGGCGCTCACCGACATCTTCCTGGTGGCCTCGGCGCCGAACGAAAGGCAGGTCGGCGCCGTCGTCGATGCGATCGAAGAGAAGATGCATGCTCGGGGCATCAAGCGGGTCCGTCGTGAGGGCGAGCGCGAAGCCCGCTGGATCCTGATCGACTTCGGAGACATCATCGTCCACGTCATGCACCAGGAAGAACGGGCTTTCTACCAGCTGGAGCGGTTGTGGAAGGACTGTCCGGCGGTGCCCCTGGTGCTGGGAGCCGAAACTGCAGGAACCGAATCGGTCGATGTGACCCGATGAGCCTGGGCGTGGTGACGGATCTGCCTCCGCGCCGCCTCGTCGTCCTCCGGCACGGGCTGACCGATTTCAACGAACGAGGCATCTGGCAGGGACATCTCGATACCGAGTTGAACGAGACCGGGCTGGCTCAGGCCGATCTGGCGGCTTCGACACTGGCCCGGCATGATCTCGATCGCATCCTCTCGAGTGACCTGACTCGTGCCTTGCGAACAGCTCAGGTCGTTGCCCAGGTCTGCGGGCTGGAGGTCGAGCAGGACCCCAGGCTGCGGGAGATCCATGTGGGTTCCTGGCAGGGAATGGACTCGGTCGCTGTCGAGAAGGCCTTCCCCGGTGTTCAGGCGAGGCTCGCCGCCGGAGAGGATCTGGCCCGCGGGGGTGACGGGGAGCGGGTCTCCGACGTCGTTCTGCGGGCGCGGGAGGCGGTGGACGATCTGCTCGCGGTACTCCGGGGCGGCGAATGTGCACTCGTGGTCACCCACGGGGTGTGCGCGCGAGCTTTGGTGGCTGATCTGTGCGGCGTCGACCAATGCACCGCTTGGATGTCCTTCGGTGGGTTGGCGAACTGTGCCTGGGCTGAGCTCGTGGAGAGTACGGATCGTTGGCGGCTGGTGCGCTGGAATGTCGAGGACTCGGCTCCGAACGGCCCCTTGCGTGAAGGTCACGGATACTGATCGCTGTCCTCAGACCTCTCGATTTGGCATGTGGCTCGGCTCTGGATAAACTCATGCAGTCCTCGCGATGAGGATGAAGGGGCTGTGGCGCAGTTGGTAGCGTACCTCCATGGCATGGAGGGGGTCAGGGGTTCGAATCCCCTCAGCTCCACCAATAAAGGTCGGGTCCTCCACGGAAATCGTGGAGGACCCGACCTTTTTCTGCGTAAACCTTCGATACCGTTGCGGTCGGGACGGATCTCCCCGACCGCAACGAAGCTCAGCGCGCCAGCTGGACGAGCACCGCGCTCAGATCGGGTTCCAACTCGCGGTTGTAGGGCAGCTTGGACAGCATGCTGCCCATCAGGCAGGAATCGGTCAGCGCGGCCGTCATCAATCCGCAGCCGATCGCCCCGGAGAGCCATTTGGCCCGAGGAGCCAGTGTGCTGACCAGCACGCCACTGACGACGAGTCCACCTGCGACCAGACGGACCTGACGCTCCAGGTCCCACCGTCCCTCCCCCTGGGCCACCGGCGCGCTATCGGCCGACCAACTGGTCATACCGCCGGTGAGCACATGGAGGCGGGACAGCCCAGACGCAGCCAGGATCTCCTCGGCCTGTCCTGCCCGTCGATCCGTGCGGCAGATCAACACGATCTGCCGCCCCAATGCTCGGGCGAGGTCTTCCTTGTGCTCTTTGAGGAGAGGCAACGGGATGTTGACCGCCGTCGGGATGTGAAGGGCCCTGAACTCAGCAGCTGACCGGACATCGACCAGCAGGGGACGATCGGTGCCGGCGAGCCAGGAACGCAAGGTGCCGACATCGACCCGAGCGGGCAGGTCGACATGGGCGTTCGGGTCGGTGACCGGGTGGATCTGAGGGTGATGTTCGGTGGCGACGGTCATGTGGCCCTTTCTGACAGCCCCGATGAGGTCGGGGAGAGACGGGATGACGTTCGAGGCGTCGTCCGGAGACGGTCATCGTCGAGGTGACCTCGGCGGGAGAGAGTCTGAGTCGGACAGACGAACGTGCGCCCACTGTAAATACCCCTGGGGGTATTTACAAGCAGGCTCCGACATCACCAGACCAGCTGAAGGCTCACGAAAGCCGACGACCGCGCCCACCCACAGGAAAAGACGCTCCGGCCGACGGCCACATCACAGCCCGCACCCGCCCGCCCGGCGTGCGGCATCTCGCAGCTTCCTCCACGACCCGACGTGCATCGGACCGGTACATCTGCGCGAATCGCAGCGCAGTCGCGTCCTGCCTGTTCCTCTCACCTGCGGGCGCATACCTGAAGAGTTCGACCGCCGAAACCAGTCGCGCCAGCGCATCCTGCCCGGCAACAGACAAGGACACCTGCTTCATCACCTCGCGGTGGAGAACTCGAGGGGACGCCGATACCGGGACCGAAACCCCCAGATCCTGCAGCCGTTCGGACATGATCTGCCACTCCACGTCCACTTCACCTCCCGGCGCGGCCCGGCGACGGCGGAGCCAATGCGACCAAGCCGCCCAGACAGGTCGGGCCCCGATGCCGGCCATGCTCACCGCCAGGCCCGCGATCCACATCAACCGCCAACTCTTCTCGCCATCCCTGCCCCCTTCTGCCTTGGCGGACTCCACCGGAGACGGTGAAACCGACGGCAACGGTGAACTGGGCTGGAGGTCCGGCGGTGAAGGAGCAGCCGATGAGACCGGAGGATCGACTTCTTCGACCCGGTCCCAGGCATACGAGGGAGGAAAGACATCCCGGGCGGCCGGTGTGGGCTCGAAACGCAGCCAGCCAAGCCCCTCGAACCGTAGCTCGGGCCAAGCATGGGCGTCCGAAGAGAGCACCGTACGGACCTCGCCCTCGACTCGCCCCGGGCGGAAACCCGAGACCAACCTGGCCGGGATACCAGCGGCTCGCGCCAACATCACCATCGCGGTAGCGAACTGCACGCAATAACCTCGTCGGGAGGTGAGGAAGCGGTCGAGCGCCGTATGCCTGACAGCAGACTCGTCCATGCCCTCCGGTGGCGCGGCCAGCTCGAGGGAATAGGTGAAGCCCCCGGTGCTGCGCAGCCACTCCTGGATGCGCCTTGCCTTGTCGTACGCGCCGGACGCCGACACGGTCGCTTCGATCAGGGCCTGACGTAACGACAGGGTGTCCACCTCCGGAGGGAGCTCCAGAGTCTCAGGAGGTGCATCCTGGGCCGCCGCCGACTCCTGCAACCGCGCATCGCTGGGCAGCGCTTTCAGATAGCGCAATTCGTACGACCGTGGGATGACGTCGACGACGGGGACCTCCGTCGGCCCGTGCAGGGCCCAACGTGCTCCCACGACGGTGCCCGAGACCAATGCGGACTGAGCAGCCAGATGAGGAGCAGGCAAGGACGTCTGCTCGACTTTCATACGGAACTCCTGGACGGCCACACCCGTCCAGTCGGCAGCCGGATCGGGGAGCACCGGTCGGCGCGAAGGCAGGACATCCTGCACGGCCGAGGTCCACCGCCCGTCCCGATAGACGTGAGCTACGTCCACCCGCAACGGGGACTGCTCCGGTTCATCCGACCGGTAACGGAGCACAGGCGAAGGGTCGCTACTGCGCAGGCTTTTCGACATATCCGAATAGGGGGAGAAACCCACCGTGTTCTTCCCCGAACTACCAGGCACCGGAAGCCGGTCCGCCAGATGCAGCGGCGGCAGGTGGGGGAAACCCGAAGAGGCGCACATCCCCACCGCAGCAGCCGTCGACACACAGACCACGGCGAGTGCAGCCCTCGGGAAAGCCGCGGGACCTGGCCGCCTGAACCGGGGACGGCCTGCACGGCTCTTCCGCTGGCTCTCCCAGAGCATCATCGTCCACAGGAGGAACGGCCACAGGATGTCGAATGCAGAGACCGCGCCCACCGCATTGATCGCAGGGGCGAGCAGCGGCAGGAGCAAGGGAACACCAGCGAGTACCGGCATCCGGGCCCCCGCGGCCAAGACGTCCACCCACCACGCGACGAGACATACCGCAGCAGCGACAAGGAAAGAGACCGAGACCGGGGCAGGCGCCGGAATCGGATGATCAGCCAGCACCCTGGAGGCCTCGACCAGATGGTCACGCCACGTGAGCCAGGTCGAAACCGAAGGGAGGAGACCGCCGGCCATCGCATCAGGGGCGGGGAAGAAGGCCGAGACGGCCACGACCATGACGGCGAGCTGCGCAGCAGCGACCACGGACAAGCGATGCAGGAAACTTCGGAGAAGGACTCCGGCCAGGGCGACCACAGTGACCACCACCAGAACCGGGACGCTCCACGGGGTATCGACGAAAAGAACACGCAAGGGCCCCGAAGCGACCACTACGGTCACAGCGCCAAGCACAGCGGTGCCCGTCGACGGTGACAGTCCGGAGGTGACGGTTCTCACCAGCGACCTTCCCAGGCCGCGGCTGGCGCACCGCGCTCGCGGCGTAGACCCGACCACACCTCGGCTGCTGTCATCCCCGGCCTCACCGCCACCGTGTGCCAGCCACCTGCCGCGGCGTGGTCACACCACGACTCGACCGCCCCGAGCCCCCCGGGAGCCGCATTCCCTGCGAAGGCCGCGACATCGAGGAAGACCGCCGACCCGATCAGGCCAGGTCGGAGAAGCTCTAAAGCAGATCGGCTGCTCGGTGGTCCCTGATGCCCGGTGACGAGAACGATCACCCCGCCGCTGTCGGGCATATGGACGTCCGAAACGGCCGAGAGAGTGATCGGGGCGGGGTTCTGCGTCCGGTCTGCGGATTCCTGATCGAGCTGCACCGTCGCCAAGGTGAGGAGGAGTTCGGACAACGGTAGGGGGCGGGCCGCGTCCTCGGTGTCCGCCGAACTGTCGGCATCGAACAGCAGAAGATGCAGACCGAAACCGTCACCGTCCAGATGCGCCGCCACCGACGCCACCCAGGAGACAGCCCACTCGAAAGCAGCGGAGCTACCGGCAGCGGAGGCACCCCACCGTTGGGGTGCACAATCCAGAACGAGCAGCGCGCGTCGACGATGGGGGCGCGATTCGTGCCGGACCATCAACCGTCCACGGTGTGCACTGGCCTTCCAATGGATCCGACGTAGTTCGTCTCCCTCGCGGTAGTCCCGCAGGGAAAGGTCGTATTCCGATCCGGTGAGGACGGTTCCGGGTGCATCGCCCTCCCTGCTCAGGCCCGACTCCAGGCCGGTAACGTCCGACAACGGATGGATAGCAGGAAGAACGACGAGCTGCATAGCGGCCGCCGTCTGTACCCGGTAACGAACCAGACCGCAGGGGTCGTGCTGGTAGACGTACGAAGGCCCGATGTCGAGCAGTCCTCGGCAGGTGGGGGAGAAGGCATAGCTCAGAGTGGTGGAGGATCTGAAGGAGAGGTCGACGGCCGACCATCGCATCGTGCCACCGACCACCCAAGGGGTTCGTTCGACGACGGTGAAACGGGTGCGTCCGCTGAGATTGGCTGTGGTGAGACGCAGCTGTATCACGCCGCGTCCACCCACCGTCGGGCTTTCTTCGCAGATCCGACGTTCCAAGGCCACCCGAGGCCGCAGCAGGACGACTGCGAGAGCGCTGAGCGGCGGTAGTGCCAGGCAGGAGACCCCGATCTGGGTGAGCGGGCGAAGGCCGAGGGCCATGCCGCACAACGTGATGACAAGGCCTGCGGAGAGGAGCGCGATCCCACGCGGCGTGCAGAGGAGTCGTGCCGCAGATCCGGGGGAGGCCCTCGCGCCTCTCCAGGCGATCATGCGCTGTCGACCGGGGTGCGTTCCAGCAGGTCCATCAGGACGTGCCGGGCGTCGATGCGCTGGCGTTGTGCTTGCCCGGAGAGCAGAACCCGATGGGCGATCACGGGGAGGAACATGTCCTGGACGTCATCGGGCAGGACATAGTGACGTCCGCAGATCGCGGCGCGGGAGCGGGCGGCCCGGAGCAGATGGAGACTGGCCCGGGGGGAGGCTCCTAGCCTCAGTCGCTCGTCGACCCTGGTGACGGAGACGAGTTCCACGATGTACCGCTGGATCTCGTGTCCGGCATGGACCCTTCCGGTCGCCTCGATAGCCCGGCGGATCGTCGGTGGGTCGGTGACGGCTCGGAGCGTGGACATGGGAGAAGTGCCGCCATGCGCCTCCAACATGAGGCGTTCGGACTCCTTCGAGGGGTAACCCATCGAGAGCCGGGCCATGAACCTGTCCCGTTGTGCTTCGGGCAGGGGGTAGGTGCCTTCCATCTCGACGGGATTCTGAGTGGCCACGACGAGGAAGGGCAGATCCAGCGGATAGGTGTGGCCGTCGACGCTGACCTGGCCTTCCTGCATGCATTCCAGCACTGCGGACTGGGTCTTCGGCGAGGCCCTGTTGATCTCGTCGCAAATCACCACATGGGAGAAGATCGGGCCGGGCCTGAACTCGAAGCGACGTTCGTCGGAGGCCAGGACGCTGATGCCGGTGATGTCCGAGGGCAGCAGATCCGGGGTGAACTGGATCCGACTGGGGGATGCGCCCATCGCAGCGCCCAACGTGGTCGCCAGGGTGGTCTTCGCCATTCCGGGAACGTCTTCGATGAGCAGATGTCCTCCTGCGAACAGGACGGTCAACGCGATGTCCACCGCATGGTCCTTGCCGGTGACCACGGTGGTGACCGCTTGATGGAGAGCCCTGGCGGTCACCGCTACCAGGGCTTCGTCGGCCAGCGGCGGAAGCGGCGCCCCCAACGGACGCGCTGACGGATGATCGGGTGACTGATGGGGCACGGGATCCTCCTCGGCGGTCTTCACGACCATTGTGCTCACCGGAGGCAGCCTGCGCTCGGCGGACGGAATGCGGCACCACCGCACCCACCACTTTCCTCCACCGGATCGGTCCGAAGGTGAGATGAGGGCCCGCGATCTCGGATGTCCGCTGGTGGGAGCGGTGGAAGAAAAATCCGAAATAAGAATTTCACGCCTTACGTCCTGGTCCACCCCACTGGCTTTGATCTGCGAGTTCATCCGATAGGTGGGGGAACTCCCCTCGCAGGTGCGTTGACGGTGGAGCGAAGTGGAGTATCGTGGAGGAACAGGGTGGGCGGAAGTATTTCTTGGGGGGCCTGCTCTGATCGTCCGGACGGGAGGTGTGTGTCGCGATGTTCCTCGGTACGCACACGCCCCGGATCGACGACAAAGGACGACTGATCCTTCCGGCCAAATTCCGTGAACGACTGGCGTCCGGGTTGGTGATGACACGAGGACAGGAACGCTGCCTCTACGTCTTCCCCATGGACGAGTTCAGCCGCATCGCCGGGGACTTGAGAACGGCACCGGTCACCAGCAAATCCGTCCGGGACTACCTGCGCGTGCTGCTCTCCGGAGCCTCCGACGAGATCCCCGACAAACAGGGCAGGGTCACCATCCCGGTTGCTCTGCGGGAATACGCAGGGCTGGACCGAGACGTCACGGTCATCGGTGCGGGAAGCCGTGTCGAGATCTGGGACAGCGCCGCCTGGCAGTCCTATCTGTCCGACACCGAACAGGTCTTCGCGAACCAGGCCGAGGAGGTGGTCCCCGGGCTGCTGTGACTGCGCGGTCGTCTGGATGGTCGGACCGCAGTGATGCGGGCCCTGTCTTGTGGTCTCTCCCCGCTCCGAGATGTTCCCGGGATACTTCCCCGATCTCGGGCCCGAGCGGTGGGAGACCGGATGACAGGGCCTGTCGTATACGCCGGGGGCGCGTCACAGCGTCGCCACCAGTGACTACCCGGTCAGAAGAACCGGCCGCACCATGACTCCCCCGCGGGTCGCGCGATCGAAAGGAGCACAGTGAGCTTGTCGGCATCCGAACGCCATGTGCCGGTGATGTGTGCGCGCATCACCGAGCTGCTCGCCCCGGCGCTCAATGCTCCGGGCAGCGTCTACGTGGACGGCACCCTGGGAATGGGGGGACACACCGAAGCTGTTCTGTCAGCCTGCCCCGGCGCCCGTGCGATCGGTATCGATCGGGACGAACAGGCCTTGGAACAGGCTCGGGAGCGACTGGCCCCCTTCGGCGAGCGTTTCGTCGGGGTGCACGCGCGTTACGACCAGATCGATGAGGTGCTGTCCGACCTGACCGTGGGTCCGGTCCAGGCAATCCTGTTGGACCTCGGCGTCTCCTCCCTCCAACTCGACGAGGCCGGAAGAGGTTTTGCCTACCGCATGGACGCGCCCCTCGACATGCGGATGGACAGGGGATTGCCGCGCACAGCTGCGGACGTGCTCAACAGTTACGCCGTAGATGAACTCACCAGGATCCTGCGGGATTACGGCGAGGAAAGGTTCGCCTCACGGATCGCCAGAGCCGTGGTCACCGAGCGTGAGCACGAACCCTTCGAATCCTCAGGGCGGCTCGTCGAGCTGCTCTACCGGGTGATTCCCGCCGGCTCCCGGAAGACCGGGGGCCACCCGGCGAAGCGTACTTTCCAAGCTCTGCGTATAGAGGTCAACGAGGAACTGGAGTCCTTGTCCCGGGTGCTTCCGCGCGCGGTCGAGTCCTGCGCGGTGGACGGGCGTTTCGCCGTGTTGTCCTATCACTCCTTGGAAGACCGGATGGTGAAGAAGACTTTCGCCGCAGGGCTGGCGGACACCTCTCCACCGGATATGCCGGTGCAGCTTCCTCAGCATGCTCCTTTCCTGGCGCCACTCACCCGCGGCGCCGAGACGGCGGACGACGACGAGGTCGCCCGTAACCCCCGATCGGCGTCGGCCAAACTCCGTGTGGTTCGACGTATCGCGCCGACCCCTCCAGGGCGCCTGAGCGATGACTCCTACGCCGACCTCTCGCCGCGGTCGCGGCACCAGAATCGACGGAAGGGACAACCCCGATGAGCCAGACTGCCGCGACCGCCCGCACGACGGCGAGACCGACCAGGCGACCGGCCCCGAACCGACCCCGGCTCCAGGTGGTCAAGCCGGTTCCTCGTCGGCGCAGCAATCTGCCTTTTGCGCTCCTGTGCACATGCATCCTGGCAGGAGGGTTGTTGGCCGTGCTGTTGTTCAACCTTTCCCTCTCCCAGGGTGCTTACGAGATGCACGAACTGCAGTCACGTTCTTCGTTGGCCTCCGACCAGGAAGGAGCGCTGAGGGAACATCTGGCCGCGGAGTCGGCGAGCGGGAAACTGGCCGAACGTGCGGGGAAGATGGGGATGGTTCCGGCGGGGTCCGCGGTCTTCCTCAGCCTGCCCGACGGGAAAGTGCTGGGGGTTGCGCCGAAACAGCCGGCCAAGGATCCGCTGCGGATCGCAGGAGATCGGCCGGTCCCGGCTCAGGGAGAGGACAACCCACCTCGACCGACTCCGAGCAGGACGTCCTCCGGTGGAGGGATATCGCCGCAGGCCGGAACTGCGTCCGAGGCGCAGAACCGCCCGGAGGGGAATTCCCTGCGGGGCACCGAACAGGGCCGATGACTGATGGCGACGCGACGTGAACCCAAGCGCGGGCAAGGGACTCCGCGCAGTTCGGCCTCTTTCCGCGCGCACGCAGCTGCAGGCCGCCGGACGATCTCCGCTGCTCAGGCGAGGGCGGTGGGGGCGATGCGGCCCACCGAGCCCCCGCTAGCGCCGGGCCGGGTCCCTGATTACCGGCCCAGGATGGGGAACAACCGTCGTCGGGCACGGGCCTTGTTCATCGCGACGCTCTTCGTCTTCAGCATCTTCGCGGTGCAGCTCCTGCGGTTGCAATGGTTCGAAGCGGCGACCATCGCCCAGGGGGGACGTGATCAACGCCAGGGAACGACGAAGCTCCCAGCGGTGCGTGGTCAGGTCACCGATGCGCACGGTGTCGTGCTGGCACAGAGCATCGAACGGTACACCGTGGCGTCCTGTCCCCGAGATGTGCGTTTCTACGGGCAGAGCAAGGACCCGAAGAAGCGTCAGATGTCCGGCCCAGAAGGTGCGGCCCAGGAGTTGTCCCCCCTGTTGGGGATGTCGGCTGATCAGCTCCTACCTTTGTTGTCCGGTGGCGAGAACGAGTGCTACAAGGTCGTCAAGAAGGGAGTGGAGCCGCTGCAGTGGCGGAAGATCGCCGAGCGCGCCATCCCGGGGATCAGCGCACAGATGGTCCAGGAACGGCTCTACCCGGGCGGTTCAGCAGCAGCTCCACTCGTCGGCTGGGTGGGTAACGAGGGCGAGGCCAAGAAAGGCAACGGCGGCGGCCTCGAACTGTTGATGAATGAGAAACTCACCGGGAAGCCCGGTCAGATGACTGCCGAGTACTCCGTCAACGGTCGGGTGATCCCCATGGGAGAACGTGAGCTGCGCCCGGCAATCCCCGGACGGAATGTGCGGCTCACGATCGACAACGATCTGCAGTGGTACACCTACAACGCGATCGCTGCCCAGGTGCAGGCCAGCAAAGGTGACTCCGGCTATGCCGTCGTGATGGACAAGAAGGGGCGGGTCCGGGCTGCGGCGCAGTACCCGGCCTTCGACCCGGTGACCCGGGCCAAGGGCTCTCGTTTCGATGCGCTGCCCTTCACCGATGTCTTCGAGCCGGGTTCGACGGCCAAGGTCATGTCCATCGGCGCGGCGCTCAACGAGGGGCTGATCAACCCCACCTCGCAATTCGTGGTGGAGAACCGCCTTCCCCGTGCGGACCAACAATTCCGGGACGCCCATGATCATGCGACTCTCAATCTGACCTCGACGGGGATCCTCGCGGTCTCCAGCAATATCGGCACGATCCAGATCGCGGAGAAGATGCCGGCGGAGAAACTCGAGTCCTATTACCGTGCGTTCGGTATGGGGAAGACCTCGGCGGTGGGTTTCCCAGGAGAGTCGGACGGACTCATGCCACGCACTGACAAGCTCAGCGCTTCCCAGCGCTACACCATGATGTTCGGCCAGGGGTTCTCGTTGACTGCGATGCAGGACATCGGTGTTTTCCAGACGGTGGCCAACGGCGGGGTCCGTATTCCGGCCACCCTGGTGGAAGGGACCACCGATGCCGAGGGACGCTATGTCCCCGCTGCGGAGCCGGAAGGCGAACGGGTTCTCTCGGAGGACGTCAGCAAGACCTTGCTGAAGATGATGGAGAATGTCACCAATGTCGGAGGTACGGCAGTGACCGCCGAGCTTCCGGGATATCGGGTAGCCGGGAAAACTGGCACGTCGGATCGTTACGACGACGCCAAGAAAGGATATTCCGGAACCACCGCTTCGTTCATCGGAATCGCGCCCGCGGACGATCCTGAGTTGATCACCGCCGTCATTGTCCAGAATCCGAAAAACGAGGGTCTGGGTAGTGACCACACCGCGCCGGTCTTCAAGTCCGTGATGACTTACGCCCTGCAGAAACTCAAGATCCCACCCACCGGAAGCGCTCTGGAACCCTTCCCGAACTACTGGGGGGAACAGGCTTCCAGGAACAAGACGCGATAGGTTCGACCGGTGAGCAGCACCCTCCGCCCGACCAAGGTTCCCCAGGTTTCAGTTCGACGACTCGCGAGGGAAGTGGGCGCAGAGCTCACACTCGCGGGTGGCCTTCCGTCCCCGGACGTGGGAGCCTGCGGCATCGTCCTGGACAGCAGGCGGGTAACCGTCGGGGACATCTACGCAGGCTTGCCCGGGGAGCATGTGCACGGGGCTTCTTTCGCAGGTCAGGCCGCGGCGAGCGGAGCTGTCGCCGTCTTGACCGATCCCGAGGGACAGGCTCTGATGGACGCGGCTGGCGTCGAGCTCCCTCGTATCGTGGTGCCCTCTCCGAGAGACCTTTTAGGGGCTTTGTCGGCGCTGATGTACGATCGGCCAGCCGACGCGCTGACACTCGTCGGGGTCACCGGCACCAACGGCAAGACGACCACCGCGTACATCGTCGACAGTGCGCTGCGCGCGATGGGTCGACGCACCGGCTTGATCGGCACTATCGAGACTCGAGTGGGAGAACGCAGCGTGTCATCGGTGCGCACGACGCCGGAATCCTGCGATCTCCATGCTCTCTTCGCGCTCATGCGTGAGGAGGACGTCGATTCCTGCGTGATGGAAGTGAGCAGCCACGCTCTGGAGCTCCATCGGGTCGACGGCGCGGTCTTCGATGTCGCCATCTTCACGAACATGTCCCAGGACCACCTGGACTTCCACGGCTCCATGGAGACCTATTTCAAGGCGAAAGCCTCTTTGTTCACTCCGGAGCGCGCCCGCCTAGGAGTGGTCTGTGTCGACGACGCGTGGGGAGCAAGACTGGCCCGGGAAGCATCCATCCCGGTGGTGACTGTCGCGACCCGAGCTGATGCTGTCGGCGACGCGCATTGGACCCTGGTTCCTGAACCCGAACGTGGTGTCGACGCCTTCTCCCTGGTCGGTCCGGACGAGACCTTCCACCTGAAGGGTGCGCTGCCTGGGGACTACAACCAGTCGAACACGGCCTTCGTGGCAGTGGCGCTCTCCTCGACCGGATTGTCGAGAACCCAGGTCGAAACTGCGCTCGCCGACGGGGCGCGTGTGCCCGGCCGGATGGAGCCGGTCGACCTCGGTGCGGAGGCCCCTTCGGTCTACGTCGATTTCGCACATACTCCCGAGGCGGTTCGGGCGACCTTGGCCACTCTGAAGAAGAACACCCGGGGCAGGCTGATCGCCGTCATCGGGGCCGGCGGCCATCGGGACAGCAGCAAACGGCCTCTGATGGGAGGCGCGGCGATGGAGTACGCGGACCTGGTGGTGGTCACCGATGACAACCCTCGCGACGAGGACCCTGCGGTGATCCGTGAGGCCATCGCCGTCGGCGCGCGTGCTTGCTGGGTCGAGAACAGACCTGGCGCAGCCGAGGACAGCGCGCCGATCCGCAATGTGGCCGAGCGCGCCGAGGGTATCGCCGAGGCCCTGCGATGTGCCGGACCCCAGGACGTGGTCGCGGTGCTGGGGCGAGGCCATGAGAAGAAACAGGAAATCATGGGTGAGTTTGTGCCTTTCGACGATCGTGTCGCCGTGGAATCGGCTTGGAGCGAGGTGGCTCATCCGTGATCCCGTTGACACTTTCTCGGATCGCCGAGATCACGGGAGGCCGCCTGTCCGAGGGCGCCGTCGGCTCGATCGTGATCGACGGTCCGGTCGTGACCGACAGCAGGGAAGCAGGTCCTGGTTCCCTCTACATCGCCCGCGTCGGTGAGCAGACGGACGGGCATCGTTATGTCGGCCAGGCGGCACTGAACGGTGCTCTGGCTGCGCTGGTCACCGCGCCGGTCGACGAGCTGCCCTTCGTCCTGGTCCCCGATGTCCAGGAAGCCTTCTCCTCGTTGGCATCAGCGGTCATTGACGACATCGCGGAACTCACCGTCATCGGTGTCACCGGATCCTCGGGGAAGACCTCGACGAAGGACCTGCTCGCTGCGGTCCTGGGCGAGTCCGCATCGACAGTGGCCAACATAGGCTCGCTCAACAGCGAGGTGGGTGTGCCGCTGACCGTCTGCCGGGCCGTACCGGAGACCAGACACCTGATTCTGGAGATGGGTGCGCGTGGACTCGGCCATGTGAAATATCTGACCGACATGACCAGGCCCCGGGTCGGTGTCGTGCTCAACGTCGGTAGCGCGCACGTCGGGGAGTTCGGTGGAATCGGAGCCATCACCGAGGCTAAGCGCGAACTGGTGGAGTCCCTGCCCAAGGACGGTCTAGCTGTCCTGAACGCGGATGACCCGCGGGTGGCGTCGATGGCGGCGCATACATCGGCGAGAGTTGTGCTCACCGGTCGCTGTGCGTCGGCCGATGTCCGGGCAGCTGACATCTCGATGTCCGACCAAGGAACGGCCTCCTTCCTCCTGATCTTTCCGGAAGGTGAAGCGCGCGTGGACCTGAAGGTCCTGGGCGAGCATATGGTCGACAACTGTCTGTCGGTGGCGGCGGTCGCACGAGAAGTGGGAATGGACGTCCGGCAGATCGCTGGAGCTCTCGGTCGGGCTCGGTTGAGCAGTAGATGGCGCTTGGAACGGCACGACCGCCAGGACGGGGTAACCGTCCTCAACGATGCCTACAACGCCAATCCGGACTCGTTGGCCGCTGCACTGCGTACCTTGGCCGCCATGGGCTCCGGTCGGAGAACCTGGGCTGTCATCGGCGAGATGCTCGAACTGGGTGAGGAATCCGAGAGCGCACATCGCGCCAGTGGCGCCTTGGCAGCTTCCTTGGGCGTGGACCGGGTGATCGCCGTGGGCGAGGGAGCCTTTCCCGTCGCCGAGGGCGCCGGCGCATACGGTCGTACGGTGGCCGATATCGACGAAGCGTACGAATTACTCACAGCAGAACTTGTACAGGGAGACATCGTCTTGTTGAAGTCGAGCAGGAACAGCGGGCTTCGCCATCTCGGCGAGCGGCTTGCGGAGGAGTCGCAGGCATGAAAACTGTCCTTGCCGCTGCTGCGTTGGCGCTCTTCATCTCTTTGCTGGGAACCCCTCTCTACATCAAGTTCCTGGTGAGTCGAGGTTACGGTCAGTTCGTCCGGGACGACGGACCGACCACGCACAAGACGAAACGCGGCACTCCCACCATGGGCGGCTTCGTGATCATCGCTGCCACGCTCATCGGTTATTTCGTGGCTCATCTGCTGACGATGCGCAGATCGGACGGGATCGCCTTCGGTGTGACCCCCAGCGCTCTGCTCATCTTGGGGTTGATGACGGGGCTGGGCTTCGTAGGTTGGCTGGACGACTACATCAAGATCAGCAAGCAACGCAGCCTGGGTCTGCGCTCGGCACAGAAACTGTTCGGGCAGATCCTGGTGGGGAGCGTCTTCGCCGTGGTCGCCGTGATGATGACAGATATGCGCGGCAATCCCCTGGCTTCGATGAAGATCAGTTTTGTTCGAGACCTTTCCTGGCTCGACCTGGCTGTTTTCGGGCCGGTGATCGGCTTGGGTCTCTTCATTCTGTGGGTGAACCTGATCGTGGCAGGCACTAGCAACGGGGTGAATCTGACCGACGGTTTGGACGGCTTGGCCACCGGGGCCTCCACCATGGTGTTCGGAAGCTATGTGCTCATCGGGATCTGGCAGATGAACCAGAACTGTCATCCGGTCGCGATGTCCCCGAACTGCTATGAGGTCGCCGCGCCCTATGATCTGGCGATCACGGCGGCCGCTCTGGCTGGTTCCTGTTTCGGCTTCCTCTGGTGGAACGCTGCCCCAGCCAAGATCTTCATGGGTGACACCGGTTCGTTGGCGTTGGGTGGTGCACTGGCCGGCTTCGCGATCATGACTCGGACCCAGCTGCTCGTGGTTCTCCTGGGCGGACTTTTCGTCATCATCACCCTGTCGGTGATGATCCAGGTCGCTTCCTTCAAACTGACCGGTCGTCGGGTATTCCGGATGGCTCCGCTCCAGCATCATTTTGAGCTGCTGGGATGGGCCGAGATCACCATTGTGATCCGGTTCTGGATCATCGCCGGAGTATGTGCGGCCCTGGCTCTGGGCATCTTCTACGCCGAGTGGTTCACCGGAGGCCTGGTATGACCTCGCAGACGACGAGCTCGTTTTCCGATCCTTATGAGCCTCGGCCTGGATTGACCTGCCGAGAGGCCGACTGGTCCGGGTTACGGGTGGTGGTCACCGGACTGGGGATCTCAGGGTTCGCTGCAGCTGACGCTTTGTCCGAGCAGGGCGCACAGGTCGTAGTGGTCGACGCGTCCGACTCCGGTGATCGTCTGATGGAGCGTGCTCAGATTCTGCGCGTGCTCGATGTCGATGTGCGCCTGGGGTCTGAGCACGTCCAGACTTTGCCGCAGGGTGTAGACCTGGTGGTGACTTCACCGGGGTGGAGCCCGAACCAGCCGCTTCTGTCCGAGGCCGCTTCTCGGGGAGTCCCGATCTGGGGGGAGGTCGAACTCGCGTGGCGGATGCGTCCCCGGGAGGGGGCTGCGCCCTGGGTGACGCTCACTGGGACGAACGGTAAGACGACCACCGTGAAGATGGTGACGTCGATACTGGAGGCGGCGGGGAAGCGGGTTGTGGCCGCGGGGAATGTGGGTACGCCGATCATGGAAGCGGTCCTCGATCCGACCCCCTACGACGTGATCGTGGTCGAGCTGTCGAGTTTCCAGCTGCACTGGCAGCGTTCGTTGGTTCCTTTGGCTTCGGCCTGTCTCAACGTGGCAGCAGATCACGTCGATTGGCACGGCTCTTTCGAGGACTATGCGCGGGACAAGTCGCGGGTCTACGAGAGAACCCAAGTCGCTTGTGTCTACAACGTCGATGATCCGTTGACCGAGCAAATGGTGCGCGACGCAGATGTGCAGGAGGGTTGTCGCGCGGTGGGATTCACCTTGGGCGTGCCCGGATTGTCGATGCTCGGTCTGGTCGACGACGTGCTGGCGGATAGGGCCTTTGTCGCGCAGAGGCAGACCTCGGCTGCAGAGCTGGGAACGCTGGACGTCCTGCGTTCCGGTCTTCAAGCACCGGCCCCGCATGTCGTGGCCAATGCACTGGCCGCAGCCGCGTTGGCGAGAGCCTGTGGGGCTTCTCCTCTGGCGGTTCGTGAGGGATTGGCGTCTTTCCGTCCCGAAGCACATCGCATCGCTGAGGTGGCGACGGCGCGAGGCGTGGGCTGGATCGACGACAGCAAAGCCACCAATCCGCATGCCGCAGCTGCTTCGTTGTCGGCTTATCCGTCGGTGGTCTGGATCGCTGGGGGCCTTCTGAAGGGGGCCGATGTCGACGAGCTCGTTGAGCGTTCTCGTGATCATCTCAAGGCTGTTCTGCTCATCGGTCGCGACCGTGACCGGATCAGGCAGGCCCTGGACCGACACGCCCCACACATTCCGGTGGTTGAGTTCAGCGAGACGGACACTGGTGTGATGGGCCGGGTGGTCGCTCGTGCTGCGGAGCTGGCTGCATCGGGTGATGTGGTTCTTCTAGCACCGGCGGCGGCTTCGATGGATATGTTCACGGATTACGGTGCCCGGGGGGATGCTTTCGCTGCAGCGGTGCGGTCGCTGTTGTCCGTCGACGAGGGATGACGGGGTGAACGACTCGGGGAGGCTTGATCATCTGCCGCCGGGACGAAAGGCTGGGACGACGTGAGCACGACGAGCCGACGTATGGGTGTGAGGCGTCGTATCCGCCCGGCCTCGCGTGCGGATGCCCCGGGGGGATCCCCTGACCCTCGTTCGACGTTGTCCGGTTTGCACAGTCCGCTGTCCACCTACTATCTCCTGATCACTTCGATCGGGACGCTGTTGGGTATCGGGCTGTTCATGGTTCTCTCTGCTTCGAGCGTGATGTCCTTGCACGAGAACGGCAATGTCTTCACGATCGGATTGAACCAGGCGAAGTTCGCGCTGATCGGCGTCGTCCTGGCGATGGTGACGAGCAGGGTTCCGATCTCGGTGTGGCGTTCGCTGGGGGCGCCGGTCCTGGTGGGTGCGCTTCTTCTCCAGCTGTTGGTCTTTGTCCCGGGGCTGGGGGTCTCCGCGAACGGTAATACCAACTGGTTGCGTTTGGGAGGCTTGCAGTTCCAACCGAGCGAGTTCGGGAAATTGGGGTTGATCCTGTACGCGGCCTGGATCCTGACGGTGAAACGTCACCGGCTCGCGGACTGGAAACATGTGGTGATCCCGGTAATTTTTCCCGCGGCGACTTTGTTGTTCGGGCTGGTCCTGGGTGGGGGAGACCTGGGGACGGCGATCGTTCTGTTCGGGATCCTGTTCGCTGTTCTGTGGACGTCAGGTATACCCTCGCGGATCCTGGGCGTGGGCGTGGCGGGCTGCACCGTGTTGGTTCTTCTGTTGGCGCTGCTCAGCGCCAACAGGATGCGTCGGATCGCAGGGTGGCTCTCCTGCGAGAAGGCCACTGATCACGACGGGGCTTGTTGGCAGGCGATCAACGGCCAGTTCGCCTTGGCCGACGGTGGTCTGTGGGGGCTGGGTCCGGGGGCGAGTCGCGAGAAATGGGGGTGGCTCCCCGAGCGACATAACGATTTTATCTTCGCGATCATCGGCGAGGAATTGGGCATTTTCGGGACTTTCTCCATCCTCCTGCTGATCTGCATGATCATGGTGGCTTGTTACCGGGTGATCCTCCAGTCCGAGGACATGTTCGTCCGGTTGGCGACGGCAGGGGTGATGGGCTGGTTCGTGGTCCAGTCGGTGGTGAATATCGGCGCGGTGATCGGGTTGTTACCGGTGATCGGCGTTCCTCTTCCCCTGGTCTCCGCGGGGGGGTCGGCGATGGTGACCACATTATTCGGCCTGGGTATGGTCGTGTCCTTCGCGCGTAACGAGCCGGCCTGTCAACGTGCGTTGACGGAGCGGCCGCATGTTCTTGCCCGTTCGTTGTCCATCTTGTCACCGTTGAGGAAGAGGCGCCGATGACCTCCGCTCGCCCCGATGTCCCCGAGAGCTCACGTGAAGGGTCGTTAAGGGTTCCCCGAGGCCCACGTTCGGTGGTGTTGGCGGGGGGTGGCTCGGCTGGGCACGTGTCCCCACTGTTGGCCTTGGCAGACAGTCTGCGTCGTCGTGATCCCTCGATGACGGTCACCGCACTGGGCACCAGCACCGGTCTGGAACAACGGCTGGTGCCGGAGCGAGGGTATCCGTTGCGGTCGATTCCGAAGGTGGTTTTTCCGCGGAAGGCTCATGTCGATGCTTTGCGTCTGCCGGCCATGTTGAAGGATGCCGTCGATCTGTCCGGTGACATCCTGGACGAGGTCGCGGCCGAGGTTGTGGTGGGTTTCGGTGGTTATGTGTCGAGCCCGGCTTATCTGGCTGCGAAGAAACGCGGCATCCCGATCGTGATCCATGAGCAGAATGCCCGCCCGGGGTTGGCCAACCGCCTGGGAGCTCGTCTGACCCCGTATGTGGCGACGACCTTCGTCGGGACGGATCTGGCGCACGCTCGCGTGGTGGGGATGCCTCTGCGGGGTGAGATCACCGGTCTGGACCGGGCAGCTGAGCGTGTCCGTGCACGGGCGCATTTCGGTCTGGAGCCGGACGGGCCGGTTCTGCTGGTCACCGGGGGGTCCTTGGGGGCGGCCAAACTGAATTCGGCTTTTGCTGAAGCGGCCGGGGATCTTTCGCAGAGCGGTGTGCAGGTCCTTCATGTCACCGGTCTGGGCAAGGAGTTCACCCCGGAGGGAGCGAACGGCGCCCCGTATGTGGTGCTTCCTTATGTGGATCGGATGGATTTGGCCTATGCGGCAGCTGATCTGGTGGTCTGCCGCTCAGGCGCCAATACGGTCTGCGAGTTGGCTGCGGTGGGGCTTCCCGCCATCTTCGTTCCTCTGCCGATCGGGAACGGGGAACAGCGGTTCAACGCCGCTGACGTGCAGGCGGCCGGTGGCTGTTTGTTGTTCGACGACGCCGATGTGAATGCTTTCTGGGTGCGGGCTGCGGTGATCCCGTTGCTTCGGGATGAAGCACGTTGTCTGCGGATGGCTGAGGCGATGGCGCGTTCGGGGCGTCGTGACGGGGACGAGGGGCTGGCCGATTTGGTGTATGAAGCATGGCGGGAGAGCACGCGGTGAGGTTGAGGTTCGATGTGGATGCACCGGTTCCGTCTCCTGAGGAGTTGGGGCGGGTGCATGTGTTGGCCGTGGGCGGCGCAGGAATGTCCGCCGTCGCTCGTTTGCTGTTGGCTTCGGGCGTCCAGGTGTCCGGGTCGGATGCGAGGGATTCCGAGGTTCTTCGGGGCCTGTCCGGTGAGGGTGTCCGCACTTTCGTCGGTCACGACCCGGCTCATGTCGCCGATGCTGACACTGTGGTGATCTCCTCGGCGATCAGGGAGGACAACGTCGAGTTGGTCGAAGCGAGGGCCCGGGGTGTGCGTGTCCTGCACCGTTCGCAGGCGCTGGCGTCGGTGATGTCCGGACATCGTTCGGTGGCGGTGGCTGGCGCGAATGGCAAAACGACGACGAGTTCGATGTTGGCGACAGCCTTGTCGCATGCTGGCGTCGATCCGTCCTATGCCATCGGGGGGGAATTGGTCGCTACGGGGACCAATGCCGCTCTGGGCGGAGGCGACTTGTTTGTGGCCGAGGCCGATGAGAGCGACGGCTCCTTCCTCGTCTACCACCCGGAGGTGGCGGTGGTGACGAACATCCAGCCGGACCATCTGGATTTCTACGGGACCTTCTCGCAGGTCAAGGAAGCTTACCTAGCCTTCGGCAGGACGGTTCCGCACGGTGGCACGTTGGTAGCCTGCGCGGATGACCCCGGGTCGGCGGAGTTCGCGGTGCGGATGACCGATGGCAGGGCGCGCATGGTGACCTACGGTGAGGCCGAGGGCGCCGAGGTCCGCATCGAGGGCGTCTCCTTCGACGGTCTGGAGTCCTCCGCGACATTGGTCCACGAGGGGCGTCGTCATGCGTTGCACCTGTCGGTTCCTGGCCGACACAATGTCGCTAATGCTGCTGCGGCTTTCGCCGCTGCGCACATTGGGATGGGGGTGCCTGCGGAGGCGGTTCTTCGAGGATTGTCTGCTTTCCGAGGGGCGCGGCGTCGTTTCGAGGTCAAGGGCGAGTCCGCTGGCGTGCGCGTTGTGGACGACTATGCGCATAATCCGGGAAAGGTCGCTGCGGTCGTGGAGACAGCGGCCAGGATAGCCCGGCCCGGCCGTCTGGTGGTGGTCTTCCAGCCTCATCTGTACAGCAGGACTCGGGACTTCGCTCGGGAGTTCGGGCGAGCGCTGTCCGGTGCGGATCTGGTCGTCGTCACTGATGTCTATGGAGCTCGCGAGGATCCGATTCCGGGCGTGGACGGGAGGACGATCGTCGCTGAGATCGATCGCGGCAGTGCGGTTCGGGTCGAGTACATCGAACAGCTGGCACAGGTCCCGGGATATGTCGTCTCGGTGGTTCGCCCAGGGGATCTGGTCGTGACAGTGGGTGCAGGTGATGTCACGACGGCAGGTCCTCGGATTCTGCAACTCTTGGCCGGGCAGAAAAGTGATGAACATTCCGCGCGGTGACCGGCCCTCCGGAGCCGGCTCTCCGCGAGGGAAGACTCCACGGGTCAGACGTCCGCGGGCGCAGTCCGGAACGAAAGGTGTAGGTGGTACAGCATCTTCACCTACGTCCGGTGTGGATGATCGGGGGGTGGGCTCCGGACGTCCGCGTCTGAAAGTACGTCGTCCTAGGGGCGAGGCAGGTCGAAAACGAGAACGTCGTCGTGGCCGCCCTCGTGCCTGGCTGCTCCTGGGGCCGGCAGTGGCTCTGGCCGTGTTGTGGGTGGTTCTGGGAAGCCCTTGGTTGCGGGTTGCTTCGGTGGAGGTGGTCGGAGGAGATCCTGATATTCAGGAGCAGGTCCACGGCATCATGGACCCCCACAAAGGCGAGTCGTTGATCCAGGTTGATACAGTTGGTCTCCAACGTGATGTGGCTCGTCTGCCTAAGCTGGCGCGGGCCGATGTCATGCGTGATTGGCCGAATCGTCTGAAGGTCACTGTGGTGCCGCGTAAGCCTGTGATGGCTGTCGATCGGGGGCAATCCCTTGATCTCATCGACGGGGACGGTGCTGCGTACATGTCAGTGTCGCTTACTCCTCAAGGCGTTCCTACGGTGGCTGTCGCCCATGACGATGACAAGCGGGAGATCGTGGCTGCGGCTTCGGCGATGAAGTCTTTGGACGCGGGGCAGAGAGCTAAGGTCTCGGGTCTGGAGGTTTCTTCTCCTGACAATGTTCGTTTCGTTGTCGACGGGGTGGCGGTGATCTGGGGCGGGTCTGGACAGGGGCGGCAAAAAGCTCTGATCCTGACCGCCTTGCTCCAGCAGAAGGGCGTCCGATCGATCAACGTCAGCGCACCGGATTCTCCGGTCGCCTCGTGACCAGCGGACTACCGTCGGTCAGGCTGTATTGAGCGCAGTCGGATTCCCGCATGTCGGCGACTTGAGTCCCGGGCGACGTGCCGTACGATGGGGCCGAGCTGGAGCGCACCGTCGCACTTTTTGGACGCGGTCCCCCTAGGCAGCGCCCCTCACGCACCACCATCGATCCAGGAATGAGGCCCCCGTCGTGGCAGCACCACAGAACTACTTGGCCGTGATCAAGGTCGTCGGCATCGGTGGCGGCGGTGTCAACGCGATCAACCGCATGATTGAGGTCGGCCTCAAAGGTGTCGAGTTCATCGCGATTAACACCGATGCCCAAGCGCTCTTGATGAGCGATGCCGATCTGAAGCTGGACGTGGGTCGTGAGCTGACCCGTGGGTTGGGCGCAGGCGCAGACCCCGAGGTGGGCCGACGCGCGGCTGAGGACCACGCCGAAGAGATCGAGGAAGCGCTCAAGGGCGCGGATATGGTTTTCGTCACGGCAGGAGAGGGCGGCGGTACAGGTACCGGCGGAGCTCCGGTGGTGGCCAAGATCGCCAAGGGGCTAGGTGCCTTGACTATCGGGGTGGTGACCCGCCCGTTCACCTTCGAGGGGCGACGTCGGGCGAACCAGGCCGAGTCGGGTATCGGTACCTTGCGTGAGGAGGTCGACACGCTGATCGTGATCCCGAACGACAGATTGCTGTCGATCAGTGATCGGGCGGTGAGCATGTTGGACGCTTTCCGTAGCGCTGATCAGGTGTTGCTCTCCGGTGTTCAGGGCATCACCGATCTGATCACGACTCCGGGCCTGATCAACCTGGACTTCGCCGATGTGAAGTCGGTGATGCAGGGCGCAGGTTCGGCCCTGATGGGGATCGGTTCGGCGCGGGGGGATGAGCGTGCGGTCCAGGCGGCCGAGCTGGCGATCTCATCACCTCTTCTGGAGGCCAGTATCGATGGGGCTCACGGTGTGCTTCTGTCGATCCAGGGAGGGAGCGACCTGGGTCTCTTCGAGATCAACGAGGCTGCGCGCCTGGTTCAGGAAGCTGCCCACCCGGAAGCGAACATCATCTTCGGTGCGGTCATCGACGATGCTTTGGGGGACGAGGTCCGTGTGACCGTGATCGCCGCGGGTTTTGATTCGGGCGGCCCGCAGCGGACCAGCGAACGCGGTCTCGGGCAGGCCGCCGGTTCCTCGCAGCAGCGTCCTGCTTCTTCGGCTCAGCAGCGGCCGGCGGTGCCGCCGCAGGCTCCGCGGCAATCGGCTCCTCCCGCGATGCAGCCCCCGACGGCACACCCCCGTCTGGGTCAGGTCATGCCTCCTCCGCCAGGACGTCCGATGGAACCTGCTCGACTTCAGCCAGAGCCGGGACGGGAGACGCGTCCGGAACGAAAGCTGGAGCGTCCTGCAGAGCCTGCTTCCCCAGGGCCGAACCGACCCTCGGAACCTGCTCGTCCTCCGCGGACGGTCACTTTTGACGAAGCCGACGACCTGGACGTCCCTGATTTTCTGAAGTGAGTGTCGGCGAGATCTCGGTCGGCGGCAGTCGTCCGAATCGGATTTCACGCCGGGGTTCTCCTTGCTGAAGCACGGTTCTGTTCCAGCAGGCGCCTGTTGTCAGGTGTCTGCTGGAACTTTTGTTCCGGGAGATGAGTGCTTGCTCCGGAAATAGCTTGTGCAGCGTAGGGTTACGACGTGTGGGAATGGACTCAAACATGTGAGGGACTGCCCGGGGGACGATGGCTTCGGTGGGGCTTCACCGATGCAACGGGAGGAGTCAGCTCCCTGCCTTATCGGTCGCTGAACCTTGGGGATCATGTCGGCGACGATCCGGTTTCTGTGGCCGCTAACCGGGCGGCGTTGGCGATTGATCTGGGTCTGGAACCGGATCGGTTGTACTTCATGGAACAGGTGCATGGGGCACAGGTCGCCGTTGTTGAGGGAACTTCAGGTTTAACGCCAGTGGCGGATGCTATGGTGACCCACTCCACAGGCGTGGCTTTGGCTGTCCTGGTGGCGGATTGCGTTCCTGTTCTCTTGGCCGACCGCACTATTGGTGTGATTGGTGTGGCACATGCTGGGCGGCTGGGACTCGTGGCAGGTGTTGTTCCGCAGACAGTGCGGACGATGCGTGGCCTCGGCGCGCGGCGGATTGAGGCGGTAGTCGGACCTTCGGTCTGCGGCCGCTGTTATGAGGTTCCTGCTGCGATGCAGGCGGCTGTAGCTGCAGTGTCTCCGGTCAGCGCCACCGTCAGCTGGGCCGGAAGCCCCGCGGTGGATATAGCAGCTGGTGTGGTGGAGCAACTGAATTCATTGGGGGTGGATGTGTCCTGGCGACCGGGGTGCACCCGTGAATCCACGAATCTGTATTCGTACCGTCGCGATGCTGTGACAGGCAGATTCGCCGGAGTGATAGTGCAAGGGGGAGAATGATGGGCCGTCGTGAGGAGTTGGCGGCTGCCCTGGGGAAGGTGCAGAGCAGGATCGGTATTGCCTGTGATTCCTGTGGACGTGACCCAGCTGAGATCACCCTGGTCGTCGTGACGAAATACTTTCCGGTGGACGACCTGGTCCATCTGGCCTCTTTGGGTGTACGACACATCGGTGAGAACCGGAGTCAGGAAGCTGAGGACAAGCTCGACAGGCTGAAGGTTCTCGCGCCTGAGGCGCGTGCCGCCCTGACCGTTCACTTCATCGGCCAGCTGCAGACGAATAAAGCGGTATCGGTTGCTCGTTATGCCGATGTGGTCCACTCGGTGGACCGGATCCGTCTGGTCGAGGCGCTGGAACGAGGGGCTGAGCGCACTGGACGCTCGATGGACGTGTTGGTCCAGGTTTCTCTCGACGGGCAGCAGGGACGAGGCGGTATCGATGTGGCTGGGCTTCCGCGGATTGCCGAGCGGGTGGCGCAGTCCACACGGTTGCATCTGCGCGGTGTGATGGCGGTGGCGCCTCCAGCTGCGGATGCTGACAGCGCATTTTCGGAACTGGCTGCTGCGGCAACGGTTCTTCGGTCTTATGAGGATTCTGCGAGAGTGATCTCGGCGGGGATGTCATCAGACCTGGAAGCAGCTATACGACACGGGTCCACACTTCTGCGTGTCGGTAGCGCAATCCTCGGAACCAGAACGCCGACCGGCTAGTTTCGCTAATGAGCACTGGCGTCTCCGTCTCCGGGGCGTCATGGCAGGCGACGGGTGAGCTAAGGAGCGACGACCATGGGATTCTTGAAGGATGCGAGTGTCTACCTGGGTTTGCGTGATGACGAGCGTGAACTGGCGTACGACAATCCGCGACACAACGGAGGAGGGCATGCGGACAGATTGAGTCGCGCGGCACCGGTCATGCATGGCGCGAATGCTGTGTCGCTGCATGACGATTACGACCCAGAGCCGATGCACCACGCGGAGGTAACGCCGTTGCGGACGACGCCGGTGGCGCAGGTCGTCGACGATGTGGAGGTCGCCGCCGTGAACCGCATCACCACCATTCACCCGAAAACCTACAATGACGCGCGCAACATCGGCGAAGCCTTTCGCGAGGGCACGCCGGTGATCATGAATCTCACGGATCTGGACGACGCGGATGCCAAGCGTCTGGTCGATTTCGCTGCCGGGCTGGTCTTCGGTCTGCAAGGCGCGATCGAACGGGTGACGAACAAGGTCTTCCTGTTGTCTCCGTCCACCGTGGAGATCACGACCGAGGGGGGAGACGGCGCCAAGGATGGGCGCGGTCTGTTCAACCAGAGCTGAGTCGCTGTACACCCGTCGTCGAAGCGCGTGGGTCCGGTGTTGTCCGGATCTGCGCGCTTCGTCGTTGATACTGGGATCATGAACGCCGTGCGGCTCCTGCTCATATTGATCCTGGATGTCTTCCTGCTGCTACTCTTGGCCAGGCTGGCATTGGATTGGATCCAGATGTTCGCGCGAGACTGGCGACCGCGCGGGGTGCTCCTCGTGATAGCTGAGGGCCTTTACACGGTCACGGACCCGCCCTTGCGGGCTGTACGCAAGGTCGTTCCGCCGTTGAATCTCGGGGGAGTCGCTCTTGACCTATCTTTTATGGTGGTCGTCCTCATCATCTGGCTTCTGCGTGTGCTCGTGCTTCGATGAAGTGCCCTCGGCTGTGATGATTTTAGGATGAACGATCGTCCAGGTCAGAGACCTAAAGCGCAGTTGTCGACACGGCGAGTCGCACCAGTGTTTGCCCGAGCGACGTTACGCACTTGGGTAGGCTGACGCCTGTCCACTACAGGTCCGATCGAGGGGACGACATGGCTCTTACGCCCGAAGATGTCCTTAATAAGAACTTCACTGCTACCCAGTTCCGACGTGGGTACGACGAACAGGAAGTCGACGACTTCCTCGACGAAGTGGTTGTTGAACTGCGCCGATTGCTTGGTGAGAATGCCGAGTTGCGGCGGAAACTGGAGGCCGCCCAGCAGGGCAAGGGCCTTCAGGACTCGCCTGCTGTCGGTGTGGGAATGGATCCCTACGCAGTTCGCCAGAGCGAGGCTTCCACTAAGGCTGAGATTGAACGTATCCAGCGGGAGTCCGAAGACCGTATCGCGCGTGCCCGTGCGGGCGCCGAGCAGGCTGAGAAGGATGCCGCAGCTCGTATCTCCAAGGCTCGTGCGGATGCCGAGAACGCGGAGAAGCAGGCAGCAGCGGCGGCCCGGGCTGCTGATCAGGCGCGTCGCGATATGCCTCCCACAGGTGCTCCGCCCGCTCCACATCCGATGGTGGCGGCCGCGACCGGTGGCGCAGGCGACGCAGCCGGTGTGATCGCGCTTGCTCAGAAGCTTCACGATGAATATGTCACCCAGGGCAAGGCGGAGCACGATCGTCTGCTGGGCGAAGCCACTCGGCAGCGTGACCAGATGCTCGCTGCTGCCACGACTCAGCGCGACCAGATGCTGGCTGAAGCGAACACTCGCCGTGACCAGCTGCTGGGTGAGGCACAGGCGCGCCACAACGAGTTGATCGGCACCGCCGAGTCCCGGCACCGTGAGCTCTTGAGCACCGCGCAGACCGAACACGATCGTCTTCTCGCAGAGGCGAATGAGACCCACGAGCGCTTGATCACCGAGGCGCGTCAGCGTTCGACCGGTATGGTGGCAGAGGCCCAGCAGAAGCGGCAGTCCGTGTTGGAGGAGATGGAGCGGACTCAGTCCCAGCTGAACCAGCGCATCGCCGAACTCCGCCAGTACGAGCAGGACTACCGCAACCGGCTGCGTTCCTTCATCGAGGGTCAGCTTCACACTCTGGCCAATGCCGAGACAGTGGCTCCTCGTAGCGCTATCGGCTGATCCTGGAGTCAGGACGGTACCGCCGGGAGGCTCTGATGTCGTTCAGCGACGTCGGGGCAGCTTCTTGTGCCTGGATTTGTGTTCGACATGTGGACGACATGATGCCCGCGGTCTGGTCGGACGAACCTGAGCAGGTTCTGTCGGTCAGGGCGTGAAGGTTCACCGTCTCGGGAGGACCTTCCGAGCGGGAGAGTTGTGCGGGCCTGGTTACCTGGGAAAGATCGTGCGGCGATTCGCACTGTTCGTCGAGGATCGACCTAGGCCGGGCCCACCTGAGAGAGTCATCCGTGATCCGGTGACTTTGGACGGTAGACCAGGGGTGTTGTCATCGAGTTAGGCCTTCGACGGTCTATCCTTTCCACCACTGATCATTCCGGTCGGTGCGAGAACGACGAGCGAGGTACGCCATGGCCGGTGTCACAGAGGCGAGCATGAGCGCGAGACACGATGATTCCGATCTGACGTGGCTTCCGACCCGTGAAGGGGAGGAACCTTGGACGATCGACGATCTGGAGGAGGTGCGCTCAGAGCTTCTGAGCGAGCGCGAGCGTCTTACCGCAGACCTGGCAGAGTCGGAGATGGACCTGCAAGACCTTATGCGGGACTACGGCGGTGGGTCAGGAGACGATTCTGCCGATACCGGTGGGAAGGTCCTGGAACGTGAGCAGGAGATGACGCTGACCAATAACTCGCGAGGCCTGCTGGCGCAGACCGAGCGTGCCTTGGACCGTCTCGCCGCGCACACCTACGGGGTCTGTGAGAACTGCGCTCAGCCGATCGGGAAGCTCCGACTGCAGGCTTTTCCCCGGGCCACTTTGTGTGTCTCCTGCAAGCAGAAACAGGAACGACGCTGACAGTGGCTGGCGCTGATAGTGGGGGGGCGAAACCCCCGCTCCCTGAGGTGCCGGGCGGTCGGTCTGCGGGACGAGGTAACTCGGCTGCTGGGTGGACTCCTCTGGTTCTGGGGCTCGCGGTCCTGGTCTATGCAGCAGATCAGTTGACGAAGATGTGGGCTTTGACGCATCTCGAGCCGGGTAACCGGAGGGAATGGCTCGGCGAGTTGGTGCAGCTCCATCTGATCTTCAACTCCGGTGCTGCTTTTTCGCTGGGGTCGAATATCACCTGGGTTTTCACCATCATTCAGGCGGTCGTCCCGGCCGTGATCCTGTTTTTTACTCCTCGGCTGAAGACGTGGCAGTGGGCAACGGGAGCCGGTCTCGCTCTGGGCGGTGCGCTGGGAAATCTCACCGACAGGTTGCTCCGTTCGCCCGGTTTTGGGATCGGTCACGTGGTCGACTTTCTCGAACTGCCCAACTGGCCGATCTTCAACGTGGCGGACTCGGCCATCGTGGGGGCAGCCTTGATCGTGACTCTCGCCACCGCGATGGGGGTAGAGGCTTTCGGCGAGGAGACGGGCGCTGCCGCACCCACCACCAGGCAGGGTGACGACATCGCGGACAAGAAGGACCCCGCTGAGGGGAACTCGGGAACATTTGGGGATAAGAATCGTGGTTGACATGCGCACCCTCCTGGTGCCGGACGGACTCGACGCGGAACGGGTCGACGCTGCGCTGGCGCGGCTCTTCGGTCTTTCCCGCACTCGGGCGGCCGAATTGGCAGGTGAAGGTGCGGTCACTCTCGACGGTCGTACCGTCGGGAAATCGGACAGAGTTCGGGCTGGGGGGATGCTGGAGGTCGCACTTCCTGCGGTCGCACCTCCTCCGGGGCTGGAAGTCATCGCTGAACCGGTGCCGGGGATGACCGTGGTCCACGACGATGACGACATCGTGGTCGTGGACAAACCGGTGGGAGTGGCGGCGCATCCGAGTGTGGGATGGTCCGGCCCGACAGTGGTGGGTGGATTGGCTGCCGCTGGTTACCGGATCTCGACCTCTGGTGCCTCGGAGCGCCAGGGCATCGTGAGCAGGTTGGACGTAGGTACTTCTGGGCTGATGGTGGTAGCGAAGAGCGAATACGCCTACTCGGTGCTCAAGCGGGCTTTCCGCGATCGAACCGTCGAGAAGACTTATCACGCGCTCGTCCAGGGGCTACCGGATCCTGTGGTCGGTACCATCGACGCTCCGATCGGACGCCATCCCGCTTACGACTACAAGTACGCTGTGATGAAATCAGGTAAGCGGGCTATCACCCACTACGAGGTCGTCGAAGCTTTCGGTCCCGCCAGCCTGGTCCAGGTCCATCTGGAGACCGGACGAACCCACCAGATCCGGGTCCATTTCGCTGCCACCCGGCATCCCTGCTGCGGGGACCCCTTGTACGGGAGCGACCCTGTGCTGGCCAGAAGACTAGGCCTGGAACGTCAGTGGCTTCATGCGACAGGCCTGGGTCTCACTCACCCAGGTTCTGGGGACTGGGTCACCTTCGAAAGCACTTACCCTTCGGACCTCCAAGCTGCGCTCGACCGTATCGCCTCCTGAGCGCTGTATCCGAGCTGACCCCTCTGGCTCGGGAGAGGGGCTTAGACTCGCACAACGATGTCAAGCCAGCCAGCCTCCGCAACCCCATCCGATCAGATCGGGTCGGGATTCGTTCACCTGCACAACCACACCGAGTACTCCATGCTGGACGGTGCCGCGCGGATCGACGACCTCTTCGAGGCCTCGGCCCGGATGGGGATGCCCTCGCTCGCCACCACCGACCACGGGTTCATCTTCGGCGCCTACGAGTTCTGGAAGAAATCCAGTAAGTACGGGGTCAAGCCCATCATCGGTATCGAGGGGTATCTGACACCGGGCACCCACCGTACGGACAAGACCCGGGTGAAATGGGGCGACGGCAGCAGGGACGACGTCTCCGGCGCCGGCTCATATACGCACATGACGATGTGGGCCCAGAACAACGCCGGGATGCACAACCTGTTCCGGTTGTGCTCCCTGGCCAGCCTCGAGGGCTACTACTTCAAACCTCGGATGGACCGGGAGCTCCTGCAGACATACGGGAAAGGTCTCATCGCGACGACCGGATGCCCTTCCGGAGAGGTCCAGACCAGGCTCCGACTGGGGCAGTATGCCGAGGCCAAACAGGCAGCCTCTGATTTCCGCGACATCTTCGGAGCGGAGAATTTCTACTGCGAGCTGATGGATCACGGCCTCGACATCGAACGTCGAGTGCAACGCGATTTGCTACGTCTGGCCAGGGAACTCGATCTGCCACTGGTCGCGACGAACGATCTGCACTACACGAATGCCGAAGACGCCAAGTCCCATGCGGCCCTGCTCTGCGTGCAGTCCGGTTCCACGATCATGGACCCCAACAGGTTCAAGTTCGATGCCGACGAGTTCTACCTGAAGTCGCCCGAGCAGATGAGGCATCTGTGGCGGGAGATTCCAGAGGCCTGCGACAACACCCTCCTCATCGCCGAACGGTGCGAGATCGACTTCGTCGAGGAAACCGGCAAGTACATGCCGCGGTTCCCCTGCCCGGAGGGTGAAGACGAGACCAGTTGGTTCATCAAGGAAGTCGAGCGGGGACTACACGACCGTTATCCCGAAGGGATCCCTGACTACGCGCGTAAACAGGCCGAATACGAAGAAGAGGTCATCATCGGGAAGGGCTATCCCGGGTACTTCCTCGTCGTCGCGGACTTCATCAACTGGGCCAAGAACAACGGTATCCGGGTCGGGCCGGGACGAGGCTCCGGTGCCGGATCGATGTGCGCCTATGCCATGCGGATCACCGATCTCGATCCGGTTCCGCACGGTCTGATCTTCGAACGTTTCCTCAACCCCGAGCGCCCGTCGATGCCTGACTTCGACGTGGACTTCGACGAACGTCGGCGAGGTGAGGTCATCAAGTACGTGACGGACAAGTACGGCTCGGACCGGGTCGCACAGATCGTCACATACGGAACCATCAAGGCCAAGCAAGCGGTCAAGGACTCGGCCCGGGTGCTGGGGCATCCTTTCGCCGTCGGGGAGAAACTGACCAAGGCGATGCCCCCGGATGTGATGGGCAAGGGCATCCCCCTGTCAGGCATCTTCGACTCCGGTCACAAGAGGTATGCCGAAGCGCAGGATTTCCGGGATCTGCACAGTTCGGACCCTGTCGCGCAGGAGGTCGTCGCGACGGCGTTGGGCCTGGAAGGTCTGAAACGCCAGTGGGGAGTCCATGCCGCTGGCGTCATCATGTCCAGCGAACCTCTGCTCGACGTCATCCCGATCATGAAACGGGAACAGGACGGCCAGATCATCACCCAGTTCGACTACCCGAGCTGCGAGAACCTCGGCCTGGTGAAGATGGACTTCCTGGGGCTGCGCAACCTGACGATTCTCGACGACGCCCTGGCGAACGTGAAACTGAACCGGGGCGAGGACATCGACCTCGATCAGCTGTCCAAGGACCCCACCGACATCAACGCCTACAAGCTGCTGCAACGTGGGGACACCCTGGGTGTCTTCCAGCTCGATGGCGGCGGCATGCGCTCTTTGCTTCGTCTGATGCAGCCCGACAATTTCGAGGACATCTCTGCAGCGCTCGCCCTTTACCGTCCTGGGCCGATGGGTGCGGACAGCCATACCAACTATGCGCTGCGCAAGACCGGTCGGCAGGAGATCGTCCCCATCCATCCGGAGCTGGCCGAGCCACTGGACGAGATCCTCTCGATGACCCAAGGTCTGATCATCTACCAGGAACAGGTCCAGCAGATCGCGCAGAAACTTGCCGGGTACACCCTGGGCAAGGCGGACATGCTGCGTCGTGCCATGGGTAAGAAGAAGAAGGAGGTCCTGGAAGCGGAGTTCGTCCCCTTCGAAGCAGGCATGATCGACAACGGGTACTCGAAGACCGCGATCAAGACACTGTGGGACATCCTGGTTCCTTTCTCGGACTACGCCTTCAACAAAGCGCACACTGCGGCCTACGGTCTGGTGTCCTACTGGACGGCCTATCTCAAGGCGAACTATCCGGCCGAGTACATGGCTGCTCTGTTGACCTCGGTCGGTGATGACAAGGACAAATCGGCGCTCTATCTGAACGAGTGTCGGCATATGGGGATCAAGGTCCTCCCGCCAGATGTGAACTCCTCCATCGGTTTCTTCGCCGCTGTGGGGGAGGACATCCGGTTCGGACTTCAAGCAGTGCGTAACGTCGGGGCGAACGTGGTGGAGGCGATCGTGCACTCCCGGGAGGAGAAAGGGGAGTTCACTTCTTTCGCCGACTTCCTCAACAAGGTGCCTGCTGTGGTCTGCAACAAGAGGACGATCGAGTCCTTGGTCAAAGCGGGGGCCTTCGACTCGTTGGGGCATCCACGCTATGGCCTGGTGCGGATCCACGAGCAGTACGTCGATGCTCTGGTCGATGTCAAGCGCAAGGAGGCCATCGGGCAGGACAGTCTGTTCGCCTCCTTCGGGTTTGCGGATGAAGACTCAGGTCAGAGCCCGATGGATGCCATGTCCGGGCTTCCCTCGATTCCTGACCTGGAATGGGACAAGGCCACTGAACTGGCGTTCGAACGGGAGATGCTGGGTCTCTACGTGTCCGATCATCCGCTGTTCGGGATCGAGCACGTCTTGTCGCAGCACGCGGACACCTCGATCAGTTCCCTCAACCTGCCGGTCGAGGACGGTGGGCGGGGAGACGGCGCGATCGTGACCATCGCTGGGCTGATCACCGGTCTTCAACTGAAACGTACGAAGAATGGTGAGTTGTGGGCGATCGTGACGGTGGAGGACCTGCAGGGGTCGGTCGAGTGCTTGTTCTTCCCCAAGACGTACATGACGGTCTCCACGATGCTGTCGACCGATGTGGTGTGCACGGTGAAGGGGCGGGTGAACCGTCGGGATGATGCGACCAGTCTCTATGCCCAGGAACTCACACTGCCTGATATCACCGAAGGTCCACGTGGGCCGGTGGTGCTCACCTTGCCCGCTTCTCGGGTGACCCAGCGTCTCGCCGAGGGGCTCAAGGACGTGCTCTGCGAACATCCAGGGGTGACCGAGGTCCAGGTCAAACTTACCCAGCCGGGTCGTGTGGTACTGATGCGGCTGGACGATTCCTTGCGGGTGAGCGCGAGTCCGGAGCTTTTCGGGGATCTCAAGGCGTTGTTGGGCACATCCTGTTTGGACGTCTGAGACGGGGATCCTCTGTCGAGGCGCAGAGGCGGGACGTAGGGTCGGAGCATGCTTACGCCGCCCCGGGCCGCGACCCGCGACTATGTCCGCACACAGCACGGTGACCAGGTGAAGGACGAATTCGCATGGTTTGCCGATACCGCTGATCCCGAGTTCCGTGCTTATCTCGAGGCCGAGAATGCTTATGCCGATGAGATCACCGCTCCACTGGCGGAATTCCGCGAACGTCTTGTCGGTGAGATCAAGAGCAGGGTGAAGGAAACAGATCTGTCGGTGCCGGTGTCGCACCGCGGGTGGTGGTACTACTCCCGCACTCAGGAGGGGCATCAGTACGGAGCCGAGTGCAGGGTGGCCGATGTGCCGGGTGAGCCGATGCCTCGTCCGGAGCCGGGGTGTCCCTTGCCTGGTGAACAGGTCTTGGTCGACGGTGAGGTGGAGGCTGCGGGGTCGGATTATCTGGCTTTGGGGGCGTGCGAGGTCAGCCCGGACAGTGAGTTGGTGGCCTTCGCTGTGGACCGAGCGGGTGATGAGCGTTTCGACGTGGTCGTCCGAAGGATCGAGGACGGCACGGTGGTCGATGCGACGCTCACCGGAGTGGGCTACGGCCTGGTCTGGTCGGCTGATTCGTCCTACCTGGTGTATGTGCGGGTGGACGAGGCTTGGCGGCCTCACGAGGTGTGGTTGCACCGGGTGGGTACCGATCCCACGCAGGACGAGTTGTTGTTGACCGAGCGTGACGAGCGTTTCTGGCTGGGGATCGGCCAGTCGAGGGACGAACGTTGGTTGGTGGTCTCGGCGGCGTCGAAGAGTACGAGCGAATGCTGGCTGGGTGATCTCGAGCTGGCCTGCCCGAAGTTGGTCTCGGTGGCCGGGCGGAGGGAAGGGCTGGAGTACGACATCGAACCTGATCGTGAGGGCCTGTTCATCACCCACAATGCGACGAGCCCGGATTTCGAGGTGTCCTGGACGTCCTGGCAGGGGGTGGCAGTGGGCGGGGGCCAGCTTTCATCTGATGACCCGGCGGCTCCTGAGGAGCGATGGGTCTCTTGGCTGGCACCGCGTGCCGGGGTCCGTTTCTTGGGGGTGGATGCTTTCGCCGGCCAGGTTGTGGTCTCGCTGAGGGAAGGAGGCCTTCCCTCGTTACGGCTTGCGCGTCATGAGGAGGGAGGTCTTGCGACCTGGGATGACCTGCTCCCGTTGGCTCCGCAGGAGGAATTGTTCTCGATCTCGTTGGCGCAGAATCCGTCATGGAGGACCGACCGGCTTCGCGTCGTGTACGAATCCTTTGTCACGCCGAAGACCGTGGCGGAGATCCGAGTGTCGGACATCTCCTGGACGGTGCTGAAGCAGCAGGAGGTTCTGGGCGGGTACCGGCCGGAACGCTATGTGCAGTCTCGTGAGTGGGCGACGGCGGAGGACGGTACTGCGGTGCCGTTGTCGATCGTCCGTCGAGCGGATGTTGATGCGGACGGTACCGCGCCGGCTTTCATGATGGTGTACGGGGCCTACGAGCTGAGTGTGGATCCGTGGTTCTCGGCGTTGCGTCTGTCGATGCTCGATCGTGGTGTGGTCTTCGCTGTCGCGCATGTGCGCGGGGGCGGTGAGATGGGTAGGTCCTGGTATGAGCAGGGTCGTTTCACTGCGAAGCCGACGACCTTCTCGGATACGGTGGCCTGCGCGAGGCATCTTCAAGAGCGGGGTTGGGTGGCGCCGGGCCGGCTCATCCTGCAGGGTGGATCGGCCGGGGGGCTGACGGTGGGCGCGGCGATGAATGCTGCACCGGAGTTGTTCGCCGTCGTCCACGCGGATGTCCCTTTCGTGGATCCTCTGACCTCGATGTTGGACGAGTCTCTGCCGTTGACGGTGGCGGAGTGGGAGGAATGGGGCAATCCTGTCGCAGATCAGGAGATCTATGCCTGCATGAAGGGCTATTCGCCGTACGAGAACCTGCGGCAGGTCTCCTATCCGGCGGTGTTGGCCACGACGAGTTTGAATGACACCCGAGTGTTGTGTACTGAGCCTGCGAAGTGGGTGGCGCGTTTGCGCTCCTTGGCGGTGGAGGGGCAGGCGCCGGTGTTGCTCCGGACGGATATGTCGGCTGGTCACGGAGGTCGGAGTGGGCGTTATGACGCCTGGCGGCAGTATGCCTACGAGGCTGCTTTCGTGTTGAGTCGGGTGGGGGTCACGGCCTGATCGGGTTCTGTGAGTGAGGTGTGGGTGATGTCGATGTCGGCTGTCGGCGTCACCCACACCTCTGGTGGCATCTCCAAAAAAGTGATATCACTTTGCTATCACTAATTATTACCGGAGGCCATCATGAACGCAGAGCGAACCGACGAGAACCCCTCTGCCGCGTCGCCCGACACAACCTCGCTCGGCCCGGATTCCGCGCCACTTGCGAGCGCACCAGTAGGCCACTCCGGCATCCGTATCGAAGTGGCCGAGCGCCAGGCAATGGTCTTGAACGGCTTCCTCGGGCTGTTCGTGAACCTCCTCATCGCAGCTGCCGGCGCTTTTCTCAGCGCCACGTCCTTCCCGAAAGAGAAGTACGCGCTCGGCGGTGTCGGAGCTCTCCTGGTCTGTGTCGCGCTCTTCATGATGATCACCGCCCTGACCGTGATCCAACCGGGACAGACCACGGTGATCCAGTTCTTCGGTCGGTACATCGGAACCGAACGCCGAGCGGGGCTGTTCATGCTCATCCCGATGTGCGTGCGACGTACGGTCTCGGTGAGAGTCAACAACTTCGAGACCTCAGAGCTGAAGGTCAACGACTTCGACGGCAACCCGATCGAGATCGCAGCCATCGTGGTCTGGCAGGTCGCTGACACGGCGAAAGCCGTCTTCGCGGTCGAGGACTACCGGAACTTCATCCGCGTGCAATCCGAAGCGGCCCTGCGTCATGTGGCCACATCCCACCCCTACGACGACCCCAAAGGGGCCGGTACCTCGTTGCGAGGAAGTACGGACGTGGTCTCGGCAGAACTGGCTCACGAGGTGGCTCAACGAGTCGCCGTGGCCGGGCTGGAGATCGTGGAGGTTCGTATCAGCCACCTCGCCTATGCTCCGGAGATCGCCGGCGCCATGCTGCAGCGTCAGCAGGCCGGAGCCATCGTGGCCGCACGTGCCCAGATCGTCGAAGGCGCTGTGGGCATGGTCGAACTGGCCCTCGCGCAACTGGAGGAAGAAGACATCGTGGTACTAGACGACGAGCGTAAGGCCGCTATGGTGAGCAACCTGCTCGTGGTGCTCTGCGCCGAGCAGAAGGCCACGCCCATCGTGAATGCTGGCAGCTTGTATTCCTGAGCTGTGTGTGCAGGGTCGTCCGGCCCTGCACACAGTGTTGAGAACGAAATCCTACTGTCGACGAGGGAGGACCGTGAGCCCCCGCGCAGAGCGTAAACAGGTTCTCCTGCGTCTGGATCCACAAACTTACGATGCTGTCGCCAAATGGGCCGCAGACGACGTGCGGAGCGTCAACGCACAAATCGAGACCCTGCTCCGTAGAGCGCTCGAGTCGGCCGGCCGGTCACCGAGGGACAGCGCCCCGCTCCCCCGACGAGGGCGTCCCCGCAAAACGGAGGAATGACCGAGAGGTCCGACCGGCCGAGCGATGGTCATCCTCTGACCGTGACATCACCCCCCGGGCCACCAATTCCACGGTCAAGGACACCGCTATCGACTGACTGGCCAGGATTCCGGCCAGGACGACCAGTTGCAGCGCAGCCGCCTGCTGAGGAGAAGCCCCACCCAACAACGTTCCGACGAAAGCGCCGGGCAGAGTCACCAGTCCCACTGTCCGTGTCTGGTCCAAAGCCGGGACGAGCGCCAACCGCGCAGATCGAAGAGCCACGAGAAGGGCGGCATCCCGAGGCAGGAACCCCAGGGCAAGCGCAGCTTCGACCTGCCCGCGGCGCTCTTCCAGGGCGTCCAGGGTCCGCTGCCCCGACAAGGTCACCGCTGTCATAGCGTTCCCGATGAGGATTCCTGCCGTGGGGATGACCGAGATCGTCTGCACCGGGAGCAGCCCCACAGCCAGGAGGAATCCGGTGGTCGGCAGGCCCCCGCAGGCCACCGGCAACAGCGCTGGCCACCATGAGGAGATCCGGAGTCGCCGCCCGGCGGTGAACGCCCCAACCGACACCATCACGACGATGAACAGGGCCGTCAACGGCCACGAGCCGAGCACCGCAGCCACCACGATGCCCACGATCCCCAATTGCATCGTCGCGCGACCGATCGCCAGGATCTCCTCCCGTCCGTTGCCCAACCCGCAGAACAAGCGCAGCAGTCCGCTGAACAAAGCGAGTGCGAAGACGGCCAGGACCAGGCGGAGATGGTCCGGGCCGTTCTGCAGCTGGATGAGGGCCTCAGCGGGAAAAAGGGGCATCTGCTCATTCTCCTCTTCGAGAGGATGCTCCAGGCCCGGACGATCGTTCCGGACACTGGTCGTCGAGCCGACCTGTCAGGAGCATTTCCTAGAATGCCCTCGTGATCTCCCGAATTGATTTGCGCGGCCGGGAACTTGATGCCCGCGCACTGCGCGAGGCGCTTCCACGCGCCGACTACGACATGGACGACGCTCTTGACGTCGTCCTTCCGATCTGTGAGGCCGTGCGTACCCGCGGAGCCGAGGCAGTGCGGGAATACGGTCATCGATTCGACGGCGTCACCCCACCACATCTTCGTGTGCCGCCCGAGGTGCTGGCAGCTGCGCTTGACCAACTCGACGTCGATGTCCGTGCCGCCCTGCAGGAATCGATCCGGCGCGCGCGGATCGTCCATGCGGAGCAGATGCGGGCCCCGCACACCACACACGTGGTTCCCGGTGGCACGGTCTCTCAACGCTGGTTACCCGTCGAACGTGTGGGTCTGTACGTTCCCGGTGGCCTGGCCGTCTACCCCAGCAGCGTGGTGATGAATGTCGTTCCGGCGCAGGTGGCCGGAGTCGGTTCCTTGGCCGTTGCCAGCCCTCCACAACGCCAGAACAGCGGGGAGTTCGCCGGATATCCTCATCCGACGGTCCTGGCAGCCTGCGCATTGCTGGGGGTCGACGAGGTCTACGCGGTGGGCGGAGCCCAAGCCGTGGCGATGTTTGCCTATGGCGCTCGTGAGGAGGACGGATCCCAGGTCTGCCCACCGGTGTCCTTGGTGACCGGTCCCGGGAACGTCTATGTGGCTTCGGCGAAACGTGCACTGCGGTCGGTGGTGGGGATCGATGCCGAAGCGGGCCCGACCGAGATCGCGATCCTCGCCGATGACACCGCTGACGCCGAGCATGTGGCTGCTGACATGATCAGCCAGGCAGAGCATGACGTGTTGGCTGCCTCGGTCCTGGTCACGGCGAGCGAGTCTTTGGCGGACGCGGTGCTCTCGGCGGTGGTGCGCAGGGCGGAACTGACGCGGCACCGGGATCGGGTCGTCGAAGCGCTGAGCGGGCGTCAGTCGGCGATCGTCCTGGTCGATGACCTGGACGCGGGGCTGCGCGTGGTGAATGCCTACGGTGCTGAGCATCTGGAGATCCAGACGGCGCATGCTGCCCAGGACGCACATTTCGTGACCAACGCTGGGGCGGTCTTCATCGGTTCCTATACACCGGTGAGTCTCGGGGACTACGCGGCCGGTTCCAACCATGTTCTTCCCACGAGCGGGACCAGCGCCTACGCTTCGGGCCTGTCTGTGCAGTCCTTCCTAAGGTCGGTGCAGTTCATCGAATACACCAGGGACGCCTTGGCCGAGGTGACCGACAGCGTGGTCCGTCTGGCGAAAGCCGAAGACCTCCCCGGGCATGCAGAGGCGGTATTGGTCCGGCAGCGGCAGGCATCGTCGGTCGATGACGGCGACCCGATGGATAAGCTGCGGGGGGTCGAGTTCGGGGGCGCGGACCTGGTGGATGAGCTGCGGGGGATCGAGTTCGGGGGTGGGGAATGAGCGGCTCCTCCGAGGAACAGATCTCACTTCTACTCCGTGCCGAACTGCGTGGTCGTTCGGCTTATGGCGCGCCCCAGATCGATGTCCCGGTCCGGTTGAACACCAACGAGAATTCCTTTGCAGTGCCTGAAACGGTGGCCCAGGCGATGGCCCATGACCTCGGACAGGTCGCCTCGGGGCTGAACCGCTACCCGGACCGTGAGTTCTCACTTCTCCGGGAGGATCTGGCGGGCTATCTCACCCGGACGAGTGGCATTCCGCTCCTTCCGGAGCAGGTGTGGGCAGGTAATGGTTCGAACGAGGTTCTGCTGCACGTCGTTCAGGCCTTCGGAGGGCCGGGGCGGTCGCTGATGGCCTTCACGCCGTCTTATTCGATGTATCCCAACTATGCTCTGGCCACCGGCACCAGGTGGATTGACGGCTCGCGTGGCGTGCCAGGCGCAGGCAGATATGACCTTGGCGTGGATGATGTCGTCCGGCAGGTGGAGGAGCATCGCCCGGACATCGTGATGATTGCTTCCCCGAACAATCCGACCGGAACTGCGGTCGATCTACGCGTCGTCGAAGCGGTTCATGACGCCTTGCCTCGCGCAGTGGTCGTGGTCGACGAGGCCTATGCGGAGTTCGCGAGGAAGGGGACTCCTTCGGCGTTGTCACTGCTCGCAGGGCGTCCGCGGTTGGTGATCAGTCGCACGATGAGCAAAGCTTTCGCTCTGGCCGGGGGGCGTCTTGGTTACCTCGCTGCGGATCCTTCCTTGGTGGATGCTCTGCGGTTGGTGCGGATGCCGTACCACCTGTCGACGCCTACCCAGGTGATAGCGCGCACGGCTTTGGCCCACTCCGATTTGTTGCTGGCAGAGGTGGAAGCGTTGAAGGAACAACGGGACCGGATCGTGGCCGAAACACTCGATATGGGGCTATGCCCGGTTCCCTCGGACGCCAATTTCGTTCTGATCGACGGTTTCGTCGATGCCTCCCAGGCATGGCAGGCTCTCCTTGACCAGGGGGTTCTGGTGCGTGATGTCGGTCTGCCGGGTTGTCTTCGGGTCAGCTCTGGCACACCAGCCGAGGTCACTGCATTCTTGACGGCGTTACGGATCTATCTTTCGTCCTCGAGGAAGGCATCGGCCCCCCGCGATCTCGATGAAGAACGGACGGCTCCATGAGTGACATATCGACCGTGTCCGATGCGCGGGTCGCGCGGATCAGCAGGGAGACTTCCGAGAGCCGCATCGTCCTTGAGGTGAACCTCGACGGGACGGGTGCGGCGGAGGTCTCTACCGGCGTTCCCTTCTACGACCACATGTTGATCAGTTTCGCCAAGCACAGCCTGATCGACCTACGGGTCGAGGCGGTGGGCGACGTCCATGTCGATGCTCATCACACGGTGGAGGACGTGGCGATCTGTCTGGGGGACGCCATCGGCCGGGCATCGGGGGACAAACGTGGGATCAGTAGGTTCGGTGATGTCGTGGTGCCGCTCGACGAGGCTTTGGTCCAGGCTGTCGTCGATGTGGCGGGTAGGCCCTACTGCGTGCATTCGGGTGAGCCCGAAGGCCAGGAGTACGTCGTGATCGGCGGGCACTTCGTGGGCTCGCTCACGAGGCATGTGTGGGAGACCCTGGCGCATCATGCGCAGATAGCCTTGCACGTCAGGGTGTTGGCAGGGCGGGACCCGCACCACATCGTGGAGGCGCAGTTCAAGGCGGTGGCTCGGGCGATGCGTGCAGCCTTGTCGAAGGATGCGCGGGTGTCAGGTATTCCGAGTGCCAAGGGTGCTCTGTGATGGGTCTTGTTCGGAGGAAGGGTTGCCGCGTTCTGTTCGTCGGCAGGCCGAGTTATCCCGTTGCTCTGCCTGGCCAGGATGCTCTCTACCGTGGTGACGAGGCTGTCCGATGACGTCCACGAGGCGGGTGGTGGTCCTCGACTACGGCAGCGGTAACGTCCGCTCCGCCGTGCGCATGCTGGAGCGTGTCGGAGCCGATGTTGCTTTGACGGCCGATCCGGACGAGGTGCTTCAGGCCGATGGCCTGGTGGTGCCTGGTGTCGGGAATTTTCATGCCTGTATGGCTGGGCTCTCCCGGGTGGGTGCACCCGGGTTGATCGACCGGCGTCTGGCCGGGGGACGCCCGGTCCTGGGTATCTGTGTGGGGATGCAGGCGATGTTCGAGGGGTCGGTCGAGCCATCGGAAGAGAGACTTCCCGGTTTGGGACAGTGGCCGGGCGAGGTCCGGCGTCTGCCTGCGTCGGTGGTGCCCCATATGGGATGGAGCGGGACGCGTCCGGGGGAAGGCAGTCGGTTGTTCGCCGGCGTGGAGGACGAATTGTTCTATTTCGTGCATTCCTATGCGGCTCTGGAGTGGTCCTTACGACCTGAGGGACCTTTTGCCGTCGTCGCACCCGCTGTGACCTGGTCCGAGCATGGGGCTCCCTTTGTCGCTGCGGTGGAGAACGGCCCGTTGTGTGCTACCCAATTCCATCCGGAGAAGTCCGGGGACGCGGGTGCATATCTGCTTCGTAACTGGTTGGGGATGTTGTAGACCGAGAAATGTCCTCAGCGGCTCGTCCGAGTTGTTGATCCTTTGTCGAACGAAAGGTCTCTGATGACTGCCACTCCTGCGCCCGCGGATCTCCAGCTGCTGCCTGCGGTGGACATCGTCGGTGGGCAGGCCGTCCAACTCGTGCAGGGGGTGGCAGGCACCGGCGGCGAGTTCGGCGACCCCTATGACGCAGCGATGCGCTGGCAGCGTGAGGGCGCCAGGTGGTTGCATCTGGTTGATCTCGATGCTGCTTTCGGGCGGGGCAGTAATTACGACTTGATCGCTTCGATCATCGATCGGCTGGATCTCCAGGTGGAGCTTTCCGGTGGGATCCGGGATCAGTCGACTTTGGTCCGGGCCTTGGCCACGGGATGCCGTCGGGTGAATATCGGCACCGCGGCTTTGGAAGATCCAGAATGGACGGCTCGGGCCATTGCCGAGCATGGGGACCGGGTTGCCATCGGACTGGACGTGAGGGGCGCAACGCTGGCTGCACGGGGGTGGACCAGAGAAGGCGGGGATCTGTGGGAGACGCTGGCCCGCCTGGACGCGGAGGGATGCTCTCGGTATGTGGTGACCGATGTGAAACGTGATGGGATGCTGGCCGGTCCTAATCTGGAGCTTTTGCGTGAGATCTGTGAGAGGACCGATCGCCCGGTGATCGCTTCCGGGGGTGTGTCGACCTTGTCCGACATCGAGTCCTTGCGTGAGCTGGTACCGGCGGGAGTGGAAGGCGCCATTGTCGGTTCTGCGCTCTACAAGGGTGCCTTCTCGCTGCCGGAGGCCTTGTCCGCAGCGGGCACTGCCCGGTGACTCACCAGCCGGAGGTTCGTGGGCCGGAGGCAGGTGTCGTGACGGGTCAACTGTCGGATACGGGTGGTGTCCCGTGGTCGGGTCGGACTTTGTCGCCCTCTCCGTTCTCTACGGACGAGGGGAGGTCTGATCCCCGCTTGGTGCGGTCATTGGCGCAGGTGGGCTCGGCTGATCCGTCGCAGCGTGCTCGGGCTGAGGCAGAGATGATGGGGATCCTGGCGTCTTCTCGGGTGGTGCTGCCTCTGCTGGCGCTACCGGATGCTGGGAATGGGACGGATCTCGGAGAGATGGCAACCGCTTTGCTGGTGGCGCCTGACGGCTCCAAGGCTTTGCCCTTCTTCACCGGTGTGGAGGCCTTGGCCCGTTGGGACGCACGGGCCAGACCGGTTCCGATGATGGCGGGCCAGGCGGCGCAGGCGGCCTTGGCAGAAGAGGGGTGCCATGCTGCGGTCGTCGATGTCGCCGATCAACATGCGACGGTGGTGCGGATGTCGCAGTTGTGGGCATTGGCTCTGCGGGAGGTCTGGGTTCCGACGGACCGTGATCCTGTGGTGTGTGAGGCGGTGAGGGCAGCTGCCGAGGGTGTGCAGGGTGTGCGTGCGGCGTCGGTGGTCGTGGGGTGGGTGGGATTACCCGGCGTTCTTCGTGTGGAGGTGGAGGTTCTTCCGGGGCTGGGGGGAGAAGCGCTCGACGAGGCTTTGTTGGCGGTCGGGGAGAACTTGTCTGCGGAGCCTGATGTCCGGCGTCGGATCGATGATCTGTCCGTGAAGGTTGTCCCTGCGGCGGGTTGACTCTTGTTCTGAGGCGGTTCGCGGATGCCGGATGCGAGTTCGGGTTTTTCTGCCTATCGGCTGGGATGATGTCGGCATGCCGCTGACCCCGTATTTTCGTGTTCTGCGAGAGAGCAGACTCGGGATCACCATGTTGTTGGGTTTGATGGTTCGGACCCCGGTGGCAGCCTGCGGGGTGATCCTGACGCTGCATGTGGTGGCGATGGGTCGCTCTTATGCCGAGGCCGGGGTGGCGATGATGATCCTGACGGTGGGATTGGCGCTTTCCGGTCCGTGGCGTGGTCGACGGCTTGACCGGGTGGGATTGCGGAGGACGGTGTGGCCTTCTCTCGTGGTGCTGACGTTTTGCTGGTCGGCGGCTCCTTATCTGGGGTATGTGCCGTTGCTGGCGCTGTGTTTGTTGGCCGGGGTATTCACGATCCCTTCGTTTTCCATCATCAGGCAGGCGGTGATTGCTGCGGTCCCACGTCGTGATCGGCGTACAGCTTTGGCGATGGATTCCGTGGCGGTGGAGATCTCGTTCATGGTGGGTCCCTTGGTCGGTGTCTGGGCGGCCACGATCTGGGATACAGGTTGGGTTCTGGGTGGTGTTGGTTTGGCCGGGGTGGGTGCGGGGGCGCTGTTGTGGTGGATGGACCCCCCTCTGCGTGGTGCGCTCTCGGATTCGGATGTGCAGGGGGGCGGCTTCAAGGCGTGGTTCACGCCGACGGTGGCGGTGATCTGCATGGTGGGTGTGGCGACGACGATCACCTTGTCTGGGACGGATATCGCGGTGGTGGCTGCGATGCGGGGATGGGATCGCACTGCTCAGGTGGGGTGGGTGCTGGCTCTGTGGTGTCTGGGGTCTCTGGTGGGTGGCCTGGCCTACGGGTTGTTGTCGCGGCCGGTGCCCTCGTTGTGGCTTCTGTTGGCGCTCGGCGCGGTGACTTTTCCGGTGGCGTGGGCTCGAGATGTGGTGACGCTTACGGTGTTGGTCGCGGTGGCGGGTCTGTTGTGCGCGCCGACGACGACGGCGATGGTGGATGAGTTGAGCCAGGTGGTTCCGGAGCGTTTTCGAGGGGAAGCGATGGGGTGGCATGCTTCTTTCTTGCAGGTCGGTTCCGCGCTAGGGGCTCCGTTGGCTGGTGCCGCGATCGACGGTGGTGGTTTCGGGGCGGGTTTCATGGCGGTCGCGATGACGAGTATGGCTATCGCGGTGCTCGGCTTGGCACTGGCCTGGGTGCGTCGTCGTACTTGTGCGGTGACCTCGGTCCGTCCGGGATGATTCGGTGAAAAGCCTTTTTGGCTGATATCATTTTTCGGAAGTTCGTGTCGCGCGTTGAATGCGTTCGGCACGCGAAGAAGAGAAGCCGGCTCCGCCGCTTCCACCCGGTTCGACTCAAGGGTCGACGGGTCGATCTGGAAGTTCCCTGTCTGAGTGGCAGGGGTGTCTCCTCTGCAGCTCTGCTGCATTCGAGTGGGAGAGCACTTTCCGGAAGGGGAGCATGGCTTCTCGCATACGACGGACGCGAGAAGCCTTTTCTGCGTGCGTCGCCCTTGGCAACTGAGCAGTTTGAGAGAAGGAGCGCACCATCAGCGAACCGCGCATCAACGACCGCATCCGCGTCCCGGAAGTGCGGCTCGTCGGGCCTAATGGGGAGCAGGTCGGCATCGTCCGCGTGGAGGACGCCCTGCGACTCGCCGCAGAGGCGGACCTGGACCTGGTCGAGGTGGCACCGATGGCCAAACCCCCGGTCGCAAAGTTGATGGACTTCGGGAAGTACAAGTACGAAGCGGCCCTGAAGGCCCGTGAAGCCCGGAAGAACCAGGTCAACACGGTCATCAAGGAGATCAAGCTTCGTCCGAAGATCGACCCTCACGACTACGAGACGAAGAAGGGGCATGTCGTCCGCTTCTTGTCGGCCGGTGACAAGGTCAAGGTGACGATCATGTTCCGCGGCCGTGAACAGTCCCGCCCGGAGCTGGGCTTCCGCCTGCTGCAGCGCCTGGCCCAGGATGTCGCGGAGCTCGGCTTTGTCGAGAGCTCTCCGAAACAGGACGGTCGCAACATGATCATGGTGCTCGGGCCCACGAAGAAGAAAGCCGAGGCCAAGGCGGAACAGCGCAAACGTCGCGACGACGCCGAAGCTGCGAAAAATGCGGCTCGTGGTCCTGAGAAGCACAGTTCCCCGGAGCCTGTGGTGGCCGCCGAGGCCTCGGAAGAAGGCGTACCGGTGGCAGCGGCCAGCGGATCCCCCAACTCTGGGGCATGAGACCAGACTGACGCAGGTCACGGTTTTCCTGCCCACTCACCCCTGTCACGCAACGGTGTGACAGGACGTACGACGAAGGAGAGTCGGCGCGATGCCGAAGAACAAGACGCACAGCGGCGCCAAGAAGCGTTTCCGTCTCACAGGAACCGGAAAGGTGATGCGCGAGCAGGCGAACGGCCGTCACCTGCTGGAGCACAAGTCCAGCAAGTACACGCGGAGCATCGCCGGCGACCTCGAGCTCGCCAAGCCGGACGCCAAGAAGATCAAGAAGCTGCTGGGCAAGTAAGCCCACCCGCCATAACCGACCACTGTACTGTGCGGTCTGTGTTCGCCAGCGCGTTCTTGCGCACCGAAGATCGCCGGTTCGACATGCAAGGAGCAATCACGTGGCACGCGTGAAGCGGGCAGTCAACGCCCAGAAGAAGCGTCGCGTCGTCCTGGAACGAGCGAGTGGATACCGCGGGCAGCGGTCTCGCCTCTACCGCAAGGCGAAGGAGCAGGTCCAGCACAGCCTCGGTTACGCCTACCGTGACCGTCGGGCCCGCAAGGGTGACTTCCGCCGTCTGTGGATTCAGCGCATCAATGCTGCTGCACGTGCGCACGGCATGACGTACAACCGTTTCATCCAGGGGCTGAAAGCCGCTGAGATCGAGGTGGACCGTCGCATGCTGGCCGAGATGGCGGTGAATGACGAGCCGGCATTCGCTGCGCTGGTGCAGATCGCGAAGCAGAACGTTCCTGCCCCGTCTTCTGACGCGGCCTGATCCAACGGGAAGTCGTCCCTGGTTTGTGGATCTCTTCGATGTCGGAGCGCCGGGATCTTCCTGTGCTGTCCAATCCTCGCAGTGAGCGGGTGAAGGCGGTTCGGGGGTTGTCCCGGCGCTCCGCGCGTGTGCGTACCGGATATTTCCTGGCGGAAGGTCCTCAATCGGTGCGGGAGGCGGTGCTGCACCGACCGGATGTGATCGTCGACCTGTATGTGGATCGCGAAGAGGCCGACGGGCCGTTGTGGTGCCCGATTGTCGAAGCTGCTGGTTCCGCAGGAGTGGATATTCGTCTGGTCGACCGCGTCGTCCTGGGCGCGATGGCTGATACGCCGTCGCCCCAAGGAGGGCTAGCAGTTTGTCGACAGCTGGATCTGACCTTGGAGTCGGTGTTGGCCCGGGCTCCTCGGGTTCTTTGCGTTCTGACCCATGTCAGGGATCCTGGAAATGCGGGCACGGTGCTCCGAGGAGCCGATGCCACGGCTGTGGACGCCGTGCTCCTGACTGAGGGAAGCGTCGATCTTTACAATCCAAAAGTTGTACGTTCAACTGCCGGTTCGCTATTCCATGTCCCGGTGGTGACAGGGGTTCGCGCCGATGAACTCTTCAACAAGTTGCCCGCTTCCGGAGTGGTTCTGCTGGCTGCTGACGGCAGAGGGCGTACCTCGCTGCACGAGGCGGACCTTCAGCGGCCTCATGCCTGGATATTCGGCAATGAGGCATGGGGGCTGACCGACGAGATTCGAGACAGGTGCAACGATGTCGTCCGGGTTCCGATCTACGGTCGGGCAGAATCGTTGAACCTGGCTATGGCAGCAACGATGTGCTTGTACGCTTCTGCAGCAGCTACACACGAAGGCAGCTCTCGACCGTAACCGCACGATATTCTCGGGACGTGGTCATCCAGCCGGACGCGCCCGTGGACGAGATCCTGGCGCAGATGCCAGACGGCATCGTCGTTGCCGATGCGAAACGAACGGTGATTGTGGTGAACCCGCGGGCAGCGCGCCTGATCGGTCGCACCTGCGCGGAACTCGTCGGCCGCCCGGTGACCGAGGTCCTCCCACTCATCGAGCCGACTGGACGCTCCTGGTGGTCCTGCCTCGACCCATGGTCCGGACTGGCGACCCGTACAGGTCACCGTGAGCGGATGTTGCTCTTGCCAGGCCGTGGCGAGATGCTGGTCACGATGAGTTTCGTCCGTGCGCGGAGGGCAGGCCCGGTCGATCGGGTGGTCGTGATGCTCCGAGACGCGAGCCAGCGTCGTCGACATGAGTCGGGCACTGCGGAATTGGTATCGATCGTGGCACACGAACTGAGATCGCCACTGTCCAGTATCAAGGGCTTTTCCGGCACGTTGTCCCGACAGTGGGAAAGATTTAGTGACGACCAGCGAAGATTGATGGTGGACACGATCGCTGCTGACAGCCAGCGGCTGTCGCGGTTGTTGAACGAGCTGCTGGACGTGTCACGTCTTGATGCGAGTCGGCTGCGGGTCTCCTTGCGCCCGTTGGATGTCCGAGAAGTCATCGGTGCACACATCACGCGCATGGTGGCGGGGGGACATGATCGAACCCGGTTCTCGTGGGAAGAATCAGGGCAGGGCCGGCTCGAGGTCTGGGCCGATGCGGACCGTCTGGATCAGATATTGGCGAATCTCATCGAGAACGCCTTGCGACATGGGGCGGGGACTGTCTGGATCACCACCGAGGTGATCCCCGATCCGGGAGGCGAGGCCTCTGCAGTCGCGGTGACGGTCAGCGACGAGGGAGAGGGCATCGATCCCAGCCTCTACCCCCTGATCTTCGACAAGTTTTGGCACGGATCGGCACGCGGTAGCACAGGATTGGGACTTTACCTGGTGAAAGGTCTGGTCGAGGCGCACGGCGGGCAGGTTGAGGTTGATCGGGCGCCGACGGGGGGCGCACTCTTCCGATTCACGCTTCCTCTGCGCGAACCAGCCCATATGTCCTGATTCCGCTGTCCTCTGCAGACGAGGGGATGGATGCACACGGAGTGCTCTTCCAGCCCTCGGTGTCGCGTCCTGGGGTCGGTGCTGGCTAGGATCGACTCCGTGTCAGGACCGAACAAGCAGTATGACCCCGTCGAGGTAGCCGCGCTCGCACCCGCACAGATCGAGAGTGATCTAGCCGCCGCCTTGGAAGCGATAGCTGCCGCTCAGGATCTTGACGAGCTCAAGGCCGCTCGTCAGGCCCACGCGAGCGACAAAAGTGCGTTGGCGTTGGCCAACAGGGAGATAGCGGCTCTTCCTCCGAGCGCCAAGGCCGAGGCCGGCAAGCGGGTCGGTCAGGCGCGTGGCAAGGTGGGTGCGGCTTTGAAGGCCCGCCAGCAGGAGCTCGAAGACGAGCGGGACGAGCGGATCCTCGTGGAGGAACGCATCGATGTCTCGGTGTTGTCGCCATATCGGCGGTTGGGGGCCCGCCACCCGATCAGCCTTGCTACGGAGCGTGTCCAGGACATCTTCGTGGGCATGGGATGGGAGATTGCCGACGGTCCGGAGATCGAGGCCGAATGGTTTAATTTCGACGCCTTGAACTTCGCTCCGGACCATCCTGCGAGGCAGATGCAGGACACCTTCTTCATCGATCCGCCCGGGTCCGGTCTGGTCCTGCGTACGCATACTTCGCCGGTGCAGGCGCGGACGATGTTGCACTTGGACTCCTCGCTGTTGAAGCGAGATCTTCCTATCTATGTCGCGGTGCCGGGGCGGGTTTACCGCACCGATGAACTCGACGCGACTCATACCCCGGTGTTCCATCAGGTCGAAGGTCTGGCCGTGGACAAAGGTCTGACGATGGCGCACCTTCAGGGCACCTTGGACCACCTTGTCAAGGCTTTGTTCGGTGCTGAGGCCAGGACTAGGCTTCGCCCGTCCTTCTTCCCCTTTACCGAGCCCAGTGCAGAAATGGATCTGTGGTTTCCGCAGAAGCGCGGTGGCGCGGGATGGATCGAATGGGGTGGCTGCGGGATGGTCAACCGTAATGTGCTTTTAGCCTGCGGGGTCGACCCTGACGTCTATTCCGGCTTCGCTTTCGGTATGGGTATCGACCGCACGGTCATGTTGCGTAACGACGTACGGGATATGCATGACCTCGTTGAAGGAGATGTGCGGTTCTCCGCGCAGTTCGGGATGGAGATCTGATGCGCGCACCTACAAGCTGGCTTGCGGAGTTGGTCGGTCTGGATCATGCGCCGGCTGGCATCGAGGTGGCTGCTGACCTGGTGAGAGTCGGTTTGGAAGAGGAAGCGATCCACGTAGGCGAGGTCACGGGACCTCTTGTCGTGGGACGAGTTCTGGACAAGACGGATGAACCGCAGGAAAACGGTAAAACCATCCACTTCTGCCATGTCGATATCGGCACTGGTACTCCTCAGGAAATCGTGTGTGGTGCGCATAATTTCGACGCGGGTGACCTGGTTGTCGTCATTCTGCCCGGTGGCCGACTCGGTGATTTCGAGATTGGTGCACGCAAGACCTACGGGCATATGTCGGCGGGGATGATCTGTTCGGAGAAGGAACTAGGTCTCGGCGAGGACCACGACGGCATCATCGTCCTGACCGAGTTCTTCGCCGGTGACGAGTCGCTGATCTCTTCGCTGGCGCCGGGGCAGGACGCCTTGGACCTCCTGGGTCTGTCTGAGGAGGTTGTCGAGGTCAACGTCACCCCTGATCGTGGTTACTGTCTGTCGATGCGGGGAATCGCACGGGAATACGCCTTGTCGACCGGTCGGGGGGTGGCTTTCCAGGATCCGGTCGTCGATGGCGATGGGGTGCCCGGGAGCAACGACGAAGGTTACGAGGTCCGTCTTGTCGATGAGACCAGGATCCACGGGGTCGCAGGATGCGACCGTTATGTCGCCAGGATGATCAGCGGTATCGATGTCGCTACCCCTACGCCGCCGTGGATGAAGCGCCGCCTTCGCCAGATGGGAATGCGTCCGGTCAACGTGGTGGTCGATGTCACGAACTACGTGATGCTGTTGACCGGGCAGCCGTTGCACGCTTTCGACCTGGATACTTTGGGCGGAGCTATTGAGGTTCGGCGAGCTCGCGAGGGCGAGTCGCTGGTGACCTTGGACGGAGTCAAGCGGCTCTTGCATCCCCAGGATCTATTGATCACCGACGGAGGGAACACTCCGTTGGCGATTGCCGGTGTGATGGGTGGGCAGAGCTGTGAGGTCACTCTTTCGACCACCAACATTCTGGTGGAGGCTGCGCACTTCGATCCGGTCAGCATCGCAAGAAGCTCCCGTCGCCATCAGCTGTCCACCGAAGCGAGCCGACGTTTCGAGCGGGGGGTCGATCCTGCCGTGACGGCGGCGGTCGCCGATATGACGGTGAGGATGCTGCTCGAACTGGCGGGCGGGCAGCTCGATCCGGGGGTCACGGATATCGACCGCCGTGAGGGACGTTACGAGATCACTTTCGACACTGCTCAGGCATGGCGTCTGATCGAGCCGGGTAACCCGTTGACTTCGCCCGTTCCGGATGGTCTGGGCCACCAGGATGTCGTGGCTGAGCTGCGGGGGCTGGGCTGTGAGGTCGAGGAGATCACCGAGCCTGCAGCAGATGCCTTCGGCCACGTTCGCGTATCTCCTCCGTCCTGGCGTCCTGACCTGCGCAACGGCCCGGATCTGGTGGAAGAGATTGCGCGGCTGCGTGGTTATGACCGGATTCCTTCGATCTTGCCGGATGCGCCGGGCGGGCGGGGGTTGACTCGAGCTCAGATCGCAGTTCGTACAACCAATGCGACATTGGCGGCGCTGGGGTTGAGCGAGGTCTGGTCCTATCCCTTCGTGTCGGAACGGCTCTTCGACGATCTCGGCTACACGCCGGACGATGCGCGCCGACAGGCGGTGCGGATCACGAACCCGCTGTCGGATGAGGCTCCGCTTCTGCGGACATCGATTCTCGATTCGTTGTTGGGCACTTTGCGGTTGAACGTCAACCGCGGATCGAAAGACTGTGCTGTCTTCGAGACAGGATTGGTCTTCCGGAGCGTTGGCGACCTGAGCTCTGCGCCTGTTCCTGCCGTCGGAGTGCGGCCTGATCCGGAGGTGCTCGACGCCATCGTGTCGGCGGTGCCTTCCCAACCTCGTCATGTGGCTTTTGCGATGACCGGGTCTTCTGAGCCGCAGGGGCCTTACGGAGCCGCTGTGGCGTGGACGGCGCCGCAGACGATCGGTTTGGCGATCTCGCTGGCCAGGGTGTTCGGTGTCGTGGTGATGCCGGAATCCGAGACGGGGCAGGCTCCTTGGCATCCTGGGCGCTGTGCCCGTTTGGTGGCTGCCGACGGCAGCGTGATCGGGTACGCAGGTGAGTTGCATCCGAAGGTGTGCGCTCGATTGGGTGTTCCTCCTCGTTCATGTGCCGCTGAGCTGGATCTTGATGAGTTGTTGTCCTGTGGAGGTGACCCGGTACAGGCTTCAATGCTGTCGACCTATCCGGTAGCTCACACAGATGTGGCACTCGTGGTCGATGAGGACACACCTTCTGCTGCCGTGGAGTCTGCTTTGCGGGCTGGCGCTGGCCACGATCTGGAGTCGGTGGACTTGTTTGACGTCTATCGGGGGGAGCAGGTTGGCGGGGGTCAGAAGTCTTTGGCCTATCGGCTCACCTTCAGGGCTGCGGATCGGACGTTGACCACCGACGAGGTGAGTGGCGCCAGGGATGCGGCGATCGCGGCGGCTGCTCAGGTGGTAGGAGCTGTCCAGCGTGGGTGAATCCCCTAGGGTCGTGGTGGTTACCGGTGCGTCTCGTGGCATCGGCGCCCACCTGGCCGCTGCTTTCACTGCGGTGGGTGACCTGGTCGAGGGTTGCTCCTTGCATGGCGGCGGACCGGTAGGGGAGGGCTCGTCTTTCTCGCTGGCTGCGGTGGATGTCACTGATTCCCGGTCAGTTGCTGATTTCGTGTCCGCGGTCGAAAGGAAGCATGGCCGAATCGATGTCTTGATCAACAACGCTGGCGTCATCGACCATGAGTTGCCCTTGGAAGATTCCGACCCTGATCAGTGGTGGAGAACGGTGGAGGTCAACGTCCGGGGGCCTTATCTCTTCACTCGGAGGGTCCTGCCGGGGATGTTGGCGGCTGGCTCGGGTCGGATCATCAATCTCAATTCTGGAGCTGGCACGCGTGCTGGCGATGTTTCTTCGGCGTACAACGTGGGAAAGACCGCATTGGCTCGGATTACCGGGTCAACACATGCTTCGGGTCTCGGCCGGGGTGTGTGTGCTTTCGATCTGATGCCGGGGGTGGTCCGGACGGATATGACATTGTCGATGAGGGTTCATGAGGGTCGCAGTGAGTGGACGACGCCGCAGCAGGTGAGTGAGCTGGCTTTGGGGCTGGCCAGTGGGCGTCTGGATGCCTGGTCGGGGTGTTTTGTCCGGGCGGGTGTGGATTCTGTTGATTCGTTGCTCTCGGCGGCAGCAGGCGGCGTGCCCGAAGGAGCTCGCAAGCTGGTTTTGTCGTCCTACGGCGAGGGGGACCCGATCCGCGGGTGAAGGGGGCCGTTAGATGACATGTAGGCAATGACGTGCTGCATAAACTTGCGTGACTGTGTATATTCATCCGCATGAGAGTAGCGGTTGCCGGTGCCAGCGGATATGCAGGAGGGGAAGTAGTCCGCCTTCTGCTGAGCCACCCCGAATTCGAGATAGGAACGCTCACCGCTTCCCGTAGCGTCGGCAGTACACTGCGGGACCACCATCCCCATCTCTTTCCGCTGGCAGAACGTGTACTCGCGGATACCGCCCCAGAATCTTTCGAGGGGCACGACGCAGTCGTGCTGGCGCTGCCTCACGGCGCCTCTGCGCCGCTTGCCGCTCAACTACCTGCGGATCTCGTTGTCATCGACTGCGGTGCAGATTTTCGACTTACCGATCAACAGGCTTGGGCGCAGTACTACGACACCCCTTATGCCGGCGCCTGGAGCTACGGACTTCCGGAACTTCCGACAGCTGATGGTGGACGCCTTCGCGCTGAATTGATCGGGCAACGACGTATTGCAGTTCCTGGGTGTTATCCGACCGGCGTGAGTCTGGCTTTAGCGCCGGGTCTGGCGGCAGGGCTCCTCGAACCCTCTGACATCGTCGTCGTTGCTGCTTCTGGCACTTCCGGTGCAGGAAAAACCCTCCGAAGCCATCTCCTGGCCTCGACGGTGATCGGATCGATGTCACCCTACGGGGTTGGAGGATCTCACCGGCATGTGCCGGAGATCGAGCAGAATTTGGCGCGGGCGGCAGGGAGAACAGCGACTGTCTCGTTCACCCCCGTTCTAGCGCCGATGCCACGGGGGATCATCGCGACCTGTACCGCACGGCTGTCGTCAGGGGTCTCATCATGTGAGCTGCGTAGCGTATGGCAGGACAGCTACCAGAATGAGCCTTTCATTCGTTTGCTCCCAGAAGGAATCTGGCCTTCCACCGGAAGCGTGCTGGGCAGCAACATAGTGGCGATGCAGTTGGCCTATGACGATCATGCCGAGCGGGTCGTGGTGGTGGCGGTGGAGGACAACCTGACCAAAGGGACGGCAGGTGCTGTCGTGCAATGTCTCAACCTGGCATTCGGTCTTCCGGAGACCACCGGTCTGTCGACGACGGGAGTAGCACCGTGAGTACTGCACACCAGTTCTGGCACCTGACCATGCATGAACGTCCGGTCAAGATCGCTCGACTCGAACCCGGTAGCGCTGTTCCACAATGGGCCCGCGGGGGGCATCCACTGACATCGGTCACCTGGAACGCCAAGGAGACTTCGGTCATCGCTGCAGCGGACGAAGTTCCGATCGGGGTAGTCCAAGCTGGTCCATTCCACGCCTTCGAGATCGAGGGACCGCTCGATTTCACCTTGACCGGTGTTCTGGGAGGTCTGCTGGCGCCTCTGGCCAGAGAAGGCGTTGCTGTCATCACGTTGTCCACCTTTGAGACGGACTGGATCTTGATCCCAGTTGATCAGTCGAAGCAGGCGGCCACGGTCTGGCGATACAACGGTCACACGGTCGATGGGACTTCACAGCTCCGGCAGGCGGGGGAGAGCGGCCCACTCGAGGTGGAGGAGGATATATGAGCGTCACCTTTCCCGCGGGCTTCCGTGCAGCAGGAGTCACTGCCGGGTTGAAGCTGTCGGGGGCTGCTGATGTGGCGCTCGTCGTCAACGACGGACCGCTGTATTCCGCGGCAGGAGTCTTCACCACTAATCGTGTTGAAGCTGCCCCGGTCACCTGGAGCCGCGGGGTGATAGGTGACGGTCGTGCGGTCGCAGTGGTTCTGAACTCCGGATGTGCCAATGCCTGTACCGGAGCGCGAGGCGCTCGTGATGCCCGGATGACTGCTGAACATCTGTCTGAGCGGCTCGGCTGTTCGACGAACGATGTCATCGTCTGCTCAACAGGACTGATCGGCGAGGAGCTCCCTATGCCGACGCTGTTGCGAGGCGTCGACAACGCGGTGAGATCGCTGGGTGTCGAGGGGGGAGACTCTGCTGCAGAGGCCATCATGACGACAGATACGGTGCCCAAACAGGCTTATCGAGTAAGGGGCGGATGGTCTGTCGGGGGAATGGCCAAAGGCGCGGGGATGTTGGCGCCTGGGTTGGCTACCATGCTGGTGGTTCTCACCACCGACGCTGTGGTGGGCCCTGAGGAGCTCTCCCGGGTGCTTCGCGAGGCGACTCGCCGGACTTTTGAGCGGATCGACTCGGATGGATGCATGTCGACCAATGACACCGTGGTCTTGCTCGCTTCGGGTGCCTCAGGGGTTGTGCCTTCAGAGTCGGAACTGCGTGGGATGGTGTCCGAGGTCTGCTCAGATCTAGCTCGCCAGTTGATCGCAGACGCGGAGGGGGCTCGACATGACATCGCGATCACGGTCGCGGGGGCGGTTTCGGAAGAGGACGCAGTTGAGGTAGCCAGGGCGGTGGCTCGTAGCAACCTGTTCAAGTGCGCGGTGTTCGGAGGAGATCCCAATTGGGGTCGAATCGTCGCCGAGGTGGGAACGACACGAGCTTCCTTCGATCCGGCCGATCTGGATGTGACCGTCAACGGGGTCCGGGTGTGCAGGGGCTGTGCGCCGGGAGAAGACCGTTCAGAAGTCGACATGTCTCCTCGGGAGACCCGCGTCCTCATCGGCTTGGGAGCCGGTACGGAGGAGGCGACGGTGTGGACCAACGATCTCACCCACGATTACATCCACGAGAATTCGGCGTACAGCACATGAACGATAATGGCGGAGCGAACACAGGAAAAGGGTGGTCTGCGGAGGAGCGCTTGGACGCTGCTTCCCATCATCTACGGACGCTGCGTGATCAGGCGTCCTTGAGTCGAGCCTCTGAGAACGCTCGGGTTCTGGTCGGCGCATTGCCCTGGCTGGAGCGTTTTCATGGGGCTTTGGTCGTGGTGAAGTACGGCGGGAACGCCATGACTTCGGACTCGTTGAAGGAGGCTTTCGCGCAGGATGTTGCTTTCCTGCGTTATGCAGGTCTTCGTCCGGTCGTGGTCCACGGAGGGGGACCTCAGATCGGGGTGATGCTTGACCGCCTCAGCCTGCCTTGTGAGTTCAGAGCAGGTCTGAGGGTGACCACGCCTGAGGTGATGGATGTGGTGCGCATGGTTCTCATGGGGCAGGTCGGACGTGAGCTGGTGGGGCTCCTCAACGAGCACGGCCCGATCTCGGTGGGGCTGTCCGGTGAGGACGCGGGACTTTTCGAAGGTCGGCGGCGTTCGATCACGGTGGCTGGGTCGGAAGAGGACATCGGTCTGGTGGGGGATGTGGTCAGGGTGAATCCTTCGGCTGTGTTGGACATCATCGAGGCAGGCCGGGTGCCGGTTGTTTCGAGCATCGCTCCTGATGTCGAACGGGGCGGTGTTCTGAATGTCAACGCGGACACAGCTGCTGCGGCGTTGGCTGTGGCTCTGTCCGCACGCAAGCTGGTGGTGTTGACAGATGTCGAAGGGGTTTATGCCAGGTGGCCGGACAAGACTTCGCTGTTGTCACGTCTGGATGTCAGTTCGGCGGAGGAACTGATGAGCTCTGTGGGGGCAGGGATGCTTCCCAAACTGGAGGCTTGTGTGCGAGCAGTACGTGGAGGTGTCGGTAAGGCGCATGTGATCGACGGTCGCCGGCCGCATTCGCTGTTGGTGGAGATTTTCACAGGTGAGGGTGCCGGAACGATGATCGTTCCTGATGAGACATGAGGATGTGACCATGGAGCAGGGAATCCGGGAGGAATTTCTCCGACGGTACGGGCAGTCGTTGCTTCCGGTGTTCGGCCAACCACAGCTGGTGGTCTCCCATGGCATCGGTAGCCGACTCTGGGATGTCGATGGTAGGGAATACCTGGATCTTTTGGCTGGTATAGCGGTTAATGCTCTGGGCCATTCCCACCCTGCGTTGGTTCGTGCACTTTCTGAACAAGCGTCGAAGGTGATTCATGTCAGTAACTACTTCACGTCTCCTGCGCAGGTGGAACTGGCTGAGAAAATCCTCCGGGTCGCTGAAGCGCCGGAGGGTTCTGCAGTTTTCTTCACCAATTCGGGGACGGAGTCGGTGGAGGCTGCGATCAAGCTTTCCCGACGCACGGGTCGTATACGGATGGTGGCAGCGGAAGGCGCTTTTCATGGTCGTTCCACAGGGGCTTTGAGTTTGACCCATCGACGAGATTACCGGGAACCGTTCGAGCCGCTGCTGGGCGAGGTATGTCATGTTCCCTTCGACGATGCTCAGGCTCTTCGGGCTGTTTTCGCCGATGATTCGGCTCCGGTCGCTGCGTTGTTCCTGGAGCCGATTCAGGGTGAGGCCGGTGTGATACCGGCCTCACACAGCTATCTCCGTCTGGCACGGGAGTTGTGTACCCGCCACGGCGCTCTTCTCGTTTTCGACGAGGTGCAGTCAGGAATAGGCCGGACCGGCCGTTGGTTCGCGCACCAGTGGGCCGAGGTCGTTCCGGATGTCATGACTCTGGCCAAGGGATTGGGCGGTGGGGTGCCGATCGGGGCGATGTTGACCTTCGGTCGTTCGGTGACCGATCTGCTTTCTCAGGGACAGCACGGCACTACTTTCGGGGGGAACCCGCTGGCTTGTGCCGCAGGCGCTGCTGTGATCGAGTTCTTGGAACAGGAAGGCGTATTGGAGCGGGTTCGCCTTCTCGGCGACGAGCTGAGGAAGCAGTTGATCGCAGTCGCCTCGTCACGGGTGGTCGAGGTACGTGGGCAAGGGTTGCTGTTGGGCATAGGTCTTCGTGATCCCGAGGCACGTGAGTTGGCGGACGCGTTGCTGGCGGAGGGGATCATCGTCAACGCGCCGAACCCTTACACCTTGCGGATCGTACCTTCGCTTCTCTTGAAGCGCGATGAGGCAGATCTCTTCGTCGAGGTGTTCGGTCGAGTTCTTCGGCAGGACGTGTTCCGGTGAGTACCGGGTCTCTTGGCGGAAGGGGAGCTGGGGCTGTGACGGGGAGTTCGGGGGAGTCGATGGTTCTGTGTCGGAGCTTTCGTGTGATCGTTGATCTGCTGGATTCCTTTCGACTCCTGGTCGGGAGTCTGTGTAGGAGGTATCCGCGAACTTCACCTGTGTAGCTTTCACCGTTCGATGAGGAGAGATTTCTGTTGACCGTCGCCCAGTCCCGTATGGCACGACACGCACGGATCGTGGAGATCCTGATGCGAAATGCGGTGCGGAGCCAAGGAGAACTACTGGAGCTTCTGTCTCGTGACGGGTATGAGGTGACTCAGGCGACGTTGTCCCGGGATCTGGTGGAGATCGGCGCGGTGAAGGTGCGTCGCGGTAAGTCGTTGGTTTATGCGGTTCCGGGCGAAGGAGGGGACCGTACTCCTCGGCCCGCGGTGGAGGCGGATGAGATCGATGTCCGTTTGAAGCGGCTTTGCGAGGACCTGCTGGTGACGGCTACCGCTTCGGCGAACTTGGTGGTCCTCCGTACCCCTCCGGGTGCGGCGAATTATTTGGCTTCTGCCATTGACCGTGCTGATCCGGACGACATCATCGGCACGATAGCGGGGGATGACACCGTCTTGATCGTTACGGTGTCTGCGCAGGGCGGTCAGGAGGTCGCGGATCGGCTGTTGTCTTTGGCTTCGGGCGTGTCATGAGATTACGTATCACGGTGAGGGATGATCGATGTCGGAACCTGTGAAGTCGAATGGTCCTGTGTCTTTGTGGGGAGGGCGGTTCGCCGGTGGGCCGGCTGATGCCTTGGCCGAGTTGAGTCGGTCGACTCACTTTGATTGGCGTCTTGCGCCCTACGATCTGGCTGGGTCCCGCGCGCATGCGCGGGTCCTTCGTGCTGCGGGCCTGCTCGACGAACAGTCCTTCGCGGTGATGCTCGAGGGATTACGTTCGCTCGGTGCGGATGTAGCTAGCGGAGTTTTTCTGCCGGTTCAGGCAGACGAGGATGTGCATACCGCTCTGGAGCGGGGGCTCATTGAGCGTGTCGGCGCGGAGGTGGGCGGCAGACTACGGGCTGGGAGATCTCGGAACGACCAGGTGGCGACGCTTTTCCGGATGTATTTGAGGGATCACGCCCGGGTCTGTTCGGGGCTGCTCTTGGACGTCGTGGACGCTTTGGTGGAGCAGGCTGCTGCTCATCCAGGTGTGCCAATGCCTGGCCGGACGCATCTGCAGCATGCACAGCCGGTGTTGTTGGCCCATCATCTGTTGGCTCATGCCTGGGCTTTGCTCCGTGACGTGGAGCGTTGGCGTGATTGGGATGTCCGGGCAGCGGTGTCGCCGTATGGGTCGGGAGCGCTGGCAGGTTCTTCTCTCGGGCTGGATCCGGAGTCGGTAGCTTCCGACTTGGGGTTTGTCTCGGCGTGTGAGAACTCGATCGATGGCACGGCAAGTCGTGATTTTGTCGCTGAGTTCGCTTTTGTGTCGGCGATGGCGGCCGTTGATGTGTCGCGTTTCGCGGAGGAGATCTGTCTATGGGCGACGAAGGAGTTCGGCTTCGTCACCTTGGATGACGCCTATTCGACTGGTTCGAGCATCATGCCTCAGAAGAAGAATCCGGATGTTGCGGAGTTGGCGCGGGGTAAAGCGGGCCGTCTGATCGGGGACCTGGCGGGTCTTCTCGCGACATTGAAGGCTTTGCCGTTGGCTTACAACCGCGATCTTCAGGAGGACAAGGAACCAGTCTTCGATGCGGTGGACACCTTGGAGGTGTTGCTGCCTGCGGTGGCGGGGATGACGGCGACCTTGGTCTTCGACGGCGACAGACTCGCTGACTTGGCGCCTCAGGGTTTTTCTTTAGCTACTGATGTCGCGGAGTGGTTGGTCCGTGAAGGGGTTTCTTTCCGCGTCGCGCATGAGGTGGCCGGCGGTTGTGTGCGGGTGTGCGAGAAGCGTGGTATCGAGTTGTGGGATCTTTCTGATTCCGATCTGTTCGAGATCTCAGCGCATCTTGCTCCGGAGGTGCGTTCGGTGTTGTCTGTGTCCGGTTCGTTGGCTTCTCGGGATGCTAAGGGTGGTACGGCTCCGGTCCGGGTCGTTGAACAGTTGGAGAGAGCTCGTGGGGCGTCTGCTCAGGCCCGTTCCTGGGCGTCAGCGTCGGTCGTGATCCGTGACTGACGATCCGCTGTCGGGTTGTTTCTATGACCGCCCGGTCCTTGATGTGGCGCGTGACCTTTTGGGGTGCGTGGTGTCTCACGAAGGAGTGTCGGTGCGGCTCACGGAAGTTGAGGCGTACGACGGTGAGCGTGATCCTGGGTCGCATGCCTTCCGCGGATGTACACCGCGGACGGAGGTGATGTTCGGGCCTCCGGGTGGCCTTTACGTCTACTTCACTTATGGCATGCACTTCTGCGCGAATCTAGTTTGTCGCTCTGAGGGGCGAGCTGCTGCAGTTCTGTTGCGCGCTGGTGAAGTGGTGGTGGGCGAGGACGTGGCGATCGCACGTCGTAGGCTTCGTCGGAAAACGCTGGCGTCCTCTGCTGACACGGGGGCGGATTGGGTAATCGCTTCCCGGGATCTTGCGCGTGGTCCTGCCCGTCTGGCGACCTGTCTTGCCTTGGGCCGAGAACAGAACGGTCTCCTTACTACTGACCCTGGGGCGCCGGTGCGCGTAGTCCGAGGTGATCCGGTGGATGATACGAGGGTGTCTGTCGGTCCGCGGGTCGGGGTGTCAGGTCCTGGTGGTGATCCTGACAGGTTTCCGTGGCGTCTGTGGATCGGAGGGGAGCGAACCGTATCGGTGTATCGGCCGGCGGTTTCCCGGCGACGTCGAGGGTAGGGGAGGATGGCTAGCAGTGAGGTGCCGCGGGGCGCCTCGACAGAGGAAAGGTAGTGGGATCGTGAGCAATGTGCTCGACGAGTTGATGTGGCGTGGCTTGGTGGCGCAGACCACTGATGAGGCTTCGCTGCGTGAAGCGCTCGAGAAACCACTTACGGTCTATTGCGGTTTCGATCCCACAGCTCCGTCTTTGCACTTCGGAAACCTTGTGCAGTTGATCCTTCTTCGGCACCTTCAGCGGGCCGGTCATCGGGTCATCGGACTGGTGGGGGGGTCGACCGGTCTCATCGGAGATCCTCGTCCGACGAGTGAGCGGACTTTGAAATCGAAGGAGCAGACTGCAGCGGATGTGGACCGGATTGCCGCCCAGGTGCGCAAGATCCTGTCTGCCGACAGTAATAACCCTCCGGTTTTTGTTAATAACCTGGACTGGACCGCTCCGATCTCTGCTATCGATTTCCTTCGTGATTACGGGAAATATTTCAGGGTCAATCAGATGATCAAGAAGGACGCGGTGGCAGCTCGTCTCAATTCTGAGCAGGGAATTAGCTACACCGAGTTCAGCTATCAGATCTTGCAAGCCCTTGATTATTTGCATCTGTACCGAAATTTTGGATGCACACTGCAGACTGGCGGCCAGGACCAGTGGGGTAATCTCACTGCTGGGGCAGACCTTATCGGACGCGCAGAAGGCGCGTCGGTCCATGTCTTGACCACTCCCTTGCTTACTGACAGCTCAGGAGAGAAGTTCGGCAAGTCTGCAGGGAATGCGGTCTGGCTTGATCGAGAGATGACCAGCCCTTACGCCTTCTACCAGTACTGGCTCAATGTGGAGGACGCTTCGGTCATCATGCTCCTCAAGGTCTTCACAGATCGTACGCGCGAAGAAATTGCTGAGCTCGAGCGTCAGGTAAAGGAAGAACCTTTCCTTCGAGCTGCCCAGAAACAGTTGGCTGCAGATGTGACCGAGCTGGTTCACGGTGCCACCGCGTCCGATGCGGTGCAGGCAGCTTCAGCGGCTTTGTTCGGTAAGGGTGAACTCCAGGGGTTGGATGCGGCTACCTTGAGAGACGCGACGGCGGAGCTTCCGGGGGGAGTGGCTTGTCCTGGCGATTCGTTGGTGGATGCGTTGGTCTCCTCAGGGTTGGTCGATTCGAGGAACGCCGCTCGGCGGGTCCTGGCAGAAGGCGGCGTCTCCGTCAACAACGTCAAGGTAGGTGATCCGGAGATGACCCTTCGGGCGAGCGATTTTCTTGGGGATGAGGTTTGCATCCTCAAACGTGGGCGCAAGGCCATGGCTGCGGTCCGTCGAGCGTGAACTGAGAAGGGCTAGCGGACTTGCGTTCTGAAGCTAAATGCCTCTGACCTGCAGATTTGTGCCCTTGAAGGTTCACTAGCTAGTGTATTTCCTGTCAGCCCGCAGGGGGCGAAGCGGGGCCGAAAGCCCCAAAGATCCCCGGGCTGACAGGTTCTCACTAGAAGCAAACACCTTCTGTTCTAGGTGTAACTTCATCTCACTCAGGGTGAGTTTGAAGTTCCAGATTGTCTCTGGTAAGGTAGAGAGCCTGCTCCTGAGGAAGATGAAATTGAGCTTCAGGGCGATAGCAGCACTGCTAGAGGATCTGCTAAGATGTTCTAGCTCGCAAGTAAGTAACCGATTCTTGAGAACTCAACAGCGTGCCGAAATCGATGCCAATTGTTTGTT
>NZ_BAGZ01000002.1 GCF_000298175.1 Austwickia chelonae NBRC 105200 | reverse complement strand
CGTCTCGGGTCAGACGAGGGTGAGCGACTCGAAGGCCGCCCGGAGGGCCGTGAGGCGACGGGCCGCCTCGTCACGGGCCGTGTAGAGCCCCGGCGCGCCCTGCGTGGGGACCACCGTCTCCAGGTACACCTTCAGCTTCGGTTCGGTGCCACTGGGGCGGATCACCACTCGGGAGCCGTCGGCGAAGGTGTACCGCATGCCCTCGGTCGCCGGGAGGGAGTCCTCCGGGTGCGAGAGGTCCTCGGCCCGTTCGACCGCGACGCCGGCGACGGTGCTGCCGGAGGTCACCTCCGACTGCAGACGGTGCATGATCCGCGCGGTCAGCGCAGGGTCGGTCACCCGCACGAAGAAGGAATCCGTGGCGTGCACACCGTGCGTGGTGGACAGCTCGTCGAGGACGTCGGTCAACGTCCGCCCTTGATCCTTCAACCGGGCCGCCAAGGCCGCGATCACCAGACCTGCGGAGATGCCGTCCTCGTCCCGGACGATCTGAGGCGCCAGGCAGAAAGCGGAGGACTCCTCGTAGCCCAGGCGCAGACCCTCCACGCGGGAGATCCACTTCGACCCGGTCAAGGTCTCCCTGCGGGGGCAACCGGCGGCGTCGACGATCCTGTCGAACAACCGGCTGGACACCAGGGAACGGGCGAAGACCTCACCCGGTTGGGCACCGCGCTGCACGGCGTCCCAGACGAGCAGTGCTCCCACTTCGTCGCCCCGTAGCTTGCGCCACCCCTCCTCGACGGTCAGATCCGGGACGGCCACCGCGCAACGGTCGCCGTCGGGGTCGTGTGCGAGGACGATGTCCGCGCCCTTGGTCCGGGCCAAGGCGATCGCCAGGTCCAGGGCACCGGGCTCGTCCGGGCTGGGGTATTCCATCGTCGGGAAGGACGGGTCCGGGGCGTCCTGTTCGGCGACCACGGCCGGAGCCGGGAAACCGGCCTCGTTCAGGACGGCCTTGAAGATCTCCCCGGCGACACCGTGCAAGGAGGTGTGCACGATCCGCAGGTCACGCGGTGCACCCACCGGGACCAGCGCCGACACCGCGTGGACATACGACGACGCGATCTCGTCGCCGAGGACCTCCCACCCGTCGTCGGCCTGCGGGATGTCCACGACCCGGCGCACCCGCTCGATGTGACGACGGATGTCGCCGTCCACCGGAGGTGCGATCTGGGCGCCGTCCCCCACGTAGACCTTGTACCCGTTGTCCAACGCCGGGTTGTGCCCGCCGGTCACCATGATCCCGGCGTCGCAGCACAGATGACGGACCGCGTACGCCAGGACGGGGGTGGGCAGCGGACGGGGCAGCACCAGAGCCCGCCCGCCGGCACCGACCACCACCGAAGCGGTGTCCCGGACGAACTGGGAGGACGCCAACCGGGCATCGAAACCGACGATCACCGTCGGCAGCCCGATCCGCCCGTTGAGGTAGCTCATCAGACCCGCAGCGGTGCGCATGACCACGGAACTGTTCATCCGGTTCGGGCCGGCCCCCAGCGCCCCGCGCAGCCCTGCGGTGCCGAACTCCAACAAACCGTGGAAACGGTGGGTCAGATCGGCCAGCGCCTCGGCCTCCCCGGCCTCGATCGCTGAGATGAGCTCCTCGAGCTCCTCACGCAGGGCGACATCGGGATCATCCTTGATCCACTCACGGGCGTAGGCGATGAGATCGTCCGCGGCTATCTCCACGGGCGTTTCTCTGCGGCGGGAACGACGGGTCAACGTTGGTTCGGTCATGGTGCTCCTTACTCGTGCAGGGTGACCTGCGATCCGGCGATCTCGTGCGGATCAGATCTGCGTCACGATGCTGGCGAGGAGGTTCCCGCAACGGGTAGCCGCAGCCTTGCCGGCTGCGATGACCTCCTCATGAGACAACGGTGTGGGGGAGATTCCTGCGGCCGGGTTGGTGACGAGCGAAATGCCCAACACCTCCATCCCGGCCTGACGTGCTGCGATGACCTCCAGAGCAGTGGACATGCCCACCAGGTCACCGCCGAGGGTCTTCGCCATCCGCACCTCGGCGGGCGTTTCGTAGTGCGGCCCACGGAACTGGACGTACACACCCTCATCGAGACTCGGGTCGACCTGGCGGGCCAGATCGCGCAGACGGGGGGAATAGGCATCGGTCAGATCGACGAAGTTCGCACCCTCGATGGGGGAGGACGCAGTCAGGTTGATGTGGTCGGAGATCAGTACCGGCGTGCCGGGTGCCCACTCGGGACGCAAACCGCCACAACCATTGGTAACCACGACAGTTTGACATCCGGCCGCAGCGGCCGTGCGGATGGGGTGGACCACAGCCCGCACACCGCGCCCTTCGTAGAAGTGCGTGCGGGTGCCGAAGACGAGCGCGCGCCGACCGGTGTCACCGATGGCGACCGACCGCATCGTCCCGGAATGTCCGGCGACGGCCGCTGCCGCGAAACCAGGGACGTCCTCGTTGTCGATGGTGGTGAGGGTCTCGCCGATCAGGTCGCCGGTCCGCCCCCAACCCGACCCGAGGATCAGGGCCACGTCGTGACGCGGGGTGTCGGTGCGCTCGGCGATGACCGCAGCTGCCGCGGAAGCGAGCTCGAAGGGATCGATGTCAGATGAAGGGAGCAGAACCGCCATGCACCGAGCCTACGACCTCCCTCCCCACCGGCCGAAGGTCCGGTAGGCATAAGCGCCCTTGCCACTCAGGCTACTCGGCCCGTCGAGGTGGTTGGATGGAGGGGTGAACGAAACTCAACAGCGGGTGACAGTGCTCGGCGGCGGCCCGGGAGGTTACGAGGCCGCACTGGTCGCAGCCGCGCTGGGAGCCCAGGTCACCGTGGTCGACACCGACGGTATCGGCGGGGCCTGTGTCCTGTCCGACTGTGTCCCCAGCAAAGCCCTCATCTCCACCGCCGCCTACGTCGGACGCGTCGGCCAGGCCGAACAGATGGGGGTCCGTCTGGGCGTCACCGCCGCCCGTGACGCCAACGACTCCGTCCTCGACGCCGACCTGCCCGCCGTGAACGCCCGGATCAAGGCGCTCGCCGGTCGGCAGAGCACCGATATCGCTGCCGGCCTGCGCGACCGCGGGGTCGACGTCGTCCACGGCCGGGGCCGACTGGCCGGCCCCTCGACCGTCCAGATCAGACCTTTCGACGGCGACAGCTACGAGATCCGCTCCGACATGGTCCTGATCGCCACCGGGGCGGCCCCGCGGGTCACCGACAGTGCGCGACCCGACGGCGAACGCATCCTCACCTGGCAGCAGATCTGGGAACTACCGGAGATCCCCGAGCACCTCGTCGTCGTCGGATCCGGAGTCACCGGAGCAGAACTGGCCCAGGCCTATCTGGGGCTGGGCGCTCGCGTCACCCTCGTCTCCTCCCGCGACCGCGTCCTGCCCGGCGAGGACGAGGACGCCGCCCGGGTCATCGAGGACGTCTTCCGCGAACGGGGGATGACCGTCCTCAACCGCTCCCGGATGGCCGCGGTCCACCGCACCGACGACGGCGTGCTCGTCCAGCTCGAGGACGGACGCGAGATCGCCGGGAGCCACGCCCTCCTCGCCGTCGGCTCGGTCCCGCGCACCACCGACCTCGGCCTGGAGACCGCGGGAGTCGCCCTCACCGACCGTGGACACATCAAGGTCGACCGGGTCTCCCGCACCACCGCGCGGGGCGTCTACGCCGCCGGCGACTGCACCGGTGTCCTTCCCCTGGCCTCGGTGGCCGCCATGCAAGGACGCGTCGCCGTCGCCCACGCCCTCGGCGACGCCGTCAGCCCCCTCGACATCCGCGGGGTCAGTTCCACCATCTTCACCGACCCGGAGATCGCCACCGTCGGGCTCTCCCAGGCACAGGTCGAAGGGATGAGCGACATCCGGCAGATCCTCATGCCCCTGGCCACCAATGCCCGCGCCAAGATGGACGACGTCCAGGTCGGTTTCGTGAAACTCTTCGCCCGCAACGGCAGCAACCAGGTCGTCGGCGGGGTCGTCGTCGCCCCCCGAGCCTCCGAACTGATCTTCCCGATCGCGCTCGCCGTCGGACAGCGTTTGACCGTGGACCAGGTGGCCGCGACCATCACCGTGTACCCCTCGTTGTCGGGTTCGATCGCGGAGGCGGCCAGGCGGCTGCATTCGGTGGAGGGGTGATCGGTCATCGGGCCGTCGGTGGTGACGGCCCGGTCGGAGAGGGATGGTGACGATGGATTTCTCTAGCCTGGTGAACAAGGCCAAGGGTTTCGCGCAGGACAACCCGGACAAGGTCCGTGCCGGTCTCGACAAGGTCGAGGACGTGGTGAACGAACGTACCGGCGGGAAGTACGCCGACCAGGTCGCCAAGGGGGCCGGGGCGGTGGAGAACGCTCTGGGCGTGCCCGGGCGGGCCAAGCAGGCCTTCCTGGACGAGATGGGCCCGGAAGGCGAGGGCGCGAAGCCTGATCCGGTGAAGGTCGACCCGGTGGAGTCGTCCGGGCCGATCGACCCGCCGTCGAAGATCTGACGGCGGGTCGACGCCGGGGTCAGTCGGTCGGTTCGCCCTTGATCTCGCACAGGACGGCGCCGCTGGACACGGTTTCACCGACTGCTGCGGACAGCCCGGTGACGGTGCCGGCCTTGTGCGCATTGATGGGCTGTTCCATCTTCATCGCCTCGAGGACCACGACGAGATCTCCTTCGGCGACCTGGTCGCCGTCGGCCACAGCCAATTTCACGATGGTGCCCTGCATGGGCGCGGTGAGGCTGTCCCCGCCGGCCTTGGCCCCGGCCCGTCCGGTGGCTCCGGCCCGCCGGGGGGCTTTGCGTCGGGGGCCGTTCGCTGCCCCTGCGCTGCCGCCGCCCACCGGGAGGTCGCCGGGCAGGCTGATCTCCACGCGTTTGCCGCCGACTTCGACGACGATCTTCTGCCGTTCGGATTCGGGGTCCGTGCCGTCGGCGGTCGGCCCGCTGTAGGGCTCGATGGTGTTGTCGAACTCGGTCTCCATCCACGTCGTGTAGACGCTGAAGGGTTGTTCCGGGTCGTCGGGGGCGAAGGCCGGGTCGTCGACGACCGCCCGGTGGAAGGTCAGGGCGGTGGGCATGCCTTCGACCTCGAACTCGGCGAGGGCACGGCGGGCGCGTTGCAGGGTCTGCTGCCGGTCACGGCCGGTGACGATCAGTTTGGCGAGCATCGAGTCGAACTGTCCGGAGATCACGTCGCCTTGTTCGATGCCCGAGTCGAGTCGTACTCCCGGCCCGGACGGGGGACGGAAGGTCAGGACGTTCCCCGGTGCGGGGAGGAAACCGCGTCCGGGGTCTTCCCCGTTGATCCGGAATTCGATGGAGTGGCCGCGTACCGGCGGGTCGTCGTAGCCGAGTTCTTCGCCGTCGGCGATGCGTAGTTGTTCCCGGACCAGGTCGATCCCGGTGACTTCCTCGGTGACCGGGTGTTCGACCTGGAGGCGGGTGTTGACTTCGAGGAAGGAGATGAGTCCGTCCTGGGCGACCAGGTATTCGCAGGTTCCTGCGCCGACGTATCCGGCTTCGGTGAGGATCGCCTTGGACGCGCGGACGAGTTCGGCGTTCTGTTCGTCGCTGAGGAAGGGCGCGGGGGCTTCTTCGACGAGTTTCTGATGGCGGCGTTGCAGGGAGCAGTCGCGGGTGGAGACGACCACGACGTTGCCGTGGGCGTCGGCCAGGCACTGGGTTTCCACGTGACGGGGTTTGTCGAGGAAACGTTCGACGAAGCATTCGCCTCGGCCGAAGGCGGTGACGGCTTCCCGTACGGCTGATTCGAAGAGTTCGGGGATCTCTTCGAGGGTGCGGGCGACTTTCAGCCCGCGTCCGCCACCGCCGTAGGCGGCTTTGATCGCCACGGGGAGGCCGTATTCCTCGGCGAAGGCGATGATTTCCTCGGCATCCTGGACGGGATCGTGGGTGCCGGGCACGAGGGGGGCTTGTGCCCGGGTGGCGATGTGCCGGGCTTTGACCTTGTCTCCGAGGGCGTCGATGGCGGCGGGGGAGGGGCCGATCCAGGTGAGTCCGTCGTCGAGGACGGCTTGGGCGAAGGCGGCGTTCTCGGCGAGGAAGCCGTATCCGGGGTGGACGGCGTCGGCGCCGGAGCGTCGGGCGATGTCGAGAAGTTTGTCCTGGACGAGGTAGCTGTCGCCGGGGGTGGCTCCTCCGAGTGCGTAGGCCTCGTCGGCCACCTTCACGTGCAGGGCGTCGCGGTCGGGGTCGGCGTAGACGGCGACGGAACCGATCCCGGCGTCCTTGCATGCGCGGGCGATGCGCACGGCGATCTCGCCGCGGTTCGCGATCAAGACTTTGGAGATGGCCATGGCCCGGAGCCTAATGTCCCGGGAGGGTCTGTGGCGGTTTGCCGAACAGCCTAATTGACCGTGACATAGCCCACCTTCGGGGGGTGGGTGCCTGCGGCGTAATGTCGCATCATGACTGGATCTTCGACTGTATCGACTCGCACCTTGGTTTCGGGTGGGAAGCACGTGGAAATGCCTCGGTTGGGGTACGGCGTGTACCAGATCGAGCCGGAGGACGCCGCCCGCTGTGCCACCGAGGCTCTGCGGATGGGTTATCGGAGTGTCGACACGGCGGCCTTCTACGGCAACGAGGAAGGCGTCGGTCGGGCGGTCGTGGAGAGCGGGCTGCCGCGGGAGGAGATCTTCGTGACCACGAAGGTCTGGAATGACGCCCACGGCTTCGACGAGACCCTCCGCGCCTTCGAGGAGTCCCTGGCCCGGTTGGGTCTGGAACAGGTCGACCTGTATCTCATCCATTGGCCGTGCCCTGCTCGGGAGAAGTACGTCGATTCGTGGCGGGCGTTGCTGCGTCTGCAGGAGGAGGGGCGGATCCGGGCGGCGGGGGTCAGCAATTTCGAGCCGGAGCATCTGCGTCGGCTGGCGGAGGAGACCGGTCAGATGCCGGCGGTGAACCAGATCGAGTTGCACCCCTATCTGCAGCAGCGGGAGTTGAAGACCTTCCACGGGGAGCAGGGCATCGCGACCGAGGCGTGGAGTCCGCTGGCCCGGGCCGGGGATCTCTTCGCCGAGCCGACGGTGACGCGGATCGCCGAGGAGGCCGGGGTCACCCCGGCCCAGGTGGTGTTGGCCTGGCATCTGGCGCAGGGCAATGTCGTCATCCCGAAGTCGGTCACTCCGGAGCGGATGGCGGAGAATCTCGCCGCGGTGGACGTCACGTTGACACCTGCGCAGATCGACTCCCTGGACGCTCTCGACCGGGGCGGACGGATGGGCCCGGACCCGCGGGAGTTCAACGGCTGAGCGGGGGCGCGGACCATCGCGCCGGGACGGTCGACCCGGTCGTCCTGTGGGGTGCGTGTGCCGTCGACGTCGTTACCGGAAGTCCTGTCCAAGGGGCCAGCCGGACGCCCGCTCCTGCCCTTGACCCACGACGCCAGGCCAAGGGCAGGAGCTGCGGTGTCGCCGGTCAGATCTGACCGAATTTCGCCGTGAAGTGCCGCAGCGCCGGGGGTTCTTCGACGATCCGGTAGCCGGGAAGGTCGGCGGACATCGCCTTGACCTGTTCGCAGACCTCGATGACGTAGTCGATGTGGCTCTGCGTGTAGGTGCGGCGCGGGATGGCCAGGCGTACCAGGTCCATCGCGGCGGGTTTCTCGCTGCCGTCGGGCTGCTTGCCGAACATGGCGGTACCGATCTCGCAGGTGCGTACTCCGCCGATCTCGTAGAGGGCGACGGCGAGCGCCTGGCCGGGGAATTTCAACGGTTCGATGTGCGGCAGCATGGCGCGGGCGTCGATGTAGACGGCGTGTCCACCGGTGGGTTTGATGCAGGGGATGCCGAGCTTGTCCAGGGCCTGTCCGAGGTAGGCGGTGGAGGTGATCCGGTAGTTGAGGTAGTCGTGGGTGACGGTTTCCTTCAGGCCTTGGGCGAGGGCTTCGAGGTCGCGTCCGGCGAGGCCGCCGTAGGTGGGGAAACCTTCGGTGAGGATCAGCAGGTTGCGGCACTGTTGGGCGAGGTCGTCGTCGTTGAGGGCCAGCCAGCCGCCGATATTGCCCAGCGGGTCCTTCTTGGCGGACATGGTCATGCCGTCGGCGCAGGCGGCCATGTCGCGGATGATGTCGACGACGTCCCGGTCGCTCTGGCCTTCTTCGCGCAGGCGGATGAACCAGGCGTTCTCACCGAAGCGGCAGGCGTCGAGGAAGAAGGGTTTGCCGTGGCGGTGGGCGATCTCGGAGACGGCGCGCAGGTTCTCCAGGGAGACGGGTTGTCCGCCGCCGGAGTTGTTGGTGATGGTCATCATCACGCAGGGCACGTCGTTGCCGCGTTCGACCAGGAGGGTCTCCAGGCGGTCGAGGTTCATGTTGCCCTTGAAGGGGTGGTCGAGGGCGGGGTCGTGCCCTTCGTCGATGACCAGGTCGAGTGCGGTGGCGCCGGTGAATTCGATGTTGGCGCGGGTGGTGTCGAAGTGGGTGTTGCTGGGGACGACCTGGCCGGCGGTGCAGATCGCGCCGAAGAGGATCTTCTCGGCGGCGCGTCCCTGGTGGGTGGGGATGACGTGTTCGTACGGGAAGAGGTCGCGGACGGCGTCGCGGAAGAGGTAGTAGGAGGGGCTGCCGGCGTAGCTTTCGTCGCCGTGCTGGATCGCGGCCCACTGGTCGCGGCTCATCGCGCCGGTGCCCGAGTCGGTGAGCAGGTCGATGAGGACGTCGTCGGCGTGCAGGGAGAACAGGTTGTACGACGCTTCCGCGGCTTTTTCCCGACGGTAGGCCGCTGTGGTCATGCGTAGCGGTTCGACGGAGTGGATACGGAAGGGTTCGATGACGGTGCGGAAGGTCGGTTCGGTCATGGGTCCCACTTTGCCGCCAGAACACAGGGTCGTGCATGTACTTCGCTGTACTCCAAGGTTTTTTGGAAATTCCGAGGGGTTGTCTGCGCGGGTTGACCGGGTTGCGCCGGTTCTGCGGGCGACACGGTCGGTGAGGGCGTGGCGCTAGGTCTCTGTCGCCTTTCGCCGGCAGCTCTCGATCGTTCGCGGAGTGCTCTGCCGAGGGGCGGACGATCTCGCTGCCGGTCTGGCGGTTGAGGGTGGGCTCACCTCGACTGGGTGGGTTTTTTGACCCTCGTAAAGCTGACTGCTCATGTGTGGCGGTCCGATAATCCGGTGTCTGAATAATTTCTCTCCAGCCGTTCCCTGCGCCCGTTATGCCCAGCAGAGAAAGCATAGGGGGAGTAAAGCCGGTGTGGTGGGTCAGTCATTGTGGTGGGAAATCGTAAGCCGGGGGATATTCCCTATCAGGACCAGATTCCTATGCCGATATTAAAGAGCGCCCAGAAGGGTGACAATCATGCCGAAGGCATCAATCGCTTTGATAGCGGCTGTGAAATGCCATTCAGCATCAAGGACGGCATGGCAGCCGCAGACAGATGATCGGTGTTGCCGCGAGATCGTCCTCGCGGCAACACCGATCATCGAACAAGATCGAGATGGCCCGCCGGGCTTTACTTGTGCGTGCTGTTCTTCTCCCACCCGACGTCCTGCCAGCGCGGATGCAAGGAAGCGAAAGCTGCCGGACCGAAGTTCGCCAATCCCTTGCGGGTAGCCAGAACCAGCGGAGAAGTCGACATCGGGATCTGGCCGTACTGCTGGCTCCATTCCTTCTCGATGGCGTTCATCTCCTTCGCCTGCGCCTTTGGATCCTCGATCGAACCCAGTTTGCGGATACGCTCGTCGAGCTCCTTGGAGCCGGTCGAAGAATAATTGCTCTGGCTGTCGGTGCACATGGTCTGGCAGATATTGGCGATCGGCCACGCGCTCGTCACACCCCAGGCCATAGCCAAGAGCCCGAATTCACGTTTGTTCACCGTCTCGCTGAACGAAGCCGCTGGACGCTGATCGATCTGCAGATCGATGCCGGCCTTCTTCAGCTGGGACTGCACGGTCTGGGCGAGCGCGCGGCTCATCGGGTCGTCGCCGAAAGTGGTGTACTTGATCGAGATCTTCTTCCCGTCCTTGGCGTAGAAGCCGTCACCACCCATCGCGTAACCCGCACCCTCGAGGGTCTTCTTGGCATCGTCGACCGAATGGGTGACCGGCATCGTCGGCTCGTACTCCGGCTGGAAGGTGAAGAAGAGCGCCGAGTCGGTGGGCTTCTCCGTCCAGTTCAGACCGTCGAACCGAACCTTCTTCCACTCCTCGCGGTCATAGGCCTGCCAGATGGCCTTACGCACGTTGATATCGGTCAAGCCCTCGGCCTTGGTGTTGAACATGTTGACATTCAGCACCAGACGCTGGCTCCGACGGATGTCCAGATCCTTGGCGCCCTGGATCTGCTGATAACGAGACTTGTTGCCGACCGCCGTGGCGTCGATCTCCCCGTTCTTGAACGCGGGAATGGTCGCCGAGTCCTCCATCTGCCGGAAGACGACCTTGTCCAGCAGCGGCTTGTCACCCCACCAGTTCGGGTTCGCTTTCAACACGAAGGTCTTCGCCTGGTTGTCGATCTTGTCCAAGGTGAACGGCCCGGCCCGCCATTCCGGGTGGAAATCGGTCTTCATCCCTTCGTTGAAGGTCTTCGCATCCGCGGCCAGTTTCGGATGGGTGACCAATTGGAAGAGCTCCGGAACCGGGTAGAACGGTTTGGTCATGGTGACCACGACCTTGTTCTCCGCATCACCCTTCGCCACCGAGGCGATGTCCTCGAAACCCGTGGTGGAGATATTGCCGTAGCCGCCCTTGTCCATCGGGGCCCGGTTGGCCTTCCAATAAGCCTCGAAAGCCGTCCAGTCGATCGGGGTTCCGTCGTTCCACTTGGCCTTCGGGTTCATCGTGTAGGTGATGACCTGTTTGCCGTCCTTCGTCTCGACCTTCGGCATCTCCTCCAGGTAATCCTTGTTCGGTTTGATCTTTCCGTCCGACTCCCACTCGTACAGGATCGGATCGGTGGCATCGGTGATCCCGTGGTAGTCACCACTGTTGCCGTCGATATGTTGGCCGTTGTAGTTCGTCGGCCAGTCGCCGATCTCCAAGGTGAGAGTTCCCCCTTGCTCGAGAGAACCACGGTCCTTCGGATTGTTCGCCACCAACTTGCTGGCCTGGTTGATGTCCTGCTTCTCCGGGGCTGCTTTCCCGTCCTTGTTGCCGGAAGAACACCCGGCCAGAGCGAGCGAAGCGCAGATGCACAGAGCGAAAGCCGCGCGGGACGGACTGCGGGTCATGACGAACTCCTTTCGGAAGACGGCCCCGACACAGGGAGGTCGGACTGAGGGGAAGACCCCTGCACATGTGCGCTCACCAGCTGTTCCTCAGGGAAGAAACAGGCCTGTCTGTGGTCCGCGGTGCCGATCGGTACCAGCGGCGGTTCTTCGGAACGGCACTGCTGCCGCTTCACCTCGTCCAACCCGAGGAAGACCGGGCAACGGGTCGCGAAATCACACCCCACCGGACGGTCCAACGGGCTGGGCAGATCACCCTGCAGAAGGATGCGCTGCCGAGAGCGTTCCTTCACCGGATCAGGGACCGGGATCGCCGACAACAACGCCCGCGTGTACGGGTGGGTCGGATGCTCGAAGACCTCGTCGACCTGACCGATCTCCACGATCTTGCCCAGATACATGACAGCCACCCGGTCACTGATGTGCCGCACCACCGCCAGGTCATGGGCCACGAAGAGATACGAGATCCCCAGATCGGCCTTCAACCGGTCCAACAGGTTGATGATCCCCGCCTGGACCGAAACGTCCAAGGCCGACACCGGCTCGTCCAGGATCAGCAGTTTCGGCTTGAGCGCGAGCGCCCGCGCGATCCCGATCCGCTGCCGCTGCCCCCCGGAGAACTGGGTGGGGAAACGATTCAGATGATCCGGCTCCAACCCGACAGTGGCCATCAGATCCCGCACCCGGTCCTGACATTCCTTCGCGGGGGTCCCGTAGGCCTGGAGCGGTTCGGCGATGATCTCGTAGACCGTGAACCGGGGATCCAAGGCACCCATCGGATCCTGGAAGACCAGCTGGATGTTACGGCGCAGCCCGGTCACCTCGGACTTCCGGCGCAGATCATGCACCGAGGTGCCCAAGACCCGGATATCCCCGCGGGTCTTCGGCGAGAGCTCCATGATCTCCAACAGCGTGGTCGTCTTGCCGCAACCCGATTCACCGACCAACGCCAGACACTCGCCCTCGACGATGTCCAGGTCGATCCCGTCGACCGCCTTCACGTCACCCACCTGACGTTTCAGGAAAGCGCCCTTCATCAACGGGAAATGTTTGTGCAACTCCGAGACCCGCAACACCGGTTCACGCTGCTCCCGGTCGACCTCCGAGAGAGCCGCATGGGGCACCGGCGGCACCGGGAAGATCGCCTGCGGGTCGGGCAGGGCGAGCAGCTCCCGGGAGCGTACGCATGCTGTCGCGTGGTCCGGGGCCACCGGCGCCAACGGCGGTTCCTGCTCGGCGCACACCGGCGCCGAGACCGGGCACCGCGGCAGGAAAGGACACCCGGTCGGTTCGACCAACAGATTCGGCGGATTCCCCTCGATCGGGACCAGGCTGCTCTTCTCCCGCCGGTCCACCCGGGGAATCGAACCCAACAGACCGACCGTGTACGGCATGCTCGGCCGCTGGTAGACGTCGTCGATGAAACCCTTCTCCACCGGGCGACCGGCATACATCACCATGACGTCGTCCGCGACACCGGCGACGACACCCAGGTCATGGGTGATCATGACGACCGCGGCGCCGGTCTCCTCCTGGGCGACCGTGAGCAGATCGAGGATCTGCGCCTGAATGGTCACGTCCAGAGCCGTCGTCGGCTCGTCGGCGATGATCACCCGAGGGTCGTTCGCGATGGCGATGGCGATGACCACCCGCTGGCGCATACCACCGGAGAACTCGTGAGGATAGGAATCGACCCGGGTGCGTGGACTGGGGATACCCACCAGATCCAGCAGCTCGATCGCCCGCACCCGCGCCTTCTGCCGCGAGATCGAACTGTGCGCCTGCAAGGCCTCGACGATCTGATCACCGACGGTGAACACCGGCGTCAACGAACTCAACGGGTCCTGGAAGATCATCGAGATATCGCTGCCCCGATGTCGGGACATCTCCCGATCCGACAGCCCCAGCAACTCCTTGCCACCGTAGGTGATCGACCCGGTGACCTTCGCTGTCTCCGGCAACAGCCCCATGATCGCCAACGAGGTCACCGACTTGCCCGAACCCGACTCGCCGACGATGCCCAGCACGCGGCCCGGGTAGAGATCCAGATCGACCCCGCGGACGGCATGCACCGAACCCGCCTCGGAGCCGAAACGGACGTGCAGATCCCGCACCGACAGGATCGGTGACCCCGGGATCCGTGCCGTGCCTCCCGTCGTACCGTCCGTCCTGGCGGTCATGCCCGTCCTCCTGACTTGCTGTTCGGATCCAAGGCGTCACGCAGACCGTCACCGATCAACGAGAGCGACAACGTGAGCCACAACAGGCAGACCACCGGGCCCCAGAACAGCCACGGATAGGCCGACAACTGGCTGGCCGCCTGCCCGATGAGCTGACCCAGCGACACATCGGGGGCGCGCACACCGATCCCGAGGAAGGACAGGGCGGTCTCGGAGATGATCGCCCCGAAGGTGCCCAGGACGATGTTGAGGATCAGATACGACCCGATGTTCGGGATGATGTGCCGCCGGATGATCTGCCAGTCCGACACCCCCAGATAACGGGCCGAGGTCACGAACTCTCGTTCGCGCAGCGACTGGGTGGTGGCGCGGACCACACGAGCCAGGCCCATCCACCCGAACATCGTCAAGAAGAGCGCCAGATGGACGGCGCTGCCACCGGTGTTACCCATGAAGACCGCGATCAGCAGGAAGTAAGGCATCAGCAGCAACATGTCGAGCACCCACATGCCGACGCGCTCTCGGGTGCCGCCCCAGAACGCGATGGCCGTGCCATAGGCGGCGCCCAGGATAGGCGCACACACCCCGACGATGGCAGCGATCATCAAGGACTTCCCGGTGCCCCGGACCAACATCGCCCACAGATCGACGCCACCGCCATTGGTGCCCAGTATGTGCCCGCCCTCACCGGGAGGAGTCCCGATATTCAGCAGGTCCTGCTGGTCATATCCGTACTCGTTGCCCAGATTGCCCAACAGGGTGAAGGCCACCGCGACCGTGAGCATGCCCAGGCCGATGACCGAACCCTTGTTGCGCAGCAGCCGCCGCACGATCAGCCGACTCTTCGACGTGATCTCGGTGGCCGCCGGGGAATCGGCGTTCAAGGAAGGCGCGGTCTCGGTCTGCACCCGGGCGGGCATCCCCAAGGGGGCCGCATCGATCCGCGCCGACGAGGCCTCAGCCGTCAACGGCGTCGAAGGCAGGACCTCGCCCTCGGCCAAAGGCTCGGCGACCGGACCAGGACGGGTGGGATCACGTTGTTCGTTCATCTCAACTCACCCGCACCCGGGGATCGACGACGGCCACGGACAGGTCCGCGAGGATCGCCCCGATCGCGAACATCACTCCGCCGAAGGTGACACCGGCGACCGTCGCATTGACGTTCTGGGTCATCACGATGGCATCCAGGGTGTACCGGCCCAGCCCCTGCCAGGCGAACACGGTCTCGATGATGAACGTCCCGGTGAACACCATCGGTATCTGGAAAGCGATGGACTGGGCCACCGGGATGAAAGAAGTACGCAGAGCGTGTTTACGCACGGCTTGAGCCTTGGTCAACCCTTTTGCGCGTGCGGTGCGTACATAATCCGCATTGATGTTGTCGAGCAGAAGTGATCTTTGCAACAGTTGGTAGCCGACGTAGGCCACGATCGTCAAAGCGATGGTAGGGAGCACCAGGTGTTGGATCTCGTCGACGATCTGGGCGCCGGTTCCTTCCGGGGGGAGCGCCGATCGCATTCCGGTGACATAGAGGATGGTGCCTCCGGCGCTTTCATTGACCCGGATCCCGGTCATCTGCACCATCAGGTAGATGACCGGAGCAGGCACACAGCTGATGAGATAGCTGAGAGTGGTCACAGCGCGGTCGGAGAGTTTGTACTGGCGGGCGGCGGCGAAGATGCCCAGGGAGACGCCGATGATCACGGAGAGGATAGTGGCGAGGATGACGAGCCGTCCGGAGATGAGCGCTCGGACGAAGAATTCGTCATTGACCCGTGCCCCGTCGGGGCCCATGCCCCAGTCGAAGTGGAGGACGATGTTCTGCAACCACTGGAGGTATCGTTCGGTCGCGCTGAGGGTGGGATCGAGGCCGTTGGCCCTCAACTGGGCGTTGACCTGGTCGATCGTCGGCCTGGGGGTGCGTTCCAGGAGACGTGACTGCGGCTTCATGAAGTTCACCGCGGCGAAATAGGCGATGGTGGTCGCGATGAAGATCATGACCACGTAGTTGCCCATGCGGCGAAGCAGATATTTGGCCATCAGCTGGTCCCTCTGTGGCCGCTTTCTGCCGGTTGTCGTCGTCTCTTGTCGGGTGTTTCAGGCATGGGTTTTCAACCTCATTGTTTTCCGGCGCCGTCCAAGCCGCCCAGCCCTGGGGAGGGTGGTTGATCGTTGTCCTCAGATATGGCATGGCCTCCGTGCGCACCATCGCCGATGGCGCAAAAACTAGCACCAGGAAGATGCTCTTAGCGGGAACTTGAAGAAGCTATGTCTGTGTCGATGGAAAGGTCTTTCCCGGGAACATCCCGGTGGTGGCTTTCCTGGGCGGTCACCCGTGAGGAATGAACGTTCGTTCACGATTCTTTGTCCGTTCTTTTCCCGCAGGTGAACGGCTCCAACTGCTCAACTGCGCCCCGTTCCGGCCGATGGGAGGGCCAGGCATCCGTCACGGCTCCGGCCGCCGGTCGCTGCAGCGGAGCAACTCGGGCGAAGGAAGTGGCGGCATGAGGATCGGTGTCGACGAGGACTCGGCACGCCGGGTCGATCTCGAAACCTGGGCGGCGCAGATCGCCGCGATGCATCTCACCGTGGCCCGGCTGAGCCCGGCCGTCCCGGCCCGGGACGAGGACCGAGGAACCGCGCCGGTCGTCGACATCGCCACCGCCCACGGCGCCCGCGCGCACATGTTCGCCGCCAGGGAAGGCCAGATGACCGTCCAGGAAGGGCTCGGCTATCTGCGCGTCGCCTCCGCCGATCTGCAGCGCGCCCAAGAAGTCCTGGGACGGATGAGCGTGGTCTCGGCGCAAGCCCTCGACGAGAGCTATGACGCCACCCAACGGGCCGGGCTCCAGAAATATTTCGACCGTTCCGTCCAGGAGCTGGAGGGCATCGCCGAGCAGGCCCGCTATCACACCCTGCGGATGTTGGGCGGGAGTGCGTCGGCCTGGTCCCTGCCCGAAGGCGCGGTCACTCCGACGGTGGCACCGGCGATGGTGGACCGTCCCGGTACGCCCCGCAGAGAGGCCCGGCCGATGCCGACCCGGGAACACGCGGCCCCGACCGTGGACGAAAGGGCCGGCGGGCCCGGTGGTGCGGCCCCGACGGCCGCGCACGAGCCACGGGAGTGGGTCCGCTCCTCCCTGGACTCGCCGGCGCATGCCCGACTCGTCGTCGAACGGGTCGGCACCGCCGAGGACATCCTCGCCCAGGTCTCCTCGGTGGTGGACGAAGCCGAGGCGAGCATGCAACGGACGATCCGTGACTGGATGGCCGCCGAAGGCCGGGCGCCCGGTGCGGCCCGGAACGATCCGACATCTGCCACGATGAACCGGCAGATGGCCCTCCACGAAGCCACCCGCAACGGGGCGTCGGTCCTGGTGGAAGCCACCCGGGCCCAGTTCCAGGCGGTGGTCACCGTAGCCGGAGGAGTCATGGCGGCCGCGGTGCTGGGTGCGGCGGCCTCGCCGTCCCGGGAGTCAGGACTCGGGTCCAAACCCGCCGTGGAGCCGGTGTCCGGTCCGGCCGGTTCGGCTCGCACGGCCACCGGTGAACGGCGTGAGGGCTCGCACGGGCAGGGCGCCGGGGTGGCCCGCCGCTGACCCTGGCCCGGAAAGGCTCCCGTCGGCGCGCTCCGGTCGGGAAGGCGCCGGGTTCGGCGGCCGGTCGACACCTGCCATCGGCGTGGGTGACCGTCCGGCCCGGCTGGGTGACCGTTGACCGCTCCGAGGGCGGGTGATCGGCCGTCCACCCCGACTCGGCCGCCCATCGTTCTTGAGAGCGATGTCGCATTCGTCCGAATCCCCGACGGGGGATCGCCCGGTCACCGCGCGCCCGCCCCTCCACGAGAAAACGGTGAACAGCATGTACGAGCTCTCCGCCGACCACGAGGAATTCCGCGCCCACATCAGGGACTTCGCCACCGCCGAGATCGAACCCCATGTCGCCCGCTGGACCAAGGAACAACGATTCCCCGCCGAACTCATCCCCCAGATGGGCGAGCTCGGACTCTTCGGACTGGTCGTCCCCGAAGAATACGAAGGCGCCGGAATGACCCCCGAAGACGGACCCTTCACCTACCTCTGCCTGGCCATCGAAGAACTCGGACGGGTCGACCAATCCATCGGGATCACCCTCGAAGCCGGCGTCGGCCTGGGCATCAACCCGATCCTGACCTACGGCACCGAAGAACAGAAAACACACTTCCTGCCCGACCTCGCCACCGGCCGAGCCCTCGCCGGCTTCGGACTCACCGAACCCGAAGCCGGATCCGACGCCGGGAGCACCCGCACCAGAGCAACCCTCGACGGCGACTCCTGGATCGTCGACGGCGCCAAAGCCTTCATCACCAACTCCGGCACCCCCCTCACCTCCGTCGTCACCGTCACCGCACGCACCGGCACCCGCGACGACGGCCGCGCCGAGATCAGCACCATCATGATCCCCTCAGGCACCGACGGGCTCACCGTCGAACCCCCCTACGACAAACTCGGCTGGTGGATCTCCGACACCCACGGGCTCACCCTCGACTCGGTCCGCGTCCCCCAGGAGAACCTGCTCGGCACCCGAGGCCGAGGATACGGACAATTCCTCGCCACCCTCGACGACGGCCGCGTCGCCATCGCAGCCCTGGCCACCGGATGCGTCCGCCGGATGGTGGAGGAATGCGTCGACTACGCCAAGAACAGACAATCCTTCGGCCGCCCCATCGCCAGCTACCAAGGCGTCAGCTTCCAGATCGCCGACCTGCAGGTCATGGCCGAAGCCAGCAGCCTGCTCACCTACAAGGCCGCCGCCATGAAGGACGCCATGGCCGCCGGACAGGTCACCACCGCCGAATTCAAACAGGCCGCCGCCGTCGCCAAGCTCTACACCAGCGAATCCGCCGTCACCGCGACCCGCATCGCCACCCAGATCTTCGGCGGCAACGGCTTCATGGAGGACTACCCCGTTGCCCGGTTCTACCGCGACGCCAAAATCCTGGAAATCGGCGAAGGCACCTCCGAAGTACAACGCATGCTCATCGCCCGAGGACTCGGCCTGCCCTCCTGAGCCACGGAGACACCGCCCCCGGGACACAGCCAAGGAGAACAGATGAACCCCGGCAGGAAGACCTTCGCGGAATACCCCACACCCCGCCGCGAACCGGATCCCCGCGTCGGCGACATCCGCGCGCGCCTGAACGCCGCGCACGACTCCACAGCAGAACTGAACCCCAGGGCGAGAACGAAACTGGACGCCCAAGGAAAAATGTTCGTCCGCGACCGGGTCGCCATGCTCTTCGACGACGGCAGCTTCGTCGAGGACGGACGCTACGCCCACGCCCTCGCCGGCGGGACACTGCCCGCCGACGGCGTGGTCACCGGACGCGGCACCGTCGACGGACGCCCCGCGATCGTCGTCGCCAACGACCCCTCGGTGAAAGCCGGCTCATGGGGCGCCCGAACAGTGGAGAAGATCATCCGAGCCACCGAATCCGCGCTCCGGGAAGAACTACCGATCTTCTGGTTCGTCGACTCCGCAGGAGCCCGCATCACCGACCAGGTCGACCTCTTCCCCGGCCGCCGCGGAGCCGGACGCATCTTCCACAACCAGGTCGCCCTGTCCGGCCGGGTCCCGCAGATCTGCTGCCTGTTCGGACCGAGTGCCGCCGGTGGCGCCTATATCCCCGCCTTCACCGACCTGGTCATCATGGTCGACGGCAATGCCTCCATGTACCTGGGCAGCCCCCGCATGGCCGAGATGGTCATCGGGGAACAGGTCACCCTCGAGGAGATGGGCGGCGCCCGGATGCACTGCACCACCTCCGGCTGCGGCGACCTCCTCGCCGAGGACGACGAAGAAGCCATCGAACTCGCCAAGCTCTACTTCTCCTACCTGCCCGCCACCTGGCGTGACATCCCCCCGATCTACGCCGCCGAGGAACCGGCCCGGCCACTACGCGCCGACACCGTGCCGGAGACCGAATCCGTCCCCTTCGACATCCGCGAGGTCATCGAAGGCCTGGCCGACGAAGACAGCTTCTTCGAGATCAAAGCCCTCTTCGCCCCCGAACTGGTCATCGGCCTGGCCCGCCTCGACGGACGCACCATAGGCCTCGTCGCCAACAACTCCGCCGTCAAAGGCGGGGTGCTCTTCGTCGACAGCGCCGACAAGGCCGCCCGCTTCGTCCACCTCTGCGACGCCTTCTCCATCCCCCTGATCTACCTGGCCGACGTCCCCGGATTCATGATCGGATCCCAGGTCGAACAAGCCGGCATCATCCGACACGGCGCCAAGATGGTCAGCGCGGTCTCCGAAGCGACCGTGCCGCAGATCTGCGTCGTCGTCCGCAAGGCCTACGGGGCCGGTCTCTACGCCATGGCCGGCCCAGGGTTCGGCCCTGACGCCACCATCGCCCTGCCCACCGCCCGGATCGCCGTCATGGGACCCGAAGCCGCCGTCAACGCCGTCTACGCCAACAAGGTCGCCGAGATCACCGACCCCGCCGAACGGGACGCCTTCGTCGCCGCCCGACGGGAGGAATACGAACAGGACGTCGACCTCGAACGGTTGGCCAGCGACCTGGTCCTGGACGACGTCGTCGAAGCCGACCGGTTACGCGACGACCTGATCAGACGCCTGACCTACGCCTCCCGCCGGGACCGCTCCTTCAGCGACCGACGCCACGGCATCTCCCCGGTCTGAGTCCGGACTGACCCCGGCCGGGCACCGAATCCGCTCCGGCCCCACCAGCGGCATCGCTCGGAGCGAGGAGCCCCGATCAGCCCGGCAGGACGTCCGCGGTCTGCGTCGAGGACCACAACGCCGGCCAGGGAATCCCGATCTCGGCGAGCAGCACCCGCAACTCGGGCAGGGACAGGCCGACCACATTGTGATGGTCCCCGCGCACCCCGGTGACAAAAGCCCCACCCAGGCCGTCCACGGTGAAAGCGCCCGCGCACGCAAGCGGCTCACCGGTCGCGACATAGGCCTCGATCTCGGCGTCCCCCACCCGGGCGAACGAGACCTCGGTGGTGACCGTGCATCCCAAGGTCGCCCCGGTCCCTCCGGCCTCCTCGTCCCGCAGGTCGATCAACCAATGCCCCGTGTGCAACTGCCCGGTGTTCCCCGACATGGCCCGCCACCGCGCCACCGCATCCTCCGCCGAAACCGGCTTGCCGTACGCCCGACCGTCCACTTCGAAGAGCGAATCACACCCCAGGACCACCAGGTCGACGTCCCCGCCCTCGACGTCCAGCCGGGCCGCGACCTCCTCGCACTTGGCCCGGGCCAGGACCAACGCCGCATCGGCGGGTTCGAGGGAGCCGTGGACCTCCTCGGCCCGGGCGAGCACCGCGTCCTCGTCCACCGCGGAGACCACCACCCGGGCGGTGACCCCGGCGGCACGCAAGGTCGCCGCCCGAGCAGGCGACGCCGAGGCCAACACCAGCGTCACCGGCCGATCATCGGGCCGGACGGAGGAAGGTCGTGGATCAGTCGTAGCGTTCACGCCAGCACTGTACGGCGGAAGACATCCAGACCGACGCCCCCGATGTCCAAGGCCCGCCGATGGAAGGCTTTCAGGTCGAAGGCATCCGCCTCCCGGCGCCGAACCTCCTCACGCAACTGCAACCAGATGCGTTCGCCGACCTTGTACGAAGGGGCCTGACCGGGCCACCCCAGATAACGGTCCAGCTCGAAACGGAGGAAGGACTCCTGCATGTTGGCATGCCTCTGCAGGAAGGCCCACGCCTTGTCGTAGTCCCACGACCCGCCACCGACCTCGGCCGGAGCTTCGAACTCGCAGTGCAGGCCGATGTCCAGGACGACACGGGCAGCGCGCATGGACTGCCCGTCCAACATGCCGAGCAGATTGCCCGGGTCGTCCAGGAACCCCAGCTCCTCCATGAGCCGCTCCGCGTAGAGCGCCCACCCCTCACCGTGGCCGGAGGTCCACGACATGAGCCGCCGCCACCGGTTCAACAGATCCGACCGGTAGACGGTCTGACCGACTTGGAGATGATGTCCGGGCACCCCTTCGTGGTAGACGGTGGTCAACTCACGCCAGGTGCCGAATGTGGTGACCCCCTTGGGGACCGACCACCACATCCGTCCCGGCCGGGAGAAGTCGTCGGAAGGGCCGGTGTAGTAGATGCCTCCGGTCTGGGTGGGGGCGATCCGGCATTCGATCCGACGCACCGGGTCCGGGATGTCGAAGTGGGTCCCGGCCAGAGCGTCGATCGCCGCATCGGCCCGTTCCTGCATCCACGCCTGCAAGGCGTCCGTGCCCTCCAGTCGGTAACGGGGGTCGTCGTCGAGGAGATCGGCCGCCTCGGCCGGGCTGGCACCGTCACGGACCTGCCCGGCGACCCGGTGCATGAGCGCGTCGATGCGGGCCAGCTCCTCCTGCCCCCAGGCGTAGGTCTCCGCCAGGTCCACGGCGGCGCCCAGGAAATGGCGGGAGACCAGCGCGTAGGTCTCCGGGCCGACGGCATCCCGTTCGGTGGCGCCGGGCAGGAGGGCCGAGAGCTTCTCGGCGAGTTCGCCGTACCCACGTCGGGCTTCCCGGGCGCCCTCGGCGAGGAGGCCGCGGATCCGGTCGTCCTCCCCGGCGAGAGCGGCGACGGTGGCGAAGTATCCGTTGTCCCCGGCGAGCTCGCGGGCCTGTCCCAGGCAGGTCTCGACCTGGCGTCGGACAGGGGTGCGACCGCGTGAAGCCGCTTCCCGGACGGAGATGTGCCATTGGTCCAAGGCGTCGGGGATATGTCCCATCCGTCGGGCGAGGACGGCGAGTTCCTCCCCGGTGGAGGTCGGCATGAGGTCGAGGACGTCGCGGATGGCCTGCATCGGGCTGGCCAGATTGTTCATCTCGGCCAGGTCGAGGTCGGCGTCGTGGATCTCCTCCTCGAGGCCGAGGCGTTCCCGCATGGCGTCGACGGTCACCCGGTCGACATCGTCCTGGCAGGCGGCGCGGTCGAGGGCGCCCAGGGTGTGGCGGCGCAGATCGGCGAGGGCGGCCCAGCCCTCTGGGGAGAAGTCGTCGTAGCCGTCGTGCTCGCCGGGGATGCCGAACTGGGTGGCCGTGAGCGGGCTCAGCTCGATGACTTTGTCGACATATTCCTCGGCGATCCGGTCGACCTCGGTGGTGGGGCGGGGGGAGGAAGTGGAGTGGATCACGGGCCGAACCTATCCCAGGAAGACTGTCGCACAGCGGACTTCATGCAGATCAGCGCGTCGCGCTCCCGGAGGGGAATCAGCTCGTCCCACCCCAACCGGACCCCCGCACCGCTCCGGTGTTGAACGTCCTGGCCCGATGGGACCAACCCCGACGGGCCAGCGGAGACTCCTGGGCCGCGCCCCCGGCCACCGCGGCCAGCACCACGGCCACCGCCGCGAGCTCCTCCTCGGTGGGACGGCCCCGTTCCACCCGCAGGAAAGAGACCTCGTCCGTCCTCGTCCCGTCGTCGCCCATCCTGATCCCTCCACCTTCGATTCGTGGCCGACACCGACCGGCCGTCCTCTCCGACCGGTCGGCGCGGACGCTCACAACGGGATGTTCCCGTGCTTCTTCGCCGGCAGCTTCTCCTGCTTGGAACGCAAGGCGCGCAAGGCCTTCACGACCTGGACCCGGGTCTGTGCGGGTTCGATGACCGCGTCGATATAACCGCGCTCCGCCGCGGTGTACGGATTCGCCAGGGTCGTCTCGTACTGCTCGATGAACTCCCGGCGGGCGGCCTCCACGTCCCGCCCCTGCGCGGCAGCCTCGGCGAGCTGCTTGCGGTACAGGATGTTGACCGCGCCCTGGGCGCCCATCACCGCGATCTGCGCGGTCGGCCAGGCGAGGTTCACATCCGCTCCCAGATGCTTCGAACCCATCACGTCGTAGGCGCCACCGTAGGCCTTACGGGTGATGACGGTGACCAGCGGCACGGTCGCCTCCGCGTAGGCGTAGATCAACTTCGCACCCCGACGGATGATGCCATTCCACTCCTGGTCGGTGCCGGGCAGGAACCCGGGCACGTCGACGAAGGTCAGCACGGGGACATGGAAGGCGTCACAGGTACGGACGAACCGGGCGGCCTTCTCCGAGGCATCGATGTCCAAGGTGCCCGCGAACTGCATGGGCTGGTTCGCGACCACGCCGACACTGCGTCCTTCGACCCGACCGAACCCGCAGATGATGTTCGGCGCGAACAGGGCGTGGACTTCCGTGAAAGCCCCGTCGTCGAGAACGGTCTCGATGACGGTGTGCATGTCGTACGGAGTGTTCGGCGAATCCGGGATGAAGGTGTTCAGCTCCTCGTCCTGCGGGGTCACCTCGGGGACGGGGTCGAAACCGTAGACGACCGGTTCCTCCAGGTTGTTCTGCGGCAGGTAGGACAACAGCTCACGCACGTACTCGATGGCATCGTCCTCGTCGGACGCCGCGTAGTGGGCCGCACCGGACTTCGTGTTGTGCGCCTGCGCGCCACCGAGATCCTCGAAGGCCACGTCCTCACCGGTGACCGTCTTGATGACATCCGGGCCGGTGATGAACATGTGCGAGGTCTGGTCGACCATGACGATGAAATCGGTGATCGCCGGGGAATAGACGGCGCCACCCGCGCACGGCCCCATGATCAGGCTGATCTGCGGGACCACGCCGGAGGCCCGCACGTTCCGGCGGAAGATCTCGCCGTACATCGCCAGCGAGGCGACCCCCTCCTGGATGCGGGCACCACCGGAGTCGTTGATCCCGATGACCGGGCAGCCGATCTTCAACGCCAGGTCCATCACCTTGACGATCTTCTCCCCGAAGACCTCACCCAGGGAGCCGCCGAAGACGGTGAAATCCTGAGCGAAGACGCACACCGGACGGTGGTCGACGGTGCCATATCCGGTGATGACGCCGTCCCCGTAAGGACGATTGCGTTCCTGCCCGAAGTTGGTCGACCGGTGACGGGCCAGACCGTCGAGTTCGACGAAGCTGTCCTCGTCGAGGAGCTGCTCGATCCGTTCCCGCGCGGTCTTCTTGCCCTTGGCGTGTTGTTTCTCCACGGCCCGGGCCGATCCGGCGTGCAGCAGTTCGTCGTTACGCCGGTGGAAGTCGGCGAGTTTGCCTGCCGTGGTGTGCAGGTCGGGGAGGTCCTGCTGGTCCTCGGAGTGGGCGACATCGCTCATGGGCGAGAGCCTAGCCTTGGGAACATGCCGATGGCTTTGAGCGAAGATCCTTTACGTGCAACTCTCGTCACACCCGAGAGCCCGTGGCGACAGGTCGACTGTTACGAGGAAGTCGGATCGACCAATGCGGTCTCCGCGGCCGACCCGCAACCATGGCGGGTGGTGACCACCCGCCGCCAGACCCAGGGGCGGGGCCGCTACACCCGGGTGTGGGAGTCCCGGGAGGGCGCCTCGGTCGCGATGTCACTGACCGTCCCGCTGGCGGACGACCCACGCAGCTGGGGGTGGCTGCCGCTGACGACCGGACTGGCCGTGGCCGAAGCCTTGGGCGAACTGACCGGCGCACCTGCACGTTTCGTCCTGAAATGGCCCAATGATGTCCTGATCTGCCTGGACGACGGGCAGTACGGCAAGGTGTGCGGAATCCTCTGCGAGACGGTTCCCGCCCCCGCCACCGGCGGAGCACCACTGGTGGTCGCCGGGATCGGGGTCAACATCGCCCTCACCCAGGACGAACTACCCGTCCCCACCGCGACCTCCCTGGCCCTGGCCGGACTGAGCGGACCGGACGGCGAACTCCCCGGAGGCGGGGACGTCGTCATCGCGATCGCCCGCGCCTTCGCCGCGCGACACGCCCAATGGGCCCGAGGAGGAGAAGACCTCGAACGGCTGCGCTCGGCCTACCGACAGTGCTGCTCGACCCTCGGCGCCGCGATCGACGTACACCTGCCCGGTGACCTGGTAGTGCGAGGACAAGGGGTCGACGTCGCCGACGGCGGAGAAATCGTCGTGGACACCGCCGACGGCCGCCGCACCTTCGCCGCCGGAGACGTCGTCCACGTTCGCCCCGGAACGGAGGAGGATCAGGCATGATCGGCCCATGACCACCGGCAGCGGCGCCGGGAGCGCATCCACGCCCCGAGAACCCTCCGCGGCGGTGCCGACACCGGCCCCGCCCGGAGGCGACCCCGGCCGTCCGCCCAGATACGCTCGCGACGACGTCTGCGCAGCCGCAGGCATCCCGCTACCGACGGCGCGACGTTTCTGGCACGCACTGGGCTTCCCCCGCGTCGGTGACGCCGAAGCCGTCTTCACCGACGCCGACGTCGACGCCCTCACCCAGATCGTCGGCCTGATCCACCGCGGCGTCCTCGACGAGGAACGCGCCCTCGGGATGACCCGGGCCATCGGACGCAGCGCGGACCGACTGACCGCATGGCAGACCCAACTGATCCGAGAGATGGCCGCCCCCGAGAACCCCGACCGGACCTGCGACACACCGGCAGGCCCGCCATGTCCCGGAGACCCGGCCACGACCGCCCTGGCCGGCGAACTGGCCGACGAGCTCGAACCCCTGCTGATCTACGCCTGGCGCCGCCATCTCGCAGCCACCGTCTCCCAACTGAGCACCCAGGCCGACGAACTCCGCGAGAACGACGCCATGGAGATGACCGTCGGATTCGCCGACATGGTCGGATTCACCCGAGTCGTCCACCGGCTCGACGAACGCGAACTCGGCTCACTGGTGCAACGTTTCGAGGCAGCCGCCTCGGACACCGTCGCTGCCTACGGCGGACGACTCGTCAAGACGGTCGGCGACGAGATCCTCTTCTGCTGCACCTCCCCCGACGCCGCAGCCGGAATCGCCCTGACCCTCATCGACGTCCACGCGAAACAAGGCGACATGCCACCCCTACGAGCCGGCCTGGCCACCGGCCCCGTCACGGCCCGACTGGGCGACCTCTACGGCATCACCGTCAACCGGGCCTCCCGACTGACCGGCCTGGCCCGGCCGGGAACAGCCCTGGCCGACGTGCAGTCCGGCGAACGGCTCCAAGAACACCGCGGGATCCGACTGGCCGCGCTACGGGCCCGGGAACTTCGCGGCTTCGGACCCACCCGGGCCTATGCGATACGCCCCGGCCGGGAAGGACCCCCACGCCCGGACCGCTCACCGGTACCCCACCTGCGCCACACCCTTCCGCACCCACCCCGTGGAGGCCCGTCATGACAGAGCACGACCAGCTGGTGACCGTGCGCCACCACGGCCCTCAGCACCGGGTGGCCGAACTGGTGCTGAACCGGCCCGACGCGATGAACGCGGTGTCGACAGCGATGGCACGAGCCATCGCCCAGGCCGCGGCAGAACTCACCCAGGACCGCAGCATCTCCTGCGTCGTACTGACCAGCAGCCACCCCCGCGCCTTCTGCGTAGGCGCCGACCTCAAAGAACGACAGACCTTCTCCGACGCCGACCTGTTCGCACAACGGCCGACGACCCGAGCGGCGTACACCGGGATCCTGGACCTGCCGATACCGGCCGTGGCCGCAGTGGACGGTTTCGCCTTGGGCGGCGGATACGAGCTGGCGCTCGCCTGCGACCTGATCGTCGCCGGCGCCGAAGCCACCCTGGGCCTGCCGGAGGTCTCGGTAGGGGTCATCCCCGGTGGGGGAGGCACCCAGCTGCTCACCCGCCGTGTCGGCTGGTCGAAAGCCGCCCGACTGATCTTCACCGCGCACCGGATGACCGCTGCCGAAGCCGCCGGGTACGGGCTGGTCGACCTGCTGGCCCCGGCCGGGCAGGCCCGGGAACAGGCCCTGGAACTGGCCGATCGGATCGCCGCGCACAGCCCGGTCGGTTTACGACAGGCCAAACGGGCGATGCGATTGGGGGCGGACGTCGACCTGCGTTCCGGCCTGGAGATCGAGGACGCCTGCTGGCGGGCGACAGCCTTCAGCGCCGACCGGGCCGAAGGGGTGGCCGCTTTCGTCGAGAAACGTGAGCCACGCTGGCCCGGATATTGATCCTTGCCCGACTTCGCGCTGCTCACAGTGTGATTCGTGTCCAACTCTCCGGTCAGGTCACCCTGCCCGGAGCCCTTTCGGACCCTAATATGACGCCATGATCAGAGTTCTGCTGGCCGAGGACGATCCGGCGATCAGCGAACCTCTTGCCCGAGCCCTGCGCCGTGAGGGTTACACCGTCACGGTCTCCGACGACGGGCTGCGTGCGCTCGCAGCCGCGCAGGACAACCCTGACCTGGTGATCCTCGACCTGGGATTGCCGACCATGGACGGTCTGGAGGTCTGCCGACGACTACGTGGCGAAGGGCGGACCGCTCCCATCCTGATCCTCACCGCCCGGGCGGACGAGGTGGACACCGTGGTGGGCCTCGACGCCGGGGCCGACGACTACGTCACCAAACCTTTCCGCCTGGCCGAACTACTGGCTCGGGTGCGTGCCCTGCTGCGGCGGACCCCCGGATCGGCGGGCGAGGACGAGGGCGGTATCCGGATCGACGCCCAGGCCCGCCGCGCCTACATGAACGACGAGGAACTCCAGCTCACGGCCAAGGAGTTCGATCTGCTGCGGGTGTTGGTACGGGAGCAGGGCAAGGTGGTCTCCCGGGAACAGCTGATGCGGGAGGTCTGGGAGACCCAGTGGTTCGGGTCGACGAAGACCTTGGACATGCACGTGTCGGTCCTGCGTCGCAAACTGGGCGACGACGCGGCCCGCCCCCGGTACATCACCACCGTACGAGGGGTGGGTTTCCGCTTCGAACGCGCCGACGGAACGAGCTGACCGGTGCGCCGGATGCTGGTGCGGTCGACGATCTGGGCCGGGCTCGTCGGCCTGGTCGTCTTCTTCGTCCCGGTGTCGGTCCTGACGGTGCTCTTCGTCCGCTGGCACGAGGAGCACGCCGGTCGTTGCGGCGTCAGCCAGTGGGGGCACAATCCGTGGTGGCTGTTCTCGGCCGGTCTGTCCTTGGCCGTCCTGGCCAGTGCCATCGGGCTGTGGCTGTCGATCCGTCAGGCGGACCGCTTCGTCGAGCCCCTGCAACGGTTGACCGATCAGGCCGAACGTCTGGGGTCGGGCGATGCCCGGTACGAGCGGATCCAGTCGGGGATCGAGGAGATCGACCGGGTCTCGGACGTCCTCTCCCGCAGCGCGCAGCAGTTGTTGACCTCGCTGTCGGTGGAACGGGATTTCGCCTCGGACGCCTCCCATCAGCTGCGGACCCCGTTGACCGCTCTGCTGATGCGGCTGGAGGAGATCTCGCTGACCGATGACGTCACGGTCGCCCAGGAGGAGGCGAATATCGCCATCGAGCAGGTGGAACGGTTGAATGCCACGGTCGACGCGCTGTTGGCGCGGTCGCGGGGGCACACGCCGACCTCGATGACGGCACCCACGTCCTTGGACGCGGTGCTGGCGCGTCTGCAACGGGAGTGGATGCCGGCCTTCGAGGCGGCGCAGCGCACGGTCCGGGTCAGCGGGGAGCGAGGGCTCAGGTTGGTGACCAGTCAGGTCGCCTTGGCGCAGATCCTGTCCACCTTGATCGAGAACTCGTTGGTGCACGGCAGGGGCCTGGTCCGGATCGATGCCCGGCGTTCGGGGCCCTCGGGGGTGATCGAGGTCTCCGACCAGGGGCCAGGGGTGTCTCCGGAGCTGGCTCCGCACATCTTCGAACGCAGTGTGTCCACGAAGAGCACCGGTCTTGGTCTGGGTCTGGCCCGCGATCTCGCGGAGAGCCACGGGGGCCGGTTGGAGCTGGTCCAGGGGTATCCGGTGGTCTTCGCGCTCTTCCTGTCGGCGGTGGAGCCGGGTACGGACGGGGGCGCGCAGCCTTCGGTGGTGGGCTGACCGGGGGCGGCCCCGATGGCACGACATCGCTGCTGAGCTGGTGAACGACTAGCCTGGCCTGCGTGACTGATGTGGTGCGCGCTCCTGGTGGTTTTCCGGTGGTCGGTGTGATCGGCGGCGGTCAACTCGCCCGGATGTGTCAACCGCCGGCGGTGGCATTGGGCGTCCAGTTGTCGGTGTTGGTGGAGGACGGGCAGGCCTCGGCCGCACTGGTGGTCCCGTCTGCCCCGGTGGGCGGCCATGACGATCTGGCTGCGGTGCGGGAGTTCGCCCGCCGCTGTGACGTGGTGACCTTCGACCACGAGCAGGTGCCGACCGGGGTGCTGGCGGCTCTGGAAGCCGACGGGGTCGACCTGCAACCGTCGCCGCGGGCATTGGTCTTCGCGCAGGACAAGCTGCTGATGCGCCGCCGGTTGACCGATCTGGGGGTGCCCTGTCCGCGGTGGGCGCAGGTGGTGTCGGCGGAGGAAGTGGCTGCTTTCGGAGCGGAGGTGGGCTGGCCGCTGGTGGTGAAGGCTCCGCGCGGCGGCTATGACGGCAAGGGGGTCCTGGTCGCCTCGTGCGCGGCGGACGTCGAGCCGTGGCTGGCGGCGGTGGCCCGCGACCGGGCTGCGGTGGAGTCGTCCTCTACGGAGGGGGTGGGGTCGCCTCGTCCGGCTTTCGCCGACGGACTGTTGGTGGAGGAGAAGGTCGACTTCGTCCGGGAGTTGGCGGTGTCGGTGGCGCGGAGCCCGTCCGGGCAGGCGTCGGCGTGGCCGGTGGTGGAGACGGTGCAGGTGGACGGGGTGTGCGCGGAGGTCCTGGCTCCGGCTCCCGGGCTGTCGGAGGAGATCGCCGGTGCGGCGACCAGGGATGCTCTGCGGATCGCCGGCGAGTTGGGGGTCACCGGGGTGTTGGCGGTGGAGATGTTCGAGTTGGCTGCCGGTCCTGGGGAGGACCGTCCTCGGTTCGTGGTCAACGAGTTGGCGATGCGTCCGCACAACAGTGGCCATTGGACGATCGAGGGGGCGGTGACGAGTCAGTTCGAACAGCATCTGCGGGCTGTCCTGGATCTGCCTCTGGGGGATCCGCGGCCTCGTGCCCGGTGGACGGTGATGGGCAATGTGCTCGGGGGCGACTACCCGGAGTTGTACTCGACCTACCGGCATCTGCTGGCCCGGGATCCGGGGTTACGGGTGCATTTCTACGGCAAGGAGGTTCGTCCGGGGCGCAAGATCGGCCATGTGACCGTCTGCGGTGACGACCTGGCGGATCTGCGTGATCGGGCACGTCATGCCACGGAGTTCGTGTCGGGTGTGGTCACCGAGTGAGGCGGGTTTCGCGGTGTCGGTCGGGGAAGAACGTACGGAGGGATGTCTGATGAGTGGTGGACCTGTCGTCGGGATCGTGATGGGCAGTGACAGCGACTGGCCGGTGATGGAGGAGGCGGCCCGGGCGTTGGACGAGTTCGGGATCGGGTACGAGGCCGATGTGGTCTCGGCTCATCGGATGCCGACGGCGATGATCGCCTACGGGCAGGAGGCGGCCGGTCGTGGTCTGCGGGTGATCGTCGCCGGAGCGGGCGGGGCGGCGCATCTTCCGGGGATGTTGGCCGCGGTGACGCCTCTGCCGGTGATCGGGGTGCCGGTTCCGTTGGCCAGGCTGGACGGGATGGATTCCTTGTTGTCCATTGTGCAGATGCCTGCCGGGGTTCCGGTGGCGACGGTGTCGATCGGCGGGGCCCGGAACGCGGGGTTGTTGGCGGCTCGGATCGTGGGGTCGGGGACGGCGGCGCAGGACGTGCAGGTCCGCGAACGGATGGTGGCCTTCCAGGGCGAGTTGGAACGGGTGGCCCGGGAGAAGGGGCGGCGGTTGCGTGAGGGGTGTCGCTGAGGGGTGCCCGGCGGTGGGTTCCTTCCGGGACCGGACGGCACAGGACGGCACAGGACGGGACGGATTCGGGGTGTGTCCGCGCGGTGAGGAGGCGGCGCGCGTAGCGTGTCCTATGACGGGTCTGCGCTGAGCTTTCCCTCGATAGTCTTGCCGGGCAGCGGATCTCAGGAGGCATGATGCGTTTCGGGATGGTGGTTCCGCAAGGTTGTCGCTTGGATCTGGCCGGTATCGACCCGCTACAGCACTGGGGGGTCATGGCCGGTCTGGCCCGACGCGCGGACGAGGGCGACGCCTGGTCGGGGATCTGGTTGCACGATCATCTGCAGACCCTTCCGACGGCGGTCGAGGAGGCTACTCACGAGCTGTGGGCGGTGACGGCGGCTCTTGCCGCGGTCACCGTGCGGGTCCGCTTGGGGCAGGTGGGCTCCTGTCTGGCCGGTCGCCATCCTGCTGTGTTGGCGAAGACGGCCGCCACGGTCGACGTGATCTCCGAGGGGCGACTGGACGTGGGATTGGGCGCGATCCGCCATCCCGAGGAATGGCGGGCCTACGGGTTGACGGTCCCGGAGTTCGCCGAACAAGTGACTGACCTGCGGGAAGCGGCGCAGATCATGCGTCAGGCCTGGACCACCGGTGAGTTGGATTTCGTGGGGGAGAGGTACCGGACCGACGGCGGGATCTGTCGTCCGTTGCCGGTGCAGGCGGCGGCCACCGGTCGGGGACTGCCGTTGTGGCTGTCCTGTGCGGGGGAACCGGCCCTGCTGAGAGTGGCGGCCGAAGAGGCCGACGGGGTGCACCTGTCCGGTGATCCTGAGGAATTCGCCGTCCAGAGCGAACTTTTGGCTCAGCGTTGTCATGAGGTCGATAGAGATCCGGCGGAGATCATGCGGGCGGGGACCTTCGATGTGGTGATCGGTCTCGACGAGGACGATGTGCGACGCCGGGTCGACTGGTACCGCGGCCATCTGACCGCAGCCGGTGTCACCGAGGGGATCGGGTTGAGTGCTGTCGAGGAGCTGATCCGGCAGCCGCTCGTGGGCACTCCGGAGACGATTGTGCACACCCTGCAGGGCCTGCAGGCCCAGGGAATGGGGTACGCGATCTGTTATTTCCCCGAATCCGCTTATGACGTCAGCGGGTTGGACCTTTTCGAGCGGGCGGTGATTCCTCAGCTGCGCGTGCCGGGCGGAGGACATCACCGCCATTGGCCTTTCTCGCTTCCGTGATCCGGCCGCGCACGGCTGCTTGACCTGCGAAGGTATGCCTTCTGAGGTGGTTTCCTCCGAGGAGGGAGAGAAATATCACGTTCGTCTCGGCCCGCCTTCCTCCTCCTCGGCGCCGGCCGGCAGGTGAAGGCCGACGCAGGGACGGGCAGCCAGCGCGCGCGGGGCACAACGCCTTCCGGGGCGCATGCCGGGGCAGTGTCAAAGGTTCTGACCTGCTGATGTGCGCTTGTCATAGCGTTTGTGTCGGCCGAAGAGGTGGGGCCGAAGGCTCCCGAAGTGACCCAGCGGAGGGCACAACCGACCCCATATGTCATGGAGAACGTTCGAGTTTCCCTGGAGTTCTCCTGATCGTGAGCGAACTTGGACGTCGACGCTGATTAAGGGGGGGCGTGGATAAAATCCACAGACCTTCCCCCGATACTGGGATGATCATGAGTCGGTACAACTCCCGCGATCCCTACCGTGACCGCCAGGACGACGATGGCTCGACGGGTTCCCGTCGCGCCATTCGAGAAGTCCGTGGCGGCGGTGGTGCACGCGCGAACGCTTATCGGTCTCGGCGTGTGACGGAGTCTCCTTCCGATTACGCCGACGATTACGACGACAGACCGCGTCCGCGGCCGGTCGCGCCTCGGCGCCCGCCGGCCTCGGCGCGTCCTCACCCGAAGGGTGCGCCTGCTCGGCAGACGTTGTCGGATCCGGACCGGCTCCCGCCCCGATTACGTCGCCGTCGTGCCTATGCCCTGATCGGCATGACTTTCGTCGCGCCCGGTTCGGCTCAGTTGATCGCAGGCAACCGGCGCCTGGGCCAGTTCGGCATGCGGCTGTGGTTCACCTTCCTGGCCCTCGTGGTGACCGGGGCCATCCTGGCCGTGGTCAAACGTAGCTGGGTGCTCTCCTTCGCCACCCGTTCCTGGGCGTTGATCACCTTGGCGGTGATCCTGGGCGTGCTGGGATTCCTGTGGGCGGTCACCTTCATCGACGCCGCCCGCCTGGCCAGCACCCGGCGGTTGAAGGCCTCGACCCGCCGCGGGGTCGTCTTCCTGGCCGTCATCGGTATGGTGGTCACCGCGGGTCCGCTCGGCTGGGCCGCTTCCACCTTGTACACCGGAAGCACCGTCCTCGACTCGGTGTTCGACGGGGGACAGAGCAAGGGGCGTAGCAAGGGCCGGTACAACATCCTGCTCCTGGGCGGCGACTCCGGTACCGGGCGGATCGGTAACCGACCCGACACCATCATGCTGGCCAGCATCGACGGGAACACGGGGAAGACGGTCACCTTCGGTTTCGCCCGGGACACCGAGAACATCAACTTCCGCCCCGGGTCGACCATGGCCCGCTTGATGCCCAAGGGTTGGAACTGCGGCGACGAGTGCCTGCTCAACGGTCTGTACATGTGGGCCACCGAACGCAAGGACAGGTTCCCCAAGGACGTCAAGGATCCGGGGGCGCTGGCCATGAAGGAAGCCGTCGAATCGCTCTCCGGCCTCGACATCCAGTACTACGCGTTGATCGATCTCCAAGGTTTCCAGACCATGGTCGACGCCATCGGTGGCCTCGAGGTCGACGTGAAGAAACGCACCCCGGTCGGTGGCGGTACCTCCAAGATCCACGAGTGGATCGAACCGGGTCGACAACACTTCAACGGCTTCTACGCCCTGTGGTACGCGAGATCCCGTGAAGGTTCGACGAACTACGAGCGGATGGCCCGTCAGAAGTGTGTCCTGCAGGCGGCGACCAAACAGGTCGACCCGCAGAAGGTCCTGATGAAGTTCCGCGAGTTGGCCGCGGCGGGCAAGCAGGTGCTGAACACGGACATCCCGCAGGCCGAACTCGGTGAACTCGCCGACCTGGCTCTGCGCTCCCGCTCGCACCCGATGAAGAGCATCAACTTCACGCCGCCGCTGATCAAACCGTGGAGCTACGATCCCCAGGTGATCCGGTCGACCGTGGCCGAGAGCCTGGGCACGGCGACGCCCTCCCCGACGAGCACTTCCACCAGTGCTTCCTCGTCCCCGACCACCAGCACGAAGGGTTCCTCAGCTCAGAAACCTGGAGCCGGTGGCCGTACGTCGAGCACCAGCAAGAAGAGCACCGCATCGGCGAAGACTTCTTCGCCCGCACCGACCCCCACCGACGGCAGCGAGATCTGCACGGTTCCCTGACCTCGTCGCCCCTCGGGGCACCGAGTACCCCTCTCGTGGACGGAGAAGAGATGTCTGTGGACGGTGGCCTGACCCGGGACGCGAATCCCGACCGGGAACGGGCCGCATCGGCCGAGGAGTGGCCGAGCGTCAGCGTGATCATGCCCATCCTCAACGAGGAGAGGTACCTGGCCGAGGCGGTGCGTCGTGTCCTGGCCCAGGAATACGACGGCGAGCTCGAAGTGGTGCTGGCCATCGGCCCCAGCCAGGATGCCACCGCAGAGGTAGCGCAGGGGCTGTCCGCGGCCGACCCCCGGGTTCGGGTGGTGGACAATCCCAGCGGGCGAACTCCGGACGGTTTGAACGCTGCCCTGCACGCAGCCCGGCACGAGGTGATCGTCCGGGTCGACGGGCATGCCGAACTCTCGGACGGATACATCCGGACCGCGGTGACCGAACTGGAACGCACCGGAGCGGTCAACGTCGGCGGCATCATGGACGCCCAGGGCACCACTTCCTTCGAACGGGCGGTGGCCTGCGCGATGAAGTCCCCGCTGGGCGTCGGCAACGCCCGCTTCCACTGCGGTGGCGGTGAGGGGGAGGCCGAGACGGTCTACCTGGGGGTCTTCCGCCGCCAGACCCTGCTGGAGGCCGGAGGTTACGACACCCATTTCACCCGGGCCCAGGACTGGGAGCTCAACCACCGGTTGCGGCAGTCCGGGGGCCGGATCTGGTTCACCCCCGAGTTGAAGGTGACCTACCGTCCTCGCCCCACGGTGAACCGGCTCTCCCGCCAGTACTTCGAGTACGGCCGGTGGCGTCGGGTGGTCTCGGCCCGTCACGCCACGATCAACCCGCGGTACCTGGCACCTCCGGCGATGGTGGTGGGCACGGCTGCGGCCACGGTGGCCGGGCTGCGTCGTCCCGCTCTGCTGGCGATCCCGGCCGCCTATCTCACCGCGGTCGCCGCCGGCGGGATCGCCATCAGCAAAGGGCAGAAGACCAGTACGAGGGCCCTGGTCCCGGTGGCTCTGGCGACCATGCACTGGTCGTGGGGGGTCGGCTTCCTGACCAGCCCCCGGCGGTTGCGTCGCCCCGCTCAGGAGAAGTCGCAGGCGTGAACGCCCTCCGGACAGCGACGGTCGATGTCACCGTCGTCACCAGCGGACATGATGTCGCCGACGCCCGGCTGCACCGGGAGGTGGCGGCCCTGCGCGCCCGCGGACTCACCGTGGAGGTGCTCGGTCTGGGCGCTGCCACGAACGGTCCTGCGGGGGCAGCGGTGCGCACCTGGCAGCGTTCGGGAATGGCCGCTCGCGCCCTGTTGGCCCTGCGCCAGCCCTTCCTCGCCCGGGGGCGGGTGATCCTCGCTCTGGACCCGGATTCGGGTCTGGCGACCTGTCTGGTGGCCCGGGTCCGGGGGCGGAGGTCGGTCGCCGATGTTCACGAGGACTATGCGGCCCTCCTGGGGGACCGCGACTGGGCGAAGCGGTGGGGCGGCATCCCCGGGATGGTGGGTCAGGCTCTGGTCCGCAGTGGACTACGGGTCTTCGAACGCGCCGACCTGGTCGTGGTCGCCGACGAGCACGTGCCACCGCCGACGGCCCGGCAACGCCTCGTGGTCCGGAACCTGCCGGATACGTCGATGCTGCCCGAACCGGGCCCACGGTCGGCGGTGCCCAGAGCTTTCTACATCGGTGACCTGCGGCGCAGCCGGGGACTGTTCGCCATGGTGGAGGCGGTGCGACGGGCTCCCGGATGGGAACTTGACCTGGTGGGTCCGGTCGCAGCGGCCGACGAGGAAGATCTGCGGAGGCTCCTCGCGCAGGACCCGGAGCTGTCCGGGCGGGTGTGTCTGCACGGGCGTCGTCCCCCGGCGGAGGCCTGGCGTTGTGCCGAAGGTGCCTGGGTGGGGTTGATGCTCCTGGAGCCGACACCGGCTTTCAATGACGCGGTGCCGAGCAAACTGTACGAATATGTGGGATGCGGGGTGCCGGTGATCACCACCGATCTGCCCCGTCCTGCCGAACTGGTGACCCAGGGCCAGGCCGGCGCGGTCGTGGCCGGTGGCACCGACATCGAGGTCGGTGAACGGGTCGCCGAGGTGCTGCGTTCCTGGTCCGCCGATCCCGAGCCGATGGATCGCATCCGGGAACGTCTGGCGCAGGAAGCGCAGATCACCAGATCACGTCCTACCCCTTACGAGGAGCTCGCCGACCGGATCGTCGATCTGCTCGGACGCTCCTGACCCACATCCCTGGCTATCTCTGGAGGATTGATGTCCGTCCGTATCATCGACACCGCAGATGTGTCCGAACAGGCGCAGATCGGTGACGGGAGTTCCATCTGGCACCTGGCCCAGGTCCGCGAGGACGCTGTCCTCGGGGAGAACTGCATCGTGGGCCGCGGCGCCTACGTCGGCTCGGGCGTCGTGATGGGCGACAACTGCAAGCTGCAGAACTACGCCCTGGTCTACGAGCCCGCCAAGCTCGGCGACGGGGTTTTCGTGGGTCCTGCAGTGGTCTTCACGAATGACCACTATCCGCGGTCGATCTCCCCGGACGGCACCTTGAAGCGAGGGGACGACTGGGAGCACGTGGGGGTCACGGTCGAGGACGGCGCCTCGATCGGCGCGCGTTCGGTGTGCGTGGCACCGGTGACGATCGGTAAATGGGCTCTGGTGGCCGCGGGGTCGACGGTGGTGAAGGACGTCCCGGCCTATGCTCTCGTAGCGGGGACACCGGCCCGTCGGATCCGTTGGGTCGGCGAGGCCGGGGTTCCGTTGGAAGAGGCCGGGGACGACCTGTGGCGTTGCCCGCAGACCGGCCGCACCTATCTTCAGGACGGGGAGACCCTGCGTCCGCAGGACTGACCGGCTCAGTCAACGCGATCCATCTGGTGGGGTACAGCCGCGGCCCGGCGGACGTACCCCACCATCGTCTCAGGAACCGAAGACGCCGAGTCCTTCGGCGATGAGCAGCAGACCGAAGATCGCGAAGGCCGCTGCCGCGCCGATCTTGATGACCTTCTCGGGAAGTTTCCGGCCCAGCACCGCACCTACGACGATGGCCAGGGCATCGGCGGCGACCATGCCCAGGGTGCTGCCGACCCAGGTGCCGAACCAGTCCTCCTTGGTGGCCAGGGCGATGGTGGCCAACATGGTCTTGTCGCCCAGTTCGGCGAGGAAGAAGGCGACACCGACGGCGACAATGGCGGCGCCGGTGCTGTGCCGCGCCTTGTCGGCTTCGGCATCGGTGAGTTCGTCACCGCGCAGGGTCCAGGCGGCGAAGGCGAGGAAGGACAGCCCCGCGACGACGGAGACGATCCATTGTCGGTCTGCGAAGGCGTTCCCGACGACCCGTCCCAGGCCGACGGAGGCCAGGTGTACCAGTGCGGTGGCCGCGGTGATACCGATCAGGACATCCCGTGGACGGTATCGGGCGGCGAAGGTCATGGCCATCAACTGGCTCTTGTCACCGAGCTCGGCGGCGAAGATCACCGCTGTGGACAGGAGGAAGGCGTACATGGGCGGGGCTCTCGGTCAGGCACCGACCGGAGGAACCGCACAAGGGAGCCTCGGCCGACGCTAGCGTGTGCACGGTTGCGCTTTCGGCCGAAAGTCTCGTCCGCCACCGATCGGACTCGGGGTCTGCCGAGCGGTGACCGCCCTCACCGGGTACCGAGAAGAACCGGGACCAGTATGTCGATGGGGACGCGGGGGACTACTCCCTTTCGCGCTCCCATCTTAACCGGCTCCTCAGCCAGAAATGCCAGTCCGTTCTGTCTGACGAGATATGTCGTTGTCGTCGACGACCTGCGATTCGTCCGGCTGCTCTGTTTCGGCACGCCACCCGAGCACGACGACATGGGCCAGCATGACGAACCACATCGGCAGGGCCAAGGACGAACTCACCACGACTCCGGTCACGGTGAAGGCGATCAGCAGACAGGCGAGTTCAACCCGTCGGGAGATGACTCCGGCGTCCACCGGGCCACGGAGGCCGACGGTATGCCGGCAGCTGTACACCAGGAGCGCAGCGAAGGGCACGGTCACGAACAACCCGTACTGGCTGAGGATCTCGATGAAGCCGTTGTGGGCGTTGATCGTCAGGTCCTCGATCCCCGGAGGTTTTTCCTCCCCCAACCGGTACTCGAAGGTTCCCGGACCGGTCCCGAACCAGGGGCTGCTCTCCCAGTACCGCAGCCCGGCCCGGATCAGATTGATCCGCAGCCCGTCGGATTCCTCCTCGCCGGCTTTCGGCGCCCGGAGGAGAGGGTTCCGGGCGGCGAGAGCGGGGACGAGGAAGGCCGCCGCGATCATCGCACCGAGGACGACCGAGAACCCCGCGGCGATCCACCGGGCCGCCCGGGAACGACGCACCGCAGCCCACCATCCACGCCGGGCGGCAACACCGACCGCGACGACCGACAGTTGAAGGGCCACCGCACCGACCGCGCCCCGGCTCAAGGTGCTCCAGATCAACCAGGTGGTGGCTGCGGCCGTGGTCAGGAAGACCACGCTGACCCATCGAGGGACCCGGTCCAGGGACCAGGCCAACAGGGTTCCGGTGACAGCGACGAGTACACAGGCGTAGTTATTGGGATTGGAGAAGGTCCCGGCCGGGATATGAGGCTGGAAGTACCACTCGATCCAGCGGGTCACGACGATGTGTTCGTCGTACAGGATCTCCATGACGGCCACCGGGGCAGTGGTGGCCAGCACCAGAACCCACAGGGTTCGGAAACCGTACTGGCCGGCGAGCGTCCCCCTGGAGAGCAGGATCATCGCCCCGGTCACCGCGGCGGATGCGGCCATCAGCGAGATCTCACCGCGGGCGGCTTTCCCGGTCGCTCCGGGCTGGGTGTTCCAGGTGATGGCGGCCCCGACGGCCCAGGTCACCCAGAAAGCCGCCCACAGCAGTACCGAACGTGAACGCCACCAGGGCAGACGCCACAGACAGGCGGCCGTGACCACGAAGACCGCGACGAGGAGCAGCCCGATCGGGGCCAGCCAGATCCCCTTGACCCGCAAGGAGATCTGACTGATCCAGGTCAGCAGCAAGCCGGCGACCACGATCATCGCCGGGCCGGCCGACCACACGGGGGAGACGATCCGGTGGAGCCGTTCGCGCACACCGATCGTCGCCGGGGGACGGCGCTCCTCCTCCGCCGACCCCGCAGGGGAGTTCACGGTCACGGCGTACGGATCCCCGACCACTGTTCGTGCCGACGGTGGGTCGACAGGATGAAGTTCACCGCGCGTTGTGAACAGTTGTCGATGGCGTAGTCGGCGGGGAGCACCGGGTGGACATCGCCCCGGTCGTCGCGACCCGCGAGTACGGTGCGGATGCCTTCCACCACGTTCTGCGGATCCAACCCGGTCATCACGATGGCACCGGTGTCCAGAGCTTCGGGACGTTCGATGGAGTCACGCAGGGTCACCGCAGGGAATCCCAGGACGGACGACTCCTCGCTGATGGTGCCCGAGTCGGAAAGGACACACAGTGCTTCCTGCTGCAGACGCACGTAGTCGACGAAGCCGAGCGGTGCGTGGAAGAGGACGCCCTCCGGCAGCGCGCGTCCGGTGTCCGCCACCAGGGCGTCCAACCTCTTACGGGTACGGGGATGAGTGGAGACCAACATCGGCATGTCGTACGCCCTTTGGGCTGCTTCGAGACAGTCCAGAAGTGCCTCGAGCCGTGCCGGCGAATCGACGTTCTCCTCCCGGTGCGCACTGACCAGCAGGAACTCGCGTCGAGTCAGGCCCAGGTCGGCCAGCACGGTGGAGGCGGCGAACTGGGCGGCGTGATGGTCCAGGACCTCCTTCATCGGTGACCCGGTGAGCAGGATACGACGGGGATGCATGCCCTCGGCGAGCAGATTCCGGCGGGCGTGCTCGGTGTACACCAGGTTGTAGTCGGAGACATGGTCGACCATCCGCCGATTGGTCTCCTCGGGCACATTCAGGTCGAAGCAGCGGTTGCCGGCTTCCATGTGGTAGACCGGAACCCGCATCCGCCGTGCCATCACCGCGGCGATACAGGAGTTGGTGTCGCCCAACACCAGCAAGGCGTCGGGGGACTCCTCGAGGATGGCCTGCTCGACCTTCGTCAGCACCCCGCCGAGAACCGCGCCCAGTGAACTGGTGTCGACCTCGAGGAACCGGTCCGGTTTACGGATCCCCATCTCCTCGAAGAAGATCCCGTTCAGCTCGTAGTCATAGTTCTGACCCGTGTGGACCAGGACGTGCTCGACGGTCTCGTCGAGTCGGGCCATGACCCGGGACAGACGGATGATCTCCGGGCGGGTGCCCACGACGGTCATCACCTTCGTCATGACTGCTCTCCTTCTCTCGAGGCCATCCCGGTGACCTGCGACGGCAGCACCTTCTCCGGGTAGGTGTCGGCATCTGCCGGATCGTACATCTCGTTGATCCAGAAGAGAGTGAGCATCTCCTCGTCGCCGGTATTGGTGATCGAATGCGTCCACAAGGTCGGCATGTCCACGGCCACCGGAGCATCTCCGCCGACCGGGATCTCCACGACTTCGTCGGTCAGTACCTTGCGCAGTCGGATGACGCCCCGGCCTCGCACCACCACGAAACGCTCGATCTTGCGGAAGTGCAGATGGTCGCCACGGGTCACGCCGGGAACGGTCGTGGAGAAGGAACTCTGCCCGGCCCCGCCGTGCTGGCGCAGAATCTCGACGAAAGACCCCCGGGCGTCGGTGTGTGCGGTCAGCGGGAAGGACCGGACGCCCTGATCCCACATCGCGGCACGCAGGACGTTGAACAGGCGGACGTCCACGGCATCGGTCAACGTCGGGATCTGCCCGACGCGATAACAGTCGTGGAAGGACGCGAGCCGGTCGGCGACCCAGGAGATCCGCAGCGGCACCACCGCGGTAGGACGGAGCAGCACCGGCGGGTCGGCTTCGAAAGCCGCGGCGAGCAGATCCGCCACGGCGTCCTGCACGTGCAGGAGGGGGATCTCCCTGTCCCCGGTGACCTGCGGGGTCTGTCCGGCGGCGATCCGGTGGGCGAAAGTCGCGACGAAGCTGTTGTACTCCGGACGGCCGTGCTCGCCATACAGATTCGGCAGCCGTACCTCCACACAGGACGATCCCTGCTCTTCGGCGAAGGCGGCCAGCCGTTCGGCGGCGACCCGCTTACCGACCCCGTACGGGGTCTCGTCCGGTCCGGTGCCATCGGCCTGGAGGGAACCGGCCACCACGATGCGGGCCCGGGATCCGGTGCGGGTCATCGCCTCGACGAGCCGCTCGGCCAGAGCGATATTCCCCTCCCTGACCTCCTCCTGCGAGGCACGGTTGATCCCGGCGATGTGCAGGACGACATCGGCGTCCGCCACCGCATCCTCCAGCGCGGCGGTCGCAAAGGCCGTCCGGTCGATTCCCACGACCGTGCCCACCGAGGCGAGGGTCGACAGCCGGGCCCTGGTGTGCCAGCCGAGGAATCCTGCCGCCCCGGTGACGACGACCTTCATCGGGTCCCCTCGACCAGGGCCTGGATCTCCGGGAGCATCATCAGCAGCTCCTTCGTCCCGGCCAGGTCGAGACGCTCGGTGTTCTCCGAGGTGTAGTCCCCGATCCGGGCGATCTCCTGGGTGCCCTCTTCGAAGTACTGCTCGTACTGCATCGACCGGGCGTCGACCGGAACCCGGTAGTAGTCGCCCCGGTCCTCGGACTTGACCATCTCCTCCCGGGAAAGCAACGTCTCGTGGAGCTTCTCGCCGTGCCGCGAACCGATCACCGAGATGGGGTGCTCGGGACGACCCAGCAGGTCGGCGACGGCCCGAGCCAGGATCTCCACCGTGCAGGCCGGTGCCTTACGGACGAAGAGGTCGCCCGGCTCGGCGTGCTGGAAGGCGTAGGTAACCAGGTCGACCGACTCCTCCAAGGACATGAGGAACCGGGTCATGCTGGGCTCGGTGATGGTCATCGGGATGCCGGCCATGACCTGCTGGACGAACAGCGGGATGACACTTCCCCTGCTGTACATGACATTGCCGTAACGGGTCACCGAGATGGTGGTGGGGCTGTTCGGCTGCTGCCGGGCGAAAGCCTGCGCGGTCTTCTCCATGAGCGCCTTGGTCATGCCCATCGCGTTGACCGGGTAGACCGCCTTGTCGGTCGACAGGCAGACCACGGAACGGACCCCGGAGGCCGCTGCCTGCTCGATGACATTGTGGCTGCCCAGGACATTCGTCTTCACCGCCTGCTGGGGGAAGAACTCACAGCTGGGCACCTGCTTCAGCGCCGCGGCGTGGAAGACGTAGTCGGCGCCGACGAAGGCCTTGGCCACGCTCTCGGCGTCCCGGACGTCGCCCAGGAAGAAACGGAGACGGGAGTCGCCGAAACGCAGACGCATCTCGTGCTGTTTCGCCTCGTCACGGCTGAAGATATGCACCGCGGCGATGTCGTCCTCGAGCAGGCGGCGGGCCATCGTGGAACCGAAGGAACCGGTTCCGCCCGTGATGGCGACGGTCGCGCCGGACAGGCTGGTCATCAGAGCGCTTCTCCTTAGCAGGGTGGTTCAGGGTGCGGTGGCCTCGACATCGGGTCGCGGGCCGTCGACGGCCTTCTTCCCTCCGTCCAGGGGGGTGCCGCTGGTGGAGACCGGGCGGCAGCCCGTCGCAGGAATCACATGATCGGCATCTGAGCCGAGGGCGGCGCCACGCATCCATTCGTAGGCCGATACCGGGTCGGACAAGGCCGTTCCCAGAACGAGCATGGGGTCCAGGGCGGGGACGTCGACGGCATCCACCAACGGGTGCGCGGTGGCCCGCCGACCCTCCTCGTCGGAGAAGAGGTCCTCACCGAGTTTCTCGCCGGGACGCAACCCGGTGAAGATGATCTCGATGTCCTTCTTGCCCGACATGCGGATGAGGTTACGGGCGACTTCGACGATCTTGACCTGCTCACCCATCTCCAGGACCATGACCTCGCCATCATTGCCGATGGTCCCGGCCTCCAGCACGAGCTGACAGGCCTCGGGGATCAACATGAAATAACGACGCACGTCCGGGTGGGTGACGGTGACCGGACCACCGGCCTTGATCTGGGCGGTGAAGGCATGCAGCATCGACCCCCGCGACCCGAGCACATTCCCGAAACGGACCGAGACGAACCTGCCGGGCCGGTTGCGCGCGAAATGCGAGGTGAGCCGCTCGGTGCACCGTTTGCTGTAACCCAGGGTCGAGGTCGGGTCCGCGGCCTTGTCGGTGGACACGTTGACGAAGGTCTCCACACCGATTCCGGCCGCAGCTTCCAGGACGTTCAACGTGCCGCGCACATTGGTCTTCCACGCCTCGAGAGGGAAGCTCTCCAACAAGGGGAGATGCTTGAGCGCCGCGGCATGGAAGACGACCTGGGGACGGGCCTGCTCGAAGACCAGGCGCAGACCCTCCGGGTCGCGGATGTCGGCCAGGAGGAGGTCGTCGCTGTCGAGCAGCCCCTGACCGGTCAGGCTCATCTGGGTGGCCTGCAGCCCGGACTCGTCCCGGTCCAGCAGGAAGAGCCGCTCGGGGGAGAACTTGGCGATCTGACGGCACAGCTCCGAGCCGATGGAACCACCGGCCCCGGTGACCAACACCCGACGCCCCTGGATCTGCGCGGCGATGGCCGTGGTGTCCAGTTGTACCGGCGGACGGCTGAGCAGATCGGTCAGGTCGAGATCCCTCAGGTCACGGACGCCGCCCTCGGCGGTCGAGCTCGGGTCCAGGACGTCGGAGAGCGAGGGCAGGATCTTGACCTTCAGACCGGCCTCGTTGGCGCCCTCGGAGAGAACCCGCAGGTCGGCGGCAGTGGCATGAGGTGCGGCGACGATCAGCATGGTCGCCTTGGTGGACTCGGCGACCTGGACGATGTCGTTCTTCGTCCCCCGGACGGGCACCCCTTCGATACGCAGGCGCTGGCGTTCCCGGGTGTCGTCGAGCATGGCCACCGGCAGGATGCGGGCTTCCTGCTCCCGCAGCGCGCTCTTCACCAGACGCCGACCGGTGTCCCCTGCGCCGTAGATCACGGCGCGTTCCTCGGCGTCGGTCCGTTCACGCAACTCGTGGGTGCGGAAGATCCGGAAGAAGAGCCTCATCCCGAAACCGCCCAGCATCGCGAATCCGCCGCCCTGGGCTGGCGTGGCACGCGGCAGGTGGTCGGGATGCCACAGGAAGAAGACGACGATGCTGGCGACGATGATCGTGATGAACATCGACCGCATCAGGTCGAAGGTCTCCTCGTAGGAGCCTCGGGTGTGGCTGACCCGGTACGGGCCGAGCAAGGTGCCGACTGCGAGCTGGCACAGCGCGCATCCCAGGGCCAGGGTCAGGGTGATCCCGAACAGGCTGGCCGGAGCCACCTGCCCGTTGAGGACGTCGTAGCGAAGGTAGGCCGTGGCGAAAACGGCCACGACCCACATCAACATGTCCATCGCGGCCCAGAACCAACGGCGCAGGCGCGCTCGGCTCGTCGGCGACTGCGTCAGCACGAATGCCTCCCTTGCTGCCCTGCGGATTGCCGCTCTAGCCTATCCCCGCCGGAGGGCTCCCCGAACCGCGGTCGCAGGCAGGCGCCTCCCGGTGCGTCGTCCCTTCCGTCGCAGAAGTTCCCCCACTCGATAGTGTCGACCCATGCTCGCCGTCTACTGCGCCAGTCAGTCCCCCACCGACCCCCTGTCCGGTCTCGTCGTCGGGGAACGTCCGGACCCGGAACCGCGCCCCGGATGGACGGTGGTCGACCTCCGCGCAGCCACCGTGAACCGACACGACCTGTGGTCCTTGCAAGGTGTCGGACTGCCTGCGGAACGGCTGCCGATGATCCTGGGTTGCGACGGTGCCGGGGTCACCCCGGACGGACGGGAGGTGATCCTGCACGGGGTCATCCCTTCCCCGGGCTGGTCCGGTGACGAGACCCTCGACCCGCGTCGATCCCTCTTCTCCGAGGTGCACCAGGGCACCTTCGCGGAGAAGGTCCTGGTCCCCGACGCGAACCTGGTACCCAAACCGGCCGGGATGAGCTGGGAGGTCGCGGCGGCACTGCCCACCGCATGGTTGACCGCCTACCGGATGCTCTTCACCAACGCCGAGGTCACCCCGGGTTCCCTGGTGCTCGTCCAAGGAGCGGGCGGGGGAGTGGCCACCGCCTGCATCCGGCTGGGAGTCGCCGCCGGTCTGCGAATCTGGGTGACCAGTCGTTCGGCCAGGAAACGCGAACAGGCGATCGAGCTCGGAGCCGAGGCCGCCTTCGAATCCGGCGCCAGGCTGCCCGAGAAGGTCGACGCCGTCATGGAGACCGTCGGTGCGGCGACCTGGTCGCATTCGGTGAACGTGCTGCGCCCCGGCGGGACGATCGTGATCTCCGGTGCCACCAGCGGTGACGCGCCGCCCAAGTCGGAGCTGACGAAGATCTTCTTCCGCCAGTTGCGGGTCATCGGCTCGACGATGGGCAACCGCCAAGAGCTGGAGCGCCTCGTCGCCCTCGCCACCCGCCACGACCTGCAACTCCCGATCGACGACGTCATGCCGCTGGCCGACGCCCGCCGCGGCTTCGAGCGTCTAGCGTCCGGCGAGTCTTTCGGCAAGATCGTCCTCACCGTGTGAGCGAGGCGGGAGACGCCGCCCGGAGGCCGGGCCCTCGACGTGGGCTGCGGCATCGGGCGCAACTCCCGCTGGCTGGCCTCAGTCGACTTCGACGTCCTGCGCGTCGTCCGGGGTCGGCACGCGGTCGTTCACGCTGACCACGCCGCGCTCGATGAGAAGGTGCACAAGGACGCACAAGGACACGTTCGGGATATCGATGACCTCCGGCTCCGAAACGGATCAGGGCCCGCTCACGCCGGCCCCTTCCGCGTCAGGGCGCGATCTGCAACCAGTGTTCCCAGCCGCCGTGCAAGACCAACCAGGCCAACAGACCGTATCCGGCCTGGCCGGGGTGCCGCTGATCCTCGGCCGCGCTCAGCTCCGCCAGCCACTGTTCGTGTTCCAACAGGGGGTAGTAGCAGTCGACATAGGGGATGCTGCGCCGGCTGCACACATCGGACTGGGCCTCGACCAACGGCTCCAGCGCATGATTGAAATCGGCGTCGAGAGTCGGAGGCGGACCCACCACGAAGGGTGAGATGCCCCGAGCTGTCGCCTCGTCCAACATATTCGCCATATTGAGCCGAGACCGGGCGATCGTCAGCTCCTGGTCGATGTCGCCGTGCCCGACCCCCATCACGAGGCGCCGCTCCCGCCGCCCCTCCCAACGGGGAGCGCCCTCCTGGCGCCAACGGTTCAACAGATCCGCCGACGACTGCCCCCGGATGCCCAGGTTGTAGCTCGTCACATTGAGATCAGGATGCGCGGTGCGGGCGGTGACCCGACTCACCCACCCCAACGCCTTGGGGTCGCCGTAACCGGCGACGAAGGAATCCCCCATGAAGACCAGGCCGACATCACGTGGCCCGTCCGTGGCGAGCGCCTCCGCGCTGGCGATGAACTCCATCGGGGCCGCCCCCGCGCCGCTGCTGGGCTTGCTCTCTTCGTTGCTCACAGGCCTACTCAGTCCTCGTCGTCGTCGAGCCGTGCGAGCCAGGTCGCGAACCTCTCGATCGGAATCTCAAATTCCGGATTCAGATCAACGAAGGTGCGTAGCTGCTCGGCCAGCCAGTCCAACGTGATCTCCTCATCGCCGCGACGGGCCGACAACTCCTCAATTCCACGGTCGGTGAAGTACACGAGATGCATTCTGCCGCACATCAGCACTCACCGGGGACAGGGGCACGCGCCCTGTCCCCGGTGAATCGGGGCGACGACCCGGCCGACCCGACCGGGCACCCCGACGGATCAGCGGTCGAAGGACTCCCTCATCAAGGCGGCCCGCTCGACCTCGTGCTGTTTGTGCGAACCGGTGGACGGGGAAGCCGAAGCCGCCCGGGAGACCACTCGGATCGGTCGGCGCTCGCCATTCTCGGCCAGAGCCTGCGGAAGGTTGACCATCATGAAGGGCCAGGCACCCTGGTTCGCCGGTTCGTCCTGAGCCCAGACGAGTTCGGCATTCGGGTAGTGCTTCACGATCTCGGCGATCTCCCGGCCGGGCGTCGGGTAGAGCTGCTCCACCCGGATGATGGCCGTGGCTCCGTCCTGGCGTTGTTCGCGCTCGGCCTCCAGGTCGTAGACCACCCGCCCGGAGGCGAGCAGCACCCGGGTGACCGCCGCGCCGTCCAACGGTGCCTTGTCCCGTACGGCCGGTTCGAAGGTTCCTTCGGTGAAGTCCTCGACGGCACTGGTCGCCGCACGCAGGCGCAGCAACTGCTTCGGTGTGAAGACCACCAAGGGCTTGCGCGGCCGGGAGTACGCCTGGCGGCGCAGCAGGTGGAAGTAACTGGCCGGGGTGCTGGGGTTGGCGACCGTCATATTGTCCTGAGCGCACAGCTGGAGGTACCGCTCGATCCGTGCCGAGCTGTGATCCGGCCCCTGCCCCTCGTACCCGTGGGGGAGGAGCAGCACCACGGAACTGCGTTGGCCCCATTTCTGCTCGGAACTGGAGATGAACTCGTCGACGATGGTCTGGGCGCCATTGGCGAAGTCACCGAACTGGGCCTCCCAGCAGACCAGCGCATCGGGACGTTCCACCGAATAGCCGTACTCGAAGCCCATGGCCGCGAACTCGGACAGCAAGGAGTCGTATACCCAGAAGCGGGCCTGCCCGTCGCCCAGGTAGAGCAAGGGGGTCCACTCCTCGGCGCTGGCCCGGTCGATGAGGACGGCATGCCGTTGCACGAAGGTGCCCCGGCGGGAGTCCTGGCCGGCCAGTCGCACCGGGGTCCCCTCGCTGAGCAGCGAACCGAAGGCGATCAGCTCACCCATCCCCCAGTCGATGCCGCCCTCGCGGGTCATCTGGGTGCGCTTCTCCAACATGCTGCGCAGCTTCTTGTGCGGTTCGAAGCTGTCCGGCCAGTTGGTCCACAGGTCACCGATCTTGTGCAGCAACTCCGTGCTGATCGCGGTGGAATGGCTGCGGTGCGCGCGTACTTCGTCCTCGACCTGGGCCTCGGGCCGTTCCAGGCCGTCGATCTCGGTGGTCGCACCCACTGCAGGTGCCACCGGTTTGGCCTTGGCGGCTTCCTTGGTCTCCAGGAAGACCTGTTCCAGACGGCCCTGGTAGTCCTGCAATGCGGTCTGAGCGTCCTCGAGAGTGATGTCACCGCGTCCGACCAGTGCCTCGGTGTACAGCTTACGGACGCTGCGCTTGGCCTCGATGAGCTTGTACATCAACGGTTGCGTCATCGAGGGGTCGTCGCCCTCGTTGTGTCCACGGCGTCGATAGCAGATCAGGTCGATGACGACGTCCTTGGCGAACTTCTGACGGAACTCGTAGGCCAGCTCCGCCACCCGCACACAGGCCTCGGGATCGTCCCCGTTGACATGGAAGATCGGGGCCTGGATCGTCCGGGCCAGGTCGGTGGAGTACACCGAGCTTCGTGAACTCGTCGGCGCAGTGGTGAAACCCACCTGGTTGTTGACCACGACGTGCACGGTCCCGCCGGTGCGATAACCCCGCAACTGGCTCAGCTGCAAGGTCTCCAGGACGACGCCCTGACCGGCGAAGGCCGCATCACCGTGCAGGAGCAACGGCAGGACCGTGAACTCCTCACCGTGCCTGTCCAACCGGTCCTGCTTGGCCCGCACGATGCCTTCCAGTACCGGGTTCACCGCTTCCAGGTGGCTGGGGTTCGCCGCCAGGTAGACCTTCGTGGTCTTCCCGTCCTCGGACTCGAAGACGCCTTCGGTGCCCAGGTGGTACTTCACATCGCCCGATCCCTGGACGCTCCGCGGATCCTGCGTGCCCTCGAACTCACGGAAGATCTGCGCGTAGCTCTTACCGGCGATATTGGCCAGCACGTTGAGCCGACCACGGTGCGGCATGCCGATGCACACCTCGTCCATGCCGTCCTCGGCAGCGCGGCACAGCACCCGGTCGAGCAGCGCGATCACCGACTCGCCGCCCTCGAGGCTGAACCGTTTCTGTCCGACGTACTTCGTCTGCAGGAAGGTCTCGAAGGCCTCGGCGGCATTGAGCCGACGCAGGATGCGCATCTGCTCGTCCCTGCCGACCTTCTCCGCTTTGACCTCGATCTTCTGCTGCATCCACAACCGCTGGTCAGGGTCCTGGATGTGCATGTACTCCACGCCGACGGTGCGGCAGTAGCTGTCCCGCAGGACGTCCAGGATCGCCCGGAGCGTGGCCCGTTCGGAACCGCCGAAACCACCGGTGGCGACCTCCCGGTCCAGATCCCACAGGGTCAGTCCGTAGGTCTCCAGAGCGACATCGTCGTGCTGTCGCATCCGGTACTCCAACGGGTCGGTGTCGGCCAACAGGTGGCCCCGGACCCGGTAGGCATGGATCAGCTGCTGCACCCGGGCCGCCTTGGACAGGTCGTCCTCGTGGCTGGCCACCAGGTCGCGCTTCCACCGCACCGGCTCGTACGGGATGCGCAGGCTGCGGTAGATCTCGTCGTAGAAACCGTCCTCGCCGAGCAACAACCGGTGGATGATCCGCAGGAAGTCGCCCGACGCGGCGCCCTGGATGATGCGGTGGTCGTAGGTGCTGGTCAGCGTGATGATCTTGCTGATCCCCTGCCGGGCGACGGTCTCCAGGCTCGCGCCCTGCCATTCCGCCGGGTAGTCGAGCGCACCGGCGCCGATGATGCACCCCTGACCCTGCATCAGTCGGGGCACCGACTGTACGGTGCCGATCCCTCCGGGGTTGGTCAACGAGATGGTCGTCCCGACGAAGTCGTCGACCGTCAGCTTGTTGCCCCGAGCCTTGCGGACCAGTTCCTCGTAGGCATTCCAGAACTGGAAGAAATCCATCCTCTCGGCGGCTTTGATCGACGGCACCACCAGGCTGCGGGTGCCATCAGGGCGCGGAAGGTCGATCGCCAACCCGAAATTGACATGGGCCGGTCGGACCAGCTGTGGTTTGCCCTTCTCGTCCACCCGGTAGCTGCAGTTCATGTCGGGAAGCTCGGCGAGCGCCTTCACGATCGCGTACCCGATGAGGTGGGTGAAGCTGATTTTCCCGCCGCGGGTGCGTTGCAGATGCTGATTGATCTGGATGCGGTTGTCGATCATCAGTTTCGCCGGGACGGCGCGGACACTGGTCGCGGTGGGCACCTGCAGGGAGGCGTCCATGTTCGTCACGATGCGGGCCGCGGGGCCCTTGATCGCCTTGACTTCTTCGGCGTCCTGCACCTGAGGGGGACTCACTTGTGGGGTGTCCCGGGGGGTCGGGGTCTTTCCCATCGGCATCGCAGGCGGTGTCGGTTCCTTCTGTTGTGCGGGGGCCTGGCGGGTCGTCGCGGTGTCCGGCTCCGGTTCGGTTTTCTTCTCCGTCTTCTCCGGGGACTTCTTCTCGGGGGACCCGGTCCGGGCCGCGGTGTCCGCGGGTGGCCTGACCGTACTCTCGGAGGTTCGCGCACCCGTTTCGTTCCGGGGCGCGGCCTGGCCGTCCGTGCTCGCCGTGGGAGGGGTGGGCTCTGGAGCAGGTGCCGCGGTGGCGGCCGGGGCGGCCGGAGCGGCCGGAGCGGCCGGGGGGCTGCTCTCCCGGCGAGGGGCGTACCCGTCGAAGAACGGCCACCACGCTTTGTCGACGGATTCCTTGTCCTGCAGGTACTGCTCGTAGAGCTCGTCGACGAGCCACTGGTTGGGCCCGAAGCTGGCGGTGGGATCGTTCGGAGCGGGCAATTCTGCCACGGCGGACTCGCCTCTTTCGTCTGTCGCCGGTGACGGCCAGGACACATGACGGACCACCCGACGACATCGCTGGTCCGCCGGTGCCAGGCTACCCCGCGGTGGGCGGCTGGTGCGGTTCCGGAAGAAGGCGAACGGGGTCGTTCCACGGTCGATCCCACCGATCGGGACATGTCCTTCCGCCATGTCCGCTTTGTGGCGGATTAGGATGGCGGCCACTATGACCGAATGGTTGCTCGTCGGTGTGGGCATCCTGTTGACCCTGGGGACGGCCGTCTTCGTCGCGGCGGAGTTCTCCCTGGTCGCGCTCGATCGGTCCAGCGTGCACGGTGCGGCCGAGAGCGGGGATGCCGGGGCGCATGCGGTCCTGCCGTCGTTGGCGACCTTGTCCACCCAGTTGTCCGGGGCCCAGGTGGGGATCACCCTGACGACTCTGGCGTTGGGGTACATCGCGACGCCGTCGGTGGGGGCCTTGTTGACCGGCCCGGTCACTGCGGCGGGTGTTCCGGCGGAGAGCGCGTCGGCGGTGGCCTCCGGGGGTGCCCTGGTGGTGGCGACCTTGTTCTCCATGGTCGTCGGGGAGTTGGTGCCGCAGTTCCTGGGTATCTCCGTCCCGTTGGCGACGGCGAAGGTGGTGGCGGTACCGGTCCGGGTCTTCACCGTGGCGGTGCGGCCGCTCATCGTGGTGCTCAACGGCTCGGCCAATGCGGTGCTCGAGTCCTTCGGGGTGCGCCCGCAGGAGGAGCTCTCCGGGGCGCGTACCCCGCAGGAGCTGGCGTCGATCGTACGCAGGAGCGCGCAGGTCGGCACCTTGGACGAAGATCTGGCCACCCGGGTGACCAGGTCGTTGGATTTCGGTTCGCGGACGGCGGCGGACGTGATGACACCGCGGGTGCGTTGTGTGGCGGTGGAACGTACGGATTCGGCGGCGGACGTGCTCTCGCTCGCGCGTCGGACCGGTCATTCCCGTTTTCCGGTGCTCGGCGACGACTGGGACGACGTGGACGGCATGGTGCATGTGAAACAGGCGGTGGCGGTGCCGCACGGGCGGCGGGCTTCGGTGCCGGTGTCGGGTCTGATGACACCTCCGGTGCTGGTGCCGGAGACGATCGGGTTGGAACCGTTGCTGGGGTTGTTGCGCGGGGGCGGGCACCAGTTCGCGATGGTGGTCGACGAGTACGGGGGTACTTCCGGGGTGGTGACCTTGGAGGACGTGGTCGAGGAGCTGGTCGGGGAGGTCGCCGACGAGCACGACCGGCAGCTGACCTCGGCCCGACGCGATGTCCGGGGGCGTTGGACGGTGCCCGGTGCGTGGCGGGTGGACGAGGTCCGGGAACGGGTGGGTGCCGATCTGCCGGAGGGCGCGTCCTACGAGACGGTGGGCGGGTTCATGATGGCGGTGCTGGGCCGGATTCCTGCGGTGGGTGACGAGGTGGAGATCGTGGGTTGGCGGGTCCTGGTGGAGGGGATGGACGCCCGCCGGGTGGAACGGGTGCGTCTGCTGCCGGTGGATCCGGTCGTCCAGCAGCTCGACGAGGGACGGTTGCCGCGGGAGATCGGAGGCCACGGGTGAGCCCGGGGGCGGCCTTGGTGGTCTCGGTGCTGCTCCTGATGGGGAACGCATTCTTCGTGGGGGCGGAGTTCGCGGTGATGACGGCTCGGCGGAGCCAGTTGGAGCCGCTGGCCCAGGGCGGGCGCAGGTCGGCTCAGCTGGCGTTGGTGGCCTTGGAGCATGTGGCCAGTCTGTTGGCCTGTGCCCAGTTGGGGATCACGGTCTGTTCGCTGCTGTTGGGGGCCTTGGCCGAGGATGCCATCCATCATCTGATCGCTCCGTGGATCGCGCGGACGGGTCTGCCCGAGGGTGCCTCTCATCTGGTGGGTCTGTCTGCGGCCTTGTTGATCGTGGCGTACTTCCATGTGGTGGTGGGGGAGATGGTGCCCAAGAATCTGGCCATCGCCGGACCGGATCGGGCGGCCCTGTGGTTGGCCCCTGCGCTGTTGTACGTCACCCGAGCCCTGGGGCCGGTGATCCGGGTGCTCGAGTGGGTGGCGAAGTCGCTGGTCCGTGCCTTGGGTGTGGAACCTCAGGATGAGGTGAGCAGCGCGTACACGGCCGAAGAGGTCGACCGTATCGTCGTGGAGTCGGCGAAGGAGGGGCTTCTCGGCGTCGATCAGCACGGTCTGGCACGACGGGTGTTGGCTTTCGGTGATCGTGTCGCTGCAGATGTGGCCGTTCCACGGGCCGATCTGGTGACCCTGCCGCGCGGATGCACCCCTGAGGACGTGGAGCGGATCGTGGCGAAGCAAGGGTTCAGCCGGGTGCCGATCACGGATCCGTCCGGTGACCTCGCCGGTTACGTGCATCTGAAGGATGTGCTCTACGCCGACGAGGAGGAACGGGTGCAGGCTCTGCCGTGGAAGCGGGTGCGGCCGTTGGCGACGGTGTCCCCGGAGGACGAGATCCAGGACGTCCTGGTGAGTATGCAGCTCAGCGGAGCGCATCTGGCCAGGGTGGTGGACGCCGGGGGCGGGGTGAACGGGGTGGTCTTCCTGGAGGACGTCCTGGAGGAGCTGGTGGGGGAGGTCACCGATTCGACCCGGCGGTGAGTCCGGTGTGAGGGCGCCTTGCCGGAGGGTGCTCCCGGTGGTCAGGGCAGGGCGAGGACGGCTTGGGCGGTGACCGTGTCGGTGACGAGGAGGTCGACGTAGCCGCCTCGGAGTGCGCCTTGGATCGCGCGGGCCTTCTCGGTTCCGGCGGCGACGGCGACGACCTGGTCGATGGACCGTAGCCGGTCCAGGGGGACCGCCATCACCCGTTCGCACAGGGTGGCGTGGATGTGGCGGCCGTTCGCGTCGAAGTGGTGTCCGGAGATGTGACCGACGGCGCCCAGGCCTGCCAGGTAGTCGCATTCGGCGGGGGTCAGCCAGCCTTGGAAGATCGGCCCGGAGATGCCGGCGCGGTCGAGTGCGCCGATTCCGACGATCGCGACATCGGCGTGGGAAGCGAGCGCCAGCGCATTGGCCACCGATTCTTCCCTGCGCAGGGCTTGGGCGAGTCGGGGCGAGCCGACGAGGAGTGGCGCCGGCATCAGGCGGTAGGTGGCGCCGAAGCGTTCGGCGATGCGCCGGGTGACATCCGGTGAGTCGGTGACCGGGCTGTCCTTCGACAGTGCGCCGATCATCTGGACGACGCAGAGGTCGTGGAGTGTCTGGTGGGGCAGCTGTTCGACCACGGCGCTCAAGGTCGTCCCCGAGGAGGTGGCCAGGACGGTGGCCTGTCGGCAGAGGTCGACGAGGACCTCTGCCGCGGTGGTGGCGACGGCGGTGAGCGGGCTCATGCCTTCGCCGCACTGGGCGACCCGGGCGTCGCGTAGTCCAAACCGGGAGCACAAGGATTCTTCCAGGGCCATGGCGCGTTCGAGCGGGTGTCCGATGACGAACCGGACGATCTTGCGTCGCCGGGCTTCGGAGAGCAGCCGGGAGATGCGGGACCGGGAGAGACAGACCTTCTTCCCGATCTCGTCCTGGCTGAGCCCGTCCAGGTAGTACCAACGGGACACCTGGGCGAGCAGGGAGAGATGTTCACGGCCTTCCTGCACGGTCCAAGTGTGCACGAATGTGCTTTTTAGAAGGAGGACAGGTTCTCCTTACGGCTTGTGAACAGGGTATTCGTCAGCACTTATCCGGGCCTTTCTCCGTTCAATCTGCACAGATGTGCTCGTACACATTGTGTCGACCTGTGTTCCCGGGCGTACACCTTGGGCAGGCGGGCCACATCTCTCGGGGGCCCCGGCACAAAGGAGTGACGGCATATGTCATTCGTCCGCACCATCAAAGGTGACGTCGACCCTTCGACCCTCGGCGTGGTCAACGCCCACGACCACCTCATCCGGGTCGGCGCAGGCGAGGTCTACATCGACGGCGATCACATGCTCGACGACGTCGACAAGGCGGCGCAGGAAGCCACCTACTTCGTCGAGGCCAGCAAGAACTGGTCCACCGGAGGCACCGTCGTCGACATGTGCCCGGCAGCCTGCGGCCGGTCCATCACCAAGCTCAACGAGGTCGATGACAAGGTCGACGACCTGCAGGTGATCGTGGCCTCCGGGTTCCACCAGCAGAAGGTCTACCTCGAGGTCCACACCACCTGGGTGCACCAGTACACCGTGAACCAGATCGCCGATCTGCTCATCGCCGACATCTGCGAGGGCGTCGACGAGTACGACTACATGGGCCCCCTGGTGAAGCGCCACACCTCCAAGGCCGGCGTCCTGAAGTGGGCGACCGCCTACGGGAAGATCACCGACTGGGAGAAGAAGACCGGTGAAGCGGTCGTCATCGCCCACAAGGAGACCGGCTGCCCGATCAACACCCACACCACCGCAGGGACCGCCGCCCTCGAGCAGGCCCATTTCCTCCTCGGGCTGGGTGCCATCCCGGAGAAGACCGCCATCGGGCACGTCCAGCGCAATGCCGACGTCTGGTACCTCGAGCAGATCATGAAACTCGGCTGCTACCTCGAGCTCGACGGCACCAACCGGATCAAGTACCTGCCCGACCACCACCGCGTCAACCTGGTGCGTTCGTTCGAGGCCGACGGCTTCGGCAAGCAGATCCTGCTGGGCACCGACTCCGGCAAGGCGTCCTACCAGAAGGTCTACGGCTCGGTCACCGGCATCGACTTCGACCCGGCCGTCTTCGCGCCCCGGCTCATCGACGAAGGCGTCGACCGCGCCTACGTCCAGGACCTCCTGGTCGGCAACGCCCGCGAGTTCTTCGCCTTCGCCGACGGGAAACAGCAGTGACCTCCCCGAGGTTGCAGATCGCGCTCGACACCCCGGATCTGCCCAGCGCGCTGCGACCTTTGCAGCTGGCCGCCCCCGCGATCGACGTCATCGAGGTCGGGACGGTGCTCTGCCTGGCCGAAGGCATGTCCGCGGTGCGCGCCATCCGAGCAGCCTTCCCCGACAAGCCCGTCCTGGCCGACATCAGGATCGCCGAAGCCGGCCGCATCCTCGCCACGATGGCTTTCGAAGCCGGCGCCTCGCTGGTGTCGGTCGTGGCCGGCGCCAGCCTGGAGACCGTACGCCAGGTCGTCGCCGTCACCCGAGATCACGGCGGCGAGGTCCAGGTCGAGCTCGCCGACGAATGGTACGACCCCCAGCGGGCACGCACCTGGCTGGAACTCGGCGTCGACCATGTCATCGTCAAGCGGTCCCGGGACCGGGAGGCCTCCGGGGATCTCTCCTGGGGAGCGGATGATCTCGCCCGGGTCGACGAGCTCGCCGAGCTGGGATTCACCGTCACCATCACCGGCGGCATCACCGCCGCCGACCTGGCCACCTTCGCCGGGCATCCGGTCGGCATCGTCATCGCCGGGCGTTCCGTCGTCGGCGCGGCCGACCCGCTCGCTGCCGCTCGCGCACTCAAGGACGAGATGACCAGGGTGTGGGCCGGATGAGCGCACTCACCGCCGTCACCGAACTGCCCGTCGACGAACGTTCCGCAGCGGTGCCCTGTGTCGAACTCGGCATCTACGAGAAGGCGCTGTGCTTCAACGGCTCCTACGACGACCTCTTCGACCAGGTCGCCCGGGGCGGTTTCGCCTTCATCGACCTGTCCGTCGACGAGAGCACCGAGCGAGCCGCCCGGCTGAACTGGACCACCGCCGAACGGGTGGCCGTACGCCAGGCCGCCGCCCGCGCCGGGATCGCCCTGGGCGGATTGTGCCTTTCCCTGCACCGCAAGGTTGCCCCGGGAAGCAGCGACCCCGCCGTCCGGGAGGAAGCCCGCACGGTGCTCTTCCAGGGGATCGACCTGGCCGCCGACCTCGGCATCCCCGTCGTGCAGGTCGCCGGCTACTACAACTACTACGAGAAGGCCCACCCCCGGGCCCGCGAGTTCTACGTCGACTGCCTCCGCAAGGGCGCCGAACATGCCGCCCGCAGGGGGATCCTCCTGGGCATCGAGAATGTCGACGGACACGACGTCGACTCGGTCTCCGAAGCGCTCGCGGTGGTCGAGCAGATCGATTCGCCGTGGTTGCAGCTGTACCCGGACGTGGGCAATATCGCCGAGCAGGGGCTGCCGATGGAGGCCGAACTGGCTCGTGGCGAGGGCCGCATGCTGGCGATCCATGTCAAGGACGTCCGGCGCGGGGAGCCGCGTCGGGTGCCGATGGGCGGGGGGATCGTCGACTGGGACGTGGCCTTCGCCGAGCTGGCCCGGCAGGGCTGGTCGGGCCGGATGATGATCGAGATGTGGAATGACGACGCCGAGGGCGGGCTCGAGCGGGCGGTCTCCGCTCGGGAGTTCATCGAAGGCAAGCTCGCCGCTGCCGGGATCGTCGTCTCCACGACCCGTGTCCCGGCCGGTCAGGAGCTCCCTGCTTCGGTCGTCCGCCTCTGCGAGGAGGTCTGTCGGGGCAATCTCGAACTGCCCAGGCACGGGTTGGTGGCCTGGACCGGCGGCAACCTGTCGGCACGCGACCCGCAGACGGGCCTGGTGGCGATCAAACCGTCCGGGATGCTCTACGACGACATGAAACCCACCGACATGGTGGTCGTGGATCTCGACGGCCGGGTGGTCGCCGGGGACCGCGGGCCCAGTTCGGACACGGCTTCCCATCTCGCGGTGTACCGGGCCCGCCCGGACGTCATGTCGATCGTGCACACCCATTCGCGCTACGCCACGGCCTTCGCTGCCGTGGGCGAGTCGATTCCGTGTTGTCTGACGGCCATCGCCGACGAGTTCGGCGGTGACATCCCCTGTGGCGGTTATGCCGCGATCGGTGGGGACGAGATCGGCGCCGAGATCGTGCGGTCCATCGGGCGCTCGCCGGCCATCGTGATGCGCCAACACGGTGTGTTCACCGTCGGGCGTAACATCGACAAGGCCCTGCAAGCTGCCGTCATGGTCGAGGATGTCGCGGCGACCGTGGCGATCGCGCGCGGTCTCGGCGCGGTGACCCGGTTGCCCGACGAGGAGATCGAAGCGAACTGGGACCGCTACCAGAACCGTTATGGCACCGCGAACGCGAGCAAGGGCGTGACACGATGACGACCTACGACCTGGCCACTTTCGGTGAGGGGCAGATCAGGCTGACCGTCGGCAAGGGCGACCGGTTGAGTACGGCGACCCAGCTACGGATGACGGCGGCCGGGTCGGAGGCCAACGTCGCCGGTCTGCTGGCGCAGCTCTCCCGCCGGACGACCTGGGCGTCGGTGATCCCGACGACCGATCTGGGCACTCGGGTGATGGGGGAGTACCGCTCCGTCGGGGTCGACCTGTCCCATGTCATCCGCACCGGTGACGAGCGGATCGCGTTGTACTTCATGGAGCCCGGTGATCCGCCGATGCCGGCTCGGGTGACCTACGACCGGTTGCACACCAAGTTCCGGGAGATCACTCCGGAGACCTTCGACTGGGACGGTCTGCTGGACACCCGGGTGCTCTTCGTCACCGGGATCACGGCGTCGTTGACCGAGCAGACCGCTGCCGTGGTCACTCATGCGGTGGAGCAGGCCGCTGCCCGCGGGGTCGATGTGGCTCTGGACGTGAACTATCGCAGCCTGTTGTGGAGTCCTGAGCAGGCCCGGTCGGTGCTGGAACCGTTGTTGGACAAGGTTTCGATCCTGTTCTGTTCCCGGGCCGACGGCACGAAGGTGTTCGGGATCGACGGTGACGGGCCGACGGTGAACCGCCGCTTGCACGAGTGGAGCGGTGTCCGTCACGTGGTGTCGACCGATGCGACCGCGGGTGTCTATTACTGCGGGGCCGAGGGCCAGGACGTCTACGAGGTGCAACCGGTGCCGGTGATCGACCGACCCGGCGCGGGGGATTCCTTCGTGGCCGGTTGTCTGCACGGGTACCTGGACGGCGAGGTGAAGGCCGGTATTGGTTACGGCCTGCGTACTTCGAAGTTCGCGTTGACCCATCACGGCGATCTGACCCATGTCTCGGCTACCGAGCTGGCGATCCCCACGACGACGGACATCGTGCGCTGATCCTGCGGCACGTGTTGTCCCCTCGGGGCGAAACCCTCTGCGGCGGGACGGTCGGCGTTGTCCGGGCGCCGCCGTCACCCCGGAGCCGGTGGCAGGTCCTGTTCCTGTCCTGACTCCGGGGTCGGCCGTATCGGTTCGTCCTTCGCGGCTCCGGGTCGTGCGGCCGCGCTATTTCCCACAACGATGTGAAGAAAGTGACCCCTGTCATGACGGCTACTCAGCCGACGCCGATGACGGCGCTGGAACAGATAGATGCTCATCCACTGACGCGTAACCAGCGGTCGTTGATCGGTCTGGCCATCACCGGCAATATCGCCGAGTTCTTCGATATGTTCCTGATCGGGTTCGTCATTTCTTACCTGGTCAAGCCGTGGCATCTGACCGGTTTGGAATCCGGCGTGATCCTGGCTTGTTCCGGTTTGGGAACCGTGGTGGGCGCCATCATGTGGGGACGCCTGGCCGACATGATCGGTCGTAAGCAATCCTTCAAATGGTGTGTGATTCTTTTCGTCGGTTTCACCGCGCTGTCGGTGTTTACGCCAGACCGTGGGTGGATCTTGTTGGCGATCCTGCGTATCGGTGTGGGGATCGGCGTCGGGGGGTTGAACATCACGTCGATCCCTTATGTCCAGGAATTCGTCCCGGCGGCTCAGCGCGGTCTGCTCTCGGGCCTCGCCTCGGTGTTCATCCCGTTGGGTCTCTTCCTGGGTTCGATGGCGCAGGCCTGGTTGGGTGACATCATCGGATGGCGTGGTCTGATCGCCCTGGGTGCGATCCCGATCTTCCTGCTCGCCTGGTTGGCGAAGGTGCCGGAGTCCCCGCGTTATCTGCAGCTGCAGGGTCGTACGGACGAGGCGCGTGAGTCGTTGGCCTGGGCCTTGGAGATCCCGGTGTCCGAGGTGGGCGCCCTGCCGGAGGCGAAGGTCGACGAGGGCATGTCTTACGGGCAGGTGATCCGCAAGCACCTGCGTCCGCTGGTGATCGTCACGCTCGGGTCGTTCTGTTTCATCCTGGGTTCGTTCACGGTGCAGTCCTGGGGACAGACCTTGCTGAAGGAGGGTTACGGTTACGCGGCTGCCACGGTCGGCTACCTGTTCATGGGGGTTTCCCTCGCCGACCTTCTGGGCCGTCTGGCCTCGGCCTGGCTGGCCGACCGGATCGGTCGCCGGTGGACGATGTTCTCCTTCGGGATGTTGGGTGCGGTGGGCGCGGTGGTCGCCGCGACGTCCACGTCCGGCACGGTCTTCTTCATCGGCGTGTTGATCATCATGGGCTTCGGTGACGGGGCCTTCGGCATCCTGAACGCTTTCGGCGCCGAGCAGTTCCCCAATGAGGCCCGTTCGACGGGCCTGGGGTTGGGCTACGGGTTGGGAGCGATGGCGAAGGTCGTGGGCCCCGGGCTCATGGGCGTGATCGTGGGCGGCGACATGAACAAGCAGAATGTCACGGTGGACGCGGTGCCGCCGGCGTTCTTCCTCTTCGCGGTGCTCCTGGTCATCGGGTCGTGTATCTACTTGTGCGCGAAGGAGACGAAGGGACGGTCGTTGGATTCGATCTGACCGCTGGTCGATGTGGCGCGGGGCCGATGGGATATCCCATCGGCCCCGCACCACGTGTACGAACGGAGAGGGTCAGCTCGGCGCTGCGGCGAGGCTCCCCGGTCCGGACTTGCTCGTCCATTGTCGGGCGGAGAGGCTGGTCAGCGCGTAGATGGTGGCCAGGTCGAGGCTCATCGGTGAGATGGTGACCCAGTTGGGTCGTTCGCCATAGAAGGCCTGGAGGAGCTGTCCGACCAGGGAGAGGCAGAGCAGCGCGAGCATGAAGAGTCGCGCGGTCTTGCTCCCGCGGAAGGTCGACCAGGCCAACGAGCCCATGATCAGGTAGGTCCCGATGACGATGGCCGTCAGGATGATCTGGGCGGTTCCTTCTTCGTCGGGGGAGAGCCCTTCGCTGATGGCGTCGAAGTTGCTGATGTCGATGACTGCGGTGATGACCGACCCGAGCAGGGAGAGCAGGGTCATGATGCCGGCGATGACGATGGAGAACGGGCGCCGTCCCACTTCGGTCAGCAGCTGGTCATGACGGTTCTTCTTGGCTTCGGCCCGGGTGGTATTGGTCGGGATGGCCGTGGTGTAGCCGTATTCGGTGTTCAGGTCGACGGCGGGCGTCGGGCCGGGGACGACGAGATCTCCCAGCTGAACGATGGGCAGGTCGCCGTCGGTGGTGACGGCGTCGCCGCCGCCGTTGCGGCAGTGGTAACCGGTGGAGAAGTCCTCGATGATGTCGACGGTGGCTTCGGGGACGGCGTAGACGATCGAGTCGACGATGTAGTCGCGTTCGATGTCGATGTCGCGGTCGATCTTGTGGGTGACCTGCAAGGTGAACAGCGAGAAGCCGACCGATCGGTCGTAGGTGCCTGCGGCGAGCCAGTCGACATGGTGGCCACCGGGGAGGAGCCAGCCTTCGGGGGCGGGCCAGAAGCGGACGTGGTGTCTTTGCGCGGGGTTGCCTTCGACTTCCTGCTGGTAGGCGAACTCCTGCATGGAGCCGAAGAGCATCAGTGGGCTGACGGGCGCTTCTGGGTAGCTCTTCCGGGTGATCGATGCGGTGACGATCCGTGCGCTGGAGGCCAGGTTGACCGGGTCGGCGAGGACCCATCCTGCGCGGGTCATGGCTTCGTGGATCTGTTCGGCGCTGCCCCGTAGTGCGAGGTTGACGGGGTCTCCGAGGAGCCCGTCGCTGGTCCGGCTGCGTCCGATGAAGTAGTCGGGGACGTAGAGGGTGGTCAGGACGCGGTGCAGGCGTGGCAGTGCCAGGTAGGCGAGCACGGCCCAGAAGACCAGCAGGTAGGCGATGGAGACCCATCGGGTCAACCCCTGCCTGAGCAGGAGGAAGGCGAAGACGAAGGTCAGGAATGTGGTGACACCGAAGAACAGGTTCTCGATGAGATCCAAGGCGAAGAATCGGCGCAAGGCATATGTCTCGACCTTTTCGGGCACATGGTCGTAGACAGGCTTGCGTGCTGGCGTGGTCATTTACCGTCCTTCCCGGCTTATGTGCTGTCACAGAGTCGCACGGGTGTCTGATCCTTCATATAGCCACCTGGCTCATCGTCGTCCCGGGGCAGGAGATAAAGGGACTCCGGTCCGGTTACGGGTGACGACGCGACATAGTCCTGAAGGCCGGGGACATGAGTAAGGGGCGAGACCGATTCGGTCTCGCCCCTTCGCTCCATCGAGTGCCCCCGGCAGGATTCGAACCTGCGCTCCCGCCTCCGGAGGGCGGTGCTCTATCCCCTGAGCTACGGGGGCTCACTCATATGTCGTCGTCCGTATGACGAGTGACAGGAGAACGTTACCAGCTCGAACGCCCAAGAAGGGAACCGGCAGGTGGGAAGGCGCCCTCCGGTGCAGCTCTCATCGCCGGGCCTGTCGTATACCGGCGGGTGGTCGCCCTGCTCGAGCCGAGGCTCCCGCAGTACGGACGGAAAACTTGTTCCGCAAGCTGACTTCGTAGTATGTCGGGGTGACACCCGACGAGCTCGCCCAGACCATCACCAGCTGCTTGCGCGACGCCGTCGCCGCAGGCGACATCCCCTTGGCTCCCGAGGCGGTGCCCGCCGCCGTCCGTGTCGAGCGACCCCGGAACAGGGACCACGGGGACTGGTCGACGAATATCGCGATGCAGCTGGCCAAGAAAGCAGGCCAGAACCCCCGCGAGCTCGCCACGGCCCTGGCCACCCGCCTCCAGTCGCAGCCCGGGGTGTCCCGGGTCGACATCGCGGGCCCCGGCTTCCTGAACATCGTCCTGGACGCTGCCAGCGCCGGCGAACTGGCCCGCACCATCGTCCAGGCGGGAAGGTCCTACGGTCGCGGTGACGCCCTGGCCGGGAAGAACGTCAACCTGGAGTTCGTCTCCGCGAATCCCACCGGACCGATCCACCTGGGCGGCACCCGCTGGGCGGCCGTCGGTGACGCACTGGCCCGGGTCCTGGAAGCCGCGGGCGCATCGGTGACCCGCGAGTACTACTTCAATGACCACGGGGCGCAGATCGACCGGTTCGCGCGGAGCCTGCTCGCCGCGGCCAAGGGCGAGGAAGCACCCGAGGACGGCTACGCAGGTGCCTACATCTCCGATATCGCCGCAGCGGTCGTCGCGCAGGAACCAGGCGTCCTGGACCAGGACGCCGCGCAGGCGCAGGAGACCTTCCGCTCCCGCGGCGTCGACATGATGTTCGAGCAGATCAAGAAGAGCCTGCACAACTTCGGTGTCGACTTCGACGTCTACTTCCACGAGAACTCCCTGCACGAGAACGGCTCCGTCGACCGTGCGATCGGCCGGCTGACCGAGCTGGGCCGTACCGAACAGCGGGACGGCGCGCTCTGGCTGAAGACCACGGACTTCGGTGACGACAAGGACCGCGTCATCATCAAGTCCGACGGCGAGGCCGCCTACCTGGCCGGTGACATCGCCTACTACCTGGACAAGCGCGAACGCGGCGCCGACATGGAGATCCTCATCCTCGGCGCGGACCACCACGGCTACGTGGGTCGGATGATGGCGATGTGCGCGGCCTTCGGCGACACGCCGTGGGAGAACCTGGTCATCCTCATCGGGCAGATGGTCAACCTCGTCAAGGACGGACAACCGGTCCGTATGAGTAAACGTGCCGGCACCGTCGTGGTCATGGAGGACCTGGTCGACGCCGTCGGTGTCGACGCCGCGCGATACCAGATCTCCCGGTACTCGATGGACTCGAATATCGACATCGATCTGGACCTGCTGGTGCAACGGTCCAATGACAACCCGGTCTTCTACGTGCAGTACGCCCACGCCCGCACCTGCAATGTCGCCCGGTTGGCCGCCTTGGACGGGGTGCACCGCCAGGACGCCTTCTGCCCGGAGACCCTCACCCACGAGACCGAGTCGGCCCTCCTGGCGATCCTCGGCGACTACCCCCGCGTGGTGGCCCAGGCCGCCGCTCTGCGCGAGCCGCACCGGGTCGCCCGTTACCTGGAAGACCTGGCTGCGAAGTACCACAAGTGGTACGACGAGTGCCGGGTACGTCCGGCTCAGCGCGACGGCGTCCTCGAGGAGGTCACCGACCTGCACCGCACCCGGCTGTGGCTCAACGACGCCACCCGCCAGGTGCTCGCCAACGGACTCGACCTGCTCGGCGTCTCCGCGCCCGAGAAACTCTGAAGGACGGTGTGATGCGCGCGCACGAGGCAGGGGCACTCCACTCTGACGGTTACGGTGCGGCACCGCAGTGGCTCCCGCACCCCACGGATGTCAACGTCCTGTTGCCCCAGCTCTGGTCGTCAGGCGTCGACAAGGACACCGACGGTGTCCTCACCGTGGCGGGGATGCGGATCACCGATCTGGTGGCTGAGCACGGGACTCCGGCCTATGTCGTGGACGAGGCCGACTTCCGCGCCCGGGCGAGGTCTTTCCGTGACGACTTCGGTGCATCTTTCGCGGGATGCGGTGGGCTGAAGGTCTACTACGCGGGCAAGGCCTTCCTGTGTACCCAGGTGGCCCGGTGGGTCATGGAAGAAGGCCTGGGTCTGGACGTCTGTTCCGGCGGTGAACTGGCGGTGGCCCAACGGGTGGGCTTCCCCGGGGAACGCCTGGAGATGCATGGCAACAACAAGTCCGTAGCCGAGATCGAGGCCGGGTTGCGGTACGGCATCGGCCGTATCGTGATGGACAGCTTCGACGAGATCGAGCGGGTCACGGCGGTCGCGGCCCGTCTGGGTGTCGTGGCCCCGGTGATGTTGCGGGTGACCGCCGGGGTGGAGGCGCACACCCACGAGTTCATCGCCACGGCGCACGAAGACCAGAAGTTCGGTTTCTCTATCGCCGGTGGCCAGGCGATGAAGGCGGCCGAAGCGGTGCTGGCGCACCCGGAACTGAATCTACTCGGGTTGCACAGCCACATCGGTTCGCAGATCTTCGACACCTCTGGCTTCGAGGTGGCGGCACGGCGGGTGTTGTCCCTGCATGCGCAGATCGCCCGGGAATCGGGTCATGTGATGCCCGAACTGGATCTCGGTGGTGGTTTCGGTATCGCCTACACCTCGGAGAACACACCGTTGTCGGCGGCGGAGCTGGGCTCACAGTTGGCGCGGATCATCGTCCGGGAGTGCGCGGTCGAGGGCATCGATGTTCCCGCCGTGTCGATCGAACCGGGACGGGCCATTGCCGGGCCGTCGGCTTTCACCGTCTACGAGGTCGGCACGGTCAAGGAGGTTCATCTCGACCATGGTGCGCGTCGGGCCTATGTCTCGGTCGACGGTGGGATGAGCGACAACGCCCGTACCGCGCTCTACGGGGCGGACTACTCGGTGACCTTGGCGAATCGGCGTAGCGATGCTCCGCCGATGATCAGTCGGGTGGTCGGGAAACACTGTGAGTCGGGCGATATCGTCGTGATGGACGAATATCTCCCGCAGGATGTACGGCCGGGTGATCTGTTGGCGGTCCCGGGCACCGGGGCCTACTGCCGGGCGTTGTCGAGCCAGTACAACCACGTGCCGCGTCCGCCGGTGGTCGCAGTCCGGCGGGGCGCCGAGGGTGTGGCCGAGGCGCGGGTGATCGTACGTCGGGAGACGGTCGAGGACATCCTGGGTCTGGACGTCGACGCCTGATCTTTCTCGTCGGGGCGGCGGAGTATCGCTTGTGCCGTCGCCCTGGGCCGGGGGTCTGTGTGGGAACCAGCTTCATCTATCAGAGCAGTAAGGAGAATTCTCTTGAGCGACAACGCTGTTGTTCCTCTGCGCGTCGCCCTGCTCGGGTGCGGGGTGGTCGGTTCGTCCGTGGCGCGTCTGCTCACGCAGAATGCCGACGACCTGGCGGCCCGGATCGGTCGGCCGATCCGGATCGAAGGGGTCGCCGTCCGGCGGTTGGGGCGTGACCGCAGCGACACCCTCCTTCCTGACGAGGCTTTCACCACCGATGCGGAAGAGCTGGTGACCAGGGCGGATATCGTCGTCGAGGTCATCGGCGGGATCGAACCGGCGCGCAGTCTGATCCTGCGCGCGATGGAACACGGTGCCAGCGTCGTCACGGCGAACAAGGCCCTGCTGGCCGAGGACGGCCCCGCGCTGTACGAGGCAGCGGCCAGGTACGGCGTCGATCTGTACTTCGAGGCGGCCGTCGCCGGTGCCATTCCTCTGCTGCGTCCCTTGCGGGAGTCCCTGGCCGGGGACGACGTCTCCCGGATCATCGGCATCGTCAACGGCACGACCAACTACGTCCTGGACAAGATGGACGCCACCGGGGCCGGTTTTGCCGAAGCCGTCGCGCAGGCCCAGGCCCTGGGGTACGCCGAGGCCGACCCCACGGCGGATGTCGAGGGTTTCGACGCCGCGGCCAAGGCGGCGATCCTGGCCTCCTTGGCCTTCCACACCAGGGTCAGCAGTCGGGACGTCTACCGGGAGGGCATCACGGAGGTCTCGGCTGCCGACGTGGTCGCGGCCGCAGAGATGGATTGTGTCGTCAAGCTGTTGGCGATCTGTGAACGTGTGGTCGACGGGCAGGGCACGCAGGGCGTGAGCGTCCGTGTGCATCCGGCCATGGTGCCTCGCAACCACCCGTTGGCCGGTGTCCGTGAGGCCTTCAACGCCGTCTTCGTCGAGGCTTCGGCAGCTGGCCAGCTCATGTTCTACGGGCCGGGGGCCGGCGGGGACCCGACGGCTTCGGCAGTGCTGGGTGACGTGGTCGCCGTGGCTCGCCATCGCGTGGGCGGCGGGCTGGGTCCGAAGGAATCTGCCTACGCGGACCTGGCTGTGCTGCCGATGGGCAGCGCTGCTACGCGGTATTACATCAATCTGGAGGTCGCGGACCTGCCCGGTGTGCTGGCCCAGATCGCCTCGGTGTTCGCGACCCACGGGGTGTCGATCCAGCAAGTCCGGCAGGAGGCCTGCCCGCCGCACGATCTCGACGAGACGGATCGTGAGCTGCCGGGGTCGGCAGCCCAGTTGGTGGTCGTGACCCATACGGCAGCAGATGCTGCCCTGTCGGCGACCGTCGATGAACTGTCCGAGCTGGACATCGTCCGGGGCGTGACGAGTGTCATGCGCGTGGAAGGGGACTGACATGGCTCACCAGTGGCGAGGCGTCATTCGAGAATATGCCGAGAGACTGCCGATGCTCTCCGGTGCGCCGGTCGTCTCGCTCTGCGAGGGTGGCACCCCGCTGATCGAGGCGGAACGTCTCTCGGCGCAGGTCGGGGCACGGGTGTGGGTGAAATTCGAAGGGATGAACCCGACCGGTTCCTTCAAGGACCGGGGGATGACCACGGCCATATCGATGGCTGCGGCGCATGGGGCCGAAGCCGTCATCTGCGCTTCCACCGGCAATACGAGCGCCTCGGCAGCCGCCTATGCGATGAAGGCCGGCATGACCTGTGGAGTTCTGGTCCCTGAGGGCAAGATCGCGATGGGGAAGCTCTCGCAGGCGATCGCGCACGGGGCCACCTTGTTGCAGGTCGAGGGGAACTTCGACGACTGTCTGATGGTGGCTCGCAAACTTGCCGAGGCCTACCCGGTGGAATTGGTGAACTCGGTCAACCCTGCCCGGATCGAAGGGCAGAAGACGGCATCCTTCGAAATCGTCGACGCCTTGGGCGATGCACCGGATATTCACTGTCTGCCGGTCGGGAATGCCGGCAATATCACTGCCTATTGGCGTGGTTACCAGGAATATCTCGGCGGCACTCCTGGTGCGCAGGGAGCGGCGGCTGCAGGGGGGCCGGCCACCCGGCTGCCGAAGATGTGGGGCTTCCAGGCCGCTGGGGCCGCTCCGATCGTGCTCGGCCACCCGGTCGACGAACCGGAAACCATCGCCACGGCGATCCGGATCGGTAATCCGGCGAGCTGGCAGCAGGCGGAGGAGGCCCGGGACGCCTCCGACGGCCTCATCGACGCAGTGACCGATGCCGAGATCCTCGAGGCACACCGTCTGCTCTCGTCGACCGAGGGCATCTTCGTCGAGCCGGCCTCGGCGGCGAGCGTCGCGGGGCTGCTCAAGATGCACACGGCGGGCTTGGTCCCTTCCGGGGCGACGGTCGTGTGCACCGTGACCGGTCACGGTTTGAAGGACCCGTCCTGGGCATTGCGTGGCGCCGACGGTTCTGAGGTGACTCCGACCAGGGTCGGTGCGGATGCGGTGAGCGCAGCCCGTGCGCTGGGGCTCGAGTTCTGATCCGGTGACGACTTCTCTGGACGGCCTGCGGGTTCGGGTCCGGGTCCCGGCGAGCAGCGCGAACCTGGGTCCGGGCTTCGATTCGGTCGGCCTCGCCCTGGGCGTCTGGGACGAGGCCGAGGTCATGGTAGGCGGCGAAGGCCTGCGCATCCGGGTCGACGGCGAGGGCGCAGACCAGGTGCCCGTGGACGAGCGGCACCTGGTGTACCGCTGTCTCGCCTTGGGTCTGCTCGAGCTGGGCTGTTCCCCGGCACCGGGGATGGAGCTCTCGTGTCTCAACCGGATCCCGCACAGCAGGGGGATGGGTAGTTCCGCCACTGCGGCAGTGACCGGTTTCACCTTGGCGAGCGCGCTGTACGTGGCCTCGTCGGAATCGGTCCCTGAGGGGGAGCTCCCGGTGGACCGCGATTTCGTCAACGAGATGGCGGCTCGGGTCGAGGGCCATCCGGACAACAGTTCGGCCAGCGTCTTCGGTGGGATGACGGTCTCGTGGGCCGAAGGTGCCTCCGGCATCGGTTTCTCCACGGCTCGGATCCCGGTGCACGAGGATGTCGTCCCGGTGGTCTTGGTGCCTGATGTGGAGTTGTCGACGGCGGCGGCACGGGCCGCGCTGCCCACGGAGGTCTCCTTGCGGGCAGCGGCCGCTACGGCAGGTCGTGCGGCCCTGCTGGTGGAGGCGATGAGTCGTCGGCCGGATCTGCTCATGGCAGCGACCTGCGAATGGTTGCATCAGGAGCAGCGTCGGATCGCTTATCCGTCGACGATGAGGGTCGTCGACGCACTTCGGGCGGCAGGTTTCGCCGCGGTGGTCTCCGGTGCGGGGCCGACGGTGATGGTGTTGACCACTCGGGACTGCTCGGCTCAGGCCGAGGCCTGTGCTACGACGGTTTGCGCTGAGAGCCCCGGCCATTGGCAGGTGCTGACTCCGGGAGTGCCGGTGGGTGGGGCGGAGGCGGCCTTGGCTGGGCGGGGGTATCCAGCCGGGGCATGAATCCGTCGGTGTCGACGGCGAGTACGTCCAGCTGGGCGAAAGCGGTGGTGCGTTCGGCCCCGTCGAACTAATCGTGCTACATTCGACTTGCTCCACGGGGAACCGTGCGCCACACCGGCCAGCCCTGATCGGATCCGACGGCACACAGGAGCAGATCGTCACCAACGGTTGATGTAATCCCGTTGCTGGCCGACCTCCCCAACCATCGCCGCCAATTTCCTTTGCCGCACACCGTGACAAGGGGACCTGAAAATATGCAGGTCCGGGCGGAAATTCTACATTGGCGCTGCCGTCGTCCCTGCGTGACGGCCCGCCGACCGAGGTCGAGGTCCGGTAGTTGACCGGCTTCGTACGACGAGGGAAGGACCTTCGTGACTGACACCACCGAGCTCTCCACGCCTGCGGATGAGGCCCCGAAGCGTCGCGGCCTGACGACGCTGCGGCTGGCCGAGCTCCAGAACCTTGCGCAGGCCATGGGTATCTCCGGTACGTCCGGCATGCGCAAGGGTGATTTGATCCTCGCCATCAAGGAACGCCAGGGCGGTGCTTCCACCATCGACGTCCAGGTCGCTGCACCTCGAAGGACGGGCAAGGTCCAGTCCACATCCGTGTCCGAGGAGAAAGCCACGTCGGACGAGGGGACACGACGCTCCACCCCCTCTGAGAAGACCACGAAAGATGCGGAGCCTGTGGTGAAGACGTCAGCAGGAGAAGTCCGAGGCACGCCAGCCGGCCAGGATGAGCAGCCCCCGGCCGGAACCGGACGCCAACGCCGCTCCCGCCGCGCCACCGCGCCGGTCGCTGCACCGGAACGACGCGAGGAGACCACCCCGGCTCCGGTCGAGCAGGAGAAGTCTTCCTCGCGCAGCGAGCAGGCCGAGGTCCGTCAACAGGGTGCTGCTGGAAATGGTGAGAGCTCCCAGAACAGCGACGAAGGTCAGGGACGTCGCCGCTCCCGCCGGGAACGGCAGCGCGACTCTCGACAGAACGGGGACCAGAGCAGCGACTCCGGACAGTCCCGTAGCGACTCCCGAGGCGAGTCGGGGCAGAGCGGCGGGCGCCAGAGCGACAACCGCCGTTTCGGCGACGACGACGACAGCCGGGGCGGCCGTCGCCGCAACCGTCAGCGCAGCCGCGACCGTAAGCGTCGGGGCAACCGTGGCATGGGCGACGACTACAGCGACCAGATGGAGACCTTCACCGAGGACGACGTCCTGGTGCCGATCGCGGGGATCCTCGACGTCCTGGACAACTACGCCTTCGTGCGGACCAGTGGTTATCTCCCCGGTCCTAATGACGTCTACGTCCCGCTGGGCATCGTCAAGAAGCACGGTCTGCGCAAGGGTGACGCGGTGACCGGTGCGGTCAAGGCACTCCGGGAGGGCGAGCAGCTCCCCGCACGGCAGAAGTTCAACGCCCTGGTGCGTCTGGACACGGTCAACGGCGGAGCACCGGACTCGGCCAAGGGGCGGGTCGAGTTCAACAAGCTCACCCCGCTGTACCCGCAGGAACGTCTGCGTCTGGAGACCGAACCGAACATCTACACGACTCGGATCATCGACCTCGTGTCGCCGATCGGTAAAGGTCAGCGTGGGCTGATCGTCTCCCCGCCCAAGGCCGGTAAGACCCTGATCCTGCAGGCGATCGCGAATGCGATCACCAAGAACAACCCTGAGGCCCACCTCATGGTCGTGCTCGTCGACGAGCGGCCTGAAGAGGTCACCGACATGCAGCGGACGGTGAAGGGTGAGGTCATCGCCTCCACCTTCGACCGTCCGGCCGACGACCACACCACGGTGGCCGAGTTGGCGATCGAGCGGGCGAAGCGTCTCGTCGAGATGGGGCACGACGTGGTCGTCCTCCTGGATTCCATCACCAGGCTGGGGCGTGCCTACAACCTGGCAGCGCCTGCGTCCGGCCGGATCCTCTCCGGTGGTGTGGATTCCTCGGCGCTCTACCCGCCGAAGCGTTTCTTCGGCGCCGCACGCAATATCGAGAACGGTGGCTCGCTGACGATCCTCGCCACTGCGCTGGTGGAGACCGGCTCCAAGATGGACGAGGTCATCTTCGAGGAATTCAAGGGCACCGGAAATATGGAGCTGCGGTTGTCCCGTCAGCTCGCCGACCGCCGGATCTTCCCCGCTGTCGACGTGAACCCGTCGGGGACACGTCGGGAGGAGATTCTGATGAGCGCGGACGAGCTGAAACTCATGTGGAAGCTGCGGCGTATCCTGTCGGCCCTGGAGTCCCAGGCTGCGCTGGAGCTGTTGCTCGCCCAGATGAAGAAGACGAAACAGAATGCGGAATTCCTGATGATGGTGCAGCGCAACAGCAGCATCAAACTGGACGACGAGGACTGAACCGTTCTGTTCCTTTCCGAGGGGTGACTCCTCAGGAAGAACGAACACGACGCGGTGCGGACCCGGCCTTCAGGCCGGGCCCGCACCGTCGTATCGGAAGGGAACGCTGCTCAGCCACCTCGGGATTTCTCCACGCCCGGCGATTTCTGGCAAACTGGGCTGTTGGCTGCCGGTTCACGTCGCACCATCCGAGGTGCGCGACCCGGCAGAGCGACCACCCCCTGAGGAGAGATCGTGCAGAAAGACATTCACCCCACTTATGTGGAGACCACGGTGACGTGCACCTGCGGTAGCACCTTCACCACCCGCAGCACGGCCAAGGGCGGCGCCATCAGCGCCGACGTCTGCAGCCAGTGCCACCCGTTCTACACGGGCAAGCAGAAGATCCTCGACACCGGTGGCCGGGTGGCTCGTTTCCAGGCCCGTTACGGCAAGAAGGCCGCCAAGTAGCTTTTCCGACCGACGCCGATCCGAGATGCCCCAGGGCATCTCGGATCGGCGTCGGTGCATGTCAGGCACAGAGTCGTCCTTCATGCCGATGAGGAGAAGCAAGATGTTGGAGTCCGCAGCAGCGCAAGCCCAGGAGTACGCCGAGATCGAGGCGCGTCTGGCCGATCCAGCGATCTTCGCCGACCAGTCCTTGGTGAAGAAGCTCAACAAGCGATATGCCGCCCTGGCACCGATCGTCCGCTCCTACGGCGAAGTACAGGGGATCACCGACGATCTGGCAGCTGCGCGTGAGCTTGCAGCTGAGGATGCGTCGTTCGCCGAGGAGATCCCCGCGCTGCAGGAGAAACTCGACGTAGCCCGGTCCCGCTTGCGGGCCCTGCTGGTGCCCCGTGACCCTGACGACGACCGGGACGCGATCGTGGAGATCAAGGCGGGGGAGGGCGGTGAGGAATCGGCGCTCTTCGCCGGGGATCTGCTCCGGATGTACTTGCGCTATGCCGAACGTCGTGGATGGTCCACGCAGATCCTCGATCTGATGGAGTCGGACCTGGGGGGGTACAAGGACGTTCGGTTGGCGGTGTCCGCTCGAGGCGTTCCAGGGCCGGGCGAGGCACCGTGGGCACGACTGAAGTACGAGGGCGGGGTGCACCGGGTCCAGCGGGTCCCGGTGACCGAGAGCCAGGGCCGCATTCACACGTCGGCGGCAGGCGTCCTGGTGATGCCGGATCTCGACGATCCCGAAGAGGTCGAGATCTCCCCGGCCGACCTGCGCATCGATGTCTACCGTTCGTCCGGTCCCGGTGGCCAGAGTGTCAACACCACCGACTCCGCGGTGCGGATCACCCACCTGCCCACCGGCCTGGTCGTCAGTTGCCAGAACGAGAAGTCCCAGTTGCAGAACAAGGAGTCCGCATTGCGGGTGCTGCGCGCCCGGCTCCACCAGATGCGGGTGGACGAGCAGGAAGCCCAGGCAGCCGACGCCCGTCGCAGCCAGGTCCGGACGGTCGACCGCAGCGAACGCATCCGGACGTACAACTTCCCGGAGAACCGGATCGCCGATCACCGCACCGGTTTCAAGGCTTACAACCTCGACACCGTCCTGGACGGGGAACTGGACCCGGTCGTGCAGTCCGCGGTCGATGCGGATGAGGCGGCCCGTTTGGCACGGATGGTCGATCGCCCGTGAACGATGATGTCTCTCCGGGCGTGGCCGATGACCAGGCTCCGGCGGAGCTCGGGAAGGCGCTGCGGTGGGCCATGTCAGTCCTCGCGGCGGCCGGGGTACCGAGTCCACAGGCGGACGCAGTTCTCCTGGCAGCTCATCTGGCGGGGATCTCCCCGGGCGAGGTGCACGGCAGCGCGATCCTGGGGGCGAAGACACCGCCGGGATACGCCTCTCTGGTGCGGCGACGTGCCGAGCGGATCCCGGTGCAGCATCTGACCGGGAGAGCGGCCTTCCGCCGTCTGGAGTTGACGGTGGGGCCGGGCGTCTTCATCCCACGTCCGGAGAGCGAGCTACTGGCCGGGGTGGCGATCCAGGAGCTGACGTCCAGGCAGGACCGGGACGGACGTCGTCAGGTGATGGTCGACCTGTGCACCGGGTCTGGGGCGATCGCACTGGCCGTGGCCGACGAGACCCAGGGCGTGGAGGTCCACGCGGTCGAGCTCTCCGCGGAGGCCTTCGTCTACACCGTTCGTAACGTGGCTGATCACGGCGGCGAGGTGGCGGCGGTCCACGGGGACGCCGGGGATCTCGACCTGCCGGCCCTGGCCCGGCTCGCCGGGACGGTGGATGTGGTCACCTGCAACCCGCCTTATATTCCTGACGGCATGGTTCCGATCGACCTGGAGGTGCGTCGGCACGATCCGTGCATGGCGCTCTACGGGGGGAGCGCGGACGGCCTGACGATTCCGTTGCGCATGGTCGACCAGGCGGCTCGACTGCTGATGCCGGGAGGCATGCTCTTCATGGAGCATGCCGAGGCTCAGGGTGAGAGCCTGCCGGCGGCCGTGCGGGCTCGTGGTGGGTGGCGTCAGGTCGAGGACCTTCCCGACCTGACCGGTCGCCCGCGGATCACCGTTGCTGTCAAAAGTTGATGAATTCCAGTATGGATTCAACCTTTTAGGGCTGAATTCGGGGAACGTCAGCTCGTCCTGACACGTTGACAACCCGTAAGCGACGGGCATTTCGGGCCCGATCCGACGTGAAGGGACGACCATGGGTTTCTTTGACCGCCTGTTTGGTGGTGGCCGAAAGGACCGGGGGCAGGGCGAGGCGCCGATGGCGCAGCCTGCGCCGGCCCCGGCACAGACCGCTCCGCCCGCACCCGCACCCGCGGCGGCCCCGGCACCTCCGGCGATGCCACCGGCACCACCGGCCGCCGCTCCTTCGCCTGCTCCGGTGAATCCGGGCGAACAGCCTCCTGCTCAGCCCGGAGCACCCGCGTCCGGTGGGCAGACACTCTCCGCTGCCGATGAGCAGGCGCTCAAGCGTTACCAGTACATGTTGCAGACGGCGCCGCCCGACCAGATCGAGAAAGCTCACGAAGAAGCCTTCGCCAAGCTCACTCCGGAGCAGCGCAAGGAACTTCTTGCGCGTCTCTCGAAGGGCAACCCGGCCGACAAGCCGGCGGACGACAGCCCCCAGGCCTTGGCTCGTTCGGCCACTCGTACCGAGATGCGGGAGCCCGGCTCTCTGCAGAAGGTCGTGGGTGGGGAAGGCGCCGGAATGGGTAAGGGCGGCGCAGCCCTGGGCATGGGTGCAGCGCTCCTGGGAGGTGTGGCTGCCGGCGTCGTCGGCACGGCGGTCTTCAACTCGCTCTTCGACGAGAATTCTTTCCAGCAGTGGGATTCGGCAGCTGAAGGGCTCATCCCCGATGTAGAGATTCCCGAGGTGGGGGATTTCTTCGGCTTCGATGGTGACTCCGGGGGCGGGTTCTTCGACGACTTCTAGACTGTGGCCATGAGCCCCGTCATCGACTGCACCACCGAGGACGCCCGGGCGGAGGCCGTCGCTCGCGCAGCGGCGGCCGTCCGTGACGGGCGTCTGGTCGTCCTACCCACCGACACGGTCTACGGAATCGGTGCCGACGCCTTCAACGCTGCAGCGGTGACAGCGGTCCTGGCAGCCAAGGGCCGCGGGCGGGAAATGCCCCCTGCCGTCCTGGTGTCCTCCCCGCATACCGTCGACGGCCTGGCCACCGAGGTGCCCGGTTACGCCCGCCGGCTGATGGAGGCCTTCTGGCCCGGCTCGTTGACCCTGATCCTGCGAGCGCACGCCTCGTTGATGTGGGATCTGGGCGAGACCAATGGCACGGTGGGCCTGCGGATGCCCGATGACGCCGTCGCCCTGGCTTTGCTGTCCCAGACCGGGCCGATGGCGGTCAGCAGCGCGAATCGGTCGGGCGAGCCGCCTGCGGCGTCCGTTCTCGAGGCGGCGGCGATGTTCGGCCCGGCGGTGGAGATCTATCTCGACGGAGGGCCGGCCCGCGGGTCGGTGGCCTCGACCATCGTGGACTGTACGAGGGACGAACTCGTCGTCCTACGTCAGGGTGGTATTCCCGAGGCGGAGATCCGGCGGGTGGCGTCGGGGACCGGCCCGCGGTCCGCGGCGGGATGACTCTCCTCAGAGTCCTCGGGGGCGGCGCCAGCCCAGGGCTGAATAGGCGAACCTGATGTGGTCCTCCACGACGGCTGCGGCGGCGTCCTCGTCCTGCGCCGCGACGGCGAGGTAGATCCGGCGGTGCCCGTCGCGCAGATGGGCGACGAAGGTGTCCCAGTCCTCCATCGCCTGGAAGGACGTCAGGATCGGGATCCGCATGGATTCCCGGATGGCGATGGTCATATCGGCGACGAGAACATTCTCCCCGGCCGCGGCCAGGGTGACGTGGAAGTCGGTGTCGAGGTCGTTGAAGGCCGAACGGTCGGTGGCGGGGTCCTCCATCGCCTCGACGAGCCTGCGGAGTTCTGCGACATGTTTTTCCTGACGTGCGCGAGCGGCCAGCCGAGCGCTCCACCGTTCCAGCATGACGCGGGCCTCGATGACGTCGGACATCGGGAAGTTGGACAGAGCCACGTGCAGCCTGAGTACCCGGGAGAGTGCCTCGGTGGGCATGGCGCACACGATGGTCCCGCCGTCGCGGCCGACCCCGACCGAGGCTTTCAGCACGCCTTGTGATTCCAGGACGCGCAGTGCCTCTCTGACGGCTGCCCTGCTGACGCCGAGCTTGGTGGCCAGATCGCGTTCCGGAGGGAGTCGGTCGCCCACGTTCAGGGTGTCGTTCAGGATCTGTTCTTCGATGCGAGCGATGACTTCTTCGTAGGCGCGGGTCTTGGTGATCTTGCGCCAGGTCTGCTGATCGCCCGCAGGTCCGTCGTTCATGGGTTGCCTCTTCCGTTCCTTCGAGCGGGACGGCTATGGAGATATCACCTGCGACCGTACCGTTCTTCGGGGTTGGAACGCTGGAAGGCTCAAAGAATCCGCCCGAGCGTCGATGTCCAAGACATGGAACATTCTGCCGATGGAACGTGACCTTCGGACTGTTTACATGTCAGACTTTGGTCTTAATCTCGTATGGTCAGACCAATTGGCGGTCGGACCGCAGTCAGCGGGTCGCAATTCAGGGCGCCCTCGAAGGACAACGGAGTTCTCATGACCGTGCTCACCGGCTTTCAGCCGAGTACTGACCCGACCGGTAACCAGTTCCTCTCCGCGCTGGTCGCCATGATCCCCATCCTCGCCATGTTGATCACCTTGGGTGGTCTGCGTTGGCGGGCCCATTACGCAGGCCTGTTCTCCTGGGCACTCGCCTGTATCGTCGCGGTGGCCGTCTTCAAGATGCCGGTCGCCATGGTAGCCGCAACGAGTGCGGAGGGATTCCTCTACGGGATCTTCCCCATCGTCTGGATCCTGCTCGCCGCGATCTGGATGTACCAGGTCACCGTGATCTCGGGGCGTTTCGACGACCTGCGGCGCACTTTCTACTTGATCAGTGACGACACCCGTGTCCTGGGTCTGCTGATCGCCTTCTGCTTCGGTGGTTTGCTCGAGGCCCTGGCCGGCTTCGGCGCTCCGGTGGCGATCACCACGGTCATGTTGATCGCCATCGGCTTCTCTAAACTGCGCGCGGCGATCGTCGCTCTGCTGGCGAACACCGTCCCGGTGGCCTTCGGCGCCGTGGGCCTGCCGGTCCTCATGGCGGCGAAGACGGCGGACATGGACGTCTACCAGATCGCCCCGATCACCGGCCGTATCACCGCCATCCTGTGCATCGTCGTGCCCTTCCTGCTGCTCGCGGTCATGGACGGCAAGCACGGCGTGAAACAGTGCTGGCCCTTCGGTCTGGTCGTCGGTCTGACCTTCGGTATCACCAAATGGATCATCTCGGGATCGGCTCTCTACAACCTGACCGAGGTCTTCTCGGCCGTTGTTTCCGTCGTCGTGGCAATCGCCTTCACCCGGGTCTGGAAGCCGGTCGGTTCCGCCGAAGCACGTCCGCGGGTCGGTGCACCGCTGGTGCCCGAGGTGGAGGGTGAGCCGGTCGAGGCCCAGTCCACCGACGCCTCCGACCTGACCCGTCAGCGCATCTTCATGGCCGTCGTGCCCTACGTCCTGGTCATCGTGGTCTTCGCCATCGCCAACCTCGCGCCGGTCGCCAAGTTCGCCAAGTCCCTCGACGTGAAGATCCCCTGGCCGGTCCTGTCCGGGCAGCTCTTGGACAGCGTCGGCAAGGCCTCCTCGCACCAGACCTACACCTTCTCCTGGGCCTCGACTCCGGGCATCCTGTTGGCCTTCGTGGCCATCCTGGTCGGTCTGATCTACAAGGTCTCCATGAAGGACCTCTTCGGTGAGCTGGTCGTCAACGCCAAGAAGATGAAGTTCACCGTGCTCACCATCGGTTCCGTGGTGGCTCTGGCCTACGTGATGGGCGACTCCGGCCAGACCTTGGCCCTGGGCATGTGGATCGCCGGCGCCGGCGCGGTGTACCCCTTCCTCGCCCCGATCCTGGGTTGGATCGGCACCTATGTCACCGGCTCCGACACGAGCGCCAACATCCTGTTCTCTGGCCTGCAGGCAGGTGTCGGTGACCAGATCGGTCACAAGGCGCTCCTCGTGGGGTCGAACGCCGCCGGTGGTGTCGTCGGAAAGATGATCTCCCCGCAGAGCCTCGCCATCGCCGCGACCGCGATGAGCCTGGCCGGGTCCGAGTCGACGGTGCTCCGCAAGGTCATCGGGTGGAGCCTGGGGCTCCTCGTCGTGCTCTGCCTGGTCTCCGGCCTCATGTCGACGCCGGTCCTGGCCTGGGTTCTCCCCTGATTTTTCACTGGCCGGTTCTCGGCCGTTGATCGCAAGGAGTCGCTATGAACAGCAAACCGGGCGAGGGCAAAAAAGTAGCCCTGTTCGCCACCTGTGCTGGGGATGCCATGTTCCCGGCCACGCCCAAAGCCGTGCTCTCCGTCCTGGAGCGCCTCGGCTGTGAGGTCGAGTTCCCGGAGAAGCAGACCTGCTGCGGGCAGGCCTTCACCAACACCGGGTACTTCGACGAGACCATCCCGGTGGTCCGTAACTTCGTGGACACCTTCGGGAAGTACGACTACATCGTGGCACCCTCCGGCTCCTGCGTCGGATCGGTCCGTGAGCAGCACCCGATGCTGGCCGAGCACGCCGATGACACAGGTCTGCAGGCCGAGGTCGCCGAGATCGTGCGACGCACCTACGACATCAGCGAGTTCATCATCGACGTCCTGGGCGTCGAGGACGTGGGCGCCTACTTCCCGCACAAGGTGACCTATCACCCCACCTGTCACTCCACCCGGGTGGCGAAGGTGGGCGACAAGCCCTACCGGCTGCTGAAGGCGGTCAAGGGGCTGACCCTCCTGGAACTGCCCGACGAGGACCGCTGCTGCGGATTCGGCGGCACCTTCTCCATGAAGAACCCCGACGTCTCCGTGGCGATGGCCTCGGACAAGGCCCGTCACGTGGCCTCGACGGGCGCCGAGTACCTGGTGACCGGTGACAACCTCTGCCTGCTGAACATCTCCGGTGTGCTGGGCCGTCAGAACTCGGGGATCAAGCCCATCCACCTGATCGAGATCCTGGCGCAGACCGAAGGAGTGCCGGCATGAGCGAGCGCCGTACCCCCGCCCCGCCTGCTGGCGACCTGATCGACTCGCCGCGGTTCCCGATCGCTGCCCGGCGCGAGCTGTCCAACCCCGTCCAGCGCGGCAACCTGCACCATGCGATGACCACGATCCGCGCCAAGCGTGGCCGCGTCGTGGGTGAGCTCGACAACTGGGAAGAGCTCCGCAAAGCCGGGGAGGCGATCAAGAACCGGACCCTGCGCCACCTCGACACCTACCTGCTGCAGCTCGAGGAGTCGTTGACCCGGGCCGGCACCCAGGTCCACTGGGCGCGGGACGCCAAGGAGGCCAACGAGATCATCGTGCGGCTGACGAAGGCTGCCCTGGCCCGCCACGGGGTCGCCGACGAGGTCTCCGAGGTCGTCAAGGTCAAGTCGATGGCCACCCAGGAAATCGACATGAACGAGGCCTTGGAAGAGGCCGGGGTCGCGGCCTGGGAGACCGACCTGGCCGAGCTGATCGTCCAGCTGGGTCACGACCGTCCCAGCCACATCCTGGTCCCGGCCATCCACCGGAACCGGGCCGAGGTCCGGGAGATCTTCCTGGAGGAGATGGGCCGTTACGGCAAGGCGGCTCCCGCGGACCTTCCCGCGGAGCCTCCCCAGCTGGCCGGCGCGGCACGTCTGCACCTGCGGGAGAAGTTCCTGCGCGCCAAGGTGGCGATCTCCGGCGCGAACTTCGCCGTGGCGGAGACCGGGACGCTGACCGTGGTCGAGTCGGAGGGGAACGGCCGGATGTGCCTGACCCTTCCGGAGACCCTGATCTCCGTGGTCGGGATCGAGAAGGTCGTCCCGACCTTCGACGACCTGGAGGTCTTCCTCCAGCTGCTGCCGCGTAGCTCCACCGGTGAGCGGATGAACCCGTACACCTCGCTGTGGACCGGCCCCACCGAGGGCGACGGACCGCAGGAGATGCACGTCGTCCTGATCGACAACGGCCGGACCAAGGTGCTCTCCGACCCGGAGGGTCGCCAGGCACTGCGGTGCATCCGGTGCTCGGCCTGCATCAACGTCTGCCCGGTCTACGAAAAGGTCGGTGGACACGCCTACGGTTCGGTATATCCCGGGCCGATCGGTTCGATCCTCACCCCGCAGCTGCGGGGGACGGGGAGCGCCGTGGACAAGTCGTTGCCCTTCGCCTCGACCCTGTGCGGGGCCTGCTTCGACGTCTGCCCGGTGCGCATTCCCATCCCCGATCTTCTGGTGCACATGCGCAACAAGGTCGTGGAGGCCAAGAAGACCGAGGCCAAGCAGTCGAGTGTCTTCAAGCGGATGACACATCCGCATGCCGAGCCGGCGATGATGAAGGCGGGGGCCTGGATGATGGCCGACTCCCGTCGTTGGGCCGCTGCTACCGCAGGAGTGGGCCTGTCCGGCAAGGTGATGGGGCTGGGCAAGGGCGTCGACCATCTGGGCCCGTTGCCCTACCCGTTGTCGAAGTGGACCAATGCGCGGAATGTCCCGGCGCCACCGAAGGAATCCTTCCGGAGCTGGTGGAAGCGCGAACGTGAAGGACAGGGACGATGAGCGGGATGGGTTCGATGTCTGCGAAGGAAGAGATTCTCGGTCGTATCCGCACCGCGCTGGCCGATGTCCCGCCGGTGGACCATGAGGTCGACAGCCCCGTCGACTGGCGGTACCACCAGGTGACCGCGATGCCCGATGTCCTGGACCGGTTCGTGGAACGGGTCGAGGACTACAAGGCGGAGGTCGTGCGGACGGACGCGGCCGGCGTCTCCCGCGAGATCGCGCGTGCGCTCACTCAGCTGGGTGCCGAGTCGGTCGTTCTGCCCTCCGGGCTGGACCCGGCCTGGCGACTGGCCGTGGTCGGCGCGGGGATGCACATCCTTTCCGACGAGCCGCCGCTCACCCAGCGCCAGCTGGACGAGACGAACGCCGTGGTGACGGCTGCGGCCGTTGGCGTGGCCGAGACCGGCACGATCATGCTCGACCACGGTGCCGACCAGGGCCGTCGTGCTCTTTCCCTGGTACCGGACATCCACATCTGCGTGGTCCGGGCTGACCAGGTCGTCTCCGATGTCCCCGAGGCCGTCGAACGACTGGGTGACTCGGTCCGGGCCGGACGTCCGGCCACCTGGATCAGTGGTCCGAGCGCCACCAGTGACATCGAGCTCTCCCGGGTCGAGGGTGTCCACGGCCCGCGGACGCTCTACGTCATCCTGCAGGAGGGCTGACCTGCTGGACGCCGGGACCGGGGCCCTGCGGTGCAAGAGCGCCGCTGGGCCCCGGTCCTCTTGCTCGGCAAGGACTCTCGTGGTGGAGGTCGGCCGGTGTGCTTTTCGGCTCCCGAGCCGCCTAGAGTTGACCAAAAGTACTGTCATGACTGAAGGGCGGAGGGCGTGCGCGAATACTTCCTGGTGTTCGCCGTGGCGCTGGTGGTGACCTTCGCGGTGACACCCGCAGTGCGTTGGTCGGCTATCCGCCTCGGCGCGATCACCCCGGTGCGCGACCGAGATGTGCACAAGACCCCGATCCCTCGAATGGGTGGGGTGGCCATTCTCATCGGCTTCCTGTCTGCTGTCGCGGTCGGTAGCCAGCTCCCGCATCTGCACTGCATCATCCGTACCGATCCGGTCGCTTGCGGCCCGGGCAGCGCCGGGGAGATCAAGGGCATCGTGATCGGAGCGATCCTGATCACTCTGGTGGGGGCCATCGACGACGTCCGGGAACTGGACTGGCTCACCAAACTGTCCGGTCAGATCATCGCCGGGGGGGTGATGGCCTATTCGGGGGTGCAGTTGCTCTCCCTGCCCATCCTGGGGGTGACAGTGCTGCCTTCGCCGGTGCTCGTGGTGCTGACCATCGGTATCGTCCTGGTGACGACGAATGCGGTGAACTTCGTCGACGGTCTGGACGGGCTCGCGGCAGGGATCGTCGCTGTCGCGGCTTTCTCGTTCTTCCTCTACGTCTACGGGGTGTCCTATCGGTACAACCCGCCGAATGTGTTCTCCACGGCGACTTTCGTCAGTGCTGCGACGGTGGGTTGTTGCGCAGGCTTCCTGCCCCACAATTTCCATCCGGCGCGTTTGTTCATGGGGGATGCCGGGGCCTTGTTGCTGGGGTTGCTGATGGCGGCGACCACCATCACCTTCATCGGTAACGTCGATCCGGCGGTACCGACCTCGGGGAACGAGCAGTTGGCCATGTACCTGCCGATCCTGCTTCCCCTGGCGGTGATCGTCATCCCGTTGCTGGACATGACCTTGGCGGTGATCAGACGCACCAGGCGGGGGCAGAGCCCGTGGTCGCCGGACGCGCAGCATCTGCAGCACCAACTGTTAGGCCTGGGGCACAGCCATATGGGTGCGGTGTTGCTGCTCTATCTGTGGGCAGGGATCGTGGCTTTCGGGGCGGTGGCCCTGGCCTATGTCGAAGGGCCAGTTCCCTTGTTCCTCATCGCCGGTGCCATGGCCGGGGCCTTGTGGTTGACCGGGCGTTTCCCGAAGTGGTTGGAGCACAAACGCTTGTGATAGCTTTCACAAGCCGTGAGGGGTTCGGCATGCTCCTGCGTTCTCCTCGGTGGTTCCTGCCTGTGGCAGGATGGCAACGTCGCCCCACGAGTGAGGACTGGCAGACCCCATGACCGTAGCGCGTGTCGCACGATCGGTGTTCTCACCGGGTCGCGTCGTGCTCATCTGGGGTGCTCTCGCGTCAACGCTGGTCGGTCTGGTGGGCGCGACGGCCGGTTTTCTCGTGGCCGGTGTCGACGAGGCGATCAGTGCAGCAGCAGGGACCCTGCTGGTGGCAGCATTCTTCGCCAGCGGAGCCCTCGCGTTGGAGATCATTCTCAAGTATGCGGAATCCCTCGCTCTCATGGGAGCTTTGGCTGTTTACGGCACACAGGTGAGTGTGCTCTACGGCCTCTATGACACACTCGACCACTCCTGGTGGTTGAGGGGGAAGTGGTTCGCCGCAGCTGCTCTGGTAGAAGTTGTCGTGTGGCAGTGCATGCACGTCCTCGCCGTGCTGAAGACACGGACCCTGATCTACTCCGTGCCGCTGCCTACCGTCGAGTCGCGTTGAGGGGAGTTGAGGGGAGGGGATGACCATGGTCCGACAGTCATCGAGTGCCGATGACCACGGCACGACATCGATCTCGGGAGAAACGCTTCCTGCCCGGGACGACGCCTCCGCGATCCTCTCCTATCTCTTCTCCGGGCCGTTGACCTTCGGGGGGATGGGATACGGCCTCGACTACTGGCTGGGCACGAATTTCATCGTGGCGATCGGGATTCTTCTGGGCATCGCTATGAGCATTTACGTCATCTGGCTCCGGTACGGTGGCAGTTGACTGCACTGACTGATGTGCGGTCCTCCGGCCGCGTCTGCCTTTGCCGTTCCCTGGGCGTGCACACTCCCGCGCGAGTCGAAGCACGTGTGATCCTCAAGGAGATGAAGTGGTCCTGAGCGCCATGATCCCCCTCGCCGGGCGTGTCGCTGCGGAAGCTGGCACGTTCACGCCTCCCTCGCCCTACGACTTCTGGCAGCCGCTGTGGACGGTCGGTGGTGTCACCATCACCCGTCCCATGGTGGTCATGCTGGTGGCCTTCCTCGCGCTCATCGGTTGGATGTCCTACGCCCTGAAAGGGGCGCAGACGGTTCCGACGCGTCGTCAGCACCGGTTCGAGATGGTCTACGACTTCGTCCGCAATGACATCGCGAAGGACATGATCGGCAGCAAGGACCTGGTCCGGTTCATGCCGTTGATCTTCGCCTTGTTCACCTTTATCGCCTTGAACAACTTCATGGCGATCATCCCGTTCTTCCAGAACCCCCCGATGGCGAGGATCGCCTTTCCGATCGGTCTGGTCGCTATCGTGTACATCGCCTATCACTATGCGGGTATCAAGAAGCACGGACTGGTGGGTTATTTCGGTCTGCTCATTCCCCCGGGTCTGCCGTTCATCATGAGGTTCTTCATCGCCCCGCTGGAATTCATCTCCAACTTCATCGTGCGTCCGCTGACGCTGACTCTGCGACTCTTCGGCAACATGATGGCCGGTCACATGGTCCTGGTGCTTTTCATCCTCGGTGGTGAAGTCCTGCTCCTCCATGGTGACGGACTTCTCAAACTCGCCGGTGTCGCTTCTTTCGGAATGGGTGTCCTGATGACACTCTTCGAGCTGCTGGTGCAATTCCTGCAGGCCTATGTCTTCGCTCTGCTCGCAGCGTCGTACATCGGTTCCTCCCTCGCGGACGAACACTGATCGCAGCGCTGTCGGTAAAAACTGAACATATCCCTCGAACGCCGGGGGCAGTCGCTCCCCGGTTCACGCCCAGAAAAGGACACGCATCATCATGACCGGCACCATGAACCTCGTTGGCTATGGCATCTCCACCATCGGCCCGGCCCTTGCCATCGGTCTCATCTTCGCCGCACTGATCAACGGGATCGCCCGCCAGCCCGAGGCCAAGAGCGCCCTCATGCCCGTCGCGATCATCGGCTTCGCGGTGGCCGAGGCCCTGGCCATCCTGGGCTTCGTCGCGCTGTTCATCTTCAGGTCCTGACCCACCCGCGGTCGCACTCCGCCCCCGGCCGCAGCCACGCGTCGGGGTACAGCCTGTTCATAGGAGATTTCCGTGCAACTCAGCCTGATACATCAGGTCGTGGCCCTCGCACCCATGGCAGGTGGGGGCGGCGGCGACGACGGACAGGGATCGTCGATCCTGCCGCACACCGGCGAGCTCGTCTTCGGACTCGTCCTCTTCCTGATCTTCCTGATCTACATCTGGAAGAAGGTCGTCCCGACCATCGAAGGCATCTACCAGCAACGGACCGAGGCCATCGAAGGCGACATGGGGCGCGCCGAAAAGGCCCTGGCCGAAGCCGAGGCCCTGAAGGCACAGTACGAACAGCAGCTGTCCGAAGCCCGGACCGAAGCAGCTCGGGTCCGTGAGGAAGCCCGCGAGCAGGGGGCAGCCATCATCGCGGAGATGCGCGACCAGGCCCAGGTGGAAGCGGCACGCATCCTGGAGAACGCCCAGCGCCAGATCGAAGCCGAGCGCAACCAGGCCATGCAACAGCTCCGAGGCGACGTCGGACAGCTCTCCACCGACCTGGCCAGCAGGATCGTCGGGGAATCCCTGCACGACGAGATTCGGCAACGGGGCATCGTCGAGCGGTTCATCAGCGAGCTCGAGGCCGGTCGGATCGAGCCGACCACGGCCTCCTCCGGCGACGGCCACGCACCGCGGGACGTCTGATGGAAGGGTCCTCCCGCGGCGCTTGGAAAGCTGCCCTCGACACCGCGCACGAGATCGAGCGCCGACGGACCGTCGACCTGCGGTCCCTGGCCGGAGATCTGTTCGCGGTCAGTGAGGCTCTCTCCGGGGAAGCCCGCCTGCGTCGAGCCTTCGCCGACCCTTCCCGGGACGCCTGGCCCAAACGTGAACTCGCGACCCAGATCCTCGGTGGACAGATCTCCACCGAGGCGCTGAACATCGTGAACAGCGTGGTCAGCGGACGTTGGAACTCCGACCAGGACCTGGTCGACGCCCTCGAACGGATCGGCGTCGACATGATCTTCGCCGCCGTGGAGAGCGAAGGACGTCTTCCCCAGCTGGAGGACGAACTCTTCGAGGTCGAACAGCTGGTGCAGCGCGAACGCGAACTCGGGGACTTCCTCGGACGTCGGGATGTCGAGAAGACACCCAAGGCCGAACTGCTGGAGAGGCTGCTCGCCGGCCACATCTCGCGGGACGCCCTGTGGCTGTCGACCCGACCCGTCCTCAACCCCCGAGGACGTAAGTACTCCGCGGCGATCTGGCGGCAACTCGCCATCGCGGCGGAGCGGCGGCGGCAGATCACCGCGATCGTGACCTCGGCGATCCCGCTCGACAAAGAACAGAAGAACCGGATCGAGTCGGCCTTGGCCCGCACCTACGGACGCGCGGTCAACGCCAACCTGGTCGTCGACCCGGACGTCCTCGGCGGCGTGCACATCCGGGTGGGCGACGATGTCATCGACGGAAGCATCCTGAGAAGGCTCGACGATGTCCGTCGAGCTGTGAGCACCACATAATTCCGCCGGTCCGGCCGCTGAACGCACCCGGACCGGACCACCGCACCACGCCGCGAGTCGGCACCGAAGCATCCCGACACTCGGCCCCTTTCGAACAGGCCGGGCTGCAGACGAGGAAGAAGAGAGAGACGATGGCGGAGCTCACCATCCGTCCGGAGAAGATCCGGGACGCACTGAACTCCTTTGTTCAGTCCTACGAGCCCGACGCGGCCACACGTGAAGAGGTCGGTCGGGTCACCGATGCCGGGGACGGCATCGCCCACGTCGAGGGGCTACCCTCCGCGATGACCAACGAGCTGCTCCAGTTCGAGGACGGAACCCTCGGCCTCGCGCTCAACCTCGACGTCCACGAGATCGGTGTCGTCATCCTCGGTGACTTCTCCGGTATCGAAGAGGGGCAGACCGTCAAGCGCACCGGAGAGGTCCTCTCCGTACCGGTGGGGGACAGCTACCTCGGCCGCGTGGTCGACCCGCTGGGCACACCGATCGACGGACTGGGCGAGATCAAGGCCGAAGGCCGCCGTGAGCTCGAGCTCCAGGCACCCAACGTCATGCAGCGCAAGTCGGTCCACGAACCGCTGCAGACCGGCATCAAGGCCGTCGACTCGATGATCCCGATCGGCCGCGGACAGCGCCAGCTGATCATCGGTGACCGGCAGACCGGCAAGACCACGGTCGCCGTCGACACGATCATCAACCAGAAGGCCAACTGGGAGAGCGGCGACATCGACAAGCAGGTGCGCTGCATCTACGTCGCCATCGGTCAGAAGGGCTCCACGATCGCGTCCGTCAAGGGCACCCTCGAGGAAGCCGGTGCGATGGAGTACACCACCATCGTCGCCGCCCCGGCCTCCGACGCGGCCGGTTTCAAGTACCTCGCGCCGTACACCGGGTCGGCCATCGGCCAGCACTGGATGTACCAGGGCAAGCACGTCCTGATCATCTTCGACGACCTGTCCAAGCAGGCTGAGGCCTACCGGGCCGTCTCCCTGCTGCTGCGTCGCCCGCCGGGCCGCGAAGCTTACCCCGGTGACGTCTTCTACCTGCACAGCCGCCTGCTCGAGCGCTGCGCGAAACTGTCCGACGAGATGGGTGCCGGGTCGATGACCGGTCTGCCCATCATCGAGACCAAGGCTGGCGACGTCTCGGCGTACATCCCCACCAACGTCATCTCCATCACCGACGGCCAGATCTACCTCCAGGCAGACCTCTTCAACGCCAACGTCCGCCCGGCGATCGACGTGGGTGTCTCCGTGTCCCGAGTCGGTGGCTCCGCCCAGATCAAGGCGATGAAAGAGGTCGCCGGCCGTCTCAAGCTGGATCTCGCGCAGTTCCGCGCCATGGAAGCCTTCGCGATGTTCGCCTCCGACCTCGACGCGGCATCCAAGGCCCAGCTGGCCCGAGGTGCTCGCCTGGTCGAACTGCTCAAGCAGCCCCAGTCCTCCCCCTACCCGGTCGAGGAGCAGGTCGTCTCCGTGTGGGCCGGTACCACCGGGAAACTCGACGACGTCGAAGTGGAGGACGTCCGGCGGTTCGAGAGCGAATTCCTCGAGTTCATGCGGCGAGAGAACAACGGGATCCTGCAGTCGATCCGAGAGAGCAAGAAACTCGGGGACGACGCCAAGCAGAGCCTCGAGGAAGCGATGAAGTCCTTCAAACGGGACTTCCGTACCAGCAGCGGAACGCTGATCGCCGACGAGCCCGTCGAAGCACTCGAGCACGACAACCAGGACCAGGAACGGATCGTCCGCAAGCGCTGACCGGACCGGGCCGACACCACCTCGGTGGTCTCGGCCCGGAACGGCGGGGCCAACTTCACCCACGACTATCGTTAGATCAAGGAGAGGCGGAAAGATATGGGAGCGCAGATCCGGGAATACCGGCAGCGCATCCGCTCCGTCAAGGCGACGCAGAAAATCACGAAGGCCATGGAGCTCATGGCTGCCTCGCGGGTGATCAAAGCACGTCAGCGGGTGGAGGAGACGACACCGTACGCCGTCGCGATCACCGAAGCACTCGGCGCCGTCGCGAGCCACTCGGACGCAGAACACCCGCTCACCACCGAGGTCGAGCACCCGCGCCGCGCCGCCGTGCTCATCATCGCGAGCAATCAGGGCCTCGCCGGCGGATATATCTCCTCGGTGCTGAAGGAGAGCGAGCGACTGGTCGAGAAGCTCCGGAGCGAAGGCAAGGAGGTCATCCCCTTCCTCGTCGGCCGGAAGACGATCTCCTTCTACCGTTTCCGGCACCGCGAGTACGCCGCCAGCTGGGACGGCTCGACGGACAACCCGACCTTCGAGACCGCCAAGGAGATCAGCGACCGCATCCTCCAGGAGTTCCTGGCCCCCGAGGGCAACCGCGTCGACGAGGTCCACATCGTCTACACGCAGTTCCGCACGATGGTCACCCAGGTGCCACGGGCCCTACGGCTGCTGCCCATCGAGGTGGTCGACGAACACGTCGAGGAGACCGGCCACCGCAGGATGCTCCCGCTGTACGAATTCGAACCCTCCACCGAGGACGTGCTCGACGCGATCCTGCCGCAGTACGTGACCCACCGCGTCTTCAACTGCCTGCTGCAGTCCGCCGCATCCGAACTGGCGGCCCGTCAGCGGGCGATGAAATCGGCCACCGACAACGCCGACGAACTCATCAAGACGTACACCCGGCTGGCCAATCAGGCCCGTCAGGCCCAGATCACTCAAGAGATCAGCGAGATCGTGGGCGGCGCCAACGCCCTCGCGGACGCAAAGTAAAGACACGAGGAGCATCTCCCATGAGCACTGCCTTTGCCGAGCCCCAGTCGGCTCAGCCTGCCCACGGCGGACAGGGGCGCCTGTCCCGCATCATCGGCCCGGTCGTCGACGTGGAATTCCCCGCCGACCAGATGCCCGACATCTACAACCTCCTCACCGTCGAGGTCGAGGTGTCCGGCGAACGCAAGAAACTGAACCTCGAGGTCGCCCAGCACATCGGCGACAACATGGTGCGTGCGATCTCGCTGCAGCCCACCGACGGCCTGGTGCGCGGGACGACGGTGCAGGACACCGGCGGACCGATCTCCGTCCCGGTCGGTGATGTCACCCTCGGCAAGGTCTTCAACGCCACCGGTGACTGCCTCAACCTGGAGGGCGACGGACAGCTCGAGGCCCACGAGCGGTGGGGGATCCACCGCCAGGCGCCGCCCTTCGACCAGCTGGAGTCCAAGACCCAGATGTTCGAGACCGGCATCAAGGTCATCGACCTGCTCACCCCGTACGTGCAAGGTGGCAAGATCGGCCTCTTCGGTGGTGCGGGCGTCGGCAAGACCGTCCTCATCCAGGAGATGATCGCCCGCGTGGCGCGCGACCACGGTGGTGTGTCGGTCTTCGCCGGCGTCGGCGAGCGCACCCGTGAGGGCAACGACCTCATCGTCGAGATGGAGGAGGCCGGCGTCCTCGGGCAGACCGCCCTCGTCTTCGGCCAGATGGACGAGCCGCCGGGCACCCGTCTGCGCGTCGCCCTCTCCGCCCTCACGATGGCGGAGTACTTCCGCGACGTGCAGAAGCAGGACGTGCTCCTCTTCATCGACAACATCTTCCGGTTCACGCAGGCCGGTTCCGAGGTCTCCACGCTGCTCGGCCGCATGCCGTCCGCCGTGGGTTACCAGCCGACCCTCGCCGACGAGATGGGCGTCCTCCAGGAGCGCATCACGTCGACGCGCGGTCACTCGATCACCTCGATGCAGGCGATCTACGTGCCCGCCGACGACTACACCGACCCGGCGCCGGCGACCACCTTCGCCCACCTGGACGCGACCACCGAGTTGTCCCGCGAGATCGCCTCGCTCGGTATCTACCCCGCGGTGGACCCGCTGACCTCCACGAGCCGTATCCTCGACCCGCGGTACGTCAGCAAGGAGCACTACGAGACCGCGGTCCGGGTGCGCCAGATCCTGCAGCGCAACAAGGAGCTGCAGGACATCATCGCGATCCTCGGTATCGACGAGCTCTCCGAAGAGGACAAGATCCTCGTCAACCGGGCCCGTCGTATTCAGCGCTTCCTGTCGCAGAACACCTATGTCGCCAAGCAGTTCACCGGCATCGAGGGTTCGACGGTGCCGCTGGCCGACACGATCGAGGCCTTCACCAAGATCGCCGACGGCGACTACGACACCGTCCCCGAGCAGGCCTTCTTCATGTGCGGTGGCCTCGACGACGTCGAGCGCCAGGCACGCGAGATCGAGAAGAACAGCTGAAAAGACAAGACAGCACCGTTGTCTGAGGGTGCCGGGCGGGAACACCGCCCGGCACCCTCAGCGGTCATGTCGGACCGGGGCCGCCGGGACACCCACATAGGTATGTCCGGGCAGGGTGTTCCGGACGACCACGGCATTGGCCCCGATCTTCGTCCTGGAGGCCACCGTGATCGGTCCCAGCACCCGGGCCCCCGTCCCGATCAGGACATCGTCCTCGACACGAGGTGCCGGCAGAGTGTTGGTCATCCCGACCGTGACGTGGTGGTAGAGCACGAGATTCGAACCCAGGACGCATGAGGGGTGCAGGATGACGCCCCTGGCCGCATGAGGGATCCGCACGCCCGGGCCACAGACCACCTGTGAGGGGAGCTCCGCGCCGAGAAGACCTCGTATCCAGAGGATGTCGCCGACCCGTACGATTCGGCGCAGGAGGAAGGCCGGGATGCCCGGACGCCCGCACAATGCCTGGCCCGAACGCCAGATGAGCAGGGTGATCCGTTGCATAGGAAAAGGGTTCTTCGGCCAGTCGGCCCGCAACAGAGTTCTTGCCTCGTCGCGTGCCTCACGGATGGACGGTGATTTTCTGCGTCCCAGGGAATCGTGAGAACCCGGGCGCAGCCGGGGGATCAACATTCCCGGGGGACGTCGTCGTGGCTGCGGGGGTACTCGGAAGGCCCCTGGGGTGCTCGGACGGTCTTCTCCTGCCACACCCGGAAGAGGAAGAGCGGATTGCCGATGACATAGCGGCGCCACATCCGGCGGGGTTCCTGCTTCAACCGCCACACCCATTCCATGCCGAGTTCCCGGACCCACAGCGGCGCGCGGGGGATACGTCCGGAATAGAAATCGAAGAGACCGCCGACCCCCATGATCACCCCCGGATCCAGGCGTGGGCGCATCCGGTCGCACCACATCTCCTGCTGGGGGACCCCCATCGCGACCAGGAGAAGACGGGCTCCGGACCGGTTGACCAGGTCGACGACCTCGTCGTCGTGGCTGGAGATATATCCGTGGTGGGTGCCGACGATCCTCAACCCGGGGTAGGCGTGCTGCACGGCCCGGGCTGCGGTCTCGGCGACGCCGGGGCGGGCGCCCAGCAGGAAGATCGGGATGCCCTCGTCGGCAGCGGCCTTGCAGAGCCGGGGGAACATGTCGGTGCCGTTGACATTCTCCCGTAGAGCGATCCCTTTCATCCGGGAGGCGACCTTCAGCCCGATGCCGTCGGGCAGGATCAGTGAGGCGCGGTGCAGGACCATGCGGTAGGACCGGTCGGTCACCGCGATGTTCAGGCAGCCGGGGTTCACGAAATAGACGAGGTCCGCCTGCCCGGTGCGGGGTTCCTCCCGGGCGCGGGTGATCACCTGGGAGAGTGCTTCCTCCATGGTGGTGTTGGCGATGGAGACGTCGAACAGGTTCACCTGGTCGGGTTGTTCCTGCCCGGGTGGGGTGCGGAGCGCCGAGGCGAGCAGGGAACGCACGATCAGCCCCAGGTTCCCCGAACGGGCCAGGCTCCGGTCGGCCATGAGCGCGCGGTCGTCGGCCTGGTCGCTCTCGTAGGTGATGCCGGTGTACTCGCGGAGGCGGTGGGTGGAGAAGATCCCCGGCATGCCGTCTACCCGCCACAACTGCCGGTCGGGGAGTGCTCGGGCCTCGTCGCTGTTCAAGGGGAAAGGCCCCATGATGCGCATGTCGCCGCGGATCACGGACCACAGGTGCAGGATCGTCGCTCCGCGGCCTTCTCCCGCAAGGGTCCACAACCGGAAGGTGTGTTCGGCCGGTCCTACGGCCTCGGCAGCATCGACCATCTTCCCGGTGCGGGCATATCCGGTGGCGGCTCGGACCAGGATCACCGGAGTGAGGGCCAGCAGGGACAAGGATGCGGCTGCTCTCTCACTGATCGGGGTGTGCTGTCGCGTCCGAGATCGACTGTGCTGTCGAAGATCTGACGTGTGGACGGAGAGCACCTTCGGATCACCCCTTGATGTGAAACAGATCACATTGAACGCCCGATGTTCTGCTCAGGAAAAAGAAATCGTGGGCGGAACCATTCTCCCGCAGGAGTTTTCAAAAGCCGTGAGCTGCGAGCGTGTCAACCGACCGAATTCATGTCCTCCGAACCGGGGCCGATGGGGCTTGCGACCTGATACCACGACAAGGCCACGGAAGGCAATCATGCGCCTCGCCCCCCATCGCCACACCAGGAGTGTCCTGGCCATCGCACTGATGGCCCCGCTCACCATCGCCCTGGCAGCACCGGCGACCGCCGCTCCCGGAAACCCCGAAGCACCGCGGCCCACCCCCGGACAAGGCGTCGACTTCCAGAACAACACCGACCCGGGACGGACCATGGCCCGCCGCCAGATCCCACCGCGTACCCCCAACCCGGCCCCGGAGAAACCCGGCCGCGCACCAGGCCGCCTGCTCAACTTCTCCCCCGACAGCTTCTTCTACGACGACATCAGCAGCGCGCCGCTGGACCCCAACAGTGCGGCCATCGGTGCCTCCGTCGCCACCCAGGTCGCCGAGCACTGGGGCGGCATCGCCGCCTTCAACGCCCACGCCTGGAACAGCACCTTCTACCGGGTCGACGCGAACACCCCCCGCGTCCGGGTGAAATGGTCGAACTGCTTCAAATGGAACTGGACACCGAAGAACCTCTACGACGGACGCAAAGTCTTCGTCGACGTCCCCATCCCCAGCTATGCGACCTCCGCACCCGGAAGTGACGGCGCCATGTCGATCTACGACCCGGCGACCGACACCTCCTGGGAATTCTGGCAGATGAAGAAGGACGCCTCAGGGGACTGGCAGTCCTGCCAAGGCGGACGGATCGACAAGGTCAGCAAAGCCGCCGGCCAGTACCCGCTGGGCTTCGGAGTCAGCGCAGCCGGGATCTCCATGACCGGTGGGATGATCTCCGCCGAGGAGATCCGCCGCGGACGCATCGACCACGCCATGTACCTCGCCGTCGTCCAAGCCCGCCACTTCACCGAATACAGCTGGCCCGCCGTTCGATCCGACGGCTACACCAAAGACCCCAATCTTCCCCTCGAAGGACAACGGCTCCGACTGGACCCCACCCTCGACGTGGACTCCCTGAACATCACCCCCTTCGCCAAGACCGTGGCCAAAGCCGCCCAGAAATACGGCTTCATCGTCTCCGACAAAGGTGGAGCCGTCGCCCTGATCGGTGAATCCGGCCAATCGCTGAAAGCCACCACCGGGACCGACCCCTGGCCGCAGCTCCTCGGCGGCTCGGACCACGAGGCCCTACGAGGCTTCCCCTGGAACCGGTTGCAAGCACTGCCCAAGGACTACGGCAAGCGCTGACCCGTCAACGCCGGGCCCACAGCCAGGATCCACGCACCACCGGACCCGCTGCGCGCCCCCGCGCCCTCGCACATCCCCTCACCCCGCACCTCCGGACGCGGCTGCGTCCGACCCTGCCCCGACGGCAGGTCCGCACCCCCGCCCTACGTTCACCCTGCCTGGCACCCCGTGCTGGGCCTACTACCCCACGCCAGGAGTGGTCATGTCTCGTCGTCTCACCTCACTCGTCGCCCGATGCCTGCCACCGGTAGCCCTGCTTCCGCTCGCCTTCGTCACGACCTCCTTCGCCGCCGACACCACCTCGGAACAGGTCGTCGCCCGCGTCGTCGCCCGCTACTCACCGGTCGTCGACACCGCCGGGAACACCTGGAGATCCCGCACCGGATTCATCGGCACCGACCGGAACTCCCGCTCACTCGTCGGCACCGACATCCTCGGCACCACCGACGACCTGCTCTACCAGGAGACCACCTTCGGAACGACCGGCTACACCCTCCCGGTCGCCGCAGGCCGGTACCGGGTACGCCTGCTCATGGTCGAGAACTACTGGACGAAAGCCGGCCAACGGGTCTTCGACGTCTCCGCCGAAGGCCACCCGGCACTCGACAAGGTCGACATCGCCGGAGCGGTCGGCGCCCGCACCGCCTACGACCGGACCTTCGAGACCGATGTCACCGATGGATCCCTCGACATGACCTTCACCAAAGTCGTCGACAACCCGCAGTTCAGCGCGATCGAAGTCACCAAGATCGCCACCACGACGACCGCACCGACCCCGGAACCCACCACGACCACACCCGCCCCCACACCGACCACGACCACACCTACTCCCACGCCGACCACGACCACCCCCAGCCCGCAGACCGTCCAACCCACCCCCGCGGACAACCAGCCCGGACACGCCCCGATCCCCCTCGCCCCAGACAGCCCCTGGACCAGCCGGATCGAAAATGCCCCCCTCGACCCCAACTCCGCGCAGATGTCCGCGAACCTCCGGAAGGACGTCATCGAGAACTGGGGCGGCATCGCCGCCTTCAACAGCGGCCACTACAACGCCTCCTTCTACCCGGTCCCCGCCGACCAACCCCGCATCGACGTCGACTTCTGGAACTGCCAGAAGAAGACCTGGATCGACCCCAACCTGACCACCGGCCCCGCCTACTTCCGCCAGGTGCCCGTCCCGGACTACGCCCGACCCGCAGCCGGCAGCGACGGCGAGATGAGCATCTACGACCCCCAGACCGACCAACTCTGGGAGTTCTGGCAGATGCGCCGCAACACCACCACCGGCCGGTGGGAAGCCTGTTGGGGCGGACGCATCGACAAGGTCTCCACCAACCAAGGGATCTTCCCCCGCTGGTACGGCGCCACCGGCACCGGCGTCGCCATGGCCGCAGGCATGATCTCCCTCGACGAGGTCCGCAAAGGCAGCATCAACCACGCCATGTACCTCGCCGCGATGAACATCCAGCAGTACCCCGAGATCTCCTGGCCCGCACTCCGCGGTGACGGAAACCTCGTCGACCCCAACGTCGTCCGTGAAGGACAGCGGCTGCGCCTCGACCCGAACCTCGACCTCGACCGGTACAACCTGACCCCCGTCGGACGCATGGTCGCCGAAGCCGCCAAGAAATACGGCTTCATCGTCAGCGACCGCTCCGGATCCGTCGCCGTCATCGGCGAAGCCGGACTGCGTGAACAGAGCCTCACCGGCACCAACCCGTGGCCAGGACTCCTCGGCGGAACCCCCTCCTACGAAGTCATGCGGAACTTCCCCTGGGAAGCCATCCAGGTCGTCGCCAAGGACTGGGGAGCACCCGCCAACTGACCAGATCAGCCGATGTCACAGGTCACCGGCCGGACGCATGCGCTCCAGGAAGGACGCCATCGCCGGCCCGGTGACCTGTGGCACGAACTCCTCCAGAACCGTCCGCCGCCCCCGCCCACCCAGCTCCTCCCGCAGAACCCGATCCCCGGCCAACCGGTCCAAGGCATCGGCCAACAGATCCGCCCGGCCCGGCCGGACCAACAGACCGTTCACCCCGTCCACGACCAACTCGGGCACCCCCGAGATATTCGTCGCCACCGCCGGAAGACCCGTAGCCATCCCCTCCATCAACACCACCGGCAGGCCCTCCATGAACGAGGGCGACACATAGACATCCGCCCAGTGGTAATGCGCCGGCAGATCGTCCTGACCCACCGGGCCGCACAACAGGAACGAATCGGCCAGGCCCGCCCGCTCGACCTGCTCCTGCAGGGCGGCCATGTCCTCACCGCCGCCGATGACCCGAGTCACCGTCGGCACCCCCCGTTCGGCCAGGATCTGCACCGCCTCCACCAGCGTGGGAATACCCTTCAAAGCCACCAGACGCCCCACCGTGACCAGACGCAGAGGCCCACCGTCCCGGACCCGCGGCCGCGACGGCGGAGCATAAGCATCCGCATCCACACTCATCCGGACGACCTCGATCTTCGACCACTGATCGGGAGTGGTCAGCCGCATCAACTGGCTCCGCGTGAAATCACTGATCGCGCAGATCCCCCGGGCCGAAAGAATCTTCGCCGGGACATCCCACTGCTCCACATACTGGAACTCGGCATAACCGTGGACCGTCAACGACCACGACCACGAACCCGGACCGTCCACGGCCTCCCCGATGACCGTGACCAACCGAGCCACATCCGCCGACACATTCGCCATGTGCACATGGACATGACGCAGCCCCGCCTCCCGCATCCACTCGTGCAAGAGCACCGCCTCAGCCAGATAGAACCCCTGCCAGACCCGCCCCTTCACCGTGCCATAACCCGCCCGCACCGCACACCGCGCCGCAGCCGCCCACGCCGCCGGATGCCGCCGGGCCAACCGGGCCGAAGCCGCCGCCACCCGCCCCTTGTCCGCCAACAGGACCCGGGTCGAAGCCGCCTCAGCCCGCATCGACACCGACCTGAGCTGATCCGACGGACAAGGACGCACGCTGTACGTGTGCACCTCCCACCCCTGAGCGCGCACCGCAGCGATCTCCCGCTCGATGAAAGTGTGCGACAACGCCGGATACTGACTGTTCAGATAGGCGATCCGCCGGGACGGCATCGATCTCTCGGAAAGGGACATCGCAGGACTCCTCGACTGAACGGTCTGATCGGACCTACCGGGTGGACTGGTCACGGTTCCAGGTGCCGGTGGCATGCCGGGTACGACGGGCCCGCCAACGAGCGACCACGGTCACCCCCACGTACACGCCGATGGCAGGCCACAACCGGGGCTCGGCGCGCGCCAGATCGGCCAACGCCCGCCCCGTGCGCCCGGTCGAGGACGAGAAATCCGCCGGAGCCCCCGCCACGACAGACAGATCCTCACCGCTCGCCTGCGCGAGCTGCCCGTTGCCCCGGGCCACCCGCGTCCTGACCTGGAGAAGACTGCGCAGGTCACGCGGAGGACGCACGACGGAACGCCCCGGGACACAGACATGCTCCCCGGCAGCGAACAGCCGCCCCACGAAGAGATCGTCCCCCTGCATCTGCGGAAAGACACCGAAACGTTCCCGACCGCTGCGGGACAGACCATAGACCCCCCGCCCCACCAAGGTCTCGCGCGCCGACGGCAACCGTGCGAACACCCGGTGGAAAGCCCTCACCGGCCAAGTGCAATCCGTCAGATCGAACGCCAGCTCCGGCGCGGCACAACGTGCGCCGGGAAAGGTCAGCGCGCCGACGAGTTCACCCAAAGTACCCGGGGACAGCTCGACATCGGCGTCCAGATAGATCCGCGGGAAAACCGTGGCCACTCCGTCGGCGGCATTCAAAGCCCCCACCTTGCCCGGATCCGGCAGGTCGAGCACGGTCACTCCGGCGAAGGCCCGCGCCCGAGCGACCGTGTCATCCGTGCAGCCGTTCGCAGCCACGACGATCTCCACCGGCCCCGGCAACGACTCGGCGGTCAGCGCGCGCAGACAACGGTCGATGACCGCACCCTCGTTGTAGGCCGGGACGACCACCGAAGCGATCGGGCCGTTCACGAGATGTGCCTCGGCGCCGCCCCGGCCCGCGTGTTCTCGTCAGGCAGGCGACTCTTCAACCGTCTGGCCGGGACGCCGCCCATGATGCTGAAGGGAGGGACGTCCTTGGTGACGACCGCGCCCGCCGCCAGGACGGAGCCTCGCCCCACGGTGACCCCTGCGGTGATGGTGACATTGGCGCCGATCCACACGTCGTCCTCGATGACGACCGGGCCGCTGCTGGGCGTCCACCCCTGACGGTTCATCGGGACGGCGACATCGTCGAACCGGTGGTCGGTGCTGATGATGACGCAGCGCGGGCCCATCATGACGTCGTCACCGATGGTGACCGGGCCGAGGATCTCGGCATCGATACCGATACCCGAGCGGTGCCCGATCCGGATGCCCCGGCCGGAACCGAAATGCGCTCCGTGCTCGACGTTGACCGAATGCCCGGTGCGATCGAACAGTTGCCGGGCGGTGGCGGTGCGGAGGACGGCGCCGAGTCTCCCCAACGGTGCATAACTGCGGGGGAGATGGGACCCGATCGCGTAGTAGGCCAGATAGGCGAAACCGCGCAGGGCTGGGCGGGCGGAAACCTTCGGCACAGCGGACCTTCTTCCTCAATGTGATGAAAGACCTTGTCTTATTATGAACTTCGAGCGTTTTGTCCGCTCGGGGCGTCGCGGGGGCGATGAGAGGAACTCTGGTCCAACGTCCGACTCATGGCGGGGAGGGCGAGCACCTGGGCGCGTCGCGCCCCTGAGCCCGAGGACACGGTCGAGGATGGACGGAACCACGGGACGACGCGAGAGGCTGTTGTGACCGACGACGATGGCGGCGCCCGCGACCGGGACGAGGACGCCCCCGAAGCCTCTCCCGACCGGTCCGCCGAGGAGGGGGGCCGACGTGGCCGGGCCAGAGCCCTGGTCCACGGCGCCAGCTGGCAGCTGTTGGCCCAGCTCGCACCACTGGTGGTCAACCTGGCGCTCACCCCGTACGTCATCACCAAACTGGGGGTGGTCGCCTACGGGCTCTTCCTCATCGCCAGCACCCTCACCCAGTTCCTCAGCCAGTTCGACGGAGGGATCGGCCGCAGCGCGACCCGCTATTTCGCCCTGTACGCCGGGCAGGGCGACCGGCGTGCGGCGACCAGGTTGCTGACCTCGCTGCTGGTCTGTGTCATCACCCTCACCTCGGTGACCCTGGGCACCGTCTTCGTCCTGGCGCCCATCGTGGTGGACTTCTTCCACGCGCCGCCCGACCTGGAACAGGACACGATCTTCCTGGTCCGGGTGTTGACGATCACGGTCGGGGTCGCGCTGGCCCGCAATCTCTTCTCCGGGGTGCTCAACGCCCACCACCGGTTCCGGTTGACGGCCTCGACGATCCTGCTGGGATACGTGGTCTACGCGGTCGGGATGCTGGTGGTCCTGGAGAACGGTTACGGGCTGTGGGGGGTGGCCTGGATCTTCGTGGTCCAGCAGATCCTGGCCACCGTGACCCTCGTCCCGTCGGCGCTTCCGCTGCTCAGCGCCGACGGCATCGGTTTCGTCACCCGCGCGGAGCTCCGGGAGTTCTTCGCCTTCGCCTGGAAGGTGCAGCTGGCCGGACTGTTGAATATGACCGGTCTGCAGGGGGCGACTCTCATCGTCGGCCGGATGGCCCCGCACGACGTACCGGTCTTCGGCCCGGGCAGTACCTTCGCCTACCAGCTGCGGATGGTGCCTCTGAACGCCATCGCGCCACTGCAGTCGATGCTCGGGCAGTCGATCGGCCGCCGGGGCGCGCCGGACACGGTGGAGATCTTCGCCAGGGCGCAGCGGATCTGGGTGATCGTCATCGGGGGATGGGTGGCGGTGGGTGCGCCTGCCGCCTATTTCGGGGTGAACGTCTGGCTGCCCCTGCCCGGGGAGGAGGCCGGGCTCGTCGCATCGCTGATGCTGTTGGCCCATCTGTTCGCCCTGTTGCCCGAGCCCCTGGGGCTGTGGTGCATGTTGTTGGAACGCCCCGAGTTCGAGATGCGCGCCGGGGCGATCACCGTGACATTGATGTTGACGCTGTCGGTGCTGCTGGTGCCCTTGGTCGGGGCGGTGGGTGTGGCTCTGGCGACGATCGTCGCGCAGATGTCGTCCTTCTCGTACCGTCTGCGGATGGTCTCCCGGTTGCCGGTTCCGGTGCCGGGGCCGTTGAGATCGGTGCCCTGGACACGGATGGTCCTGGCCGCGCTGCTGAGTTTCCTGTGCGTGTGGGGGATGGCCACCTTGATCCGTCAGGGCTTCCTGCCCGGACGCGGGATCGGGCTGGTGCTCTGCGGCGCGGCAGCCGCTCCGGCGATGGCGGTCTACGTGGGGACGACGTTGGGCCTGCGCCGGGCCTGGCAGCTGATCCGGAGGAGGGGTCGATGAACATATCCCAGCGGGTGACCGTGCTGCTTCTGGCGGCAGTCCTGGTCGTCGGGGGTGCGGTCTGGTTCGTGGAGCGGTCGACCCGGCCCGGCGCGGGGCCGCCGTCACCTGGTGCGTCGTCGTCTTCCCCGGAGTCGTCCTTCGGTCCTTATCCGCGTTTCGCTCCGGGCTCGGTCTTCACCCAGGAGTTGACCTCGGCCCCGGTGGATCAGGGACGACGCCCGCAGGTCGAGTTGATCGCCAGGCATGTCCGGGACAACTGGGGTGGGATCGCGGCGTTGAATGTGGACGACTACGCCGCTGGTTTCGCGGTGGCCTCCTCGGAGACTCCGCGGGTCGACGTGCTCTTCCACGACTGCCAACGTAAGGGCGGGACGCCTGCGGGTCTGTACGACGGGGCGAAACATTTCGTGGGGGTGCCGATCCCGGACGATGCGGTGCCCGCCTCGGCCTCGGACGGCCACCTGGCGGTCTGGGACCGTGAGCGGGACATCCTGTGGGAGTTCTGGGTGGCCTCGCGTCGCCCGGACGGTCGTTGGCAGGCCTGCTGGGGTGGCCGGATCGACCGGGTCTCCCAGGCCGACGGACGTTTTCCCGCACCTTTCGGGGCTTCGGCGGCGGGTTTGGCGGCGAGCGGCTACATGGTGACCCTGGAGGAGGCCCGTCGGTTGCAGATCGACCACGCCATGGGGTTGGTGGTGATGGAAGCCGGTCGTGGACATCATTACCCGGCGAACCGTGATGACGGGACGAGCGCGCGGCCCGAGGCCGTGAAGGAGGGGACCCGGCTCCGGCTCGACCCGTCGGTCGACGTGGATTCCTCGTCGTTGACCCCGCTGGGGAAGGCGATCGCCCGGGCCGCCCAGAAGTACGGGTTCATCGTGGTGGACAAGGGGGGAGCGGTGGCGGTGATGGCCGAGAGCGGCGGGCGACATCGTGCCGCCACCGGACGTGACCCGTGGGCGGACCTGGGCCGGGGGACCCCCGCGTATCAGGTGTTGCGGGGATTCCCGTGGGACCGGCTCCACGTGGTGGAGCCGGGGTGGGGCGCGCCGGGCTGATCCCGGATGGTTTCCCGGAGGGTCCACGGCGCGGTGGCGACTCCGGCGATCAGCCAGGTGATGTAGTTCGGGAAGGGGATCCCCATCGGCCCGGCCATCCCGGTGCCGACCCAGGTGACGAAGACGACCAGGCCCAGGACGCGCCATCCCTGCAGGTCTGCATCGCCCCGGTGGATCAGCAGGCGTCCCGGTCCGAGCACCCAGATCGCCAGGAAGACGAATGCGGCGGGGATGCCCAGTTCGACCGCTCGGGAGAGCAGCACGTTGTGCACCTCGACGACGACGTTGTTCATCGCGTAACCGTCGGAGATCCGGAACCAGTCGGCGCCCTCGGGGTAGAAGCGACGCCATCCGATCCCGGTCCAGGGCAGGTCGTGCAGCAGTGCGATGGCGGCGTCATTGCTGCCCAGCCGGTCGTCGACCGACGACTTCTCGTTGAGACGTACGTCGAAGGCCTCCTGGAGCCCGGGGAGCAGGGCCAGGGCGAGGGCGACGGAGGCCAGCGCGCCACCGACGGCCACCGGTACCCACTTGCGCAGGGCGGGCACCAGCACGCCGGCCAGGAGGATGCCCAGGGCGACCCCCACCCAGGTGGCCCGGGTCAGGCTGAGCACCGTCGTCACCAGACCGGCGGCCAGCGCGGTCAGACCGGCCAGCCGCCAGGGACCGCGTCGGACCCGGTAGGCCAGGAAGACCCCGGCGAAACCACATGCGGCGGAGGAGAACCCCATCGCGTCACCGGCGAGGAAAGGCCCGCGGGCCCGGCCGAACATCATGCCGAGGGTGGGATCGGAGATATAGCGGGGGAAGGCCAGCTTGACGTTGACCATTTCGATGATGCCGGTGAACCCCAGGTAGATGCCGATGAGGGTCAGCGTCTTCAACAGCAGGTCCCGATGGGCCGTCCGATCGAAGAACAGGGGCGCGGTGGCGAAGAGCACCAGCGGGATCACCATCCGGTCGGCGAAGGCGAAGACCGCGACGACCTTGAAGAGGTTGCCGTACCAGGCCATGGAGAAGAGGGTCCACAGGACGAGGGCCGCCATGAGGAGGTGCACGTCGCACAGTCGTAGCCGTCGGCGTCGCCCGTCGAGCAGGAGGAGGACCACGGCCAGCGGGATGAGGAGCCGGTCCGGTCCGATGGGCAGCCGCATGTACTGGCTGTTGCCGCTGACGAGATTGGTCACCAGTCCGAGGAGGAGGCACCACAGGTAGGCCGGCGGACGTTCCCGGGGCGGGGACGTCTCGGAGTGGTCCGTGGACGGCGCGGTCATGCCTGGGGCTGTCGGCCGCGGCCCCGGTGCCGACGGTCGAGCAGGACGCAGACGCCGAGTGACAGGACCATGCCGATGCCGGCGCCCAACAGTGCTCCGCGTTGGATGCGGCTGCTGCGGTCGTTGCCGACGAGGCGGGCGCCTTGTCCGATCGGCCGGAGGTCGGCCGAGGTGGAACGTTGGCTGATCAGTCGACGGTACTTGTCCAGGCGGGCGTCCTGTTCGGCCTGGAGTTGGGCTCGGACGGTGTCGACCTGCGCGAAGAGTTCCAGGTCGGCCTGGATCGTGGCGGCGGGCCGTTCCGCGCCGAGGTCCCGGTTGTACTTGGCGAGGGTGCCGGCGGCGCCGGCCTGCGCCTTGGACAGGGCCGGGGCCTTGGCGACGATCTCCTTCATCACTTCGGCGGGGTCGTTCTCGGCACGGGACTTGTTCACCTCGGCGGTGAGGGCGTCGGCGGCCTGTTGGCTGGCCCGTACGGCGGCGTCGGCGTCGCGGGCCTTGGCCTCGATGCGGATGATCGACGACTCGGGGATGGGGGAAGCGGCCAGCGAGGTCACCTCGGGGGGCGTCTTCAACCCGGCGACGCCCTGGTCGGTGACCCAACGGGAGTAGTTGGACGCCATTTCCTTGGCGGCGGTGGGATAGCCGGGGATATTGAGGGCGCTCATCTCGCCGTGACCGATGGCCAGCCTGGTCTCACCGGTGTAGGTCGTCGGACGGACCAGGGCGACACCGCTGCCGATCATCGCGGCGAGGAGGGTGAGGAGGAGCGCCGGAATCCAGTGGTGTCGCAATGAGGCGAGTGCCGAGGACCCGTGGTCGGCGGTGAGGGTGGTCACAGGACTCCTTCTGATCGTGAGGGGTCGCGGTCGTAGGGCCGCGCAGAAGACATCCCCTTATTCCCCATTTAGGCGAATTGCGTTCGCGTGGTTCAGCATAACTGCGGGGGACGGTCCTTCCCCGGGGCCACGACGACGGAGACACGGCTTTCTGCGGGAGCCGGTCGGCGGCGGCTCGGCGCAGACTGCGCCCGTCGGCGACGGAAGGCGGGGTGGTGCGGAACTTTCCGGTCGGTCGGCTCGGTTAGACTGCCCGTACCCATCGCTGAAGTGGAGGAACTCCGTGGCAACTTTGCACGTAGAGCTGGTCGCGGCCGACCGCAAGGTCTGGGAGGGCGAGGCCCATTCGGTGAGTGCTCGGGGGATCGAGGGCGAATTGGGCATCCTGCCGGGGCACGCGCCCTTGATGACGGTGCTCGCGGACGGTGACGTCCGGGTCAAGGGGGTCGAGGGCCCCCAGCATGTTCATATCGACAGCGGTTTCCTGTCGGTGGACGAAAATATCGTGCGCATCGTCGCCGAGACGGTCAGCGAACCGATCCAGGGCTGATCGTGGTGGATGCACTGGTCGCGGCGGAGATCGTGGTCGGTGTCTGTCTGGGGGCGGTCATCCTCCTCCTGCTCTTCGTCGCGGTGCGTCGGTCCCTGCTCGCTCGAGGTGGGGACCTTCTGCTGTGTGGACTGCGCACCGACCCTCAGGCCCGCTGGAAGGCGGGCCTTTTACGTTTTGACGGGCTCTCCCTGGCCTGGCTTCCGTTGCTGGGTGTCTCACTGCGTTCGGAACACTGCTGGCAGCGGGTCGGCCTGGACATCGGTGGTTTCGAGGAGCTTCCGCCCGGCGACGGTCTGGACGTGAACTCGGTGCGTACCGTGTTGTGCGGGCAGCCGCTGTCTGCGTCGGGGGAGAGCACGGAGACGGTCGAACTGTCCATGGGGCGGGACACCTATACGGCTTTGCGTTCCTGGGTGGAGGCGTCACCGCCGAAGCATCGTCCCGTGGAGTGGTGACGACGCCTCGGCGCTTCCGGAGAGGCTGCCCGGTCAGTCTTCGGTCGGGGCGGACGGGCCCGCCGTCGGGGTCTTCCGGCCGGTCTCCTTGGGGTTCGATGCGCGACCTCCGCCCGGCTGCCACAGGATGTCGCCGCCGGCGTCGAGATTCGCCACCCGGGCCAGGACGAAGAGCAGGTCGGAGAGCCGGTTCAGGTATCGGCAGGTCTCGGGGTTGACTCCGCCGGGGGTCATGCTCTCTTCGTCGGCCGGGTCCTGCCCGTATTTCTGGACGGCCCGCCAGGCCGAGCGTTCGGCGCGTCGGGTGACGGTGCACGCCAGGTGGAGATAGGCCGAGCCGGGGCTGCCGCCGGGCAGGATGAAACTGCGGAGCTTCTCCAGCATGTCGTTGTAGCGGTCGCAGTCGGACTCCAGTTCACCGGTCCAGGCCGGGTCGACCCGCAACGGCGGGTAGGCGTACGTCCGGGCGAGCGGGTTGCACAGGTCGGCGCCGACGTCGAAGAGGTCGTTCTGGATGCGCGTCAAGGTGGCGGTGACATCTGCTCTCAACCCGCCGCAGGCGATGGCGACGCCGATCGCGGCATTGGCTTCGTTGACATCGGCGTAGGCCTCGAGGCGTTCGTCGGTTTTCGAGGTGCGGGAGAAATCGCCCAGGGCGGTCGTACCGTCGTCCCCGGTGCGGGTGTAGACACGGGTGATGTTGACCATGCGGTGATCCTTTCACGGGGCGGGTCTCCGGGGGCGGGCGCGGCACACGTCGGGGTGGACGGCTGCCGAGGTGGCGGGACGCAGGTGCCAGGACGGGACGTCCGTTCGGCGCAGGCCCTGGCTGTGAGGACGCTCACCTAGGCCCTAAGGCCCGAAACGGCTGTCACGGTCGCTACTTTCGCCCCATGGAGATGCGAAGCAGGCCCTGGGTGATGCGTACCTACGCGGGTCACTCCAGCGCCGCCGCCAGTAACGAGCTCTACCGGCGTAATCTCGCCAAGGGACAGACCGGTCTCTCGGTCGCCTTCGACCTGCCCACCCAGACCGGCTACGACCCCGACCACGAGCTGTCCCGGGGGGAGGTCGGCAAGGTGGGGGTGCCGATCAGTCATCTCGGTGACATGCGGGCGCTCTTCGCCGGGATCCCCCTGGCCGAGATGAACACCTCCATGACGATCAATGCCACCGCGATGTGGCTGCTCGCCCTGTACGAGGTGGTCGCCGAGGAACAGGCCGTGGCCGACGGAGCAGCCGACGGCGACCCCTCCTCGACCGTGGCGAAGCTGGCCGGGACGACGCAGAACGACATCATCAAGGAATATCTCTCCCGCGGCACCCACGCCTTCCCGCCCGGCCCGAGCCTGCGACTCACCGTCGACACCATCGCCTACACGGTCGCCCGGATGCCCAGATGGAATCCGGTGAACATCTGCAGCTACCACCTGCAGGAGGCCGGGGCCACCCCCGTCCAGGAGGTCGCCTTCGCGATGGCCACCGCCATCCAGGTGCTGGACGCGGTGCGTGACTCCGGGCAGGTCCCCGAGGAACGCTTCGGCGACGTCGTCGCCCGGATCAGTTTCTTCGTGAACGCCGGGGTGCGTTTCATCGAGGAGATGTGCAAGATGCGGGCCTTCGTACGGATGTGGGACGAGCTCGCCCGGGAACGGTACGGCGTGACCGACCCCAGGCAGCGTCGTTTCCGTTACGGGGTGCAGGTCAACAGCCTGGGCCTGACCGAGAGCCAGCCGGAGAACAATGTCCAACGGATCGTCCTGGAGATGTTGGCGGTCACCTTGTCCAAGGATGCTCGCGCCCGCGCCGTGCAACTTCCGGCCTGGAACGAGGCGCTGGGGCTGCCCCGGCCCTGGGACCAGCAGTGGAGCCTGCGTTTGCAGCAGGTCCTCGCTTATGAGTCCGACCTGCTCGAATACGACGACATCTTCACCGGGTCACCGGTCGTCGAGGCCAAGGTCGAGCAGATCGTGGCCGGCGCGAAGGAGGAACTGGCGCGAATCGAGCAGATGGGCGGAGCCGTCGCCGCCGTCGAGAACGGATACATGAAACAAGAACTGGTCGCCAGCCACGCGGCCCGCAGACAGCGGATCGAAGCCGGTGAGGACATCGTGGTCGGGGTCAACAAGTTCACCACCACCGAGCCCAGCCCGCTCACCGCCGACCTGGACACCGCCATCCAGACCGTCGACCCGAAGGTCGAGTCCGCCGCGGTCGACGCGGTCCGGGCCTGGCGTCGGGAACGCGACCGGGACGAGACGCGGCTGGCCCGCAAGGACGCCGCGCTGGACCGGTTGCGTGTCGAAGCAGCGCAGGAATCGACCAACCTGATGGACGCCTCGGTGGAATGCGCCCGCGCCGGGGTCACCACCGGGGAATGGGCGGCGGCCCTGCGCGAGGTCTTCGGTGAGTACCGGGCCCCGACCGGGGTCACCGGGTCGGTGGGTGTGGGGGAGGCCCCGGAGGGTTCGGCGCTGGCGAAGGTCCGTGAACAGGTGGTCCGGACCGCCGACGACCTCGGTATGACCTTGCGTTTCCTGGTGGGCAAACCGGGTCTGGACGGGCATTCCAACGGGGCCGAACAGGTCGCTGTCCGGGCCCGCGACTGCGGCTTCGAAGTGGTCTACCAGGGGATCAGACTGACTCCGGACCAGATCGTCGCGGCAGCGGTGGCCGAGGACGTCCACGCCGTGGGGGTGTCGATCCTGTCGGGCTCCCACATGGAGTTGATTCCCCAGATCCTGCGGGGACTCCAGGAATCGGGTGCGGCCGATGTGCCCTTGATCGTCGGGGGGATCATCCCCGACAGTGACGCACGACGTCTGCTCGACGCCGGGGTCGCCGCGGTGTTCACCCCGCGCCATCACGATCTGACCGAGTCGATGGGGCAGATCGTCGCCGCTATCCGGCGTTCCCACGGGTTGGTCCCGCTGGAGGGATGAGGAGGTGCTGAGCCGGAGCGATCGCCGCCAACGGGCGGAACCGTCGGCCGGTCGGTGCGGACTTCATCCGCGCAGTGCGGAGACCCTCCGGCGTCCGGCCCGCAGGAACATCCGCCCGGCGTGGGCCGCCATGGCCGGGTCGAGGCCGCTCACGCCCAGACCCCGGGTGACTTCGAACAGCTCGGCGAAGGCCCCCTGGTCGGCGAAGATCTTCATCAGGTAGTGGCGGGAGGCCCGGACGTTCTCGTCCGGCATCGAGGGATATTCGCGGCACAGCTGCCGGTAGATCTGTCGATGTCCGGCCACCACCGAGTCCTTGCGGGTGGTGATCCGGTGGGGGTCGCCCGCGCCGTGCCAGTAGTGCACCAGCACCTCCGGGACCACGCAGACGCCGGTGACCTGACTGACCCGACTCACGAATTCCCAGTCCTGGCAGGCGGGGAGGGACAGGTCGACGCCGCCGACCTGCTCGGCCACGGCCCGGGAGACCATCATCGTGGAGAAGGTTCCCACCAACGGTTCGGCGATCAGCTCGGGCCGGTGCAACCCCTCGGCCCGCACCTGGCGTGGCGGGAGGAAACTGCCGTCGTTCAGTTCGATGTCGTACCAGGTGTAGCAGAAGCCGTACTCGGGTCCTTGTTCGTCCAGCCGCTGCAACTGTTTCTCGAGTTTCTCCGGCAGCCACAGGTCGTCACTGTCGAGAAAGGCCAGCCAGGTGCCGCGGGCCTGGTCCATCCCGGTCTGGCGGGCGGCATTCCCGCCCCGGTTGGTCTCATGGGTGAACAGGCGGATGCGTTCGTCACCGAGTCCGTGCACGACCTCGTCGGTACCGTCCCGGCTGCCGTCGTCGACGACGACGACCTCCAGGTCGGTGACGGTCTGGGCCAGGGCGCTCTCCACGGCCCGGCGGATGCTCCCGGCACGTCGATAGGTCGGGACGATCACCGAGACCGAGGGGGAGGATGTCATGGGGGCCTCACATCAGGGGAGCGGGTGCGGGGGCGCGGGGATCAGGTTTCGCGGAGGCGGCGGTTCTGTGCGCGGACCAGCAGCGGGGCGGTCAGCGGGAGTCGTGACAGGCGGGTCTTGCGGCGCAGACCGCGGTTACTGGGCAGCAGTTCCGAGGCCACGGCGAAGGCTTCGGCCGCGGCTCGGCTGTCGCCCCGGGCCAGGGCCTGTTCGCCCCGCCGGATGTGGACGATCGCGGGACCCAACCGGATCCGCTTCTCCACCACGGCCCGTTCCTCGGCGCTGAGCGTCACCTCCGAGGAATCCAGGAGCTTGTGCATCACGGTCTGTTCGTGTTCGCCCAGCTGGTCGATGTCCGCGGACAGGGACGATCCGGTGCGGCGGTACAGGGCGGAGGGTTCCATCTGGAAGACGATCCGCCATCCGCGGAAGACCGCCCGCAGCCAGAAGTCGTAGTCCTCGACGGTGCGAAGCTCGCTGTCGAAACCGCCGATCTCCTCCGCCAGCGCGCGGGGGAAGACCGAGAAGATCGAGATGGCAGGCCCTTCCAACAGGCGCATCCGTTGTTCTTCGGGGGGTACCGCCTGGTGGATCACCCGGCGGTGGGGGGCGATGCCCTCCGAGGTGAGGAAGTAGGCATTGGTGGTGACGATCTGACGGCCGCCCCCGGCGGCCCGCCAGGCGGCCAGGGCCTTCTCCAGGTGGTGGGGCATCCAGATGTCGTCGGCGTCGAGGAGTGCGACGAGTTCGCCGTCGGCATGACGTAGCGCGGTGTTGCGGGCTGCCCCGCATCCGCTGTTCGGTTGGACGACCAGGCGGACGCGTTCGCCGTAGGCTCGGGCGATGTCCTCGGTGGCATCGGTACAGCCGTCGCTGCACACGACGATCTGGGTCTTCGGATAGGTCTGGGTGAGTACGCTGCTGATCGCTGCGCCGAGGGTCTTCTCGGCCTGGTAAGCGGGGATGACCACGCTGATGAGCGGGCTGGTTGGCATCGGACCTCCGAAGCGGCTCGCATGCGGCCAGGACACCGCAATGCTATCGACGGGAATTTGCAAACTTCGCCAATCGCCTTCCGGAAGAATGCAACCCGGAAAGTTCGCTGATCAGGGTGTTGCGGGTCTGTCTCATATCTCCGTCAGAATTCCGTGCCCGGCGTCACCACGGCGGCCGACACCCGACGCGGATCGGCCGCCGCCGAGAGCCTCCCCTCGCCGTCGCACAGTGCGGCACCCACCCCGCCGAAGTACATCGTCAACGGCTCGTGGGGGACCACCGGCAGCGAGATCCCGGCCACCGCCTCGGCCAGCGGCTCCGAGCGTTCATAACGGACGCACAGGCCGCCGTCCTGCAGGTCGACGTGCAGGCGGGGCTGGTCGACCGCAGCCTGCAGGGCGAGCTCGTCCAGGCAGAGCCCGCCCAACACCTGGAAGAGCGCCGTCGTGATGCGATCCGCCCCCGGCGAACCGATCGCCACCATCGCGCCGTCGTCGCGTCGCGCCGTCGCCGGGGCCATGTTCGAGGCCAACCTGGCGCCCGGCGGGAGGGCGTGCAGCCCCCGACGGTTCAGTTCCGGCTCGCCCAACCCGTTGTTCAACGCCAGGCCGGTGCCCGGCACGGTGACCCCGGACCCGTAACCCGCCGATGCGGTCACCGCGCAGGCCAATCCGTTCGAATCCACCGTCGAGACATGGATGGTGTCCTGCGAGGAGGCCACCGCGGCCAATCCGTCCGGTCCGAGTTCGTCCACCACCCGGACGAGTTCACGCCCGGCATCCTCCAGGTCGTCGGAGACGTCGATCAGTCGATGACGGTAGGACAACACCAGACGTTGGATCTCGATCACATCGCCGGCATCGGTCACCCCCTGCTGCGCCCGGCGGCTCTGCAACAGCCGCAGCATCGCCGTCAGTACCGGGCCGCCGATCGACGGCGGCGGATTCACCGCCACATCCCAACGGCCCAGCCGGGAGCGCAGAGCAGGACGGGTCACCGTGCGATAGGCGGACAGATCCCGCATCGACACCAGTCCGCCCCGGGCCGCCATGTCCTCGGCGAGAGCATGACCGAGCTCGCCGGTGTACAGGTCCTCGGCGCCATGACGTCCGACCCTTTCCAAGGTGGCCGCCAGGTCGGGGTCGCGCAGGAGGGCACCGGTGGTCGGCGGGCCACCGGTCTGCCCCAGGAAGGCCGCCGTGCCTTCGTCGCGGGCGAAGAGCTCCGCGGTGGCATAGCCGAGGTAGTACGCCGAGGTCGCTCCCAGCCGGTATCCGCGGCGGAGGACGTCCACGGTCGGTGCCAGCAGCTCCGCCCAGGGCAGCACACCCCACCGTGTGGAGGCCTCGTCCAGCGCGGCGAACATCCCCGGGGTGGCCACCGATCCAGGGCCGCCGAAGACGGTGAGACCGCCGGCGTAGTCCATGGTGGCGGCCCAGGTCCCGGTGCCGAGATGTTCCGGGGGGCAGCCGCGTCCGGGCATCTCGCAGTTCCCGTCCAGGACGACGGGTGAGGCACCCGGCTCCCAGACGTTCACGAAGGCGCCACCCATCGGGCTCATGATCCCCGGTTCGGTGCAGGACGCCGCCACGACGGCGGCGACGGCCGCGTCCACCGCATTGCCTCCCGCGCGGGCCACCTCCTCGGCGGCCTCGGCGGCACCCGTACCGGGCGCGGCCACGGCGATACGCACAGTCATGGGTTCAGCCTGACACGCCAGGTCCTCGACGACCCGCCGTGTCAGCTCCCGCCGTTCAGAAAAGTCGCGACTCGCGGTCGTCGGTGCCCTTCAAGGCGTCGTAGTCGAGGGTGAGGCAGCGGATCCCGCGGTCCTCGGCGAGGGTCCTGGCCTGCGGCCGGATCTCCTGGGCGGCGAAGACCCCGATCACCGGGCCGGCGGCGACCAGGTGCGGGTCACGGTTCATCAACTCCAGGTACCGGGTCAACTGTTCGACCCCGTCGATCTCCCCGCGACGTTTGATCTCCACCGCGACGCTGCGTCCCTGGGCGTCCTTCGCCAGGATGTCCACCGGTCCGATCGCCGTCATGTACTCCCGGCGCACCAGCCGGTAACCCACGCCCAGGGTCGTGATGTGTTGGGCCAGCAGGGCCTGCAGGTGGGCCTCGACCCCGTCCTTCACCAGCCCGGGGTCCACGCCCAGCTCGTGCGCGGAATCGTGCAGCACCTCGTAGAGCCTGATCCGCAGGCTGTCCCCGGACTTGGCGTGGCGCACCACCCAGACCGCGCAGACGCCCAGTTCCGCCTCCGTCGGTTCCGGGGCGATCTCGGCCATCGCGCAGGGCGGGGACATCCAGTTCAAGGGTTTGTACGAACCGCCGTCGCTGTGGACCAGGACGGAACCGTCCGCTTTTACCAGCAACAAACGGGTCGCCAACGGGAGATGGGCCGACAGGCGGCCCATGTAGTCGACACTGCATTTCGCGATCACCAGACGCACGCGCCTCACCATCTCACAACCAGCCCGTCACGGCCGAGCCGGACGGCAGGGTGCAGAGGACGCCCGGCCGGTGCGCGAGCTGCCCGGGACAGTGGTGGACCGGCGTGTGGCCCCACCGGACGCCACCCCCGAGGTGTGACCGTGATCGCTTTCCGCACAAGCCTTTTCATCCGAAATGTCCTGACACACTCGCGCTATGACGCGACAGATCAACACGATCGGAGTGATCGGCCTGGGCACCATGGGCGCCGGCATCGCCGAAGTCTTCGCCCGCCACGGCCTGACCGTCCACGCCGTCGAGATCGACGACGACGCCGCCCACGACGGACACCGTCGCCTCGCCGACTCCACCTCCCGCGCCGTCGCCGGAGACAAGATGACCGCCGGAGAACGCGAACAGATCCTCGACCGAATCACCGTCGGCACCGACCCCGCCGCCGTCGCCGACTGCGACCTCGTCATCGAAGCCGTCACCGAGGACATCGAACGCAAACGCATCGTCTTCGCCCAGCTCGACGCCGTCGTCCGCGAAGACACCATCCTGGCGACCAATACCTCCGCACTGTCCGTCACCGACATCGCCGTCTCCACCGCGCACCCCAACCGGGTCGTCGGCATGCACTTCTTCAACCCCGCACCCGTCCAAGGCCTCGTCGAGGTGGTCGGCACCGTGGCCACCGACGAGACGATCCTCGACGAGGCCAAAACACTCGTCGAAAGGATCGGCAAGGAACCCGTGGTCGTCGGGGACCGCGCCGGATTCATCGCCAACGCCCTCCTGCTGGGCTATCTCAACCACGCCATGTCGATGTACGAGAACCGTTACGCCTCCCGGGAGGACATCGACGCCGCGATGCAACTGGGCTGCGGCTACCCCATGGGTCCGCTCGCGCTCGCCGACCTGATCGGGCTCGACGTCTGCTACGCCGTGCTCGACACCATGTACCGGCAAGGACGCGACCGACTGCACGCCCCCGCGCCCCTGCTGAAGCAGATGGTCGCCGCCGGCCGGCTCGGCCGGAAGAGCGGACGAGGTTTCTACACCTACCAGCGGGCAGGGTCGGGCACCGTGGTCCCCGACCGGGAGACCCCCGGCACCATCCCCCCGGACGGCACACCCGAGCCCCGCCCGATCAGGACGGTCGGCGTGGTGGGCAACGGGACCATGGCGACCGGCATCGTCGAAGTCTTCGCCAAGGCCGGCTACCCGGTCGTCCTCGTCGCCCGGACCCAGGAGAAAGCCGACCGCGCCGTGGCCGGACTGGCGAAGAGCCTCGACCGGGCGGTGACCCGAGGCCGACTCGGTCAGCAGGACCGGGACGCCGCGCTGGCCAGGGTGACCGGGACCGACCGCCTCGAGGAACTCGCCCAGGTCGACATCGTGGTCGAAGCCGTCGTCGAGGACCTCCAGGTCAAGCAGGAGATCTTCCGTCGACTCGACAGGATCTGTCGTCCCGGATGCGTCCTGGCCACCACCACCAGCTCGTTGCCGGTCATCCAGGTCGCCGTGGCGACCAGTCGGCCCGGGGACGTCGTCGGCATGCACTTCTTCAACCCCGCCCAGGTGATGAAACTCGTCGAGGTCGTCTCCACGGTCACCACCGCCGACGACATCCGACAGACCGTCCACGAACTGTGCGGACGTCTCGGCAAACATGCCGTCCACTGCGGGGACCGTGCCGGGTTCATCGTCAACGCCCTCCTCTTCCCGTATCTCAACGACGCCGTGAAACTGCTGGAGGCGCACTACGCCAGCGCGGACGACATCGACCGGGCCATGATCGCCGGCTGCGGGCTGCCCATGGGGCCCTTCGAGCTGCTCGACGTCGTCGGCCTGGACGTCTCCTATGCCATCCAACGTGAGTTGTACCTGGAGTTCCGGGAGCGAGGCTTCGCCCCGGCGCCCTTGCTGGAACATCTGACCAAGGGCGGCTACCTGGGACGGAAGACCGGCCGAGGGTTCCGCATCCACGCCGCCTGACCGAAGGCGGGTGCCGGACCGGGCCGCTCCCCGCCTTGCGATGATGGACCTATGCCCCGGGCCAACCGCCGCCGACGCGATGAACGCGAACTCGACCTCGGGCGCGCCCTGGGCGGGTTGGAGAGACGGGAGAATCATCCCGACGGAGACTGGTTCGTCCGACGGGTCGCCGGCCGGGATCCCGGCCGCCGTTATCTGTGTCCCGGATGTCAGCAGACCCTGGCCGGGGACATCGCCCATGTCGTCGTCTGGCCGGCCGACGGACTCGGCGGCCTGGACGACCGCCGTCACTGGCACAGCCGCTGCTGGCAGAATCGCAGCCGACGCCCACCGAGAGGTTCCTGGAGATGACATCGACGCCCCCGCCCACGGATCCCACCACGGGTTCGTTGCGCGCCATCACCCCGCGGGAGATCCGCGCGAACAGTGTCCTGCCGGCACAGCGGGAGGACATCGAACTGCACACCGCGGACGGGCTGACCCTGGTCGGTGAGCTGGCCACCCCGATCGGGAAGACCCCGGTCGCCACCTTGATCACCTTGCACCCGCTGCCCACCCACGGCGGTTTCATGGACAGCCACGTCTACCGCAAGGCCGCCTACCGGTTACCGGCCCTGGCCGACGTCGCCGTCCTGCGGTTCAACACCCGGGGGACCTCCTCCGCACGGGGAACCTCCGAGGGGGAGTTCGACTATGCCCAGAGCGAGAAGTACGATGTCGCCGCGGCCATCGAGTTCGCCGAATTCCACGACCTGCCCCACCGGTGGCTCGTCGGCTGGAGCTTCGGGACCGACCTGGCCCTGATGCACGGGCACGACCCGTCGATCGAGGGAGCGATCCTGCTGTCCCCGCCCCTGCGGTACAGCCACGAGTCCGACCTGCAGGAGTGGGCCGACTTCGGGAGACCCGTGGTCGCGCTCGTCCCGGAACACGACGACTACCTGCAGCCGGCCGAGGCCGTGGAACGTTTCAGCACCATCCCGCAGGCCAAGGTGATCCCGGTCGAGGGCGGCAAACACCTGTGGGTGGGGGAGACCTTCGTCCGCCGCGCGCTGCAGGAGATCGTGGACGTCGTGGCCCCCGGACACGGCCAACTGCCGACGGCCTGGCTGGGACCGATGGACATGGCGGAAAACTCCGACTCCGACGGCTGACCGGCCCTCCCGGCCCGACGACGCTGGCGGTTACCGGCTCCGGAAACGGTTGATCCCGGCGAGATGCCGTTCCCTTTTCTCGGGATCGGTCACGCCGAGACCCTCCTCGGGCGCCAGGCAGAGCACCCCGACCTTGCCCTGGTGGGTGTTGCGGTGCACATCCAGGGCGGCCTGCCCGACCTCGGTCAGGGGGTAAGTCCGACTCAACGTCGGATGGATCAGCCCACGGCGGATGAGACTGTTGGCCTCCCAGGCCTCGCGGTAGTTCGCGAAATGGCTGGAGACGATGCGTTTGAGGTTCATCCACAGATAGCGGTTGTCGTACTCGTGCAGATAGCCGGAGGTGGAGGCGCAGGTCACGATGGTCCCGCCCTTGCGGGTCACGTAGACCGAGGCGCCGAAGGTCTCCCGTCCGGGATGTTCGAAGACGATGTCGACGTCGTGGCCGTGGGTGAGCTCCCGGATGTCGGCGCCCAACCGCTTCCATTCCTTCGGATTCTGTCTCGTCCCGCTCTCGTCCCAGAAGGCATACCCCTGGGCGCGACGGTCGATGACCAGGTCGGCGCCCATCGCCCTGCAGAGCTCGGCCTTGTCGGGGGAGGAGACCACACAGACCGGCGTGGCACCCCCGGCGACGGCCAACTGGGTGGCATAGCTGCCCAGCCCGCCGCTGGCCCCCCAGATCAGCACCCGATCGCCCAGTTTCATCCCGGCACCGTTCCGGGAGATCAGCTGCCGGTAGGCGGTGGAATTGACCAGCCCGGGACTGGCCGACTCCTCCCAGGTCAGATGCTCGGGTTTGGGCATCAACTGGTTGGCCTTGACGATGGCCAGCTCGGCCAGGCCACCGAAGTTCGTCTCGAAACCCCAGATGCGCTGTTCGGGGTCGAGCATCGTGTCGTCGTGGCCGTCGTGATGTTCCAGCTCCACCGAGAGACAGTGCGCCACACATTCCTGCCCGGGCTTCCACAGATGGACCCCGGGACCGGTGGCCAGGACCACGCCGGCCAGATCGGACCCGACGATGTGATAGGGCAGGTCGTGCCGCCGCGCGCTCGGGGAGAGCCGTCCGTAACGCTCCAGGAAACCGAAGGTCGGCAGCGGTTCGAAGATGCTCGACCAGACGGTGTTGTAGTTGATGGCGCTCGCCATGACCGCGACCAGGGCTTCGCCGGGCGCCAGTTCGGGCAGGGGCACCTCGTCGATGTGCAGGCTCCGGCGGGGGTCCTTCTCCCGGCTGGGGACGTCGGCGAACATGCCCGCCTCGTCCTTGTGCACCGTCACGGCTCGGAAACTCTCCGGAGACATGGACGCATAGGTGCCTTGTTCGCGGTCGCCGGACAGGATGGCGGCGCGGATCTCCTGGGTGGTCGTCACGGGAACTCCTCGGGTCGGTGGGGCTCTCCTCACCGGTCAGGATTCCCGAGGCAGGCGGTCCCTGAGGCCGCGGTCACCGGTGAGCTTCGTCACGAGTCGCCCTTTTCGGACACGGCGAGGCCGGGGGTCGATGTCGCTGTCGACCCCCGGCCCGGACCGCTGCGGGACCTACGGGCGTCAGTGCCCCTGACCGGGTTCCACCAGTTCGACCAGGACACCACCGGCGTCCTTGGGGTGGATGAAGTTGATACGGCTGCCGGCGGTGCCCCGCTTCGGCTCGGCGTACAGCAGGCGCAGGCCGCGCTCGCGCAGGGTCGCGCAGACCGCGTCGATGTCCTCGACCCGGTAGGCCATCTGCTGGATGCCGACGCCGTTCTTGTCGATGAACTTCGCGATCGTGGAGTTCTCGTTCAGGGGCGCGAGCAGCTGGATGCAGGAGGTGGAGTCCCCGACGGCCATCATGGACTCGGCGACGCCCTGCTCCTCGTTGACCTCACGGTGGGCCATCGTCATGCCGTACTTCTCCTCGTAGAAGCGGATCGCTTCGTCGAGGTCGCGTACGGCGATGCCGACGTGGTCGATGTGGGTGAACAGTCCTGCCATGGTGTCGGTCATGGGGCCAGCCTAGGCCGAAGCCGAGCAGGCTCGGGAGGGACGAAGGCCCTTGTCGGCATGTCGGATACGCCGGGGTCGGATCGGGTTCGGAGTGTCCGCGGTGCGGTGCCCTCGCTCCAGATGCCCTCACCGGTAGCCTCGTGACGGCGACCTGAACGGCTGTTCCCCTACCGGGCGAACCCCGATTACCGGGTGGTGAGACAATGATCGTGCCCGCTCGCAAGGACTCGGCCGGGGAACGGGGCGTCCGGCCGGGGCGGAGCGGCAGGCCCTGGGCCTGGCAGTGGCGGCCCCTGGTGCGTAGGAGTGGAAGATGCTCGCCAACACCAAGAGTGCACGTCACCAGCTGATCGCCGACATCCTGGCGCGATACTGCGTGCACTCCCAGTCCGAACTCCTCCAACGGCTCGCCGAGCACGGCGTCGTGGTCACCCAGGCCACCCTGTCCCGAGACCTGGTGGCCTTGCGCGCGGTGAAGGTGCGCAAGGGGCGCAAACTCGTGTACGCCCTGCCCGGCCTGGGTGGGGACACCACGCCGCGTCCTGCACCGGACGAACGCACCCTCGACCATCGTCTGCGGCATGTCTGCGAAGAATTCATCGTCTCGGCCGTGCCGGTGAAGAATTTCGTGGTGGTGCGGACCCCGCCGGGCGCGGCGGACTACGTGGCCTCGGTGCTCGACCAGAACGGCGGATTGGGTGCGCTGGGCACGATCGCCGGGGACGACACGACCCTGCTGGTCTTCCGCGATGACACAGCTGCTGCTGAGGTCAGCGAACTCCTTCTGGACAACTCCGGTCGTCCCCGGAGCTGAAGGCGTCCTGGGACCGGACGACGATGCGGCGGGCCCGTGGTGCCGGGCCCGCCGCATCGTCCGTAGTCGTCGGTGTCACAGGGTGATGGCGCCATTCGCCAGGGAGACCGCTCCGGCGACCGCAGCGATGGCGATGGCGATGAAGAGCACGATCTCCCCGCCGGTGAAGGGCTTCTCCCCGGCTGCCCGGCGGGAGGGGATGTAGACGGCCGCGCCGATCACGTAGAAGAGGGCCGACAGCAGGAGGTATTTCGGCCCGGCGGCGTAGAGCAGCCAGACCGCGTAGATCGTGGAGATCCCGCCGATGACCATCGCCTTGACCCGGGCGGACTGTTCCTGTTCGTAGGTCTCTCCACTCATGGCCAGTTTCAGCTGATAGGCGGTGGACAACAGGTAGGGGATGAGGATCAGCGAGGAGGCCAGCAGGATCAGGGCGTCGTAGGCGTCCTTGTTGGTGGTCGACCAGATGAGGAAGATCTGTTCGCACACGGCGGTGATCAACAGGGCCCCGGCCGGCGCGCCCTTGGGGTTCAGTTTGCCGAGGACCTGCGGCATCACCTTGTCCTGGGCGGGCAGTGCGAGGATCTCCGCGCACAGCAGGGTCCAGCTCAACAGGGCGCCGAGCAGGGAGATCGCCAGGCCGAGGGCGATCAGGGTGCCGCCCCAGGGGCCGACGACGGAGACGAGCAGTTGTCCCAGCGCCGGGTCCTTGACCCCGGCCAGCTGTGCTTGGGCCATCAGGCCGTAGGAGATGACGTTGACCAGGACGAGCAGGGCGAGGACGCCCAGGAAACCGATGACCGTGGCCTTGCCGACGTCAGAGCGTTTACTGGCCCGGGCGGAGAAGACGCTGGCTCCCTCGATGCCGATGAAGACCCAGACGGTCACCAGCATCATGCCTTTGACCTGCTCCAGGGCCGATCCCAGCGGTGCGATCTCGTTGTCGGGGCCGGAGGGGACGCTGGTGTTGGTCCCCCAGATGTCGGCGGTGAAGATCCCGGACTTGAAGGCGACCGCACCGATCACGATGAACATCAGCAGAGGGACGACCTTGGCGATCGTCACGACGGTGTTGACGAAGGCCGCTTCCTGGACGCCGCGGATGCACAGCCAGGTGGTCGCCCACAGGACGACGGAGGCACCGATGACCGCGGGGACCTTGTTCTCCCCGCCGAAGAGCGGGATGAGTTCGCCCAGCGCGGTGAACAGGAAGACCAGGTAGCCGACATTGCCCAGCCAGGCGCTGATCCAGTAACCCCAGGCCGAGTTGAAGCCGATGTATGAACCGAAACCTGCTCTGGCGTAACCGTAGACGCCCCCGTCGACATCGGGCTTTCTGCTGGCCAGGTTCTGGAAGACGAAGGCGAGCGTCAGCATGCCGACGCCGGTGATCGTCCAGCCGATGAGCAGAGGGATCGGAGAAGCGCTCTGCGCCATTTGACGGGGCATCGCGAAAATGCCGCCGCCGATCATGGAACCGACGACGAGCGCGATGAGCGCGCCGAGTCTCAGGCGGTTGTCGGTTCCGGTGGGCAGGCTGTCCGAGACAGTCGATTGAGGCGTGCTGCTGGTCATGGGAGTCGCCGTTCTCGATAACTAAGGTGACGAGAGGGGGGAACCGTCATCGCCGACTTCGGATGTGCGATGACGTTCAGGTGCTCGTCGCTCACCTGAATTTGTGGACGATGGTGCGAGGGTCAGAACTATATGTCTGCTTTCAGCTTGGCGGGTCGGTGATGTCCCGGAGCTCCACCACGCCGAAGGATTTCCTCGCACAGATGATCTCGCGATAACACCCTGTTTTCTCGGAAATCCACCGGAGTCACCGGACCTGTGCCCGGTGCGGTGTCCCCGCTTTCCCTCACCGGAGCTGCTCAACGGTCCGGGAGGGTGTCGAAGGCGGTCTCCCGGCTGGCTGCCATCGCGCCCAGCGCGAGGACAGCCACACCCGTGAGATACCAGGCTGGGGCGGACGGTGACCCGGTCACCTGGATCAGCCACGTCGCGATCATGGGGGCTGTCCCCCCGAAAAGCGCGTTCGCGGTGTTGAAGCTGAGCCCGAAACCGGTATACCGAACCGGAGTCGGGAAGATCTCCGCGAGGAAGGTCGGCAAGGTTCCGTCGTTGACGGTGAGCATGACGCAGAAGACGACCTGGATCAGCACTATGCCCACCGTGCCGGCCCGGGGAAGCAACGAGAAGAGCGGCACCGTCAAGACGATGAAGAGCACCGAGGCCACGATGAGTAGTCGTCGCCGCCCGAACCGGTCCGAGAGCACACCCATCGCGAAGATCGCAGCGATGTAGACGGTCAGCGAGATCGTCGAGGCGAGGAAAGCCTCCGTACGGCTCACGCCCAGCTCGGTGGCCAGATACGTCGGCATATAACTGAGCACCAGGTAGAAGGCGACCGCATTCAGGCAGGACACCCCGAACGCAATGGCCACCGCAGGTCGGTGCTCCGAGAGGACCTCCCGCACCGGTCCCCTGGACGTCGGCTTCGGGGACTCCGGGGAGACCTGGTCGGTCAACGCCCGGAAATGCGGGGAGTCCTCCAGGTGGATCCGGATGTACCGGCCCACCAACCCCAACGGTCCGGCGATCAGGAAAGGGATCCGCCAGCCCCAGGAGTGCAGGTCCTCGATCGGCATCACCAGGTGGAGGACCGTGACCGTCAACGCTCCACAGAGCAACCCGGTCGCGGTGCTGGCCGGGACGATCGAGGTCAGCAGGCCGCGACGTCCTGGCGGGGCGTACTCGGCGAGGAAGGCCGATGCCCCGGCGTACTCACCGGAGGCGGAGAAGCCCTGGATCATGCGCAGCAGGAGGAGCAGCAACGGGGCGGAGGCGCCCAGTGTGGCCTGTGAGGGCAGCAGCCCGATGCAGAAGGTCGCCCCGGACATCAACAGGATCGACCAGGACAGGGCGAGGCGTCGTCCCCACCGGTCGCCCAGGACTCCCCAGACGATGCCTCCGACGGGGCGCAGGACGAAGGACATCGCGAAGACGGCATAGGTCTGCAGCAGAGCCACCGTCGGATTCGAATCAGTGAAGAAGGTGGCTGCGATGACGGTGGCGAGATAACCGTAGGAGGCGTAGTCGAACCATTCGACGAAGTTGCCGATGAAGCTGGCGGTGGCGACCTGACGTACGGCGGACGGGTCGGGGGAGTCGTCCGCCGGAGAAGAGGCGACGGTGTCCACGTGCGACAGCGGGATCATGGGATGCTCCACTTCATCGGGCTGTCACGCGGCGGTTCCTTCGCTCACCTCCTCGGGTCTGGCTCCGGTGGCGCGTCCGGTGAAGATCTGCAGGGCAGGTCCCATCCCGCCGATGATGATGAGCAGCCCGCCTGCCGCGCCGATCACGGTCAACGACTCGCCCCAGGCGAGGGCGCCCAGGAGCAGGGCGACCACACATTCCCAGTAGGAGACGCAGGACAGCTCCACGGCCATCAGGTGTTTGCCTGCGACCACCAGGAAGCCGATGGCGAAGAAGCCGCAGAACAGGAAGAGGGCCCCTGCCCAGGCCCAGTGTTGGAGGTCCATCACCTGCAGGGGGTTCGTCGAGTCGAGTCGAGCCATCCGGAAGGCCATGACACCCAGGGCTCCCAGGGCTCCGAAGAGGAAGTTCCATAGGGCTCGGACCTCGGATTCGATGTCGCCGCGGTACCGGTAGAAGAAGAGGGCCAGGCCGTAGAAGAAGCCTGATCCCAGCCCGAACATGTCTCCGGTGGTCTTGTGGGGGAAGGCCGGGTCGGCGCCCAGTTGGAGGCCGAAGACAAGTCCTGTTCCCGAGGTCCAGTTGATGATGCCGATGGTCATGAGCATGCCCACGAAGACCAACATCAGGAAGAGCGACTGCTTGAGGGTGATGCGTTCCTTCAGGAAGATCCGGGCCAGCAGGGCGGAGAAGAGCGGCCCCGTGTAGATCAGGAAGACTGCATTGGCGATCGAGGTCATCAGGGTGGCGCTGACGTACAGGCCCAGGGAGACCCCGATGGAGATCCCGCCGGCGACGACGGTGAAGGAGAGCTTTGTGGAACGCAGCGCGGGCATCTTCTTGACCACGACGAGGATCAGGAGCATGCCCAGCGCCCCGGTGGTCATCCGGCCGAAGGCCAGGAAGTCCCCGATGATGTATTTCGTGCCGGTGACGGGGTCGGCCGGGGTGGAGAGTCGACCGAGAGTGCCGACGAATCCCATTCCGGTTGCGGAGAGGATCATGGCCGACAGGCCGAGTCTCTTGTTCATGACGGAGGCGTCTGCGGGGGTGCCGGTGGGCACGGGGTCGGACGCTACGGGTGTGGACATGGTGGGTCCTTCGTTGGCGCGTTACCGGGTGGCCGCGGCGTGATCGGAGGCCACCCGCGGCCCAATGTGGTGCCGCGCCGGGTTGCGGCGGCGCGGCACCACCCACCGATCGGTGGATCAGACGAGCGTCGGGTCCTCGACCTGGTTGGGGAAGTAGTCCTCACAGCCGCCTTCGCGGTAGACATCCGCGGTGGCGCAGTGCAGGGCACCGCCGAAGGGGTAGGCGTCGCGGAAGGGCACGGGGATGACGTTCATGCCCAGTTTGTCCATCTGCTCCATCTGGTGCACCTCGGAGGCTTCGCAGATGACGGTCTTGTGGTCCAGCACGAGACAGTTCATCGACAGCCAGACGGAGGAGTAGCACAGCGGCGGCGGTTCGGTGTGGGCCGGTTGTGCGGCGTCGACGATCTCCCAGTCGTTGGCTTCGAAGATCTTGCGCTGTTCCTCGGGCAGACGACGGTGTGGGTTGTTGATGATCAGGCCCGGCCGCAGCGGCACGAAGGTGGCGTCGATGTGGATCGGGTACGGGTCACCGGGGAAGTTCACCGCGTGGATGCGCAGGTCGGGGTAGTAGCGCTTGAACCATTCCATTGCGGTGCGGTTCGTGGTGAGGCCGTGTTGGATGAACATGTCCTTGCCCAGACGCAGGACGTCCGCGGCATCCCACATGGGTTCTTCCTCGGTGGTGACGAAGTCCTTGTTGGCGGTGCGGATCAGTCTCTCCTCCAACTCGATCCGCTCGTCGTAGTAGTTGTGCTTGTAGGACTTGTCCGTCAACCGCGGACGGGGGGCCTGGGTCCACTTGAACTCCGGGTCCTCCCGGAAGTACTGGTTCATCAGCGGCCAGAAGGCGAGATATTCGAAGTAGCGGCAGCGGAAGGAGTTGGCCGAGGCCATGATCTCGTTGCCGACGGTGAGCAGGATGTCGCGCGGCGGCATGCAGGTCATCATCGCGTCGGTGCGGAAGTCGGGGGTGATGACCGGTTGATTCCACTGCAACGGGGTGGGCCGGTCGACCTTGACGCCGCGCTCCTGGAGCACCTTGGCCAGGTAGTCGAGTTGTGCGTTGGCCTTTTCCACGGTTTCCAGGGGGCGAGGGCCCCACATGCCGCGCATCTCGGAGTCGATCGGCACCTTCTCGGAGGTGGCAGGTTCTTCCGGCGGGATGACGCTGTGGTCGGCCACACCCACGATGATGTGCTTGAGCGGGTCGAAATCGTTCCACGAATTGACGATCTTCGTCATGTCGTTCTCCTTGAGGGAGGGGCGCGTCGGGCGTCCCGAACTGTGTCCTGCATTTTCACGTCGTCGTCGGTTTCCGGCGGCGATGCGCCGCCCGACGGAGGGCTGCCGTCGGGCATAGGGGAGCCAGTCTCCGGGGTGGCGCACACCCCGGAGACTGGGGCGAGATTTTCGGGGAGGGGTTGGGCGTGGTGTCCCTCAGCCGGTGATCGGACGGCGGCGCGGTCCGAGGTCGTCGACCGAACCGTAGGCGCCACCGGGGGTGATGATGGTCCCGGCGGTGCCGTCGAGCATTCCGGCGGCGTCCTCCAGGCTGCCGATGGCTGCCATGTCGCCGGTGAGTTCGACGAACTGGCATGCCGCTTCGATCTTCGGGCCCATAGAGCCGGCCGGGGCGCCGAGGTCACGCAGGGCCTTGGGCGTGGCGCGGCGGATGGGTTCGGCGTCGTCGGTGCCGAAGTTCCGGATGACGTGGGGCACGTCGGTGAGGATGAGCAGGGCGTCCGCCTCGAGGTGTTCGGCGAGGACTGCTGCGCTGAGGTCCTTGTCGATGACGGCCTCGATGCCGCGCAGCTTGCCTTCCTCGTTACGGATCACCGGGATGCCGCCGCCACCGCTGCACACGACGAGTACGCCGCTGTTCAGTAGTTGACGGATGATCCGGGTCTCGACCACCCGTTGGGGGGTGGGCGAGGGGACGACCCTGCGCCAGTAGTCGCCGTCCGGTTTGACGACCCAGCCCATCTCCTCGGCCTTGGCCTTGGCGGTGGTTTCGTCGTAGACCTCGCCGACGAATTTGGTGGGGTCCTCGAAGGCGGGGTCGTCGGCGAGGACGAGGGTCTGGTTGACCATGGCGGCGACCTGGCATCCGGGCAGGTGGTTCTGCAGGGACTGCAGGATCCAGTAGCCGATCATGCCTTGGGTCTCGGCGCCCAGGGTGTCGAGCGGGTACGGCTGGGACAGCCGCGGGTCCTGGGCGGACTCCAGGGCGAGCACGCCGACCTGGGGTCCGTTTCCGTGGGTGATGACGAGTTCGTGTTCCTGGGCGAGGGGCACGAGGGAGGCGATGGCCCGTTCGGCATTGGCGATCTGGGTTGCCGCGTCCGGTTTCTGGCCCCGCTGCAGGAGGGCGTTGCCGCCCAGCGCTACGACGATTCGCATGGTGGTTGATCAGTCTCCCAGGGTGGCGACCATGACGGCCTTGATGGTGTGCATGCGGTTCTCGGCCTGGTCGAAGACGATCGAGGCCTCGGATTCGAAGACCTCGTCGGTGACTTCGAGGGATTCCATGCCGGTGGCCTGGTAGATCTCTTCGCCGACGGTGGTGTTGCGGTCGTGGAAGGCCGGCAGACAGTGCATGAACTTGACGTGGGGGTTCCCGGTGGCGGCCATGGACGTGGCGTTGACCTGGTAGTCCTTGAGCAGTTCGATGCGTTCGTTCCAGACCTCCTTCGGTTCTCCCATGGACACCCAGACGTCGGTGTAGAGGAAGTCGCAGTCGGCGACCCCGGCTTCGACGTCGTCGGTGACGGTGATGCGGGCTCCGGTCTTCTCCGCGATCTCCTTGGCCTTGGCGATGATCTCGGGGGCGTTCTGCAGTTTCTCGGGGGCGACCATGCGGACGTCCATGCCGGCCATGGCGCCGGAGATCAGCAGGGAGTTGCCGACATTGTTCCGGGCGTCGCCGAGGTAGGCGAAGGTGATCTGGGAGATCGGCTTGTCGCAGTGTTCGATCATGGTGAGCTGGTCGGCGAGCATCTGGGTGGGATGCCATTCGTCGGTGAGTCCGTTCCAGACGGGGACACCGGCGAATTCGCCGAGGATCTCAACGAGTTCCTGTGATGAGCCGCGGTATTCGATGCCGTCGTACATCCGCCCGAGGACTCGCGCGGTGTCTTTCATCGACTCCTTGTGCCCGATCTGGGATCCGCTGGGGTCCAGGTAGGTCACGCCGGCGCCCTGGTCGTAGGCGGCGACCTCGAAGGCGCACCGGGTGCGGGTGGAGGTCTTCTCGAAGATCAGGGCGACATTCTTGCCCTTCAGTCGAGGACGCTCGGTGCCGCTGTATTTGGCCCGTTTGAGGTCTGCGGACAGGGTGAGCAGATGACGCCACTCCGCGGGGGTGAAGTCGATCTCCTTGAGGAAATTGCGGTGTCGAAGGTTGAACGCCATGGCTCAGATGTCCTCTCGTTCGATGGGGCAGCTCATGCAGCGCGGGCCGCCACGGCCGCGCCCCAGTTCGGATCCGGCGATGGTATGTACCTCGATGCCGTTCTCCTCCAGGAACTGGTTGGATGTGACATTACGTTCGTAGGCGACGACGACGCCGGGTCGTACGGCCAGCACATTGCATCCGTCGTCCCACTGTTCGCGTTCGGCGGCACCCAGGCTCTGCGGTGCGGTCAGGGTGCGGATGGTGTCGACGCCCAGTGCTGCGGCGATCGCGTCGTGCATCTGTTCGGGGGCGTGGCGGGTGACTTTGAGGTCGTCGTCGCCGTCGCCGGGCTCGAGGGTGAACGAGGGCAGCATGCCCAGTCCGGCGAACTTGGTGAAGCTGTGGTCGTCGACCATCGACATGACGGTGTCCAGGTGCATGGTGGCGCGGCTGGACGGCAGCTGGATGCCGATGACCTTGTCGGCGGCCTTCTTCGCGAAGAGTTGTCCGGCGAGGCGTTCGATGCCTTGTGGTGAGGTTCGTTCGCTGATGCCGATCATGACGGCGCCGTGTCCCAGGACGTGGACGTCGCCGCCTTCCATGGTGGCGTGTCCGACGCCGAGTCCGCCGCCCCATCGTTCGAAGGGGGCGCAGACCGACAGGGTCGGGTGGTAGCGGTAGATGGTGTCGTAGTTCATCGACTCGCGGATGCGCGCTCCCCAGCGCATCGAGTTGACGGCGACGCCGCCGTACACCCAGCAGGAGGTGTCGCGGGTGAACAGGTGGTTGGGCAGCGGGGCGAGGATGAAACGGTCGGTGTCCATGGTGGAGAACACCAGGGAGTTGGTGACATCGGCGCCGTGTTCGAGGGCTTCGTCCTTGGTGAGTCCGCCGATGAGGAAGGAGGCGAGTTCGTCGGCGGTGATCGAGGTCAGCAGGCGGGTCAGGGGTTCGATCGCTGCGGGTCCGAAGACTTCGATGTCGAGGAGTTGTTTGAGCAGGTGATCCCGGGCCTGGGGGATCTCGAGGGTCTCGGCGAGCAGCTCGTGCAGGTAGAGCACTTCGACGTCGAGTTTGCGGAGGGTCTCGGCGAACTGGTCGTGCTCTTCTTGGGCTTTCTCGACCCAGGGGATCTCGTCGAAGAGCAGCTCGTCCTTGTTGCCCGGGGTGAGACGGGCGAGCTCCTGGCCGGGGCGGTGAAGAATGACTCTCTTCAACTGCCCGACTTCGGAACCTACGTAGGCCTTGGGCATGGACCTTTTCCTTTCCTGAACCGCGTCGTCGGGACGGCCCGTGGTCGTCCGTGGGTGCTGTGACCTTAGACAGGCCGGGGAAGGGGGGAACAGGGGTTTGGTGCATGAAAGGCGGCGGGAATGAATAGAAAAACAGTCTTCCGGCCGCATTGCGTGGTCGCGAAGGCGAATATATGCACTCCTGTGTCATGTTCACGCATGTGATTTAGGACACAGGAAAGTCGTTGTCGGGGAAGAAAAGACACGTCTGTGGAAATCCCTGAAATTTGTCCGTCAAAGGGTAGGATTAGGGCTTTTGTGAACCCTTGGTCATCGGTGTTTAGTGACCGGCAAGTCGGATATTTCGCCTGGATGCTTCGTGCGCTCCGTTCTCCTATTCCCCGCCCCCGTCCGATCGACAAATTCACTGGAGATGAATTCTCTCGGAAACGAATTCGCTCCGAATCCGATATCCCGGTCCGGGAATCGCAGCAGAAGGTGCACAGCCGCGACCGGCGGGCCACGTCACCTTCCCGATGTCCCGACGTCCGGACGGCCGATCCGGCACGGCTCCTGACTAGAGTGACGAGGACCGGCTCGACGACGAGGTTGGAGACCCGATGTCCCAGAACAGATCCGACGACCCGACCGTGATCATCGCCGGGGCGCGCACCCCGATGGGACGGCTCCTCGGCTCCCTGAAGGACCTCCCGGCGACCGCCTTGGGCGGTATCGCGATCGCCGGAGCCCTGGAACGCTCCGGCCTGCACCCCCCGCAGATCGACCACGTCATCATGGGCCACGTCCTCCAAGCCGGTTGCGGGCAGATCACCGCCCGCCAGGCCGCAGTCGCCGCAGGGCTCCCGATGACCGTGCCCGCCCTCACCGTCAACAAGGTCTGCCTGTCCGGCCTGGCCGCCATCGCCCAGGCCGACCAGATGATCCGCGCAGGCGAGGCCACGACCGTCGTCGCCGGGGGGATGGAATCGATGAGCCGCGCACCTCACCTGCTCGACAAGAGCAGGGAAGGCCAGCGATACGGGAACCGGATCCTGCGCGACAGCATGGAATACGACGGTCTCTGGGACGTCTTCACCGACCAGGGGATGGGCGATCTGACCGAGTCGGCCAACCACGGCGATGTCACCCGCGAGGAACAGGACGCCTTCGCCGCCCGCAGCCACCGACTCGCCGCCCAGGCCCGCACCGACGGACTGTTCGCCGAGGAGATCGTCCCCGTCAGCATCCCCCGACCCGACGGGGAGATCTCGACCGTGGACCAGGACGAAGGCATCAGACCCTCCACCACCGTCGAAGGACTCTCCCGGCTCCGCCCGGCCTTCCGCCCCACCGGGACCGTCACGGCGGGATCGGCCAGCCAGATCAGCGACGGAGCCTGCGCCGTGGTGGTGACCCGACGCTCCCTCGCGCAGGAACGAGGACTGTCCTGGCTGGCCGAGATCGGCGCCTACGGCACCGTCGCCGGACCGGACTCCACCCTGCAGTCCCAACCGGCCCGCGCCATCGCCGCGGCCTGCCGAAAGGAAGGCCTCGACCCGCAGGAACTCGACGTGGTCGAGATCAACGAAGCCTTCGCCGCCGTCGGGATCGCCGCACAACGTCTCCTCGGTCTCGACCCGGAGAAGGTCAACCCGCACGGCGGAGCCATCGCCCTGGGACACCCCCTGGGTATGTCCGGGGCCCGCATCGTGCTCACCCTCGCTCTCGAACTGCGCCGCCGCGGAGGCGGAGTCGGCGCCGCCGGACTGTGTGGCGGCGGTGGCCAGGGCGATGCACTCCTGCTCCGGGTCCCGCGGCAATCCGCCGTCCCGGCGTCATGAGAACCAAGGCCAGCTGATGTCCCGACGCGCGATCGACGTCCCTGCACTGGTCTCCCAAGCGCAGGAGGGCTCCCCGCGGGCGGTCGCCCGACTGATCTCCCTGGTGGAGGAAGCCTCTCCGATCCTGCGCGAGGTGATGGCCGCGCTGGCGCCGCACACCGGACGCGCCCATGTCGTCGGACTGACCGGAAGCCCCGGCGTGGGCAAGTCCACCTGCACCAGCGCGTTGGTCGGAGCCCTCCGGGCGCAGGGACGTCGGGTCGGGGTGTTGGCGGTCGACCCCAGCTCACCCTTCTCCGGAGGGGCCCTGCTCGGCGACCGGGTCCGTATGCAGGATCACGCCCTCGACCCAGAGGTGTACATCCGTTCGATGGCCAGCCGAGGACATCTGGGCGGCCTGTCCTGGGCGACTCCGCAGGCGGTCCGGGTCCTCGACGCCGCCGGCTGCGAGGTGGTCCTCGTCGAGACCGTCGGCGTGGGACAGTCGGAGATCGAGGTGGTCGGCCTGGCCGATACGACCGTGGTGCTCCTGGCCCCGGGCATGGGCGACGGCATCCAGGCGGCAAAAGCCGGAATCCTCGAGATCGGTGACATCTTCGTGGTGAACAAGGCCGACCGGCCAGGAGCGGACGCGACCGTGCGGGACCTGCGACACATGGTCCGGTTGGGCGCGCGCGGCGACGGCCCGTCGTGGCGGCCACCGGTGCTGCGGACGGTCGCCGCCCAGGGGGTGGGGGTCGACGAGCTGGCGTCCGCGGTGACCGGGCACCGGACGTGGGCGGTCGAGCACGGTGAACTGTCGCGTCGCAGGCTGGCCCGGGCCGCCGGTGAGATCGAGGCGATCGCCTTGGCCACTCTGCGCGGTCGGATGGGTGATCTGCGTGCCGGTGACGGCTTGGAACCCTATGCCCGGCAGGTGGTGGAAGGCACCAGCGATCCGTACACGGCGGCGGACCGGGTCGTCGAACAGCTGGGGCGAGACTGAACCCGGGACGCCTCCTCCAGGAGCGTGTGCCCCACGGACAGGTCCGTTCTTCTGCCCTGGATTACTGTGGACGGCATGCTGATCGCCTTTTCGGTCGCCCCCGCGGTGGCCGCCGACGAGACCGGTTCGGTGCACGACGCCGTGGCTGCGGCCGTCGAGCAGGTGCGGGCCTCGGGGTTGCCTCATCGCACCGACTCGATGTTCACCACGATCGAAGGTGAATGGGACGAGTGCATGGCGGTGGTGAAACGCTGCTGTGACGCGGTGGCCGAGGTGAGTCCGCGCGTCTCCTTGGTCCTGAAGGCGGACATCCGCCCGGGGCGTACCGGTGAGATGCAGGGCAAGCTCGACCGCTTGGAGGAAGCTCTCATGCGGAGGGCCCAGGAAGGTTGACCTTCTCGGCGTCGCCGTCCGGCGCCGAGATGTGGGCCGAACGGGCGCGGCGGAGTGCCTCGTGGAGGAGCATGCGCCGTTGACGGAATCGTCTCCGCCAGCGCTGGCACGCCGCCCGGGGGCCGAGTAGATGTGGACCATGACGACGACGGATCCGACCGGCCCCGATCCGATGCTGGCCGAGGCCCCCCGACGCGGCCACGACGCGCTCCCCGTCTACACCCTGGAGACCGCAGCGGGAGCGACCGGACGCCAGCGTTGGCAGCAGCGTTACAACGCTGCCCTGGCCGCCGGGAAGGTCAGGGACGCCGACTTCACCACGCTCTCCGGCATGGAGGTCGAGCCGGTCTACGGACCGACCGACGAGCAAGCCGCCGCCGACCCCGAGTTCGACCGGATCGGCTGGCCGGGGGAGTACCCCTTCACCCGCGGCCTGCACGCCACCGGATACCGCGGCCGGACCTGGACCATCCGTCAGTTCGCCGGCTTCGGCAATGCCGAACAGACCAACGAGCGCTACAAGATGATCCTCGGCCGCGGCGGCGGCGGACTCTCGGTCGCCTTCGACATGCCGACCCTGATGGGGCGCGACTCCGACGACCCGATGAGCCTGGGCGAGGTCGGCCATTGCGGGGTCGCCGTCGACTCCGCCGCCGACATGGACGTGCTCTTCTCCGACATCAGACTCGACCAGGTCACCACGTCGATGACGATCTCCGGCCCGGCGGTGCCGGCATTCTGCATGTACCTCGTGGCCGCCGAACGCCAGGGCTGTGACATCGCCAAGCTCAACGGCACGCTGCAGACGGACATCTTCAAGGAGTACATCGCCCAGAAGGAATGGCTCTTCGCGCCCGAGCCGCACCTGCGCCTGATCGGCGACCTGATGGAGTACTGCGACAAGAACATCCGCGCGTACAAACCGCTCTCGGTCTCCGGCTACCACATCCGCGAGGCCGGGGCCACGGCCGCGCAGGAACTCGCCTTCACGCTCGCCGACGGCTTCGGCTACGTCGAACTCGGCCTCTCCCGCGGCCTCGACGTCGACTCCTTCGCCCCGGGCCTGAGCTTCTTCTTCGACGCCCACGTGGACTTCTTCGAGGAGATCGCGAAGTTCCGTGCCGCCCGCCGTATCTGGGCCCGCTGGTTGCGTGATGTCTACGGCGCGGAGACCGAGAAGGCGCAGCAGTTGCGCTTCCACACCCAGACCGCCGGCGTCAGCCTCACCGCACAGCAGCCGCTCAACAACGTCGTCCGTACGGCGGTCGAGGCGCTCTCCGCCGTCCTGGGCGGCACCAACTCCCTGCACACCAACGCCCTCGACGAGACCCTCGCCCTGCCGACCGAACAATCGGCGGAGGTGGCGCTGCGTACGCAACAGGTCCTCATGGAGGAGACCGGGATCACCAATGTCGCCGACCCGCTCGGGGGCTCCTGGTACGTCGAGGCGCTCACCGACAAGATCGAGGCCGAGGCGGAGCGGATCTTCGACAAGATCCGCGAGCTCGGCGAGCACGGTCAGGAAACCGGAGCCGACGGCTCGACCGGGCACCAGATCGGCCCGATCACCTCCGGTCTGCTGCGCGGCATCGAGGACGGCTGGTTCATGTCCGAGATCGGCGACGCCGCCTTCCACCATCAGATCGCGCTCGAGCAGGGCACGAAGAAGGTCGTCGGTGTCACCTGCCTCACCGACTCCGTCAGCCACGAGTTGGAGATCCTGCGCGTCAGCCACGAAGTCGAACGCGAGCAGGTCCGGGCACTGACCGCCCGCAAAGCCGGCCGCAACCCGGCCGCGGTCGAGAGCACGCTGGCACACATGGTCGAGGTCTCCCGCACCGACGAGAACCTGATCCCCGCCATGCTCGACGCCGTCCGCGCGGAAGCCACCCTGGGGGAGATCTGCGACGCACTGCGCCAGGAATGGGGTATCTACCGCGAACCGGCCAGATTCTGAAGAGGACCCGTCCTCCCGGCCACCCGCTATGAACCGGCTCGCGACGAGGCGGACCGCCCGTTCGGTCACAGCCTGTTCCCGGCCCGTCTCCAGTAGCCTGCGGAGTACGGTCGTCCGTCCCGAGCGAGCGTTGCCTTTTTGAGACCTCACAGCCCGACTGGTTAGGCTGGGTGGTTGACGTGCCTCGCGCAGTCGGAGACCACGCGCTCCACCGCGCAACCGGTCACGGAAGAACCTCCGGTGGCCACCGTACGCCGCAGGGCGACCCAGGTCGCCACCCGAAGGAATAGACCCGAAGGAATAGCTCGTGCCAGCAGCTCTGCAACGCCGCCTCCCAGAGGTGCTCACCTTCGCCGCGCTCGCGGTGGGTGCCCTCCTGCTGGTGGTGGGTCTGATCTTCTCCATCACCATCGGGCCTTCCGGACGCGTCGAGGTGACCGCCCATATCGGTGAACCCGGCGTCGTCGTGGTCGGCAAGGACGCGATCCGCGCGTCGTCCGTCCCGGTGAAGATCAAGGTCACCGGGAAGGGCGAGGGTGATCTCACCCTGGTGCGGATGCTCGACGAGGACGCCCGTGCGGCCGCAGAACCGGCTCGGCACACCGTCATCGACGGGGTCGACTTCCTCCCCCGGGGGCTGAGCATCGTCGAGCGCAATGGCGGCCAGCTCGGGAAACTGTTGAACACGGACACCTTCATGGCCGATCCGACGACCGCCCGTGAAGTGGACCTCGAGGTCACCCCCAATGCGCTTCCCCAGGCAGCCCTGATCTTCGCCGGACCTCCCGGCGAGCCGCGTTCACAGACGTTGGACGTGACCATGACCTGGAGCAATGCCGCCTGGTTCTGGCAGGCGGCCGCGGTCACCGTCATCGGTGGTGCCCTGCTGGCCTTCGGTGGGCTGCGGCTCCGGAAGAGCTGGCCGCTCACCGGGCGTCGTCCGCTTCCCGGCCGAGGGGGACGCTCCGGTCGCGGACCGGCCGCACCGTCGCGCGCCGGGCGTGGGCGTGAACTGTTGCGCGGGAAGGTCCCCGGTCGAGGGGGCCCGTCGACCTCGCGCATGCCTGCTGCCGACGAGGACACCGTGGCGGACACCGATCTGTACGTCGACCCGAAGAAGCCCTTCCCGCGGCCCACACCTCCGGCTGCCCGCGGCGCGGGTGCTCCTCCGCCCGGACGCGGTGCCGGGATGAAGAAGGCACTCGCCGGGAAGAATCCCTTCGCCGGGAAGTTGAAGAAGAAGGGCGACGCCCGCAAGGACGGACCAGGGAAGGGCAGCGGCCCCGACTCCCCCCGGCGAGGACGCCGTTCATGAGCTCGACATCATCACGAGGAGCTGTATCAGTGATTCGTCCACGACCGACCCGACGTGCGGCCGGTGCGGCCGTGATCGCGGCCGTGGCCCTGGCCGGTTGCGGAGCTCCGGGTGTCCCCGGATCGGGGACGGGCTACGGCGACCCGGGATCTACCGTCACCGAACAGCAGGCGACGCGGATCCTGCAACGGGTGATGGACGCCGACACGGCGGTGCGCTCGGGTAAGCAGGAGGCCACGGCTCAGATCCCCCGCACCTACGCGGGCGAGGGCGCCAAAGCCGCCACCTCCCTGACGCAACTGATCGGCGCGGGCGCCCAGGGGAAGATCGCCCAGGGGCCCAGCGATCTGAAAGTCCTGGCGAACTCCCGTGGCACCCAGTACCCCCGGTACATCCTGGGGGCGTCGACCCCGGCTGGGGCCCAGCTGCCGCATGTGCATCTGCTGGTGGCCACGAATGCCCATACCCCGTACCGCTTGGCCTTGAGTGCCCAGATGTTGCCGGGCGCGACGATCAACGCCTTCCCGGGCCGGGACGAAGGGACCCAGATCGTCACCACGGGTGAGGACATGGAGGTCAAGCCGGTCGACCTGCTCAAGTCCTATGCCGACGGGTTGTCCGGGAAGAAGGACAACGCCGTCTACCAGAACGACACCTTCCTCGAGCAGATCGTCAACAAGATGGAGGAACAGAAGAAGGCCTCCAGCAATCAGGCCGAGCTGACCCAGAGCAATCAGCTCATGCCGGACCCGGTGGCCGCCTTCCGCGAGCTGAACGGCGACACCCTGGTGCTCGGAGCGATCGAGCGGACCAGCGAGTACACCATCAAGAGCGGTCAGCAGCTGAAGGCCCCGCCGATGTTCAAGGCCTTCGTGCCCGGTCGTACCGTGCTCGTACAGCAGGCTCGTATCCAGGTGTTGCAGTTCCTCGTCTTCACCGTTCCCAAGTCGGGCAAGGCACGACTGGTCGCTGCTACGGAACAGGTATCGGGCGCTTCAGGCCTGTGACAGCCGCAGACCTGGGGAATTCATGACTGCGAGTTCGCTCCACGTCTGTGCGGTCCGTAAGAATGGGGCACATGACTTTGCCCGGTTCTTCCACGGGCGCCCTACGTGGCGCCGTTGATCTGTCCTCTCTCGGGCGGCCGGCCCCTGCGCCGCCGCAGCAGACCACCTCGGGTGGGTCGGCACTCCTCCAGGAGGTCACCGACGCCACTTTCGAAGAGGCCTTCCTGGCCACCCGCGAGGTTCCTGCCCTGTTCGTGCTCTGGGACGGCCAGGCGGATCAGACCCGTGGTGCAGTCGATGCCGCGGTGACCGCGGCACAGTCCTACCCGGGTCGGTTGCGGGTGTGCGCGGTCGACGTCCGGACCGCTCCGAAGATGGCTCAGGCCTTCGGTGTCCAGCAGATCCCGGTGACGATGGCGATCATCGCCGGGCAGCCGGTACCGCTCTTCGCCGGGGTGCAGCCCGCCGACCAGCTGCGTCAGATCTGTGACCAGGTTTTGCAGCTGGCGGCACAGAACGGGGTCACCGGCCGCTTCGAGCCCGGGGTGCCGGAGGAGTCCGCACCGGTCGATTCCCCGCTCCCAGCAGCTCATGCGAAGGCGTACGAGGCCATCGAGGCCGGAGATTACCGGGCCGCGGCCGCCGCCTACGAGCAGGCGCTGAAGGAGAATCCCGGCGATGTCGACGCCAAGGCCGGCCTGGCGCAGGTCTCCTTGCTGTGCAGACTCGACGGGGTCGATGTCGCGGCCGCTCGGGAGGCCGCTGCCCAGCATCCGCAGGATGTGGACGCCCAGCTGCTGGTCGCCGACCTGGATCTGTCGGGTGGCCATGTCGAAGACGCTTTCGCGCGTCTGATCGATCTGGTGAGAGCCACGTCGGAGGAGGACCGGGAACGGGCCCGCCAGCACCTCCTGGACCTTTTCGAAGTGGTCGGTGCGGCTGACGAACGGGTCTCCAAGGCGCGACGTGCCCTGATGAGCGCGCTCTTCTGAGCGGAGGATCTCCTCGACGGAGGCCGGAGGTGGGGTGGAACTGCTGTGCAGCCGACGCCCCACCTCCGCGTCGGCGCCTTCTCAGTCCCAGGGGGAAGGGCCGCCGCGTTCCTGCCATTCGACGGCCGGGTCGGTGATCCCCGAGGAGGGGTAGGGGGCGGGGGCTTTCTTGAGGAGCGATTCCCCCAGCCGGGAGAGCACTCCGGCGGCGAGCGCCTCGACGTCGGGGCGGGACATCACGTGCAGACCCAGCGGGTAGTTCTTGACGGTGCCGTCGAGGATGATGAGGTGGATGTCGTCGGGGGTGCACAGGTCGCGGAAGTCGTTGAGCCGGTGGCCGGGGAGGTCTTCGACGATCACCACGTCGTAGCCGCCTCGACGGTAGGTCTCGGCGAGGGCGATCTCGGCGCAGTAGCGCAGCAGGAGAGTCCGGATGGTGCCCAGCTCATCCGCTGCGGAAGCATGTTCGGAGGCGACCATGCCTGCCAGGACGGGGCCGTCGATCACCATGGACTGGTCGAGATGGCGGCCGATGGCCCAGGCGAGCTGATGACAACACGAACTCAGAGGGCCGGAGATGACGATGAGGCGTCCCATCGGAGCCCGGGGCGCGACAGGCTCTCCAGGGACGGCGTCGGAAAAAGGGTTGTTCTGGTCGGTCATAGCGTCTCCATGGGGGCGGTTCGTCGGTTCCTCTCGACTCAGTCGTTCAATGCGGCAGAGACCACGAGACGGGCTTGTTGCTGGACCTGTGCGAGGTGCTCGGCACCTCTGAATGATTCGGCGTAGATCTTGTAGACATCTTCGGTTCCCGAGGGGCGGGCTGCGAACCAGGCGTTCTCGGTGACGACCTTCAACCCGCCGATGGCCGCCCCGTTTCCGGGAGCCTTGGTCAGTTTGGCAGTGATCGGCTCACCGGCGAGGACATCGGCGGTGACGTCCTCGGGGGTCAGTGCGGCGAGCCGGGCCTTCTCCTCGCGGTCAGCTGGCGCGTCCACCCGAGCATAGGCGGGCGCGCCATGTCTGGCGACGAGGTCCGCATAATGCTCGCTGGGGGAACGCTCTGTGGTGGCGAGGATCTCGCTGGCTAACAGCGCCAGAAGGATACCGTCCTTGTCGGTGCTCCAGACGCTGCCGTCGAGACGGAGGAAGCTGGCTCCGGCGGACTCCTCCCCTCCGAAGGGCCCTGATCCGTCGAGCAGGCCGGGGACGAACCATTTGAAGCCGACGGGGACCTCGACCAGTCGGCGTCCCAGGTCGGCGGCGACCCGGTCGATCATGGAGGAGCTGACCAAGGTCTTGCCGATGAAACCGTCGGCCGGCCAGAGAGGACGGGCTCCGCCGAAGAGGTAGTTGATCGCCACGGCGAGGAAGTGGTTGGGGTTCATCAGCCCGCCGTCGGAGGTGACGATCCCGTGTCGGTCGGCGTCGGCGTCGTTCCCGGTGCTGATCCGGTAGTCGGCACGGTTCTCGATGAGTTTGGCCATCGCGGAGGGGGAGGAGCAGTCCATCCGGATCTTCTCGTCCCAGTCGAGGGTCATGAATCGCCAGGTCGGGTCGACCAGGGGGTTGATGACGGTCAGGTCGATGCGGTGGCGTTCGGCGATGGCTGCCCAGTAGTCGACGCTGGCTCCGCCGAGGGGGTCGGCGCCGATGTGTAGTCCGGCCTCCCGGATCGCGTCGATGTCGACGACCTGGGGGAGGTCGTCGACATAGGTGCCCAGGAAGTCGTAGGCGGTGGCGGCGGCTCGGGCACGGGGGAAGGGGATACGTCGGACCCCGCGGAGGCCGGCCTGGATGTACTCGTTGGCCCGTTCGGCGATCCAGGTGGTGGCATCGCTGTCGGCGGGTCCGCCGTGCGGGGGGTTGTACTTGAACCCGCCGTCGGTGGGCGGGTTGTGGCTCGGGGTGACGACGATGCCGTCGGCGAGGCCGATGCCTGCGGGGAGGTCGGTGACGCCTCGGATCTTGCCGCGGTTGGCGCGCAGGATGGCGTGGCTGACCGCAGGGGTGGGGGTGAAGCGGTCCTGGTCGTCGACCAGAACGGTGACCTCGTTCCCGGCGAGGACCTCCAGGGCGCTGGCCCAGGCGGGTTCGGACAGTCCGTGGGTGTCCCGTCCGATGAAGAGGGGGCCGTCGAAACCTCGGCTGTGACGGTAGTCGACGATCGCCTGTGTCGTGGCGAGGATGTGGTCCTCGTTGAAGGAGGTGCGCAGGCTGGATCCGCGATGGCCGGAGGTGCCGAAGGCGACGCGTTGGTCGATCTGTTCGGGGTCGGGTCGTCGGGTGTAGTACGCCGTGACGAGATGCGCGACGTCCACGAGATCGTGGGGCTGTGCCGGACTTCCAGCGCGCGTAACGGTCATGTGTCCATCCTCGCATCGGTGTTCGCGGTGTGGGCGCAGGACCAGGTCGGCGACCGGCAGGTGTGATGATCTGGGCCGGACGGTTCGCTTCTCGGAGGTGACTTCTTCGGGGTGTGCTGTCCTATCCTGGCTGGTTTTGTGCGTGCGCCTTTTTTCGTGAGCCTACCGGGAGTGGCTCAGGAGCTGCCATAGCTCACCGAAAGACTGTGCCGAAAGGGTGAAATGGCTGTTCACGGGGCTGCGAGATGCCCTGCGATTGGAGTTGTCGCCGGTGTTACCATAATGTAGGTCGGGCGTCCAACAGTGTGTTCTGTGAATAGGTTTCGGCTCGATAATCGGGGTTCTAGGGGGGAACTGTCGCCCATGACAATGGTGCTCACCGCTATTCCTTGGGCTTCGACGGCGATTTCCCCCTTTTGCCCCTTGATGACGAATTCGCCGGATAACACCCGATCCCGTCCGCCCGGTTTTTTTCTGCGGCGCGGTCTTCCGGGTTCGCGGCACCCCGTCCCCCATTCGGTCCGTCGCGCTGGTCGCCGAGGCTGCCAGACCCGGGACGGATGCCCCTCCGCCGCACAAGGACGTGGCGGACTCAGGTGACAGGAGCGGGCGAGGAGCAGTTCCTCGTCCTGCACGGACGGAAGCGCCGGTGACGGCGCTGAACAGGGAAGGAAGTCGTTTGTGAAGGCCGTCATTCTGGCCGGAGGCCTGGGCACCAGGCTGAGCGAGGAAACAACGCTCAAGCCCAAACCCATGGTGGAGGTCGGCGGGCGTCCGATCCTCTGGCACATCATGAGCGAATACGCCGCCCACGGCATCAAGGATTTCGTGGTGTGTTGTGGCTACAAGGCGGAGTACATCAAGGAATGGTTCTCCACCTACGCCATGCGGCAGTCGGACATGACCTTCGACCTGGCCACCGGAGAGGTCGTCATCCACAAACGTGAGGTCGAGGACTGGCGGGTCACCCTCGTCGACACCGGGCTGAACTCCATGACCGGTGGACGGCTCAAACGGGTCAAGGAGCACCTCGGGGACGAGACCTTCTGCTTCACCTACGGCGATGGCGTCAGTGACACCGATATCACCGCGACGGTCGACTTCCACAAGGCCTCAGGACGGCTCGCCACGATGACCGTGGTGCAGCCCCCGGGACGCTTCGGTGCGATCTCCCTGGGCGCCTGCGAGAGCACCATCGAACACTTCCAGGAGAAACCCGACGGCGACGGAGCCTGGGTCAACGGGGGATATTTCGTGTGCGAACCCGGGGTCATCGACTACATCGGCGGCGATGACACCGTCTGGGAGCAGGAACCACTGCGTGACCTGGCGCACGCCGGTCAGCTCAATGCGTACAAGCATCCCGGTTTCTGGCAACCGATGGACACGCTGAACGACAGGACCAAGCTCGAGAAGCTTTGGGAATCAGGCAAAGCCCCGTGGAAGGTGTGGAACTGACATGAAGATCCTGGTCACCGGTACCGATGGTTACATCGGCTGCCTCCTCGCCCCGATGCTCGTCGAGGCCGGGCACGACGTCGTCGCCGTCGACACGGGCTACTACAAGAACGGCTGGCTCTACAACGGCCTGGCCAGTTCCCCGCTGACCCTGAACAAGGACATGCGGAATCTGACCGAGGCCGACTTCGAAGGAGTCGACGCCGTCGTCGCCCTGGCCGAGCTGTCCAACGACCCGGTCGGCGACCTGGTCGGACCGATCACCTATGACATCAACCACCTCGGTTCGGCCCATGTCGCCAGGACGGCCAAGGCCGCAGGCGTCGAACGTTTCGTCTACATGAGCTCCTGCTCCGTCTACGGCGTGGCCGAAGGCACCGTCGACGAGACCAGCGCGGTCAACCCGCAGACGGCGTACGGCAAGTGCAAGTACCTCACCGAGCAGGACCTCTGGCAGCTCGCCGACGACAGCTTCCACCCGGTCGCCCTGCGCAATGCGACCGCCTTCGGAGCCAGCCCACGGCAGCGTTTCGACATCGTGCTGAACAACCTGTCCGGCCTGGCCTATACGACCGGCGTCATCGCGATGACCAGCGACGGCACCCCGTGGCGCCCGATGGCCCACGCCCTCGACCTCTGCAAGGGCATCATGCTGATGCTCGACTCGCCGGTGGAGAAGATCCACGCCCAGGCCTTCAACTCGGGCAGCAACGAGAACAACTACACGGTCCGGGAGATCGCCGAGACCGTGGCCGACGAGTTCACCGGATGCAAGTTGTCCTTCGGGGAACCGGGCGCGGACAACCGCTCCTACAAGGTGAACTTCGACAAGATCGCCGACCTGGGTCTGGTCTGTGACTGGGATCTCGCCAAGGGAGCCGCGCAGCTCCACGAGGTCTTCGATGCGATCCAGTTGGACGCGGAGACCTTCACCGGTCGCGGACACACGCGACTCAAGCAGATCGAATGGCTCCTGAAGACGGGCCAGGTCGACGAGAAGCTCTTCTGGAAGCGGGAGTGGTGAGCATGGAATTCACGAAGACGGCCGTCGACGGCTGCTGGATCATCGACCTCAAGCCCTTCGAGGACGCCCGCGGTGGTTTCGCCAGGACGTTCTGCACCGAGGAGTTCGCCCAGCACGGCATCCCCACCGAGGTGGTCCAGGCCAACATGAGCTGGAACCACAAGGCCGGCACGATGCGCGGTATGCACCGACAGATCGCCCCCGCCGCAGAGGGCAAGCTCGTGCGCTGCATCCGCGGCACGATCGTCGACTGCTGCCTCGACCTGCGCGAGGACTCGCCGACCTTCGGTGAGCACGTCATGGTCGAACTGTCCGCCGACAACCACCGCGCACTGTGGATCCCGCCGTACTGCGGTCACGGGTATCTCACGCTCACCGATGACACCGAGGTGACCTACCAGGTCTCCGGCAAGTACAGCCCGGAGCACGAGCGTGGTAACCGGTACGACGACCCGGCCTTCGGTCTGGAATGGCCCGCCGCGATCACCGTCGTCTCCGACAAGGACAAGGCCTGGCCGGACTGGGACGGGAAGAAGATCAAGTGATCATCCTCGACACACTGCTGGCACAGCGCGCGGCCGAAGGCCGTCCGGTCCGCGTCGGGATCGCCGGTCCCGGCTTCATGGCCAAGGGCCTGATCAACCACATCCTCAACACCAAACCCGGCATGGACGTGGCCTGCGTCTACGCGCGCACTCCTGACAAAGGTGTCGCCGCGCTGGCCGCCGCCGGCCGGGAGGGGGAGCTCGTCGCGATCGTCGACGACGCCCCGGGGATCGACGCGATCGCAGCTCGAGGCGGTACCGCGGTCACGAGCAACTACGAGGCGATGACGCGGGCCGACAGTGTCGACGTCGTCGTCGACTGCACCGGTTCGGTCGAGTTCGGATGTCATCTCGCCCTGGCCACTCTGGCCGGTGGCAAACATCTCGTACTGATGAACGCCGAGGTCGATGCCACGGTCGGCCCGATCCTCAATGCCAAGTTCGAGGACGCCGGTCTGGTCTACACCGGCTGCGACGGCGATCAACCGGGCGTGCAGATGAATCTCATCCGCTTCGTCCGCGGGCTGGGGCTCACCCCGCTGGTGGCCGGCAACATCAAGGGTCTGCAGGATCCGTACCGTAATCCGACCACCCAGGAGGGTTTCGCCAAGCAGTGGGGCCAGGACCCGCACATGGTGACCTCCTTCGCCGATGGCACGAAGGTCTCGGTGGAACAGGCCCTCGTCGCCAATGCCGCCGGTTTCTCGGTGCACCGGCGCGGCTGCCTGCAACGCGACCACCGCGGGCATGTCGACGAGCTCACCCAGATGTACGACGTGGACGAGCTGAAGGAACTCGGCGGCGCGGTCGACTACGTGGTCGGCAGCCAGCCCGGCCCCGGCGTCTACGTCCTGGCCACTCACGACGACCCCAAGCAGCAGCACTACCTGAACCTGTACAAACTGGGTCAGGGGCCGCTGTACTCCTTCTACACGCCCTACCACCTGTGCCACTTCGAGGTGCCGGACACCGCGGCCCGGGCCGTCCTGCTCGGTGACGCGACGATCAAACCGTTGCGTCAGGCGCCGCGTGTCGAGGTCGTCACCATCGCGAAGAAGGACCTGAAGGCGGGGGAGACCCTCGACGCCCTCGGTGGATACACCTACTACGGTGAGTGCGAGAAGGCGGAGATCACCGCGGCCGAACGTCTGCTGCCGGTCGGCCTGGCCGAGGGGTGCGTCCTCAAACGCGATATCGCCAAGGACGAAGCCGTCTCGTACGACGACGTCCTGGTGCCCGCGGGTCGTCTCTGTGACGAACTGCGCGCCGAACAGGAACAGGCCTTCGGAGGATCACGATGACCCCACCGTTGAGTTACCCACCGGAGCCGGGTCTGGGCGCGCCCCGGGTGTACGACTACGTCGTGATCGGCGGGGGGATCGTCGGCCTGTCCACTGCGATGACCCTCCTGCAGGAACGACCCCACGCCGATGTGCTGGTGTTGGAGAAGGAGGATGTGGTCGCCGGCCACCAGACCGGGCACAACAGCGGGGTCATCCACGCCGGGATCTACTACACCCCGGGCAGTCTCAAGGCGAAGCTGTGCAAACAGGGCGCCCAGTGGACCCGGGACTTCTGCGATCACTACGGCATCCCGTACCGGGACACCGGCAAGCTCATCGTGGCCACCGACGACGAAGAACTCGCCCGGATGCACGCTCTCTACGAGCGGGCTCTCATCAACGAGCTCGATGTCGAGCTGGTCGATGCGGCCGAGCTGCGCCGTCGTGAGCCGGAGATCACCGGTATCGGTGCCATCTTCCTCAGGAGCACCGGCATCGTGGACTACCGCGAGGTCTGCCGGCAGATGGCGGATGTGATCGGGGCCCAGGGCGGTGAGCTGCGTCTGGGGACCAAAGTGGTGGGTATCCACGAGTCCCTTTCCGAGGTCTCCTTGGACGTGCAGGTCGGTGACGGGGAGAAGGAGCGTCTCTACTGCCGACAGCTGGTCGTCTGCGGTGGGATCCAGGCAGACCGTCTGGCCACCATGGCGGGGATCGACGTCGATTTCCAGATGATGCCTTTCCGGGGCGAGTACTACCGGCTGGACCCGAAGCACAACGACATCGTCGACACTCTCATCTACCCGGTGCCCGACCCTGATCTGCCCTTCCTGGGCGTGCATCTGACGTTGATGATGGACGGCGGGGTCACCGTCGGGCCGAATGCGGTCATGGGGTTCAGCCGTGAAGGGTACGAGAAGTACTCGGTGAACCCTCGGGACATGGTGTCCTTCATGCGTTTCCCCGGTTTCTGGAAGGTCGCGAAGTCCCAGCTGAAGACCGGTCTGGTCGAGCAGTGGAACTCCATGTACAAGCCCGGCTACCTGGAGCTGGTGCGCAAGTACTGCCCGAGCCTGACCGTCGAGGATCTCACTCCCGAGCCCTGTGGTATCCGGGCGCAGGCTGTGCGCAAGGACGGGTCGATGATCGAGGACTTCCTCTTCTACGACACACCGCGCATGGTGCACGTGTGCAATGCGCCTTCTCCTGCGGCGACCTCGGCGATGCCGATCGCTGCTCTGATCACCGAGAAGGTCCTGGCACACGACTCCTGAGCTGTGCTCCGACAGGGAGCGTCGATACGGTGAAGTCGATATGGGGCGGTTGTCCGTTCGTCGGAACGGACGGCCGCCCCGCATCGTCCCGGATATTTCCGGCATTGCTCCCACGCGACTTGGCTCTATTCTTGATCGATGGCGACCACACCTGATACGCCTGCACGAGAAGGAAGCTCGTTGCGGCCAAGCCCCCCGGCCGCCTCGCGGACCGGCGGGCTGGGGACGGTACTGACCGTCCTCGCACTCATCACCCTGCTTGCCGTCGGTGTTCTCGGCCGCGACCTGTGGGGTCAATGGTTGAACGGTCAACCGGCCGTGGCCACCTGGGTCGCGGTCTTCGTCGCGATCGCCCTCCAGGCCTTCCCCTTCCTGGTCCTGGGGGTCAGCCTCTCGGCCGTGATCGCGGTCTACATCCCCGCAGACACCCTGCGCAGCTATCTCCCGGAAAATGCCGCGGCCGCCGTCCCGGTCGCCGGGATCTCCGGGGCCCTCCTCCCCGGTTGCGAATGCGCCTCCGTACCCATCGCCGGTTCACTGGTGGCCCGCGGCGTCGCCCCGGCCGCAGCCCTGACCTTCCTGCTCGCCGCACCGGCCATCAACCCCGTCGTCCTCGTGTCCACCTCGGTGGCCTTCGGCGGGGACTGGCGGATCGTCCTGGCCCGCTATCTCGCCTCCCTGATCACCGCCGTGGTGATGGGATGGTGGTGGCTCCATCTGGGACGGGACGACCTGATCCGGCTGCCCCACGCAGTACGAAGCGGCGGAAGCAAGTTCAACCGGTTCACCACGGCCGTCACACACGACCTGCTGCACGCCGGTGGCTTTCTCGTCGTCGGTGCCGCCATCGCCGCGGTCGTCGCGGTCTTCGTCCCACGCAGCGTCCTGGACACCCTGAGCAGCAACCTCGCCCTCGCGGTGATCACCCTGGCCGTCTTCGCCGTCATCGTGGCGGTCTGCTCCGAGGCCGACGCCTTCGTGGCAGCCAGCCTGACCGCTTTCCCCTTGACCGCCCGCCTCGTCTTCATGGTCGTCGGGCCGGCCCTGGACGTGAAGCTGTTCGCCATGCAGGTCGGCACCTTCGGCCGCGCCTTCGCGATCCGCTTCGCACCCATGACCTTGCTGGTCGCCGTCACCAGCGCGGTCGTCGTCGGCCAGGTGCTGCTGTGAACAGCCGCACCGCCCCGCACCCAGCGAACAGGAGGGACCCACGATGAACCGGCTCCTGGCCGCGTTGACCACCCTCACCTGCTCGGTCGTCGCGATCCGCGCCGTATGGCTGGGCGACCACCTGGCCTATGTCAAGGAAGGACTGACGATCCCGCTCCTCGTCGCCGCCGGTGCCGTCTTCTGCGTCGGCGCCTTCGAATGGTGGCAGGCCGTACGGACCCTCCGCGTCGGAGGCGGGCAATCCCACCGCCCGCATCTCCACGACGAGGACGAAGCCTGTGCCTCCGGCGGACACCGGCACAAAGCCGGACAGATCGCACCCCGTATCGGATGGGCGATGCTGGTGCCCTTCGCCATCCTCGCCGCCGTGCCCCCCACCCCGGTGGGCGCCTACACCGCCCAACGTATCCAGGCGAACAGAGACGCATCGGTCACCCTGACCCCGGCCAAGGAGTTCGACCCCCTCGACCCGAATGCTGAGGTCCTGGAGATGTCGGTCCGCGAATTCTGGGAGCGCGCCAGCTTCGACAACGCCCGCAGCCTGTCCGGCCGGCAGGTCCGTATGGTCGCCTTCGCCTCCCCCGACGACAGCGTCGAAGGAGGATGGGTCCTCGTCCGGATGGCCGTCCTGTGCTGTGCCGCTGACGCCTTCCCGGTGAAACTGCTCCCCGTCGGTGCAGGACAGCGCCCCGCCGACGGCCAATGGGTCGTCGTGGAAGGGACCTGGGAACCAGACCCCTCCGCCCCGCACCCCGACGCACCCACAGCAGGAGAAGCGGTACCCCGCCTGCAGGTCTCCTCGATGACCCCCACCAAACAGCCGGCGAAACCTTATGTCTGAGCCGGCCCCCGCGCACCCTGCGAATGACGGGCGGGCCCGGTCCTCCTGAAGTGGAGACCGGGCCCGCCCGCAGATCGGACACCGACGGTCAGCGGGCCTCCCCCTCCGAGCCCAGCTCCTCACCCCGGACCGGAGGCAACGCGCCCAGCCCGGAATCCACCATCTCGTCCTCCTGCACCGGAGAATTGGACAGCTCCGGACGCGGCGTGCCCAAGGTCGGCCGTTCCTCCGCGGCAGGGTGGACCGCCTCGGGAACGACGAGCCCTGCAGGCAGATCCGCAGGCTCGAACCACACCGCCGACAATTTCTGCATCGACACCGTCGCCGAGTACGGCTGGCCGTGCCAAGGGATCTCCTCGGCCTCGATCCGTCCCATGTTGCCCACCCCGGCACCCCCGTACTCACCGGCGTCGGTGTTCAGGATCTCCCGCCACGTGCCACCGTGCGGCAACCCGATCCGGTAACTGTGGTGCTCCACCCCGGAGAAGTTCGCCACACAGGCCACGACCGGTCGTTCCCCGGCCGCGTTCTGGGCACCGAACCGCAGGAAACTGTAGGCATTGCCGTAACTGTCGTTGGCATCGATCCACGCGAATCCCTCCGGAGAGGAATCCAGCTGCCACAACGCCGGATGGTCGACATACAACCGGTTCAGATCCCGCACCAGACGACGGATCTGCTCGTGCGGCTCCTGGTCCAACAACCACCAGTCCAGGCTCCGCCCATCGGCCCACTCCGCGATCTGAGCGAACTCACTCCCCATGAACAACAACTGCTTACCGGGGAAGCTCCACTGCCAGGCGTAGTAGGCCCGAAGATTGCTCAACTGCTCCCAAGGGCTGCCGGGCATCTTGCCCACCATCGACCCCTTGCCGTGCACGACCTCGTCGTGGCTGATCGGCAGGGCGAAGTTCTCGTTGTAGGCGTACACCATGGCGAAGGTCATCTCATGGTGGTGGTACTGCCGATAGATCGGCGCCAACTGGGTGTACCCCAGGGTGTCGTGCATCCACCCCATGTTCCACTTCAACCCGAAACCGAGCCCACCCATGTACGTCGGCGCGGTCACCCCGCTCCAACTCGTCGACTCCTCGGCGATGGTCACCGCGCCCGGGCACCGCCGGTACACCGTCGCATTGGTCTCCTGCAGCAGCTGAACCGCGTCCAGGTTCTCCCGGCCACCGAACTGGTTCGGCAGCCACTCCCCGTCGTTCCGGGAATAGTCCAGGTAGAGCATCGACGCGACAGCATCCACCCGCAAACCGTCGGCGTGGAACTCCTCCAACCAGTACACGGCGTTCGCCACCAGGAAGTTCCGCACCTGAGGGCGACCGAAGTCGAAGATGTAAGTACCCCATTCGGTGTGCTCGCCCCGTCGAGGATCAGGATGCTCGTACAACGCCTGCCCGTCGAAACGGCCCAGGGCGAAACCGTCCTTCGGGAAATGCGCCGGAACCCAGTCGAGGATGACCCCGATCCCGGCCTGGTGCAGACGATCCACCAGATGGCGGAACTCGTCCGGATTGCCAAAACGGCTCGACGGCGCATAGTAACCGCTGACCTGGTAACCCCAACTCGGACCGTACGGATGCTCCATCACCGGCATCAGCTCCACATGGGTGAAGCCCATCTCGCTGACGTACTCGACCAGCTCATCCGCCAACTGGGTGTACGACAAGCCCTGCCGCCAACTGCCCAGATGCACCTCGTACACACTCATCGGCTGCAGATGGGCGTCACCGGTGCCCGCCCGCCGACGCATCCACTCGGCATCACCCCACTCGTAACGGGACTCGGTGACCACCGAAGCCGTCGCCGGAGGACACTCGGTGGCCCGGGCCAGAGGATCGGCCTTGGTCCGCCGGTAACCGTCCGCGCCCAGGATCTCGTACTTGTAGACGGCGCCCTCCCCCACCCCGGGGATGAAGAGCTCCCACACACCGGTGCTGCCCAGCGCGCGCATCGGATGCGCCGATCCGTCCCAGGTGTTGAAATCGCCGACCACCCGGATCGCCCGGGCATTGGGTGCCCACACGGCGAAGGAGGTACCGGTGACCTCGCCCATCGGACCGGAATAGGTGCGCACATGGGAGCCCAGGACCTTCCACAGCTCCTCATGACGGCCTTCGCCGATGAGGTGCAGGTCGAGTTCGCCCACCGTGGGGAGGAAACGGTAGGGGTCGTCCTGCCGGTGCCCGAAACCGTCGCCGTAGTCGACGATCAACCGGTAGTCGCCGGTCTGCGGGATGTCCAGCTGGATCTGCCAGACTCCGTCGACCTGATGACTCATGGGCAGACGCGAACCGTCCGGCAGTTCGATCGACACCGTGGCGGCACCGGGGCGCAGCGCACGTACGGTGACCCCACCGTTCCACGTGTGCGCCCCGAGCACCCCGTGCGGGTTCCCGTGGCCGCCGTTGACCAGCAGGGCCAGCTCGTCGTCGTCCACCGGCGCGGTGGACGACGCCGGAAGGAGGCCAGCCGCGTCCTCGACGGCTGCCGGGGACAGGTCCTCGGCCGGTCCTGCCGGGGCGACGGGCTCCTCGAGGATCTCCTCCGCGACAAGGTCCTCCGCCTCGACCGGGTCCTCCGCCTCGACCGGGGAATCCGCCGTGGCGAGCAGAGCGCTCCCCGACGTGATCTCTTCCACCGGGGCAGCGGGCTCCGGCTCCTCCTCCGGGTCGGGCGGGGGGAGCGTGACGTCTGCGGACGGCTCTGCCGAGAGCGCCGGAGCTGCCGGCACGACGGTCTCCTCCTGTGCAGCAGGCTCCTCCAGGACGACAGGGTCCGTCCCGATCGGTTCGAGCTCCTCCGCCCCGGCACTGTCCGATGCGACCGGCTCCTCAGCCACGATCCGCTCAGGTTCCTCCGTCCCGGCAGACTCCTCCGCCACCACGGAATCTGTCTGAGCGACGAACTCGGCCGACACAACAGGCTCCCCGGCGACGGCGGCATCATCCACAGCGGAGGACGACGGCTCATCGACAGGCACCTGCGCAGCCGGGGACGGCGGCTCGTCGACGGACACGACATCGACCGTGGACATCTCGGTCCGCGGCGCAGGAACCTCCGCACCGACCGGTTCGGACGCCGGCGCCACAGGCTGCCGCAACTGCTCGAACAGTGCAGCGGTGTTCTCCGGGGTGATCTTCTCCCCGGCGAGGATCCGCTGCAGGATCGGGTTGATCTCGGGCATCGGGGGCGATGCGCTCGCCGATGCTTCCGCCGGTGACTCCTCCGGCGCCGGGTCGAGCGGTGGTAGCTGATCGTTCCGGTCAGCGGGCTGCTGTGGCTGTTCTGGGTCGGTAGTCATCTCTTCTTGCTCTGTGGAAGGGGTCGGGGAACACAGCCGGGCGACGGCGCCGGCCGGGATGGGCAACCACGTGGGCCGGTGACGGGCCTCGTAGACGACCTCATAGAGTGCTTTGTCCAGTTCCAAGGCGCGGAGGAGCGCATCGGAGTCGGTATTTTCCCGTGGATCGTCAGCACAGCTGGCGTACCCGTCGAGGAAAGCCCGTCTACAGGCTGCGGCCCAGCCCGCCAGTCGGGCGCTCGAGCCTGGGTCTTCCTGGCCTGTCGTTCCCGCGACGTAGTCGAAGGAACGCAACATCCCGGCCACGTCACGCAGCGGAAGGTCCGCCCGGTTGCGTTCGGGGAGCGGACGCAGGGGCTCGCCCTCGAAATCGAGGAGTATCCAACCGCGGTCGGGTACCTCGAGAACCTGGCCCAGGTGGTAGTCGCCGTGAATACGTTGCAGACGAGGCCAGGCCGCATAGGCGGCCGCCGTGAAGACACGGTCGATCGTCTCCCGGTGCCCGGTCAGATCGGGGGCGGCGGACAGGGCGAGTTCGCTGCGCTCCTGCCAGGAACGCAACTGTCCCTGCCGGGCGGCCCGGCTGACCGCCTCGACCGGCATCGCCGCAGCCAGGTCGAGGTGCACGGCGGCGGTCGCCACCCCGAGGGCGAAAGCCTGTTCGGTGAAATCCTCCCCGGCAGCGGCCGCCTCTGACGCGACCCGCCAGGCGTCCCGTGTCCCGGGGAAGAATTCCTGGGCGAAGGCCAGGTGGCCTTCGGCGACGGTGTCCGTCCGGTCCATGCCGGACCAGCGCCCGGTCACCGAGCCGAAAGGCATCGGTACCGAACGGGATCCGGCGCCGGCCAGGGCCGACTGCAGGACGACGTCGGGATTCTCCCCGTCCTGCAGCACCCGGAAGATCTTGACGATCAACGGGTACGCGGTACCCACCCGGTCGTGGTTGGGCGCGTCGACGACCCGGGTGTCGCAGATCACCGACGTATTGGACTGTTCGCCGGTGAGTACCCGCGATCCGGTCAGCTGGAGTCGGGGCGTCCCCGGCTGGGGGACACCCCGGGCAGGCTCGTCGATCCACGGTCCGGTGGTTCCCCGGGTCGAGCTCCCGCCCCGGGCGATCAGGTCGATCAGGGCGGCGACATAGGCAGGGTCCTGGGGCGCGTCGTAGACGTACCGGGTGCCGAGCTCGGTGTGGTCGCACACCCCGATCAGCCCGTCCGTGCCGTGCTCTGCCGGCGTGCCGCGGTAGGTGACCGGGACCTGGTAGACGACCGGGGGCGTCGAGGCCTCGTCCAGCAGGATCAGGGTCTCCACCTCGGCCTCACCGGTCGGGTCGTCGAGGCGGAAGCCGCCGACCCTGCGCAGACACGGAGGGACGCCTCTGGCGGCGTACCAGCGTCGGGTCGACAACCACGTCGCGATCAGTTCGAGTTCGTTCGGGGGGACGACCGCGCCGTGGTGGTTCTCAGCCATCGTGTTCACGCTCCTGTAGTGACAGCCAGAAGAAGTCCCGGGAACCCACCGTGAACCGGTAGGTGGCGTCCTCGGTGACTCCGGGGAATCCGGAACCGCCGAACAGGTCTCGGGCCTTGGCCCCGGCCAGTCGTTCGGGCAGGTGCACCGTGCCGGCCTGGGGCCGACTGGACAGATTGTGCAGGCAGAGCACGTGGACGTTCTCCTCCCGTCCTTGGGAGGGGTCGGCTTCCAGGGTGCGGGTGAAGGCCAGCACGGCTTCGTTGTCGCAGTCGCGCAGGGAGAAGATCCCCAGCCCGAAGACGGGATGTTGGGACCTGATCTGCAGCATGGCGCGTAGCCAGTGGAGCAGCGAGCTGCTCGACGCGACCTGCGCTTCCACGTTCACGTTGTTGTGGTGGTAGACGAGCGACTGGATCACCGGCAGGTAGAGCTTGCCGGGGTCGGCGCTGGAGAAACCGGCATTACGGTCGGGGGTCCACTGCATGGGGGTGCGGACGGCGTCGCGGTCGTCCAACCAGATGTTGTCCCCCATGCCGATCTCGTCGCCGTAGTAGAGGCAGGGGCTGCCGGGCAGGGACAGGAGCAGCGCGTGGATCAGTTCGACCTCGGCGCGGCTGTTGTCCAGCAGTGGGGAGAGCCGGCGGCGGATACCGACATTGGCCCGCATCCGGGGGTCGGGGGCGTACCAGCCGTACATGGCGGTGCGTTCCTCCGGGGAGACCATCTCCAGGGTGAGTTCGTCGTGGTTGCGCAGGAAGGTCCCCCACTGGCCGCCGCCGGGGACGGCGGGGGTGTCGTTGAGGACGTCGATGATGGGTGCGGCTTTCTCGGCGCGTAGGGCGTAGTAGAGCCGTGGCATCACCGGGAAGTGGAAGCACATCTGGCATTCGGGTTCTTCGTCGGTGCCGAAGTAGTCGACGACCTCGCTGGGCATCTGGTTGGCCTCGGCCAGCAGGATCCGTCCGGGGTATTCGGTGTCGACCATGGTCCGTAGCCGGGCGAGGAATTCGTGGGTCTTCGGGTGGTTCTCCCCGTTGTGGCCTTCTTCTTCGAACAGGTAGGGCACCGCGTCGAGTCGGAAGCCGTCGATGCCCAGGTCCATCCAGAAGCGGACGGTGTCGAACATGGCGTCTTGCACGGCGGGGTTCTCGAAGTTGAGGTCCGGTTGGTGGGAGAAGAAGCGGTGCCAGAAGAACTGGCGGCGTACGGGGTCGAAGGTCCAGTTGGAGACCTCGGTGTCGACGAAGATGATCCGGGCTTCGGCGTACTTGGTGTCGTCGTCGGACCAGACGTAGAAGTCTCCGTAGGGGCCGTCGGGGTCGGAGCGGGAGGCCTGGAACCAGGGGTGTTGGTCGCTGGTGTGGTTCATCACCAGGTCGGTGATGATGCGGATGCCTCGGGCGTGGGCCTGGCTGACCAGTTCGGTGAATTCCGGGAGGGTGCCGAACTCGGGGAGGACGGCGGTGTAGTCGCTGATGTCGTAGCCGCCGTCGCGCAGCGGGGAGGCGTAGAACGGGGGCAGCCACAGGCAGTCGACGCCGAGCCATTGCAGGTAGTCGAGTTTGCCGATCAGTCCGGTGAAGTCGCCGGAGCCGCTGCCTTTGGAGTCGGCGAAGGCGCGGACGAGCACTTCGTAGAAGACGGCCGTCTTGTACCAGTCCGGGTCGTGGCGCAGCCCGGGCTGGGTGAGGTTGAGACCGTGCATGTCAGAGCCTCCGGACGGTGATGACGTGGACGGGTTCGTCGTGCGGGCCGAGTTTCACGTACGGGTGGGAGTCCCACTGCCAACACCATTCGCTGATCAGGTCTTCGGCGATGAAGCGGTCCTGGGGGCCCAGTCCGAGCGCTTCCATGTCGAGCTGGAGCCAGGTCTCCCGGGTCATGTGGGGGTTGAGATTGGCGACGACGATGACGACGTCGTCCCGGCCGTTCTCCCGGCGCCGTTTGGAGAAGACGAGGATGTCCTCGGGGTCGTCGGCGCTGTGGAAGGTGAGATTGCGCAGCCGGTGCAGTGCCGGGTGGTTGCGGCGGATCTCGTTGATCCGGGTCAGGTAGTCGGCCATCCACAGTTCACCGGCTTTGGGTCCGCCGGGTTCGTAGTCGCGCCAGCGCCGGTCCTTGAACTGGTACTTCTCGTTGTCGATCTGTTCCTCGACGCCGGGGCGCGGCACCGATTCGAGGAGTTCGTAGCCGGCGTAGATCCCGTAGGTGGGGACGAGGAAGGCGGCCAGCGCGGCTCGGAGCTTCCACGCGGTGGGGCCGCCGTACTGCATGTACGGGGTGAGGATGTCATGTGTGGTGGGCCAGAAGCTGGGCCGCATGTAGGACGCGCTTTCCCCGGCGAGTTCTTCGCAGTACTCCTGGAGTTCGGCGCGTTCGTTCCGCCAGGTGTAGTAGGTGTAGCTCTGTTGGAAGCCCACTTTGGCGAGGGTCTTCATCATGGGGGGTTTGGTGAAGGCCTCGGCGAGCCAGATGACGTCCGGGTGGTCCTGGGCGACATCGGCGATGATCCACTGCCAGAATTCGACCGGCTTGGTGTGGGGGTTGTCCACCCTGAATATCTTCACGCCGTGGTCGATCCATACCTGGATGACGCGCCGCATCTCGGCGTAGATGCCTGCCGGGTCGTTGTCGAAGTTCAGGGGGTAGATGTCCTGGTACTTCTTGGGGGGATTCTCTGCGTAGGCGATGGTGCCGTCGGCGCGGGTGGTGAACCATTCGGGGTGTTCGTGCACCCAGGGGTGGTCGGGCGCGCACTGCAGAGCGATGTCGAGGGCGACTTCCATCCCGAGACGGTGGGTTTCGTGGACGAAGGCGTCGAAGTCCTCGAAGGTGCCCAGGCTGGGTTCGATGGCGTCGTGGCCGCCGTCCTTGGAGCCGATGGCGTAGGGCGATCCTGGGTCGTGGGGCCCGGCGACCAGGGTGTTGTTCGGTCCTTTGCGGTTGATGCTGCCGATGGGGTGCACCGGGGTGAGGTAGACGACGTCGAAACCCATCCGGGCGATGGCCGGGAGCCGTTGGGCGGCGGTGCGCAGTGTGCCGGTGGTCCAGGTGCCGGTCTCTTCGTCGTACCGGCAGCCTTCGGAGCGGGGGAAGATCTCGTACCAGGCTCCGTAGAGGGCCCGTTCGCGTTCGACCTGCCACGGGTAGTCGGGGGAGGGGGAGATCATCTCCCGCATGGGGCGTTGGCCCAGTTCGGTGCGGATGCCGTCGCTGAGTCCGCCGGCGAGGCGTTCGGTGGGGGTGCGGCCGGTGTCGCGCAGCTGGCGGATCCCGGCGTCGAGCAGGGCGACGGCGTAGGCCTGGCGGGGTGGTTGGGTGCGGGCCCGTTCGAGCAGGCGGGCCCCTTCCTCGAGCATGAGGTCGACGTCGACTCCGGCTTCGATCTTGATGGTGGCGTCGTGTTCCCAGGTGGCGTAGGGGTCGCTCCAGCCTTCGACGCGGAAGGTCCAACGTCCGGTCTGGTGGGCGTTGACGGTGCATTCCCAGGTCATCAGCCCTGGGTTGGTGCAGGTCATGGGGAGCTGCTGGGTTGAGCCGTCGGGGGCTGTCAGGACGACGGTGGCGTTGACGGCGTCGTGGCCTTCCCGGAAGACGGTGGCGGTGACGAGGAAATCTTCGTCGACGACGGAGATCACGGGCCAGGCACCGCCGTCGAGGGTGGGTTGGACGTCGATGACGGGGATTCTCCCGATGGGGCGTCCGACACGGGCCGGGACGATGGGACGGTTCGTTTCTGGCACGGACGATGTCTCGGTCACAGTTCGACGCTATCGGTTACCTGGGGGTTGATGCACCTGGGTGTCACGGTTGGCGTCCGGAAGGCGACGAGTTGTCCGGGCTTGGCGTTCTGTGGTTTTCGTCAGGGCTCGAAGGCGGGGTGATGGCTGGGTCAACGCTGCCGGTCGAGGGGAGGACGGCATCATGTCAGGTCCGGTCGACGAGCAGCGGTGTCACCGGAGACGGGTAACTTCGGGGCGCCACGTGGGAGTGAGCTGCAAAGCGGGGAAAGAATTTTTTACTTTGAAAAGATCTCACGCCGATAAGATGATGTGCCACGGTGTGAGTGGGGGCGCCAATGTTCGTTGTATTGAGAATTTCTCTTCTCGGCTCGAATCGGAACCTATTCTCTCGACCATCCGGGTATGCCGGTGTATCTACTCGAAGCTGCCTTTAAGAATGGATTCTGGCATAGGCTGACACGGGCGTGGAGCATCCTCGTGACAGCTCAAGAGAGAGCATTTTGCGGCGCCACCGGCAGAGAGATATCGGAGGAGGTCATGTCCGACGAGGAGATCGAGACCCTGTTCGAGGGTGTCTATTTCTGGACGTTCGCGGCCGCATCGCAAGGCGAGGTGCCCCACTACAGCGTCGTCGAGTCGGCCCCGGAGCTGACGGACGCGAGTTTTCCTAGGTTCGATGTCGACCTCTCACCCGATGAAGCCATGACAGTGTCCAGTATTCTTGCCATGCTCGATTCCACTCTCGACGCAGTGGAAGAACAGAGCCCACAGTCGGATGACCCTGGAAACCTTGATTGGGAATACTTGATCAAAGGCCCGGGGCGATATGGAGTTATGCGCTCTCATGCCTTGCTTTTGAATGGCATCAACAGGAGCCTCGGAGTGGTGTGAACCGTCTCCGGAAAACCCGATTGAATGTCGGTCGAGCGCAGTGAGGAAGTGTTGTCGACAGACCGGTTGGCACTGGGAGGTGGACAGTCGCCTGCTGCTCGTTTCATGAACTGACACCCCTTTTTGTGAACTGGCGCCCGCAATGAAACAGGGGGTCAGTGTGCATAAGAGCGCAGCAGTGCCAGAGGCGGCCAGATAAAGGAACGCGATAAACGTTGGCGAGGCTTGTCGAAGATGAGGATGAAGATACCGCCTACCCGGCACAGGGCTGCTATGAGACACGATGCAGAGAACCGATGGGTGGCGGAATCAAATAGCAACGGGGAGTGGTGTTGGCATCTCCTGCCCGACGGGGTGCCCCAGCCTCTGCAACAAAATTCTGAAATTTCTTGCAGAAGGAGTGTGTGCGGGGCCCTACCCGGATAGTCTTCGTGCAGAGGCCTGCCCACCCGGTGCTCTCCACGCACACCAGCGGAGACGCGGAGGCCTTCTCGACACCCGCCCCAGGAGTCGCCATGAAGAGTCCTGCCCCTATCGCCGTCCTCGCCGCCCTTTCACTGACCCTGACCGGGACGCCCACCGCTGCCGCCGGGCCCCTCACAGCCGTGGCCACCGCCCCGGCCACCTCGACCACGTCCGGCGACATCGACCTGAGCACGGCCAAAGCAGTCTGGGTCGCACCCGATCTCCTCGCCTGGCCGGCCAAGGCACTCCCCGCAGGGCACACCCCGGCCAAACTCACCTGGCGGTTGCACAGTTCACCGCGCGGCGGGATCACTCGTACCGGAAACACCCTGAACGCGCCCGCCAGCTACGACCTGACCTGGCAGAAGACAGGCCTACCTGCGTCAGTGCTCACCACCCACCCGCACCTCAAGGACTACCTGGCGTTGAAAGCTCCGGCCGCACTGGCCACCCAGGCGGGGAACATTCTCAAAGGACAGATCGCCGTCACCCTCCACGACGACCGATCCCGGCTGCACACAGCAACCGGAGCCCAGGTCGCACCCGTCCTGGACACCCTCTACGCCAGGCGAGCCGTCCAGAACTCATACGGAGTGACTTGGTCCGCCGGCCGACCGACCCTTCGGCTCTGGGCGCCCACCGCCCACAAGGTCACCCTGCTGACCTGGCCGGCCGGCAGCGCCGCCGACGCCCCGACAGCCACCGCGACCCGTACGGCCATGACCCCGGACAGCGATGGATCCTGGGCGGCCCGCGGGCCCGTGAGCTGGAAGAACGCCCGCTATCTCTACGAGATCGACGTGCTCGACCCGGCCACCGGCAAGATCCGCACCAACCAGGTGACCGACCCCTACTCGACCGCGCTCACCCCCGACTCGACCCGCTCGGTCGTCGTCGACCTGACCGACCCCGCACTGGCCCCAGCACAGTGGAAACAGGCCCGGCCCCCGAAACTCACCCGCAGCGTCGACCAGTCGATCTACGAGCTGCACATCCGTGACTTCTCCGCCTCCGACGCGAAAGTGCCCCCGAACCACCGCGGCACCTACCTCGCCTTCGCCGACCAAGGCCACGGCACCCGACACCTGCGCGCCCTGGCCTCCGCCGGGCTCAACACGGTGCACCTGCTGCCCTCCTTCGACATCACCTCCGTGCCCGAGAACAAGAGCGCCCAACAGCGCCCGCCCTGCGACCTGCGAAGCTACCCGGCCGACAGCGAAGAGCAACAACGCTGCCTCCAGAAGACCGCCGCGAAAGACGCCTTCAACTGGGGCTACGACCCATACCATTTCCTTGCACCTGAAGGCTCCTACGCCTCATCCACCCAGAACGCCGACGGCGCCCAGCGCATCCGCGAATTCCGCACCATGGTCGGCGGCCTGCACGCCTCAGGCCTACGCGTCGTCCTCGACCAGGTCTACAACCACACCGCAGCCCATGGGCAGGCAGCACCCTCCGTCCTCGACAGGGTCGTGCCCGGCTACTACCACCGCCTCGACGCCACAGGGAAGATCACCACCTCCACCTGCTGCTCCAACACCGCCACCGAACACGCCATGATGAACAAGCTCATGGTCGACGCCACCGTGAGCTGGGCCAAGCACTACAAGGTCGACGGTTTCCGCTTCGACCTGATGGGCCACCACTCGGTCTCTACGATGAAAGCCGTCCGGACAGCCTTGAACCGGCTCACGCCGGCCGCCGACGGCATCGACGGGCGCGCCATCACCCTGTACGGCGAAGGATGGAACTTCGGCGAGGTCGCCGACAACGCCCGGTTTGTCCAAGCCAGCCAAGGACAACTCGGCGGCACCGACATCGCCACCTTCAACGACCGCCTACGGGACGCCGTCCGCGGCGGCGGACCCTTCGACGCCGACCCGCGCAAACAAGGATTCGCCACCGGGCTGGCCGATGCTCCCAACGGATCCCCAGCCAACGGCGACCCCGCAGCCCAAACAGCCCGCCTACGCCACGAAACCGATCTGATCCAACTCGGCCTGGCCGGAAACCTCCGCGGATACACCTTCCGCAGCCAGGCCAGCGGACGACCCACCGCCGGGGCGAAAATCGACTACAACGGGAAACCAGCCGGCTACGCCGACCAACCCGGCGAAACAGTGACCTACGTCGACGCCCACGACAACGAAACCCTCTTCGACGCCCTGACCCTCAAACTGCACCCGGCGACGACCATGTCCGACCGGATCCGGATGAACACCCTCGCCCTGTCGACGACAGCGTTCTCCCAAGGCATCTCCTTCTGGCATGCCGGAGCCGATCTCCTGCGCAGCAAGAGCCTGGACCGCAACAGCTACAACAGTGGCGACTGGTTCAACCTGCTCGACTTCTCCATGCAGGACAACGGCTTCGGACGAGGACTGCCTCCGGCCGGGGACAACAAGGCCAAATGGCCGTACCAGAAACCCCTGCTCGCCGACCCCCGACTCAAGCCCGCGCCGCAGGACATCCGCGCAGCAGCCGCAGCCGCCCAGGACCTCCTCCGACTGCGCCACTCCACCCCGCTCTTTCGGCTGGGGAGCGCCGACGCCGTCAAGGCCAAACTGAGCTTCCCGGCCTCGGGCACCGCCTCAGCTGTTCCCGGCGTCATCGCGATGCGTCTGGACGACACCCGCGGCGCCCCCGTCGACCCCCGCCTACGTGGGATCGTGGTCGTCTTCAACTCCACTCCCGCACCGGTCCGCCAGGCCGTCCCCGGCATGGCAGGCCAGGCGGCGTCGCTCAGTCCGATCCAGGCGGCAGGAACCGACCCCGTCGTGCGGAAAGCCACCTGGGACCGGGCCGCCGGCGCCGCCCACGTCCCGGCCCGTACTGTGGCGGTCTTCGTCCAGACCCGCTGAACACGGCGTAGCACCCGCCGGAACCGGCACCGGCGCCGTCGCCGGCGCTCCAGGCCCGAGGAACCCGCCTCCTCAGGAGGTGGGGGAATCGTCATGCCATCAGGTCGTCCGACCCGGACTGACCTGGGCATTTACTGTCTTCTTCGGGCTCGGCTTCTGTGCGCATGTCCCGTAATATCTCTTGTTGTGAAGGCTATTCGTCGCTTCAACGTCCGTTCTGTCCTGCCCGAGTCGATCAGCGAGTTGGGAGACTTGGCCGCCAACCTGCGTTGGTCCTGGCACACGGCAAGTCGTCGCCTCTTCGCCGAAACGGCCCCAGCACTGTGGGAGAAGGTGGGGCACGACCCGGTCGCACTGCTGTCGAATCTGTCAGCGGACGAACTGGGGCGCCTGGCCGCCGACCCCGCCTATGTCGCCCGGGTCAAAGCCGCCCACGCCGACCTGCAGGCCTACATCACCGGGGACCGCTGGTACCAACGGTGGGCGCAAGAAGCACCGGGGCAGGTGCCTCAGTCGATCGCCTACTTCTCCGCCGAGTTCGGTATCACCGAGGTGCTTCCCCAGTACTCCGGTGGCCTGGGCATCCTCGCCGGGGACCACCTCAAATCGGCCTCCGACCTGGGCGTCCCGGTCGTCGGCGTCGGCCTGTTCTACCAGACGGGCTATTTCGCCCAGTCGCTGAACCGGGACGGCTGGCAGCAGGAGACCTACCCGGTGCTCGACCCCGACGGCCTTCCCCTGTCCCTGCTGCGTGACGACGACGGAAAGCCCGTCCTGATCAGCCTCCAGATGCCCGGCCGCCGCACCCTGCACGCCTTCGTCTGGAAGGCCCAGGTCGGCCGGATCCCCCTGCTCCTGCTCGACTCCGACGTCCACGAGAACGACCCTGACCTGCGTACGGTCACCAACCGGCTCTACGGCGGCGGCGGCGAGCAGCGCCTTCTGCAGGAGATGCTGCTGGGCATGGGCGGGGTACGCGCACTCCGCGCGTGGAGCGCGCTCACCGGCACGCCGGAGCCAGACGTCTACCACTGCAACGAGGGTCACGCCGGCTTCCTGGGGATCGAACGGGTCCACGAACTGGTCACCCAGAAGGGGCTGACCTTCGACGAAGCCGTCGAAGCCACCCGCGCCGCCACCGTATTCACCACGCACACCCCGGTTCCCGCCGGTATCGACCGCTTCGGCACCGACCAGATCCGCCACTACTTCGGCGGGGACAACACCCTCGACGGCGTCCCCACGGACCGTCTGCTGGCCCTGGGCGCCGAAACCTACGCCGGCGGGGAGAGCGGCGTGTTCAACATGGCCGTGATGGGCCTGCGGATGGCCAAACACTCCAACGGGGTGTCGAAACTGCACGGCCTGGTCAGCCGGGACATGTTCCACGGCCTGTGGCCCGGATTCGACGACTCCGAGGTGCCGATCACCTCGATCACCAACGGCGTACACGCCCCCACCTGGGTCGACCAGCGGATCTTCGACCTGGCCGACACCTACGGCCCCTTGGAGTCCTCCAGCGCGAAGATCGCCCAGTTCGCCGAACGGGCCACCGACGAACAGATCTGGTCGGTGAAACGTGAACTGCGCCAGACCCTGGTCGACATGGCCCGCACCCGGATGAAGGACAGCTGGATCCACCGCGGGGCAGCCCTGCCCGAACTGGGATGGACCCAGTCGATCCTCGACCCGGACGTCCTCACCATCGGATTCGCCCGACGGGTCCCCACGTACAAACGGCTCACCCTGATGCTGCGCGACCCCGAACGGCTCAAGCGGATCCTGCTCGACCCCGAACGTCCGGTGCAGCTGGTCATCGCCGGGAAGAGTCATCCCGCAGACGACAACGGCAAACGCCTCATCCAGATGATGGTGCAATTCGCCGACGACCCGCAGATCCGTCACCGGATCGTCTTCCTGCCCAACTACGACATCGGCATGGCCCGCCATCTCTACCCGGGCTGCGACGTCTGGTTGAACAACCCCCTGCGCCCGCTGGAGGCCTGCGGCACCTCCGGGATGAAAGCCGCGCTGAACGGCGGCCTCAACCTGTCGATCCTCGACGGCTGGTGGGACGAATGGTTCGACGGCGAGAACGGATGGGACATCCCCACGGCCGACGGCATCACCGACCCCGACCGGCGCGACGACATCGAAGCCGCAGCCCTGTACGACCTGATCGAGAACCGGGTCGCACCACGCTTCTACGACGTCGACGAGAAGGGCGTCCCGCGCCGCTGGGTGGCCATGATGCGCCACACCCTGGCCACCCTGGGCCCCAAGGTCCTGGCCACCCGCCAGGTCCAGGACTACACCCGCGACCTCTACCTGCCGGCGGCCCAGGCCAATCGGACGATGGCCGACCGCGGCTTCGAAGCGGCGAAGGACCTGGCCTCCTACCGGCAGAAGGTCACCGACCAGTGGTCCCATCTGCACGTCGACCACGTCGAATCGGCCGGCGTGCCGGACGCACCCCAGGTGGGTGACACCTTCCGGATCAGTGCCTTCGTCTCCTTGGCGGCACTGCGCCCGGAGGACGTCTCCGTCCAGGTGGTCTACGGTCACGTCGACGCCAACGACCAACTGTCCGGCACCGCCATCCAGGAACTGGCCCTGGCCGAGTCCTACGAAGGCGGGAGGCACCGGTTCGAGGGCGACCTCCGGGTCACCGAGACCGGGGCCTTCGGGTACACCGTCCGGATCGTACCCACCCACCGCTACCTGACCTCACCGGCGGAGTTCGGGCTGGCGGTCAACGCCTGAGCGTCATCGCACCCTCGAGGGGGCCGTCCACCTTGTCCGGTGGTCGGCCCCCTCGATCATGGGAAAGAGCCGCATCCAGGTAGGACATCGTGTCCTCCGCCGACGGCCACGGCGGAGGCCGGCCGGTCATACGAGCTGGTAGACCTGCAGGGTCGACGCGCCGACGTCGGTGACATGGCCGGGGTCGATACGTCCGCCGTCGCCGGGACGTTCCCACCCGGAGTCCCAGATGAGCTGGTAGCTGCGCCCCCCGGACAGCGGGGGCATGGTCACCTCTTCGGTGGCATGTTTCCCCTGGAAGACCAGGAGGAAGGATGCGCAGGTGATCCCGTCGCCGAGCAAGAGCATCTGCAGCACCCGACAGCGGGGGTCCTCCCAGGACTGGCTGGTCATGGGTTCGCCGTAGCGACCGAACCAGAGCACGTCCACCCGGCTGTCTCCCGGGCGGGGGTGGCGGCTGAAGAAACTGGCCTGACGGAAGACCTGGTTCTCCCGGCGCAACCGGCTCAGGAAACCCACGGTGTCGGCGAGATCCTCCTGCCACTGTTCCAACTGCCAGTCGATCCAGCTGATCTCGTTGTCCTGGCAGTAGGCGTTGTTATTGCCCTGTTGGGTGCGGCCGATCTCGTCCCCGGCGCAGAGCATGGGTACGCCGGTGGCCAGCATCGTGGTGGCCAGCAGGTTGCGGATGCTGCGTCGTCGTGAGCCCAGGATCTGCGGGTCGACGGTGACGCCTTCGACACCGTGGTTGTAGGAACGGTTGTCGCCGTGGCCGTCCCGGTTCTGTTCTCCGTTGGCGTCATTGTGTTTGTCGGCGTACGCGGTGACATCGGCGGTGGTGAAACCGTCGTGGGCGGCGACATAGTTGACGCTGGCCAGGGGGCCGCGGTCGCTGTGGTCGAAGAGGTCCTGGCTGCCGGCCATCCGGGTGGCCAGCTCCCGGACGCCATGCCCCCGGTAGGCGGTGGCCGCCATGTCGACCAGCCAGAAGGTGCGCACGGTGTCGCGGAAACGGTCGTTCCATTCGGCGAAGGGTGGGGGGAACTGCCCTGTCCGCCATCCGTGGACGCCACAGTCCCATGGTTCGGCGACCAGCTTCACCCGGGAGAGCACCGGGTCGGTGCGCAGGGCCACGAAGAAAGGATTGTTCGGGTCGTAGTCGTGATTGCGGCCGCGGGCGAGTGCGACGCCCAGGTCGAAGCGGAAGCCGTCGACGTGGCATTCGGTCACCCAGTAACGCAGCGAGTCGAGCACCATCCCGGTCACCATGGGGTGACGCATGTCGACGGTGTTGCCGCACCCGGTGACGTCGATGTCCTGTCCGCGGTCGTCGATCCGGTAGTAGTTCCGGTTGTCGAAGCCGCGCCAGCTCAGTGTCGGACCGCTCTGGCCCTGTTCACAGGTGTGGTTGTAGACCACGTCGAGCAGGACCTCGAGGCCGTGGGCGTGCAGGGTGCGCACCATCGACTTGAACTCGTCGAGGGCGCCCTGCGGGTCGGGAGCAGCCGCGTAGGGGGCGTGCGGGGCGAAGAAGCCCAGGGTGTTGTACCCCCAGTAGTTGGTCAGGCCCAACCGGGAGAGTCGGGGTTCGGAGACGGAGGCGTGGACGGGGAGGAGTTCGACGGTGGTGATCCCGATCCGGTGCAGGTGGTCGAGGAAGGCCGGGTGGGCGAGTCCTGCGTAGGTGCCGCGCAGTTCGTCGGGGATTCCCGGATGCGTCCTGGTGGCTCCGCGTACGTGGGCCTCGTAGACGACGGAGTCGCTCCAGGGGATCCTCCGGGGGGACGGTTCCTCGGACCAGTCGAAGTGGTCGTCCACGACGACGCCGCGGGGCACGAAGGCGGCGCTGTCCCGGCCGTCGATCAGGTCGCCGGTGTTCTGCAGGTGGTTGTCGACGACGTGCCCGAAGATCTCCGGGGCGAGGACGGTCTCGCCGCTGATCGCCCGCGCGTAGGGGTCGAGGAGCAGTTTGGCGGGATTGTGTCGTTCCCCACGTTCGGGGCGCCAGTCGCCGTGGACGCGGTATCCGTAGTGCTGCCCGGGGCCGACGTCGGGGACGTGCCCGAACCAGACGCCGTGGACCCGGTCGGTCAGTTCGATGCGTCGTTCGGAGCGGCCGGAGCGGTCCCCGGAGTCGAAGAGACACAGTTCGACGGCTTCGGCGGTCGAGGCGAAGACCGCGAAGTCCGTGCCCTGCTGCATGGGTCGGGCCCCGAGGAGGGGCGGCAGATCCGGGCTGTGGCGCACTCTGACACCATATCCGGCCGATGGGTACGACGACTGCGCGGAGCCCAGGTGAGCTGTTCGTCGGAGGGGGTCGTGAGCCCTGCGGAGAGGGCGTAGGGACGGACTTCCACGGCGGCTCGAGGACCTCTACTGGTGTCATCGCGTGTCGCCCGACTACGTTGGGGGCATGAGCGATCCCACTAGTCTGCCCAATTTCCCGCCGCCAGCCGACGAACAGCCCCTGCGTGGCCGTGTCCTCGATGCGCTGCAGGACGAGGGTTTCCGCCCCGACATCGACGCCGACGGCGACATCGCCTTCAAGGTGAACGGCCAGCAGCTCTTCGTCCACTGTTTCGAAGGTGAGGTGCCGCTGATGCGCATCTTCGGTCAGTGGCAGATCGACGAGACCCTGCCGGGTGACGAGACGGTGCAGCTGCGTAACTGCAACGAACTGTCCCTGCGTTTCAACCTGGTCAAGGCCGGCCTGGTCAACGGCACCCTCCTGGTGGCCGGTGAACAGATCTGCCTGCCCGCCACCGATGTGAAGCTGGTCTCCTCACTGCTGACGCAGCTGGTGCTGCAGGCGGTGCACGTCTGGCACGAGATGATGATGGGACGCGACCCGTTCAGCCAAGAACAGGCCTGACATGAGCGAGTACGTCCGCCTCGAGGTCGCCGACGGGATCGGCACCATCCGGGTCGACAAGCCGAGGATGAACCCTCTGGATGCGTCGGTTCAGGACGCGATTGCGGCTTACGCCGTCGAGGCGGACGCTCGCGATGACATCCGGGCCGTCATCGTGTACGGCGGTGAGCAGGTCTTCGCGGCCGGTGCCGACGTCAAGGAGATGTCCCGGATGTCTTATCCGGATATGGTCTGCCGGGCCAAGCACGTCGGAGGTTTCACCACGGCGGTGGCCCGGATCGGGAAACCGACCGTGGCCGCGATCGAGGGATATGCCCTGGGCGCCGGTTGCGAGCTGGCCCTGGCCTGCGATTTCCGGGTCGCCGCGCAGAATGCGGTGCTGGGCCAACCGGAGGTCCTGTTGGGGCTGATGCCCGGTGCCGGGGGCACTCAGCGCCTGCCGCGTCTGATCGGGCCGGCGAAGGCGAAGGACATGATCTTCACCGGACGGCAGGTCGACGCCCAGGAGGCCTTGCAGATGGGCCTGGTCGACGAGATCAGCGCGCCGGGCCAGGCTTGGGTCGCGGCCCGGGAGCGGATGCGTCGGTTCGTCGGCGGTCCGGCGATGGCCGTCCGACACGCCAAGGAGGCTGTCGACCGGGGCCTGGAGACCGACGTCGAGACGGGAACGGCCATCGAGGCGATGCTCTTCGCCGGGGTCTTCGCCACGGAGGATGCGCGGGCAGGAATGGCCTCCTTCGTCGAGAAGGGGCCGGGGAAGGCCGTATTCGAAGGGCGGTGACCGGCGCAGGTCGGATGTGCTCGTGTCGATAGGTTGGACGGCATGGCTCACCCGCGCTCGGGGTGCCTTGCTCCTGTATGCCAGGGGGCATGCGGGCCAGCTCGGAATATGCCCGGGGGAGATCGATGAGGAAGATGCTGGCGCACGCGCGCTGGGCGGTGACCCGAGGTGCGGTGCGGCCTCGTGACCTGGCGTCCTATGCGCGGATGGCGGCGATCTCGGCGAGATATCCGGATGTGACCTTCCTCGGTCCTTGTTTCATCTACGAGGACGTGGTCATCGAGGCCCGGCGGGGGTACGGGCGAGTCGTCATCGGCCCGTGGACGCATATCGGTCCGGGCTCGCGACTGCGCTGCCACGAGGGAACCCTACGGGTGGGGGCGAAGACGGTCTTCGGCGCACGGTGCACGGTGAACACCTGGTTGGACGTGGAGATCGGTGACGCCTGCCTGTTCGGTGACGACGTCTATCTGTGCGATTTCGACCACATCACGACGAGCACGCAGATCCCCATCAAGGATCAGGGGATCGTGAAGTCGCCGGTACGGGTGGGGGATGACGTCTGGTTGGGGACGAAGACGGTGGTCACCCGGGGCGCCCGCTTGGGTCGTGGCTGTGTGGTGGGGGCCTCGTCGGTGGTCCGGGGGGACTTCTCGCCTTTCTCGGTCGTGGTGGGGGCTCCTGCGCGTCTGGTGCGTTACCGCGACCAGGTGCAGGAGGAGATGAGGATGGCGGCGACCGCCGGGTTGGGTGCTGCGGAGGTGCTTCCGGTGGCGGTGGATCTGCAGGGGGCGAGCGGATTCGTCCCGTCGTTCTCCCCGTCCTCGGATTTCGCGATCTCGGCGCGTCGAGGGCTTTCTCCTCGTTTTCCGGGCGAGGGCGGGGCCTGCTGACCTGCGTCGAACGGGTGTGTGCCGCATCACTTCTGCTCGGAACGAGGGGAGTGCGTGCTTTGCGTAGTGTCGGTGGCAGTTGTCGGCCGGGGTGGAGGCGGCTGCGCCGAGGGTGATCTCTGCGCGGAGGCCGTGTCCTCGGCCGACTGGCTGCTCATCGGCCGCACCGTCCGTCGTCGGCTGCAGGACTGGCGATGAGCGTGTCCTGGCAGCCGGGCTAGGGAGAAGAAGGGCGAGACATGAACATCGTCGTCTGTGTCAAATACGTGCCGGACGCTCAGAACGATCGCTCCTTCGACGAGGACGGGACCACGGATCGGTCGTCTGCCGACGGTCTGCTGTCGGAGCTGGACGAGTACGCCATCGAGGAGGCCTTGAAGATCAAGGAGGTCGGGGACGGCGAGGTCACCGTGTTGACCCTCGGTCCGGAACGGGCTGTCGATGCGGTGAAGAAGGCCTTGCAGATGGGGGCCGACAAGGGTGTTCACGTCTGTGACGAGGCTGTCGCCGGTTCGGACGCGCCGGCGACCTCGTTGATCCTGGCCGCGGCGATCGAGAAGATCGGTCGCCCGGATCTCGTCCTGACCGGGATGGCCTCCACGGACGGGACGATGTCCGTGGTGCCGGCGATGTTGGCCGAGCGGCTGGGCCTGCCTCAGGTGACTTTCGCCTCCGAGCTGGTGGTCGACGGCGGCCGGGCGAGGATCCGCCGGGACGGTGACATCGCGACCGAGATGGTCGAGGCGGAACTGCCTGCGGTGGTCTCCGTGACCGATCAGATCAACGAACCGAGGTATCCCTCCTTCAAGGGGATCATGGCGGCCAAGAAGAAACCCGTCGAGACCTGGTCGTTGGCCGATGTGGGGGTCGACTCCGGGCAGGTCGGTCTCGACGCCGCGTGGACCAAGGTGTTGTCGACGGCGAAGCGTCCTCCGCGGGAGCAGGGCCTGATCGTCACCGACGACGGCCAGGGCGGTGCGGTGCTGGCCCAGTTCCTGTCCATCCAGAAGTTCGTCTGAGCCGGTTTCGCGAGAGGAGATAAGACGATGACCGAGGTTCTCGTCCTGGTCGATCACGTCGACGGGGCCGTGCGGAGGACGACGGCGGAGATGTTGACCCTGGCGGCGCGGCTGGGTGAGCCGTCTGCGGTATTCGTCGGCGAGGGGGTCGAGAAGGCGTCCGAGTCGTTGGGCAGGTACGGCGCGGCGAAGGTTTATGCCGTCGGCGGCGAGGCCGATGGCTATCTGGTGGCTCCGGTGGCGGAGGTCCTGGCGCAGCTTGTGGAGAAGACTTCTCCGGTGGCGGTGCTCGTGTCCAGTAGCGCGCACGGTAAGGAGATCGCGGCCCGGTTGTCGATCAAGTCGTCGTCCGGCTTGATCACGGATGCGGTCGACGTGCGGGCCGGGGGTGAAGGTGTGGAGACGACGCAGTCGGTCTTCGCCGGCTCCTATACGGTCGAGGCCACGGTGACCCAGGGGACGCCGATCATCACTGTGAAGCCCAATTCATGTGCTCCTCAGGAGATTTCAGGGGATGCCGCGGTGGAGAAGATCGACCTCGCCTTGTCGGATACGGCCAAGGGCGCCCGGATCACCGAACGTAAGGAGAAGCAGAAGTCGGGACGTCCGGAGCTCACCGAGGCCGCCATCGTGGTCTCCGGCGGCCGAGGTACCGGCGGCGACTTCTCTCCGGTGGAGTCCTTCGCCGATACGCTCGGGGCCGCGGTGGGGGCTTCGCGTGCTGCGGTCGACGCGGGCTGGTATCCGCACACCTCTCAGGTCGGTCAGACGGGCAAGCAGGTCAGCCCGCAGTTGTACGTGGCCTGCGGTATCTCCGGGGCGATCCAGCACCGGGCCGGGATGCAGACGTCCAAGACGATCATCGCGATCAACAAGGACGAGGAGGCGCCGATCTTCGAACTGGTCGATTTCGGGGTGGTCGGAGATCTGTTCGAGGTACTCCCGCAGGCCGATGCGCAGGTGAAGGCGACTCGAGGCTGAGAACGCCGATCTGGGATCGAGGGCCGGGCCGCAGCGGTGGGCCGGCCCTCGACTGCGGTCGGACGGCTGCGGACAGCACCGAGCCCCGACGGCTTCGGGGGGCAGCGTCGGGGCTCGGGTGATCGAAGGGCGGGAACCGGAAGGTCTTGGTTGTCGCCGACAGGACGAGATTACTGGACGGAAAGGTGACGTCCCGGTAACGAAGGTCCTTGTTTTGCGACAGAATCCCCGATAGTTGCGCAAATTGTGCGATGAGGCTGGGGCTCAACGGTATCGACTGGACGACCGTCCTGCTCGGAGGAAAGGCGTCGGCGGGACACAGGGACACCTAAGATTGATCCACGTGAGTGTCTACCTCGACCATGCCGCCACCTCGCCGATCCTCCCCGAGGTCGCGCAGGCGGTTCATGAGGCCATGCTGGAACTGGGCAACCCCAGCTCGCTGCACACCTGCGGGCGAGCCACCCGTCGGCGGGTGGAGGAAGCCAGGGAGGACCTGGCCGAGGCCTTGGGCGCTCGCCCCTCGGAGGTCCTCTTCACCTCCGGAGGCACCGAATCGGACAATCTCGCGGTCAAGGGGCTCTACCGACACGTCAACGCCTCCAACCCCCGGCGACGACGTCTCGTGGTCTCCTCCGCCGAGCACTCGGCCGTCCTGGACAGCGTCGAGGACCTCGTGGCCCACGAAGGGGCCCAGGTCACCTGGGTCGATCCCGGCCGGGACGGGGTGACCCGCCCGGAAGCCTTCCGCGCCGCCGTCGAGAACACGACACTCGGCGGGTCGGACACCGTCGTCGCCGTCCTCGGGATGTGGGCCAACAACGAGACCGGGGTGGTCCAACCCGTCGCCGAGATCTGCGCGCTGGCCCGTGAGTACGACCTACCCACCTTCACCGACGCCGTCCAGGCCGTCGGCAAGGTCCCGGTGGACTTCGCGGCCAGCGGAGCGACCCTCCTGGCAGCCACCGGCCACAAGATCGGAGGGCCTGTGGGGGCCGGCATCCTGCTGGCGGCCAGGGACGCCCCGGTGCGAGCGATCAGCCACGGCGGGGGACAGGAGCGTCGTCTGCGCAGCGGCACCCTGGCGATGCCGTTGATCGTGGGGCTGGCCAAGGCGGTGCGGCTGGCGGTGGACCGGCGGGCCGAGGAGGCTGTTCGCCTGGCCGAGCTGCGCGACCGGCTGATCCGCGGAGTGCTCGACACGGTCGAAGGAGCCCGCGTCACCGGGGTCTGGGAGCCCGGTGACGCGGTCGGCCGCGCCCCCACCCATGCCCACGTGCTGATCCCCGGATGCGAGGGCGATTCGTTGCTCTTCCTGCTGGACGCGGCCGGAGTGTCCTGTTCCACCGGGTCGGCCTGTCACGCCGGGGTCCCTCAGCCCAGTCACGTCCTGTTGGCGATGGGTTACCCCGAGGAAGAAGCCAGAGGCGCACTGCGTCTCACCCTGGGGTGGTCGAGTACCGGGGAAGATGTCGACGTCTTCCTGAGCGCACTGCCCGAGGCGGTGGAACGGGCTCAGCGTGCCCACGCGGCCACCGTGGCCCGGGCCGTGGCCCGGGAAGGAGCGCGTTGATGCGGATCGTGGCTGCCATGAGCGGCGGGGTCGACTCCGCCGTCGCCGCCTCCCGGATGGTCGAGGCCGGACACGACGTGGTCGGGGTGCACCTTGCGCTCTCCCGCAGCGCGGCGACCCTGCGTACCTCCGCCCGCGGATGTTGCACGGCCGAGGACTCCGACGACGCCCGACGAGTGGCCGACAAGGTCGGGATCCCCTTCTACGTCTGGGACATGGCCGAGGAGTTCCACCGTGACGTCGTCGAGGACTTCCTCACCGAGTACGCCGCCGGGCGTACCCCCAATCCGTGCTTGCGGTGCAACGAGCGCATCAAGTTCGCCGCGCTCTTGGACAAGGCCCTGGCCTTGGGCTTCGACGGAGTGGCCACCGGTCACTACGCCCAGGTGAGCATGCCCGGCGACAGGATGAACACGACAGGGCGTCGCGAACTGCACCGCGCCGTGGACCCGGCCAAGGACCAGTCCTATGTCTTGGGCGTGCTGGACGCCGAACAGCTGGCGTGTTCTTTCTTCCCGTTGGGTGATTCGACCAAGAGCCGTATCCGGGTGGAGGCTGCGGCGCGGGGATTCGCCGTGGCTGCCAAGCCGGACAGCCACGACATCTGTTTCATCGCCGACGGAGACACCCGGGGTTATCTCGCAGCGCGGCTCGGGGAGCAGCCCGGGCAGATCGTCGACGAGTCGGGCTCGGTGGTGGGCGAACACACCGGGGCTTACGCCTACACGGTGGGGCAACGTCGTGGTCTGGCTCTGCGCAGGCCTGCTCAGGACGGACGTCCTCGCTATGTCACCGAGGTCGACGTCCCGACGAACCGGGTGGTGATCGGCCCCGAGGAGATGTTGGGGATCGATGTCATCGTCGGCACCCGGGCGCGGTGGTGCGGCGCCCCGCCATCGGGGGAGCTGGCCTGCGGTGTACAGCTGCGGGCGCACGGGGAGGAGATCCCTGCGGTCGCCGTGGTCGAGGAGGAGGGCCAGGTCACGATCCGGTTGGCCCGGCGCACCAGGGGCGTGGCGGCCGGGCAGGCAGCGGTGCTCTACGAAGGCACTCGGGTGATCGGATCGGCCACTATCTGCGGAACTTCTCGGCGCTGACCTTCCCCGGGTGGCCGGGGCGGTTCGACACGGTCCCGGTCATGCCATTTCCGTCCGCCGACATAGGTGGCCTGTACGGTCCGGTCGTCCCCTAGGACGATCATCGCGAAGAGGAGATCGGCAAGGTGATCGGCCTGGGCGGTGCGGGCGCGTAGCAGCGGCGTCGCCGCGGGATCGAGCACGACCAGGTCGCCGTCGTAGCCGGGGCGGATCCGGCCGATGCGCTCGCCCAGCCCGATGGCGTCCGCGCCGCCGGCGGTGGCGAGATAGATCAGTTGCTCGGGGCTGATCGACCGGTCGTGCAGTTGGGCGGCTTTGTAGGCCTCAGCGAGCGTGCTCAGCAGGGAGAAGGAGGTGCCGGCGCCGACGTCGCTGCCGATGCCCACGGCCACCGGATGTGCGCCCTGGCGAGTGCGGATCAGGTCGAAGATCCCCGAGCCCAGGAAGAAGTTCGAGGTGGGGCAGTGTGCGATGGTCGCACCCCGCTCGGCGAGCAATGCGAGTTCGTCGGCGTCGAGATGGACGCCGTGTCCCAGGATGCTTCCGGGGCGGAGCAGCCCGTAACGGTCGTAGACCTCGGTGTAATTCCTGGCGCCGGGGAAGAGCTCCCGGACCCAGGCGATCTCCCGGAGGTTCTCCGAGAGGTGGGTCTGGACGGCCAGGTCGGGATAATCGTCGGCGAGGGCCTGGACGGCTTCGAGCTGGGCTTCGGTGGATGTCGGGGCGAACCGGGGGCTGATGACATAGTCGGCTCGTCCTCGGCCGTGCCAGCGTCCGATGAGTTCGGCCGACTCCGTGTAGGCCCGTTCGGGGGTGTCGCACAACCCGGGAGGTGCATGACGGTCCATGCACATCTTTCCGGTACGGATGCGCATGCCGCCGCGTTCCTCCGCTGCGGCGAACAGGGCGTCGACGGAGGCGGGGAAGACAGTGCTGTAGGAGGTCGCGCAGGTGGTGCCATTGCGGAGGAGTTCGTCGAGGAAGAAGTCCGCGTCCGTGCGGCACCGCTCCGGGGAGGCGAAGGCCAGCTCGGTGGGGAAGGTGTAGGTGTTCAACCAGTCGACGAGCTGGGCACCGTAGGAGGCGATCATCCGGCTCTGCGGGAAGTGGACATGGGTGTCGACGAACCCGGGCAGGATCAACCGGCCGGGGTAGTGGTGGATCACCGTCTCCGGAGGCAGGGTGCGTAGGAGAGGGCGGGCAGGACCGCAGTCGACGATCTGTCCGGCGGCGAGGACGATCAGGCCGTCGGATTCGTACCGGACCGACCGGGAGCTGTCGTCGACGAAGGGGTCTGCTTCGAAGGTGAGATAGGGGCCTCGCAGGGCGGTCTCGGACATCACACACTCGTTTCGGGCGGTGCTGGGGAACGCGCGGCAACAACTCCTCAGAGTATGAACAAGTTGAGGCAGGGTTGTGCTTTCTTAGTAAAAACTCATCGATACTTGATGAGAAGAATGCGAGGCTGTTCCCGCGCGAGCGCGGCTCACTCCGGCTGACGGGTCCGCCTAGGCTGAGCCGGTGAGCAGAAGCAGCGCACTCGGATCATGGCCCGGCCACGACGACAACATGGTGCGGGAGGCCGTGCACATCGTGCGCGACCTGCTGACCGATCAGAGCCGCACCGGACGACCCGGAGTCCCTTATCTCCCCGAGCTACCGGGGAGGGGGCCCGGTGCCGACATGATCGGCCGGACCGCGGCCCTGCTCGTCGACATGCCGGTCGACCTCCAGCCCTCCGGGTGGCGGATCGTCGACCGGCCCGGGCGCGACCACTCCAGGGCCCGCGGCTACCTGCGCAACGACCTCGACGAACTCGCCGAAGCCTTCGACGGTTACCACGGCATCCTCAAACTTCAGGTGGCCGGTCCCTGGACCCTGGCCGCCGAACTGCGCGTGCACCGGGGAGAGCGGACGATCGTCGACCCGGGAGCCTGCCGGGATGTCGCGGCTTCCCTGGCCGCCGGGATCGAGGAACATCTGGCCGACGTCCGTCGACTTCTGCCGGGAGCGGACCTGGTCGTCCAGGTGGACGAGCCGCTCCTCCCGGCCGTGCTGGCCGGCAGCCTTCCGACCAGCAGCGGATTCGGTCGGTTGCGTGCGATCGACCCCGAAGAGGTCCGGCGGCAGTTGGCGGAGGTGATCGACGTCGTCCGTCGGGAACGGTCTCCTCGGCGGACGGCGGATGCAGGCCGGGAAAACGCGACGGAACCGGCCACCGGGGGTGTGCTGGTTCATTGTTGCGCGGACAGGGTGCCGGTGCCTCTCCTGCGTCAGGCGGGCGCGGACGCCCTGGCCGTGGACATCTCCCGGCTCGGTGTCCGTGGCTGGGAATCGGTAGCGGAAGCAGTGGAGGACGGCATGGAGTTCTGGGCCGGGGTGCCTGTTCTCCCGGGGGAATCACCCACGGCGCAGACCCTGGCCGATCCCGTTCGCACCGCCTGGCGCGAGCTCGGGCTGGAACGACGACTACTCGACCAGGTCGTCCTCGCCCCGGCCTGCGGGCTCGCCGGGCACAGCCCCGCCGAGGCCGTCGCTGTCCATCGTCGGCTCGTCGAGGCCGCTGCCGAACTCGCCGAGGAAGCTGAACGTTAAGGGACGCTCGAGAAGAAGCAAAATAACTCAAAAAGGAACAAAATTCTTTTTCTTCTCATACTGCTCTGCTTAACGTAGCCTGGGTCCTGCGCCCTCCCAAGCGCATTCGGGTTCTTCCCGAGCCGTTCACCAGTCGTCGACCTGTGCCCTGAACAGGCCGTATCCACCTACGCCCCTGACTCGAGGAGCAGATCGGCGACCCTGCGCGAGTAGACCGACCCGGACGTCACCACGGTCGGTCGGACGGCCCCTGCGAGCCCGACACTGGCACACGACCGGCGCACAGGAGCGCCGGAAAGGGGTATGTCATGGCGAAGAAACGCCTGATCACTATCGGTACCGCGGCCCTCCTGGGCTTTGCCCTCACCGCAGGACCGGCACAAGCAGCCACCCCCGAACATCGGCCGGCCCCCGGTGCCGCCGCGCCTGCGGTCCCCAACCCCGGCATCCCCGCCCCGGTGGCGGAAGCACCCTCTGGTGAAGCCCTGCCGGTGCAACAACTCATCCCGGGAGAAGCACCCTGGAAGAGCAGCGCCATCGAGCAGAACCGCATCGTCGGCAAGAAAGCCACCATCGCCTCCTACGTCCAACGGGAGGAAAGGGCCTTCGGCTTCGACTTCACAGGACTCAAAGCCAAGGACGAAGTCACCGTCCGTTGGCGCACCGTGGTCCACACCAGCGATGTCGTCAGCACCAATGTCTACCGCGGTACCGACCCGGCCGCAGGCAAGGGCTGGTGGTACAGCGGACGTCAGCCCGGCTGGACCTCGGCCGATGTCACCGTCACACGCGACGGGAAGACCATCGCCTCCCTGCAGCTCATCAACCCCTACGCGGTGAGGATCTCCGATGTAGCGCTGTGCCACACCTTCGCCTTCCTGGCCAAGAATGCGCTCAGCGGCGACCGGATGCTCATCGAATGGACCATGGCGAGCGGTGAGATTCGGCAGCTCGACCTCGATGCAGGGCTCTTCCTCTCCGGCTGGCAGACCGGTTGGAGAACCGCCACCATCAAGGTCTACGAAGGGTCCAACCCGCTGAACCTCATCGCCAACCCGGTGACCATCGTCAACCCCGGATATGACGACGAGCAGCAGAAGAGCGCACTGCGCAACCTGGTCCGCTGACCCAGGACAGGAAAACCCGGTGGTCGGGACCCGCTGTCGAGCGGGTCCCGACCACCGGGGTATTCGCGGAACAGATCAGCCGAAGTAACGCTCGTGCCACACCAGGAAGATGTAGACCGTCCAGATGAGTCGGCTGTTGTCCACCTTGCCTGCGCTGTGGTCGTCGAGCAGCTGGCGGAGCATCTTCGTGTTGAAGAAATGCCGAGCGGTCGGTGAGGTGAAGGTGTCCCGCACCCTGCCGTTCCACGGCTGTTGCTTGAGCCACACCCGAATGGGCACCGGGAAACCGAGCTTCGGACGCTCGTAGTACTCCTTGGGCAGCTTGTTCTTCGCCGCCGCCCGGAAGGCCATCTTCGTCTGGTGACCGTCGACCCGGTACTCTGCCGGAATCTTCGCCGCGACCTTCATGACCTCCTTGTCCAGGAAGGGCACCCGGACCTCCAAGGAATTGGCCATCGACATCTTGTCGGCCTTCAGGAGGATGTCGCCGACCATCCACAGATTGATGTCCAGGTGCTGCATCCGGGTGACCTCGTCCTGGCCGACGGTCAGAGCGTAGCGAGGCCCGGTGATGTCCTGGGGGAGCAGCGGATTGCGCAGCTCGTCGTTCATCAGTGCTGCGACTTCCGGAGCACGGAAGTGGTAGGCGTTCCCGATGAAGCGGTCCTGCAGGTCGAGAGAACCACGACGCAGGTAGTTGTGCCCGTGCAGGCGGGGCATCTTGTCGCCCAACATGCCCAAACCACGACGCACCGGAGTCGGGGCTCCGGTCAGGTGCCGCAGACCGTAGGGCTCGTTGTAGATCTGGTAGCCACCGAAGAGTTCGTCGGCGCCTTCACCGGAGAGCACCACCTTGACGTGCTCCCTGGCCAGATTGGCCACGAAGTACAAGGGGACACACGCCGGGTCGGCCAGGGGCTCGTCCATGTGCCACTGGATGTCGGACAGGGTGTCCCAGTACTCGGTGGGCGTGATCACCTTCGAATGGGACTCCACGCCGATGTCCTTGGCCAGGGCCAGCGCCGCGTCGATCTCGCTGTAACCGGCATTGGCGAAGCCCACGGTGAAGGTGCGCTGCCCGCCGAAGCTGGCCGCCACGAAGCTGGAGTCGACACCCGAGGACAGGAAGGAACCCACCTCGACGTCGGCGATCATGTGGGCCTTCACCGAATCCTCCAGGACCGCCGAGAGTTCCTCGACGTGGTCCTCGAAGGGGCGACCGATCTCCGGTTGGAAGTCGGCGGACCAGTACCGCTTGATCTGGAACTTGCCGTCCTTCCACCGCAGGAAGTGGGCCGGGGGCAGCTTGTGGATGCCCTCGAACATCGTCTCGTCCAGCGGGTTGTACTGGAAGCTCAGGTAGCTCGCCAACCCCTGCAGGTTCAGTTCCCGCTTGACCTGAGGGTTCTCCAGGATGCACTTGATCTCGCTGGCCCAGACGATGCCGTCCCGCAGCGGGGCGTAGTAGAGCGGCTTGATGCCGAAGAAGTCGCGGGCCAGGAAGAGCTCCCGCTCCCTGGTGTCCCACACGGCGAAACCGAACATCCCGCGGATGTGGTCGAACATCTTGTCGCCGTACTCGTCGTAGGCGTGCAGCAGAACTTCGGTGTCCGACCGGGTGCGGAAGTTGTGTCCACGCGTGATGAGCTGGTCACGCAGACTCCGATAGTTGTAGATCTCACCGTTGAAGGTGATGACCTTCGTGCCGTCCTCGTTGAACAGGGGCTGGTGCCCGTCCTCCAGGTCGATGATCGAGAGACGGCGGAAGCCCAGATGAGCGTCTCCGTCGATGTGGAAACCGTCGTCGTCGGGGCCGCGGTGCGCGATCTGCCCGGCAGAAGCGCGGATGACCTGCTCTCGGTCATATGTCGTCGTCGGGTCGATAAAACCGCAAATACCGCACATTTCTCAGGCCTACCCCGCTGATGATCGCTCATAGCCGTCGGCTCGGACCGGCGGCCGGACCGAGCCACCTTATCGCGTCCGGCTGTTTTTCCAGCTTTTCCGTCCGGGCAGGACCCGCCCCCGCCGTCCCGTGTCGTCCAGGAGCCGCCCCCACCGTGCGGCACGATAGGAAATGTGACCCGCTTCTCCGACGAGACATCGCCTGTGCCCGCTCCCGCCCCCTCCGACGAGACACCCACGGCCGACACCCGAGCCCGACACGAATGGGCCGATCTGGCCGAGCAGATCAGGCAGCACCAGTTCGCCTACTACGTCAAGGACACCCCGACCGTCTCGGACGGCGAATTCGACCGGCTGATCGGTCGACTGACGCACCTGGAAGAGCGTTACCCCGAGCTGCGCACCCCCGACAGCCCGACCCAGCGGGTCGGCGGCACCTTCTCCACCGAGTTCACCCCGGTGGACCACCGCGAGCGGATGATGAGCCTCGACAACGTCTTCGACGAGGCCGAACTGGACGACTGGTTCGACCGGGTCCTCCGATCGGTCGGCGCGGCCCCGATCCACTGGCTGACCGAGCTGAAGATCGACGGACTGGCCGTCAACCTGCTCTACGAGAACGGACGGTTGACCCGGGCACTCACCAGAGGGGACGGACGTACGGGCGAGGACGTGACCATGAACGTCCGGACGATCGAAGGAATCCCCGGACGGCTGACCGGCACCTCGGAACACCCCGTGCCGGAACTGGTCGAGGTCCGGGGCGAGGTCTTCTTCCCCGTGGAAGCCTTCGCCGAGCTCAACGCCGGACTCGTCGAGGCCGGAAAATCGCCCTTCGCCAACCCGCGCAATGCCGCAGCAGGCTCCCTGCGCCAGAAAGACCCCCGGGTCACCGCCTCACGTCCGCTACGGATGCTGGTGCACGGCATCGGAGCACGGGTCGGCTTCGACATCAGCAGACAGTCGCAGGCCTATACGGCACTCGCCGCGTGGGGGCTCCCCACCAGCCCACACGCCCGCGTGCTCGACGACCCCCGGGAGGTCAGGGAACGGATCGCGTACTTCGGTGAGCACCGACACTCGGTCGAACACGAACTCGACGGCATCGTCGTCAAGGTCGACGAGATCGCGGTGCAACGATCCCTCGGATCGACCTCCCGGGCACCCCGCTGGGCCATCGCCTACAAGTACCCGCCCGAAGAGGTCACCACCACCTTGCTGGCCATCGAGGTCAACGTCGGTCGTACCGGACGGGTCACCCCCTACGGAGTGATGGAACCGGTGAAGGTCGCCGGATCGACCGTGTCCATGGCTACCCTGCACAACGGCTTCGACGTCAAACGCAAGGGCGTCCTCATCGGCGACACGATCGTGCTGCGCAAGGCCGGCGACGTGATCCCCGAGATCGTCGGACCGGTCGTCGAACTGCGCGAAGGCCACGAGACCGAGTTCGTCATGCCGACGCACTGCCCCGCCTGCGGCACCGAACTGGCCTTCGAGAAGGACGGCGACAAGGACATCCGGTGCCCCAACGCCCGGTCCTGCCCGAGCCAACTCCGCGAACGGGTCCACGGGCTGGCCTCGAGGGGAGCCTTCGACATCGAGGCCCTGGGATGGGAGGCCGCCGTCGCCCTCGCCGACCCCGAGAGCGGGCGTCCCGCAGAAGCGGACAGCTGGGGGACCCCTCGACACAAGCCCGTGCTGGACAGCGAGTCCAGACTGTTCTCCCTCACACTGGACGACCTGGCCGATGTGCGGGTGTGGCGTGAGACCCCTCTGACCCGGAAACGCATCGGGCCCCTGCGCCCCGAACGCGTGCCGTACTTCTTCACGAAAGCGACCGCGAAGTCACCGGGCAAACCGCGGGAGAACACCCTGCGGTTGTTCGAAGAACTCGAGAAAGCCAAGGCGCAGCCGCTGTGGCGG
>NZ_BAGZ01000003.1 GCF_000298175.1 Austwickia chelonae NBRC 105200 | reverse complement strand
GGGTGCGGAAGCGGCCACCGGTGCGTGGTCATCCCGTGTTCCGACGCCCGGTCGATGGCCTCCCGGATGATCCGTTCCGCGGTCAACCGGTCGGCCCAGTGCGCACCCTCCACGGACTTCCCGGGTTCCAGGTCCTTGTACGTCTCGAAGAAGTGCTGGATCTCCAGACGGTCGAACTCGCTGACGTCCTCCAGACCCTGGATGTGGCCCACCCGCGGGTCCTTCGCCGGGACGCACAGGATCTTGTCGTCGCCGCCGGACTCGTCACGCATGTGGAACATCCCGATCGCCCGACAGTTGATGACCACGCCGGGGAAGGTGGGCGAGTCCAGGAGCACCAGGGCGTCCAACGGGTCGCCGTCCTCACCGAGGGTGTCCTCGATGTAGCCGTAGTCACTCGGATACTGGGTCGAGGTGAAGAGCATCCGGTCCAGGCGGATCCGCCCGGTCTCGTGGTCGATCTCGTACTTGTTCCGCTGTCCCTTGGGGATCTCGACGGTCACGTCGAAGAACATCGGCGGTGTGGACACCCGAGCCTCCCCCGAGTCGCCGGGGGTGAGCTCGATGTTGCTCGTCATACGGTTGGCCTCCTGCAGTGGCGGATGTCGCACGCTCGCGGGCAGCGGCGTCGCTAGTTACAGGCCAGTCTCTCGCATCCGAGGTGGCTGTGGCAGCAGGAGCGTCCGGTGAGCCTGCGGGGGAGTTCCCTCCGGGGATCCCGAACTCCCTGGGTATTCTCGAGGTCGAGGCCTGCGCTCCAGGCTTGTCCGGGGGCGTGGACCGTGCAGGAGACGACCGGCCCGTGCCCTCCCCGGACGGACGAGATTTCTCCCACGGAGAGGGGAACCCGGCGACAATGCGGAAGATTCCTGTGATCGCCGCAGGCATCACGATGGCGCTCTGCACCTACATCGGCCTGGACGCCGCAGACGTCGTCCCCGGCGTCCTCACCACCGAGGCCTCCGTCTCGGTACCCGCCGGAGCGCCCGCCCCCCAACCCGCCGAGCCAGGGCGACCCGGAGGGGACCGCTGGCAGCTCGCCCGCCCGGGCTCCACCGTCCCGACGCTGAACCCCGCAGCCCCCGTGCCCACCCCGGAGGTCCTGGCCAAACTGGTGGCGCCGCTGGCCGTCGACCGGGCCCTCGGCACGGAGACCAGCGCCGTCGTCCTGGACGGACTCACCGGGAAGACCCTCTTCGAGGTCGGCGGGACGACCGCCCGCGCCCCGGCCTCGGTCACCAAACTCCTCTCCGCGGCAGCCATCGGGACCACCGTCTCGCTCAACCAGACCCTGGAGACCAAGGTCGTCCGGGGCGCCAAACCCCAGGAGATCGTGCTCGTCGCCGGCGGGGACAACCTTCTCGGCGCGGAGGAAGGCAACCCAGCCTCGGCGCTCGGCCACGCAGGACTGGGCGAACTGGCCCGGCAGGTCGCCGAACGACTCAAGGACGACCGGATCCAGGGGCCGGTGCAACTCCTCCTGGACGACGGCCGCTACCGGGGGCCGGCCATCGACCCGGCCTGGGATCCGCAGGACGTCGTCCAGGGATATGTCGGACCGGTCACCCCGCTCGGGCTGGCCACCGACCTGCCGGCCGAAGGACGTCCCTCCCCGGCAGATCCCCCGATGAATGTCGCCGCCGCCCTCCGTGCGGCCCTGACCGCCCGAGGTGTCGCCGTCGCCGACTCCGTCACCAGGGCGTCGGCGCCCGGTGAGGCCCAGACCCTCGGCTCGGTCCGCTCCGCCACCCTGGGCGACCAACTCGGCTATGCCCTGTCCGCCTCGGACAACATGCTGACCGCCGCCCTGAGTCGGATCGCCGCCGTCCAGTCCGGCAGCGACTCGGCCTTCCCCTCGGTCGCCGCCTGGGTGACCGCGCGGATCGCCGCCCTGCAGGTGCCCGTCGACGGGCTGAAGATCGTCGACGCCTCCGGGCTGGCCCCGGGCACCACCGCCACCGCGCGGACGGTCACCGCCGTCCTCCAACAGGCCGCCGCAGGGAAGAACCACCGGCTCGCCCAGGCACTCTCCGGCCTCCCCGTGGGCGGGCTGTCCGGCACCCTCTCCGGACGTTATCTCGACGGGACCCAACGGGCCGGGGCCGGGCTGGTCCGGGCCAAGACCGGGACGCTCACCGGCGTCTCCTCCCTCGCCGGTCAGGTCGTCGACCAGGACGGCCGCCTGCTGGTGTTCGCGATCATCGCCGACCGGCTGCCGTCCGGCGTCCACGCCGCCCGGCCCGCGCTGGACCGTTTCGCCGCCGCGCTCGCCACCTGTGGCTGCCGCTGAACCACGGAGGATCGGCGTCGACCCACGGAGCTTCCGGGAGTGTGCTTTCCGCGAGCATCCGGGGGAGGATGCCCTCATGGGTGAACAGCGCGCAGGCCAGTACGACGTCGCGGGAACCGGATTCGTTCGGGCCCGTGCCGGCGTCCCGGCGGTGCCGCCGGGAGATGCCGAGGAGCCGCTGCGTCTGATCGACTGGGAGCTCGCCTTCAAAGGCATCCGGGCGATCACCCCGGCCGGGCCGGCGATCGGCCGGGAGCAGGCCCAGGAGGTGGTCGACGCCCTTCGCACGGCCTCGTCGCGCGCCTACGAGCCGGTGGCTCGGACTTCCGGTCTGCACACCCCCGACGGCCCGGAAACGGCTCTGGTGGTGGATCGTCCCACCTGGTCCCGGATCAACCTCGACTCCTTCGCCGCGCTGATCGACCCGGTGGTCGACGGCGCTGCCCGTCACGGTGGACGTCCGATGCCCGGCGCGCTGGCCCGCAGGTTGGCCGGCACGGCCACCGCGGGTGAGCTCACCGTCCTGATGAGTTTCCTGTCCACGAAGATCCTCGGCCAGTACGACCTGGCCTACGATCCGGCGGGTCATCCGCGTCTCCTGCTCGTCGCCCCCAATATCGTCCAGGCCGAACGCGAGCTGGGGCTCGACCCGCAGGATTTCCGGCTGTGGGTCTGTCTGCACGAGGAGACCCACCGGGTGCAGTTCACCGCTGTGCCCTGGCTGCGCGGGCACCTGATCGAACGGACCCGACGTATCGCCACCGACCTGATGCCGCGCAGCGACCAGATCCTGAACCGGTTGAACCTGGTCGCCAAGAACGCCGGTGCCGCGCTACGGCCAGGCGGGGCAGGTCTGGCGGAGCTCTTCCTGGACGAGGCGCAACGTGCCGAGGTCGCCAGGATCGGCGCGGTCATGGCCTTGTTGGAGGGTCACGCCGATGTCGTCATGGACGAGGTCGGCCCCCAGGTGGTCCCTACCGTCGAGGTGATCCGTCGACGTTTCGAGTCCCGCCGTCACGAGGTCACCGGTCTGGCCGCGGTCGTCCGTCGGGTCCTCGGGTTGGAAGCCAAGATGGCCCAGTACCGGGACGGGGCCGCTTTCGTCCGGGAGGTGACCTCCGTCGTCGGTCTCGACGGTTTCAACGCCGTATGGCATTCCCCCCGGACCTTGCCGGACGCGCAGGAGATCCGTGATCCGGCCGCCTGGATCGCCCGTGTCCACGGCTGACCGGGGAACTCCGGCCGCGCGTGCCGTCCGCGCAGGGACGGCCGGGCGGTGACCGGGCCTCATCCTGCGGTGGCCGCCACCCGGCATGCGGTCCGGTCCCATCTGGCCGACTGCGCGCCGGGGGCCCTGGTCCTCGTGGCCTGCAGCGGCGGGGCCGATTCGTTGGCGCTGGCCGCTGCGGCCGCCTTCGAGTCCCGTAAGTTCCCGGTCTGGATAGGTGCGGTGATCGTCGACCACGGCCTTCAGGAGGGATCGGACCTGGTCTGTCGGGAGGCCGCCGAGCAGTGTCGCCGGTTGGGTCTGGATCCGGTGGTGACCCGCCGGGTTCGGGTGTCCGCGAGTGGCGGCGGTGGCCCGGAGGCGCGGGCGCGCGAGTCCCGGTACGAGGTCTTCGAGGAGGTGATGGCCGAGTGCGGGGCCTCGTCGACCTGGTTGGGGCACACCCGGGACGATCAGGCCGAACAGGTCCTCCTGGGGTTGGTCCGAGGGTCGGGGACCCGCACCCTGTCCGGTATCCCGCGTCGACGTCCCCCGTACGAGAGGCCGTTGCTCGACCTGCCGCGTCGGGACACGGTGGAGGCCTGCCGGGCTCAGGGGTTGACTCCCTGGGCGGATCCCAGCAATGAGGACCAGACCTTCCTCCGTAATCGGGTCCGTCGCCTGTTGCGTTCGGCCACAGAGGAGTTGGGCCCTGGCCTGCCTGCGGCTCTGGCACGTACCGCTGCCTTGGCGCGGGAGGACGCCGACGCCTTGGACCTGTTCACCGCGCAGGCGCGTCGGGCGATGGGGCCGTGGCCGTGGCCGGTGTCGGCCGTGGCCGGGCATCCGACGGCGGTGCGGGGGCGGTTGTGGCGTTCACTGGCCGCGGAGGAGGGATGCCCTGAGGTCGGTTCACGGCATGTCCTGGCGGTGGACGCCCTGGTGGTGGGGTGGCGAGGGCAGGGGCCGGTGGCTCTGCCGGGGGGCCGCTGGTTCGGCCGCAGGGACGGTCTGGTCGGCTTCACCGACCGTAGTGGGCGAGAATGGGCCGTGGGTGGTGATCGGGAGGGGTCTCCCGATGACGGCCCGGTGTCGTCAGCATCGGCGGCGCCCGCCGAGGGGCTTGACGGTCCCGCGACAGAGGAGAAATGAGTGGACGCCGAGCACATGGGTGCTGATCTCGAGAAGGTGCTGATCAGCGAGGAGCAGATCATGTCCCGTCTCGAAGAACTCGCCGTGCAGATCTCGGAGGACTACGCCGGGAAGGACCTGCTGCTCGTGGGGGTCCTGAAGGGTGCGGTACTGGTGATGGCCGACCTCATGCGTGCGCTGCCCCGTACGGCGCCGATGGATTGGATGGCGGTCAGCTCCTACGGTTCCGGGACGAAGTCCAGCGGTGTGGTGCGGATCCTGAAGGACCTGGACACCGACATCACCGGTCGGCACGTCCTGATCGTGGAGGACATCGTCGACTCGGGTCTGACCCTGAGCTGGATCAAGGCGAACCTGGCTTCCCGGGACGCGGCGTCGGTGGAGATCTGCACCCTGCTGCGCAAGCCGGAGGCGGCCAAGGTCGAGGTCGACGTCAAGTACGTCGGTTTCGACATCCCGAACGAGTTCGTGGTGGGTTACGGGCTCGACTACGCCGAGGAGTACCGCAACCTGCGGTGCGTGGGCACTCTGGCACCGCACGTCTACGCCTGAACGGGGGGTCACCCCCTTCGGCGCGCTCCGCCCCAGGCAGGGAACCTCTGGTGCTGTTCACACGTGTTCCAGGGGGTGGCTCCGGTTCTTCCGGCAACCGCCGATAGTGCTGCGTCGGGAGGAAGAATCAGGTGAGTGTTGGAGCGCCGATGAAACGGCAGGACGAGGACGGCGGGAGGTCGTCCGTCGCTGCCGGTGGGCTGACTGCCGAGCAGGTTGCCGAGCGGGTTCGGGAGGGCAAGGTCAACGACCTTCCTCCACGTTCGGGGCGGACCGTCGGACAGATCGTCCGGGCGAATGTGTTCACCAGGATCAACGCGATCCTCGCGGTCCTCTTCGGGATCGTGGCGATCACCGGGTCGTTCAAGAACGGCTTGTTCGCGCTGCTGATCGTGGTGAACAGCGTCATCGGCATCATCCAGGAGGTGCGGGCCAAGCGCACTCTGGACAAGTTGGCGATCGTCGGTGAGGCGCGTCCGCTGGTGCGTCGCGACGGGGTCGCCCGTCGTATCGACCGGCGGGAGCTGGTGCTCGACGACATCGTCGAACTGCAGCCCGGCGACCAGGTCGTGGTCGACGGCGAGGTCGTCGAGTCCTCCTACCTGGAGGTCGACGAGTCCCTGTTGACCGGTGAGAACGACCCGGTCGACAAGAAAGCCGGCGACCAGGTCCTCTCGGGGAGTTTCGTCTCCTCCGGTTCGGGTGCGTACCGGGCGACGAAGATCGGCGCGGACGCCTATGCCGCGCAGTTGGCGGCGGAAGCCAGCCGGTACACCCTGGTCGATTCGGAGCTGCGCAGCGGGATCGACCTCATCCTGCGTTACATCACCTATCTGTTGATCCCGGTGGGTGTGCTCACGGTGTGGGTGCAGCTGAACCATGTGCACACGGACGGCAACGGCGCGCTGCTGGGCCTGGTGGCCGCGCTGGTGCCGATGGTTCCCGAGGGCCTGGTGCTGTTGACCTCCGTGGCCTTCGCGGTCGGAGTGATCCGGTTGGGACAGCACGGATGTCTGGTGCAGGAACTGCCGGCCATCGAGGGCCTGGCCCGGGTCGACACGGTGTGTGTCGACAAGACCGGGACGCTCACCGAGGGGGGCATGCGGCTGGACAGCCTGGTGGCCCTGCCCGAGGACGACGAGAAGTCACGGTCGCGGGTCTCTGTGCTCCTGGCCCAGCTGGCGGCGACCGATCCGCACCCGAATCCGACGATGGCGGTCATCGCCGAGCACGTCGGGGCGCCGGAACAGGTCTGGGAGACGGACGCTCTGGCTCCGTTCACCTCGGCGACGAAGTGGTCCGGGGCCAGTTTCGCCGCCGGTGAAGGGCGTCCGCGCAGCCTGGTCCTGGGCGCGCCGGACGTCCTGGCGGTGCCGGGGTCGGTGGCGGCCAAGCGGGCCGAGGAGTTCGCCGAGCAGGGTCTTCGCGTGGTCCTCCTGGGAACCGCGGAACGGGCGGTCGACGACCCGTCGGGGCTGGGCGAGGTGACCCCGGTGGGTCTGGCCGTCCTGGCCCAGAAGGTTCGGGACGATGCCGCCGACACGGTGGCCTATTTCGCGGCGCAGGGTGTCGAGGTCAAGGTCATCTCGGGTGACAATGCGACATCGGTGGCGGCGGTGGCCCGGTCGGTGGGGATCGGGAAGGGCGAGGAGACGACGGCGATGGACGCCCGCCGGCTCCCCGAGGACGCCGCCGGCTTGGCGGACGCCGTCGACGGGCACAAGGTGTTCGGCCGGGTGACCCCCCAGCAGAAGCGGGCGATGGTCGGTGCCCTGCAGTCGCGTGGCCATGTCGTCGCCATGACCGGTGACGGGGTCAACGACGTCCTGGCGTTGAAGGATTCCGACGTGGGTGTCGCCATGGGGTCCGGTTCGGAGGCGAGCCGTTCGGCTGCGCAGATCGTGCTCCTGGACGACCGTTTCGCGACGCTGCCGAAGGTGGTGGCCGAGGGCCGCCGGGTCATCGGGAATATCGAGCGGGTCGCGGCGCTCTTCCTGACGAAGACGTTCTACTCGTGTCTGTTGGCGATGCTGGTGGGCCTGTCGGGTCAGCCGTTCCCCTTCGTGCCGATCCACGTCACGATCATCTCGTGGTTCACCATCGGGATCCCCGCGTTCATCCTGTCGTTGGCGCCGAATGCCGACCGCGCCCGGACCGGTTTCGCCAAGCGGGCGTTGGCCCGCTCCGCGCCGGCGGGTCTGATCATCGGCACGATCACCTTCTTCACCTACCTGTGGCTGCGGCACGACCCGCGGGGTGCGAACCCGGAGCAGATCTCGACCGGTGCGCTGATCGTGGTCATCGGGATCGCGATGTGGGTGCTGGGCGTGGTGGCCCGTCCCGACCGTCCGTGGAAGATCGCCCTGATCGTGGCGAGTGCGCTGGCGTACGTCGTGATCTTCACGGTGCCGATGCTGGCCCGCTTCTTCAACCTCGACACGGGGAGCCCGTACACCCTGACCGTGGGGGCCTTCTCCGTCGTCCTGGGGATCCTGTTGTGCGAGACGGCGTGGCGCTTGGAGCGTTGGTTCGGTCGCCGGCGGGCTGCGAGCGTGTGACGAAAGAAATCAGGCAAGATACGCTTTCGTTCTGAGCATGTAGATCCGCGGGTGACCTTTCGGGGTCATCCGCGGATGTGCTTCAGGGGCTCGGTCGGCTTCGGGTGTGTGTCCCGGGCCCGTCTGCCTGGACGGGGGAGACGTCAGAAGCCGGGCCCGGGTCGGAACACCTCGGGACAGCAGACCGTTGCGAGGTGGTGAGGAGCGCCTCCTTGCTCGTGTACCGTTCGAGGAAGTCGAGGCCGGCGCTCCGGTCGAATGTCGCGACGAGCAGGAGGTTCGGGGGCCTACCCCGCAGATGAACGCCAAACGCATCCTGAAGAACCCGTGGCCGCTGATCATCTTCGCCGTCGCTGTGCTGCTCATCCTGTCGAGGTTGTTGACGGGCGGTGGCTTCACGGAGATCAAGACCCACGAGGCCGAGCAGCTCATCAACGGGGGCAAGGTCGAGGCCGCGACCTTCGTCGACAACGACCGTCTCGAACTGACCCTGCGCGGCAAGCAGGACGTCGGTGAGCTGAAGGGCGTCGACAAGGTCTACACCCTCTACGTGCCGCAGCGGGCCGAGTCCTTGCTGAGCGAGTTGAAGGCGAAGCAGCCGCCGAGCGGGTACAACGACAAGCCCCCGCAGTCCTCCATCCTCGGCACCTTGCTGATGAATTTCCTGCCGATGGTGGTGCTGCTGGCCTTCTTCGTCTGGATGATGAACCAGGCGCAGGGCGGCGGCGGCCGCATCATGCAGTTCGGCAAGTCGAGGGCGAAACTGGCCGACAAGAACACCGAGCCGGTGACCTTCGCCGATGTGGCCGGTGCGGACGAGGCCATCGAGGAACTGACCGAGATCAAGGAGTTCCTCGCCGAGCCGAGCAAGTTCCAGGCGGTCGGGGCGAAGATCCCTCGTGGTGTGCTGCTCTACGGCCCGCCCGGAACGGGTAAGACCCTGCTGGCGCGGGCGGTGGCCGGTGAGGCGGGGGTGCCTTTCTTCAGCATCTCCGGTTCGGACTTCGTCGAGATGTTCGTCGGTGTCGGTGCCTCCCGGGTCCGTGACCTCTTCGAACAGGCCAAGCAGAATTCCCCGGCGATCGTCTTCGTCGACGAGATCGACGCGGTGGGCCGTCACCGTGGGGCCGGTCTCGGCGGTGGGCACGACGAGCGGGAGCAGACGCTCAACCAGCTGCTGGTGGAGATGGACGGCTTCAACGCCCGGCAGAACGTCATCCTCATCGCGGCGACCAACCGCCCGGACATCCTGGACCCGGCACTTCTGCGTCCGGGGCGTTTCGACCGGCAGATCGCGGTGGAGGCACCGGACATGCTGGGTCGTTACGCGATCCTGCAGGTGCACGGTAAGGGCAAGCCGCTGGCGGAGGGCGTCGACCTGATGGCGGTCGCCCGTCGGACCCCGGGGTTCACCGGTGCGGATCTGGCGAATGTGTTGAACGAGGCGGCTCTGTTGACGGCTCGGTCCAATGCCCGGATGATCGACGACCGGGCCCTGGACGAGGCCATCGACCGGGTGGTCGCCGGCCCGCAGAAGCGGACCCGTCTGATGGGCGGCCGGGAGAAGAAGATGACGGCGTACCACGAGGGCGGGCACGCCCTGGTCGCGGCGGCGTTGAATCACACCGACCCGGTGACGAAGGTGACGATCCTGCCGCGGGGCCGGGCCCTGGGCTACACCATGGTGCTGCCGGTCGAGGACAAGTACAGCCAGTCCCGCAACGAGATGCTGGACCAGTTGGCGTACGCCCTGGGCGGACGGGTCGCCGAGGAGATCATCTTCCACGACCCGACCTCGGGCGCGTCGAACGACATCGAGAAGGCCACCGGGATGGCCCGCAAGATGGTCACCCAGTTCGGGATGAGCGAACGGATCGGTGCGATCCGGCTCGGCCAGGACAACAGTGAGGTCTTCCTGGGCCGTGACATGGGGCACCAACGCGACTACTCCGAGGGCCTGGCGACGGTCGTCGACGAGGAGATCCGCCGTCTGATCGAGGCCGCGCACGACGAGGCCTGGCGCATCCTCAACGAGAACCGCGACATCCTGGACCATCTGGTGCTGGAGCTGCTGGAGAAGGAGACCCTCAACGCCGAGCAGCTGGCGGAGATCTTCGCCCCGGTGCGTAAGCAGCCGCGCCGTCCGGTGTGGCTGTCCAGCGACCGGCGTACGGTGAGCGACCAGCCGCCGGTGCTGACCCCTGCGGAACGGGCGGCGTTGGAGCGGGGCGACGACCCCGAGCGGCCTGCCCCCGGCGAGGAACACCCTCCGGTGAAGACCATCGAGGTGGAGCCGGGCGGTCCGGTCGGTGGCTGAGGACAGCTGTGCGGTGACCTCGGCACGGCCCGACGACGTCGAGCGACCTGACCGGTCGTCTCGGGTCGACCTGGGCCGTGCCGAGGCCGCTGTCCGGGAACTGTTGCTGGCCTTGGGGGAGGACCCGGACCGGGACGGTCTGCGGGACACCCCCGGCCGGGTGGCCCGGGCTTATGCGGAGATGTTCGCCGGCACCCAGCAGGATCCGGCGCAGATCCTCGAACGTCGGTTCGACATCGACCACGACGAGATGATCATGGTGCACGACATCGAGGTGTTCAGCACCTGTGAGCACCATCTGCTGCCTTTCCACGGGGTGGCCCATGTCGGCTATATCCCGGCCCAGGACGGGCAGGTCACCGGGCTGAGCAAGCTGGCCCGACTGGTCGACTGCTTCGCGAGGCGCCCTCAGGTGCAGGAACGGCTCACCACGCAGGTGGCCGACGCTCTGGTGACCCATCTGGAGGCGCGCGGGGTGATCGTCGTCGTGGAGGCGGAGCACCTGTGCATGTCGATGCGGGGGGCGCGTAAACCGGGGGCCCGGACGACGACCTCGGCGGTGCGGGGCCTGCTGCGGAATCCGGCGACCCGGGCCGAGGCGATGGGTCTGATCCTGCGGGGGCGTGGGTGACTTCGGTGGCGGCTCTTCCTGCTTCGCCGGGGAAAGGTCCGGCGTCGACCTTGGTGATGGGCATCGTGAATGTCACCCCGGATTCGTTCAGCGACGGCGGCCGGTGGTTCGACCACGATGCCGCGGTGGCGCACGGCGTGGCTCTGCTCGAGGAGGGCGCTCATCTCCTGGACGTCGGCGGGGAATCGACTCGTCCGGGGTCACGACGACCTGACGAGGACGAGGAACTCCGCAGGGTGCTCCCGGTGGTTCGCGAGCTGGCAGCTGCCGGGGCGGTGGTCTCGGTGGACACCATGCGGGCGCGGGTGGCTGAGGCCTGCCTGGCTGCCGGAGCCGTCTACGTCAACGATGTGAGCGGGGGACTGGCCGACCCGGACATCCTGCGGGTCGTCGCCGATCACGGTTGTCCGTACATCCTGATGCACTGGCGGGGGCACGGTTCGGTGATGCAGGACCTGGCGTCCTACGAGGACGTCTCGGCGGAGGTGCGCGCGGAGCTGTCGGAGCGGGTCGAGGTGGCGCTGGCCGCCGGGGTCGACGAGAAGCGGTTGGTCCTGGACCCGGGGCTGGGCTTCGCGAAGACCGCCGCGCACAACTGGCAACTGCTGGCCGATCTGGGCGGGCTGTCCTCCTTGGGTTTCCCCTTGTTGATCGGGGCTTCCCGCAAACGTTTCCTGGGCGCGCTGCCGCCGGGAGCGGACGGGGACCCGGTCGAGCCGGGGCGACGGGACGCGGCGACCTGCGCGGTGAGCGTCCTGGCGGCGCAGGCCGGTGCCTGGGCGGTGCGGGTGCACGATGTGCGGTCGTCGGTCGCGGCGGTGGCCGTGGTGGACGCCGTGCGGGGGCGGGGCGACGTCCGACGGAGGCCGACCGATGACCGGTGATCTGATCAGGGTGGCCGGGCTGCGGGTCGAGGCCTGCCACGGGGTCTTCCCCGAGGAGAAGGTCCAGCCGAGACCTTTCGTCGTCGACATCGAGCTCCGGGTCGACCTTTCCCGTGCCGGGAGTTCCGACGACCTGGCCGACACGGTGAGCTACGCCGAGATCGCTCATCGTGCGGTGGAGGTGGTGCAGGGCGAACCGGTCGACCTGATCGAACACCTGGCCGAGCGGATCGCTGCGGTCTGTCTGCAGGAGCCTCTGGTGGAGGCGGCGCAGGTGCGGGTCCACAAGCCGGAGGCCCCGGTGGGGCTTCCCTTCGAGGACGTCTCGGTGAGCGTCCACCGGGAACGGGCAGCGACCGCAGTGGTCGCCCTGGGCGCCAATCTGTCCGATCCGGTGATGCGTTTGGCCGATGCGGTACGCCGGATCGGCACCTTGGACGGTGTCGACCCGGTGATGCTCAGCCCCGTGGTGGAGACCGACCCGGTGGGGGGCCCCGAAGGTCAACCGGTCTACCTGAACGCGGTCCTGGTGGTGCGGACCAGGTTGGCCCCGCACTCCTTGCTGGCCCGTCTGCACGAGGTGGAGTCGGTACACGGGCGGGTCCGTGACGTGCGATGGGGGCCGAGGACTCTCGACCTCGACCTGATCGACTACACCGATCCGGCCCGGGGCGGGTCCTGCCGTTCCGACGACCCCCGGCTGACCTTGCCCCATCCTCGGGCTTTCGAACGGGCGTTCGTGGTGGTGCCCTGGCTGCTGGCCGATCCGGCCGGAGAGCAGGCCCGCCGGGCCTGGGCGGAGCTCAGCGGGGAGCCGGGGCGGGAGGCGTCCCGTCCGGTGGCCGGTGAGTCGGGGGTGCGTCCGGGGCCGGCCTGGCCGTCCTTCGTCGCTGCCACGGTGGCGGTGTCCTCGTGGTGACCTCCGGTCCGGCGGGACGGCCTTCGTCGAGGGACGAGGACGGGGGGCTACGGCCGCGGACGGTCTGGTGGGCTTTCATGCTCGCCCTGGGGGTGGGTTATCTCCTCCAGGGTTATCTGAACGACCACGTCGGGCGGATGCCTTTCCCCGGATGGCCCGGCGCGGTCATGCTGGCCGTCGTCGCGACCGGACTCGTCTTCGCGGGGCTGCCGATCCGGCGCTGGCAGAAGGGTCGTCGGGAGCGCAGGCTCGATCCGATCTTCGCCTTCCGGGTGTTGATCATGGCCAGGGCCGCCGCTTTGGCGGGCGGCGTGGTGTCCGGTTGGTATCTGGGGCACACGGCGGTCCTGCTGCCCGATTCCGCGTCGTCGACCGTCCTGGGCGGCATATGGCGTTGCCTGGCCTATGTCTTCACCGGTGGCGCGTTGATCTTCTGCGGTTTCCTCGTGCAGGGATGGTGTCGTGTCGACCGCCCCGACGGACTCGGCGACTCGGACGAGGACGATCTCGCCTCTCGCTGAGCTCGAGGGACGCTTTCAACGGTCGATGTCGCCGATGACGAAGTAGAAGGACCCCAGGGCTGCTGCGAGATCCCGCACACGGGTGCCGACGAGCACGGTGGACAGGGCGGAGGCCGCGGCGAAGGAGGGGGTGCGCATCGCCAGACGCCACGGGGTCTTCTCCCCGTGCGAGACGATCAGGTATCCGGCGTGTCCGGCCGGGGCCTCCGTGGACACGTAGTGGGCGCCCTCGGGGACCCGCAGCACTTTCGGCAAGCGGACGTCGATGCTTTCCGGGGGCAGGGCCAGGAGCCGGTCTATGCAGGCCTCGACCAGGTCCACCGACACCTCGATCTGGCCGGCGAGCACCTGATGTCTGGCGAGGGCGTCGCCGTCGTCGCGGGTGACGACGCGGCCCGGCCCGCCGGGGACGAAGAGCTCGCCGTAGGCCAGATACGGTTCATCGCGCCGTAGGTCGACGTCGATCCCGGCGGCTCGGGAGCCCGGTCCGAGTACGCCGTAGGCGCGGGCGGTGTCCTGGTCGAGGAGGGCCACACCGCGGGTGGCGGTGGTGACGCGGTCGTGGGCCAGTGCCTCGGTGAGTTCGGGGAGGACGGCGCGCACCTGAGCCATCACGTCGGACACCTGGGCGAACCAGCCGGCTGGCATGTCCTGGGCCAGTCCGCCGATCCGCACGATCATCACGTGCATCCGGCCGCCGGTGGCGGTCTCCAGGACGGTGAGGAGTCGTTCGCGCAGAGGGTGCAGGCCGAGCAGCGGTTCGTTCCCGGGCAGGGGCATCCGGTCGAGGAATTCCAGGTGGTGCACGATTCGCGTGTATTCGGCGAGGAGGGTCCGCAGCCAGGTGGCCCGAGTAGGTACTTCCAGTCCGAGCATGTGCTCGACGCCCAGGGCGATACCGAGCTCGCCGGCGTAGGAGCTGTGCCAGTCGTGTCGGTTGGCCAGGGCGAGGATCTGACGGTAGTCGCGTACTTCGAAGAGTTTCTCCACCCCTCGGTGGAGGTGGCCGACGATCGGTTCGGCGGTGGCGATGCGCTCGCCGTCGAGGCGTAGCGCGAGGCGGAGCAGCCCGTGCGAGCTGGGGTGGCCTTCGCCGAGGTCGATCACGGTGTCCGAGCACCAGCGGGCGCCGGCGCCGATACCGACGATGGTCTCGCGGTGGGTGGTGTCGTCGAGGTGGGGCCCGTCGGTCATGGCTGCCAGCTTAGGGAGTGTCGGGGGTCGTGCTGTATCGGCGATCTCGGCGCGGGTTCAGGTGCGTCGGTAGATCCAGGTGAATCCGCCGAGTCCGTAGGGGTCGAGTAGGCGGGCGGCGGCGCTTGAGGTGCTCAGCCCGGCGAGATATGCGGTGGGATCGGTGGCGGCCTGTTCCGGGTCGGGTGGGTTGGCGCTGATGCCGAGTTCGTGGAGGCTGTGTCGTTGGTCGTCCAGTCGGTCGTGGGTGAGGGAGTCGACGGCGACGTGGGCGGTGATATCGCTCAGCCCGTCGGGGGCGGGTGGCCGCTGGCGGCCGTCGCGATATCCGGTGAGTGTTCCGTGGCGGGGTCGGGTGTCGGCGGTGTGTCCGTAGTCGACGGCGAGGGCGAGGCCGCGCGGTACCTGTTCCAGGAGGTGGTTCCAGGCGTCGTCGCGGGTTCGGCCGATCTCGATGCGGCTGCCTGGGTTCTGTTCGTCCGTGGGCCACCAGGTGTGGTACCAGGCGAGGTCTTCCGGGGTGGGTCCGCCCGGTTCTCCGGGGCCGGGGCCGAGGGTTTCGTGTCCGTCGGGAGCGACGAGGACGGTGCGGGGGACGTTCTTGTCGTCGAGCTGCCAGATGGGGCAGGGGATGACGTCGAGCCATTCGAGGGCGAAGGTGAGGGCGCCGTCGATCCGGGGCAGTCCGGTCAGGTCCGGGCCTCCTGCGGTGGTCACCCAGGTGATGGTGTCGGGCAGTCCAGGTGGTCGTTCGACGATGTCGACGGCGTAGATCTGCAGGTGGGGTGCGGTCAAGGTGAGGGCTGTGGCGAGTTCCCCACGGCCGGAGGCGAGGTCGACGACGGTGTCGAGGTCGTGTCGTCGACAGAGGGTGGCCAGCGCTCGGGCGAGCAGAAGGCTGCTCCCGGGGATGCCCTGGGCTGCGGTGGTGAAGTGCTCTCGGGGTGCCTGGCGTCGGTAGAACCCGCGTTCGGGGTCGTAGAGCGCCTGATACCAAGCCGACTCCCAGGAAACCATCTGCATGCGGACAGGCTAGACTCAGACTACTTGTCAATGATCGTGGGGCGTCTAGCCATATGGTGGCGTCTATCGATGATCGAAGCGAGCGAGGCTGCAAGGAATGATGAATTCGCTCTGGGCGGTAGTGCTGGCGCTTGCACCCTCAGTAGGTATCGGATTCCTCTTCTATAAGGTCATGAAGGCACTCCTCGAAGGGGATCGCAACGAGCGGCTCGCTCATGCTCGCTGGGAGGCCGGTCTCGTCTCCTCGGATAAGGGTGCTCCCCTCGGGTCGCAGCGTCCCGGTGAATCCGGCGGTCGTACCGCCTAGTGCCTAAAGTCGTCGCGCTCTGCCGGGCTTCCGGTATGGAGCGCCCAGGGGTAGGTGAATTTCTTTTTCTCGGGAGGTCTCTCACTGTGCGCCGATGGCCTGGTGGGCGTTTTTCCCGGGGCGGTGGATAGATCGCTTCGCCTCAGTGCGAGGCTAGGCCCCGTGAGGGTCTTCTCAGCCATATCGATCAAGTCATTTTCAGCGTTCTCGTCTTGCCCGTGAGGATTCGATCTGCGTGAGCGGTGCGCTCAACTCGACGGTGATGACTTCGGGGCCGTAGCCTGTCCGGCTGTATGGGGTGGGTGGCCGCTTAGCTCATAATCCTGACTGTGATCTGTGGCTCATATGTGTTGTTTCGCGCGTGTGGGGCGTATTAGGCGGCGACAAGGCTTTCGGTCTGACGGATGTGTCTTCCCTGTGTGCAGTTTTCGCTGGGTTAGGTGGACGGGGTCGGGAGCGCTTAACAAGGGGCCTAGGGCGGGGTCGTGTATTGGCCTGTATGGTGCTCTTCTACAGTGGCTGAAGAGGTTCATCTTTGGTGATGTCTCTGCAGGCCTTGGTGCTTGCTCGAAGGGTCGCTACTTTTGTCCTGCCGGGGCTGCTGTGGGATAGAACGTGACGCACCTTGCATTTCCCTTTTTCTCTCGGATGAATTACTATCGGCGCCGAGGGAATCCCTACAAGATCCAGTATTGAACTCTTGAGGAGAGGTACGATGGCGCAGAAGGTCCAGGTCCTCCTGGTCGACGACGTCGATGGCGGCGAAGCGCGCGAGACAGTGTCTTTTGCACTGGACGGAATCAGTTACGAGATCGACCTTTCCGATGACAATGCCTCGAAGTTGCGCGAGGAATTGGCCACTTGGATCGGCCACGCTCGTCGCTCCGGTGGGCGCAAGATGACGAACCGTCGTCCTAGCGGTGTGGGACGACGCGACCTCAACGCTGTTCGCGAATGGGGTCGCGCCAATGGTTTCCAGGTGAGCGACCGCGGGCGTGTCTCCGGTGAGCTCCAGGCCGCTTACGACAAGGCTCACGCCTGATCATAAGTAGTCTTATGCTTGACTTCGGTTGAGCTTATCTTTCCGTGTGAGGGCGGCCACTCGACGAGTGGCCGCCCTCACACGTTCTTGTCGTGAGCGAGGTGCAAGATGTCCTTATGGGTGTCCCCGCCGAGGAAGCCTCTCGTCTGGCAGATATGATCAGCCGCGCCCTCGGTTATGTGGAAGTCGTTGTGGCCGAGTCCGAGGGCCCTTTGCGGTATCGCTGTGCCGAAATCGTTCGTTCTCAGTGCAACGGGGATGATCCGACCGCTGAATGGCGGGAACGGGTGCGTGCTGAGCAGAGTTCCTTCTACGGGGTGGAAGCGCCGCCTCAGGTGGCTGCAGCCTTTGTCCTTCAGTGGTATCTGGGTGTTGTCGCCACACCTCTCGCATGGGCGGCGACTCTCGGGCCGTGGGTAATTGATGGTTCACCCGAAGCGCTCTCTTTCGACCTTTCCGATCCCGGTTGCTTCCCCGACGTGATGTCGATTCAGGCCGACCGGATCATCGAGGTGGCCAATGAGAGTGATCGATTGACCGATGCCCATGAGCGGTATGTCGCACACGCCCGAATATTTGCTGATAGTTACCGCCCACCGGAGGTGCGAATGGGCAGCGGTCAGCGCTCCGGGATCGCATTCGATGTATGGATGATGTCTTTGGAGAGTGCTCGTCGGGCAGTATTCCCGGCATATCGTCGACTCCCTCCGGGGCGAAGGAAGGGGTGTTGCATGATCTATGCACTCCCCGGGGCGCGGGCTTGTGAGGCATGTCCTCGCCATAAGAAAGCCGACAAGTCCTGAATCGGGCAATTCAGATGGGCATCTGAGTGTCTTCGGATACAGCTGTCATCTTTCGTCCGAAGAGCCCCGACCTGCCCGAACACTCACCGGCAGTCATGTTGTCAGACAGATGTCATGAACATGAATCATGTTGCAGGGCAATGAAGGACGCCGGGAGATGTGCTTTTTGAATCTGTACTGCTTTGAACACTCGTACGAACCGTCGGTAACCTGGAGGACTGGCGTCCGATAAGGGCGCATCCTGACAGCCGACACAGGCGGGCATGCCGCTGGATTTCTCCCACAACAATGCCCGTGAGTGAGGAGAGCAGTGAAACCCGCACGTACGAACGACAAGACAGTCCCGCTACGGGCCGGGATAGCGCCACGGGTCTTCTGGCCTGCAGCTGCGCTCTCCCTCGCTTTCGTGGCCGTGGCACTCGTCGCACCGGCATGGCTCAAAGGCGTGCTCAGCTCTGCCAATACGACGGTCATCAACGGTCTGGGATGGTACTACGTGCTTCTGGTCACCTGCATGGTGGCCTTTTGCCTGTATGCAGGGTGGTCCCGCTGGGGTGAGGTCACCCTCGGCCCGGACGACGAAGAGCCCGCCTACACCCTGACGACCTGGTTCGCGATGCTCTTCGCCGCCGGGATGGGTATCGGTCTGGTCTTCTGGGGGGTGGCCGAACCGCTGAACCACTTCGCCACACCGCCTCCGGGCAGCCTGAGCACCGCCGAAGGAGCTTCCGCGGCGGCCAAGGCGCAGAACGCCATGACGACGACCTTCCTCCACTGGGGTCTGCACGCCTGGGCGATCTACATCGTGGTGGCCCTGGCCCTCGCCCTGGCCGTGCACCGTCGAGGACGCCCGGTCTCCATCCGTTGGGCGCTCGAACCGCTCCTCGGCGACCGGGTCCGCGGGATCTGGGGAGACGTGATCGACATCGTCGCCATCGTAGGAACCCTGTTCGGTGTCGCCACCTCGCTGGGTTTCGGTGTCACCCAGGTGACCTCGGGGCTGCACTTCCTGGGCCTCGCCGAGGAGAGCATGACCCTGATGGTGACACTGGTCGTCGTCATCACCTCGATCGCCATGGTCAGCGTGGTCAGCGGACTGGACGTCGGGATCAAATGGCTGTCGAACGGGAACCTCGTTCTCGCCTTCGTCCTGATGGCGATGGTCCTGGCCTTCGGCCCCTCACTTTTCCTGCTGCGTGAATTCGTACAGAATCTGGGTTCCTACATCCAGAACATCGTCGGACTGAGCTTCCGCACCATGCCCTTCCAGGGTGCCGAAGGTGAGAAATGGCTCTCCGGATGGACCACCTACTACTGGGGTTGGTGGATCAGCTGGTCGCCCTTCGTCGGTGTCTTCATCGCCCGGATCTCCCGCGGCCGTACCGTCCGCGAGTTCATCGCAGGGGTGCTGCTCGTCCCGACCCTGGTCACCTTCCTGTGGTTCTCCATCCTGGGCGGTACCGCGATCTACCTGCAGATGACCGAAGGAACGATGATCCAGGACGGGGTCGTCTCCACGAACACCGCCCTGTTCAAGATGTTGTCCTCGCTGCCCGGCACCACGGTCCTGGTCGGCCTCTTCCTGCTGCTGATCGTCGTCTTCTTCGTCACCAGCGCCGACTCCGGATCACTGGTGGTCGCGATGCTCGCCTCCGGTGGCGACGAACTGCCCCCCGTCTGGACCCGTGTGCTCTGGTCGGCGCTCGGCGGCGCCATCGCCGCAGTGCTCCTCTGGGGAGGGGCTCGGTCCGGAGGGCTCACCGACGGCCTGTCCGCACTGCAGACCATGGCCATCCTGGTCGCCGCACCCTTCAGCCTGGTGATGATCGCGATGTGTTTCGCCACCGCACGTGCCCTCCACCGTGAGGTGGCGCGCCTGCGCCGGTTGGAACGTGCCGCTTTTGCGCGGAAGATCGTCAAGGACCACGATCTAGTTTCCAGTTCCGACCTTTAACCCCCGGAAAGGACCCACGGTGGGCTCGTCCCCAACAGATCCCGGTCTCCTCGTCGAAGAGACCGGGAGCCCTGCCGCCGCACCTCGATACACTCCGGCGCGCATCTCCTGGTTGTTGTTCTCCTGCACCGTCCTGGCGTTGGGTGTGGTCTTCCTGATCGCCTCCCGGCAGGGCGCGGACGGTTACTCCACCTTGCTCAACGGCGTCACCATCTCTTCGGGGCTGTCGTTCACCGCGGTCTGCGTGGTCGTCGGACTGGTTTTCATCGGGATCGGATGGTCACGGGGGCTGAAACCCGACCTGGGCACCATCGTCCAGCCGGTACTGGTCGGAGTGGTCGCAGGAGCCGCGCTTCCGCTGGTGCCACAGGCCACCGGGACCGTCGGCCAGTGGGGGCAGTTCGCTCTGGGGTTCGCGCTGCTGTCCTTCGGGATCGCCGGGTACCTCAGCGCAGATCTCGGTGTCGGACCCACGGAAGGGCCCGCGGTCGCCTTCGAACCGCTCATCCCCTTCCGGTGGGCCTACCTGGGCGTGCAGGTGCTGGGCTGCCTGATCGGGTGGCTCTGCCAGGCCGACGTCGGGGTGGGGACCTTGCTCGTCGTCTTCGGGATCAGCCCGGTCATCGACCGGCTCCGCCCGCTCATGCCCTCCTGGTCGTGAACATGACCGGAACGAGGTGAAGGGAGGGCGGATGCACCGACTCGCCGTGGCTCTCGGTCGGATGAAATTCGACGGTTTCATCGTCGCGATCCTTGCCGCGGTGCTGGTCGCCTCCGTCCTTCCCGCATCGGGCCGGACGGCCGGCCACCTGGACATCGGTATCCAGGTGGCCGTTGCCGTGCTCTTCTTCATGTACGGGGGCCGGTTGGAGCCCCGCCAGGCCCTCCGGGGGCTCACCCACTGGCGATTGCACCTGCTCATCCTGGCTTTCACCTACGCGCTCTTCCCGTTGGTCGGGGTGCTCCTCACACCGGTGCTGGGTGTGCTGCTCCCGCCGGCACTGGTCTCCGGGGTGGTCTACCTGTGTCTCATCCCCTCGACGGTGCAGTCGTCGATCACCTTCACCTCCATCGCGAGGGGGAATGTCGCCGGGGCCGTCGTCTCCGCCTCCGTGAGCAACCTGATCGGGGTGCTGCTCACCCCGGCCTTGGTCCTGCTCGTCATGTCGGGTGGCAGCGGGGCCGGCATCCAGGCCAGGGCGGTCGTCGATCTGGTACTCCAGATCCTGCTGCCTTTCGTCGGCGGGCAGCTGAGCCGCCGGTGGACGGGGGCCTGGCTGGCGGCGAACGGGTCGTGGCTGAAATATGTGGATCGCGGGGTGATCGTCGCCGTCGTCTACTCGGCTTTCTCCCGGGGGATGCGCGAAGGAATGTGGACGCAGGTCTCCGGGCGGGACCTGGCCGTGGTGGCCGTGGTGACGACGGTGCTGCTGGCCTTCATGCTGCAGGCGACCAGAGTCACCGCACGGCGCTGTGGTTTCGACCGGGCCGATACCATCGCGGTGCAGTTCTGCGGGACGAAGAAATCACTCGCGACCGGGCTGCCGATGGCCCTGGTCCTCTTCCCCGGGCAGCAGGTCGGATTGCTGGTGCTTCCGCTCATGCTCTTCCACCAGATCCAGCTGATGGCGTGCTCGGTGATTGCGCAACGCTACGCCCGCGAGGACATTCCGTCCGATCCGGAAGGCGGGCTTTCCCGTCGATCCGGCCGGCCGACCGCACCGGACGGTTCGGAAACCGATCTTCCGCCGGACGGCCCCGTCCGAGAATAAGGACGACTCGGACAACTCGATAAGCCCGCCGGACAGGCCGACGGACGATATGAAGGAGTTCCGTGCTTTGAGCACAGGTGACGATAGAACCACCGCTTTCGAGCGGTACCGTTCCGGACGACGTCGTACCGTCCTGTGGCTGGGGCAGCGGCTGCGGATCGCACTGCGGGACTCCCCGGTCACCGTCATGGCGCTGATCTGGTTGTCCTGCGCCACCGTCGCGGCCCATCTGCTCCCGGTGAGTTCCCGCGCCTTCCTCGCGCACACGATCCTCCTGCGGCACGGCGACCTGCTCGTCGAGCCCTGGACCCCTTTGACCTCGTTGCTGCTGCCGTCCAATCCGCTCGACGCCCTGGTGAACCGTGGCCCGGTGGCCACCGCAGTGCTGCTCTTCGTCCTCGGTGTGGCCGTCGAACGGCAGCTCGGCTCACGACGTTTCCTCGCCGCCACGCTGATCGGTAACGTCCTCGCAGCCGTCGGTACCTGGTTCTTCGCCATCCTGGTCCGGCCGGTCTTCCCCGAATGGTCCGAATCGATGATGGGATTCACCTTCGCCGGACCGGCCATCGCCGTCATCGCGTCGACGGCCTGTGCGACGGCGACCCTGACCCACCTGTGGCGGCGACGTATCCGGACCACCGGCATCGCCGTGGTGGTGACGATGGCGCTGTACCACGGCGGGGCTGTCTCGGCAGCCGCAGCATCCGCGGTGATGTGTGGACTGGTCATGGGACGGCTGATGCGTCGCCGCAAGGTGGAGACCCGCCCGCTGGGAACGATCCACGAACAACGCGTCCTGATCTCGCTGATCGTGACGGCCGGCGCCATCGGCCCGTTGATCGGCGCCTGGCTCGGCTTCGCCGACGGACCCCTGTCGATCCTGGGCGGCTCCATTGCACAACCCATCATGGGCAGCGGCGGCGAGTCCGCCGCCCAGATCTGCGCCACGGCAGACATTTCCCGTGAGTGCGCCGAGTACCTGCTGACCACCGACCCCAAACCCGGGGTGTTGCTGCTGACCTGTATCCCGACGGCGATCCTGCTGTTGTGCTCGGTGGGGCTGCGCAGGGGGCGGCGCCTGGCGTGGATGATCGTGGTCGTTCTGGAGCTCGCTCTGGGCGCTTTCTTCCTGAAGACCTTGAACAGTGCGATCGAACTGGAAGAACAACTGGGCGGTCTCGCCGGGACGGAGGGCACCTGGGCCGATCTCGCCGAGGTGTGGATCCCCACCCTGGTCCCGTTGGCGCTGACGCTGTTGTTGGTCGCCAACCGCAGGCTCTTCACGATTCCCGGACCGCCCGGGAGCGTCCGTCGGCTGACGGCCTGGGTGGCGGTCTCGTGTTCGGTGGGACTGGTCGTCTACGTCGTCGGCGGGCTCGCCGTGGCCGACCAGTGGACAGCTCCGGCGACGGCTCTTCAACTGGCCGAGGACGCCCCGCGCAGGTTGGTGCCCTTGGAATACCTGCTGCCGCTGACCGATGCCTTTCCCACCTTGCTGCCCCTGGGGCCGGAAGCGACCTTCCTGTACTCGTGGGTGGGGGTGCTCACCTGGCTGCCGATGGGGGCTGCCCTGCTGCGGGCCATGTCGCATGCTTCGGCAGTGGATGCCGGCGCAGGACATGCCCGTGACCTGCTCATCCGGTACGGCGGTGGCTCGCTGTCGTGGATGGGGCTCTGGGAGGGGAACCGGCACTGGTTCTCCGACGACGGCCAGTCCTATGTGCCTTTCCGGGTGATCGCCGGGGTCGCGGTGACCACGGGGGACCTGGTCGGCCCCGCCGCCACCCAGGACGCAGCATTGGGCGAATTCCTTTCCTACGCCGACGCCCAGGGTTGGACGGTGTGCTTCTACTCGGCGACGGGTGAGCTGCGTGAGCGGACCGCGGCCCGGGGCTGGCAGAGCACCCAGGTCGCTGAAGAAGCAGTGCTTCTGCTCCCGGAGCTGGCGTTCACCGGGAAGAAGTTCCAGGACGTGCGCACGGCGCTCAACCATGTGCGTAAGCAGAATCTCACCACGACCTGGACGACCTGGCGGGAGGCGCCCCTGGAGGTACGGCTGCAGATCAGGGAGATCTCCGAACAATGGGTCGGGGAGCAGGTCCTACCCGAGATGAGTTTCACCCTCGGCGGGCTGGCCGAGATCGCCGACCCGGATGTGCGACTTTTCCTGGTGTCCGACAGCCAAGGGGTGGTGCACGGTTGCGCATCCTGGCTGCCCATCCACCGGGAGGGCCGCCTCGTCGGCTGGACGTTGGACTTCATGCGGCGACGTCCTGACGGCTTCCGTCACACGATGGAAGTGCTGATCGGGCAGGCTGCGCTGGACCTGAAGGCAGAAGGCTATGAGGAGCTGAGCCTCTCCGGAGCACCCCTGGCCAAGGTGGTCTCCTCCGAGGAGAACCCGACTCGCCCGGCCGGTTTCCCTGCTGCCGTCGACGTGGTCCTGGAGAAGGTCGGCAAACAGCTCGAACCGGTGTACGGCTTCCGCTCGTTGTTGCGTTTCAAGGCGAAATTCCAACCGGTCTACCGCCCGCTCTACCTGCTGTATCCCGATCCGGCCGCGCTGCCCGCGATCGGGACCGCTATCGCGCGGGCCTATCTTCCCGACGCCGGTCTGGGTGATCTCTGGCAGGTGAGCAGCCTGATCCGAGGGGCACGGCGTACGCGGGAACGGCACTCCCCGGCGGAGCGGGCCTCCGGAACGGTCGGGTGAACAACCTCCTCCCGGGCGTCCTGCGGCAGCTTCCCTGGGTCTCCGAACTGTCGGCTCTGCCGGTGCTGGGCACCTCGGCGGAGGTGGCCACCTATGCGTCGATGACGCTGTCCGTGGCACTTCTGGTGTGGCATCGGCCTCGGCCGGGTCGCCGGTGGTGGCACGCTGTGGCCTTGGGATGCGGTCTGGGCGGCGCGGTGGGTGCGGCGGCCACCGTAGCGGTCGATCAGGTGTGGTCATGGGTTCCCGGCGGTATCCCGGTCGGCGCACGGGTCTGGCTCATCGCTGCCGGTGCGGTTCTCGGACTGTGCGTGGTCGCCGTGCGGCACGGCCGGTGTCGCCGGCGAGTGATCGCACTCTTCCTGGTGTTGCCGGTCTGTGCGTCGACGGCCGTGGGGGTGAACGCCTCCTACGGTCTACTGGGTGACATCGGAGCGTTGGTGGGGACGAGTTCTGCCCGTCCGGTCGATGTCGCGGACCTGCCGCGGGCGACCGGGCAGCGGACCGATACCCGGTCCTGGATCGCCCAGGGGTGGACGCCGCCGGCGGGGATGCCTCGGGTCGGCCGGCGGGTCGCGGTCGACATTCCCGGGGAGATCTCGGGGTTCCGGGCGAGACCTGCCGGTCTCTATCTCCCGCCGGCCGCCCTGGTTCCGGACGCTCCGGCCCTGCCGGTGGTGGTGATGATGATGGGATCGCCCGGTAGCCCGGATCCGACCCATGTCGCCGACGCCTTGGATCGCGAGGCCGCCCGGCACGGTGGTCTGGCCCCGATCGTGGTGGTCGCCGACCAGTTGGGCACCAGTTACGTGGACACCCTGTGCATGGACACCGGCCGACGAGGTGCGGTGGAGACCTATGTCAACACGGATGTGACGGCCTGGATCGAGAGGAATCTCCATGTCACCCGTCACCGTTCCGGATGGACCGTCGCCGGATATTCAAACGGCGGCCTGTGCGCGGCCCGTTTCGCCACGCGGCATCCTCAACGGTGGGGGAATGCGGTGAGCATCTCCGGTGAGGAATTTCCTGGTTCGGACCGTCCGGAGAAGACCTTGGCGGAGTTCTTCGGCGGCGACCGGTCCGCCTACGAGGCCGCTGCGGTGCCTCGGCTGTTGAGTACGGTCTCCTTGGCGGACACGTGGATGGTGTTCACCATCTGCGCCGATGACGTCCGACATGTGCCGGGGGCGCGCCGCCGGGCCTCGGCGGCGGCGTCGGCGGGCACGCACAGCGTCTACGTGGAGTCGCCGTCGGGCGGACATGTCTTGCCGGCGCTGCTGGCCGGGGTGGAGCGTGGTTTCGCGGCCTTGTATCCGCGGTGGGGCCTGGACCTGCGGTATCCGCCGCAGGAGGCCGACCGGGTGGTCCCTGCGTCTGCGCCTCCGTCGGCGGGGTGACCCGGCGTCGGGTCCCGCGTCCCCTGGCTTTTCACTTTCTTCGGAGACGCCGATCGGGGCTCTCCCGGTGGGGAGAGCCCCGATCGATGCGGGTCGGCCGGGCCGGTCAGGCTTTGGTCTCGGCAGCCGGTTCAGCTGTGGCGGCCTTGGCAGCTGTGGCAGCTGTGGCAGCTTTGGCGGCCTTGGCCTTTTCCTTCTGCTCGGCCAGCCAGGCGGTGCGCTTCGCGGCCGGCTGCCAGCCGGAGTCCACGAAACGTTTCTGCACCCAGATGGCGCCGGCGAGCAGGGCCGCGGACAGGGCTGCCAGCCCGATCAGGCCGCCGACCGGGCCGAGCTTGATGGTGTGACCGATCAGGAACCCGTACCAGCCGAAGTCGGCGTCGCCGAAGGTCGTATTCGCGAAACCGAGGGTGCCGAGGACACCCAGCAGGAAGGCCGGGAGGAAGGAGATCAGCATTCCGTTGACGAATCCGCCGAAGACAGCGCCGCGCCGACCGCCGGTGGCATTCCCGAAGACTCCGGCGGCACCGCCGGTGAAGAAGTGCGGGACCATTCCGGGCAGGATCAACGCCAGGCCCAGCGCCGGACCGAGGAACGAGGCCAGCAGGGCGAAGGAGACGAGTCCACCGGTGAAGGAGGAGACGAAGCCGATCAGGACGGCGTTGGGGGCGAAGGGGTAGACGATCGGGCAGTCCAGGGCGGGGACCGCACCGGGGACGATCTTGCGGGAGATGCCCTCGAACGCCGGGACCAGCTCGGACAGGATGGTGCGCACCCCGTACAGGATGATCGAGACCCCGATGCCGAACTGGAGGCCCTGGGCGACGCCCTTCATGATGAATTCGCCGCCGTCGGCTGCTTTCAGCATCGGGAAGGCGATGTCGCTGCCGAGCTTCGCCCAGGCCCAGCTGCAGAAGACCACGTAGAAGAGGACCATCGACAGGGCGGTGGCCACCATCGAGTCGCGCAGGAAGCGCAATCCCTCGGGGACCTTGATGTCCTCGGTGGACGGCGAGGTCCGTCCGACGGCCTGGCCCACGGCGCCGGCGGCGACATAGCCGAGGGTGCCGAAGTGCCCGATGGCCAGTTTGTCGTTGCCGGTGACCTTCTTGGTGTACGGCTGGGAGATCGCCGGCATGACCGTCATGATCGTGCCGAGCAGGACCGAGGCCACCACGACCTGGAGGACGGGGGATGGCTTGGCCACGGAGAGCACCACGGTCAGCATGGTCGCCATGAAGAACATGTGATGCCCGGTCAGGAAGACATACTTCAGCGGGGTGAACCGGGCGATGACCAGGCTGATCAGGAAGCCGCCGATCATCACCCAGGCGACCTGGGCGCCGAACTGTTCTGCGGCGATGGAGACGATGGCCTCGTTGGTGGGCACGACTCCTTGTGCCCCGGTGGTCTTCAGGATCAGTTCGCCCAGGGGCTTGAGCGAGGCCACGACCACGTTGGCACCGGCTCCGAGGATGAGGAAGCCCAGGGTGGCCTTGAGCGCTCCTCCGATGACCTGTCCGGATTTCTTGCCCATGGCGAGCAGTCCGATGGCCGTGATGATGCCGACCAGGTAGGCCGGCACCGACAGGATCTGGTTGACGATGAAGTTCGCGATCTGCATGACGATGTCTTCCCGACCGTGCTTCGTCGGCTACTCGCCGAGGGACGAGATCTGTTCGGAGATCTCGTCGACGTCCATGAAGTTGGTGACGATCCGCACCGGGGTGCTCAGGTCTTCGAGCTCGCCGGCGAGCTCGGCGCTGGTGAGCACCAGGTCGGCCATCGCCGCGGCGCCCTTGGCGGTGCCGATGTCGGCGGCTTCGACCTCGCCCTCGATGCCGAGGGCCTCGAGAGCTTTCTCGGTGTTCATCTTCAGGAGGATGGAGGTGCCGATTCCCATTCCGCAGACGGCGATGATCTTCATGAGTCCTTCTTTCCCAGGCTGGCGTCGATGGCGTGGAGGAGCTGGTCTGCGTCGTCGGCTGCGGACAGCTCCGCGCGACGGGCTGGATCAGAGACGATCTCGGCGATCTGCCGGAGGGCCTCGAGGTGGGTGTCGTGGTCGGTGCTGGCCAACCCTACGACGAGGTCGACGGGGTCGTTCTGGGGGTGTCCGAAGGACACGGGCTCGTCGAGGGAGAGCCAGGACATGCCCGGTTCGAGGACGGCTTCTGAGGCCTGCGCGTGGGCGAGGGCGAAGCCGGGGGCGATGACGATGTACGGGCCGAACCGGTCGACGGCGGCGATCATCTGTTGGGTGTAGGCGGCGGTGGTACTTCCGCTCTCGTGGAGGAGCCTGCCGGCTTCTTCCACGGCGGCGCGCCAATCCGCTGCGGACGCATGCAGATGGACGGCTTCGGGGGGTAACAGGTCCGTGAGGGACCTGCTTTCAGGCTCCTGTTTCGCGCACACCGCTGTGCCTCCTCATGCGTCACCGGGACCGATCGGCCCCAAGTTTTGGTCACTATAGGTCAAAACCGTCGGTTGTCGCTAGCCTTGGTGATGTCGTTGAGCAACGTCGCGAGGGGAATTCCATGGAGGAGACGGGACGCCCGATGGGGGCGCGGTCCATCCGCAGGGCCGGCGCGATCCGACCCCGCACGGGGCTGCGTTCGGAGGTGGGGCCGGGGGCCCTGCTCGCGGTCATCCGGGAGTCGGGCGGGCTGACCCGCCGCGACCTGATCGACATGACCGGGTTCGCCCGGGCGACCGTCGAATCCCGACTCGATGCCCTGCTGGGATCGGGGCTCATCGTGGAACGGGCCCGCCAGGGCGGCTCCGGTGGGCGTCCCCCGAAGGTCTTCTCGTTCAACGAACAGGCCGGATACCTGCTCAGCGTGGTACTGGGATCCAGCCACACCCGGATCGGGGTCTCCGACCTGGGCTGTCGCACCGTCGCCCTGGAAGACCTGGACGTCGACATGTCTGCCGGTCCCGGTGTGGTGCTCGGTGCGGTGGGGACCCGGTTGCGGCGGATGCTCGAACAGCGGGGGATCGAGCCCAGGACGGTCCTCGGCGTGGGTGTGGGCGTGCCCAGCCCGGTGGAGCTGGGCGGGCGGATGGCCCGTCCTCCGGAGCGCGGCGGGCTGTCCGACCTGGGCGGTCAATGGGCCGATGTGGTCATCGCCCGCGAGATCATGGCCTTCCTGCCCGGCTTGGGGGTGGAGGCGGTCCCGGTGGTCGTGGACAAGGACGCCAACATCATGGCGCTCGGGGAGTGGCGGACCACCTGGCCGGACGTGCGCGATCTCATCGTCTTCAAGGTGGGCATCACCCTGGCCTGCGGGATCGTGGCCAATGCCTGCGTGGTGCGTGGCGTCGGTGGGATCGCCGGCGACCTGGGGCATGTCCCCGACCCGGCCAGCGATGTGCGCTGTCGCTGCGGCCAGTCGGGCTGCGCCGAAGCCGTGGCCAGCGGGGAGGCCATCCGCCGGGCGCTGGGTGAGCGCGGCCGCGGGCTGAAGCGCGGACGGGACATCGTGGAGCTGCTCCACGCCGGTGACCCGGAGGTCGCCGAGCACGTGGTGCGGGCCGGTCGACACATCGGCCGGGTGATCGGGGACGCGATCTCGACCTTGAACCCGGAGTTGGTCGTGGTGGGAGGCACGCTCGCCGAGGACAATCCCCTGTTGATCGACTCGATCCGTTCGGTGGCCGCTTCCCGGGTGCATCCGTTGGCGGCGGCGAGTACCCAGATCGTGGCCTCGACGATCAAGGAGGACACCGGTGTCATCGGGGCGGCACTGTTGGCTCTGGAAGAGGCCCTGGACCCGGTGGTGGTGGACGCGATGGTGGGGGCCGGTCGCTCGGCGGGCTGACCGGCCGGCAGGGGGAGGCGTACCGAGGGGTTCACCTGGGGGCTCGCGCTCTCCGCAGTTTTGTCTTACTCTAGTCATAACTGGATCAAGCCCTGGGGCCTTCGGCAACCACCGCAGCCGACAGGTCCCAGGGCGACCACAGCGAAGGATGACTCAGGGATGATCACCTCGGCCGACGCAGATCTGATCCGATACGCCCGGGTGCTGCCCCTGGACATCGTCCAGGCCAAAGGCAACGGCCACGCCGGTACCGCAGTCGGACTGACCCCTCTGATGACCGTGCTCTACCGGCATCGACTCGCCCACCACCCCCACGACCCCGCCTGGGCCGGACGGGACAGATTCGTCCTCTCCGCAGGACACGCGAGCCTCGCCCTCTACCTGCAACTCTTCCTGACCGGATACGGTCTCGAACTCGAAGACCTCCGCCGCGCACGCACACTCCACGCCCTCACCCCCGGCCACCCCGAACTCGGTGTCACCCCCGGGGTGGAGACCTCCACCGGGCCGCTGGGCCAAGGCCTGGGCAATGCCGTCGGCATGGCCATGGAAGCCCGCCGGATCCGCGCCCTCCTCGACCCGCACAGCCCCGCCGGAGAAAGCCCCTTCGACCACCGCATCTGGTGCCTCGCCTCCGACGGCGACCTGATGGAAGGCCTCTCCCACGAAGCCGCCGCGCTCGCCGGACACCTGCGACTCGGGCGACTGGTCGTCCTCTGGGACGACAACGGCATCAGCATCGAAGGGCCCACCTCGATCACGACCTCCGAGGACGTCCCCGCCCGCTTCGCCGCCTACGGTTTCCGCATCCTCACGCTCGACGACGCCGAGGACCTCGACGCGATCGACCGGATCCTCGCCGAAGCCGCTGAAGCCCACGACGGCGAAGCCCCCACCTTCGTCCGGATCCGCACCCGCATCGGACACCCCATGCCGAACCTCGGCGGCACCGCCGCCGCCCACGCCGGACCGGTCGGCGAAACCGAGATCCGCGCCACCAAGGAAGCCCTCGGACTCGACCCCGACAAACAGCTGTTCCTGCCCGACGAACTGCTCGTCCACTCCAGGAAGTCCGCCGCAGAACGCGGCACCGACCTGCGCGCACAATGGCAGCTCCGCTACGACCGGTGGTACGACCAGGCCACCCCCGAATGCCGCGCCCTCCACCGGCGCCTGCACACCCGGGAACTCCCCGACTGCCTGTGGGACGAGATCACCCGCGACCTCGCAGGACTCACCGGCCCGATCGCCACCCGCACCGTCACCGCGCGGATCCTCGCCGGCCTGGGCACACATCTTCCCGAACTCTGGGGAGGATCCGCCGACCTCGCCGACACCGCCTGCGGCCGCATCAGCGCCCACGACAACGCCCTCAGCCCGCAGGACACCACCGGACGCCCAGGCGGCCCCGGCGGGCGACAGATCCACTTCGGGATCCGCGAACACGCGATGGGCGCACTGGTCAACGGCATGGCCCTGAGCGGACTGACCCGTCCGTTCGCCAACGGATATCTCGTCTTCTCCGACTACATGCGACCAGCCCTGCGGATGGCCGCACTCATGCACCTGCCCGTGCTCTACCTCTTCTCCCACGACTCCGTGGCCGTCGGTGAGGACGGGCCCACCCACCAACCGGTCGAACACCTGACCAGTCTCCGGGCCGTTCCCGGACTGGCCGTGGCCCGGCCCGCCGACGCCGGGGAGACCCTCGGAGTGTGGCAGCGCACCATGGAACGGGCCACCGGACCCACCGCGATCATCGGCGCCCGCCAGGCCACCCCGCCCGTCGCCGCCCAGCCCGTCGGCACAGCCGGAGCGGCCCGAGGCGGCTACATCCTGCGCGACTGCGAACAGGTCGACGTCCTACTCCTGGCCACCGGCTCGGAAGTCCACCTGGCCTGCGCCGCAGCCGACCGCCTCGCCGACGAGGGCATCGGCGCCCGCATCGTGTCGATGCCCTGCCTGGAATGGTTCGAGGAGGAAGAGACCTCCTACCAGGAAACGGTCCTACCGCCGATAGTCGCCGCCCGGGTGAGCGTCGAAGCAGGGGCCACCACAGACTGGTGGCGCTACCTGGGCACTTACGGACGGGCTGTCGGCGTTGACCAGTTCGGCGAGAGCGGGCCCGGCGATATCGTCCTGGCCCGGGCCGGGATCAACCTCGACGCCGTCGTCGACGCCGCCCGATCGTCACTTTCCGCCGTGCGCCGCGGCGACCCCTCGCGGGACGAATCCTCCGGCGCAACCCCAGACACCGTCAGCTCGTAGCTGATCGACAACCGTCCCTGAGGAGAAAAACCATGGCTGTCCGCACCGTGCCCGTCGCCGCCTCCGTCGGCCTGCACGCCCGCCCCGCTTCCCTCTTCGTCCAAGAGGTGATGGCCACCGGGCTGCCGGTCACGATCGCCTGCGGCGACCGCGGCCCCGTCGACGGGCGCAGCATGCTGGGCGTGATGACCCTGGGCGCACGCCACGGCGAAGAGGTCACCCTCACCGCCGACGGCGAAGGCGCAGAAGAAGCCCTGGACCGCCTGGTCGAGTTCCTCTCCCGCGACCTGGACTCGGAGTGAGCCGATGAGTGAACGCACCCTGAACGGCATCGGCGTCAGCGAAGGCATCGCCGTCGGCCCGGTGGTCCGCCTCGCCGAGATGCCCCGCCCACCCTTCGACGAACCCAAGTCGGCCAACCAGAAGGAATCCGCCCGGCGGATCAGGACGGCCCTCGAAGAGGTCGCCGTCGCCCTGGAGAAACAGGCCGCGACCGCCGACCCCTCGGCCAAGGAGATCCTCGAGGCCGGCGTGATGATCGCCCGCGACCCCGGGCTGGCCGCAGCGGTCGACGAACGACTCGCCACCGGCGCCGGAGCCGCCCAAGCCCTCACCGACGCAGTGGACGGCTACTGCGACATGCTGACCCAGCTGGGCGGATACATGGCCGAACGGGTCACCGACCTCCGGGACGTCGGCGCACGGGCGACCTGCCGCCTGCTCGGCGTCCCCGAGCCGACCATCCCCACGGTGAAAACCCCCTCCGTCCTGGTCGCCCGCGACCTCGCGCCCTCGCAGACCGCAGGGCTGAACCCGAAGAAGATCGTCGGTTTCATCACCAGCGAGGGCGGACGCACCGGACACACCGCGATCCTGGCCGCCCAACTCGGCATCCCCGCGGTGGTCGGCGCACCCGAAGCCCTGAACCTGCCCGAGGGCAAGAAGGTCCTGCTCGACGGCAGCACCGGTACCGTCCTGCTCCGCCCCACGGAGAGCCAGATCACCGCGGCCCGCAAACAGGAATCGACCCGCGCGGCCCTCTGCGCGGAGGCCTCGGGGCCCGGTTCGACCAAGGACGGCGCCCGCGTGCAACTCCTGGTCAACATCGGCACCCCGCAGGACGCCCGGGCCGCCGCCGGGACGGATGTCGAGGGCGTCGGACTTTTCCGCACCGAATTCGCCTACCTGGACCGGGCCCAAGCACCCACCAGGGAAGAACAGACCCGGATGTACACGGAGGTCTTCGAAGCCTTCGCCGGGAAGAAGGTCGTGGTCCGCACCCTGGACGCCGGAGCGGACAAACCCCTGCCCTTCGTCCCCGCGGTCACCGAGGAGAACCCGGCGCTGGGCGTACGAGGCCTGCGGCTGCAACGCAGCGTCGACAGCCTGCTGGTGGTGCAGCTCAGCGCGATCGCCGATGCCGCCCGGCAGAGCAGCGCAGACGTGTGGGTGATGGCGCCCATGGTCGCGACCCGCGCGGACGCTGAGATCTTCACCGCGGCAGTCCGAGCCGTCGGACTGCGCACGGCCGGGACGATGGTGGAGGTTCCCGCGGCCGCGCTGCGCTCGCGGGAGCTCCTGCAGATCTGTGATTTCGCGTCGATCGGCACGAACGACCTGTCGCAGTACACCTTCGCCGCCGACCGGATGAACGGTGCGCTCTCGGGCTACCTGGACCCCTGGCAGCCGGCGCTCCTGGACCTGGTCGCGATCACCTGTGAAGGGGCGTGCGAGGCCGGTCCGGGAGAGGTCGGACGGATCCGCCCGGTCGGGGTCTGCGGCGAGGCCGCGGGCGACCCCCTGCTGGCCTGTGTGCTGGTGGGCCTGGGCGTGAACAGTCTGTCGATGGCACCTTCCCGGGTGCCTCGGGTACGGGCGGCCCTGCGCGCCCACGACATGGCGACCTGCCGGGCCATGGCTGCGGCGGCACGTCGGACCTCCTCGGCCGAGGCGGCCAGGGAGATCGTCCGACTGTTGGCCGAACCTTCCGTACGCGATCTGTGATCCGTGTACGGGCGGTGAGCGGTGCGGGGCCCAGGGGCCGAGGTATCGGTGTCCCGCACCGCTCCACCGGCGGTGTCACTCCAGCGGTGCCGCCTCGCCTTTCTCCGGTCCGGTGACGACCGGCCGTCCGTGATTCGGGTCGCCCCATTCGGTCCAGCTGCCGTCGTAGACGGACAACAGTTCCGGGTCGTATCCGGCGACGCAGGCGGCCAGGGCGGTGACACAGGCCGTCACTCCCGACCCGCAGCTGAAGGCCACATTGGGGTGTCCTTCGGTGGCCTCGTCGATCAAGGTGCGCAGCTCGTCGGCGGGCCGGAGCCGTCCGTCCTCCTGGACGGTCAGGTAGGGCAGGTTGGTGGCGCCGGGCATGTGACCGGAACGCAGACCTGGGCGGGGCTCGGGGTCGGTTCCGGTGAATCTGCCGTGGCTGCGGGCGTCGACGACCGCGCAGGCCGGGTCGTGGAGGAGCACGGCCACGGTGTCGGCGTCGACGACCGCGCCCGGACGGGGACGGGCGGTGAAGTTCCCCTCGGGGACGTCCTGCTCGTCTGGGATCGGTTCGAGGTCGTGACCGGCGGCGATCCAGGCGTTCATCCCCCCGTCGAGTACTGCCACCCGGGTGTGTCCCATGGCGTGGAACATCCACCAGGCCCGGGCGGCCGAGTAGAGCTCGTGGACGTCGTAGACGATCACGGTGCTCTCCGTGCCGATGCCCAATCGGCGGGCCTGCTCGGCGAAGGCCTCCGGGTCGGGCATGGAATGCGGGAGAACGCTGTCGGCGGCGGAGAAGTCGTTTTCGAGATCGAACCGTCGGGCACCGGGGATACGTTGGCCCCTGGGGTCGTTCGGCCGGATGGACGCATCGAGGAGAACGAGATCGTCGTCGCCCAGATGGCTTGAGAGCCAGGAGATGTCGACGATGGGAGGGAAGACTGCGGTCGGCGTGGGGGTGCTCACGTCCCCCATGCTGCCAGGAGGTGGTGCCCATCGGTTCCCGGATCGTCGGCCGGGCCGGGGATACGCCCAGAGCGAACATCGCCCTTCCGGCCGGATTCATCCGGAGGAAACGGAATCACGAAGCCGGTCAGGGCGTTCGTGGAAACAGGAGAAGAGACTGCCCGGACCCTCCGGTGAGCCCGGTTGCATCCGACGGGAGCAGGCAGTCCAGGCAAGACCACCGATAGCATCGAGGTATCTCGATAGCGAGGAGCGGGTTACATGTTCGAACGGTTCACCGACCGGGCGCGTCGGGTGGTCGTGCTTGCGCAGGAAGAAGCGCGCATGCTCAACCACAACTACATCGGCACCGAGCACATCCTGCTCGGCCTCATCCACGAGGGTGAAGGCGTCGCAGCGAAAGCACTGGAGAGCCTCGGCATCTCGCTGGACGCCGTCCGTGAGCAGGTGCAGGAGATCATCGGCACCGGCACCCAGGCACCGAGCGGGCACATCCCGTTCACCCCGCGGGCGAAGAAGGTCCTCGAGCTGAGCCTGCGCGAAGCGCTCCAGCTGGGCCACAACTACATCGGCACCGAGCACATCCTGCTCGGCCTCATCAGGGAAGGCGAGGGCGTCGCCGCCCAGGTGCTGGTCAAACTCGGCGCCGACCTGTCCCGGGTGCGCCAGACCGTCATCCAGCTGCTCTCCGGCTACCAGGGCAAGGAGACCGCAGCGGCAGGCGTCGGCGGGCAGTCGACGCAGGAGGGCACCCCCGCGGGCAGCCTCGTCCTCGACCAGTTCGGCCGCAACCTGACCCAGGCCGCCCGCGAGGGCAAACTCGACCCGGTCATCGGGCGGAGCAAAGAGATCGAACGGGTCATGCAGGTGCTCTCCCGGCGCACCAAGAACAACCCGATCCTGATCGGCGAGCCCGGCGTCGGTAAGACCGCCGTCGTCGAAGGCCTCGCCCAGGACATCGTCAAGGGTGAAGTTCCCGAGACGCTCAAGGACAAGCACATCTACACCCTGGACCTCGGCGCACTCGTCGCCGGCTCCCGGTACCGCGGTGACTTCGAAGAGCGACTGAAGAAGGTCCTCAAGGAGATCCGCACCCGCGGCGACATCATCCTGTTCATCGACGAGATCCACACCCTCGTCGGAGCCGGTGCCGCCGAGGGCGCCATCGACGCGGCGAGCATCCTCAAACCGATGCTGGCCCGCGGCGAACTGCAGACCATCGGGGCGACCACCCTCGACGAGTACCGGAAGCACATCGAGAAGGACCCGGCCCTGGAGCGCCGCTTCCAGCCGATCCAGGTCGCCGAGCCGACGCTGCCGCACACCATCGAGATCCTCAAAGGTCTGCGCGACCGGTACGAGGCCCACCACCGGGTCTCCATCACCGACTCCGCGCTGATCGCCGCGGCGAACCTGGCCGACCGGTACATCAACGACCGGTACCTGCCCGACAAGGCCATCGACCTCATCGACGAAGCCGGAGCCCGGCTGCGCATCCGCCGGATGACCGCACCGCCGGACCTGCGCGAGTTCGACGAGAAGATCGCCCACGTCCGCCGCGAGAAGGAAGCCGCGATCGACGGGCAGGACTTCGAGAAGGCCGCCAAGCTGCGCGACGACGAGAAACAACTCATCGACGCCAAGGCCAAGCGCGAGAAGGAATGGAAGTCCGGCGACATGGACGTCGTCGCCGAGGTCGACGAGGAACTGATCGCCGAGGTCCTCGCCGCCTCCACCGGCATCCCGGTCTTCAAGCTCACCGAGGAGGAGTCCACCCGGCTCCTCAACATGGAAGCAGAGCTCCACAAACGCATCGTCGGCATGGACGACGCCATCAAGGCACTGTCGCAGTCGATCCGGCGTACCCGCGCCGGCCTGAAGGACCCGCGTCGCCCCGGCGGCTCGTTCATCTTCGCCGGCCCCACCGGTGTCGGTAAGACCGAGCTGGCCAAGGCGCTCGCCGAGTTCCTCTTCGGCGACGAGGACAGCCTGATCACGCTCGACATGTCCGAGTTCGCCGAGAAGCACACCGTCTCGAGGCTGTTCGGCTCGCCCCCCGGCTACGTCGGTTACGAGGAGGGCGGCCAGCTCACCGAGAAGGTGCGGCGCAAGCCGTTCTCGGTGGTGCTCTTCGACGAGGTGGAGAAGGCCCACGCGGACATCTTCAACAGCCTGCTGCAGATCCTGGAGGACGGCCGCCTGACCGACTCCCAGGGCCGTGTCGTCGACTTCAAGAACACCGTCATCCTGATGACGACGAACCTCGGCACCCGGGACATCTCCAAGGCGGTCTCGTTGGGCTTCGCTCCGGACTCCTCTGCCGGCGCCAGCAACTACGAGCGGATGAAGAACAAGGTCCAGGACGAGCTGAAGCAGCACTTCCGGCCGGAGTTCCTCAACCGGGTCGACGACATCGTCGTCTTCCCGCAGCTCACCGAGGACGAGATCGTCCAGATCGTCGACCTGATGATCGCGCGGCTCGACGAGCGTCTGCGCGACAAGGACATGGGGATCGAGCTCTCTCCGGCAGCCAAGAAGCTGCTCGCGAAGAAGGGTTACGACCCGGTGTTGGGCGCGCGGCCGTTGCGTCGGGCCATCCAGCGTGACATCGAGGACGTGCTCTCGGAGAAGATCCTCTACGGCGAGATCGGCGCCGGCGAACTGGTGTCCGTGGACGTCGAGGGTGAGGGCAAGGACGCGAAGTTCACCTTCGTCGGGGCGAAGAAGGACCTGGATCCGCTGCCGGTTCCCGATCACGCGCCGGGTAGCGCACGTGAAGCCGGCCCGGAGCACCTGGGTGGTTTCTCCGGTGGTTCCGCGTCCGGTGAAGCTCCTGAGCCGCCTGCGGCGCCTTTGGGCGGCGCGATCGGCTGACCTACGGGCGGGCGTCGAGTAGCGCAGAGCAGATCCCGAGGGGTCGGCATCTTTTCCGGATGCCGACCCCTCGGGATGTCTCACCGGTGAAAGCGCGCGAACCCGGTCCGGGGCTTCCTTCTCGGTGGCGTCGGGTCGCTTTCCACGAGCAGCATCGGGCGGTCGGTGCCGAGTATTCGACGTGTACGTCGGCGCCAACCTAACCTGGGCTGGATATGAACGCGCTGCTCGGCCCCTTTGTCGCCCTTTCTGCTTCTCTCGCCTACGGCGGGTCGGATTTCTTAGGAGGAATGCTCTCCCGTCGTCGGCCGGCCGCCGCCGTGGTCGGGGTGTCCCAGGCCTGTTCCCTGGTGCTTCTGGTCGTGGTCGTCGCGGTGACCGGTCTGCCCGACGACTGGTCGTGGGTGCCATGGTCCGTCGGTGCCGGGGCGGCCGGCGCCCTGGGGCTGGTCTTCTTCTACTCGGCGTTGGCCAGCGGGACGGTCAGTGTGGTCTCGCCGATCAGTGCCACCGGGGCGATCCTGCCGGTGGCCATCGCTTTCCTGGGCGGTGAGCGGCCGGGCGTGATGAAGGTCTCCGGGATCGTGTTGGCCCTGGTCGGGGCGGTCCTGGCGTCGGGGCCGGAGTTGCGCGGCGAACCACGGGTGAAGGCTCGGGCGGTGTGGTTGGCCGTGATCGCCGCGGTGTGCTTCGGGGTCACGCTGTACGCCATCGCCCGGGGCTCGCAGGTGTCGGCTCTCGCGACGATGTTCGGGATGCGTTCGACGAGTGTCACCGGTTTCGTGATCGCCGCGATGGTCACCCGCAGCGTGGGCGGGGTGAGAGCAGCCGAGCTGCCCGTCCTGGCTCTGGTCGGTGTCACGGACGTGGGCGCGAACCTGTTGCTGGGGATCTCGACGACCTTGGGCATGGTGTCCGTCGCCACGGTCCTGGCCTCCTTGTACCCGGTGGTGACGGTGGCCTTGGCCGCGGTCTTCCTGCATGAACGGATGCGCCCGGTGCAGGTGGTCGGGGTGGTCGCGGCGCTGACCGGTGTCGTGCTGATCGCGGTGATCTGAGCGGGACGCTCTCCGCGGGAGTGGGGTTGTCGGTCCCGTCGGGCAGCATGTCGGTCATGGACGAGAGGACCCATGAGTTACGACAGGCCCATGACCGGCTTGCTGAGGTCTACGCCGAGCGGTTGGCCGGTCATCTGGCGCAGGTCCCGGCCGACCGGGCGGTTCTCGGGCTGTTCGGCGAGCTGGTGCGTGGAGCGTCCGATTCCACGGCAGGGGAAATGCTGGTCGGTGACATCGGCTGTGGCACCGGAAGGTTGGCTCCTTTCCTGACGACTCTGGGGTTGTCGCCGCGGGGCCTCGACCTGTCGCCGGAGATGGTTCGGGTGGCTCGGCGTGAACACCCGGGTTTCACCTTCGAGGTCGGTGACCTGAGGGCGCTGCCCTTCGAGGACGCCTCCTTGTCCGGTGCGGTCTGCTGGTACTCGTTGATCTTTCTGCCGCCGGAAGAACGCGCGGCGGCTTTCGCCGAGTTGGCCAGGGTGGTGCGGCCGGGCGGATATCTCGCTGCGGCCTACAAGGTCGGCGACGGTTCGACGCACCGGGGTGGGATCTCCCTCGGGGTCGCCTTCGACGTGTACTGGCTTGATCCGGCGCAGATGCAGCGGTTTGCCGAGGAGGCGGGTTTCGAGGTGGTCTTCCGTGCCGAACGGCCTGCGGAACCGGACGAATATCAACCGCAGGGGTATCTGGTCGCTCGACGACGGTGACCGGCGCCGGGTCTTGTTAGCCTGAAAGTGGCCCTTCGACGGTGGAGGTGTCCCCGGACGAGAGGCCCGCCGTACCCGGACATGACGACGGCGAGGCGTCGGAGCCTGTCATGAACTGGATCGTCCTCGTCGTCGCCGGCATGTTCGAGACCATGTGGGCCAGCGCTCTCGCCCAGCCGGACTGGTGGCGCAGACCCTTGCCCTTGGCGGCTTTCGTCGTCGGGAGCCTGATCTCCCTGGGCGGTCTGTCCTGGGCGTTACGGTCGATTCCGGTGGGCACCGGATATGCCGTCTGGGTGGGCGTCGGCGCGACGACGACGGTGCTCTACGGTGTGGCGGTGCTCGGTGAGCCCGCCACCGTGGCCCGCCTGGTGTGCATCGGTCTCATCATGGCCGGGATCATCGGACTGAAACTGGTTTCCTGAACGGCCCGGCCCGTTCTCGGGGCAGGGCCGAGATCAGGACTTCGCGCACTCGCCGCAGGTGCCGAAGATCTCCAAGGTGTGCCAGATGTCTGAGAAACCGTGCCGGCGGGCGACCTCGCGGGTCCATTCCTCGTCCTGGGGGACCTCGATCTCGACGGTCTTCCCGCAGTCCTGGCAGACCAGGTGATGGTGATGTTCGGTGGTGGAGCACAACCGGTAGATGGCTTCGCCGTCATGGCGGCGGATCATGTCGGCCCGGCCGTCCTGCACCAGCCCGGCCAGGGACCGGTAGACGGTGGCCAGGCCGATGGTGTCGCCTCCTTCGCGCAGGCGTGCGTGCAGGGCCTGCGCCGACAGGAAGTCGTCGGTATTGCGCAGGGCCTCCTCGACGGCGCGCCTTTGACGGGTGGCGCGGCGTTCACCCTCGACCATCAACGGACTCCCCTCTGCCGAAGCTATGACGATCGACTTTACCGTGAGTCGGCCCACATCCAGCGTTCGTCCAGCTCAGGTGGAGGATCATCGGCTCTTTCCCGGCGGGCTGGGATGCCCCTCGGAGTGGTGCTCGTCGTAGTGGTCACCGTGCGGGGCGTGGAGGTGCCCGTCGTGGAGATAGTCGACGTGGTCGCCGTGGGGGACCGCCGGATGCCCGCATCCGGGCCCGTGATCGTGCTCGTGGGCTCCGACATGGTGTGTGTCGTGCAGACGCGCCCGGATCCGGGCGAGGAGTGCCGACACGATGGCGACGACGGCGTAGACGATCACGGTGAGTACCACGATGGTTCCCCCCGAAGGGGTGTCGAGGTAGAAGGAACCGACGACCCCGCCGACGGAGCAGAGCACACCGATCAGGACGGCGATGGCCACCCCGGAACGGAAGCTGCGGGCGAGAAGCTGACCGGTCGCATTGGGCACGATCATCAGGGCGCTGATCAGCAGCAGGCCGACGATGCGCATGGAGAGCACGACGGTGACCGCGGTGAGGATCGCCAGGGTGATGTTCAACGCCATGACGGGCAGACCGGCGGCCCGGCTGTACTCCTCGTCGTTGGCGACGGCGAAGAAATAGGGGCGCAACAGCCAGGTGAGGGTGACGACCACGGCGGCCAGGACGGCGAAGGTCCACAGGTCACCGGAGCTGGTGGTGGTGATCGCGCCGAAGAGATAAGCGTTCAGGCTCGTCCCGCCGGAGGGTGCTTTGGCCATGAGGACGACGCCCAGCGCGATACCGCCGTAGAACATGATGGCCAGGGCGACGTCACCGCTGGTGTTTCCGCGTACCCGGATGAATTCGACGACGATGGCGCAGATGATCACCAGGACGAGGGCGGTCAGCACGGGCTGGGTCCCGGTGAGGGCGCCGACGGCGACCCCGGCGAGAGCGACATGTCCCATGCCGTCGCCGATGAGGGAGAGCCGGCGTTGGACGAGGAAGACCCCGACCATGGGCGCGGTGGTGCCGACAAGGAGGGCGGCGATCAACGCCTGTTGCATGAAGTCGTAGCGGAGGAGATCAAGCACGGTGTGTTTCCTCCCGGACACCCAGGGGCGTCCAGCCGGGGCCGGGTGGGTCGTGGGGTGTCAGGTGGTGGTGGCCGCCGGCGGTCGTCGTCGGAGGTGCGCTTCCGGCCGGGAGGTCGTGGGTGATGCGCCCGCCGTGCATGGTGACGACGCGGGTGACGGCGTCGGCCAGGGCGTCGAGCTCGTGGGTCACGGTCAACAGGGTGACGCCTTCGTCGGTGAGTCTCTTCATCGCCTGGGCCAGGACGGCCTGGTTCGATTCGTCGACGCCGGCGGTGGGTTCGTCCATGATCAGGATCTCTGGTTCGGCGGCCATGGCCCGGGCGACGAGGACCCGCCGTTGTTGTCCTCCGGAGAGGTGGGTGACATCGGCTTTCTGCATTCCGCCGAGCCCGACGACTTCCAATGCGTGGGCGACGATCTCGGTGTCACGGCGGCGGAGCCGTCCGAGGAGACCGGCGTGGGGCAGCCGTCCGATGGCGACGATCTCCCCGACGGTGGCGACGACGGAGGTGGACAGGGTGTGTCGCTGGGGGACATATCCGATGAGGCTGCGACGGCGGAGCCCGGCGAGGGGGTCGCCGAGGATACGGACGTCGCCGCCGAGGTGGTCGTTCAGGCCGAGGAGCCCTCGGACGAGGGTGGATTTCCCGCAGCCGTTGGGGCCCAGGAGAGCCAGCGATTCGCCGCGGTTCACCGTCAGGTCGATACCGGAGACGATCGTGCGGCCGGCGTACCCGAAGGATGCCGACCGCACGTCGATGACCGTGCTGTGGTCCGTCACGAGCAGGTCTGCCCCTTCTTCAAGGTGGCGAGGTTGGCGCGCATGACCTCGGTGTAGTTCTTGCCGGCGGATTTGTCGTTGATGCCTTCGATGGGGTCGAGTACGGCGGTCTGGGCGCCGCTCTCCTTGGCGATGGTCTGGGCGACGGCGGGGCTGACCAGGGTTTCCGTGTAGATGGTGCCGACCTTGTTGTCCTTCACGAAGTCGGTGATCTTGGCCATGCGGGCGGCGTCGGGTTCTTTGTCGGGGGAGATCCCGGCGATGGACATCTGCTGCAGTTTGTACCGCTCGGCGAGATAGCCGAAGGCGGCGTGGCTGGTGACGAGTTTCTTGTTGGTGCAGTTCTTCAGACCGTCGGCGAACTCGGTGTCGAGGGTGTTGAGTTCTTTGGCGAAGGCGTCGGCGTTCTTGTCGTAGTCGGCCTTGTGCGCGGAGTCGACCTCGCCCAGTTTGGCGGCGACGGCTTTGACGGCCTTCGCGTACCTGACCGGGTCGAGCCAGAAGTGGGGGTCCTTCTCGTCGTCCTTGTGGTCGTCGGTCTTGTGCGGGCTGACGGTGGGGGTCTCGTGGTCGTGACCCTTGTGGTCGCTGTCGTGGTCGTGGTCGTGGTCCTTGTGGTCGCCGTGGTCGTGGCCGTCGGAGGTGGCCTTCAAGGTGAGGTCGACGTCCTTGGTGATGTCGTAGGCGTTCTTGGCGTTCTGTTCTTTGACAGCTTTGTCGACGGCGGGTTGGAGGCCTTTTTCGTAGACGGCGAGTTTCGCCGAGGTGACCTTGGCGATGTCCTGGGGGGTGAGTTCCAGGTCGTGGGGTTCGACGCCGGGTTTCGTCAGATTGGTGACCGTGACATGTGCGCCGCCGACTCTCTCGACGATGTGCTGGAGGGGGTAGAAGGAAGCGACGACCTCGATCTTGGAACCGCTCGATGAAGCGGATTTCGAGTCGGTGCCGCAGGCGGAGGCGGAAAGGGTGGTGGCTGCGACGAGGAGGGCAGCAGCGGCTGCACGGCGGTTCATGGAGGTCAGGCTAAACCAGATGAGAAAGATTGTCATTTAGGCTTACCTTCCTCTTCGGATATCTTCTCGCACATACCGATCGGAAAAAAGGAAGCAGACCTTCCCCAAGCGGGAGCCGACAGGCTGGAAGTGGGTCGCCTTCTGGCAGGCTTGACCCCATGACCACGGACGACGCCCCCGAACGAACCGGGAACAGGCAGGATGCCCAGGGAGTACCGGCGCAGGACGAGACCATTCCCCGGAAAAAGAGCGAAGGTCATCGAGGCTATGACATCGGACATGCCGTCACGCGCGATGTCAACGCCATCCGAGAATTGGTCGGACCTTATGCCGAGCAGCGGATACTGATCGCCAAGGACGCGGTCGCCTATTACGAGAGCCTCTCCGAATTCCGGGTCGCCAGAGAAAAGGACACCGGGCGGGTCATCGGCTGCGGAGCACTTCACGTCATGTGGGAGGACCTGGCTGAAATTCGCACTCTTGCAGTCGCATCCGATGCGCTTGGCCAAGGTGTCGGTGGCGCCCTCGTCTCTCGGTTACTCGACGACGCTGTTGCTATCGGCGTTTCCCGGGTGTTCTGTCTGACCTTCGAGGTCGATTTCTTCGCCAGACACGGATTCCAGATCATCGAAGGGCAGGCCGTCGAACCCGAGGTCTACCTTCAACTGCTCCGCTCCTACGACGAGGGCATCGCCGAATTCCTCGACCTGGAAAGAGTGAAACCCAACATCCTGGGCAATACGCGGATGCTGCGCATTCTCTGAGCAGAAAACGGAGACGGCTACGGCCGCCGACCACGCCCGCCCCGGGGCCGCAACCTCGCCGACGGCAACGGCGGCGCCGGGAGCCAGCTCGTCGCACCCCGATAACCGGGCACCTCCCCGAACCGTCCGTCCCGGTCGTTCCACTGCTCACGAGCCGCCGCGACCTCCTCGTGCGAGCCGCCCACGAAGTTCCACCACATCACGAACTCCTCGGTGAAAGGCTCCCCACCGAGCAGGACCACCCGGGCCCCCGCACCCCCTTCGTCACCGGAACCCAAGGTCAGCGTTTCCGCACCGACATCCACCACCGCCAGATCCCCGCGCGCCACCTCCACCCCGTCCACCCGCACCGGCCCGGCATCGACCAGCACCCCGTACTCGAAACGGGGATCGAGCGACAGCGTGAGCAGACTGCCCGCCTCCAGATCAAGCTGGGCACCCAGCAGTGGCGTCGCCATGGTCACCGGGGACCGGTCCACTCCGATCAGCTCGCCGAGGAAGACCCGAGCCGAACCGCCACCCGCCAGCGCGACCGCATCGGGGACATGCCGCACCAGACCACGCGGCAGGTCCCGCGCCGCCGAAGGCAACACCACCCAGAGCTGCAACCCGTGCAACACCGTCGTTGCCGCCGTCGACACCTCCGAATGGGCGATGCCCTGCCCCGCAGCCATGCGGTTCAGCTCACCCGGGCGCACCCGCTCCACCGCACCGCTGCTGTCCCGATGCTCCAGCTCCCCCTCGAACAACCAGGACACCGTCTGCAACCCGGTATGCGGATGCGGCGGCACATCCATCCGACCCGGCTCGCCCGGGCCCGCCGGGGCCGGACCGTAATGATCAGCGAAACACCAGGCCCCCACACACGGCCGATCCCGATGCGGGATCGTCCGCAGCACCGTCAACCCGTCGGCGCCGCTCAAGGGCACCTTCTTGCCGTTCAGGATCTGCATCGGTCACCACTCCTCGTCACCGGCCCGACACGGAGGAAGAACGTGCCACCAGCGTCCCACAACGCCCTGACCGGCCCCGCGTCAGCGGTCGGCGAGATAGACGCGCCGAACCACGTCCTCGATATCCGGCTCCTCGATCGACAGGTCACGGACATCGGCCTGCCGGGCCACCGCAGCCAGCACCGTCGCCGCGGAGACCTTCGCCGAATCGAAAGCCAACCGCTGACGCAACCCCCCACCCTCCGAACCCAGATGCTCGGTGTCGGCGATACCGGTCAGATCCGCAGTCGGCGCGGCGAGATCGACCACCAACACCCGACGGGCACCCACCCGCGCAGCCAACCCCGGCAGATCCCCGTCATAGGCCAGCCGCCCCCGGTCGACCACCAGTACCCGCTCGCACAACCGCTCGATATCCCCCATGTCGTGCGTGGTCAACAGCAACGTCCGACCGTGCGCGGCCCGCTCGGCCACCAGGAACTCACGCAGCCGCTGCTTGCTCAGCACATCGAGCCCGATCGTCGGCTCGTCGAGGATCAACAACTCCGGGGAATGCACCAGCGCCGCTGCGATCTCGGCCCGCATCCGCTGCCCCAGCGAGAGCTGACGCACCGGCCGATCCAGGTAATCGCCCATCTCCAGCCGCTCCACCAGCTCCGCGGTGCGCTCGCGGGTGGCCGTCGCCCCCAGTCGATGGATCGCTCCGAGAATCGCGAACGACTCACCGGTCGGCAGATCCCACCACAGCTGGCTGCGCTGCCCGAAGACCACCCCGATCCGCCGGGCCAGGTCCTTGCGGGAACGCTGCGGATCCAACCCGCAGGTACGCACCCGTCCGGAGGTCGGTGTCAGGATGCCGGTCAGCATCTTGATGGTGGTGGACTTCCCGGCACCGTTCGCCCCGATGTACCCCACCGCTTCGCCCGGGGACACCGCCACCGTCAGCTCGTCGACCGCCCGGAGCACCTCGCGACGGGTCGCCCACCGGGTCCGTCGGACGAACTCCCGGGTCAAACCTTCGGTCACGATGATCGGCTCGGTCATCCGCCACCTCCTTGATAGTGTCGTACGCCGAGCCGCCACAGGCCGGCCACCACGAGCCACACCCAGGCCGCGACCAGCGGTGAAGCCCAGGCCAACTCCGGAAGGAGCCAGGGGAGCTGCTCCGGCGCGTCGAGGCCCAGCAGAGCCAACGCGGGGACATAACCGGTGAAGGCCACCGGTACCGCCAGGACGAAGATCCCCACCAGGTACGGCGGGAAGATCGACGTCGGTTGCTGCGAGGCATAACGGCCGCCGTACGTGAAGGCACTGGTCAGCTCCGCCCCGTCGATCAGGAAGAACTGGCAGGCCGCCGCCGCCACGAAGATGCCGCAGAAGATGGCGATGCCGCTGACCAGACAGAGCACGAGCAGCAGCACCGTGGCCGGTGACCAGTCGATCGGATTCGCGGACAGGCCGTACCCGAGGGCACCGACGCCCACCGTCACCCAACCCAGGCGGCGCAAGGCGATCTCACTGGTCATCAGCTGTCCCAGGATCGACAAGGGCCGCAGGTAGAAGGCGTCCAGGGTGCCCTCACGCAGGAAGAGCGGCAGGGAGTCGACGTGGCCGACGAGCACCTGGCTGACCGAGTAGGCGCCGTGCGACATCCCGAAGAGCAGACAGACCTGCTCGAAGGACAGCCCGCCCAGCGAACGCACATTGTGGAAGACGATCCACACCTCGACGAACTCGATGAGCCCGAAGAGCATGCTCGCCGCGACATCCAGCGTGAAGGAGACCCCGTACACCTGTTGGCTGCGCAGCCGGGAGGCGAGGATCGTCGCATACGGTCCTCGCTGCTTCGGCACGTCCTGCTCACCCACCGGCCACCACCAGACGGTGGGTCCCCGCGCGGAAGGCCAACCGGCCGGCCACGGCCAGCCCCACCAGCCAGAGCAGTTGGACGCCCAGCGCAGCACCGGCCTCGATCCCGGTGACCCGACCGCTCAACAGGTCGGCGGGAATCTGCATCAACGACGGGAACGGGGTGGCCCGCGCCAGCAGCTGCAGCCACTCGGGCATGACCGCCAACGGCATGATCAGGCCGGAGCAGATCCCGGCCACCCCGGCGTACAGGCTCAACAGGCCGCGGGTCTCGGTGATCCAGAAAGCCGCGCACTGCGTCAGGAAGCGGGCCAGATAGCTGACGGTCATGGCGAGCGCCATCGACACCAGGCCGACGGCCCAGACCGTCAGCTCCGTGGGGAGGCGCACCCCCACCACGGCCATCCCGACCAGCAGGGTCGGCAGGGAGCGGGGGATCACCGAGGCCAGCGCGGACCCCAGCCCGTAGGCCAGGAAGGCCGTCGGTACGTCGAGGGGGCGGGCCAGGTCGATGGCGATGTCGCCGGTACGGACCTTGTCCCGCAGGTCGGTCCCGCTCCAGATGTTCACCGGTCCGAGGAGGGCCTGGGTGATGAAGGCGTAGGCGAGCAGTTCCGAGGCCTGATACCCGCCCAGGTCGGACGATCCGGTGGCAGCTGCGGTCGCCGCCATGGCGACCAGGACGGCACAGCGGATCAGCCCGAAGAAGGAATTGGTGACGACTCCGGCGAGGAGGGCCAGGCGGTAGGAGGTATGGCGGCGGAACCCGGCGACGAGGAGTCGCTGATAAGGGCGGGCTGCGATGACCATAGCCAGGTCAGTTTAGGTGGCCGAACCAGTTTCGGCGCGGGACAGGAGGCTCAGGGCAGCGCGTGGCGTCCGTCGCCGACCGGGACCAACAGTCCGTCGCTGACGAGGGAGACCAGGCATCGTTCCCGTTGCAGGTCGTCCGTGGGCCAGGCCGCGCGCAGGTCGGCGGCGTCGACCGGGCCGGCGGCTGCCCGGGCCACCGCCATCAGCGCGCCCCGGGCCTGCCGGTCGGTGCCGGCCCAGGCCTGGCCGCGGTGGGCTTTCCCGGTGTACGGCGGGCAGCCCGCCCGCTGCCAGGCGCACGAGGTCTTCACCGGGCACTGCGCGCAGCGAGGCGTACGGGCGGTGCAGATCAGCGCCCCCAACTCCATGCAGGCCACATTCCAGCGCACGCTGGTTGCAGGAGCCTCGGGGAGCAGGGTGGCGGCCAGCGCCGACTCGGCCCGGGTCAGCGAGGGCTGGGGCAGTGCTTCCCCGGTGACCAGGCGGGCGTGGACCCGACGGATGTTGGTGTCGACCACGGTGGCCCGCTGTCCGAAGGCGAAGGCGGCGACGGCCGCAGCGGTGTAGGCCCCGACGCCGGGCAGGGTCAGCAGGCGCTCCTCGGTGTCGGGTACCCGGCCGTCGTGGTGCTCGACCATCGCGGTGGCGGCGGCGTGCAGTCGCAGCGCTCGCCGGGGGTATCCCAGTCGGTCCCACATCCGTACGGCCTCCCCGGGTGCCTCGGCGGCGAGAGCGGCCGGGTCCGGCCAGCGTTCCATCCAGGCGTGCCAGGCCGGTTCGACCCGGTTGACCGGGGTCTGTTGGAGCATCACCTCGGAGACGAAGACGCCCCAGGGCGGGCACGCGGGACGCCGCCAGGGCAGGTCGCGGGCGTGTCGGTCGTACCAGTGCAGGATGTCGTGTCGTGTCGCCGAGATGTTCACGGCGCCGAGTATCACGCGTAACGTTCCAACATGCTCGCTTCGGCGATCCGGGAGAGGCCTTCCCGCAGGCTGCGGGCCCGGGTCTCTCCGACTCCTTCGACGGTCATGAAGTCGGACAGGTCGGCCAGCAGCAGCGCCTGCAGTCCGCCGAAGTGTTCGAGGATCCGTTCGCCGACGGCGCGGGGTAGGCGGGGGATCTTCGACAGGAGCCGTTGCCCGCGGGGGCTGATCGCCTCGTCGAGGGCTTCGGAGTCGTCGGGGTGTCCGAGGGCGGCGGCGATCTGGGACAAGTCGAGCAGTTCGGAGGCGGTGAGCGCGGACAGGTCCTTGAAGACCTTCTCCTTGCCGCCGGTGACCTTCTCGTGCAGGTAGTCGACGGTGACCAGGTCGCGTTCGGCACGGATGCCGACGATCAGCTCCTCCAGCTGGAGGGAGAGCAGCCTGCCGTCGGTGCCCAGTTCGACGACATATCCGGCGACTTCCTCGCTGATGCGTCGGACCATCTCGTGGCGTTGGACGACCAGGGCCACGTCCCGCAGGGTGACCAGGTCTTCGACTTCCAGCGCGGTGAGGGTGGCGGTGACCTCGTCCAGGCGGTTCTTGTACCGCTCGAGGGTGGCCAGGGCCTGGTCCGCCTTGGAGAGGACTTCGGTCGGGGCTTCGAGGACCTGGTGGAGGTGCCCGACGTACAGCGCGATGGTCCGCATCGACTGGCTGACCGAGATCACGGGCAGCCCGGTCTGTTTGGCGACTCGTTCGGCGGTGCGATGCCGGGTGCCGGATTCCTTGGTCTCGATGGTGGCGTCCGGGACGAGTTGGGTGGCGGCTCGCAGGATGCGGGAGATGTCGTTGTTGACCACGACGGCGCCGTCCATCTTGGCGAGTTCGCGCAGTCGGGTGGCGGAGAACTCGATGTCGATGGGAAAGCCTCCCGTGCAGAGGGCTTCGACCACCCGGTCGTGTCCGAGGACGATCAGGGCACCGGTGCGCCCTCGGAGGATGCGTTCCAGGCCGTCGCGCAGTGCGGTGCCGGGGGCGACCGCGGCCAGGGTACGACGCAGCAGTTCTTCGTCTGTGCGCTCCACGGATCTCCTCGTCTCTGCGGTCCACCCCCGCGCATGCGCCCCGGTCCAGCCTTCGTCGGCTGCCGTGACGCCCCCCGCGCCGCGCATGTCTTCGGTGATTTTACCGCTCGGTCAAGACCAGGTGAGCTGCTTCACGTACGTCCGACACCTCGATCACGGCCATGCCGTCGGGGACGCCGGACCCGGAGGGGACCGGGCTCAACGGTGGGGCTCCGCGTCGGGCGCGTCCGTCGACGTCTCGGAAGGAGCCGGTGGGGACGACGGCCCGTTCGAATCCGATACGGCGGGCTTCGGCGAGGCGGCGGGGCACCCCGCTCACGGCGCGGACCTCTCCGGCCAGGCCGACCTCGCCGAGCACGATGGTGCCCACCGGTAGGGGGCGGTCGAGCACTGAGCTGGCCATGGACAGGGCGATGGCCAGGTCGGCTGCGGGTTCGGTGACTTTCACGCCACCGACGGTGGACACATAGGTGTCGCACTTGCCGACGGGGAGTTTCGCCCGTCGTTCCAGCACGGCCAACAGCATGGAGACGCGGGAGGACTCCAGCCCCGAGGTGGTCCTCCGGGGGGCGGGGGCACCGGTGGGGGCGAGGAGTGCCTGGACCTCGGCGACGAGGGGTCGTCGTCCTTCGAGGGTGACGGTGACTGCGGTGCCGGGGACCACGAGGTCGCGGCTGGACACGAAGAGTCCGCTGGGGTCGGCGAGTCCTTCGATGCCGGTGTCGGACAGGTCGAAGCAGCCGACCTCGTCGGTGGGGCCGTATCTGTTCTTCACCGCCCGGACCAGTCGGAGCCTGCTGTGGCGTTCTCCTTCGAACTGGACGACGACGTCGACGAGGTGTTCGAGCACTCTTGGGCCGGCGATGGATCCGTCCTTGGTGACATGGCCGACGAGCAGGGTCGACATGTCGCGGCTCTTGGCCGCCGCGATGAGACTGGCGGCGACTTCGCGCACCTGGGAGACATTGCCTGCTGATCCGTCGATCTCGGAGGAGGCGATGGTCTGCACCGAGTCGACGACGAGCAGGTCGGGTTGGAGTCGTTCGAGTTGGGCGAGGGCGGCGCCCAGGTCGGTCTCGGCAGCGAGGTAGAGCTCGTCGGCGAGGGCGCCGATTCGTTCGGCGCGTAGCCGGACCTGGGCGGAGGATTCCTCGCCGGTGATGTAGAGCACCCGTCGACCTTCGCGTGCGGTGCGGGCTGCGACGTCGAGCAGCAGGGTCGATTTGCCGATGCCGGGTTCGCCGGCGACGAGGACGACGGCTCCGGCGACGAGGCCTTTGCCGAGAACCCGGTCGAGTTCGGGGACTCCGGTGGATCGGGCTCGGGCCGGGGTGGCGTCGACCTGGGCGATGGGGCGGGCGGGGCGGTCGAGTTTCGTGGCGGGAGCGGTGTGGGCGGTGACCTGTCCGATTTCCTCGACGGTTCCCCAGGACTGGCATTGGCTGCATCGGCCGACCCATTTCACGCCGGTCCATCCGCATTCGCTGCATCGGTATCCCGGGGAATTCTTCGCTGCTCGCGTTGCCGTGCTTCTCGCCATGGCGCCGAGGTTAGCGGGCTGAGCCGACAGCGGTCTCGAGGCGTTGGGCGGAGCTTTCGGTGGGGGGAGTGGTTGCCCCCGAGCGATGGACGGTAACCTCCTGCGTGGTCCGCGGTGCGCCGACGGCCTCTGAATGCCATTCTCACACTAAGGATTAAGCAAAAGCAGTGTTGTGTAGTTAAGCTGTCTTGACGCATAAACTGCTTTGTCATCTACTGATGTTTATGAAATCCGGCGAATATCCAGAAGGTTGGGAGCGAGTCTTTCTGTCTTATGTCACATTGAGACTTCTCGTGACATATCCAGACGACGGAAATGCCGTCATGACCCGTCTCCGCAATGTCGGTTACCGGGATCTCGAGAGCAGTGCCCTGTATCCATTGCTCAAGAAGATGGAGAAGGACGGCCTGATCACTTACCAGTGGGGAATGCCTGATCAGGGGCCTGCTCGGCGCATCTTCTCGCTGACGGACCGGGGCCTCGAGCAGGTGACCAGGGCTACCGAACGGTTGAATTCGGTTCTGTCTGCAATGCCTTTCGGTGAAGATGAATCGATGGGTTATTGACCTGTCGGAACTGTAGGTCGTGGGGCTTCGCCAGGGGGTGGCGGAGGTCGGGGGAATTTACTTCAGTGGTGGGGGTCCCGGGGGATCGGGTGATATCTGCGCTGTGGGGGTCAATAGCGTGAATGCCATATGTTGATGGCGTAATCGACGCCGTCTCCGCGGTATTCCTGGAGGATCGACTCGGCGATGCGGGGGGAGAACTCGATCCGGATGACCGCTTCGAAGTCTGCCCGATCGTTCATCTGCCAGCGCATGGTGATCTGCTCTGCTGTGAATCCTCTACGCTTCCAAAATCTTTCGATCGCAATGGGGTCGTAGTTCGGATGTTCGCGCCGGAACCAGCTGCCAAAGGTCGAACGAGTGGCGTCATTGTCGATCAGAAAAGCAGTTCCTCCGGGACTAAGTACCCTGGCCACCTCGGCCAGTCCGGGTTCACAGCCAGGGCCGAAGAAATAGGCCCATCGGGCATGCACGATGTCGACGCTGTCGTCCGGCAGCGGGATCTCCTGAGCCGCACCGACGAGCACCGACATCGGAGCCGCCGCCGACCCCTGCGGATCGAGCGCCACCCGTCGCCGGGCCGCCGCCACCAAGGGGAGATGCGGCTCGACGCCGGTCACCCGCCCCGTCGGACCGGCCAACCCGGCGAACACCGGCAGATGGAAACCGGTTCCACAGCCCAGGTCGAGCAGGTGTCGACCGGCCGGAGGATGCCGCCGACACAGCGCCGAGAGGATCAACCCGTCCGGATCCACCGCCTGGTTCTCGATCTCGTAGACCTCAGGATGCTCCCAGATGTTCGGCGAGGGGATCGCCGCGCAGGAACGCCCCGCACGGAGTCTGCGTCCCAGGTCGGAGGCCCGGCCCGGCGTCGACCACAGACTCACGGTCGACAGGCTTCCCGCGTGGCCGGATGCACGGACAACGGGAGATGCGGACGTCCGCCGGCATCGACCCCGCCCGATCCGGCCGACAGGTGGGCCTCGCACTGCTCACGGAGCACCAGGTAGGCGGGCTCCCCCATCAGCTCGATCAGCTCGTCCGCGGCACCGAGATAGAGGGGCACGGTGCCGCGATGGGCCAAGGGGGAACCCGTGCAGTACCAGTCCAGGTCGTGTCCGCCAGGGCCCCATCCGCGACGGTCGTACTCGCCGATGCTCACCTCCAGATAACTCGTGTCATCGGGCAGGGTGATCGTGCGATAGGTCCTGCGGATCGGGAGCTGCCAGCACACATCGGGTTTCACGGTGTGTGGGGCGATCCCCCGGGCCAGGGCGTACTGGTGGAGCGCACAGCCGGCGCCCGCCGGATGGTCCGGCCGATTGAACAGGACACAGGCCCCGTCGACCACCCGGGTCTTCACCTCCGGTTCTTCGTCCGTCCCCTCGTCGTCCTCGACGTCCTCCCACCAGGTGTCCCCGGGCGCGGATCCTCGCAACTGCCACGTCCGGTCGTCGAGTTCGGCCACCACGGCCCGGACCCGGTCGAGATCCTCGGCATCGGTGAAATGCGCGCCGAGGGTGCAACATCCGTACTCGGGGATGTTCTCGTCGATCCCCAGGCAGCCTTGACCGAAGATGCAGCGGTACCGCGAGGTCAACCAGGTCAGATCGCAACGGAAGCGCTGTTCGGCGCCCTCCGGATCGGGGAATTCGATCCACAGCCTCGGCGGGTCCAACGGGGTCTCCGCCGATCTTTCCGGTCCGGAGATGCTGCGGCTGGGCATCTGATCACTCTATGCGCTGTGCCATCGGGCCGGAAAAGCCGACGAAGGGGAAGGACACTCGCTCTCAGCAGGGGGTCTCGTCGTGTTCGGTGCAGTCCTCGTGTTCGCAGGGTTCGTCGAGACCGGTGTCCTCCCAGACCGGGAAGGGATCCTCGTAGGACGTCCAGACCTGGGGGGCCTGGGCCAGCTCGTCGTCGGTGAGCAGGCAGCTCTCGAGGCGCTCACGCAGCGCCGAGGCCTGCAGGTCGATCCCGATGAAGACCAGTTCTTCGGCGTCGCTGCCGTCCTCCTCACGGACCCCTGCCGGGTCGAAGCGGGCCGATCCGCCGGCCTGGCTCCACAGTCCGGTGACCCTCGGGCGGCTGGCCAGTGTGAAGAAGCCTTTCGAACGTACGATCCGGCCGTAGGGTCCGTCGTCGAGATCATCGGCCAGGAGCGACATGAGCCGCCCGGGATGGAAGGGGCGGGGCGACCGGAAGACCAGGGAGGAGATGCCGTACTCCTCGGTCTCGGGGATGTGCTCGTCACCGTTGAGCTCGGCCACCCAGCCGGGGGCCTGCTGGGCGCGTTCGAGGTCGAAGCGCCGCGCCCCGACGATGTCGTGGACGTCGATCCGGGAGTGGGTGGTCCGGATGACCTCGGCCAGGGGGTTGAGCCGACGGAGAGTGGCCTCGAGGCGGTCGGCCTCGGCGGTCTCGACCAGGTCGGTCTTGTTCAACAGGATGACATCGGCGAATTCGACCTGGTCGATGAGGAGTGCCGAGATGGTGCGGTCGTCGCTCTCGTGCTGGTCCAGTCCGCGTTCGAGGAGGTCGTCGGCGCGGGCGACTTCGGTCAGGAAGCTGGTGGCGTCGACGACGGTGACCATGGTGTCGAGCTGGGCGCGCTGCCACAGGGTGGAGCCGTCGTCGCTCTCCAGGGCGAAGGTGGCGGCGACCGGCAGGGGTTCGGAGACGCCGGAGGATTCGATGAGCAGGTGGTCGAAGCGGCCTTCTTCGGCGAGCCGGCCGACTTCGTCGAGCAGGTCGTCCCGCAGGGTGCAGCAGATGCATCCGTTGGTGAGTTCGACGAGGCGTTCTTCGGTGCGGGAGAGGGTTCCTCCGTCGGCGACGAGGGTGGCGTCGATGTTCACCTCGCTCATGTCGTTCACGATGACCGCGACGCGCAGGCCTTCCCGGTTGGCCAGGACGTGGTTGAGCAGGGTTGTTTTGCCTGATCCGAGGAATCCGGAGAGGACGGTGACGGGGAGGGGTGCGGTGGAGGCGCGGTCGGCCTGATCGGTGGCGGACTCAATCATGGACATGAGAATCATTATGGTCTCAGTGTGTGTCGACCACCGACCACCACAGCGATATCGGCCACCACCCCACTCGCGCTAGCCTGCTCACATGCGCATGGGTGTCATCGACGTCGGATCCAACACCGTCCACCTGCTCGCCGTGGACGCACACTGGGGAGCACACCCCTTCCCCGCCTCCTCCTACAAACTGACCCTGCGCCTCTCCGAACACACCGAGGACAACGGCGAGATCAGCCAGTACGGCCAGGACACCCTGATCCGTTTCGTCCAGGAATGCGCCGCCAAATCCGAGGACTGGGGCATCGAAACCCTGATGGGCTTCGCCACCAGCGCCATCAGGGAAGCCCCCAACGGTGACGAGATCCTCTCCGCCGTCAAGGAAAACACCGGCGTAGAACTCCAGGTCCTCCCCGGCGAAGACGAATCCAGACTGACCTTCCTCGCAGCCCGACGCTGGTTCGGCTGGTCCAGCGGACGTCTCATGCTCGTCGACATCGGCGGCGGATCACTCGAACTGGCCGCCGGCATCGACGAAGACCCCGACGTCGCCCTGTCCCTTCCCCTGGGCGCCGGACGACTCACCCGCGAACGACTCGTCGGCGACCCGCCGACCCCGGAAACCGTCCGCGAGGTCCGCAAGGACATCCGCACCGAAGTCGCCCGAGTCATGAGGGACCTGACCAAGGTGGGCCGCCCCGACCGCTACGTCGGCACCTCCAAGACCATCCGATCCCTGGCCCGGATGTGCGGGGCCGCCCCCAGCGCGGACGGCCCCTACGTACGCCGCAGCCTGGCCCGCGACGACCTCCACGCGCTGGTGCCCCGCCTGGCCTCGATGAGCGCTGCACAACGTCGCAGCCTGCCCGGAGTCTCGGAAGAACGCTGCCGCCAGGTGCTCGCCGGAGCCCTGGTGATCGAAGCCGTCATGGACATCGTCGACATCGAACGCCTCGACGTCTGCCCCTGGGCACTCCGCGAAGGAGTCATCCTCCAGGCACTCGACCTCATCCCCGCACCCTGACCTCTGACCCGCACAGATCGCCCGCTCCACGAAGGGCACCTCGGAGAGCCGACCGTCGTCGATACGCTGGCACACATGAACAGTGCCCCGGACGGACACGCCATCCGGGTGACGATGTCCACCTCCTCGGTCTACCCCCTCGGCACGGAAGCCGCCTTCGAGACGGCGGCCCGCCTGGGATACGACGGGATCGAGGTCATGGTGCTCGGCGATCCGCTCACCCAGAACCACCACCTGTTGCGTAGCTGGTCGGAGACCTACGGGATGCCCATCCTGTCCGTCCACGCCCCCTGCCTGCTGGTCACCCAACGGGTATGGGGGACCACCGACCCGTGGACGAAACTGGACCGGTCGATCGAACTGGCCCACCAGGTCGGCGCCGAAGCCGTGGTCGTGCACCCACCCTTCCGCTGGCAACGCGACTACGCCGCAGGTTTCGCCGACGGCATCGCCGAACGCGAGGACAGCACCGACATGGTGCTCGCGGTGGAGAACATGTTCCCCTGGCGGGCCCGCAACACCGACGTCCAGGCCTATCTCCCCGACTGGGACCCGGTTCCACAGCCCTACGACCACGTCACCCTCGACCTGTCGCACACCGCGACGGCAGGCAGCGACGCCCTGGCCATGCAGGAGGCCCTGGGCGCGCGGCTGAGCCACGTCCATCTCGCCGACGGCTCCGGATCCTTCAAAGACGAACACCTCGTCCCCGGACGGGGCAGCCAGCCCTGTGACGAATTCCTCGCCAGGCTGTCCGAGACGGATTTCACCGGCGTGGTCTGTCTCGAGGTCAGCACCCGGAAACTGGGGCCGACCGCACGGGAGGCGGACCTGATGGAATCCCTGGCCTATGCCCGGTTGCACCTGGGACATCCGCCGACCCCCCACATCGTCCACCCCCATCCGCACCATCAGCGGCTCACCACCATGAGAGCCGGCGCCGCCCGTCGACGCGAACGGCGGATGGACCGTCTGTCGCGACGGGCTACCCGGAGGCACCTACGCGGCTGAAGCTCGGCCGCCCACCTATAGTCGTCCTCGACACTTATTGCCGCGGCTGACGATTCGTTGACATATTCCGCTTCGGGCATTCCCCGGTCGACGGGGCCGAGCGGATGCGGACCCGAGAGTCGACCGTCTGTTCCATGAGAGAACCGTCGCGAAGGGGGCCCCGAGAAAATGCCTGCTGCCAAGGCAGTCCTGTCCGCATCACTGCGCCGGGTGGCCAGGGAAGGACGGCTGCGCCGCTTCGTGGAAGCACCCACGATGGGGCACGAGATCGTCAACAGGTATGTGGCCGGTGAGTCCCTGGGCTCGGCGGTCGACGCCGCGGCGGAGCTGACCTTCAAACGTCGATACGTGTGCCTGACCTCTCTGCACTCGGAGATCGACAGCGAGGAACGGGCGAAGTACAACGCCAAGCGTTATCGCAAGCTCCTGCGCAGGCTGGGCGCAGCCGGGTTGACCTCCGGGGGACGCTGCGAAGTGAGTTTCCAACCCGCCGCCCTCGGAATGGAACTGGGCTCGGACGGGGCTGCCCTGGCCCTGGGGCACGCCCGGAGGATCTGCCGCGATGCCGCCAACGTGGGGGCACTGGTCACCGTCGAGACCCACCATCCCGAGACCGTCGACCTCACCCTGGAGATGGTCGCCGACCTGCGGGAGGACTTCCCCGGCATCGGGGTCAGCCTGCAGGCCGCGCTACGTCGGACCGAGTCGGACGTGCGCGAGCAGGCCGGCCAACGAGTACGTCTGTGGAAAGGACCGGCCGGTTCGGGCAGCGACCGCTTCCGGCACGCCGCCGAAGTGGACCGGGCCTTCGTCCGCGGCCTCAAGGTGCTGATGGCCCAGCCGGGCACGCCGGTGGTCGCCACTCAGGACGTCCGATTGATCGACATCGCCGATGCCCTCGCCCGCTACCTCGACCGGCCACGTGACCAGTACGAGTACCAGATCCGCTACGGCGTCCGCCCGGAGACCCAGGCGATCATCGGCGACCGGGGGGACCGGTGCCGGGTCTACGTTCCCTTCGGTGAGGACTGGTACGCCTACCTGATCTCCCGGGTCGCCGACGACCCCACGAATGTCGGCGACCTGTTGAAAGCGACCTTCGCCCGGTAGCCCCGGGCACGACCCCGGGTGGACCGCCCACCCGGCCTGTCCCGCACGGGACAGCGACAGCGAAAGGAAGCGTCCATGACTCGACTCGCCGTTCTGGGGGCAGGGGTGATGGGCACGGCCATCCTGTCCGCACTCCTCGACGCAGGTGCCTTCCAGCCGGAACAGGTGTCCGCCAGCACCCTCGACGACGACTGCCGACGGCGGTTGACCGACGAACTCAAGGTGTCGGTGACCGACAACGCCCGTGCGGTCTCCGACGCCGAGGTCGTCCTGATCTCCGTGAAACCGGACGTCGTCTCCTCCGTGCTCTCGGAGATCCGCGACCAGCTGCCCGAAGGGGCTCTGGTCATCAGCGTCGCGGCCGGGGTGACCTTGGACACCTTGGAGAGCGAACTGCCCGAGGGCACCGCGGTGATCCGGGTCATGCCGAATACCCCTGTGGTGGTGCGTGAAGGCATGTTGGTGCTCTCCCCCGGCAAGGAGTGCAGCGCCGGGCAGATCGACCGGGCCCAGGAGCTGCTCTCCTGGTGCGGTTCGGTGCTCACCGTCCCGGAGAAGTACCAGGACATGGTGACCGGGGTGTCCGGCTCGGGCCCGGCCTATGTGTTCGCGCTGGTCGAGGCCATGATCGAGGGCGCAGTGGTGCAGGGATTGCCGCGCGCGGTCGCCACCGAGCTGACCGTGCAGACCTTGTACGGGGCGGCCAGCCTGCTACGTCAGCAGGGTGGACATCCCGCCTTGCTGCGGGAACAGGTGACCAGCCCGGGCGGGACGACCGCGGCCGGGCTACGGGCGTTGGACGCCGGTGGCTTCCGGGTGGCCGTCGTCGACGCGGTCGAGGCCGCTACCCGACGCGCCGGCGAGCTCGGGTCCTGAAGGCTTGCCCTTTCCCGGCGGGGCGGTCACCATCCAGATGTGGCCGCTGTCGCCGGGCCACAGATTCCGCACTCGGCGGGAACGACGTTGTTACCGTGTTCATGTCACGTGCCGGGCTCCGGTTCATGCCGGTCAGCAGCCCGAGCCCGGATACGGAAGGGTTGATGGATGATCGAGACCACCGTGCGCCGTCTCTCCGAGGAGGAGTGGACGACCTATCGCGATCTGCGACTGACGGCCCTGGCCGAATCACCGGAGGCCTTCGTGAAATCCTTCGCGGAGGAGAAGAACTACGACGAGGAACTGTGGCGGGCCCGGATGCGTCGGGCGGAACGTCTCGTCGCCTCCACCGGAGGGAAGGACGTCGGGATCCTGTCCTTGCGGCAGGCCGACGAGGAGTTCGAGGAGTCGGCGGAGATCTTCGGGATGTGGGTGACGGCCGAACTGCGGGGGCAGGGCGTGGCCACGGTGCTCCTGCAGGACGCGATCCGCGAGGCCAAGGCCCGGGGGTACGACCACCTCGTGTACTGGGTGGGCACGGAGAACGCCCGCGGCGTGGGCTTCGCCACCGGGCGGGGTTTCCGACCCAGTGAGCAACGACGTCCGATGAACCGGGAGACCACCGACGAGAGCGAGGAGGAGATCGCGCTCGTGCTCAGTCTGAGCTAGGGGTCTGGGCGGTGCGGGCGGCCCGGTGCGTGTCGGGACGAACCGCTTCGTCCGGCACGGCCCGGATGCTTCCGGGAGGGCGATTTCGCCAGTAGCGTGCGGATATGGCGCGCACCGGGATCGTGTGGGACGAAAGTCTGACCGGCTATGACTTCGGCGCCGGCCACCCGATGGATCCGCTGAGGCTGGACCTGACCGCGCGGCTGTGCCGGGAATTCGGCCTGCTGGACCACGAGGGGGTGTGCCTGGTCGCCCCGGACGTCCCCCCGGACGAGTTGCTCCTGTCGGTCCACACCCCGCAGTACGTCGAGGCGGTGAAGCAGGCTTCCGCTCATCCGACCACAGCCCGGGGGGCCTTCGGGCTGGGCACCGAGGACGACCCGGCCTTCCTCGGGATCCACGAGGTCAGTGCCCGGATCGCTGCGGGGACGGTGGCGATGGCGCGGGGGGTCTGGGAGGGGGAGTACCGGCACGGGGTGAACTTCGCCGGGGGATTGCATCATGCGATGCCCGATTCGGCCTCGGGTTTCTGCGTCTACAACGACGCGGGTGCCGCGATCCGTTGGCTGCTCGACCACGGGGCCGAACGAGTGGCCTATGTCGATGTGGACGCCCATCACGGTGACGGGGTGGAACGGATGTTCTGGGACGATCCCCGGGTGCTGACCGTCTCGGTGCACGAGACCGGTGCGGTGCTCTTCCCCGGGACGGGTTTCGCCGCGGACACCGGGGGCCCGGGCGCACCGACGGGGGCGGTCAATCTGGCGCTGCCTCCCGGGGTGGGCGACCTTCCCTGGTTGCGGGCCTTCCACGCCGTCGTCCCTGCGGTGCTGCGGGCTTTCGGTCCGCAGATCCTGATCAGCCAGCACGGCACCGACTCGCACGCCCGCGACCCGTTGGCCCATCTGTCCTTGTCGGTGGACGCCCAGCGGGTCGCGATCGAGTCATTGCGTGATCTGGCTGTCGAACTGTGCGGTGGACGGTGGGTGGCCGTCGGCGGCGGGGGATACGAGATCGTCGGGGTGGTGCCTCGGACCTGGACCTATCTGGTGGCTGCCGCCCAGTACCGGCCGCTGCCGGTGACCGAGCCCGTTCCCCGGGAGTGGGCGGACTACGTCCGGGGGCGGACGGGTCAGGAGGCGCCGAGGTTCATGGGGGACGGTGCTTCGGAGGACGGCCGTCTCTGGTGGTCCTCCTGGGAGACGGGTTTCGACCCGGAGAACAGCGTCGACCGGGCGGTGATGGCGACGAGGGAGGCGGTCTTCCCGGGGATGGGACTGGACATCTGGTACGACTGAACCAATGCGGTGGCCGGTCACCGGGTCGTTCGGTCGCGCGGGTGGAGCAGACCGGCATCCGGCGGCGTGACCGTTCCGGATCTGTCGTAGCTCGGGGTGAGGAGTTCCTCGTGCCGCGGCCCGGGCACGGTTATGGTGTGCCTGGTGCGGTGGTGACAGGCGGCGGTGGACGTCGCCGTCGGGGCCGCACGGCTGTCCGTCCCGTGGTGTGCGCCGGCCGCCGACCTCGGGCGAACAGGTTCTGCGTGATTCCTTCATGAAGGTCCGTCGGCGATTTCCGCACGATGCGGCGGGGGGAGTACGCTTTTTGGGATCGTTCTGAAAGGACCACTCATGGGCTCTGTGATCAAGAAGCGCCGCAAGCGGATGGCGAAGAAGAAGCACCGCAAGCTGCTGCGCAAGACGCGTCACCAGCGTCGTAACAAGAAGTGACCACGGCGCCCGTGCGGCGCACAGGTCGATGATGGCCCGCATCCGGAGTGGATGCGGGCTTCGTCGTCATCTGGTCCCGTAGGGATCACCCCTCTTCAGCGCTCTGGAATCCCTTTGCGACGCTTAGGATCAGGCGACGAGCTGAGGAGGTGTGCGATGGCACGGGCCGTACTGGTCACCGGTGTCAGTCGGCATCTGGGCGCCCGGGTGGCGCGAGGGCTGGCGTTGCGCCACGACGTCTCCAAGGTGATCGGTCTCGACATGATCCCGCCCCGGGAGGAGCTGGGCCGCGCCGAGTTCGTCCGGGCCGATGTCCGCAATCCCATCGTCGCCCGCCTGCTGGAACAGGCCCGGATCGACACCGTCGTCCATCTGTCGTTGTCCACGAACACCACCCGAGGCGGGGCCCGGGCCTCCCAGAAGGAGGCCAATGTCCTCGGGGCCATGCAGCTGTTCGCCGCCTGCCAGCAGGCCGCCGGACTGTCCAGGATCGTGTTGAAGTCGACCTGTGCCGTCTATGGGGCTTCTCCCCGGGATCCGGCCCTGTTCACCGAGGACCAGACCTCCTCACGGGTGCGCTCGACCGGCGGGGTGCGGGATGCGCTGGAGGTCGAGGGTTATCTGCGCGCCGCGCGTCGTCGCCGTCCGGATCTGGAGGGGACGGTGCTCCGCCTGGCCCATGTCGTCGGACCGCACATGTCCTCGCCGTTGCTCGACTATCTCGCTCTTCCGGTGGTCCCGGTTCCGTTGGGATACAACGCCCGGCTCCAGTTCCTCCACGAGGACGACGCCGTCGCCGCGATCATCACCGCCGTGGTCGGTCCGGCTGCGGGCGTGGTGAATGTGGCCGGCGAGGGCATCATCACCTTGTTGCAGGCGGTGGCCCTGTCCGGGCGGGCCTTCGTTCCGGTGCCCACCCGGTCGGGCCTGCCGTTGAACCGGTTGGGACACAGCGACTGGTTCGTCCCTTTCGATGCGACGGATGTCAACTATCTCAGGTACGGGCGGGTGATGGATGTCTCCCGCGCGCGGGAACACCTGGGGTTCATCCCGCGGCACTCCACCCGCGAGGCCTTCCTCGAGGCGGTGCAGTCCTTCCCGCCGCCGGTGCCGCCGGTGCGGGCGGCCCGGGAGTGGGCGGCGGCGATGAGTGCCGCTGTGGTCGCGGCGACGGGGCGGCGGACCGCCGGTGACGGTAGGACGGGGACGGACGGGGCGGCGGCCCGGCAGGAGGAAGACCAGGGATGACGACCGGAGCGGGTTCGCAGGGACGGGACGGGGCGCCCGGTGCGGGCGAGGTGGCGGCCGCGGTCCAGGCCCTCGTCTCCGGGTTGAGGTGGGCGGCTCGTCAGGCCGGTTTCCCCGAGGGTGAGGTCGACGACCGGGTGGCGGACACCCTGGCCTTTCTGCGTCGTCGGATCACCGGGGAGTTCACCGTCGACGAGTTCGGTTTCGACGAGGACTTCACCGAGCACGTCTTTCTGCCGATGCTGCGTCCGCTCTACCGTTCCTGGTTCCGGGTCGAGGTCCGCGGGGTGCATCATCTGCCGGACGAGGGCGGGGCCCTGGTGGTGGCGAATCATTCGGGGACGATCGCGTTGGATTCGTTGATGACCCAGTTGGCGGTGCACGACGAGCACCCGGCCCGTCGGCATCTGCGGATGCTCGGGGCCGACATGCTTTTCGCCTCGCCGGTGGCCGGTGAGCTGGCCCGCCGGTTCGGGAGCACCTTGGCCAATCCCACCGATGCCGAGCGGCTGCTCGGCGCAGGAGAGATCGTCGGGGTGTGGCCGGAAGGTTTCAAGGGCATCGGGAAGCCCTACCAGGACAGGTACCGTTTGCAACGTTTCGGTCGGGGAGGCTTCGTGGCCTCGGCCTTGCGGTCCGGTGCACCGATCATCCCGTGCAGCATCGTGGGTGCCGAGGAGATCTACCCGATCCTGGGTTATCTGCCGGCGCTCTCCCGGGCCCTGGGCACTCCGTATTTTCCGGTGACGCCGTTGTTCCCGCATTTCGGTCCGTTGGGGCTGGTGCCCTTGCCGAGCAAGTGGATCATCGAGTTCGGTCGTCCTCTGTCCACCGACCGGTACGGTCCGGAGGCGGCCGACGACCCGATCCTCGTCCTCGACCTGACCGACCAGGTGCGCGAGACGGTGCAGCGTACGTTGTACAGCCTGTTGGCCCGGCGTGGTCCGGCCTTCTTCTGAGAAGGGGTGGGTCCTGGTGTCGATGTCGGTGGGTGACCGTCGTCCGCGGGTTGTCCTGATGTCGATCCCGGACTGCCATCTGTGCGATCTGGCGCGTGAGGTGGTGCGGGAGGTGGCCGGAACGGCCGGGGTCGGTTGGTCGGAATGCGATCTGACCGAGAGCGGTGCTGCCGATCCGGCATGGTGGGACGAGGTGCCCCTGGTGCTGGTGGACGACGTCGTGGTGTGTCGTCTACGGGTCGACGAGAGCCTTCTCCGGGAGGCCTTGGCCCGTTGAGAGTGGCCTGCCCGGGCCGACTTGAAGGAATTTAACGGAGTCGAACGGGGTGGTGCTGTCGGTAATTCTCATCGGCTCTGTTACCGAGGCCGAAGTGAGAAGCCGTCTAGTGTCGGTATCTGAAATGTAATAAAGAGGAGAACGGTCTCGTTTGGATCGGCTACCTCGAAACGCCTATCGTGAACTGTCCCTACCCTGTGCGACAAGGAGCCGGTGCACTCGTGTCCGATGAGATCGCCGCACGCCGGGGCATGTCGGAGGCGACGATCGCCCGGCTTCCTGACTACCTGCATGTCCTGGGCAAGCTCATCGACCGGGGGACCCGATCGGTCTCCTCCCGCGACCTGGCCGCGGCCACCGGGGTCAGCTCGGCGCAGGTGCGCAAGGATCTTTCGCTGCTCGGCTCCTACGGAGTCCGGGGGGTCGGCTACGACACCGCCGGACTCGCCGGGCACATCGCCCACGCGCTCGGCCTGAGCCACCCCTGGCCGGTGGTCATCGTCGGCGCGGGCCGCCTGGGGAAGGCCCTGGTCCGTTACCCCGGACTGGACGGCAGGGGATTCGCGATCGTGGCTCTCTTCGACTCCGATCCCGCGCTCATCGGAACTCGGGTCGAAGGGGTGGAAGTTCATGCAGCACAAGAGATTCCCCGCGTCATCTCCCGTTATGCCCCTGTCCTAGCCGTGATCGCCACCCCCGAGGACGTCGCCGACGAGGTCTGCACACGGCTCGTCGAGGCCGGAGTCACCGGTATCCTGAATTTCGCACCGACGGTCCTCCCCGAACCGCCGGGCGTACATCTGCGCCAGGTGGACCTGGCCAACGAACTTCAGATCCTGGCCTTCCACGCTCACAGCGAGGAGGTGACGGTATGAGCCTGCTCGCGATCGGTCTTTCGCACCGCAGCGCACCGATGACCGTGCTGGAAGAAGCCGCCCTCGACGCGAGCGAACAAGAGACCTTCGCCACCGCGCTGGCGGCCTGCGAGAACATCCGCGAAGTCATCGTCCTCGGCACCTGCAACAGGCTCGAGGTCTACGCCGAGGCCACGACCTTCCACGGCGCACTGACCGAGATCGGCCAATGCCTCGTCGACGCCACCGGCATCGAACGCGAACGACTCACCGACTTCCTCTACGTCCACTACGAGGAACGGGCCATCGCACACCTGTTCTCCGTCGCCTCCGGTCTCGACTCGATGGCCGTCGGCGAAGCCCAGATCCTCGGCCAGCTCCGCACCAGCCTGCGCCGTTCACAGGACGTCGGCCACGCCGGACCGGTCCTCAACGCCCTCGTCCAACAGGCGCTACGGGTCGCCAAACGAGTCCACACCGACACCGGTCTGGACAAAGCCGGACCCTCCCTCGTCGAAGCCGGCGTCGGAGCCGCCACCGCCCACGTCGGAGACCTGTCCGAGGCCTGCGTGCTCGTCCTCGGCGCCGGTGCCATGAGCAGCCTCGCCGCCACCACCGTCTCCCGGATGGGCTGCCGTGACCTCGTGGTCGTGAACCGCACCCACGAACGCGCCCAACGCCTGGCCGTGGCCACCTCGGGCCGGGCCGAGACCGTCGCCAGCCTCGGCCGCGTGCTCGCCGAGGCCGATATCGTCATCTCCTGCACCGGGGCCGTCGGCTACGTCCTCGACACCCAACAGGTACTCACCGCCTCCGCGGCACGCTGCCACCGGCCCCAGGCCTATGTCGACCTGGCCCTGCCCCGCGACGTACACCCGGATGTGGCCTCGACCCCCGGAGTCGTCGTCCACGCCCTGGCCGACCTCGGCGAGATCATGACCGCAGCACCCGACTGCCCAGGAGCGGTCGCCGAGGCCCAGGACGTCGTCACCGCGGAAGTGGCCGCCTTCCTCGCCCACCGGCGCACCCTCGAGGTCGCGCCGACCGTGGCCGCACTGCGGGCCCGGGCCCAAGAGGTGCTCCAGGGCGAATTCACCAGGCTCAACTCCCGGCTGCCGGGCCTGGACCGATCGGAACAGGACGAGGTGCGTCTGGCGATGCACCGCGTCGTCGAGAAACTACTGCACACGCCGACCGTGCGGGTCAAGGAACTCACCGGTACCGCCGACCCCAGCGACTACGCACACGCCCTACGCGAGCTCTTCGACCTCGACCCCTACGAGGTCGCGGCCGTGTCCACACCCCCGGAGAAGGGAGGCCTGGCGTGAGGACACCTCTGCGACTGGCCACACGTCGCAGCGCACTGGCCACCACCCAGGCACAATGGGTCGCGGATCTGCTCCGCGCCCGCGGCCACGAGGTGGAACTCGGACTCGTCGTCACCGAAGGCGATGTCAACGACGCACCGCTCACCCAGATCGGCGGAACAGGAGTCTTCGCCTCCGCCATCCGGCGCGCGCTCCAGGAAGAACGCGTCGACCTGGCCGTGCACTCGCTGAAGGATCTCCCCTCGGCCGAGGAGCCGGGTCTGGTCGTCGCCGCGGTCCCCGAACGGGAGGACCCGCGGGACGTACTGGTCGCCCGCGACGGGCTGGCCCTGTCCGCGCTCCCCGCCGGAGCCGTCGTGGGAACGGGCTCCCCGCGCAGAGCGGCCCAACTGCTCGCCCTACGACCTGATCTGCAGGTCAAGGCCATCCGGGGGAATATCGACACCAGGATCGGCCAGGTCGCCTCGGGAGCCTGCGATGCGGTTGTTCTCGCCCGGGCCGGCCTGGCCCGGCTGGGGCGCCTCGAGGTCGTCACCGACGTGCTCGAGGTCGACGACATGATCCCAGCCCCCGGGCAAGGTGCACTCGCCGTCGAATGTCGTTCTGACCGAAGCGATATCATTCAAGCTGTCGAAGCCCTCGACGATCCGGACAGTCGTGCCTGTGTCCAGGCCGAACGCAGCCTCCTGGCAACTTTCGAAGCCGGCTGCACGGCTCCGATCGGTGCACACGCGCAGATCGTCCCTACCCCATCGGGAACCAGTCTTTGTCTGACAGCGTTCGTGGGAACAGTGGACGGCCGTGAAAATATACGGCGCAGTCTTGACGGATCGCCTCTCTACCCAGTGGAAATCGGTGCCGATCTGGCCTGTCGATTACTCGACGAAGGCGCCGACCGTTTCACGACCGCACCGCAGGAGCATCATCCTTGAGCCGCCAAAGCACGCCACCGGCCGATGACGCGCTGGCCCGCGTCGCCTTCGTCGGGACAGGACCGGGAGCGCCCGGCCTCCTGACCGTCCGTGGAGCAGACCTGGTCGCGCAGGCCGACGTCATCATTCTCGACAAGGGCACCCCGCGTTCCATCGTCGACCGACACGCCCGCGCGGGCGTTCGGATCGTCGAGGCCCCGGAAGTCCTGGGGGAGAACGCTGCCGAACTTCTAGGAAGTCTCGTCCGCGAGGTCGCCCGAAAGCCCACCGACGAGGACGGTTCAGCCGTCGTCGTCCGACTGATGGACGGAGCCTCCGGGCTCGCGGACACCCTCCGTGCCGAGCTCGCCACCTGCCTGGGGGCAGGCCTGGCCGTCGAGGTCGTCCCCGGTGTCAGCTATGCCACCGCCGTTCCCACCTACGCCGGGATCCCCTGGGCGAGCGCCGGCACCCCGGCCTCGTTGGTCATCTCGAGGGTCTCCGACACCACGACCTGGTCGGTCGCCGGTTCGGACGATCTGGCCGTCACCATCATGGGCGAACCGGAGGACATCGCTACCGGTCTGGAACGTACCCTCTCCGAAGGGCGTGACCCGTACACCGACGTCGCGCTCGTCGCCAACGGCAGCACCACCGAGCAGCGCACCACCGTCGTGGCTCTCGGTGAAGCGGTCAAACTGCTGCGGACCGGACGGGTGCCCGGCGCTCAGGTCGCCGTCGTCGGCGGCGGAGTCGCCGACCGGGAAGCCTTCAGCTGGTTCGAGTCGCTGCCGCTCTTCGGCTGGCGGGTCCTGGTGCCGCGGACGAAGGCCCAGGCCAGCTCGATGATGGCCGAACTCCAGTGTTACGGAGCTGTCGGGGAGATCGTCCCGACCATCAGCGTGGAACCGCCGCGCACCCCGGCTCAGATGGACAAGTCCATCGAAGGCATGGTCACCGGTCGGTACGAATGGGTCGGTTTCACGTCGGTCAACGCCGTCCGGGCCGTCAAGGAGAAATTTGCCGAACGAGGGCTGGACAGCAGGGCCTTCGCCGGTCTGAAGATCGCCGCCGTCGGTGGGGTCACCGCTGACGCCCTGCGCGCGATGGGCCTGGAACCGGACCTGATCCCCAGCGGCGAGCAGTCCGCCCGCGGTCTCCTCGAGGACTGGCCTGCCTATGACGCCGACCTCGACCCGATCAACGGGGTCTTCCTGCCCCGGGCCGATATCGCCACCGACGTCCTCGTCGCCGGGCTCCAGGAACTCGGCTGGGCGGTCGACGATGTCACCGCCTATCGCACCGTGCGGGCCGCGCCACCGCCGGCACCCGTCCGCGAGGCCATCAAGAAGGGTGACTTCGACGCGGTGCTCTTCACCAGCTCGTCGACGGTCCGCAACCTCGTGGGGATCGCCGGTAAACCGCACGCCAGCACCGTCGTCGCCTGTATCGGACCGGCCACGGCCGCCACCGCGCAGGAACACGGCCTGACCGTCTCGGTCGTCGCACCGGAACCCAGCGCGGCATCGCTGGTGGCCGCCTTGGCGACCTATGGCACCCAACGGGCCAAGGCCGCGCAGGAAGCTGGGGAACGACTCGTCCGGCCCAGCGAGAAGAACACCCGGCGCCGCCGCCGGTCCTGATCCTCAGCACGCGTCCGTGCCCGGCGCGGACCCTTCCGAACGGAGAACCGATGTCCGAGGCCGCCCCGCTGACGATCCGTCCCCGTCGGCTCCGACAGAGCCCGGCCGTGCGCCGCCTGGTCGCCCAGACCCGGCTGCACCCGGCCGATCTGATCCTGCCGCTCTTCGTCCGGGAGGGCGCGGCCGAGGCCGCGCCGATCGCCTCCATGCCCGGGGTGAGTCAACACTCGATGGATTCGTTGCTGACCCAGGTGCAGGAGGCGGTCGACCTCGGCCTCGGCGGGGTCATGATCTTCGGGGTCCCGGAACGGCGGGACGCCCGCGGGTCGGGGGCCGACGACCCCGACGGGGTGCTCAACGTGGCCTTGAACCGGGTCCGTGACACGGTCGGCGACGACATCGTCGTCATGGCCGACCTGTGCCTCGACGAGTTCACCGACCACGGGCACTGCGGACTCCTCCGCGAAGACCCACGGCGCGGTCAGGTCGTCGACAACGACGCGACCCTCGAACGCTATGCCGCCATGGGGATCGCCCAGGCCCGGGCGGGAGCCCACGTGTTGGGCCTGTCCGGCATGATGGACGGCCAGATCGGTCACGTCCGGACGGCGTTGGACGAGGCCGGACACACCGACACGATCCTGTTGGCCTATGCCGCGAAGTACGCCTCGGGTTACTACGGCCCCTTCCGGGACGCGGTCGAGTCGACCCTCACCGGCGACCGGACCACCTACCAGCAGGATCCGGCGAATCTCACCGAGTCGTTGCGTGAGGTCCGTCTCGACATCGAGGAAGGCGCCGATCTCGTCATGGTCAAACCGGCACTGCCCTATCTCGACGTGGTGCGGGCGGTCGCCGCCGAGTCGCCGGTGCCGGTCAGCGCCTACCAGGTCTCCGGGGAGTACGCCCAGATCGAGGCCGCCGCCGCCCAGGGGTGGATCGACCGGGAACGGGTCGTCCTGGAGACCCTGACCTGTATCCGACGGGCAGGTGCGCAGCAGATCCTGACCTATTACGCCGCCGAAGCCGCCCGGCTCCTCGGCTGAGCAGGCGCCTGCGCACATCGTTCGGCGAAGGGTCGGACCTGCCCGACATCCCCGACGCCGCTGCCGTTATCGTCTGCGGTGAGGTTTCCGGCCGGAGAGGACGGTCGGGGCCTCACGCGGTGGGATCCAGACGCCCCACCGCGCTGAACACGGTGTTCACGGCTGTCGGGGCGTCCGCTGGGCCGGTGTATCACCCAGCTCATTGAGGACGAGGATGCGACAGCAGCGACAGCTAGCCGAGACCGGGTCGGCGGTGCCCGGCGGTGGCCGATCGACCGAGCCGGGAGAACCCCGCTGGTTGACCGACGAGGAACAGACCGCCTGGCGTGCCTACCTCCGGGGCAGCTGGTTGCTGATGGACGCGCTGGACCGTGCCCTGCAGGTCCACGGCATGTCCATCTCCGAGTACGAGGTGCTGGCCATCCTCTCCGACGCTCCGGAAGGGCGCCTGCGGATGTCGGTCCTGGCCGACACGGTGGTGCAGTCCCGGAGCAGGCTGACCCACACCGCCACCCGGATGGAGAACCGGGGATGGGTGAACCGATGCTCCGTCCACTACGACCGACGCGGGGTCGACCTGTGTCTGACCGAGGAAGGACGTCGACTGCTCACCGTCCTGGCGCCCTCCCACGTCGAGAGCGTGCGCCGCTACCTTCTCGAGCCCTTGGGGCACGACGACTTCCTCGCGCTGGGTGACTTCATGAGCCGTGTCCGGGACGCACTTCCCGGCGACGCCTCCTGAGAACGGCCGGACACCGGGCGACGACGACGGCGAAACTCCCTGGCAGAAGCGGCGATGTCGGCATCGATGGACCACCGGGACGTCGAGCATTGCGGGCGTTCTACCCTTTGATGGTGTCGACAGACCTTCCCGCGCGTAGATTCCTGAAACTCACCTATCTCACCGAGTTCCTCAAGTTCGGTGTGGTCGGGGCATCCGGGGTGGCGGTGAACGCGGGCGTCTTCCTGTTGATCGTGAAACTGACGTCGTACCCCGACAGCCAGGTGCTCTTCGGGCTGTGGCCGACCGCGAAGAACTTCCGGGTCTACCATCTGGCGGCCACGATCTCCTTCATCCTGGCCAACGTGTGGAACTTCGAGCTCAACCGGGCCTGGACCTTCCGCCCCGGCGGCATGTCCAGCCGGAAACGTTTCGGACGGTACTTCGTCATCGGTGTGGCCGCTTTCGTGTGCGGGCTGTGGATCATGAGCATGCTGCTGACCCCGGGCTCGCCGGTGGCGCTGCCGTTGGAGATCTTCGACGGCTCCACGGCGCTGCGCAAAGCTTCCTTCTGGGCGAATCTGATCCAGATCTTCGCGACCATGCCGATCTCCTTCGTCCTGCAGAAGGTGTGGACCTTCTCCTCCCATGACGAAGAGGCCCCCGCCGAGGTCGTTCCGGAGCCGGCCAAGGTTCCCTGAGCAGCTCTCCCGACTCCGCCGCCGACTCCGCCGCCGGCCGACACCGGCCATGGGAGAGGATGGGGCCATGGTCGACCCCAGCGCTGAGCACACCCCTTTCCCTTATGACGCGCCAGCCTCCGCGGCTCTGATGGAACGCGCCTCGACGGTCATCCCCGGCGGGGTGAACAGTCCGGTACGGGCTTATCGAGCGGTCGGAGGAACTCCCCGTTTCATCGCGAGCGCGCGGGGGCCCTGGCTCACCGATGCCGACGGACGACGCTATGTCGACCTCGTCTGCAGCTGGGGGCCGATGATCCTCGGACACGGTGACGAACGGGTCCTCGACGCGGTGCGCGCGGCGGCGGCCTCAGGTTTCTCCTTCGGCACCCCCAGCGAGAACGAAGTGGCCCTCGCCGAGGAGATCGTCTCCCGGGTCGCCCCGGTCGAACAGGTCCGCCTGGTCAGCTCAGGGACCGAGGCGACGATGTCCGCCGTACGGTTGGCCCGAGGCGCCACCGGGCGCAGCGCGGTGGTCAAATTCGCCGGTTGCTACCACGGCCATGTCGACGCCCTCCTTGCTCATGCCGGCAGCGGCGTGGCCACCTTCGCCCTGCCCGATTCGGCCGGGGTGCCGGCGAGCGCCGCCGCCGAGACGATCGTCCTGCCGTACAACGACATCCCCGCGTTGGAGGCGGCCTTCGCCGAGCACGGGGAGCGGATCGCCGCGGTCATCACCGAAGCAGCTGCGGGAAATATGGGCGTCGTCCCGCCTGCTCCCGGCTGGACCCAGGCGCTGCGTCGGGTCACCCGGCAGCACGGCGCCCTGCTGATCAGCGACGAGGTGATGACCGGTTTCCGCTGTTCCGCTGCGGGCTGGTACGGCCTGGAAGGTCCCTACGACCTGCACGACGGTCAGGACCAGGGGGCGCCAGACCTGTTCACCTTCGGGAAGGTGATGGGCGGCGGTTTCCCCGCGGCAGCTTTCGGGGGGCGGGCCGACCTGATGGGTTTGCTCGCCCCGCAGGGGCCGGTCTATCAGGCCGGGACCCTCTCCGGTAACCCGGTGGCGACGGCCGCCGGCCTGGCCACGCTGCAGGCCTGCGACTCATCGGTCTACGCCCGACTGACCGAGGTCTCCCGGGTGATCGCCGGCGGCGCCAGCGCTGCTCTGGACGCCGCCGGGGTGCCCCACACCGTGCAGTGGGCCGGCAGCATGTTCAGTATCTTCTTCCGGGAAGGGCCGGTCGCCGACTACGACGACGCCCGGGCCCAGGACACCGCAGCCTTCCGGTCGTTCTTCCACTCGATGCTCTCCGACGGGGTGCATCTGCCCCCGAGCGCTTTCGAGGCGTGGTTCTGCTCGGCCGCCCACGACGACGACGCGATCGACCAGGTGCTGTCCGCGCTCCCGGCTGCGGCACGAGCGGCCGCGGCCAAGAAGGACCCTGCCGTGTCGAGCCATGGGAGCATGGGCGCATGACTTCGTCTCGTACCGTCGTCCATGTCGTGCGGCACGGGGAGGTCCACAACCCCGACCGGATCCTCTACGGCCGTCTCCCGGACTACCATCTGTCCGACCGTGGGCTGGAGATGGCCCAGCTCACCGCGCAGAGTCTCGCCGATCGGGATGTGACCGTCCTGGTGTCCTCCCCGTTGGAACGTGCCCAGGAGACCGCAGGTCCACTCATGGACGCCTTCGACATCCCCGTCCGTCTGGACGACCGCCTCCTGGAAGCGGAGAACTCGTTCGAAGGAAAGGCCTTCACGACGTCCCGGCTGCTGGAACCTGCGATCTGGCCCCGACTGATCAATCCCTTCCGACCCAGCTGGGGCGAGGCCTACTCCCAGATCGCCTCCCGGATGAAAGCGGTCCTGGAAGCCAGCCGCGACAGCGCCCGTGGACACGAAGCGGTCCTGGTCAGCCACCAGCTGCCCATCGAGACCCTCCGCCGTCACCTCTCCGGTGAACGTCTATGGCACGACCCTCGTCGGCGGCGGTGCAATCTGTCCTCGGTGACCTCGTTCACCTTCGACGGCGACGACCTCACGGCGGTCTCCTACACCGAACCGGCCCGTTCCCTCTACCCAGACGCCTCCGCGGTGCCCGGGGCATGACCAGCGGCGGAGCGCCCCGTCGGGCCCGGGCCTCAGGCCCCCGCGCAGGCTGCCCTCGCAGAGTCGCCTGGCTGACCTGTGCGCTCGGCGTCCTGGCCCTGACGGGGTGTTCCGCCGATGCCAACTCGATCGCCGGCCAGGCGCAGCGGGGCGACAACAAAGGCTATGTCGCCGGCAACGGGGCGATCGAGAGCATCCGGGCCGCTGACCGTGCCCGACCGGTCCGGTTGGAAGGCAAACTCCTCGACGGCACCCCGTGGAGGATCGACGACCACCGGGGCAAGGTCGTCGTGATCAACGTCTGGGGCAGCTGGTGTGCCCCCTGCGAAGCCGAGATGCCCCGCCTGGAGAAAGCCTGGAACCGGTGGCGGGAGTCCACCCAACCGGTCGTCTTCGTCGGTATCGACAGCGGTGAATCACCCGAGACGGGTGCCGCGGCCGTCAAGAGGTACGGGCTGACCTACCCCAGCCTGAGCGACCAGAGCCGAAGCCTCACCCTCGGGCTCCAGGGCAAGGCCAATGCCACGCCCACCACCCTGGTCATCGACCGGGAGGGGCGGATCGCCGCCCGTGTCTCCGGGGAGCTGACCAGCGAGTCTACCCTCGTCGGACTGGTCGAGGACGTCCTGAAGGAGACATGATCACCGGCCCGGGCAGGAGGGACACGCCGTGAACGCCGTCGTCGCCGACGGGAACCTGCTCCTGGCCGTCTTCGTCGCGCTGGCCGCCGGGGCGGTCTCCTTCGCCTCGCCTTGTGTCCTGCCTCTGGTCCCGGGTTTCCTCGGCTATGTGACCGGGTTGTCCGGAGAGATCGGAAGGACCTCCCGGGGGCAGTCCGGCCCGTCGGATGCGGCCCGTCCTGGCGGTGGCGGAGCGGCTCGGGGCCGGGTGGTCGGCGGGGCGGCGCTCTTCGTGGTCGGCTTCTCGACGGTTTTCCTCGGCGGAACGGTGCTGGCCTCCGCGGCGGGATCCTTCCTCGTCGAACACCGGCGTGCCATCTCGATGGTCGGCGGGGCGACCGTCATCGCCCTGGCGTTCGTCTTTCTGGGCTGGGGGTCGCAGACCAGCTGGTCCCCGCGTTGGCGTCCGGCGGCAGGTCTGGCCGGTGCGCCGCTGTTGGGCATGGTCTTCGCGGTCGGTTGGGCGCCGTGCATGGGTCCTACGTTGGCGGTCATCTACACCTTGGCGACGACCACCGGTGGCGGGCCGGGGACGGTCCTGCGCGGCGCACTGCTCGGAACGGCCTACTGCGTGGGGCTGGGGGTGCCTTTCCTCCTGGTGGCGGCGGGATGGTCGCGGGCGGCCACCGCCTCGTCCTGGCTGCGCCGGCACCACCTGTTCGTCCAGCGGTGCGGTGGCGGTCTTCTGCTGGTGGTGGGTGTGCTCCTGCTCACCGGCTGGTGGGATGCCCTCGTGGTCTTCCTGCAGATCCGACTGGTCAGCGGGTTCGTCCCCTCCCTGTGAGCGGTGGGCACTGGCTCCGGTGACGGGACGGGCTGGAGTCGCCTTGCGTCGAAGAGCTCCTCGGCGGGTCGGATATGGCAGGCTGACGAGGAATATGGACGCGCAGCATCAGCACGGTGAGAAGGCCGACGAGAAGGATCCCGACGGGGCGACCCCGGGGGGCCGGCTTCCCGACCTGGGGCTGGTCGGGCTGTTCAGGTGGGCCTGGCGACAGTTGACGAGCATGCGCACCGCCCTCTTCCTGCTGTTGTTGGTGGCGGTGGCCGCAGTGCCCGGTTCGGTTTTCCCTCAGCGGAGTCTCGACCCGACCAGGGTGGCGGACTATCTGCGGGAGCATCCCGACAGCGGGCCGTGGCTGGACCGGTTGGGTTTCTTCGAGGTCTTCAGCTCGCCGTGGTTCTCGGCGATCTACCTGCTGCTGATGATTTCTCTCGTCGGATGCGTGGTACCTCGGACCAGAGTTCACCTGCACGCGATCCGTCAGCCGCCGCCACGGGCGCCACGTCGTCTGGAGCGACTGCCCAGCCACTGCGAGGGCGTGGTCGACGGCGAACCGGAGGCGGTCCTGGCCCAAGCTCGCCGGGCCCTGGGCTGGCGGTACCGTTTCCGATGCAGCCGGGACGACGACCCGAACACGCTCTCCGCCGAGACCGGTTATTCCCGGGAGACCGGCAACCTGCTCTTCCACATCTCACTGCTGACCCTGATCGTGGCCTTGGCCTGGGGGCACCTGGTGGGTTGGCGGGGCGACCGGATCGTCCCGGTGGGGCAGTCCTTCTCGAACTCGGTGTCCGGTTACGACACCTTCAATCCAGGGCCCTGGGTCGACGTCGAGGATCTGCATCCTTTCACCGTGCGGATCGACTCCTTGGACGTACGTTTCGAGTCCGATCCGCGCGCGGGCCGGCAGGTCGGCGCACCCCGGGATTTCCGGGCTCGCACGAGTGTCAGCGAGGGGCCGGGACAATCCCTGCAGCAGCGGGAGCTGTCGGTCAACGGCCCTCTGGGTTTCGGCGGTACCCAGGTGTACCTGCTGGGCAACGGATATGCGCCCACGATCACCGTGCGGGACGGTTCGGGCCAGGTGCTCTTCCGCCAGCAGGTTCCTTTTCTGCCCCAGGACGACAACTACACCTCCACCGGGGCGGTCAAGGTGACCGGCGCCCAGCCGAAACAGCTGGGCCTGATGGGGCTCCTCCTGCCGACCGCAGGGGTCGATACCGACGGAGGACTTCGGTCGACCTTCCCCGGAGCGACCAATCCGGCACTCGTCCTGACCGCCTACGAGGGGGAGCTCTTCCCCGAGGGGCGGGCCCAGTCGGTGTACACGGTGGACACCAGCCGGATGGCCCCGGTCACGGGGGCTGACGGTGCGCCGGTGCGTCTGACCCTGACCCCGGGGCAGAGCGCCGAACTCCCCGGCGGGCGGGGGAGCGTCACCTTCGACCAGTTGGACCGGTGGGCCGGGGTGTCGGCCAGGTACGACCCGGCCCGGCCGCTCGCCCTGGCCTCCGCGCTGGTGGCGGCCCTGGGCCTGGTGGCTTCCCTGCTGGTGCGCCGCCGACGGATCTTCGTGCGGGTACACACCGAACCGGTCGGGTCGGACGGCCGTCGACGTACCCGGATGGAGGTCGCCGGACTGGCCAAGGGGGACGACCCGAACCTGGATGCGGTCGTCGCCGATCTGCTGAGGCGGGTCACCGAGAGGCAGGTCGCCGAACGGCGGAACGAGCAGGGCCTTTCTGTGGGTTCAGGACGTTAGTCTGAGCGGACGGCCGGTCTGCCGACCGTCCTGGGTGAGACCTACGAGGTGGTCGGCAGCCGACATATCCAGACCCCCGTGCGGGGCCCGACCTCTGCGGACAGGCTCATGACGATCCTCCTGCTCGACGCCGGCATCGACCTGCAGCTGGCGAACTACGCCAATCTCGCCCTCTACGCGGCGATGGTGGTGTTGACCCTCGCGATGCTGGCCTTCGCCGTGTACGTGGCCTTCGCCGATCGGCCGGATGCGGCAGGACGGCCGGCGACGCAGGACCGGGAGAAGGAATTCGCCGGCGTAGGGGGGACGTCGGTCGGCGCCGGAACGGGAGAATCCTCTGCGGAGGTCGTCGAGGAGACCGCGGGGAGCCCTCTCGGAGAAGAACGGCAGGGGGCTCCGCAGAACCGGCCGTCCCGTCCTCGCGGCGCGTCCGCCGGGGTGACCGGCGCCAGCCTGACCTGGTTGAGCCTGATGTTCCTGGTCGTCTCGGTCGTCTGTCGAGGCCTGGCCAGTAACCGGGTGCCGGTGGCGAATATGTTCGAGTTCGCGGTCTTCGGATCGATGCTGGTCCTGGCGGTCTATCTGGGTATGGGGTTGCGTTGGCCGCTGACCTGGCTGGGGCTCTTCGTCACCACGCCCGTCCTGCTCGTCCTGGGGTTGGCGCTGACCGTCTGGTATTCGCCGGCGGCAGAGTTGCTGCCCAGTCTGCGGAGTCTCTGGTTGGCCATCCATGTACCGATCGCGACCTTGTCGGTGGCGGTGTTCACCATCGCGGCGAGCGTCCTCGTGTTGCATCTGGTCAAGGAGCGTCGGGAGCGGAAGGTCGTCGAGGGTCGGGCGTCGCGTGCCAGTTTCCTCGACACCCTGCCCCGCGCGGAGAGCCTGGATCGCACCGCTTACAGCCTGCACATCGTGGCCTTCCCGCTGTGGACCTTCTCGTTGATCGCGGGGGCGATCTGGGCGCAGCAGGCGTGGGGTTACTACTGGAACTGGGATCCGAAGGAGACCTGGACCTTCATCATCTGGGTGATCTACGCCGGGTACCTGCACGCCCGGTCGACCAGCGGCTGGAGCCGACGCACCGCGAACGCCCTGGCGATCGTCGGCTATCTGGCCATCATCGTGAATTTCGCCGTCGTCAACATCTATTTCGCCGGGCAACACTCCTATTCCGGACTGTGAGGTCGAAGATGAGGTCTCCCTTCCTGCGCTATTCCGTGCTCCGGATCGGCGTCTTCCTGCTCTGCACGGTCGTGCTGTGGTTGATCCCGCCGCTGCGTGACCGGGTACTCATCCTGCTCCTGCTCGCCGCGACCGTGTCGATGGTGATCTCGATGCTCGTCCTCAACGGCCCCCGGGACGAGATGAGTGCCCGTATCGCCGCGCGGGTCGAGGCCCGTCACCAGGCCAAGGACGACGCCCACGGGGACGGTCGCCCGTCGGACACCGGGAAGGACGGTGGGCGGGCCGGACGCGTCACGGACACCCCGCCCACCACGAGGGCACCGCTTCGGGACGAGGACGCCGAGGACGCCGAGATCGCGGCGAACGGTGAGCGTTACCGCTGACCGCGCACCGCGATCTCGACGTGGGGGCAGCCCTCAGCCGGCGAAATGCTCCCGGGCGGCTCGCCCGGCCAGTTCCCGCAGCAACCGGTCGGCCTCCTGCATGCAGACCTGCGGGTCGGGTTCGATGTCGACCAGCTGGTAGATCGCGTCCAGGCCGGTCTCGGCGATCTCCTGCGGGGTCAGTTCGGCGCGGCCGCACAGGGCGATCACCGGGACATCGGCCTTCTTCGCCGCCCGGGCCACCCCGGCCGGAGCTTTGCCCAACAGGGTCTGCAGGTCGAGCGCGCCCTCCCCGGTGACGACCAGGTCGGCGCCCGGGAGGAGTTCGGTGAACTCGCCCAGGCCCAGGACGACGTCGATCCCCGGGCGCATCGTCGCGCCCAGCACGGCCTGGGCGGCATAGCCCACACCACCGGCGGCTCCGGCTCCGGGACGCCCGGTGTCATCCCGTCCGGTGGCCTCGGTGACGATCGCCGAGTAATGCGTCAGTGCCTTCTCCAACTCCGCGCACATAGCTTCGTCGGCGCCCTTCTGCGGGGCGAAGATCGCCACGCAGCCCTGCTCGCCGAGCAGCGGGTTGTTGACATCACTGGCCAGGGTGATCCTGCTGTGGGCGAGCGCCGGGTGCAAGGTCGTCAGGTCGAGAGTGGCCAGGCGGGCCAGCGCGGCGCCGCCGGGAGGCAGGTCGTTGCCCTGTTCGTCGAGCAGACGCGCGCCCAGGGCCTGCAGCATTCCTGCGCCGCCGTCGGTGGAGGCGCTCCCCCCGATGCCGAGCACGATGTCCCGCACTCCGGCGTCGAGGGCGGCGACCATGACATCGCCCACGCCGCGGCTGGTCGCGCCCAGGGCGTCGCGGCGTGCTCCTGCCCGGACGATCCCGCAGGCGTCGGCCATCTCGACGACCGCCTGCTCGCCACGGATCGCATAGGAGGTGTTGGTGGGTTCGCCGAAGGGCCCGGACGCGGTCACCGCCACCCGGGTGAAACCGGCGGTCTCGGCGGCGTCGAGGGTGCCGTCGCCGCCGTCGGCGATGAGGGTTGCGCTGACCTCCAGGTCGGGGACGGCGTCGCGCATCCCTTCGCTGATCGCGGTCAACACCTGGGTTCCGGTCAACGAACCCTTGAACTTGTCGCAGGCCACCAGGACGCGAGCCATGAACGGATGCTCCTCGAGATCGGCGCCCGTGGGCTGCCGAGCGCGACGGATGATGTAGAACGAGCGGGTTCCCCGTCGGTGGGAAAACTCGCTTCAGGGCATTCTCGCCTCTTCGCGAGGATCGCGCGAGGACTTTCGCGCAATGCCCTCCTCAACTCTCCCTCTCGGGGGATGCCGTCACGAGAGGGGGGTCGGTGCGAGCCACATCCCCAACCCCAGGAGCATCCCGTAGGCCAGGGTCAGTTGTCCGATCGAGCCGAGCACCGAGATCAACGCCGGACCCTTGGCTCCCTTGAGGACGCGGAAGACCGGACGGACGGCGAGCGCGAAGGACACGACCGCTGCCAGCGCACCTCGGTGGAAGGTCCCGGCGGTCACCGCGCAACCCAAGGCCAGGAGGATCATCAGGACGAAGGCGATGCGGGCCCGCTTCTCGCCGAGCCGGACCGCCAGGGTGCGTTTCCCGCTGACCGAGTCGCCCGGGATGTCCCGGATGTTGTTGACCATGAGGATCGCGCAGCTGAGCGAACCGCAACCCACGGCACCGGCCCAACCGGCGGGAGAGAGCGCCAGGGCCTGGGTGAACTGGGTGCCCAGCACGGCGACCAGGCCGAAGAAGATGAAGACGAAGACCTCGCCCAACCCCATGTAACCGTAGGGGCGTTTGCCTCCGGTGTAGAACCAGGCTGCGACGATGGCCGCGACGCCCAGGAGCAGGATCCAGTACGTATTGGCCAGCGCGCTCAGGGCCAGGCCGGCCAAGGCTGCGAAACCGAACCAGCACATCGCCATGAGCTTGACGTCCTCGGGGCTCGCCAGCTGCTGGCCGACCAGACGGATCGGTCCGATCCGGGCATGGTCGGTGCCACGGATCCCGTCGGAGTAGTCGTTGGCGTAGTTCACGCCGATCTGCAAGCAGATCGACACCACGAGCGCCAGGATGGCGGCACCGGCGGAGGGTCTGCCGAGGGCCGCGGCCGCGCCGGTCCCGATGACCACGGGTGCGATGGCAGCGGGCAGGGTGCGCGGGCGTGCGCCTTCGATCCATTGGGGGACGGTCGCCATCACAAACTCTTCAGGAAGTCGGGGTCGTCATCGGGTCCGCGGGGTCCTTTCGGCCGCGGAGGTTCTCGTAGGCGTTTCAGCAAGGAGGAATTGTCCTGTCCGTACGGTCGGCCGACCATGAACCAGACGACACCGCCCACGCCGGGGAAGGCCAGGACCATCATCACCCAGGTGGTCTTGGGCGGCCCCGAGATCCGCTCCTCGTCGGTCTGGATGCAGTCGGACACCGCATAGACCGTGAAGGCCAGGAGCGCCAGCATCAGCACCACCCGCAACACGTCCCACTCCTTGGTCTGATTTTTCGTCGGCGGGAGCCGACCTGGTCGCAAGCCGACCCGTTCAGCCCGGGACGGCAGGTCGATCACCGCTGTTCATTGTGTCAGCTCCGCTGAGGAACCTCTGCAGGACAGCGGCGCGGTCGACCTTGCCGACACCGATCGTCGGCAGTGAGGGGAAAACCGCCAGACGCCGGGGAAGGGCGTAGTGCGGCACTTGTCCACGTAGACGCTCGCGAAGCTGCGAAAGTTCCGGGGGGAGCCCCTCCAGAAAAGGGGTGATCGCGTCGGATTTGCTTGCAGAAGAAGCAAAATCGATACTCGCCCTGTCAGGATCTGCCGGTGGGACAGGAGCGAGCGCCACTGCCACGACCTGACCCCAGTGCGGGTCCGGCACCCCGACGACCACCACCGTCCACCCCGGCCGGACCAGCCCCGCCAAGGCACCCTCCACCACCGACGGCAACACCTTCATCCCCCCGGTGACGATCACGTCGTCGACCCGCCCCCGCACCGCGAGCACCCGCCGCCCGGTCCGCGGATCCTCCTCCCAACGGCCCAGATCGTCGGTGCGGAACGACCGGCCCCCCACCGACGCACCGAACACATCGCGGGACCGAGCGGCATCACCCAGATAACCGGCAGCCACCATCGGCCCGGAAAGGACGATCCGACCGACCCCCGCTGGCGAACCCGCCGACTCCAGAACGACCCCGGCACAGGACAACGGCACACCGTCGTAGACACAGCCCCCGCAGGTCTCACTCGACCCATAGGTCGTCACCACACGAACGCCCAGCTCACGGGCCCGCCCGACCAGCGCAGGATCGGCAGCCGCGCCCCCGACGAGAACCGCCGCAAAAGGACGCAGCGCAGCCACCCCCTCGGCGCAGCCCACCAGACGGTGCACCTGAGTGGGAACCAACGAGACATAGGACGGAGCACTCCCCGCCGCACGGTGCACCCGGGCCGCAGCATCGACGAACTCCGGCACCCGGAACGACCCGGACGACATCGCCGTCACCCGACCACCTCCGCAGACAGCCCGGAAGATCACCTGCAAACCCGCCACATGATGAGCCGGCAGCGCCAACAGCCAATCACCCGGGCCGTCCAACCGCTCCTCCGTGGCGCGCGCGCTCGCCCGCAGCGCCGCCGCGGTCAGCAGCGCCCGCTTCGGAACCCCCGTCGACCCGGAGGTCCCGACCGCAACGACCAGATCGTCGGGCAACTCTCCCGGATCATGTCCGGGCAGGACAGGCCGTGGCCCGTCCGCAGCGAAAGGCACCACGGCAGGCCCGGAGCCCTCCGCGGCGGCACGCAGAGCCCCCGCCACCTCCAAGGCGCGCTCACCCGGACGCACGGGGAACAGGACCAGGTCACGGGACACAACGACACCATAGGTGACCGGTCCGGCGCGCAGGGAAGACGTCCGCGGAGCGCCGCCCACCACCCGAGTACCCTGCCCACCCGGACCGATCCGACCACCGAAACGGGGAGAATGACCGCATGACGAATCGTGGAGTGGCAGTGGTGACCGGTGCGAGCAGTGGCATCGGCAGGGCGACCGCCCGCAGGCTCGCGCAGGACGGATTCGAGGTGATCGCCGCCGCCCGGCGGCTCGACCGCCTGCAGGAACTGGCCGCCGAGACCGGCTGCCGGGCCGTCCGGTGCGATGTCACCGACCCCGATGACGTCGCCGCACTGGCCGCGGAAGCCGGCGACCGGGTCACCCTGCTGGTGAACAACGCCGGCGGCGCCATCGGTCTCTCCCCGGTGGCCGAGGCCGACCTGGCCGAGTACCGGATGATGTTCGAGACCAATGTGCTGGGCACCGTCGCCGTCACCAAGGCGCTCCTGCCAGCCCTCGTCGCCTCCGGGCAGGGCACGATCATCACGATCACCAGCATCGCCGGCCAGACGGCCTACGAAGGCGGAGGTGGTTACAACGCCGCCAAGTTCGCCGAGGTCGCCGTCAGCGACGCCCTCCGTCTCGAACTCAACGGGCAACCCGTCCGGGTCTGCGACATCGCACCGGGCATGGTCGAGTCCGACGAGTTCTCCCTGGTGCGTTTCGACGGGGACGCCGAGAAAGCGGCGAAGGTGTACGAAGGCGTCGACCGCCCCCTCACCCAGGAGGATGTCGCCGAATGCATCGCCTGGGTGGCCGAACTGCCGCACCACGTCAATGTCGACAAACTCACCGTGAAACCGGTGGCCCAGGCTGCGGCACACAAGGTGCACCGCGGCCCCATCTACCGCTGATCCGGCCGGTGCCGGTGGGCCCGGAGCCATCCGAACCCACCGGCACGATGCTCAGAAATACCAGGGGAAGGGCGACCAGTCGGGGTCGCGTTTCTCCAGGAACTGGTCGCGGCCCTCGACGGCCTCGTCCGTCATATAGGCCAGACGGGTGGCCTCCCCGGCGAAGACCTGCTGACCGACCAGGCCGTCGTCCACCAGGTTGAAAGCGAATTTCAGCATCCGCTGCGCCTGCGGGGACTTGCCCAGGATCTCCCGGGCGACCTGAAGGGCCTCCGTCTCCAGATCGGCGTGCTCGCACACCAGGTTGACCGCGCCCATCCGGTGCATGTCCTCCGCCGAATAGGTACGGCCGAGGAAGAAGATCTCCCGGGCGAACTTCTGCCCCACCATCCGGGCCAGGTAGGCCGAACCGTACCCGGCGTCGAAGGAGCCCACATCCGCATCGGTCTGCTTGAACCGGGCATGCTCCCGGGAGGCCAGGGTCAGGTCGCAGACCACGTGCAACGAATGCCCACCCCCGGCGGCCCAGCCGTTGACCAGGGCGATCACGACCTTCGGCATCGTCCGGATCAACCGCTGCACCTCCAGGATGTGCAGACGCCCACCCTCGGCCTTCACCCGGGCCTCGTCCACCGACGAGGCGGTCTCGTCGCCGACCGCGGTCGCGTCCTGCGACGCGTACTGGTACCCGCTGCGGCCACGGATGCGCTGGTCGCCCCCGGTGCAGAAGGCCCACTTGTCGGCGGCGCCGGTGCCCTGCGGTCCGGGCCCGTTGCCGGTCAGGAGGACCGCCCCGACATCAGGGGTCATCCGGGCGTGGTCCAGGGCGCGGTAGAGCTCGTCCACGGTGTGCGGGCGGAAGGCATTCATCACCTCCGGACGGTCGAAGGCGATCCGGACGGCGCCCAGGGTGCGCCCCGGGACCGGTCCGGGCAGCACGCACCGGTGATAGGTGATGTCGGTGAACTCGAAGCCCGGCACCGGGGCCCAGGCCTCCGGATCGAAGGTCGGTGAGATCGGTTTCTCCGCTGGGGTCATGGGATCGCTGGTCACGTCGTCGATCCTAGGGGCCCCTCCGGGAGCACGGACAGCGAAGATCCGCCGCCAAGAACGACCTGCTAGCGGCGAATCCGCTTGTCCTCATGCGAAAAAGATTCGGAAATGCGCGTGAGCGGCCGATGTGACACCTGCAGGAGCCACACCCACCGGACCCGCACCGGCACACACCCGAGGGAGCCGCTCATGGCCCGCCGTATCCTCGTCGTCCCGCTGAACCCCGGGGCGGGGGTCACCTCCGCCTGCCTCGGACTGGTCCACGCCCTGGAAGGACGACACCTGTCGGTGGGTTTCGCCAAACCCTTCGGGGAGGTGCGTGGCGCCGTCGAGGACAGCTCCACCAGTCTGTTCCGCCTGGCGACCTCACTACGACCACCGCAACCCATCGACGCCGCCGACCTGGAGAACCGGCTCGCGCTGGGACGACTGCCCGGCGTGATGACCAATGCGGTGGAACTGATCTCCGAACTCGACGACGACCACCAGATCCTCGTCCTGGAGGGAATGGTGCCCTCGCGCGAGCAGTTCTACGCCAGCAGGATCAACGTCGAGCTGGCCCGCTCGCTGGACACCGAGGTCGTCCTCGTCGGCACCGTGGAGGACCACGACGTGACCAGGTTCGCCGAGCTGGCGGCCACCGTCGCCCAGGTCTACCAGGTGCACGGCCGGAGCCGGGTCGTCGGCGTCGTCGCCAACCGGGTCCCCGAGGAGGTCGACCACGCCGAGCTGGTCGACGCCCTGGGCGCCCACGACCTGTCCTGCGCGGCGATCGTCGACGACTACGACGAATTCGGGCGGCCACGGATCTCCGACCTGGTCCGTGACCTCGGCCTCGAGGTCTTCTCCGGCGACCTGTCCCGCCGGGTCTCCTCGACCGTCATCGCCGCACAGACGGTCCCCGGATTCCTGCCCTATCTGACCGACGGCGCCCTCGTCGTGGCCCCCGGTGACCGCCACGACGTCCTCATGGCCGTGGCCCTGGCCGAAGCCGCCGGTATCCGACTGGCCGGACTGCTGATGACCGTCGGCGTACGCCCCGACCCGCAGGTGATGAACCTGGTCGGACCGGCCCTCTCCGGGGAGCTTCCGCTGCTCTCCACCTCGGAGGCGACCTTCCCCACCGCTACCCGCATCGTGAACATGGACCACCGTATCCCCGCCGACGACGAGGACCGGGCCCGGCGGGTGATGGAAATCGTCGCCCAGAACTACGACCAGGCCTTCCTCGACGGTCTTCCGCTCCGGGCACAGACCACCCGGACGACCCCCGCCCAGCTCAAGGCCTTCCTGCGTGCCCAGATGTCGCGCGGCCACATCCACCTGGCCGTCACCGATGTCACCGACCACCGCCTGATGAGAGCCCTGTACCTGCTGCAGAGGCACGACGCGTTGAGATTCACCGCACTGGTGGACCGGTCCGTCCTGGACGAGCAACTGGCACTCTTCGGGGAGTCACGTCTCCCGATCAACGTCCGGGTGCTGGACCCGGCCGAGGGGTCGGCCACCGCTGCCGGACTGCAGAAGGAGCTGGCTTCGGCCGGGCTGCATCTCCCGCAGGATTCGCCGTTGCTGCACGCATTGGCCCTGATCCGCGACGGCGAGGTCGACGGGCTGGTCGGCGGGCTCGACGAGACCCGCTCCCATTTCCTGGACACCGTCCAGGCCGTGATCCCCCTGCTCGACGAAGCCCCGGTCATCTCTGCGGCCCAGGCCGTCCTGCTGCCCGACGAGGTCGTCTTCGTCGCCGACACCTTGTTCACCGCGCATCCCGATGCGGCCTCCGCCGCGGCCATCGCCGTCCGCACCGCGGAGACGGCCCGCATGTGTGGGGTGTCGACCCATGTCGCCTTCATCGCACCCAGTTCGTCGTCCCCGACCGCTGAGGCGGACCGCGCGACGATCGCCGCCGCCCGGGCCGTCCTGGCCGAGCACCGCCCCGACCTGGTGACCTGCGGCCCGGTCTCCTTCCACCAGGCGACGACCGGTTCCGTCCCCGGCCGAGGAAACCCCTCGGTCTTCGTCTTCCCCGACGTCGCCTCCGCGGCGGCCACGGCGAAAGCACTCGACCAGGGGAACGGCACCCAGGTCTATCCGCCGCTGCTCCAAGGGCTGTCGAAAGCGGTGAATCTGCTGCCCAAGGATGCCGACGTCGGCCAGATCATGGATCTCATCGTGGCGACGGCGGTCCAGGCCGCCGACCTGGGCTGAACCGGGCCGCGGGTTCCCGACTAGCCTGGGCGGATGGTTGAGCCCAGCGTCGGCGTGCCCGTCCCGCCGCCGGACCTGTCGGAGGTCCTCGCCGGGGCGCGGGTCGTCCGCATCCCCCTGAAGGTCCGCTTCCGCGGCGTGGACGAGCGCGAGGCCCTCCTGGTGCGCGGTCCTGCCGGGTGGGGCGAGTTCGCGCCCTTCCTGGAGTATCCGGACCGTGAGGCGGCCCGTTGGCTCGGCGCAGCCCTGGAAGCGGCCTGGATCGGGCATCCGGAGCCGCGGCGTCGCTCCGTCGAGGTCAATGCGACCGTCCCGGCCGTCACCCCTGACCGGGTGGCCTCGGTACTGGCCCGGTACGACGGGTGCCGCACCGTCAAGGTCAAGGTCGCCGAACGCGGTCAGAGTCTGGCGGACGACCTGGCCCGGGTGGCGGAGGTGCGTGCGCTCGTGGGCGCCGGGGCTCGGATCCGGGTCGACGCGAACGGTGCCTGGACGGTGGAACAGGCTGTCGAGGCGATCTCCAGGTTGGCCGGCCACGACCTGGAATATGTCGAACAGCCGTGTGCCCGGGTGGAGGAGTTGGCCAGGTTACGTCGGGAGCTGGCCCGCTCCGGGGTGGATGTCGCGGTCGCTGCCGACGAGTCGATCCGCAAGGCGAGTGATCCGCTGGCGGTCCGTGATCTGGGTGCGGCGGACCTGATCGTGGTGAAGGTGGCCCCGTTGGGCGGTGTCCGTAGGGCGCTGCGGATCGTGGAGGAGGCCGGTCTGCCCGCAGTGGTCTCCAGCGCCCTGGACACCTCTGTGGGCATCGCTGCCGGGCTGGCCTTGGCGGCGGCACTGCCCCGGCTGGAATATGCTTGCGGGCTGGGGACGATCGGCCTGGCTGCGGGGGATGTCGCCCGTGATCCTTTGCTTCCGGCCGGCGGGATGCTCGAGGTGCGGCCGGTGGTCTGCGACGAGGAACTCATGGCGAGGTGGGCGGCGCCGCCGGAGCGGGTCGACTGGTGGCGGGACCGGTTGATCCGCTGTCACCGTCTCCTGGGCTGATCCGGTCGTCTGCCGGGTTCGCCGGTCGCGGTCAGAGCAGGACCACCAGGAACAGGGCGACGGCCGCGATCTCGACCAGCGCGCCCAGGACGTCCCCGGTGATCCCCCCGAGTCGACGCACGACGAAGGCCAGGGCGAGTTCGCAGGTCAGAAGGGCGCTGAGGACGGCTGCCAGGGCGTTCGCCGGGACCGGGGTCCCGGGGAGGAATACGGTCGTCGAGGGATCTCCTCCGGCGGTGACGGTGCAGGTCGTGACGCCGAGGACGGCAGCGGCCGTGGCTGTCCAGCACAGGGTCCACCGCCACCAGGGCACGGCTCCGGCGACGGCTTCGCCGAGTCCTTCGGGGCGGGCTGCGGGGACACCGATCCGGGTGCCGGTGGCCAGTGCCGCCCGGGACGCGGCGATCAGCACCGCGGCGACGGCCCATCCCCAGGGACGGGCGAGGATCGGCCCGAGGCAGGTCGCCTGCAGGATCAGGACGACGATCAGCGCGGAGGCGCCCATCGGGCCGACGTCTCCGCGGCGCATGACGTCCAGGGCGCGTTCCCGGTCCCAGGAGGCGCCGAGTCCATCGACGGTGTCGGCCAGGCCGTCGGCGTGGATGGCCCGGGTGAGGGCGAGTACGAGACCGACGGTGACCAGCCCCGCCGCGGTGGGGGGGATTCCTGCGTGGGCGAGGAGTCCTCCGGCAGCGGCGGAGAGCACGGCCACCGGGATCATCACCACCGGGCCGATGACCATCGCCCAGCCGGCGACCCGGGGATTGACCGCGGTCGGTGGCGGGGTCGGGATGACGGTGAGGGTCCCGATGGCCAGGGCGAAGGCGTCGCGGGGCAGGACCCCGGGACCTTGCCCGGGGCGGGATTTGGAGGTGCTGGGGTCCTGCCCGGTGCTCACGGTTGCGGGGTCCTGTCGGTGACATTGTCGGGGTGGTCGACGTCGGTGAGCTCGCTGAGCAGCGCGAGTTCCCTGATCCCGGCGACGGCGGTGCGCACGATCGGGACGGCGCAGACGGCGCCGCTGCCTTCGCCGAGTCGCATGCCCAGGTCGACGATGGGGGTCAGTCCGAGTCGGCTCAGGGCTTGCCCGCAGCCGGGTTCGGGGGAGAGATGTCCGGCACGCATCCAGGCGCGGGTGCCGGGTTGCAGGGATTCGGCCATGACGGCTTCGGCGGCGGAGATGACTCCGTCGACGAGCAGGGGGACGCCTTGCCGGGCGGAGCTCATCATGAATCCGGTGGCGGCGGCGAGGTCGGCCGATCCGAGGGCGGCGAGGCGGTGCAGCGGGTCGTGGCGGCGGGCGCCGATCCGGGCGATGGCGGTTTCGATGACTTCGGTCTTGCGGCGTAGCCCTTCGTCGTCGACTCCGGTTCCGCGTCCGGTGGCGGCGGGCACGGGCAGGTCGTAGGTGGCGGCGATGAGCGCGGTGGCGGCGGTGGTGTTGCCGATGCCGACGTCACCGGCGATGAGGAGCTGGGCGCCGTCGGCGATCTCCTCGGTGGCGATCCGGGCGCCGAGTTGGAGCGCGTCCCTGGTTTCGTCGAGGGTGAGGGCGTCGCGCAGGTGGAAGGGTTCGCTGCCGCGTCGGATCTTGACCACGGGGCTGGCGTGGGCGGGCAGGGGGATGTCGATGTCGTCCAGGCAGGAGATGTCGACGACGCGGACGTGGATGCCGTGTGCCGAGGCGAGGGCGTTGACCCCGGCGGTGCCTTGGGCGACGCCGGTGGCGATGGCTGTGGTCACCGAGGAGGGGTAGGCGGAGACTCCGTGGGCGGCGACGCCGTGGTCGCCGGCGAAGACGACGACGCGGACGTCGTCGAGGGGGGCGGGCGGGAGCTGTTCCTGGCAGGCGCTGATCCAGGCGGCGAGTTCTTCGAGCCGGCCGAAGGCGCCGAGGGGTTTGGCCTGGGCGTCGCTGTAGGTGCGGGCGTTCTCGTAGGTCTGCGGTGAGGGCGGCGGCAGTGTTGTGCTCCGGGTGGTGTCGCCGGTGGGGACGTCGAGGGGGGTGTCCGTGGTGCTGATGGTGTTCATGCGGTGTGCTCCGACGTGGTGTGCGTGGCGGGTCGGGGGTTGACGGCGAGGAAGAACTGTTTCTCGCCGATGCGGGTGATGATGCAGGTGAGTTCGTGGCCGCGGCCGTCGAGCCGCAGGTCTTTGCGGAGCCGGTCCGGGTCGAGGGTGATGCCGCGTTTCTTGATGGTGAGTCGTCCGATGCCTCGGTCGCGGAGCCAGCTGCGCAGCGTCTTGTGGTGCAGGGGGAGTGCGGCGATGATCTGGTACCGCCGGGCGTAGGCGACGTCGGAGGATGTTCGGGCGGCGACATAGCCGGCTCCGGGGGCGAGCTCGTACCCGTCGGTGGCGGCGACGAGGGCGCCGGTGAGTCCTGCACGGACGACGGCTTTGTCCGGGTCCCAGATCCAGTCGCCTTCGGCCGGTGGGGCGGTGGCGGTGGGTCGGTCTTCGCCGGGGAGGGCGTCGTCCTGGGTGAGGGTGAGGTCGACGGCGGGGGTGGTGCCATCGGCCGACGACGGTCGTAGGACGAGTGCGGTGCGTCCGGGGTGGGTGACGAGGGGCCCCCACCAGAGGGCGCATTCGAGGACTTCTCCGGAGTAGGAGGTCCATTGGGCTTCGCAGCCGGCGGGGACGGCGGAGTGGGCGAGCGAGGGGCTGAGTTTGGCGCCGGTGGCGGGGATGCGGGCGGCGGTGTCCAGCAGGGTGTCGAAGGTGGGGGTGAGTTCGTCGAGTCGGAAGGTGCGTCGGGTGCGGCCTCGGGCGTCGTGGTGTCCGGGGCGGCGTCGTGCCGGGTCGAACCAGGCCCCGTCGGTGGGTTCGATCTCGGTGGCGACGGTGGCTGCGTCGCCGACCCTGGTCCGGGCGTCGGGGAAGTAGCGCAGGTTGGTTCCGGCGATGGCGGCGGTGGCGGGGTCCTGGTCGACGGCGGTGACGCGTAGTCCGAGTGCGGACATGGCCATGGCGTCGGCGCCGATTCCGCAGCCGAGGTCCCAGACGTGTTCGATGCCGGCTTGGCGGTAGCGGGAGGCGTGCCGGGCGCCCAGTTCGAGGCGGGTGGCTTGTTCGAGCCCGTCGGGGGTGAAGAGCATTCCGGCGGCGAAGTCGCCGAGTTTTCCTTGGGCGCGGGCGCGGAGTCGGCCTTGGGTGAGGGCGGCGGAGACCAGTTCGGGGTCGTATCCGGCTTCGCGCAGTGAGGCTCCGAGGTGGAGCGCGGTGGTGTCGTCGTAGGGCGGGAGCGAGCTGAGCAGCGCCCATCCTTCGGGGGAGAGCAGTTTTTCGACGACGCCTATTTCCATGGTGTTCATCCTGCCGCACGGGGTACGGGGGTGGACTGCGGCCCGGCCGGGGCGTCGTCGGTGCGGCGCGGTGGCGGGTGCGTCCGCCGGGGGAGGGTCGAGTGCTCTTCGGGTTCCGGCGGGGTGAGTTCTCCTCCCCTGTGGGCGGTCCGGGACGTCTGCTGGTAGGTGGGGCGCGGACGCCCCCGTGTTGGCACTCGAGTTGACCGAGTGCTAAGACCGGGCCTAAATTCGCTTTAGCACTCCATGCGGGCAAGTGCTAAACGCAGTCGCTCGCACCGGAGTGGATCAAGATCGCTTCCGTACAGCGTGCTTGGCGACCCCCGCGACGGCGTCAGGTGTGCGCAGGGAGTTGCCCATCAGTCCACCCGTGCCCAGGCGGGCACGGCCGAAGCGAAAGGTTCCTACCGTGTCGGTTTCCATCAAGCCGCTCGAGGACCGCATCGTCGTCAAGTCCAGCGAGGCCGAGCAGACCACCGCATCCGGACTGGTCATCCCGGACACCGCCAAGGAGAAGCCCCAGGAGGGCGAGGTCCTCGCCGTGGGCCCCGGGCGCGTCGACGACAACGGCAACCGCATCCCGCTCGACGTCAAGGTCGGCGACAAGGTCATCTACAGCAAGTACGGCGGCACCGAGGTCAAGTTCTCGGGCGAGGAGTTCCTCATCCTCTCCGCTCGCGACGTCCTCGCGATCGTCGAGCGCTGACCGCTCGTAGGCGATACCTCTGACGGCGCCCCGGCCCCACCTTCCACCAGGTGCGCGCCGGGGCGTGCGTCGTCCGTGAGCACCCCCGGTCGGTGAACCCGGCCCCCAGACTGCAGAGAGAAGGACTGACATGGCCAAGGAGCTGGAGTTCAACGACTCCGCCCGCAAGGCACTGGAGCGGGGAGTCGATGCCCTCGCCAACACCGTCAAGGTGACCCTCGGCCCCAAGGGCCGCAATGTGGTCATCGACAAGTCGTGGGGTGCTCCCACGATCACCAACGACGGTGTGACGATCGCCCGTGAGGTCGAACTCGAGGACTCCTACGAGAACCTGGGTGCGCAGCTCGCCAAGGAGGTCGCCACCAAGACGAACGACATCGCCGGTGACGGCACGACCACCGCGACCGTGCTGGCCCAGGCCATGGTGAAGGAGGGTCTGCGTAATGTCGCCGCAGGTGCGGCGCCCTCCGGGCTGAAGAAGGGTATGGACGCCGCGGTGGCCGCCGTGTCGGACAAGCTGCTGTCCAACGCGCGTGAGGTCGAGGGGAAGACCGAGATCGCTCAGGTCGCCGCCCTCTCCGCGCAGGACGCCACCATCGGCGAGCTGATCGCCGAGGCCTTCGACAAGGTCGGCAAGGACGGTGTCATCACGGTCGAGGAGTCGCAGACCGCGTCGACCGAGCTCGAGTTCACCGAGGGGATGCAGTTCGACAAGGGCTACCTCTCGCCGTACTTCGTGACCGACTCCGAGCGGATGGAAGGCGTCCTGGAGGACTGCTACGTCCTGATCAACTCGGGCAAGATCTCCAGCGTCCAGGACCTGCTTCCGCTGCTGGAGAAGATCGCCGGCGCGAAGAAGCCGCTGCTGGTCATCGCGGAGGACGTCGAGGGCGAGGCCCTGTCCACCCTGGTGCTCAACCGCATGCGTGAGGTCCTGAAGGTCATCGCCGTCAAGGCGCCGGGCTTCGGTGACCGCCGCAAGGCGATGCTGCAGGACATGGCGATCCTCACCGGCGCCACGGTCATCTCCGAGGAGGTCGGCCTCAAGCTGGACGCCGCCGGATTGGACATGCTCGGTGTCGCCCGCCGCGTCGTCGTCTCCAAGGACAACACCACCATCGTCGAGGGTGGCGGCCAGCAGGACGAGGTCGACGCCCGCGTCGCCCAGATCAAGCAGGAGATCGAGCGCAGCGATTCCGACTGGGACCGCGAGAAGCTCCAGGAGCGTCTCGCCAAGCTCGCCGGTGGCGTCTGCGTCATCAAGGTCGGCGCGCACACCGAGGTGGAGCTCAAGGAGAAGAAGCACCGCATCGAGGACGCCATCTCGGCGACTCGCGCGGCCATCGAGGAGGGCATCGTCGCCGGTGGTGGGACCGCTCTGGTCCACGCTTCCGAGGTCGTCGACACCCTGGCGCTCTCCGGTGACGAGGCCACCGGTGCGGCGATCATCAAGAAGGCTGCCGCCGAGCCGCTGCGTTGGATCGCGGAGAACGCCGGCATGGAGGGCTATGTCGCGGTCGCCAAGGTGCGCGAGCTGCCCGTCGGCCAGGGTCTGAACGCGGCCACCGGTGCCTACGGCGATCTGATGGCTGCCGGTGTCATCGACCCGGTCAAGGTGACCCGTTCCGCGCTGCGCAATGCTGCGTCGATCGCGTCGATGGTCCTGACCACCGACACCCTCGTGGTGGAGAAGAAGGTCGAGGAGGCTGCTCCTGCAGCCGGTCACGGCCACGGTCACGGTCACTGAGCCGACCTGACCCCAGACGGATGGCCCGCCCCCTGCACAGGGGGCGGGCCATCCGTCTTCCTGACCTCGGGTTAGGGTGGGGCCGTTCAGGGTCAGCTCGCGGCGGGAACCTGTCTTTCGTTGAGGTGGATGGATTCTCGCTCGTCTTCGGTGAGAGCGCCCCAGACTCCGTAGGGTTCCCGGACCTTCAGCGCATGGGTTCGGCACTCGACCAGGACCGAGCAGCGTCGGCAGACGCTCTTGGCGGCCTCGTCCCGCCGCCTGCGGGCGGAGCCGCGTTCACCTTCTGGATGGAAGAAGACATCGGGGTCCGATGTCCGGCACCTGCCGGCGAACTGCCATTCCCACTGGTCGGCTAGGGGTCCTGGCAGCCTCGATATCTCGGCCACGATGTCTCCTTACGGGTGATGGTCCACCAGGTTGCCGCGTTCTGGTCGGCGTCTGGCAAGGTGAATGAGAGAATGACTCTCTTCACCGGTCGTCGGACGCACGCCCGACGGGGCGTCAAGTCACGGGGTACCCGCTGAGGGGCCGGCCAAAACCTCTGGGAGGAAGAAAGACCAGCCCATGAGCCAACAGTCAGGAGAACAGCCTGTGATCGGGGTGCTGTGGGCGTCAGCCATCCGTGAGGACCCCGACGGGTCGGATGTCCGCGCCGGACGCCGTGAGAGCGGCCAGGAGAGGGAGTTCGACGGATGACGGGGGGCCACTCCAGGGGAGGGAGTGACTATCACCGGCGAGGACCGTTCGACCGGACGGGAATGGAACGCCATGGTGAGACGTCGGAGTCGGGGAGACCTTCGGAGTGGTCGGCACTGACCGAGCTGGCGATGGATGCACGCGCCGGTGAGGAGGAGGCGCGTGAGCGCCTGGCCGCCTGCGTCCATGACCGCGCCTATCGGTACAGCAGGGCGAAGCTCCCGCAGTTCCCGCAGGTGGCTCTGGCTGCCGAACGGGTGGCGCAGGCAGTGTGTGTCGCCGCGTTGGTCGAGCTTCTGTCGTACGACGAGTTCGCGCAGCCCTTCGACGAAGTGGTTCACACGATCTGTGCACGGGCGGTGGGTGAGGCCTGCCAAGCCGTGATGGACGAGTCGGAGCGGGGCGAAGAGCTGCCCGAACTGCTGGGGGGCAGTTCCGACGAGACCTGGGAGGCCTGGCATCTGTTGGACCAGCTTCCCGAGCAGCAGCGGGAACTGCTGATCCTGCGAATAGCGGTCGGACTCTCCGCCGAGGAGACCGGAGATTCGTTGGGGATGCCGGTGGGCTCCGTGCGTGCGGCGCAGCACCGTGCGCTCGTCCGTTTGCAGCGTCTGATGTACGAAGCCAGGGGTGAAGAGTGATGTCGGGCGATTTCTACGACGTGGACGATCAGCTCCTCGACGCATTGGCGCGGGGGGAGCTGATCTTCGACGATCCGACGGCTCTGCTCCTGCAGGCCTGGGCTGAACCGGTGCTGGTCGACGCTGCGGGATCGTGGCGTTCCTTCAGCCTGGAAGCGGTGGAGGAACGCGCTGCGGACGTCCTCCAAGAGGTCGTCGGCGCGGGCTGGGCCGGTCCGAAGGCTGGGGTCTCCGGGATCCTGGCCGCGGCCGGGCTGTCGGCTTCCACCGTGTTGTTGCGTGACGCCCCGGAGCATTTCGTGGACATGGCCAGGTTCGAGGCAGGGGCCGGGTCGCGGCAGTCCTTGAACGCCGGCCCTCCGGCGGGTCCGATGCGCCCGCCCGGTCGTCCTCCGGCGGGGCCTCGTCCCGGACCGGACCCCGAGACGGCCGGCCCGTCCACCGAGGACGTCCCCGTGCCGCGGGCGGAGGAGACGCGCTATCAGCAGGGTGGTCATCGCCCGGCCGCGCAGGATCCACACACCGAGCCGGTGGAACCGGTCGAGGCCGGCAGGGCTCCGGGGAACGCGGGGCAGGGTGACGCGCCCGGGAACCCGGTAGTTCCTGCGCCGCCTACCGCTCCGATCGAGATGTCCCCGGCCGGTCAGCAGAAGGCTCGCGGGCCGGTCCCGGAGCAGGACGGCGGGGGACACACCCGGGTCCAACCGGTGGCGGGGCGTACCGTGGCGGCACCGGTGGTGGCCGCGGCGACGGCGCGGGTGGCAGCGGTCGACCGCGGGTACGACGCCGAGGCCGGGAGCCCTCGGGAGGAGGCTCATACCCGGCGGATGCCTCCTGCTGCGGCGACCGCGTCCCTCGACCGGGACGCCACGGGCGACTCGGGCCGTTCTCCGGCGAAGACCCAGATCGCGGCTGCCGGGCCACCCAAGGGTGTATTGGCGACACTCGACGACCGGAACGAGGAGTTCTCGGCATCGGAGGAACGTCCGGCCAAGGGTGCGGTGGGTACGGCTGCGGTCGGCGGCGGCGTGGCCCTGTGCATCCTGGGGTCGGTGGCCTTGGCGATCGCCGGAGTCGATGTCCCTCTGCTGTCACCGATCGTGCGTCCGGTGAAGATCCAGAACCAGAACAACAAGCCGTCGTCGACGATCACGACGAAGAGCACTGCGGGCGCGACTTCCTCGCCGTCGTCGTCGAGCGTGGGGAATCGCACCTCGCCGGTGTCGGTGCCTGCCCATCGACCCAGTGACCCGGGTCGCCCCACGGTGGCCTCCCCGAAGGCTCCGACGCCGTCACGGGTCCAGCCGACGATCCGGGATCATCCGGTTCCGCCTCCGCCGCCGGCCGCTCCACCGGTTGCGCCTCCGCCGCAGCAGCCGCCGCCTCCGGTTGCGCCTCCGCCGGTTCCGCCGAAACCGCCGGTGCAGAAGCCGCCGGCGCCGAAACCGCCTCCGGTTGCGCCTCCGCCGGCGCCGGAAGCGCCTTGACCTGGGTCCGTCCTGGCGGCACGGTCCTCTTCGGACCATCCGCCAGGGCGGGTACTCGGCTGCCCGGGAGCTGCGGTGTCGTCCGGTCCTGCCGGGCGGGGTGACGCTCGCCTCGGTCTTAGACTGAGGTGATGAACGATGCGACCGGACCCGACCGGGATCCCTTTGCCACGATCGGCCTGACCTACGACGACGTGCTGCTGCTGCCCGGCGACACGGACGTCATCCCCAGCGAGGCCGATACGGCCACCCGGATCAGCCGCAATATCGTGGTGCAGATCCCGCTGGTCTCCGCGGCGATGGATACGGTGACCGAATCCCGGATGGCGATCGCGATGGCCCGGCAGGGCGGGATCGGCATCCTGCACCGGAATCTGTCGATCCAGGACCAGGCCCACCAGGTCGACGTGGTCAAACGTTCGGAGTTCGGCATGATCACCGATCCGGTGACGACCAGCCCTGATGCGACCTTGGCCGAGGTGGACGCCACCTGCGGCCAGTTCCGGATCTCCGGTCTACCCGTCGTCGACGACAGCGGTCTGCTCGTCGGCATCATCACCAACCGTGATCTGCGTTTCGAGACGGATTTCTCCCGCCGGGTGCGCGATGTCATGACGAAGGCGCCCCTGGTGACGGGGCCGGTCGGTATCGACAAGGAGGCGGCGCTGGCTCTGCTGGCGAAGAACAAGATCGAGAAGCTGCCGCTGGTCGACGCGGCGGGGCGGCTCTGCGGTCTGTTCACCGTGAAGGACTTCACGAAGTCCGAGCAGTACCCCTTGTCGACGAAGGACGATGCCGGTCGGCTCCGGGTAGGTGCGGCGGTCGGCTTCTGGGGTGACTCCTGGGAGCGGGCGACGACGCTGGTTGAGGCCGGGGTCGATCTGCTGGTGGTCGACACCGCCAACGGCCACGCCCGCGGCGTCACCGACATGATCCGCCGGTTGAAGTCCGACCCGGCGACGAAGGGGGTCGATGTCATCGGTGGCAATGTGGCCACACGTGCCGGAGCACAGGCCCTGGTCGATGCGGGCGCCGACGGGGTGAAGGTCGGTGTCGGGCCGGGGTCGATCTGCACGACCAGGGTCGTGGCCGGGGTCGGGGTGCCTCAGGTGACCGCTATCCATCAGGCGAGCCTGGCCTGTCGTCCGGCCGGGGTCCCTCTGATCGGTGACGGTGGCCTGCAGTACTCGGGGGATATCGCCAAGGCTCTGGTGGCCGGGGCCGACACGGTGATGTTGGGTTCGCTGCTGGCCGGGTGCGAGGAGAGTCCCGGCGAGTTGGTCTTCATCAACGGCAAACAGTTCAAGCAGTACCGGGGGATGGGTTCGCTCGGGGCGATGCAGTCCCGTGGCCGGGCGAAGTCCTATTCGAAGGACCGTTATTTCCAGGGTGATGTCACCGACGACGACAAGGTGGTCCCTGAAGGGGTGGAGGGCCAGGTCGCTTACCGCGGGCCTCTCGCGGCGGTGGTCTACCAGCTGGTGGGTGGTCTGCGTCAGTCGATGTTCTACGTGGGTGGGCGGTCGATCGACGAGCTCCAGAGCAAGGGGAGGTTCGTGCGGATCACGGCGGCCGGGCTGAAGGAGTCGCACCCGCACGACATCCAGATGACCACGGCGGCCCCGAACTACACCGGTAATTCGCGGTGATCGGAGGCCCGTTGCCGGGCACCCTCCGTCCGCGGGGTCGAACCGTAGGTAGATTGGTGCAGTGACCGACATCGAGATCGGCCGCGGAAAGCGCGGCCGCAGGGCGTACAGCTTCGACGACATCGCGATCGTGCCTTCACGACGCACCCGCACTCCGGAGGATGTGTCGATCTCCTGGCAGATCGACGCCTACCAGTTCGATCTGCCTTTCGTGGCGGCTCCGATGGATTCGGTGATGTCCCCGCAGACTGCTGTCGCCTTCGGTGAAGCCGGCGGGCTGGGCGTTCTCGACCTGGAAGGTCTGTGGACCCGTTACGAGGACCCGAGCGAGTTGTTGGCGGAGATCGCGGAGCTGTCCGAGGAGGCCGCGACCTCCCGGATGCAGGAGATCTACGCCGAACCGATCAAGCCGGAGTTGATCACCGAGCGGTTGCGCCATCTGCGTGACGCGGGTGTGGTGGTGGCGGGTGCGCTGTCGCCGCAGCGTACGCAGGAGCATTGGAAGACGGTCGTCGACGCCGGGGTCGACATCTTCGTCATCCGTGGGACGACGGTGTCGGCCGAGCATGTCAGCTCGCAGGCCGAGCCGTTGAACCTGAAACGTTTCATCTACGAGCTGGACGTTCCGGTCATCGTCGGGGGGGCTGCTTCCTATACCGCTGCCCTGCATCTGATGCGCACCGGTGCCGCCGGTGTCCTGGTCGGTTTCGGTGGGGGAGCTGCGCACACGACCCGCCAGACCTTGGGCATCCACGCGCCGATGGCCAGCGCGGTGGCCGATGTGGCTGCGGCCCGTCGGGACTACCTGGACGAATCGGGTGGCCGTTATGTCCACGTCATCGCTGACGGCGGTATCAGCCGTAGTGGTGACGTGGTGAAGGCGGTGGCCTGCGGTGCGGATGCCGTGATGATCGGTGCGGCGCTGGCCAGGGCCGAGGAGGCTCCCGGTCGGGGGCGCCATTGGGGTTCGGAGGCGCACCACCCGGATCTGCCTCGTGGTGAGCGGGTATACGTGGGGACGGCCGCGCCGCTGCAGGAGATCATGGTCGGCCCCGGCCGTACCGCCGACGGTACGACCAATTTCGCTGGGGCGCTGCGCCGTTCGATGGCGACCACGGGGTACAGCGATGTGAAGGAGTTCCAGCGCGTCGAGGTCATCGTGGCGCCGTACACCGCGGGCTGAGGGAGATGCTCACCTGATCGGGCACGACGAGGGCGGGCCGGGGTTCTTCAGGACCCTGGCCCGCCCTCGTCATGCTCTCGGAGGCCGTACGGTGGGGGTATGACTGCGACGACCGGTGTGGACGCTGCTTTTTCCGGATCGGGTGGGCGGCCTGGCCCTGCCGATGATCAACCGCATCACGTGTTGGATCCCGTATGGGTGCGGCGGTTGACCTCGCTGGCGGTGACCTCGCCCCGGGCGGAGGAGATCACGGCGGTGACACCGATGAACGGCAAGGCCCTCGCCCGGATCCCGTTGTCGTCCCCGGAGGATGTCCGCGTCGCGGTGGACGGGGCCCGGGCCGCACAGCCCGCCTGGGCGGCGTTGCCGCTGTCCGCGCGGGCGCAGGTGCTGTTGGACTTCCACGACCTGGTGCTCGCTCATCAGGTCGAGTTCCTGGATCTGATCCAGTTGGAGAGCGGGAAAGCCCGCCTGCACGCCTTCGAGGAGATCGTCGACGTCTGCCAGGTGTCGCGTTATTACGCCCGGACGGCGCAACGCCATATCGGACCTCGCCGACATGTGGGGCTGATCCCGGGGTTGACGCAGGTCACGGAGCTGAGGCATCCCAAGGGTGTGGTCGGTATCGTGGCGCCTTGGAACTATCCGTTGTCGATGGGCGTCACCGATATCCTGCCGGCTCTGATGGCGGGGAACAGCGTCGTGGTGCGTCCTGACCTGCAGACGTCGTTGACCTTGCTCCTGTGCGCGGATCTCCTGCGCAGGGCGGGGCTTCCTCCGCAGGTGTTGCAGGTCGTCCTGGGGCGGGGCAGCGTGGTCGGCAACGAACTGTTCGAACGGTGCGATTACATCGGTTTCACCGGGTCGACCAGGAACGGCAGGAAGGTCGCCGAACAGGCCGGTCGGCGGTTGGTGGCCTGTTCGTTGGAATTGGGTGGGAAGAACCCGATGTACGTGGCGGCGGACGCCGATCTCGACCGTGCGGTCGAGGGCGCGGTGCGGGCCTGTTTCGCCTCCGGCGGGCAGCTGTGTGTGAGCATCGAACGGTTGATCCTGCACGAGGCGATCGCGGACGATTTCCTCTCCCGGTTCGTCCCGGCTGTCCGTTCGATGAGGTTGGGCCCGCAGCTCACCTTCGACGCCGACATGGGCAGCCTGGTTTCTGCCGAGCAGTTCGACGTGGTCCGTCGGCATGTGGACGACGCCCGGGAGCGGGGCGCCGTGGTCCTGGCCGGTGGGCGGGAACGTCCTGACCTGGGGCCGTGGTTCTACGAGCCGACGGTGCTCAGCGGGGTCACCGAGGAGATGACGGTCTGTCGGGAGGAGACCTTCGGCCCTGTGGTGTCGATCTATCGGGTCGCGGGCGACGACGAAGCGGTCGACCTGGCCAATGACACCTGTTACGGGTTGAATGCGTCGGTGTGGACCAGGGATGTCGGGCGCGGGCGGGAGCTGGCTGCTCGGATCCAGGCCGGGACGGTCAACGTCAACGAGGGCTACGGGGCCGCTTATGCGTCGACGGCGGCTCCGATGGGTGGTTTCAAGTCTTCCGGGGTGGGCCGTCGCCACGGCGCGGAGGGCATCTTGAAGTACACGGAGGCACAGACGATCGCTGTGCAACGGGTGCAGGGCCTGGGTGTGCCGCCGCAGCTGTCGGTGGCCCGGTTCACCGACACGATGTCGTTCTTCCTGAAGGCTATGAAGGTGCTGGGTAGGCCGTGAGCAGGTGTCCGGGGCAGGATGGGAGTGCGGCGCGCCGGTGTCCGCCTCTGGAGGGAGCGTGACCATGTCCGCATCGGACGATGTGACCTACTTGCTCGTCGATGGTGAGAACATCGACGCGACATTGGGTGGGGGCATCCTCGGGCGGCGACCGCGCCCGGAGGACCGGCCCCGCTGGGACCGGGTGAAACGTTTCGCCGAGGAGCACTGGGGCCAGCCTGCGGTGCCCTTGTTCTTCCTGGCGGTCAACGGGGAGATCCCGATGCCTTTCGTGCAGGCTCTGATCGCGGTGGGTTACAAGCCGGTTCCCTTGTCGGGGCAACCTGATCAGAAGGTCGTGGACATCGCGATCCAGCGCACCCTGGAGGCTCTCCAGGAGCATTCGGCAGATGTGATGCTGGTCAGCCACGACGGTGATTTCCTGTCGTACATCGACGATCTGAACGACGGCCGTCGGCTGGCGGTTCTGGGTTTCGCCGAATTCCGCAATGCGGGTTTCTCCGCCTTGGGTCCTCAGGTGGAGCTGATCGACCTGGAGTACGACGTGAATGCGTTCACCGAGCGTCTGCCGCGTCTGCGGGTCATCCCGATCGACGAATTCGACCCGGCGGACTTCCTCTGAGGGGTGCGACCCGGCCGTTCGGGCCGCTCGCCGGTCGTGCGGGGAGAGGGGCGCGTCTTCGGCCCTGTCCCGGTGGCGTCGTGGTCTAGCCTGGCCACGTGCTGCGGACCGCTCTGACGCCGAAATGGCTGGCTCTGCTCGTCCTCGTTCTCGCGGTCGTCGTCGGTTTCGCGGCTCTGGGCCTGTGGCAGTGGGACACTGCGCACGAGCGGGGGGTCGCGGAGGCGACGAAGGAGGCGGCGGCGAAGCCGGAGGCGCCGCTGGTCCAGGTGATGCCGACCGACGGGACCTTCCCGGTGGGTGCCTTGGACCGGAAGGTGTCCATGACCGGGACCTACGAGGCGTCCGGGCAGGTGTTGGTTGCTGGGCGTCGGCGCGGGGAGACGGAAGGTTTCTGGGTGGTGGCGCCCTTGCTGGTCGAGGGTTCTCGGGGGCGTTCGGGTGATCCGGTGCGGATCCCGGTGTTGCGGGGTTTCGTCGCCGCCGGGGTCGAGGCGCAGCCTCCGCCGACCGGCCGGGTGGAGGTGAAGGGGGTGCTTGCGCAGGGGGAGCCGCCGCCGAATCAGTTCCGCCCGCTTCCCGAGGGCCAGGTGGCGACCTTGAATGTGCCGACCTTGCTGAACCGGTGGGGTGGTGAGGTCTACAACGCCTTCGTCTTCACGCTCTCCCAGTCACCGGCGGTTGATGACGACATGTTGACCCCGGTGCCGCCGCCGGCTCCGGGAAGCACCCAGTTGAACTGGCGCAACCTGGGTTACGCCCTGCAGTGGTTCTTCTTCGCCGCTTTCGCCCTGTACATGTGGTGGCGGATGGTGCGGGAGGAGAGCCGGGTGCGGGCGGTCCTCGCGGAGGCACAGGCCGTCCCTGCCGATTCGTCCACAGGTAAAGGAGAACCAGCGAGATGACCACGCCGTCCTCGCACATCATCGCGAGTCAAGAGGAGATCCGTCGGGCGCTCACCTTCTTCAAGGTGATGGCCGTCGTGGTCGGGATCGGGCTGCTCGTGCTGGTGTTGGAGATGATCCTCAAGTACGGGGTGGGGTTGCAGGGGCGGGACAACCCGTTGTGGTGGTGGCCGCAACCTCACGGTTTCCTCTACATGGTGTACGCGGTGGCCACGTTCTTCCTGAGCCTGAAGGTCCGCTGGCCGTTGGGCAAGCTGATCTGGGTGCTCCTGGCCGGGTGCATCCCGTTCCTGTCCTTCGTGGCGGAGGCCAAGGTGGTCGGTGAGGTTCGCGCTCTGATGGCGGAACGAGAACAGTCGGCAGGCTTACGGATGTAGGCGATCGGCCTCAACTCTACCCTTACGTAAGGGTAGAGTTGAGGCCGACCAAGCGCCGTTGCGCGCAATTCGCGCGTCGCACCGTGAAGGACGTCTCGTGAACACATCGAACACCTCGCTCCGGTCCCTCACCCCCGTGCCTCAGGACACACAGAACCCCACCCCAGCCAAGGACGGCTCCTCTTCCCGACACCCGTGGGCGGACGAACTGGGCAAGCGGTATCCGATCGTCAACGTCCTGCGCGAAGACCGTCATCGCAACGGCGGGATCCGCACCCCCGGTTTCCAGACCATCGCCTGCCACCGACTGGCGAACTGGGCCGAGAGCGACGAAGCACCGAAAGCGCTGCGCGCACCGGTGGGCAGGATGGCCCGAGCCGGTCTGCTGGTGGCCCGGGGGGTCTACGGCATCGAACTGCCCGCCAGTGTCGTCCTGGGACGCCGGGTCAAGGTCGCCCACCAGAGCGGGATCATCGTCCACCCGGATGTAGTCATCGGCGACGACGTTCTGATCAGGCAGAATGTCACGATCGGTCTGCGGGAGGACATCCAGGGCGACGCCTCCGAACACGTTCCGCGCATCCGTTCGGGCGCCTCCCTGGGCGCCGGCGCCGTGGTGGTCGGGCCGGTGGTCGTCGGCGAAGGCGCCGTGATCGGGGCGAACACCGTGGTCACCCGGGACGTGCCCGACGGCGGCACGGTCTCCCCACCGCGTTCGATCATCCGCGGACCCTCCGGGACGGACACCAGGGGCGAGCACGACCGCAAGCCGCCATCGGACAGTTCCCCTGCCGACCGCGCAGGGAAGTGAACCCGGCCGGCTGGATGTCCGACCCCGCTCAGTTGCGGTGAACGATATCCCTGGTCGCTGCACGCAGACGGTCCCGCAGCAGCCGGGACGGACCGAGAATCCGTTCGATCTCCTCGATGGCCTGGGCGACGGCGTCCTCACCGTCCTGCACCAAGGAGGCATCCTCCTGCGTTCCCTGACCGGTCTCGATGGCCCGGCAGGCGTCGACGATCGGCCGGATCTGCTCCAACGACAGACCGACCAGCTTCAGACTCATCACGAGGCGCAACCGCTCGATGGCTTCCGCGTCGTAGATCCGGAAACCGCCGGCCGTCCTCCCCTCCGGGGTGACCAGACCGAGATCCTCGTAATGGCGGATGGAACGCAGACTCAACCCGGTGAGTTCGGCGACGTCCCCGATCTGCAGAGGCCGACTCGGGATGGGCCCGGTGCCAGGAACGGTGAGCATGTGGTGACTCCGAGGTACGTTCAGATAATCGCATCATCCTAGCGAAGCGTCCTGCTGCTCCGGGCGGTCGAGGGTCGGAGCCTTCCCCGGTGGGCCGCTAGGCTTGTTCCTGTGAGCAAGGATCCCCACGCGCATCCCGTCCTCGTGATCGACTTCGGTGCGCAATACGCACAACTCATCGCCCGTCGGGTGCGTGAGGCCGGAGTTTACTCGGAGGTCGTCCCCCATACGGCCGCTGCCGCGGACGTCCTGGAACGAGAACCGTCCGCCATCGTCCTGTCGGGCGGGCCGTCCAGCGTCTACGCGGACGGCGCGCCCTCCCTGGACCCGGAGCTCCTGCGCGCAGGCGTACCCGTCTTCGGGATGTGCTACGGATTCCAGGCCATGGCCCAAGCCCTCGGTGGCGAGGTGGCCCGCACCGGCCTCTCCGAGTACGGGGCGACCCCGGTCACGGTCAGCGACACCGAATCCACCCTCTTCACCGGCCAACCGCACGCCCAATCGGTGTGGATGAGCCACGGCGACTCGGTCACCCGCGCACCCGAAGGCATGTCGGTCACCGCGTCGACCCCGGGAGCCCCGGTCGCCGCCTTCGAGGACGACGAAAAACGCCTCTACGGGGTGCAATGGCACCCGGAGGTGCTGCACACCACCTTCGGCCAGCGACAACTGGAGAACTTCCTGCGCCGCGGGGCAGGCCTGACCGCCGAGTGGAACCCCGAGTCGATCGTCGAGGACCAGGTCGCGCGGATCCGCGCCGAGGTCGGCGAGGACCGCGTCCTGTGCGCGCTGTCCGGAGGAGTGGACTCCTCGGTGGCCGCAGCTCTCGTCCAGAAGGCCGTAGGGTCGCAGCTGACCTGCGTCTTCGTCGACCACGGCCTGTTGCGTCAGGGCGAGGCCGAGCAGGTTCAGAAAGACTTCGTGGAAGCCACCGGCATCGACCTGGTCACGGTCGACGCCTCCCAGGACTTCCTCGGCGCGCTCGCCGGCGTGAGCGACCCCGAGGAGAAACGCAAGATCATCGGACGGGAGTTCATCCGCACCTTCGAGCGGGCCGCCCGGGAGATCGTGCAGGACCGGGGCGACGAGGAGCACCCGGTGAAATTCCTCGTGCAGGGCACCTTGTACCCCGATGTCGTCGAATCCGGTGGCGGCAGCGGTACCGCGAACATCAAGAGCCACCACAATGTGGGCGGTCTGCCCGACGACCTGCAGTTCACCCTCGTGGAGCCGCTGCGTGACCTGTTCAAGGACGAGGTCCGTCAGGTGGGGCTCGAGCTGGGTGTCCCCGAGGCGATCGTGTGGCGCCAGCCCTTCCCCGGACCCGGCCTGGGGATCAGGATCGTCGGTGAGGTCACTCAGGAACGTCTGGACGTCCTGCGCGCCGCCGACGCCATCGTCCGTGAGGAGCTCACCCAGGCCGGTCTCGACCGGGAGATCTGGCAGTGCCCGGTCGTCCTGCTGGCCGACGTACGTTCCGTGGGGGTGCAGGGCGACGGGCGTACGTACGGTCATCCGGTGGTTCTGCGTCCGGTCAGTAGCGAGGACGCGATGACCGCGGACTGGACCCGCGTGCCCTATCCGGTGCTCGCGGCCATCTCCACCCGGGTCACCAACGAGGTTCCTGAGGTGAACCGGGTGGTACTCGACGTGACCAGCAAGCCCCCGGGCACCATCGAGTGGGAATGACGTCGTGAGCCTCGGCAGACGCCCGCAGGTCCTGATCAATCTCGCAGTGATCGGGATGAACCTGCTGGTGCTGCCGAACTGGTTCTCACCTGGGCGTTTTCCGCTTCAGGCGAGATTGGCCTTCGTGGCTGTGCACGTGGTGGTGATCGCCCTGTGCTCGTGGTGGTTGTCGCGAGCGCTGGGCGTCAACCCGTTCACCCGTCTTCGTCGACCTGTCTACACCCCTTATGCCTTGGAACCGGATGAGGAAGGCCCCTCCTCCGCCTCGTCGTCCGGGGGCAGGCCCGGGAAGGGGAGCGGTCAGAGGTGGGGAAGGTCGGGGGAGTTCCGCGAGTTCGACCCGCACGAGGAGGAAGCCGACCCGCCGGTCGCTCCTGCCGGGGAAGATGCTCCCACGGAGGCGGGTGGGGCCGTAGCGTGTACCTCCATGAGCGAGGGACACACGTCAGATCATCGGCGCCGGACGGTTCAGCGTTACTACGAGGCTCTCGACCGTGACGACCTGGACGCGGTGCTGGAGTGCTTCTCCGGTGACGTCCTCTATCGGAGGCCGGGGTATCCGGTGATGACCGGTTCCGAGCAGCTCCGGGCGTATTACAGCGACGAACGCCGCTTGGCGCGGGGTCGCCATTCCGTGCGGAATCTTCTGGTCGACGGGCAGCAGGTCGCGGTTCAGGGCACCTATGAGGGGGAGCTGAGGGAGGGCGACCGGACCGTGGTCGATTTCGCGGCCTTCTTCGTGGTCGACGGTAACGACCGGATCTGTGAGCACGCCACGTACTTCTACGTCGAGCATGTCTGATCCGTGAAGTACGCGTTTCAGGCTTGTTCTTCAGCGGCGTCGGCGTTGGCGGTGCCCTTGGGCGTGCAGCTTCTGGTGGGGGACGAGGGGGCGGGCTTCTCGGGGTGGGTGCCCTTGGCCGGAGTAGAAGCTTTCCTCCTGATCTGCCTGATCGTCATGGCTGTGCTGAGGGGTGATCGTTATTTGGAAAGCCTTTTCCAGGTCCTGGGGATAGCGGCGTCGGCGTTGGCGGTGCCCTTGGGCGTGCAGCTTCTGGTGGGGGACGAGGGGGCGGGCTTCTCGGGGTGGATGCCCTTGACCGGAGTAGAAGCTTTCCTCCTGATCTGCCTCGCCGTCCTGGCTGCCTGCAGGGCAACGTTCTCCGCCGAGAGGAACAACACCCCGAAGGCCCCCGCCTGAGACAGCACGACGGGCCGGAGCGACAGCGCGGGAAAACCCGCGACATCGCCCCGGCCCGTCGGCGCGAACCGGTGGACGCAGACCGTTCGTCAGAGGGCCGTGCCGCGTGCAGCGGCGAAACGGCGGGAGACATCGTCCCAGTTGACGATATTCCACAGCGCCGACACGTAATCGGCCTTGACGTTCAGGTACTGCAGGTAGAAGGCGTGCTCCCACACGTCGAACACCAGCAGCGGGGCGGCACCGAAGTTCACATTGCTCTGGTGGTCGTAGTGCTGGCTGACGATCAGACGACCGTCGAGGGGCTCGTAGGCGAGCATGCCCCAGCCGGATCCCTGGATGGTGGTGGACGCCGCGGTCATGTGAGCCTTGAAGGCCTCGAAGGAACCGAAGTTCTTCTGGATGGCCTCGGCCAGCGGGCCGGTCGGCTCGCCGCCGCCCTGCGGGGAGAGGTTCTCCCAGAAGATGGTGTGCAGGGCGTGTCCGGCCAGGTTGAACGCCAGGGTCTTCTCTAGGCCGACGATGGAACCGAAGTCGTTCTTGTCCCGTGCGTCGGCCAGCTTCTCCAGGGTGTCATTGCACCCCTTGACATAGGTGGCGTGGTGCTTGGCGTGGTGCAGCTCCATGATCTGGCCGCTGATCGCCGGCTCGAGGGCCGCGTAGTCGTAGGGCAGGTCGGGCAGGGTGTACATCATGCCTCCTGGCATCTCGTGAGCGGTGCCCCACACACCCTAGTCGGGGTGGGGAAGAGTTGCGACATATCACCTTTCGTCCGGTGTGACATGTCATCCACTCTCGAACGTACCAGGAACGACCGAAGTGCCCCACTTCCCGACCGGGACGGGAAACCCTCGGATCAGGCGTGGGCATGCCCCGGACGTCGTACCGTGCGCATCGCCGAAGGCACGTACACACAGGTCGGATCCGAACCCAGGATGTCCCCGGTCACCGCATAGGCGTGTGAACGCGAACCCCCACAGACCTCGTTGAACTCGCACACCCCGCACTTGCCGTGGAATTCCTCGGGATGCCGCAGCGAGACCAACAGCGGATCGGTGCGATAGATCTCCGGGAAAGGCGTCTCCTTCACGCTGCCGCAGTGCTGCGGGAAGAAACCGGACGGATAGACCAGCCCGGTGTGCGAGATGAACGCGAACCCCCGGCCCGAGTTCACATCGATCGGAGGACGGGGCTTACGGCGGCGCACCGTCGCATCGGCGAGCAGATCGGCCGTGGCCGCGCGCAGCCGCCGGTACAGATCACCGTGCGGGACCTGCGAGGACGTCGTCTCCCCGTCCTGAGCCTTCGCCCGCATCCGCGCCCGCTGGATGGCGACCCGACGGTAGTGCGGAGCCTCCGTCGTCTTCACCGCGATGAGATCGGAGACATCGTGCAACCAGTGCAGGACGTCCTCGGCCTCGGCCGCGGTCAGCGTCTGCAGGGCGGACCCGCGCCCGGTCGGCACCAGGAAGAAGACACTCCACAACGACGCGCCGAGGGAATGCACCAGGCGCAGCAGCTCAGGCAGCTCCTCCACGGTGTCCCGCGTGATGGTCGAATTGATCTGCAGCCGGTAACCCAGTTCCTTCGTCCAGGCCGCAGCCTGCAGGGTCGCGTCGAAGACGCCGGGCACGCCACGGAAACCGTCGTGGATCTCGGCGCGGGCGCCGTCCAAGGACAAGGAGATCGCATGGACTCCGCTCTCCCGGAAGACCTTCAACGACTCCGGGGTCATCCGGGGAGTCACCGACGGCGAGAGCGCCATGTGCAGGCCGAGATCGGCGCCGTAACGCACCAACTCGGGCAGATCCGCCCGCTCGAAGGGGTCGCCGCCGGTCAACACCATGATCGGATGGGGTTTGCCGAAGGAGGCCACGTCGTCCAGCAGGGCCTTGCCCTGCTCGGTGGTCAACTGGTCCGGGTGGGCGACCTTCTGGGCATCGGCCCGGCAGTGCTTGCAGACCAGCTGACAGGCCCGAGTGGTCTCCCAGATGACGATCATGGGTCGTTCGCCGGCGTCATGATGCAGATGGCGGACGACACGCTCGGGCGTGACGGTCATGAAGCCTCCTCGGCGTCGAGATGTCGGACCAGCTGCTCGGCCGCGGTGTTCGCCGACGCGATACATGCGGCCAGACCGATGCCGTCGTAGGAGGCACCGGCGAGCACGACCCCGGGAAGATGTTCGTCGATCTCCGCCCGGATGTCGGCGACCCGGTCGAGATGCCCCACCGTGAGCTGAGGCAACCCCTGAGGCCAGCGTTGCACGCGGACCAGGGTGGGTGCCACCGACAGCCCGGTGAACTCCCGCAGATCCGCCAGGAGCCGCTCGACGAGCTCGCGGTCGTCCAACCGGTCGACCAGGTCCTGGCCGTCGCGCCCCGCGGACAGACGCACCAGATGGAGATCGCCGCCACCGTGCTGCGGCCATTTGGCCGACAGACTGGTCATCGCCTTCAACAGGGTGCCCGTCGTCGACGGCACGAGGAGACCGTTGGCCTGCAGCCCGGGAACCCCCGCCACCTCCTGGGCCGGGAAGCCGAGAAGCACGGTCACCGTGGAGGAGATCCGCGTCTGGGCGAGGGTGTCCGCCGCGCGGGGAAGCACCGGCTGCAGCAACTCCCGGGCGGCATTCGCCGGCACGGCCAGGACGACGGCGTCGGCCTCGGTGACGCCCTCGCTCGTCGTCAACCGGTAGCGCCGAGGTCGGGGTGCGCTCTCGCCGCCGCCAGGGGCGGCTTCCACCGTCTCGACCCTGGCCCCGAGGACGACCTCGACGTCCACCTCGGCCAGGAGACGGTCGACGACCTCCCGGAGACCTCCCCGCCAGGACAGGAAGTCCATCCGGGGAGCGGTACGCGGCGGAGCCGGCGCGAAGGCTCGCGGCAGCGCCGCCACCACCTTCTCCCGACGGGCCGGCGGCAGGAGCCGAGTCACCGCACCGGCGACCCGGCGGGGCAGATCCCCCACCTTCAACGGCATCAACGACCGGCCCTGCGCCGCGGCGGACACCAGGGTCGGCGTGGTGGCACGCAGGCTCAACTGGTGGACATCGCCGGAATGCAATCCGCCCAGCAACGGATCCACGAAACGGTCGACCACCTGACGGCCGAACCGGCCGGCGACGAATTCCCCGACGGCGACATCCTGGCCCGGCCCGAGCTGCGGTGCCGATCGCAGCCGGGCGGCCACAGGTTCCATCCCGGCGCGGAGCAGCCCGGGCAAGGACATGACCCGGCTGGCCAGGACCGGGCGCAACCGGGTGGGCCCGGCCGGACCGACCCCGGCCGGCAGGCGACGGCGTCCGCGAGGCGTCCACAGATAGCTCTCCCCGGCGCGGGCGACGATGCGTTCGTCGAACAGTCCGAGTTCCTTCAACAACGCGACCCCCTGCGGGGCCATGGTGTGCATGGCCTCGGCGCCCAGGTCGACGGGCACGCCCGGAGGAGGCGGATCGTCCTGATCCGAGGAGGTGTGGCCGGGGCGTGGCCGCGGGATGTCCACGGTGAGGATCTGCCCGCCGAGCCGGTGATCGCTCTCGTACAGGGTGACCCGGTGACCGGCCAGGGCGAGCCGACGCGCGGTGGTGAGCCCGGTGATCCCGCCGCCCACGACGACGACATGCCGGGCCTGTGAACCTTCCATCTGTCGTTTCCCTCCTGCGCATCCTCTCGCCCTCCTGCGAGCGGGCCTGCGCGACCATCCTAGGGCGGCAGGGTGTCGGCAAAGCCGGGGGATGCTCGCGCAGGTCATATCCGGTGTGGACGGGTTCGGGCGTCAGCCCTGTCGGGACCTTCAGAGCAGCCCATCCGTTCCCAGCTGGCTCACAGGAAAGGGGAAGGTCCGTCTCCCACCATGGCGTCATGGCCCTTCTTCCCACCCGCGCTGTGTCCGCGGTCCTCCCCGGTGGGCGCAAGGCCAGGGGCGCGGCCGTCGGATACGGATTCATCCTCATGGCAGCAGCATCCGTCGTGATGGCACTCCTGGTGCATTTCTTCCTTCAGGACGCTCGAGGCCAGGAACTGGAACGACGCATCCTGCGAGGCGTCGGCACGAGCTCCCTCATCGACCAGGTCCTCCAGGGCGGACTGGAACTGGTCAGCGTCGGAGCGATCGTCCTCGCCCTGGTCGTCCTGGCGGTCTTCGCCGTCATGCGTCGCCGGGCCGACCTCGGCCTGGGTGCGGCGATCCTCGTCGCCGGAGCGAATATCACCACCCAGGTGTTGAAGTACGGAGTACTGGAACGCGCCGACTTCGGTTTCTCCCGTCACAACTCCCTACCCAGCGGACATGTCACCGTCATCACCTCGCTGCTGATCGCGGCCGTTCTGGTGCTCCCCGCGGCCTGGCGTCCGATGCTGGCCCCGGCCGCAGCCTTCCTCGCGACCGGCGCAGGGGTGGGCACCATCGTCCTGAGCTGGCACCGCCCCAGCGACGTCATCGCGGCCTACGCGGTGGTCCTGTGGTGGGTGGGGGCCATCGTGGCCAGCCTGGCCCTGGCCTGGCGGCAGCAGGGGCCGGTCCCCCGTGGGCTGTGGCGGCCCTTCGGCTACGTCGTCGGAGGTTTCCTCGCCGTGGTCGTGGCCGCGATCCTGATGCTCGTCTCCGGGGTCTCCCCCCGCCAAGGGACCTACGACCTCGCCCTCGGACTGGCCGCACTCCTCCTGGTGGCCCTGTGCTGCGCCGCGGTGATCAGTCTGGCCGCCTATGCCACCGATCTCCTCGGCGACGACCGCGGGACCGGCTGAGTTATTGACGGTGAGCGGTGCTCGCTAGGGTGTGAGCGTGTTGAGGACCATGACCGCCGTCGCTGCCGGCAAGGCCGCCATGCTCGCCGCTCGCGTGCGTGGAGGAGGATCAGCTCTTCCCGGCCTGATCGTCGAGCGAATCGATCCGTCGTTCCTGGCTACCTCCTTGTCCCGAGTCAGGGGCGGGATCGTGGTCGTCAGCGGGACGAACGGCAAGACAACAACGACCAAGATGCTCGCCGAAGTGCTGCGGGCACACGACAAAGAGGTTTTCAGTAACCCGACGGGAAGCAACTTCACCCGCGGTGTGATCTCCTCGCTGCTCGGCAAGGTAGGAGTCGACGGCCGGATCCAGGCCGACTTCGCCGTGGTCGAGCTCGACGAAGCCCACTCGATCCCCTTCGCCCAGGCCGTCGCGCCGACCCATGCCCTGCTGCTCAACGTGGCCCGTGACCAGCTCGACCGGTTCGCCGAGATCGACCACACCGCGGAGCTCCTGGCCCGGCTGGCCAGCTACACCACCACCGGGTTCGTCCTGAATCGGGACGACTCCTTCATCTCCCGCATCGCCGGACGACTCGAGGAAGCACCACGCTCCCAACGGCCCGTCCCGCCCCGGATCGGATACTTCGGCGTCCACCCGGACATCGCCGACCGGCTGCCGGAACTGCTCGAAGCCGACCTGCGCTCGGACGAGGAGACGAACCTGCCCGACCTCGGCGCCGGAGACGGACTGCTCCGCCCGATCGACGAGAACTCCTTCGAGATCCTCTTCGGGGACGGCACCGCGGTCGGACCCCTCAAACTGCGCCAGCGAGGACTGGCCGCCATGATCAACGCCACCGCGGCGACGACGATGGCCCGGCAACTCCTCGGCACCGAATTCGACGTCGCCGCCGCCGAACGTGCCCTGCGCAACGTGGCACCGCCCTTCGGGCGCGGTGAGGTCGTCGACGTCGACGGCCAACCCCTCGAACTCGTCCTGGTGAAGAACCCGGCCGGCTTCACCGTCGCCCTGGGCACCTACGGTTCCTCCCCGGTCGCCACCATGATCGCCATCAACGACGACTACGCCGACGGACGGGACGTCAGCTGGCTCTACGACGTCTCCTTCGACTCCCTGGCCGAACGGGGCGTCGCCATCACCAGCGGCGTCCGCGCCTACGACATGGCTGTCCGTCTGCACTACGACGACATCACCACGTACGCCCAGGAGACCGACCTGGAAAAGGCCCTGGAACAGTTCCTGGAGACCTACCCGAACGAACCCAAACGGATCTTCTGCACCTACACGGCGATGATGGCGCTGCGGCGGATGCTCGCCGCCCGCTACGGCCTGGCCGCCATCGGCGAGGACACCCCCGGGAAGAGCGAGAGGCTGTCATGAGCACGCAGGATGTCGTCGTCACCCACCCGGAGGGGGAGAGCAAGGGCACCGTGGTGCTCGTGCACATCTACCCCAAGGAGATGAGCATCTACGGCGACCTGGGCAACACCCGGGTCCTGCAACGCCGGCTCAACTGGCACGGATACAGCTGCCGGCTCCACCGCCACCACCCCGGACAGGACTTCCCCGAGGACGCCCACATCGTGCTGGGCGGCGGAGGCCAGGACTCCGGACAGGCCCGGGTGGAATCCGACCTCGACCGCAACGGGGACGTCCTGAAGGCCCTGGCCGACGACGGCTGCCCCATGCTGATGATCTGCGGGATGTACCAGCTGTTCGGCAACGCCTTCGTGACCCTCGAAGGACGCCGCCTGCCCGGCCTGGGCATCCTCGACGTCACCACCACCGGGAACACCACCCGCATGATCAGCCCCGTCGTCCTGGAAACCGACTACGGCAAGATCGTCGGCTACGAGAACCACTCCGGGGCGACCGTCCTCGGACCGGGTCAGCAAGCCTTCGGACGGGTCCTCCACGGCTACGGCAACAACCCCGAGGACGGCACGGAAGGCGCGCGCACCAAACGAGTCTTCGGCACCTACCTGCACGGACCGATCCTCCCCGCGAACCCGGTCTTCGCCGACGCGCTCATCGCCGCCGCCGTCGAACGCGGACTCGGTCGCCCCTTCGACTCGGAGGACATCGACGACACCCTGGCCGTCCAGGCCCGGGAACGTCAGATCACCAGGCTGCTTTCCGGTAAGGAGAAGCGCGACCGCAAAGGGGCCTGACCGGGCACGGACAGCCACCGTCCGGTAGATCCCCCGCCTGTCGTGGGCCGCCCCGTCCATCCCGACGGGGCGGCCCACGACGGCATATCGGCTCAGTGGAAGGCCGGCAGACGACCGGGCGGCAGATCGTCCGGATCGTCCTGCTGGCCGACGTGGTAGTGACGCCTGGTCGCCGTCCACGCACCCGCGGACAACAGACCCAACGGGATCTCCAGGATGTGGCTGTAGATCGCGAAGAGCACCACCGCCGCCGCAGCAGCTGCATGGTCGGCCCCGAAGGCGATCATCAGACCCGCCGCGAGCTCGGTCACCCCGATACCCCCGGGAGTGACCGGGACCATCGTGAGCATCCGGGAGAGCGCATAACAGGCGAAAGCCTGCGACCAGGGCAGGTCGATCCCGAAAGCCGTCATGCACTCGCGGAAGAGGAAGAAGTAGATCCCGAGGAAGCCGGCGATGCCGAAGGTCAGCCGGAGCCACCCCGGCCGGATCACGTCGATCACCCTGGAACGCATGTCGACGGCCAGGGCCTCCACATCCTGGTGATATTCCTTCCGGAACAACCGCAGCGCCGGCTTCACCACCCGGTCCAGCGCACGTCCGATCCGGTGAGCGCCCTTGTCGGAGGCGATGATCCCGACGGCCAGGGAGATCATGACCGCGGCCACCGCGACCGCGCCCCACCCCCCGACCACGATCAGATGCGGCAGGTCGGTCGCGCCGTCGGCCAGCAACCACAGGATGGCGACCATCGGCAGCATCGCTCTGACCAGCAGGTTCCAGATGGTCGTGATGATCAGCGATGTGCCGATATTGCGGTGGCTGAATCCCCAGGAACGGAAGATCGCGTACTGGGCTGCGACACCCATGGCACCTCCGCCGGGCATCGCATTGGAGACCCCCGAACCGCACAGGTTCACGATGAGTGCAGGCGTGTGCCGCAGCCCCGGCAATGACGCGGACAAGGTGAAGGTGTAGGAGTACAGCCCACCCATCATCAACATGAACAGGAAGAAGGCCTTCGCCCAGCCGAGCCGCTGGAGCTCGGCGACGATCTGGGCCCACGAGGTGTGGGTGATCCAGGGCAGCACCCACCCCAGCAGGAAGGTCGCCGCGCCGATCCCGACGACGACCTGCACCAGTCGGGTGATCCGGTCCGAGGTCTTCGACCTCCCCGGCCCGGACGAGGGGACGGCTCCGGGGCCGGTGTCTTTCGCCGGTTCAGCGTGCTCCACAGGACCCCCCGATCAGGACGGTGTATCGGCGTCGGCCGTGAACGGGCGAAGTCGCCGAAGCGGTGACGGGCAACGGGTCACAGACCCACGAAGACATCCTTCTCGAGAGTACCCGCAGATGTCCGGAAGGTCGGATATCTCGTGGTGCGTCGTCGACGAACAGACTCCCCGGGCGCCAGACCGGACGCATCGGCGAACCACTCCCGACCGAAGGCCAGGGTATAGAGCGGGCCCGGCAGCCGGAGGAAAGCCGCCAAGGTGCGATCCGCCCCGTCGTCCGCCGCCGCCTGCGAGGCATGCGCAGCCATCGACGCCCGCTTGGCCGCGATATGCCGACGGACGTCGACCCGGAAGGTGATCTCCTCCCGCGGTGAATAGGAACGACGGAAGACCGTCGGGTCGAAGTCCGACGGAAAGCGGTACACCTTCCCCACGAGCTCCACCGACCGGGCGATCACCTCACGGGGGACCGTGGCCTCCAACAGTCGAGGCGTCCCGGCGAGCAGCGCGGCCCGACGTGCCACCTCGTGCACCCGCACATGATCCCGGTGACCGTACCCGCCGTTGGCGTCATAACCGAGCAGCACCTTCGCCTGCTCGGCCCGCAGGATCTCGACGAGCCGGTCGGTCACCTCCTGCGGGTCGGCCCGTAGGAAACGTTCCCGCCCCGGCGGATCCGGCGGGATCTCACCGGTCATCCCGGAATCGGCATAACCCAGATGGACGACCTCGGCCACTCCCAGGGCAGCCGCGCTGGCCCTCAACTCGTCCAGTCGACGCTCACCGAGCGTACGTCCGTCGCCACCCCGGTAGCCCTGCGAGGTGAGCCCCTGATCGCCGTCGGTGGCCACGACGAGCACCACCCGGTGCCCTCGCGAGGCCGCCTCGGCGAGTGTGCCCGCCTCGAGGAGGGCCTCGTCGTCGGGGTGTGCATTGAAGGCGACCAGAGTGTGACTCATGGTGACGATGATGGCGGACGGCGGGCAGGCCGGACATCTCCGGTGCCCTCGGGGTGTCCGCAGGTCCGGTTCTCCGGTCGGTTCACCTGCCGGTCACCCGATGTGCGGGACATAGTGGCTTTTTGGTTGATTTTGCGAGCGCTGGCTCCTGTTCGGCCGGGTGAATGTGTGATCCTTGGGCATTGTGAAGATCGCCCTCTTGTCCGACTGCTACCTGCCGCGTCTGGGTGGGATCGAGGTCCAGGTCCGTGATCTCGCATACCACCTGTTGGCGGCGGGGCACGAGGTGGAAGTGTTCACCGCTACCCTCGGCGACCACGACGAGCGCGGGGGCGTGGTCGAGGTCGTGGACGGTCTGCCGATCCACCGGATGGGCATCGAGCTGCCCGGGCGGCTGCCGATGAACCCTCTGGCCGCGCCGGAGACGAAGCGTCGGCTCGCTGCGGGGTCCTTCGACGTCGCCCACGTACACATGGGTATCACCAGCCCGTTCACCGTGGACTGCACCCGGGTGGCCCTGCAACTGGGGTTGCCGGTCTCCATGACCTGGCATTGCATGCTCGGGCCGGCCGAGCCGCTCTTCCACATCAGCCAGATCGCCCGGATGTGGGCACGCTGCGGGGTCGCGATGAATGCCGTCTCCCGGGTGGCCGCCGGGCCGGTGCAGCGGGCGTTGGGCCCGTGGGGCACCTGCCATGTCCTGCCCAATGGCATCGACGCCTCGACCTGGTGGCGGGAGCCCTCGGACCAGGCTGCCCTGCATCCGCCGTCCCGGGAGGGTGAACTCCAGGTGGTCTCGGCGATGCGTCTGGCCAACCGGAAACGTCCGTTGCCCTTCCTGCAGGTGATGCGGCGGGTGCGGGAGATGATCCCCGAGGTCCCCTTCCGGGTGACCATCCTGGGCGAGGGACGCCAAGGGCCTCTGGTGCGGGCCTATGTGAAGCGTTTCGGCATGACCGACTGGGTTGATCTGCCCGGCCGGGTCAGCCGGCCGGAACTGTTGAACCTCTACCGCAACAGCCATATCTACGCCTCGCCGGCGAAGCTGGAGTCCTTCGGTATCGCCGCGCTGGAGGCGCGTTGCGTGGGCCTCCCGGTGGTGGGCCGGGCCACCAGCGGGTGCGTGGAGTTCATCGAGGACGGGGTGAACGGCTGCCTGGCCGTGGACGACGACGGCATGGCCGAGGGAATGGCCCGGCTGCTCTCGGACCACGACCTGCGGGAGAGCATGTGGCATCACAACATGACCTGTCCCCCCGAGCACGACTGGCCGAGGGTCGTCGAGCTGACCATCGAGGAATATCGCCGGGCTGCCACCTTGCGTGGGTTGTCCCTGGCCGGTCGGTGAATCCGGTGTCGGGTCCGTCGACGGCCGCCGCGGGGATCGTGGTGCGGGCCCGGTGCGGCCCGGAGGAGGTCGTCCTCGCCCGTCTGCGGCACGGCCAGGATCCGGAGGATCTGCTGATCCGTCTGGGGTGGCGGGTGGAGCGTCCGCTGCGGGCGATCCGGCTCGGGGCGGACGTGCTGGTGGAGTTCTCCGTGCGGGCGGCCGCGTCGTGTTCCCCGCCGACTCCGTGGCGTGAGCTGGGCCCGGCCGCGGGGGCGACAGATGTCGAGAAAGTGGATGTCGTACGCCGGCAGCGGGTTTCGGCGGCCGTGCTGGTGGTTGCCGACCTTCTGCAGGGCATCGGCCCCGGGGGGAGGTCGGTGCTCGCCGCCCGCTACTCGGGGACGGTGGTGCGCTGGGAAGGCTCGTGGGGCCTGCCCGGCGGAGGACTCGACCCGGGGGAGGAACCTGCCGAGGCCGCGGCCCGGGAAGCCTTCGAGGAGACCGGGCAAGATGTCCAGGTGGGTGAGCTGGCCTTCGTGCAGAGCGCCCACTGGGTGGGCCGTTCGCCGACGGGCGTCCTGGAGGACTTCCACGCCGTACGACTGGTGTACCGGGGTAGCTGCCTCCGGCCGGTCCGTCCCGTGGTGCATGACCTCGGCGGCACGACGGCAGAGGCGGCCTGGGTGGAGCTCTCCCGGGCCGGGCAGCTCGACTGGGCTCCGGGGCCGCGGGAACAGTTGACCGTCCTGGGCGTGCTGCCGGCGCAGACCTGAGCGGTTCCGGGGCCGGCCGTCGGGAGACGCCGGCTCTTCCGCCGTGCCGGATCAGCGTGGATCGTCCTCGGCGGTGAGCATCCGTAATCCGGCGGGGAACGGACGAGGATCCTGCGGGGGGCGGTCCGTCACGACGAGATCGGCCTCGGCGAGCGGGGCGATGAAGCCTGCGTGGCGGGCGCCGAAGGCCGAACCGGTGGCGAGGACACATCGTTGTCGGCCCGCCCGGAGCATCCCGCGTTGGGCCGAGACCCGCCCGGGGACGGTGGTCGTGTACCCGGAGTCGGGGTGGATGCCGTCGACCTCGACCAGGGCCCAGTCGGTGGGGTGATCGGCGAAGAAGTCGGCGGTGGCCGGGCCGGAGGTCACGAGCGGTCCGTTTCCCTCGCGGAGCTCACCTCCCGCGATATGGACCCGGAAGGTCGCCTGCCGGGCCAGGATGTCCGCAGTACGCAGGTCGTTGGTGACGACGGTGAGCTCCTCGAGGTCCAGGAGCAGGGGGAGGAGCGCTTCGCTGACGGGGCCGCCGCTCAGGGCGAGGCACTGGCCCGGGGTGAGGAGCCCGCGGACGGTACGGGCGACGGAGGCGTGTCGTCGTTGTTCCCGGGCCGGGTCGGTGCTCTCGGCGCGGCGCGGGTCGGCCTCGGGTCTGATCCGTACGCCGCCGTGGAGCCGTTCGACGAGATCCGCCCGGGCGAGGGCCTGCAGGTCGCGGCGAATGGTGGAGGTGTCCACCTCGAGGTGGCCGGCGAGGACCTTGACCTCCATGTACTCGCCGGAGCGCAGCCGTCCCAGGATCATCCGTTGCCGGTCGTTGAGTCTCATCCCGGTCCTCCCCGTCCGGTGGTTTCGTCCTGCGTCCACGGTACGCACGACGGGCCGAGCTGCCTGGTTAGGGGACCTGGGCCGGGGCGTGTCGGCGAGGTGTCCGGACGGAGCAAGGAAGCGCGTCAAGGGACTTGACAGCCCCCCGCCCGTGCGAGACCTTTTAACCGCGGTGCACGTTTTCGTGCATCTTGTGCCTTGGACCGTGTGGTCGCAGTGCGCCGTTCTCGAGGGGGAGGAAACATGCGCCTTTCACCTGTCGTGGCTGCCGCGCTGCTCCTGTGTCTCCCGCTGTCCGCCTGCGGGTCGATCGACGCCGACCGCGCCGGACGGCCCGGGGGAGGCCGCGCGCCCGCCGCCGAGGGCGTCGACCAAGGCGCCTATGTCAACGTGGTGAAACTCACCGGCATCGCCTGGTTCGACCGGATGAAGATCGGCGTCGAGGACTTCGGCACGACATCGGGGCGCAAGGTCACCCAGGCCGGTCCGGCGACCGACAGCCCCGAGCAGCAGGCCTCCCTCATCCAAGGCCTGATCGCCCAACGCCCGGCCGGGATGGGCATCATCCCCTCCGACCCCCAGGCCGTCGACGCCGTGGTGAAACAGGCCCGCGGTGCGGGCATCCGCGTCGTCACCCACGAAGCACCCCAACTGACCAGCCCGGACGCCGACGTCGAAGCCTTCGACAACGCCGACTACGGCCGGAAGATCCTCACCGGCCTGGCCGCCTGCATGAAGGGCGAAGGTCAGTATGTCCAGTTCGTCGGCAAACTCACCGCGACCTCGCACATGGCCTGGGCCAAGGCCGTCGCCGACGAACAACGATCCGCCTTCCCCGCGATGGAACGCCTCGGCGAACCCGTGGAGAGCATGGACAGCGCAGAGGTCGCCTACGTCAAAGCCAAACATCTCCTGCAGACCCACCCCCGACTCAAAGGATTCTCCGGTGCCTCCAGCCAGGATGTCGTCGGGATCGCCCGGGCCGTCTCGGAGGCCGGACTCAACCACGAGACCTGCGTCCACGGCACCGGGGTCCCCTCGGAGACCAAGCATTTCCTGGCCGACGGCGCCATCGACGCGATCTACTTCTGGGACCCTGCCAGAGCCGGGAAAGCCGTGATGAAAGCCACCCAGCTGCTCGCCGAAGGAAAGAAACTCTCGGACGGGGAGGACCTCGGCGTAGAGGGATACCGCCGACTGCGGCAGTCGAAGGACAACCCGCTGGTCTTTCTCGGAGACGCCGCGCTCTCGGCGACCAAGGACGACGTCATGAAGTACGACTTCTGACGTCCCTGCGGGGTGGACGCCCTACACGCCCGCCCCGTACGGCCGCGCCCGGGACCACCCTTCCCCTCCCTCGCCGAAGGCCCGGGTGCGGCCGATCATCCGTTCCCCACGATCCTCCCCGGCGGCCAGCGCCGAAGCGGAGGAGTCGACCGGCAGGAGACCACAGTGAGCACCGAGGCCACGACCCCCGCCCCGATCGTGCGGGCCGTGAACGTGTCGAAACGTTTCGGCGGGGTGGTGGCACTGCGGGGGGTCTCGGTCGACTTCCACCCCGGCGAGGTCCACTGTCTCGCCGGCGAGAACGGCTGCGGGAAGTCCACCCTGATCAAAGTGATCAGCGGCGTGCACCGTCCGGTCACCGGGCACGTCGAGATCGACGGCCAGGAATACGCACGACTCGGGACGGCCCAGGCCCACAGCCTGGGGATCGAAGTGATCTATCAGGACTTCTCTCTGCTGCCCAACCTGAGCGCCGCCGAGAACATCGCCCTGCCGGGCTTCGTCGCCGAACGGCGGATGTTCATGCGCCCCAAGAAGAGCCGACTCATCGCCGAGGCCGCACTGGACCAGATCGGAGTGGACCTCCCCCTGGACGTCCCGGTCGAACAGCTCACCGTCGCCGAACGACAGCTGTGCGCGGTGGCCAGGGCGATGGCCCACGACGCCCGCTTCATCGCCATGGACGAACCGACCACCGCACTGACCTGGAAAGAGGTCGACGCCCTCTTCGACGCCGTCCACCTGCTGAAGGAACGCGGCGTCTCCATGGTCTTCGTCAGCCACAAGATGCAAGAGGTCTTCTCCATCGCGGACCGGGTCACCGTCATGCGCTCGGGCCGGGTCGTCACCTCAGGACTGCCCGAGGACTTCAGCCACGCCAGCCTGACCGAACGGATGACCGGACGCTCCTCCGATGAGATGCCCGCGCCGCCCCCGCCACAGCAGGGCGACAAACCGGCCCTGTCGGTCCGCGGCATGACCCACGAGCCGCTCTACGCCGATGTCAACCTCACCGTGGGGCGCGGCGAGATCGTCGGGGTGGCCGGCCTGCTCGGCTCGGGACGCACCGAGATCGTGGAAGGGATCAGCGGGATCAGACCCGCACCCCGCGGAATCATCGAGGTCGCCGGACGACGCATCCGACCCCGCTCCCTCAACGACGCCATCGACGCCGGTATCGCCTATGTCCCCGAGGACCGACTCACTCAGGGGCTCTTCCTCGACCAGTCCGTCGGCGACAACCTGATCGCCACCCGGGTCGGACGACGCGGAGGGCAGAGCCACTCCCGGAACGCTCTCCGCGCCGCCCAGGAGCAGGCCGTCGATTCGCTGAAGATCACCACCGACTCCCTGACCGGCCCGGTGCGGGCCCTCTCCGGCGGCAACGCCCAACGGGTGCTGCTCGCCAAATGGTTGATGGGCGAGCCGCAGGTACTCATCCTCAACGGTCCGACGGTCGGCGTGGACGTCGGCAGCAAGTTCGACATCGTCGAGGCCCTCCACGAACAGAGCCGCCGAGGAGTGGGCATCCTGCTCCTGTCCGACGACATCCCCGAACTGGTCACCACCTGCCACCGTGTGCTGGTCGTCCGCAGCGGACGGATCGTGGCCGAACTGACCGGTGACGAACTGACCGACGACGCGTTGGTGGAGGAGATCTCGGCATGACGTCCACGACGACGAAAACAGCCCGACCGGCGAGGCGCGCCACCAGGCCACCACGCCTCCCCGCGCTCCGCAGGTTCCTCGCCGCCCAGGAGAACCTGGTCCTGGGGCTGATCCTGATGATCCTGGCGGTCGTCGTGATTCAGGTGCCCGGCTACTGGCACGTGGAGACCCTGTTCACCGTCCTGCGCGCCTCCATGGTGGACATGGTCTTCGCCCTGGGCGTGCTGCTGGTGCTGGTCGCCGGAGGCATCGACGTCTCCTTCCTCGCCGTCGGGGCCTTCTCCGCCTATGTCGCCTGCAAGATCGCCCTGGACGGCTCGGAGACCAGCCCCGCCTGGACGATCTTCCTGATCGCGGTGGCGATCGGCGCCGTGATGGGGGTGATCAACGCCCTGGTGGTCATCGCCATGCAGGTCTCCACGCTGATCGCCACCCTGGCCACCTCGGCCGTCTACCTCGGGGTGCTCTTCGCCGTGGTGGGGGCCAATGTCATCACCGTCGTCCCCGAATCCCTCCGGGAGGTGGCCAAGACCCAGCTGTGGGAGGCCCCCGGCGCGGTACGTGGTGTCACCCGCCTCAACATCCTGATCCTGCTCGTCGCCCTGTGCTGTGTGGCGGTCGCTTTCTTCCTGCACGGCACGGTGGCCGGCCGGTCCGTCTTCGCGATCGGTGGGGACGCCGAGTCCGCGGCCCGCGCCGGTATCCGGGTGGACGCGTTGCGGATCCTGGTCTTCGCCCTCGCGGGGGCGCTCGCCGGGACGGCGGGGATCATCCAGGTCACTCTGGCCGGACGGGCCGATCCGACCACTTTCATGGGTCGGGAACTCGATGTGATCGCGGCTGTGGTGATCGGGGGCGCGGCGGTCACGGGGGGTCGGGGCACGGTGCGGGGGGTCTGTCTCGGTGTCGTCCTGGTCTCCTTGATCTCCACCTCCCTGGTTCCGCTGGGGGTGCCGAGCATCTGGCAGAAGGCGGTGGTGGGTGTCCTGCTCCTGGTGGGTGTCCTGTTGCAGAGTCTGTCGTCCCGGGTGCGGACGGAACGTCCCATCCTGGACGGTGACGCCCCGCCACCTCGGGTGCGGGGCACAGATCAGGAGGGTGCCCGGTCGCCGTCCGGGGAGGCTTTGTCCGCAGGCGCGGGGCGGGGGGTGTCCGCAGATGTCTGACCAGGGTGTGCAGTCCCGCTTGCGGGGGTTGATGCGGGCCGGCGGCGACCGGGCCGGTCTGCGTAGGATGCTCGTCGTGGCGGCCACGATCTTCGTGGTCTTCTCCGTGGCCGCTCCGCAGGCTTTCCTGTCGATCGACAATTTTCAGTACGTCGCCTTGTCCTCCCCGGAGATCGTCCTCATCTCCTTGGCGATGTCCTTGGCGATGTTGACCGCGGGGATCGATCTGTCGGTGGTGGCGGTGGCGAACCTGAGCGCCATCGCTGCGGCTCAGGTCATGGGGAGTTGGTCGTCCTCGCCGTGGGGGACGGCCGCGGGGGTCGCCGCTGCGCTCGGGGTGGCCCTGGCCTGTGGTCTGGCGAACGCCTGGTTGATCGCGAGATGTGGGATCCCGCCGATCCTGGCGACCCTGGGCAGTTCTCAGCTGTTCGCGGGTCTGTCGTTGGTGTGGTCCGGGGGTGCGGTGGTCAAGGGGTTTCCGCCGGAGTTCACCCGGTTCGCGCTGACGACCTTCGCCGGGATTCCGTCGCTGTTCTGGACGATGGCCGGGGTGGCCGTCCTGGTGGCCTGGCTGGTCGGTGGTACCAGGTTGGGTTTCCGGATGAGGATGGTCGGGGACAATCCGCAGGCGGCGGATTTCTCCGGGATCGATCGGGCCCGGGTGCTGGTCTGGACCTATGTGCTCAGTGCGGGTCTGGCCGGTGTCGCGGGGCTGGTCATCTCGTCGCGGGCGTCGGGGGCCAATTCCCAGTACGGGGCGTCGTACGTCCTGTTGGCCATCGTGGTGGCCGTCCTGGCCGGGGTGGACCCCGACGGCGGGCGGATCACTGTGGTCGGGGTGGTGATCGCGGTGGTCACGATCCAGATGCTCGGGTCCGGTTTGCTTGCTCTGCAAGGTAGTTCGCATGTGGTGAATATCGCGCAGGGCCTTTTGCTGATCGGGATGGTGCTCTTCAACACCTGGGGTCCACGTGCCGTCGATCATCTTCGTTCCAGGAAGGTTCCCCTCTCATGAAACCGGTCGTTCTCGGCATCGACATCGGGACAGGAAGTACCAAGGGCGTCCTGGTCACCGCGGACGGGACGGTCGTGGCGACCGCTCGTCGTACGCACCGGATCTCCCTGCCGCATCCAGGCCACGTGGAGATGGACGCCGAGCGGCAGTGGTGGGGGGACGTGACCTATATCTGCCGTGAACTGGCCTCGCCGGAGCACGAGGTGGTGGCGATCTGCGTGTCGGGGCTCGGTCCTGCCGTGGTGGCGGTGGACCAGGACTGGCAGGCATTGCACCCGGCGGTGCTCTACGGCATCGACACCCGGGCCCATGAGCAGATCGCGGGGATGACCGCCGAGCTGGGCGAGCAGGAGATCCTGCGACGCTGCGGCAAGAGTCTGTCCTCCCAGGCGGTGGGGCCGAAGTTGCGTTGGCTGCGGGAACATCGGGACGTCCCGGCGGCGGCACGCTGGTGCTCTTCGCACACCTTCGTCGCCGGCCGGTTGACCGGACGATGGTTCCTCGACCACCACACGGCCTCCCAGTGCGACCCCCTCTACGACGTGACGGCACAGGAATGGGCGCAGGACTGGTCGGAGAAGGTCCTGCCCGGGGTGCGTCTGCCCGATCTGGTGTGGCCTGCTGAGGTGGTGGGGCGGTTGACCCCTCAGGCGGCGGCGGCGACGGGGCTTCCGGCGGGGGTCCCGGTGGTGGCGGGCACGGTGGACGCCTGGGCGGAGGCGCACAGCGTCGGCGTGCACCGGCCCGGCGACCTGATGATGATGTACGGCTCGACGATGTTCCTGGTGCAGGTCCTGCCTGCACCGACGGTGGATGCAGCATTGTGGACGACCAGCGGGGTGACCCCGGAGTCGCACACCTTGGCGGCCGGGATGTCCACGTCGGGAACCTTGCTGGAGTGGGTGTCCGATCTGGTGTCGGAGGAGTTCGCCGCGTTGTTGGCCGAGGCCGAGGACGTCCCGGCGGGTTCCGACGGCCTGGTGATGCTCCCGTATCTGGCGGGGGAGCGTTCACCCTTGTACGACTCCGATGCCCGTGGCGTCCTGGCCGGCTTGCGGTTGACCCACACCCGGGGCCATCTGTTCCGAGCCGCCCATGAGGGGATCGCGTACGGGGTGCGTCAGATCCTGGAGGTCATGGAGCGTTCTGCCGGTGCGCCGGATCGGGTGGTCGCGGTGGGTGGGGGCACCCGGGGCGGTCTGTGGACGCAGATCGTCAGCGATGTCTGTGGGATCGAGCAGATCGTCCCGGAGACGACGACGGGGGCGTCGTACGGGGGCGCTCTGTTGGCGGCCGAGGGGGTCGGATTGGTGCCGGCGGGAACGTCCTGGATGCGTACTGCCGGGGTGGTGCGTCCACGAAAGCAGGTGCAGCGCCGTTATCAGGAGTTGTACCGGGTGTATCGGGACCTGTATCCGAGCACGAGGGGCTCGATGCACACGCTGGCCCGGCTGCAGGAGTGCACCGACTGAGTCGGCCCGGGGCCGGACGGGGTGTATGGCCGCCGCGGACGGGAAAGGCGATTCGGAGGAGCCTGGCGGGGGACCGCGCAGCCTAGGCTGTGACTATGGTCCTTGCTTTCCAGATTCTCGGCATCGTGCACATTGCGGTCGCTGCGCTCATCGTGGGCGGTTATGTGCTTTTCCTGTCCTCGAACCAGGTGCACCCGTTGATGGTCTGGGCGGCTCGGGCGCAGCTGCTCCTGGGGCTGGCGATGGTGGGTCTGGCCGAGGGCGGCAAGGTGCTGCTTCTCAACCATGGTTGGGTGGCGGTCAAGCTGGTGGTGGCGCTGGCCGTGGTGGCCTGTTGCGAGATCGCCGCGGTGAGGCACCGCCGGGGCAGCGCGGCGCCGGTCCTGGTGCATACGGCATTGGGGTTGACCTTGGTGAACATCTTGGTGGCCTACGCCTTCCGATGATCCCGGGCGAGGTGTGCCCTCTTCTCCGGGACGTCTCCGCCTGCCCTCCCAGGGATGCAGCTCCGGTAGGTGGGGGCCGGTTCGCCGCCCTAGGATGGACGCCGCGATGAGCCTTTTCGATCTTCCAGACGAGTTGCCCCTTCCCGGTTTCGCCATGGCACCGACGGGAGGTGACGTGGGTGCCGACGGGGTGCCACGGTGGGCGCGGCCCGGTTCCTCGGAGCGGTCTGCAGACGCTCCGGCCCGGGCTGTGGAGTCGGCCACCGTCCTGGACGGTGAGTCCCTGCTGGTGGGCTTGAACGAGCAGCAGGCCGAGGCGGTGCGTCACACCGGGGGCCCGCTGTTGATCGTGGCGGGGGCCGGTTCCGGCAAGACCCGGGTGTTGACCCACCGGATCGCCTATCTGATGGCCGAGCGGGAGGTGAAGCCGTGGGAGATCCTGGCGATCACCTTCACCAACAAGGCTGCCGCGGAGATGCGGGAGCGGGTGTCCGCGCTGGTGGGCCCGTCCGCCCGGTCGATGTGGGTGAGTACCTTCCACAGTGCGTGTGTGCGTATCCTGCGCCGGGAGAGCGAACGGGTCGGTCTGCCGTCGAATTTCTCGATCTACGATTCGGCGGATTCCCAGCGGTTGATGTCCATGGTCTTGCGCGACCTGGATCTGGATCCGAAGCGTTATCCGCCGCGGAGTTTCTCCGCGCAGGTCTCGAATCTGAAGAACGAGCTGGTCGACGAGGAGACCTTCGCCTCGCGGGTCTCGGAGACGAATCCGGCCGAGCGGGTGCTCGCGGAGGCGTACTCGGGATACCAGCGGCGTCTCCGCCAGGCGCAGGCCTTGGACTTCGACGATCTGATCATGACGACGGTGAACGTCCTCCAGGCCTTCCCCGAGGTCGCCGACCATTACCGCCGTCGTTTCAGGCATGTCTTGGTCGACGAGTACCAGGACACCAACTATGCCCAGTACGTGCTGGTCAAAGAGTTGGTCGGTCCGGAAGGCCCGGAGGACGGCCGTGTGCCCGGCGAATTGTGCGTGGTGGGTGACGCGGACCAGTCGATCTATGCCTTCCGGGGGGCGACGATCCGCAATATCGTCGAGTTCGAGCAGGACTATCCGCAGGCTCGGACGATCCTGTTGGAGCAGAACTACCGGTCGACCCAGACCATCCTGCGTGCGGCGAATGCGGTGATCTCCCGGAACACCTCGCGGCGGCCGAAGAATCTGTGGACGGATTCCGGGGAGGGCGCGAAGATCGTCGGCTATGTCGCGGACTCGGAACACGACGAGGCTGCTTTCATCGCCCGCCGGATCGACGAGCTGGGCGATCGGCACGGGGTCCGTCCTGGAGATGTCGCGATCTTCTACCGGACCAATGCGATGTCGCGGGCCTTGGAGGAGGTCCTGGTGCGGGTCGGTCTGCCGTACAAGGTCGTGGGCGGCACCCGGTTCTACGAGCGTCGTGAGGTCAAGGACGCGCTGGCCTATCTGCGGGTGATCGCGAACTCTGCGGACACGGTCAATCTGCGGCGCATCCTCAATGTCCCCAAGCGTGGCATCGGGGACCGGGCGGAGGCCTGCATCGCTTCCTTGGCGGAGCGGGACGGGATCACCTTCGCCGAGGCGTTGACCCGCCCGGAGGATGCCCCGGGGTTAGCGACTCGTTCGGCGGCGGCGATCACGCGTTTCGTGGCTCTGCTGGACGAATTGCGTGCGGTGGACGAGAGCGGCGCCGGGGTGGCTGCCGTGGTCGGCGCGGTGGTCGAGCAGAGCGGTTATCTGGAGGAATTGCGTCAGTCACGTGATCCTCAGGACGAGACCCGGATCGAGAATCTTGCCGAGCTGGTCGCGGTCGCTCAGGAGTTCGACGAGGCTCGGGCGTCTGCGGAGGACCTCTCCCCGGAGACCGCCTTGGCCGACTTCCTCGAGCAGGTCGCCTTGGTGGCCGATTCGGACGACATCCCCGACGACCCGTTGGCGGAGTCGCAGGGTGTGGTCACGTTGATGACTTTGCACACGGCCAAGGGCCTGGAGTTCCCGGTGGTCTTCCTGGTCGGCATGGAGGACGGGGTCTTCCCGCATGTCCGGAGTCTGGGGGAGGCCCAGGAGCTGGAGGAGGAGCGGAGACTGGCTTATGTCGGGATCACCAGGGCCAGGGAACGGCTGCATCTGACCCGCGCTGCTACGCGTTCTGCCTGGGGTGCTCCGCAGTACAACCCGGCGTCGCGTTTCCTGGAGGAGATCCCGGCCGAGGTGATCGAGTGGGAGCGGGTCTGCCCGGTGAAGGGCGGCCGGATGGCGGGGCGGGAGGCGTCCTCGCGCCGGGAGCCGGCGGTGGCGACCCTGTCGGGTCGGTCCGTGGGTCGCGGTGGTGGGCGGGCGCCGTTGTCCTTGTCGGCAGGGGATCGGGTCACCCATGACAGTTTCGGACTGGGCAAGGTGGTCCGGGTCGAGGGCGAGGGTGACAAGACGGTCGCTCATGTCGACTTCGGTGGCGACCAGGTGAAGCGGTTGCTGCTGCGTTATGCGCCCTTGGAGAAGCTGTGAGGGTGCCTTCTCCCCTGGGGTGAGCAGGAGGAGAAGTCGGTGGGATCAGCCTGGGGTGATCAGCGCGCGGACAGTCCGCGCGCTGCCATCCACGGTTCGGGGTTGATCGGGGCGCCGCCGCCCGGTCGGATCTCCAGGTGCAGGTGGGGGCCTGTGCTCTGCCCGGTGTTGCCGAGCTGGCCGACGAACTGTCCCGGCTGCACCTTCTGGCCGACGCGGACTGCGATGGAGTTCATGTGGCCGTAGTAGGAGACGGTGCCGTCCCAGTAGCGGATCTGGACGATATTGCCGTATCCGGACATCTGCCCGGCATAGGTGACGACCCCGGAGGACATGGCCCGCAGGGGGGTGCCGAGCGGCGCGGCGAGGTCGATGCCGTAGTGGAAGGTTCCCCATCGGGGGCCGAATCCGGAGGTGAAGGTGGCGCCGGTGACGGGGGCATTCCAGGTTCGGCTCAGGTCGACGACCGGCTTGGGGGGCGCAGGCGGTGGCGTCTGTACGGCGGGGGTGGCCGGCGCCGGTGTGGCTGGCTCGGGGTCGGGCGTGACCGGTGCCGTCGCGGTAGGGGGCGCGGCGGGAACGGGGGGGCCTGCCTCGGGTGCCGGTGAGGGAGCAGGGGTGGTTTCGGGGGCCTTGGGCTCCTCGGTCTGCGGGGACATCATGAGGGCGGCGGGTCGCACGATCGCATTCGCCTGGGTGATCTCGCCGAGGGGGGTGTTGGTCGCGGTCTGGACGAGCGCGAAGGTGGCGCCGAGGCTGACTGCGGAGACGGAGACCGGTTTGACGAGCGAGGGTCCGAGCTTTCGCTTTCCGGAGCGGTGACGGCCTGACGGGCCGGTGTTCGCGGAGGGTCTGGCGGTCGAGGTGCCGTAGGCGGGCCTGTGTCGGCCGTTGTAGGGAGAAGACACGTGGTGAATCCTGGGTGTTGAGACGTCCGAAGGGCTGAACATCGTGGACATGAGCGTCTTTATGAAGTTGCGACCTAAACGTTATCTCATGGTGATGCTCTGCCGCGAGTGACATGTATGCGGAAGGCGAACTCATTTCCGAAAGGGCGTTGACCTGCGAGTTCAACATTTCGGGTGAGAAGCCTCCGTTATCTTGCTCGGTCAACTCCGATCCAGCAAGCGCTCAGGAAAAACTCAAGAAAGGATTTTTCTGGGGCGGTGGCGGGGCCCGTGCCGGTCGGAGAAGAGCGACGCCCAGCCTCGTGACGTCCAGTTCTGTTGACTGTTCAGTCTTCCCACAAGCCGTGCCGGGGGCGCTCCGCCCGGGGGGCTCCGACGCAGTGGAAACCGAGTGGAAACTCGACATGAGAAATTTCACAGAGATGTCACCCGCCACCGGTCGACACCCGTCATCACCCGATGACGGCACCTGCGATGTCCGCGACGCCGGATCCCCCGCAGGCGCGGCGACCGCCGTTAACCTGGCCTCATGACTGACTCTCCACTGCGGATCGTCGTGGCCAAACCGGGGCTGGACGGGCACGATCGGGGCGCCAAGGTCATCGCACGGGCCCTGCGCGACGCCGGGGTGGAGGTCGTCTACACCGGCCTGCACCAGACCCCTGCTCAGATCGTGGAGGCCGCCATCCAGGAGGATGCCGACGCCATCGGGTTGTCCGTCCTGTCCGGAGCACACATGACGCTCTTCGCGAAGACGACGGAACTGCTCAAGGAACGTGGCGCGCAGGACATCGTGATCTTCGGAGGCGGGATCATCCCCGAGGGGGACATCCCGCTTCTGGAGGAGCTCGGCGTCGCCAAGGTCTTCACACCCGGGGCCACGACCACCGAGGTCGTCGACTGGGTGCGGACCCACCTCTGAGACCTCGGGCGGTACCGCCCGCCGGGCTCAGCCGCCCTGCCGACCCGCCTGCTGCCGCATCGCGGTCAATCCGAGGCCCCCGGCGAGCAGGAGCACCGCGTAGAGACCGGTGGCGATGATCTCCGTACCGGAGGTGGGCAGCCGCCCCGCCAGGGGTGCGGCCGCCTCGGCGACGGCTGCGGCCGAACGTACCGGGACGCGCTGCGGCGCCGAGCTGGTGATCCGATCGGGCGGACCGGTCAGGATCGAGGGCGCATTCAATCCCGGGAGAGGGTCCGAACCGGCTGCGGCCGGTGGGGCCGGCGCCTGACCCGGTGCCTGGGCCGGAACCGGCGGTGGCTGTGGCGCCATCGGGGCCTGGGCCGCGGAGTTCGCAGCACCGGGGTAGAGGACGAGGCCCGGTTGGTTGCGCAGCGGGGCTGTCGGCGCGGGTGGTTCTGTCACCGGTACGAGAGGGATCCCTCCGACCGGACGGTCGGGGTCGGGCGGGGGTGCCACGGGCGCGGGGGGTTCTTCCGCCAGTCGGGCGGCGAGGGGGACCGGCACTTCGGGGCCGTCCGTGCCGCCGTATCGCTGTCCCGGGGACCAGGCCGCCACGGTGGGCGAATCCACGGAACTCCCGTTGAGGGTGCTCTTCCCGGCGATCCGGTAGCCCTCGGCCCGGAATCCGTTGGTCCGAGCGGTGATCTCGAGGAGGTAGTGGTGCCCGCTGCGCAGGCGGTCCGGCGGGACGACGGCACCGCCCGGCCCTGGCCCGCCCTCGTGGCAGGTGAGGTCACTGATCTTGGCCCGTTCGTCGGCGCCGGGTCCCCATACGTCCCACAGGCTGGCATCGAGGCAGTTCAGACCTTCGCCCAGACGTGCGTCGAGCGAGAGTCGCGGAGCACGGTAGAGGGCGAGTTGGGAGAGGGTCGCGCTGCGGACCTGGCCGTGGACGACATTGCCTTTTTCCACGACGGCGCCGATCTGGGCGGTGGTGGTGCTGCGGAAAGGTTTCCCGGCGCAGGTGGGGCACGGCGGCATCGTGATCGGCGTGGACATCCGCATCGCTTCTTTACCGGTGAGGACGGTCCAGTCGACGATGGTGGTGCTGCCGGGTGCGTACCGTTCCCTGGGCAGGTCCAGGAAGACCGAGCCGGCGAAGGATGTCACGGGTGTCCGGGATGCCGACCGGTTGAACCGGAAGGTGACGGTCCCGTTGGCGTCCACGGACATGGTGACTCCGGGGAGGGCGTACGTCCCGCTGAGCACCTGTGTCCCGGCGGGGAGCCGTGGCCGGAAGACGACCTGGGAGCCGGGGGTGGTGGGGCATCCGGCGGGGAAGGTGCCGTTGAGCTTGATCTGTCGTGGTTCCCAGTAGTCGGGGGCCGGGACAACCTGTGGCTCGACACGGGGTAGGCAGGAGTGGGTGGGACGGGGCGTGACGGAGGCACTCGGCGCGGCGGCGGCCTGCCCGGCGAAGGCGCTCAAGGGCAGCAGCAGTGCCGTGACGCCGATGATTCGGCGGTTTCGCAGCCATGCGAGTGGAGGCATGAGGGGGAGCTCCTAGCAGCGGTCTGTGCTCAGGTATCCGATCGTCAGGCCTGTGGGCGAATTGAGAAGAACCGGACAACATTCTCTCCCAGCCTTCTTCGAAATCGGGGGAAGGCCTCGAGTGAACTTGAGCTTGGCTGCCGCGGGTGGGGCCCTGCGTCGTGGCGGCCCCACCCGTCGGAGTGGATGCTGACGGGTCAGCGAGCGTCGTTGCGCTTGGCTCCGTAGCGACGGTTGAACCGTTCGACGCGTCCTGCGGTGTCGACGATCTTCTGCTTACCGGTGTAGAAGGGGTGGCTGGCGGAGGAGACGTCGACGTTGACGCAGGGGTAGGTGTTGCCGTCCTCCCATTCGATGGTCTCGCGGGGGGTCGCGGTCGACCGGGTGAGGAAGGCGTATCCGGCGGCGGCGTCGCGGAAGACCACCGGTCGGTATTCGGGGTGGATTCCCGGTTTCATGAGGGCTCCTGTCTGGAAGGCTGTGCGGCGTCCGGGGAGCTGGTGTGGTCCAGGGTTCCTGGACCTGTTTCACCAGCTGGACTTGGTGACTCCGGGGAGTTCTCCGTCGTGGGCCATCTGGCGGAGCCGGACCCGGGAGATGCCGAAGGTGCGGAAGTAGGCGCGGGGGCGTCCGTCGACGGCGCAGCGGTTGCGCAGGCGGGTGGCGCTGGCGTCGCGGGGCATCTTCTGCAGGCGGGCCATGGCTGCGGCTTTGTCGTCGTCGCTGGTGTGCGGTGAGGCGATAGTCTTCTTGAGGGTCGCGCGCTCTTCGGCGTAGCGGGCCACGATCTCGCGGCGCTGCTGGTCCTTGGCGATCTTGCTCTTCTTCGCCATCAGCGTTCCTCTTTGAATTCGACGTGGCGGCGCACGACGGGGTCGAATTTGCGCAGGATCATCCGATCGGGGTCATTGCGTCGGTTCTTGCGAGTGACGTATGTATAGCCGGTGCCCGCAGTGGAGCGGAGCTTGATCACCGGCCGTACATCGGAGTACTTGGCCATGGGCCTGCCTTTCACTGAACTATCATGAGAATCATACTCAAATACATCGACCACGAGGAGCCCTGATGGCTGTCCCCAAGCGCAAGATGTCGCGCAGCAACACCCGTTCCCGCCGGGCCAACTGGAAGGCCACCTCGGCCGACCTGGTGCCCGTCGCCGTTGGCGGGGAGACCTACCGGGTCCCCCGTCGCCTGGTGCGGGGTGTCGAGCGCGGCTATGTCGACCCTGCGACCGTGGGCATGTGAGCTGACGGATCGAGTGGTGACGAGCGGGTGGGCCCTGTCGGGTCCGCCCGCTCGTCGCATTCCCGGCGAGGCGGGGATGCGGGGTCAGATCTTCTCGCCGCGCGCCTGGATCCGCTTGACGGCGGCCTCGATGCCGATGGAGTCGATCGTCTTGATCGACGAGGCCGACAGGCGCAGGGTGACCCGGCGGCCCAGGCTGGGCACGTAGTAGGTCTTCTTCTGGATATTGGGGTCGAATCGACGGGAAGTGCGTCGGTGCGAATGGCTGATGGTCTTTCCGAAACGAGGTTCGGCGCCGGAGAGCTGGCAATGGCGGGACATGACGTGCTCCTTGTGATGCGTTCTCTCCCGCTCTGCGGGGCGAGGTGTCTGATCCTGTTAGCCTAGGAGAACGATTCTCATTAATAAAATCTGCCCGGAGGTAAATCAGTGCCGCCTGTCCCGGTACACATCGTGGTCGGCCTCGATGCCCCCGATCAGGCCCTCGCCGCCATGGGGTTGCACGTGGACCTGACCGGCTCCGCCGTCGTCTCGGTGACGGTCGACGCCACCCAGGGCGAAGTGCGTTGGGTGGTCTCCGATCTCACCGGCATCGCCGAACAGGACCACGAGGATGTGGCCCACCCCTGCCTGACCTGTTCGATCCGGGAAGCCCTGCTGCCGATGCTGGTCCGGCTCGCTTCGTCCGGACGATGGTCATCCCTGATCGTGGTGCTCCCCGTGGCCGCCGACCCGCTGCCCATGACCCTCGCCGTCGCCGAGGGAGAAGTCCGAGGACGCCCCGTCGCCGACACCCTCGAGGTCGCCTCGGTGGTGGCCGTGATCAGCTGCACGGATCTCTGCTCAGGTGTCTTCGACGACCCGCTCCTGAACGAACTCGGCCTCAACATGGTGGAGGACGACCAGCGCGCCTACGGAGAAGTGCTCGTCTCCCAGATCGAGTTGGCCGATGACATCGTGCTCGTCCACGGACGCCCCGACGAGTCCGACGCGGCCCTCCTCGACCACCTACGTCGCCCCGACAGCCGACTGCACCACGGGATGGAGACCTTCGGCGGGTGCCCCACCGCAGCCGAACGCCACCACGACGTCCAGGCTTCCCGCACCTTCGTCGATCCCCGGTACCGGCGACCCTCCGGTGCAGCACCCTCCGGAGGCATCGTCACCATCGAACTGACCAGTTGGAAACCCTTCCACCCCGAACGACTCCTGGAGCGCATCGAGGATCTGGGCTCAGGTGACCTCCGCGGGCGCGGAGCCTTCTGGTTGCCCGGCCGTCCCGGCCTGGCCATCGCCTGGGAGGCCGCCGGTGCAGCACTCTCCATCGGCGCCGTGGGCCTGTGGGAGGACGCCGAACGCGCCACCCACTTGGTGGTCACCACCGACGAGGAGACGGCTCAGGTCGTCAGCTCGGCCTTCGACGCCGCCATCATGACCGATGCCGAGATGATCAGCGCCCAAGCCCGCTGGGCAGGCCGCGACGACGGCTTCGGGGAATGGCTGGGGGATATCGAATCCGGCGCAGCTTGAACAGGCACGACCCGACCGTCCGCACCGGGCGGCCGGGTCGTGATCTTTCTGCAGATCGGCGGCTTCTCCGCAGCTCCTCGGCCTGACCGTTCGGTAGGATCGGCCCCGGGTCAGACCATCAACGACGAGGGAGCTGCCGTGGACCTTTTCGAGTACCAGGCGCGAGATGTCTTCGAGAAGCACGGTGTGCCCGTGCTCGCCGGGAAGATCGCCGAGACGCCGGAACAGGCCAGGGCCGCCGCCGAGGAGATCGGCCCGCAGAGCGGCGGCGTCACCGTCGTCAAGGCCCAGGTGAAGACCGGCGGCCGCGGCAAGGCCGGCGGCGTGAAGGTCGCCAAGTCCGTCGACGAGGCCGAGCAGCTCGCCAGCCAGATCCTCGGCATGGACATCAAGGGCCACAAGGTCCGCGTCGTCATGATCGCTCAGGGTGCGCAGATCGAGGAGGAGTACTACTTCTCGATCCTGCTCGACCGCGCCAACCGCAACTACCTTGCGATGTGCAGCAAGGAGGGCGGCATGGAGATCGAGCAGCTCGCCGTCGAGCGCCCCGAGGCCCTCGCCCGCATCGCCGTCGACCCCAACGTGGGCATCGACGAGGCCAAGGCCCAGGAGATCGTCGAGGCCGCGCGCTTCGACGCCGAGACCGGCGCCAAGGTCGCCCCCGTGCTGCAGAAGCTGTGGGACGTCTACCAGAACGAGGACGCCACCCTCGTCGAGGTCAACCCGCTGGTCAAGGTCGCCTCCGGTGACATCGTCGCCCTGGACGGCAAGGTCACCCTGGACGACAACGCCACGTTCCGTCAGCCCGAGCACGCCGGCCTGGTCGACGAGGCCGCCGAGGACCCGCTGGAGGCCAAGGCCAAGGCGATGCACCTCAACTACGTCAAGCTCGACGGCAACGTCGGCATCATCGGCAACGGCGCGGGCCTCGTCATGAGCACCCTCGACGTCGTCGCCTACGCCGGTCAGGACCACACCGGCGGCGTCGCCAAGCCCGCCAACTTCCTCGACATCGGCGGCGGCGCGAGCGCCGAGGTCATGGCCAACGGCCTCGACGTCATCCTCGGCGACGAGCAGGTCAAGTCCGTCTTCGTCAACGTCTTCGGCGGCATCACCGCGTGTGACGCGGTCGCCAACGGCATCGTCGGCGCCCTGAAGACCCTCGGCGACAAGGCCACCAAGCCGCTCGTCGTCCGGCTGGACGGCAACAACGTGGTCGAGGGCCGCCGCATCCTGGCCGACTTCGACCACCCGCTCGTGACCATCGAAGAGACCATGGACGGCGGGGCGCGCAAGGCCGCCGAGCTGGCCGCCGCGGCGAAGTGAAGGACTGAATAACTCATGGCAATCTTCCTCAACAGCGACAGCAAGATCATCGTCCAGGGCATGACCGGCTCGGAGGGCATGAAGCACACCCAGCGCATGCTCGCCTGCGGCTCGAAGATCGTCGGCGGCGTCAACCCGAAGAAGGCCGGCACCGAGGTCGAGTTCGACGGTGGCGTGAAGATCCCCGTCTTCGGCACGGTGAAGGAGGCCATGGACGCCACCGGCGCCGACGTGTCCGTCGTCTTCGTGCCGCCGGCCTTCGCGAAGTCCGCGGTCATCGAGGCCGTCGACGCCCGGATGCCGCTGCTCGTCGTCATCACCGAGGGCATCGCGGTCAAGGACACGGCCGAGTTCTTCAACTACGCCAAGGAGAAGGGCGGCACCCGCATCATCGGCCCGAACTGCCCCGGCATCATCAGCCCCGGACAGTCCAACGCCGGCATCACCCCCGCCGACGTCTCCGGCCCCGGCAAGCTCGGCCTGGTCTCCAAGTCGGGCACGCTGACCTACCAGATGATGTACGAGCTGCGCGACATCGGCTTCACCACCGGCCTCGGCATCGGCGGCGACCCGATCATCGGCACCACGCACATCGACGCGCTCGAGGCCTTCGAGAAGGACCCCGACACCGTCGGCATCGTCATGATCGGCGAGATCGGCGGCGACGCCGAGGAGCGGGCGGCGGCCTACATCAAGGAGCACGTCACCAAGCCCGTGGTCGGTTACGTGGCCGGCTTCATGGCCCCCGAGGGCAAGACGATGGGTCACGCGGGCGCCATCGTCTCCGGCGGGTCGGGCACGGCCGACGCCAAGAAGGTGGCCCTCGAGGCCGCCGGCGTCAAGGTCGGCAAGACGCCCACCGAGACCGCGAACCTCATGCGGGAGATCATCAAGAACATGTGAGCTTGCCCCACACGGGGTGGAGACGCCGTAGGCCGGGGAAGGCTGCGGCGTCTCACCTGTCTGTCGCCGATGGCCGAGGAGGGGGTCGCCCGTTCGGAGACGGGCTCTTCCCTTTCTGGACGCTCGTCCGCCTGGCGCAGTCATCGACCGTCAAGCGCTTGAAGGTCGGGCGGGCCTCCGACAGGCGTCTCCACTCCTTAGAGTTTGCTCTCCCTCTGAGCAGGCATCGAAGGAGATGACATGGCGAACAAGGCCTATACGGCGGGAGCCCCGACCGTCGCGGATCCACCCCAGCCTCACCGGGATCGCACCCACTGGCTCTATATCGCCGTGATCGTCGCTGTGGTCGGCGGCATTGCCTTCGGTGCGTTGGCTCCGGAAGCGGCGAAGGAGATCAAGTGGCTCGGTGACGTCTTCGTCAAGCTGATCAAGATGATGATCAGCCCGGTCATCTTCTGCACGATCGTGCTGGGTATCGGCTCGGTCGCCGCGGCGAAGAATGTGGGCAAGGCGGGCGGGATCGCACTGCTCTACTTCGTCACGATGAGCACCTTCGCCCTGGCGATCGGTCTGGCGGTCGGGAACCTGATCCAGCCCGGTCATGGCCTGACCGTGGTCAAGGGCGGCGGTGACAAGTACGCCAAGGCTGCCGAGGGCAGCGGGGGCACCGTCGCCTTCCTGAAGTCGATCGTCCCCGAGACGCTGTTCAGCGCTTTGACCGCAGGGAGCGTCCTGCAGACGCTGTTCGTCGCGCTGTTGGTCGGGTTCGCCATCCAGCGGATGGGGAGTCAGGGGCAGCCCCTGCTCACCGGGATCGGACATCTGCAGAAGCTCGTCTTCCGCATCCTCACCATGGTGCTCTGGCTCGCGCCCATCGGCGCTTTCGGCGCGATCGCTGCTGTTGTCGGGGAATCCGGGACGGCCGCGGTCACCGAGATGATCAAGTTGATGATCGGCTTCTACATCACCTGTCTGCTCTTCATCGTGGTCGTCCTCGGGACCATCCTGGCCGTGGTGACCCGGCAGAACATCTTCAAGTTGATGAAATATCTCGGGCGGGAGTATCTGCTCATCTTCGCGACCTCGTCCTCGGAGTCGGCGCTGCCCAATCTGATGGCGAAGATGGAGCATGCCGGTGTGTCTCGGGGAACCGTGGGCATCGTGGTTCCTACGGGGTATTCGTTCAATCTGGACGGCACGGCCATCTACCTGACGATGGCTTCGATCTTCATCGCCGATGCGATGAACAAGCCGTTGAGTCTGGGAGAGCAGGTCGGTCTGCTCGTCTTCATGATCATCGCGTCCAAGGGGGCGGCCGGGGTCACCGGTGCCGGTCTGGCTACGTTGGCGGGTGGTCTGCAGAGTCACCGTCCGGAGCTGATCGACGGGGTGGGCATCATCGTCGGCATCGACCGGTTCATGTCCGAGGCCCGTGCGTTGACGAACTTCTCGGGGAATGCGGTGGCCACTCTCCTGGTCGGCCGGTGGACGGGCACCGTGGATCTGGAGCAGACGCGTCGGGTTCTTTCCGGACAGGATCCGTTCGACTACACCACGATGGTCGACGCACATGACTCCGAGGTGCATGTCGGCGTGCATCCCCCGGCGCCGGTGAACCCGGCGGATCGGATGCACCCCACGCCTTATCCGGTGACGGTGGGGGCTTCGGGGGAAACGGTGGCCGACGTACCGGCGCCGAAGCCCTGACGGTGGATCGGGTGGGACCTGGCCATGAGGCCGCCAAGTCCCACCCGACGGAGGCGAGCGTATCCACGTGGTGGGGGCTGCCGTCAGGAGCTGCCTGCCGGCTTCCACCCTTCGACGGGAAATGGTGGACGAAAGTTGGTGTAGATAAACGAAATTCGATGAATTTCGGGGTGTCTATCCGGCTGGGACCGCCGCTCGCGCGGCGGCTTTCCGCTCGAACCAGGGCACCCGTGCCTGGGGTGCTGCCGTAGCCAGGTCGCTCAATCTCAACGCGACATACCCCTCGTCGAGTACCGCCCGAGCCAGACGCCGGGTGAGCTCGCCCCGGTCGAAGCTCGGGACGGAGGTCGTCCCCTCGGCATCGGGCAACATCCCGGAGGAGGCATCGTGCAACAGCAGGATCCCCCCGGGATGCAGCGCGGCGACGGCCCGGTCGACCAACACCTGTGTGGGGACGTCTTCCCAGTCCCTGGCCCAGGCCGTCCAGACCGGGATGTCCAGTCCGGCGGCGCGGAGCGCGACCAGCTGAGACATGCGGATCGCTCCGTAGGCGGGCCGGTACCACCGGACAGGCCGTCCGGTCAGCCGGGACAGGGTCGCCCGTGCGCTCAGGATGCTCTGGACCGACACCCGGAAGTCGAGGGCCGAGACCCTGTCGTGGTCGAGGCCGTGCAGGCCGACCTCGTGGCCTTCCTCGACCATCCGTCGGACGAGCTCGGGGTGACGGATGGCGTTCTCGGCCAGGACGAAGAAGGTCGCCGGGACTCCGATGTCCCGGAGCGCGTCCAGCACCTGCGGGGTGTGATCGGGATCCGGCCCGTCGTCGTAGGTCAGGGCAATGATCCTGCGGTCGGTGACCGCGGAGCTGAGCACCGTGAACGGACTGCTCAGCAGCGCGAGTGGCCCGATCTGGGGGCCGAGACGTTCGAGGGGGCGGGGCCCGCTCTCATAGGCACAGACATAACGACGTCGGACGAGGACGATGCTCACGGTACGGTCCGTCTCTGGAGAGGTGGGACGCCTGCCGGGAGAGGCAGTGCGCGGGATGTCAGCTTCGGGGGAGCGGCGGTGGGGAGGCCTCCGGCGAGGGCGTGGCGGTGCGGCGTCCGAGATGCCACGCCAGCTGCCAGGTCACCCCACGTACGGTGGGGACCAGGAAGAGGGTGCGCAGGGCCGCGCCGACCGAGGACTCCGGGAGATGCTGACCTTGGGAGCGTTCCACCGGCGTCACCTGGGGGGCGAGACTGCCGTAGCGCTCCTCCAGTCGGGTGTAGCCCCGACCGTAGTCGAGTCCCTGCCGGAGCGTGCCGCCCAGCGTCGAACGGAGTCGGGTGTGCACCATCATGTCCGGGGCGTACTCCAGTGGAGTTCCGCGCAGCTGGACCCGCCAGCACAGGTCGGTGTCCTCCAGGCAGGGCATTTCCTCGTCGAAGCCGCCGACGTCCAGGAAGATCTGCCGGTGGATGGCCATATTTCCCGATCCGGCGTGGGGGAGTCCCAGGCTGTTGCTGCTCCCCGGCTGGAGACCTTCCTGCTGTTCCATACGGCGGGTGCGGGCCAGGCGCTCGGAGTTGAGCCGGGTGACGTCGATCTGGCCGGCGACGAACGGGTGGCTGTCCATGGCGGCGCAGGCTGCTGCCACCCAGCCGGTTCCGACGATGTCATCGGCATCGCAGAAGGCGACCCACTCTCCCTCGGCGGCCTCGACGCCGCGGTTACGGGCGTGTGCCGGTCCGCGGCGTTCTCCGGCGTCGATCACCCGCAGCGGGATCCTGTGGGCATAGGTCTCCGCGATCGCGACCGAGTGATCGGTGGACCCGTTGTCGGCCAGGATCACCTCCCATGGCAGATCGCAGTTCTGGGTGGCCAGGGACTCCAGTTGTTCGGCAAGAGTCTCCGAAGCGTTGAAGCAGGCGATGACGACGCTGAGTTTTGCCGGGGATGACCTTTTCATGAACTCTTTCCCCATTCTGCTTTGAAGTGGGCCCCGGCCTTCGGGAAATTTTTGACGAGAGAGTGGGTGTCACCCTCATTGTCCCATTCGAAATATGAATGCATGACGACTCGATTTGCCGGATCTTTGATGAATCCGTTCATGCGATCGACAAAATCGCTGTTGTCGTCTCCGCCCGGATATTTGGTTCCGGACCAGAGGCCCCATTCCGGGAAAGCCATGGGTTTGTTGCGAGCCCGTGCAAAGTCCGTCCAAAATTTCAGACCACGTTCGCCACCGTAGATGACGTTGTCCCACATGAAAGTGGAACGTTGCGCGCGGCATTCTTGGTCGCAGTCCGCTGGATATGGATACCCTTTCGGGTGGAATCCGGTGTCATAGATATCTATCCCGATGACATCCACCACGTCATCCCCGGGGTAAAAGCGGCTGGCGTCCTGAGTGACACCTTGGCTCCCGTTTCCCGGGTTCCAGATCAAGGTGAAGCGTTGCCCGGGGGTGGACCGGAGGACGGAGGCAATTCTGCGGAAGTAAGCATTGAACGATGCGGGATCCGTGGCATAGGAATACGAACCCTCCATGTTGTATTCCCAGCCGACCCGGATCATGGCATCTGCATATCCGCGTTTGACGAGTTCCTTGCCGAGGGTGGCGAAGTGGGCGTCATAGGCGCCCTTGGCGCCGGAGGCGTTGTCGGCGTTCTCCTTCAACGGACGCATCGGTACGGAGAGCACCAACCGGTAGGGCGAGCCCGCCCAGTGGTCGAAGAGATAGGACGGGTTGGAGAGCTGCTGCCAGGTCGCCGCGGCCTGGAAGTCGATCACGGCGTCGACCGGCTTGCCCAGCCAGGAGACGAACTCCTCGACCTGGCCGCGCTGGGTCCCCCGGAAAACCCCGGTCAGAGGTGGTTGCCCCGGCCCGGGCAGGACGGGATTGGCCGGGCCGGTGGGGGCAGCTGCGGACGTGACGGGAGGAGCTGGTTCCTTTCCGGTGCCGCAGGCGGTCGTCAGGAGGAGTGATGCTGTCACCAGCGCGGTCATGAATCGGGTGAGATCGTTCCTGCGCGCTGAATGAGCGACCATCTGTCTGTATTTCCCCTGGTCTGTAGCTGTGGAGGGTGGAGCGGGTCAGGAATTGTTCTTGATATGGACCCGTCGGGACGACGAGGGGGTGGTGCGGACGTTGATGGGCTGCGTGGTGGGCGGCCCGTTCAGTGCGGCTCCGGTCTCCTCGTCGAAGTCGGTGACCACCACGCCGATCACCGGGATCCCGGCTTGTCTGGTCACGGTCCGGGTCGTGTCCAGGGGGAGGGCGAGAGTGATCGGTGAGCACATGGCGATGACACCGTCGACCGCCTTCCCGTAGGCCACCACTCGATAGTCCTCGGCGATCTCCTCTGCGCTGATCAGGGTGATGGCGGCCTGGCGGCGCAGAGCCACGGCCGAGTCGATGTCGGTGAGGTCCTCGAGGCTGCGGATGGACACGGCCGGTTCGATGTCGCGCAGGGCCCGGGCCAATTGGCGGGCGGCCAAGGTGGCGTGTTCGGGCAGCCCCGGGGTGATCACCATCAGGACCAAGGGGGAGCTGCCGGCTGCGGCGTAGACCCCGGCCAGGCCTCGCTGCAGACGTTGTTCCCCACCTTCTCCGCAGCTGTCGGCGATCACCGGGACGCCGAGGCGGTCCGCGATGCGGCGGGCTCCTCTGATGCGGGGCGAGAGCAGGTGGCGGACGGTCAGGAAAGCGAGTGTTCCCAGCGCGCCGAAAAGGCCTGCGAAAACAGCATCCCGAAGTGGCTGGGGTGCAGTGGGTTTGCTAGGAGGCTGGGCGTTTTCGCGTAAAGCCAGGCCGTCTCCGTAGACGGACGCCTTGGTGTTCAGATCGTTCAGAGCCGCCGGGGTGTCGCTTCCCTTCGGCAAATTCTTGGCCTGTCCCTTGTTGGACGACTGTACATGTTCTGAATATGCCGACGTGACAGCGTTAACGATCTCTGCGGCCTGTTCCGCAGTGGGTGCTTTGGCGCTCACGACCACGACTCCGCCCTCCTTCTGGGCGACGGCGCGAACGCGTTCCCTCAGCTCCTCGGCGCTGGGCCCGCCCTTCAACTTGGAGTGGGCGGCGTTGATCACCGGTCGGGATTTGATCAGCTCCGACTGATTGACCATGAAGCGTTGAATGTCATAGCTGGGGCTCAGGTTGAACGGGTCGAATTCTTTGCTCGCGGAGAATACCAACCGGGCTGATGCCTCATAGGTTGTCGCCCTTGTCGAGGCGAACAGATATCCAGCTATAAAGAGGATGACTAATGCCGCGGCCGGGAGATAGCCATATTTCGCAAGGGCTAATCCTAGGCCCCGAACCCGGTTATCCATCACTTCCCCTTAGATGCTGCAGTGAGCTGAGCTCCTTTGCTCCGAGCCTCCTGCTGGCCGCTAGTCGTCGGTTCCCCCTGACCGGCGGCGGATGCCGGCCTAGACAGACTGATGGTCTGCCGTATGGCAGTATTCCACAGGAGGCGACTGTGATGAAATCATGGGCTACGATAATATGCACTGTGCCCCGCCAAGTGGGCAAGAAGCTATCGTCAAGATCTATCCCATGAGCTGGTATAGGGGCTGGGAGACAAGAGCTTTCACCGGACCCACGATCCTTTCTGGGACCGACAAGGGGGAGTCCTGTTAGTGGCTGTACCACAGTTCGAGATCGTGCTTGTCTCCTACCGCAGTGCCCCCCTGGTTGAACGTCTCGTTCATGCCTGGGGAGAGGCCATCTCCGTGATCGTGGTGGACAATGCAAGAGATGTCGATGGTTTGTCCTCTCTTCCGGAAAGTTGTCCCTGGGTAACTTATGTCGACGGCCAAGGGCAGGGATTTGCCCGGGCCGCCAATAAAGGTGCTTTACGGTCAAAAACGCCATATGTCATATTCGTCAATCCGGATTGCACGCCCACGGTCGACGATCTCTCGAATCTGGTCGAAGGTCTCAGCCAGGACCACACGGCGCTCTCCCACGCCGCCACCATGACGAGCCATGACGGTGAGATCGAGATCGGCGTCGGCGGATGGGAACCTTCCGTCCGTCGGGCCCTCGTGTTCGGTTTCGGTCTGCACAAGGCCCTGCCCTCCTCCGGTCTCTACGCCAAGCCGTCCCACAGCCAGCACATCGAGGTCGACTGGACGACCGGAGCCTGCATGGCTGTCCGCCGCCAGGACTTCCTCCGGGTCGGAGGTTTCGACGAGAGCTTCTACGTCTACTGCGAGGATCTCTCCCTGGGACGACGGGCACGCAACGTCGGCCTGCGCCAGGTCCTGCGCGCCGACGTGAAGGTCAAGCACGGCGCAGGGAATTCCGGAGCGCCCTCCGAGGAGATGCTCCGGATGCGAGGAGCCTCCATCGCGAACTACGTCAAGCGCTACCACCCGTTGGAAGCACCTGCGATCCGAGTCGCCCTGGCCGCCGGCAACGGCATGCGCGCCGTGCAACGACAGTTCCAAGGGGACAAGGACGAAGCCCGCGGGTTCTGCTCCTATGTCGCCGGGGTCGTCACCCGCAGCGCCCACGTCGGAGGGCAGGAGGTCGCACGCGCCCGGATGCAGGAGACCGAACAGCCCCCTGGGCGGCGTGGCGACCGATGAGGAAAGGCGCCGCTTCCGAAGCAGTCGATCGTGAACGGCCTGCGGAGACCGCAGATCTCTTCGCCCGCCCCGTACACGACCCCGACGCGGAACACCCGCGTCGGCAGGTTCGACGAACCATGGCACTGCTGAAGTGGCTCCTCGTAGGATCCATCGTCCTCCAACGCTTCCAGGTCCCCGGCGGGATCCCGGTCACCCTGCTCCTCCTCCTGCTCGGCGCCGCACTGATGGTGGCCTGGGGCACCGCGGTGATCTCCCGCCGGGCGACGGTGCTCTTCCTGATCGCCACGAGCTCGATGGCCTTCCTGTCCTGGCTGGCCGGACAGACCCAGGCGGAGGCCTCCATGACCTCCTTCCTGTTCCTGATGATGCTCTACACGCCCTGGATCCTCCGAGTACGCGACGACCTGCGCGAATGCATGACCGAACTCGGCCGGTTCTACGTGATGTTGATGAGCGTCTTCGGGGTCGTCGGTTTCGTCCAACTGACCGTGCAGTTCCTCCGGATCTGGTCGTACACCGACTATCTCGGTCAAGTTCCCGAAGCCTTCCTCATCCCCGGGTTCAACTCGGCGGCCATGCTCACCTACGGGTCGGGCATCTACCGGGCCCATGCCTTCGTCTTCCTCGAGCCGTCGATGCTCTCCCAGTCGTGCGGACTGGCCCTGATCGTCGGACTGGCCCTGCGGCTGCGGCTCGCCGCACTCGTCGGACCGGCTCTGGGGCTGATCGGTGCGACCTCCGGCACCGGGATGATGCTCCTCGGCGTCGGGGTCACCCTGATCGTCCTGCTGCGCCCCCGACTGCTGCGCCCGGCCTTCATCGCCCTGGCCGTGGTCGGGCTGATCGGTATGCTCCTCTCACCGGCTGCCGCCCCCCTGCTCGAACGCTCCGACGAGATCGGACAGAGCGGGAGCTCCGGGTCGCTACGTTTCATCGACCCCTACGACCAGGTGATCCAAGGGCTGGAGAAAGACCCGCTGAGAGTGGTGCGAGGAGCAGGCCCGGGAACCAGTGAACGGTTGCTCACCAGCGCTCGAGGCCTCGGCCAGGCCGTGGTCTACACGATCCCGGCCAAGCTGCTCTTCGAGTACGGGGCCTTCGCCGGCGGGCTCTTCCTGGCCTTCATCCTGTACTCGATGCTCAGACCCCTGTCGATCCCCCTTCTCGGGCCGAGCATGGTGTTCATGCTGATGTTCCTGTCCGGAGCACTGCTGCAACCGAACACCTGTCTGATGGCATGGCTCATGCTGGTGATCTGGCGTCGACCGCTGCCCGAACCCGGAGCCGAGGACGCCCCGGCCGTCGTGGACGGCATCCCCCACACCCGGATCGGGGACTGGCCTGCGAAGCGGATGCCCGCAGGGGCAGGCGCGTGAGGCGTGCCCGTCGCGATGACGATCCCGCCGGCCCGGGAAGACATGGCGACGACCCCTGGGAGGAGCTCCCCCCACGCGCTCCTCGGAGAAACGGCAGGGGAACACCCGCCTGGGACGACCCGCCGACCCCGCCACCCTGGGCAGGGAAGATCGAATACCACGACGCCGTGGTCGCACAGCTCCACGACCCCTGGGAAGGCGAAGAACCCGATCCGCCGATCCGCCAGGAACGACGACGGCCCTCGACGGACATCGAGCTGAAACCACCCGCCGAGGTGGAGGAACTGCACCCCCCGGCCCAGGCCGAAGGCGGATTCCTGAAAAAGTTCGGCGGTCCGGCCTTCTGGGTCTTCGCCGACCAGGCCGTCTGCAGCCTGTCCACCTTCGCGCTGGCGATACTCGTCGGACGTTCCGTCGGAGAAGAGGCCTTCGGCGCCTTCTCCATCGCCTTCCTGGTGTTCACCTTCCTGGTGGGGCTCTCCCGGTCCACGGTCACCGACCCGATGGTCGTGATCTACGCCAAGGAGGACGCCGAAGCCCAGGCCGCCGCCGTACCCAAGGCGATCGGACTGGCCACCCTGCTCGGGATCGCCGGTGCACTGCCCACCTTCCTGACCGGGCTCTTCCTGGGGACCTCCAGCGTGATCGGTGCTTCCCTGATCAGCCTGGCCCTGGTGCTGCCCGGGCTCCTCCAACAGGACGCCTGGCGTTTCGTCTTCTTCATGACCGGACGACCCCGGCCGGTCGCGATCAATGACACCATCCGGACTGTCCTGATGTTCGCCCTGGTGATCTGGCTCCACCGGAACTCGGTGATCAACAGCGCGACGATGATCCTGGTGTGGGGAGCCTCGGCCTATATCGCCTCGGCACTGGGCGCAGTGCAGGCCAGGAAACCCGCAGTTCTACGAGGTTGCCTGCACTGGTTGGGCGGGCACTGGAAACTCTCCGCCCAGTTCGGCGCGGACTTCACGATCAGTCAAGGGTCGTTCAACGGCACCAATGTCGCCCTGGGCCCGATCAGCTCATTGGCGACGGTCGGGGCGCTGAACGCCTCACGCAGCCTGCTCGGACCGTTGTCCATGCTGTTCGGTGGGTCGACGGCGATGGTGCTCCCGGCCATGTCGGCGCGCAGCCATCGGACCCTGATCGGACTGGCCTGTGTGGTGAGCGGAGGACTCTCCGCCGTAGCCGCGGCCTGGGTGTTCTGCCTGATGATGATTCCCCGCAGCTGGGGGGTCGCCCTGTTGGACCGTAACTGGGCCGGCGCGGAAGCCACCATCCCGGCCACAGGGTGGGCGGTGATCATGGTGGGCGTAGCCGTCGGCCCCAACCTGGCCTTGAAAGCCCGGGAGGAATCCGCCCGACTGCTCCGGATCACCTTGGTCCAGGCGCCACTGATGGCACTGTTGGGACTCTCCGGGGCCTGGATCGGCGGAGCCGTCGGAGCCGCTACCGGATTTGCCATCGCTCAGAGTATCGGTGCTGCTCTGACATGGAAGGTGTTCGTCGACGTCGAACGAGAGGCGGTCTTGTGACCCCACGACAGATCCTGCTCATCACCAAAGAGTTCGGCCTGCCCGCCCGCTCCGGGGGCATGCTGCGCACCTTGGCCATAGCCCGTGCCCTGGCCACGGTCGGGGAGGTGACCATCGCCCACCCCGGAGGTCTGTGGCAGCTCCCGGAAGGGTCCAGGGACGACTTCGTCACCATCGCACCGGGACGCACCCACGGCATCCGGGACAACCTGAAGACCTTCGCGACCTACCGGACCGTCGGCGGGGCCCGCACCTGCGGACAAGGGCTGCTGGACGCCGTTCGTGACGCCCTCCGCCAGGACGTCTGCTACGACGCGGCCGTGCTGGACCACACCTGCCTGCTCCGGGTGCGCAGCCTGCTCCCCGCGGACCTTCCCGTGGTGGCGAGCATGCACAACGTCGAGTCCGACCTGATGAAACAGCGCATCGGAGCCGAACAGGGCATCCGCAAGATCGTGGCCGCGGTCGAACACCGCTGGCTGCTCGCCCAGGAACGATCCGCGGCCGACCTGCCGACCGTCGTCTGCACGCAGGCCGATGTCGACGAGCTCCTCTCCCGCGGCGGAGCCAAAGCCTCCGTGGTCGCCCGCAACGGCGTCGACCCGGTGACCGACTCGGCCCGTGGCCCGGAGGCCGAGACCTCCCAGGAGCTGCTGTTCACCGGAGCCCTGGACTGGGGGCCCAACACCTCAGGCCTTCGCTGGCTGGTCGCCAGCGACGCCTGGAAGAGGCTCTGCGCCGAACGACCCGGGCTCGTCCTGACCGTCGCAGGACGTCGCCCCTCCCCGGAGTTCCTCGCCGACATGGCAGCCGCGCCCTCGGTGCGTGTCGAAGCGGACGTCCCGGACATGAAACCGCTCCTGGAACGGGCCAGGCTCGGCGTCGCCCCCCTCCTCGAAGGGGGCGGATCGCGGATCAAACTCCTGGAGTACATCGCTCACGGGTTACCCTCGGTGTCCACCTATGTAGGTGCCTCCGGTCTGGACCATCTGCCGCAGGGAGCTGTCACACAGGTCCCCGAGGACGCCGAGGTCTTCTGCGCCGCAGTACGCACCGCCCTCGACGAAGGCCCCGCGGTGCTCTCCGCCGATGCGATCGAACACGGTCTGCGGTGGTACAGCTGGGCGGCGGCACTCGAGCCACTGACCGAGCTCGTGGCGGACAAGAACGAAGAAGGGTGACCAGTGTGACGACCACCGACAGAGCGACACGCACGCCATCGACCGACGACGGCCGAGAGGGGACGACCGCAGCGGACGAAAAGAAATCCGAGGCCCTGCGGACCAGGGTGCTCCGCCTGGTGCGGACCGAGTGGAAGTTCATGTCGTACAACGCCCTGCTGAACTCGGTACTCGGCTCCACCCTCGTCCCTCGCCCGGTGCGCCTGCTCGGCTACCGGCTGATGGGCTTGGACGTCAAAGCCGTCGACATCTACCCCGGGCTGAAGCTCTACATCCGGGACGGCTCGTACCTGAGCATCGGCCGGAACACCACCATCAACCACGACGTCATGATCGAAGCCACCGGGAAGGTCACCATCGAGGAGGACGTGATGATCGGCCACCAGGTCGTCATCATCACCTCCCACCACCCGCGGCTCGAAGACGGCCGGATCTCCCGCGGCATGGAAGGACGACCCGTCACCCTGAGCAAGGACTGCTACATCGGAGCACGCGCACTGATCTGCCCCGGAGTCACCATCGGACCCAAGGTGCTCATCGGGGCCGGCGCGGTCGTCACCAAGGACTGCCTGGAACCCGGCGCCACCTACGTGGGTATCCCCGCCCGCAAACTCGGCTGACCCGGACAACAGCAGGACAACGCCCTGGGCGCCGGCGCTCCACCGCCGACGCCCAGGGCGTTCCCACAGGATCAGAAGAGCCGGGCGTACTCCGCCGAGGCCCGCGGCATCTGCACCGGCGACCACAACGAGTTCGACACCCCCGGTCCGGGCTCGTTGAAGAAACACTCCAGGACGAGCACATCGCTGTTCGCCATGAACCACTCGTACATCTTGCGGATGTAGAAGGGGTTGTCACCGGCACCCTGCCTGCTCACATCGGCCGTTCCCCACTCCGGAACGCTCATCCCCTTGCGGTGCGCCCGAGCGAAATCGGCGACATCGGCGATGCCCGGAGCCTGAGCGGGGCGGATGGTCCGGGCGAAGGAGGCCTCATCGGTCGACCGGGTGTTCCACCAGTCGTAGGTATCGCAGCCCACGAGGTCGACGACGTCGTCACCCGGGTAGAGGACGGTCAACGCGTCCAATCGGGAACGCTGCCCGGGAATCCCCGCACCACACCCGATGCCGAAGTCCACCAGGAGCTTCGGAGCGACCGATTTCAGCGTCCGGGACACCCGGGCGAAAGCAGCCCGGTAGGCCGGGGCAGTCGACACGGTGGCCTGCCAGGGCCACCAGTCCCCGTTGGCCTCCCATCCGATCCGGACGACCGCATCGCCTCGCCCGTGGGCGAGGAGGACACGGGCCTGCGCGCGCCAGATGTGGTCGTGGTCGCCGCGGGCCACGGTGCTCAACGAGCCGGTGCCGTCCTGGGGGAGCAGCGACAGTCCGTAGACGAGTTTCCCCGGGAAGCCGTTGAAGACCGAGACATTCCAGTCGCTCTCGGCGATCCGGGCGAAGGATTCCTTGTGGGAGTAGGAGACGGTGGCGTCATTGGGGGAGCCGCGGAAAGTGCCCCATTCCTCGGCCCGTTGAGGACCCCATGTTCCTCCGGCGACCCACGCTCCGGAGAACCAGGGCTTGCCGGAGCGGGAGGGGCCCAGCAGGCGCGAGGTCGCATTGCCCACCGGCGGGAGTGGCTCGGTGGTGGGCGGAGACGGGGTGAAGATTCCCGGCCGGGGGAAGACCGCCGAGGCCGACCGGGTGGCGCCGGTGTCCTGGTTGGTCACGACGAAGGTGTAGCGCTGCCCGACGACCACGTCGGTGAAGAAATGGCTCCGGCGGGCGCCCGGCACGACCTGGGTGTGGGTGCTGTGGCCCGTGGTCACGGAGACCAGCCATCCGGCGGCGGGAGAACGGTCCTCCGTCCACCGCACCTCGGTCGAATGGAGCAGGAAGCGCAGGACCAACTCGGTTCGTTCGGTTGCTGTCTTCGCGGCGGCGGACGGTTGCGGAGCCGCTGGTTCCGCGGCGGTGGCCGCGGACGGGAGTGTGCTGGAGAGGAGGAGCGCCGCGAGGGCGGTGATCACGACGGCGGAACGACATCGGGGCGGGCGCGGGAACATCGACGGATCCTCCTGGGACGATACGGCCCAGGCCGGGGCGGCCTGGATCTCATCCCCGAGTTGTTCGCCCCCTACCCGCCGTGGAGGCGGTCGAAACCTGCACCGGGCGGCTCAGGAGACCCGTCGTCCGGAGGAGAGGGTGTCGTCGATCCTGGTGGCGGAGACCGTTCCGTTGGTCGAAGCGTCCTCGGCGCGGACGAAAGGTTTGATCTCTCCGTACTCGGCGTAGCGTTGCCGACGCTGTTCGAAGGTGTGGTCGCTGCGCAGCTGCCACAGATCGGACAGGACGAAGCGGTCCCCTCGGGTGATGACCAGGGTCTTGGAGCCCAAGGCCGGACGCCATTCTCCGCCGACCTCCAGGAGACGTTCCACGATCTCTTCCTCTTCACCGATGAAACGCGCCGGGTCGATGTCCAGGTAGGCGCGGAAGGCCTCGGCCGAATCGGCGAAGTCGATCGCCATGTTGTGGCCGTGGGCCAGGGCCCGTTGCCCGCGTCGGTCGCGCACCTCGGCGACCATCACCTTGCGTACGCTGCGCAGCATGTCGGCCGCGCTGCTCTCCCCGTGGGTGAAGACCGAGTTCCCCAGGGTGACGACGGGTCGGGACCAGGCACGGCAGGTGCGGGCCATGACCGCCGCCCACTCCAGACCGACGAGGGTGTCGGCGTCGGTGAACAGGATGGGGCCGCGTCCGCCGCGGTGCTTCCGGAGGGTGGCCACGCCGTGCTGCAGGGCCGCCATCTTGAAACTCTGCGTGGACTCCAGGACGCAGGCCCCCATGCGTTCGGCGCGTTCGGCGGTGGCGTCGGTGGTGCCGTTGACGATGACGTAGGGGCTCACCGGGACCGACGACCAGGACAAGGTCAGCAGGGTCGCCGGCAGATCCGACTCCTCGTTGCGGGCGGCGATGAGCACGGGGACACCCCCGTCGGCGGAGAACCGTCGACGGGTCTCCGGGGCATGGGCGGCCACGACATCGGCGCCGTCGAACTTCCTCAGCTGGCGAACCTGCTTCAGCGCGAGCATCTCGTCCTCGTCCCCCTCTGAACGTCGTCGCCCGGTCGGAAGCCAGTCGCATTCCGGGCTTTTTCCCGTCGGCCTTCGGCGTGGTCAACGACTCGCCGTCGGCTGTCACGGTCGGGCCGAGGACGACGGAGGGCCACGCCTGCTGGGGCTGGGTCGAGTGTAATGGACGGGCGACCAGGACGGGGGTCCGATTCCCCATCCTGTCCGCTATGTCCCCCGGTGGGGCATGGGCGCTGACGGTGTGACCACGACGGCCCGCTCCGGCCGATGACGCTGGTGTCCAGCTCTTCCCCTCGGGGGCAGCCCGCCAGCGCGCGGTCCGGACGATCCCGAGCCGGAGAGTGTCCGGATCGCAAGACGACAGGGGTGTCGACCCACAGCGGGAAGCACTCAGCGGTGCAGGGCTCCCGCTTCTCCGGCCTCCCCGAAAGGCCCGGAGGGGTCCCGCCCCAGAAGGATCATGCCAGGCCCTACCCCCTTCCAGACGACCACGCCGTGAACCCCTTGACCGTGGCCGTCCAACCGGCCCAGCGTCGTAGTGCCCCCGAGCCCCGCCGACCGCAACGGGGAGGAGGACACCCGACCGTCCGCCGCTACGGTGAGCAGCACCAGTCGGTCGCCCACGACGGCATACAACGGTGGCACCCGGCCATGACCGTCCGGTTCGGCGCGTCCGCCCGCGGAGACCACCGCGAACACCTCTGCCGCACCGGAGGCGACGACCTCGTCGCGGGACACGCGCGGAACAGACCCGACGCCCACCTCCTCGACGACGACCTGGCGCACCTTCCCGGACCGGAGGAAACACAGGACGGACAACCGGTCCCCGCCGCGGTCCGTCGAAGCCGCCATCGCCGTGACCTCGGCACCCCCGACGAGCGGGAGGAACCGGTCCACGACGGGCCTACCCGCACCGCCCACCGTCAACCGGAAACGGCCGTCCACGTCCACCCCCACCGCGGTTGCCGTGCGGTGCCTGCCACCACCGGAGGAACCAGACAGAGCGGTCGTCGCGACCCGTGCGACATACGGCAACCGCCCGACCCCGTCGTCGAAGCCACCCGAGATCGTGCCGAACCGGGACCCGAACAATCCGTCGACGACAGCCTCCACCCGGACCGCGATCATCGGGTCCAGGGAGATCCGGGGTCTTCCAGCGGCGTCCTCTTCGACCGGTGCACTGCCGTCCGGTCTGGGCGACTCCTCCCCGGTGGCGGGGACCGGGGAGGCCGCCGCGGACATCCCGTCCGAGAACAGGTCGTCATTGCCGGACAACAGGCCGTCTCCGCCGCCCCGCCCGTCGAGCAGACCGAGCCCGCCCACGGTCACCAGCACCGCAGCCAGCACCGCCGTCGTCCCACGGGCTCGTCGACGACGGTCACCCCGGCGACGGATCTCCTCGGGCGCAGGCATGAGGACCTCCGCGCAGCAGGCCGAGGACAGCGGCGACAGGTGTCTCTGCAGGTCGCGGTCAGACACGGTCGACCTCCTCGGCCTGCTCGTCGAGTACCGAGGCCAGAGCCGTCCGACCCCGGGAGAGGCGGGCCTTGACCGTGCCGACCGGGGCACCGGTCAACGAGGCCACCTCCTCGACCGGCAGATCGCACAGATGGTGCAGCACGATGGCATGACGCTGACTCTCCGGTATCCGGCGCAGGGCCGACACCAGCAGGACATGGTCCAAGGACACCCCGGCCACCGATTCCTTCTCCGCCCGCCTCGTCCACGCCGTCGCGGCATTTCTCGCCCGACGCCACCGCGATACCGCCAACCGGTAGGCCACGGTCCGCAACCAGCCCTCGGGAGAGTCCATGAGGTCCAACTGTTCCCGACGCTCCCACGCACGTGCGAAGGCTTCCTGGACGACGTCCTGGGCTTCGGCGAGATCGCCGCACACCGCGTACATCTGCGCGACGAGCTGGCGCGAACAGGCGTGATAGAGCTCGTCGAAGGCCGCGGCGTCCATGCTGCCTACGAGCCCCCTCTCCTCGACGGTCGTCGTCCGTCGTCGAGTCAGCTTAGGGGGTGACATCCCTGCCCGGGGGAGGAGCGCGCCGCCACCCGTCGTCAGCATCATGAACTCCGTCGTCGTCGGGCCCGTCGAAGAGATGACGTCCGAACGGACGCCCAGGTTGCCTGCGCTGCCCGAACTCTTCCCGTCGCCGGCCCAGCCTCCGTGGTCACAGCGGTGCCGCGACGACCACCGTGCCCCAGGCACCGATCACCATGGACGGTCCGAAGGCGAGTCTGCTGCCCAGGTGGCTCCGTCGTCGGACAAGCAGCCAGAGCGCTGCGGCACCTCCGCACAGGAACATCGCGTAGACCCCGACCAGGAGATGCCCCCAGGAGAACCAGCCCAGGAGCGCGCCCAGGCTGCCGGACAGCTTCACATCACCCCAGCCGAGTTGTCCTCGGGAGAGCAGGGCCAGGAAGACGAAGAAGAGCCAGGTCGCGAGCCCGCCCCACAGGGCACGTCGGGCATCGGGCCATCGGTCGCAGGAGACGGCCACCGATGCCATCCCGGCGGCGAGAACCGGGTAGGCGGGCAGAGTGAGGACATCGGGCAGGCGGTGGACGTCCAGGTCGATCGCGCACATCACCACGTACCCGGGCACCACTGCGCCCAGGACCGATGCGGGGAGATCCCCGGCTGCGATGAGCCGCCAGACCACGACCGCGGTGAGCAGGGCGCACACGGGGGCGACCCAGCGGAATGTCGGCAACGGCCGTTCCCGTTCGTCGGCGTAGCGACGGTACCGACCGGTGGACAGGGCCCGGTGGGCACCGACTCCGCAGAGTGCGCCGTAGCCGGCCGCACAGGCTCCCAGAGCCACAGCCATGACGTCCATCGGACCATCATGCGCAGGGCATATGCCTTCGATGCGGGGGCGACACGGCCGTGGCGCGCGGCGTGTGCATTTGGGCCGTGGGAAGGGGCAAGGCACCATAAAGGCCTCATGGTCAAGCGATCGCCCAGAGTTCTCCCCGCCGTCGGCGGCCCCTTCGAAGGTGCCCCCGGCTGGTTCAGGGCACTCTTCGCCGCCGTGGAGAGCACCTTCCTCTCGGTGATAACGGTGGTCCTGCCGGTCTATCTGGCCTGGCTGGCCAGTCCTAATGCGGCGGTAGACGGGTGGCGCGCCATCCAGGTCGGGACGGCCGGGTGGTGCCTCGGCCACGGCGGAGGTTTCTACGCGAAGGTCGGTTTCGTCTCCGTCGTCCCGCTGTTCTTCACGGTGTTCGCCGTCGCGATCTGTTTCTGGTCCGCGCAGCGGCTCACGGCGAGGATGATCCGTTCCGAGGTCGTACGGATCCGGCATCTCGGTGGGCTCCGCTGGGACGTGGCCTTCGAAGGCGTGCTCTTCGTGGCGACCTACACGATGCTCGGTGCCTTCCTGGCCTCGACAGCGCACGCGCCAGGGATCACGGTGTCGATCCCGCGGAGTGCGTTGGGTTTCCTGCTGGTCTCCTCCTTCGGCTATCTGGGGGCGCTGCTCGCCCAGTTCCGGTCGGCTTTCCCCGAGATCGCCCCGGGATGGGACCTGCGTCGGAGACTCCCCCCGGGTCTGCGGATCGGGGTGCTCACCGGGGTCCGTTCCTTCCTCCTCCTGTTGGGGACCGCCATGGCCGGTGTCGGCCTGTTGGCGTTCATCCGCTTCGACCGGATCGCGGGGTTGTACGACCATCTGGGGCCGGGGCTGCTCGGCGGGGCCCTCCTGACCGGGCTGCAGATGCTCTATCTGCCTAATTTCGGGGTGTGGGCTCTGAGCTGGATGGCGGGCCCCGGTTTCGGGATCGGTCTCGATTCCAGCATCACGCTGACCCAGTCGTCCCCGGGGCCGTTGCCTTTCGTCCCAGTGTTCGCGGCGCTGCCCGAGGCCGGGGCGCTGCCGGGATATCTGCGGGTGGCGCTGTTCGTCCCGGTCGTCGCCGGTTTCCTGCTCGAGCGCAGGATCAGCTCCCGGGTCCCGGACGACCTGGTGGAACGGGCACTGGTCGCCGGGATCGGGGTGACGACCTGCGCCCTGTGCGCCGGCGTCGCGGCCTTCCTCACCGGGGGGTCGATGGGTTCAGCCCAGCTTCTCGACGTCGGCGCGCCGCCCTTCCTGCTGGCGGCGATGCTCGGTGGGGAGCTGGCCTTCGGCGCGGGGCTCTCCCTGGGCGTGCACGTGCTGCGTCGGGGGCGGCGACATCCCGAGGCTGAGCTAGCGTGACCTCCGTGGGATCTTCCAGAGCTGCCGTCGTCGTGCTCGTCTCCGGTGGGGGGACCAATCTGCAGGCCGTCATGGACGCCTGCGCGGATCCGGCCTACGGGGTCGAGATCGTCGCCGTGGGCGCGGACCGGGACGGGATTGCCGGTCTGACCCGCGCCCAGGACTCCGGGATCCCGACTTTCGTCTGCCGGACGTCGGATCACGAGGACCGGTCCCGCTGGGACGAGGCCTTGACCTCGGCGACCCTGCTGTACCGTCCGGACCTGGTGGTCGGGGCCGGTTTCATGAAAATCCTGGGGCCGGGTTTCCTGGAGGCCTTCGGCGGCCGCACGGTGAACACCCATCCGGCGTTGCTGCCGAGTTTCCCCGGAGCACACGGAGTGCGGGACGCCCTGGCCTACGGAGTCGCTGTCACCGGGTGCACCTGCCATCTGGTCGACGCCGGCGTCGACACCGGGCCGATCATCGCTCAGCGCGCGGTCGAGGTCCGGCCGGAGGACGACGAGGACTCCTTGCACGAACGGATCAAGACGGTCGAGCGGGAGATGCTGGTCGACTGCCTGGGCCGGATGGCCCGCGAGGGGTATCGGGTGGACGGACGCCGGGTGTACATCGGCCGTTAGGATGGCACGGACACGACTGGCGCAGGTGGGGCACCACCGGGGAGTGACGTCGTGGGCATCGCCCGCCTGGGTGCCCACACCCGTACGCGGGTGACCGATGTCCCCCGCAGCCGACCTCCAGGAGTGAACGGATGTCCTCTGTCGACGACGGCAGGCGCCCTCTGCGCCGAGCCCTGATCAGTGTGTACGACAAGTCCGGCCTCGCCGAGTTGGTCCGGGCGTTGCACGACGCCGGGGTCGAGATCGTCTCGACCGGGGGATCGGCGCGGACGATCGAGGAACTGGGCGTCCCCGTGATCCACGTGGAGGCGCTGACCGGTTTCCCCGAATGCCTGGAGGGACGGGTGAAGACCCTGCACCCGCGGGTCCACGCCGGCCTGCTGGCCGACACCCGCAAGGTCGAACATCTCGAGCAACTGGCCGAACTGGGTGTGGAGCCCTTCGAACTGGTCGTCTGCAATCTGTACCCCTTCCGGGAAACGGTGGCCTCGGGGGCGACCCCCGACGAATGCGTCGAACAGATCGACATCGGCGGCCCCTCCATGGTCCGTGCCGCGGCGAAGAACCACCCTTCGGTGGCGGTCCTCACCTCGCCGAGCCAGTACGCCGAGGCCGTGGACGCGCTCGCCGCCGGCGGTTTCACGCTGGAGTCGCGTCGCCGACTCGCGGCCGACGCTTTCGCGCACACCGCCGCCTATGACGTGGCGGTGGCCTCCTGGCTGAGCGACGGATATGCGGATACCACTGCCGGCACCGGTTTCCCGGAGTTCGTCGGCGCGGCCTGGACCCGCTCCTCGGGGCTGCGTTACGGGGAGAACCCCCACCAGCAGGCTGCGCTCTACCGGGGAGAGGGCGCCGGTATCGCTACCGCCGAGCTGCTGCACGGCAAGGCGATGAGCTACAACAACTACGTCGATGCGGATGCCGCCTTGCGGGCCGCCCATGATCAGGGCGACCGACCGACCTGCGCGGTGGTCAAGCACAACAACCCGTGCGGTATCGCCGTCGCCGAGGACATCGCCGAAGCGCACCGGAAGGCCCACGAATGCGACCCGGTGAGCGCTTTCGGTGGGGTCATCGCCACGAACCGTACGGTGACGGTGGAGATGGCCCGGCGGGTACAGGACATCTTCACCGAGGTCGTCGTCGCCCCCGACTTCGAGGCGGAGGCCTTGGCCGTCCTGACCGGGAAGAAGAACATCCGTCTGCTGCGGGTCGACGGTAAAGCGGTGCGATCGGACGGGCACTCCTGGGAGATGCGCCCCGTCAGCGGCGGCCTGCTGGTCCAGTCGGTGGACCGGCTGGATGCTGTCGTCGAACCGGTCGAGGGCGAGGCCTCCACAGCCGGGCACGGCGACGACCCCAGCAGGTGGACCTTGGTGGCCGGGGAGGCTGCGGACGAGGAGACCCTGCGCGATCTGGTGTTCGCGTGGCGTGCGGTCCGCGCCACGAAGTCCAATGCCATTCTGCTCGCTCGGGGCGAGGCTTCGGTCGGGGTGGGGATGGGGCAGGTCAACCGGGTCGATGCGTGCCGACTTGCGGTGGAACGGGCCGGTGCGGAACGGGCCCGCGGATCGGTGGCCTCCTCCGATGCCTTCTTCCCCTTCGCCGACGGGCCGCAGATCCTCGCCGATGCCGGGGTGCGGGCGATCGTCGCACCCGGCGGGTCCATCCGGGACGAGGAGACCATCGCGCTCTGCCATGAACGAGGGATCACCTTGTACTTCACCGGAGCTCGTCATTTCGCCCACTGAATGCCGCTGTCGGGAAGGGGCGGTCTCCCGGTCGTTGCCGCCCCGACCGGCGCAACGGGGACTCCCGGGGAGTGAGCACCTCGGCGGAGAAACGATGGCAGGATCGGACCTATGAGCTCGCAGATCCTCGACGGCAAAGCCACACTGGCCGCTATCAAGTCCGAACTGAGCACCCGCGTCGCCGCGCTCGCCGAACGGGGTGTCACCCCGGGCCTGGGCACCGTCCTGGTGGGCGATGACCCCGGCAGTCATTGGTACGTGGGAGCCAAGCACAAGGACTGCGCTGAGATCGGGGTTACCAGTATCCGGCGCGATCTGCCCGCCGGAGCTACCCAGGCCGAGGTCGAGGCGGTCGTCGACGAGTTGAACGAGGACCCTGCGTGTACCGGGTTCATCGTGCAGCAGCCCACCGGGCTCGACGAGTTCGCGATCCTGTCCCGAGTCCGGCCGGACAAGGACGTCGACGGTCTGCACCCGTACAACCTGGGCTGCCTGGTGATGAACCGTCCGGCGCCCCTGCCGTGTACGCCGGTGGGCGTGGTGGAGTTGTTGCGTCGCTTCGACGTACCGATCGCCGGTGCGCACGTGGTGGTCGTGGGGCGCGGGTTGACGGTCGGCCGTCCGCTGGGGCTCATCCTCACCCGTAAGTCGGAGAATGCGACGGTGACGCTCTGTCACACGGGGACCCGTGATCTGGCAGCTCAGGTCCGGCAGGCCGATATCGTCGTCGCGGCGGCCGGCGTGCCGGGCATCGTGACCCCGGACATGGTGAAGCCGGGCGCGGCCCTGCTCGACGTGGGCGTCTCCCGGGTGGACGGCAAGGTGGCCGGTGATCTCGTGCCGGGGTGCGCGGAGGTGGCTGGGTGGATCGCGCCGAATCCCGGCGGGGTGGGGCCTATGACTCGGGCGATGCTGCTGACCAATGTCGTGGAGGCCGCGGAGAAGCAGGCTGGTCTGCGGTGATCTTTCCACGTCGGGGCCGGCCCGGCCTCGGTGCCTGGTGGGTCCTCTCGCTGGGTCTGCTGATCGGGGGCGTCACCGTGCTCTTCGTCGGCCGGGCTCTGGTCGGCGGAGTGATCATGGGGTTGGCTTTCGTGGCGGCCGCGGTGCTGCGTCTGTTGCTGCCCGACGAGCGGGCCGGTGGACTGGCCGTACGTTCCCGTACCTGGGACGTGCTGATGTTGTTGACCTTCGCGGTGGTGGTCTTCGGGGCCTTCCTGGCGGTGGATCTGCGTCCGCGGAGGTGATCTCTGCTCGAGCCCGTCACGACGGGTGGCGCGGGGGTGGATCGGCGTCCCGCGCCACCGGTCGTGGCGGTTTCCTGTCGGGTCTCGACGGTGGGGTCAGGAGCTGGGCGTGGCCCGGTAGAGGTAGAGCGGGCTGGCGTCGGCGCTGAACTGGGAGAAGGGGAAGTGTTCGGCGGAGAGGTTCGTCACGCCTGCTCCGAGGAATTCGCGGGCGACGGCTGAGCCGGACTGGGCGTAGACCGTCAGGCCGATCCGGCGTTCCGAGCAGATGTCCCGGATGGTGTCGAAGGAGCCGTTACCCATGGTCATCCCGGTGGCGATGACGTGGTCCGCCTGGGTGAGGACGTCTTCCATGCTGCTGCTGACGGGGTCTCCCCAGTGGGTCTGTTCGAGGTTGTAGTCGCAGGGGAGGGGTTCGCATCCGTGTTCCCGGATGGCTTGGACGAGAGGGTTGACCACGCCGATCAGTGCGACCTTGGATCCGGTCGGGACAGGAGCTGCCGGGTCGTCCAGCAGTGAGGAGATGGCGGCGTCCCGGGCGATGGCCCGTTGGTCGGGGGTGCCGGTGGGTAGTTCGATCACGGTGGCCCTGGGGTCTTCCCGGTGTGGACGGACGCAGGCCAGATAGGCGTCGAGGGCGGCGAGGCGGAGCGCGGGTGCGGGGTGGTTCAGCAGTTCTTCGACGGTGCTTCCGGAGAGGTCGCAGATCTCGGGGGTGAACTGGCCGGTTTCGAAGGCGCAGGCTCCGAAGGATTGTTCGACTCGGACCAGGAGGTACTGGTTCCGGTAGGTGACCGGGCTGCCGGCCAGCCGGGTGCCGTGCTGTAGGTAGAAGACGCTGCGGGCGGTGAGGTCGCCCGGGTGCGGCCGGTTTCCGGGCTGCAAGGTGTGGGCGACGAGATCGTCGATGCCGGTGATGGTGTGTGGGCGCAGGTCGGTCATCGTTCGCTTTCCCTGTGGGTGGAGTCGCCAGTGGACAGGGGTGACGCACGCGGTGTGGGGATGTCGGGTTTGCCGGTGGTTCGAGAGGTCGGGGTGACAGGGGGGCCTCGAGGGTGGGGAGCCCCCGGGGACGGAGGTTGGACGACCGTTCCTATCATGTCCTTACACAACATGATTCAGCTGCTTCGTGTGAACATCGCCACGCCGTGAACGGGCGAAATTTTCTGGGGTTAGGATGACCTAAGCACCCCAATTCTGCTCAGTACGTGACATAAGGAGCACTGCGCTTCATGAAGCAGGCCGTTCGCACCACACTGATCGCCGCTAGCACGACTCTGGCCCTGACCACACTGGCCAGCTGCGGATCTGCGAACACCACGGCCTCCGGGGCGGGCAGCGCCGAACGTGTCGAGATCACCAACTGCGGGGTGAAGGTCAGCGTCGACGGGCCGCGCAAGAAAGCCGTGACCGCCGAACAAGGATCCACCGAGCTGCTCCTCGCGCTCGGACTGGAGAACCAGATGGTCGGCACCTCGAATATCAAGACCGAGGTCGCGCCCCAGTGGAAAGAGGCCTATCAAAAGGTCAAGGTCGTCACTCCACAGATCCTCACCCCGGAACTGACCCTCTCGGTCAGCCCGGACATCGTCGTCTCACCGCTGCGCAGCCAGTTCTCCAAGGACCGGGTCGGCACCCGCGACGAACTCACCGCGAAGGGCATCGCCAGCTACATCAGCGAAGCCGACTGCGCCCCCGACAAGCGCACCGTCAAGGACCCGATCGACGCCATCTTCACCGACTACCGGAACATCGGGAAGCTGTTCGGCGTGAGCGACAAAGCCGACAAACTGGTGGCCGAACAGACCAAGGAAGTCGAGACGGTCGAGAAGAACAAAGCCGGCGGAACCCCCCAGAAACTCGTCTGGATCTACTCGACCTTCAAAGGCCAGCCCTATGTCGCCGGGGGAGGCGGTTTCCCCGAAGCCATGAGCCGACGGGTCGGGGCCACCAATGTCTTCTCCGACATCAAGGACAGCTGGCCCGAGGTGTCCTGGGAGAAGGTCGCCGAGAGCGACCCGGACATCATCGTCGTCGCCGACCTGAAGGAACGGGGCAAGCCGGGCGACACCGCCGAGGAGAAGATCAAGGAGATCAAGGAGAACCCGGCGATGTCCAAGACCAGAGCCGTCCAGGCGAACAGCTTCCTCGTGGTCCCCGGGGTGGAGCTCGACGCCTCTCCACGTTTCGTGAACGCCCTCAAGATCGTCGCCGCCGAAGTGAACAAAAAAGCATCGTGAGCGCGCTCGACAACGCCATCGCCGCCAGGTGGCGACGGGTCCTGATCTTCCTCTGCGCGAGCACGGTCGCCCTCCTCGTCTCCGTGGTCGTCTCCTTGCAGCTCGGCGCCGCGGAGATCACCTTCTCCGATGTCGTCAATGTCTTCAGTGCCCACGTCGGACTCCCCAGTCAACCGGTCTCCCCGATGGTCGACTCGATCCTCTGGGACCTGCGTTTCCCCCGGGTGATCACCGCGATCCTGGTCGGAGCCGGGCTCGCCGTCTGCGGGTGCGCACTACAGGCACTCACCCGTAACCCGCTGGCCGAGCCCTACCTGCTCGGGATCTCCTCCGGTTCCTCGGCCGGTGCGGTCGCCGCCCTGGTGCTCGGTTTCGGTGGCGGCGCAGTAGGTCTCACCGGAGGCGCCGCCATCGGGTCGCTGTGCAGCATCACCTTGTTGTTGCTGCTGCTGCGCAAGAGCGGCCTCGACTCGGTGCGCATCGTCCTCACCGGTGTCGTCGTCGGTCAGCTCTTCTCCGCGATCAGCTCCCTGATCCTGATGGCGGCCGGAGACGCCGAAGCCACCCGCGCGGTGACCTTCTGGCTGTTGGGTTCCATGGGCGCCGCACGATGGGGGACCGTCGCCGTCATCGCCGTCGCCCTGGCCGTGGGTCTCGCGGTGATCATGTGGTATGCCCGGGCTCTCGACGCCTTGGGGCTGGGCACGGACACGGCAGAGTCCATCGGCGTCCAGGTGGAGAGGACCAGGCTCGTCCTGCTGGTGACCACCTCGGTGGTCACCGCAGCCGCGGTCGCCGGTGTCGGCGCCATCGGCTTCATCGGGCTCATCGTCCCTCACGCCATCCGTTTCCTGATCGGCCCCAACCACCGTTTCCTCGTGCCCTGTTCCGCGCTGGGCGGAGCCGTCCTCCTCGTCATCACCGACGCGATCTGCCGGGTAGCCTTCGCGCCCCGCGAGGTGCCCGTCGGGGTCGCCACCGCACTCATCGGCGTCCCCATCTTCCTCGTCATCATGAAGAAACGAGGTGACCTGTGAAACTCACAGCACAGCAAGTGACCTGGGGAGTGCCCGGGAAGTTGATCGTCCGTGGAGTCACCCTGGAGGCAGCGTCGGGCAGAGTACTCGGCCTCGTCGGACCGAACGGTTCGGGCAAGTCCTCGCTGCTGCGCTGCCTGGCCGGTCTGCGACGACCGTCGTCGGGCAGCATCCTCTACGACGACCAGGACTGTTTCGGGTGGACGCCCCGACAACGTGCCCGCCAGGTCGCCTTCGTCGAACAGAGCGGAACGGCACCGGACGACATCACCGTCGTCGACCTGGTCAATCTGGGGCGCGCACCTCATCAGGAACGATGGAAGTCGGCCAATGTCCAGGACCGTGCTCTCGTCGACCGGGCGATGAACGACCTGGGGATCACCCATCTCGCCGCCCGCCGGTGGCGTGATCTGTCCGGAGGGGAACGCCAACGGGCCAATATCGCTCGCGCTCTCGCCCAGGACGCCCGGTGCATCATCCTGGACGAGCCTACGAACCACCTCGACATCAGGCACCAGCTGGACCTCCTGCTCCAGTTGAAGAACTGCGGCAAGACCGTCATCACCTGTCTGCACGACCTGGGCCTGGCTGCTCGCTACTGCGACGACATCGCCGTGTTGACCGATGGCGAGCTCCTCGCCCATGGCACCCCGGAGAAGGTCCTGAACGGTGAGGTGATCGAGGCGTCCTTCGCGGTCCGGGCAGATGTCGGGCGGGGTCCTGGGGGAGAATGGGCAGCGAGCTATTCGCCGCTTCCCCTCGACGAGGAGCTCATGGTGTCCACCGTCGGTTGAGCGACTACTTCTGTTGAACGAGAAAGGAACTGCCTGAGTGCAGGACTTCCAGATCTATCGTGCTGTCACGCCGGACGACCTTGCACAGGCCCGAGACGTGATCCTGGCGAGCATGGAGAAGGACCAGGGATACGGCTACCAACCCGAATGGCACTGGGACATCGTCAACGCCCAGGAGATCTACGCCGACAACGAGCGGCACGCCATGATGATCGCCGTCGCGGACGGGCAGGTCCTCGGAACCTGCGCCTTGCGCACCGGTGGGCCGAAATGCCCGCCCCACCACCCCGAGTTGGCGGACCGTTACCGTGATCGTCCCGCGGTCGGACACATCTCCCGGCTGGTGACGGTGCCGGAGGCCAGGCGACGCGGTATCGCGGGAAGCCTGGTCCGCAGCTGCCTGGATCATGCCCGGACGGTCAGCCGATACCGGGTCGTCTATCTGCACACGAACGCGAAATCTCCCGGCGCCCTGGACTTCTGGTCCAGGAGCGGTGCAGCTGTCGTCCGGGACGACCGGGACGGGTGGGACCAGGATGCCCGTTTCGAGACGGTGCACTTCGAATTCGACCTGACCGCCTGACCGCTCCGATCGGTCGAGGAATGCCGACGACTGTGGGGCCGCCGACCTTCAACGGTCGGCGGCCCCACAGTCGTGCCGGCCCCGGCTCAGGAAAGGGGCCGCATCGGGGTCACTTGATGAGACCCAGCTCACGTACGGCGTCGCGCTCTTCGACGAGCTCGGCCACCGAGGCGTCGATCCTGCCACGACTGAAGTCGTCGATCTCCAGGCCTTGGACGATCTCCCAGTCACCGTTCTTCGTGGTGACCGGGAAGGAGGAGATGATGCCCTCGGGCACGCCGTACGAACCGTCGGAGACGACCGCCATGGACAACCAGTCGCCCTCGGGCGAGCCCTTCAGCCAGTCGCGGGCCGCGTCGATCGTGGCAGATGCCGCGGACGCCGCCGAGGACGCCCCGCGCGCCTCGATGATCGCCGCACCGCGCTTGGCGACGGTGGGGATGAAGTCGTTCTCGTACCAGGCCTGGTCGCCCACGGCCTCGTAGGCATTCCGGCCACCGACCTCGGCGTGGAAGAGGTCCGGGTACTGGGTCGCGGAGTGGTTGCCCCAGATGGTCATCTTGGTGATCTCGGTGACCGGCACGCCCAGCTTCGCGGACAGCTGACTGATAGCCCGGTTGTGGTCCAGGCGGGTCAGCGCGGAGAAACGCTCCTTGGGGATGTCAGGGGCATTGCTCATCGCGATGAGTGCATTGGTGTTGGCCGGGTTGCCGGTCACACCGATCCGGATGTCGTCGGCGGCGTGGTCGTTGAGCGCCTTCCCCTGGCCGGTGAAGATCGCACCATTGGCCTCGAGCAGGTCGCCGCGCTCCATACCCTTCGTCCGCGGGCGGGCACCGACGAGCAGCGCCAGGTTGGCGCCGTCGAAGATCTTGTTGGGGTCGTCGCCGATCTCGACACCGGCGAGAGTCGGGAAGGCGCAGTCGTTGAGCTCCATGACCGTGCCCTCCAGCGCCTTGAGCGCCGGCGTGATCTCCAGGAGCTGCAGTTGGACCGGAGTGTCCGGGCCGAGCAGCGCGCCACTGGCGATACGGAAGAGGAGGCTGTAGCCGATCTGGCCGGCGGCACCGGTGACGGCAACCTTCACGGGCGTTGTGCTCACGGTTCTCCACCCTTTGCGATGAGGGAAACACTGATGTGTCGAACCTATCAGCGACCACTCCTGCGAAGCCGTGGACCAAAGGCCCGGGATCCGTTGCGGGAAGGGGACGATGGGCTCTGAAGCCCGCCGTGCCCTTCCCCGCCGGTGTCGACTCAGCGGCGGCCGAACAGACGGCGCAGCAGACCGGGCTTTCCGCTCGGTTCGGAGGGGTTCTCGGAACCTTCCGGCTCCGCCGCCGGGATGGCGGGGGTCTCTGCCGGAGCGGGAGCGGCCGGCTCGGGCGCTGTGACCGGGACGGTGGGCTCGGGGGTCACCATCGCCGGCTCGGGGACCGCCTCGGGAGTGGGCGTCAGGTCTTCCTCGGGGCAGGAGGAGTCCAGTGAAGGGGTTGCCTCCATCCAGACGGTGGTCGGGTCCTCCTTGGCCGGGACCGTCGCCGCGGCGACCGGTTCGAGCACAGGTGCGGGGGACTCGGCGGGCTGCGCGACGGCCTCGGCAGAGGTCTCGTCGTCGGCCGGGGAGGCGACCGGGGCGTTCGTGGCGGTGTCGCCGTAGTCCATGCCCAGGAAGCGTCGGGACTTCTCCGAGAAGACCTCCACGCCGTCGTGCCCCTGCAGGGCGGCCACGAGACGTTCGGCGGTCGCCGCATGGGCACCTTCGGGATCGACGACACCGTGCAGGTCGATCAGGGCGGTGCACCGGGTCAGCCAGCGGCGGCTGCTGTTCTCGGGCAGGTAGGTCGCATAGTGTTCGGCGACGCCCTCGGCCTCCTCGAACCAGAAGCTGAAGGTGTATCCGTCCACCTCGAGATCCAACCGGAGCGGTTTGTCGGTGACCTCGCCGGCCGGGAAGACCTCGCGCAGCCATGCCGCAAGGGTGTCCTTGTCGAGGCCGGAGTCGGACAGGACGAAGACCATGTGCGGATAGCTGTGTGACGACATGCTCTCATCCTCCCGCATCCGGCTGCCGGATGCGAAAAGTGAGACTTGTCCCGCTCTCCGTCCCGATCCGGGAGGGTCCGTCCAGGTCCGGGCCTCGCTCCGGCGTGTCGACCGCAGGTCCGGCGGTAGGTTGGCGCAGAGAGTGCTGTTCGCCTGAACAAGCAGAGAACTGGAGAGACAGAATGACAGCGTCGAAAATCGTCTGGACCAAGATCGATGAGGCGCCCGCTTTGGCGACGTATTCGTTCTTGCCCATCGTGCGGGGCTTCACGAAAGCTGCGGGCGTCGATGTCGAGACCTCCGATATCTCCCTGGCCGGTCGGATCCTGGCCCAGTTCCCCGAGAAGTTGACTGAGGAACAGAAGGTCGCCGATCACCTCGGCGAGTTGGGGCGGCTCACCCAGGACCCGACGGCGAACATCATCAAACTGCCGAATATCTCGGCGTCGGTCCCTCAGCTCAAGGCGGCGATCACCGAACTGCGGACGAAGGGGTACGACATCCCGGACTTCCCCGAGTCACCGGCGGACGACGTCGAGCGTGAGATCGCTGCCCGGTATGCGCGGATCCTCGGATCGGCCGTCAACCCGGTGCTGCGGGAGGGCAACTCCGACCGGCGGGCACCGCTGTCGGTCAAGAGGTTCGCCCAGAAGAACCCCCACCGGCTCGGCGCGTGGACAGCGGACAACAAAGCCCGTGTGGCCTCCATGCACGAGGGTGACTTCTACGGCAATGAACAGTCCACCGTCATCGGGTCGGCCGACAGCCTGACCATCGAACTGGTCACCGCCGACGGGCCGACCGTGCTCAAGGCCGACCTCGCGGTGACGGACGGTGAGATCGTCAGCACCACTTTCATGAGCGCCAAGGCCCTGACCGCCTTCTACACCGAACAGTTCGCGGCCGCTGCGGACGAAGGGCTGCTCCTGTCCGTCCACCTCAAGGCGACCATGATGAAGGTCTCCGACCCGGTGATGTTCGGATACGCCGTGCGCGCCTTCTTCTCCGACGTCTTCGACGGACACGCCGACCTGCTGGCCGAGCTGGGCGTCAACCCCAACCTGGGCCTGGGCGACCTGGTGAACCGTCTGGCCGATCTCGACCCGGAGGTCCGGACCGCCGTCGAAGCGGCCATTGCCGGCCAGTACGGGAGTCGTCCGGCCCTGGCGATGGTCGACTCCGACCGGGGTATCACCAATCTCCACGTCCCCAGCGATGTCATCATCGACGCCTCCATGCCGGTGGTCGTCCGCGACTCCGGGCAGATGTGGAACGCCGAGGGGAAACAGCAGCAGACCCTCGCCTTGGTCCCCGACCGGTGCTACGGCCCGATGTATGCCGCGGTGATGGACGACTGCCGGGAGAACGGAGCGCTCGACCCGGCCACGATGGGCGATGTGCCCAATGTCGGTCTGATGGCTCAGAAGGCCGAGGAGTACGGATCCCATCCGACGACCTTCGTCATCCCCCAGGACGGGACGGTGCGGGTCACCACGAGCGGGGGCGCCGTCCTGTCCGAGCACGTCGTCGAGGCCGGTGACATCTGGCGGATGAGCCGCGTCCGGGACATCCCGATCCAGGACTGGGTGAAACTGGCCGTCACCCGCGCCCGGGCCACCGGTGCACCTGCCTGTTTCTTCCTGGACGACCGACGGGCCCACGACCGCCAGGTGATCGCCAAGGTGCAGGAGTACCTGCCGCACCATGACACCGACGGGCTGCAGATCCTGATCAAGGAACCGGTCGAGGCCATCCGGTTCTGCCTCGAACGGATCCGCCGCGGCGAGGACACCATCTCGGTGACCGGTAACGTGCTGCGCGACTACCTGACCGATCTCTTCCCGATCCTCGAGCTCGGCACGAGCGCCAAGATGCTCTCCATCGTTCCGCTGCTCGCCGGTGGTGGACTCTTCGAGACCGGCGCGGGGGGGTCGGCGCCCAAGCACGTCCAGCAGTTCGTCAAGGAGAACTACCTGCGTTGGGACAGCCTGGGCGAGTTCTCCGCACTGGGTGCGTCCTTGGAGCACCTGGCTGCTACCCAGGGCAACGAGGCGGCGAAGGTCCTGGCCGATGCCCTCGACGTGGCCATCGGTCGATTCCTCGACGAGAACCGCTCCCCGGCGCGTGCGGTCGGTCAGATCGACAACCGTGGCAGCCACTTCTACCTCGCGCAGTACTGGGCGAGGGCCCTGGCCGACCAGGACGTCGACGTCGACCTGAAGGAACATTTCACCCCGGTGGCGGAACGGTTGGAGTCCGACGAGGACCGGATCAACGAGGAGCTCCTCGCCGTGCAGGGCAGCCCGGTCGACATGGGCGGCTACTACCTGCCCGATGTGGAGAAGACCGCGCGGGCGATGCGTCCCAGCGCGACCTTCAACGCGATCGTCGACACGCTCTGATCCGGCGTCGGTGTCGGCCGTCCGCATCCAGAACGTGACCGACACCGACCACGGACCGATGAGGCGGCGTCCCTGGACAGGCGGCTGCCACCGCCAGTTGTGACCGACGCGGCGGGATCTCCCGACGGATTCCCGCCGCGTCCGTGTTCCCGGGCACACCTCGGGCGTGGATACGATTCAGTTGATGAGCCAGCAGCCTTCGACCACGACCCGGAGCCCCGAGGAGGTCTCCGGCGCTTTCTCCGAGGTGAGCTCGAACGAGGCGGAGTTCACCCAGGCGTTGCGTGCGGCCATCGTCTCCCGCGGAGTCAGTCTCGAATCGCTGCGTCAGTCGCTGGCCGATCGTGGCTCCCGGGTCAGCGTGGCCACCCTCAGCTACTGGCGGTCGGGACGGAGCATGCCCGATCGCGGAGGATCCATGATCGCGCTGGCCCAGCTGGAACAGGTCCTGGCCCTTCCTGCGGGTTTCCTGACCAGCAAGGTGAAACCCCGGAAACCGGGGAGCATGGTCGCCAGTGCGCTCCCGACCCATTACCGCACCGCGCAGACTGCGCCGGTCACGGTCCGCAACTGCGAGTCCTTCGACGACGCCGTCGTCCGGGCAGGGCTGGCCGAGCTCGGGATGGACTGGGACGACGGGCTGGACCGGGTCAGCTACCACGACCGCCTGCAGGTCCGACCGGACCGGACCGACGGAAGCCACGACGTACGTACCGTCTTCGTGGCGACACGCCCGGGAGCGCACCGCTTCCCGATCTGGTCGACCCATGACGACCGCAAGGCCTTCCCCTTCGTGATGGGCCTGTCGAACTGTCGTCTCGGCCGGGTCGTGGAATTCCGCGCGCACACAGCGGTGGCGGCTGAGATGTTCCTCGACCACACTCTCGACGAGGGGGAGTCGACGATCGTCGAACACCGTCTGGAGTCCATCGGACAGGATCTCCCGGTGACCCAGATGCTGCGTCGCGTCTCCACCCCGATCCGGGAACTCGTGATGGAGGTCCGTTTCTCCGGAGAACAGATCCCCCGGGCGGTGATGACCCGTCGTATCTCCGAGCGCGGGGACGGAGACGTCCAGGAACCTACGACCCTGGTCGGATCCTCGGCCTACCTGCTCGTCATCGATCCCGCGCCGGGGATCTACGGTCTCGAATGGACGTGGTGAACTCGTGAGCGGAAAAGACGACGAGAACGACGATTTCGCGATTGCACTGCGGGCGGCTATCCAAGCTCGCGGGCTGTCGCTCGAACGGTTGCGTTACCACCTGCTGCACCGCGGCCACGAACTGTCGGTGGCCACCATCAGCTATTGGCAGTCCGGCCGGAGCAGACCTGAACGAACCGCATCCCTGGCAGCGCTCTCCGCGCTGGAGAGCATCCTCGAGCTGGAACACGGAGCTCTCTCGGGCAAGCTCCCGGCCCGCCGCCGCCAAACCGGGCCAGGTATCGCGATCAGGCCGGAATTCGCTTTCCGATGCTACGGGCCGGCCGTCGAGGACGAAGTGGCCAGGATGGGCCTGTCCTGGGACAGCGGAGTCCACCGGGTCGCCGTCCACGACCGGGTCGAGATCGGCCCGGACGCGGCGCAGACCCGCCACACGGTGCGAGAAGTCCTGGTGGGGGAGCGGGAGGGAGCCGACCGTTATCCGCTGGTGTACCGGGCTTCACCCGACTCGCCGGTGCGGGTCCAGACCTTGCGCCACTGCCAGGTCGGACGTAGCACCTATCTGGCCGACGAAGGCATCGTAGTGGCGGAGCTCCTGCTGGACCGGCCGGTACCGGTCGGGGAGGCGATGTTCATCGAGCACTCGTTGAACTGGACCTCCACCGGTCGGGATGATTCCTCGGTCGCCAGGGGGTTCGTCCGGTCGGTGCACTCGGCGCATACCGAGGTCAGTTTCCACGCATCGTGTCTCCCGTTGTCGGCCGAACGGTTCACCGTCGTCGACGGATCACAGCAGATCGAACCGGTGGTGATCTCCGGTCACTCCCTGCACACCCTCGTACTGGATTTCGGACCTGGCATCTACGGACTGCGATGGACCTGGTGACCAGGGTCGGAGTGGCGATCGCCCTGCCGGAACCCCACGCGGGTGTCCTCCAGGACGCGCGACGCCGTTTCGGTGACCGCCAGGCGGACCTGGTGCGGACCCACATCACCCTGGCCGGCCCGCGAGAGGTCCTGACCCGGGAGATGACCCGGATCCAGGAGCATGTGGCCGTGGTCTGTGCCCGGAGCAACCCGTTCGACGTCCTGCTGCGGGGGACGGACTCCTTCCGGCCGGTCACCCAGGTGTCCTATCTCCGGGTGCGTACCGGCGCGGAGGAGTGCCGAGCGCTCTCCGCTGCGATCTGTTCCGGCCCGCTCGACGCCCCGCAGCGGTATCCCTACCACCCGCACGTGACCTTGGCCCACGACCTGCCCGAGGACGTCTTGGACCGCGCCGAGCAGGAGTTCTCCGAGTACTCGCTGGACTTCCGGGTGCAGAGCGTCGGTCTCTACACCTGCGACCGTCATGACCGGTGGCGTCTGCTCCGCGATTTCGTGCTGGAGCGGCTCTCTTCCTGACCGTAGCGTTCCCGCCGGGTCTGCGGGGCGCGATCGTCGCCGTCGTACCGGCCCGGGGCGCGTCGGTCCCGTCGGCTGGGCGGCATCGCGTCGGCACCCTGGTCGGGGAAACGCATGGCCCTGGTCTGGGTGAGGCCGTCCTGCTGGTCGTAAGGGGACTGGCCGCCGGAGCGGGAGGGGGAGTCCGAGGGCGACCAACCGTAGGGGTCGCGGCGTTCCGGGGGAGTGGCGGGCGCCCCCGTGGCCGAACCTTCACCGATGGTGAAGCCGTAGGTGTTACGGCTGCGGTCCGGCGTGGCATCGGGCTGGGGGAGGGCCTCGGAGACGGCCCGGTCGTAACGGTTCTGCTGGGTCGGCGGAGCCTTGGGCGGCGGCCCGGGGGTCGCCCAGTCGAAGTGGTCGCCGCTGCTGGGCGTGCGACGCATACTGCGGGTCGAGGAGGCCTGATCCGCCGAACTGATCGGGGTGCTGCTCGTCGCGGGAGAGGCCGCGCCGTATCCCCGGCCTCGGTTGTCGGACGAGGCGTTCTGCTCTGCGGCCCAGTCGTAGGGTGCGCGGGGGGTCGTCTCGGTCGGCGGGCCGGAGGGGGAGTTCCAGTCGAATCCGCCGGGGGCGGACGATCCGGGCGGCGCAGGGGTCGACGTCGAGCTGCCGTAGGGGGAGTCGGTGCCGTAGCCGCCGCCCGGGGTCGTCCCGTAGGAGGCGTACGAGCTGTCGTGACCGGAGGCGCCGTAGGGGGCGGGAGAACCGGTCGCTCCATAGGTGTTCCCGGAGCTCTGGGGGCCGGGCGCACCGTAGGGGGAGTCGGTGCCGTAGCCGCCGGCCGGGGCCGTGCCGTAGGAGGACGAACCGTAGGTGTCCGTTCCGTAGGCGCTACCGGAGCTGTCGGGCGAATTCTTCGCTGCGCCCTGTTCTGCGGCCCAGTCGTAGGGTGCGCGGGGGGTCGTCTCGGTCGGCGGGCCGGAGGGGGAGTTCCAGTCGAATCCACCGGGGGCCGATGAGCCGGCCGGTGCCGGAGCAGGCGTCGACGGGGACGGGGCGCCGTACAACGGCGCGGCGCCGTATGCCGGAGCGTTCGAAGGGGGGTTCCCGGCTGGTGGGGCAGCCGCGGGGGCTCCCGGGGGTGTCGCGCCCGGAGGTGAGTCCCATCCGAACTCCGGGCGGGTCATGAAGGAGGTGTCCTCCAACTCGGGTGAGGAGGAGGGCGCCGGGCCGGTCGGTGCGGGGCGGCCGGGTGCGGGGCGTTCCGGTGCTCGGCGTTCCGAGGAGGGCCTTTCGGGCGCGGGGCGGTCCCGTGTCTGGTCCAGCGCTCCGGATTCGGCGCGGTCGTAGGCGTCGCGTCGGCCGGGGGTGCGACGGTCGCGACGGCTCTGGGGGACTTCTCCGAGGGCTCCGGATTCGGCGCGGTCGTAGGCGTCGCGTCGGCCGCCGCCGCGGCGGTCGCGACGGCTCTGGGGGACTTCTCCGAGGGCTCCGGATTCGGCGCGGTCGTAGGCGTCGCGTCGGCCGCCGCCGCGGCGGTCACGTCGTCCGGCGGGTTCGAGGTCGTCGTCCTGACGACGTCCCTTCCGGGAGGGTGGGGCGTCGTCGTAGTCGTAGTCGTCGTCCTCACGGGAACGTCGACGTCCTTGGGACGATGACCTGCTGTCCGCACGGCCACGACGTCCGGAGGCGTTGTCGGCGTCGCGGCGACTGCTGCGGGCCGGCCGGTCGTCCTCGTCGTCGTAGTCGTCGTAGCGCTTGTCCGGTACTCGCGAGGTGCGACGTTTGCGTACGTCCTGGCGGCGTGAGTCCTTGCGGAGCTTGCGGATGCGTAGCACCACGATGAGCAGGATGATGACGCTGGCGGCGGCGATGATCAGGGTGGTCGGGTCACTGAAGTTCATCAGAGCGAACCCTGCTGTCGAAGGCGGAGGGGACTCGGCGACGGTCCGTGGCTGGTGTGAGGAAGGCGTGGTCGGTGGCTTCCCCGGTGCTGTGGGTTTGGCTTCCGCCGCGGACGGCAGCGATCCCACGGAACCGACCTTGTCCCCATGGGCGAAGGCCCAGTCGAGCAACTTGGCCGAGGGTTTCCAGTCATTGGTTCGAGCAGCCATGAAAGCGATGGCATAGGTGCGGTTTCCTCGTTTCACGGCGCCGACATAGGTGTGTCCGGCTGCATCGGTGAAGCCGTCTTTGCCACCGAGTGCGCCTGGATAGTTCCAGAGCAGTTTGTTCTGGCTCGCCACCTCGAATCCCGGTTTGCCGCTGTCGCCGGGGAAGGTGAACCTTTGCATGGTTAGTATCTGCGCGATCTTGGGGTTTTCAAGAGCCCCGCGCAAGATCGTCACTAGATCGTATGCGCTGGTCTTCTGTCCCGGTGCATCGAGTCCATGTGGGGTCTTCGCCACGGTGTTCTTGGTGCCGAGCTTGCCCGCCCGCTCGTTCATCTTCTCGAGGGTCTTCGGTAAACCACCTGGACCAGTGCGCGCCAAGGCTTCTGCGGCGTCATTAGCCGAGCCCATCAGGAGTGATTGGAAGAGCTCGCGTGCGGTGTATTCCCGGTTGGGCACCATGCCGACACGAGTGCCGTCCACTTGCGCATCGGAGGGCGTGGTGCGAATTTTCAGTTCATCCGGGATCTGCGGTGCGAGCACCTGGGCGGTCAGCAATTTCATTGTGCTGGCAGGCAGATAGGGCTGGTGGGCTTTTTTGCCGACAAGAACTTTGCCGGTTTCCATCTCGGCGAGGATGTAGCTCTTGGCCGCGATGGGTGGAGGCGCGGGAACACCTTTGGGCAGATCGGTCACCAAGTCGGCGGAGTTCAGCTTGTCTTCGCTCGGGAGCACCACCTGTGGGGCCGCCGTGGCAGGGGCGGGTACGGCAACCCCCGCGGTGGTGGTGCAGGCCAGAACGACAGCTGTGACGATTGCCAGGGCGGGGGGCCTCGTGACACGCCGCCTGGCAGCGCGTCGACGGCCCGCGTCTGGTGTAGGGGGCACAGGATCTCCTGGTCATGCGACGAGGGGGACTTCCCCCGAAGCTGTCGGTTATGCCATCTGGACGCTCGACCATTGTCGCGACATGTGTCGATAGTAGGCCAGGAGCATGGCGGTGAGCCTCGCCCAGGAAGCTCCTCCGTTCCGGATACCGCCCGTACCGTGCTGGCCCCGGAGTGGGACGTAGGCTTCGTCGCCGCAGCTCACGTGGAGGACAACGTGAGCGGTGGATCGGAGTCGCTCGTCCAAGAAGCCTAGGCGGACAAAGACGTCGAGGGCTAATCACGGTGCTGAATCGCTTGACGGAGGGGTGAAGGGTGGCTTTCTTCCCTCTCCCGGGCCGGATATTTGATCGATTATTTCGAAAATTCCGATAGCGCCGAGTTGTCGGTTCGGTCGGGAAACCCTGCGGTCCTTTGCGGCCGGGGTTTTCCACTCGGCGTGTCGACGTCCTCGGCTCCGGGCTGTGCTCGGTGGACCGGGTCGGTTAGGTTGCGAACATGGCCGACAATGTGTCTCCCTCCACAGGACCGATCCCTCCGACCGACGACTTCTGGTCGGTGATCCCGGCGGGGGGTGCCGGTACCCGGTTGTGGCCGCTCTCGCGGGCTGCCCGTCCGAAGTTCCTCCACGATCTCACCAGCTCGGGGCGATCGCTCCTGCAGGCCACTGCGGACCGGTTGCGCCCCCTTTCCGGGGAGCGTCTGGTGGTGGTCACCGGGACGAGCCATGAGGAGGCGGTTCGCGCACAGCTCCCCGAGCTCGATGCCCAGGGTCTGCTGGCCGAACCGCTCCCGCGGGACTCGATGGCGGCGATCGGTCTGGCGGCCGCAGTCGTCGAGCGTCGTGACCCCGAGGCGGTGATCGGTTCCTTCGCAGCGGATCACGTGGTGGGGGACGAGGAGTCCTTCCGGCGATGCGTGGGCGAGGCGGTGGTCCTGGCCAGGACGGGGCTGCTCGTCACCCTGGGCATCCGACCGACCTTCCCGGCGACCGGTTTCGGATACATCAAGGTCGGCGGTCCGCTGGGCGTGGAAGGTGCGCCGCACGGCCACGCGGTGGACCGTTTCGTCGAGAAGCCGGATGCACCGACGGCGCACAGTTATATCGAGAGCGGTGACCACCGGTGGAATGCCGGGATGTTCGTGGTCAAGGCGCGGGTGCTCCTCGACCTGTTGGCGACCTATCAGCCCGAGCTCTCGCAGGGGTTGCGGGCGATCGCGGCGGAGCCCGGGCGGTTGGCGGAGATCTGGCCGTCCTTGACCAAGATCTCGATCGACCATGCCGTCGCGGAGCCGGCGGCGGATGCCGGCCGGGTGGCTGTGGTCGAGACCGACTTCCCCTGGGACGACGTGGGCGATTTCGATTCCCTGGCCGAACTGTTGCCTCCGCAGGAGGGTGAGCTTCCTGTGGGGCTGCACGTCCTGGGGGATGCCGACCGGGTGCTGGCTCAGGAAGCCACCGGGATCGTGAGTCCGGGCAGTGGACGTCTGGTCTCGGTCATCGGGGTGGAGGACATCGTGGTGGTGGACACCCCTGACGCCCTGTTGGTGACCACTCGCGACCGGGCTCAGGATGTCAAGCGTCTCGTGGACGAATTGAAGGCCAGTGGGCGTGCTGATCTGACCTGAGGACCTAGGTCCCGGCCTGCCTCGCATATGTATGCGAGGCAGGCCTTTTTGATGTCATGACAAAAGCTCAAATTGAATCATGTTGTCGTAGAGGGAAAAAGAAATAGCCGATGGCCATGTGGAGTGGTTAGCGAGCCGACCATTCGGGATGCGGGGAGCTGTCAAATGCCCCTTCTCCTCGGGTATCCGATAGGAAAAACCTTTACTGGGAACATTTTTGGAACGAAGACGCGGAAATGCATCACACTTTCGTGTCGAGCTTCTCGAAGTTGCTGGTCAGCCTGCGCCGTACAGGGCTACCATCGGGCCTTGAGCCGGGTTCTCCGGCCGCCACACTGCAAGGAGGCCCTTGAATGCGTCATACGACTGCTGCCGTCGCGGTTCTGGCCGCGGCCAGCCTGGTACTGGCCGGCTGTGGAGGAGCGGATTCCAAATCCGGTTCGGGCGAGAAGAAAACCGACGGAAAAGGCCTGAAAGTTGCCCTGGCTTTCGATGTGGGCGGACGCGGAGACCAGTCCTTCAATGACTCGGCAGCTCGCGGAACGGATAAGGCGAAAGCCGAATTCGGTGGTGAGGTCAAGGATTCCACGGCCACCCCCGGTGAATCGGAGTCCAGCCGTGAGAACCGACTGCAGCAGTTGATCGACTCCGGCTACACCACCATCGTGGCCGTTGGCTTCGCCTACAAGGGTGCAGTCGACAAGGTCGCCAAGGACAACCCCAACGCGAAGTTCGCCATCGTCGACTCCTCCGACGCCCAAGGGCCCAATATCGCGAACATCGTCTTCGCCGAACACGAAGGCTCCTACCTGGCCGGTGTCGCGGCGGCCAAGAAGTCCAAGTCCGGCAACATCGGCTTCGTCGGTGGTGTGCAGACCGACCTCATCAAGAAGTTCGAAGCCGGCTACACCGCCGGAGCGAAGTCGGTCAAGCCCGACATCAAGATCCAGAGCAAGTACCTGACCCAGGCCCCCGACTACTCCGGTTTCTCCGACCCCGCCAAGGGCAAGACGGCGGCAGAAGGCATGCTCTCCGCCGGTGCCGACGTCATCTACCACGCCGCCGGCGGCTCCGGACCAGGCGTCTTCACCGCCGTCAAGGCCAAGAAGGCCATGGCCATCGGAGTCGACTCCGACCAGGCCAAGACCGCGGCCCCGGACGTCCAGGACATCATCATCACCTCGATGGTGAAGAACGTTGACGTCGGCGTCTACGACTTCCTCAAGTCGGTCAAGGACGGCGCCTTCAAGAACGGGGCACACAGCTTCGACCTGAAGAGCAAGGGCGTCTCCCTGTCGACCACCGGCGGCAAGATCGACGACATCAAGGCCGAGATCGACAAGGCCAAGCAAGAAATCATCGACGGCAAGGTGAAGGTCCCCTCCACCAACTGATCGCTCGACGCGATCGGCCCGGGCCTGCCCAGCGCACGGCCCGGGCCGCAGCACGCCCCCCACGCCCCGTCCCTCACCTACCATCGGGAAGTTCCATGGCAACGCAGCCACCCTCCGCGCCGCCCACGGCGGCCGGCTCACCCCCCACCGGATCCGCACCGGACGGCGTGATCGCCGTCCAGGTCGAAGGGATCACGAAACGCTTCCCCGGGGTGGTGGCCAACAAGGACATCACCTTCGCCGTGCGACGAGGACACATCCACGCCCTCGTCGGTGAGAACGGGGCCGGTAAATCCACCCTGATGAAGATCCTCTACGGGGTCCAACGGCCCGACGAAGGCACGATCACCGTCGACGGCCAACCGGTCACCCTCAAGAGCCCCTCCGAAGCCATCGCCCACGGCATCGGCATGGTCTTCCAGCACTTCATGCTGGCCGACAACCTCACCGTCCTGGAGAACGTCGTCCTCGGCGCGGAGAAACTCCACGGCATCGGCACAGCAGCCCGCACCGAGATCCGCAGGATCAGCGACGAATACGGCCTCGGTATCGACCCCGACCAGCTCACCGCAGAGCTCGGCGTCGGCGCACGCCAACGCGTCGAGATCCTCAAAGTGCTCTACCGCGGCGCGCGCATCCTGATCCTCGACGAGCCCACCGCCGTGCTCGTGCCCCAGGAGGTCAACGAACTCTTCGGCAACCTGCGCAAACTCACCCGCGAGGGCCTCACGATCATCTTCATCAGTCACAAGCTCGACGAAGTGCTCTCCGTCGCCGACGCCATCACCGTGATCCGCCGAGGCACCACAGTGGCCTCGGTGAATCCCCAGGACACCACGGCCCGCGGACTCGCCGAACTGATGGTCGGCTCCGAACTGCCCACCCCGGAGACCGAGGAATCCACGGTCACCGAACAGGAACTGCTCCGGATCGAGGACGTCGTCCTCGCCGAAGGCGGATCCCGCCCCGTGCTCGACCATCTGAACCTCACCGTCCACGCAGGAGAAGTGGTCGGCATCGCCGGAGTGGAGGGCAACGGACAGGCCGAGCTGATCGAAGTGATCATGGGCATGCGCGAACAGGACACCGGACGGATCCACCTGCGCGATCTGGACATCTCCGACTGGGACGTACGTCGGATCCGTGAGGCCGGTGTCGGCTACATCCCCGAGGACCGACACCGTCACGGGCTGCTGTTGGACGCGCCGCTGTGGGAGAACCGCATCCTGGGCCATCAGACCCAACGTCCCAACATCAAGGGGGTCTTCGTCGACTCCAAGGGCGCGCAGCAGTCCACCCAGGAGATCGTCGACCGGTACGACGTCCGCACCCCCAGCATCCACGTCACCGCAGGCTCTCTCTCCGGGGGCAACCAGCAGAAACTCATCATCGGACGGGAGATGGCACACCAGCCCACCGTCCTGCTGGCCTCGCACCCGACCCGCGGGGTCGACGTCGGAGCACAGTCCTTCATCTGGGACTGCCTGAAGGAGGCCCGACGCGAAGGCCTCGGCGTCCTGCTGATCTCGGCCGACCTGGACGAACTGATCGGACTCTCCGACAGCATCTACGTGCTCCTGCGGGGCCGCCTGACCGGCCCCTACGACCCGGACACGGTGACCGCTCAGGAACTGGGCGCCGCGATGACCGGTGCGGACGGCCACCAGCAGACTCCCGCCGAGGAGAGCAGCTCGACGACGGCCCAGGAGGAAACCCGATGAAGATCGACCTGCGCAGAATCGGTTTCAGTCTGGCCGCACCGTTACTCGCGCTGCTCGTCGCCTTCGCGGTCACCACCGTGGTGCTCTTCGCCGCCGGCGACCCGGTGGGCGCGGTCTGGCAGCAGCTGCTCAAAGCGCCTCTGCCCCGGGTCACGGTGAACATCCTCAACGAGGCGATCATCCTCTACATCTCGGCGATCGCCGTCGCCATCGGGTTCCGGATGAACCTGTTCAACATCGGTGTCGAAGGGCAGTACCGGGTCGCCGTCTTCGCCGCCGCCGTCGTCTGCGGCCAAGGCTTCGTCGGAGGCCCGGCCAATGTCGTGCTCGGCATCGTCGTGGCCATGCTCGCCGGGGGGATGTGGGCCGGGATCGCAGGCTGGCTGAAAGTGCGGCGCGGGGTCTCCGAGGTGATCTCCACGATCATGCTCAACGCCATCGCCACCGGACTGGTCGCCTACCTGCTCGGCATCGTCGCGCCGTCCGGTCAGACCGATGTCACCCGGACCTCCGAGATCCCCAAATCGTCCTGGTTGACCGGCCTAGCGCTCGTCCCCGGGGCACGGAACACGGTCTACACCCTCGTCTTCCTGTCCGTACTGGTCGGATTCCTGTACTGGTTCGTGCTCGCCCACACCCGGTTCGGCTACGACCTGAGAGCGGCCGGCCGCAGCGAGAGCGCCGCCGTCGCCAGCGGAGTCGACGCCAAGAAGATGGTGCTGATCACGATGGTGATCTCCGGCGCGGTCGGCGGTCTCGTCGGGATGCCGCTGCTCTTCGGCCAGGACCACGCCTACGGCGGCACCTTCCAGGCCGGACTCGGTTTCGCCGGGATCGGCGTGGCCCTACTCGGACGCAACCACCCCATCGGGATCGCCTTCGGAGCGCTGCTGTGGGCCTATCTCAACCAACAGTCGGGCCCGCTGCAGCTCATCCCCGTCTCCCCGGAGATCGTCTCCATCATCCAGGGCATCATCGTGCTCGCCGTCGTCATCGCCTACGAAGTGGTCCGACGCGTCGAGGCGAGACTCGAACAGGCCTCCGTGGCCAGACGGCTCGCCGCCGGTGAACGTGCCGGCGACAGCCGGCCCACCTCTGCGGACGACCGGGCCTCCGACGCCCGCACCCCCGCCGATGCCACCGCCGGGTCCGCCACCACGGAAAGGGACCACTCATGAGCATGGGACTTCAGCTCGACACCCACGTCGTGGCGGATACTCCACAGCGTCGACGCCACTGGACACCCTTACGTATCGCATTGACCGTCCTGGGAGCACTGATCGGACTGTCCGTCCTGCGGGTGGCCACCGGGGAGAACGACATCGCATCCTCGGGCGCGGTGGCCGCAGCCATCGGCCTGGCCGTCCCGATCGGTCTGGCCGGTCTGGGAGGGCTGTGGAGCGAACGGGCCGGCGTCGTGAACATCGGCCTGGAAGGCATGATGATCCTCGGCTGCTGGGGCTCGGCCGCCTTCGCCCTGAGCTGGGGGCCCTGGGCCGGGCTGATCGGCGGCATCCTGATGGGTCTGGTCGGCGGCGCAGTGCACGCCGTGGCCACCGTCTACTTCGGTGTCGACCACGTCGTCTCCGGTGTCGCGCTCAACCTGATCGGACCGGGAGCGGCGAAATACCTGGCTGCCCGGACCTGGCCTCAACTGCAGGGCGTACAGTCCCCGCAGCTTCCGGAACTGCCGAAGATCACCGTCCCCGGCCTGTCCGACGGGTTGCGCTCGCTTGAGGGCACCCACCTCTTCCTGGTCTCCGACATCGCAGGGCTACTGGCCGGGCTGGTCACCGATCTGTCGATGGTGACCGTCATCGCGATCGGTCTGGTCGTGGCCAGCTGGTGGGTGCTCTGGCAGACCCCCTTCGGCCTGCGTCTGCGCTCGTGCGGTGAATCACCGGCAGCCGCCGAGACGCTCGGCGTCGACGTCTACCGGTACAAGTACGCCGGTGTGCTCATCTCCGGTGCGCTGGCCGGCCTCGCCGGGTCCTATCTGACCCTGGTGGCAGCCAATATGTTCCGTGACGGACAGACCGGTGGCCGTGGATATATCGGCCTGGCCGCGCTCATCTTCGGTAACTGGCGGCCCGGCTCGTTGGCCTCCGGCGCGCTGATGTTCGGCTATTTCGATGCGATCCAGTTGCGGGGCAATGCCATCCACGGTGTCCTGCTCGCCGCGGGGGTCGCTCTGGTGGCGCTGGGGACAGCAGCCCTGCTGCGTCGTCGCCGCGGGCGGCAGGCGGAAGTCCTCCCGGCCCTCCTCGCCACGTCGGCGCTCGCGCTCGGATGGTACGCCGCTAGCGACTCCGCGCCCACCGCGGTCCGTCTGTTCATCGGATTCTCCGGTGCCGCACTCCTCCTCGGATCCACGATCGTGGCCTTCCTCACCCGGCGGGAGATGCTCCACCTGCCCGCAGGTTTTCCCGGAGCGTTGGCCATGGCAGCTTTCGGGCTGCTGGTGACCTGCTGGTATGCCTCCTCGGAGTCGGTGCCCAGCCAGCTGACAGGGGCCGCCCCCTATGTGGCTACGCTTCTGGTACTGGCCCTGGCCAGCCAGAATCTCCGTATGCCCGCAGCCGACGGGTTGATATATCGCAAGGGTGAGACGCACTGATGAACGATGAAGCAGGTGTGGTCGACGACACGATCGACTGGGAAGCACTGCACGCCGAGGCGGTAGCCGTGATGAAGCAGGCCTACGCCCCGTACTCCAACTTTCCGGTGGGAGTCGCTGCACTGGTGGACGACGGTCGGATCGTCTCCGGATGCAATGTGGAGAACGCTTCGTACGGGGTGGGGCTCTGCGCCGAGTGCGGGCTGGCCTCCGAGCTGGCCAAGACCGGTGGTGGGCGGCTCGTCGCGGTGTGGTGTGTCGACGGCCGCGAGATGACTCTCATGCCCTGCGGCCGGTGCCGTCAGGTGCTCTACGAATTCGGGGGACCCGACTGCCGGATCCAGACCCCGGAAGGTCTGCTGACGCTGAAGGACATCCTTCCCCAGGCCTTCGGCCCGGCAGACATCGAACTGGTCACGAAGGCTTGACCGGGCAGGACCCGGTCTGCGGAGGCCGGCACCCACGTCCCACGGGGTGTCGGCCTCCGGCCTCGGCCAGGACAGCCTGGGTCGAGGACTAGCCAGACAGTTCGGCGACCAATGCGTCGAGCATCTCCTCGCACATCGCCAGCTGAGCCAGCTCCACGTATTCGTCCGTGCCGTGCGCCTGGGCGATATCGCCGGGGCCGCAGACGACCGCGTCGATCCCGGCTTCGGAGAACTGTCCTGCTTCCGTGCCATAGGTGACCTTCTCCTGCGCCAACGGTCTGCCGAGGCGTCCGATCAGGTCGGCGGCCGCGCCCTGCGGAGAGGTCTCCAGCCCCGGCACCATCGAGACCACCGTGAAGTCGACCCGGCCGGAGGGGTGGCGGGCGCGCATGACGGCGGATTCCTCCTCGGCGAAGGCCCGCAGGGTCTCCACGACGGCGCGTGGGTCCTCGGCGGCGATCGTCCGGAAATCGGCCTGGATCAGGCAACGGTCGGCGACCGTGTTCGAGGCGATGCCTCCTCGGACGGTGTTCACCCCGATGGTGGTGTGCGCGATCTCGTAGGCCTCGTCGGTGGGACCTTCCGTGGCGAAATGCCCGCCCAACTCGCTGATCCGTCGGATGACCACGGCCGCATGCTCGATCGCGTTCAGACCGTGCGGTTTCAACGAACTGTGGCAGGCATGGCCGTGGAATTCCATCTCCACCAGGTTCACCGACTTGTGCCCGAGGACGGCTCGCATCATGGTCGGCTCGCCGATGATCGCGACCCGCGGGGTCAATCCGAGATCGGCCAGGTCCTTCACGATCTGGTCGCCGCCCAGGCAGCCGACCTCCTCGTCGTAGCTGAAGGCCAGATGGATCGGCTCACGCAAGGAGGCCTTCTGCATGTCCGGGACGGCGGAGAGCACGCAGGCCAGGAAACCCTTCATGTCTGCCGACCCGCGGCCGTACAGACGGCCTTCGCGGACCTGCGGGGTGAAGGGGGCACTGGTCCATCGCTGTCCGTCCACCGGCACCACGTCGGTATGCCCGGACAGGACCACGCCACCCTCGGTCGACCCGTCCGCCGCCGGGATCGTCGCGATCAGATTGGCCTTGCCCTCCTGGGGGCCGGGACGGACATGGCTGGTGACCCCGTGCTCGGCGAGTTCTTCCCGGACGACGTCGATCAAGGGAAGATTCGGGTCCCGACTGGTGGTGTCCAACGAGATCAGACGCATCGCCCAGTCGACGGTGTGATGGCGTGGAACGGACACGATGGCAGCCTCCCCGGACGACGGACCCCGACTCCGCACACGCTACCGGCCCGGGGGCGCACTCGGTTCGATCCGCGCTGCCAGGATCGAGGCGCCGTCCGAAAGTGTTGCCGGGCAAGGGGATCGGGCCGAAGGACTCTGTGCTCTCGCAGGTGGCGGCAAGGATGAGGCAGGATCGGGGCATGACCGAAGCCTTCGACGCCGTCGACATCATCCGCGCCAAGCGCGATCGGCAGCGCCTCTCCCCGGAACAGATCGACTGGGTGATCGACGCCTACACCCGCGGCGTCGTCGCCCACGAACAGATGTCCGCCCTCGCCATGGCGATCTTCCTCAACGGGATGGACCGCGACGAGATCGCCCGGTGGACCCAGGCCATGATCGCCTCCGGCGAACGGATGGACTTCTCCTCACTGTCGAAGAAGACCAGCGACAAGCACTCCACCGGCGGTGTCGGTGACAAGATCACCCTGCCGTTGGCGCCGCTGGTGGCCGCCTACGGAGTCGCCGTCCCGCAGCTGTCCGGACGCGGTCTGGGCCACACCGGCGGAACTCTCGACAAACTCGAGTCCATCCCCGGCTGGCAGGCCGCACTCAGCAACGAGGACATGTTGCGTCAGCTCGACGAGGTCGGCGCGGTCATCTGTGCTGCCGGATCCGGGCTCGCCCCGGCCGACAAGAAGCTCTACGCCCTGCGCGATGTCACCGGTACCGTCGAAGCGATTCCGCTGATCGCCAGCTCCATCATGAGCAAGAAGATCGCCGAGGGCACCGGCTCGCTGGTGCTCGATGTGAAGGTCGGCTCCGGGGCTTTCATGAAAGAGGTCGGCGCGGCGCGTGAGCTGGCCCGCACCATGGTCGACCTGGGCACCGACGCCGGAGTGCACACGGTGGCCCTGCTGACCGACATGTCCACCCCCCTGGGACTGACCGCCGGAAATGCGATGGAGGTCCGGGAATCGGTCGAGGTCCTCGCCGGTGGTGGACCTGCCGACGTCGTCGAACTCACCGTGGCTCTGGCCCGGGAGATGCTCGCCGGAGCCGGGATCACCGGGGTCGACCCGGCGGAAGCCCTGCAGGACGGCCGCGCCATGGACGCCTGGAAGGCGATGATCCGAGCCCAGGGCGGCGACCCGGACGCCACACTGCCGGTGGCGGCCGAACAGGAGATCGTCACTGCGGACCGGGACGGAGTGCTGACCTCGCTCGACGCCTATGCGGTCGGATTGGCGGCATGGCGACTGGGCGCAGGACGAGCCCGTCAGGGCGAGCCGGTCCAGGCCGGAGCCGGCGTGGAGATGCACGCCAAACCTGGGGACCGGGTCACCGCAGGGCAGAAGCTGCTCACCCTCCACACCGACACCCCCGAGCGTTTCGCCCGCGCCCAGGACGCTCTGCAGGGCTCCTGGACCATCGGGGAATGTGCACCGGAACGTCCGGCGCTGCTCATCGACCGCATCGCCTGAGCACCCTTTCCCGCCGCGTCCTGCCGGGCCCGTTCCCGGCGCAAGGACGCGGCGGGAAAGCTGTCGCACGACCGGACCACATTGGTACCCCCGCAGCTCTCATCGACCGAGAAATGTCCGATTACCCTTGGTAGGTGCCTGAACTCATCCAGAAACCGGTGCATATCGCCGCCGGCCAAGGTCGTACCGTCGACGAATACATCGGCCGGTCATCCACCGGACACGACATCGTGTCCGTCGCCCGGATGGGCGCCCCCGCAGGATGGGTCGGGAACTATCACCGTCCCGAACTCGACGCGATCACCGTGGTGCTCACCGGCACGATGCTGGTCGACCACGACGGAGGACAGGCCCGGGTGAGAGCCGGTCAAGCGCTGATCACCCGCGCCGGCGAACGGGTTCGTTACGTCAGCGGTGACGACGGCGTCGACTGCATGGTGGTCTGCCTGCCCGCCTTCAGCCCCGAGGCATCCCCGCCGGTGGAATGAACCCGGCGGAGACGCCTTGCCCGGGTGGAGGAACCATCGGAGAAACGAGCCGCTCTTCCGACAACACCGGAAGGCCACGACCGGTCAACCTCCGGCGGATCTCCTCGTCCCGCTGCAGGCGTTCCCAGTCACGCCGTCCACGCTCCACCAACACCGCTTCCAGGAAGATCTCGGGCGGCGTGCCCAGCGGAGGACCCGGAGAGACATAGCGCAGAGCCTGGGCGGCCAGATGCTGCGCCAACTGATGTCGAGGCTCCGGACGGATCTGCGGGGCCCGGCGCAGGAGCTCACGGATCGACAGGGACAACTGATCGGGCAGAGGCGCGATATCGGCGGTGGAGGCCCAAGCCGCCAGGGGCAGGGGCACCGATGCAGGGGTCGGCCAGGGAAAAGTCATCCGGTCGCGCACCACGTAGGTGCCTGCCGCGAAATCGCCCAGGCGCTTCGCACGCCCGTTCAACAGGCCGCTGACCAGCGCAGGAGAACCCAGCAGGGTGTACAGCTCGATCAGACCGACCATGTGCCGGGTGAAGGCGTGCCGGAAAGAGATCGGGCCGCCGTCGTCGCGCAGGGTCCGCAGACCGAGCATCATCTTGGCCAAGGTGCGGCCGGTCAAAGTCTCCGTCAACGTCGGGATCCCCACGACGACCAGGAAGACCGTCGGCACGACCATGGCCATCAGGGCGGCCTTGTCGACCTTCTCACCGAAGATGGTGAAGACCGTTCCCAAGGCGATCGGCATGACGAAGAACGTGATGACCATGTCGATGACCCCGGCAAGGGCGCGAACCCCCAAGGACGCCGGCGGCAGATCCAAGGCGACCGCCTCGCCGGTCAGCAGATACTCCCCGTCGTCGGCCTGCCCGGGACGCCCCTGTCCTCCCACGGTGCTCGTCGTCACCTACCCAGCCTAGCCCGCGGAGACCGTCCGGTCCCCGAGACGGCCACGGCAGTCGAGGCGGGGTATCACCGGACGGGCAATCGGGCACCGTACAGTGGCGAGGTGGACGTGGACGCCTACGTCGCAGCGCATCTACCGCAATGGCGACGCCTCGAACAGCTGATCAACTACCGGAATCTGACCTGCGCAGAAGCGGATGAGGTGCTCGACCTCTACCAGCGCACCGCCACTCACCTGTCGGCAGTCCGTTCGGCCTCGCCCGACCCCCAGCTGATCGCTTATCTCTCCTGGCTGCTCTCCCGCACCCGGGCGCACTCGGCGAAATCCGGTAGATCCGAATGGGGCATCCTCCTGAGGTTCTTCACCCACACCTTCCCCGGCACGCTCTACCGGATCCGCTACTGGTGGTGGACGACCCTGGCGGTCAACCTGCTCGTCGCCGTTCTCCTCGGCTGGTGGTTCCTGAACAACCCGCAGGCGGAACAGAGCATGATGACCGCCGGTGAAGTGCGCCAACTCGTGGAGCACGACTTCGCCAACTACTACGTGGAGAACGCCGCCAGCAGTTTCGCCTTCCGGGTCTGGACCAACAACGCCTATGTGGCCGCCTCGTGCATCGCCATGGGAGTCCTCGGATTCCCGGTCATCGGTCTGCTCTGGAAGAACATCTTCAACCTGGCCGTCATCGGTGCCCTGATGACCCGATACGACCGGGCCGACGTCTTTTACAGCCTGATCCTCCCGCACGGATTGTTGGAACTCACCTGCGTCTTCGTCGCCGGAGGCGTCGGACTGCGGCTCTTCTGGAGCTGGATCGAACCCGGAGCCCGTAGCCGGGGGCAAGCCTTCGCCGCAGAAGCCCGCTCCGCGATGTCCGTGGCGATGGGGCTCGCGCTCGTCCTGCTCCTCTGCGGTCTGATCGAAGGTCTCGTCACCCCGTCCGGCCTGCCCGCCGCCGTACGGATCGGTATCGGGGTGCTCGCCGAACTGCTCTTCCTGGCCTATGTCTACACCGCCGGGCGCAGCGCCTGTCTCGAGGGGGAGACCGGGGACCTGGCCGCCGACCGGGCGGGTTACGTCGGTATCGTCCGCGACTGACCAGGGCGAGGAGGAAGCGTCCCGGAAGGACGACTCAGAGCAGGCCCCGGGACTTCAACATCAGGTAATGCCGACACAAGGCCAGCGGCAGATCTTCCGGCCCGTGGTCCAGGACGGCCACGTCCAGCTTCTGCAGGACAGCGGCAGTACGAGCCCGCTGGGTCGCCGTCTGCTCGGCCGCCGCCGCCCCGTAGACAGCCTCCGAACGTTGGACGGTGGTCATCTCGGCCTGGGCGTCCGGTGCGAGAGGAATCCGTGCCCGCTCCACGGAAGGATCCTGCACCGAGGCGATCACCACCCGGTGGCGTGAGGTCAGCACCGGCAGCACCGGTAGCAGGCTCTCCTCGACCGCGGCCGGTTCCAAGGGGGTGACCAGGACGACCAGGGCCCGGCGACGGGCCCGATCGGAGACAGCACCGACAATTCTCGGCCAGTCCGCTTCCACCAGAGCCGGATCGATCGGAGCCATGGCATTCACCAGGCGATTCAACAGGTCGCCCCGCCGATCGGCCCGGACATGACTGTGGATATCCCGGTCACCCATCATGACCTCGACCCGGTCTCCGGCGCGGGAGGCCAACGCGGAGAGCAACAAGGCCGCATCCATCGACGAGTCCAAACGCGGCATGTCACCGATCCGGCCCGCACTGGTCCGCGAGGTGTCGACCACGATCACCACGTGACGGTCGCGCTCCGGCTGCCAGGTACGTACCACGACCTGGCGGCGCCGCGCCGTGGCCCGCCAGTCGATGCTCCGCACATCATCGCCCTCGACATAATCCCGCAGAGAGTCGAACTCGGTGCCCTGTCCCCTCGTACGCACCGCGGAGCGCCCGTCCAACTGACGCCACTGGGCCAACAGGCCGGGCAGATGACGGCGCGAGGGGAAACCCGGCAGCGCACGGAGCACCCCCGGCACCACGAACGAACGCTGGCGGGCACCCAGGCCCAGCGGACCGAAGACCCGCACGGTGAACCGGTCGGTCGACAGGTCACCCCGCCTCGACGGCACCAGATCCACCTCCACCGGGACCGAACGCCCCGGATGGAGCTCCACCCGGTGACGGTCCACCAGCGAACCGGCCGACGGCTGCCAGGCGTCACGGACATGAGCACGTACCCGACGTCGCATCGGATTGGTCAAGGTCAGCCGGCTACGCGTGGTCTCACCCACCCGGGCCGGCGGCACCGCGTCACGCCGCGTGGCCAAGGCCCCCGGCGACGGAGCCAGCGCCACATCCACGAACAACAGGGCCAATGCGCCCACCCAGTAGATCCGCAGCACAGCTGCGTCCGGCCACCAGATCAGCGGGATCATCCCTGCCGCGACAAGCACCACGAAACGCCATGTCACCGCCATGTGGTCACCCTGCCTTCCCGCACATCGTCGCTTCGATCACCCGAGAAGACGGCGCTCGGCACTCACCGGGGCACCGGCACCGAGGCCACCGCCGTAGCCAGCACCGTGGCGACCGACACCCCGTCGAGCTCCGCCTCCGGACGCAACCGGAGACGATGCGCCAAGGTGGCATGCGCCAAGGCCTTCACATCGTCAGGAGTCACGAACGACCTGCCGTTCAACCAGGCCCAAGCCCGTGCCGTCGCCAGCAGAGCTGTCGCACCACGTGGGCTCACCCCCAAGGAGAGCGACGGTGACTGCCGGGTCGCCCGGGCGATGTCGACGATGTACGCGGCGATATCGGGCGAGACCGTCACCCGGCGCGCCGCAGCCGCGGCAGCGATCAGGTCGTCCGGGGAAGCCACCGCCGACAGACCTGCCGATTGCAGGTCGCGCGGGTCGAAACCGCCGGCATGACGGCAGAGCACCGCCACCTCGTCCTCCCGCGGCGGCAACCCCAGTTCCACCTTGAGCAGGAAACGGTCCAGCTGGGCCTCGGGCAACGGGTAGGTGCCCTCGTATTCCACCGGGTTCTGGGTGGCGGCCACCAGGAAGGGCTTCGGCAGTGGACGGGACTGTCCGTCCACACTGACCTGCTTCTCCTCCATGGCCTCCAACAAAGCGGCCTGGGTCTTCGGCGGGGTCCGGTTGATCTCGTCGGCCAGGAGGAGGTTCGTGAAGACCGGCCCCGGGCGGAAGCTGAACTCCGCCGTGTTCGGGTCGTACACCAGTGAACCGGTGATATCACCGGGCATCAGGTCAGGGGTGAACTGGACCCGCTTGGTGTCGATGGACAGAGCCGTCGCCACCGAACGCACCAGCAGGGTCTTCGCCACACCGGGCACCCCTTCCAGGAGCACATGTCCCTGGGCGATCAGTCCGATGATCAACCCCATCACGGCGCTGTCCTGGCCGACCACAGCTTTGGCGACCTCGGTCCGCACGGCCAGCAGCTGGGTGCGGGCACGGGCGGACGCCGGGTCCTCCGGCTCCCCGGAGCCAGCGGGCGCGTCCACGACGGGTGCAGGCTGCCCGGCATGCTGCTGCTCGACATAGGGCTGCTGATGGTGCGGATGAGGCTGCTGGTGCGGCGGCGTCGAGGGCACCGGGCCGGAAGCATTCTCGGGCTGGGCCGGACCAGGGTACTGATCGCTCATGTGCGTCGGACCTCTCCTTCGAGACTGGCGAGCGCCCCGGCGATAGCCGACAGATCGGCGTCGTTCTGGGGAACACGGGTGAGGGTGTGCAGGATGTCGTCGGGGGAGCGCCGACAGACTCGGGAAGCGGCCTGCGCCACTGCGCCGGGGTCGGCCGATGGCGCGAGCGCGAGGGTGGCGGCCAGCCGCCGGCAGGTTGCCTGCTGGAGGATCGTCGCGGCATAGCCGGGTTCATGGGCGCGGCGATACATCCGGCCCCGGGCCAGAGTGGTCTCACCGGCTTGGACGACCACCGGCAGGGGCTCACGGGCGAGACGTCCGAAGCGTCGTCCCCGCCAGAACATCCCGACCACCACCGTCGCGGTCAGGCCCAGGACCATCGGTTGGAACCAGGGTGGATGCCAGGTCGCCGCCGCTCCGGGCTCGCCGTCGGTGGCCCTTTTCTCCGTGACGCCCGAATACCAGGTCAGCTGAGGGTGCCCGCTCAAAAGACGTAGCGCGACTGCGGCATTCCCGAGCTTGTCCAGACGGTTGTTGGTGAACATCTCCGGGTTGCCGACGACGAGGAGTCTGCGTCCCCCCTCCTCCCGGCCCACCAGGGAACCGGGCAGGCCCGTGCCGCCACCGACCTGTTTGAAACAGACCTGGTCGTCGCCTCGGTTGGACAGGTAGAGCGTGCTCCGTCCGTCGATCTCGTCCGCCGCGCGGATCCATCCGGCCGTGCAGCGGGCGTTGAAGGAACCCCCGTCGATCTTCGTCAGCGGTCTGATGTCCCTAGCGAACAGGTCGAGGGTCTCCTGGTGGGGGGCGATCAGCACGAGGGTTTTCGCCCGGGAGGCATGGCTGCGGACCGACCCCAAGGCTTCGGCGGGGATCTTGTTCTCCGTGGCGATCACGAAAGTGCCTTCGTGGGGATTGCCCAGCTCGGAGGACGTACGGGCCATGCGGACATCCACCTGAGCGCGTTCGCGTAACAAGGCGGACAATGCTGCGCCTCCGCTGGCGGTCGCGGAGTTCAGGTTCCCCTCTTCGGGCCCGATCCGGTCCCCGGATATCCAGTAGGTGCCGATCAAGGCGGCGGCGACGACTGCGAGGACGATGCCGATCGCACCCAACGGGCGTCCCATCGACTTCATCGAGGAACCCCCAGGGGGGTCATCTCAGCGTCGGACCTGTGCAGAACGGGTTTCTCCGCCCGCATCCGGGACTCCAAGGTCAAGATCTGCTCCACCGCCGTCCGTTCCGGTACCAGCCCGCCGTAACAGGCTGCCTCGAAGGTGGTGACCGCGCTGCCGCAGCCGGCTTCGCAGGTCGGGTAGGCCGTCGCGGCCTCGTTCGCGAACTCCCTGGCGGTACGCCCCGGATCGACGTCGACGACATGTCTTTCCTGCAAACCGGCAGCGATCGCCCGGTAGGCCTCCATCGCAGCAGTTCTCGGGTCGTCTGCGAGGGCGGACTGTGCTCGGGCGCGATATTCGGCAGCGCTCAGCGGAGCGAAGGGCAGCACAGCTTGATCGGTGTCCGGTTCCGGCTCGGCTTCGGGTTTGTCCCGCATCCGGGTCCGGGCGAACAGCACGATGATCGTGGCCACCACCAGCAGCACGGCCAGGGTCGTCACGACCGGGTGCACCGGTGACTGTCCGCCCCCGAAGGAGAAGAGTTCGTTCAGCAGGTCGATCAGCCAGGTGTAGAGCATCCGCGCGAAGTGCATCAACCAGGGTTCCTGGTAGGCGGGCTTGGCCAGTTCCTCCTGGGCCCACCGCCGGGCCTCGTCCGGGGAAGGGTCGATCATGGCCAGGGCCGACCAGAGCGGAAGGTTCACCGGTCGGCCTCCCGTCGGGCCTCGTCGACCAGCAGAACGTCCAGGCCTTCACCGCGTACCCGCAGGTCGATGTAGAACAGGGCGAAGACGACGGCCTCGAAGGGCAGGGTCAGTGACCCGGCGAGCAGGTCCATCAACATGTTCACCGCCGGAGACCACGCGGACTCCATCAGCTGGTAACCGGTGGTCTGGGAGAGGACCAAGATCCCCAACTGCAACGGTGCGGCGATCACAGCCGTCATGATGCCGATCAACAGCTTGCTGACCAGCACCATCAGGAAGGCCCGCCCGAGGAAACCACGCATCAGGGAGAAGGAGCGGCGCAGCGCCCGCACCGGTCCTGCGCCCTCGATCACCGACACGGCCGGAGCAGCGGAGAACGGGATCAGCAGGAGGAACTGGACCAATCCCAACGTCCACAACACGAAGGTCAGGTTGCTGAGCTGAGCTTCCCGTCCGCCCATCGCGAACCAGGCGAGAAAAGTGGTGCCACCGGTGATCGCGGCGATCACCGCGACGAGCTTCAACAGGGAGAACCGGTGCGCTGACAAGGCTTCTCGGACCTGCCCCCAGCCCAGGCGCCGCCCCAGGACGGCGTCTGCGGTGGGCGCGGCGAGCAGACCGGCCACGACGACCGCCAGGACCGGTTTCACCGCGGTGCTGGGCGACAGTCGGCTCGCACCGCCCGAGGCATCCATGAGCGTGACCCCGGCGGACACGTCGATCACGGCCCGGACGACGGTGGCCACTGCCATGCCCAGGGCGGCGACGCCGATGAACAGGCCGGGCCGTCGGCGGATGGTGCGGATCGCACCGTCGAGGATGTCGTTGATCGACAGCGGTCGCAGGGTGACGACACCGGGGCGGAAGGTCAGCAGGCGAGCGCCCGGCCGGGTCGGTGTCGACGGTGGGCCGGGCGGGGCGGTCTGGCTGGTGGCCGACAACCCCATCGGGGGTGGGAAGGTGCCGGACGTCCCCCATTGCGCTTCGTAGGCCGGCTCACCGTACCGGGCGCCGTAGACGGGCCCTGTCGGGCCTGCGGACGGGGGGCCGGGAGCGGCCAGTGACTCCCCCTGGCTCATGCGTTGCCTTCCCACTCATCGTGATCCGCTGTGAAAACGCCTGTCGGTACTGCAGAGACCATCATGCCCCACAACGCGGTCCTCGCAGATGAAGGTGGGAACTTTCCACCAGGTGGACGGCGGCGGCTCAGGAGCGCGCTGAAGAGCACGGACGATCGGGCCCGACTATCCTCGATGGCATCCGGTTCGTGACAGTCGAGGTAAACCCATGGAATGCCGTAATTTTCGCCAATGGGGTCAGCTGATGGTGGGGGGAACCCTGGCTGCGGTGGCCCTAGCGGTCGTCACGGCGATGGTCGGGGGGTGGATCGACCGGTCGACCACCGGGATCACCTGGAGCGTGGCCCTGACCGTTCTGGGTTGGGTCGTCTTCGTCCGTCCGTGCGTCCGGGTCGGTGAGGACGGTGTCCGGATCGTCAACATCCTGCGTGACATCCACCTTCCCTGGTCCTGCGTGGACGGTGCCCGGTCGTCGTGGTCCCTGGTCGTCGAGTCGGGGACCGTCCGATACTCCTCGTGGGCGATCTCCGGGACGGCCAGCCCCGGACGGGACGCCCTCCTGCGGCGCACCGTGCCGGCACAGCCCGGGGAACCGGCCGCGGCCACGTCATGGCATCGCACCGCCGGTGGCGGTCACCTGCTCACCGTCGAGGCCGACGACGTCCACGCCGGGTTGACCCCGCCCGCGTTGGGGGCCTCCGCGGCCGCGATCGCCGCGCTCATCGAACGGGCGCGCCTCGACCGGGACGAGCCTGGCGCGGGGGGACCCGTCGACCGGGTCACCTCCCGTTGGGCCTGGCCGTCCGTCGTCCTTCTGCTGTCGAGCCTTGCTGCCGTGG
>NZ_BAGZ01000004.1 GCF_000298175.1 Austwickia chelonae NBRC 105200 | reverse complement strand
TGTCCGTCCCACCCCCACCGGACTACGGCTGGCCGGACGACCGGGACATCCCACCGGACGAGGACGTCCCACCGGACCCCTGGGAAGACCCCGCTGACGAGCCGGCCCCCAGGCCACCCGCCCGCCCCGGGCCGGACATGCGGACCTCGGCACCCAGGCCACAGCCTGCCCCGGCCGCTGCCCCGGCGGCGGCTCCGGCCGTCGAACGTCCGACCGCATCCGCGCCGGACCCGCGACCAGCACCCCGGCCCGCACCTGCGGAAGCGGCTCCGACGAAGACGGCGCCCGCGCCCCGGCCGACACCCGCCGCCGGCGCCGCGCCCGCCGGTGCCCGGACCTCCTCCGGTGCCGCACCCACCGGCGGGCGGATGAGCGGATACCAACGCGCCAAGGCAGCACTCCACCAGGCCGGAGACAGCCGCGCCGCGCAACTGACGAGAAGCGGCACCGCGCAGAACGTCCCCGCGCCGGTGGAGAACGAGGACCCGGGCATCAGCGAGGACGACGAGACCGTGGAGGACATGGTGTCGATCGGTCAACCGGTCATCGCCCGGATCCTCGGTGGCGTCGTCATCGACGAGTACGAGGGCTGACCGCCCGCGCACAGCGCACCGGCCCCGGCCGCTCACGGCGGTGCATCGCACACGTTCCTGCCCGTAGGCTCGCTTCTCGTGGAAGGAACCAGGTTCTACGAGACAGGCCGCAGGATCGCCGGGCCGGTGCTGCGCGCCGTGCTGCGCGCGCAGGTGGACGGGCAGGAGAACGTCCCGACGACAGGTCCGGTGATCATCGCCGCCAACCACCTGTCCTTCTTCGACAGCATCATCCTGCCGATCACCTCGCCCCGTCCGATCACCTTCCTGGCGAAAGCGGAGTACTTCACCGGAACCGGCCTGTCCGGGGCGTGGAACCGGTTCTTCTTCACCGCCGTCGGAGCGATCCCCGTGGACCGGGAAGAGGCCCGGGCGGCCCAGAAATCCCTCGACCTGGCCTTGGGCGTCCTCGCGGACCAGCGGGTCTTCGGGATCTACCCGGAGGGCACCCGATCACGGGACGGGCGTCTCTACCGGGGCCACTCGGGCATCGGCCATCTCGTGTTGGAATCGGGGGCTCCGGTGGTTCCGGTGGGTCTGCGGGGGACCGAACGGATCCAACCGGTCGGGGCCTCCTTCCCGCGTCCGGCGAAGGTCGAGGTGCACTTCGGTCGGCCCCTTTACCTGCGGGAGAAGTACTCCGGCAAGCCCAGGGGGACGGCCCGCCGGGAGATCGCGGACGAGGTGATGCGGGCGATCCACGCCCTGAGCGGACAGGAATGGGCCGGGGAGCACAACACCCGGCCGGCGACGCAGAACGACTGACCAGGTCACAGGCGAGGGGAGAAGTCCGGTCAGCGCGTCGTCGACTGGACGCTCAACCTTGTCGGTGCGGCGTCGTAGGCTGGACGATGTGTACGAGGGTGCGGTTCAGGATCTGATCGACGAGCTCGGGCGGCTGCCCGGGGTCGGCCCGAAGAGCGCCCAGAGGATCGCTTTCCACCTGTTACAGGCCGACGAGGAGGATGTCCGTCGGTTGGTGGACTCCCTGGTGCGTGTGAAGAAACAGGTGCGTTTCTGCACGGTCTGCGGAAATGTCGCCGAGGGCGAGAAATGCCGCATCTGCTCCGACGAACGGCGTGACGGCAGCGCGATCTGCGTGGTCGAGGAGCCGAAGGACGTCCTCGCGATCGAACGCACCCGGGAATTCCGGGGGCGGTACCACGTCTTGGGCGGAGCCATCAATCCGATGGACGGCATCGGACCCGACCAGTTGCGTTTCTCCGAATTGTTCGCGCGATTGTCGGACGGGCAGGTCGAGGAAGTCATCATCGCGACCGACCCGAACCTGGAAGGCGAAGCCACCGCCGCCTATCTCGCGCGGCTGTTGTCCCCGCTGAATGTGCGGGTCACCCGTTTGGCCTCCGGCCTTCCGGTCGGCGGCGACCTGGAATATGCCGACGAGGTGACTCTCGGTCGAGCTTTCGAAGGGAGGCGTCTGCTCAATGTCTGATTCTTCTTCGACATCCGAGGAATCGCGTTCTGAGGTGATCGAGTCCGTCGGTCCGGTCGAGGAACGGCAGGTGGTCGAGGAGCTGGACGCCGACCTGGCCGTGCTGGGCGAGGAGACGGCCCAGGAAGCCCGCCAGTTCCTCGCCGTGGTGCGTCAGGTGGGAGCGGGGGAGGCCCCGGAGCAGGCGATCCCGCTGCTGCTGCTGGCGGTCTCCCAGATCCTGGTGACCGGGGCGCGGCTGGGCGCGATCAACGACGTCGTCCCCCTCGAACGTTTCGAACCCGACCTGGGTGTCGACTTCGATGTGGAGAAACTGCGGGACTCCTTGGCCGCCCTGTTCACCGGGCTCGACGACTATGCCGAGGTCGTCGACCCGCTGACCACGACGGAGCTGTCCACGGCGACCCTGTCCGGTGAACTGGCCGAGGTGGCGTCCGCGCTGGTGCACGGGCTGCGGCATTATGCGGACGGTCGGGTCAGCGAAGCCCTGTGGTGGTGGCAGTTCAGCTATCTCTCCGACTGGGGGGCGCGAGCGTCGGGCGCTCTGCGGGCCTTGCAGTCGATCCTGAGCCATATCAGGCTCGACGCGGACGAGGACACAGTCGCCGAAGCGGAATTCGACGCCCTGCACCGGTGAGTCGTCCGCCCGGAATTCGGGTGGGTGGTTGCGGTCGAATCCGCAGGCGACCGGGGTGGGGAAGTCGGATATCGCGGGCCTGAATCGCCCGATCGTCGAGATGCCGATGTCACTGTTCAAGACGGTCACCTCGAGTGGCTTTCGGGCACACCGATAGACTTCCCCTCGTCAACCGTCGCTCGAGAATGCAGGGAGCGAAAAGCGTGAGTCTTGTCGTCCAGAAATACGGCGGTTCCTCCGTCGCCGACGCGGAATGCGTCAAACGCGTCGCCCGACGCATCGTGGAGACCAAACGGGCCGGGCACGACGTGGTCGTCGTGGTCTCGGCCATGGGCGATACGACGGATGATCTCTTGGATCTCGCCGAAGAGGTCAGCCCCCTGCCACCGGCCCGTGAACTCGACATGCTCCTGACCGCCGGGGAACGCATCTCCATGGCGGTGCTGGCCATGGCGATCGCGAACCTGGGCTACACGGCCCAGTCGTTCACCGGAAGCCAGGCCGGAGTCATCACCGACGAATCACACGGCAAGGCCCGGATCATCGACATCACCCCGGGGCGGATCACCAAGGCCCTCGAAGAGGGGCACATCGCGATCGTCGCCGGTTTCCAGGGCGTCAGCCAGACGACGAAGAACATCACCACGCTGGGCCGTGGCGGATCGGACACGACCGCTGTCGCCCTGGCCGCGGCGATGGACGCCGACGTCTGCGAGATCTACACCGACGTCGACGGCGTCTTCACCGCCGACCCCCGGGTCGTCCCGGCCGCCCGCCAGATCAGCCGACTCACCACCGAGGAGATGCTGGAACTGGCCGCCTGCGGGTCGAAGATCCTGCACCTGCGGTGCGTGGAATACGCCCGCCGGTACCACATCCCGATCCACGTCCGCTCATCCTTCTCCGCGAAGGAAGGGACGATGATCACCAACCACACGATCGAGCAGCCCGAACAGCAAGGAGTGGCCATGGAGGCTCCCCTCATCTCCGGTGTGGCACACGACCGCACCGAAGCGAAGGTCACCATCGTCGGAGTGCCCGACCAGCCCGGGTACGCGGCGAAGATCTTCGCCACGGTGGCCACGGCCGAGGCCAATGTCGACATGATCGTGCAGAACGTGTCCTCGGTGGACACCGGCCGTACCGACATCTCCTTCACCCTGCCCCGCGTCGAGGTCGACCAGGTCGTCAAGGCCCTGGACAAGACCAAGGCCGAACTCGGCTACACCGGGCTGCAGTTCGACGACCACATCGGCAAGCTGTCGCTCGTCGGAGCAGGCATGCGGACCAACTCCGGAGTCAGCGCCAAGCTCTTCAAAGCGTTGTCGGACGCCAATATCAATATCGAGATGATCTCCACCTCGGAGATCCGTATCTCCGTCATCACCAGCGACGAGGAACTCGACGATGCGGTGCGCGCCGTGCACACCGCCTTCGACCTGGACTCCTCCGAAGGTGAAGCGGTCGTTTATGGAGGAACCGGACGATGAGCACACTGACCGAACGCAGCAAGCCGACCCTCGCCGTGGTGGGGGCGACCGGTGCGGTGGGCAGCGTGATGCTGTCGATCCTGTCCTCCCGTGAGGACGTCTGGGGCGAGATCAAACTGGTGGCCTCCGCGCGGTCCGCGGGCAAGGTCCTCCAGGTGCGTGGCGAGGACGTCGTCGTCCAGGAACTGACCCCGGAGGTCTTCGACGGCGTCGACGTCGCCATGTTCGACGTCCCCGACGAGGTGTCGGCACAGTGGGCGCCGATCGCCGTCGAGCGCGGCGCCGTGGTCGTCGACAACTCCGGTGCTTTCCGGATGGACCCGCAGATCCCCCTCGTGGTGCCGGAGGTCAACCCGGCGCAGGTCAAGAACCGGCCGAAGGGCATCATCGCCAACCCGAACTGCACCACCCTGACCATGATGGACGCCCTGGGCGCGCTGCACGCCGGATGGGAACTGACCGAACTGGTCGTCTGCTCCTACCAGGCGGCCTCCGGCGCAGGACAGCCCGGCGTCGACCGGTTGTACGCCGAGCTGGCGGCGGTCTCCGGGCAGAATGTCGGCACCCAGACCGGTGACGTGCGTCGCCTCGTGGAAGGGCAGCTCGGTTCCGACTCGCCCTTCCCGGCACCGCTGGCGCTCAACGTCGTCCCGTGGGCCGGATCGTTGAAGGACGACGGCTGGAGCAGCGAGGAACTCAAGGTCCGTAACGAGTCCCGCAAGATCCTGGGCATCCCCGAGCTGAAGGTCTCCGCGACCTGCGTGCGGGTCCCGGTCGTCACCACCCACTCCCTGGTGGTGCACGCCACCTTCAACAAGGAGATCACCGTCGACGAGGCCCGCGAGGCCCTCGTGCAGGCCCCCAGCGTGGTCGTCCTCGACGACCCGGAGCACCAGGAATGGCCGACCCCGGCCGACGTGGTCGGCAGCGACCCGACCTGGGTGGGCCGGATGCGTCAGGCTCTGGACTTCCCGAACACCCTGGAACTGTTCATCTGCGGGGACAACCTGCGCAAGGGCGCTGCGTTGAACACCGCGCAGATCGCCGAACTGGTGTGTGCCGAACTGACCGCACGCGACTGAGAACGCTCCGCCCGGGCGTCACCGACCCCGGGCAGACACCGACGGCGTCGGACATCTCACCTGTAGGTGAGGATGTCCGACGCCGTCGGCATATCGGATGCGCCGGCAGGAGGCACCCCGAGGTCGGGCCGGGGCCTCCGCGCGCAGAACTCAACTGTGAGTGGGGACGCTGGGGCGCGAGCTGCGCACCCCGGTGCGTTCCTGATGGGTGGCCCGGCGGGCGTGGACGCGCCGTTCCTGTTGACGTGCCGAATCGACTTTCGCCTGGAGACGGAGCCGTTCCTGCTCGTCAATGGGGGCAAGGCCTTCTTCGAGCATCATGTCGATCACCTCGTGTCGTACCCCTCGTGAATGAGTGGTGGGTGAGCAGGAGGGGTCACAGCAGGTTGACATAAGTGAACGGGAAGAGTCCACAGAGACACGCGTCCAAGACAGTTCGGCAAAGATACTTCCCCTCGGAACGGGACCACCGGCATGCGACCGTCCACCGTCGACACCGATCCGCCCCACCGGGCAAGAGGACATCAGGACGAATGTCCTGTTTACTTGTCCTGACAACACAGTGCCGAGGGTGGCCGGGGGCCCCACCGACGGCACCCCGGAAAACGGACCGACGTCCCCTCCACTGTTCACCCCGAGGAGGGCGACCGCACATGATGGGCAGCACCCACGCCACCTGTGGATGGCTCGCAGGACTGCTCACCCTCCCCGTCGCACCCGTCAGCGGCTTCGCCGAATGCGCAGCCTGGGTGATCACCTGCGCCGGATGCGCACTCCTGCCCGACCTCGACGAACCGAAATCATCCATCGGCTCCATGTGGGGCCCGATCTCCCAATCCGTCGCCAGCGTCGTCCGCATCATCGCCCGCGGCCACAGATGGGGCACCCACGACATCATCCTCTCGCCCCTGGCCTACGCCTTCATCGCCAGCTGGGCCACCCGCAGCACCCTCGGCTCGGCCATCCTCCTGGCCGTCGTCGTCGGACTCTCCCTCAAAGCGCTCGGCCTGTCCGGAGTCACCAAGATCGGCCCCCTGCTCAACCTCGGACTCTCCGCACTCATCGGCATCCAACTCGCCCCGCACGTCGCCGCCCACCTCGACCAACTCGCCCTCGTCGTCGCCCTCGGCGTACTCGTCCACTGCGCCGGCGACCTCGTCACCGAACGAGGCCTCCCCGTCCCCGTGCTGTGGATCTGGCGGCGCAAACGCTTCGCCATCCCCCTGTTCGAAACCGGGAAGAAAACCGAACGACGCATCGCCGTCGTGCTCAACATCGCCGTCATCTGGCAACTCGTCCTCGTCCTCGGCGGACCGGACCGCGCCGTGACCAATGCGCTCCACTTCGTCAAACAGGTCGGCAGCGAACTCTTCCCCCACCTGGCCTGAACTCAACCGCCCAACCACAACCGCAGGACATCCGCATCCGCCTGCGCCTTCTCCGGCGGACGACCGTCCCGCCGCTTGTCCTTCGTCACCGACAACTGACACATCGCGATGAAATAAGCCCCGAAGGCCTCCGGCTCACCCGCAGCCCGCAACCTCCGGTCGTACTCCTGCATCGCCGGAACCATCTCCCCACCCGGGACACCCCCGAACACCGAGGTACGGATCCGCGCCATATGCCTCGCCTGCGGCGGAGGAACCGACCGCAACGACGGCCACATCACCACCTGACCGGACACCCTGCTCAACAACGCCAGATCCGAATCCGTCAACACCAGACCCTCCGGATCGACATGGACCCGATCCCGCGACACCGACACGCCACACACCCCCACCCCGGACGAAGAACCCGCCCGCGGCAGAACGACGACAGCACACCGACGCCACGGACCGGACCGACCCCCACCAGATCGACCGGCACACCACCGACGTGAGCACCCCGCCCGAGCCCCCCCGCCGCAACGGTCGACAGCACATCGCCGCCCGGAACCGCTCTGCTAGCGTCCAGCGCATGGCTTCCCCCCACGCCACCCGCGCCGCCGGGCTGGCACTCGGACTCCTGATCGACGCCGCCCTCGGCGACCCGCGCCGCGGACACCCCGTCGCCCTCTTCGGCAGCTGGGCCGCCCGGCTGGAACAGGCCACCTACCGGGACAGCCGCACCGCAGGCACCATCCACCTCGCCGCCGCCACCCTGCCCGTCCTGGCGATCGGCCTCACCGCCGAACGGACGAGCCGCCGCCACCCGATCGCCCACATCCTCACCACCGCCGCCGCCACCTGGGCCGTCGTCGGCGCGCGCACCCTCGCCCACGAAGGGGAAACCCTCGCCGACGCCCTCGCCGCCGACGACCTCGACGCAGCCCGACAACGGCTGCCCCACCTGTGCGGACGAGAACCATCCGGCCTCGACGAACACGAACTCGCCCGCGCCACCATCGAATCCCTCGCCGAAAATACCTCCGACGCCGTCACCTGCCCCCTGATGTGGGGCGCCTGCCTGGGCATCCCCGGCCTGCTCGTCCACCGCGCCGTCAACACCCTCGACGCCATGGTCGGCCACCGCAACCCCCGCTACGCCCGCTTCGGCACCGCCTCGGCCCGCCTCGACGACCTGATGGCCCTGCTGCCCGCCCGCGCCACCGGGCTGCTGGCCTGCGCCGTCGCCCCCCTCGCCGGAGGCGACCGGACCGCCGCCTGGACGACCATGGTCCGCGACCACGCCGCCCACCCCAGCCCCAACGGCGGATGGTGCGAATCAGCCTGGGCCGGAGCGCTACACATCCAACTCGGCGGACGCAATGTCTACCACTCGAAAGTCGAGGAAAGACCCCTGCTCGGCGACGGACGACGACCCGGCGGGACAGACATCCACCGGGCAGCCCGCCTCGTCCGCGCCGTCACCACCGCAGGAACAGCCACCGCCGTCGCCGCCCTGGGCATCGCCGCCCTCACCCAGGAGAAAAGCTCATGACCGGAATCGTCATCGCCGGCACCTCCTCCGACGCCGGGAAATCCCTCGTCGTCACCGGCCTGTGCCGAGCCGCCCGCCGCCGCGGCCTCGACATCGCCCCCTACAAGGCGCAGAACATGTCGAACAACTCGATGGTCTGCACCGACGGCACCGAGATCGGCCGCGCCCAATACCTCCAAGCGCTCGCCGCGCAGGTCGAAGCCCACTCGGCGATGAACCCCGTCCTGCTCAAACCCGGCACCGACCGACGCTCCTTCGTCGTCCTGCGCGGACAACCGGCCGGACGCCTCGAAGCGGGAGAATATGCCACCGGGCGCAGACATCTCGCCGAAGCAGCCTTCGCCGCCTACGAAGAACTCGCCGCCACCCACGACCTGATCATCTGCGAAGGCGCCGGCTCACCCGCCGAGATCAACCTGCGCGCCGGCGACTACGTCAACCTCGGACTCGCCCGCCGGTTCGACCTGCCGATGCTGCTCGTCGGCGACATCGACCGCGGCGGACAACTCGCCGCGCTCTATGGCCACTGGGCCATCCTCGACGACGACGACCGGGCCTGCCTGGCCGGCTACATCATCAACAAATTTCGCGGCGACCCCGGCGTCCTCCAACCCGGGCTGGACGAGATCACCCGCCGCACCGGGATGCCCGGGCTGGGCGTCCTGCCCTGGGTCGACGGGGTCTGGCTCGACGGCGAGGACGCCCTGGACCTGGGCGCCTGGCGGGCCCACGGCGGTGCCGCCGACCGTGACGACGACCTGCTCCGCGTCGCCGTCGTCGCTTTTCCGCGCACCTCCAATGCCACCGATGTCGACGCCCTCGCCCACGAAGCCGGAGTGGAGGTCGTCGTCACCCGCGACCTGGGCCGACTGCGCGATGCCGACCTCGTCGTCCTCCCCGGATCCCGCTCGACCCTCTCCGACCTGGACTGGCTGCGCCGCCGAGGGATCGCCGACGTGATCGTCGACCGGTGCCGTCGAGGACGCCCCGTGCTGGGCATCTGCGGCGGCTACCAGATGCTCGCCGAGACTGTCGACGACCCGGAAGGCGTCGAATCCCGCGGTGAGAGAAGATCCGAGCCCGGGCTGGGCCTGCTCCCGGCGACCGTGCGCTTCCACGCCGAGAAGACCCTCGCCCGGCCCCGCGGAAGCTGGGCCGGACACCTCGTCGAGGGTTACGAGATCCACCACGGCGTCTGCGAGGTCGACGCCGATCGACACACCGAGGTCTTCCTCGACGGCTGCCGTCGCGGCGCCGCCTGGGGCACCCTCTGGCACGGGGCCCTGGAGAACGACGACTTCCGCCGGGCGTGGCTGACCGGCATCGCCGAGACCACCGGAAACCCCTGGCGGCCGCGCCCCGGGCACCCCGGCTTCGGGGAACGCCGCGAACAGATGATCGACGCCCTCGCCGACGCCGTCGAAGAACACCTCGACCTGGACGGGATATTCGCCCTGGCCAGATGACCGCGGAGATCACCGACGCCCAGAACATCGACAGGGTCGTGGCGGACACCCAAGCCGGCCCCTGACCGGGCCCACAAGGCCGAGGCGCCCACAACACCACCGGAAAACGCACCTGCGAGGACCTTCGGCCCGGTACGGACACCCGGATGACATGCGAAAATAGCCCCAGCGTGCGGAGCGGAGGAACACCGGTGCAGCACCCGGCCGACCGGCTCGGGCGCCACTCCGGGGCGGTCCCGCCACTGTGACCGACTGACGACGACCACCGACCTCAGCCGGAAGCCAGAAACTCCACCGGACGCGGCACGTCAATCGGGCGGTAGACCTGAGGAGGCCAGGTGGACGGCGCGACGCCGCAGACAGCAACGACCCCACCCCGACGACTCATCGGGATCGGCGTCGGACCCGGCGACCCCGAACTCGTCACCCTCAAAGCCGTACGCGCACTCCACGACGCCCAGGCCATCCTGGTCCCCGCCACCGAAGCCTCCCGCGGCGGAGCCGGACGCGCCGAACAGATCGTCCTGGCCTGCTGCCCCCAGGCAGCACCCGCCATCCGACGCATCCCCTTCTCCATGGCCGACCGCAGCGGAGTCACCAGCCGACGCCGAGAAGCCTGGGAAACCTCCGCCCAAGCCGCCCTGGACGCCTTCGCCGACGGCGCCACCACCGTCGTCTTCGCCACCGTCGGCGACCCCAGCGTCTACTCGACCTTCTCCTATCTCGCCGGACATGTCACCGCCGCCCGCGACGACGTCCACGCCGAGATCGTCCCCGGGATCACCGCCATGCAAGCCCTCGCCGCCAGCGCCGGAACCCCCCTCGTCGAAGGCACCGAGGTCCTCGCCCTCGTCCCGGTCACCGCCGGCGCCGAACGCTACCGGGAAGCCCTCGAATTCGCCGACACCGTCGTCGCCTACAAAGGCGGACGCCAACTGCCGCTGATGCTCCACCACCTCACCGAAACCGGACGCACCGACCAGACCGTCCTCGGGGAGAACATCGGCCTCGACCGCGAAAAAATCACCCCCGCCACCGAACTCACCGAGAACACCGCCCCCTACTTCTCGACCGCGCTCACCACCCCCACCCGCACCGAGATCGGAGGACGACTGTGACCACCGGCGAACCCACCCCACCGGCCACCCCGGACGAACACCCCCGCACCGGCAAAGTCGTCTTCGTCGGCGCAGGCCCCGGCGCCGCCGACCTGATCACCGTCCGCGGCGCCCGCATCATCGCCGAAGCCGACATCGTCATCTGGGCCTCCAGCCTCGTCCACCCCGGCATCGTCGCCGGAGCCCGCCCCGACGCCCTCGTCGTCGACTCCGCCTCCGCCTCCCTGGAAGACCTCGAACCGCTGCTGATCCGCGCCCGCGACGAAGGACTCCTCGTCGCCCGCGTCCACACCGGCGACCCCTCCATCTACGGCGCCACCGCCGAACAACGCGACCAGTGCAACCTGCTCGGCCTCGCCCACGAAACCGTCCCCGGGATCTCCGCCTACTCCGCGACCGCCGCCCGCACCGACAGCGAGATCACCGTCCCCGAAGTCAGCCAGTCCTTCGTCCTCACCCGGCTCGAAGGCGGACGCACCCCGATGCCGCCCCGCGAAACCGTCCGCGGATTCGCCACCCACGGCACCACCATGGCGCTCTACCTCTCCGCGGCCCGCCACCGACAACTCCAGGACGAACTCCTCGCCGGCGGATACGCCCCCGACACCCCCTGCATCATCGGATACCGGGTGACCTGGGAAGACGAACTGATCATGCGCTGCCGACTCGACGAACTCTCCACCACCATGCACGAACACCACCTGTGGAAACACACCATCGTGCTCGTCGGACCAGCGCTCGCCGAAGGCCCCATCTCCGCGCGCAGCCACCTCTACCACCCCGGCTTCCGCCACGAATACCGCGCCGCCGAACCCGCCGCCCAGGACGAACTACGCCGCCACGGCGCCCTCGGCATCGCCACCGAACAGCAGAACGAACCGGAGGAAAACCGATGATCGAGGTCTACGGCTACCTCGGAACACCCCCCGAGGACGTCCGCCGTGCCTGCGCCGAAGCAGCCCTCGTCGTCGCCGGCGCACGAGCGCTCGACGGACTGGGCGTCCCCGAAGAACGCCGCGTCGTCCTCGGCCGGGTCATGCCCGCCATCGAGAAACTCCTCGCCCACGAAGCCGACCCCGACGCCGGGCCGGCCGTCGTCCTCGCCAGCGGCGACCCCCTCTTCTACGGCGTCGTCCGCCGCTTCCGCGCCGCCGGACTGCACTGCCGGGTCCACCCCGCCGCGTCCTCGATCGCCCACGCCTTCGCCGCCGTCGGACTGCCCTGGGACGACGCCCAGGTCGTCAGCGCCCACGGCCACGGCATCGGCCCCGCCCTCGCCGCCTGCCGCGCCCTGCCCAAAGTCGCCCTGCTGACCGCGCCCGGCCATGGCATCTGCGAGATCTCCGCCGGACTCGCCGACCTCCCCCGCTGGTACGTCCTCGCCGAACGACTCGGCGAAACCGACGAACACGTCCGCATCCTCGACGGCGACGCCGCCCGCGCACTGACCGCCGCCGACGTCGCCCAGCCCAACGTCCTGCTCGTCCTCGACAGCCCACCGGACACCACCGCCGCCCTCGGGAAACCCACCGCCTACGTCGGCGGACCCCGCCCCGCCTCCACCGCCCTCGACGGGCACCCCGAACGCGCCGGCACCACCGTGATGCCGACCGCCGCCACCCCCCGCGACGGAATAGCCCTGATCTGGGGGCGGCACCTTCCCGTCCTCGGCGAAACCGTCTGGTGTTCCACCGGACTGCTCGACCAGATCCGCCCACTGGCCGCCCGCACCGGCGCCGCCGTCCTCGAACTGCCCGCCGGGAAGGACACCCCGCCCGAACCCGCCGTCGGCAACGCCGACCTCGTCGTCACCGACGACCCCCGCCACCTCGCCCTGCTCACCGGACGACCACCCCGACGGCTCGCCCTCCTCGCCGACGAACACACCGCGCAGGCCTGCGCCCACGCCCTCGACGACGCAGAACTCCCCGGTGAACCCACCGTCGAACACCTGACCGTCACCGGCGAGACCGGACAGACCCGCCACGACTACCTGATCACCCTCGACCTGGAGCAGGAGCAGCAGTGAACCACCCCGATGCGCAGGACGCGCCCGGACACACCCCCCGCATCGGACAGATCGTGGGCAGCTCCCCGGCCGCCCACGCCCGCGCCACCGAACTCGACCAGGCCCTCGGCGGCACCACCCGGTACGACGGCCCCGCCAGCGAAGGCCTGCCCCAGGCCTGGGCCGAATGCGACCTGATCATCAGCCACCTCGCCCTGGGCGCGACCACCCGCATCATCGCGCCCCTCCTGCGCGACAAGAAAACCGACCCCGGAGTCGTCGTCGTCGACGAAGCCGGACGATTCGCCGTGCCCCTCGTCGGCGGACACGCCGGTGGCGCCAACGAACTCGCCACCCGTATCGCCCGCGCCCTCGACGGCACCCCCGTCGTCACCACCGCCACCGACTCCCTGGGCGTCCCCGCCCTCGACACCCTCGGCTGGGCCTACCGCGGCGACGTCGCCGGAACGACCCGAGCCCTCCTCGACGGGAAAACCGTCGACCTCGTCCGCGAACACCGCTGCCCGCTGCCACCCCTGCCCGGCAACGTCGTCGACGTCGACCGGCGCACCGACACCCCCGACGAGGAACCCGCCACCCCCGCCGCCCGGATCGTCGTCACCGACCGGGCCGCCGACCTCGTCCTCGGCGAAACCGCACTGCCCACCGTCGTCCTGCACCCCCGCACCCTCGTCGTCGGCATGGGCTGCAACTCCGGCACCGACGTCGACCACCTCGACGCCCTGCTGACCGCCACCCTCGACGAAGCCGGACTCGCCCGCGAATCCGTCGCCGCGCTGACCACCATCGACCTCAAAGCCGGAGAACTCGGCCTCGTCCAACTGGCGGCGCGACTCGGCCTGTCCCTCGAACACCACCCCGCGGAACGCCTCGCCGCCCAGGACGTCCCCACCCCCAGCGCCGTCGTCGACGGCCACGTCGGCAGCCCCAGCGTCAGCGAAGCCTCCGTCCTGGCCCACGGCGCGGCCCTCGTCGTACCCAAACAGAAGACCGGCGACGCCACCTGCGCGATCGGACGACTCCCCGCCCGCGGACGACTCTGGGTCGTCGGCCTCGGCCCCGGCGTACGCGACCTGCTCACCCCCCGCGCCGTCGCCGCCATCCGCGAATCCACCTTCGTCGTCGGCTACGCGCCCTACGTGCGTCAGATCCGCGACCTCGTCCGCCCCGGCGTCGAGATCTACGCCAGCAAGATGGGCACCGAACAAGCCCGCACCAGCGCCGCCATCGAACGGGCCCGCGCCGGAGAATCCGTCGCCCTGGTCTGCGGCGGCGACCCCGCCGTCTACGCCATGGCCAGCCCCGTCCTCGAACAAGGCACCGACGGCATCGACGTCCGGATCGTCCCCGGCGTCACCGCCGGACTCGCCGCCTCGGCGATCCTCGGCGCACCCCTGGGCCACGACCACGCCGTCATCTCCCTGTCCGACCTGCACACCACCTGGGCCGCCATCGAACGACGCGTCGTCGCCGCCGCCGAAGGCGACCTCATCGTCGCCCTGTACAACCCGCGCAGCCGCACCCGCACCTGGCAGCTGCCCCGCGTCCTGGAGATCATGGCCGGGCACCGGCCCGCCCACACCCCCGTCGCCGTCGTCATGCAGGCCGAACGCTCCCGCCAACGGGTCATCATGAGCACCCTCGCCGACTTCACCCCCGACGACGTCGACATGAACTCCCTGGTCATCATCGGATCCAGCACCACCACCTATGTGACCTCGGGAGGGGGAGAGAAACGCATCGTGACCCCCCGCGACTACTCGTGGATGCCGGAGACCACGACCCAGCAGAACCCGCCCACGGGCACCCCGGATACGACCGACCCCACCACGCCGGCCGCACCCGTGAGCGAACCACCCGCCGAGGAACACCGCCATGAATGAACCCGCCACCGGACACCTGCCACTGGTGCTCGCCGCCCACGGCACCCGCGACCCCGAGGGCGTCGCCACCTGCCGGGCCTTCGTCGACCGGGTCCGCCGCCACCTGCCCGGCGTCCAGGTCGAAGAAGGCTACGTCGAACTGGTCGAACCGCCCATCGCCGACGCCCTCGCCGACGTCCTCGCCGCCCGGAAACGAGACGCCGAAGACCCCCGGGCCGTCGTCGTCCCCCTGATGGTCGGCACCGGCTGCCATGTGCAACAGGACATCCCCGAAGCCATCGCCGAAGGCACCGCCCGGGTTCCCGGCGGCCACGCCGCCTACGGGCGACCCCTCGGCCACGACCCCCGCCTGCTCGGAGTGCTGCGCCGCCGCCTCGTCGAAACCGCGGCCGACTGGCCGCTGGCGGAGACCGCCGTGGTCCTGTTGGGCCGCGGCACGAAAGTCCCCCAGGCCAACGCCGACCACGCCGCGCTGGCCCGTCTCCTCCTGGAGGACTCCGGCGTCGCCACCGTGCTGCCCGCCTACATCCAGGTGACCAGCCCGTCCCTGCCCGCAGCCCTCGACCAGCTGGCCACGCTGGGGCACCGACGCATCGTCGTCGTCCCCAACTTCCTCTTCCCCGGGATGTTGCGCACCTGGACGCACCAACAGTCCGCGGCCTGGATGCAGGACCACCCCGGCGTCGAGGTCCGGGTCGGCGAGGTCATCGGCGACTGCGACGAACTCGCCGAAGTCGTCGCCGAGCGTTATCACGAGGTCGCCCACGAGTGCGGCACCACCGCCACCGGCGACGCCCCCGTCTACCTGGCCGGGCTGCGCCTGCACGGACGCACCGTGCTCGTCGTCGGCGGCGGACATGTCGCCGAACGACGGGTGCCCCGCCTGTTGGAAGCCGGCGCCCGGGTGCGGATCGTCTCCCCGGAACTGACCCCCCGGCTCGCGCGGCTCCACCGCGACGGCGCCGCCATCGACTGGCAGGAAAGGACCTTCGTCGACGACGATCTCGACGGGGCGTGGTACGCCCTGGCCTGCACCGACGATCCCACCGTCAACGAACATGTCGTCGACGTCGCCGGACGGACCACGACCTTCTGCGTGCGCGCCGACGCCGCCCGCTGCGGGACCGCCTGGACGCCCGCCGTGGAACGCGCCGGTGGGCTCGCCGTCGCCGTCGTCGGTGACCGTGACCCGCGCCGTTCCGCGCAGGTCCGGGACGCACTGCTGCGGGCACTCCACGAATGATCTGATGTGATGAGGAGGTGCCCGGCCGGACAGGACCCGGCCGGGCACCTCATCCGCGTCACGGACCGACCCGCCCCGTCAGGGCGTCGCCGGCCTTCAGCTCACCGTTCGGAATCGGAGGCCGCGGCGTTCACCGCCGCGACCGTCACCGCAGACCCGCCCCGACGGCCCTGCACCACCAGGTGTTCCAACCCCAGGTCGCTGTCCACCAGGGCCTCCTTGGACTCGGCCGCGCCCACGAAACCCACCGGGATCCCGAAGACCGCGGCCGGCCGGACCTGGGTCTCGTGCAGGACCTCCAACAGGTGGAAGAGCGCCGTCGGCGCATTCCCGATGGCCACCAGGGCCCCGTCGACCAGGCCGCGCTCCACCCACCACTCCACGGCCCGTGCCGTTTTCGTGGTGCCGCGTTCGCGGGCCTCCTCCGCCAACCCGGGCTCGCCCAACAGGCAGACGACGTCATTGTCCCGAGGCAGTCGGGAACGGATGATCCCCGTGGCGACCATCGTCGAATCGCACAGGATCGGCGCCCCGGCCAGCAAAGCCGTCCGGGCGGCGGCCGCCACCCCCGGGGAGAAGGCGACCTCGTCGGCGATCGACGGGTCACCGGCGGCATGACACATCCGCACCACCAGGGGTTCCACATCGGCGGGGAAACGCGCCAGGTCCGCTTCGGCGCGGATGATCCGGAAGGACTCGTCGTAGATGTCGGCGCCCAGGTGGCGGTAGTCGTAACGGGGTGCCTGGTGCGACGGCTGCATGATGACGGGTCTCCTGGGCCGGGGGTGATGTGCTCCCTGCCCAGTCTGCCAGCGCAGCAGGTGAGCCGGGCGGGCACATCGGCCCGGGATCCGGCCGGGGTGGTGTCGACGGGGCCCTGCCGGAGAAACAGCAGGTCGAAGTCTCCGATCAGCCGGGACGGCGTGCGAACTCGGCTCGACGACGCCGACGGGCGGCCGAGTTCACCCGGCTCTGGCAACGCGTCGAACAGAACCTGCGGTGCGCGCTGCGCGATGCATCCAGGTAGACCCGGTCGCACAATGGCGCCGAACACACCCCGAGCCGTCCGCCGAGGTCACCGTCGACCGCCATGGCCAGCCCCGCCGCGATGCCCGCGGCCCAGCTCCGCCCGAACGAACCGTCCGGCCCCCGGAAGTACAAACCGTGGCCGCCACCGGAGGCGGGATACAGGCACGGTCGGACGTCGCTGTCGACCAACATCCGGTTGACCGTCCCCACCGCGGTCTCCGTGTCCCCGGCCTCCAGGGCCTCGAAGACCGTCCGGGCCTGGGCGGCACAGACCGCGATCAGCCGGGCGTCCTGCAAGGACGGGCGGGTCGCATAGTCGGGGCGGCGCAAGGCCTCCACGATCGCATCGGCCAACGCCATCCCGCTGGGCGCCTCGAAAGGGTGCCCACCGGCGTGCCCGGGGGTGAGCGCGTTCACCAGGGCGACCGCGGCGTCGGTGAGTCGATCGACATGACTGTGGAAGCACATGTCCTCGGTCACCTGGCTCTCCGTGTGCGGCACTGCTGCCTGGGAAGCGTACGACGATCGGCCGGTCCCGGGGGAGGAGGACCGAGGACCCCGGTCGGAAATCCCCTTTTGTGCCACGATGCCTGTATTACCTCGTTCATCCCGGAGGAAGCCGGACGGAGCCGGCACGGTCGCGCCACTGTGGACACCGCCTGTAGGCGGTGGGAGTCAGGAACTGCGGGGAGGACGAACTTTCGACGATCGGGACGCGCTATCCCGAGAGAGGACGATCTGCCATGCACATCGCCGAGGGTTTCCTCCCTCCCCTCCACTGCGCGCTGTGGACGTTGGCCTCCGCGCCCTTCGTGGTGCACGGCGCCCGGGCGGTGGTGGCCGAATCCAGGGAGAACCCGGAGAACCGGCTGCTGCTCGCCGCGGCAGGCGCCTTCACCCTGGTGCTCTCGGCGATCAAGGTGCCCTCGGTGACGGGCAGTTCGTCCCATCCGACCGGGACGGGTCTGGGTGCGGTGCTCTTCCGTCCGCCGGTGATGGCCTTCCTGGGCAGCGTGGTGCTGCTCTTCCAGGCCCTGCTGCTGGCCCACGGCGGGTTGACCACGTTGGAGGCGAACGCCTTCTCGATGGCGGTGGTCGGACCCTGGTGCGGTTACGCCTGTTTCGTCGCGGCGCGTCGGATGAGGCTGCCCGTGGAGGTGGGGATCTTCCTGGCGATGGCGGTGGCGAATCTGTCCACCTATGTGACGACCAGCCTCCAACTGGCTCTGGCCTACCCGGACGCGGGCACCGGATTCGTCGGTGCCGCAGGAAAATTCCTGGGGATCTTCGCGCTGACACAGGTGCCGCTCGCCCTGGTCGAAGGTTTCCTCGGAGTGCTGGTCGTCCGTTTCCTCAGCCGGGTGGCCGCGCCGGAACTGGCCCGTCGCGGGTTGACCGTCTCCTCGGCACAGACCCAGGAGGTCTCCCATGTCTGAGCGTCCTGTACACCGCCGGTTCCCGTGGGTGAACGTCTGCTGCGCCCTGGCGGTCGTCCTGTTGGTCGTCCTGTCCTGGTCCTTGGCACCCCGGCCGAAGGGCGAGGGCGAGGAGGCCTTCGGCGGGACCGACGCCGCCGTGAGCAGCATGTTGGAGAAGGACGGCGTGGAACGATGGTTCGAGCCGCTCTTCGAACCAGGCAGCGGCGAGGTCGAATCGGGCCTGTTCGCCGCACAGGCAGCCCTGGGCGGAGTGCTCTTCGGGTACGCGGTCGGACGTCTGCAGGGCCGTCGACGCGACGTCCCGTCCGACTCGATGGCCTCGGCCGGTTCCTGACCGGTGGCCCTGCACCTGACCTCACTCGACGACGCCGCGTGGACCGGACCGTGGCGTCGTCGGGCTGTCCGGGACAAAGCTTTCCTCAGCATGGCGCTGGTGGCGACGGCCTTGTTCGCGCCGGTGCTGCCCGGCGGCGTGACGGTCGCGGTGGTCTCGGTGGGGGTGATGGTCGGCCCGGCCAGGGTGCCGGCGCGGCTGGTGGCCGAAGCGATGGCGGTGCCGGTGTTCTTCGTGCTGATCGGCGCGCTGCCGGTGGCGGTCACCGTGGGCTCACCGGCGGAGCACGCCTGGTGGGTGTGGGGGCCGTTCTCGGCCGGGCCGGCCGGGGCGGCCCGGGCGGTGGGTCTGGCCGTGCACGGGGTGGCCGGGACGGCCGCGGTGATGGTCCTGGCGACGACGACCCCGATGGTCGACCTGATCACGGCGGGTCGCCGACTCCGGGTCCCGGAGGCCTGCCTGGACGTGGCCGCACTCATCTACCGGTGGTGTTTCGTGCTGCTCGACACGGCGGTCACCGTCCACGAAGCCCAGAACGGGCGCCTGGGCGGGACGCCGGTGGGCCGTCCGGGACGGTCGGCGACGCGGGCCCGCTGGGAGACGGCCGGGGCCCTGACCGGGACGGTCCTGGTGCGTTCCTGGTCGCGGGCGTCACGGCTCTCCGCGGGACTCGCCGGACGGGGATACGACGGTGACCTGCTGACTCTTCCGCGGCGCCGAGAACATTCGACGACATTCGTGGCTGCTTCGGCGGTGTTGACCCTGGCGATCTGGACGGTGGTGGCCCTGTGGGCGTGGAACGGGATCGGCGACGGCCTGTGGTGGTCGGGGACGGTCCGATGAGCGAGCTGTCCGCCGAAGACCTGGTCGCCGGGCATCCCGGCGGTGGGGCCGTCCTCCGCGGGGCGACCCTCCGGATCACGGCGGGCCGACGGCTCGTCCTGCTCGGCGCGAACGGTTCGGGCAAGACCACTCTGCTGCGTTGCCTGTCCGGGGCGCACCGTCCGCTCTCCGGCCGGGTCGCCGTCGAGGGGACGCCCCTGCGGTACGACCGGGCCGGGTTACGGACCCATCGCACCCGCGTCCAACTGGTCCTCCAGGACCCGGACGACCAGCTCTTCTCCGCGGATGTCGCCCAGGACGTCTCCTTCGGCCCGATGAACCTCGGCCTGCCTCCCGCGGAGGTCGCCGCCCGCGTCGAGGAGGCCCTCGACCTGGTCGACGCGGCCCAGCTGGCGGAACGGCCGACCCACCGGCTGTCCTACGGGGAACGCAAACGGGTCGCCACCGCCGGGGCCGTGGCGATGCGACCTCGGGTGCTCCTCCTGGACGAACCCACCGCCGGACTGGACCCGGCCGGGACCGCCGCGATGCTCGCCGCGCTGTCCCGTCTCGAGGAGCACGGCACGACGGTCGCCCTGTCCACCCACGACGTGGATCTCGCCCTCGCCTGGGCCGACGAGGCCGCCGTGGTCTGCGCGGGCACGGTCACCGCGGGGCCGGTCGGCGAGCTGCTGGACGATACGGCATTGTTGGGACGCGCCGGTTTGACGCGGCCGTGGACGTTGGAACTGGCCCGACGGGTGGGCCTGCCGGGGCGTCCACGCACCTTGGAGGCCGTGGCGCAGGCCTGGACCGTACAGGAGAGACGATGACCGAAGCCGTATCCCTTCCCCGACTGGTGATCGCGGCCCCGGCGTCGGGGCACGGCAAGACCACGGTCACCATCGGCATCATGGCGGCCCTGCGTCGTCGCGGCCTGGAGGTCGCACCGGCGAAGATCGGACCCGACTACATCGACCCGGGCTATCACACCTTGGCCGCCGGCCGTCCCGGCCGTAACCTCGACCCCTTCCTGGTCGGTGAGGACCTGATCGTGCCGTTGCTGTTGCACGGCGCGCGCACTCCCCGGCCCGGTGACATCGCCGTGATCGAAGGGGTCATGGGTTTGTACGACGGCCGCCTGGGCACGTCTGGTTTCGCGTCCACCGCGCATGTCGCCGCGTTGACTGACAGCCCGGTCGTCCTCGTGGTGGACGTCCGTCATGTGTCGCGCACCGTGGGCGCGGTCGTCCAGGGGTTGGCTTCCTTCGACCCGTCGGTCCGGGTGGGCGGGGTGATCCTGAACCAGGTCGGTTCGCCGCGTCACGAGGAGGAGATCCGCCGGGTCCTCGCCGAGATCGGGATGCCGGTGGTGGGGGCGCTGCCTCGGGACAAGCGGATCGAGTCGCCTTCCCGGCATCTGGGGTTGGTGCCTGCCGAGGAACGTCCGGAGTCTTCCGCGGTCCTGGAGGCCTTGGCGGACCATGTCGTCGACCGGGTCGACCTGGACGCGCTGCTCGCCTTGGCGCGGACCGCGCCGCCGCTGCCCGGGCCGGCCTGGGACCCGGTCGTGGCCCTCGCCGAGCAGGACGGCCCGGCGGGGTCGGCTCCGGCGGTGGCGGGGGCGTCCGCGGTGGCCGGTGACCCGGCCGATCGTCCGGTGGTCGCCGTCGCCGGTGGCCGCGCCTTCACCTTCCGCTATCCCGAGACGACCGAGCTGCTCGCCGCCGCGGGGTGCGAGCCGGTCGTCTTCGACCCGTTGCGCGACCAGGATCTGCCGGCGGGCACCCGCGGTCTCTACCTGGGCGGGGGTTTCCCGGAGGTGCATGCCGCCGAACTCACCGCCAACGAGGCCTTGCGCGCGCGGATCGCGGGCGCGGTCGCTGGGGGGATGCCGACGGTCGCCGAGTGTGCCGGTCTGCTCTATCTGTGTCGGACGGTCGACGGGGTGCCGATGACGGGTGCTTTGCCGGTGGAGGCGGCGATGGCTTCTCGGTTGACGATGGGCTATCGGCGGGCGGTGGCTCCGGCGGATCTGTTGGTCGCCGCGCGGGGGGAGGAGGTCACCGGGCACGAGTTCCATCGCACGCAGGTGTGTCTGCCCGAGGGCGGTGTCGACGGTGGTGCCGGGGTGTCGTCGGCGGCGTGGGTGTTGGACGGGCGGGCGGACGGGGTGTCGGCCGATCCGGCGGGGACGGGGCGTCCGACGGTCCATGCCGGGTATCTGCACACTCATTGGGCGGGGTGTCCGCGTTCGGTGCGGAATTTCGTGGCGGCGGTGCGGGCTTTCGTCCCGGGTGTGGACGGTGTCCCGGGGGTGGACGGTGCCCGGGGTGTGGGCGGTCGGTCGGGTGGGGGTGCCGCGGTGTCGGGGCCGGTGGCGGTGGGCGCGTCCACGGGTGGCGGGGTGCGTACGGCGGGGGTTGCGTCGGCGGTGTCCTCCGGGCCGGTGGATCTGCACCATCACGGGGATGCCGATCTGGCGCCGGGTCTGGTCGACCTGGCGGTGAATGTCCGTCCGGCGCGGACTCCGGAGTTGTTGGTGCGGGCGGTGACCGAGCAGGCCGATTGGGCGGCCTATCCGGATGCGCGTCCGCTGCGGGAGGCCTTGGCGGCACATCACGGGGTGCCGGTGGAGTCGGTGCTGCCCACGGCGGGTGGGGCGGAGGCTTTCACCTTGTTGGCGCGGGCGACGACGGCGTCGACGCCGGTGGTCGTGCATCCGCAGTTCACCGAACCGGAGGCGGCTCTGGTGGCGGCGGGTCGTCGGGTGCGGCGTCATCTGTTGACGGCGGACAACGGCTTCCGGTTGGTGCCCTCGGCGCTGGCGGAGGATGCCGATCTGGTGGTGGTGGGTAATCCGACGAATCCGACGTCGGTGTTGCATCCGGCGGCGGTGTTGGACGAGTTGCGTCGTCCGGGGCGGGTGTTGGTGGTGGACGAGGCGTTCATGGATGCGGTTCCGGGGGAGTCGGAGTCGTTGATCCGGCCGGGTGATCTGTCGGGGGTGCTGGTGTTGCGCTCGTTGACGAAGACGTGGGGGATCGCGGGGTTGCGGGCCGGGTACGTGGTGGGTGATCCGGGGTTGGTGGCGGATCTGGCCGCGCAGCAGCCGCCGTGGTCGGTGTCGACGCCGGCGGTCCGGGCGTCCTTGGCGGCGTTGACGGGGGCTGCGCAGCGGGTGGCGGTCGAGGATGCGGGGCGCCTTCCGGGGGAGCGGGACGATCTGGTGGCGCGGTTGCAGGCGGTCGGGGCCGGGGTGGTCCTGCCGGCGCGGGGGCCGTTCGTCCTGGTGGATACGTCGGCGTGGGGTGCGGGTTCGTTGCGGGAGGCTCTGGCGGGGGAGGGTTTCGCGGTGCGTCGGGGGGAGACTTTTCCTGGTCTGGGGGCGTCGTGGATCCGGGTGGCGGTGCGTGATGCGGCGGTGCATGAGCGTTTCGCTGCGGCCTTGGCCCGGTTGCGGGGGTGAGGGGGTGTCGTCGGGGAGCGGCTGATCGTCACCTGATATTAATAATGATTCTCACTCTATGATGAGGCGGTGTCCTCGACCCGCCACCTCACCCGCCGAGCCCACCTGCTGTCCCTGGCCTTCGCCCTCACCATCCCCGTCCTGATCGTCGTCTCCGGCGCCACCGGACCACTGAGGACCACCTTCACCGAAGCCGCCCAACTCGTCGTCGGACACCTCGTCCCCGGCATGAGCTGGATGACCGACGGCACCCTCAGCCCCGCCCAGGACCAAGCCGTCTGGAACTTCCGACTGCCCCGCACCCTGCTCGCCGGAGTCGTCGGATCCTGCCTCGCCCTCGCCGGAGCACTCCTCCAGGCCGTCGTCCGCAACCCCCTCGCCGAGCCCTACGTGCTGGGCGTCTCCTCCGGTGCCGGACTCGGTGCCGTCCTCGTCATCGTCCTCGGCAGCACCGCCGTCGCCGGACTCTCCCTCAGCGCCGCCGCCTTCGCCGGAGCACTCCTCGCCACCGTCCTCGTGCACCTCCTGGCCAGCCAGGACGGCATCATCAGCCCCCAACGGCTCATCCTCGCCGGCGTCGCCCTGGGCACCCTGCTCGCCGCCCTGACGAACTACCTCACCATCAGCACCGAAGCCCAGAACGTCTACAGCGTCCTCTACTTCACCCTCGGATCGGTCTCCGGAGCGGACTTCGGGAAGATCGTCTGGCCCCTGCTCGCCCTCGTCGTCGTCGCCCTCGTCGCCATCAGCCGCAGCCGCGTCCTCAACGCCATGCTCGTCGGCGACGAATCCGCCACCTCCCTGGGCGTCGACGTCCAACGCACCCGACGACTCACCCTCGCCGCAGCCGCACTGCTCACCGGCACCTCCGTCGCCGTCGCCGGCGGCATCGGCTTCGTCGGACTGGTCGTCCCCCACGTCACCCGGATCCTCGTCGGCTCCGACCACCGACGCACCCTGCCGGTCACCGTGCTGGCCGGAGCTGTCCTCCTGATGGTCTGCGACCTGCTCGCCCGCACCATCGCCGACCCCGTCGAGGTCCCCATCGGGATCGTCACCGCCGTCCTCGGTGCGCCCTTCTTCCTGTGGATCATGCGCACCGCCGGAGCCGTCCGAGGAGGAATGCACCGATGAAGACCCCCCTGACACCGCCGACGGCCCCGGCCGCCATGCACCTCCACGACGTCAGCGTCGACCTCGGCGGCCGCCGCATCGTCCACGGCGTCACCCTGGACCTCCCCGCCGGACGCTGCCTGGGCCTGCTCGGCCCGAACGGATCAGGCAAATCCACCCTCATCCGCGCCGCCAGCGGGATGACCAGACCCGCCGCCGGCCACATCACCATCGACGGCACCGACATCGCCACCCTGCGCCCCCGCCAACTCGCCCGGCTCGTCGCCGTCATGATCCAGGAACACACCAGCGACTTCTCCATGCACGTCGAAGAAGTCGTCATGCTCGGCCGGACCCCCCACCAGTCGGGCTTCGGCGCCGACTCCGACCAGGACCGGGAGATCGTCGCCCAAGCCCTGGCCGACGTGGAAGCGACCCACCTGACCGACCGGATCTTCAGCTCGCTCTCCGGCGGTGAGAAACAACGCGTCCTCCTCGCCCGCGCCTTCGCCCAACAGACCCCCCTGCTGATCCTCGACGAACCCACCAACCACCTCGACGTCGGCTACCAGATCGACCTGCTCGAACGGGTCGCCGCCCGCGGGGTGACCGTGCTCGCCGCCCTGCACGACATGAACCTCGCCGCGCAGTACTGCGACGAACTCGCCCTCCTGGTCGACGGCTCGGTCGTCGCGCAGGGCCACCCCGAGGACGTCCTCACCCCGGACACCCTCGACCCGGTCTTCCGGGTCACCACCCACCACGTCGTCCACCCTCGGACCGGCCGGACGGTCATCGCCGTCGATCGGCCCGAGCGGACCGCCACGGCCGCCGCATCCTGCGTCGGCCCACGCTGAGCACCCCTTCCACCACCTCCGAAAGGACCGTCATGGCCCTCGCCCGACCCCGTCCCGGCCTGCTGGCCGCACCGGCCGTCCTCGTCCTCCTCCTCGCCGGCTGCGGGCAGGGCGTCGACAACGCCGGCGCAAAATCATCCGCGAATTCCGCAGCCTCCGTGCAGAACTGCGGCAAGACGGTGAACCCGGGGAAGACGCCCGCCCGGATCGTCACCATGACCCCAGGCCTGACCGACCTCGTTGTGAAACTGGGCGCAGCCGACAAGATCGTCGGCGAGGCACAGAACCGCACCGGCAAGATCAGCGAGAGCATCACCCACGACAAGGCCCAACTGCTCAGCGACACCAAACCCCCCGCCCGGGAGAAACTGATGACGGTCAACCCCGAGCTGGTCCTCGCCCCCACCTCGTACGAGTTCAACGCCGAACAGGGCTTCGCCTCCCAGGACCAGCTCTCCCAGGCCGGCGCCAGCTCGTACATCTCCACCGGCGGATGCACGACCCGGCGCGCCTCGGCGACGGTCACCGACACCGTCGAGGACATCAAGAACCTGGGCACCCTGCTCGGCAGACAGAAGGAAGCCCAGGAACTGGCCGACCGGACGACCGCCGACCTGGACGCCGTCGACAAAGCCGTCGCCGGCAAGAAGAAACCCACCGTCGTGCAACTCTTCGTCGACGAAGGCAAGATCAGCGCGATCGGTGCCGGAGTCGAGTACGACATCATCAAACGGGCCGGTGGGGACAACCTGTTCAAACCGACCGACGAGGAGTTCAAGAAATTCTTCGCCGCCGCGATCTCCCCGGAGACCCTGCTGGCGAAGAACCCCGACGCGATCGTCTTCGCGACACAGACCCCCGAACTCGGCGAGAAGGCCCGCGCCTACCTGACCGCCACCTTCCCCCAGGTGACCGCGGTCAAGGAGAACCGGCTGATCAACCTGAAGTCCACCGACGTGATGCCCGGCGTGCTGGGCAATGTCGACGCCGTCAAAGCCGTCGCGAAAGGGCTCTACCCGGACGCCCTGTGACCCCAGGAGGACACGGCGGTGGGGGAGGACCGGAACGCTCCTCCCCCACCGCCGTCACCCACGAGAATCAGTGGTGCCGGGACGCCGCCGTCATGTCCCGGCAGGCGTGGACCACGGAGCCGGGCATCCTCGCCGGACGCCTCGGCGTAGGTCGCCGGCGCGATCAGGCCGAAGGCGAGGATCAACCGTTGCCCATGGCGAGGAATCTGGCCGCTGCCTGCATGTCGAAGCAGGCGTGGACGAGCATGCCCGGCCAGAGCAGACCGGTTGCGCGGCGGATGAAGTAGAAAGCCAAGCCCGCGATGGACGTCGTGATCAGCTGGGTGATGAGCTGGACCAGCTCGGTCCCGACGAGGAAGTTGGGGGCATGCCACAACCCGAAGAGCGCTGAGCTGATGACGGCGACCTTCACCTCGTCGACATTGGCGCGGCGCATCTCGTCGATGAGGAATCCGCGGAAGAAGATCTCCTCGGCGTAACCGACCGCCAACATGGTCGGCACCGTCGCCAGGACGAAGGCGGCCTTGTCCTGGAAGAGGTTGATCGTCTGCAGGACGACCCCGTGAGCGCCGGCTGCCGCCGGAATGAAAGCGATCGCGAACATCCACCAGGTCGGCTGCGGCATCGAGGGCGGTTCGCGCCAGAGCCGGTCGAAGGTGCCGTGTCGCTTCAGGAAAAGGGTGATCACCACAGCGGTGCACATCATCGGGACGCCGGCCCGGAGGAACAAGCGGAGCGGGTCGTGGAAGAAGTCGGAGTAGGAGCCGGGTGTGATCGGGCTGAACATCAGGGAGACCGCGGGCCAGATCAAGCTGAGGCCGACGGTGATCGCGACGAGTTTGCGGACGGGTAATGGTGAGGGCTCGGCAGCAGGATGGCCCCCGACAGGCATGGTCATGTCATATATGCTGCGTGGATGAGCTGATATAACACTGCTTCCCAGCTGCGTCCCCGCTGGAGGCCAGAGACCGCCGTCGAGCCGCTGGCCAGTACATATCGGCACAGAACAGGGCACCGACCCACCCCGGACGGCCCCACCCCCCGCACAACGCACCAGGCCGAAGCCACCCCGACTCACCCCAGCCGGATCACCCGATCCATCGCCGCCACCGTCGACTCCCGATGCGACACCACCACCACCGTCGTCCCCCGCCCCGACGAACACAACCGGGACAACACATCGGCCTCCGTCCGCGCATCCAGACCCGACGTCGTCTCGTCCAACACCAACACCGACGGCTCCTGCGCCCACGCCCGCGCCAAAGCCAACCGGGCCCGCTGACCACCCGACAACGACAGACCCCCCTCACCGACCACCGTGTCCAGACCCGCAACCCACCGCGGACCCTCCAACACCAGACCGGCCCGCTCCAAGGACGCCAGGACCAACTCCTCCGACGCCCCCGGCCGCCCCAGACGCACATTGTCCCGAACCGTGCCGTGCACCACCGTCGACTCCTGATCGACCACCGCGATCCGCCGACAACGCACCTCGGAAGGAAGCTCCCCCAGAGCCACCCGGCCACCCCCGACCGTCCACAAGGACACCGACCCCGCGTCCGGCACCCACACCCCCGACAACACATTCACCACCGTGCTCTTCCCACAACCCGACGGCCCCACCAAGGCCACCCGCTCACCCGGCCGCACCACCACCGTCGGCACACTCACCGTCTCCTGCGGGAAGTCCACCCGCACCCCCTCCACCGACAACCCCCACGGACCCTCCCCGACCGCCACCGGCGACACCGGCTCCGACAAACCCTCCACCGGCAAGGAGATCCCCTCCACCACCCGGCCCGCAGCCGCCCGCAGCGGCTGCAGACGGGTCACCGTCGTCGCCGCCTCCGCGACCGGCCCCAACAAGGCCAACGCCCCCACCGTCACCGCCGACGCCACCGGCCCCGACAGAGCAGACCGACTCGACACCACCAGGACCACCAACACCGCGGCCAGGACCACCACCTCACGCACCTGATCCTGCCGCTGCTGATGCACCTCCACCCTGGCCCGGGCCCGATCGGCCCGACGACCGGCCGCCACCACGTCCTCGACACACCGACCCACCACCTGATGGGCGATCACCTCCCGAGCCGCACCGAAGACATCCACCGTCACCGCAGCCAAGGACTCCTTCGCCACCAAGGCACGCTCACCCAACACCCGAGCCCGACGGGCACCGACCAACCCCGCCACCACCAGGGCCACCGCCGCCGACGGCAACACCACGGACAACGACGGCGACACCACCGCCGCGACCACCGTCCCACCCACCAACAACAGACCCGCCGACGCCAACTGCGGCACCGTATGGGCGTAGAAGAACTCCAAGGTCTCCACATCGCCCATCGCCGTCGACGCCAACCGGCCCGTGTGCTGACCCGGCGCCCGCCGCGGCACCCCCCGGGAGAAACCCCCGAAGAGCGCCGCCCGCAGATGCGCCAACACCCGGTAGGCCACGTCATGGGAAATGTCCATCTCGTGCCAGGTCAACACCATCCGCGAGACGATCAACGCGGCACCGACCAGCCACAGCCACCACGGCGGCAACACCCGGTGCACCACCGCCTCGGCCACCGCCCAGGTCAACACCACCGACTGACCCACCAGCAGCAGCCTGGCCAGCACATCCACCGCCAAGGTCCACCCCAGGGCGCGACGCTCCGGATGCAACCACGGCAACAGAGCCCACAACGGATCACGGCGGACACCGACCGCCTCGGACACCACCGGCGACACCGGGGACGAAGAGGTCATCGCCGCACACCCTCCAGATCGAGCACCACATCGCAGGCCGCCAGGGCCTCAGCCCGGTGCGCCGTCACCACCACCACCCGTCGCGCCGACTCCCGGACGAGGGTCTGCATCACCGTCGCCGACCGGTCGCCGTCCAAGGCGCTCGTCGGCTCGTCCAGGACCATCACCGGACGGTCCGAGACCAGGGCCCGAGCGATCGCCAACCGCTGCCGCTGCCCCCCGGACAGCGAACGACCGCCCTCGGCCAGCACATGATCCAGGCCGCGCTCGGCCAGCTCCGGCGCCGCCGCCGCCCGCAATGCCGCCACCAGCACCTCGTCGGAAGTCTCCGGCGGCGCAGCCACCAGCAGGTTCTCCCGGATTGACCCGGCCAGGAAGACCGGATGCTGCGAGACCACCGCCACATCCTCCGGACGAGGAGCCCGCTCCCCGCGGGAACACTCCAGCACGACACGGCCTCCCGTCGGCGACAACAACCCGCTCACGATGTCCAACAGGGTCGACTTGCCCACCCCCGACGGACCGGCCACCCCCACCACCTGCCCCTGCAACGGCCAGTGGGCCGACACCCCGGTCAACACCGGAGTCCCGTCCGGCCAGGAGAAGGAGACCTCCTCGATCCGGACCGCCCGGACGTCCTCGGCACGGACCGGCCGCGGCGCGCCCCCCGGTTCCCCGGTGCGGGCGAGCACCCCCGACACCCCGTCCGGCAGCGCCTTGCCCACCTGACTCATGAACGACAGACCCACATATCCTGCATGCCACTGACGAGCCAGGTCACGCACCGGACGGAAGATCTCCGAGGCCAACATCAACACCATGAACGGCGTCATCTGCGACCACCACCCCACCCCGCCGGGCAGGACGCCCCCGGCCGCGACCACCGCCGCGCACAGCCCCGACACCACCACCCCGACCTGCACCCCGCCGTCGATGACCGCCGTACTGGCCAAGGACACCCGCATCGCCCGGACCGTCGCCCGGTGCAGAGCCTCCGAACGCCCCTCCAACAACGCCCGACGCCGCTCCACCGCGCCCACCGCCCGCAGGAGCCGCATACTGCGCAGACTCTCCAACAGGTCCGCGGACAGACTCTCGTAGGTGTCGCTGTGCTCACCGCCGCGCCGGGTCATCAACCTGTCCCACCAGCGTGGACCGGCCACCGCGATGAGCACCCCCGCCGCCGCGACCAGCCCGACCACCGGATAGGCCGCGCCGACCGCCAGGATCAACAGCGGCGGCATCACCCACACCTGCACCACGTGCGGGATGTACAAGGAGACGTACTTGTCGACCCCGTCGACCCCGTCGGTGGCCGCCAGCACCCGCGCACCCATCCGGTCCTGTGCGTCGTGCAGACGCTCGGGCACCAGACAGGCCCGCAGCACTCCTCGCCTCAGGTCCGTGCGGACGGCCTCGCCCAGCCGTAAGGCCGAGCGGACCTGCCACTCCCGCAGCACCGCCCGAACCGACAGACAGGTGACCACCCCGATCGCGCCGACCACGACCCGGTCGTGGTCACCGGCGACCACGGCGGCCAGAGCCACCGACAGGGCCACCGCCTGTATCCACCACGACACGGTGATCAGGCACAACAGCCCGGTGGTCAGGGCGAGGCGCGCCCGGTGAGGGCGGACGGCGAGCCAGAGACGCCGGTCGATCATCGAAGTGCTCCGCTCTGTGTGGTCACGGCCAGATCGCCAAGGCCAGCACCGGCGGCACCGACCCGTCGGACGTCCACCCGGCGACGACCCTGGACGACGCCCTCGCCGACGGCCCGGCACCTTCCGCCCGGCCCTCGCTTCCCGACGACCCGGCACCTTCCGCCCGGCCGGCGTGGACGTGCACGGTCAACGCCGCAGCCTCCATGGCCGCCACCCAATGCACCTCCGCCCGACCCAGCAGAACCTCCGCCGGGACATCCGACGACCCGGACACCGTCCAATCCACCAGGACCGGGGCGTCCTCGACCCACCGCTGCCCCGAACACCGCGCCGACAGACCCGCCCGGAACGGATCACCGGCCGCCGTCACCCGAGGACGACAGGGCGACGAAGCGAAGACCCCGGCGACCCGGTCGACGAGCCCGCCCACCCACGACGGCACACCGGCGCGGCCCCCACCGTCGACGCCACCGGAAGACCCCCACGGATCGGCGCTGCGCCGAGAAACCAACCGGGCCGCCGCCAACGCCGGGAGCCACCCGTCACCGGCCACGCACACCGGCTCCCGCCACGACGGCAACAGCACCTCCTCGGACAACCCCGGCAGCAGATGAGGACGACGCTCCTCGTCCGGCACCGGAACCACCGAAGCACACAGCGGATCCGGCCGGACACCGTCGACCCCACCCCCCAGGACCACCCGGGCGGTCATCAACTCGGGGGCGCTGCCCGGCCACCGCTCCACCCACCGCCGATACCCGGGCAAACCCAGGGCCGCCGCCGCGCCGGACGCATCGGGCAACCAGCGGGCCGACACCCCCGCCTGCTCGGCGAGCACCCCCAACCAGCACACCGCGAAGGCCGTGTCCGCGACGAGCAAGGGCGGATACCGATGCACATAACGTCCCCACGGCCGCTGCGGCAGCACCGAGAAGACCACCTCGGCACCCACCGGCGGACCCGCACCCTGCACGCCGACCGGCGGCCGCCCCCCGTAACGGGCCACGAAATCACCGGTGTCGCACTGGAAGGCGTACACCCCCGGGGGAAGATCACACCCGGCCCCGCAGATCACGTGCGCCGTCACCGGCTGGCAGCCGCCCGCCGACGGGACGGCCCGCAGCGGCGTCGACATCGGCCGACCCTGCGCATCCCGGTGGAACTCCGAGCTGTACAACAGTTCCCGAAGCCAGCGTCCCACCGGGATGCGCGCCTGCCCCGACGGCGACAGCCCCGGCCCGGACCAGCGCGTCGCCCGAGGACCAGGCGGCCGCGGTCCTCCCGGGTCGCGGGCGTCGAAGGCCCCGGCCAACAGGCCGCCGACCACCCCGTCCACGGACAGGGCACGGGACGCAGGAACGCCAGTCATGACACGGACCTCTCAGGGCTCGACGGAGGAACAGGACGGACGACGGGCCGTCCTCACATGTGCGGCGCCGGGATCCGGGTGACCTTCTCCGGGGAGGAGGTGTCCCCGTCGCCCCACCCGCGGGCGCGGGCCGCCTCGGCGAACCGGGGACATCCCAGGTAGGTGAAGGCTGCCGGAGCATTGGGCACCAGCCCGGGGATCAACGCCCGCACCACCCGAAGAGAGGTCTGGGCCACGTCGGAGGTCGTCAGATCGCAGGTGTGCACCTCCCGCCCGTCCGCCCGCAGCCGCTCGTACACCTCAGCTGTGGTGACCGGCGCGAACTCCTCGATGGGCAGCACTCCGCGGGCAGGGTCGGTGAATCGGCGGGCCAGGTGATGGGTGCGCGGATCCTGCCACACCTGGACATGGGCGCCCAGGTCGCGGACATGCTGCATCGTCGGCCCGGCCGCATCCAGGTAGAGGCCGTCCGCCCGATGCTCCAGGTGCAGGCCCCGCGCCATCAACCCCTGGTCGATCGCGCGGAAGACCCACCCGTCGCCCGCGGTGGTGCCCTGCGTGTAGATCCAGGTGTGCACCGCCTCCAGCACGGCCTTGCGGGCCGCCTCGGCCGGGTCGAGCTTGCAGGAGAAACCGGCCGCGTAGATCCCCGTCCGCCGGTCGTGCACGAGGGCGCCCATGCACGGCGCGTACTCGGAGGGCATGTCCACGATCCAGTAGGTGAGCGGGCAGCCGGCCATCGCCTCGGCCAGCCCGGGCACACTGTCCGGGTCGACCCCGACGGTCGGCCCGCCCAGATGCCACCACACCTCCAGGGCGTCACGTTCGAGGATCTCCAGGACGGCGCGGTCGGTGGCGTCCTGGACGCCCTGCCCGGTGGCGATCCCGGCGTAGTTCAGGTGCAGGACTCTGGGCAGGTGGCGGAAGCGCCGCTGCCGCCAGTTCAGGTGCACCATCGCGCTGGGCCACCAGCACGCGGTCGCGTCCTCCCGTCGGCACCGGGCCCACAGGGTCGGGGTGCCCTCGGTCAACGGCGTGTATTCGAACCCGGGACGGGCGGTCTGCCAGTCCGCCCAGGACGGCAGGTCGGACAGTGCGATGACGTCCAGGCCGTCGGCGCGCAGTTCCCGCCGGGTGGCGACCCGCAGCAGATCGGGGTCGAGGGTTTCGGGCAGGTAGTTCCCGCAGTACCGTTCGACGGCCTCCCCGATCGCGGCGATCCGGGCCCCGGCGGGGTCGCCGAAGGTCGTGCCCAGGGAGACCCGGTCGGCCGGCCAGTCGCCCAGGTGGCGGGCGTCGGCCACCGAGGCCGTCATGGAGGTGTAGGCCGCCGGGGCGTGTTCGGGGGTCAGGACGTCTTTCACCGAGCGGATCACACCGGTCAGTGGGTCGACGAGGGTCTCGATCGGGAGGGCGCTCATCGCTGGGACCTTTCTTCCCGGGGCCGGACGGCGGCGCGAGCGGCGACGTCCAGGTAGTCGTTCAGGGGCAGGGTGTGGGCGTGCCCGTCGGGGGTGACGACGGTGGCCCTGCCGTCCTCACCCCCGACGGACACGTGCTCGGGGTGGTGGACGGGGGCGGGCAGCTGCGGGTGTCCGCCGGCGGCGAGTCTGTGGTTCAGCCAGGCGCGCAGCGGGGCCCGGAGTCCTCCTCGGGTGCGGATCGCTGCTCCGACGGGGTGCTCGGCGGGCAGGTCGGCGAGCAGACGGTGCCCCCAGGGGCCGTCGAGGACGCTGACCGGTCTTCCGGCGGTGTGGAATTCCTGGACGAGCCGGTGGGCGTCCTCGCGGAGGGGGCAGTGTGCACCGGTGACGACGAGGACGGGGGCGCTGCCGGGGAGGGCCCACCGGGTCAGGTCGGTGCGGGGTGCCGACCACAGCCGCATCCATGCCTGATGTGCTCCCGGGCCGTAGTCCTCGTCGGGGAAGAGGGCGTCGGGGCCGTCGGTGTGGGCGACGGCGGTCCGTCGGTCGAGTTCGTCGGCGGGCAGGGGGGTCCGGGGGGTGCGGGAGAGGCCGTGTTCGTGCCACCAGCCGATGCGTTCACGCCAGCGGGGGGTGCCGTCGGCGTCGTGGGCGGTCTCCCACAGGCCGAGGGCGGGCACCATGAGCACGACGGCGACGATGCGGTCGGCGCGGTCGGCGCGGTCGGCGCGGTCGGCGCGGTCGGCGCGGTCGGCGTCGAGGGCGGCGCGTTCGCATTCCAGGGCGGTGAAGGCTTCGTATGAGGCGCCGGCGAGGACGACGGGGCGCCGGTGGCGCGCGCGGTTCTGTCCGGGGGAGTCGTCGAGCTGGTCGAGTCGGTCGAGGGTGGCCAGTCCGTCGCGGGCTTCGTGGCCGCCGTAGGGTTCCCATCGGCCGGGGGAGTCGTACCGTCCGCGGACGTCCTGGGCGGTCAGGTCGAGTCCGTGGCCGGCCCAGGAGCGGGCGGCGGGGGATCGCCGACCGTAGGGGGTGCGCAGCAGGATGTGCGCGGGGGCGTGCGGTACGCGGTGCCGGTCGGTGGCGAGCCCGGCGATCTCGGCGAACCGGGTGTTCCTGGCAGGTCCGTCGGCGACGGGCGGCCGGGCGGCGGCCGTGGCGTGTCCGGTGGCGCTCGCGGGGGTCACGTGGAGGGGGCGCGTGGGGGCAGGGGCGCGGGTTCGGGGAATCCCAGTACGGGGTGGGTACTGGTGGTGCCGGTGATGTGGTCGTGTCGCCACAGGGTGCGTCGGTGGGCCGGGCGGGTGCCGGGGCCGGTCCATTCGGCGTGGAGGATGTCGACGATGCGGTGGACGATGCGCCAGGTGGTGGATTCGTCGAGGTGGTCGAGGTCGTCGCCGGGGTCGTGTTGTTGCCACCAGGTGAGTTGTTCGCGGGGGGCTTGGCTGGCGGCGAGTCTGCGTCGAGTGACTTGGCTTGCGGTGGGGTCGTCGGGGGCGACGTGCAGGGGGTCGACGAACCAGAGGTCGCCTTCGCGGTAGATGTGGGTGTTGGCGTGGGCGGCGGTCAGGGGGCGGGTGGCGCGGCGGGTGTGGTCGTGGTCGAGGACAACGAGGGCGTCGGCGGGTCGGGTGGGTGGTTCGCCGAGGGTGATGTCGATCTGGTGTCGGCGGAGGGTGTCGGCGATGCGGTCGAGCAGGGGGTGGGTGGCGTGTCCCGGGGTGTGCAGGTGGAGGTGGCGGGGTCCGCAGTCGGCCCAGGTTGCGCGGCGGTCGTGGAGGTGGTGGATCTGGGCGGTGATCTGTTCGGGGGCGGGTTCGCCGTTGAGTCTGAACCAGCGGCCGTCGCCGGTGCGGACGGCGGTGCCCTCGGGGGTGCGGACGAGGTCGGGTGCCGGGGTCGCCTGCATGCTCTGGCCTCTCGTGGGGTGGGCTGAGGGGTGGACCCCCGGGAGACACAGGACGTTTCCCGGGGGTCCGATCGGTTCCGGCCGGTGGCCGGCTCGTGCCCCGATCAGTCGAAGGGGTTCTCCACGAGGGCGTTCGAGTGGCTGGCGGATTCGTGGGCCAGCTGCTCGGTCTCCTCGATCTCGGTCATGACCTGAATGACTTCGTTCTGCATGACGTACTCCTTCTGGTTGCCCGATTCCCGGTCGGCCTCAGGGTTGAGGGCCTGCGGTCCCGGGAGCCGAGGCCGCCACTCTAATGAGAATGAATCTCGTATGCAATAAGGTGATTTCATGCGGAATGCCGACCTGCCCGGCCCCCGGCTCCTCGTCGCCGACCACTGCGCGGGCACCATCCACCTCATCGACCCAGCTCATCCGGCCGCAGACGAAAGTACACGCCTATCAGGAAAATTCGGTCTCTCCGAGCATGCCGGCGTCCTCCAACTCCCCGATGGCACCCTCGCCTTCGTCGACGATCTCATCGGTCGGACGATCCTGATCGACCCCCGACGACCCGCACCCCGGGCGATCACCGCCGCCATCCCCGTCGCCACCCCCGCAGAACATTTCGCCGCCGACCCCACCGGCCGCCACCTCGTCGTCACCACCGGCCTCGGCGCCAACCCCGAACCCTGGAGCGACCTGCTCACCGTCATCGACCTCACCGACCCCCACCAACCCGACGCCCGCCGCATCCGCTGCCGCACCGGCGAACCCGGCGTCGTCATCCACGGAACCGGTGACAACGCCCGGATCGTCCTGCGCCACCGCGAACCCGGATCCCTCGAGATCATCCGACTGACCGACGTCCTGGCCGCGCCCAAAGGCAACCCCCGACTCCGCGGCACCGACCACCCCGGCTCCGACGACAGCGCCCACGGCGACCTCCTCCTCCCCGGGACCGACCACCTCCTCGTCGCCGAGACCACCGGCGTCCGCCGCTGGACACTCACCGGCGACACCCCTGGACCCGAGGGCACCCTGCCCTGGCAGGCACCCGGACGCGGATGGTTCCTCCGCTGGTCACACACCCTGCAGCGAGCCCTCAGCGTGGTCCGCTCCGGCGGCGGCGACCCCCTTTCCTGGCAGACCTGGGGCAATGCCCTGTGGATCCACGACCCCCGACGCGAAAACACCCACGCCGTCGACCTCGGCCCCGGCCTGATCTTCCGCTGCGCACCCCTCGCCGGCGGCGTCGCCCTCACCCGCGTCCACCCCGACGGCGACGAGATCATCGTGGTCACCGTCCCGGACGACGACACCCCGCCCCGCCTCGGACGGCGCATCCCCCTGCCCGCCATGAACACCCCACCCCGCCCCGGGCACTCCCCCTGGGAGAACGCCCAACGACGTTCCGTCACCGCCGACCCGCACGGCACCCTGGTCGCCGTCACCTCCGGCGGCGACGGGATCCTCCACCTCGTCGACACCGCAGCACCTCAGGGCGGACACCGTCAGGTGGGCTGGCCCACCCCACTCGACCTCGGCGGACTCCTCGCCTGGTGCGACAACCGACCCCACCCGCAGGTCGACGGCGTCGGACGCTGACATGCCGACCCGGCCCCCGACGCGGAGGACGACCCCCGCGCCGTCGACGACCCCCGACCCCCTCCCCACCGCCTGCGCGGAGATCATCACCCGATGGGCCGCCACCCCGGCCTTCGGCGCCCCCGTCGGCGCAGGCGGCCGGATCGTCCAATGCGTCCGTCCCCCCGGCGCCGACCGATTCCTCCTCCTGTACGGGAGGAAACCCGACCTGCCCTGCACCGCCTGGCGGGCGAGCCTGCCCGACCACGCCCTTCGACTCCCCGACGGACAACGCCCGCTGCGGATCGCCCTGCACCACGACGGAACCGGCTATGTCACCCTCGCCGGGCCCGGCGCCGACCACGGACGTCTCGCCCGCATCCGCGTCGGCGAACCCGCCGTCACCGTCCTCGACGGGCCCCCGATCCGCCCGGCCCAACTGGCCCTCGACCCCACCACCGGAACCGCCGTCACCCTCACCGCGCGCAGCGCACTCCTCCACCGGCCCGACGGCAGCCACACCGAACTGCCCCTGCCCGACGGAACCACCGGCACAGGAACCCGCGTGACCAGCGGGCCGTCCGGCGTCACCCTGGTCAACGCCACCGGCGGACGCCCCACCCTGTGGCGGCTCCACCCCGGCAGCTCGACAGCGGACGCCCATTGGGCGTCCCGCCCCCTCGACCTGCCTCCCGGCACCGGACGTCTCCTCAACTGCCCGGCCGGATATCTCCTCCTCGGCCAGGAGGTGACCCTGCTCCCCGAGACCGGCGGCGCCCCCGCCCGCCGTCTGCGGCTGCCCGCCGGGAGCATCGGCGCCGACGTCCGCGCGATCACCGGGAGCGACACCCACTGGGCCCTGGCCGTCGACCGTCCCGTCACCGACACCACCGGCGCGGTCGACACCACCGGTGGCACCGGCAACCTCGACCCGGCGACCGTCCTCTACGTCGCGGAACGACCCGGCCCTGACTACTCGGACCCGGACCCGCCCGCCCGAGCCGACCGATGGCAGGAGATCGTCCGCCTCGCACCCGGGGAGCGGCTGGCCGAATGGGCGCTCGTCGACGACCGGCTGTGGTGGTCGGTCGGTTCTCCGCTGTCGCCCTGCAGGGCGCGGACGGCACTCCTCGACGGTTCGGAAACCGTTCTTGGGCAACAAAATTCAGGGGATTCTCTGGTGCTCGACATGTTCCGGGTCGTCGCCGGCGACGGGGTCGCGATCACCGTCCCCCGCGCCAGGCCGGCTCCCCCGACAAGCGGTCCGCCCACCCCGACCAGCGGACCACCCACCCCGACAAGCGGACCACCCACCCCGACAAGCGGACCACCCACCCCGACGCCCGGACAGCACACCGCAGCCGCCGAACAGCCCACGACGTCCGACACCGCCACGACCGGGAGCACCGCGATCTCTCCGATCCTGCTCACCTGCTACGGCGGCTTCGGGGTCACCCACCAGCTGGAGACGGCCCCGACCGCGCTCGCCTGGGCCGCCCTCGGCGGGACGACCGCGGCCGCTCAGGTGCGCGGCGGCGGCGAACGTGGCCCGGCCTGGCATCGCGCCGGATCGGGAACGGCCAAGGGGCGCGCCGTCGACGACCTGGTCGACGTCATCGACGCCCTCGGCGCAGGAGGCGCTCCGATCGTGCTGGTCGGGGCGTCGCACGGTGGTTGGCTGGCCGCTTCGGCGGCCTTACGCCGTCCCGGTCTGGCCGGGCTGGTCCTGACCGCGCCCCTGTTGGATGTCGTCGATCTGCGGGACAGGCACCCGTACGGGCGGCATTGGGAGGCGGAGTTCGGGGTGGGCGAGCCCGGTGTCGACCTGGTTGCCCTGTCGCCGGTGCGGGTCCTCGAGGCCGCTCCGGACGATGTGGCCCCGCCGCCTTGTCTGGTCTTCTCCCCGCAGGCGGACGCCCGGGTCGATCCTGGTGACGCCGTCCGGTGGGTCCGCGAGTCGGCCCGGCGTGGCGTCGAGGCCACCCTGCGGGCGACCCCGGCCGGTCACAGCGGGAACGGCCGGGTCGCCGCCGACGCCCGACTGGTCGAGATCCTGACGTGTGCGCACCGGTGGGTTCGCGACGTCAGACCCCGGCCTTGATCGGTCGTCGTCGGGTCAGCGGGTGCCCTTCACCCCGTCCGGGCGGACGACCATCGCCGACCCGCCGCCGCCCCGCGCCGGTTCGGCTCCGGCGTCGAAGCGGCCGTTGCCCAGGATGCGGATCGCGGTGCCCCGGCCGATGTGGGTGACCGGTTTCATCGGCTGGCCCGCTGCGGCGAGCGCGCGGCCGACCGGGCTGTTGATGAGGGAGGGTTCGGCGGTGGCCCCGGTGTTGCGTGAGGAGATCCGGGGGGCGCCCAGGGCGTTGGCCGCATTCTTGTTCCGGTCGATGATCCCGGTGATGGTCTGTGCGGTCGTGGTGATGATGGTCGCGCCACCGGCGGCGCCTGCGGCGATCACGGGTCGTCCGTCCTTGAACAGGATCGACGGGCTGATGGAGGATCGCGGACGTTTGCCCGGTGCGGGCAGGTTCGGGTCGGGGACGCCCGGGGTCATCGGGGCGAAGTTGAAGTCGGTGAGTTCGTTGTTCAGCAGGAAGCCGTAGCCGGGGACGACCATGCCGTTGCCGCCGAACTGTTCGATGGTCAGGGTGTAGGAGGCGACATTGCCCCATTTGTCGGCGACGGTCAGGTGGGTGGTGGCCTGTCCGTCGTTGACCTTGCCGGGTTTGCCTTTGGCGGGGGGTGTGCAGTCGCCGTATTTCCCGTCGGGGTTGCCGAAGGCGATCGGCCGGGCCTGGGCTTTGCCGGGGGTGAATCCGCAGGCGCGTTCGGCGGCGAAGCCTGGGGAGACGAGTTCGCCGCGGGGCACGCCGGGGAGGTCGCCGACCCATCGGTTGCGGTCGGCGAAGGCGGTGGCGGTGGCTTCGGCGAACCGGTGGTAGTACTGGGCCTCGTCGACGGCGGAGAGCGGTGTCCCGGTCTTCTTCTCGTAGGCCTCCAGCAGGTTCAGGGTCTCGGCGACGGCCACTCCGCCGGAGGAGGATCCGCCCATCCCGTAGTAGTCGTGCCCCTTGTACGTGCTCTTCACGGGGGTGGGGGTCTTCGTGCGATAGGCGGCCAGGTCGGCCATGGTCATGCCCCCGGCGGGTACCTGCACTCCCGGTGCGGTGCGGGGGCGGTTGACGGTGTCGACGATGGCTTTGCCGATCTGGCCGTGGTACATGGCGGCCGGTCCGTGGCGGCGCAGCTCGCCGTAGGCCTTGGCCAGGTCGGGTTGGCGCAGCACGGCGCCGACGTGGAGGGGTTTCCCGCCGGGCAGGAAGATCTTCGCGGTGTCGGGGAATCGGGCGAAGCGGGGGGCGTTCTCCGCGGTGGCTTTCGCGAAGTCCGCGTCGACGAGGAATCCTCGGTGGGCGATCTCCTCGGCGGGGGCGAGCATGTCTGCGAAGCTGCGGGTTCCCCAGGTGTCGAGGACGCGTTTCCAGGTGGCGGGGGTGCCTGGTACGCCGACGGACAGGCCGGAGTTCACGGCCTTGGCGAAGTTCATCGGGGCGCCCTTCTCCAGGAAGGAGGTGGCGGTGATGCTGCGGGGTGCGCTTTCCCGGCCGTCGACGGTGGAGACCTGTTTGCGGGCGGCGTCGTAGTAGACGAAGTATCCGCCGCCGCCGATCCCGTTGGCGTACGGTTCGACGACGCCCAGTGCGGCTGCGGTGGCCACGGCGGCGTCGGCGGCATTGCCGCCACGGGCGAGGACGTCGATGCCGACCTGGCTGGCGACGGGGTCGACGCTGGTCACGGCGCCGCCGCTGCCGGTCATGGTGGCGACCTTGGGGGTGCGTTCGACGACGGGGCCGGGGCGGGTGTGCGCGGCGGTGCGGGGGTCGGCGTGCGGTGTCGTGTTGATGGGGACGGACGCGGTGGCGGTGGCGGGTAGGGCCAGCGCGAGGATCACGGTGCTGCTGAGGGTGGTCGCGGTGCGACGTCGTACGGTCTTCCGGGCGGTCATGGCGTGACATTAGGTCCATGAACTCGCTAGGTAAAGAGGAGAACTCATTATTCGGTCAGGTGTTCGGCCCGGGGTGGGGTCTTTTTCGTGAGTGCGCGGGCGAAGGGTGGTGCCTCCGGTTGGGTGTTCTCCGGGGCGTCCGGTGATTGCCGTCTCTCTTCGCCTTGGTAACCCTGTCGCAGCGCCGATCTGGTGGCTGAACCGACTGCGATGAGCAGGTGGATGGACCCGGGAGTCTCACAGATGCCACTTTTTCCCCGCCGACGGGCGCCGATCGTCGATGCGTCGACGGTCGATCTGCCGGATCTGCAGATCCTGGCCGAGCTGGTCCGGACCTGTACCCGGGCGGATACCTATGACGATGTCGTCGATCGTGGTTTCGGGGCGGTGGTCCGTGACACGGGGTGGACCTTCGGGTTGGTCTGGCATATCGCACCGGGTGAGAAGCAGCTGACCTGGTATCGCTCGGTGGGTTCGGTGCCTGCGTTGTTGCGGGGGCGGAGCGCGGATTTCGAGTACCGCTTCGGTGAGGGGGCGGCCGGTCGGGCGTGGGCGACGAAGGATGTCGTCTTCGTCCCTGATGCGTCCCGGGCGGAGGGGGTGGCGGCGCGGGCTGCGGTGGCGGCGGGGGTCGTCTGTGCCTTGGCTCTGCCGTTGGTGGAGGACGACCGGGTGGTCGGGGTGTTGGAGTTCGTCGGGGACAGCCCGCAGGATCCGAGCATCGTCCCGGTGATGAGCATCGTGGGGTGCACCTTGGGCCAGACGTTGACCCGGTTGCACGCGGTGGAGCGGATCGAGGCGTCGAGGGTCGACCTGAAGGCGACGAGTGCGGTGCTGCACAACGTGAACACCGCTGAGGACGAACGTGCTGCGATGCGGGCCGCGTTGGACACCATCCGGACGGAGTTCGGGTGGGCGTACGGGTCGGTGTGGCGGGTCGACGAGCGGGGCGTGCTGGCTTTCGACGTGGAGTCGGGGGATGCGGGTGCGGAGTTCCGTGAGGTGACGCGGACGTCGACCTTCGCGAAGGGGGTGGGGCTGGCCGGACGGACGTGGAGTACCGGCGACCTGGTGTTCGAGCCGGACATGGCTCAGGTCACCGACTGTGTGCGGGCGCCGGCTGCCGGCCGGGCGGGGGTGCGGGCCGGGGTCTGTCTGCCCTTGCGGATCGACGGCCAGATCGTCGGCACCATGGACTTCTTCAGCACGAAAGCGATGACGCTCAGCGAGGACCGGGTGGAGGCGCTGCGCAATACGGCTTTCCTGGTGTCGGATTCGTTGGGCAGGCAGCGTTCGTCGATGCGGATCCGGAAGGCGGGCGAGGATCTGTTGGCGTCGATCACCGAGGTGGAGCGGCATGTCGCGGAGGCGGCTCGGGTGGCCGCGGAGGCGGCGCGGATCACGCACGAGGCGTCGGCGGTCGTGGAGCGGCTGGCGTCCTCCAGCCGGGAGATCGGTGACGTCGTGAAGGTGATCACGGGGATCGCCGAGCAGACGAATCTGTTGGCGTTGAACGCGACGATCGAGGCCGCGCGGGCGGGGGATACGGGCAAGGGGTTCGCCGTGGTCGCCGGGGAGGTGAAGGACCTGGCCCAGGAGACCGCGAAGGCGACCGAGGAGGTCGAGGAGAAGGTGCAGGCGATCCAGGCGGATGCGAGCAGCGTGGTCCAGGCCTTGCACCGGGTTTCGGAGACGGTGGCGCGGATCAACGACGTCCAGCGCAGCATCGGCGGGGTGCTCGGTGAACAGCACAGGACGACGCGCAGCGTGCTGGGTCACGGTTGATCGTCGGATGCCTGGGCCGTCGGGTTCTGGGGTGCCTGACGGCCCAGGCCCTTGACGCCCGGGAGGAGCCGGCCCGGACGTCAAGGGGGAGTGGTCAGCCCAGGGTGACCTCGGTGTGTTTCATGAAGGCCAGCCGGTGCCCGAAGGAGACCAGGGCGTAGCGGTCCTTCCCGGTGATCAGGACGTGGTCGTTCGGGGTGTCCATCGAGAAGGACTTCGACCAGTAGTACGCGGTGGGCGGGTTCAGGTCGCCGACGACATATTTCTGACCGGCTTCGACCTTGTAGACCAGGGAGTTGATCTCCTGGTACCGGGAGGCGTCCTTGTAGGCGGCTTTCTCGGGGACGGCTCGTCCGTAGATCTTGGTCTTGGCGGTGGTGGTCGCGATGGTGCGTTTCTCGGTGACCTTGCGGGCCTTGGGGGCGGACGGCGGGTTGTGGAACCAGCCGAGGGTGCCCAGGTACCAGATGGCGGTCCAGTCCTTCTCGACCTTGGCGACGACGAATTCGGTTCCGGCGATGGCGCGTGCGCCGATGTCGGAGACCTGGGTGGTGGTGGGGTCGCCTTTGGGGCGGAGCCCGGGGTCGCGGACGAGTTCGGAGCTGGTGGACGGTTTGGTGTGCAGCGGGACGAAGTTGGTGTTCCCGGCTTCGCAGGGGCCGTCCTTCCCGCAGGCGGTGAGGGGTTGGGCGTTGCCCTTGAACCCGGGGAGGATCCGGATGACGTCGCCGGCCTTGATCGGGTCGGTGCTGGTGCCTTGGCTCAGGGGTGCGCCGAGGAGTTCGAAGAAGTGCTCCCAGTCCCAGAAGGGGCCCGGGTCCCAGTGCATCTTGGGGATCTGTTCGGTCTTCTCACCGGGGATCTGGTCGTGGCCGATGATGTGTGAGCGGTCCATCGGGACCTTGAGTTCTTCGCAGAGGTTCTTCACGAGTTCTGCGGAGGAGGCGTACATCGGTTCGGTGTACCAGCGGTGTCCGCGGGCGGCGTGGCCTTCGTGTTCGATGCCGATGGAGTGCATGTTGAACCACCAGCTGCCGCAGTGCCAGCCGATGTCCTGGTGTTTGAGGTGTTGGGCGACGTGGCCGTCGTTCGAGCGGATGGTGTAGTTCCAGGAGACGAACTTCGGGTCCTTGACCATCTTGATCGCGACATCCCATGAGCATTCGGTGTCATGGATGATGATGTAGTTGATGGCCGGCGCTTTGGGGCGGAATGCCCGGTCGTGGTTTCCGTAGTCTTTCTCGGATTCGCCATATTTTTCGTAGGGCGAGGGGATGATCTCGACTTTTTTCTTTTCCGCAGGTGGGGGTGCGGGTTTTTCGTCGACTCGTGATTGGAGCAGGACTTCTTTCTGGGCTTCCACGGAGCCGACCTCGCTCTTCTCCAGCACGAGGTAGCGGCCGTCTGCCATTTTTTCTTTTTGCCCTGAGGCGACGGTCTTCATGACGCGGTCGGCGAAGGTGCTCTGGGCTTCGATCGTCGACATTCCGCTGGCTCTGGCGACGGCGAGGTACCAGGCTTCGGGTTTGGTGTCGGCGCCGACGGGGTGGCCGCCCTTCTTCTGGAGGTGGGCCAGGAGTGCGGCGCCTGCTTCGACGTTCGAGGCGGCGTCGTTCCGGATCTTGTCGGCGGGGATCCCGCTGATCTTGGTGGCATTCTCCAGGGTGTCCTCGAAGGCGGCGATGTGCTTACCTGCCCGTTCGAGTCCGCGTTGGCGTTCGGCGGCGTCGATCAGGTGCATCGGTCCGAAGCCGTTGCCGACGCTGGGGCGTCCGCCGTGGTCCTGCCAGCGGCTCTGGCAGTGGGCGAAGGCGGCGAGGACGGTCACCGGGATGCCTCGTTTGTTGGAGGCGTCCTCGTAGATCTTTGTTTCTTTACTTTTTTCTTCTGCTGCGTGGCTGGTGCTGGCACCTAGCCCTATCCCCAGGGCGGCCGCACCGGACATGACGATGAAGGAACGTCTCCCCATATGGACCATTCGTTCAAAGCTCCTCACCTTGTTGATAAGGGCATTCCGGACAGTCCCCCCGAGATGCCGGGCTCTTTGTATCACAGATCTTCTGATCGGGAAATCTTGTTGAAATAAAGACGGTGATCTTGGTTGTGGGATAGCGGGATGTCCCTCTGCTGATCGGCACTCTAAGGAGGGGGGCTGGGTTTTTCCTGCAAGAGATCGGGGATGTTGATCTGCGCACTTTGGTTTAAATGTCGTGAATTATTTCGGTCGGGGAGCTCCGATGATGTGGGGGCAACCGGCCTGGCAAGAATGGGTGAACTCTGCTTATGAAAGCTTTGGCCTGGCTATTTACGGAAGTGAATGGTGAATACAGAGGCGCAGTAGGGCTGCGGCCTGGGCGCGGTGCGCCACCGGGCGCGTGGGGTCGGCGCGGGGCTGCCGGGAGGGATGATCCAAAGGACGGACGGAAGGTATGGGCGGAGGGCAACGAAAAGGCGCTTCGCCCCGGTGGAGTCAAGGACCTTGTCGTTCTCTGCTTCAAGTAGTGGTCGGGGTGTCAGGATTTGAACCTACGGCCTCTCCGTTCTTGACTCTGCTGGTCAGCATGGATCTTCATGTGTCCATGACGGGGGCTCTGCTTCTGCACTGTGCGCCGGGCGCTCGCGTGGAGGGGTGGAGAGAACGAACCGCCGACTCATTGTGGAGCACGAGAGCGCAGCGAAGTGGCTGTGTTAAGGGCGGCTGCAGGCCATCGCGGAGCGACGAAGGAGCCGCCGTTGTACATGTGGCCCGCGGGCGTTGCGAATGCTCAACGGCGGGCTCCGTCGGCGAACCTGACTATTGCTGCTTAGCGAGGGAAGCCTGGTAGCTGGTGACCTGTGCCTTTAAAAGCATCTCCAACTCGGCGGTGGGGACATCCGTCAGCCCCGCCCCGGTGACCATGACGATCGCTGGTCCTGTCCGGGAAAGGTAGACGATGGCAGTCCCGCTCTTCTGCTGCATACGGACTCCCATGCTGTCGTCGCCGAGTTTGGGAGCAGACATTTCTGCGACGGTCCAATTGGTGCCTTGATCGTCGGTCCATGACGTGCAGTCAGCGATGGGTCGCACGGCGGGATCCCATGCGGACTTCGCAGCTTCTGGCGACTCAAACTGGGCGATCTGGACGTTGGCGTAGTTGACGGTGAGGCCACCTCCTCGCATGAATGACCGGTCCGCCTTCTCCTTCGATGTGGTTGATTGAGGAACGGCTCCGCAGAGACCTGGCTTGTTGGTGGAGGATGTGGTGGTGCTGTTCGTCTTAGTCTCTCGACTCCAGCCGCTTGGGAGATCTTTGATCGCTAGAAGAGTAGCTTCGAGCTCTTGTTGAGTCAGGCGACGGGTCGCGGCCTTCGGGGTGGTTGTGGAAGTGGCGCTGGTGGGCGCAGGGCTGGAAGTCACGTTTCCGCACCCGGTAAGCAGGACAACGACGAGAAACACTGCTGCTTTAGCGAGTCTCATTGGTTTCCTCCAGATCTGAGCTAGATTTCTCCCAGGATCCGCCCCTGTGTCGCAGATCGCTCGGTGGATGCCTGTGACTTGAATCTCTTACACGGCGGTGGGATACGCGAAGGATGAAGGCGAATCCAGCAGCGTGAAGCGTGCGTCCTGCCCTCGGCGTACGGGTATTGCTCCCGGATGGCGACGGTTGGCGAAGCTGTTGAACCGGAGCTTCGCGTCGAGTTGAAGTTTGTGAGTCGCAAGAGAGAAATTATCCAGCGGTTAAGGGAGAATATTTGAGGTGGTGTCAGCGCATTTCCAGGCTGGATCCTCTGATGCGAGGGCCGTATGTCTCTCTGTGGGAGGGGTGGAGTGTGGACAGACGACTGAGAGGGTGGGCTATGAGCAGTAGTTCTGAAATACGCGGGTCCACGATTAATGCGCTCCTTGAGCGGGTGCGTAAGGAGCAGTATTCGAAATATCTTAAGTCGATGCGACTCGTAAAGATACGAAGCTTCACTGAGGCGTCCATTCGTTTTGATTTCCCAGTAACTGCGCTCATCGGACCCAATGGGGCAGGCAAGACCACAATCCTGGGTGCGGCTGGCCTCATTTATAAAGACGTCCTCCCGCGGCGATTTTTTGCAAAAAGCGGTCGATATGACGAGTCGATGTGTGACTGGAAGATCGAATATTCTGTTCTTGACTCTCAGGGGCAGTCATCTCAGCTCGGTACGCAGGTAAATAGAACGGCGAGCTATCTCAAGGCGAAATGGAATCGGGATGCACTCAAGCGTTCGGTCGTGGTTATTGGGATAAATAGAACCTTGCCGGCAAGCGAGCGCAAGGATCTTCGTAAATTTGTTGGCGCAGATTTTCAGAGCGACAGTGAGAAAGTCTTTGAGCAGCCAGTAATCGATGCCGTTCAGAAAATTCTGGGGAAGCCGGCGGATAAGTATCTGACTGTGAGTGCTAATTCTGGAATTGCCGAGATTTTTGCTATGCGCGACGAGGGAAAGCCTGACCTTGGGTACTCAGAGTTCCATTTCGGCGCGGGGGAGGCGAGTATTATTAGAATCGTGGGCCAGATTGAGGCGGCACCGAACGATTGCCTTATGTTGATAGAGGAGATTGAGAATGGACTCCATCCCGTTGCGGTCAGACGACTTGTAGAATACTTGATTGAAGTAGCTAAGCGTAAGTCAAGTCAGGTGATTTTTACGACGCATTCGAATGCGGCACTTGAACCACTTCCTGGCGATGCGATTTGGTCCTGCTATCGAGGGAAAATCACGCAGGGGAAGCTTGATGTGGAGGCACTTCGGACATTGACAGGTGAGGTTTCCTGCGAAGCGGCGGTCTTTACCGAAGATAGTTTCGATGAGCTCTTGGCGGAGGTCACTTTGCGGAGTCTGGTTTCTAGAAAGGGTGTGAGGCTGCAATCGATCGAAATTCATAAGGTGGGTGGTGCGGATTCCGCTAAGGAGCACACGCGCTTCCATAATGCGAATCCAACATCAACTTTTCCTGCTATTGCCCTTGTCGACGGCGACAAGCGAGTCCAGCCTAATTTCGAGTCGAAACAGGTGTCGTTTGGCGACAGGGTGGGTGCGGATTTGACTTTCGGTCCGGGTGATTTCCATCCGGAGTCGGCAATCTTTTTTGACATCTCTAATAACTTAGAAGATGGTATGAACTTGCTGGGAAAGCTGACGCAAAGACTAATGCTCGACACCCATTTCCAGTCGAAAGTGCGTGCCTCTATCATGAATAGGAGTAATACTAATAGGGATCCCCATTTGATTTTCGCTCAAGTGGGGGAGGATCTTGACTTACTGCCTGAAACTACTGTGGCTCGAGCTTTCATTTCTTTGTGGTGCGATGTTTTTCCTGAGAAGGTAGACGATTTGTGGGGGCCCGCATTAGGGTTGCTGCCATCCTGAGTATGGCTAGGCCGTCGCTAGCGCGAAAATTACTTTGTTGGATGCGGAGTACGCGGTGGCTGCTTCATGAATGACGAGGCCCGACATCCGACGCCTGCTCGACGTAACACTAGGCATGACTGGGTGCGGTCGCATAGCGTAGAAATGCCACGCCTACGTTGGCGGCTGCCTTAGCGTCTGAGGGATAGCTAGCCGATAGGAGGGAAGCTGAGATGAGAGCGCAGGCGATGGCTGTGGCCAGCAGGGCGAGATGCTCGGGCTGACGTGGGAGGCCATCGACCTCGACTCGGGGGCCGGTGATCGAGCGGCAGCTGCAGCGGGTGGACTGCGAACTGCTCTGGTGCGAGACCAAGATCGAAGTCTCGGACTCGTCTCTGCCCAGATATCGTCGCCCGCCTGCTGGAGGCTCGGAGATTGCTGCAGGAGGAGCGCCGCGATGCCGGGATCGCCTGGCGGGGCAAGCCCCGTGGCCCGTCGCTCGTGTTCACCGGACAGTACGGAACGCCGATCGACTCCCGCTCGCTCAACCGGGCCTTTACCGCTCGCTGTTCGGCGGCCGGGCGCGCGGAACGTGAATGTCCACGACGCCCGGCGTACACGCGCGACGCTCTTGGTCGACTTCGACGTCCACCCCCGAGCCATCATGTGGGTCCTGCGGCATACCAATTGCTGTCACGATGGAGGTCTATGCCAAGGCATCCTCGAATGCCACGAGGGATGCGCGTCGTCGGCTGGGGGAGGCGTTGGACTGATGAGCCGCTTGGCTACTGCTGTACTTCGGTCCAGAGCCCGAGGGTGACTGCTCGGTTAGAGCGACTTGACCTGGGAAAATGGTGGTCGGGGTGACAGGATTTGAACCTGCGGCCTCTTCGTCCCGAACGAAGCGCGCTACCAAGCTGCGCCACACCCCGTGGCTGGTCGCCGGGTGCTGACCCAGGTTGACCCTAGGAGGAACCGGCGACGACTCATGTTAGCCGATCAGGCATTGATCTTCCGAATCGGGGATGAGCGGGCGTCCAGATCGCTCCTCAGCGGTCGCGGGGAGTCAAGGTCAGCAGGGTCGCCTCAGGTCGGCAGGCGAATCTTGCTGGCGCATAAGGAGATGTGCCCAAACCTGCGGAGACGTGCATCCAGGCGGCGCTCTCCGGGGCCTCACGGTCGGGCGCCCCGTTCGCCCCGGGCCACCACCGCGACATCCCCTTGGCCCGACGACGGTCGAGATCGCAGTTGGTGACCAATGCCCCCAGGAAAGGCATCGCGATCTGCCCGCCGTGGGTGTGCCCGGCGATGATCATCCCCGCGCCGTCCCGGGTCATCGCGTTGAGAACACGCTGGTACGGGGCGTGCACCACCCCGATGGTCAGATCGGCCGACGGGTCGGCCGGCCCGGCCACCCGGTCGTAGCGGTCGAGCTGGATGTGCGGGTCGTCGACCCCGATCAGCTCCAGGTCGAGCCCGGCGATCTCCACCCGGCTGCGCACATTGTTGAGATCCAGCCACCCCTGGGAACGCAACCCGGCGACCAATTCGTCGGTGGGCAGCCGCGCGGTGGTGGGCATGCGCAATCGGTGGCGCAGGTAGATCGCCGGGTTCTTCGGCCGCGGGGCGAAGTAGTCGTTCGACCCCAGGACGAAGGCCCCGGGCAGGTCGAGGAAGGGCGCCATCGCCTCCAGGAGCGGCTCGACCGACTGCGGATGGGACAGGTTGTCGCCGGTGTTCACCACCATGTCGGGGCGTAGTCGGGCCAGTTCCTTGATCCAGGCGATCTTCCGGCGCTGCCCGGGCATCAGGTGGATGTCGGACACCTGGAGGATCCGTAGTGGTCGGGCGCCGGGCGGAAGCACCGGAGCCGAACGTTCGCGCACCACAAAGGCATTGCGTTCGATGAGTGAGGCATAGGCCAGGCAGGAGACGCCTGCGCCCACCACGGACAGGGCCGTCTTCGTCAAGGTGTTCATCGCCTCATATCCTCCCAGAGAAGCCAGGAACAAGGTGACCCGCCCGCCCTACGGTCGCCGACATACCGGTGGCCCTGACGGACGACATATCCGTCAGGGCCACCGGCGTGATGAAGGACTCTCCGCCCGGTCAGCGAACCGGAACCGGCGGGGGCGGCGGAGCCGCAGGAGCTGCCGGCCTCCCCGGCACAGGGGCCGCGCCACCGGGCGGAACCCCGGCGATACCGGCCCGTCCGCCGCCTCCGGGAGCTCCAGGAGCGCCCGGGGCACCGGCCGCACCGCCACCGGCCGCACCGCCACCGGCGGCGCCGTCGGGACGGGCTCCCGGCGCTCCCGGACGGGCCGAGGCGCTGGCCGACGGCTTCGGTGCCCCGCCGGCGGCGAGGATGATGCTCACCGTCTCACCCTTGTTGATCTGGGTGCCGGCCGGCGGATCGGTGCGGGCCACGGTGCCCGGTTCGACCTCGGTGGTGGTCTCCTTCTGGGAGGAGACCGTGACCTTGAAGCCGGCTGCCTCGAGGGTCTTCTTCGCGTCCTCCTCGGAGGACCCGGTCACGGTGGGCACCGCCACCCGGTTGTTCGAATGGGCTGCCGAACCGCTGAACTGGGCTTTGGGAAGTCCGACGTGGGCGGCGTCCATGATCTTCTTCCACGAGGGCCCCGAGAGCGTGCCACCGTACGGGTTGCCCCAGTAGCGGCTGCCGATGCGGATGCCCTGCATGGACTTGTTGTTGTTGGGACGGCCGGTCCACACCGCGGCGGAGCGCTGCGGGGTGTAACCCACCATCCAGGTCTGGGCGTTGCCGTCGGAGGTTCCGGTCTTGGCGGCGGAATCCCGGCCCTCGGAGAGGTTGTTCGGGGAGACGACGCCCTTGAGGATGTCGGTGGTGTCCTGGGCGACCTTGGCGCTCACTCCGGAGTCACGGCACTGACCGATCCGCAGGGGGAGCTTCTTGCCGTCGTGCTGGGTGACCGACTCGACCGGGTAGGGCTCGCAGTACTTGCCGTTCGCGGCGAGGGTGGCATAGGAGGCCGCCATCGTCAGCGGGGAGGCATTGTTCGCGCCCAGGATGATGCTGGGGGAGAAGTCACCGTAGGGCTTGCCGTTGCCGGTGTGCAGGCCCATGTCCTTCATGGTGGCCTTCTGCTTGCACACCCCGATCTTGGTGGCCAGGTCGGCGAAGGCGGTGTTCACCGAGGCGACGGTCGCCGCCCGGATGGACATATTTCCGCTGGCCGAACCCTCCACGTTGTGCACCGGCCAGGGGCCACCCATGGCCTTGCACTCGGCGGCGCGGAAACGGGCCTGGTTGTACACCGTCCCGCTGGGTGCGGAGTTCACCGAGGAGCTCGCGGTCATTCCCTGCTTGAGTGCTTCGACGACGGCGTACATCTTCGCGGTCGAACCGATCTGGAAGCCACTGGAGGAGCCGTACTCATGGTCGACCGACCAGATGAGTTCCTTGCCGGGCTGCGAACTCTGCGAGATGGCGAGCACCTTCCCGGTGCCCGGTTCGACGACGGCGGAGGCGCTGCCGACCTCCTTGTCCTGGCTGGGCGGGACCCATTCGGTCAGGATGCGGCGGCTCTCCTTGAGGAGTTTCATGTCGAAGGTGGTCTGGATGGTCAGCCCGCCGTGCATCAGCCGGCTCTCCCGCTCGGCCTCGTTGGCGCCCAGGGCGGGCACATTCTTCTTCAACCAGGACTTCACGTAGAGGCAGACCCACTTGTCGACGGCCGATTCGCAGGAGGTCTTGATGTCCTGCGGCTTGAGCCCCAGCGGGGACTCCTTGGCCTCGGCGGCCTCGTCCTTGGTGACGAAGTTCCCGGCGGCCATGCGGTCCAGCACGGCGTTGCGGCGGTTCAGGGCCGCCTGGGGGTAGATCAGCGGGTTGTACGCGGTGGGCTGCTGGGCCATTCCGGCGATCATCGCGGACTGGGCCAGGGTGAGGTTTTTCGCCGGGATGCTGAAGTAGCGCTGGGCGGCGGCCTCCACGCCGTAGGAGTTCGCGCCGTAGAAGACCAGGTTCAGATACCCCTCGAGGATCTGTTCCTTGCTCATCTTCTTCTCGATCTCGATGGCGTACTTCGCCTCTTTGAGCTTGCGGATGATGCCGGAGACGCCGTTGCGCTGCTCGGCGGCGGCCGCGGCGTCGTGGTTGTCATTGCGCAGCGCATTCGTGATCAAGGACTGCCGTACGTACTGCTGGGTGATGGTGGAGGCGCCCTGTTTGTCGCCGCGCATCGTCGAGACGAAGGCGCGCATGAGTCCGCGGACGTCGACGCCGCCGTGCTCGTAGAAACGTTCGTCCTCGATGGCGACCTGTGCCTTGTGCATCATCGGGGAGACCTGGGACAGGGGGACCACGGAGCGGTTCTCGTTGAAGAGGGTGGCCAGCTCGGTGCCGTCGGCGGCCAGGATGCGGGTCTGCTGGGCGATGGCGGGTGTGGTCAGTTGGCTGGGCAGTGCTTCGAAGGTGCCGATGGCCAGTTTGGTCGTGGCGCCGGCTCCGCCGACCAGAGGGATCGCCAAGCCGGCGGCTAGGAACCCCATGACCACTGACGCGGCGAGGAAAGCGCCCATGAGATTGAGGACGTTGGTGAACCGGGTGGCACGGCGCTGCATATGGTCAAGGGTACGTGGGTGGGGGAGGCGGGAACGCAGGAGACCCCTTCCGGGCGGGTAACGAATCGCGTACCTTCTGGGCCCCGCAGGCCGGAAAGACTTTGCCCGAAGTAGTCCCAACTGTGCCCCATGTCAACGCGTGGAGGCGGGCCGACATGGGGCACAGTGGGCCAGTATGCGCGTCGCCCGTTGAGTATCCATGATCAACAAGCGTTCTCGGCCAGTTAACCGCAAAGGATTCCACCGAAGGATGGAACCGATTACATCGAGTGACTAGTTCTTTATGACCACAAGGGTAGGTTCTTTAGGGGGATGGGCACGGCACATCAGGGTTCCTACTGTGCAAATTGTCATCATGTCGGCGGCCTGACCAGAGCAGGCCCGGGCAAGGGTAGGCAAACGGTGAGCACAGTCGCCCAAGAACAGCACACGCCACAGACCAACTGGATAGTCGAGTGGACACCCCTGGCAGCCTGCCGGGCATCAGCACCCGACGCACTCTTCGTGCAAGGGGCAGCCCAACAGCAGGCCAAACAGATCTGCCAACGGTGCCCCGTCATCGCCGAATGCCTCGCGGACGCCCTCGACAACCGCACCGAATTCGGGGTCTGGGGCGGCATGACCGAACGAGAACGCCGAGCCATGCTGCGTCGACACCCCAACATCCCCTCCTTCCGGATGCTCTTCGAAGCCGACCGGCAGAACCGCGCCACCGCCTGACCCTCCGCACACCCCGGACCGTCACGCCCCAGCCCCCGCCGCCAGATCCACCCCGATCCGCCGCAGCGCACCCAGATCGTGGACATCCACCGCAGCCGAAGGCACCTGCACCATCGGCACCCCCGGATGCCCCTCCGCCAGATGACGGGTCGCCGCCTGCTGCCGCGTCGTCACCTCGTCCTGCATCGCCTGCAGACGCAACAACGCCGCAGCCAACCGACGGACCTCGTCCGACTCCGGAACCGCCTCCAACCGATCCGCCGCCCGATCAGCGGCATCCGCGGACAAGGACACCTCCACCCGAGCCATCCGATTCACCACCACCCCCGCCAAAGGCATCCCGTCGGCCGCCAACCGATCGATGAAATAACCGGCCTCCCGCAACGCATCCCGCTCCGGCGAAGCCACCACCACGAAAGCCGTCCCCTCGTCCTGCAACAAGGCATAGGTGTGCGTCGCCCGCTCCCGGAAACCCCCGAAAACCGTGTCCAGAGCCGCCACCAACGTCTGCACGTCATGCAACATCTGCGCACCCAGGATCTTCGACAACGCACTCGCCGTCGCCGACATCCCCGCCTGCACGAACCGCAGGTAAGCCCGGCCACCGGCCTTCGCCGGAGCCATCATCAACCGGATGAACCGCCCGTCCAGGAAACTGCCCAACCGCTCCGGAGCATCCAGGAAATCCAGGGCCGACCGACTCGGCGGAGTATCCACCACCACCAGATCCCAGAACGGCCTACCCGCCTCGTCCCGCCGGTCGTGGAGCTGCCCCAACTTCTCCATCGCCATGTACTCCTGCGTCCCCGCGAACGAACTCGACAACGCCTGGTAGAAGGGATTCGCGAGGATCTGCTCGGCCTTCTCCGGCTTCGCATGCGCCTGCACGACCTCGTCGAAGGTCCGCTTCATGTCCAACATCATCGCGTCCAGGGACCCACCCGACGACCGGTCGACCCCCGGCACCACCCGCGGACTGTTGTCCAACTCGGCCAGACCCAAGGACTGCGCCAACCGCCGCGCCGGATCGATCGTCAACACCACCGCGCGACGCCCCCGCTCCGCGGCCCGCAAGCCCAAAGCCGCCGCCGTCGTCGTCTTCCCCACACCACCGGCCCCACAGCACACGATGATCCGCGTCCCCCGGTCGTCCAACAGGGCATCGACGTCCAAAGCCGGCGACGACTCCCCGGCCCGACCCGACCGGCCGCCCCGATGACCGGGACGCGCCGCCCCATGATCCGCGACCCGCGACCCGGACACCATCACCCCACCACCTCTCTCACCAGGACGCCTGATCAGCCAGTTCCTGCGCAAGCACCCGGATACCCGTCGCGTCCATCCCCTCCCGCAGCGGAGGCAACACATAGACCGGACGCCCCAAGGACTCCACCACGGCGAACTGCTCGTTCTCCAGACGCATCCGGTCCGCATGAGCCACACCCTGCGCCACCAGCGCCTCCATCGAACCGGCCGACCACCCCTCCACCCCGTCGACCGACTCACCGGGCAACGGGCCCGGCCACGCCGACGACGCCGACAACACCCGGGACAAGGCCTCCCGGTCGACCCGCCCCTCGGACAACTGCGCCAACTCCTGCGGCGCCAACAACGGATCACGGGCCTGATTCACCACCACCGCCCCCAACGGAAGCCCCGCGGCCCGCAGCTCGGCGACCGCATCCACCGCCTCCTGCACCGGCATCTCCTCCAACAGAGTCACCAGATGCACCGCACACGACCCCGAACGCAACAACTTCGTGATCGAATCGGCCTGACTACGGATCGGACCCACCTTCGCCAGATCGGCAACCTCCTGGTTCACCCCCAGGAAACGCCCCACCCGCCCCGTCGGCGGGGCATCCAGAACGACCGCGTCGTAATGCCAGTCCGGCGAACCGTCCGGCAACGGCCGATCAGCCCGCCGCCGCGCCGCCTCGTAGACCTTCCCGATCAACAGGACGTCCCGGACCCCCGGCGCGATCGTCGTCGCGAAATCGATGGCCCCCACCTTCTCCAAGGCCCGACCCGCCCGACCCAGGTGGTAGAAGAGCTCCAGGTACTCCACCAGGGCTGCCTTCGCGTCGACCGCCAACCCCCACATCTCCCCACCACCGGACACCTTCAACATCAACCGCTCGGTGCACGGCAACGGCGGCACGTCCAACGCCTGGCTGAACCCCTGACGCCCCTCCACCTCCGCCAGAAGCACCCGGCGCCCCAGACTGGCCAACGCCAGGGCCAACGCGGCCGCCACCGTCGTCTTCCCGGTGCCGCCCTTCCCCGTCACGACGTGCAGGCGCACACCGGGCCAGTCCGACGTCGGGCCCCGTCCACCAGGCGTCCCAGCGATGTCCGGCATGACTGAAGTCTAGGAGAGCCACCCCCACACGTCCTGCGCTGCAGCTCACAACGATCGACGCGGCCGACAGCACCCGCCGCTCCACCCCCGGCCCGGTGCCGCCCAGTAGGCTGACAGATATGACGAGGTGGGAGTACGCAACAACGCCGGTCCTGATCCACAACACCCAGGCCATCCTCAACACCTGGGGCGAGGACGGATGGGAACTGGTTCAGGTAGTGACCATGGCCGAGGGCAACCTCGTGGCCTACTTCAAACGTCCGAAGGAGAACTGATCCATGAGCCAGGTGGAAGAACGCCTCGCCGCGATGGGCCTGACCGTCCCCGAGGTGGCCGCACCCGTAGCCGCCTACGTCCCGGCGATCCAGGACGGACGGCGCGTCTACACCTCCGGTCAGCTCCCGCTGGTCGCCGGTGAACTCGCCGGTGCCGGCCTGGTCGGCGCCGACCTGTCCGCCGAACAGGCCCAGGAACTCGCCCGCACCTGCGCCCTCAACGCCATCGCCGCAGTGAAATCGGTGATCGGCGACCTGGACAAGGTCGCCCAGGTGATCAAGGTCGTCGGCTTCGTGGCCAGCGCCCCCGGGTTCACCGGCCAACCCGTCGTGATCAACGGGGCCTCCGAACTGCTCGCCCAAGCCTTCGGAGACAAAGGAGCCCACGCCCGCAGCGCCGTCGGCGTGGCAGCCCTCCCGCTGAACGCACCCGTCGAGGTGGAGATGATCGTCGCCCTCACCGAGGAGTGACCCGATGAACGGTGGCCGCCGCTACCCCCTGCCGGGCGAACGGACCGACCAGGTCCGCTCCTGGGAGAACAGCGGCGCCACCGCCGTCCACCCCCGCGACGCCGCCACCGTCGTCCTCCTGCGCGACCGGACCGTCCCGGACCACACCGGCACCGACCGGACCTCCGGCGGACTCGAGGTCTTCATGATCCGCCGAGCCGCCACCATGCTCTTCGCGCCCAGCACCTACGTCTTCCCCGGCGGCGGAGTCGACCCCGCCGACCACCACCCGCCGCCAGCCTGGCACGGACCCGACCCGCCGACCTGGGCACACATCCTCGACCTGCCCGACCCCGACGCCGCGGCAGCACTCGTCGTCGCCGCGGCCCGCGAACTCTTCGAAGAATGCGGAGTCCTCCTCGCCGGGCCCGACCCCGAACACGTCGTCGCCGACCTCGACACCCCCCGGTGGGCCACCGCCCGTGAAGAACTCGTCGCCCACCGACGCACCTTCCCCGACCTGCTCGCCGAGAACGACCTCGTCCTGCGCACCGACCTGCTGCGCGCCGTCGACCACTGGATCACCCCCGAATACGAACCCCGCCGCTACAGCACCCGCTTCTTCGCCGCCCTCCTGCCCGCAGGCCAACGACCCGACGGCAACTGCACCGAAGCCGACGACGCCCGCTGGGTCCGCCCGGCCGACCTCCTCGCCGAAGTCCACGCCGGCCAGGCACAGATCCTCCCACCCACCCGGGCCCGCCTCGACGCCCTGCTCGACGGTCCCGCCCGGACCGCCGCCGAATGGTGGCGGCACCAAGACCCCACCGCCGTCGTCCCCGCCGTCCTGGCCGTCCCGACCCCGACCGCCGACGGATACGAGATCGTCGCCCACCGCGTCACCCCGGCCGACCCCACCCCACCCACCCGCAGAACGGGAGAACACCATGACCGGACCGGACCGACCGACCGGTGAACTCGTCGCCCGACCACCCCGCTGGGCCCACGGCACCTGGACCGGCGGCCGCTGGAGCGACCGGGTCGACTGCATCGTCTGCCCCAACCCCTCCGCGATGACCCTCGAAGGCACCAACACCTGGATCCTCGCCGCCCCCGACGACGAGAACTGCCTCGTCGTCGACCCCGGACCGCTCGACGAAGAACACCTCCGACAGGTCTTCGCCCGCATCGGGGAACGCCACGTCTCCCGGGTGCTGCTCACCCACCGGCACCACGACCACGCCGCCGGAGCACACCGATTCGCTGACCTCGCCCACTGCCACGTTCAGGCCATCGGCGACGGACGCCACGACCTCGCCGACGGCGACGTCCTGCGCGAATGCGGACTCGAACTGCACGTCGTGGCCACCCCGGGACACAGCGGCGACTCCGTCAGCTACCTCCTGGCCGACGACCGCGCCCTGCTCACCGGGGACACCGTCCTGGGCTGGGGAACCAGCGTCGTGGACTGGCCGGACGGAAGCCTCGCCGAATATCTCCTCAGCCTGGAGAAGATCGCCGGACTCGTCGACGACGGCCAGGTCACCGACCTCCTCCCCGGCCACGGCGGACCCATCGCCCACGCCGCGGAGGTCGTCCACGCCTACCGGCGCCACCGCCTCGATCGCCTCGAACAGATCCGCACCGCCCTCGAACAGGGAGCGACCGGCGTCGACCAGGTCGTCGACCGCGTCTACACCGACATCGACCCGGCGCTACGCCCCGCCGCAGCCCGTTCCGTCCGCGCCCAGCTCGCCTACCTGGGGGTCGAGGACCTCGGATGACCGCCCCGCCGAGAACCGGCCAGCACACCGACGGTCCACCCACCTGGCCGGACACCCGGCCCGACGGATCGACGGCAACGAAGGATCAACGAGAACGACGGTACAGACGGTCGACGTCGAGCAGGACCACCGCGCGCGCCTCCAGACGCAACCAGCCGCGGGAGGCGAAATCGGCCAGAGCCTTGTTGACCGTCTCCCGGGAAGCGCCCACCAGTTGGGCCAGCTCCTCCTGGGTGAGGTCGTGGGCGACGAGGACACCCTCGTCGGCAGGCTGACCGAACCGGTTCGCGAGATCCAGCAGAGCCTTGGCGACCCGCCCCGGGACATCGGTGAAGACCAGGTCGGCGACCGAGTCGTTGGTGCGGCGCAACCGGCGGGCCAGGGAGGCCAACAAGGTCAGGGAGACCGCGGGACGGTCCTTCAGGTACTCGTGGAGGGACTCGTTGCCCATGCCGATGAGTTCGGTGTCGGCGACGGCCGTGGCCGTGGCCGTGCGCGGTCCCGGGTCGAACAGGCTGAGCTCGCCGAACATCTCACCGGGGCCGAGGATCGCCATGAGGTTCTCCCGGCCGTCGGTGCTGGAGCGTCCGAGCTTGATCTTCCCCGACACGATGACGTACAGACTGTCTCCGCGCTGCCCCTCGCGGAAGAGGACGTCGCCTCGTTGGAGGCTGGTCTCCGACATCGTGGTGCGCAGGGCCTCGACGTCGTCGTCGTTCAGGGCGGCAAAGAGGGGGGAGCGTCTCACCACAGCGTTGTCCACGACCCCTACTCTGCCACAGCTGTGCGCCAGATCACGTGGGTCCCGCCGGAACTCGTCAAGACATCTGTCCGAATATGTCGTCGGTACGGATGCGCCGACGCACCCCGGCCCCGCCGGAGGACACCCAGCGGACGGATAGGTCCCGTTCAGGCCGTCGGCGTAGCCTTTCCCCATGGCGGGGAGCAAGGTCTCGAAAGCCGTAGAAGCCGCGCAAGGGACGACCGGGGGAAAAACAAGGGGGAGAACACGATGACAGCCGGTACGGCGGTCACCGGACGCACAGGGGAGCCGAGCCCGCAGGCCCGGGTGCGTCGGGCACGTCGGATCCACCGTCTCCTGCAGGAGCGTTATCCGGAGGCCCACTGCGAACTGGATTTCGCAGACCCCTTCCAACTGCTGGTCGCGACCGTCCTGTCCGCCCAGACCACGGACGTCCGGGTCAACAGCGTCACACCGACACTCTTCGCCGCATATCCTGATGCCACCGCACTGGCCGCTGCCGACCGGACGGAGCTGGAAGAGATCATCCGGCCCATCGGTTTCCACCGGAACAAGGCCGACGCCCTGCTGAAACTGTCGGCGGAACTCCTCGCCCGACACGACGGACGGGTGCCGGGTCGTCTGAAAGAGCTCGTCGCGCTCTCCGGCGTCGGACGCAAGACCGCCAATGTCGTCCTGGGGAATGCCTTCGGCGTCCCCGGTATCACCGTCGACACCCACGTCGGACGACTGGCCCGCCGGTTCGGATGGACCACGGCCGAGGACCCGGTCGTGGTCGAGACCGAGGTGGGGGCGCTCTTCCCCCGCAAGGAGTGGACCATGCTCTCGCACACGCTGATCTTCCACGGACGACGCACCTGTCATGCCCGTCGTCCGGCCTGTGGCGCCTGCACGGTGGCGTCCCTGTGCCCTTCCCACGGCATCGGAGAGACCGACCCGGCGAGAGCCGCCGCGCTCGTGAAACCGGGGCCGGTCGCCACCGGTGCCCCGGCGTGACCGGCGGACCACCGTCCTGGATGGACGACGTCCTCCTCGCCGTACGAGCAAAGGAATCGGACTATTTCTCCAGACATATGCCCCCGCCCCGGCATCGAGGGAGGAGAGCGGCAGTGCTGATGCTCTACGGCCCCCACCCCGCAGGCGGGGAGGACGTCGTCCTGACCCAGCGCACCGCCCACCTGCGCAGCCACGCCGGACAGGTCTCCTTCCCCGGCGGGCGGATCGACCCGGACGACGACGGCCCCGTCGGCGCGGCGCTGCGGGAGGCCCACGAGGAGATCGGCTTGGACCCCTCCGGGGTGGAGATCCTCGGCGAGCTGCCCGAACTCTTCCTGTCCGCCTCGAACTCCTCGGTGACCCCGGTGCTGGGATGGTGGGAACGGCCCACACCGGTGTACGCGCACAGCGCGGAGGAGGTAGAACGGGTGGTGCGGGTGCCTGTCGCGGAACTCACCACCCCCCGGAACCGGTTCACCGCCGTCCACCCGAGCGGTTACCGCTCGCCCGCCTACACGGTCGACGGCCTGTTCATCTGGGGATTCACCGCGGCCCTGCTGACCGCGACCCTCGACCTGGCCGGGATCGACCCCGGCGGGTGGGATCCCACGGTCGAACGTGAGGTGCCCCGGCCGGGGCCACCGCTGCCGACCGATCGCACCCGGACCACGGAGGAGACCCGGTGAACGTCGGCGTCATGGTGGACATCCTGTTGTTGCTCCTGCTCGCCTCGGGGGCCCTGGCCGGTTATCGACGGGGCCTGCTGGTGACCTTCGTGTCCGCCGCGGGCTTCCTGGTCGGGGCCGCCATCGGGCTGTGGCTGCTGCCGGGATACGTGGCCCTGTGGGTGCCCGACTCGCCGGCGGCCTTCCGACCGGCCGTCCTGGTCGGGGGGACGCTCTTCCTGGCCCTGGTGGTCCAAGGGTTGTTCGTCCGGGTCGTCGCGCAGCTCGCCCACGGCCTGGACCGTTCCGGGCTGGGGGTCGTCGACTCCGTGCTGGGGGCGGTGCTCACCGTCGCCGTCACCTCGGCCACGGCCTGGTTCACCGTCGGGGTGCTGCGGGTCGTCGTCCCGGGCGACCTGGCCAAGGGGATCGGACAGTCCCGGGTGGTCGCCGCCATCGACTCGGCGATGCCCGCCACCAGCGAGCAGGTCCTCGGCGAGGTCAAGACGACGCTCGACGCCTACGGATTCCCCCGGGTGTTCTCCACCATCGGTGCCGAACCGATCCGGCCGGTGGCCGGGGTCGACCCGACCGTCGCGACCTCCCCGGCGATCCAGAAGGCGGTGAACTCGGTGCTGCGGATCGACGCCTCGGCCCCGGCCTGTGCCCGCTCCCAGGAAGGCACCGGCTGGGTCTACTCCCCGGGCATGGTCGTGACCAATGCGCACGTCGTCGCCGGGTCGAAGAATGTGCGGGTCCGGACCGGCAACAGTTCGCTGCCGGCCAAGGTGGTGGCCTTCGACGCCAAACGTGACCTGGCCGTCCTGTCGGTCAACAATCTGCGCAACCAGCCGCTCCCGCTGGGGCGTTCGCTGGAGAACGGGGAATCGGCGGTGGTCGCCGGCTACCCCCTGGGCGGCCCGTTGAAGGTCGACGCCGCCCGGATCCGCGAGATCCTCGAAGCCCACGGGGACGACATCTACGGCAGCAGCCCCGTCCAACGGCAGGTGTACTCCTTGCTGGCGACCGTTCGGCCCGGGAACTCCGGCGGGCCCCTGCTAGCCCCGGACGGCAGCGTCACCGGGGTCGTCTTCGCCCGATCACTGGACGACAAGGAGACCGGTTACGCCTTGACCCTGGACGAGGCCCGGCCCGTGCTGAAGAGCGTGAACCGGAACTCCCCGGAGGTCAGCACCGGGAACTGCACGAAAACCGGGGGCTGAGGGCCGACGGAGCGGACCGCCCGGCGGATCAGGGCCGGACCGGGCCGTTCCCGTCGGGGCCCCCGTCCTGGCCGTCCTCCCGGGCGGACATCGCCCGGTCCAACCAACGCCGGATCTCCTCGGTGACCACCTCCGGCGCCTGTTCGTGCGGGGCGTGCCCGGCCCCGTCCACCGGCCGCCACAGATACCGGCCGTCCACCCAACGACGGCTGCGCGCAGCCCACTCCGGGGAACAGACCCTGTCCTGGGTGCCGTGGAACTGGAGCACCGGCACCGGGACCGGCCGGTAGACCGCGCGACGGTAGGCCCGCGCCGACAGACGGACCCGAGAACGCAGCACCCACCGGTAACCTTCCGCCGCGGACGAGGCCACGAACGGGATGGACATCGCTTCTGAGTACCGGGCGCATTCCTCGACCGTGGGCCAGGACCGGTCGTCCCCCCGCCACGAGGTCAACAGTTCCTGGACCCGGGCCGGGCCCCGGGGGGACGTCCGCTCGGAGGGGAAACCACGCTCCAAACGGTTCACCGTCCGATGCGCGACCCGGTGACGCAGCAGGCTCAACCCGCAGGAGAACTCCGCCGGATGCGGGGCGGAGAGCACGACCAGACCGCGCACCGACTCGGGCTGCAACGACGGCATCGTCCAGGCCAGCCAGGCGCCCAACCCGTGGCCCACGATCACCGCGTCGGTCTCCCCGAGGGAGCGCACCACCCCGGCGACATCGGCGGCCAGGGTGTACCCGTCGTATCCCGTCGGAGGTTTGTCGGAGGCGCCGTACCCGCGCAGGTCCAGAGCGACCGCCCGATATCCGGCCTCGGCCAGGCCGGTCAGTTGATGCCGCCAGGCCCACCAGAACTGGGGCAGGCCGTGCAGGAAGAGCACCAGGGGCCCGTCCCCGGCCGAAGCGACATGGAAACGGGCCCCGTTGGCGGCCACATAGCGGTGCTCCCAGGGACCGGGCAACAGGACGAGGGAGGGATCTCTGCTCATCGCGATTCCTTCCCCGCGCACCCCCGGCCCCGGTGAGACCGGTTCAGCCCTGGGCTGCCTTCTTCACGACCTCGACCGTCTCCTTGGAGGTGACGATCGTGCGCTCCGGCTTGCCCTTCACCTTGCTCAACTGGTTCTTCCCGATCAGAGCAGCCACGGCCGCCCCGGCGAAGAGGATCACCGCGACGATCAGGTACCCCGCCCAGACCGGCAGCCACACCGCGATCGTCCGGGCGAAGGAGTGCAGCAGGAAGATCAGGCCGAGGAAGGCGAAGACCCCGGCGACCACGAAGAAGGCGGCACCCATTCCGCCCTTCTTGGCGTCGGCCGTCACCTCCGACTTGGCCAGCTGGATCTCCTTGCGGATGAGGATGGACACGTCCTCCAGGACATCGTGGACGAGCGCCCCGATGGTCGGTTCGTACTCCCTGGCGGCGACCCGCCCGGCAGCCGAGGAGGATTCATGCGCAGGGGTTCGTCCCTCAGGGTTGGCGATCGCCATGGATTGTTCCCTCCTCACGGGCCCGTACGGCCCGGCGAATATGTTCGTTCATGACGATAGCGAGTGCAGTGCTCCGGGGCCTCCCCCGTGCTGCGATTCGCTGGCCGCCAGACCGGATCTGCGCTTCTGGTCCGATCCTTCGATCAGAAGTTACCCAGCCGAGGACCATTCTCCCGCCTCTGTAGCTACTTCGTTATCCCCCAAGGTCCTTGAAGCTGCTTCGATCCTGGGTCGGCAGGCCCCGGACGGCTCCCTCGGGGCATGATGGACGGAACGGCATCGCACCGGATGCGCGCTGGACGACGACGTGAGCACACCAGGAGGGTTCCGCATGTCCGAGCAGACCGTACCGGCCTCCGCGGAAGGGCCGGCCGGGCCAGGGGAGGACATCGCGGCGGGCAACCGTGCCGCGCAGGACGCCCCGCCCCGGATCGGCGTGTTGACGAGCGGCGGAGATGCCCAGGGCATGAATGCGGCCGTGCGCGCCGTGGTGCGGACCGGTATCCACCTGGGCGTCGAGGTCTACGCCATCACCGAAGGCTGGCAGGGCGCGGTCGACGGCGGCGACGGGATCCGCCCGATGGGGTGGGAGGACGTCAGCAACATCCTCAACAGCGGGGGGACGCTCATCGGGACGGCCCGCTGCCAGGCCTTCCGCGAACGGGAAGGACAGCTCAGGGCAGCCCGCCATCTCCTCGCCCACGGCATCGACCGGCTGGTCGTCATCGGAGGCGACGGCTCGCTCACCGGGACGAACGAGTTCCGCCGCAACTGGCCCGGACTCGTCGAGGAACTGGTCGCCCGCGGTGAGATCACCCCGGAGACCGCCGCGGCACATCCGTCCCTGATGATCGCCGGGCTGGTCGGCTCCATCGACAACGACATGGTCGGCACCGACATGACCATCGGCGCTGATTCCGCGCTGCACCGCATCGTCGACGCCATCGACGCGATCTCCTCCACCGCGGCCTCCCACCAGCGCAGCTTCGTCATCGAGGTGATGGGGCGTCACTGCGGATACCTGCCGTTGATGGCGGCGATCGCCGGCGGCTGCGACTACGTCTTCATCCCGGAGAATCCGCCCGAGGACGGATGGGAGGACGACCTGTGCGTCAAACTCCGGGCCGGACGTGCCGCCGGCCGACGCGACTCGATGGTGCTGGTCGCCGAGGGGGCACAGGACCGCCACGGGAATCCCATCAAAGCCGAACAGGTCAAGGAGATCCTGGCCGAACGACTCGGCGAGGACACCAGGGTCACCATCCTCGGACACGTCCAACGCGGTGGAAGCCCCAGCGCCTACGACCGGTGGATGTCGACCCTGCTGGGTTACGCCGCCGTCCACGAGGTCCTCGAGGCCACCGCCGAGTCCACCGCCCACGTGCTCGGGGTGCGGCACAACCGGCTCGCCCGGATCCCCCTGGTCGAATCGGTCGCCGCGACCAGAGCCGTGGCCGACCACATCGCCGCCGGTGACTACGAGAAAGCGATGGCGGCCCGCGGCGGGAGCTTCCGACGGATGGTCGACGTCTTCGCCACCATGAGCCGCCCACCCACCGACGAGGACACCGCCCGCGCCCACCACGGCGCCAAGAGGGTGGCGATCATGCACGTCGGCGGGCTCGCCCCGGGCATGAACACCGCAGCCCGGGCCGCCGTCCGCCTGGGCATCGACGCCGGGCTCGACATGGTCGGGGTGCACGGCTCCTTCAAAGGACTCCTCGACGGAGATATCCGCCCGCTGAGCTGGGGAGACGCCGAAGGATGGGTCGGCGACGGCGGCGCCGAACTGGGAACCCGCCGCACCGTGCCCGGCATCGAACACCTGTACTCCATCGGGCGGGCCATCGAAAAACACGAGATCGACGCCCTGCTGCTCATCGGCGGATATGACGCCTACGAGGCCGCCGCACTGCTGGTCCGCGAACGCGAACGCTATCCGGCCTTCGCGATCCCCATCGTCTGCGTCCCGGCCACCATCGACAACAACTGCCCCGGCGCGGAACTGTCCATCGGCGCGGACACGGCACTGAACAACATCGTCTGGGCGATGGACCGCATCAAACAGTCCGCCTCGGCGGCGCGGCGCTGCTTCGTCGTGGAGACGATGGGGCGCCGGTGCGGTTACCTGGCGCTCATGTCCGGCCTGGCCGGCGGCGCCGAACGGGTCTACCTCCACGAGGAGGGCATCACCCTGTCCGATCTGCAGAGCGACGTCGACCGGATGTTGGATGCCTTCCGCGACGGGCGGCGACTCTTCCTGGCCGTGCGCAACGAGGAGGCCTCGGAGATGTACACCACCGACTTCCTCGCCCGCCTGTTCGAACAGGAGGGCGCCGACCTGTTCGACGTCCGCCAGGCCGTGCTCGGACATCTTCAACAGGGCGGCAGCCCCTCGGCCTTCGACCGGCTCCTGGCGACCCGGCTCGTCCAGGAGGCGATCGACGACCTGTCCGGCCAGTTGGAAGCCGGGACGGCCGAGGGCCGCTATCTGGGTTACATGGTCGGGGAGACCGAACGTCGGCCACTGGCCCATTTCGACGAGGACGTCGACCGGGCGAACCGCCGCCCCCGCGAACAATGGTGGCTCGACCTGAAACCTGCCGTGGCCGCCGTCGCCGAGCCGTTCGCCAGTCCCGACGAGGAACGCCTGCCGATCCTGCCTGCCGACCAGGGGTGAATGACTGAAAACTTCACTCTCTCGACATTTGTCGTGACACACTGTCCTGGCGCCAGCGTCGGCGCGACGCACCAGAGGGGGGCAGCATGAGCAGCGGAAACGATGCGTACGAGAGGGCGGGGGAGAGTCAGCCGTCGACCCGGCCACCGGCGATGACCGGTCTCAGCTGGGCCGTCGCCGTCTTGGTGGTGCTCGCGGAACTGTGTCGTGCCGGATCCGACTTTGTCCAGATGAGCTCCCTCGCGAACCCGGCGTACCTGGTGAGCGCGTGGCTCCCGCCGGCCCTGGCCGGGCTTGCCGTGTCGGTCGCTTCCGCGGTGCTGCTGCTACGGCCCGGATGGGCCCGCCTCGGATGGGGAGCGCTCGCCACCGCTGTCGTGACCCATGCGACCTATCAGATCCTGTGGTTGCTCTTCCTGCCCTTCGGCGGCTCTAAAGCGCCCGGTCGGTGGGTGTTGCCTGATGCGGTCTCCCTGGCCCTGTACGTCGTCGCTCTCGCACTCCTGCTGCACCCGAGACTTCGGGAAGGCCTGCTCCACGACGCCGGGCGGTGGTCGTGGGAGGTCGCCTGGGGTGGGCTGGGCTGGGTGACAGCGCACGCTCTGCTCCAAACCCTGCTGTACTCGGCCGCCCAGTCCAATGCCGCGGTGCCGCCGTCTCTGCTGCACGGCCTGGCGGTCCTTCCCGCAGGCTTCGCCATGGCGATTCACCGCCGCGGCGGTCCATGGCAGATCACCGCCGCACTCGGCGCCCTGGCGACGATCCTGCCGCTGCTGCGGTCGGTCCTGGCGGCGCAGCAGCTCGGCACGTTCTCGAAGCTGGGGCCGACGATCATCGGTGGGCTGCTGGCCGCCGCCTGGACAATCCTGCTGGTGTACCGCTCCGCGGACTCTCCGGTGGCAGCCCCGCACGGGAGCGAGACCGGACCCGCCGAGCCGGCACCCCCGGGAGGCGTCGTTCAGGAGACGGCGGCCACGGGCGATGACGGGTCCGCGACGGCCCCCGAGCCGTCGTCGGACGTCCGGCTGCAGCGGCGGCTGCTGCGCACCGCAGCCGCGGTGCTGATCCTGGCCCGTACCCAGGCGCTGATCATGATGGTCATCCTGGCCGTGGCCATGGGTGGCGGCGGCGGTGCCGTCATGGCCGTGATCATGTTCATCCCGAGTGCAGTGGTCCTGATCATCGTCGCGATCGCCTGGCGCGCGCGGCTGGCGCTGGGCTGGGGTGCGGTCATGACGCACGCCTCCGCCAGTTTGCTCCAATGGGGGGCGCTGACGGTGCTCACGCTCACCGCTCGCGTGCTCGATCCCCGCGGCGGGACATCAACCGACCGAGAAGGGATCTTCGTCATCGGTCTGGTCATACCGACCGTCTCGGTGCTCCTGCTCTGCTTCACGCGCGTCGTGCAGGTGGTCCGGGACGGCGGTGCCACGGCCCGTACGGTGATGCTTCGGGGCGCGGCCGTGACCGCGCTTCTCCACGGCCTGATCACCTTCATGCTCGGCGGACGCACCGTCCCCGGCAATGTCGACCCGTTCGGCTTCCTGGGGGCGGTGGCCTGTCTCGTGCTCGCCGGGGTGATCGTCGCGGTGCCACGGCCCCGCCGGGTCCTGGCGTTCGCGGTCACGGGAGCGGGTGTCGCCGCGGCTGCGGGCCAGCTGAATATCGGCGCGGACGGGGCCGCGATGGGTTCGACATTCGGGGTGATCCCACCGGGCTGGTCGTTCATCGTGATCGCAGGTCTCGCGGGATGGGCGTGGTGGCGCGACACCGCCGAACGGCCCGCGACGCACCGCACCCCGGAGGTGTCCGAGCCGGTCGTCTGACGGAACCGGCTCTGCCTGCGCCGCCGTCGAGCTGAGGTGGCGCGGGGCCTCGCACCGGGTGACGCGAGGCCCGACGGCCAGCCGGGGCGAGATCCTCTCAGCCGCCGGTCGTGACGCTCAGGACCACCTTGCCGCGCGCGTGACCGTCCTCCACGATCCGGTGCGCCTCGGCAGCCTCCGCCAACGGCAGGGCATGCCCCACCTCGACGGTGAGCCGCCCGTCGGCCACCCGCTCGGCCAAGGCCACCAACCGGGAACGATCCGGGACGATCGCGGGCACGGACACGTCGATCCCACGCCGGCGAGCCGGGTCCAGGTCGGCCAGCGACGGCAGGATCACCAACCTTCCGCCCTCCTTGAGGTGGTCCATCGACGGCCCGTACGTGCCGAAGTAGACCCCGTCGACGATGACATCCGGGTGAGGGGTCGCCGTCGTGAAGTCGGCACCGGTGTAGTCGACATGCACCGCCCCCCACGACTCGATCAGGTCGCTCTTGCCTGCGCTCGCGGTGGCGTAGACGGTGGCTCCGGCTTCGACGGCCAGTTGGACGACGAACTGGCCGACGCCGCCTGCGCCCCCGTGCACCAGCACGGTGTCACCGGCGGTGATCTTCGCCAGGTCGTGGACGGCGGTCCACGCGGTCAGCCCGGCCAGGGCCGTCCCGGCGAGGAGGTGGTCGTCGACGCCCTCGGGGGCGGGGGCCAGGCAGTCGGCGGGGAGGACGACGTAGTCGGCGTAGCAGCCGGCTCGATGCCGTAGCGGGGCCATCCCGAAGACGCGGGTGCCGACGGCGAGGTCGCTGTCCGGTCCGGCGGCGTCCACGACGCCGCAGCATTCACGGCCGAGGACCAGGGGGAAGTCGTCCGGTCCGAAATCCTTCACCAGGCCGGAGGACCCGTCCCGGATCTTGTAGTCCAGCGGGTTCACCCCGGCGGCGGTGACCCGGACCCGGACCTCTCCGGGGCCGGGGTCCGCCACGGGCAGGTCGACGATGTGCATCTCTTCGGGCGACCCGAAACGGTCGATGGCTACGGCGCGCATGTCCGCAGTCTGCCAGGGCGGCCCGGGCCGGCGGCGTCCGGCGTCGCGGGGTGTCCCGGTGCGGGCGGTCCACGGGCGGCGGGGCGCCCGGACGATGCGGGAGGAATCGGAACGGCCGGATCGTTCCTGGTCGTCGTATGCGATTCGTCGCGGCAGCGTGCACACTACGTCAGTGACCGACGACATGGACGTCACCCGGGACCGTTGGGCCCGTCGCCTCTGTTCACCTTCAGGAGGACCCATGAAGGCCGCCCCCTCCGGCGTGGAACGCCGCAGCATCGACGTCATCCCCGCTGGTGAACGACATGGTCGGCCGATGAGTCAGTTCACCCTGTGGTTCGGCGCGAATATGCAGATCACCGCGTTGGTCGACGGCGCCTTGGCCGTGGTCTTCGGTGCCGACGCGCTGTGGGCCATCATCGGGTTGACCCTGGGGAATATGCTCGGCGGCGCGGTGATGGCCCTGCATTCGGCGCAGGGGCCGAGGTTGGGTCTGCCGCAGATGATCTCGAGCCGGGCCCAGTTCGGGGTGGTCGGGGCGATCGTGCCTCTGGTCCTGGTGGTCCTGATGTACCTGGGTTTCGCGTCCACCGGGACGGTGCTCTCTGGGCAGGCCATCAACCGGATGGTCGGGGCCAGCTCGCCGGCCTTCGGCATCGTGGTCTTCGGGGTGATCACCGCGGTGGTGGCCATCGTCGGATACCGGTGGATCCACGCCCTGGGCCGGGTGGCGACCGTCACCGGTATCGCCGGGTGGCTGTGGCTGGCGTACAAGCTGTTCACCTCCCACGACGTGGCCTCCTTCTTCACGGCGCCCTCGTTCGACATCGTGACCTTCCTGCTGGCGATCTCCTTGGGCGCCGGCTGGCAGCTCACGTACGGCCCTTATGTGGCGGACTATTCGCGTTATCTGCCGCAGGACACCCCGGACCGGGTGACCTTCTGGGCGACTTTCTCCGGCAGCGTGCTGGGGTCGTCGTGGTCGATGGCCCTGGGTGTGCTGATCGCCTCGGTGCCCGGGTCGGGTTTCCTGAAGAACCAGGTCGGTTTCCTCGGGGATCTCTCCGGCGGGGGCGCCATCGCGATCGTGCTCTACCTGGTCATCGTGATCGGCAAGCTCACCGTCAACACCCTGAACGCGTACGGCGGTTCGATGACGATGTTGACCACGGTGTCGGCCTTCCAACGTTCGGCCGTGATCCCGGCGATGTGGCGGGCGGTCTGGATCTGCGTGTTCATCGTGGCTTCGGTGCTGGTGGCCCTGTTGGCCAGCGCGGACTTCCTCAACAACTTCAAGAACTTCGTCCTGGTGCTGTTGATGGTCTTCACCCCGTGGAGCGCCATCAACCTGGTCGACTACTACCTGGTCAGCCGCGAACGGGTGGACATCCCCGCCCTGTACGACCCGAAGGGCCGGTACGGTGCGTGGAACTGGCCGACGTTGGCGATCTATCTGCTCGGTGTGCTCGCGCAGATCCCCTTCCTCGCCCAGACCATGTACACCGGTCCGTTGACGAAGATGCTCGGCGGCACCGACATCTCCTGGATCGTGGGTCTGGTGTTGACCGCGGTCGTCTACTACCCGGTGGCGAAACGCACCCAGGACGTCCCGGAGACGATGATCTTCCCGGCCGGTTCGGGGCTCGGCCCGGCCGAGTCGCCGGTCGGTGACGCCGCACCGGACGGTGCCATCCCCGTCGAGAAGGTCGGCGAGGGGCAGGACGCCCGGCCCTGAACGGGGACGGCGGGGGCGGCGGGTCAGCTGCCGCCCCCGCCGGGTTCAGGCCTTGGCCTGCAGATTGTTCTTGATGAAATCCATCACCGTGGCATCGGCGAGGGTGGTCACATCCCCGATCTCACGGTTCTCCGCGACATCGCGCAGCAGACGGCGCATGATCTTGCCCGACCGGGTCTTGGGCAGTTCGGAGACGACCATGATCGACCGCGGTTTGGCGATCGCTCCGATCTCCTGGCCGACATGCGCCTTCAGCTCTGCGACCAGGGCCTCCTCGTCGCCGCCCGTCGCATCGCCCCGCAGGATCACGAAAGCGACCACGGCCTGACCGGTCATGTCGTCGCTCGCTCCGACCACCGCGGCCTCGGCGACCTTCGGGTGGCTGACCAGTGCTGATTCGATCTCGGAGGTGGACAGTCGGTGGCCGGAGACATTCATCACGTCGTCGACCCGGCCGAGTACCCAGATATTGCCGTCCTCGTCCTTCTTCGCGCCGTCACCGGCGAAGTAGAGGTGTTCCCATCTGGACCAGTAGGTGTCCCGGTAGCGTTGCGGGTCGCCCCAGATGCCGCGGAGCATCGCCGGCCACGGCTCGGTGATGACCAGATAACCGCCTTCGCCGTTGCCGACGGGGCGGGCGTCGTCGTCGACGACCTCCGCGACGATCCCCGGGACGGCGGTCTGCGCGGACCCCGGGCACAAGGTGGTGAGCCCCGGCAGGGGAGAGATCATGATCGCCCCGGTCTCGGTCTGCCACCACGTGTCCACGATGGGCGCCCGCCCGCCTCCGATGTGCTCCCGGTACCACATCCAGGCCTCGGGATTGATGGGTTCACCCACCGATCCGAGGATGCGGATCCGGTTCAGGTCGTACTGCGCCGGGATGTCCGCACCCCATTTCATGAAGGTGCGGATCGCGGTCGGCGCCGTGTAGAGGATGGTCACGCCGTACTGCTGGCAGATCTCCCACCACCGTCCCTGGTGCGGGGAGTCGGGGGTGCCCTCGTACATGACCTGGGTCGCCCCGTTGGCCATCGGCCCGTAGACGACATAACTGTGCCCGGTGACCCAGCCGATGTCGGCCGTGCACCAGTACACATCGGTCTCGGGGTGGAGGTCGTGCACGACCCGGTGGGTGTACGCCGACTGCACCAGGTACCCCCCGGTGGTGTGCAGGATGCCCTTCGGTTTTCCCGTCGTCCCGGAGGTGTAGAGGATGAACAGCGGATGTTCGGCGTCCACCGTCCGCGGGGGGCATTCGGGGGACGCCGCGGCCACGGCCTCGTGCCACCAGACGTCGCGGCCCTCGTCCCAGGCCACCTGGGTGCCGCAACGGTCGACGACCAGCACCTTGTGCACCGGTGAATCCTCCGCCGCGACGGCCTGGTCCACCGCCGGCTTCAAGGGGGACGGTCTGCCCCGCCGGAAACCGGCATCCGCGGTGACCACGACCTTCGCCTGGGCGTCGGCGATGCGGCTCCGCAAGGCGTCCGCGGAGAAACCACCGAAGACCACCGAGTGCGGGGCCCCGAGCCGGGCGCAGGCCAGCATCGTGACGGCCGCCTCCGGGATCATCGGCAGGTAGATCATCACCACATCGCCCTTGCCGACCCCCAGGTCGGTCAAGGCGTTGGCACACCGGGCGACCTCGGCCTGGAGCTCGGCATAGGTGATGTCACGGGTGTCGCCCGGTTCTCCCACGAAATGGATGGCGACCCGGTCGCCGTGGCCGGCCTCCACGTGGCGGTCGACGCAGTTGTACGACGCGTTCAGTTCGCCGCCGACGAACCATTTCGCGAACGGCGCCTGCGACCAGTCGAGGACCTGCTCGAAATCCTTCGCCCAGGTGACGTACTCACGGCCGCGGTCGGCCCAGAAGGTCTCCAGGTCGTTCTCGGCCTGGGTGAGGAGTTCACGTCGGCCGTTGGCGAAGGCGGCCACGTCCTCGTCGGGCGGAAAACGTCGGTCCTCGTGGAGAAGATGGGACAGGGTCTCTTCGGCCACCGGAGCCTCCTGGGAAGACGTACGTCATCGGACATCTCGATCTTTCCCGGAGGGGAGGACATGAACGCCGGTGCACCCCGCAGGCAGGCGACGGAACAGACGGCTGGGGCGTTGAACGGGCCCGTCACCGGACCGGATCGACGCCCCAGCCGGATGATCAGGGAACGTAGCAGCGGCTGCGCAGCGCGGTGCTCTTCTCGTACGGGCCGTAGGAGCTGTACGTGTCCTGGCACCACTTCACGGCGTCCTGCCGGGTCTTCCACTCGGGGTTGGTGACGACCGTCGACCACACCTGGCGGCCGCCCTTCTCCGTCCAGGACATCAACTTCGCGCTGGGGAAGGTCGCCTGGTGGGCCTTGTGCGCGGCCAGGATGTCAGCGGCGGTCCACGTCTTGGAACCGGACGGCGGGGTGACGAAGTTGTCCTGGGCGCCCACCCAACGGATCTGCAGATAGGCCATCGGACGACCCTGCGCAGGGACACCTGCGGCATCGGAGGTGCTGAGCTTGCTCAACACGGACAGGGTGCCTTCCTCACCGGGAGCGGGAGTCTCCGCAGGGGCGCCGGTCTCCTTGGACGTCGGTTTGGGCGTCGATGGCGCTGCCACCCCGGCCGGGGTACGGTCGGCGCCGGGTTCTGCGCCCTTGGCCGTCTCCTGTCCGGCCTTGTCCTCGCCGGGCTTCTCGACGTCCTTGTCGGCGGCCTTGTCGTCCTGCCCCTTCTCGGCCGGCTTGGGCTCCCCGGCCGGTGCCGTCGCCGACTTCTCCTCGGGTTTCGCACCCGGGGAACGACCGTCGGTGTTCCCGCCGGGCTTGGACGTCTGGCCTGCGCCGGCGGGCGAGGCGCTGGAGGTGTGGCCGGCCTTGGCGGCCACCGCGCTGGAACTGGTGCCTCGGGTCGCATTGTGCAAGGTCCAGGTGGAGGTCCCGATCGCCAGGACGAGCATCACCGCGGCACCGATCAACACGATCGGTGCGTAACGGTACTCGTCCTGGGCCTGCTCCGGGTCGGGCGTATCGGCAACCCCGTCGGCATCAGAGTCGAAGTAGTCGTGGCGACGTGTCGGATCGCTCATCGGGGTCCTCCTGCGTGGGTGTCCCGGGTCGTGCCGGGTCGGCGGGCTCCGTCATCAAAATGGTGCTGTCGATCTCGTCGGGAGATCATCCGGGCGACTCCTGGTCGGGTCGGCCGGGCGCGCACCGGTCATCCACGATCGACATGGACGAAGACTTCACTGGTGGCGCTGCGCTTTCTGCTGGTCTTCCTCGTGACATCCGTGGCGTTCAGGGAATCGGCCGCCGTTCCGTTCCGCACGGACGGGCGGACGAGTATCTCGCCACGGACGGGCAGTGGCCGCTGCGGGCAGACCGGTGAGTGATCCGACACAGCCGCGACCGCGCTGCCGAGCCTCTTCCTCTCCTACCCCACGGATATCAGCGGCGGCGAATAGCCGGACACCGGAACGACCGTCGAGCGCGGGAAGAAAAAGGGCACCCCCCGACCATAGCCGACCGTCCAACTTCGATGTCGGTGGGTCAGCACACTGGATCGACGACAATACCCCGGCGGACCACTTGCGCCCGAGGCGAACCCGCTCTCAGGGCCGGACGGGCCCCGTCCTCGGGCAGGGCCCCGCCCTCACATCCGGTCGTCGTCCCCCCGAGCCAGGTTCAAGGACTCCGGAGCATGCAGACGCACGAAGACACGCATCACGTCCGCCGGGACCTGTGCCCTCGTCACCCAGGACACCACGACAGCCGTGACGAAGGCCGACGGGACCGTCCACGCCGCGGGCTGCGCGGCCAGCAGGAGCGGCCACCCGGACAGGCCGACCCCCGAGACGGTCACCACCGCCGCCGTCAACGAGGTCACCGCACCCACCGTCATCCCCACACCCACCCCGGCCGCGGTCGCACCCCGCCACCACACCCCCAACACCAGCAACGGACAGAAGGTCGACGCCGTCAACGCGAAGGCCAGACCCACCGTGGTCGCCAGGGAAGCACCCTCGGTGCCCAACAGGAGCAGACAGGGGATCGCCGTCGCCAGGAGCGTCGACAACCGGAAACTCGTGATCCCGTCGTCCTCCGCACCATGACGCACCCCCAACAGAGGACGGACCACGTCCTGGTCGAGCACCCCCGCCACCGCCAGGGTCAGCCCGGACGCCGTCGACAGGAAAGCCGCGAAGGCACCGGCGGCGACCACCGCCGTCAACAACTCGCCCACCGCGCCGGGCACCGCCGCCTGGGGCAACAGGAGCACCACCGTGTCGGAGACGAACTCCCCAGAGGACGTCGGCAGATGGATCCTCCCCACCATCCCGTAGATCGGAGGGAACAGGTAGAAGACCGACAACAGCGCGATCACCGCGACGGTCGTCCGCCGCGCCTGACGCCCGTCGGGATTGGTGTAGAAACGCACCACGATGTGCGGCAGACCCATCGTCCCCAGACATAGGGCCAACAAACTGCTGTACGTCAGGTACAGGGAGGACACCGTGGAATCGGGATGGCCCGGCATCCGCCCCTGGAAGGACCAACCCATCGGCGGGGTCGGCTGACCGCCCCGCATCCACAGCCACACCACGACCACCGCAGGCACCGCGATGGCCACCAACTTCACCCAGTAGTGCACCGCCTGGATGAGGGTCAACGAACGCATCCCCCCGGCCATCACGTTCGCCGCCACCACCACCGACACCACCGCGCCCCCGCACCACGCCGGGGCACCGGTCAACGCCCGTAACGCCAGCCCCGCCCCCTGGAGCTGCGGCAACAGATAGACCCAACCGGTGATCACCACGAGCGCGGTGCACAGGGCACGCAACCGGGCACTGCCCAACCTGATCTCCGCGAAATCGGGCAGGGTGTACGCCCCGGAGCGCCGCAAGGGGGCCGCCACGAAGATCAACAACATCAAGAAGCCCAGCGTGTACCCCACCGGGACCCACAGCATGTCCAGACCGGTCAGGAAGACCAACCCGGCCACACCCAGGAAAGATGCCGCGGAAAGATACTCACCGCCGATGGCGGCGGCATTCCACGAACTCGACACCGCCCGCCCGGCGACATAGAAGTCACTGGTGGTCCGCGACCAGCGCAGACCGAAACCCCCCACCGCCACGGTCACCACACAGACCGCGACGACCGCCACCACCGACAGCGAACCGGTCACCGCCGTCGCACCAGATCGTGGAAGTCCTGTTCGACCCGCTCCGCAGCCCGGGTGTACGAGCGGGCCACCATCAGCAGGAAGGGGTAGAGCACCCCACCGACCAACACCCAACGCAAGGGCACCGGCCCGATCTGCACCTGCGCGAGCCCCGGCAGGAGAGCCAGCAACGCGGGCAGGATGCCCACCGCGACCACCACCCCACCGAGCACCACCAGGGACAGCCTCAGCTGCGCCCGCACCAACGAGGTGACATAGACCTCACCCAGGTCGGTCTGCTCACCGATCTCGCTGCTCAACGAACGACGCGGCGCGCGCCGACGGGCCTGACTGCGGGGCGAGGTGACCCGCACCCGCCGGGACACATCCCCGCGGGACAGTTGGTGCGTCGGCCGGGGGCCACCCCTCGAGTGCGGGGTCAGGGGCGTTCCTGACCGGGCAGGCGCAGCAGGCGCTCGCGCAGTTCACGGGTGTGCCGGCGGCTCACCTGGAGTTCGATGCCGTCGAGGACGACGACGCAGCGTCCTCGTTCGGTACGGACCTGGGTGACGGCGGGCAGGGAGACCAGGGTGCTGCGGTGGATGCGGACGAAACCTGCCGCGGCCCACCGTTCCTCCAGGGTCGTGAGGGAGACGCGGATGAGGTGGCTGGTGGTGCGCGTGTGCAGGCGGGCGTAGTCGCCCTGGGCCTGGACGTAGATGATGTCGCTGCGTTGGACGAAGGTGGTGACCCCGCCCAGTTCGACCGGGATGGTCTCGTCCTCGGGCGCCGGCACGGACGAGGAGGAGGTGCCATTGCTCCGGGCGGCGACGACCCGGCGTACGGCTTCGGAGAGACGTTCTTCCCGGATCGGTTTGACCAGGTAGTCGGTCGCGGACACCTCGAAGGCGTCGACGGCGTGCTTCTCGTAGGCGGTGACGAAGACCACTTGTGGTTTTTCGGCGAAACGGCCGAGGACGCGGGCCAGTTCGAGCCCGTCCAATCCGGGCATGCTGATATCGCAGAAAACGACGTCTGCGGTGGCTGCGTCGAGGGCGCGTAAAGCATCGGCGCCACTTTGTGCCGTGCGTACGTCGGCTATCCGTTCGTCTTGATTCAACAGCCACGCCAGTTCATTCAGCGCCGGCATCTCGTCGTCGACGACGAGAACCGACAGGCCGTCCTTTCCGGTCCGGGTGGCTTCCGTAGTCATGCGTTGAGCGTACCGCCAGGTGCGCTCAACGGTCCTGAACTCGACGCGCGTACTTCGGAACTCGGAAAGAGACCTTTGCGCCGGCGCCGATTGCGGTCTCCACGACCAAACCGTATTCGTCGCCGAAGGTCTGCCGTAGCCGGGCGTCGACATTGGTCAACCCCACATGATCACCGCGTTGTCCGGCCAACATGGCCCTGATCTCCTCGGGGTCGGCGCCCACTCCGTCGTCCTCGATCGCGATCTCCGCATCGGCACCCATGTCGCGTGCGGTGATCGAGATATGTCCGACGCCGGTCGAGGTTTCGATGCCGTGTTTGACGGCGTTCTCGACCAGGGGCTGAATCGTCAATGTGGGCACCTGGACGGCCAACACCTCGGGGGCCAACATCAGGCTCACTTCCATTCGATCGCCGAATCTGGCCTCCTCCAAGGTCAGATAGCGCTGGATGTTCTCCAATTCTTCGGAGAGTGTGGCCATCGGCCCGGATTTACGCAGTGCGTAACGGGTGAAGTCGGCGAATTCCAGGAGCAGTTCCCGGGCCCGCGGCGGATCGGTGCGGACGAAACTGGCGATGGCGGCCAACGAGTTGTAGATGAAATGCGGACTGATCTGGGCGCGGAGGGCCCGGAGTTCGGCTTCCATGACCCGTTCGCGTTCGACGGACAGCTCGGCCAGGTCCAGTTGGGTGGAGATCCAGTCGGCGACCGCTTCGGTGGCGCGTACCAGGTCTGCGCTGACGGTGTCGTGATAGGAGGCGAGGACCGCCACGGTGCGGTCGTCGTTGACGACCGGGGCGAGGATCGCGTTGCGGATCGGGCAGGTCGGGTCGGCGCACTCCAGGTCCTTCGCACCCAAGCGGACGGTGATGCCCTTGTCGAGGACGGCCCGGCTGAGTTCGAAGACCTGGTCCCGGTGGTGCTCCCCGGCGCCTTCCCAGGCGAGGACGTCCGTGGGATCGCACAGGGAGACCGCGGACACCTGCAGCAGCGGTCGCAGGTTCCGGGCGGCTCGTCCGGCCGCCTTCGGGGTCAGCCCGTCCCGGAGGTGTCGTGCCGCTTCCGAGGCGACGTGCAGGGCCTGATAGGTGGCCTGGGCCTCGGGGGAGCTGAGGCGTCCGCGGTGCCGCAGCACGTACGTGATCACCATCACGATGAGGAGGGCGGCCGTCGACATCGCCACCACCAGGACCCATCCGGGGAGTCCGTCGACCGTGACGAAAGCTGACGAAGGCGACACTGCGCTCACGTCGAGAACTCTAGGCTGGCGGGGTGACCTTGGTGGCGGATCTGCAGTTGATAGCCCGTTGGCCTGCCGTGGCCTCGTCGATGGATGAGGTCCGTGAGGCCTGTACCGCGTTGCGTTGGCATCCGGCTCTGCGTCGGCGTATCCCCGAGTCCGCTTCGGAGTCCCGGGTGCGTGGCGCCTGGGCGAGTGCCGAGCTGGAGGGGGTCCGGATCGACGCGGCCACGGTGCGGTTGAGGTGGTGCGGTCTGGCCGGTGAGAGCACCCGTGAGGATGCGTCCGCGGCGGTCGTGCAGGGGGCGGTGCAGGTCACTGCGGAGAGTGAGTACGTCACCCGGCTCCTGCGGCGTTCCCCGGCGCAGGCCTTGGGCCGGTTGCACGTGGCGGCGGCGGCCGGTCTGCTCTCGCCGGAGCAGGTGGGGCGTCCGCGGCGGCCGGGGGAGGAGGTCCACGAGTTGGTGGACCTGGGGCCGGTGCCGGCGGCGGAGGAGTTGTCGGTGCGTTTGCACCAGGTCGGGGAGTTGTTGACGGCGGCCGGGGCGCCGGCCTTCGTGGCGGGGGCGTTGATCCACGCCGAGATCCTGCATCTTCGTCCGTTCGTCAGGGGGAACGGTCTGGTGGCGCGGGCTCTGGAGCGGGCTTACCTGCAGGAGAGCGGATTGGATCCGACGGGGGTGGCGGTGTGTGAGCTGGGGCAGGGGCACGGCGGTCATGCCGCTTACCTGGGGGCTGCGGCCGCTTATGCCACCGGGACGCGGGAAGGGCTCGAAGTGTGGCTCGCTCATTGGAGCAATTCGATGTCGGTTGCTGTGGCCGAAGGGGTTCGAATCGCCGACGAAGTACGGGTGGGAAAGTTGAATAAATCCGTTTCATCTTAAGTGTGATCTTGGCAACGCCCGGATGCTCTGGTCTGTTCATGTGGTGGGGGGTAGACCTGGAAGTGACGGCGATGCCCGAAGGGCTTCGCCCGACGTGGGGCAAACGGGTACCCACTCGCGGGCAGTCCACTGATGGACGGATCTCCGTTCGGACGTACGTCCTGGTCGGGGTGATGGTGCACGCTTGTTAACCCGGGCGTTCCACGCCTCGGTGGCACCTCGAATTCGAGGTGCCACCGTCATGTCGGGCGGAGTGCGGAAGCGGGGAGAACTCTCGGCGGGAACGATGTTGCCGAAGTGAGATGTTCTTGCGTCATTCCTGGTCGTGGTCGTTCGTTCAAATCACCTCCCTGAGTTATCGCAAGACGAGGCTTAACGGGTTTGCCACAAGCCCTTGGACGAGGCAGACTGTTCCCCAGCGCTCCCTTCGGGTTGAGCGTGGCGCACCGACTCCTCCCCCCCGGAGTTAGGCGCGTTGGCAGCCCCCGTTGTCCCCCCAACGGGGGCTGCCCCGTTTTTCGGGGCTTTTCTTCTCCACGGCAGCGAGCCGGGTTTTTCCCCTGGTCTTCACGCCGGATGAGTTCCCTACAGCGCTGGGTAGACTCGCCGGCGTCCCGGTGAGTGCCATCGATCGACAAGGACCGGAATGACTTCTTCTTGGGCCGACCATGCCATCTGGTGGCAGATATATCCGCTCGGTTTCTGCGATGCACCCATCCGCCCGACAGAAAAAGAGCAGGAAAGACGATCACGGTTGGACCGGATCACTCCCTGGCTCGACTACCTGATCGAACTGGGCGCCAACGGACTGGCTCTCGGGCCGATCTTCTCCGCCACCAGCCACGGGTACGACACCGTCGACCACTTCACCATCGACCCCCGCCTGGGCGACCACGCCGACTTCGACCGCCTCGCCGCCGCCTGCCACGACCGGGGCATCGCCCTCATGCTGGACGGCGTCTTCAACCACGTCGGCACCGACCACCCGCTCTTCCGACAAGCCCTGGAACATCCCGACGGCAACCCCTACTTCGACATCGACCACGGCCCCGACGGACCCCGCTACGCCGACTTCGAAGGCCACCGCTCCCTGGCCCGCCTCAACCACGCCGAGGACGCCGTCGCCACCCTGGTCACCGACGTCATGACCCACTGGTCCGACCGCGGAGTCACCGCCTGGCGCCTCGACGCCGCCTACGCCGTCCCGCCCCACTTCTGGACCCGGGTCCTGCCCGCCGTCCGGAAGACACACCCCGACCTGTGGATCATGGGCGAAGTCATCCACGGCGACTACCCGCAGATCGTCGCCACCTCCGGCATGGACTCCCTCACCCAGTACGAACTGTGGAAAGCCGTCTGGAGCTCCCTGCACGACGAGAACTTCTACGAACTGGACTGGAGCCTCACCCGCCACGGCGAACTGCTCGACACCTTCGTCCCGCACACCTTCGTCGGCAACCATGACGTCACCCGGATCGCCACCCGGGTCGGAGAGAGCAAAGCCGCCCTCGCCGCAGTCGTCCTGTTCACCGTCGGCGGGATCCCCGCCGTGTACTACGGCGACGAACAAGCCTTCCGCGGGGAGAAGACCGAACGGATCGGCGGAGACGACGAGATACGCCCGCCCTACCCGCAGAACCCCGCCGACCTGTCCACCCTCGGGGAATGGATGCTCCGACTCCACCAGGACCTCATCGGACTACGGCGACGCCACCCCTGGCTCACCACCGCCAAGACCCGCAGCATCCACCTGGAGAACCGTTCGTACTCCTACGAATCCCTCGGGACGGACGGGCAGCGGCTCCGCGTCGACCTCACCCTGGAGGAGAACCCGCGAGCCACCGTCACCGTCGATGGGGAACCACCGCTGCGCATCATGCACTGACCCCGACGCACCCCCCCGCCCGCCCCGGTCCACAACCGTCCCCACGGCGGACGACCGTCCACAGTCCGCCGCACGCCACCGCCCGGAACCGGCCACGGACCGCCACCGTGGGAACCATGGACGCGAACACCCCCACCTGGGCACACGACCTCGGGCTCGGCCACCCCCCGCGCCGAGCCCAGGTCGTCGGCATCGCCGGAGCCTCCGGCGGCATCGGCACCTCCTGCCTGGCCGCAGCCCTCGCCACCCGGGCCGCCACGGACCACCGGGTGGCCTGCCTCGACGCCGACCCCCACCGAGGCGGCATCGACGTCCTCTTCGACCGCGAACGACGCCCCGGCATCCGCTGGCCCGACCTCGTCCACGCCCGCGGACGACTCGACGGCGACGCCCTCGCCCGGCTCCTGCCCCGCTCCGACGAAGGCGTCCTCCTGCTCTCCTCCGGCGGCGACCCCCACGACATCGCCCCCGAGACGATCGCCGCCACCCTCACCGCGCTCCGGACAGACCTCGACCTCCTCGTCCTCGACCTGGGGGTCGTCGGCCACCCCGCGCCACAGGCCACCGCACTCTGCGACGACATCATCCTGCTCGTCGGCTGCTCCGTGCCCGCGCTCGCCCGCGCAGCCCACGCCGCCGACACCCTCGAACGCGGACTCGCCACCGACGACCCCACCCGGACCTGGCTGGCCCAACGCGCACCCCGCGGCCGCGCAGACCTCCCCGAAGAGATCGCCACCCACCTCGACCTGCCCCTCATCACCGGGATCATCGACGACCCGGGCCTGGACAATGCGCTGGGACGCGGCATCACCCCAGGAAGCCGCCGCAGCCGACTCACCCGCGCAGCCGACCGTATCCTCGACCGCCTCCACGACCAGGCCCGCGCCGCATGAACCACCCCGACCACCTCTACCACGACCGCATCCACGCCCTCGCCCGCGACGGACGGCATCCCACCCACGACGGCGTCGACCACGTCCTGAGCGCCCACGCCCCCCTCCTCGGCGACGAAGGACTCCAGGACGCCCGCCGTCGACTCACCGCCCAAGCACTCGGCCTCGGCCCCCTCCAACCACTGCTCGACCTCCCCGGACTCACCGACATCCTCGTCAACGGCACCCGCGGCGTCTGGATCGACGACGGCGACGGCCTCCGCCGCATCCCCTGCGACCTCGGCGACGACACCGCGCTACGCCGCCTCGCCGTCCGCCTCGCCGGACAAGCCGGACGCCGCCTCGACGACGCCAGCCCCTATGTCGACGGCTGCCTCCCCGGCGGGATCCGACTCCACGCCCTCCTCCCACCCCTCGTCGACGGCTCCGCCCACATCAGCCTGCGCATCCCCCGCCGACACGCCCCCACCCTGGAAGACCTCGTCACCTGGGGGAGCATCCCCCCGTCCTGGGCCGGGATCCTGCACGCCGTGGTCACCCACCGACTGTCCTATGTCGTCACCGGCGGCACCGGCAGCGGCAAGACCACCCTGCTGGCCGCGCTCCTGGGCGCCGTCCCCGCCGACGAGCGCATCGTCGTCGTCGAAGACGTCCGTGAACTCGCCGTCGACCACCCTCACACCGTGCGCCTCGAAGCCCGCGCTCCCAATGTCGAGGGCCGCGGCGGCGTCGACCTCGTGGCACTGGTCCGCCAATCGTTACGGATGCGCCCCGACCGGCTCGTCGTCGGTGAAGTCCGCGGCGGCGAGGTCCGCGAACTGCTCACCGCCCTGAACACCGGCCACGAAGGCGGCGCAGGCACCCTGCACGCCAACCGGGCCGGCGACGTCATCGCCCGCTTCGAAGCACTCGGCGCCCTCGCCGGAATGACCCCGGAAGCCACCCGCGCCCAACTCTCCAGCGCCGTCGAAGTCGCCCTGCACCTGCGCCGCACCGCCACCGGCCGCCGACTCGACTCGATCGCCGTCCTCACCGGGCGGGGCAGCGACCTGCAGGTCACCCCGGCACTCCACGCCGACAGCGAACTCCCCGGCCCGGGCTGGCCACTGCTCGCCGAACGGATCGGACGGCCGGGATCCCCCGCGCCCGGAACCGCCGACACGCCATGAACCTCGCCCTGCCGGCCCTGATCTGCGCCGCCGTCCTCCTCTGGCCGACCCGCCGGCCCACGACCGTCGAAGGCCCCGGACGCGTCCGCCGCTCCTCACCCACCGCCGGCCCGCGCCGGCGGCTCCGCCTACCCCGGCCACCGGCCACCCGTCGCCGCCGCGACCGCCAGGAGGAATCGCTCCTGGCCGTCATCGACGCCCTCGCCCCGGCACTCGAAGCCGGACTGCCCCCGGCCTGGGCCCTGGCCGAGGCCGGACGGTCGGCCACCGAACCCACCGTGCAGGAACTCTTCGCCGATGTCGCCGCCCACGCCGCGCACGGCGTAGCACCGGGTGAACTGCTCGACAGCCGCACCGGCGAAGGCTGCACCGTCGAAGGCGCCGACCTGCTGGCCCGCTCGTGGGCCCTGGCCGACCAGCTGGGCACCCCGCTGGCCCGGACCACCCGGACCGTCGCCGAACTCCTCCGCGCCCGCCGCGCCGCCCGCCGCCAGGTGGAGACCGCCGTCACCGAAGCCCGCACCACCGTGCGCGTCCTGATCGCCCTTCCGTTGACCGGGCCGCTGTTCGCGCTCGCCGTGGGGATTCCGCCGGGGCAGCTCTATCGGTCGGCGCCGGCGCTCGTCGCGGTGGCTGTCGGGGGTGTGCTGCTGGTGCTCGGCCGTCAGTGGATGAACCGGCTCGTGGGGGCGGTCGCCGACGAAGGAGGACTTCGATGAACTGGTATCCGGTGCTGTGTGCCCTGCTGATCGTCGGGGCTCTGCTGAGTTGGCCGACGGCGGGGCCGGAATCGACCCGTCCGGGACGTGCCGGACGAGGAGTCGGTGAGGATCCCGACGGGGATCCGGGTCATGACGACCGGACCGGCGGGTCCGGGGTGGGGCGGGCGCGTCGGTGGCGGCGGGCGTCCTCGGTGTCGTCAGCTCCTTCTTCGGAGGATGTCGCCACCACCTGTGAGCTGGTCGCTCTGGCCCTGTCGGCGGGGGCGGGGGTCGGTGACGCCCTGGAGGCCGTGGCCCGGGATGCTCCGCCGCAGGTGCGGGGCGCGCTGGCGGCCGTGGTCGCCGGTCGGCGTTGGGGTCTGCCGGAAGAGCAGGTCTGGGCTTTCCCGGGGGAGCGGTGGGCGCCGTTGGTGCGCGCCCTGCATCTGGCGGAGGCGGCGGGTGTCCCGCCGTCGGGTCCGCTCCGGCAGGCGGCTGCGGATCTGCGGGTGGGGCGGACCCATCGGTTGGAGGTGGCCACGGCTCGTCTTCGGGTGAGGATCGTCCTCCCGTTGGGTCTGTGTTTCCTGCCGGCTTTCGTGTTGACCTCGGTGGTTCCGGTGGTCCTGGCGTTGGCGGCGCGGTTGTCCCAGCCCTGATCGGGGGAGCCCCTTGTTGGATCGTTAATTCTGAATTACCATCTGGATTGACTTAGGGTTGCCTAACAAAGGTGGTGGTGACCCATGGCCCACCAGACCCCAGGACCCCCGATGCCCACCGCGCTCCTCCAGGACGAGCCCACCGCGACGACCCGCACCGACATCACACACCGACACGCCGGGCAGAACGAACGCGGACAAGCCGCGCTGCGGGACCTCCTCCGCCCCGTCGCCACGACGATCACCCTCGCCAAAATGCTCGCCGCACTGTCCGCAGTGCTGGCCGTCGCCCCCTACATCGCCCTGGTCCACCTCGGCGAGATCCTCCTCACCGCACACTCCCACGGTGCACGCCCCGACAGAGAACAGGTCACCACCGTCGTCCTCGTCCTGGCCGGCACCTTCACCGCACGACTGGGCCTGCACTTCCTCGCCCTCACCGTGATGCACCTCGCCGACCTGCGCCTGCGCCACCACCTGCGTTCCCGGATCCTGAACTGCCTGGGAACGATGCCGCTGTCACACTTCACCTCCACCGCCTCCGGGCGCATCCGCAAAGCCGTCCAGGACGACACCCTCGCCCTGCACAACCTCGTCGCCCACGCCCCCGTCGAGACCACCGCCGCCATCGTCACCCCCGCCGCCCTGCTGATCTACGCCTTCGTCGTGGACTGGCGGCTCGGACTCACGAGCATCGCGACCTTCCCGGCCTACCTGATCCTCATGGCCGTCCAGACCAAGGACATGGGAGCCAAAACCGCGGAGATGGAACGACGACTGGCGGACGTCTCCGCCCGGATGATCGAATTCGTCTCCGGACTCCTCGTCGTCAAGACCTTCGGACACACCCGCCGCGCCCACGAGCAGTACACCACCGCCGCCGAGGACTTCCACGACTTCTACCTCGCCTGGTGCGGACCGTTGATGAGAGCCGGAGCGATCGGCACATCCACCGTGGCGCCAGGCCTGCTGCTACTGATCAACCTCGGCGTCGGATCCCTGCTGATCCACGCCGGCCAGGTCGGGGTCGCAGACGTCCTGGCCACCACCCTCATCGCCCTCGTCCTCCCGGCCTCCATCGAGACCCTCGCCGTCGGACAGTGGAACCACCAACGGGCAGGTGCCGCCGCCCTGCGGATCATCGAAGCCACCCAGGAACCGACCCTGCCCGAACCCGGACAACCGGTGACACTGCAAGGCCACCGGGTCGAGATCGACCACGTCAGCTACTCCTACGGTCGGACCCTCGCCGTCGACGACGTCACCCTGACCCTGGAACCCGGCACGGTCACCGCACTCATCGGCCCCTCCGGGTCGGGGAAATCCACCCTGGCGACCCTGGTGGCCCGCTTCGCCGACCCCGACGAAGGCACGATCCGACTCGGCGGTGTCGACCTGCGAGAGATCGGCAGCACCCAGCTCTACCGTCAGGTCGCCTTCGTCCTGCAGGACCCCCAACTGCTCCGACTCACCGTCCGGGAGAACATCGCGCTCGCCCGCCCGGAAGCCACCGACGAACAGGTCAGAGCCGCCGCCGTCGCCGCCTGCATCCACGAGGAGATCACCGCACTGCCCGACGGCTATGACACCGTCCTGGGCGGATACACCGACCTGTCCGGCGGGCAACGCCAACGCATCGCCATCGCACGAGCACTCCTGGCCGACGCCCCCGTCCTGATCCTCGACGAAGCCACCGCGCTGACCGACCCCGAATCGACCACCCGGATCCAACAGGCACTGGACGCCCTGGTCGTCGGACGCACCGTGCTGGTCATCGCCCATCGGCCGCACAGCATCGTCGGAGCAGACCGTATCGTCGTCCTCGACCGGGGACGGATCATCGCCGAAGGAAACCACACCGATCTCGACGGCCAGGAACACTACGCCGCGCTGTGGGGGAAGAAACCGGCGTCGACCTCAGGAGACCCGGCATGAGCGATGCCGCACCGACCACTGTCCGCACCCTCTACGCCGGCTACCGGCGCGTCACCTCCTGGCAGGGCAGCACCCGGATGCGGCGAGCCCTGCAGCTCTGCCTCCTGGTCGGGCTCGTCGAAGGCGCCGCGATGGTGGCCCTGATGCCCGCCGCCACCACCCTGGCCACCGGCGACACCTCCTGGGGGTTGGGCCTCGAGCACTGGTTGACCGTCCTCGCCGGGCTCGCCGTCGTCAGCTTCGTCGCCCGATACGCCCTGGCGATGAACAGCTACCACGGCGCCGTCGACGCCATGCGTGCCGTCCACCACGGACTCGGCGCCCAGATCGCCACCCTGCCGTTGGGCTGGTTCCCCTCCACCTTCGCCGCCCATGCCTCTCGACTGGTCACCGAAGGCATGATGATGCTCGCCGGGACCTTGGCCCACATCGTCCCCGTCCTCGCCATCGACGTGACCGTCTCCGCCGTGCTGCTGATCGGCGCCTGGGCCTGGCACCCGCTGCTCGGCGCAGCACTCACGACGTCGGTGCCCGTCTATCTGCTCATCGGGGCCGTCGCCCGGCGCTGCTCCAACCGGGGTCAACGGATCCTCGACCCCACCGAGGTCGAACTCGCCGACCGGATCGTTGAATTCGCACGTTGCCAGGGGGCTCTGCGTGCGGCCGGCCGCTCCGCCGACCACGCGCCCCTGATCGCCGCCCAACAGGCCAATGCGACCGCGGCCGTCCGCCACCTGTGGTGGTCCGTCCTCGCGAACCTCCTCCTCGGCGGCATGACCCAAGGCATCATCGTGAGCCTGATCGTCCTGAGCGGGATCCTCTCCGCCGACGGGGCCCTGGACCCGATCACCGCCGTAGCCATCATCGGGATCTGCCTGAAGTTCACCGGCAATCTGGAAAGCCTCAGCGGGCAGATCATCGGTACCGAAGTCCAACGCGACACCCTGTGCCACATCGATCACATCCTCGACGCCTCACCCCTGCCCGAACCCGACACCTCGGCGCCGACCCCCACCCCCGGCAGCATCGAGCTGGACCGGGTGACCTTCGGCTACCTCCCGGAACGGCCCGTCCTGAAAGACCTGAGCCTGACGATCCCGGCCCGCACCATGACGGCCCTCGTCGGACCCTCCGGTTGCGGGAAGAGCACGGTGACCCGACTGATCGGGCGCTTCCACGACGTCGACAGCGGAACCGTCCGCGTCGACGGCGCCGACATCCGTGAGCTCACCACCCCCGACCTGATGTCCCGGTTGTCCCTGGTCTTCCAGGACGTCTACCTCTTCGACGACACCCTGCGCGCCAATATCGCCGTCGGACGTGAGAACGCCACCGACGCCGAGATCGACCGGGCCGCCGACCTCGCCGGTGTGACCGAGATCGTCCGCAGGCTCCCCGACGGATGGCACACCCAGGTCGGTGAAGGCGGTCGGGCGCTCTCCGGCGGCGAACGGCAACGCGTGTCCATCGCCCGCGCCCTGCTCAAGGACGCCCCGATCGTCCTTTTCGACGAAGCCACCTCGGCCCTCGACCCCGAGAACGAGGACAACGTGGTCCGCGCCATCGAGGACCTGCGCTGCCGTTCGACCCTGCTGGTCATCGCGCACAGACTCGACACCGTCCGCCGTGCAGACCGCATCGTCGTGCTCACCGCCGAGGGCCGCATCGCCCAACAAGGCACGCACACCGAACTGGTGGACGCCCCCGGCCCGTACCGGGACTTCTGGCAGGAACGAACCCGTGCCGTGGGCTGGCGTCTGGTCTGAACCCCCGGCGCGGCCCACTCGTACCATGGAGCGCATGCCCTCTCCCGTCCGACGACTCGGCCGCAAGACCGGGCCGAAACCCTCCTTCACCCGGGACGAGGTCGTCACCGCCGCACTCGACATCGGCATCGCCGAATTCACTCTCGCCCGTGTCGCCGAACGGGTCGGAGTGGGCACCTCGGCGCTCTACCGGCTCTTCCCCTCCCGGGAGGACCTGGTCCACGCCTGCCTGGAGTACGCGGCCCGCACCCTGGCCTGGCCCGACCCCCAGCTCGGATGGCCCGACCAGTTGCGCTCCTACGCCGAGGGCATATGGCGTTTCTGCGAGGAATATCCCGGCGTCGCGCTGGTCCTGCTCACCACCCCCGGACAGCACAGCCACATCCAACAGAACCTGCACGCCTGCCTCCGACACCTGGAGGCCGCAGGTCTGTCCCGTGAGCGCTCCGAGTTCGCGCTCGACTTCATCGGCGACACCGTCATCGCCACGCACATCGGGGTCACCGCGATGCGCCGGCACGACCAGGAAGGACAGAGCGGACTGGACGCCGCCCGGGACCGGCTCGCCGAGGAAGCCGCCCGCACCGGCCTGCCCACGATCATCTCGCCCGACGAATCCTGGACGGCACGGGGAGATCTCGAACGAAAGGTCGAATTCGTCATTGCCGGGCTGACCGCCCGGATCGACCTACCCGGGAGTAGTCTGACCTGAAAACCACCTGGGCATCCCCGGGGATGAACGTACGCACGAGCTCGACGGGGATACCACGGATGGATCAGATTCAGATCATGCTGATCGCGAGCTTCGTGATCTCCCCCACCATCGCCACCGTCGTCCTGGCCTGGACCTTCGTCCACCGGCTCCGCCAGGACACCGGACGGGTCACCGACGGCTTCCTCCTCATCGCCACCCTCGGGACCGGATCCTTCTCCCTCGTTGTCTGGTCCGCCTTCCTCGGCGGAAGCCTCGCCTTCTCCATCGTGGTCGCCCTGATGGCCCTGTCGATCCCCCTGATCTTCTTCGCCGTGGTCGGCGTCCTCGTCGCCAACGGAGTCCTGGTCATGTTCCGCGAAGGCATCGGGATGACCACGGTCCTCCCACTCAGCCTCGGCGCCGCGATGATCATCGTGCCCGTCGCCACCGTGTGGTCGGTGCTCCGCAGCCCCACATCGATCTTCGCGCCCCTCGCCGTACCCGCCGTGGCCCTGTTCTGTATCGGGTTCTACATCCTCGCCCACCTGTTCGCCTACATCGCCTACGCGGTGGCCCACGCGAACCTGCCCATCGCGAACGACGCCGACGTGGTCATCGCCCTGGGCGCCGGACTCGCCGGAGACCGGGTCACCCCACTGCTCGCCGCCCGACTCGACCAGGCCCTGGCCGTACGAGCCCTGACCCCCGACCCGGAAGCCGTCTACATGTTGACCTCCGGAGGACAAGGACCCGACGAACTCGTCAGCGAAGCCGTCGCCATGGGCCGCTACCTGAACGAACGAGGAGTCGCCCCGGAGAAGATCCTCCTGGAGGACCTGTCCCGGACCACGGAGGAGAACATCAGATTCTCCTACCTCGTCCTCGACGAGAACGGACTGGAAGACGCGAAAGTCGTCGTCTGCACCAACGACTTCCACGCCGTACGCACCGCAGCCATCGTCCGGCGACTCAAAGCCGACATGGAAGTCGTCGGCTCGCACACCGCCGGGTACTACCGACCGGCAGCCTTCCTCCGCGAATTCGTCGCCCTGCTGGCCGAACGCCGACGACGCCACCTGACGATGTCCGCGCTGATCACCCTGATCGTCTTCCTCCTCTACTTCAGCTGACCCCGCCCCGGCAGACCGGACACCCGCAGCGGACGTCCACAACCCTGCCCGCCCGACAAGCCCACCCACAGGCACGACGTCACCGGCGCCCAGGATCACCACCCCCCACGCAGGCTGGACCGGTCCCATCCCCTCAGGAAAGCCGAGGACCACCATGACCCGACGTCTGCTGCGCCGCCGCACATCGACACCCACCACATCCCGACCCGGACGACGCGAACGCGAAGCCGGGATGACCACCGCCGAGTACGCCATCGGCACCGTCGCCGCCTGCACCTTCGCGGCCCTGCTCATCGCCGTCGTCCGCTCCCCGGAGATCAAGGCCGCCCTGCTCGGCATCATCACGCGAGCACTCGGCCTGGGCCAGTGAAGGCCGGCCGCCGGCGAACCCCCCTCGCCGGCGGCGGCCCCGGACGCCCCGGCGACGAAGGCATGGTCACCGCCGAATTCGCCACCGCACTGCCCGCCGTCGTCCTCGTGCTCGCCGTGACCCTCGGCGCCGGCCGATACGGCATCGACCAGATCCGGTGCGTGGACGCGGCACGCGCCGGAGCCCGAGCCGCCGCCCGCGGGGAGAACCCGGCCACCGTCGGGGAGATCACACAGCGCGGCGCCCCGACCGGCGCACAGGTCGAGATCGTCCGAGGTGGCGGCGTGATCACCGTACGGGTCACCACGACACCGCACGGGCCGTGGCCGCTCTCGGAACTGCCCGGACTGTCGGCGAGCGCGACGGCCGAGGACGAACAAGCCATCGCGGAGACGACCGGATGACGACAGCACCCACCCCGCCCCGACCACCTGGCGAGACACCCACCGGGACAGCCGCGGCGACACCGGGTGAGGAAGGATCGGCGAGTGTGCTGGCACTCGGGCTGATCGGAGTCCTCGTCGTCCTGTTGACGGCCGCGGCAGCCCTGGCATCGGCGGTGACCGCCGGACACCGTGCCGCCGCCGCAGCAGACCTGTCCGCGCTGGCCGGGGCGACGAACTACGCGATCACCGGGGACGCCGGCACCGCCTGCGCCCGGGCCGACGCCCTCGCCCGCGCCAACGCCGCCCGGCTGATCTCCTGCACGGTGGTCGGCGAGGACGTGGCGGTGACGACCACGTCGACGCCCTCCTGGCCGGGGCTGCCCGAAGCACGGGCGCGCGCGCAGGCCGGCCCGGCACCGGAGCCGTCCGGGGGGAATCAGCCGTTGCCGGAAGGGGACGGGGGCGGCCCGGTGAGGGCGTGAAGGAGCAGGTCCAGGAGGAGGTGCGCGCCGGACTTGTCCAGGGGGCGGTTGCCACTGCCGCAGCGGGGGGAGTAGACGCAGCGGGGGCAGCCGCGGGGGCAGGGACATGCGGCGACGGCGTCGCGGGTGGCCGTCAGCCAGGTGTCGATCCGGTGGTAGCCGCGGTCGGCGAATCCGGCGCCGCCGGGGTGGCTGTCGTACACCATGACCGTGGGCAGTCCGGTGTCCGGATGCCAGGCGGTGCTGACGCCGCCGAGGTCCCAACGATCCGCGGTGGCGACGAGGGGGAGCAGTCCGATCGCGGCGTGTTCGACGGCGTGGGTCGCGCCGGCTGTCCGGGCCGGGGTGATCCCGGCCGCGGTGAGGGCTTCGGAGGTGATCGTCCACCAGACGCCTCGGGTGTCGAGGGTGCGTACGGGCAGGTCGAGGGGGTGGTGGCCGAGGGTTTCTCCGGCGGGGGTGCGGCGGTGGAAGGAGACGACCTGTCAACGGACGGCGACGGCCCCGGTGGCGACGGTGACCGGTCCGGTGCGGTGTTCTGCGGTGACGGTGCGGATGTCGAAGGTGGAGCGGGTGTGTGCCTGGGTGGTCCATCCGGGGTCGCCGGGGACGACCAGTGCGCTTCCTGAGTCGAGGTCCAGGTCGGTGACCACGAAGGTCTCTCCTTGGTGGAGGTGGACGGCGCCGGTGTGCACGGTGGCATCGGCGCGGGCGGCGTCGACGGTGCCGATCACCCGTCCGGTGTCCCGTTCGGTGATGTGTACCACCTGGGTGGTGCCGCGTAGGGAGAAGTGGTCGGTGGGGCGTCCGTGTCCGGTCCAGCACCAGCCGTGGGGGCGTCGTCGGAGTGATCCGTGTTCTGTGAGGGCGTCGACGAGGGGGTGCAGCGCGGGGCCGAAGTAGTGGCTGTCGTCGGGGGTCAGGGGGGTTTCGGCGGCGGCGGCGAGGAGGTGTCGGCTGAGGACGTGGGGGTTGTCCGGGTCGAGGACGGCGGCTTCGACGGGTTCGCCGAGGACGGCGTCGGGGTGGTGCAGCAGGTAGGTGTCCAGGGGGTCGTCGTCGGCCACGAAGATGCCGAGGGCGGGGGTGCCGTCGCGTCCGGCGCGGCCGATCTGCTGCCACCAGGAGGCGCGGGTTCCGGGCCAGCCGGCGACGATCACGGTGTCGAGTCCGCTGATGTCGATCCCCAGTTCGAGGGCGGTGGTGGTGGCCAGTCCGCGGATCGTCCCGTGGCGGAGGCCGTGTTCGAGGGTGCGTCTGTCTTCGGGGAGATATCCGCCTCGGTAGGCGGCGATGGTTCGGGTGTCGGCGTGGGGGCCGTCGGTCAGGGTGAGGAGGTGGCGGGCCTGGGCGGCCAGGATCTCGGCGGCGGCCCGGGAGCGGGTGAAGGCGACGGTGTGCTTGCCGGTGCGGACGGCGGCGGTGAGTAGTCGGGCGGATTCGGTGAGGGTGCTGCGGCGTCGGGGGGTGCCGTCGACGCCGGGTGTCGTGGGGGGTTCCCAGAACAGGATGTGTCGGCTTCCGCGGGGGGTGTCGTCGCGGGTGACGGCGGTGACCGGGAGGCCGGTGAGGGTGCTGGCCTGGGCGGCGGGGTCGGCGACCGTCGCCGAGGAGAGGGCGAAGGTCGGGGCGGCGCCGTAGCGGGCGCAGAGGCGGCGTAGTCGTCGTAGGACGGCGGCGGTGTGTGTGCCGAAGATGCCTCGGTACACGTGGCATTCGTCGATGATCACGTAGTTCAGTGCGCGGAGGAAGGGTGCCCATTCCTCGTGGCGGGGCAGCAGGGTGTGGTGGAGCATGTCGGGGTTGGTGAGGAGGTAGTTGGTGTGGGCGCGTAGGTGGCGGCGTTCTTCGGTGGGGGTGTCGCCGTCGTAGGTGGCGGCGCGGATGCCGGGGAGGTCGAGGGCGTCGATCCGGGTCTGTTGGTCGGCGGTGAGGGCTTTGGTGGGGGCGAGGTACAGGGCGGTGGCTCCGCGCCGGTCGAGGGTGCGTACGCCTTGGGTGATGGCGGTCAGGGCGGGGAGGAGGTAGCCCAGGCTCTTGCCGGAGGAGGTGCCGGTGGCGGTGACGACGTGTCGTCCGTGGTGGAGGAGGTCGGCGGTTTCGTGTTGGTGCCGCCACAGGGTGGTGATGCCTTGGTGGGCGAGGGCGTCGACGAGGGCGGCATCGGCCCAGTGGGGTGGGGCGATGTGGTCGCCGTGGTGGGCGGGTCGGTGGTGGACGTGGCGGAGGCAGCCCGGCGCGGAGGTCAGGAGGAGCTCCAGCAGGTCGCCGGGGTGGCCGTCCTGGTGGCCGGCGTCGGTCATGATTTTCTCAACGTATGACACGGGGTGCTGGTGTGTGTTCTTGTGTCCGTAAGACGGTCGCGGATTTTTCTCTGCCGGTCCGTTCTGTGCGACGGCGTCGCCCGCTCCTGTCCGGAGTGGATATCGTGTGCCCCGACGGAAGGAGCCGGGATGGCGGATCTCGAAGTAGCGACCCGCGAAGAGGATGGCATTGCCGTGGTATCGGTGTCCGGGGACGTCGATGTGAGCAATGCGGTTCGGCTCCGCGACGGACTGGACAAGGTGTTGGTCACCGGGCAGTCGAGGCTGGTCGTTGATCTCAGTGGTGTCCCGTTCATGGATTCGACCGGTCTGGGTGTGTTGATCGGTCGGTTGAAGGTGGTCCGGGCGCGGCGTGGTTCCATGCGTCTGGTGTGTGCGGAGCCGCGGATGTTGCGGGTGTTGTCGATCACCGGTCTGGATACGGTGTTCCCGATGTATGCGACGGTGGAGGAAGCCGTGCGTTCGTTCCCTGCGGAGGATGTTTCCTGATATCGCGGGACGGCCCGTGATTCACCTGTAATGGGATGATTGTGGCTATTTCGTTGCGCATCGTCCCGGTTGGTGGTTAGCGTGCTGGAATGGCTCAGGTTTTGAGCTTCCGGTGACCTGCCTTTGGGAGTGAATGCTTGCCTCGCAGTCTTTTTCAAGCAGCCGGCGAATTGCCGGTCTGGCTTCACGGCCGACATATCGGCGATCTCGAGCCGACTACTCGTGACGAGCGCAGTCAGGAACTGCTCTCGCTCGCTGCCGACTGCGACGACCCTGACGACCGGCAGGCCTATCTCGACCAGGTGGTGCTGCTCAACGGCCCGGTCGCGGAGTCGATCGCGGCGCGGTACCGCCAGCGGGGTATCGAGTCCGATGATCTGGTGCAGGTCGCCTATCTGGGGTTGGTGAAGGCGTCGCAGGGGTATCGGTCGGGGGAGGGGCCGTCTTTCCTCTCCTATGCGGTGCCCACGATCTCCGGGGAGATCAAACGTCATTTCCGTGATTTCGGGTGGGTGGTCCGTCCTCCTCGCCGGTTGCAGGAGCTGCGTAGTCAGGTCGCGGTGACCCGGTCGGATCTGCAGCAGGAGAACGGTCGTCCGCCGACAGCCGAGGAGCTGGCCGACCGGCTGGGGGTGGCTCGCGGTGAGGTCGACGAGGCCGATCGTGCGGACGGGTGTTTCAGCGCGGTGAGTCTGGATTCGCCGGGACGTCCTGGCGCGGTGTCGGCGTTGGCGGATCTGTTGGTCGACGAGGTGGACCATTTCGACCATGTCGAGAACATGGAGGCTCTGCGTCCGGCTCTGCAGCGGCTCAGTGAGCGGGATCGGCGGATCCTGTTGTTGCGTTTCGTCCGGGGGTGGACGCAGGAGCAGATCGGGCAGGAGATCGGGGTCAGTCAGATGCAGGTCTCGCGGTTGTTGAACCGGATCCTGCTGGATCTGCGCGCCGACATCTTCAAGGACGAGCCGGTCGCCTGAATCATCTTGGGGCGCAAGTTTTCCGGACGGATCAGCGGTGTGATGGTGCAGGTCGGCCGAGACGTCCGTCGGTGATCTCGGGCAGACTCGACCCATGACGACCTGCGACACCCCTGTGCACGACCCCGATCTCGTCCTGCGCCTGCGGGAGGATTTGACCGATATCGGTTTCCGGGTGGACGCCGTCGATGCCCTGCTGGGGGCTCAGGCCGTGGACGCCCTCGGCCGGGAGCAGCCGTTCGCGGCCCGGCAGCGGCTCGCCGAGCTGGCCGGTGACCCGTTGGCGGCCGTGGTGGGCCTGTTCTCCGTGGGGATGCGGACGTCGACGGAGTCGATCGGTCGCGCTTTGACCCGGACGGGGGTGGAGGGGCTGGTCCGGTTGGGTCTGGTGACCCCGGTGGAGGGGGACGCGGTGCGGGCCCGCTGCGACCTGCGTCCGTACGGCGACGAGCAGCACACCTGGTGGGTGGCTTCTGATCTGGGCGGGATGGTGACCGGTGGCCCGTTGCGTTCCGATCACGTCCTGGGGATCGGTGGCGCGTCGTTGACCTTGGCGTCGTGGACTCCTCGGGCGAAGGTGGCGCGGGCGGCGGACATCGGGACGGGGTGCGGCGTGCAGGCCCTGCACCTGTCGGCTCATGCCGACGAGGTGGTGGTGACCGATGTCTCGGAGCGGGCGTTGGCCTATGCCCGGTTCAATGCGGCCTTGGCCGGTCTGTCGTGGGATGTGCGTCGGGGCAGTCTGTGGGAACCCTTGGCGGGGGAGTCCTTCGACCTGGTGGTGAGCAATCCGCCGTTCGTGATCACGCCGCGGGGCGCCGATGTCCCGGTGTTCGATTACCGCGACGGGGGTGCTGCGGGGGATGCGATCGTCGCGCGGATGGTGCGGGGGGCTGCGGAGCATCTGGCCCCTGGCGGGGTGGCTCATCTGTTGGGCAACTGGGAGACCCGGCCGGGGCAGGACTGGCGTGAGGTGTGGCAGGGCTGGCTGGCCGGGACGGGTTTGGACGCCTTCGTGGTGCAGCGTGATGTGCAGGATCCGGTGGAATATGCCGAGTTGTGGGCGCGGGATGCGGGTCTTCGGCCGGGTTCGCCGGAGCATGACGCCTGGTTGGGTGCCTGGTTGGAGGATTTCGGGCAGCGTGGGGTGGGTCGGATCGGTTTCGGGGTGATCACCTTGCGTCGCCCGGTGACGGGTCGGCCGGGGCGGGTCGATCTGGTGGAGCATGCCGGGCCGGTGGCGGCGCCGATGGGTCCGGCGGTGTTGGCGCGGTTGGCCGCGCGTGAGTGGTTGGAGCAGCACAGCCGGGAGGAGGCGTTGGCGCGGGTGTGGCGGATGGCCCCGGATGTGACCGAGGAGCGTTACGGGCGTCCGGGTGCTTCGGATCCGAGTGTGATCCTGTTGCGTCAGGGCGGCGGCCTGGGGGTTTCGGTGCGGGCGGACACGGTGTTGGCGGGCCTGGTGGGGGTCTGTGACGGTGATCTGACGGCCGGTCAGGCGTTGGGGGGCATCGCGGCGTTGTTGGATCTGCCGGTGGACGAGGTGATCGATCGGACGTGGCCGGGGGTGGAGCAGTTGATCCTGGACGGCTTGTTGCTCCCGGTCTGAGCCGGTGCCGGCGGGGCGTGCCCCGGGCGACACGCCGACGTGGGGCGGGCGTGCGGGAGTGTGTTAGGTCACTCCTGGTCGGTTCGTCCGGGTGGGCCCGGTGCTGCCAGCGGGTCGGTGCCGGGGCGGATGTGTCATGGTGGGCGCAGTGCATCTGTGGATGGCGAATTCGGCGTCGGATGCTTTTCACAGGTGGCCTTTTCGCTGTTGGTGTGCGTTCATGGCACTGGCAGACATGAACGCCTGACAGGGTCTGAACAGCGGTTCACCGGCGGGTGGACGTCACGTTCGTGGTCGTCACGTCGATGAGGCTGTCGGCATCGCCCTCGAAGCGTGTCATGTCCTGCATGCCGGCGTGCGAAGGGTGATGCGACGAAGCGTTACGCTCGGGCGCGGATCGCGGAGTCATATCGTGACCGGGGCCCTCACGGCGGTGAGGGCCGAACCGCCTTATGTGGCAGAGGAACAGGGATACACAGTGGCAGGTAGTGCAGCTCGGCGGCTCGTGATCGTGGAGTCGCCGACCAAGGTGAAGTCGATCGCGGGGTACCTCGGTGAGGGGTACACGGTCCAATCGTCCTTCGGTCATATCCGCGACCTGCCCAATCCGTCGGAGATGCCCGCCGACATGAAGAAAGGCCCCTACGGGCGTTTCGCCGTCGACGTCGAGAACGGGTTCGACCCCTACTATGTCGTCGACGCCGACAAGAAACGTCAGGTCAGCGAGCTGAAGAAGGCGTTGAAGGAGTCGGACGAACTCCTCCTGGCCACCGATGAGGACCGGGAGGGCGAGGCCATCGCCTGGCATCTCCTGGAAGTGTTGAAGCCGAAGGTCCCGGTGCGGCGCATGGTGTTCCACGAGATCACCAAGGAGGCCATCCAGCGGGCCGTCAACGAGACCCGCGATCTGGACACCCGCCTGGTCGACGCCCAGGAGACCCGGCGGATCCTGGACCGGCTCTATGGCTACGAGGTCAGCCCGGTGCTCTGGCGCAAGGTGCGTCAGGGGCTGAGCGCCGGCCGGGTGCAGTCCGTGGTGACCCGCATGGTGGTCGAACGTGAACGCGAACGGATGGCTTTCCGTTCGGCGTCCTACTGGGATGTCGACGGGGTCTTCGCCGTCGGCAAGGAGGTCTTCGAGGCCCGCCTGGCGAGCCTGGACGGGGCCCGGGTCGCCAGCGGACGTGATTTCGACGATCTCGGCCAGGTGAAGAATGCCGCCCTGGTCCACTTGGACGAGCAGGCCGCGACGGCGGTGGCCCAGGCCGCGGTCGCTTCGTCCGCGACGGTCACCGAGGTCGCGGAGAAGCCGTACACCCGCCGCCCGTACGCCCCGTTCACCACCTCCACCCTGCAGCAGGAGGCCGGGCGCAAGCTCCGGATGACCGCCCGCACCTGCATGTCGGTGGCCCAGCGCCTCTACGAGGGCGGGTTCATCACCTATATGCGTACCGATTCCACGACCTTGTCCGAGTCGGCGCTCACCGCGGCTCGCACCCAGGCCCGTGACATGTACGGCGCCGAGTACGTCCCGGACAGTCCCCGCCGTTACGAGAAGAAGGTCAAGAACGCCCAGGAGGCCCACGAGGCGATCCGACCGGCCGGTGACCGTTTCCGCACCCCCGCCCAGGTCGCCGGGGAGCTGCGCGGCCAGGAGTTCGACCTGTACGAGCTGATCTGGAAACGCACCGTGGCCTCCCAGATGTCCGACGCCCGCGGTTCCACGGCGACGGTCCGTCTGGGTGTCGATCTGGCCGAGGCCCCGTTCTCGCGGGCCGAGTTCAGCGTCAGCGGCACCGTCATCACCTTCCGGGGTTTCCTCGCCGCCTACGAGGAGGGCCGCGACGAGGAGGAGACGGCCCGGGCGGTGAGCCGGGAACAGGAGCGTCGCCTGCCGAAGGTCGGCGTCGGGGTGACCGCGCAGGTGCAGGACGGCCGCGCGGAAGGCCATGAGACGACTCCACCTGCCCGGTACACGGAGGCCTCGCTGGTCGCGGCGATGGAGGAGAAGGGCATCGGTCGGCCTTCGACCTATGCGGCGACCATCGCCACCGTCCAGGACCGCGGCTATGTCGCCAAACGCGGCTCGGCCCTGGCCCCGACCTGGCTGGCCTTCGCGGTGACCCAACTGCTCGAAGTGCACTTCCCGGTGCTGGTCGACTACGAGTTCACCGCGCGGATGGAAGCCGACCTCGACGAGATCGCCGGCGGCGGGTTGGGCCGGGTCGACTGGTTGAACCGTTTCTACTTCGGCGACGAGGCCACCCACGCCGAAGGCCTGCGTCATCTCGTCGACGACCTGGGCGAGATCGACGCCCGGGAGATCTCGACCATCCCGTTGGGTGACGGCATGGTGGTCCGTGTCGGCCGGTACGGCCCCTATGTCGAAGAGCTCGCCCCGAGCGGCGGCCAGGACCCGGCCGAGGCGGAGACCGAGAAGGACACCGAGGGCGAGGGCGCGGCGGCGAAGAACCGCCGGGCCACCATCAACGACGACGTCCCACCGGCGGACATGACCCCGGACATGGCCCGGGAACTGTTGGAAGTCGCCTCCGACGACGGCCGAGAACTGGGCATCCACCCGGAGAGCGGACGCACCGTCGTCGCCAAGGCCGGCCGGTACGGCCCCTATGTCTCCGAGGTGCTCACCGCCGAGGAGGAGGCCCTCAAGGGCAAGGCCAAACCGAAGCCGCGCACCGCCTCCCTGTTCAAGAGCATGGACCTGGCGACCGTCGACCTCGACACCGCGCTGCGGCTGATGAGCCTGCCCCGCGTGCTCGGCACCGATGCCGAAGGCGTGGAGATCACCGCCCAGAACGGCCGCTACGGCCCTTATCTGAAGAAGGGCACCGACTCCCGGTCCCTCGCCGGTGAGGACCAGATCTTCGAGATCACCCTCGAAGAGGCCCTGGCCATCTACGCCCAGCCGAAACAGCGAGGACGAGCCGCCGCGAAACCGCCGCTGGCCCAGTTCGACGCCGACCCGGCCAGCGGCAAGCCCGTCGTCGTCAAGGACGGACGCTTCGGCCCCTATGTCACCGACGGCGAGACCAATGCGACGCTGCGCCGCGACGACGACATCGAGACCCTGACCGCCGAACGGGCCTACGAACTGCTCGCCGAGAAACGGGCCAAGGGACCCAGCACCCGCAAACGGGCCGCGAAGAAGACCACCACCAAGAAGACCACGGCGAAGAAAACCACGGCCAGGAAAACGACCACCAAGGAAACCACGACGAAGAAGACGGCCGCCAAGAAGACCACCACCAAGAAAACCGACAGCGACGCCTGAACCCGACAAGCCGGCAACGACTCTCACCGGTGTGCTCAAGGCCGTCCCACCCCCGGCCGATGAGCACACCGGGTGAGCCGCCAACGGCCACCCGGACCATCGGGGAACAGGAGAAGACATGGACGTCGCCGCACTGGCCGCCACCGTGCTCGACGCACGCACCCAGGCCACCACCCAGGACGCCCAGGTATCCGTGCTCAAGAAAGCACTGAACACCGAACAACACTCCGCGGCCAAACTCCTCGACGCCCTGGCCCTGCCCCTCGCCACCGAGGGCAGCCTCGGCCGCAACGTCAACACCTACGCCTGACCCGGCCCACCCGCGCGAACACCCACCACGCGCACCCCACACTTCGTGCACATGTCGGCAGGCTCCCCTAGGCTGGCCGACGTGACCGACGCGGACCAGCCCGACCACCAGCCCGACCCCCGCACACGAGGCGTCCTCATCGCCTTCGAAGGCGGGGACGGCGCCGGGAAATCCACCCAGATAGCCCGGCTCACCCGATGGCTCGACGCCCGCGGGCGCGAACTCGTCGTCACCCGCGAACCTGGCGGCACCGAACTCGGCCGCCAGGTCCGGGACGTCCTCCTCCACGGCGGAGCCGTCTCCGCCCGCGCCGAAGCACTCCTCTTCGCCGCCGACCGCGCCCACCACGTCGACACCGTCATCCGACCGGCGCTCACCGCCGGCAAAGACGTCATCACCGACCGGTTCATGGACTCCTCCATCGCCTACCAGGGCGCCGGACGCGACCTGGGCGCCCAAGAGGTCAAAGAACTCTCCCTGTGGGCCACCGGCGGACTGCTGCCCGATCTCACCGTCCTCCTCGACGTCCCGGTCGACATCGCCCAGGCCCGCCGCCATCGCACCCCCGACCGGATGGAAGCCGAATCCACCCGCTTCCACGAGACCGTCCGCGGACACTTCCTCGCGCTGGCACAGGCCGACCCGGACCGTTATCTCGTCGTCGACGGGTCCGCATCCTCCGACGAGATCGCCACCGTCGTCACCACGCGACTCGAAGCGACCGGCTGGTTCGGAACGGCGACCACATGACCGTCTGGGACGACCTGGTCGGCCAAGGCCATGTCATCGACACCCTCACCCAGGCGGCCACCGACCCCGCAGCGATGACCCACGCCTGGCTGATCACCGGCCCGCCCGGGTCAGGCGTCACCACCGCCGCTCGAGCCTTCGCCGCCGCCCTCGAATGCCCGCACCACGGCTGCGGAACCTGCCGTGACTGTCGCACAGCCGTCGACGGCACACACGCCGATGTCGAGATCCTCACCACCGAAGGGCTCTCCATCAGAGTCGAACAGGCCCGCGCATTGGCTGCCACCGCAGCGCTCAGGCCTTCAGTGGGCCCGTGGCGGGTACTCGTGGTCGAAGACGCCGACCGGCTCACCGAACGAGCCGCCGACGCCCTCCTGAAGGCCCTGGAAGAGCCGGCGGCCCGCACCGTGTGGGTGCTCTGCGCGCCTTCCCCGCAAGATGTCATCGTCACCATCCGCAGCCGATCCCGGCATCTACGGCTACGCACGCCACCGATCGACGGAGTCGCCGAACTCGTCCGCCGCCGACACGGCGTCGACGCCGAACTCGCCCTGGCCGCAGCCCGCGCCTCCCACGGACATATCGACGCAGCCTGCCGGTTCGCCCTCGACGAAGACGCCCGGGAACGCCGCCGGCAGATCATCCGATTGACCGGCCGCATCCACAGCGTCCCCGACGCGGTGGCCGCCGCCGCGGAGATCATCGCTGTCACCGCCGAAGAGACCGGATCGACCGCGACCGACCGTAACGCCCAGGAACGCACTCGCCTGATGGAAACTCTCGGGGTCGACCCGAGCGCCCGCACCCAACCTCCGCATGTGCGCGCGCAATTGGCTGCGTTGGAGAAGGAACAGAAGGCTCGAGCCACCCGACACTCCCGGGATGTCGTCGATCGTGCCCTGGTCGATCTGCTCTCCGTCTACCGGGATGTCCTGACCGAACATTTCGGGCAGGCCGTCCCGCTGATGAACGAAGACTTCCGGCCCGAGATCGAATATCTGGCCGGGGCGCTCACTCCCGAAGGGGCACTCGTCGCGGTGGATGCCGTCGGTCAGGCGCGGGAGCGGATCACGGCGAACGTCCCTCCGCTGTTGGCTCTGGAGGCGATGGCGATCTCTTTGCAGACGCCCGACGGGCGTTGACGAGCGCAGATCGGCATGGGCGATCACGAACTGCCCATGTTCTATAGGTAGTCTCGGACGACAGATCCGGGCGACAGGAGTAGGACACGTGATGCACACCGGAGCACAGGAAGGCCGTGCCGGCCGGAGGCGCCACATACCTGTGGTCCTGGCCGTGAGCGTGGCCATGCTCTGTTCGGCTTGTTCGGGCGGACCGTTGGGAAGTAAACAGGCGACATCGACTCCGGCGGGCAGTGTCAGTGACGCTTCGAGGCCGCCGGAGGGTCGGGAGAAACTCGCCAAGTTCTACAAGCAGTCCGTCCAGTGGGAGGACTGCGAGGCCGCGAAGTGTGCCTGGTTGACCGTCCCGGTGGATTACGAGAAACCTGACGGCGAGACCTTGAAGTTGCGGATGCTGCGGGTGCCGGCGCAGGGCGAGCCGAAGGGGGCGCTCTTCGTCAACCCGGGTGGTCCGGGTGCGTCGGCCACCGATTATGCGAAGTTGGCGACGTACATCGTCTCCCCGCACGTCCGTCAGGCTTATGACGTGGTGGGTGTCGACCCGAGAGGGGTCGGCAAGTCGAATCCGATCGTCTGTCTCGACGACCAGCAGGCCGACGAGATGTTCGCTTTCGATCCGACGCCGGACGACCCGGCCGAGACCGCGCAGGCCGAGGGCATCGCGAAACAGTTCGGGCAGGCCTGTCAGAGCAAGTACCCGAATCTGTTGCCGCATCTGTCGACGAACAATGTCGTCAAGGACATGGATATTGCCCGGGCGGCTCTGGGGCAACGTCAGATGACGTACATGGGTAAGTCGTACGGCACGTTCATCGGGGCTTTGTACGCGGAGCAGTTCCCGAAGCAGGTGGGTCGTTTCGTGCTCGACGGGGCGATCGCTCCCGATCTGACCGAGAAGGAGCTGACCTTCGGGCAGGCCGAGGGTTTCGAGACCGCGACCCGCGCCTATGTTGCCGACTGTGTGAAGAAGGGGTCGTGCCCGTTGGGCGGCAGCGTCGACGAGGGTATGCAGTCGTTGCGGGACATGTTGAAGCGTCTCGACAGTCAGCCGGTGCCGGTGAAGAACGACGAACGGGTCAAGCAGTTGACCGAGGGGTGGGCGTCCATCGGGTTGGCGTCGGCGATGTACGCCGAGCAGAAGTGGCCCGAGTTGACGAAGGCTCTGCGTGGGGTCAAGGCCGGCGATGGCACCGACATGTTCACCTTGGCGTCGAGCTATGTCGACCGTGACAAGAGCGGCCGGTACACCGGCAACCTGATGCAGGTCATCTCGGCGGTGAACTGCTTGGATCATCCGGCGGAGAAGTTGTCGAAGGAGCAGCGGGAGGCGCGGATCGCCGAGGCGAAGAAGATCGCCCCGACCTGGGGTTCGTACATGGCGGGCACGTCGTACACGTGTGCGCACTGGCCGGCTCAGCCTGACGGCAAGCCGCGCAAGATCGCCGCGGATGGCGCGAACCCGATCATGGTGGTCGGTACGACCCGCGACCCGGCGACTCCGTATGCCTGGTCGGAGCGGCTGGCCAAGCAGTTGAAGAGCAGCCGCCTGGTCACCTACGACGGTGACGGGCACACCGCGTACATGCGGAGCAACCGGTGCGTGCACCAGGCCGTCGACGACTACTTCCTGCACGGCAAGGTGCCCGACCAGGACGTGAAGTGTTGACCGCCGGGGTGACCGGCCGAGTGTCCTGCCACCGCAGGTGAGCAGGGCGCCGAGCCCACCATCCCGGACGCTTTGGAGCTGGCTCCCCCCTTACGTATACTGGGGAGCCGCATCTTCGTTCGTCGACGCGAACGTGGAGCATCTGCCGCTTTAGCTCAGTCGGCCAGAGCGATTCACTCGTAATGAATAGGTCGTCGGTTCGATTCCGACAAGCGGCTCAGAAACCGCCCTCGACACCAGTCGGGGGCGTTTCTGCTGCGCAGGGCCTTCTGCGCCAGGCGGTGAAGTGATGCTAGTACCGTCGACTGCTGCGATCAGGTCACCCCCATGGCCTTCTGAATCCACCGCAGGTCGGTACCCGCCGAACGAGCTAGGCTGCCGAACGTACGGCGCAGGTCATGCGGCGTCACCCCGGCCAGCCCGAGGTTGGCCACGGCCTGCGACCGCCCGAGCGATGCCGCCAGTTCCCGTTACGCAGGTACCCGCCATCGGGACGCTTCTCAGCCTGGAAATCCGTCACCGGCTCTACCACGCCCTTCAGGTACGCCCCCAGCCGGGAACACATCACCCATCGCCACCGAGAACCGCTTCTGCATCGCCATGAGCGGGACTCCAAACTGTCTAGGTTGGCCAGTCATGTACTGGCTACGGTCGCACTGCCCTAGCTTGGCTAGTCATGTCAATACCCTGGACAAGATTTGTCTAGCCTGGCTGGTCAACAGCTGTAATCTGGTGTTATGACAATGGATCCGGAAGATCCACGGCCGCCCTACCAGCAGGTGGCTGCTCAGCTTCGCGCCGCGATCCTGACCCGCAAGCTCACGCCGGGGGAGCGGCTCCCTTCACAGGCTGAGCTGAGCCAGCGCTACGGCGTCGCGCGCGTGACCGCGCAACAGGCCCTACGGATCCTCAAGGACGAAGGACTCACCGTCTCCCGCCAAGGGGCGGGCGTGTTCGTACGTGAGCGGTCGATACGACCGGCAGAGCTGCGCCCGCATATCGATGCCGCGTTCTCGGTGCCGCATGTCACGCTCGACTTCGCTGGGTTCACCTCCGAAACCCTGCACAACGTCATGCAAGAGCCGCTCGACCGAATCAGAGACGGACGCGTCAGCCCGTTGTCCATAGAGGTCCGGCTGTTGCTGGCACACCCTCACGCTCTGTCAATGCCCGCCCCCGTCGACGCCACGGATAAGGGCGTGGCGACGATCTCACGGCGGACCAAGCGGCTGACCGAGCGGCACGCTCTGGCTGTGCGCGATTCAGTGACCGAGCTGCAAGACCTCGGCCTCGTCGCGTCGGCGATCGTGAAGATTCGCACGATCGAGGCGGCGCCACTGTTCAAGGCGTACATCATCAATGGCGCCGAGGTCTTCTTCGGCTACTACCCGGTGACCATCCACGACGCGACGATCGAGGGCAAACCGTTGGCCGCGTACGACCTGATGGGCAAAGACGCGGTGCTCATGCACTACGCCGCCGAAAACGACCCTGACTCGGCCGCCGCCGTGTTCATCCAACAAACGCGACTCTGGTTCGACAGCGTGTGGACCACCGTCGCCACGGAGTACCAGCCGTGAATCCCGAAGCCGCCGCCCTCATCGAGAACTGCGCTGCACTGCTCCTCGACTTCGACGGGCCCATGACCCGGCACCTACCGCCCCCGAAGAACGAAGAGATCACCCGGGCGGCTCGACGCCCGCTCGTCGACGCTGGGATCGTGCTCCCCCAGGAGATCGAGACCAGCAAGGACCACCTACAGGTGCTCCGGTTCACGGCTACCAACGCCCCTGATTACCTCGACGCCGTTGAACAAGCCGCCATAGCTAGCGAGGTCGAAGCCGCTCAGACCTCCCCGCCAACAGATGGCCTGGTTGACCTACTCGCCCGGTACGCAGGCAAGACCATCGTCGTCACCAACAACGCCGCCGAAGCTGTCCAAGCCTTCCTGGACTGTCTCGGCGACGTCGGCAAGCGTGTCCGCGTTTGCGGACGCCCGGCCGGGCGGCCCGACCTGATGAAACCCTCACCTCACCTGGTGCTCATGGCCGCCTCGGCCGCAGGAGCGGAGCCATCGGCGTGCATTCTCATCGGAGACCATGCTTCAGATGCCGAGGCGGCACGCGCGGGTGAAGCCGCATTCGTCGGTTACGCAGTCGACGAGCGACACGCCGCCGACGTTACGAGAGTGGGACCCACTCTCTTGATTGAGTCGTGGCATCAGGTGCTTGGCTGAAGCTCAAACCTAACTATGAATAGCTAGGACTTGCCATAACCCCTCAAAGCTCACGAAATGTACCGCGCGCACGGGTGTTCAGGAGGAATATGTGATGCAGCACCTGAATATCAGAGCCTCGCGCAGATATGGAACGCTTTCGCCACTACGTTACCCGGGCGGCAAGGCGGCACTAGCTGGCCTCTTTGAGGATCTCATCAGCGACATAGGTTTGTGCCGACCAATTTACGTGGAGCCCTATGCTGGTGGTGCAGGAGCCGGAATTGCACTCCTCCGCCAAGGCCTATTAGGTGGCCTGGTCATCAACGATTTCGACCCAGCAGTCCACGCTTTCTGGCGCTCGATGACGCAATACAATAGCGATCTTGTTGAACTTGTGCGCTCCACTCCGCTGACCATAAGTGAATGGAAGCGCCAGAGGGCAATTTACCGTGATGGTGACGAGAGTGACATTCTCAAGCTTGGCTTCGCATTTCTATACCTCAATAGAACTAACCGCTCGGGCGTACTTCGCGGCGGCGTCATCGGTGGCCTCGATCAACAGGGTCGCTACAAGATCGATGCACGGTTCAACCGAGAGACTCTTGTCGATCGCATTCTCGCAGTAGGCAGTCTCTCCAACCAGATCACGGTCTCGGACTTGGATGGGCGTACGGTAATCCGCAAGCACGCCCAGGACCCATCGGTGTTCATGTATATCGATCCTCCCTATGTCCAGGCGGGATCCAGGCTTTACTTGAACGCCTTCGATGCGCAGGATCACCGGGCGCTCGCCCGCATTGTCAATGAAGTTGACCGCGCCCATTGGCTCATGACTTATGATGTGTCACCGCTAATCGAGAAATTGTACGCGGACCACTTCCAGAGTCGGTATGAACTCAACTACTCCGCTCGACACCCGGGTTTCACCGAAGAACTCATTATAGCGTCGGATGCTGTGGCGAATGCCTTAACCAAACGCGGGACTATCCTGGAGCAAGAACAGTAGTAGGGGTTCCAACTCTTGCCAGGCATCTCGTACCTGCTGAGCATTGATTACGGCGGCCGGGTCATGGCTTGCCGAGTTAAACCAATTGCCGGAGCCGGGTCGCTGCTGAGGTGCGATGGCGTTCTGCAGAAGACGGATCGACTGGCTTATGGATCCCACATTCCCGTAGTCTGTCGCTAAGTGGGGAACAACTTGACCCAGCATCCCCTTGACGGCGTGATTTCCTCGCTTTGAGTAATGTAACTTAATCGTGGACTCAACTACAGAGCGGAGAAGCACCGACCCGGCCACGGGGTGGACCCCGAGGTCGATGCTCCGAAGTTCAATGAATCGTTTCTGCAGCCCCACGGGCGTCTTTGTATAGTCCAGCGTGATTACTAATTTGTTCTTGGAGTCTGGACTGTTAGGGCCGACTTTATTGGCAGTGTTATCTTCCGCGGCCCCGGAAGTTGCCGATTCGCCTCCCGAGCCGCCCTCCAATGCGTTCGGCTGGGAAGGCGCCCCCGCGGACGCCGGGGGAGGCGCCGCAGCTTTGGCCGAGGAGGTCTCGCTTATTCCTGATAGTGTCCGCAACTCGGCGACCAGGGTACTGTAAGCCTCCCCGTTCTTATCGTTCAAGACTTTGCGCGTACTAAGCTCTCCACTACGGAATCCGTGCAACAGCCGTTCCAGAACCGCTATTTCTCCTGGGCCCTGTGGACACGAAGTGATGTCTCCCTCACTGTCGAACTCAAAACCTAGCAGAGGGCGGATCTGTCGGTCGCGGTAAGCGTATTCAAAAGCGGACATCTTAAGGTCCGTGCTGGATACATAATCGAGCAGCGTGGAATCATTGTATGTGATCTCCTTCAAGCTCTGCCGAACGCGGCCCATTTTGACGACGCGCACGATGTTCTTGATGCCCGTGAGTGTGGCCCGCAGCGTCTTGACGTCAACGTCCCCTGTCAACTGGGCGAGGACGAACTTCGCTTGCTCGTCGAGCCCCCAGCGCTTCTTGTCTTCGCCAATGTGCTGCCGCGCCAGCACGGGAGCGGCACTCGCACGGTCAGGGTAGACGGTTACATAAATCTCGTCAGGCAGGTCATCCGCGTCCGTTTGATGGCGCTTGATGAGCTTCTTAAGTGCTTCGTGTTGATTCGGTACCAGGCTTGGGTCGCGTAAAGCTCGCAGAGCACTTACTCGACGGTTCGCCTCCAGCACCACGTATCGGTCATTCTCCTCCACTACAAGAGGAACCTCGTTAGTGCGATAGCCTTCTCGTAGTAGCGAGTTGGCGACAGACATTACGTCTTCTTTGTCGAACAGGTAGTTGAAGGCCATTACCTCACTCGGCTGTTCGGCAGCGAAGCGGTAATTGTTCAGGTCAAGCGATAATAGGGCGACGTCTACCTTGCGTACAACCTCGGCGATCTGAGGCAACGTAACCTCCTGACAGACATACGCTCGAGATCAAAGCCGGCCCTCCAGCCGCAGCTGAGCGTACGATCATCAGAGCACAGCCCGCGTTCTTTCGGGTGCAAGGAGGGTCCGACACGCTCCTGCAACCCCCGGTGAGCTTGCCCCACCTCGGAGCCAACGCCGCGACACTTCAGTCTTCACGGTGCTTTCCGCGCCGCACGTGAGGAATATCCTTACTGGTTCGAGCGAGACATACACGCGGGTGGGCCAGACTGAGGCGGCCTGCCGGATCAGGTCGTCGGGCCAGTAGTCGGCGCGGACACGGTCGGTGCGGCTGGCGGCGTCGATGACCCAGTCCATGCCGGGATGTCCTCTGCGCAGGGTGTGCGCCGGGGCGCGGCTAGCGAGGTCCCCCAGGACCATGATGGACTCAGACGCGGACTGCAGGCGTAGGGTGATGACCTGCGTGAACAAGTTCCGGAGGGAGGCGACCTCCTTGCGGGGGTCCTGGACGCAGGCGACCACGACGACGCCCAGAGCGCGTCCCTGAGCCAGTATCTCGCCGAGGAGCCGGTCGGCTTCCTTCTTCACCGAGGTGTCGCTGTAGGCGGTCAGCGCGGACAGCTCGTCGACCACGAGGACGTGCAGCGGGTCCCCGGGGGGAGTGAGTGCGGGTGCGGCCGGCCATGCGCGGCGCGCGCTCGTCGATCACGTCGCGTAGCTGCCGCAGCACAGCCAGGGCGTCCGTCGGGGTGTAGGCGTGGGCGCTGAACAGGCCCGCACCCATGGCGAGCTCGACCCCTCGCTTGAGGTCCACGCCCCACAACCTGACCGCGTCTGTCGCGACCGCCGGGCCAGGCCGCAGCAGATGCCTCACAGCACCGAGCCCTTTCCTGCGCCCGAGGCACTGACGACCAAGGTGTGCCGGTCGGTCAGACACAGCAGCCACCGTTCACCGCTCTGGGTCCGGCCCAGGTCAAGACCAGACCTGGCCGGCTTGACGGGCTCCCGGACGCCGACGGCCTCGCACGGGGTGCCGAGCACGTCGACCATGACCAGCTCGATAGTGAGCGCATCCAGGCCAGCGCCGGAGGGATAGCAGCGGTACGAGACCGCGGCCAGGGTGGATGCCAGACGAGGCGCCCCAGCCTCGAGGTCCTCCAGCGTCTGACCCGAACATGCCCGCACCACGAGCAGCAGCCGGTGGTCGCGCGTCCGCACCTGGCGCAGGCGCGGCACGGCGTGGACCGTACGGTCTCCCCGCTTGACCGGTCGAGCCCAGCCGGCAGCCACACCCAAGGGCACCCACCGCTTGCGCACCCGGGATCGCCACCGCAGCCGACGCCACGGGCCCGCCCAGCGCTGCTCGTACGACCACGGCGAGACGAACGCCCACGAGGCAGACCGCAGCGCCGGGGCCAGCCAGGCGCCCATCGCGAACAGCCACACCGGCCTCGTGTCCCCGGTGAAGAACCACCCGAGGACGGACAGCATCACCACGAAGGTCACCCAACGGCGGTGGCGCCAGGACCGCCGCGCCGCCGCCAACGAGATGCCGACGGCGGCGCGGGCCCAACCGAGGCGGGACGTCATCACACGGCGTCCTTGCCCGGCTCACCCGAAGGACGACCCTGAGTCGGCTTGACCGCCGAGCCCGGAGTCTCGATGCCCTCCGCGCGGAAGGACCAGGCGATGCGGGCTCGACCGTTGCCCGTCTCCTCCACGTAGGGCAGAGCCGGCAGGCCAGTGAACGCCACCGGCGTGAACGGGAAGCCCGTCTTGTTCTCCGGGGGGACCAGCTGGACTCGCGCGGGGATCTTCACCGACAGAGTCCGCTGCGCCTTCGTGGAATCGGCGTCGGCGTCCACCACCTGCACCTGCCACACCGGCAGCCCGGTGTCCTTGTCCGTCTGCTGCGGGCGCGACCCATCAGCCCGCACCGCTGCGTTGAAGTCCGTGACCGGCTCGACCGGCCCCACCAGGAAGACCCCCTGGGGGAACACCAGCTCCATCGAGACCGGGAAACGACGCTGAATGGCCAGACGTGCTCTCCCCCACTCGGAACATCTCTAGAGATGCTGACAAGACCCACAGTAGGTACATCTCTAGAGATGACAAGGATGATGGGAGCTAAGGGCCGCCGAATGGGTGAGCGTTACGCTGGTGACGTGTCTAGAGAAGCGCCGTCGTCCTCGCCGTCATCTCGCGCTGCAGTGATCGCAGCGGGGCTTCGCGACGCCATCCAGCAGGGGACGTACCGCCCCGGCGACAAGCTGCCCGGGGAGAAGCGCTCATGGCTGAGCACGGGGTAGCGCGCATGACCGCACGCGCCGCTCTGGCAAGCCTGCGAGACGAAGGCCTGACCACCACCCGGCGCGGCGTCGGCGTCTTCGTCCGCACGGCTCGCCCCATCGTCCGCAACGCCATTGGCGGGGCGAAGTTCCGTCAGCTCAGCGCCGGACGAGCCGCCCACGACACCGGTGACTACGCCCAAGACCTCGGGCAGAAGGTGCTGGAAGCACGCAAGGGTGAGGTCCCTTCGCGTGGAGCCGCGGGGCTTCTCAGCCTCGACCCTGGAGACACCGTCACCGTTCGGTCGCGGCTCTATTTCCGGGACGACCGGCCCGCCATGCTCGTCACCAGCTACCTCCCGGACCGCGTCACGTCAGCGACCCGTCTGGCGCAGGTCGACTTCGACCGCAGCATATACGCCGAGCTGATCATGTCCGGCTACGGGCCGGCTCAGTTCCGCGAGGACCTGACGGCAGCGATGCCGACACCGGACGAGGTGTCCACTCTGCAGATGGAGCCGGGAACGCTGGTCATCCGTATCACCCGAACGTCCCGCTACGACAAGGGCACTTCCGTCGAAGTCGCCTATCTGACGCTCGATGCCGCTAAGTTCACCGCCCGCTACGATTTTTCGGCATGACCCCACCGCACGATGGCCTCGACCGCGTCACCGAGGTGGCGGCAGTAGTTCGCCGCTCCGGTGAGTGGTGGGCCATCGAAGGTCCCCGAGATGCCCGGCGTCTTCACCCAGGCCAAGCGCCTTGCGGAGGTGCTCCAGCAGGTCGCTGATGCCGTCCGCACCTGGCTCGAGGACCCAGGTGCGCAGATCATCGTTAGGATGCCGCCCGAATTCCGCGAGTAGTTCCGCAAGTATGCGTCATCGCCAGACCGTCACGTCGCTCTGATTGCCGAGCGTCAAGCTCCCCTGCCGGGAGGCCCCTTAGGAAGCTTCGATCCAAGTGGCTACGCGCCCGCGAGTGATTCCAAGATCGGGTACGTCGAGTTTCGCCGAGTAGATCACCGCTTCCTTGCCGACATGCTGCCGGTGAGCAGTGTGCGCGATATCGAAGGTGGCGCAACGGCCGCCGGCGTAAAGGCGCTGTGTGATTCGGGGATCATCGTCGTACGTCAGTATCCAAGGAAACTTCGCGTCCGTGAGTTGCCGTGCTAGCGCGACGTGGTCCTCAGCGTCGAAGGCGTGCAGATACAAGCCGTCACCTTGAACAAGATAAGGCGGGTCAGCGTAGACAAAAACGTCATCGGCGATGTCCTGGAGTGTCGCGAGGAAGTCCAGCCCCTCCATTTCGGTTACATGGATCCGATGCCGCATGTCCGCTACCGTTTGGATTCGAGTGCACAAGCCGTCCCGGTTGAATCGAGCGTCAATCTTCCATCTGCCGGTCTGGTCGAATCCCCCGATTGGTCTTGCATCCAAAATGCCAGATCTGTTTGTGCGGTTCAGGTAGAAGGTCGCAAAACCTAGCTCGACATCACCATGGTTTGCTGGGTGCGCATAAATGTCCCTTTGTGTGAACCACTCGTCGATAGTCAAGGGAATACTCTGAATCATCCGGCAGAAATGGTTCGGATAATCGAGCGAGGCGCGCCAAAATGCGGCGATCCCGGGATTTAAGTCGTTGAGGTGGACGGCCTCGACCGTTCGATCCCGCAATAGGTGCAAGGCTGCGCCACCGCCGCCAGCGAAAGGCTCCGCATACCGGTGTGGGCGCGGTTTCTGGGCTTCAATGAGCCGCCGGAGATAGGGTGCTAGTCGCGCCTTGCCTCCGGGGTAACGTAGTGGCGACAGGTATCTCATGTGAGCGAAGTGTTCCCCATGTGCTTGTTCATCGAGATTAGGACTGGCTGGTATCTCGCCGCCAGGATCAGGACCTCGTTAGGCGTGCGTCCACTGTGGACATCATGGACTGCGTACTGGACGAGTCTGATGCTGTCCGACGTGGTCTCATGGAAGGCCTTCTGCAAAGGCGAGGTGTCTTCTGCTTGTCCTAGCGAGTCGGAGGCGGATGGTTCCATGTGCTTAATGGCAGTACGTAAACTCCTGTCTAGGTAGCGCTCGACCTCTATGCCGTGAGATTTCAAGTACTGGTAGGTGGCCAGTTCAAGTATCACGCGCAGCAGGACAGATGCAACCTCCGTTTGGCGCTGAACGTTTAGCATCGATGTCTGGCGCACAACTTCCTGGATCCGATTCGTAAATTGATCCAAGACCAAGCCTCGGAAAATGTGCGACTGAGGCGACGCGGGTCGTGGCGGACGGCCGTCTTCGCCTTCGTAACCCTTTTGTGTGCTGACGCCTGGATCCCCCTTCGTTTGTGGAATATTTGTCCCGGGGTCAGGGGTTGGGGTGCTGCCATTACTGGAGTGAGTCGACGTGCCGCCAGTCTCACTCGTCGCAGAGTCTGGATCCGCGAGTCTGGCTGCGTTGGGGAGTAACCTCTCATATCCTTCCAAGTAATCCGAGAAGTCCCTAACCGTATCTAGCTCCCTCGCCCATGTCTTGCCACTCTTGGCCTTTGGTTGAGCGAAGTCGTGAAGCACCGCCCGCACAATATCAACCGTTGCCTCAGGTCCGTAAAGGAAAGTCATTTCACCATCGGCAAACTTAAGGCCCAGGCGATCCCTAACCACGCCACGATCCACAAACCGTTGGATCATCGTATACCGCTTCGTGCGAACTGTCTCTAGGTCGGCTTGGACTTCCTGGTCGTCTTCGAGCTCGGTTGAAACAAGCTGAATGAACGCCATCGCCCGCGACGCGGCTGCAGGATTGTTCCGAGCCCTGCGTCGATCCTTCATGGCGGCGCCCCATTCGACGGTTCCGGCTCCGCCAGCACCGCCTGCGTGTTTGCGCTCGACAACGGGGTCGGCAACTTCCTCGGAAGGTGCGATGGCGACGGTGATAGACGTTGGTGCCATGTATGGACTATCAGTGATCAGTCGCTGAAACCTGGCGAGGTATGTACGCTCGATTTCATCGTCAGTGGCCAAAAGGTCCGGGTTGTTCCAGATTTGTAAGCAGGTGAGGCGCCGATTGCCTTCAAGAACAATGAACCGACCGTCTTTTTCGACCGCTATGGCTAGATCTGAACTGCTCAACTGGCCTTTACGCGTGATATCTCGAAACAGTTGAAGGCAGTCCTCGCCTGCCGTCGTCATCATGAGATGGAAGGCGTCGGCCTGAGACTGCGCATCGCGCGGGAAACGCGAGTTCCGGAGGTCAAGGTCGAGATCTACCAAGTTGACAGCCTTGACCGGAAACGGCGGCCGCATGGGTAGCTTGTCTTCTGGCTCTGGCATGGGTGTGGCACCTCGATGTGGCCGCGCTGGCGTTAGGGGCATGCCGACCATACTCGCAAATGGCACTCGCCCGTAGAAGGACGTGCTGAGCACCGGGTCAAAGAAGGGCCAACTCCAGCCCCGCCCACCACACCGAAGGCTGGCGCCACGGTCGCGGGCACCGTGGCTAGAGCCCGTCGTGTCGCGCAGGGCTACCGGCACTCAGCTCTTGTCGCCCGTGAGAACTTTCTGTACTGGTTTCTAGGTCCTCACGAAGCCGGGCAGCCAGCCGGCGCGTCGCGGTGCTGGCCCCTGTAGCGGGCCAGCACGGCTGAGCGCAGGGGCACTGCTGAGCCCGAGTCACGTCGAAGATGCTCTTGGACGTCTCGGTGGGCCTGGCTCGCCAACGAACCTCACGGTACTCCCGCTCCGCGTTGCGTCCTGGGAGTGAGCACAATTGAGAACACGTCACCGCGGGATGAGCGGCGCTGGCCGCAACGCCCGCCCTGGGTCACATCCAACAGATGAAACCGTCCGTCGGAACCTAGTGTGGCGGCGGTGCACGTCCGGGTGGCAAAAAGCCGGTCTAGTTGCGAGCAACGATCCGAAACCCAGGAGGACTGGTCCCTCTGCATGTAGGAGCCCACCGTCCAGAGCAAGCCAAGAAGTCTGCGGTCGCTGAGCGGCTCCGGATCGAACGGTGACCCCGCTATCCAGGGATAGCCCAGGACGCTCGTCATCAGCTGCTCATCCATGCGACGCTCCCTCTCCACCGGGCTTCGCAGCCCCGACTCGCGACCCGTCACGGTCCACGCACGCGTGCGAGTCGACACCACGGTATCGAGGTAGTGGCGCGGACCGCGACGGACTGGCCATCCGCCAACGTGGCCGTATTCTCGCCGCACTCTCACCTCCTTTCGCCGTCGCCGCCAGGCCCGGTTGGTGCGATTGACGCGGCGGGAGGGGGCCCAAACGGCGCCTTGCCGCCCCCGGCAACGCTCGTAATGAATAGGTCGTCGGTTCGATTCCGACAAGCGGTTCAGGAAAGCCCCTCGCATAAGCGGAGGGCTTTCCTGCTGCTCAGAGCCGATGCGGCAAACGTCATCAGCGTCAGGAGAATGGCTCGCAGAAGCGCCGCCAGCTGGGGCGTGGTCAAGGCGTCGTCATGCACCGCGGCGGGTCGCGGTGTCCACGAGCCTAAGTCGCGGCTGCCTCGAGCCTCCGCTCCCGCGCCAACACCCGGAGCTCGGCCGCGCAGCCGGGGCTGCGAAGCTGTGCGCATGCTCCTCGATCTTTGGTCCCGGGTCACGTCGACGCAGCCTCCGCTGCCGTGGCAGGCGGCGGCGCTGCTCGGGGTCCTCACGTGGGTCCTCACGTGGATCCCCGCCGGCTATCACGTCGTGCGGCACCTCGTCACGCTCGTGCACGAGGCGGGGCATGCGATCGTCGCCGCGGCTGTCGGGCGGCAACTCACCGGGATCCGGCTGCACTCGGACAGCTCCGGTGTCACCGTCTCCCGCGGCAGACCCCGCGGCCCGGGCATGATCGCCACCGTCCTCGCCGGGTACCCTGCACCGGCGCTCGTCGGGCTCGCGGGCGCATTCGTCCTGCGGACCGGCTACGCGGTCGCCCTCCTGTGGGGTCTCGTCGTCACGTGCGCGCTCATGCTGCTGCTCATCCGCAACCTATACGGCCTGTGGACGATCGCCGTCACAGGCGTGAGCGTCGCAGCGCTGTCGTGGTCGGCGCCGCCGCACGTCGTGTCAGGCGCGGCGTACGCCGTCGTGTGGGTGCTCCTGCTCGCCGCCCCGCGCTCGGTGGTCGAATCGCAGCGGGAGCGTTCCCGGGGCGTGCGCAGCGGCGATGCCGATCAGCTCGCGCGCCTCACACACTTGCCCGCAGCGTTCTGGATCGGGGTGTTCTGGCTGGTCTGTGTCGCGGCGCTGCTCCTCGGGGCGCGGGAGCTCCTGGCCGTGCCATGAACTGTGGGGGCGGCTGCCTCGGCGGACGCCCACAGCAGGCGGCGGCCGTCGACGGCTGCCACGGGAAAGACCCACTATTTCACGAGGATAGTTAGTAGTGACATATAGACAAGGTGATACTGGCGATGTGACAAAAATAGATGAGAACTGCGCCGAAATTCGAAGTGCGACAACAGAAGACGTCACGCGGCTGTGCGGAGGCATCAGCGATACGTCCTGGGACATCCACCGCCCCGGACACGTCAAGCACGTCATCTACGACGGCCTACGCCGAAGCCCCGCCCATGCCGGAGGCCTCGGCCTGGACGTTCAACGATGACCGGCCCCGCGGTGAGAAACACCGCGAATCGGGGACGCGTCAGCAGGGGCCGGCGTGCCGCCGTCGCGTTGGGGCTGAGCGTCGCTCTAGCTCTCGGAGCGATCACTGCACCGGCATCGGCCATCGAATCGACGGTCGTCCAGACGCCAGCGACATCCGCACCTGATGGAAAGACCCGGCTGGGCACCCCCGCCCCGACCAAAGAATCCCTGCGAGCCGACGGCCCGTACACCGTCGAGACGCAGTCGATGACCGGATCGCAGACCCCGTCAGGTTTCGCGGAGGCGCAGTTCACATGGCCGGTCGGCGTCCCCGACGGTCCCCGACCCACGGTCGTGCTCATGCCTGGCTTCGTCGGTGAACCCAAGACCCTGAATTGGCTGGTCAAGCGGCTGGCCAGCCACGGCTACGCGGTGGCGCTCATCGAACCACCCACCCGCATCGACGGGCCGGCCGCCCGGGCCAAGGCTCTCCGTACGGCACTGCCGTGGCTGATCTCGGAGAGCCCCCTCGCCCCACGCATCGACCAGAAACGTGTGGCCCTCTTCGGCTTCTCCATGGGCGGCGGCGGGGTCATCGACACCGCATCCGCCCCGACCGTGCCAGTGAAAGCGGTCGTAGCCGCCTTCCCCTGGAACACCCGCAAAACCTTCCCCTCCCTGTCTGCGCCGACACTGGTACTCGCAGGCCAGGGCGACGGCGTAGCGGTCCCCGAGTGGTTCGCGATTCCGATCTACAAGGGGATCACCGGCACGTCGGACAAAGCATTCGCCCATGTCAGCAACGCACACCACACGCTCGTAGAGACACCCGATCCCCGCATCAGCGAAATGACGATGGCATGGCTCGGGCGGTTCCTCCTCGACGACACCCGCTACAACGCGTTTATCTGCCCGGGCCCCACCACCGGCACCGATTACCACGCCTACGAGGCGAACTGCTCGTAACATCCACCACCTCGCACGCGTCATCACACACCGAGCCCCCGCCTGCTGACCTCCGCGGCGGGGGCTCCGCGCGTGACGACGCTCCGCTGAGTCGTCACCGCTTGCCGCGGCCGCAACGGCCGATGCGCCACCCCGCCGTCTGACCTCGGACGGCCAAGAAGCCGGCGTAAATGCCCTGTTCTTCGGCCAACTGCGCGTGGCCATCCGAAGGTGCTCGGAACCGGACCGACGGGGTGATCGATCCCCGCGAGGACCCATCTCGCCAACCAGCCCAGGCGCTAACTCCCTCGCCGCGTCGGCGTCACCACCATGACTCACTGCTCCCAGTCTCTCGACGTATCAGCCCCGGTGTGAAACTTCACTCGGCACAGCGTGCGGAATATCCTTACTGGCTCGAGCGACTGGGTCCCGGCTACGGCCTGCGGCGCTGTGCTTCGGTCTCCGCCAACCCCGCCGCTTGGCACAATGAGCGCATGCGGACGGTCTCCTTCAAGGTCAACGTCGTAGAAACCAGCTACGGCAAGCACTGCGAGATCATGCCGTCAGTGGATGGCGTGCCGCTGATCGAGCTGATCTCCGATGAGCAGACCTACGCCCCCGTCGTCCCGTCCAACTACAAGCTGGGCAGTCTCAGGGATCACTTCATGGGGCGAGATGCATCAGATAGCGTCACTGGAGTCTCACTCCTCTGGTGCGAGTGTGGCGAAGCAGGCTGCTGCCCCTCCTCGCCCGCATCGAAGTGAGTGAATCGTCCGTGGAATGGGCGGAACTCCGAAGTCCGGTCAAGCCACTGGCCACGCTGGACGAGCCGCTCATCTTCGACCGCAGGCAATACCTTGCGGCCCTCGACGACATGGACGCTGCGCTCGCTGCGACAGGGACGGCTCCGAATCACCCGCCCTACACGACACCGGAGCTCTGACGGCCTGGCCCTGATCTGCGTTAGCGCAGACGACCCGGCGCTGAGCATCCGCCCGTCTCCGGCTCCGCATCAAGGGCGCTGCGCGATGGCCTGCGGTGTCACCCTTGATTCGTCGCCTCCGCCGTGCTCTCGTGCTCCGCTATCGGGCCGGCGGTTCTCTTTGGTCGGAGAGGGCGCATGACCCAGTCGTGTCACCAAAATGGCACCAAACAGATTCAACCAACCACCGCCACGACCCCAAGTTCGTACGGTTGCCGAAGGTCAATGCCCTATGCGTCACCGTGAGAAGCTCGTGGAGAGCCTCGTAATGAATAGGTCGTCGGTTCGATTCCGACAAGCGGATGAGAAACTGCCCTCCAGCCCGTTGGGGGCAGTTCTGTTGGCCAGGGCAGAACTGGCCAAGGTGAGCGCGAAGAGGGCGAGTGCCGCAATGAGGCATGGCGGGCCGTCCGGACTTTCTTCACGATGCAGCGCCGTCGTTCCGCGGGAGCTTCAGGAAAAGCATGCGAAGTGGCGCAGGACGGCTGGACACAGATCGTCTCTTTTTGGGGCAGACATCATGCTAGTCGCCCTTCTCCGGTCGATCTAATTGCCAGGTCCGACATGTCCACTCGGTTACATCTGGTCGGGACGCTTGCTTCATGGTCGACAATTATTACCGTGGCATCTGCAAACAATTCCTCCAAAGTTGCCTTGACGCTCTCAACGCCACTCTTGTCGAGGCCGACGAACGGCTCATCAAGGAAAATCCTACTCGGTGCATGCGAGAGGGCTGCAAGAATCTCGACCCTTTGTCGCTGACCAAGGCTCAGAGTTCGAATCGGCCGAGACATGAAATCCTGAGTGCCTAGCCGCTGGACCAATTCCTGCTGGAGATGAAGTGCATGGGCATCTGAACTGCGGTACATCGCGTTCAGTGCCCTCAAGGCGTCTTCAGTACTTGCATCCCACCACAGTGTGGATCGATGACCCCAGACCACCCCCGTGTCCCGCATTAGTTTGCGCCGCTTCCGGTAGGCATCTTGGCCTAAAACGAGGATGCTGCCCGAGTCTGGTCTCAGTATCCCGAGAATCAGTTTGATAAGGGTGGACTTTCCAGAACCATTATCTCCTGTGAGATGAATCCAGGACCCTTGAGAAATCGCGAGCTCATGCACGACCAGGGCGCCACTGCTCAGCTTTCTGGCTTTGCGCGTTCTGGGGAATGAATATTCAAGATTTTTCACTGTAATTGACATCTCTATGACCCCGGACTCTGATAGACGCGTCGGCCGACATAAAACATGGCCACCGAGACTGCATAGAATCCTGCTCCAGCAGCTATGGGAAAAAAGAAGTCGACGAGGTTAATGGCGCCCCCCGAGCTAGACAACGACCTAATGGGACGCTGGATTCCAGGGTAAATCGGGATGAGATGCGTGACGAGCATCCTGAGCGGCCACGCGAAATTCTCGATGGGGGCCAAAGAGAGCGTGACCAGAGAACCTGTGACGATATCGGCAAAGAGGTTGCGAGTTATTGTCCAAAAGCATATCGCGGCATAAATCGTCAGCAGCCCGCTGAATATGAGGACAGAAGACGCAGTTGCGATAAGCAGCATGACAAGCGCAGTAGTCGGCTGAGAAGTTCCGGTCAGGCCCATGGCGCCGCCCATAAGTCCTGCAGCAATCCCTGCTATACGTCGAGGAAATATGCGGCTGGCGACCACAAGCGGCAGTAAAGGCTTGGGGTGAATCAGCAAGCGGTCCAGGTTTCCTTTGGATGTCTCCGTGTGGAAGTCATCTAAGGCTCGCCCAAACATGCGCGAGCCCTCATAGCCAAGCTGAACGGCGCAGTAAACAAGCGCCACCTCCGCTACGCTCATCCCTGAGTTCGGAAACTTGCTCACCAGAACGCCAACTGCCACTAGCGGAAGCGATGCGTACACCATCCAGATGGCGATCTGAATAGCAAAGTCCAGCCTATAAGATGCCTGGGACTTCAGGTCGAGCCGATACGATGTCAGCCACCACATGACCTAAGCTCCCACCGCCTCACGGAGTCGAAAATGCCGCTCCGCGGCTATGCTCCCGATTAAGCAAAAGAACGCTGTCCACAGCATCTGCGTTATGACCACGCTCGTCATCGCCGCACTTCCGATGAACACCCTTGCTGGCTGGTCCGCGACATAGGCGAACGGCTGATGCGAAACCCAGGTTAGGCTGGCTGGCCAGAACGCGAGCGGAACTAGTTGACCACTCAGAAGAGCGGAGAATCCCTGGAGTATGGCCCGGGGGCCAGAATCCCGTTTAGTAAATACTGTCAAGATGTAGAACGTAACCACAATAGATGCAGCTAGAGCCCCGCCTGAGAGCACACTGATGAAACCAGAAGCTGCCCGGAGAAGGCTTCCTGGGGGATTGTCTAGAAATGCCGCGCACAGGATGAGCACGCCCGTTGGCAGGGAACGGGTAAGCATGACCCCCAACTCAAAGAAATAAAATTGTAAAAAAGCGGCTGGGGCCTGACGTGAAAGCGAACGAAGGAGCCATCCGTAAGACTCGTTGTGAAATCTGGAACTCGGTTCAGTGGCGTTCCAATCCCAATCCCCATCACACAAATCACGTATATCAGAGTCTGGTGACGAAGAGCGTCCTCCCGGGCGGGTATGAATGCGAGCAGGAGACTCGCCGTGATGACAATCCCCAGCCCTGCGAAAAGAATATCAACCACTAGAGCCCGCGGAAGCGTCACAATCGTCCTTGAGCCAAGGTACACGCAGGCGAGTGCTGATTTCATCCGAACTCTCTCATTCCCTGTTCGGGGTCAGGGGCCCCGGGCAAGGATAACCTGCTTCTTCGGTTTCCATGCGAGACTACAGACATCTGCCTCGCCTTCCTCCACTTAGCATCGCGGCCGCCAGTGCATGTGGTTAATGCATCCGACTGGTGAAGAGGCTCGTCTTGCGACGCCTCGAGTGGGGCGCGTTTGAAGTTGTTTGACTGTTGGCCTTCTTGAGGATGTCGTCGGCGGTTTTTGTCTACACGAAGGGGTGGCAGCGGTTGTTCCAGCCGTCGATGAAGGCTCGGACCTTGGCGTCGAGGTCTTTGACTGACCCGAAGCTGTCGCGGTGGATTGGCTATCGGTCGATGAAGTCGAACGTCAGACCTCGACCAGGTCGAGCCAGGTGGCGGATTTCGGGGTGAAGTGGACGTCGATGCGGGGTAGGTCGCGAGCCACTTACGCACCTCGATCTATTTGTATGCGGCTGAGGGCACCTCCTGCATGCGGGGAAGTTGTCCATCACCAGGCGCAGTTCGCTGGTGGGATAGGCATGGGCTACGAGCCGTTCACTACAGGACTTGGGAGTGAGTGATGCCGGAAGAATCGGCAGCGTGGGGTCTTTTAGACCGTGTTGTCCAGTGTGTAAATGAATCAGGGTTGGGAAGCTGTCAAGTTTTTGCGACTGATGCCTTGACAGTTGAGGTGCACACTTTGCCAGCCCTCTACCCGCTATTGCGTAGCCATGTGTACTACGCCGACAAGGGATCGCCCGAGGCTCAGCTGTGGAGTGTGAGCGGCGTCGTTGACACTCTTCTTTGGAATCAACTTGCTCCGCTTTTGGGTGACGGGTGGGCACCCGTTATGGACTATGGCGAGTTGGGCCTGATCATGGATGATGAGCATGGGCGCCGACTGATTGCGATCGAGGATACCCGCACGCTGATTGTAGTGGATTACACGGAGAGCAAGATCTGCGCCGTGGGGCGGGATTCTCGGGGATTGTTTATCGATCTGTACAAATCGATTCGTGGCCTACACGCCGCGGCTGCCGTGCACTCCGGAGCGAGCATGTTGCATGCTTCAGCTGTTGAACGAAACGGCAAGGTGGTCTGTTTTATTGGCGATAAGGGGTCCGGTAAAACTACTTCGCTGCTGAGCTGCCTATCGGCAGGGATGCCGGGCCTAAGGGGCGTCAGCGATGACAAAGTTCTGGTGTCAGGGGATGGAAATCCTGCTGTGACGGCGTGGCCGAGTGTGGTAAACGCGGCGGTCGGAAGCCTTAGCGATGTCGGTTTAGCGGGATATGCCGGGCCAGATATGCATCTCAAGGGTGGTGGAGTTTCTTACCTGTTGCAGAATCTGCCCTTAGCAGAGGATCTCTCCATAGATGGTTCCTCTTCGCGAACCTTTAAGATCCGGCTGGTCCCTGAGGAATTGCGGTGCCTGTTCGGGTACGAGTTCAGCGAGGGAGGCAGTCTCGCAGCCGTTGTGGGAGTATCGCTTAGCATCAACAGTCGATCCTCGGAGCTACGAGAATGTGAGGATGCTGCGGAAAAGACCGATCTCTTTCGGCGGCACGCTATTAGCGTCGACTCGAATCACCCTGACTGGCTAGGGCTGTCGAGTCACCCGGGGAGTCCCCTGCTGACGGAGGAAGCGGGAGGGAGCGCGAATTTCGCTAGCGATATGGACTTCACGAAGGTGTTCTGCGCGCGGCTGGTGCTCGGTCGCGACAGAAACGACGTACTGCGTGGTCTCACACATCGACTCACAGAGGAGGGGGATGGTGCTGGCGAGAAGTCGACACGTTTCAGTGAACCGCTGCCGCGGTACCACTTCGGTGTGTACGCAAAGATAAGACGCGGACGGGAAGTCCTGCTTGTGCGCAAGACCCGTGGACCATACGCGGGGTTGCTGGATCTCCCGGGTGGACGGCCAGAGCCCGGAGAGTCTCGAATCGACGCCCTCCGGCGGGAACTGGCGGAGGAGCTAGGGGCATCCAGGGTGTCTCTGGGTGAGTTCGTGCGGCTGGGTCTTCACGTGACAAGCGACTCCGGCGGTCGTGCAATCGATTTCGTGCACGAGGGTGAAGTTTGTGAGGTCGATCTCCTGGATAACCTGGTTATCGACGAACTCGAATCGTCTGATACGGCCGGGTGGGAATGGGTAGATATAACCTCCGTGCCGAAGCAGGCCATGAGCGCGCTTGCGCAGCGAGCCTTCTGTTCCTGACTATGAGTGGCAGCCCTGAATGCCGCCTTCAGTGTGCCTGTGATGCCGTGGGGATGACGAACGTTCTGGTCAGCGCTGCTGTCATTTACTTACCTCTTCCTTAGCGGCGGCTGCCGGTCGAAGCTACCCAGGCACGCCGTCATTGTGCTGCGTGAATGAGCACAGTCGGTGCTTTTGAAGGGGTAGGCTCACGAGAGAGCCGTGTTGCTTGGATTGCCTTGTTGGCGGTGCTCATTTCGGCGCTCTTTTGTGCGAAATTACTACGGCTGCTGACCTTAGGTATAGGAAGGCGTTGGTGGTGTGATTCGGGCAGTCCGTGAGGGAAAAATCTTCCGCCTCCATGGAAATTCAACCTGGATGAGCGACGGGCCGAACCTGGTCTGCGGCTGGGATCCATCATGAGTGAGCTGAACTGATGGTCATCAAAGACGGTGGGATACAAGAGCTCAAAATTCCGGCCGAGGCTAAGTCGATCATTCTGATCGGTCTGTTGGAATCCTTCGCTGCGAACTTCGCCACGATGGCTTCATTTATTTGGTTGACCAGCGACTATCTCCCTCGCACAGACCTTGTTCCCTCCGCAACATCCACTGCGTTCATGGCCGTGTGTTCCCTCTCGATGTTCCTCGTAGCTAGGAAGGTCGGCGCCACGGCCGATCGCTACAAACCGCATGGACTGTTCGTCAGCACCCAGGTGTTGAATATCGCCACCCTGCCAGCGATAGCTGCAGTGATTTATTGGTCCAGCCCAAGTCGACCATGGGTTGTTCTCGGGCTCTTGTATGTGCTGAACCTTGTGATTTCGGCCCGGACGTCCACGTATGTCAGTGCGATGAACGTCTTCATCTCATGTGTGGTTCCTGAGAGACTGCGCGCTGAATACTATTCATTGGAATTCAAATATGGGCTTATTGCAATATTCGCCGCGCCCATCCTTGCGGCGCAGGCTGTGCAGAGATCTGTCTATCTGGGGTTGGGGGTAGCGAGCCTTTTTGCGATGACAAGCCTGGTGGTCCTATTAATGCCGCGGTATCGAAAGCTGGAACTAGCGGATTACGGGGGGCGAATTTCATCGAACTCAACCAAGAGGCGACTTTGGTTGAACAGCAAGTATGTCCGACATCACTGTGAATCTGGAGCTCAAGTTGACAGTAATCCGTCCTCCCAAAAAGGTCCTGCAGGGATTGCATCTCTAGGTTCTGTCCGGCATATCGGGATCATGCTCACCCTGATGACGGTCGAGGCGCTGGGGAATCGTGCCCGCGAGTCGTTTGACGTGTATTTCGTGACTCAGACCCTTGGTCGGACTCCTGCGGACATCGGTATCCTGGCGGCGGCACTGTCCGCAGGGCTGACATTAGGGGCATTTCTCGTGGGGTGGACGAGGACACGAATTTCGTGGGCGCGGTGGCCCAGTGCGTGCTATTTCATGTTCGGGGTCTGTTTTGCTGCGAAAGGTTTCATGCAATCATGGCCCTTGGTTCTCTTGACCTCAGTAGGTGAGGGGCTTTCTCTTGGGCTACTTTCTGGTCTGTTTCAGACTGCCAAGATGCAATTCACTCCGCCAGAGTTGGTCGGTCGCGTCTCTGCGGCGTTTAGTGCCGTGTTTCAAGGGGTTTCGACTGTGGGGCTCGGCATCTGGGCTACCTATGCATGGCTGGCAACACGCATAGATGGGGAATTTATGGCCCAGTCGGGATATCGAATTGCTTACATAGTTGGGGGTGGCATGATAATGATAGCCGGCCTGCTGAGTGGTCGGCTCTATGTTCATGTGCATTGGAGAAAGGGTGTGAAGTGAGCTCGGGCGCTGGCCGATACCGATCGGCTCCGCCGCCGAATGCATACCTTCACCGGGAGAGGCGCCGGACCTGCGGTTTCCAGCCTTTTTCGCGCTCGGCTGCTGTCGTTGACCGCGCTCCCTGACGGAGCGCAGTCGGTGATTTTGAGAGGATGGGATAAACCGGGAATCCCTTTTGGCCGGGACGGATTGGTTGCGATGCTCATTCCAATACGCGTTGCACGCGATTACTACGGCTACTGCCCCGGGGCAGAGGGTGCCGGTGGTGGGTTGGCAGCTCTCTGGTCGGGGGTAGACAACAGGATCCTGCGCTCTGGCCTCCGGTACATCGTGTCTCGGCCTCTGCACGCACCGCCGACTGGACTCTTGAGGTCAGCCCAGCTCTTCACGTATGGTCAAAGTTTCCTTTCCTTTTCCGCCTGCGGTAATCTGCCAAGTTCTGCCTCCGTAGGTGCGGATGTACCAAGCGTGGTTTCAGCTTCCGGATCCAGCTTGTAGTCGAGTTCAATCTCACACGGGTGTAAGTCCGTTTCGGCGCACCAAGCATCCAGGTATCTCCTGGGAATTGCTTCCCGTACCACCACGCCCTTACCACGGTGGCTGAAATATCGCTTGACTCCGCTGTCGCTAACGAACCACTCAAGATTCCCGAGCCTCTCACTGGTTCCACATTTGGTCTTCTTCGACCAGCTGAGAGCGTCTAGATTAAGGGGAATTTTTCGTGATCTCAGCTCCTCAACATATCCTAAGATATCCGGAGGGTACGTTTGTGCTATCGGTTTACCAGGTAACTGATCTTCGGCTTGTTCCGCTCCTGCGTTGCTCTTGGTCGGCAGCTCTTCTGCGGGTTGGGTCTCGGGTGTGGTGTCTGACTCGATCGCTACTTAGCGCCGTTCAGCTACGGCTTCGGCAACCTGGTGCACGGCGATTTCGATCCCACGTAAGACGTGGCCCGTGTCATCCTTCCAAATTTTGCCCAGTCGCCAGACGGCTGTCAGAACGATGGTTACTACGAGACTTACAACGCTAAGGACATCCAGCCTGGATCTATATATGGATTATGACACCCAAGCCCCGAGAGCGTACTGCCGTGATCAAACAGCCTCTTTTTGTTGGGTAGTGGGTGTGTCGCACGGTTTGCTGGATTCGCATTCTTCGATTAAGGATTGCGAGATAGCGGCGCTGATCACGAGGGTGGCGGCAAGCATGACGATAGGGACCCCTGCAAGCACTGCTGAGATCCCGAAGGCATCTCCCAGATATCCGCCGGTAAGCGCGCCAAGTGGCAGCGACCCATACCCGATCGTCCGGGAAGCGCCGCCCACTCTTCCTAGGAGAGAAGTGGGAATCATGCGAGCGCGGAACGAGCCCGAGATGACATTGCCGATGGCGCCGAAGAAGCCGACCAGGAGGAAGAACATCGTGAACGTGACAAACTCTTGAGAAAACACTGGCGTGAAGTGAATCAAGGCATTGCCGGTCCATGCCACGGCCAGCACTCGAATTTCAGACCAGCGTTCGACGAAGAGCCGGGTCGCCCAGCTCCCGGCAACGGCCCCTGCTGACAGGGCAACAAGGACCAGACCCCATTGAGGCTCGGTCAATTGCCCCACAGATGACGCCCCGACCATCCAGAGGACGATCACCGCCCCAAAGGCAGATGATGCGAGATTCCAGAGCGCGCAGGCCAGGACGGTGGGGCGGAGGACGGGATGTTTCCACATCACGTCAAGACCTTGCGAGAGCTCGGCGAAAAGAGAACTACGGTCGGCCGGTAGGGCATCTGGAGACGGAGAAAATGGCCCGCGCAAGAACACCGCCAGAAGAAAAACCGCGAGGACAACAGACGCAGCTGGTCCTGCGAATACCCAGGTGGCAGCGGCCGCGACCAAGAGACCAGACACCGGTTTTCCGACAAATCCGTTGACGATCTGCTCCACCGCGAGGAGTCTCGAACTCGCCAGTCGTACCTTCTTGGGTGCTTTTCCCACGAGCGCAGGAACCTGCGCCCCCGCCGAAATATCTGTGAAAACTTCCGTCACGCCGTAGAGAAGCGCGATGACCAGCAGGAGCTGGATCGTCATCCGGTCGCCGTGCATGAGGAGCGCACCGACCCCTAGAAGTACAGCCCGAAGCGAAAGTGCGACCAGCATCGTCTTGCGACGATCCCACCGGTCGAGCATCGTTCCTGCTATCAAACCCAAGATCAGCCACGGGAGCCAAACAGAGGCCGCGAGAAGCCCGAGATGGATCGGCGACTGGGTCAGCGTGATCGCCAGGAGCGGCAAGCCAGCTTGCAGCACCCCATCCGCCAGGTTGGCGAGGCCCACCACAGACAGATGAGTCGAAAAAGGACGCCCCAAGCTGGCACGAGACCGCAATATTCGGCGTTTTCCAAGAACCATCTCGAATGCTCCCGCCGTCGGAAATATCGCAGAACATTGCTTGCCAACATATCTCCAGAGATAACGGCAGAGCGCCACCACAATCGGGACTTTCATGTCGACCTCGAACATTTCCCCACCGCGGACGGGACCACCGAGCTGATCCCTCACCGAACGCCCGCCGCCCCGCAGACCGTCTCGAGGACGCTCCTCGCCTCCAGCGACCGACTGTCACCTCTCTTCGGTTATCCAGCTCCGATGCAGCATCTTTCCTGGATCAGATGGGAACCTGGCTCCGGCGGGGCCAGGCCGGGCAGCATGCCGACCGGCCGTCGCCCACAACGTCCCCTTCAGAGCGGAAAGGCACCTTCATGCCCGCGTCGGACCTGCGTCACCACCCTGCTGACCCCACCGGGAGTGCAGAATCTCGCGCAGGGCAGATCGGTAGCTGGGGCACCGACTACTTCCGACTGGCCGCGAGATCACCGCGTCATCGCTGGTGGCGCCCCCTAGTGGAAGCCGCCGTCTGCGGTGCGCTGTACGTGCTGCTGGTGTTGGCGCTGGTTCCCCTGGCCATGGGCTTCAAAGCCATCGCGCCGGAACACACCCATTTCCTGGAGCGGTTGATCACCCAGTCCAGCGTCAGCCCGCTGAAACCGATCGACTTCGCTCTGATCACGCTGTCATTGATCATCCTCATCCCGGCCGCGGTGTGGGCCGTGCGCTTCGGCGGTCGACGCGAGGTCGGGCACCTGTTCTCCGTCGAAGGGACGATCCGCCGACAGCTGCTGTGGAAGACGACCCAGCTGATCCTCCCGATCTACCTGGTGTCCACCGTCATCCCCCTGTTCTTCTTCGACCACACCTACAGCGTGTCCGGCACCGCCCTGATCGGCATGGTGCTCGTCATCATCCTCATCCCGTTGCAGGCCTCGGCCGAAGAGATCGTCTTCCGCGGGCTCATGGGGCAGATCCTCGGCGCCTGGATGCGCAGCCCCATCGGCCCGATCGTGCTGCCGGTGGTGTTCTTCCTGCTCGCGCACGGCTACAACTGGCTCGGAATGGTCGCGCTGGGCATCTTCTCGATCTGCATGGGCATCCTGGCCTGGGTCACCGGCGGACTGGAGATCCCGATGGTGATGCACGCCGTCAGCAATATGACCGCGCTGCTGCCGATCTGCTTCGGCGCCGGGGGGATCTCCGACGACGTGTCCGCAGCCGGTGTGATCTACCAGAGCGTCCTGACCATCGCGCTGACCGCGCTGGTCATCTATTACCCGCGCGTCGTCGGAGTGACCAGCTGGCAGACCTCAACCCGACCCTGACCGGGCGCCGGCGGACCGACCCCGAGCGCCCCGGCCTGCCGACTGCCAGCACGTTCACCCCGCTGTGAGCCTGTTCTGCGCACTGCGAGCCGCGTAAAAACCGGCGGACAGTGAACAGAACAGGCTCACAGCGGTCATGTCGGCGACAGTCCAGCCAGGGAATGCCACCTAGGCGAGCGCTGCTTCGATGTCGGCGCGCAGGCTCTCCGGTGTGGTGGTCGGGGCGTAACGCTTGATGACCTGCCCGTCCCGCCCGACCAGGAATTTCGTGAAATTCCATTTGACGGCGTCGGCGAGGAAGCCCCGTTTCTGCGAGCGCAGCCAGACGAAGAGAGGGTGGGCGTCGGCGCCGTTGACGTCGATCTTGTCGAACATGGGGAAGTCGACTCCGTAGTTCTTGGTGCAGAATTCACCGATCTCGTCGGCGTCGCCCGGTTCTTGGCCGGCGAACTGGTTGCAGGGGAAGCCCAGGACGGCCAGGCCGCGGTCGTGGTATTCCTCGTGGAGTTTCTGGAGGCCTTCGAGTTGGGGTGTCAGGCCGCACCGGGAGGCGGTGTTGACGACGAGGACGACCTGCCCGGCGTAGTCGGACAGGTTCTTGGTGTCTCCGGTGAGTGTGGTGGCGGTGAAGTCGTGCAGGGAGGCCATGGTGGTTGTCCTTCGGTGCGAGGGGATGGACACGCTAAGTATTGCGTGCAATTAAGTTGCGCACAACCAACATGGTGGGCTCGACCCGACGCGCTGCTCGGCTCCCGCCATGTCTATCCCACGAAAAGGGCTGAGCTGCCAGTTGATCCGTGGCAGCATTGCGATATGCCGATCCCTGACGGTTACACCCTCCACTCCGGCCCGCCCGACCTCGAGGACTACTTGAAACTGCGCCGCGACTCCGGGCTGACACCCCGCACCGTCACACAGGCCGAAGCTGGACTTCCTGGGAGCTGAATCGTCTTCCGCGTGCTCATGGGATAGATCCTCGGCGTCTGGGCGCACAAGTCTCATCGCCCCGATCGTGCTGCCGGGCGCTCTTCCAGCTCGCATGCGGTGACAGCTGCTCGGAATGGCCGCGTTGGGCATCTTTAGTCCGCGCATCGTCGGAGTGGTGACCTGGCAGGCCTCGCCGCGGTCCCGGTCGGGCATTGACGGGCCGAATCCGAGTGCCCCAGCCCGCCAGCTGCCAGCATGTCCACCCGACTGCGTCTGACGATCGACCAATTTCTCGATTAGGAAAAAAGTCCTATTTAGGTCATTTCAAATATAAGTGATTATTGGGGCTATCTACATGGATCTCCTTGGGGTCGGAGAAATATTGAGAGAGTCGTAATATATCGGACATGTCTCTCATAGGTATTTTATTTATTCTCCAGTCCCTTTCTTTATTCGCGTTCGCTGTCATGGTGCTCATATTCAAAGGGGTCCCGTGGACACACAAGTGGCGCTATCGAAGACTTTCCGTGCCCTTGGCGCTGGGGGCGATGGTCCTGTTCGTTCTCGGTGGACTGATGATCGAGCCGCAACCGAAACCATCAGAGAACAAGCCCGCCGCGCCCCCGCCCATCTCCACGAGTACAACGCCTTCTGCATCGCCCACCACTTCTCGCCCCACCGAAAGTGCTTCTGTAACAGAAGCGCCCACTGCTCCGACAGAGGTCCTGCCACCAGCTCCCGCCCCAGTGGTGCCCGAACCTGTACCTGCAGTGCCAGCGCCAATTCCGCCTGTTCCTCCAGCTCCAGCCCCTCCTCCACCTGCTCCTGTGGAGCCAGCGCCAGCTCCAGCTCCGGCCCCGGCAAACCATGTTCGTTCCGGTTCCTTCTGCAGCCCTGAAGGTTCGATGGGAGTGAGCGCCAAAGGAAGAGCCATGATCTGCAGGATTTCCCCCAAGGATGGGCGAGCTCGCTGGGGCGCAGCCTGAAACCGGTCGGCGGGTCGGCCTTCGTCTTGACCGGCCCGCCGCCATCGGAGTGGAAGAACGACCAAAAAGTACCTGTATCCGTGGCAGCATCGCGATATGCCGATCCCTGACGGTTACACCCTCCACTCCGGCCCGCCCGACCTCGAGGACTACTTGAAACTGCGCCGCGACTCCGGGCTGACACCCCGCACCGTCACACAGGCTGAAGCCGGACTGCCTGGAAGCTGGGCGGCCTGCCATGTCACCGCCTACGGCGACGGGCCGGCCGTCGCGATGGGACGAGTCATCGGCGACGGCGGCTGGTACTTCCACATCGTCGACATGGCCGTCCTGCCAGACCATCAGCGCCGCGGCCTCGGCGACGCCATCCTCACCTGGCTGCTCACCCGCATCCGGGAAGAAGCGCCACCCGGCGCGTTCATCTCCCTCATGGCAGACCCGCCCGGGCGCCCGCTCTACGCCAGGCACGGTTTCAGCGAACGCCGCGACCTCTCCATGGGGATGGCCATCTGGAACTGAGGCCGCACTTTTCCCGGCCGTAGGCTTTCACAGCCACAGCCACAGCCACAGCCACAGCCACAGCCTGATGCGAGGACATCAAGCACCTTCATCACATTCCGGTCACAAAAGCCGACATGCCTGCGGGGGCAAGGAAGCCCACAACGCAGGTGACCAAGATCCGGGCTATGGGCACCCGTCGACCTCTCCTCCCCGCCGCTGCCGTCCCCACCCTCCTCCTGGCGGTGCTCAGCAGCTGCGGAGACCCCGGCGCCGGCCAGACAGTGGTCGGGGCAACACCCGAGCCCACCCCACCCGCCGTCGCCTCCCGAACACTCACCGCCGACGATCTCGACGCCGTCCTCCTGAACGCCGAAGACCTCCCACCCGGATGGAGCACCGCACAGCGCCCGGCACCTGCCGCCACCACCACCGGCACCGTCGACAACACCATGTGCGGGCTGGAGAATCTCGCCACCAAAGAAAGCGCCTCCACCGGGAGGAGATTCGCGAAAAGTGGCGGTCTCGGGCTGACCATGATGCAGATCCAGATGTCCCATTACGTCGACGACCATCACGCGAAAGCCGCCTGGGACGAGATCACCAAGAACCTCACCCGCTGCACCGAATGGACCGACGAGGACGGACGTCGATGGACCGTCACGACCACGCCGGTACCCCACCTCGGCGACCAGAGCGCCGGAGTGCACCTCAGCTCCACGAAAGGACTCGACTCCACCGCCCACCTGGTCAGATCAGGGCCCGGCATCGTCCGCTCGCTCGGCGCCGGCATCGGACAGAGCCCGGACGACGACCTGGAAACCATGCTGAAGAGCCAACTCGCCGCCTACGACGCCTCCCGCCGCTGACCTGGCCCCCGCACGGCGGAACCGGCGATCCGTCCCGGGCCTGGGCGTCCCCCTACCGCGCCCAGGCCCGGGCGAAGATCAACTCGACGCCACCGGGGCGATCACCGGCACGCCCCCGTCGGAGAGCACCTTCGCCTCCACCCGATAGGTCGCGGAGAGCGTCTCCGAGGTCAACACCTCCGACGGCGCACCGAAGGCCACACTCGTCCCGTCCCGCATGATCAACAGCTGGTCGCAGAACCGCGCCGCGAGGTTCAGATCGTGCATCGGCACCAAGGACACCCCGTCCACGGCAGCGGTCCGCGCCCGGACATAACCCAGCACGTTGATCTGGTGGTGCAGATCCAGCGCGGACGTCGGCTCGTCCAGCAACATCACCTGCGGACGACGTACCGTCATCTGCGCGATACCCGCCAACTGCCGCTGCCCACCGGACAGTTCGTTGAGATAACGGTTCGCCAGATGGGCGATGCCCAGCTCGTCCAGACAGGAATGAGCCGCCGTGATCTCCTCCGCGCTGGTCCGCCAGGACGACCTGCGCCGCAAACCGACCAACACCGACTCGAGCACCGTCAACGCCACATCACCCGGCGGATCCTGTGGCACATAACCCAGGACGTCCCGGCGCCGCCGTGCCGACAACTCGCCACCATCGGCATCGCACACCGAGATCCGGCCCTCGCCGTGGTGGATCCCGGCGATCAACTTCATCAAGGTCGACTTGCCCGACCCGTTCGGTCCGAGCACGCCGACCACCCCGCCCGTGACCGGCATGGACACCCCGGCCAAGGCGACCCGGCGCCCGTAGGAGAACCGGACATCCTGCAATGACAGCCTCATCGGGCACCTCCGAAGGAATTACGGCGGCGAGTCATGATGATCAGCACGAACACCGGCACCCCGACCGTCGCGGTGAGAATGCCCACCGGCACCGCCACACCCGGCACGATCACCAGGCTGAGCGCATGCGCCGACGACAACAGCGCCGACCCGGTCAACAGCGACGCCGGCAGCAGATACCGCTGGTCCTCCCCGACGAGCACCCGCGCCACGTGCGGACCGACCAGGCCGATGAAACCGATGATCCCCACGAAGGACACCGACACCGCCGCCAGCAGCGACACCGCCAGCAGCGACACGATCCGCACCCGACGGACGTCCACACCCAAGGCCGCAGCCCGGGCGTCACCGAAACGCATCGCGGTCAGCTTCCACCCGTTCGCCGCGAAACCCGGCACGGCGAGCGCCAAGGCCACCCCGACGACGGTGATCGCCGGCCAGGTCGCCCGCTGCATCGACCCCATGCTCCAGAAGACGATCTGCTGCAGGCTCTCGGTGCTGGCGTTGTACTGCATGAGCGCCGACAGCGCCTGGAAGAGGAAGACCATCGCGATGCCGAAGAGGACCACGGTCTCGGTGCTGGCGCCCCGCCACATCGACACGGCGGAGATCACTGCGGCGGCGGTCAATGCCATCACCCCGGCGAAGACGGTCAGGGTGTGGTCCTCCAGGAAGGGCACGGTCAGCCCGGCCACGATGGCGAAGGCCGCGCCGAAGGCGGCAGCGGCGGAGACCCCGAGGGTGAACGGTTCGGCGAGGGGATTGTCGAGGATGGTCTGCATCTGCAGGCCGCCCAGGGAGAGCGCCGCGCCGACCAGCACGGCCAGCAGGGCCGGGGGGAGTCGTAGGTTCCAGACGACGGTGCTGGTCTGGGCGTCGACGGCGTCCGGGGTGACGATCGCGCGGAGGACGTCGAGCAGGGTGTACCCGAGCGGGCCCAGCGCGATCCCGGTGAGGAAGGTCAGGACGACCAGGGCGGCCAGGGCGATCAGGGTGAGCGAGCGTCGTACGGCTCGTCGTCGGACGATACGGAGTTGTTCCTGGGCGCCGGCGTCGGCTGCTGGGGTGTCAGGCGTGGCGGTGTCAGGGGCGGCGGTAGGTGCGGCGGAGTCACCGCAGGCGGCGGGAAGCATCTCGCTGTTTCCCGCCGCCTGGGTCTCGGCCGTCGTGGACCGGTGCGTCATCGCCGGTCAGTTCACCGACGCGATGACGGTTCCCTCGGCGGGGAAGGGCATGAACTTCTCGGAGAACTCCTGCCAGTTCTTCTCCGGGTCGAGGTCGGTGAAGAGTTCGGGCTGCTGCCACTTCGCGAAGGCCTGGTAGGCGACGAAGTTGTACGGCGCGTCGTAGAACTGGTGGTAGATGCCGTGAACGGCACCCTCTTTGAATGCGTTGAGGTGCTCGAAGCCGGGCTGCTGCTGCAGGGCCTTCAACGAGGCGACCGCCTTCTCCTTGGGGGTGTCGTAGCCGATGTCGACGAAGGTGGTCTTCGATTTCTCGTCGATCTTCTGCTTCGCCCAGGCACCGCCGGTGGCGATGACCAGTTTGGGCTGGTCGGCGATGATCTGCTCGGGGGTGACATCGCCTTCTTCACCGGTGAGGATCGCATCGGCCAGGTTGGTGCCGCCGACCTGGGTGAGCATGAGGCCGAAGTTGCTGCCCTTCCAGGTGGAGCAGCAGGGCTTCAGGCCGGGGGCCCGCCACATCAGGGTGGTCGGCTTGTTGGTGGCGCCTTCGGCTTTCTTGATGATCGGTTCGACGGCGCTCTTGTAGTAGGTGAGGAAGTCTTCGGCCTGCTGGTTGCGGTCGAGGATCTTCCCGAGGGCGCGCATCGTGACCTCGGTGTTCTTCGTCGGGTCGACGCGGAAGTCGGTGACGACGTACTTGAGTCCGGCCTTGTCGAACTGGTCGAGCAGGCCGGATTGTTTGGCGGCGCGCATCGAGTCCAGGGTCATCACGTAGACGTCGGGTTTGTGGGCCAGGAGGGCTTCGACGGAGAGGTCGCTGGAGCGGACGGCACCGATCTTGGGCACCTCGGCGGCCTTGGGCGTCGTCTTGAGGAGGCGCTGGTACATGTCGGGTGCGGCGCGTTCCATGTCGGCACCCCAGGCGACGACCTTGTCGATCGGGTTCTCCTTGTTGAGAACCATGCTGGCGTAGGCCTGGCGTTGTTCGCCGAAGATGACGCGTTGCGGTTGTTTGTCGAAGGTGACCGTGCGGCCGGCCGCGTCGGTGACGGTGACAGCGGTGCCTTTACCGGCGGCGGAACCGTTTCCGGTGGCATTGTCACAGGCGGTGAGGAGGAATGAGGTGGAGATGAGTCCCACCGCGAGGGCCGGTTTGAGCTTCACGGGAGTCCTGTCCTGTTGGAAAGTTCACAAAAGCAAGGAAAGCCTAACCTAAAGGGCGATTCGCCTGACCGGGACCTTCCGGAAGACGCCCAGGTCACCCGGCAAATCTGCCGAAAAGTCGACGAAAAAAGAGGAACGGCAAAGTAATTCGCTATCGCAGCGATTGGCGGATTCGACCGGGCAGACCGGTCATTCCCCACCGAGAACCCAGCCGCCTGTCAGTGGTCGATGCAAGGATGAACAGACCGCCACCCGGAAGGAAGGTCGTCGTGGACATCACCGACATCGGACCCGCACCCCAGGTCTTCGACCTGGAAAACGCCACCCTCGAGAACGACCACTACCGACAGGTCGCCTGGACGGGGAAATACCTCCAACTGACCCTCATGTCGATCCCCGTCGGTGAAGACATCGGCCTCGAAGTGCACCCCGAGACCGACCAGTTCCTCCGCCTCGACGGCGGCCGCGGCCGCGTCCAGATGGGCCCCGCCGAAGACCAGCTCGACTTCGAACGTGAGGTTGAAGACGGGCACGCCATCTTCGTCCCCGCCGGCATGTGGCACAACGTCACCAACATCGGCGACGAACCCATGCGGCTCTACGCCGTCTACGCACCCGTCCACCACGCGCAGGGCAAGATCCACGCCACCCAGGCCGACTCAGAAGCCGACGAAGACTCCGGCAACGACGAGCCCCCGGCATGGACCGTCCAGCCCGGCACCGGCAAACCCGACGGGCACGCCTGACCGGGAACACCCCCCCCGCGAGGCGTGTCGGTCGAGTCCCGCCCGGTCCGGCCGATACGCCTCGTCGTTCGACCCGCGATCCCCGATTTGCCCGACAAACGGGCCGCGCAGCACACGGTGTTCCTCCCGCTTACTCCGACCTGCGTTTTCGCCGCAGAAACCGATTCGTAGACTCACTGACCATGGCGAACTTCACCATCACCCGGTCCGTGCACATCGACGCCACCCCGGAGCGGGTGCAGCAGGTCGTGGAAGACCTGCGCCACTGGGAATCGTGGACCCCGTGGGAACAACTCGATCCCGAAGTGCAACACACCTACCCGGGTGCGACCAGCGGCGTCGGTGCCGTCTACACCTGGGCCGGTGACTCCTCCGCAGGTGAAGGGCGGATGGAGATCGTCGCCAGCGAACCCGGCCGAGTCGACCTGCTGTTCGCCATGACCCAGCCGAGCGGATCCACCCACGACCTGCGCCTGGACATCACGCCTGTCGACGGCGGAACCGACCTGACCTGGACCTTCATCGGCAAACCGAAGACCCTGCTCAGTAAATTCCTGTCAGCTGTGCTGCGCCTCGACCAGCAACTCGGCGACTACATCGAACAAGCGCTGGAACGCTTCAAAACCGAAGCCGAGAAAGCCTGAACCACCACGCCCCGGCCGGGGCGCACCCGTCGGCCTTCACCAGGGCTGACGCCCCCGCCCCGGCCGCCGGAGGCCCCTCGAAAGGCCTGCTATATCACTGAGCAAGGCGTTCGAAAGTGACCAGCAACCCTTCCACGCCGCCAGGCCCGATCCGGCCCTTCACATCGCCCGACGTGATCGCTTTGACCTGCCAACCCTCCCGAGCGTGATCATTCAACACCCGCTCCAGCTTCGCGCCGCTCAACTTGCCGCCGATCAAGCCCTCGCGCAGCTCGACCACCTTGTACTCGTACATCGTGTCCTCCTGGGGCGTCCGTAGGGCACGACTCTAGAGCTCCGGACCATTTTCACGTTCCCACCCGGAAAGGCCGACTCTCCCCGGTGATCGCTTCGACCCGGTCCGCGACGACCTTCACCTCACCGGTGTAGACGAACCGGTACTCCCCGGACGGCGTGCCTGCCGGGATATCCCAGCGCAGGGTGACCTTCGAGGCGGAGACACCGACCCGGGCCCAGCTGAACCGGGTGTCGGGGTCGTTGTCATCGGCGACGCGTTCCCACCCGGCAGAGGTTCGTCGTTCGACCCGCATCAGGCTGGTGCGTTGCCGGACGCTGTTGTTCGGGTGTGCGCCGACGAAGTCGACCTGCACGGTCGAACCGGGGGAGAGGTGCGAGGGGTGTCCTTCGAGGCCCGGGCCGGTCAGCTGCTCTCCGAAGGCATTCCCGGTGATGGGGGTGTCGTGGAGGACCTTCCCGGCGGTGCTTTCGACGGTGACCTGAGGCGCGGGCGGGGCTCCGGCCGTCACCGGCGTGCCTTTCCGCAGCGCACTGGCCAAGTGGGTGACCACTCCCTCGAAGACGGGCACCGTCCACCGGCCGAAAACTGTCGCGCCCCCTTCGTAATCCTGTCGGGTGTACTCCTCCGGGGTGGTGAAGTAGTGCCCGTACGCATTGGTGACAGCTTGCAGGAACACCCGGTCAGGAGTGACCTTGGCTGCGCGGGCCAGGGCGTGACGCAGGCGGACTCCCGCGGCAGCGGTCGGTTCGCCGGGCATGCCGAGCAGGACGATGTCGCCGATACGGAAGATCTGCACGGGCAGGACAGTCTGCACGCCGTCGATCAGCCCGGACCGGAAGAGGAACTTCTTCGGCGCTTGGCAGCGGGCCAAAGCGGGATCCAAGGCATAAGCGGTGTTCGTCTGCGACTCGAAGGGCCTGTTGCCGTCGGGGCCTTCGGTGAGGAAGGACGGGCCGCCGCTGCCGTCCTCGGTGCTGCCGGCGCCGAAGGACGCCCCGAGGATCGCCTCGCAGGTGTGTTCGTCGCGGCCGCTACGGGTGTGGGCCGACGACGCGTCCTGATGTTGCATGTCGAGATAGACGATGCGGGCGTCGATGCTGCCGGTCACGGCGCGTCTTTCCTTCTGAGCCGGGTCGTGCGCGGCCCGGAACTGGCGCTCGCCGATGATCTTCACGTTCTCGAAGGGGTCGTCGGTGGGGCCGTTGCCCGGCGTGAGCTTCAGGTTCGCCGTGGCGTCACCGCCGTTGCTCATCGCGAAGCCGGCGACCATCGCCGGGGAAGCGCCCTGGGCGACGGCTTCGTAGTCCACTCCGGCGGTGCGCCGCTCCCACAACCATTGGGCGTAACCCTTGTTGTCCGTGGAGATCAACGTGTTCTGCGCGGTGAGGCTGGTGGAGTGGACGGCGAACCAGTTGAGCGCGCCGACGGTCCGGCCGTCCCGGACGAAGGTGAGGGTGTCCGACCGGGGGTCGATTCCACCGGGGAGTTCTGCTTTCACCGCGGGCGGATTCAGTTCGTGAGCGAGTCGACTGCGGTTTGCTGAGGCGTCGGTGAGGGTGGCGGTGCTCTGGTGGATGCTGGTCGGGGCCAGGTCGGCTTCGGCCCGGGCGACCGCGGCGAGGATCCCGTCGGTGAGCGCGGTGAAGGTGTCCCGGTGGGTGCCCATGGTGGTGACGTTGTACAGGCTGTACTCGCCGGTGCCGCCGGGGGTGGCGTGGGTGTGGGTGCCGCCGATCATCACATTGGTCTCTCCGTACCGGTCGCCGTAGACGGCGGCGAGCCGGGCGAGGACTTCTCGGCGCATCTTGGATTCCCCGGTGAGGATGTCGCCGAGGATGTACAGCAGCCGTTTCCCACTGGCAGGGTCGGCGATGACGAAGGCCCGGGCGTGTTGGCGCATGTGGATCCCGGAGGTCAGCTGTTTGCCGTCGCCGTAACCGGCCATCCCGTTCTCTGCGGGTTCGCCGGTGATGTCGGCCAGTCCGCGGCCTACCAGGAAGGTGCTCCGGCTGGTGGTGGTCTCCGGGGCGGGTGTCGCACCGGCGGGTGCGGAGGCGGCGGACAGCGGGAACATGAGGGCCGCGGCGAGGGCTACGGCCACGGTTGCGCGCCGTCGGGAGAGTCTGCGGGCAGACGATGTTGTTCGATCGTATCCACCTCTGCCGCAATAATTTTCGTATTGATGGTCCGTGGGGCGGGCCTGAGACGCCATGGCGTGCTCCTCGTCGAGCCTGGCTGCCCCGACGCCCGGGTCGCACTCGAGAACCCCCGAGTCGGACGACCCGTCCTGGCGGGCTACGGGGTGCCGATGTCCGATGGTCGGTTCCGTCCCTGGGCCGGCCGCGTGAGTCGAAGAGTAACCGCCACCGGGCCGACCGGGAGGAGGCGCCGGTGACACGGCGTGTCAGTCTGGACGACATGTCGTTGAGCAGCATCGCCGTGTTCTGCGGTTCGTCGCCAGGAGCCGACCCCGCGTACGAACGTCTCGGATACGAAGTGGGTTCTTTCCTGGCCGGACGAGAGATCCAGGTGGTCTACGGCGCAGGCGGCAAGGGAGTGATGGGCGCGCTCGCACAAGGGGCGCTGGACGCCGGCGGCCAGGTGGTCGGCGTCATCCCCCGGTCGATGGTCGAATGGGAATGGGGACGCGACGACCTGACCGAATGCGAGATCGTCGAGGGCATGCACGAACGTAAGGCGTCGATGGCGCGGCGCGCGCAGGCCTTCCTGGCCCTCCCCGGCGGCCTGGGCACCTTGGAGGAGATCGTCGAGGTGTGGACATGGCAGCGGTTGGGCTACCACCACAAACCGGTGGCCTTCCTGGACGCGGACGGCTTCTGGCGGCCTTTTCTCTCCGCGATGAAACACATCGAAGGCCAGGGATTCCTCGCGCCGGCGGTCCTCGATGAAGTCATCGTGGAGGATTCCGTGCCCGGAGTGGTCGAGGCGCTCGCAGCGGCCTGCTCCTCACACCGGTGACCTCGCGTCCGCCCGTACTTTCGTCACTGGGGGCCTGTTCTGCTCACTGAATGCCGCATCAGTTACGGCATTCAGTGAGCAGAACAGGCCCCCAGTCGCGTAGCTTCCTCGACCACAGGCTTCCCGACCACCATCTCTCCGAGGGTCTGCCCCGAGCGCGGAGGCCCGCATCACCAGCGATCACGCTCGGACCGGCGGGGAATTCCGCTCTTCTGCCGTGTCGTGCTTGGAGCGATGTCGCCTTCCTGATAGGTCTGCCTCGCGACGGCTGTGGCGAGGACGCTCAGGAGGTGGACGCCGGTGGACGAAAGGATGCCGCGGCGTAGAAGAGCACCCGACCGGCCACATGTCGTCGAGGGGCTGCCCGAGGCGGCCTGGTCGGTCTTCGTCCTGACGGTCTTCGCAGCGGGATACGGCCCGGACAGTCCGGTCTTCGCGCAGTCACCGGTCGTCGGTTTCTGCTGTATCGCCACCGGGGCGCTGATCGTCTGGTGGGCTTTGCGCTGTTCGCTGTCCCGGGCGGTGCGGGTCCACGGCTATCCGGTGAAGGTGACGGTCTTCTGCGGGGCGGTGGCGGGTGCGCTCGCGGTGGCCGACGGGCCGTGGATGCGGATCGGTGTGGTCGTGGCGACGGTGCTCCACTGTTCGTGGGTCAACGAATGGTGGCTGCGTCGCCGCCCGATCTCATTGGGGATGAAGTGAGCTCAGCGGGCTCTCGGAGTGCTGTGGGCGCTGCTCGGAGGTGCGGGGTGGTCCGCATCTCCGAGCAGCGCGAGGGCCGGTTCTGTCGCCGGCGAGGATCAGCTCTGGTGCCGGGTCACGGTCGGGCAGAACCGGACGACCATCCCGGCGCGGCGGGTATCGGCTTGTCGGCGGACGGTGTGGCCGGGGCCGAGGTGCGCGGTGTCACCGGCGCGGATGATGTCGCGGGAGCGGCCGGTCGTGCCGACGCCGCCGGGGAGGCTGCCGCGGACGGTGCGGGGGCTGCGGGTTTCGGCGCGGGCACTGCCGGTGCGGGGGCAGCCGGGACGGCAGGTTTCGGCGCTGCCGGTGTGAGGGCAGGTGCGACGGCCGGGGGCGTGACGGGCTTGACTGCGCCGGGTTTCGGCGTGGTCGGAGCGGCGGCGCCGGCCCGGTGCGCTGCGGCTGCGGTGGCCGGGACGACGGTGGTGGGCACCTTCTCGGCTTCCCGGGTGGCCAGTACGTCGGTGGGGTTGTCGTAGAACTGGACCTTGACGGCATTCGTCAGCGGTGCGGTGCCGCTGGTGGCGCGGGGCCTCGACCAGGTTCCGTTGAGATTGCAGCCCTGCCGGGTGCCTTCGTAGGAGATGACGTTGAAGCCGTAGCTGGCGCGGGCGGTCTTGCCCGGCGGCACCTTGTACGGGCCGATGGTCTGGCCGACGTTCCAGGACATCGAGTGTTCGAGGGTGGGGGTGATCGTGGCTTTGATCACGGAGAACAGGTCGAATCCGAAGCTTCCGGAGACCGAGGCGCGGAAGGTCTTGGTCTTGGACAGGCTCTGGGTGAGCGGCAGTGGTTCGGTGGTGTTGTTGGTGGTCTCGATGGCCCCGGAGGGTTTGAAGTAGGCGTGGACCTTGGTGATGGTGATGCGGGTGTCCTGCCAGGCGTTGCAGACGGGCCGGGGGTTCAGGATGTTGCGCTTCTGGGGCTTGCGCCGGTTCTCCTGGACGAAGGGCAGGGCGACCTCTTTCACGCCGAGGATCCCGTGGGGATTGCTCATGCTGGAGGCGGTGGAGGTCGGGTGCGATGCGGGGGCACTGGCCGGTGAGGCGGCGTGTGCGGTGGTGAAGGGGATGAAGGTGATGGTGGCAGCGAGCGCTGCGGCACCCGAGACCATGCGCAACAGACGGCGAGTCAAGGCGATCACTCCTGTATGGAGAGCTGAAGGGGTCTCATCTGCGAGATCCCCGGCAACATTCCGTGACCCACGCATCACCTGACCATATTTTTTACATATTCTTTTGATAAATGTTATCAATCGTTGACCTTTTGGTCCGATTATGCTCCATTTACCCGGACCAGGCCGTCCTGATCGAACGGGACGGAAAGGGGAAAACCTGTTCACGGCATGACGAGAGCCGGTCGGCGACGTCGTCACGTCGCCAACCGGCTCTCGTCGGCTGAGGCCTCAGCAGTGTCACCCTCGGCGGTGCGGTCGACCTACGGCCGATCGGTCGCGCACCGGGTTCGGGCGGGTCGGCAGTGGGTCAGCCCTGAGGCTTGGCTGCCGGGACGACGGTGGTGGGCACCTTCTCCGCCGAGCGCGTCGCCATCACATCGGCCGGGTTGTCGTAGAACTGCACGTGGACATTGCTGGCCACGGGAGCGGTGCCCCTGGTGTAGGTCGGCTTGGCCCATGTCCCGTCGAGATTGCAGCCCTGCCGGGTGCCTTCGAAGGAGATGGTGTTGAAGCCGTAGCTGGCGCGGGCGGTCTTGCCCGGGGGGACCTGGTACGGGCCGATGGTCTGCCCGACATTCCAGGCCATGCTGAACGACAGCCCGGGGCTGATGGTGGCCTTGACCGCGGAGAACACGTCGAAGCCGAAGCTTCCCGAGATCGACGCATTGAAGGTCTTGGTCTTGGTCAGGTTCTGGGTGAGCGGCAGCGGACCGGTGGTGTTGTTGGTGGTCTCGATGGCGCCCGAGGGCTTGAAGTGGGCGTGGACCTTGGTGATGGTGATGCGGGTGTCCTGCCAGGCATTGCAGACCGGCGAGGGGTTGAGAATGTTGTGGCGCACCGGGTGGCGTCGGTTTTCCTGGACCACAGGAAGTTTGACGTTCTTCACCCCGAGTATCCCCCCGGGGTTGGTGGTGCTGGACGGTGCTTCCGACGAGGCCGGAGCCACGGCGGACGGCGCAGCCGGTGAGGCGGCATGTGCGGCGCTGAGCGGGACGAAGGTGACTGCAGCAGCGAGAACGGCAGCCCCCGAGGCCACGCGCAACAAACGGCGAGTCAAGGCGATCACTCCTGTCAGGAGGGGTATGTGAGCTCTTCTGTGAGCCCGTTGGCAATACTCTGGGAATTCCGTCGGAATGACCATATTTTTTACATATTCTTGTAATAAATGTTACAAAATTTTGACCCCTCCATCTTGTTATGCTCCTTTTATCCGAAGTAGGGGCTTTTGCTGATATGTGCCTGCTCAGATGGCCGGATCTCGGCGGTCTTCGTGACGCGACCGGATGGGGTGCCCCGCCAGACTGTGCCCGCGGGATGCGCCGTCGGGGCGTCGATCCCGGGTCTGGATCTGCTGCGGCGGCAGCCCGGTCGGGATGCCCTGGCGTGACGACCACGGCATGACCGCGGCCCCGGTCGGCAAGGTCGACGCGCGGGGTGTCTGCTCGGAATATGTCGACCACGGCGCCGGGAAATATCGGATGAAAAGGTGAAAAAAGAAGATCCTCTCGGGTGGGGGATTCTCGGGCAGGCCCGGAAATGGCGCAGAAGACCGCCCGACCTGACAAGGACCGGGAGCGCGGCACCTGTGGGCCGGGGCGCCGGCAGGACAGAGGCGATGGCGTGGCTCTCCAGAGCTGGGCTCCGCATGAGAAAAAGAGCCCGAACCGTACGGATACGAAAACCCCACCCCCGCCCGAAGAATCCGTGACATGCGAAAAATCCGAGAGGATCGACGAGCTGAATAGGGCACTTTGTCGGATGAAGGAAGGGGATATTTCCTCCGCTGAGGAAAAGCTGATAATTCGTGCGTCCCCGACCGGCGACAGCCCCTCGATATGACTCGAGAAACCCGCCGACCCGGCTGCGAGACGGAACTCGAAGACTCCTCGTCCGGTCAAGGCAAGCCTCCGGGATCTGTTGCCAGCCATAAAATTTCGCGCTGACCTCGAAAGGCGTGCCCGAAGGGTGCCTCGAACCAGCCGGCCGCTCTCATCTCCCCGACGTCGTCACGAACAGATAGGCCACACCTTCGTCAAGCCGCTCCGACACGGTGTGATATTACGGTCCTGCGGAAAAGCGCAGACATGTCTGCCGACCGCAACACATGAATGTCGGCCGGCCAGGAGGGCATCCGACAGACCACGGGGAGTCATCAACCATGTGGGCTCGAAAGAAACACGCCAACAGGCGCGCCACGTCGGCATTCCTGTTGACCGTCGTCGGAGCACTCGTCGTCGCCAGCTCCGGGTGCAGCAGCGACACACCGACCGCGACGAGCTCAGGCACTCCTACACCGTCCCCCGTGGTCTCCGCGCCGATCGTCTCCCCGGCCCCGGCACCCACCCCCGTGGACGAGATGCACTCCCGCGAACGCGCCGAAAACAGCCCGCGCCGTATCGCCAAACCGGCCCGGCACGCCCCACGCCCCGCACAGTCCTCCTTCGGCTCAGGCCGCTGCACCTCCTATGTCGTCTCCGCGAACGGACGCTCCCTGAACTGGCACGAGATCCGCAACACCACGGTCGGAAACGCCTTCTCCCTCGGCCGAGCCCCCTTCAGCCCCGTCCGCGCCGCCTACACCGGCGGCGGCGGAGACATCAGCAACCGCATCTCGGAATTCGTCGCCACCGACGCCCAAGGCCGACTCCACCTGCTGCGCTCCACCGTCACCGGCCCCGGCAACGGCAGATCCACCGCAGCCGAGGTCACCCCGGTCCTGATCGGACACGGATTCTCCGGAATCACCGCCCTCGGCGGACGCACCTGGATGCCGACCAACGGACGAGGCGAGATCTACGCCGTCGACGCCGCCGGACGACTCCAGAGATACCTCCTCCACGGAAAACCCGAAGCCCCCCGACTCTCCGCACCGACCACCCTCGCCACCGGGCTCGTCGGCGTCACCGCGCTGAAGGTCGACCCCCTCCACCTGAACGGCGTCGCCGCCGCCGACCCCGACGCCACCCGCGTCCTCCTCGTCCACGGAGGCGCCCTCAAACAAGTGATCGTCCGCTCGGACGGACTCCCCTATGCACCCATCACCCTGACCGCAGCGCGACCCGCCCTCAACCAGGCCACCGCCCTGAGCCGGATGACCTGCCTGGGCAACGACGGACGCGTGAGCAACAACGGCGGACTCATCGTGCACCGCTCCGGCGGAGCCGCCGCAGTCCTCGGCGGCACCTACGGCGTCGGCGTCGCCGTCCCCTCCGGCCTGAGACCGGTCGGCACCACCACGAAGGGCGTGCCCGGCCTCCTCATGGGCTGACCCGCGTCGGCCCGCCGACCACGCCGCCCCGCCGCCCGGACAACGAGAACGCGAAGACCACCCCGCAGGCCAACGCCAAAGCCGACACCACCCAGATCCCCACGGACAAGGAGACCACCGCGGTCGACACCGCGACGGCACCCGGCCCACCCACCGCGCCCAACTCGCTGAGAAAACGACAGACCCCCAGGAACTGCGGGCGCCCACGGTCCGGCGACGCATCCGCCGAGATCGTCATCACGATGCCCGACCCCAGACCGTTGCCCACCGCGACCAGAGCAGCCGCCGCCACCAACGTCGAGAAACCGTCCGCGAGAGGCAACAAAGCGAAAGCGACCGTCATCACCGCGGCCATCGGCACCGCCGCCGCCCTCCGCCCGTAACGGTCCATCAACCACCCGCCCGGATAGAAGAGCAAAGTGTCCACACCCCAGGACAAAGCCACGATCAAGGAGATCTCGGCGTCCTGCAGACCCAGATGGTGACCCCACAACGGCACCACCGACTGGCGGGCACTCCGCACCGCGGCGAGCAGAAGGATGCCCACCCCCGACGTGGCGTAGAACCAGCGGTGGTCACGCACCACCTCGACGATCCGCACCCGACCCGACGGACCCTCGCCCGATCCCGCCACCTCTCCCGGCTCGGCACCCGGCCCCGCCGACGAGGACACCGACCGGGCGCCGACCGGCAGCGGAGGCAACAACCAGGACAAACCGGCCGTCACCGCCATCGAACCCGCCGCCAACGCGAACACCGCAGGACGACCGGCCACCCCGAGCAATCCGGCACCGCTCAACGGCCCCACGAACATCCCGACCCGCATCACCCCGCTCAAGGTCGACAGGGCACGCGCCCGATGAGACGCCGGGACGGCCTCCGTCAGATAGGTCTGACGGGCCAACCCGAAGACGACCATCCCCGCCCCGAGCAGCAGAACCAGGACCATCAGGGCCCACAACTGGGAACATCCGGCCATCAACGCCAACAGCACCGCGCTGAACAGCGCCGACGAGGTCATCGCCACCCGCTCGCCCACCCGCGCGGTGAACACCGACGCCGGGAGGGACGCCCCCAACGACCCGACCGTCTCCAAGGTCAACACCATGGCCGCCTGCGCCGGCGAAGCACCCAGGGCCAACGCCGACAGCGGGAGCACCGGAGCAACAGCACCGAGCCCGATCCCGCTGAGCGCCACCGGCGCATACACCGCGAGCGCGAGATGTCGCCGTGATGGGCCACTCACCCTGGAAGAATAGGCCAGCGACGGACCGCCGGGCCGCAGCGGAAGGACGCGAGTCGTACGGGCCGGGGCCTGGGCTGGTCTGCGCCGATGCCAACGAGAGGACGAAGGACACGATGATCGGCGAACAGCCCGTCGAGAGCCTGATCAGTCAGGACGAGGCCTGGCCGCTGGTACAGCAGTGGGCGGCGGCACGAGACGCGAGGATTCTGCCCGGCGATGCGGAGGGTCGCACGCAGACCCTGCACGCCCTGCAGGTCACCACGCATTCGGTGCTGGGCTCGCTGGCCTACCGGTGCGGGGGCATCGTCGTCGACGAGGGTTGGCTGCGGCTCCTGGGCGGAGGACAGCCGGCCGGTGCGGAGCCCGGTCTGCCCAGCCTGGCGGAGATGAACGGTCTGGGGGAGAGCAGCCAGGAGGCTGTCGCACCAGGGCTGCTGGTGGTCGCCTATGACGTGCTGGGCGGGCTCTTCGGGGTTAACGCCGGGGCCCTGCCCGCCGCTCAGGGCGAGGTCGCCTACTTCGGCCCGGACACGCTGGAATGGGTGCCCTTGGAGGCCGGGCACGCCACCTTCGTCGAATGGGCGTTGACCACCGGACTGGACGATTTCGCCGCGCACATGCGGTGGCGCGGTTGGCAGGACGAAGTACGCCGGCTCACTCTCGACCAGGGGATCACCGCGTATCCGCCGCCGTGGAGCCACGAGGGGCGAGACCTGGGCGCGGCCCGGCGGGCACCGGCCCCGATCGTCTCGATCTGGTCCTCCCAGGCCACTGCGGCGAAAGGCCTGGCCGACTGAGTCCCCGGTCGTCTCCGATCAGATCGGAGGACCCGCTGTGCCCGGGTCGCGGCGGAGATTGGACGATCTCGTCGCAGCCCGGGCACAGCGCAGGATCAGCGTTTTTTCCTCGGGATCACCCGGCGTCCACGACCACCGGCAGCACCCGGGTGTACTGGACGCGACCGGCCCACATCAGCTTCACCGTCATCCACCAGTTCCCGCTGCGGGAGTGCGCATCGGTGTCGACGTCGAAGCGCACGGTCGTCGTGGCGCCGGGGTCGACGGTGAAGGGCTGAGCGGCCGGCCCGACCAGGCCCCAGGTTCCCCACGGGCTCACCGGGACGGCCTCGCCGTGCACGGCGGACCGCAGATCGTTGCGGAGCACGACCTCCACCGAGCGTGAATCGCCCGGGCGGAGCACGACCTCTTCGGTCATGCTCACCACGGTGAGCCCGGTGGGACGTCCGGTCGTCCGGGGCAGACCTTCGATCTGGATCTGATGGTCGATCTCCGGGCCGGGCGGGGCCGGCAGCAGCTCGCCCACGTCTCCGACGGCGACGGTCAGGATCTCCTCCAGGACGTCCTCGCCGAACCGGGCCCGGACCTCGACGAGGTGGAGGCCTGCGGGGGCGTCCGCCGGAACGTCCAGTTCCAACGGCCGGACCAGGTGCCCGCCCGGGGGCAGGTCGACGGCGCCCTCGCCGGAGAGACACGACCATCCCTCGGGGAGCCCGACCTCGACGGTTGAGGCGACGGAGGCGTCGACCAGTTGGCTGGCCAGACGGAGTTCGGTGGTGACCCGGCCGCCGTCCTCGGCTCGCAGGACGGTCGGGGTGCAGGTCAGGCTGACCGGCAGGAATCCCATCGGGGCGGCGCCGCGGTTGTGCAGCCAGTACCGCGCGTACACCGGTTGGACCGGTTCACCCGCCGGTCCCAGCAGGTCGTCGCAGATCGGGGCGCTCTGGGCGGGGATTCCCATGATCGTCCGGATCTGGGAGCCTTCCATCGGCAGGCGGACGACCCGGCCGTCCTCCGCGAGACCGGGGTCCGGGCAGTCGGGGATCGGGTCCTCGTGCAGGTCGACCTCGAGGGTCTGCGACCAGGGGCGGTCCAGACGTACCGTGGCCTCCACGGGTTCGCCGGACAAGGCCGACAAACGGACGGTGATGCCCTCCTCGGCGCCGGAAGGTCGGGCCGCTCCGCAGGCCAGGGCGTTACCGCGGGGTTTCACCGCCTGGACGTGCACTGCGCCCTCGGGTGCCACGGACAGGAAGGCGTGCCGTGCAGGGATCGACCCGTCGTGCGCCGACTCCACCCGGGTGAGGAAGGGCGTCGACCATTCCTGTCCGCGGTGGGCGATGTGTCCGGTCCGCCAGTCGCCGGCCCCGGCGAACAGGCAGTAGTCGAATTCGTGCGTCCAATGCTGCAACTGGAAGGAGGATCCGTCGGGCAGCCGACGCACCGGCGGGTCCAGCCATACTCCGGCGGGCCACCCCGAGCAGGAACGCATCAACGACAGGTGCAGTCCCCCCTCGGGGGAGACCGCGAATCCGGGGATGCCGTACGAGGCGATCGCCATCGTCTGGTCGTCGAGCAGCTTCGTCGACCCCGCGGACAGACAGGGCACCCCGATCGAGGCGTCGGCGGCGAAACCGGCCACCAGTTCGGCGGTCTCCACGCGCAGGGCCTCGGCGAGATCACCGTCCGCGTCCAGGATCACCACCGGCAGGGCCCGCGGGCCACGCAGATCCGCCCGGGGCTTCCACGAGTCCTCGACCGATTCCTCTGCCGGGACGAATACCCGGCCGTGGCCGTGCTCGGCGACCTGGCGGGCCAGTTCGCCGGCCTCGGGGAGCCCCTCCAGGATCCGGGCGGCCAGCGAGTTGCGCCCGGGCCCGCCCAGGACGATCCGCACATCGGGCAGATTCGAGTCGGCGTGGGACCAGCCGTAACGGTTCCCGTCGGCGACCGTCGTCGTCGCGGTCACCCCGACCCTGGCCAGGGCGACCACCAGGTCGCGGGCCACCGGGGCGGCCTGTTCCAGGTCGGGGGTCACGACCTCGGCGATGGCGATCGACAGGTCACCGACCGGGGAACCCTCCAGGTCGTGCAGGGCGACCTTGGCCGTCGAACCCAGACCGAAAACGGTGTGCGCCGGATGGTCCAGCGTCCACGGCGATTCGGCACTGTCCACCTCGGGGAAGGCGAACGGGCGTCCGACCACGGCGCCGGCGATATCGCTGAAGGCGCGACCGCCGGGGATGTCACCGGCGAACTTGACCCGGAGCAGTTGGTCACGGCCCTCGAAACGGACGACGCGGGTGCTGAAGTCGACCCGGTCCAGCCCACGCCAGCAGGTGGTGGTCTGTTCGTAGTCGACCGTCCCGACCCGACCGGTCGCGATCAACCGCTCACCGGCGGGGGAACTCTCGACCCGGACCACGGCCGGTCGCTCCGCGCTGGACGTCACATTCCCCGTGGGCAGCAGATGCCAGGGTCCCTCTCCGAAATGGGGGTGGGCGTCGTATTCGCGGTAGAGCCGCAGCTCCGCGCCCAACCCGCCGTCCTGCAACATGCGTCGCCCGGTGCGCCGGTCGACGATGCTGGTCAGCGCGCCACCTTGCTGTGGGTCGGCGACGATCTCGAAGATCTCCGAGGAGATCGTCGGCAGCGTCGGCGTCGAGGCGTCGGCGTCCTGCCCGGACGTCCGGTCCTCAGCGACGGCCCAGCGGGGCAGCGGCGCCTGGACCTGGTCGATCCGCCAGGTGCGATGCCCGATACCGGGGACATCCCGGGCGACGAAGGCGACGACGGTCTGTCCGGTGCTCTCCTCCCGGGATTCCACGACGAAGGGCACCTCCGCACCTTCCTCGTCGAGGATGCGCAGGCCGGTGTCCTCCGGGAGGGTCAGGGTGACCCGGGCGAGGTCGGTCCGGGTGTGGGCGAGGGTGTTCACCACGACCAGGGCCTGGCCCTCACCGCTGGTGTCCACGGCGCCGAGCAGCACCTGCAGGGCCTGGTCACGGACGTCGGAGGCCAGGTCGTGGGCTTCCCGCCATCCGTGGACCAGGTCGAGGTACACCTGGTCGGATTCGCTGCCGGTGATCGCGTCGTGGTGCGACCCGTAGGCGAGCTGCCGCCATACCTTGTCCATCGCCGCGTGCGGATAGGAGCCCAGCCCGTGTGATTCGGCGAAGGTGGCCAGTTTCTCCGCGTCGGTCGCGGCGACCTCGGTGGCCCGCTGCGCCTGCTTGGTGTCGATATAGGAGACGTCCTTGCCGGTGTAGATCGGGTTCATGTCCCGGGTCTGCGGGGTCGGTGCGATCTCGCGGCTGTCCAGTTCCTCCTGGACGGCGGCGAAGAAGTCGCGGGGCAGTCCGCAGACGAACTTCGGTGAGACGTAACGGCTGTTCCAGTCCCGGTGGATCTCGGTGACCCACTTGTTGGGTGGGGTGTAGTCGGTGCCGACCGGCAGCATGGTGTGTTTCGTGGAGGCCACCGAGGCCAGGTCCACGAAGATCTTGTAGCACTCGTCCTCGGCCTCTTGCAGGGTCGCCGAGGAGTCCATCCACCAGCCGGCGGAGTAGTGGGCCGGCATGTAATGGGTGGTGACGCCGCGACCGCTGGGGGAGATCCATTCGAATTCGGCGGGGAACTGCATATTGCGGATGTCGCCGTCCTCGGTCTTCCACCCGGTCGACCCCGGCCCCCACTGGTGGTGCGGGCCGCGCGCCCAGGCGGTGCTGGTCAGGCCGGAATCGGCGGCCAGTCCGGGGAACTGCGGGTCGTGGCCGAAGACGTCCAACTGCCAGGCGGTGTTCGGGGTGGCGCCCATGATGTCGCGCTGGTAGCCGCGGCCGTAGACGAAGTTACGGATCGTGGTCTCCGAGGAGATCAGGTTGGTGCTCGGTTCGTTGTACGTCCCGCCCATGATCTCCAGGCGGCCTTCGGCGAGCAGCCGGCGGACGGTCTCCCGTTCGGCCGGGTGGGTGTCCCAGAAGGGTTTGAGGTAGTCGACCTCGGCGAGGACGAAGCAGTAGTCGGGGTCTTCGCAGGCCTTGGCGAGGTGGTTCAGGACGAGTTCGATGCCGTTGTGCTCCCAGATCCGCCGGGTCGTCCCGTCGTCGCCGAGGAGTTCACCGGTGTCGGTGTAGGCCGACTGGGTGTTCCACCACACCGGGTCGTAGTGGAAGTGATTGACCAGGGTCATCGTCCATCCCGGTTCGGCGATCTCCAGGTCGATCTCCTGGACCGAGCGATCGGGGTCGTAGGCCTCCGGGGCGTCCTCGGCGGTCAGGGTGACGGTGACCGGGACGCGCATGCCGACCTCGTACCGGCTGTCGACCTCCACCGGGATGTCGATCCGTGGGCCGTCACCGGCGGCGATCTCGACGGCGCCGGAGACTCCTTCCCCGCGGACCTGCAGGCGGGCCGCGGCGGGGGCCGGGGCGTCGAGTTCGGCCTGGACGACCTGTGCCGCCCCGTCAGGGGTGCTGACGAAGCACCAGGTGGAACGCGCAGAGGCCAGAGCAACAGCAGTCATTGGAATCATCCCTTTACAGCGCCCTCCGAGACGCCCTTGAAGAAGAAACGGTGCAGAGCAGCGAAGAAGAGGACGATCGGGATCAACGCGATCATCGTTCCGGCGGCGATGAGCCGGGGGTTGTTCACGAAGCTGCCCTTGAGGTGGGCCAGCCCGACGGTCAGGGTCATCATGGACGGTTCCTGGAGCACCAGCAGCGGCCACAGGAAGTCGTCCCAGGCGCCGATGAAGCTGAAGATGGCGATGATCGAGATCGTCCCGGTCACATTGGGGATGCCGATGTAGATCAGACGTTGCCAGACGCTCGCGCCGTCGACGACGGCGGCCTGGTCCAGTTCGATGGGGATCTGGTCGAAGGCGTTGTACATGAGCAGGACGTTGACCGCGCCGATCAGACCGGGCAGGGCCACGCCGTGGAGCGTATTGCTCAGTCCCATGTTGTTGATCAGTTGGAACTGGCTCATGATCGTCGCTTCGCCGGGCAGGATCAGCGTCGACAGGAAGAGCCAGAGGACGATCTTGCGTCCGCGGAACTCCAGTCGGGAGAGGGCGTATCCGGCGAGGGTGCAGCCGACGACATTCCCGACGACGACCATGACGGCGATGACCAGGGAGTTGCCGATATAGGACCAGACGGGGATGACCTTGGCGACTTCGACGTAGTTCTCGAAGGTCGGCTGTTCGGGGATGAGACTGGGCCGGGCCGAGTTGACGTTCTCGTACTTGCTCTTCAGTGAAGTCGACAGCTGGTAGATCATCGGCCCCAACGAGACGACGGCGAGAAAGGCCAGCAGGGTGTAACGCCAGAGGTATTCGCGTGCTTTGATCCGGCCGTTCATCACTTCTCCCGCATCCGGGCCAGGAGGAGCAGCGGCCCCAGGCAGATGAAGAAGAGCAGGACCGACAGGGCGCAGGCGTAGCCGAGGTGGCCTTGAACTCCGGCGCCGTTCTGTTGGATCAGCATGACCACGCTGGACGCTCGCCCGCCGGGGCCACCGAGGCCGCCGGAGAGGATGTGTGGTTCGGTGAAAACCCGTAGGGCCGACACGGTGATCATGACCGACACGAGCAACATCGTGGGGCGCACTCCGGGCAGGGTCACCGTGAAGAATCGGCGGATCGACCCTGCCCCGTCGACGGCGGCCGCCTCGTAGAGGGTCCGGTCGATGGCGCCGAGGTTGGCCAGGTAGATCACCATGTACCAGCCCAGGCCCTTCCACACGGTGAGGCTGATCGCCGAGAAGATGAGCAGCCAACGGTCCTGCAGGAAGGGCAGCGGGCTGGAGATGAGATCAGCCGCCTTCAGGAGTCCGTTGATCACGCCCCGGTCGTCGAGCAGCCACTGCCAGATCAGGGCGACCACCACGGCGGAGGCCACGACCGGGAAGTAGAAGACCGTGCGGAAGAAGCCGATGCCCGGCAGGTTCTTCTGGACGAGCATCGCGAGCAACAGCGGCAGGATCGTCAACAGGGGAAGACAGACCAGCATGTAGATGACGCTGTTGAGGATCGCGTTGAGCAGTTGGTCGTCGTTCAGCATCCGTTCGTAATTGGCCAGCCCGGTGAACTGGCCGCCACCGAGCAATTTCACATTCGTGAAGGAGAGCACGACGGTGTTGATCGCGGGGAAGATACTGAAGACCAGCAGGAGGATCAGCGCAGGTATGACCATCAGCCAGGGGGCGTACCAGCGGTGGAAACGCATCCGTGCGTCCTTCCCTCGTTGTGGCGCGTCGGTGCCTAACTCAGTAGTTGAGAAGTGAGTTCGCTTTCTGGACAGCGTTGTCGACGGCTTGTTGGGCGGTGATCCGTCCGGTCATCGCGTCGGCGATCTGCTGGCCCAGGTACTTCTCCATCGGGTTGCTCCACAGCGGCGGTGCCGGGATCTTCGCTTTCGCCAGCGATTTCCACGCGATGACGGTGGCATCCTGGTGGGCGCTTCCGTCGGAGCGGGAGAAGGTCTCGTCGCTGCTCTTCCCCTTCGAACCGGGGAAGTAACCCTTGGCCGCGGTCTTCGTGGTGAAGTTGATCTGGTTCTCGTCGTTGGTGACGAACTTCGCGAAGGCCAGGGCGGCCTTGGCGTTCTTGGACTTGGCGTTCACCGACAGGGCCTGGGCGTACAGCTGGGGGTCCCCGACGGCGGGGGCGGGCACCATCTTCGGCGCGAGGAGCGGGTCGGTCTGGGCGGTGTTCTCGATGAAGCTGCCACCGGCGGTGGTCCAGGCGACCTGTTCTTTCTTGAACATGTCGGAGTTGCCGAGGTATTCGTTGGTCAGGATGCCCTTGGGCATGTAGCCGGCCTGGTAGGCCTTGGCATATTTGTCGATGATCGCGGCGGCTTCCGGGGTGTTGAAGACGAACTTCTTCTGCTGGTCGTCCATGATCGACACGCCTGCGCTGGCGATATCGGCGATATTGGGTTTGCGGCTCATCAGGAGGACTTCGCCGCCGGTCTTCTCGTGGACCTGCGCGGCCTGTGTGATCAGTTCGTCGAGGGTGGTGGGCGCCTGGCTCTTCGGGTCGATCCCGGCCTTGGCCATCAGTTCGTTGTTGAAGAAGCTGACGTCGGTGCCCAGGTACCAGGGCAGTCCGAAGGTGCCCTCGGGGGTGCGGTACGTATAGGCGTCCAGGCCTGACTTCTGGTAGGTCTGCTCGAGGTCCGGGATGGATCTCTTCACGTCGATCAGGGCGCCGGCCTTGGCCGCGCTGTAGGCGATGTCCGGGGGGAGGTTGACGACGTCGGGGAGATTGTTCGAGGTGATCTGGCTGGTGATCTTGTCGGCGTAGCCTTCGCCGGGCTGGTCGATCCAGTTGATCTTGACCTTGGGGTTCTTGGTCTCGAAGTCCTTGATGAGGGCGTCGAAGTAGTCCTTGAACTTGGACTTCAGCGACCAGCTCTGGAAGGAGACCTCTCCGCTCAGCTCTCCGGAGGTGTCGATGCTCTTGGTCGATTGGCTCTGGTTTTCCGCACTGAGCCCACAGCTTGCGGTGAGTCCGACGACGGCGGCCGTCAGGGACAGGGCGATGAAACGCTTGCTCATCCTTGTCTTCTCTCCTATGAGAAGGGATACATCTTTTGTGGGAGGTTCTCCAGGCGCCTTCGACCCGGCATGAAAACCGGTTCAGTTTTTTGACTATGGACCTAGCGGTTATCGCTGTCAAGCGGTTCGACTCTATGTCACGATTTCTTTCATGGGGAGGGTCACGATCAACGATGTCGCTCGCAGGGCAGGGGTCTCCAAGAGCTCCGCGTCATTCGCGCTGAACGGGCGACCGGGAGTTTCCGAGAAGACCAGGGCGAGGGTGCTCGCCGCCGCGGCGGAGCTGCACTGGCAGCCGCACAGCGCGGCCCGGGCGCTCTCGCACGCCCGGGCCGACATGGTGGGCCTGGTGTTCTCCCGCCCGGCCCGGACCTTGGGTGCCGAGCCTTTCTTCGGTCAGTTCGTCTCCGGGCTGCAGGACGGTCTCCGCGAGGGGTCGATGGGTTTGCAGCTGGCCGTGGTCGACGGTCATGACGCCGAGATCGAGGTCTACCGGCGGTGGTGGCAGGCCCAGCGGGTGGACGGTGTCGTCCTGGTCGACGTGCACGACGGTGACGGTCGGATGTCGGCGGTGCGTGAGCTGGGTCTGCCCTCGGTCGTCGTCGGTGCCGATCCCGGTGAGTGCCCTGGCATGGCGGTGATCAGCGCGGACGACGAAGGCACGATGGCTCGGATCATGGACTACCTGGCGGCGATCGGCCACCGCCGGATCGCGTTGGTCGCCGGGGAGCGGGCGCTGAGGCACACCCGTCGCCGGATGTCCGCGGTCGAGCAGGCCGGGGTCAGGCTCGGGCTGGAGCGGGTGGAGTCGGTGCCCACCGACTATTCCGACGTGCAGGGGGCTGATGCGACCAGGGAGCTGCTGAGCCGACACGGTGATCGGCCGACCGCGATCGTCTACGACAGCGATCTGCTGGCCGTGGCCGGTCTGGGGGTGGCCCATGAGATGGGGGTGTCGGTGCCCTCGGAGCTCTCCTTGGTCTCCTTCGAGGACTCGGTGCTGGCCAGGTCGATCCACCCGGCGATGACCGCCATGCATCGTGATGTCTTCGCCTTGGGGCAGCTCGCCGCGCGGACCCTGTGCGAGGGGCTCGCCGGGTCGGGGGAGCCGCCGACGGTGATGGCGGAGCGTCCTCAGCTGGTCGTGCGGGAGAGCACTTCGTCCCCAAATATTCTACAACTTTCTGAACCGGTTTTGCAGTGAAATGTCGGATATCAACCATTGACGGCTTCCTGGTGGAGGCCGTCCACACCGCGGCCACGGAGGGCCGCAGAACCGAGGACCGATGACCGTCCCGCAGGAAGCCGCCCCCGCACCCAACACCCGCACCCTGCGGGTAGGTGCCAACTACGTGCCCAGCCAAGCCTGGTTCTACAGCTGGCTCGACCTCGACCTCGACGAGACCCGCAGAGACCTGGACGACCTCGCCGGACTCGGACTGGACCACATCCGCCTCTTCCCCATCTGGCCGTGGATCCAACCCAACCGGACACACCTGCGCCCCCAAGCGATCACCGATGTCACTGCAGTGCTCGACGCAGCCCACGAACGCGGACTGAAGGTCTGCCTCGACCTGATCCAAGGGCACCTGTCCAGCTTCGACTTCCTCCCCTCATGGATCTCCACCTGGCACCGGTGCAGCCTGTTCACCGACCCGCAGGCCCGCGCCGGACTGACCGCCTACGCCGAAACGATGTGCGCCGCGCTGGGCGACCACCCGGCCCTCTTCGCCGTCACCACGGGCAACGAGGTCAACAACCTCTGGCCGACCAATGAGACCACCGCCCGCGACTCCCTCGCCTGGGCCCAGGAACTGACCGAGGTCATCCGCTCCGCCGCACCCCGAGCCGCCGCCCTGCATTCAGTCTTCTCCGACGCCTGGACCGTCTCCGGACACCCCTTCACCCCCGCAGAAGCCGTCGACGTCGGCGACTGGACCACCGTGCACTCCTGGATCTTCAACGGACCCAGCGCCCTCGCCCCCTACGACGACGAAAGCTGCTTGAGCTGGGCGGACTATCTGATGCAACTCGCCCTGGCCGCGTCCCCCGACCCCACCCGTCCGGTCTGGCTGCAGGAAGTCGGCGCCCCCGGCCCGGACGTGCCGGCCGACCGGGCCGCCCTCTTCGCCGACGAGGTCCTCCGCAGGGTCGTCGACGAACCCCGCCTCTTCGGAGTGACCTGGTGGAGCTCCCACGACATCTCCCGCAGCCTGGCCGACTTCCCCGAACGGGAGTACGACCTGGGCCTGTTCACCACCGACCACCGGCGCAAACCGGTCGCGGAGGTCCTGGCCGGTTTCGCCGGACAGGAACTGCCGGTGACACCGCGCACCCACCGGATCAGCAGCGACGTGGACGTCAGAGCCGCAGTCACCGGCAGAACCGACCGGCGTGACGAACTGGCGGCCGGATCCCCCTTCCACCGGCAGTGGGTCCGGGAACGGGCCGCCGGACCGGTCGGGATCGACCTGCCCTGATCCCACCAGGGAACCACTCCGCTCTCCGCCCGGGAGCCGGGCGACGACCCGCGCCGACCACCCCGGGCGGAGGACGGCCGGTGCTGCCCGCGGAATCCCGGTGCCGACGCAGAACACCTGCTCAACCTGTCCGGCAGGCCGCCGAAGAGGACGACAGATCCTGGGTCTGCCGAATCTGACCACGCCTATCAGCTTGGGATGCTAGCTATCGGAGTGGAATTGCGTCATCGTTGCAGTGAAGGGGCAGCGAGTGACAGTAACGCCCAGGTCCCATGTCGAGAACTCCTCGAAAGGTCGTCTGCGTGACCTCTCCGGAACACCGAGTCCACGATTCTTCCGACTCCCACCCGCACAGCCCGGGCCGTCGGCTGCGCGCAACCCTCTCCTACGCCCTCGCACTCGCCTGCGGGGCCACCATCGCCTTCGCACCCCCGGCCCAGGCCGCTCCCGATGACCGAGGCAACGGCCGGAATGGCACCGCCGAGGTCGGCCGCAAGGTCACCGAGATCAACGCCGCCCTCGACGCCGCCGACAAACGGCTCGACGAACTGAACACCAAGGCCGGCATCGCCGCCGAACGTGCCAACGCCGCGCGCGTCGAACTGCAGAAAATCACCGCCGAGGCGCAGAAGGCCCAGCAGGCCGAGGAGAGCGCCCGCGCCGAAGCCCAACGGGCCCACCAGGACGTCAACGGGCTCGCCGCCCGACTGTGGATGTCCGGCGGATCCCTCGACGGTCTCGAAGTACTCCTCGACGACAAAGGCAGCACCAAGGTCGCCGACCGAGCCGCCGGGCTGGACCTCCTGACCTCCTACCGCGGTTCAGTGCTCGACGACGCGAAGAAAGCCTCCGCGACGGCGGCCGAAGCCCATCGAAAAGCCGCCGCCGCCAAGGTGAAACAGGAAGCCGCAGCCGCCCGGGCCACCGAATCGGCCACCGCGGCGGAGAACGAACTGAAAGCCGCCAAAGCGGCCCGGGCCGAGATCGTCGCCCGACAGAGCGCACTCCTCGCCGAACTGGCCGCCGCGCAGAACAGCACCGTCGAAGCCGAGACCCAACGCCGTCTCGTCCAGCAACAGAACGCCAGCCGAGCCGCGATCGAACAGGCCATCCGGCAGGCCAGCGGAGCGAACGGGCCGATCCCCGTAGCCCACCGCGGCGCAGCCGCCGCGCTGAGCTACGCCTCCCGACAACTCGGCAAGACCTACGTCTGGGGAGGCGAAGGACCCCACGGGTACGACTGCTCCGGACTGACCAAGATGGCCTGGGCCCAAGCCGGGGTGCGACTGACCCACCAGACGAACTACCAGTGGGCCGAGACAGCGCGGGTGCCGCTGAACCGGGCCCAACCCGGCGACCTGATCTTCTACGGGAAGATCGGCGGCGACATTCACCACGTCGGTCTCTACCTCGGCGGCGGACGGATGATCCA
>NZ_BAGZ01000005.1 GCF_000298175.1 Austwickia chelonae NBRC 105200 | reverse complement strand
ACCCGAAAACCCCCAACACCCACGCCTAAATCATGGTCTTCAGCTTCTGATGGTTAGGCGTTTCCTGACCGATGAGCTAAGCGCAGCGGAGAGAGCATCAAGATCAGTCTGAATAAACTTGGTCGACGCTCTTCTTCAAAGATGGCGCATCTGGCTTACCAGCAGCTTCCTCTACGTCACCAAGCATCAGGGTAAGAAGCGCTTAGACGCTGATGGCAGGTATTCGATAACCTTGTTCATGGTCGTGCAACGACCACGCGTGCAGATCAGAAGAGGGGAACGAAGTGTCTCAGGACCGAAACATGCCGGGAGCAGGGCGGTCTCGGTGGAACCGAGTCGACGGGGAGCAACAGCCCTCTGAAATCGACGATGCGCAAGCCGCCGGCACAGCAGAACAGCAGAAGAGAAGTTTCTCGCAAGAAGCACAAACGGGTAAAAACCGCCGAGATGCTGGTTCAGCCCAAGAACGGTCTGCAAAAGATGCACGAGCGGATAAGAAATTTCATTTCAGGCACGTAGACCAGGACCATGGGGACGGTAGAGGGCCGCGGAGAGGCCCCCGTACTGGCCGTGATGGATCAAAACGGCAAGTAGCTGGCAGTCGCGGACAAGGTGAACGACGGGACAGTGGACGCAGGGGCTCGTCCCTTCCAGGTTCTAAGAATTCACGAGATGAGCGAGGTCGACCTGGTTGGAAAGGCGGTCGTGAGGAACAACGTCTACCCCGGAGCCAAAAAGGTACTGAGGGGCGCTCCGGAGTCCGTCGCCCAGACGAAAAATCTGAGTTTGTCACACGGGGGGGATCGCGACTAGCGCCAAAGCATGAACGGAAGCCAGACCCTGCTATCGATGCAGATATCACTGGACTGGAGATCGACCGAGCGATCAAGAACGAGCTGCGTACTCTGAGCAAAGACAACGCTAAAGGAGTTGGGCAGCATCTGGTCATGATTTCCCGTTTACTCGATGTGGATATCGAGGGCGCCCGCGCACATGCAGAAACAGCTGTTCGAAGAGCTGGCAGAGTCGCAGCAGTGCGTGAGGCCCGAGGCTTAGTCGCTTATCGTGAAGGTGATTACCAAATGGCTCTGAGCGAGTTCAGGACAGCGCGGAGGCTATCCGGTTCACAGCACCTTCTACCTCTCATGGTCGACTGCGAGCGTGGGCTGGGACGTCCCGAACGCGCTCTTGAACTGGCCGGGTCACCTGAAGCACGAACTCTGACAAAATCGGAGCGGGTTGAGCTTCTGATTGTCTGCTCCGGGATCCGCCGCGATATGGGCCATCTCGATGCTTCCGTGGTACTACTCGAGACTCCTGATCTTGATCCGAACAGACGGGATCCGTGGTCTGCGCGTTTGTTCTACGCGTACGGCGATGCGCTCATGAGCCGGGGAGATACCGAACTTGCTCGCGCGTGGTTTGCGGAAGCTGCAGATGCAGACGTCGAGAACCTCACGGACGCTGCCGAGCGCTTGGACGAGATCGACGGAATTGTTTTCGTCGATCTCGGAGAAGAGGGGGAAGCCTTGGTCAAACCTGTTGTAGGCCTGAATGAGGATAAGCAGCCGGAAGAGTCACCCTCAGAAAGAATTCTGTGAAGACACAGCCTTCGGGTCGCCCCAAGGGGAATAAATTATCATCGATGCGCAGGGGTGAATCTTTATGACAGACGTATCTTCCCGCTTGCTCAATCTTTATCGTGGAATCGTATGCGACCTCGACGGAGTGGTTTATCGGGGTCCGCAAGCGGTGCCACATGCAGTGGAAACTCTCGCTACCGTCCGCAGGGCTGGCCTGGGCGTGGTCTATGCCACGAACAATGCATCTCGCACGCCACTTGAAGTTGCTGATCAGCTCAGATCGCTCGGGCTTATTCTTGAGCCAGCAGATGTCGTCACCAGCGCGCAGGCCGGTGCTTCCCATCTGGCACAGATCCTCACGCCAGGAAGCCCCGTTCTGGCTATCGGGGGAGCAGGCGTAGCCCAAGCATTGACTTCAGCAGGACTCTGCGCCGTGAACAGTGCAGACGCCGCAGGAGGTCGAAAAGTAGCTGCCGTGCTTCAAGGCTACGGACGAGAGGTCAACTGGGCGGACCTGGCCGAAGCTGCTTACGCTATCGCCGAGGGGGCGATTTGGGTGGCCTCGAATACCGACCTCACCATCCCTACTGCTCGAGGGATCGCGCCAGGGAACGGATCTCTCGTAGGTGCAGTACGCCAAGCAGTGGCTATCGACCCCTTCGTCGTTGGAAAGCCACAGACCGCGCTCTACGAGCTTTCAGCATCGGTCCTCGGAGGAGCCCTGGCTGACACGCTCGCGGTGGGAGACCGGCTCGACACCGATATCGAAGGTGCCAACAAGACAGGAATCGACTCCCTGTTCGTCTTGACCGGGGTTAACGACATCGCAGATGTCGTCATGGCGCCAACTCTGCTGAGACCTCGTTACATCGCCAGCGATCTCCGAGCCCTGTCGAACCCTTATGAGGAACCCGCCGTGCAGTGCGACCGGTCACAGGTCACCGCGAGATGCACCGACGCGGAGGTCGTCATCGCTGCGGACGGGACGATGACTGCCAGCGGTGAACCGGAAGCTGCCATGCGAGCCTTTGTCTCAGCAGCCTGGAAGGCCCGAGACACAGGGCTTCTGGCCGATGAGAAAGAGGTCCGTCATCAAGCAGACGCGGTGCAGATCGCAGCTCAGCGAGCCGCACAGGACTGACCGTGGGCAACCGTGACGTCTTCGACGACGAAGGACGTGCTCCTACGCCCTATCCTTCACCGCACCCTAAATGTCAGGCTGCTGGGGAAAACGACCGCCCGGAGTGCAACGGAACCTTGGACCAACTCATGGAACTCGAGATCACAGATTTCGACAATGCCATCGAACTCGGGACCCGCCTGCACCACGATCTCCGGCGACAACTGCAGGAAGCCGCGGAAGGATGAACCTCTCGCGTATCGACACGGCCCTGGTCGTACACGGTCTAGCCCGCTCACGTGGAGATGCCCGAGAACTGATCAAGTCAGGCAAAGTGCAACTCGACGGAGCCGTTATACGAAAACCCTCGACCCCGGTGGACGAAACAAGCCACATCGTCGTCCACCGGGAAGGGCCGGCCCCTGTCGGACGTGGTGCCCACAAACTAGAAAAAGCCTTCGAGCTTTTCGCCGGAAACCATGAAAATCCCCTAGACGTGACCGGACAACGCTGCCTCGACATTGGAGCCTCGACCGGGGGATTCACCCAAGTCCTCCTTGCCCACGGCGCAGCCGAAGTCACAGCGCTCGATGTCGGACACGGACAACTGGCGCCTGCGCTCCGGTCCGACCCTAGGGTCCGAGAGGAATCCGGCCGTAACATCCGCGAGACCGGCCCCGGCGACATCGGAGGTCCCTTCCCCGTCGTCGTCAGCGACCTGAGTTTCGTGTCCCTGGCACTGGTCGTACCCGCCATCGCCGGACTGGTCGCAGAGCCCGGCCAGGCTGTTCTCCTCGTCAAACCCCAGTTCGAGTGCGGACGCAGCGCACTCGACAAGAACGGCGTTGTCCGCGACCTGCACGAACATCGTAGAGCGATCCTCGAGGTGGCCCGCGCAGTACGTCAACAAGGCCTGTACCCCCGGGAGATCCACACAACAGGCCTGCCCGGACGTACCGGAAACCACGAGTATCTAATGTGGGTGACGACGAGAAAAGACCTCGCCTCGACCGACGACGAAGCGGACGCCGCCGCCGCCGTCGACCTTCCGGGAAGGACACGATGACGCGCACTGTACTGCTCATCACCAATGTCACCCGTTCCGAACTGCGTCATCACACCTGCGAGATAGCTGCACTCTTCACCCGCGCCGGGATGAAAGTAGCGATGTCCCCGGCAGAACTCGACGTGATCGGAAGAAACACGAATCCTCTGATCGTCGCCGCCGATCCGGACTCGCCCGCAGAAAGTGCAGAGTTGGTCTGCGTCCTCGGTGGAGACGGCACGATCCTCCGAGCCGCTGACATCGCGCGAGGATCCGGCATTCCCCTCCTCGGTGTGAACTTCGGCCATGTAGGTTTTCTCGCCCAGGCCGAACGAGACGCCCTCACCGACGTCGTCCGACACGTCGTGACCGGTGACTACTCCGTCGAAGAACGGATGACCCTCGACGTCACCGCCCTACACCGTCAGGACGTCATCGCCACCAGCTGGGCGCTCAACGAGGTCACGGTCGAGAAAGCAGCCCGGGAACGCATGCTCGAACTCGTCCTCGAGATCGACGGCCGCCCGCTGTCGACATGGGGGTGCGACGGCGTCATCGTGGCCACACCCACCGGAAGCACCGCCTACGCCTTCTCCGCAGGCGGACCGGTCGTCTGGCCGGACGTGGAAGCACTCCTCCTCGTTCCCATCTCCGCGCATGCGTTGTTCGCCCGGCCTCTTGTCGTCGGGCCGGACTCCCATGTAGCCGTTGACCTGGTCGCTGGCACCGAAGGGCAAGGCGTCATGTGGTGCGACGGATCCCGGCCTGTGGAACTCCCCGAAGCCGCGCGCGTGGAAGTTCGACGCAGCGACCTTCCGGTGCGCCTCGCTCGACTCGACAACGCGCCCTTCACCGACCGTCTCGTGGAGAAATTTGCGCTTTCCGTCCACGGCTGGCGTGGACGGAACAGCACGACCCGCAGATGAGCGCCGGGAAAACCGGACACAAGAAACCCTCAAGGTGGACCACGCAAAGCGAAGATCCCCAAGCAAGCCAGCCACGTGCCCGGAGTACCACCGTCCTATGCCTACGCTGGCCTCATGCTCCGCCAGATGCGAATCCAAGGTCTAGGTGTCATCGACGACGCCGTCCTCGACCTCAGCGACGGGCTCAATGTCCTCACCGGTGAGACCGGCGCGGGAAAGACGATGGTGATCTCCGGGCTGGGCCTGTTGCTCGGAGCCCGCGGCGACACAGCTATGGTCCGTGCGGACGAACGAGCCGCCGTGATCGAAGGACTCCTCGACGTTCCTGACGGCCACCCCGCACGAGAACGAGCGCTCGACGCCGGAGCAGACATCGAAGACGACCTGATCATCAGCCGCACCGTCTCCGCCGAAGGCCGCAGCAGAGCACACGTCGGGGGCCGGCAGACCCCGGTTTCCGTCCTCAACGACATCGGCGAGATGCTCGTCGCCGTCCACGGACAGTCCGACCAGTGGCGCCTCCGCAGGCCTGAGGAGCACCGGATCGTCCTCGACGACTACGGTGCGGCTACCATCGCACCGCTTGCACAGTCCTATACGGACGCCTACAGCGCGCTAGCCTCGACCCAGGCCGAGATCCGCCAGGTCACCGAATCGAGCCGAGACCGGGCCGTCGAGATCGAAGTCCTACGTCGTGGACTCGCCGAACTGGAGGAAATCGACCCGCTGCCCGGAGAGGACGAAGAACTCCGTGCCGAGGACCAACGTCTCTCACACACCGACGCTCTGCGGGCAGCCGCAGGCATCGCGCACGACGCACTGACCGGGAACCAGGAAATACCGGACGACGGAGGCGCCGCAGGTCTGCTCGCCACAGCCAGAACAGCGCTCTCCGGGCAGTCCGACCACGACGAGCAACTCGCCGACCTGGAACGCCGAGCCGCCGAGCTGGCCTACCTCACCACAGATCTCGGCGCGGAGCTGGCCGCCTACCTCAGCGATGTCGACGCCGACCCGACCAGGCTCGCAGCTGTCCAGGAACGCCGGGCCGCGCTCGCCAGGCTCACACGAAGCTACGGGGACGACATCGACCAGGTCCTGGAATGGGGGCGACGGGCAGCAGCCCGGTTGGACGAACTCGAAGGGTCGCACGATCGAATCGAAGCACTCCGCGCACAAGCGGCCAAGGAACAACAGATCCTGTCCGAAGCCGCAACAGCGCTGAGCCGAGCCCGGCAGAAGGTCGCGACGAGCCTGGGCCGAGCCGTGACCGAGGAACTCGCCCACCTGGCCATGGGACGAGCCCAGGTCGACGTGGTCGTCGACCAACAAGAAGACTCCGGACACGGCCTGCCGCTGGCCGACGGACGTCGGGTGCGTTGCCACCCACATGGCATCGACCTCGTGGAGATCAGACTGGCAGCCAACCCCGGAGCCCCGCCGCGCACCGTCGCCAAAGCGGCCAGCGGCGGAGAACTCTCCCGGGTCATGCTCGCCCTGGAGGTCGTCACCGGAGCCGTATCAGAGGACAGTTCGGCGCCCCGACCTCGTACGTTCGTCTTCGACGAAGTCGACGCAGGAGTAGGAGGAAAAGCAGCCTTGGACGTCGGAGCGAGACTGTCCCGACTGGCCCGCCACGCTCAGGTGATCGTAGTGACCCACCTTCCCCAGGTCGCCGCTTTCGCCGACGCCCACCTCGTGATCCACAAAAGCAGCGAAGGGCAGATCACGACCAGCGGGATCAGCGTCCTGGACGAGGACGGACGCCTCCGAGAACTGGCCAGGATGATGGCCGGAGCCGAAAGTGAGGTCGCCGTGCAACATGCTCGTGAACTGCGTGAACAAGCGACCCAACGCGCCCGATGACCGTTTCTCCCAAGCTCGCTGCCCCACATTCGTTTCCGACATCCTGACATGTGCTGGGGCTGTCCTGCTGCAGCGCAGGGGACCGTCAGCTGGGTCGGAAGGATCCCACCGCTCAGGAGAAAGGTCTGGACCCGGACGAAGGTGACGTAGAATCAAAGTCCGTGGCGCAAACGAAACATATCTTCGTGACCGGAGGCGTTGCCTCGTCCCTCGGCAAGGGACTGACGGCATCCAGCCTCGGATTTCTGCTCCGTCAGCGCGGGCTACGGGTCACCATGCAGAAACTCGATCCGTACCTGAACGTCGACCCGGGGACGATGAACCCCTTCCAACACGGCGAAGTCTTCGTCACGGACGACGGCGCAGAGACCGATCTCGACATCGGCCATTACGAGCGTTTCCTCGACGTCCCCCTCTCCCAGGCTGCCAATGTCACCACCGGGCAGGTCTACAGCCGAGTCATCGCCAAGGAAAGGCGCGGAGAATACCTGGGCGACACCGTCCAAGTCATCCCCCACATCACCAACGAGATCAAAGAACGGATGCGGGAACAAGCCTCGGCGAAGAGACCACCGCAGGTCATCATCACCGAGATCGGCGGAACCGTCGGTGACATCGAATCCCTGCCCTTCCTCGAGGCAGCCCGCCAGGTCCGTCACGACCTCGGACGGGAGAACTGCTTCTTCCTGCACGTCAGTCTCGTGCCCTATCTCGCGCCGAGCGGAGAACTCAAGACCAAACCCACCCAACACTCCGTCGCGGCGCTGCGACAGCTGGGACTCCAACCCGACGCCATCGTGCTACGCGCCGACCGGGAGATCCCCGAGAGCATGAAACGAAAGATCGCGCTGGCCTGCGACGTCGACCACGAGGGCACCATCGCCTGCACAGACGCCCCCTCGATCTACGACATCCCCAAAGTGCTGCACTCCCAAGGACTGGACGCCTACCTGGTCCGTCGCCTCGGGCTGCCTTTCAGGGACGTCGAATGGAAGGAATGGGACACCCTGCTGCGTCGGGTGCATCAACCGTCCCACCACGTCGAGATCGCCCTCATCGGCAAGTACATCGACCTGCCGGACGCCTACCTGTCGATCACGGAGGCGCTCCGCTCAGGTGGGTTCCACCACGACGCCAAGGTGAACATCCGTTGGGTGGCCTCGGACGAATGTCAGACCCCCGAAGGAGCCCAGACCGCACTCGCCGGTGTGGACGCCGTCCTGGTACCAGGAGGCTTCGGTGTCCGAGGGATCGAAGGGAAACTCGGTGCGCTCCGTTGGGCCAGGGAGAACGGCACCCCGACCCTGGGAATCTGCCTTGGACTTCAATGCATGGTCATCGAGTACGCCCGCCACGTCGCGGGGATCGATGGAGCAAGCAGTAGCGAATTCGACCCGCAGACCACAGCGCCGGTGATCGCCACGATGTCTGAACAAGAATCCTTCGTCGAAGGGGCCGGCGGCGACATGGGCGGCACCATGCGACTCGGCTCCTATCCGGCCCGTCTCGCCGAAGGAACTGTCGTCGCCGCAACCTACGGAACCTCGACGGCGGACGAACGCCACCGCCACCGGTACGAGGTCAACAACGCCTACCGGGAACAGCTCGAGAAAGCAGGACTGGTGTTCTCCGGGACCAGCCCCGACGGTTCCCTGGTGGAATTCGTCGAGCTCCCCTCCTCGGTACACCCCTACTACGTCTCCACCCAGGCACACCCCGAGTTCCTCTCCCGCCCCCACCGCGCGCACCCACTCTTCGCCGGACTCGTCCGTGCCGCGCTCAACCAGCAACAGACCGAGCCGAGCACAGATCCTGCGTCGGTGAAAAGCACCAACCGGCGAGGGAACAGCAAAAAATGAGCCTCGACGCTCCTCGCCTCGACGGCGACGCCCTGACCGACGACTTCCAGAGCAGACCGGTGCTCGCCCAGGAGACCGCCTTCCGAGGCATGGTCTGGGACGTCCGCGCCGATCGGATCGACCTCGGACCGGCAGGACAGGTCACCCGCCAGTACATCGAACACCCCGGTGCAGTCAGCATCGTGGCTCTGCGAGAGCGTCCCGGCGGACCTGACATCCTGCTGATCAAGCAGTACCGACACCCGGTGCGAGCCACCGAATGGGAACTCCCCGCAGGACTGTTGGACGTCCCCGGGGAAAGAGCCCAGGAAGCCGCGGCACGTGAGCTGGCCGAAGAAGCCGACCTGCGCGCAGAAACCTGGCACCTGCTCACCGACCTGTTCCCCTCACCCGGCGGACTGGGTGAAGCGATCCGTATCTTCCTGGCCCAAGACCTGTCCGAAGTGCCCGCCACGGAAAGACACGACCGAGACGCCGAAGAACTCGGAATGCCGACAGCCTGGGTTCCTCTCGACCAGGCAGAGAGCGCAGTGCTGTCCGGCAGACTCACCAACGGTGTCGCCCAGCTGGGGATCCTGGCCACGGCCGCTGCCCGGAGACACGGCTGGAACACCTTGCGGTCGGCGGACACGGAGTTCCTCGCGCACCCCGGAGGACGAGGATGAGCGGGGCCTTCGGCGCAGGTGTCTTCGGGAACATCCGACCGGCAGAGGAAGAACGCTGCCCCTGTGGCGGGACGGCGACAGACAGAACGTACGAAGGATGCTGTGCGCCACTGCACTCGGGCAAGGAACGGGCAATCACAGCCGAACAGGTGATGCGCAGCAGGTACAGCGCCTTCGCCCTGGGCGACGAGGCCTACCTGCTACGGACCTGGCATCCCCGGACCAGACCCGAAGCGTTGAACCTGGACCCCGGCCACCGTTGGATCTCATTGGAAATCTTGGAGACCAGGAAGGGAAAAGCCGACGACGACACAGGTGTGGTGACCTACCGGGCCCGATCCCGCGGACGCGAGGGCCGTGAACACGCCATGACCGAGACGAGCCGATTCGAGCGACGTGCCGGGCGGTGGGTCTACGTCGACGGGGAATTCCTCGACTGAGCCCGGGTAGGGCGTCCCCGGGGCCTCCCGCCCGAACCTTAATACGCTCGAAGCCGGCTGCGTCGGACGCGTACCATGGGACACGACCGTTGCGCCGTCCGGAACCTTCATCCACTCCACCGGTGCAGCGCCGTCCCCTGCACGACGCACCGCCCCGGGACATCTCGCGGGCCGGACGAGGCGGGCGACAACCCAGACCAGTGATCCACCGATCGAAGGACCCACCGTGCTCCGTACGCACACCGCCGGCTCCCTGCGGGCCGAGCACGCCGGAACGACCGTCACGCTCACAGGCTGGGTGGCCAACAGGCGCGATCACGGCGGCGTCGAATTCATCGACGTCCGGGACGCCAGCGGGATCGTGCAGATCGTCGCCCGTGACGAAGTGCTCACCGGAGCCGCTCACAGCCTGCGCAACGAGTACTGCGTCAAGGTCGTCGGCGAGGTCACCCCCCGCAGCGCCGAGAACGTCAACCCCGACCTGCCCACCGGACAGATCGAAGTCGTCGCGACCGACATCGAGGTGCTCTCCGAAGCCGCTCCGTTGCCTTTCCAGATCGACGAACGCACCACCGTCGGTGAAGAAGCCAGGCTGCGTCACCGCTATCTGGATCTGCGACGTCCTGGGGCGCACAACGCCGGACACGCGATCCGCCTGCGCAGCAAAGTCAACGAAGCTGCACGGCGGGTACTCGGCGCGCGCGACTTCGTGGAGATCGAGACACCGACCCTGACCCGATCCACCCCCGAAGGCGCCCGTGACTTCCTGGTTCCGGCTCGACTCGCACCCGGATCCTGGTACGCCCTGCCACAGAGCCCACAGCTGTTCAAGCAGCTCCTCATGGTCGCCGGCATGGAGCGCTACTACCAGATCGCGCGTTGCTACCGCGACGAGGACTTCCGCGCCGACCGCCAGCCGGAGTTCACCCAGCTGGACATCGAAATGAGCTTCGTCACCGAAGACGACGTGATCGAGGTCGGCGAGGCCGTCGTCCGCGAGATCTGGAAGCTGATCGGGGTGGAACTGCCGACGCCGTTCCCGCGGATGGCCTACAGCGAGGCCATGGCCCGCTTCGGCTCCGACAAGCCCGATCTGCGTTTCGGTCAAGAACTCGTCGACTGCACTGAACTGTTCAAGGAGACTTCCTTCCGGGTCTTCCAGGCCGAATACGTCGGCGCGGTCGTCATGCCCGGCGGTGGTAGCCAGCCGCGGCGGCAGTTCGACGCCTGGCAGGAATGGGCCAAGCAACGGGGCGCGAAGGGGCTGGCCTACATCACCGTGGGCGAAGACGGGACGCTGGCCGGCCCCGTGGCCAAGAACCTCTCCGAAGCCGAACTGGCAGCTCTGCCCGCGCACACCGGGGCACGCCCCGGAGACTGCATCTTCTTCGCGGCCGGTACGACCAAAGCCAGTCGCGCACTGCTCGGCGCAGCACGCCTCGAGATCGGTCAACGCTGCGGACTCATCGATGAAAATGCATGGAGCTTCCTCTGGGTGAACGACGCTCCCCTCTTCGAACCGACCAGCGAAGCCGTCGCCGCAGGCGACGTGGCCGTCGGCGCAGGAGCCTGGACCGCAGTCCACCATGCCTTCACCTCTCCGAAGGCCGAATATCTCGACACCTTCGACAGCGACCCCGGCCCGGCCCTGGCCTACGCCTACGACATGGTCTGCAATGGCAACGAAATCGGCGGTGGATCGATCCGTATCCACCGGCGCGACGTCCAGGAACGCGTCTTCAAGGTCATGGGCCTGACCGAAGAACAATCCCAGGAGAAATTCGGTTTCCTCCTCGACGCTTTCGCCTACGGCGCCCCGCCGCACGGCGGAGTGGCCTTCGGCTGGGACCGGATCGTCATGCTGCTCGGCGGCTACGACTCGATCAGGGACGTCATCGCCTTCCCGAAATCCGGTGGCGGGTTCGACCCACTGACCGAGGCTCCGGCTCCGATCACTCCGCAACAGCGCAAGGAAGCCGGCGTCGACGCCACACCACAGAGTGGCGGCACGAAGAAAACGGAGACAGAAGCTGACACCCGACCCGGAGCATGACCGGAGAAGGCACGAGACCCCCCTCGGGGTTGCCGACCGCGCCCGGCCCACGCGCGGATCGCAACCCTGAGGAGGGGGAAATACTCAGGGGCGGCGGATCCCACCGCCCCGGTATCGTCCTCCTGGACGCCGACGGAGTACTGCAACGTCCACCGGACGACTGGCTGGAACGTCTGCTCGCCATCGGGGAAACCCCTGACTTCGTCGAAGCCTGCTTCCAGGTGGAGAAAGCCTCCCTCAGGGGAGAGAGCGACTTCCGTGAAGATCTGAAGGCCTATCTCGCCGAACACGGCCCATCGACAGCGGATGTCGAACATGTTCTGGCGCCGTGGTTGCAGATCAATGTCGACCCCGGAGCCATGGCCGTCGTCGCCCAGCTACGGCGCGGAGGAACCCGCTGCTACCTGGCCACCAACCAACAAGCCGTTCGTGCTGCGTACATGAAGGAACACCTCCGGTACGAATCCCTACTGGACGGTTGCTTCTACAGCTACGAACTACAGGTAGCCAAACCTGATCCCGCCTACTTCGTCTCCATCCTCGCTCGGCTCGACGCCGACGCCGACAACGTCCTCTTCGTCGACGACCGTCCAGACAACGTCGAGTCCGCTCGATCAGTAGGCCTGCACGCGGAAGTCGTCGACGGAATCGAAGACGGAGCAGTCCTACGTCGGATCTTCACCGACTACGGTCTCCTGACTTCCTGAAGGTCGTCCGACACCACCGCGTGGGCACGCTCCATCAGGAGGAAGCCCCACGCAATGGTGCCGAACATGCCCCGAGGTCAATGTCGGATAGCGTGTTTCTGATGCCACCTGCGCAATGGGCCCGGCGCCCACCAGTTCCAACGTCCCAGCAGGTGCATCGTCGCCGGGACCAACAACATCCGGACGACAGTGGCATCCAGGACCACCGAGATCGCCAGCCCCACCCCGATCTGCTTCACGATCAGCATCTTCGCCATCGCCAGACCACCCAGAACGATCAAGATCAACAACGCGGCGCTGGTGATGATCCGCCCGGAACGTTGCAGACCCAGTTCGACAGCACGCTCATCGTCATAACCCTGCTCGTGCAATTCGACGATCCGCGACAGCAGGAAGAGCTCGTAATCCATGGCCAACCCGAACCCGAAGGCCAACAGGATGACCGGGGTCACCGACTCCACACCGTGCGTGGCCGTGAACCCCAGGACATCCTGCAGATGCCCCTCCTGGAAGATCCAGGCCAGGATGCCCAGACTCGCCCCCAAGGACAGCACGTTGAAGATCAGTGCTTTCAAGGGCAACGCCAAGGAACCGGTCATCAAGAACATCAACACCATGGTCGCCGCCGCAACGATCCCCGCAGCCCACGGCGCCCGCTCACGGATCGCATCCAGATAATCGACCAGTTGGGCATCCGAACCCGTCACCCAGGTCTGGAAATCAGGACGCTGCGCGCGCAGATCGGAGACGATCTGTTTACCCTGCTCGTTCTCCGCGGTGGCGCCCTGCGCACGGATACCCAAAGCCGAGTACTGGTCATCGATCGGACGTGCCGGGTCGACCGAGGAGACCCCGGGGACCCGGGAAGCGACATCCCGTCCGTACGCAGTCAGCTGCTCCGGAGTGGCCCGGGCGACAACCACGGCCGTCGGCTCGGTCAACATCGGGAAATCGCGGCGGACACCCTCGATGAACTGGCGTTCGGTATTGCCGGCAGGCAGCAGCTCCGTGCTCGAGGAGACCTGTCGCATACCCAGCACCGGCCAGGCCAGCGCCAACAGCAGCGCCGTCGCCGCCACCACCATCGGGACATAGGTGCGGGCGACGAGACGGGCCAGGTTGGCGAAGAGGCCCTCGTCGGGGGAATCGTCGCTGCGTCGGCGCACGAGACGGCGACCGCCCAGGAAACAGAGCGCCGGAACCAGGGTCATCGCCACGGCCAAAGCCACCAGGACGACGGTGACCCCGGCCAGCCCCACGGCGCGGATCACCGGAGCGGGGAAGACCGTGAGGCCGGCCAGCGAGATCGCCACGATGAGCGCGGAGAAGAAAACGGTTCGGCCTGCAGTGTTCACCGTCTGAGCGGTGGCCTCCACGAGATGGTCACGGTCCAACCGGTCGTGGGAGGCGTCCGGAGCGAGTGCACGGACCTCCTCACGGAAACGACTGACGATCAACAGCCCGTAGTCGATGCAGAGCGCCAGACCCAACAAGGTGGTGATGTTGACCACTGTGGCGTCGAGCTCGGTGACGAAGGAGAAGGCCCACAGGCTGGCCAGCCCCCCTGCGATGGAGGCCAGGGCACCGACGATCGGTAGACCGGCCGCGAGGAAACCCCCGAAGACGAAGACCATGACGATCAAGGACAACGGCAGTGCGATGCCCTCACCTTTGGCCAGGTCGGTCTGGATCTGTGAGGTGATGTCGTCGAGGAAGGTGATTCCGCCGCCCATGGTGACGCGGGCGCCGGGCACCGCGGCGAAAGCGTCCTGGGCCTGCTGGCGGGCGTCCCGGGCGATGTCCAGCCGTTCGGTCTGGGAGAGCGCACGGTCGACGACCAGCACCAACATGAAGGCGTCCTCCCGGTCCTGGGCGAACAATCCGCCCGTCTCCGGGGTGCGCACCCCCCCGGGGACGACGAAGGGGGACATCGCCCGGGTCACACCCGGCCGGGAGGCGAACTTCTCCTGCAGACGTGTTCCGGCTTCGACGGAAGCCGGATCGGTCGAGACGGCGCCTTCCACCCGGACAAGGACGCTGGGCCCGGTGTCACGCGCCCTCTCCAGAAGTTTGCTGCCCTCGTGGGACTCCTTCGGGACGAAGGGTTCTGCCTGGTGCAAGCGGGAGAAGAGTGACGGCGTGCCCAGCGCCCCGGTGGCTCCGGCATAACACAAGGCTGAGACGACCAGCCACAGCACGACGACCAGCCGGGCATGTCGAGCCATGGTGGCACCCGCCCGGTGGAGAAGGGGTGTCGATCCGGTATGCACTTCATGTACTTCGGCGGTCACGGGACAACTCTCTCATTCCGGTAGGACGCCGGTGACCGCGGAGATCGAGGTTCAGGTTCCCGGAGTGACAGACTGGCCCGGTGGACGAACCCGACCTCTTCGCCGACATGACGGACACGGCGCAGCCGCAGGACGTCCTGCCTCCGCTGGCGGTGAGGATGCGTCCCCGCTCCCTGGAGGACGTCCGCGGACAGGCTGCAGTCCTACGACCGGGCAGCCCGTTGCGCCGACTGATCGAAGGTCACGGAGGCACAGCCGGGCCCTTGAGCGTGATCCTGTGGGGGCCGCCGGGCACGGGGAAGACGACGTTGGCGCATCTGGTCGCCCGAGCAGCCGGCAGGGAATTCGTGGAACTCTCGGCCATCACCGCCGGCGTCAAGGACGTCCGCACCGTGATGGAGGGTGCCAGGAGGGCGCGCGATCTCCATCGTCGGCAGACGGTGCTCTTCCTCGACGAGATCCACCGGTTCAGCAAAGCCCAACAGGATGCGCTGCTGCCCGGGGTCGAGGACCGTACGGTCATTCTGGTCGCGGCCACCACGGAGAATCCGTCCTTCTCGGTCATCGCGCCGTTGTTGTCCCGGTCGATGCTGATCCGGCTGGAGCCCTTGGCCGACGAACAGATCCGGGAAGTGTTGGATTCCGCCGTGCAGGACGAACGCGGACTCCACGGCGCATACCTGCTGACCGCGCAAGCCCGGGAACATCTGGTCCGGATGGCCGGTGGTGACGTTCGGCGCGCATTGACCTCCTTGGAGGCTGCCGCCGGTGTGGCGCTGGACGCGCGCGCGGCCGGGCGAGGTCTGCCGGACGCTGAGCATCCGGTGGAGGTGGACTTGACACATGTGGAACAGGCCGTGGAGCACGCCGCGGTGCGTTACGACCGCGCCGGGGATCAGCATTACGACGTGGCGAGCGCCTTCATCAAGTCGATGCGTGGTTCGGATGTGGATGCGGCTCTGCACTACCTGGCCAGGATGTTGGAAGCAGGGGAGGATCCCCGATTCATCGCCCGGCGGATCGTGATCTCGGCCAGTGAGGAGATCGCGATGGCGGACCCGACGGCGTTGCAGACGGCGGTGGCGGCGATGCACGCGGTAGCTCAGATCGGGATGCCGGAGGCTCGGCTGATCCTGGCGCAGGCGGTGGTACACAACTGTCTGGCGCCGAAGTCGAATGCGACCTATACGGCGATCAACGAGGCGATCGCCGAGGTGCGGGCCGGTCGTGGCGGACAGGTTCCGGCCCATCTCAGGGGAACCGGATATTCCGGTGCTAGCCGACTGGGGCACGGCCGAGGGTATCTGTACGCCCACGACGAACCGGAGTCGGTGGCGGCGCAACAGTACCTGCCGGACGACCTGGCGGGGAGGACCGACTACTACCGTCCGAAGGAGCGTGGGTTCGAGGCGCGTATGGTCGCCCGCCAGGCCTGGCTGAAGGAACAGTTACGTGCAGGGCCGGGCGCCTGACAGCAGCCGGATTCCCGGTCGACGGCGAGGACTGGCCCACCGCGCGGTGGAGGCGGATCTGCACGGAGACCCACCTTCACCGCGTCGATGACCTCCCGGGACGGTCAGGACGGAAGGACACCGCCCGGCGCAGGGTCGTCCGGGGTGAGGAGACGAGCTGAGCGCGGGGCCTCACCGGACTTGACCGATTCGGGGCTGAGTGTCCCGGTGGGAGCGGAGATCGTGGAGACGTCGATGGCCTCGACGATGACCCTCGGGTGTGCGAAATGGCAGGCGGACTCGTGCTCACCTGCGCCGTCGGGACGAGGGACCAGCGTCGGTTCCTCGGATGTGCAGATGTCCTGGGACATCCAACACCGGGTGTGGAAACGACACCCGGTCGGTGGATTGGCCGGAGAAGGGACGTCCCCGGAGAGGACGATCTGCTCCCGTTTGTCGCGCAGGGTCGGGTCCGGGACCGGGACCGCGGAGAGCAGCGCCTGCGTGTACGGATGGGTCGGCCGGGCGTAGATCTCGTCCTCCTCGCCGACCTCGGCCATCTTCCCCAGATACATGACTCCCACCCGGTCGGAGATGTGCCGGACCACGGACAGGTCGTGGGCGATGAAGACGTAGCTGAGGCCCAGTTCCTTCTGCAGGCGACTCATCAGGTTCACCACCTGGGCCTGTACCGAGACGTCGAGCGCAGAGACCGGTTCGTCGCAGATCAGCACTTTCGGGTTGAGGGCGATGCCCCGGGCGATCCCGATACGTTGCCGTTGTCCACCGGAGAACTGGTGCGGGTAGCGGTTGATGTGCTCGGGGTTCAATCCGACCATCTCGAGCAGGTCGCGTACCGCCTTGTCGTATCCGCCCTTGGGGAGAGCGTCCCGGTGGATCCGGAAGGGTTCGCCGATGATGTCGCCGACCGTCTTACGGGGGTTCAGGGAAGTGTACGGGTCCTGGAAGACGATCTGGATGTCCCGACGGATCCGTCGCATCGCAGCGCCCTTCTGGGCGTACATGTCGACGCCGTCGAAGATCACCCGCCCGCTGGTCGGCTCCTCCAACCGCATGAGCAGGCGCCCCAGCGTGGACTTTCCGCATCCGGATTCACCGACGATACCGAGGGTTTCTCCGCGGCCCAGGGAGAAACTGACACCGTCCACGGCTTTCACCTTGCCCACCGGGCGGCGGAGGACCCCGCTGAGGATCGGGTAGTGCTTGACCAGGTTCTCGGCGATCAGGACAGGTTCAGTCACCGTAGACCTCCTCGGCGAAGTGGCAGGCGGTCGAACGGCCCGGGACGATCTCGCGTAACTCGGGCAGCTCCTCGGTGCATCGCTGCCGTGCGTAACGGCAACGAGGGTGGAAAGGACACCCTGCCGGCATGCGTAACAGGTTCGGTGGAAGTCCACCGATGGCGGCGAGGGTCTGGCCCTTCTGGTCCAGACGGGGGATCGAGTCCAACAGGCCTTTGGTGTACGGGTGGGCCGGCCGCCGGTAGAGCTCGAAGACATCGGCGGTTTCCATCAGGCGGCCTGCGTACATCACCGCGATCCGGTCGGCGACATCGGCGACGACGCCGAGATCGTGGGTGATGAGGATCAATCCCATCTGCCGTTCTTCCTTGAGCTCCTGGAGCAGCCGCATGATCTGGGCCTGCACCGTGACATCCAGGGCAGTGGTGGGCTCGTCGGCGATCAGGACCGCAGGGTCCAGCGCGATGGCCATCGCGATCATGATGCGTTGACGCATCCCGCCGGAGAACTGGTGCGGGTAGGCCTTGACCCGTTGGCGGGCCGCCGGGATCTGCACCCGTTCCATGAGTGCGACGGCGCGGTCCATCGCATCGGACTTGTTCAGTCCCCGGTGTTGCCGGAACATCTCGGCGATCTGCCAACCGACGGGGAACACCGGGTTGAGTGCTGACAGCGCGTCCTGGAAGATCATCGAGATCTCCGGCCCCCGGGTTCGGCGCCTCCTCTCCTCGGCCATCGTCAACAGCTCGTGACCGTGATATTTCACCGACCCTCGCGGGATCCGAGCCGGAGGGCTGTCCAGGATCCCCAGGACCGCCTGGGCGGTCACCGACTTTCCCGAGCCGGACTCGCCGAGGATCGCCAGGGTCTCGCCGGGATCGAGCCGGAAGCTCACCCCGTTGATGGCGTGGGCGATGCCGTCGTCGGTGTGGAAGTCGACATACAGATCTTCCACCTCCAACAGGGAAGCACCGTCGAGCGGCGCGAAGTCGGAGAGCTTCTCCGGTTCGCGGCGGGACACGGACGTGGCGGCGTTCATCGTCTCGTCCTTCCTTTTATCGCTGCTTGGGGTCGAAGGCGTCACGCACGACGTCCCCGAGGGTCATGAAGGCCAGCACACACACGCTGAGGAAGATCGCTGGGCAGAGCAGGTTGTGCGGGGCCGCCTGGTACCAGGACAGGGAGCCGTTGATGGCGGTCCCCCAGGAGGTCGCGGGATACTGCAGGCCGATACCCAGGAAGGACAAGGTGGCCTCGGCGGCGATATACGCCCCGAAGTGGATCGTCGCGATCACCAGGACCGGGGCCATCGCATTGGGCAGGATGTGCTGGACGATGATCCGCAGTGGGGAGGCTCCCAGCGCGCGCGCAGCCAGCACATATTCGTTCTGTTTGATCTGGAGGACGGAGCTGCGCATCAGTCGGGCGATACCGGGCCAGCCGAAGAGCATGAGGACGAAGACGACTTTGAAGACGACGAGGGCGTAGGGGTCGTTGGGGCGACTCACCCAGGTCGACATGAACAGGATGCCGCCTAGGAGCATCGGGATGGCGAAGACCATGTCGGTGATCCGGGAGATGACGGCGTCGACCCAGCCTCCGTAGAAGCCTGCGATGATGCCGAGGACGCTGCCGAAGGTCGCCGTGGCGAGGGTGGTGAGCAGGCCCACCATGATGGAGGCACGGGCAGAGTAGACGGAGCGGGCGTAGACGTCCCGTCCCAGATGGTCGAAACCGAAGAGAGCGCCGTCGCCTGGCCCGCGGTTTTGGCGGGAAAGTTCCCCGTAGTTGGGGTCGACGCTGGTGAACAGGCCGGGGAACAGGGCCATGGACAGGAAGACGAGGATCAGCGAGGAGGCTATCCAGAACAGGGGGCGTTTGCGCAGCTGTCTCCGGGCGTCTTGGGTCAGAGAGCGGCCGGGGGCTGATTCTCCGCCGTCCGGGGCAGGCGAGGGGGTGGGGGAGAGTGTTTCGGCTGTGGCGTCAGTCATGGCTGATCCTGGGGTCGAGCACGCCGCAGAGCAGGTCGACGAGCAGGTTCATGAGGAGGAAGACGAGGACGAGGACGGTCACGGCGCCGACCACGGCGAGTCCGTCCCGATTCGCGATGCCGGTGAAGATCATGCTGCCGACGCCTTGGATGTTGAAGATGCGTTCGGTCACGATCGCGCCACCGAGCAGGCCGCCGAAATCGGCACCGATGAACGTGACCACGGGGATGAGGGAGTTGCGCAGTGTGTGCACGCTGATGGCTCGGCGTCGGGTGAGCCCTTTGGCGATGGCGGTGCGGGCGTAGTCGGCACGGAGGTTCTCGACCAGGCTGGTCCTGGTGAGCCGGGCGACATAGGCCACGGAGAGGAGGGCGAGGACCATTCCGGGCAGGATCAGTTCGTTCAGAGGCGCCTCCGGGGAGACGGTGGTCCGGAACCAGCCCAGTCGGATCGTGAAGATGATCTGGGCGACCGGGCCGATCACGATGATCGGAATTGAGATGAAGATCAGAGTGGTCAAGATCACGGTGGTGTCGATCAGGCCTCCCTTGCGGACACCGGCGAGAACCCCGACAGAAATCCCGATCAGGATTTCGAAGGCGATCGCGATGACGGCCAACTTGGTGGTGGTGGGATACCGCTGGAGGAGTTCGTCGGAGACCTGATTGCCGAAATAGTTCGTGCCGAGGTCGCCTTGGGCCAGTTTCCCGAGGTATTTGCCGTACTGGACCAGCAGGGGGTCGTCCAGATTGTGTTCGGCCCGGTACTGGGCCACATAGGCCGGGGGGCAGGGCCGTTCGCCGCATTTTCCGTCCGTGGGGTCACCGGGTAGGGCGAAGACCATGGTGAATATCACGAAAGTCGCGCCGAGAGCGACGGGGATCATCTGCAGCAGGCGCCTGATGACGTACTTGCCCACGACACCTCCTAGGTTGTCGTCGACGGCGGGATGCTGGCATCAAGGTCAGGAAAGGTGATGTGCCTGGGTGGCAGTCCGGTGCCGTCTGGTGGACGGTGTTTGGTCGGGGGGAACCTCACCGTGGTTGAGAGTGGCAGTGAGAATACATAGCGGGGTGCTTCGCCGTCCGGTGATCGCATTCTCTTGATGGTGCGTGGGTGTTTTCGTCGGGCGGCACACCGGACTTCTCGGGTCGGCTCGCGGACTGGTGTGGCGAGCCGACCCGGTCGTGTTGTTCAGTGCGGTCCGATCAGTGGGGAAAAGACGCTCCGGTCACTTCCGTTTGATCTGTCGGTAGTCGGGCTTCCCGTCGATATCGAGTTTGACGTCGGCGATCTTGTTCGACCATGCGGCGTGTTCGGTGAAACTCCACAGGGGGATGGAGGGCATGTCTGCCACGAGCATCTTCTCGGCTTCGACGAAGAGTTTGAATCCCTCTTCCTTGCTGGTGGCAGCCAGCGCTTCCTTCAGCTTGGCGTCGAAGGCGGGGTTGGAGTAGTCGGAGTCGTTACTCGATCCGCCGGTGCCGTACAGGGGGGTCAGGTAGTTCTCCGGTGAGGGGTAGTCCATCTGCCATCCGGCGCGGAACATGCCCTTCATCTCCCGTTTCTTGACGGTGTTGCGGAAGGTCTTGAAGTCGACGCTGGGCGCGCCCTGGCATTGGATGCCCAAGGTGTTCGTGATCGACTGGCAGGCGGCGTCGACCCAGCTGCGGTGGTCGGAGTCGGCGTTGTAGCCCAGGGTCAGGATGCCGGTGAACCCGCCGGCCTCGGCCAGTTTGGCCTTGGCTTTGTCCTTGTCGTAGGAGCAGTACTCGCCGCAGTTGTCGGTGGGGTAGCCGTCGATCGCGGCTGAGGCGACCCAACCGTTCAACGGTTTGCGTTCGTTGTTGAAGACCGCCTTGATGATCTCCTCGCGGTTGATCGCCATCGATATGGCCTGCTTGAACTTCGGGTTCTGCACGGTGGGGTCGGTCTTCGCCGGTGCGAAGGTGGCGTGCTGGACGGTGGAGGTCTTGTCCCGGACCGAGAAGCGTCCTGGCAGGTCGTTCTTGTAGCGGCCGCCGGCCAGGGCGTCGGCCGGGAAGTTGTAGGTGACGTCGAGGTTGTTGGCCTGGACGTCCTTGTAGGCGGCGCCGCTGTCCTGGTAGATCCGGAAGGTGATCTTGTCGACCTGGCCTTTGAACTCTCCGGCGTAGTCCTTGTTCTTCTCCAGGACGACCTGCTGGTTGGCATCCCACTGGACGACCTTGTACGGACCGGCCCCGATCGGTTTCTTGCCGAAATCGCCCTTGGGATTTGCGAAGAAGGCGTCGGGCATGGGCGCGAAGGCGGTGTACCCCAGGCGGAGAGCGAAGTCGGAGGTGGAGCTGGACAAGGTGACTTCGAAGGTGTGGTCGTCGATGACCTTCAGCCCCTTCATCTCCTTCACGGTGGATTCCGGTTTGGAGACTTCGTCATACCCTTCGATGGGGGCCATGAACGAGCCCGCGCCCATCGCATTGCCTCCGAAGGCGGCGTAGTTCCAGGCGTCGACGAAGTTCTTGGCTTTGACCTCGGTGCCGTCGGAGAACTTCTGGCCCTTCTTCACGGTGATGGTGAACACTTTTGCTCCGACGTCGCTGATCTTCTCGGCGAGATCGTTCTGCGGTTTGGCGGTGTCTGCGTCGTAATGAACCAACCGTGCCGTGGTCAGCCCGAGGATCTCACCGGCGCAGGCTTCGGTGGTGTTCGCCGGGATGAGGTCGTTCTGGGGATTGCAACCTTTGACGGTGATGCTGTTGCTCTGGGTGTCGGATTTGCCGCTACCGCCGCAGGAGGCGGTGACCAGGGATGCGGCGGTGAGACACACAACGACGGCGACGCGGGTTTTTCCTCGCATGAATGGGACCTCCTACGGGGGGTTCACGCCCGGTTGGCGAGAACTGCTGCCGTCGACATATTCACGGAATGGCAGGGGCGTGAAGTGTCTTGTGACGCATGGCAACATCAGAATTGTCAGCCAAAATAAGGGGGGTTCAGGCTGCCTCAACGTGGGGTATATGCAATCGTGACCTTCGCGTGATTCTTTTTGGCCAGCCGACGTCCGACGGGATTTTCCAGAGGGTCGTCTAACCCCTGAACCGCATTCGATGAACTAAAATTCGCCCACCACCCAGAGCCGGACATACCTCATGAGCAAGCCGGTGAGGCGCAACGGCCAGTACTGTAGGTGGAGCGGCGTGTCGGGGCCCCGACACGCCTACGTCGTCACCCGCAAGGACCCCTGCATGGATACCGCCGAGATCAGGCGCCGTTGGCTGACCTTCTTCGAGAAGAACGGACACACCGTCGTCCCCAGCGCTCCGCTGCTCTACGACGACCCCAACCTGCTGTTCGTCAACGCCGGCATGGTCCCCTTCAAGCCCTACTTCCTCGGCCTCGAGAGCGCCCCCTACGCTCGTGCCACCTCCGTGCAGAAATGCGTCCGCACCGGGGACATCGACGAAGTGGGCAAGACCACCCGCCACGGCACCTTCTTCCAGATGAACGGCAACTTCTCCTTCGGCGACTACTTCAAGGAAGGCGCCGTCAAGTACGCCTGGGAGCTGATCACCGGCCCACAGGACCAGGGAGGGTACGGGTTCGACCCGGAGAAGGTCTGGGTCACCGTCCTCGGACCGGGACACCACCCCGGGTATCCACACGGTGACGCCGAGGCCGTCGAGATGTGGCGTGCGGTCGGACTGCCGGACGAACGCATCCAGCGCCGAGGGCTCAAGGACAACTACTGGCACATGGGCGTTCCCGGCCCGGGTGGTCCGTGCTCGGAGATCTACATCGACCGCGGGCCCCAGTACGGCGCGGACGGGGGGCCTGAGGCCGACGAGGACCGCTTCCTGGAGATCTGGAACCTGGTCTTCCAGACCGAGGAACTCTCCGCGGTCCGGGCCAAGGACGACTTCGACGTGGCCAAGGCGCTACCCGCCAAGAACATCGACACCGGCCTCGGCCTGGAACGTACCGCCTATCTCATGCAGGGTGTCGACAACCTGTACGAGATCGACGAGGTCTTCCCGGTGATCCGTCGCGCGGAGGAACTCGCCGGCAAGAAATACGGCATCCACGCCCCCGACGACGTCCGCTTCCGAGTCGTCGCCGACCACGTCCGTTCGTCCTTGATGCTGATCGGGGACGGAGTCACCCCGGGCAACGAAGGCCGCGGCTACGTGCTGCGACGGTTGCTGCGCCGCGCGGTCCGCTCCATGCGCCTGTTGGGCGTGCACGACCCTGCCCTGCCCGAGCTGCTCCCGGTGTCGATGGCGCGGATGAGCCAGTCCTATCCCGAACTCGAACGTGATTTCGGACGCATCGGCCAGATCGCCTACGCCGAGGAGGACGCCTTCCGGCGCACCCTCACCTCGGGCACCAGCATCCTCGACGTCGCCGTCGCCAAGACGAAAGCCGGGGGAGGGGACACGCTGACCGGAGGCGACGCCTTCAAACTGCACGACACCTACGGATTCCCCATCGACCTGACCCTGGAGATGGCTGCCGAGCAGGGGTTGTCCGTGGACGAGGCCGGTTTCCGCCAGCTGATGACCGAACAACGGGAACGGGCCAAAGCCGACGCCAAAGCCAAGAAACAAGGCCACGGAAGCGTCCAGATCTACCGTGAGATCGCGGACTCACTCGGTAGGCCGGTCGAATTCGTCGGCTACGGTGATGTCGTCGGCGAAGGTACCGTCACCGGCCTGGTCTCGGCCGGGAACGGAATCTCCTCGGCTCGCGAAGGCGATCAGGTCGAGATCGTCCTGGACCGGACACCCTTCTACGCCGAAGCCGGTGGGCAGCTGCCCGACAAAGGTCTGATCACTCTCTCCAATGGTGCCGTCGTCGAGGTCGACGACGTGCAGTCCCCGATCACCGGTCTCATCGTCCACCGGGCCCGGGTGATCTCCGGGGAGGTCGAAGTCGGTCTCTCCGCGCTGAGCCAGGTCGACGTTCTGCGGCGTAAGGGGATCAGCCGCGCACACACCGCTACCCACCTGGTCCACCAGGCCATGCGTGAAGCGCTCGGGGAGACGGCGACCCAGGCCGGATCGCTCAACCGCCCCGGAAGTCTCCGGTTCGACTTCAAAGCGGGCCAGCCGGTCCCCGCGGCCGTCCTGCGCGACGTGGAGGCCCAGGTCAACGCGAAGCTGATGGAAGATCTCCCGGTCTACGCCGAGGTCATGTCCCAACAGGAAGCTCTCGACTCCGGTGCGATGGCGCTCTTCGGTGAGAAGTACGGCACACAGGTCCGAGTCGTCTCGGTGGGTGACTGGTCGCGTGAACTCTGCGGCGGAACCCACGCCGAGCGCTCCGGCCAGCTCGGGATCGTCAAGCTCTTCGGCGAAGCCTCCGTCGCCTCCGGAGTCCGCAGGGTGGAAGCCCTGGTCGGCGCGGATGCCTACGACCACCTGGCCCGGGAGAGCGTCATCGTGGGCCAGCTCGCCGAGGTCGTGAAAGCGCGACCGGAAGAGCTGCCCGACCGTATCGGCGGCATCCTGAACAAATTGCGGGAGGCAGAGAAAGAGATCGCGACGATGCGTCGCCAGCAGGTCCTCGCTCAGGCCTCGACGCTCACCGAGCAGGCACACGACATCTCCGGGGTCACCGTGTTGGCCCATCACCTGGGTGATGACATCAACGCCGACGATCTGCGGAACCTCGTCCTCGATCTTCGGGGGCGCCTCGGCATGGACCGGCCGTCTGTGGTGGCGCTCACCTCGGTGACCAAAGAACGCCCGATGGTCGTCATCGCGACCAACGGTCCGGCACGAGAACTGAACGTGAAAGCCGGCGCACTCGTCAAGATCGCCGCGCAGACCCTCGGCGGAGGAGGAGGAGGCAAGGATGACGTGGCTCAAGGCGGCGGCAGCGACCCCACCAGGATCGAAGACGCGCTCTCCCAGGTGAAGCAGGCCGTTGCCACTACGGTGACCGGCTGACGTGCGCCCTGGACGACGTGTCGGCGTCGATGTCGGTCAGGCCAGGGTCGGGGTCGCGATCTGCGATCCCGACGGCCTGATCGCGACCCCGGTGGAGTCCGTGACCCGTGACCTGAACGGGGAGAAGGACCTTGACCGGGTCGCCGAACTGTGTACTGAATTCGAGGCCGTGGAAGTGGTGGTGGGCCTGCCACTGTCCCTGTCCGGCGTCGAAGGTTCGGCGGCAGTCGCCGCGCGCGAGTATGCTCGCAGGCTCGCATCCCGAGTGCGTCCGGTACCCGTCCGTTTGGTGGACGAGCGCCTGACCACCGTCGATGCACACCGATCGTTGCGGGACGCAGGCCGTGGCACGCGTACCCACCGATCTGTCATCGATCAACAGTCTGCAGTCCTCATCCTGCAGACTGCCCTGGACATTGAACGAGCAACGAATTGGCCGGCTGGTGAACAACTACTCTCACGAAAGCCGCGGGCGTCGCGGCGCCGCAACTAGAAGACGGCCCCGGATCGAGGACCCTCTCGACGAGTCGATCTTCGGTGCCCCTGTCTACGAAGAAGAGGAGCCACAGTCACGACGGCGCGACCGAAATCGGCGTCGCCGGGGTCAGCAACGACGTCGCCGCCGTCTGGTGACCTATGTCACCGCCACCGCGGTCCTAGTGGTGGGCGGCGCCGTCGTCGTGACCAACTTCAAACCGCTCTACGAACAGCTCGTCGAATCCGGGGACTACGAAGGAGACGGCGGCGAGTCGGTGACCGTGGTGGTCCGGCCCGGCGACTCCGGTGGCCAGATCGCTCAACGGTTGCAGGAGGCCGGGGTGGTCAAAACCGCTGGAGCCTTCCGCGAGGCCTTGGAGAACAACAAGGGCGACGAGATCCAACCAGGCACCTACACCCTTCGGAAGGAGATGAAGGCCACCGCGGCCCTGTCGAATCTGCGAGGAGGGAACAGGAATGTCGCGAAGGTGACCGTTCGAGAAGGCCTGTGGAAGTCCGAGACCTACGATGTGCTCTCGAAAGCCACCGGGACCCCCCGGGAGGAGTACGACAAGGCGGAGAAAGCTGCGGGAGCAGACCCCTCGCTCCTGGGCCTGCCGGCTGCGACGAAGGGCAATCCCGAGGGCTGGCTCTTCCCGGCCACCTACAATTTCGACAAGAAGAGCCCGGCGATGGACCAGTTGAAAAAGCTGGTGAGCCAGACCGATATGAAGCTCAAAGCGTTGAACGTATCCTCCGACCAGGCACATCGGGTTCTCACGATCGCGAGCATGGTGGAAGCCGAAGCCAGGCATATCGACGACGGCCCGAAGGTGGCGCGCGTCCTGGAGAACCGGCTCACCGCCAAACCGCCGATGAAGCTCGAACTCGACTCCACCTCGATGTACGGCGTCCAACAACGCACAGGTAAAGCGCTCACCAGCGAACAGATGCGTAAAGCCAACAACCCCTACAACACCTATGCGATCGAAGGGATGCCGGCCGGGCCGATCGGTAACCCGGGCGAGAACGCGATCAAGGCCGCCATGAACCCGGCTTCCGGTTCCTGGCTCTTCTTCGTCACCACCAACCCCGTCAGCGGGGAAACCATCTTCACCAGTACCTTCGCCGAGCACAACGTCCAGGTGGCCAAGCTGAACGCGTGGTGCCGGGCCAACCCCGGAAAATGTTGACCGACCCGCCGGCCGACACGAGCTCCGACGAGGAGCTCTGTCGTGCGGCGGTTCTGGGGTCTCCGATCGCTCATTCGCTCTCACCGGTACTTCACCGCGCGGCTTATCGGGCTCTGGGGCTGAGCAGATGGACCTACGAACGAAGACAGGTCGGCGGCCCCGACGATCCTTCGTTGGCGGAATTCCTGTCCGGACTGGGACCGCAGTGGCGGGGACTCTCCGTGACGATGCCGGTCAAGGAGACGGCACTCGCCTGCGCGGACGAGGTCACGCCGGTGGCCGAACTGGTCGGAGCGGCGAACACGCTGATCAGGTCCAGGGAAGGGTGGCGGGCGGCGAACACGGATGTTCACGGATTGGTCCGGACACTCGGTGAGAGCGGGATCGCCACCCCCCGCCGGGCTCTGATTCTGGGCGCGGGGGCCACTGCGCGCGCTGCCTGTGTCGCCCTGGCCGAGCTTGGTGTCAGCGGTGTGGATTTTGCGGTGCGTCGACAGGTCCGGGAGGGGACCTCGACGGTGGCAGACCGGGCCGGTCTGGACACAGGCGTACGTGCGATCGATGAACTTGCTTCGTACGCAGGTGAGTACACGCTGATTATCAGTACCTTGCCCACCGGCGTCGGGATAGAACTTCCAGCTGACGGAACAGGATCACCGGGGCCCGGCGGGCTACTGGTCGACGTGGTCTACGGCGGATGGCCCACTCCGCTGGCACGCTGGGCCTCAGCAGGTGGCGCTCGTGTGCTCTCCGGCCGAGAGATGCTGCTGCACCAGGCTGCCGCCCAGGTGCAGTTGATGACCGGCCGGGAGGCGCCCTTGTCCCAGATGCGGGCAGCTCTGGCTGCAGTCTGACCGCAAGCGCACTTCGACGAGACGGGCTGTGTCCGTCATCCGAGCATCTGGCAGCATGGCCGATATGGTGCGTTGGTTGACCGCAGGAGAATCGCACGGTCCGTCCCTGGTCGCGATCGTCGAAGGTATCCCGGCCGGGGTCGAGGTGGCCACGGCCGATATCGCCGAGGCCTTGGCCCGGCGTCGGCTCGGCCACGGACGTGGCGCCCGGCAGAAGTTCGAGCAGGACGCTCTGGAGATACTCGGTGGGATCCGACACGGGATGACCCTGGGCTCACCGATCGCTGTGGAGATCGCCAACAGTGAGTGGCCACGATGGCGCACGGTGATGAGCCCCGACCCGGTGGAGGCCGCCGAGTACGCCGAGGCCGACGACATTAACGCCCCTCGGGAAATCGCTCGTAACCGCCCGTTGACCAGGCCTCGGCCAGGACACGCCGACCTGGTGGGGATGCAGAAGTACGGCTTCACCGAGGCACGGCCGGTGCTGGAACGGGCTTCGGCGAGGGAGACCGCAGCCCGGGTGGCTCTCGGCGCGATCGCTGCCGCTTTCCTCGACCAGGCCTGCGGTATCCGACTCGTCGCGCACACCGTGGTCATCGGGGAGGCCTGTGCACCGGAGGACGGAGAGCTTCCGGGGCCGGACGAGGTCGCTCGTCTCGATGCGGATCCGGTGCGTGCCCATGACCCGCAGGTCTCCGCGGCGATGGTGGCCCAGATCGACGAGGCGCACAAGGAGGGGGACACCCTGGGCGGTGTGGTCGAGGTCGTGGCTTACGGGTGCCCTCCTGGACTGGGCTCGTACGTGCACTGGGACCGTAGGCTCGACGCCCGTCTGGCCGGCGCGTTGATGAGTGTTCAGGCGATCAAGGGGGTCGAGGTCGGAGACGGTTTCCGGAGCGCCACCCGGAGGGGGTCGGCCGCCCACGACGAGATGGACCGTGACGAGGAGGGCGTCATCCGACGTCGGACCGGGCGCGCTGGTGGCATCGAGGGCGGGATGACGACCGGGGACCCGCTGCGGGTCCGAGCTGCGATGAAACCGATCAGTACGGTTCCGCGAGCTCTGGCCACCGTCGATGTCACCGGGGACGATCCTGCACGAGCCATCCATCAGCGTTCTGACGTGTGTGCGGTACCTGCCGCAGGTGTCGTGGCCGAGGCGATGGTGGCCTTGGTCCTGGCCGACGCGGTCTCGGAGAAGTTCGGCGGTGACTCGGTGGGTCAGGTTCGCTCCGCCCACGAGAGCTATCTGGCAGGAATCCCCGGAAGGATGCGTACATGGTGAGTTCCGAGGCGACCGGCGGGCCGGTGGTGGTGCTCATCGGCCCGCCTGGGGCCGGCAAGTCGACTGTCGCGAGGGAGATCGCAGTCAGGACCGGCCATGACGTGGCCGACACCGATCTGCTGGTCGAGGAACAGGTCGGTATGACGATCCCGGACATCTTCATCGAGCGAGGCGAGGCCTTCTTCCGGGAGGTGGAGGCCGATGTCGTGGTCGACGCGATGTCCCGGCACCGAGGAGTGTTGGCGCTGGGCGGGGGAGCGATTCTGGCGCAGCGTACGCAACAAGCGTTGAGTGGGCATCCGGTGGTCTTCCTCGACCTGTCCTTGCGGGAAGCGGTCAGGAGAACCGGGCTAGACCACGGGAGGCCGCTGTTGGCCTTGAACCCGCGAGGGGCCTGGCTGCGGTTGATGGAGGAACGCCGTGAGATCTACCAGCGGCTCTCCGTACTCAGGATCGACACCAGCGATATGTCGGCCGCGGAAGCCGCCGGGCAGGTCGTGACAGCACTGGGGTTGGAAGGAGACGGCGGCGATGAGTGAGGATTCGACCTGTATCCGGGTCGGAGGCTCCGGGGGTTACGACGTGCTGATCGGGCACCGGCTGACCGACCGGCTCCCGGCTCTGCTGGGGGATCAGACCAGGAGGGCACTGGTGGTCCACTCCGCGCCTTTGCGGCAGTTGGCCGGGCCGATCTGTAGAGTCCTGCGGGAACAGGGCACAGAGGTCCATGAGGTTGCAGTCCCCGATGCCGAACAGGCGAAGTCCGCTGCGGTGGCGAGCTCTCTGTGGGAGATGCTCGGAAAAGCCGGATTCACCCGTTCCGACGCTGTGGTGACTGTCGGGGGCGGTTCGGTGAGCGATCTGGGTGGCTTCGTGTCCGCCACCTGGTTGCGGGGAGTCCGGGTGGTGCATGTGCCGACCACCTTGCTCGGCATGGTCGACGCCGCAGTAGGTGGAAAGACCGGCATCAACACAGCGGAGGGGAAGAATCTGGTCGGGTCCTTCCACCCTCCGAGCGGGGTGCTCGTCGACCTCGACCATCTGGAGAGCCTCCCCCGGCCCGACCTGGCTGCGGGGATGGCCGAAGTGCTCAAGGGGGGATTCATCGCCGACACTCGGATCCTGGAACTGGTCGAGGAAGACCCGAAGACGGTGCTCGACCCGTCCGGGCCGGTGCTCGCGGAGCTGGTCCGACGCAAGATCCAGGTCAAGGCGGATGTGGTCACTGCTGACCTGAAGGAATCCTCGCTGCGGGAGATCTTGAACTACGGACACACCTTCGCCCATGCTGTCGAACAGGTCGAGAACTATCGGTGGCGGCACGGGGACGCGGTCGCTGTGGGCATGGTCTATGCCGCCGAGCTGGCTCGCCTGGCTGGTCGACTCGGGGCAGCAGATGTGGACAGGCATCGCCGGGTCATCGGATCTCTCGGACTGCCCACCGCCTACGTTTCCGGACGCTGGGCTGAGCTCCACACCGCGATGTCCCGGGACAAGAAGACCAGGGGGGCGACCCTACGTTTCGTGGTACTCGACGGAGTCGGGTCGCCGAGCCGATGGGAAGGGCCTCCGGAGCAAGCCCTGCGTGCCGCGTACGAAGCCGTCATCTGAGCCAGGACCGGTCCCAGGGGACGAGAGGGGTTCGTGGTCACAATAGCTCTGCGTCGTGTACCCGGATCGCGATCTGCACCCGGTTGTCGGCTTCGAGTTTCTCGAACAGCCGGGCGACATGCCCTTTCACGGTGGCGATGCTCAGACAGAGCTCGCGGGCGATCTCGGCATTGGACGCACCTCGACCGACGGCCAGTGCGACATCCCGTTCGCGGGCGGTGAGTGCCCGGATCGCTGCGGCGGCTCGATCTCTGCGTTCGTCGGAGGTACCGGGGCGGGTGGCGCGGGTGGCTGCGGCGATCACCTGGGTCATCACCGACGGTGACAGGGAATGCTCTCCGCGGGCGACTGAACGGATGGACTCCACGATGGTGTGCGGTGGGGTGTGTTTGAGCAGAAAACCCGATGCGCCGGCGGCGAGGGAGCTCAGCACCATGTCGTCGGCGTCGAAGGTGGTCAGCACGATCACCTTCGGGGGGCAGGGGTCGCCCAGGAGGATACGGGTGGCGGTGAGCCCGTCCATCTTCGGCATCCGGACGTCCATGAGGACGATGTCAGGTCGCAGCGCTCTGGCCTGGGCGATCCCGGCCTCTCCGTCGTCGGCTTCTCCGATGATGTCCAGGCCTGGGGAACCGCCCAGGATGAGGCGCAGCCCGGCTCGGACGAGGTGATCGTCGTCGACGATCAACAGGCGGATCGACCTCGGTGTGGCAGGCCGGGCGCCGACATCTTCCGGGACATAAGGTCCTGCGTCGTGCTCGTGTCGGCATACGCTCGGATCGGTCATCATTTCGCTTCTTTCTCCGACGGCCAGGGCAGACGGGCGCGTACCCGGTAGCGACGGTCCCGGGTACGCATGTGGTCGAGTGATCCTCCGGCCAGGTGGGCCCGTTCGGTCAGCCCGATGAGCCCCACACCGGACCCGGGGGTGCTCTGACCGGTATGGGAGCTGGGCAGTGGGTTGGACACCTCGATGATCAGTTGTTCCCCAGGGCGACCGCCCAGGACCACGGACACGGGTTCCTCCGACGCATGCTTACGGGAATTGGTGCAGCACTCCTGGATGATGCGGTAAGCATGTCTTCCGGTTGCCGCAGGAAGCCCGTCGGGGGTCGCTCGATGGTCGTACAAGGTGATGTCCAACCCTGCGGCACGGAGGTCGTCCAGCAGCTGCGGTAGGTCGTCCATCGTCGGCTGGGGCCGCTCCGGGAGGAGCGAGCCCGAGAGTGGATCGGTGGCTCGGAGAACACCCAGGATGTCCCGCAGCTCGGTCAGTGCACTGTGCGCATTCTCCTGGATCAGTCCTGCGCTGTCCTTGATCTGTTCCGGGTTGAGGTCGGTGCGATAGGACAGGACGCCGGCGTGCATGGCGACCAGGGAGATACGGTGCGCCAGTGTGTCGTGCATCTCCCTGGCGATGGCTGCGCGCTCTGCGCTCCGTGCCTGGGCGACCCGGGCCTCCTGCTCCCGTTCCGCTGTTTCGGCGCGGGCGACCAAGGAAGCCATCAGTTCGCGCCGGGCCCCCCGGTAGGCGCCGATGGCCAGGACGATCACGGTGAGCATGATCTGGCCTGCGGCGACGACCCGCCAGATGTGCAGATCCGATTCGTCGACCTGCCAGAAGAACTGCAGAAGGAGAGCGCAGGCCTGTGCAAGGAGGATCGTGATGACCTGCCACCACTGGCGGCGGGCCCCGATGGCACCTGTGGTGATCACCCGGGGAACGACTGCAGGCAGGCTGAATGTCGAGAGCACCGTGGTGAGGCTTCCGGTAGCGACCGGCCAATGTCGCCGCAGCGGGAGGGCGAGGAAAGCCACCCAACCGAGGTCGCCCATGCTGCTGCCAGGCCGGGTACCCGCAGGCGCCGTCACCTCCCACCACAAGGCGCCCAGGAGGGCCAGGACCAGGACGACGAGGCAAGCGTGGTGCGCCAGGGTCATCGGCGCCGAAGAGCCGACCTCGTCGTCCTGGGGAGTCATGCCCGGTTCAACGACGTCCTGGGACGTTCGGAGCGTCGCCACCGGTCACGGACGGGCCATCTCGGTGTAGATGGGCAGCCCGAAGACGTCGATCTTCAACGGTTGGATACGTTCGCCGCGGCCGACTGTCGCGTTGACGTACCACAAGGGGATCTCCGGCATGTCGTGCAGGATCGCTTTCTCGGCCTCCTGGTAGACCTTGGTCCGCTGCTCGACGTCGGTGGTGGCGGCAGCCTTGGCCAACAGGGTCTGTGCCGTGGGTCCGCTGTATCCGCTGAGATTCTCGCTGGAACCGGCCATGAAACGGGGGGAGAGGAAACCGCTGAGGTCCGGATGGGTCATCCGCCGGGTGGTCAGCATGGGGATGGTGATCTGGTGCAGGGCTGCGGCCCGCTCCAGAGCGGCCTGCCTGGGCACCGGGTGCGGAACACAGGTGATCCCGACCGCCGAGGTGATGGCTGAACACAGGGCTTCCACGACGGGCCGTCCGCCGGAGTCCGCCCCGTAGGCGATCTCCAGTGACCGCATGGGTTGGGCGACCCGGTTGAGCTCGGTGCGAGCCGCGTGAGGGTCATGGCGACAGTCGTCCCCGCACATGTCGTTGGAGTATCCGGCGACCACCGGGGAGGCCAAGTCGTTGGCCGGAGCCCTGGTTCCGGCGTAGATCCCCTCGGCGAGAGCCTTGCGGTCGATGGCGCGGGAGATGGCTTGACGGGTGTATCGGCCTTCCTCTCCGGTCCATTCCGGGCGGGTCACCGGGAAGACCAGGGAGGTGGTGACACCGACGGCCTGGTTCGACGCACGGAACCCCAGGTCGCCTTTGTACCGGTCGAGTGCGGTGACCGGCATGGAGTCCAGGACGTCCAGACGGCCGCTCGTCAAAGCCGGGTAGGTTCCGCTGGGATCGGGGAAGAAACGGAAGGTCAGGCCGCCGTTACGGGCCGGTTCGCCTCCTGAGTAGGAAGCATTGGGGATGAGGCGGACTTCCTTGCCGGCGAGCCAACCCCCACTGAGCTGGTAGGGGCCGTTACCGACCGGGGCGGTGGCGAATGCGGTGGGATCCTTCAACGCTGCGGAGGGCAGCGGCGAGAAGGGGAGCTGAGCCAACCGGTCGGTGAAGGTCGAGTCGGGGGCGGCCAACCTGATGGTGAACTCCAGTTCGTCGACGACCGCCAGGCCGACCAGGGCCCCGGACGGGGGACCTGCAGGATCGTCCTGGGGTCCGGACGGGCTGGGCGTCGACGTAGGCGAGGCCGATGCCGAGGCGCGTTGGGTGTGCCGGGTGGGGTTGACCGATGGCTTCGTGGTACTGGTCGTGGGTGTGGGCTCGACCTTGCCTCCGGCCGGCGGGACCGCCGGTTCGTTCAACCCGCGTAGGGTCCGGAATCCGGCGATGGAGGAGAAGGCGTCGGCGTGCAGCTGTTTGTTCGCCGGGTCGGCGGCGAAATTCCAGGCGTCGACGAAGGACGCTGCGGTGACCGGCTCGCCGTTGCCGAAAACCCACCCCTTGCGGATCTTTACCCGGTAGAAGGTGGAATTGATCGTCGCGATCTCTTCGGCGACCTCGTTCACCAGACGGCCTTTGGCGTCGTAACGGACGAGACCGCGGTAGATCAGTGAACCGATCCTGGTGCCGTAGTCGTCACCGATGTCGGCAGGAAGGAGCGCTCGTTCGGGTTCGACGGCGTTCACGATGACGGGGACCTTGTCGGGGCTGTTCACCGTGTTGGCCGGCAGTTGCGCTGCCGGAGGCGGCTGCGGCGAACTGCTGCACGCGGCGAGCGCGCCGCACGTGAGCGCCAGCAGCGCCGCACTGACGCGATGCCGGGGGGACATGGGGCCTCCTCGGGCGGACGCGACCGGGAACCTGGCCGGGACATCCGGGACAGGCCCGCGGTACGGGCGGGACGACTCGAGATTACGCGATGCTGGGGGGATGGCGCGTCGCGGGGAGGTCGTGCGCAGGCCGGTAGAATTTATGACGAACCGAAGAGTCGAGAAGAGAGACGATCCGTGGCAACCACGAATGACCTGAAGAACGGCCTGGTCCTGAACATCGACGGCCAGCTCTGGACCGTGGTGGAGTTCCAGCACGTCAAGCCGGGCAAGGGTGGCGCCTTCGTGCGCACCAAGCTGAAGAATGTGCTCTCGGGCAAGGTCGTCGACAAGACCTTCAACGCGGGCACCAAGGTCGAGACCAGCAATGTCGACAAGCGGACGATGCAGTACCTGTACAAGGACGGCGACGACTTCGTCTTCATGGACGGGAAGACCTTCGACCAGATCAATGTGAGCAGCACCGTCGTCGGTGAGGCCGAGAAGTACATGCTGGAGAACCAGGAAGCCATCGTCGCCACCCACGACGGGGCTCCGCTGTTCGTCGAGCTGCCGGCCTCGGTCGAGCTCGAGATCACTTACACCGAGCCTGGTCTGCAGGGCGACCGGTCCACCGGTGGCACCAAGCCGGCCACCTTGGAGACCGGCGCGGAGATCCAGGTCCCCTTGTTCCTGGAGACCGGCACGCGGGTCAAGGTCGACACCCGGGACGGCAGCTACCTGGGTCGCGTCAACTGATGGCTTCTTCCTCCGGCGGGCGGGCACCGCTGTCCGGCGCGCGTACGAAAGCGCGTCGGGCGGCACTGGACCTGCTCTTCGAGTCGGAACAACGGGGTTTGAACGCCGGCACCCTGTTGGCCGAACGGATGACCAAACCGGTCGCCGAGACGCCTCTGCGGGGGTACACGGTGGAGATCGTGGACGGGGTCGTCGAGCACTGGCAGCGGATCAACGAGGTGCTGGGGACGTACAGCCAGGGGTGGCCGGTCGAACGTATGCCTGCTGTCGATCGGGCGATCCTGCGGGTCGGCGCCTGGGAGGTCCTGTACAACTCCGACGTTCCGGACGCGGTGGCAACCCAGCAGGCAGTGGAGTTGGCGACGGCTTTGTCGACCGATGAGTCACCGAGTTTCGTCAACGGACTGCTCTCCCGGTTGTCAGAGGTGAAGAACACCCTCGATCTGACCTGACCGGTCACGGTGAGGCAGGTCGTTCACTGACGACATGGCGAGGGGCCGCCCTGATTTTCGGGCGGCCCCTCGCCCTATGCCGGTCCGAGGTCCGGGATCAACGTCGGTCGTCCTCGGGAGGGGAGCCCGGAGGGAGAGCAGCAGCGGCTGCATCTGTGCTGCGCTCGGCGTCGTCGTGACGGTTCTCTCTCCGGAAGGCCCAAGTCGCCGCACCGATGAGGGCGAGAGGGATCAGCATCACGATCAGCCAGGGGCCTGCTTCGTCCTGCACCCAGGCCTCGACCACGGCAAAACCGATCGTGGTGTAGATCGCTGCCCAGATCAACGACCCCACCAACGATGCCGGGAAGTAACGCCGCATCGGCATCCGGAGAGCTCCTGCCGCGAGATTGATGGCTGTTTGCACCCCGATCGTCAGGAAGGAGAGCACGATGATCGGGGCGCCCCATCGGGCGACCAGCCGTTCTGCAGTACGCACCGCAGGTCGGTCGAGCCGGCGGGCCAGGCGTGAGCGTTCTCCGCCCACGCGCAGACCCCGGCCCGTCCAATAGGTGGCCTGGCTTCTCGTCAGGGCCCCGAAGAGGAAGAAGGCGTAGAGGGCAGCGAATGGCCACGTATTGAGGTCATTCCACCCGTCCACGCTGCGGATCAGCGCCGCTGCGCACGGTAGTAACGGATCAGGTTCCGTGTGGAGGGATCCTGTTTCGTCAGGGCCTCCTCGTCACCGGATACTGCGGGGGCGACTTCCTTCGCGAGTTGTTTGCCCAGTTCCACGCCCCACTGATCGAAGCTGTCGATGCCCCAGACGGAACCCTGGACGAAGGTGATGTGTTCGTAGAGGGCGATCAACTGTCCGAGGACAGCAGGCGTCAGCGCCGGAGCCATGATCGATGTCGTCGGCCGGTTGCCCTCGAAGACACGGGCGGTGACGATCGCTTCCGGGGTGCCCTCAGCACGGACTTCCTCGATGGTCTTGCCGAAGGCCAATGCTGCCGTCTGTGCGAAGAAGTTCGCCAGGAAGATCTCGTGGACGTCGACCTCGCCGTCGAGGAGAGGATGGGCAGGGGTGGCGACGGCGATGAAATCGGCCGGGATGAGTCGAGTTCCCTGATGGATCAGCTGGTAGAAGGCATGCTGTCCGTTGGTTCCGGGTTCTCCCCAGAAGATTTCACCGGTCGGGCAGGTAACCGGAGTCCCGTCCCAGCGCACCGACTTGCCGTTCGACTCCATGGTCATCTGTTGCAGATAGGCGGGGAAGCGGTGCAACTGTTGGGCGTAGGGCAGGACAGCATGGGTGTGCGCGCCGAGGAAGTCGACATTCCAGACGTTGAGCAGCCCCATCAGAGCGGGAACGTTCTGAGCCAACGGGGCCGTACGGAAGTGCTCGTCCATGGCGTGGAGACCGTCGAGGAAGGACTCGAAATTCTCGCGCCCGATCGCGCAGACCAGTGAGGCGCCGATGGCGGAACTGACCGAATACCGCCCGCCGACCCAGTCCCAGAACCCGAACGCATTCGCCGGGTCGATCCCGAAGTCGGCGACCTTGTCCAGCGCGGTGGAGACGGCGACGAAATGACGGGCCACGGCGTCCTGGTCCTGGGCCTGGGAACCGTCGACGGCCCCGGAGGAACGGAGCCCGTCCAACAGCCAGGAGCGCACCAGCTTCGCATTGGTGATGGTCTCCAAGGTGGTGAAGGTCTTACTGGCCACGATCACCAAGGTGGTCTCCGGGTCGAGCCCCCGGGTCTTCTCCGCAACATCGCTCGGGTCGATATTGCTGATGAATCGGCAGGTCAGACCGTCCTGGACGTAGGGCTGCAGGGCTTCGTAGACCATGACCGGGCCCAGGTCGGACCCGCCGATGCCGACGTTGACCACGGTTTCGATGCGTCGTCCGGAGATCCCGGTCCATTCTCCGGACCGGACCTTGTCCGCGAAGGCATAGACCTGGCGCAGGACGGCGTGCACATCGCCGTCCACGTCCTGGCCGTCGACGCACAGTCGGGGCTGCGCGTCCTGCGGACGACGCAGCGCGGTGTGCAGCACGGCCCGGTCCTCGGTGACATTGATCCGCTGACCGGCGAACATCGCGTCACGATGGTCCTCCACCCCGGTCTCCTCGGCGAGCGCGACCAGCGCTGCGACGATCTCGTCGGAGATCAGGTTCTTGGACAGGTCGACGTGCAGGTCGGCTGCTGCGAAGGACAACCGGTCGGCCCGGTCCGGATCTTGAGCGAACCAGGCGCGCAGGTCGGGCTTCAGCCCGTTCTCGAGCTCGGTCAACCTCTCCCAGGCTCGGGTCGAAGTCGGATCCACGGGAACGCGCATCATCTTCACCTCTCGTCGACGTGCTCGCGGAGGCGTGGCGCCTCCGTACCAACCCTACAAAGCAGGAATGGATACTGTGGAACGGTGATCCCTGAGCCAGCTGCTTCGGTTCGAGACGCCCGGAACGGGCGTCTCGAACCGAAGCAGCTGTGGGCGATCAGTAGACCGTGAGCCCTCGGGAGGCGAAGACCTCACGGGTCCGGGCGACCTCGTCCACCGAGGGCGCCTTGGTCCCCTCCAGCTGGTACGTCATGCCCAGCCGTTGCCACTTGTCGCGACCCATCTGGTGGAAGGGCAGGACCTCGACCCGCTGAACGCTGCCCCAGGCGGCCACGTGGTCGGCGACCGCTTCGATGTTCTCCGGGGCGTCGGTCAGCCCCGGGACCAGGACGAAACGGATCCAGATGGGGGTCTCCCGTTGAGCCAGGCGTTCACCGAAGGCCAAGGTCGGGGCCAGGTCCCGACCGGTCACCGTCCGGTAGGTCTCAGGCAGCCCGGACTTGACGTCCAGCAGGACCAGGTCGACGTCGTCGAGCAGGGAGTCGCTCGCCCGGGCCCCCAGAAAACCCGATGTGTCGATGGTCGTGTGGATGCCCATCTCCTTGGCACCGCGCAGGATCCGCGCCAGGAAAGCGGGCTGCTGCAGCGGCTCACCTCCGGACACGGTGATCCCGCCACCGGTGCGGGCGAAGACACCCCGGTACCGGCTGATCCGGTTCAGCACGTCCACCACGTCCGTCGGATCCCCGTCCCGGGCGCGCATCGTGTCCGGGTTATGGCAGTAAAGGCAACGCAGCGGGCATCCGGACAGGAACAAGGTCATCCGGGTACCCGGTCCGTCGACCGCGGTCACCAGCTCCCAGGAGTGCACCGAGCCGAGCCGCCCGTCGCGCACGTCCGCCAGGCGGCGTGCGTCGTCGGGCGACTCGACAGCGGCAGGAGCTACTGCAGTCCCGCCGAGGGTGAGGCTGCAGACGCCCAACTCAGGCCCGCTCGTGGAAGGTACGCGAGATGACGTCGAGCTGCTGCTCGCGGGTCAACCGGACGAAGTTCACCGCGTACCCGGAGACCCGGATCGTGAGCTGCGGGTACTTCTCCGGGTTCTCCATGGCGTCGTACAAGGTGTCGCGGTTCAACACGTTGATGTTGACGTGGTATCCCTCGGCGCCCATGTAGGAGTCGAGGATGCCGACCAGGTTGGCGACCTGCTCCTCCTTGGTGCGACCCAGCCCGGAGGGGACGACGGTGTTCGTCAGCGAGATGCCGTCCTGGGACTCGGCGTAGGGCAGCTTCGCCACCGACAGCGCGGAGGCCAACATGCCGTGGGTGTCACGACCGTTCATCGGGTTGGCGCCCGGAGCGAAAGGCTGCCCAGCCCGACGTCCACACGGGGTGTTCCCGGTGTGCTTGCCGTAGACGACATTGCTGGTGATGGTGAGCACGGACTGGGTGTGCAGGCTGTTGCGGTAGGTGGGCAGCCTGCGGATCTTCGCCATGAAGCTCTCCACGAGCTCGGCGGCGATCGAGTCGACCTTGTCGTCGTCGTTGCCGAAGGTCGGGAAGTCCCCCTCGACGGTGTAGTCGACGACCAGGCCGGTCTCGTCCCGCACCGGACGGACCTTGGCGTACTTGATCGCGGACAGCGAGTCGGTGGCCACCGACAGGCCGGCGATGCCGCAGGCCATGGTGCGCAGGATCTCCCGGTCGTGCAGGGCCATCTCGATGCGCTCGTAGGCGTACTTGTCGTGCATGTAGTGGATGCAGTTCAGTGCGTCCACGTAGGTCTGGGCCAGCCAGTCGAGCAGGCTGTCGTACTTCGCCCGGACATCGTCGTAGTCGAGGAATTCACCCTCTGCCGCGGCGCAGACCGGAGCGACCTGCTTGCCGGAGATCTCGTCACGGCCACCGTTGATGGCGTACAACAGCGCCTTGGCCAGGTTGACCCGTGCGCCGAAGAACTGCATCTGCTTGCCGATGGCCATGGCGGAGACGCAGCAGGCGATCCCGGCGTCGTCACCCCAGTGGCCGCGGATGTGGTGGTCCGACTCGTACTGGATGGCGGAGGTGTCGATGGACACCTGGGCGCAGAAGTCCTTGAAACCCTGCGGCAGGTCTTCCGACCAGAAGACGGTGATGTTCGGCTCCGGCGCCGGCCCCAGGTTGTACAGGGTCTGCAGCATGCGGAAGCTGTTCTTGGTGACGAGGGTGCGTCCGTCCTCGCCCATGCCGCCGATGGATTCGGTCACCCACGTCGGGTCGCCGGAGAAGAGTGCGTCGTACTCCGGGGTGCGCAGGAAGCGCACGATGCGCAGCTTGATGACGAAGTCGTCCATCAGCTCCTGGGCACGCTCTTCGGTGATGACCCCGTTGCGCAGGTCACGCTCGATGAAGACGTCGAGGAAGCTGGTGGTCCGCCCCAGGCTCATGGCGGCGCCGTTCTGCTCCTTCACCGCCGCGAGGTAGGCGAAGTACAGCCACTGGATCGCTTCGTGGGCGCTGCCGGCCGGGCCGGAGATGTCGTAGCCGTAGGAGGCGGCCATCTCCTTGAGTTCACCCAGGGCGCGAATCTGCTCGGAGAGCTCCTCGCGGTCCCGGATGACGTCCTCGGTGGAGCGCAGGGCGTCCAGCTCGTCACGTTCGTTCTTCTTGCCCTCGATCAGGGCGTCGACACCGTAGAGCGCGACGCGGCGGTAGTCGCCGATGATGCGCCCACGGCCGTAGGCGTCGGGCAGACCGGTGACGATGTGTGCCGAACGGGCGGCCCGGACGTCGGCCGTGTAGGCGTCGAAGACACCGGCGTTGTGGGTCTTGCGGTACTTGGTGAAGATCGTCCGCAGGTTTTCGTCGACGGGGTACCCGTAGGTCTTCAGTGCACCCTCGACCATGCGCCACCCGCCGTTGGGCATGATGGCCCGCTTCAGCGGGGCGTCGGTCTGCAGGCCGACGACCAGTTCGTCGTCCTTGCTGATGTAGCCCGGCTGGTGGGAGGTGATGGTCGACGGCGTGGTGGCGTCGACGTCGTAGACGCCGCGCTCGCGCTCCTCGGGGAACAACGCGGTGAGGCGTTCCCACATCTGTGTCGTCCGCGGGGTGGCCTCGGCCAGGAAGGAGGAATCGCCTTCGTAGGGGGTGTAGTTGCGCTGGAGGAAGTCCCGGACGTCAACGTGGTCACACCATCGGCCCTGCTCGAAATCGCGCCAGGCGACATCTGCCAGAGAAGGCGTGGAGATGGGAAGTCCGTTGCTCGGACAGCCTTGGGGGGCGTCGGTCATCGACACGGGCGTGCACTCCTCCATGATCTGGGCACGCATGGGGTGACGCGGCGCGGAGCCGCGATGCTCCCTGCGTGTACCGCTGGAACGGCGCATCGGACGTGCGGAGGATACCGCTCCGATGTGTTCGCGACGTCCTTGTCGCGCACCGTTGCCCCCTCGGTGGGGCCGAATGATATTGCTGGATTAAGACTAACGCGCGGCTTTTGCTCAGAAAAACCGGCCTCAGTTCTGCGATGACCCCTGCTGGCCAGGGAGTTTCGCGTAAAAAACGACTCTCGGTCGGATCGGGACCTTCGTCACGGATCTGCCTGGAAAGGGTATTTCGAGGAATCGATGAACCTTTGATCACTTCCTCGTGGGCACACCCTACGGAACGCTTTCCAGGCCCTACAACCCACCCCCCGAACCACACTTTCGGAGGGGGCGCACCCGCCGGGAACCCCCTCTAAAGTCGCGGAATCTCCACCCCACGGACGATTGTGTCCGGCGCCCCGCCCCGGCAATGTTGAACATATGATCGAGGTAGAACATCTGACCAAGCACTATCGAGGCGTACGCGCCGTCGACGACATCTCCTTCACCGTGCGGCCCGGACGCGTAGTCGGCTTCCTCGGCCCGAACGGCGCAGGAAAATCCACCGCGATGCGCTGTATGACCGGACTCACCCACCCCACCTCCGGCACCGTCCGGGTGCTGGGACGTCGCTATGTCGACCTCCCCAACCCCGGCAGATACGTCGGTGTCCTCCTCGACGCCTCCGCCCAACATCCAGGACGGAGCGGCCGGGAGATCCTGACGCTGGGGGCCCAGATGATCGGGGCGCCCAAAGGCCGGGTCGCCGAGATCCTCACCACGGTCGGACTCTCCGACAAGGAAGCGAACCGGCGGTGCGGCGGGTACTCCCTGGGCATGCGCCAGCGGCTGGGCCTGGCCCACGCCCTGCTCGGCGAACCTCGCGTCCTGATCCTGGATGAACCCGCCAACGGGCTGGACCCCGGCGGCATCCGCTGGATGCGCGACCTACTGCGCAACTTCGCCGATCAGGGCGGAGCGGTCCTCCTGTCCAGCCATCTCCTCAAAGAGGTCGAACACGTCGCCGACGACATCGTCATGATCGGCAAGGGCAAGATCGTCGCCCAAGGCTCGAAAGCGGAACTCCTCGCCGCGAAGGACGGGAAACACAGCGTCCAGGTACAAGCCGTCGACACCGAAGGGACCGTCGCCCTCGACGCCGCACTGCGTGCGCAGGGGATCGACATCATCGCGGTGGAAGGCGAGCTGCTCACCGTCGGCGCCGCGTCTGCCGAGGTCGGTCGGATCGCCCTGGACGCGCACGTGGCACTGAGGCGATTGGCCGAATCACAACCGGAAGACCTGGAGGACATGTTCCTCGCCCTGACCGCCGACACCTCCCGGGAAGGAAAAGCAGCATGACCGCCCCGACCTCCGCCCCCGGAGCGCACCTCGACCTCGCCGGCGTCCCCGGGATCCCCTTCTGGCGACTCTTCGCGGTCGAACTACGGAAGGTCCTCGACACCCGCGCCAACCGCTGGTTGCTGATCGTCATGCTCGGGCTGAGCGCAGCCATCCTGACCGTCCTGGCCACCACGGCCCCGGAGGAAATGCGGTCCTTCGCCGCCTTCAGCAAGGTCGGGTTCCAGCCGCTCACCCTGCTGCTCCCGGTCCTGGGCATCCTCGCGATGACCTCGGAATGGAGCCATCGCAGCGCACTGGCCACCTTTGCCCTCGAGCCGCGTCGGATCAGGGTCTTCCTGGCCAAGTCCATCGCCACCCTCATGGTGAGCCTGGTCGTGGCATCAGTGGGAATGCTGATGTCGGTGCTGGCCACTGCGGCCTCAAGCGCAATGGTTCCCCTCCCGCCGAACGCCTGGACCCTGGAGGCGAAGCCGATCCTGATGTCCGTCGCCCTGCTGGAGATCTACACGCTCATCGGCCTCGCGCTCGGCCTGCTGCTGTCCAGCAACGCCCTCGCCATCACGATCTACTACATCGCACCCATGATCACCCTGTCGCTGTCCATGTGGGAGAAAGCCCGCCCCGTCATGGAATGGGTGAGCCAGAGCGTCCTGACCCAACCGTTCGAAAAGGCCCATTTCACAGCCGAACAGGCGCAGCGCAGCGCGGTCGCAGCACTGGTCTGGATCGTCATCCCCTTCCTCGTCGGTGCCTGGCTCAGCTACCGACGCGAGGTGAAATGACCCGGCGCATCATCGCCGCCCGAACATGCCAGGCGGTGCGTCCCGGCTCCGGCCGAGTCGCACCGCCTGGCATGTTCGACCCCGCGGGCAGCGGAACGTCCCGGGCCGGATCGCACAGAAGCCCGTCCGAAGATCTGCTTCAGCCCGGCCATCTCCTGCCGAATAGGCCGGGAACCTGGCCTCTTCCGTCGCGACCAGGCGCCGCGATGCCCGACCTTGGAGTAGACCGATGCCCGCTGTCCCAGCCTTCGACCCACCGCCGTCCATCTCCCGGGTCGGAGGACTCGGACGGGGCCTGAAACTGCGCGGGCAGATCCTCGCGGTCCTCGCCGTGATGGCCCTCGCCTCCCTGGCCATCACCCTGGCCAGCATCGTCTCCTTCGGGAGGATGGCCGACGCCTCCGCGAAACAGGCCTCCATCGAGGAGATCAAGAGCCCGCTGACCGTCGTCCAACACCGCCAGGTCTACAACCGGATGATGTTCGACTGGGTCGCACTGGAACAGACCCAGAAGGGCAAGGACGACACCCTGGCGGTCGTGAAGAAGACCGACGGCCAGATCGCCGACGCCGTCGCCCAGATCCGCGCCAAAGGCGGCGACAAGATCATGCCCTCCTTCGAACAGTTCGTCACCACCTACGGCGAATGGCAGAAGAACCGGGACAGCGTCCTGGTCCCCCTCGCCTACGGCAAGAACTGGGATCTGTACATGACGACGTCCTTCAGCTCGGAACCGAACGGGAACGTGGGCATCATCCGCCGGTACGAACCCCAGCTGTACTCCGCGGAGAAGGAACTGGCCGAATACTCCAAACGCCTGTCCGCCGAGGCCGACAGCACACGGACCGGCGCGGTGACTCTGGTCGTCGCAGTCCTGCTCGGCGCACTCGGGGTCACTACAGCACTGGCCGTCCTCGTGCTGCGACGGATCGGTACCAATGTGGAGACCGTCCGGACCGGACTGGCCGCACTCGCCGAAGGCGACCTGAGCCGACCCACCGTCGTCGACTCGGCGGACGAGATCGGGCAGATGGCCAAGGACCTCGAACGGGCACGGCTCAACCTGCATGCCGTGGTGGAAGACGCCGCCCAGACCGCAGGCTATGTCGCCCAGGCCTCGGCCCAGCTGGCCTCCTCGGCGCAGAACGCCAGGCAGGAAGCCGGAACCGTCACCACCCAGGTCGGTCTCACCTCGACCAAGGCCTCGGAGGTCAACACGAACATCCAGACCGTGGCGGCCGGCACCGAGGAGATGACGGCCTCGATCCGGGAGATCGCCAAGAACGCCCAGGACGCCGCAGGAGTCGCCGCGTCGGCGGTGACAGTGGCCGACCGGACGAATGCGACGGTGGCGAAGCTGGGCGACAGCTCGGCGAAGATCGGCGAAGTGGTCAAGGCCATCACCTCCATCGCGGAACAGACCAACCTGTTGGCCTTGAACGCCACCATCGAAGCCGCCCGGGCCGGCGAGGCCGGCAAGGGCTTCGCCGTCGTCGCCAACGAGGTCAAGGACCTCGCCCAGGAGACCGCTAAGGCGACGGAGGACATCGGGCACCGGGTCGAACAGATTCAGGTCGACACCGAAGCGGCGGTCGCCGCGATCAGCGAGATCTCGGTGATCATCTCCCAGATCAACGACACCCAGGCCACGATCGCCTCCGCGGTGGAGGAACAGACCGCCACCACCAACGAGATGGGCCGCAATGTCGCCGAAGCAGCAACCGGAGCAGGGGACATCGCCCAAGGCGTGGACATCGCAGCCTCGGCGGCCAACTCGGCCGGGCAGTCGATGGAAGAAATCGGCACCGGCATCGGCGACCTCGCCGAACGGGCGGTACAACTGCGGGAGAAGGTCAGCACCTTCCGGCTCTGAGGACACACCGGGAACGGTCCGGTACACCCCTGACACACACCTAAAACGGTGCAAAGTGGTCGGATCGTGCTTCGACGGCTACGCTCAGTAAGCGTTCGACATCCTTTAACCACCGTCCTGTGAGGCGGGGAAGGAGGTCTGGCGCCATGGTGCGTCCTGACTCGGCACGATCCCATCCCGAGCAGGCTGGAAGGACACCAGCCGCGGGAACATCCACCGATCCCACAGCCCCCCCGGACGTCAAGATCGTCCTGGGCGAGGCCGACATCTCCCGAGCGCTGCGCCGAATGGCCCATGAAGTGCTCGAACGCAACAAAGGCGGCGACAAGCTCGTCGTCCTCGGCATCCGAACCCGGGGAATGCCCCTGGCAGCCCGCCTCGCCCGCCTCATGAGTGAGGTCGAAGGACACGAGATCCCCGTCGGCAACCTCGACGTCACCCTCTACCGGGACGACCTACGGCGTCATCCCACCAGAAGGGTCGAATCCACCGACATCCCCGAATGCGGGATCGACGACCTCGTCGTGGTACTGGTCGACGACGTGCTCTACTCCGGCCGCACGATCCGCGCAGCCCTCGACGCCCTGAACGACATCGGACGACCCCGGGCCGTGCGACTGGCAGTGCTCGTCGACCGCGGACACCGCGAACTGCCCATCCGGGCTGACCACGTCGGCAAGAACCTGCCCACCTCCAGCAGCGAACGGGTCGACGTGCTGCTGGCCGAGGCCGACGGTCTCGACGAGGTACGGATCACCGGAGGCGACCGCTGATGAAGCTGCCCCATTTCCTCTCCACCGACGGACTCACCCGCGATCAGATCACCCAGCTCCTCGACACCGCCGAAGAGATGGAAAAAGTCCGCCGCCGCCGCGAGATGAAGAAGATCCCTGCGCTACGCGGAGTCACCGTCGTCAACGCCTTCTTCGAGGACTCGACCCGAACCAAGAACTCCTTCGACCTGGCCGCCAAATCACTGTCGGCCGACACGATGAGCTTCTCCGGCAAAGGATCGTCGACCTCCAAGGGCGAATCACTGCGGGACACAGTGCTCACCATCGCCGCCATGGGCGTGGACGGCTTCGTCATCCGCCACTCTGCTTCAGGGGCCCCGAAACTCGCGATGGACTGGACAGGACTGCCCGTCGTCAACGCCGGCGACGGCACCCACGAACATCCCACCCAGGCATTGCTGGACGCCTACGCCATGCGGCAACGCCTGGGCGACCTCGAAGGACGCCACGTCGCCATCGTCGGTGACCTGCTGCACAGCAGGGTCGTCCGATCGAACATCTTCTGCCTGCGGACCCTCGGCGCCCACGTCACCCTGGTAGCCCCTCCGACCCTGATGCCCCCGGGCATCGAGGAACGAGCCGCCGCCGAAGGATTCTCCACCACCTACGACCTCGACTCGATGATCGGAGACGTCGACGCACTGATGATGCTGCGCGTCCAACGCGAACGGATGAGCGGCGGTTTCTTCCCCACCGAAGCGGAGTACAGCGCCCTGTTCGGCCTCACCCGGCCGCGATTGGAAAGACTGGGCAAGGAAGCCGTCATCTGCCACCCCGGGCCGATGAACCGCGGACTGGAGATCTCACCCGAAGCCGCAGACGCGGCGAACTCGCTGATCCTCGACCAGGTCGCAGCCGGTGTGTACACCCGCATGGCCGTCCTGTTCCACGTCTTCTCCGGGGAAGGGAGCGCGGCATGAGCCTGCTCGTCAAAGGCGCCGACCTGCTCGGGCAGGGGCGCGGGGACATCCTCGTCCGCGACGGACGGATCGACGCGATCGGCCAGGACGTCGACATCCCCGCCGGGACAAAGACCATCGACGCCGACGGACTGATCGCCCTGCCCGGCCTGGTGGACATGCACACCCACCTGCGCGAACCCGGACGGGAAGACGCAGAGACCATCGAATCCGGGTCCAGAGCGGCAGCCCGCGGCGGCTATACGGCCGTGCTGGCGATGGCCAACACCGAACCGGTCACCGACACCGCGATCCTCGCCGAATGGGTCTGGGAACACGGACGACGCAGCGCCTACGCCGACGTATACCCCGTCGGGGCGGTCACCAAGGGCCTGCGAGGAGAAGAACTCGCCGAACTGGGACTGATGCACCGCAGCCGGGCCGCCGTATCCATGTTCTCCGACGACGGCCGCTGCGTCCACGACCCCCAGGTCATGCGCCGAGCCCTCGAATACGTGAAAACCTTCGGCGGAGTCATCGCACAACACGCCCAGGACCCGCGACTGGCCCCGCACACGGCCTGCTGCCACGAAGGAACGGTCTCCGGACGGCTCGGCCTGCCCGGATGGCCCGCCGTCGCCGAGGAGACGATCATCGCCCGGGACGTGATGCTGGCACGACAGACCGGATCACGACTGCACATCTGCCACCTGTCGACCGCAGGCAGCGTGGAGATCGTCAGATGGGCCAAGTCCCAAGGCATCCAGGTCACGGCCGAAGCGACCCCGCACCACCTGATGCTCACCACCGACCTGCTCGAAGGCTACGACCCGGTCTACAAGGTCAATCCGCCACTGCGCCCGCTCGAGGACGTCGAAGCTGTACGGGCCGGCCTGGCCGACGGGACGATCGACGCGGTCGCCACCGACCACGCCCCCCACGCCCGCAACGACAAGGAACACGACTTCCAGATCGCCGCCTTCGGGATGCTCGGCCTGGAAACCGCGCTCTCGGTGGTGACCGAGGTCATGGTCAGACCCGGTCGGATGACCTGGCCCGACGTGGCCCGGACGATGTCGACCGAGCCCGCGCGGATCGCCGGGTTGACCGACCACGGGCGCCCGCTGGCCGCAGGCGAACCGGCGAACATCACCCTCGTCGACCCGGAAGCCACGATCGTGGTCGACCGAGACGACAGTGCATCCATCTCCCGCAACAACCCCTACCACGGACGTACCCTGCACGGACGGGTGAAGACCACCCTGCTCCGCGGCGTCCCGACCCTGTTGGAGGGCCGACTGCAATGACGACGACCGCTACACGGTCGCCCCGGACCCCGGCCGTCCTCGTTCTCGAGGACGGCCGGGTGTTCACCGGGCGGGCCTACGGAGCCGAGGGCGCAGCCGTGGGGGAGATCGTCTTCTCCACCGGAATGACCGGCTACCAGGAGACACTCACCGACCCCAGCTATCACCGACAGATCGTGGCCATGACCGCACCGCACGTCGGCAACACCGGGATGAACGACGAGGACGCCGAATCGAGTCGTATCTGGGTCGCCGGGTTCGTCGTCCGCGATCCCGCACCACGTCCCAGCAACTGGCGTAGCCGCCGTGACCTGGAATCCGAGCTGCAGGCAGCAGGGGTCGTCGGACTGTGCGAGGTCGACACGAGGGCGATCACCCGGCACGTCAGGGAAGCAGGCGCCATGCGGGCCGGGATCTTCTCCGGCGACCAGGCCCAGGCCGGGCAGAACGAACTACTGGCCCGGGTCCGTTCCGCCCCGACCATGTCCGGCGCGCGCCTGGCCGAGGAGGTCAGTACCGATGCCGCCTACGTGGTACCGGCTGTCGGCCGGCGACGCGCCGTGGTCGCCGCGCTCGACCTCGGACTCAAATCGATGACCCCGCACCGGATGGCCGAACGGGGCATCGAGGTGCACATCCTGCCCGCAGGATCCTCCTACGAGGACCTGCGCACGATCCCCGGCGTCACTGAAGGTTCCCGGGCCCGCGGTGGTGGACCGGACGGAGCCTTTCTGTCCAACGGCCCCGGAGACCCCGCCACCGCAGACGCCCAGGTCGCACTCCTGCAACAGGTGTTGGACGCCCGCATCCCCTACTTCGGGATCTGCTTCGGCAACCAACTGTTCGGCCGGGCGTTGGGCTTCGACACCTACAAACTCCGCTACGGACATCGCGGCATCAACCAACCTGTCCTGGACCGCGCCACCGGCCGAGTGGAGATCACTGCACAGAACCACGGTTTCGCCGTCGACGCCCCGCTCGACGCGGTGGTGACCGCGCCGAGCGACACCGGGCAGCACACGACCTACGGGCGTGTCGAGGTCTCCCATATCTCCTTGAACGACCAGGTCGTCGAAGGCCTCCGATGCCTCGACATCCCGGCCTTCTCCGTGCAGTACCACCCCGAGGCGGCAGCCGGACCCCACGATTCGGCGTATCTCTTCGACCGTTTCCTCGACCTCATGCTCGACGCCACGACCACCATCGTGTCGGCGTCCCCGACTTCTTCCCTCGGAGGCCAGGACTGATGCCGAAAAGGACAGACCTCAGCAGCGTGCTCGTCATCGGTTCCGGGCCCATCGTGATCGGGCAGGCGGCCGAATTCGACTACTCGGGCACCCAGGCCTGCCGGGTCCTGCGTCAGGAAGGCCTGCGGGTCATCCTGGTGAACTCCAACCCTGCGACCATCATGACCGACCCGGAGATCGCCGACGCGACCTACGTCGAGCCGATCACCCCGGAGGTCCTCGAGGCGATCATCGCCGCCGAACGTCCCGACGCGGTCCTGGCCACCCTCGGCGGGCAGACCGCGCTCAATGCGGCCATGACCCTGCACGACGACGGCGTCCTGGAACGCTACGGATGTCCGCTCATCGGCGCGAACGTCGAGGCGATCCGACTCGGTGAGGACCGCGAGGCCTTCAAGGGTGTCGTCGAACGATGCGGGGCGCAGAGCTGCCGCAGCGTCGTCTGCCACTCCATGGACGAGGTGTGGGCCGCAGCCGAGGACCTCGGATACCCCGTGGTCGTCCGCCCCAGCTTCACCATGGGAGGGCTCGGCTCAGGGTTCGCCCACACTCCCGAAGACCTGGCCCGGATCGCCGGCGCGGGCTTGCACGACAGCCCGACCACCGAGGTGCTCCTCGAGGAGTCGATCCTGGGATGGAAGGAGTACGAGCTCGAGGTCATGCGCGACCACGCCGACAACGTCGTGGTCGTCTGCTCCATCGAGAACCTCGACCCGTGCGGGGTCCACACCGGCGACTCGATCACCGTCGCCCCGGCGATGACCCTCACCGACCGGGAATACCAACATCTGCGGGACATCGGCATCGCCGTCATCCGGGAGGTCGGCGTCGACACCGGAGGGTGCAATATCCAGTTCGCCGTCAACCCGGAGGACGGCCGGGTCGTCGTCATCGAGATGAATCCCCGGGTCTCCCGGTCCTCGGCGCTCGCGTCCAAGGCCACCGGTTTCCCGATCGCGAAGATCGCCGCCCGGATGGCCATCGGTTACACCCTCGACGAGGTCCCCAACGACATCACCGAGAAGACTCCGGCGAGCTTCGAACCGGCCCTCGACTACGTCGTGGTGAAGGTGCCCCGATTCGCCTTCGAGAAGTTCCCCGCAGCCGACCCGACGCTGACCACGACCATGAAGTCCGTCGGCGAGGCCATGTCCATCGGACGTAACTTCACCGAGGCATTGCAGAAAGCGCTCCGGTCCACCGAACGCCGAGGAGACGGTTTCCACTGGCGTGGCCCGAAACCCACTCGCGAGGAGGCGCTCGACCTCCTGGAGTCCGCGAAGGTGCCCACCGACGGTCGGATCACCGTGGTCCAGCAGGCCCTGCGCGGTGGGTGCACCGTCGAGGAGGTCCACGAAGCCACCGGCATCGACCCCTGGTTCCTCGATCAGATCTGCCTGCTCAACGGAGTGGCCGGTGAGATCCGTGAATCCGGCCGCAGCGTCCGCCACCTGGAGGCGGACAGCCTGAGGTCGGCGAAGAGGCACGGGTTCTCCGACGCGCAGATCGGGGAGATCGTCGGGGTGAACGAAGCCGTGGTCCGCGGTGTCCGGCAGGCCTTGGACATCCGACCGGTCTACAAGACCGTCGACACCTGTGCGGCTGAGTTCGCAGCCCGGACTCCCTACCATTACTCGACCTACGACTCCGAGACCGAGGTGGCCCTGCGGGAGCGGCCTGCCGTCCTGATCCTGGGCTCCGGGCCGAACCGGATCGGGCAGGGGATCGAGTTCGACTACTCCTGTGTCCACGCCAGCTTCGCGCTGCAGGAAGCCGGTTACGACACGGTGATGGTCAACTGCAATCCCGAGACGGTTTCCACGGACTACGACACCTCCAGCAGGCTCTACTTCGAGCCGCTCACCCTCGAGGACGTGCTCGAGGTCTACGAGGCGGAGAAGGCCGCAGGGCCGATCGCAGGCGTGATCGTGCAGTTGGGCGGGCAGACCCCGCTCGGCCTCGCCCAGGCGTTGAAGGACGAGGGACTGCCCATCGTGGGTACCGCCCCGGAGGCGATCGACCTCGCCGAGGACCGCGGGCACTTCGGCCGCGTGCTCGCCGAGGCCGGGCTTCCCGCGCCGCGGCACGGTATCGCCTTTTCCTCGGCGGAAGCGGCGTCCGTGGCGGTCGACATCGGCTACCCGGTGCTCGTACGGCCCTCGTACGTCCTGGGCGGCCGGGGTATGGAGATCGTCTACGACGACGCCACCTTGCGGGCGTACGTGGACCGTGCCACCGAGGCCTCGCCGGAGCATCCGGTCCTCATCGACCGTTTCCTCGACGACGCCATCGAGATCGACGTGGACGTCCTCTACGACGGCCGGGAGATCTTCGTCGGCGGGATCATGGAGCACATCGAGGAAGCCGGCATCCATTCGGGGGACTCGGCCTGTGTCCTGCCGCCGGTGACCCTCGGACCCCGTGAGCTGCGTCGGGTCCGTGAGTCGAGCCTGGCGTTGGCCCGGGGCCTGGAGGTCCGGGGCCTGATGAACGTGCAGTTCGCCCTCGCGCAGGACGTGCTCTACGTCCTGGAGGCGAATCCGCGTGCTTCCCGGACCGTCCCTTTCGTGGCGAAGGCCACAGGGGTTCCGTTGGCGAAGGCCGCGGCCCGGGTCATGTTGGGCGCATCCGTGGCCGATCTGCGGGCGGAGGGTCTGCTCCCACCGGTCGGGGACGGTGGCACCATGCCGGTCGACGCCCCGGTCTGTGTGAAGGAGGCGATCCTGCCGTTCAAACGTTTCCGTACGGCCGAAGGACGGGTCGTCGACTCGGTGCTCGGCCCGGAGATGCGTTCCACCGGGGAAGTGATGGGGATCGATGTCACTTTCGGGGCTGCTTTCGCCAAGACCCAGATGGGCGCCCTGGCTGGTTTGCCTCGTGCGGGTCGGATCTTCGTGTCGATCGCGAATCGGCACAAACGAGGCATGATCTTCCCGTTGAAGCGGCTCGCCGATCTCGGTTTCGAACTGTTGTCCACCCACGGCACGGCCGATGTGTTGCGCCGTAACGGGGTGCAGGCGAGGGTCGTCCGTAAACACAGTGAAGGGCCCGGGGCGGACGGTGAGCCGACCATCGTGCAGATGATCGAGGCCGGCGAGATCGACATGGTCGTCAACACCCCGGAGGGCAGTGACGCCCGCCGGGACGGTTACGCGATCCGGACGGCGGCGACGAGCATGGACCGCCCGATCATCACCACGATCCAACAACTGGGAGCGGCCGTCCACGGCATCGAGTCAGCTGTGGGGCATCCGGTGCGGGTGCGATCCCTGCAGGGGCACGGGGACGCGCTGGACCTGGCGGCGGGAGCTGCGCAGGCCCTGCCGATGCGCGAAGGAGTCGTCGGTGTCTGAGCATTCAACGGCCGGGGTGTCCCCGGCGCAGGTCACGGCGACTCTGGTGGATGCGGCGTGGACGGGTGCCTACCGTCGGATGGTTTTCGAGGCGGACCGGATCGCCGACATCGCCGAACCCGGGCATTTCGTGACGGTGACGGTGGGGGGTGAGTTGAGCGGTGCCCTGTTGCGCAGAGCTTTCTCGCTGAGCCGGGTCGTCCCGTCGGGGGGTGGTCGTCGAGGTCTGGTCGAGCTGGTGGTGGCCCCGCACGGCCGGGGGTCGCGCTGGCTGACCGCTCTGGGTATCGGCGGGCAGGTCGACATGGTGGGCCCGTCGGGCAGGCCGTTCCCGCTGCCGGAGGTCCCGGTCTCCTGCGTTCTCGTGGGGGGTGGGTACGGGAGTGCGCCGTTGTTCTGGCTGGCCCGGTCGCTGCGTTCCCGAGGATGCGAGGTGGCGATGGTCCTGGGTGCTGCGGACGAGGAACGGCTGTACGGGGTCGGGTCGGCGGCGGAGTGCGCCGACCCGGTGCTGGTCACGACGGACGACGGCAGTGCCGGGGTCCGCGGGTGGGTGTCCGACGTCCTGCCGGGCCTGATCGACGACGTGGGAGCGACCGTCGTCTACGCCTGTGGGCCGATGCCCATGTTGCAGGCGGTGACTCGGATCGCCGACGCACACGGAGCAACAGCTCAGGTGACGGTGGAGGAGTCCATGGCCTGTGGCATCGGGGTCTGTATGACCTGCGTGATGCCGGTCCGGGACACGGACGGGCGTACGCGCATGGTGCGTTCCTGTACGGAGGGGCCGACCTTCCGGGGTGATCTGGTGCGCTGGGAGTCCTTCGAGGACGGCCGTTGCCGGGTGCCCTCCGACGCGGTGGGTGCGCCCGGGACGGGGGGCCACTGATGTCGCAGGTGTGTCTTGAGGTGGATCTCGGGGGGCGGATGCGGTTGCCGAACCCGGTGATGACGGCCTCGGGCTGCGCGGCGAACGGCCGTGAACTGGCTCATTTCTTCGACCTGGGGAAGCTGGGCGCTTTCACCACGAAGACGGTGATGGGTGCTCCTCGGTCGGGTCGAGGGACTCCCCGGATGGCGGAGACCAGCGGGGGGATGCTCAATTCGATCGGCTTGCAGGGTCCCGGGATCGAGGCCTTCGTGGCCGAGGACCTGCCCTGGCTGGCATCGGTCGGGGCGCGGGTCCTGGTGTCGGTCGCAGGCGGTGACGCGGCTGAGTTCGCTGCGGTGACGAGGACGCTACGTGAGAGCACGGCTTTCGCGTCCTGTGTGGGTGTGGAGATCAACATCTCCTGCCCGAACGTGGCCAATCGGGGGTTGGTGTTCTCCTGTGATCCGGTTTCGACGGCTGAGGTGGTCCGGGCTGTGCGGGCCGAGCTCCCCGCAGAGGTTCCGACTTTCGCGAAACTCAGTCCGGATGTGACCGACCTGGTGTCGATCGCCGGGGCCGCGCTGGGAGCCGGTGCCGACGGGCTCACGATGATCAACACGATCCTGGGCATGGAGATCGACATCGACCGGTTGCGTCCCGTTCTGGGAGGGATCACCGGAGGGCTCTCCGGCCCTGCGGTGCGTCCGGTGGCCGTACGGGCTGTCTACCAGGTGAGGGCGGCGATGCGGTCGGGACGGATCCCTGCTGCGCCGATCATCGGGGTCGGCGGGATCGCTTCGGGCGCCGATGCTTTGGGCCTCATCGCGGCCGGTGCGGACGCGGTGCAGGTCGGGACGGCGATCTTCCATGATCCTCAGGCGCCGGTTCGGGTCGGTCACGAGTTGGGGGCTCTGATCGCGGAGAGGGGTTTCACCTCGTTGGCCGAGGTGGTCGGGATCGCGCACGAACGGACGGTGGCATGAGCGGCGAAGGGCAGGGTGGGCCGGTGGGCTCGGATCGTGGCGGGGCGCAGAGAGACGAGAGGCATGCCATGGCGGGTTCGGAGAGCTCGTTCGGGGCGCGACTCCGGGCGTCGATGGACAGGTACGGTCCGCTGTGCGTGGGGATAGACCCGCATCCGGCGTTGCTGGACAGCTGGGGGTTGGCAGACGACCCTGCCGGGCTGGAGAGCTTCGCGATGACCTGTGTGGAGGCCTTTTCCGGAGCCGTGGCCTGTGTGAAACCGCAGTCGGCGTTCTTCGAGAGGCACGGGTCGGCGGGGATCGCCGTGTTGGAGAAGGTCCTGGCGGAGTTGCGTGGTGGGGACACCCTGAGCGTCCTGGACGTCAAGCGGGGGGACATCGGCTCGACCATGGCCGGTTATGCCCAGGCGTATCTGACCGACGGGCCCTTGGGCGCCGACGCCATCACGGTGAGCCCCTATCTGGGGTACGGTTCCTTGCGACCGGCTCTGGACGCTGCGCGGGACGCGGGCCGTGGTGTCTTCGTCCTGGCGTTGACCTCGAATCCGGAGGGGCCGGGAGTGCAGCACGCCCGGGCCTGGGATGCGCAGCCCGAGGAGTCGGGAGCGGTTTCGGCGACCTCGGTGGCGGGAAGCGTCGTCTCCGGTGCTGCGGCGGACAATGCCGAGGCGGGGCGGCGAGGGGTGCTGGGCCATGTGGGTCTGGTGATCGGTGCGACGGTCGGGGATGCGCTGCAGGAGCTCGGCGTCGATCTTGCCGCCGCGAATGCTCCCGTTCTGGCCCCGGGGATCGGCGCGCAGGGCGCGGACGCGGACGATCTGCGTCGGGTGTTCGGCGCTGCTGTGGGGAACGTTCTGCCTTCGAGCAGTCGTGAGATCCTGTCGGTCGGTCCGCAGATCGAGACACTTCGGGAGCGAGCTCGGCTTTCTGCGGAGCAATTGGCGCATGTATTGGAGCTGTGATGACAGGTCAGGAAACGGGGGCAACAGTCCCTGATCAGGATGGCCCAGAGGGGTCGTCGGCGATGGCCGAACTCGTCGAGATCCGCGGGAGCATCGACAATATCGATGCGGCTCTGGTGCATTTGCTCGCGGAGCGTTTCAAATGCACTCAACGGGTAGGGCGGTTGAAGGCCGAACATGGCCTCCCACCTGCGGATCCTGACCGTGAGACGGCTCAGATCGCGAGGCTGCGCGGGCTCGCTGTCGAATCGCGTCTGGACCCGGCCTTCGCCGAGAAGTTCCTGGCGTTCATCATCGATGAGGTCATTCATCATCATCAGGCGATAGCGGCCAGTCGGGAGCAGTGAGGGTGGAGGTCCGGAGGCGGGGCAGGAAGGCTCTCATGCCGGGGTGATCGGCAGGGTGAGTCCCGTTGCACCTGACCGGTGCTTTCGCTAGGTTCAACCCTGGGCTTCGCGAGAAACCACCGGTAGCAAGCGTGTACGACTGTCTGGGTCGTGCGCCTGTATCCGGGGTGCGCGGCCCGTGACAGACAATCGGCAGCTTCTTCGAGGAGAGACCCGTGGCCCTACCCCAGCTGACCCCCGAGCAGCGCGCGGAAGCGCTCGAGAAGGCCGCAGCCGCGCGGCGTGAGCGGGCTGCGGTCAAGAACAGGCTGAAGAACTCGCAGGGATCTCTCGCTGACGTCGTGAAGGAAGGCAAGACCAATGACGTCATCGGCAAGATGAAGGTTTCCTCCCTCCTGGAGTCCATGCCCGGCGTCGGCCGGGTTCGGGCCCGCCAGATCATGGAGGAGATCGGTATCTCCGAGACCCGCCGGGTGCGCGGTCTGGGAGCGAACCAGATCGCCGCTCTGCTCGAGCGTTTCAAGCAGGGCTGAGCCCTGAGCACTGAGCCCGGCCGGGTCGACACGACCCGGCCCGGCTCACTCCGGCCCGCTGTCCTCGCCGGCCCTACGGCAGTGGGCAAGGGCACCGTCTCGGCCTGGGTGCGCGAGCATCATCCCGAGGTGTGGATGTCCGTGTCGGCGACGACACGCCGTCCGCGCCCCGGGGAGGTCGAGGGTCGGCATTACTACTTTGTGAGCGACGAACGTTTCGACGAGATGATCGCCGGTGGTGAGCTGCTGGAGTGGGCCGTCGTGCACAACCTGGCCCGTTACGGCACCCCTCGCGCCCCGGTGGAGGCAGCCCTGGCCCAGGGCCGGCCGGTGTTGTTGGAGATCGATCTCCAAGGGGCCAGGCAGGTCCGTAGATCGATGCCGGAGGCACTCTTCGTCTTCCTGGCTCCGCCCAGCTGGGAGGAGTTGGTGCAACGTCTCCTGGGGCGGGGCACGGAGACCGAGGTCGAACGGGAAGCACGTCTGGCCACGGCCCGCGTGGAATTGGAAGCAGCCAGCGAGTTCGATGTCGTCGTGGTGAACGACGACGTACGACGTGCGGCCGAAGAACTCGTACACTTGATGAAGCCCTGACGTCCGCGTCAGCTTCTCCTGTTCAGTTTTCTGAGTCCCCGAGCGAAACGAGAATCTCCTTGTCCGGCACCGTCGCGAACCCGATCGGCATCACCAACCCGCCTATCGACGACCTGCTGGAGGTCGCCGACAGCAAGTACGCCCTGGTGATCTACTCGGCGAAGCGCGCCCGTCAGATCAATGCGTACTACAGCCAGCTCTCCGAGGGCCTGCTCGAGTACGTCGGGCCGCTGGTCGAGACCCAGGTGCACGAGAAGCCCTTGTCGGTGGCCCTGCGTGAGATCAACGGTCGTAAGTTGACCTCGACCCCCACCGAGGGCTGACCGGGCGGCTCTGCGCCCGAGCTATCGAGACATCACGATGAATGCCGCTCCTGGAACAGGACGTCCGTTGCGTGTCGTCCTGGGTGTCGGGGGCGGCATCGCCGCATACAAGGCCTGTCTGTTGTCGAGGCTGTTCTCCGAACGCGGCGCGGCCGTGACGGTGGTGCCGACCGAGGCGGCCTTACGTTTCGTCGGTGCGCCGACCTGGGAGGCACTTTCCGGACGCCCGGTGAGCGCGTCCGTCTTCGACGGGGTCGACGAGGTCCGGCATGTGCGGGTCGGCCAGGAGGCCGATGTGGTGGTGGTGGCTCCGGCCACTGCCGATCTGCTGGCCCGGGCCGCGCACGGGTTGGCGAACGATCTGCTCACCAATGTGTTGTTGACGGCTCGTTGCCCGGTGGTGATGGCGCCGGCGATGCACACCGAGATGTGGCTGCATGCTGCGACTCAGGCGAATGTGGCTCTGCTGCGCGCGCGTGGGGTGACAGTCGTCGAGCCGGCCAGCGGGCGTTTGACCGGGGCGGATTCGGGGCCTGGGCGGCTCCCGGACCCGGAGGCGATCCTTGGTGAGACGTTGGCGGCCTTGGCGCGGGGCGGGGTCGTCGAGGCATCGACGGAGGCTTCGGGCGAGTTGTGGCGCGGCCGACGGGTCGTGGTGACGGCAGGAGGCACTCGCGAGCCGGTGGATCCGGTGCGTTTCATCGGTAATCGGAGTTCGGGCAAACAGGGTTATGCGATCGCGGTCGAGGCGGCTCGCCGTGGCGCGTCCGTCGACCTGATCAGTGCGCATGTCGACATACCCGCACCTGACGAGACTTCTTGCCGGCGGAGGATCTCTCTGGTCCGGGTGGAGTCGGCGCTGGAGATGAAGGCTGCGGTGGACGCAGCTGCGCCGGGTGCCGACGTGATCGTCATGGCAGCGGCCGTGGCAGATTTCCGGCCTCGGGAGTGCGCCGGGCACAAGATCAAGAAAAGTCACGAGGGCGCGGCGGCCGAGGCCGGGATGACCATCGAGCTGATCCGTAATCCCGACATCCTGGCGGGTCTGGTCGAGCGACGTGAGCATTCGGATCGCGCATCGGAACAGGTGATCGTGGGATTCGCTGCCGAGACCGGGGACCCGTCGGGTTCGGTGCTCGACCTGGCGCGGCGGAAGTTGGCCAGGAAGGGATGCGACCTGCTGGTCGCCAACGAGGTCGGCCAGGATGTCGTCTTCGGCCAGGACGACACGACGGTGTCCATCCTTCGACAGGGATGCGACACGCCGGTCCGGGAGCTCAGTGGAAGCAAGCGCGATACCGCGTGCGCCCTGCTCGACGTGGTGGAGGAATTCTTCGAGGGTCCGGGCCGGGGGCGCTGAAGCCGATCGGGCCCGGGGGCATCAGTACTCCGCAGCGAGCGCCGATAGGATGAAGAAACTGTGTGTTCCCTGACACAGGGTTTCTGCCGCATGACGCGGCATCAACGATCGCCACACCGCTAGGAGAACCCGTGGCCCGCCTGTTTACCTCCGAGTCCGTCACCGAAGGACACCCTGACAAGATCTGCGACCAGATCTCGGACAGCATCCTCGACGCCATGCTGGAGCAGGATCCTTATGCGCGAGTGGCTGTCGAGACGATGGTGACCACTGGGCTGGTGCACGTGGCCGGAGAGGTCGACACCACCGGATATGTCGACATCCCGCGACTCGTCCGGGACACCATCGTCGGGATCGGGTACGACAGTTCTGTCAAGGGCTTCGACGGCCGCACCTGCGGGGTCGAGATCTCGATCGGCCAGCAGAGCAGCGATATCGCGCAGGGCGTGAATACCGCCTACGAGAACCGTACGGGCGGGATCGACCCGAAGGACAAGCAGGGCGCGGGCGATCAAGGGCTGATGTTCGGTTACGCCTGTGACGACACTCCCGAGCTGATGCCCCTGCCGATCTTCCTGGCCCACCGCCTGGCCGAGCGGCTCACCGCGGTGCGCAAGTCGGGACAGATGGCTTATCTGCGACCGGACGGCAAGACCCAGGTCACCATCGCCTACGACGGTGACCGGCCGGTTCGGGTCGACACCATCGTGGTCAGCAGCCAGCACGCTTCTGACGTCAGCCTGGATGCCCTGTTGGCTCCGGACGTCGAGAAATATGTCATCAAGCCGGTCATGGAGGGGTTGGCCGACTCCGGGGTCGAGCTGGACTTCGCCGAGGCCCGTACCCTGATCAACCCGACCGGACGTTTCGAGATCGGCGGTCCGATGGGAGACGCCGGTCTGACCGGACGCAAGATCATCGTGGACTCGTACGGCGGGACAGCTCGTCACGGTGGGGGTGCCTTCTCCGGGAAGGACCCGAGCAAGGTTGACCGTTCCGCGGCTTATGCGACCCGATGGGTGGCCAAGAACGTGGTGGCGGCCGAGCTGGCCCGCCGGTGCGAGGTTCAGGTGGCCTACGCGATCGGGAAGGCCCAGCCGGTCGGCCTGTACGTGGAGACCTTCGGCACCGAGAAGGTTCCGGTCGAGGTCCTGGAGAAAGCGATCCTCGAGGTCTTCGACCTGCGTCCGGCCGCGATCATCGAGGAGCTGGAGTTGTTGCGGCCCATCTACCGGCCCACCGCGGCCTACGGGCACTTCGGACGCACCTCCGTGCCGGATGTGACGAATGCTTTCACCTGGGAGAAGACCGACCGGGTCGAGGAGCTTCGCCGCGCGATCGGCTGAGTCGAGGTCGTAGCCCCGATTCGGGTCAGGGGGCCGTCGGACATCCGGGGATACCGGTCCGGCGGTCCTCTGGCCTGTCGGGTGGATGCGGTAGAACATCCTTCATGGGCAGGGACCAGGCCACGGGGACGGACGCAATACCGTCGTCGGGCAGAGTGACCACGAGGGGATGTGGGGAGCAGTGGACGAGGCCCTGATCCCACTGGACGAGCTCCGGTCACCGGTACTGGTGCACAACGACATCCCGCTGGCCGAGGAGGACCCGGTCGCCGTGGTGGCTCTGGACCTTCCGTTGCCCCACCTGGACAGGGGGTTCGAGTACGCGATTCCCGCCGAACTGGATCAAGCCGCCCAACCCGGCGTCCGGGTGAAGGTGCTCTTCTCGCGCCGCGAGACGAACGGATATCTGCTGGAGCGGCGGTCCCGCCCCGAGTACGAGGGACGTCTGTCCCCGCTCCGCAGGGTGGTGAGCCCGGAAACGGTTCTGACCGGTCAGCTGGCCCGGCTGTCACGCCGGATCGCCGACGAACAGGCGGGGACTCTCGCCGATGTCGCCCGGCTCGCGGTTCCCCCTCGACACGCCCGGGCCGAGAAACAGTTGCGCGCACCCGAGAGCCTGACTGAACCTCCTCCCGCGCCGGAACGATCGGCATGGTCGATCTATCCGGCCGGTGAGACCTTGCTGCGCAGGCTGGCCAGCGGGGAGGACGCTTCTGCGGCCTGGACCGCCACGACCCGCCACGATCCGACGCTCGACTGGCCTGCGGCTCTGGCCGAGGCCGCTCGGGCGGCCTTCACCGGGGGACGCGGCGCACTGATCGTCCTCCCGAACGGTCGGGACGTGGAACTGGTGGACCGAGAACTGACCCGGTTACTGGGGACGGGCCGTCACGTGGTGCTCACCGCGGCTTCCGGACCGGAGGCCCGGTACCGCGCATGGTTGAAGATCCTGCGCGGGTACGTCCGGGTCGTGGTGGGGACGAAGGCCGCGGCTTTCGCCCCGGTCGCGGACCTCGGCCTGGTGGCTTGGTGGGACGACGGGGACAGCAACCATGTGGAGAAGAGATCTCCGTATCCTCACGTCCGCCAGATCCTGCTGGCTCAGGCCGAACTGGCCGGGGCCTCGGTCCTGGTCGGCGGAGTGACCCGTACCGCTGCGGTACAGGCCCTGGTCGAGCAGGGGCGGTTGAAGGACGTCCTGGCAGGCCGAGAGGAGCGTCGGGTCGCGGCACCCAAGGTGCGCATCGCCGGCGAAGGACTGGACGAGGAACGCGACGGGCCTGCTGCACGCGCCCATCTGCCCGGGATCGCCTGGCGGGCGGCCCGAGCAGCCCTGGAGACGGGGCCGGTGCTGGTGCAGGTGCCTCGACGGGGATATATTCCGGCGCTGTCCTGTGAACGGTGCCGGGCGCCGGCTCGATGTCCGGAGTGCTCCGGCCCGTTGAGTTGGCAGGAAGGCGCGTCGGTGGCGAGCTGCCGATGGTGCGGGCGGTCCGCGGCGGATTTCTGCTGTGTGCTGTGCGGAGCGTTCCGGTTGCGGATCCGGGTGATGGGCGCCCAACGGACGGTGGAGGAACTGGGCCGGGCCTTCCCCGGGGTGCCGGTGCTGTACTCCAGGGCGGGCTCGCTGGTGGGGTCCGTCGAGGCACGGCCGGCAGTGGTGGTGGCCACTCCCGGAGCAGAACCGCGCGCCGATCTGGGTTACGCGGCGGTGCTCCTGCTCGACGCCTGGGCAAGTCTGGACCGTCCGGTGCTCGACGCGGGCGAAGAGGCCCTGCGCCGATGGATGGGGGCTGCCTGTCTGGCCGGCCCGGGCGGCCGAGTGGTTCTGGCCGGGGTACCCGAGACGTCGGCCGTGCCCGCGGTGGAGGCCTTGGCACGGTGGGCGCCGGAGTGGTTCGCCGGCCGGGAGCTGGCCGAGCGCGCTGAGCTGCACCTGCCGCCCACCGCCTGGGTGGCTTCCTTGAGGGGACGACGTCGAGCTGTGTCCGACCTAGTCGAGATCGCTCGTCTTCCGTCGGAGGTCGAACGGCTGGGACCGCTTCCGGTACCGGACAGCGACGATGTCCATCTGCTCTTGCGTGCCCCACACGAGCTCGGCATACAGGTCGCCCGAGGTCTGCATGCTGCCCGGGCGGTCCGGGGAGCCCGGGCAGAGTCGGATCTGGTGTCCGTCCGGGTCGGGGTCGTTGACTTCTGAGTAAGGGAAAGCTGAGGTCAAGCGCGCGTCAAGAGTGTTCTTCGTCAGGTCGTTCGAGCCTTTCCTGTCCTAGGCTGGGCATGTCGGTCGTGGGGGAGGCTGCCACTGTGCTGGAGCGACGACCTAGGGAGACGGCGGATGGGCGGGAGTCTCGCGTTCGCGCCGCTGAAGGACGCGCGATTCGTGTGGTTCTTCGTGGGGAGGTTCATCTCCACGGCTGGGTCGGTGATGGCGCCGATCGCCTTGGCTTTCGCGGTGCTGGAGATGACGTCGTCCGTGACCGCGCTGGGGCAGGTGCTGGCCGCGCGGAGCATCCCTTTGGTGGTGCTTCTGCTGGTCGGCGGGGTCGTAGCGGATCGTTTCTCGAGGTCGACGGTGCTGATGCTCTCCCACGTGGCCTCGGCAGCGACCCAAGGGTTGGTGGCCTATCTGGTGATCACCGGTCAGGCCCGTTTGGAGTCGGTCATCGTCCTGGAGGCGCTCAACGGGGCGATGACGGCCTTCACGATGCCGGCCATCCAGGGGATGGTGCCACAGATCGTGGACCGGGCGGTGATGCAGCAGGCCAACGCCCTGTTGGCCTTCAGCCGGAGTGTCCTCGCGGTGATCGGCCCGGCGCTGGCCGGCCTTCTGGTGGTGACGGTAGGGGCCGGGTGGGCGCTGGCGTTCGATGCTTTGACCTGGGCGTTGGCCGCCTTCTGTATGGTTTTCGTCCGGGTCAGCGCGGCTACGGACCGGGAGAGGTCGACGATGTGGAAGGAGCTGCGCTCGGGATGGGCCGAGTTCATCTCCTTCACCTGGTTGTGGGTGATCGTCCTGGCCTGCGGCGTATTGAACGCGGTGCACGCCGGCGCGTGGGCGACCTTGGGGCCGATGGTGGCCAAGAGCGATCCCGGGATCGGAGAGCAGGGTTGGGGGATGCTGGTCTCCGCTGAGGCGGTGGGTCTGCTGGTGTGCACCCTGATCATGTTGCGGGCGCGGATCGTGCGTCCCTTGCTGGTCGGGATGGTCGGGATGGCAGCCTTGGCGCTGCCGTTGTTCGCCTTGGCCATGCACCCGTCGTTGGTCGTGGTCATGGTCTGCTGCCTGGTGGCGGGCGCCGGGGTGCAGGTGTTCATGATCACCTGGCAGACAGCCATCCACGAGAACGTCCCGGAACGGTATCTCTCCAGGGTCACTGCCTACGACAGCCTGGGATCCTTCGTGGCCTTGCCGCTGGGGCAGCTCGCGGTGGGCCCGGCGGCCGAGATCGCCGGACCTGAACCGACGCTGATCGGTTCGGGTGTCTTCTTCCTCGCGGTGGTCGCCGCGGCGCTGGGGGTACCGGCGGTCAGGACGATGCGTCGGAGTACTCCGGTGGGTGCGGACTCCCCGAAGGCCCCGGTGGTCGAACCTGCGACGATCGAACCCCAGCAGGCGGAGCCGCGCACGGGCGGGACGGCGGTGGCCAGCGCTCCCGGTGCGGAGCCCGAGCACTGGACGACGAACAGCGAGAGGCGGCGCGAGGCCCCGTAAACTGGTGGTTTCCGTTCTTTTCGCTGAAGGAGACTCGTGGCTGTCCAGGACATCCGGCTGTTCGGCGACCCCGTGCTGCGCACCCCTGCTGCACCGGTCGTCGATTTCGACAAGGAACTGCGCAAGCTCGTCGAGGACCTGACCGACACGATGCGCGACGCTCCTGGGGCCGGTCTGGCCGCACCTCAGATCGGGGTGGGCCTGCGGGTCTTCACCTGGTGGGTCGATGGTCAGCTGGGTCACCTGTGCAACCCGGTGCTCGACCTCTCCGAGGAACAACAGGAGGGGGACGAGGGATGTCTTTCCATCCCCGGTGTCTACGTGGACACTCCGCGTGCGCTGCGCGCGGTGGCCACCGGAGTGGACATGTACGGGGAGCCGGTCCGGGTGGAGGGGACGGAGCTGTTGGCGCGCTGTCTGCAGCACGAGACCGATCACTTGGACGGCATCCTGTTCGTCGACAGGTTGGACCGTGAGCAACGCCGTCTGGCGATGAAGGCGATCCGGGCTGCCGAGTGGGCCGGGACGACGCCACCGACGGTGAAGGTCAGTCCCCACCCGACCTTCGGTCGGGGGTGGTGAGGAATGCGTCTCGTTTTCGCAGGTACCCCCGAGGTCGCGGTGCCCTCGCTGTCGGCCTTGCTGGATTCTTCTCATGAGGTGGCCGCCGTGGTCACCCGTCCGGACGCGCCTGCGGGCCGGGGTCGTACGCTCCGCCCCAGTCCGGTGAAGGAACAGGCGCTCGAGGCCGGGGTGGAAGTGCTGACCCCGGTGTCGGCGCGTGATCCGGAGTTCCTTCGCCGGTTGTCTGAGCTGGCACCCGAAGCCTGCCCGGTGGTCGCCTACGGCAATCTTCTGCCTGCTCCGGTCCTGGCCGTCCCGACCCACGGATGGATCAATCTGCATTTCTCGTTGTTGCCGGCGTGGCGGGGCGCTGCGCCGGTGCAGCACGCGGTGATCGCCGGTGACGAGTTCACCGGCGCCAGTACCTTCCTGTTGGAGGAAGGCCTGGACACCGGGCCAGTGCTGGGGGCGATGACCGAACCGGTGCGTCCGCAGGACACCGCTGGGGAACTCTTGGATCGGCTGGCCTCAGCGGGCGCGTCCTTGCTGGTGGCGACGCTCGACGCGGTGGAGTCCGGAGCGGCCTCACCGGTGGTTCAGCCTGCGGACGGGGTGAGCCTCGCGCCGAAGCTGACGACCGAGGACGCCAGGGTGCGTTGGGGTATGCCGGTGGCGGCGGTGGACCGTCGCATCCGGGGTTGTACTCCTGCCCCGGGGGCATGGACCACTTTCCGGGGCGGTCGGATCAAGTTGGGCCCGGTCATCCCGGTCGACGACGACCAGGTCAGACCGGTTTCCCCCGGGGCGATGGTGGTGACCCGGCGGGATGTCTTCGTCGGGACGGCAACGACTCCGGTGCGGCTGGGGACGGTTCAACCGCAGGGCAAACGGCCTATGGCGGCAGCCGATTGGGCTCGTGGTGCGCGGGTCATGACCGACGAGATCCTGGGAGAGTGAACGTGTCGGGTACGAGGCGTGGCGGATCCGGCGAAGCCGGACGGAGCGGGTCGGGCTCGGAGCGTGGGGGAGGACGACGATCTTCGACGGAGGCTTCGGCTCCGTACCGAGGACCGCGACGTCGGTCGGTGACCCGCCCGGCGCAGCGGCATCGGGAGGTCGACCGGGCGCGTCTGGTGGCATACGAGGTGGCCCGAGCAGTCGCCGAGGGGGCCTACACCAACCTCGAGCTGCCGAAGCGTCTACGCGCCGCGCAGGTGACCGGTCGTGATGCCGCTTTTGCGACGGAGCTGGTCTACGGGAGCACCCGGATGCGGGGCTTCTACGATCTCGTGGTGGCTCGGGCGGCCGGGCGGCCGCTGTCGAAGCTGGACGATTCGGTGGTGGACGTCCTGCGTCTCGGGGCGCATCAGCTGCTGGGCATGCGGGTTCCGGTCCACGCCGCTTGTGACACCACTGTGGCCTTGGCCCGGCAGACCCATGGCACGGGGGTGTCGGGTCTGGTGAACGCGGTGATGCACCGTATCAGCGAGCAGGACCGGGAGGCGTGGCTGCGTGACGTCTCCCCCGGTGAGGGCGCCGACGCCGGGGCTCGGCTGGCCGTGGAGACCTCTCATCCGGAGTGGATCGTGCGCGCGTTGCGCTCGGCGCTGATCGGGCATGGCTCGGTGACGGCAGCGGAGGCCGACGAGGCGCTGGCTGCGCTCCTGAGTGCGGACAATGCCCCGGCGGCGGTCTCCTTGGTGGCCCGGCCGGGGTTGGCCGGGGTCGACGAGCTCGTCGCGGCGGGTGCGGAGGCGTCCACGACAGTGCGGACGGCGGCGGTGCTGACCGCAGGAGGAGATCCCGGGGCGATTCCGGCGGTGCGTGAGGGGCGGGCCGCGGTGCAGGACGAGGGGAGCCAGTTGGTGGCCCTGGCGCTGGCGGCGGCGCCGCTGTTGCCGGTGCCGCGCGAGGAGGGCGCGGCCGACGACGGCGACCCGTCGTCGGAGCAGTGGTTGGACATGTGCGCCGGTCCGGGAGGGAAAGCCGGTTTGCTGGCGGCACTGGCCGCGAGCCATCCTGCGGTCCTTTTCGCCAACGAGGTGAGTGAGCACCGGGCGCGTCTGGTACGTCAGACCGTGGCTGCCGCTGTCCAGGCCGGCACGGAGGTTTACGTGGGGGTGGGGGACGGACGGGAGATCGGCGAGCTCGAGCCTGGCGTCTACGACCGCGTGCTGGTGGACGCGCCGTGTACGGGACTGGGCGCATTGCGGCGTCGTCCCGAGGCGCGGTGGCGTCGTTCCGCGCAGGACGTGGCGGCTTTGACCGCGGTCCAGGGGCAGCTGCTCGATTCGGCGTTGGCAGCGGTCCGGGTGGGCGGTGTCGTGCTCTACGCCACCTGCAGTCCTCATCTGGCGGAGACCCGTTTCGTCGTGGCCGACGCGATGAAGCGGGCGCAGGCGAGGGGTGTCGGGGTCGAGGAGTTGGATACCGGGGCGGTGTTCGCCGAGGTGTCCGACGGACGTGTCGACCGGACGGGGGAGGGTGCGTCGGTGCAGTTGTGGCCACACCTTCACGGTACGGATGGGATGTTCGCGGCTTTGTTGCGTCGGACGTCGTGAGGGTGCGCGGCCTCCGGGTTGCCGGGCGAGGTCGGAGCCAACCGTGGAGGGGGCGCTGCGCCGCTCAGTAGGATGTCCGGGTGCAGATCTCGCCCAGCATCCTTTCCGCCGATTTCGCGAATCTCCAGTCCGAGTTGGAGGCGATCCGTGACGCTGATTGGGCCCATGTGGATGTCATGGACAACCATTTCGTGCCGAATCTGACCTTGGGCCTCCCGATCGTGGAGTCATTGCTCAAAGTGAGTCCGGTTCCGCTGGACTGCCATCTCATGATCGAGGACCCTGACCGGTGGGCGCCGGCCTATGCGGAAGCCGGGGCGGGGAGCGTCACCTTCCACGTGGAGGCGGCGCAAGACCCGGTCTCCGTGGCCAGGGCCATCCGGGCGGCCGGCGCGCGGGCGTCGATGGCTTTGAAGCCGGGAACGGCGTGGGAGCCTTACGAGGAATTGCTCCCGGAGGTCGACATGGTCTTGGTGATGACGGTGGAGCCCGGTTTCGGTGGGCAGTCCTTCATGGCCGACCAGATGCCGAAGGTGCGAGCGGTCCGGGAGTCGGTCCGTCGCCACGGGGGGCAGATCTGGGTCCAGGTCGACGGTGGGGTCTCCGCCTCGACGATCGAACAGTGCGCCGAGGCCGGCGCGGATGTCTTCGTCGCGGGCTCCGCGGTCTACGGAGCCGAGGACGTCTCCGGACGGGTGGCGGAGTTACGAGACCTGGCGGGCCGACACGCCCACCGCTGAAAGCGGAAGAACCGGTCGACTGACCTCTGGCAACTAATCTGTGCAGCAACACTTCTGATGTCTGTCCGAGTGTTGCTGGGGGGATTCCTCACGGCGCCCTCGGCACGGTTCGCCAGGGAGGAGTCGCATCTGTGAACGGATCTTCGCCTAAGGCACTCGCACATGACGAAGACGCCGAGGAGGTCGCGGGAACCCGTGTCGTGATCGAGGACGAACAGCTCGGTGAAGAGATCGTCCTCGACGAGGACGAGGCCTGGACCCGGCTGGTACGTCTGGTCGAGCGATCACCTGGCCGAGTCGTCCTTGGTATCACCGGGGCGCCGGGGGTGGGCAAGACCGTCTACGCCGATTATCTGGCGGCCTGTTGCGTCGATGCCGCAGTGGTCGGTCTGGACGGTTTCCAGTTGTCCCGCTCGGCGCTCTCCCGGATGGGACGGGCCACTCGCCGCGGTGCGCCGGACACCTTCGACGTCGAGGGATATCTGACGCTCCTACGCCGCCTGCGCAGCGAGGACGACCAGACGATCTGGGCTCCGGAGTTCCGGCGTGAGTTGGAGGACCCGGTGGCCGGATCCGTCCCGGTGCGTCCGTCGACCAAGGTGGTCATCACCGAGGGGAACTATCTGCTCCTGCCTGAGCGTCCCTGGGCCCAGGCCCGCGAGCTGTGCGACGAGGTGTGGTTCGTGGAGGTCCCTGAACGTGTCAGGATCCTCCGTCTGGTCAACCGGCATGCCCATTACGGTCTGAGCCGGGCCCAGGCCCGGGCGCGGGTCACGGTGGGCGCTGACGCGGAGAACGCGAAACTGGTGCGGGGCACCCGGAGCCGAGGAGATTTCGTGGTCCGGATGGCCCTGTCCGAGGAGGAGGCAGGATGAGCTCGTGCCCAGGGACGGGCAGGGCGGACGGGACGAGCCGGGGCGGAGTGACCTGCGTCGGGCTCACCGTCTTGGACGTGGTCCAACGGGTGCGTGGGCCGGTGCTCTGGGGGTGCAAGGCGGTGTCCTCCTCGGCCGAGGTCACCGTCGGGGGTCCCGCAGCGAATGCCGCCATCTGTGCTGCCCGGTTGTCGGGCTCGGCCACGCTGGTCACCGGGGTCGGGCGCGGCGCCGCGGCCGAGCTGGTCCGCGCCGAACTCGCGGAGTGGAATGTGCGTCTGATCGACCTGGCTCCGGTCGGTTGGCAGTTGCCGGTCGCTTCCTGTCTGGTGGGTGAAGACGGCGAACGGACCGTTGTCGCGCCGGGGGCCTTGTCGACCTCGTGGCCCTTGGACGCCCAGGCAACTCTGGCCGTGGAAACGGCAGGTGTTCTGCTCGTGGACGGCCACCATCCCGTCGCGGCGGAGGGCGCGCTCAGGTCGGTGCACTGCTCCCGGGGGAGGGGCGAGGCGTCTGCGATCACCCTGGTCGATGCCGGAAGCGTCAAATCCCACGTCCAGGGGTGGATGCCGATGTTGGACATCGTCGCCGGCTCTGCCGATTACGCGGTTGCGCTGGCGGGGTCGCCGGACGCGGCGATGGAACTGGTCTTGGCCGCGGGGGCGAAGGCTGCGGTGATGACCGACGGCCCGGGGGACATCCGTTGGACCACGTCGAGTGGAGAACGAGGACGGGTGACCCCGCCGCAGGTGACGGCAGTGGACACCCTGGGTGCGGGGGACGCCTTTCACGGAGCGCTCGCGGCCGGATTGGCTGCGGGGATGGATCTTGGGGAAGCGGTGGGCCTGGCGGCGAGGACGGCCTCTTCCCGGGTGTCCTGGCAAGGGGCTCGTTCGTGGATGTCCACGGTCCCACCTCTGCCATGAGCGGTCTTCTTCGTCGTCGAACGGTCGAATCAGGAAAAATATGATTCATTCGCAGCAGACACCTGCACGGTGGCATACTGGGGATCACGTGCTCCGGGGTCGGTGAAATTCCGAGCCGGCGGTGATAGTCCGCGACCCGTTGTCCTCGCTCGCGAGTTCACGGTGGATCCGGTGAAAGTCCGGAACCGACGGTGAAAGTCCGGATGGGAGGCGCACGTGGCCACCTGAGATGGTGGTTCGGCGGCGGTGACTACGTCGTCGTAGCCCTACGCGAGCACGTCTTCGGACGTGCTCGTCCTGTGTTCGGACCCGATGGGTCCTCGACGGGGTGCTTCGCCAGGAGCCTGCGTCGGACACCGGGGGCAGAGCGCGGAGGTCCGGCCGTGTACTGCCTTCCCCGAAGAGGGGCTCGACTACGCGTTCACCGATCCTCCGCCCGTCCCCGGAGCTCGACAGCATGGTCGAGGAGCAGGAGGGACGAGGGTGTCGAGCACCGCCGACGAGGAATTCATGCGCATCGCGCTGGCTGCAGCCGTGCTAGGTCCGGCGGCCGACCCCAATCCGCAGGTGGGGGCGGCGATCACCGATGCCTCCGGACACCTGGTGGCGGTCGGCCATCATCGCGGTTCGGGGACCCCGCACGCCGAGATCGGCGCACTCATCCAGGCCGGGACGCGGGCGCGGGGCGGCACCTTGTACGTGACTCTCGAACCGTGCCGCCACCGGGGTCGCACCGGGCCGTGTACGGAGGCTCTGATCGGTGCCGGCATCTCCCGGGTGGTCTTCGCCCAGGAAGACCCCACTGAACAGGCCGGCGGAGGTTCGCAGGTACTCGCCGAGGCCGGGATCGCCGTGGAGTCGGGGGTCCTGGCCGAGGAAGCGACAGCTTTGAACGCCTTCTGGTCGTGGGCGATGTACCTGGGGCGGCCGGTGGTCTCCTGGAAGTACGCGGCCACGCTCGACGGCCGTTCGGCGGCTGTGGACGGCACCAGCCAGTGGATCACTGGCGAAGAGGCCAGGGCCGACGTCCATGAACGTAGGTCCCAGTGCGGGGCCATCGTGGTCGGGACGGGGACCGCCTTGACGGACGACCCTCAACTGACCGTGCGGGACTCCTATGGCGCGCTGACCGGCCGACAGCCTTACCGGGTGGTCGTGGGGCATCGAGACCTGCCCGACGGCGCTCATCTGCGAGACGGCAGCGCACCGACCCTCTTCCTGCACACCCACGACCCTGCCGAGGTCCTGGCCGAACTCCACGAGCGGGAGATCCGCCATGTCTGGCTCGAGGGCGGGCCCACGTTGGCCGGGGCCTTCCTCGAGGCGGGGCTCGTCGACGAGGTGGTCGCCTATATCGCCCCGATGTTGTTGGGCGCGGGACCGTCTGCTCTGTTCGGTCCCCAGATCACCACCTTGGCCGAGGCATACCGCCTGCAACTCCAGGATGTGGCGCGTCTCGGCGACGACATCCGTCTGATTCTGAACCCTGTCGACTGAGGAGGCTGTTCATGTTCACCGGAATCGTCGAGGAGATCGGCCGAGTCACTGCGATGGAACATCGCACGGACTCGGTGGTGCTGCGGATCCGCGGGCCGCTGGTCACGACGGACGCCGTCCGTGGCGCCTCTGTCGCGGTCAACGGGGTCTGCCTGACGGTGACCGGCCACGAGGACGAGGAGTTCACCGTCGATGTGATGCAGGAGAGCCTGGACCGCAGCAGCCTCGGCACGGTCGAGGTGGGTGGCCCGGTCAACCTGGAACGGGCGATGTCGGCCCAGGGGCGGTTCGGGGGACACATCGTCCAGGGCCATGTGGACGGTACCGCCACCTGTCTGGGGCGGGAACCGGGTCAGGACTGGGAGGTGCTGACCTTCTCGCTGCCGGTCGAACTGGCCCGGTACGTGGTCCTGAAGGGGTCGATCACCGTGGACGGCGTGTCCCTGACGGTCTCCGGGCTCACCGAAGAGACCTTCGCCGTCAGCCTGATTCCTACCACCTTGCGGGACACGACCCTGGGCGAGCTCCAGGTGGGGTCTGTGGTGAACATCGAGGTCGATGTCCTCGGTAAGTACGTCGAGCGGATTCTGGGCCGAGCCCCGTCCGCGGTGGATCGCGTCGGGGGACCGGCGGCCGACGAGGGGAGCAGGCCGTGACCGGCCGTCGGGGAGATGAGCAGAGCCGGATGGTGTCACCGCAGGTGACGGCACGAGCAGGGGAATCGATACCGGGGATATCGGAGATGGGGGAGAACATGGTGGGGACCGGATTCGCGACCATCGAGGCGGCGCTGGCGGCGATGCGCGCCGGCCGGCCGGTCCTGGTCCTGGACAGCGCCGACCGGGAGAACGAGGGCGATGTCGTCCTGGCCGGGCAGACCTTGACCACTTCATGGCTGGCCTGGACGATCCGACACAGCTCGGGTTATGTCTGCGTGCCGATGACGGCCGAACGTGCCGACGAGCTCGGGCTTCCCCCCATGGTCGTCGACAACGAGGACCCGCGGGGCACGGCCTATGCGGTCAGCTGCGATGCCGCCACCGGGGTCAGTACCGGTATCAGCGCGGCGGACCGGGCCCGGACCATCCGTCTGCTGGCCGATCCGTCGTCCGGTCCTGAGCAGTTCGTCCGACCCGGACACGTCCTGCCCTTGCGGGCGCATCCCGGAGGGGTCGCGGCTCGAGCCGGTCACACCGAGGCCGGTGTCGAACTGGCCCGGGCTGCCGGGTTGTCCCCGGTAGCGGCGATCGCGGAGCTCGTCCACGACGACGGGACGATGATGCGAGCCGGTGACGTACTGCGCCTGGGAGAGGCCCATCAACTGCCGGTGATCACGATCGTCGAGTTGCAGACTTGGTTGGCTCAGGCTCAGGACGCGGACCGCCCGACGGGTGTGTCGCAGACCGTAGCCGGTGCCCTTGCACGCCGCCCCGGAGCACACCGGGTGGTTCGTCGTGGGGAGGCTCAGCTGCCCACCGCACATGGGGTCTTCCGGATGATCGGTTATGCCGACCTGGTCACGGGAGCGGAGCACCTGGCCCTGGTCAGCCCGTTGGGGTTGGGGGAACGCCCTGTGGTGCGGGTGCATTCGGAATGTCTGACCGGAGACGCACTGGGATCCTTGCGCTGCGACTGCGGGCCGCAGCTGCAGTCGGCTCTGGAGACAGTCTCGACCCAGGGCGGGGTCGTGGTCTACGTCCGCGGTCACGAGGGGCGTGGCGTGGGCCTGTTGTCGAAGGTGTCCGCCTACGAGGTCCAGGACCAGGGGGTGGACACGGTCGACGCCCAGGTGCGTCTCGGCCTGCCGGTCGACGACCGCGAGTACGGGGGCGCGGCGGCGATCCTCGCCGACCTGGGTGTCGGTCCTTTCGACCTGCTCACCAACAACCCGTCGAAGATCACGGCCCTGCAGGGATTCGGCCTCGAGATCCTCTCCCGTCGGGAGCACCACGTCGGGGTGAACCCGGCCAATGTCGCCTATCTGGCCACGAAACGTGACCGGATGGGGCATCTTCTCTCCCAGGACCAGCACATTCCTTCACCCGCCCCTCCTACGGAAGGTTGACCATGGCCGGACACGGTTCCCCGACCCTGACCCCCGACGCCGGCGCGCTGCGCGTGGCCGTCGTGGCGTCCAGCTGGCACGACGAGATCATGGACGGTCTGATAGCGGGGGCCACCCGGGCCCTGGCCGAGGCCGGTTGTCCGCAGGTCGACCTGGTACGGGTCCCGGGGACTTTCGAACTCCCGGTGGCCTGTGCCCGGCTGGCGTCCTCCTACGACGCCCTGGTCGCCTTGGGGGTCGTCATCCGCGGGGGGACCCCGCACTTCGATTACGTCTGTTCCGGCGCGACCACCGGTATCACCCAGGTGTCGGTGACGACCGGCATCCCGATCGGGTTCGGGGTGTTGACCTGCGATGATGAGGAACAGGCTCGGGCGAGGGCCGGTTTACCGGGTTCGATCGAGGACAAGGGGCGGGAGGCTGCGCAGGCAGCAGTGGCCACGGCGGCGATCTTGTCCGGGCATCCTGGACCGCCGGTGGGCCAAGGAGTTCCACGGTGATCGACATCCTGCGTGATCTCTTCGAAGCCAAGATCAGCGTCGGGGGTTATCCGCTGTACTGGAGGGAGATCATCGGTAACGGTTTCGGCTTCGTCTCGGCTGTCGGTGGCCTGCGCCGACGGGTGTGGGCCTGGCCGGCGGGGATCATCGGCAACGTCCTGCTGTTCACCGTTTTCTTCGGGACGGCGTTGAGCCTGGACGATGGCCGGTTCCCGTTGTTCGGGCAGTCGGCCCGCCAAGTGTTCTTCATCATGACCAGCGTCTACGGCTGGTGGAGATGGCGTCAGACGAGTCGAGGTCGGGCCAAGGACGCACCGGCGATCACCCCTCGGTGGGCGTCCTTCCGGGAACGCATGGTCTATCTCGCGGTGTGGGCGGTGGGCGTCGTGGTCGCCCAGGGTGTCTTCGCCGCTGTGGGCGCCGGATGGCCGGCTCCGCGTTGGTACTACTGGACCGATGCGTGGATCTTCACCGGCTCGATCGTGGCGACCTTCGCCATGGCCCGGGGGTGGAACGACTTCTGGCTCTGCTGGATCGCGGTCGACCTGGTCGGAGTGCCCTTGCTCTGGCACAGTACGTACTACCCCAGCGCGGTGCTCTACGCGGTCTACGGGGCGTTGGTGCTCTACGGGTTCTCCGTGTGGGTGCGGGCTACCAGGGCGGAATACCCCGATCAGGGAGTTGAATCCCCGCCACCGACGAGCGCAGTACGACCTGCCTGATCACGCCGGCGGCGCGGTGGCGGGCCGATTCGTCGTTCGTCCACGGCGTCTTCTGCGGTGGAGAACCGAAGGTCCGCCGTTCCCGTGACGATATGGGGACACCGTGCCCGTACCGGTCACGGTGTTGTCGCCGCACACGATCGCGGCCGGCGCGAGGAGGTCCCCGGATGGGTGCTCAGGACGATACGTACGCGGGGTGGGATGTCGAAGGAAGCGGCCTGCGGGTCGCGATCGTCGCAGCCAGATGGCACCGGGAGTACATGGAGGGGATGCTCGAGGGCGCGAAGCTGGCCCTGTCCGAACATGGTGTCCACGAACCGGACATCGTGCGGGTCCCCGGTGCCTTCGAGCTTCCGGTGGTCTGCGCCCGGCTGGTCCATCAGCCGTATGACGCTCTCGTAGCCCTGGGGATCATCCTCAAGGGCGGGACCCCTCATTTCGAATACGTGGCGCAGTCGGTCACCCAGGGGTTGTCCCGGGTGTCGACCGCGGCCGGCGTCCCGATCGGGTTCGGGGTGTTGACCTGCGAGAATGAGATGCAGGCCCGCGACCGTTCCGGAGTGCACGGTTCACGGGAGTCCAAAGGTTACGAAGCAGGCATGACGGCCCTGGCCACCGCGACCGTCCTGCGTGCGGTGGACGCCTGCCCCGACTGACCCCGGACGGGACCGGACCGGGAAGAGCGAGGCCACGGACCGGGATACGGGCCACGACACGTGATGACGGTCGCGGCCGGTAGCCTGACGCACGTGAAGAGCTTCGACGACCTCTACGCCGAGTTGGCCGAGAAGGCCCGCACCCGCCCTGCCGGTTCCGGCACCGTTGCGGAACTCGACGCCGGGGTCCATTTCATCGGCAAGAAGATCGTGGAAGAGGCCGCCGAGTCCTGGATGGCCGCCGAATTCCAGTCCGACGAGGAAACTGCCGCCGAGATCAGCCAACTGCTCTACCACGTGCAGGTCATGATGATCGCCAAAGGTCTGACCCTGGAGGACGTGTACCGACATCTGTGACCGGTGGCGCCCGACGCCATCGCGCTGCTTTGTCGAGTACAGACCTACACCAACCAGAGGAAAGACCGTGTTACGTATTGCTGTCCCCAACAAGGGGAGCCTGGCCGAGTCCGCCGCCGTCATGTTGAAGGAATGCGGGTACAAAGTCCGCCGTGACTCCAAGGAACTGGTCCTGACCGATGTCGACAACGACATCGAATTCTTCTACCTGCGGCCCCGGGACATCGCGGTCTACGTCGGCTCGGGGACCCTCGACGGCGGGATCACCGGCCGTGATCTGCTCCTGGACTCGGGGAGCGAAGCCGTGGAGACCATGTCCCTGGGTTTCGCCCGCAGCACCTTCCGATTCGCCGGCCGCCCCGGCGCGGCATCCTCGGTCGCCGAACTGGCCGGCCAACGCATCGCCACCAGCTACACCGTCCTGGTCCGGGACCATCTGGCCACCAACGGAGTGGACGCGGAGGTCGTCCGTCTCGACGGGGCCGTGGAGACCTCCATCATGTTGGGTGTCGCCGATGTGATCGCCGATGTCGTGGAGACCGGGACCACCCTGCGGAACCAAGGGCTGGAGGTCTTCGGGGAGCCCATCCTGCGCAGTGAGGCGGTGCTCATCGCCCGCCCGGACACGGCTGAATCCCCGGCGATGGGCGTCCTGCAGCGCCGCCTGCAGGGAGTCATCACCGCCCGCACCTACGTCATGGTCGACTACGACGTCCGGGTCGAACTCGTCGAACGGGCCTGCGCGGTCACCCCTGGGTTGGAATCGCCGACGGTCAGCCCGTTGCACGACAAGGGCTATGTCGCGGTCCGGGCGATGGTGCCCCGCGCCGGGGTGAACCGGGTGATGGACGAGCTGTACGCCATGGGTGCCCGCGGCATCCTCGTCACCGACATCTCGGCCTGCCGTCTATGACCTTCCCGGTGTGATCACGGACGCCGGTCACGAGTTCGTCTGTGCGTACGCGGTCACACCGACGTCAAGATGAGTAGCGTGTGCTTGTGAACAGCACCGCGCCCGAGCCAGGTGACGCTCCGCGCCCCTTCGATCCCTACGCCGTGATGCGTCCGCGCCGGGGGGCCGCGGTGGCACTCGCACTGTCGGCGATGGTGCTGGTGGCCTTCACCTATGCGGCGATCACCGTGCCGGGACGTGAAGGACAGAAAGCGGACTGGGGGATTCTCGACCGGACGATGATCTTCGTGAGTGGAGCAGCCATCGCCTGGTTCATCTGGCGATTCGCCAGTATCAGGGCGACCCCTTCACCAGAGGGGATCGTCGTACGGAATCTGCTGCTGACCAGGACGGTCGACTGGACCCAGATCGTCCGGGTCCAGTACGGCGGTGCCGCGCCCTGGGCGAGGTTGGACCTGTCCGACGCCGATACGGTCGCCGTCATGGCGATCCAGAAAGCCGACGGTGCCCATGCCCAGGCCCTGGCAGCGCGCTTGGCTGCACTGGTGGAAGTGCATTCCTCGGCCGCGGAACCGGAAGCAGGGCTCGGCCCTCGGCGAGGAGACGGGTGACGGTCACTGAGCTCGGCTCGCCGAGGCCTGGTCGTCCTGCACCTGGGGTTCCCGTCTGTCCACCAGGACGAAAGTGCTGGGCACATAGGTCACTGCCTCTTGATAGGGCAGCCCGGTGACCTCCAGCAGATCGACGACGATGGACCGCACCTGGGCGCGAATCACCTCCGAGGACAGCGAAGGGCGCTCGTCGACATAGGTGGTCATCTCGGCCAGGTCCACCAGGATGAGCCGCGAGGCCTCGGGGAGTTCCCGCTCCGAGAGACTCGCGGCCATCAGCTCGGTCGCCTCGGCGAGACCGTCGACCATGTCCAGATAGGCCTTGGAGACGACCTCTCCGGCGGAGACCGCGACATACGCTCGGCGGACCAGTACCCGAAGGTTGCGGATCGTGTGGTCGAGAGGATCGAGCAGATCTGCGATCACCTGGACCGCGGGCAACTGCCTGCGACGGAAGGGCGAGGTGCGGACCACCGCCAGCCCGGCGTCGGCGCTCTCCCTCAGCTCGTCCAGGATCTCCTCGGTGGTGCGGGCCCGTTCCAAAGCGGCGGAGGCCCGTTCCGGGTCCTGTTCCCGGAGGGCACGCACCGTGTCCCGCAGGATCGCACTGATCTCGGCCAGGGCCTCGGCGGCTTTCAACCGGGGAGTCCGCACCGGCGTGGCCGGAGTGATCGTCGCCGCCAACAGGGCGACACCACCACCGATGACGGCATCGGTCCAGCGGAGAAAAGCCTGCCCGGGCGGGGCCACCAGGATGGTGACGACGGCCGACTGGATCCCGGCGGTGGCCGTCATCCCGACTCCGGCGTCGAGCAGGGTGGCCGCCGACATGGCGGTGATGACGATCACCGCCAGCTGCCAGTAACCGGCGCCCATGAAGTGGACGAAGGCGTCACCGATGAAGACGCCCAGGGCGACCCCGACCACTACCTCGACGACCCGACGCAGCCGTTGGCCGAAGGACTGCCCCAAGACGATGAGGGCAGCTACGGCGGCGAAGATCGGCATCTCGTGGCCGAGCAGACCCTGCGCGACCGAGTAGGCGACTCCCGCGGAGATCGCGCACTGCACGATGAAGAAGGAACGGCTGTGCAACCGGGAGATCCGGGTCTGCAGGGAGGAACGCCCTCGGCGGGCTACCCGCCGAGGAATCGCCAGTCCCCAGTCGACCCAAGCGGCTTCGTACCAGCGAGAGCTGTCAGCCGTTCTGGGCATGGAGGTCCTTCCTGGAAGTGGAGTGTGCTGCTGACGTCGAGGTGGGCCCTGCAGGTCCGTCCGGGCTGTCGCCTCCGGTGTCGAGGACCAGATCGGCGTGTTCCCAGGTCTTCTCCCGGGCGAAGAGTTCTTTCTCCTGCCGCGCCCAGCGGTACCAGTACGGGCGGAAGGCGTCGCCGTCGCGTCGCAGAGCCCGCGTCCTGCGGGTCTCCTCCGGGGCATCGGTCCAGACGACGGCGGACAGGTACGGCCGACAGGAGCGCGAACCGCAGCCGACGCCTTCCACGACGATCCACGGCGCTGCCGGGAGCGGGCGGGGATCGCCGAAGGACTGCCTCGTCCAGTCGTAGACCGGGGACGAGACCGGACGACCCTGGGCGAGGGGCTCCAGGACCTGCCTCACCAGCAGGTCGACGGCCGGTGACAAACCGTCCCAGCCCGGGTAGAGGTCGTCCATGTGGACGATCGGGATGTCACAGCCTCCTTCGGAGGACAAGGCGTCGGCGAGCTCGCCGGCCAGCGTGGTCTTCCCCGCACCGGCCGGTCCGTCGAAAGCGACCACCGTGCTCCGGCCGGCCAGAGGGCCGCGGCGTTCCGCGACGGCGACGACCCGGGCCACCGTCGCGGAGACATCCATGTTCTTCGAGGAGGACTGGGTCATACCTCAGACATAGTTCATGGACATCGCGGTGCGCACCTCGTCGAGGGTGGCCGTCGCGACCTCGCGGGCACGGGCATTTCCGTCGGCGAGGACATCGCGCAGATGTCCGGGGTCGGCGGCGAGTTCGGTCCGGCGGGCCCGGATCGGGGCCAGGTGCTCGTTGACGGCCTCGGTGACGACGGCCTTGAGTCGGGCGCCACCGCCGTCGCCGATCTCCTCGGCCAGTACGGCCGGGTCCCGGTCGGACAGCAGACCTGCCATGAGCAGCAGGTTGGCGACCTCGGGGCGGTTCTCGGGGTCGTAGGTGATGTGCCGGTCGGAGTCGGTCACGGCCCGCTTCAACCGCTTGGCCGTCTCGTCGGCGGTCATGCCGAGCTCGATGGTGTTGCCCTTCGACTTGGACATCTTCGTGCCGTCGGTGCCCAGGATGTGTGCCCCTGAGGAGAGCAGCGCCTCGGGAGCGGGGAAGACCGGGCGCTTCTTGTCGGCACGGCCGAACCGCTCGTCGAACCGGCGGGCGATGACCCGGGCCTGCTCCAGGTGGGGGAGCTGGTCCTTGCCGACCGGGACGAGATTGCCCTTGCAGAAAAGGATGTCGGCGGCCTGGTGCACCGGGTAGGTCAGCAGCAGACCGGACAGGGCCCGCCCACCGGTGGCCTCCTGCTCGGCCTTCACCGTCGGGTTGCGCCGCAGCTCGGAGTCGGTCACCAACGACAGGAAGGGCAGCATCAGCTGGTTCAGCTCGGGGATCGCGCTGTGCGTGAAGATCGTGGTGCGGGTCGGGTCCAGGCCCACGGCCAGATAGTCGGTGAGCAGGGAGTAGACGCGTTCCTTCATCTCTCCGACGCCGTCCCGGTCGGTGATCACCTGGTAGTCGGCGATGACGACGAAGGTGTCCAGGCCCAGACCCTGCAAACGGACCCGGTTGCTCAGGGTGCCGATGTAATGGCCCAGGTGGAGGTTGCCGGTGGGGCGGTCGCCGGTGAGCATCCGGAAACCGCTCGGGTCCTCGGCGATCTGCTCCTCGATCTGGGCGCTACGGGCCTGGCTGCGGCGGAGACTGGCGTCGCTGACCGAGTCGGCCATGGCCTGGTCCTCCGGGGAGTCGCCGGGGCCTTCGACGACGGGGTCGGTCTGCGGCGTGGGATTACTCACGTGGTCTTCCTTCGCTGTGCTCAGGATCGCCCGCGTCCGACGTGGATCCGCCGTCGCACGGGCGACGGCGGATGGATGTGCTGCTCAGTGCCGTCGCGTGGACGGCCACCAGGAAGGCACTGGGCGAATCATAGCGATATCGTACGCTGCCGCCGATGGACACCGTCGCCGGACAAGGCACATCCGGTTCTACGCTGGTCCGGTGAGTGTGGCTACCCGTGTCATCCCCTGCCTCGACGTCGACGCCGGCCGCGTGGTCAAAGGGGTGAACTTCCAGGACCTGCGTGACGCCGGCGACCCGGTGGAACTGGCGGCAGCCTACGAGGCCCAGGGCGCGGACGAGCTGACCTTCCTGGACGTCACCGCCAGCAGTGGTGACCGGGCGACCACCCTGGAGATCGTGGGACGCACCGCCGAACAGGTCTTCATCCCGCTGACCGTCGGTGGCGGCGTCCGCACCGTCGACGACGTCGACCGTCTTCTCCGTGCCGGTGCGGACAAGGTCGGGGTGAACACCGCGGCGATCGCCCGCCCCGAACTGATCGGGGAGATCGCCGACCGCTTCGGCTCCCAGGTGCTGGTGCTCTCCGCCGACGTCCGCCGCTGGACGGACCGCGGCGACGGGCTCTCCACGGACGGGCACCCCCGGCCCGGTTCGGGTTTCGAGGTGACCACTCACGGTGGTCGACGGGGCACCGGGCTGGACGCCCTCAACTGGTGCGTTCGCGCCGCGGAGCTGGGCGCAGGGGAGATCCTGTTGAACTCCATGGACGCCGACGGCACCCGTGACGGCTTCGACCTCGAGCTGATCCGATCAGTCCGTCCTCGGCTCACCGTGCCGCTCATCGCGAGCGGGGGAGCTGGGGTGACCGGGCATTTCGCACCGGCGGTCCGCGCCGGAGCCGACGCGGTCCTCGCCGCCAGCGTCTTCCATTTCGGCGCGATGACGATCGGGGACGTCAAGGACGCCCTCAGAGCGGACGGACACCTCGTGCGCTGAAGGCCCATCTGGTGACCTGGCGCGTTGGTGACCAGTGTGCCTGCAGCAGAATTACCATGTGCGAATGACCGATTCCTCGGCTTTGGCCGTATCGGCGCGGAATCTGCCCGTGCCTGCGCCTCGCGGCTGTGCGGAACCGTGACCCGGCGGGTGGCGCAGACCTTCGCCGCACGAGGGGTCGTCGTGGTCGGAGTGGGAGCCGACGGATGGACCGGGTTGGGAGAGGAAGCACGTCAAGCCTTGCGTTCGGCAGGGGCGATCGTCGGGAGCCCCCGACTGCTGGAACACCTGCCGACCTGGCTGGGCGCGGAACGTGTCGAATGGCGCAGCCCGCTACGCAGCGACATCCGCTCTCTCGTGGAGGAGCACGCCGACCGAGGGCTGGTCGTCCTCGCCTCCGGTGACCCTCTCGTCCACGGAATCGGACGTACCCTCGTCGCGGAGCTGGGCATCACCCGTCTCCTCTTCCTCCCCACCCTCTCCTCGGTGGCCCTGGCCTGCGCCCGACTGGGCTGGCCGTCGGAGGACGTCGACGTGGTCAACGCCGTCGGCGGCGGCCTGGCCGGACTGCCTGAGACCTTCCTGCCCGGCGCTCGGTTCGTCGTGCTCTCCGCCGGACGTGACACGCCTTCCACGGTGGCCTCGATGCTGGTGGATGCAGGTTTTGGCGACAGTTTCCTTACCGTCCTGGGTGACCTGGGGTCCTCGAAGGAAAAACGGTGGGAAGGGTCTGCTGCCACCTGGACGGCCGAGATCGACGCCGGGATGAATGTGGTCGCCGTCGACTGCCGCGCTACGGATGTCCGTGCCGACGACGGCGGCTCCCGTCCGTCGGCCGCGGACGGGACGCTCGGCGGCCGTTTCCCGCTACCAGGATGGGAAAGCGGCGAGGGCGACCTCTCCGCGCGGACCGCGCTCGCGCTGATCATGTCGACGCTCCATCCCGGACCGGGTGAATGTCTGTGGGAGGTCGGCGGGCCCGGGGTCTGCGCGACCGAGTGGACCGGGATGGGACGAGGACGCCGAGCTGTCGTGCTGGACCGGCTGCCGGATCCGGCCGCGAAGATGTCACGGCCGTTGCCGGATGCTGTGGTGGCGGTCGGCGCAGGACTGGCCCCGCGCAGTGTCGAGGCCTCCTGGCGCGCCCTGCGTCCGGGGGGAAGGGTCGTCGGTGCCGGGACGACCGTGGATGAAATGGCGCTGCTGGCCCGGTACCACCGGGCCATGGGAGGAGAACTGACCAGGTGGGATTGCGTTCGTGGGATTTCCTCGGCGGATCGGGGGCGGACCCGTTGGTCCGGTGGCGGCCAGATGGTCCTGTGGTACCTGTCGAAACCGCTCGCAGAGCAGGCGGAGCGGTGATGAAGGTGACCGGTCGGGTGGACGCCCTTCAACGGCGCCGTCCTGTGTTGGGGCTCCCGCTCGCCGTGGTCTACAAGTACATCGATGATCAGGGTGCCTATCTCGCGGCATTGATCACCTACTACGGTTTCATCTCGATCTTCCCGTTGCTGCTCCTGCTCTCCTCGGTCCTGGGTTACGCCTTGGAGAACAATCCCGAGTGGCAGGCACGGATCATGGAGTCGGCCTTCCGCCAGGTTCCGGTCATCGGGGACCAGGTGGAGCGGGCCCAGTTGCAGGGAAACACCACGGCGGTCGTCGTCGGCGCACTGGGTGCACTCTTCGGTGCCTTGGGGGTTGCCCAGGCCATGCAGAACGCCTTGAACGCGGCCTGGTACGTCCCCCGCGATTCCCGGCCGAATCCGGTGGTGGCTCGCGCCCGCAGCACGGCGTTGTTGTTGGTGGTCGCACTCTTCCTGGTGGCGACGACGGTGCTCTCCCAGGCGGATGCGGCGCTGGTGGCCATGGGGGTCAGCGACCGTGCGGTCGGCGTCTGGGGGAAGGTGGTCTCGGGGATGATCACCGGCCTGCTCTTCCTGGTGATCTCCCGGTACGGCACGAGCTACCCAGTCACGGTCAAGGAAGCCCTGCCGGGGAGCGCGCTGGGGGTCCTGGCCTGGCAGGGTTTACAGAACGCCGGTACGGAGTTCATCCGTAGTTTCGTGGCCGGGGCGACTGCCACCAACGGGGTGTTCGCCGTCGTGTTGGGCCTTCTGGCGTGGATCTATCTGGCCTCGGTGGCTTTCGTGCTCTGCGCGGAGCTCAACGTGGTCCTGGCCCTGGGGCTCTATCCGCGGGCGCTGCTCACCCCGTTGACCGATGACGTCGATCTGACGGAGGCGGATGTCGCCGCCTATGCGGGTATCGCCAGGGCTCAACGGTTGAAGGGTTTCCAGACGGTGCAGGTGACCTTCGAGCACGACGGGCAGTACCGGAGCGCCCGTCTGCATCGGGAGGAGCGTCAACGGTTGGCCGAGATGGCGCAGGAGGAGACCTGCCGTCGGGCGGCCCAGGCCCGACTGGACCGGGAGATCCGTCGCACTGCTGGGAGGCGCCGTCGTCGGGTGAAGGATACGGACTAGGTTGGTGGACATGAGTGAACGGTGGACATGGACCTGCGCGGACGGAGCCGGTGACCCCGTGGAGGTCGTCGGGATGACGGCGGCCTTCTCCTCCCGGGAGGAGGCTGAGTCTGCGTTGAGCAGCGGTTGGGAAGAGCTCTCCGACGAGGGAGCGGAGACGGTCTCCCTGTGGTGCGACGGCGAGCTGGTGTACGGTCCGATGTCCCTCCAGGAGGGGTGACCGGTTCCCGGACAGGGCGCGGCCCCCGGATCGGATGGATACCGGGGGCCGTCCAGCAGGTGCTCGGAAGATTCGGGTCAGTCGACGGAGGCTCCGCGTTCGACGCGGGGCAGGGGGAGCCGGGCCCGACGCATCGAGAGGGTACGACTCATCGTGTAGAAGAAGGTGCCGCCTGCGGCTTTGTTGCCGAATTTGGCCAGGTGGCGCCGTTTGATGCTGAACCACAGGATCACGGTGTCCAGCATGAAGACGGCGAAGGCGCCGTAGACGACCGAGTAACCGATGCGGACGAGCAGACTGGTCGGGGGGAAGAAGAGCAGCGGCAGACCGATGAGGACGATCGGCATGAGGAATTCGCCGATATTCCACCGGGAGTCGATGACATCACGGATCCAGGCCCGTTCCGGTCCGCGGTCCCGGGGCATCAGCGCCCATTCTTCACCGCGACGCATGGCCTCCTGGCGCTTCAGTCGCTGTTCACGCTCGGCCTGTTTGGCGGCAGAGGCCGCGGCTTTCCGGTCGGCGGGGACCAACGGTTGTTTCCGTGCGGCCTCGGCTTGCTTGCGCTTGGGCGTGGGGCGGTTCTTGGCGCCAGCCCGTTCCACAGCAGCCTGCTCCGGGAGCGTCTCCTGCAGTGAATGATCCTTCTTACGTCCGAACACGAGGGCAACTCTAGGGCACCTTCCCGGCAGGTTGGAGAGCTGTGTCCGGAGATGGACAGCTGTGCGGGGGGAGTCTTCGGGCTTTGCTGTCAGCGGGAGCCTCAGAACGTAGGCTCAGGACATGAGTGACGAGCTGAGAAAGTCTGTGCGAGAAAGTGATCTGCCCGCAGGACGGCGGGATGAGTTGGCTGCTCGGGTGGCATCGGCGATGCCGGGTGTCCGCGCAGATCTGGAGTCCTTGGTCCGGATCCCCAGCGTCTCCCTGTCCAGCTTCGACGCCGGGCAGGTGTCCCGGAGTGCGAAACGGGTCGCCGAGCTCTTCCGCGCGGAGGGGCTCGAGGTGGAGGTCGTCCGGATCGGCGAGGGACACCCTGCTGTCCTGGCGCATAAGCCCGGCCCTGAAGGAGCTCCTCGGGTCCTGCTCTACGCACACCACGATGTGCAGCCGCCCGGCGAAGACTCCGAGTGGATCAGTCCCGCCTTCGAACCGGTCGAACGTGACGGACGCCTCTACGCCCGCGGCGCGGCCGACGACAAGGCCGGCGTGATGGCACACGTGGCGGCGCTGCGGGCCCTGGGCGACGAGACGGCCGTCGACGTGCGGGTGATCGTCGAAGGTGAGGAGGAGGTCGGTTCGGAGAGTCTGCCGGGGATCCTGTCGACCTACGCGGACCGGCTCGACTGCGACGCGATCGTGCTGGCCGATTCGTCCAACTGGGCGGTGGGTGCGCCCGCGCTCACCACGACCTTGCGAGGCAATGTGCGGGTGGTGGTGACGGTGACCGCCTTGGAGCACGGGGTGCACTCGGGGATGTTCGGTGGGGCTGCACCCGATGCGTTGACCGCGCTGTGTCGACTGCTGGCGACCCTGCACGACGATGACGGGACCGTGGCCGTCGCCGGACTGCGCAGCGATTCTGCCAGTGACCTGGACTATCCGCAGGACCAGTTCCGGAAGGACAGCGGGATGCCCGCGGACGCGCCTCTGATCGGGTCGGGCAGTGTCGTCTCTCGGATCTGGTCGCAGCCTGCGGTCACGGTCATCGGGATCGACGCGCCCAGTGTGGACACCGCCGCCAATCTCCTGCTCCCGCAGGCTCGGGCGAAGGTCTCGGTCCGGTTGGCGCCCTCCCAGGACTGGGAGTCGGCCTGGGAGGCGGTCCGTGAGCATCTCCAGACCCGCGCCCCCTGGGGCACTCGCGTCGACATCGAGCTGGAGGATCACGGCAACGGGTTCGTGGCACCGACCTCCGGTCCTTTTGTGGATGCGGCCCGGGCGGCCTTCGAGGACTCCTGGGGTGTGTCGCCGGTCGATACCGGTATCGGCGGGTCGATTCCCTTCATCGCTGAATTCGCCGAGCAGTTCCCGCATGCGGCGATCCTGGTCACCGGGGTCGAGGACCCGGACACTCGGGCTCACGGCGCCAACGAGAGCCTGCACCTGGAGGAGTTCGAAAAGGTCTGCCTGGCCGAGACGATCCTGCTCGAGAGGATCGGGCGTCTGCCCCGCGACTGAACGTTCCACCGCATGCTGGTCGTGGATGACCGGCGGTGCGACCATGTGAGGATGCGAGTGTTGATCTGCCCGCAACGTTTCGGGGGCACGTTGACGGCGGTGCAGGCCGCCGAGGCGATAGCGGCCGGCTGGCGTTCCCGTGCCCCCGGGGACGAGCTGACCTTGGCTCCGATCAGCGGCGGCGGCGCCGACTTCCTCGAGGTGCTGTCCAAGTCAGCCGAGGGTGGTATCACCGTCGCGGCGACGGTCAACGACCCGCTGGGTCGAGAGGTGCCCGGGATGGTCCTCCTGGTGGAGGACGGCTCAGGACTCACCGCCTATGTCGAGGCCACTCAGGCCGCGGGCCTGCATCTGCTCTCCGCGTCGGAGCGCCGCCCCGGGGTGACCAGCAGTCGGGGGGTCGGGGAACTGATCGGGGTGGCTCTGGAGGAGAAGGCCGACCGGGTCGTGGTGGCGGTCGGTGATCTCGCCACGAACGACGGAGGCGCAGGCATGTTGGGCGCCTTGGGTGCAGGCCCACCCGAGGAGCTCTGCCGGGGCGGTGCCGCACTGGCCGAAGCGGACCGGGACGCACTGTCCGGTTTGGGCGCCTTGCGGGAAAGACTCTCCGGTGTGGAACTGGTCCTGGTGACCCAGGAGGAACTTCCTCTGCTGGGTTTGCAGGGAACCTCTGCGGCGACAGCTGGGGCTCGGGGCGCCGACCCCCAGGAGGCCCAGATCCTGGAGCACGCCTTGAGCCGGTTCCGGCATCTGGCCGATACGGTCTGCCCCCCGCCGGTCGACCTGTTGAGTGGGACACCGCGTCGGCTGGACCGGGCGGCCGGAGCAGGAGCCGGTGGAGGCCTGGGTTACGGGCTGTTGCTGCTGGGGGCACGCCGGTGCAGCGCCGCAGGTTGGTGTTTCGAGGCGTGGGGTCTCCCCTCGTTGCTGGCCTGTACTGATCTGGTGGTGACGGGGGAGGGCTGTCTGGACTGGCGGTCGGCCGGTCAAGGTGTGGTGGCCGAGGTCGCGGAGGCGGCAGGGCGGCGCGGGCTGCCGGTGGTGGCGGTCGCCGGGACGGTCGAGGTGGGTCGGCGGGACACGATGTCGATGGGGTTGTCGGCGACCTATGCGGTGGCCGAGCGTCCGGCCGAGGTCGTGGCCGCGCTGGCGGACCCGGCAGGTGCTTTGAGTGCTCGGGTGGCCAGGGTGGCGGCCACCTGGTCTCCGGGGTGACGCCGGGCCGGAGCCGGGTCCGACGACGGTGGGCGCAGGTGAGGTCGACCTTCGACGCTCGCGTAGCATTCGTACAATGCGGGCGGAACAAATGCGGTCCTCAGCCGCGTTGATGCCCCACGAAGGACTTCTCGACCAGCGGAGGACGACGTCATGACCACCCAGAACGAGACTCAGGCGCACGGTGTGATCCTGACCGATGTCGCAGCGACCAAGGTGAAGAGCCTGCTCGAGCAGGAGGGTCGCGACGACCTCCGCCTGCGCATCGGCGTGCAGCCCGGCGGCTGCTCCGGCTTGATCTACCAGTTGTACTTCGACGAGCGCAGCCTGGACGGTGACCTGGTGCGCGACTTCGACGGTGTCGAGGTCGTCGTCGATCGGATGAGCGCTCCGTACCTGGACGGCGCCACCATCGACTTCGCCGACACGATCGAGAAGCAGGGCTTCACGATCGACAACCCCAATGCGCAGGGTTCCTGCGCATGCGGAGACTCCTTCAGCTGAGTCCTCGCAGCACGACCTACGGCGGCCGCCGCTTTCCTTGACGGGAAGCGGCGGCCGTTCTTGTGGGGTGTGTTCAGGACGATGCGCGGCGCAGGGGTCGCCACAGGCGGCCGGCGAGAGCGAGCACGACGAGGAAGATGCCCAGGCTGATGAGGGCGAACGTGCCGCTGGTGGTCAGTCCGCCGCTGAAGCTGGTGGCGGTGTGCTGCGCGCGGTATTCGATCCCGGGGAGGAAGGAAACCCGCCCCACGACCTCGTGTTCGACGCCGGTCGCGATGACCGCGTCCATCCAGGTGAAGGCGGTGTAGAAGACGACGGTCCAGTAGATGGCGACCGCGAGGGCGGCGGCGGACAGTCCTTGGCTCCAGGCGGGGCGACGCGGATCACGGATGGCGTGCGCCGACTCGCGAGCGAGCTGCTCGGGAGAGCCGATGCCGTGGATGGCCTCGCGGGCTCCGCCGTGCGTGGCGGCCTCGCGCAGGTTGCCCCGCAGCTCGCGGCGCAACCCGCGGCGCTGCTTGCCGCTGACCCCGTAGAGGTCGAGGGCGAAGTCGTAGCGCTGCACGGCGTTCTCGATGCGGACACGGTCGATGACGGACATGTCAGGCCTCCTGGGTCTGCAAGGGGGAGGGGGTCGTGGGGGAGGCCTGCACGGCGGCAACGGCGGCGACCAGGTCGGACCAGGCGGCCTCGGCCCGGGCGAGCTCGGCGCGGCCGCCGTCGGTGATCCGGTAGTACTTCCGGGCCGGGCCGGAGGTGGACTTGAGCAGGTAGGACTCGAGATGCCCCGCCGCTTCGAGTCGGGTGAGCGCGGGGTAGACCGTTCCTTCCACGAGGTCGGGGAATCCGGCCCCCTGTAGGCGGGTGACGACGCCGTATCCATATCCGTCCTCGTGCAGGAGCAGGCGGAGCAGGAGCAGCGAGAGGACGCCCTTGAGCATTTGGGGGTCGTGACTCGGCATGTGGCTAGATTAACTCCAGTACTTTGCTATATCTAGTAGTTGAGGAGTCGGGGACGACACACGGTGGCTTAGGGTGATGCCGTGCCCCCCGTCGAACCGCCGCCCACCCCCTGGGACCTGGCCTCCGCCCGGCCGACCCCCGGAGACGACCTGGTCGCCGTGGGCGCCGACCTCGAAGCCGGAACCATCCTGCAGGCCTACCGGAACGGGCTCTTCCCGATGGGACTCGGAGACGACGGAGAAGAACCCATGGGGTGGTGGAGCCCCGATCCACGCGGCGTCCTCGAACCCTCGGCGCTGAAGGTCTCCCGGTCCTTGAGCCGTTCGCTCAGGAAATTCGACCTCACCTGGGACGCAGCCTTCGACCGGGTCGTCGAAGAATGCGCAGACCCGACCCGACCCGGATTCTGGATCACCCCGCAGATCCGCGCGGCCTACGGTGACCTGCACGAGCTGGGCTGGGCCCATTCGGTGGAGGTCTGGTCCCACGACGAACTCGTGGGCGGTCTCTACGGAGTCGCCGTCGGAGGGCTCTTCGCAGGCGAATCGATGTTCCACCGGGCCACCGACGCTTCCAAGGCTGCCCTCGTCGGGCTCGTCGAGGTGATCCGCGCGGACGCGGACCCCCGCCGGATCATCGATGTCCAATGGCATACCGAACACCTCGGCAGTCTCGGGGTCCAAGAGTTCTCACGGACGGACTACCTCGCCCGACTCCACCGCGCCCTCAGCGCACCGCATCTGACCCTTGCGCGAGGAAGCCGCATCACGGTGCACAACGACCGTACCGGGAGCATCCACCGCTGAGCGTGTCAGAGAGCCGCCCACCGATTTGATCGGGGCCTCGCCCGGTACCGGACGCTCAGCCGCACTTCACGACGGGTGCGCGCGCGTAACCTTCAGCTCATCGGACACGCCCGTCCACGCCCTGCGAAGCACATCCGAGGGCATCCACACCGATAGCGGAAGGTGCACCATTGCATCGGCATCCTGACACCCGCGGCCGCCGACCGCGACGGGTGACGAGCATCGCAGCCATGACGAGCCTGGCGGTCATCACACTCGGAGGCTGCAGCAGCGAGGAACTCTCGCGAGGTTTCCTCCCCCGTGGAGCGTCCGAAGGTGCCCAACGTGTCCAGGACCTGTGGGTGGGCGGTTGGATCGCAGCCCTGTGCGTCGGTGTCCTCGTCTGGGGGCTCACCATCTGGTGCATGGTGGCCTACCGGCGTAAGAAGGACGACGTGGGGCTGCCCCCGCAGCTGCGCTACCACGTGCCGATCGAGCTGTGCTACACCGTCATCCCCGTGATGATGATCGGTGTCCTCTTCTACTACACCGCCCGGGACGAGGCGATCCTGCTCGACACCAGCCAGAAACCCGATGTCACCATCAATGTCGTCGGCAAGCAGTGGAGCTGGGACTTCAACTATGTCGAGGCAGAGGTCTGGGAATCCGGGGTCCAGGCACAGCTGACCGGAAAACCCGGGGTCGAGGCCACCTTGCCGACCCTTTACCTGCCCAAAGGGAAACGCGTCGAATTCGTCCTGACCGCCAGGGACGTCATCCACTCCTTCTGGGTGCCGGCCTTCCAGCAGAAACTCGACATGATCCCCGGCAAGGTCAACCGGCTGCAGGTCGTTCCCACCGAGGAAGGCACCTACCAGGGTAAATGTGCCGAACTCTGCGGCCAGTACCACGCGACGATGCTGTTCAACGTGAAGGTCGTCTCGCAGGAGGAATACGACAAGCACATGCAGTCACTGCGGGCCAAGGGCCAGACCGGCATGCTCGACAACAGCCTCAACAGGGCGAAGCTCGAGCCTGGTCAGGAAGGCCGCATGCAGTGGAAACCGGAGGGGAAGCGCTGATGTCGACCGTACTGACACCCACACATGTCGCCGGGGTTCCGGCGACGAGGAGGAAGCAGACCAAAGGTCAACGCTTCGTATCGCTGATCACCTCCACCGACCACAAGGTGATCGGCAACCTGTACTTCGTCACCACCATGTTCTTCTTCCTCATCGCCGGTGTGATGGCGTTGATCATCCGAGCAGAGCTGGTAGCCCCCGGCCTGCAGGTCCTGCACAACCTCGAACAGTTCAACCAGATGTTCACCATGCACGGGTCGATCATGCTGCTGCTGTTCGCCACCCCGCTGTTCGCCGGATTCGCCAACGCCCTGCTCCCGCTGCAGATCGGCGCCCCCGACGTGGCGATGCCGCGCCTGAACATGCTGGCCTACTGGCTCTACCTCTTCGGCGGACTCATGGCCGTCTCCGGATTCCTGGTCCCCGGTGGTGCGGCCTCCTTCGGCTGGTTCGCCTACGTCCCCCTGTCGAACTCCACCTTCACCCCCACCCTCGGTGGCGACCTGTGGATCCTCGGTTTCGGGCTGGGCGGCTTCGGCACGATCATGGGTGCGGTCAACTTCATCACCACGATCGTGTGCATGCGCGCACCGGGGATGACCATGTTCCGGCTGCCCATCTTCACCTGGACGGTCCTGGTGACCTCCATCCTCATCCTGATGGTCTTCCCCGTGCTGACCGCAGCTTTCATGGGGTTGGCCGGCGATCGACTGTTCGGGATGCACATCTACGACGTGACCAACAACGGGCCGATCCTGTACCAGCATCTGTTCTGGTTCTTCGGCCATCCGGAGGTCTACATCATCGCCCTGCCCTTCTTCGGCATCGTGAGCGAGATCTTCCCGGTCTTCTCCCGCAAACCGATCTTCGGCTACAAAGGTCTGATCTTCGCGACCATCGCCATCGCAGCACTGTCCGTGACGGTGTGGGCACACCACATGTACGTGACCGGTCAGGTCCTGCTGCCCTTCTTCTCCGTGATGACGATGCTGATCGCGGTGCCCACCGGGGTGAAATTCTTCAACTGGATCGGCACGATGTGGGGCGGTTCGATCACCTTCGAGACCCCGATCATCTGGGCACTGGGCTTCCTGGTGACCTTCCTCTTCGGCGGTCTGACCGGAGTGGTCCTGGCCAGCCCGGCCCTGGACTTCCACCTGTCCGACAGCTACTTCGTGGTGGCCCACTTCCACTACACGGTCTTCGGCACGGTCGTCTTCGCGATGTTCGCGGGCTACTACTTCTGGTGGCCCAAGCTGACCGGTCTGATGCTCGACGAGAAACTCGGCAAGTGGCATTTCTGGCTGCTCTTCGTCGGCTTCCACGCGACCTTCCTCGTGCAGCACTGGCTCGGGGTGCAAGGCATGCCCCGGCGGTACGGCGACTGGATGGTCGAGGACAACTTCGGGCTGCTGAACGTCATCTCGACGGTCGGCTCGGTGGTCCTGGGCATCTCCTTCCTGCCCTTCTTCTACAACATCTGGAAGACACACAAGGAGAACAAACGCGTCACGGTCGACGATCCGTGGGGCTACGGCGGATCGCTCGAGTGGGCGACCTCCTGCCCGCCACCCCGGCACAATTTCAACAGTATTCCTCGGATTCGTTCCGAGCGTCCGGCCTTCGACCTGCACCACCCGGATGCCGAGGACATCAGTAGTCCCGCTCCGGACCGGGCCGTCCTGGAGGCGCTCCACAGTCAGCGTGGCACCGCCACGACCGAGGTAGGTGCGCACCAGTCTGCGCCCGCGGACGGTGACGGAGGTCACGCCCGATGAAGGTAGAGGCCAAACTGTTCCAGTACGGAGCGGTGCCATTCATCCTGACCGCTGCGATCTACGCCTGGGCGACCGCGGTCTTCACCCCTGACGGGCTGGAGCCGGCGGGCACGGTCTGTATCTTTCTCACCGGCTTGATGACCGGCATGATCGGGTGGTATCTCTCCAAGACTGCGCAGACTCTCGACGCCCGACCCGAGGACGATCCCGACGGCCATATCGGGCAGATGGAAGGGGAATACGGTTTCTTCAGCCCGCACAGCTGGTGGCCGCTGCCACTGGCGCTCTCGGCGCTCCTGCTCTTCCTGGGCCTGGCCGTCGGCTGGTGGGTCTTCATCGTGGGGGCCTTCTTCGGCGCGATCTCCCTCCTGGGATGGACCTTCGAGTACTTCCGCGGCGATATCGGAATCTGACTGATATCGATCTGTGAACATATCGAAAGGGGCGTCTGGCTACGCTGGACGCCCCTTTCGGCTCCGGAGTCCCTGCCAGACGGCTCCCACAGACACATGGCAGTTCAGGAAGTTGCCAGGGGGAGATGTGAAGTTGGTGTTCGGTTAAGGCGCTGCGGATTTGGCCTGCGGTGCGCGGAGCTGGGAGAGAACACGTTGGGCAGAGTCGTACCCCGTGGCACACGCTGGGCGGTCATTGCAGGGCTAACGGTGTCAGTTGCCGTTCTGACCTCCGGATGCCAGGACGGGGAAGAGAAACAGAGCGAGAAAGCTGTGATCGACACCAAGTCGGCACAGGTCAAGCTCGAAGTATCCGTCCCTGACGGGACGAAGGACGTCGCCCCGGAGAGCGTCGTCACCGTGAAAGCCCTCGAAGGTGAGATCGGAACGGTGACGGTCACCAGCGAGGACGGGAAAAGAACCGTCGAGGGGAAGGTCGGCGAGGACAAGAAGCTCTGGTCCTCCCAGAGGAAACTGGCGCCCAAGACGACGTATAAGGTCACCGCGACCGCCCGGAACAAGGACGGGGAGGAGAGCACGTCCACCTCTTCCTTCACCACACTCACGCCCAAGAAAACCATCGGTTACACGGTGACCCCGGACGGTTGGACGGTCGGGGCGGGGATGCCGGTGCAGGTGAAGTTCGACGCACCGATCACCGCCCCGGAGTCGAAGGCTCAGATCGAGTCGCAGATGTCGATCAACGCGAGCCCCAGTCAGCCCGGATCCTGGGGGTGGACCAACGACCGCACCCTGCTCTACCGTCCGCAGGCGTACTGGACCTCAGGGACCAAGATCGAGGTCAAGGCCCCGCTGGCCGGGACGAAGGTCGCACCGGATACCTATCTGGCCGAGGACAACGGCGCCAAGCTGACCATCGGCACCCAGCGAGTGCTGAAGGTCGACCTGGCCGCCTATTCCATGGCTCTGGTCGAGAACGGTCAGACGGTGAAGACCTTCGCGATCAGCGGAGGACGAGCCGGTGAACGCTTCGAGACCCGTGCCGGGACCAAGGTGATCCAGGACAAGTACCCGGACATCGTCATGGATTCCTCGACCTTCGGTGTGGACAAGAGCGACCCGGAGTACTACCGCACGAAGGTCAAGTGGGCGCTGCGGATCACCGACAGCGGTGAGTACCTGCACTCCGCGCCCTGGTCGGTGGGCCAACAGGGCAAAGCGAATGTCTCTCACGGGTGTGTCAACATGGCCCCGGGCGACGCCGAATGGCTGTTCGGCAAGGCCCAATACGGCGACATCGTCGAGACGGTCAACTCCAACTACCAGCTCAAACCCGAGCAGGCCGGGGTCCCTATCTGGTTGTGGACCTGGGAGGAGTGGCAGGCGAAGTCCGCCGTTGCCGCTGCTGGTTCCTCGGAGGGGCCGATGAAGGGCTGATCCGTTCGATTCCTCTCGATCACGGCGTGTGTCCCCTCATCTCGAGTGGGGACACACGCCGTGCGCTCATCCCCAGCCGAGTTCGTGCAGACGCTCGTCGTCGATACCGAAATGATGGGCTATCTCGTGGACTACGGTCACCGCTACTTCGTCGACGACCTCCTCCGACGAGGTGCACATCCGTAGCGTCGGTCCGCGGAAGACGAAGATCCGGTCCGGCATGAGCGGTTCACCCCAGTCCCAACCCCGCTCGGTCCGGGGAACTCCTTCGTAGACGCCGAGGCAGTCGGCGCCGAGTTCGTCATCCGGTTCGTCCTCCACGAAGAAGACGACATTGTCCATCAGGTCGAGAAGTTCGGCCGGTACCGCATCGAGCGCATCGGCGACGGCTTCCTCGAACTCCGCCCGGCTCATCTCGACTGTCATGGAGGCATCCTCTCACCGGGGAGAATGAAGGCATGCGACTTGTGCTACGTGTTCGCCCCGGAGCATCCCGGACACGAGTAGGTGGAGCCTACGAAGCCCCGGAGGGACCGCAACTGTGTGTGGCGGTGAACGACCGGGCCGTCGACGGCCAGGCCACGGAAGCAGCTTTGAAGGCTGTCGCGAAAGCCTTCGGCGTACGACCACGTCAGGTCACCCTGGTGTCGGGTGCGACTTCCCGGTCGAAGATCGTCGAGGTGGACGCCCCTCAGGAGGAGACAGCGGTCAGACTCCGTGAGCTGCTCGACCGGTGAGCTCCTTGTCCGGGCTTTCTCCGGACAAAGGCTGAGGGCCGCCCGCCTGGAGCGTTCCAGGTGGACGGCCCTCAGCCCGCCGTGAAATGTCAGCCGGCGCTGGGGCCCTTCCCCACAGGCTGGTCCGCAGAGGCGCTTTCCTGCGAGGGCTGACCCTGCGGGTCGCCATGCCCGACAGCCTGTGGTCCACGCCCGGCCGGATCCGGAAGCAGGACGGCTGCGTAGTCGTGGTGGTGGCTCTGCGCCTCGCTGAGCTCAGCTGGGGTGACCGGTTCGACCCGGTCGGAGAAGTAGAAGCGGGAGAAGAAGGAGCGAGCTCTTCCGTGTTTCGCCTTCGGATCCGCATTACCCATGGCGTCGGTGTGACGCCCGGTGAGCAGAGGTTGCGGCGACTCGTGCTGGACGAGGTTCCACCGCTGGTAGGGGTCCAGGGGTTCATGGGCCTCGGAGAACCCGTCCCGTTCGCTGAAGACGATGCGTCCTGTCTCGTGGCCGTGCAGAACCTTGGCACGGTCGGCCAACTGGAGGGAGAGACACAGCCGCTTGGTCACCCAGAAGACAAGGACCGGGCCGACGAAGAAGAGCACCTGCAGGGCCCGGGTGATGTCGTTGATGGACAATCCCATCTTGATCGCCATCAAGTCGTTGCCTGCGGCGAGGAACATGACCAGGTAGGCGGTCAGGGCCGCCGCCCCGATCGCGGTACGGACCGGAGCATTACGGGGGCGGTCCAACAGGTGGTGTTCGCGATGGTCACCGGTCACCCAGGCTTCGAAGAAGGGGTAGGCGCCCATGAGGGTGAACACCACGGGCAACAACATGATCGACCCGATCGCCAAGTTCAGGCTGAGGGTGTACCCCAGGATCTCGAACTCCAACTGGCCGGGCAGCAGGCGGAGGGCACCGTCGGCGAACCCCATGTACCAGTCGGGTTGGGAATCCGCGGTGACCGGGGAGGGGTCGTAAGGTCCGTACATCCAGACCGGGTTGATCGCTACCAGCCCGGAGATCAGAGCGATGATCCCGAAGACGATGAAGAAGAATCCCCCGGCCTTCGCCGCGTACACCGGCATCACCGGGAAGCCGACGACATTGTCATTGGTCTTGCCCGGGCCGGGGTATTGGGTGTGTTTGTGCACCATCACCAGGATGAGGTGCGCGGTGAACAGGCCGATGATGAGGGCCGGCACCAGCAGGACGTGAGCGATGTACAACCTGGGGATGATGTGCTCCCCGGGGAAAGCCCCACCGAAGATCATGTACGAGAGATAGGAACCGATGATCGGTGAGGACTCGACGAAGCCCTCCATCACCCGGATGCCGGTGCCGGAGAGCAGATCGTCGGGCAGCGAGTAGCCGGCGAAGCCTTCGATACAGGCCAGGAGCAGGAGCACCGTTCCGATGACCCAGTTGATCTCACGTGGCTTGCGGAAAGCGCCGGTGAAGAAGACACGACAGGCGTGCAAGCCCACGGCCGCCACGAAGAAGAGCGCCGACCAGTGGTGGAGTTGACGGATGAGCAGCCCGCCCCGGACATCGAAGCTGATGTTGAGGGTCGAGGCGTAGGCCTCGGACATCGGCAGCCCCTTGAGGGGGACATAGCTGCCGTCGTAGACGACGTGCCCGGCACTGGGGACGAACCAGAAGGTGAGGAAGACCCCGGTGATCAACGCGATGAGCATGGAGTACATCGCGATCTCGCCGAGCATGAACGACCAGTGGTCGGGGAAGACCTTGTTCATCAGGTACCGCAGAGGCTTGGCAGCCCCGGTGCGTTCGTCGAACCAGTTGGCAGCACCGCCGTCCTGTGAACCGCGACGGTCCGTGGCCCGCGGCGGTGGGACGTCCTCGGCGCGGAGGGAGTCCGCAGCGGCGCGGGCGCGCTCCTGCGAGGAGGGAGAAGAATGAATGGTCATCGCGCACGCGTCCAGAAGCTCGGTCCGACAGGCTCCATGAATCCCTGGTCGGCGACCAGGTAGCCCTCTTTGTCCACGGTGATCTTCAGCTGCGGCAAGGGGCGTTTCGCCGGGCCGAAAACGACCTCGCAGTCATTGGTGACATCGAAGGTCGACTGGTGGCAGGGGCAGAGGAGATGGTGGGTCTGTTGTTCGTACAGGCCGACCGGGCAACCGGCGTGGGTGCAGATCTTGCTGTACGCCACGATGCCTTGGAAACCCCAGTCACGTGCCTTGGCACTGACGAACTTCGCAGGGTCCAACCTCATGAGGAGGACCGCGGCCTTGGCCTTGCGTTCGAGCACGCCCAGGTTCTCGTCGTGTTCGAAGGTCTGGCCTGGTGCAGGTTTCTGCTTCGGTTTGTCGTGGATGCCCTCGGGAAGGACGTGGTAGACCGATCCGAGCGTGACATCTGCGGCCTTGATCGGCCGGTTCTCCGGATCGGTCATCAGCCGCAACCCTTTACGCCAGAAGGTGTTGCGCAGTTCCCGTTCGGCGTCGCCCATCTTGCCCAGTCCGCCGACGACCTGGACCAGCAAGGGGAGGGCGAAGATCCCCAGTGATATCCCGCCTGCGGTACGGATCAGTTTGCGTCGGCCCAGCTGGCTCTGTTCCATCCCGCGGTGCAGGGTGTCGAGTACTCCGCGACGGTCCTCCTCGCTGGAGACCGTCGGATGACGATGTTCGACCACCTCCTCGTCGGGCATCAAGGTCTTGGCCCAGTGCACGGCACCCAGCCCGATCCCCAGGAGGGAGAGGCCGAGGAAGATCCCGAAAAGGGTGTGCAGCAGGTCCAGGTTCCCGAAGAAAGGCACGAAGACCATGTGGTTCATCGGCACGGTGAAATAGGCGACGAGGAAACCGATCGTGCCGACGATGGACAGGACGAAGAGCCCCGCCACCTGGCGCTCCGCCCGTTTGGCGGCACGTTCGTCGACATCGGCGTGCCGCAGGACGTGCGGGGGGAGACCCGGGTTCTCGAAGCGATCGGTGACAGCTACCGCGGTGCCCGGGACGTGCCCGTCCCCCAAGGACACTTCGTGCCCGGTCACGTGCGGGTTCTCAGGGCGACCGTTCCCTGTCGCCCCGGAGTGGGAGCCGTTCTCGTTCATTCGTCGTTCCTGTCGGTACCGAGACCTGCCTTGCGGCGTGGTCGTCCTGGGAGGAGAGGGTCAGGCGGCCTTGCGACCCAGCCAGATGGCGGAGCCGATCATGATCGGGATGGCGATCAGCCACAGGAAGAAACCGTCGGCGACGGGGCCGAAGGAACCCAGGGTGTGCCCGCCGGAGTTGTTGGCTTTGTCCAGCTCGTGCAGATAGGCGATCACATCCCGCTTCTCCTCGGGGGTGATGTTCTGATCGTTGAAGACCGGCATGGACTGCGGCCCGGTGAGCATCGCCTCGTAGAGGTGTTTGCCTTCGATACCCCGCAGCGGGGGCGCGAACTTGCCTCTGGTCAGAGCACCGCCGGATCCGGCGTAGTTGTGGCACATGGCGCAGTTCACCCGGAAGATGTCGCCGCCCCGGGCCAGGTTGGCTCCCTCGGTGGTGGTGTATTTCTGGTCGGGCACTGCAGGGCCGGGGCCCAGCGATGCGACGTAGGCGGCCATCTGTTTGATCTCGGTGTCGTTGAACTGCACCTTGTTGCGTTTGGCCTGGACATTCTGCTGGGGGAGGGGCATCCGACCGGTTCCGACCTGGAAGTCCACCGCTGCGGCGCCGACGCCGACCAGGCTGGGCCCGTCTGCGGTGCCGGTGGCATTCGCGCCGTGGCAGGTCGTGCAGTTCGCCATGAACAGCTTCTTGCCGGTTTCGACGTCCTGGGACGAGGAACCGGCTTCGGCCTGCGCCGGGCCTGGAGCGAAGAAGGCGTAGGCGCCGCCGGTCATCAACAGCCCGATCAGCAGGAGGACGGCGAAGGCGGCGGGGTGTCGACGGCGGGCTGCGAGGGCTTTCACGTCAGTGGTTCCTTGGGGTCGGAGCGCAGGTGGTGTGGCGGGGTGTGCTGGTTACTTCAGGATGTAGATCGTGATGAACAGGGCGATCCACACCACGTCGACGAAATGCCAGTAGTAGGAGGTGACGATGGCGCCGGTGGCTTGTCGGTGGGTGTAGCGGCGTGAGGTGAAGCTGCGTCCGATGATCAGGAGGAAGGCGATCAGGCCACCGGTCACGTGGATGCCGTGGAAACCGGTGGTGATGTAGAAGGCCGAGGTGTACGCGTTGTGGCTGAGCGTCATGCCCTCGGAGGTGAGGGTCGCGTACTCCCAGACCTGTCCGGCGACGAAGACTGCACCGAAGAGGTAGGTGAGGACGTACCACTCACGCATGCCCCATTCCTTGAGCGGGTGGCGGGTCAGGAGCTTCCCGGTGCGTGATCCTCGGCCCTGCTCGGCGGCGAAGACTCCGAACTGGCACCAGATGGAGGAGATGACCAGGATCAGAGTGTTGATGAAGGCGAACCAGAAGTTCAGCTTGGCGGTGCCGTCGCTCCACAGGTCCGGTCGGACGGAGCGGATCGTGAAGTAGATGGCGAAGAGTCCGGCGAAGAACATCAGTTCGCTGGCCAACCACACCATGGTCGCGACCGACGCCATATTGGGTCGAGTGACCGGGCCGTGCCCGGGGATCACGCGAGGTGCGGGGGAATGAACGGAGGTATCGGTCGCCACGGCCGCAATATTGCCTGACGATCGGCGGCGATCCGGCGTGCTGAGCAGGGCTAGGCGGTGCGTCGAACAGATCGTCGCTCAGCGGTCGGTTGTCCCGGACGAGCGGTGGGCGGACCTGCGTTTTCACGGTAGGCGAGCCAGTCAGGTCGGGGTGAGTGGGCGTCCGCGCCTTCGGCTTCCGAGGAGAAGAGGTACGGGCGTCCGTAGTGGACCGGCGCGGGTAGGATCCCCCTATGAGCACCTCCCCCGAATCCGCTGTCGACGCCGCAGCAACCGAGGATGCCGCCGTGCCCCGTCGTCTGCGTGTCCTTCTCTACAGCGACGACCGGTCCACGCGTGACGCCGTGCGGGTCGCCGTCGGTAAACGTCCTTCCCGCCAGGTGGAGATCGAGTCGTGGTTCGAGTGCGCGACCCCGGTCGCAGCCGAGGAGGCAGTTCGGTCGAACACCTTCGACCTGTTGATCCTCGACGGCGAGTCGGCGCCCTACGGCGGGCTGGGGATGTGTCGCCAGTTCAAGCACGAGATCTTCGAATGTCCTCCCGTGGTGGTCTTGACCGGGCGTCCGCAGGACGATTGGCTCGCGGCCTGGTCCTATGCCGACGGCGTGGTTCCTCATCCGCTCGATCCGGTGCAGATGGCGAAGGTGGTCGCCGAGACGTCTTCTCGGGAAGCGGTGACCCCGGTTTGAGCATGGCGGCCGGTCCCACCTGGCCCACAGTACTGACCGCAGTGTTGTCCGGTCGTGATCTGGCTCCGTCGGAGGCGACCTGGGCGTGGCGTCGCATCATGAACGGTGAGGCGTCCCCGGCGCAGCTCGCAGCTTTCGTGGTCGCCTTGCGCGCCAAGGGCGTGACGGTGGACGAGCTGACGGCCATTGCGGAGGAGATGCTGGCGCACGCCCGGCCGATCGTGGTGCCCGGGCCCACTCTGGACATCGTGGGTACCGGAGGGGACGGGTCGCACAGCGTGAACATCTCGACGATGGCGGCCCTGGTCTGTGCCGGGGCCGGAGCGACCGTTGTCAAGCACGGTAACCGTGCGGCCTCGTCGAGTTCGGGGACCGCTGATGTCCTCGAGGAGCTCGGGGTGGTCCTGGACCTTTCACCGGATCAGGTGGCCGAGGTGGCTCGCACGGCAGGGATGACTTTCTGCTTCGCCCAGGTCTTCCACCCTGCGATGCGCCATGCGGCGGGGCCACGTCGAGATCTGGGGATACCGACGGTCTTCAACATCCTGGGTCCGTTGACCAATCCGGCGCGACCCAGTCACGCGGCGATCGGTGTCGCCGATCCTGCCTTGGCTCCCTTGGTGGCGGGGGTTTTTGCCGCCCGGGGGAAGGATACTGCGGTGCTGCGGGGCGACGACGGTCTGGACGAGTTGACGATTTCCACGACGTCGCGGGTGTGGTGGGTGCGGGGTGGATCGGTACGCGAATATGTCGTTGACCCTGAAACACTGGGGGTGCCCGTCTCGCCGTTGTCGTCTCTGCGGGGTGGGAGCCCGGCTGAGAACGCGCAGGTCGTTCGGGAGGTTCTCTCCGGCAGAGTGGGGCCGATCCGTGACGCGGTGGTGCTCAACGCCGGTCTGGCCTTGGCGGTCATGGGTCCGAGCAGTGGGTCGGATCAGGGTGCCTTCGTCCGTGATCTACGACAGGGGATGGACCGGGCCGAGGCGTCGATCGACACGGGGTCAGCCGCGGACAGCTTGGAGCGGTGGCGGTCTGCCACCTGCGGTTATCGCGCCGGTTGAGGCTGCTTAGTCGAGCCCGATCTCGAAAGCAGCGTCCATGTCTGCGGAACCGTACTGCCGGAAGGCGATATGGGTGCGGGTGCTGCGTACCCCGGAGGTCTTGTTCAACCGGTCGGCGATGACGTCGGCGAACTCCTCGTGTTGATCGACCTGGACGACGGCGATGAGATCGCAGTCACCGGTGACCGAATAGACCTCACGTACACCTGGCTGACCTGCGATGTCCTGGGCCACTTCGGGGATCCGGTCGACGTCGGCATGGATGAGGACGATGGCGGTGATCACTCCGACACTCTAACCGGACACGTCCACAGACCTGCTCGGAAGCCATCGCACCGGACCTACCATGACGAGATGTCCTCGGCAGAATTCGTGAGCAGGCGGGATGTCCTGCGCGGCGCGGCCGGGGGCGCATTTCTGTTCTGCGGCGCGACGATCACGGCCTGCGCCGATCCTGCTCCTTCTTCCCGACCTGGACGTTCCCCCGACCCGGAGCTCTCCGGGCTGGAGAAGGCTCTGTCGGGGAGAGCCGCGGCCTATGCCCGTGGGGACGAGGTCGGCTGGGTCGGGAGTGTCCGGTCCGAGTCGGGTCTGGACGAGGGGCCAGGCGCATTCGCGGTGATGCAGGCGCTGGGCGTGCGTGAAGTCTCCTACGGGGCTTTCCGCAGGGCCGGGCAGCGCCTGGGCGCTGAGCTGAGCTACCGGATCGAGGGGGTCGACCGGGTCGCGGCGACGGGGATGACCTGGTGGCAACTGGACGACCGGCTTCCGCGCAGGGTCGGGGAGGCATCCTTCCCCTGGGAGGAGGCTTCGGCTCAGGTCCGCAGGGGGGCGGACTGTCTGGTCGTCGGTGGGGGATCGCCCGCGCTCCTGTCAGAGGCCGTCGCTCGGGCCGATGGAGCTGTTGCGCAGGTGCACGACCTGTGGTCGGGGGAGAGATGCCGGCCGGTGGTGTTGATGCCTGTCGCGGTCGCCCATTACGAGAGATGGGCGACACAGCCCGGGAGCGGTGGGCAGATCCCGGCGGTCACGGTTGGAGCGGTTCGTGAGGGGCGCAGTGTGGGTGCCGACCGGGTGGTGGTGAATCCGCAGATGTGGGGGCGTCTGGTGGCCGAGGGCAAATCCATCGTCCTGGCCCACGAGTTCACCCATCTGGTGCTGCGACGCGATCTGGACGGGCCTCGGCCGTTGTGGCTCGACGAGGGGTTCTGCGAGTACATCGCCTACCGGAGGACCTCCTTACCGGAGGAAGCCGTCGCGGCGGATCTGGCACGCAGAGTTGCCCGGCACGGCCCGCCCGATGGGCTCCCCGAGGACAAGGACTTCTCCGGTCAGGCCCGTCAGGAAGCCTATGCCTCTGCCTGGTTGGCCTGCCGGATCGTGGCAGAGACCCATGGTGAGGAAGCTCTGTGCCGTTGGGTGCGTCAGGCCCGTGGACGAAGGGCCGGCAGTCCGGGCGTGGTCGATTCCCTACGGTCCGTGACCGGATGGCGTCTACCCGACCTGGAGTCCGCGTGGCGGAAGAGGGTGTCCTCACTGGGCGGACGGTGAGTGTGCAGGCATCTGCGAGGATGCTTCTGCACACCCACCCCACGTCTCCTGCCCCGCAGGACCGTCAGCCTGCCGAGGGCGGTCCACCGGTGCCGTACAGGGCATCGATCTGGTCGGCGAAGTCATGGGCGACGACGGTCCTCCGGATCTTCAGCGAGGGGGTCAGATGCCCGCTCTCCTCGGTGAAGTCCGTCTCGAGGACCACGAACTTACGGATGCTCTCGGCGCGGCTGACCTTCTCGTTGGCCCGGTTCACCGCCATTTGGAGATGTTCGAGGACCAGCGGGTCCGTATGCGCGTTGTCCCAGGTGAGATCGGTGCGGCCGTGGGCTTGTCCCCAGATGGAGATCATCTCCGAGTCCAAGGTCACCAGGGCACCGACGAAGGGCCGCTGATCACCGACGACCATGCATTGGGAGACCAGGGGGTGAGCGCGGATCGCGTCCTCCAGGGGGGCGGGGGCCACATTCTTCCCCCCTGCGGTGACCAGGATCTCCTTCTTCCGCCCGGTGATGGCCAGTCGCCCGTCCTCGTCGAGAGAACCGAGATCACCGGTGCGGAACCAGCCGTCCTCGGTGAAGGCCTGTGCGGTGGCCTCCTCGTTGCCGTGATAGGCGCGGAAGATCCCGATCCCCTTGACCAGGAGCTCCCCGTCGTCGGCGATCCGGACCGAAGTCCCAGGCATGGGGAGTCCTACGGTGCCGATGCCGTTCGAGCTGGGGAGATTCACGTTGGTGGGTGCCGTGGTCTCGGTCAGGCCGTAACCCTCGAGGATGTTGATGCCGGCTCCTCGGAAGAAGTGGCCGAGCCGGGAGCCCAAGGGAGCTCCGCCGGAGATCGCCCACAGGCAACGCCCGCCGAGCGCCGCCCTCAGCTTGGAGTAGACGAGGAGGTCGAACACCTTGTGCTGGATCCTCAGGGGGATGGATACCGAACCGGTGTCGACGGCTCGGCTGTAGGCGATCGCGGTCCGGGCCGAGAGCCGGAAGACCCGGCCCTTACCCTCGGTGGCGGCCTTCTGGTCGAGTGAGTTGTAGATCTTCTCGAAGACGCGCGGGACCGCGAGCAGCAGTGTCGGGCGGAAGGAGTCCATGTCCGGCAGGAGCTGTTTGATATCAGGGGCATGTCCCACCCGCATGCCGACGTCGATGCCCAGCACCTGGATGAAACGGGCCAGGACATGGGCCAGGGGGAGGAACAACAGGGTGCAGGCCTCGGGGTCACCGACGATCTCGGGGAGGGAACCTGCGGCGTTCTGCGACAGCTGGAGGAAGTTGTCGTGGGTCAGCTCACACCCCTTGGGGCGTCCGGTCGTCCCTGAGGTGTAGATGATCGTGGCGAGGTCCTGCCGGGTGGTGCGTTTCGCAGCCTCCTGCAAGGGCCGCTGGTCACATTCCTGGGCGGACAGGCGGTCGAGATCGCCGGCGTCGATCTGCCAGAGGAATTCCATCTGCGAACAGTCGTCGCGGATCTTCTCGACCGTCTTCTGGTGTTCGGCGGATTCCACGACGATCGCGCGACATCCGCTGTTCGACAGGATCCAGTGCACCTGTTCGGAGGACGAGGTCTCGTAGATGGGCACGCTGACCAGGCCTGCGGTCCACAGGGCGAAGTCGACCAGTGTCCACTCGTATCTGGTGCGACTCATCACCGCCACCCGGTCGCCCCAGTTCAGACCTGCGGCGAGGAAGGCTGCGGCGAGGGCTCGAACTTGTTCGTCGAATTCCCGGCAGGTGACATCCACCCAGTCGGTCGATCCGGGGAAGCGGCGGCTCAGGGCCACACGATCGGGAGCTATGCGCGCATTGCGTGCGGTGATATTGCCAAGACTCGTCTCCGTCGACGTGGCGAGGACGGGGACAGAATTCTCTCGCATGGATCCCTCCGTAAGCTGCAGCAGTGCGGCTGCCGCTGGACACTACCCGCTGGTCACGCACAGTGACCGCCTTCGATGATGTGACACCGATAACGCGCCATGGCCCGCGTACAAGGCCGGTTGTGGACGTGACGTGACGTGACGCGCCCTCCTGACACATCCTGGTGTGGTGTGGGATTCGACGCGACATCAGGTGCAGATCGTCGACGAGACATATATCGAGGCGTCCCCAGCCCTTCTGGCCGCTGTCTTCCGTCATGGCGACAATGTCGCCAACGTATGGCCCCACGTTCGCGCGACCTTACACCAGGATCGTGGACACTTGGGTGCGATCTGGCATGTCGAGGGTGTCCTGCGGGGCGAGTTCGAGGTGTGGTTGGAACCTTTCTGGGACGGCACGATCGTGCATCATTATATCCGCGCCGATGCCCTCGGCAGGCATGCCAGACGCATTGAGTACGCCCATGTTCGCAGGTGGAAACGCTTTGTCACGGCGCTGAAGGATCGGCTCGAACCGGACAGGCGTGTCTGGGAGGTCCACGGGGGACAGTCCGCCCGTCCTTTGACGGACGAACATCTCCAGGATTCGTGAGTTCTCCGCCCGTCGACAACGGTACGGTCGGCCCATGGCAGATCACACCGAATCGAGCATCTACGTCGAGAGTTCCCCCACCGTCGTGGCCGATGTCATCGCCGATGTCGAGGCCTATCCGCAGTGGACCTCGCAGATGCAGTCCGTGCGGGTGCTGACCCAGGACGAGGAGGAATGGCCCGAACATGTCGAGTTCGTGGTGGACGCCGGGATCTTCAAGGACACCTACGTGCTCGACTACACCTGGGACATCGAGGAGGACAGCCAAGGGGTCATCTCCTGGACACTGGTCCGAGGGGAGAAGCTCACCGCGATGGACGGCTCGTACTCCCTCTGTGCCGAGGGCGGAGGAACTCGGGTCACCTACCGACTCACCGTCGACGTCGACCTCGCCGTGCCCGGGATGCTCAAACGGCAGGCTGAGAAGAGCATCGTGACCGGCGCCCTGGACGGGCTGAAGAAACGCTGCGAAGGCTGAACACTTGCCTGATCTCCATCTGCTGACCGGGGTCGGTGGTGCCGGTGTGAGTACCGTGAGTGCGGCGCTGGCTGCAGCCTGGGCGGCCGAGGGGCACAAGGTCAGACTGGCGCACATCGCAGATCCCGTCAGCCTCGACAGGCCGTTCCCCACCGGGGACGCGGGAAGGGGCATGCTCGATGTCGTCGATCTCGCCGTGACGCCGAAGTGGGGGGATACGGACCAGGCCTTGGCCGATCTCCTGGTCTCCCAGGGGTGCCCCGGGGAGATCGCCGAGGAGTGGCGGGGCTTGCCCGGCGCCGACAGCTGGCAGGTCCTGGCGGCCCTGTCCGGCTGTCTCCAGGACGTGGACATCCTGGTGGTCGATCTGGGGGATCTGTACCGAGCGGGGTCGCTCATCCGGGCGTGCACCCGGGTTCCGTGGGTGATGCGCCATCTTCTCGAAGCGGTGACCGGGCCGTGGGGCGCGGTCGCTGGGGTCACCGAGTCGCTGCTCTCCGGATTGGCCCACATCGAAGCCGGGGCTGATCGGCTCACCGACGCCGGTAGCGTGCTCCACCTGGTCACCAGCGGACGCCCCTTGGACGAGGCTAAGATCCGCCGGAGTGTCCCCGGGCTCCTGCTGGCGGGTATGAGCGCAGGTCTGCTCGTCCAGATCTCGGAGGGCCAGGAAGAAGAGAGTGCGAACTACTGGCGGCCTTTCGCACCGGTCCGGGTCGGTCCGACCCGGCTCGCTGCGAACGGTGCCTTCGCCGAACGGCCCGAGGAATGGGCGGCACCGCTGCTGTCGGGGGTCCTTCCGGCGTCGGTAGGTTCGCGGCCGCGTGCGCGTATCGTCCAGGATCCGCAGTGCGCCACGCGCTTGCAGTGGAGCATGCCGTTGCCCTGGACGCAGGCTGCAGATATCCGTCTGGAGCAACGGGGAAGCGATCTGACGCTCGTCGTGCACGGGGTCGCCCACCTGCTGGCGCTGCCGTCGGCGGTGCGTCGTTGCGAGCCTGAGGCAGCTCGGGTCGTCGACGGTGAAATCGTGATCGATCTGCTCTGGCGGGAAGGGGAGTGGCGCGAACGTGACCTATGACCGGGTGGCCCGGGAAGCGGAACTGTTGACTGAGGTACTCACCGGGTCGGCTGCAGGGGTGGCGAGGGATGGGCGGGGTCCTCGTCCGGCCGGACAGCCGGATCCGTTTTCGGCGCAGGGTGACTCGACTTCTGGGAAGGGTGCGGGGCGGGCTTCTCCTCGGTGGGCGGAGCTCGCGGTGCGGGCCGCTGCGCTGGCCCGCGAGGGTTTCGGGCGCGTGGGCGTGTCGCTGGAGGAATGGGCGCCGGACGGAGTCGACGGCGTACGATCCCCTGCGGGATCGCCGCAGGAAACCCGCGGGAGACACGGGGGGCGGCCGCCCACGGTGTACCGGCGGGTGGAGCGTCGGGATATCCCGGTGACCGACGGAAAGCGACGGTGACCCGGCGCGGCCCATCCGTACCGGCCGTTCGCGCGTGAAGGAGAACAGAGGATGGATGTCGCAGTAGGCATCGACATCGGGGGCACGAAGGTGTCCGGCGGGGTCGTGACCGGCGAGGGCCAGATCTTGCATCGTGCCCGAGCGGCGACGCCCAACCGGTCGACCAGTCCCCAGGTCGTCGAGGACACGATCGTGTCGGTCGTCGAGCAGCTTCAGGAGGCTGCCGGAGCCGACGTCGCTGTTCGCGCGGTGGGCGTTGGCGCCGCCGGATGGGTGTCCAGCGATCGCGCGACCGTCCTCTTCGCCCCGCACCTGTCCTGGCGTCATGAGCGTCTGCGGGACTCGTTGCGCAGCAGGATCGACGCGCCTGTCTTCGTCGATAACGACGCCAATGCCGCGGCCTGGGCGGAATGGCGTTTCGGTGCGGCTCGTGGCCAGGAAGACATGGTCATGATCACCTTGGGCACCGGAATCGGGGGAGCCATTCTCCGGGAAGGACGGATCGACCGGGGGCGTTGGGGATTGGCCGGTGAGTTCGGCCATATGCAGGTGGTCCCTGACGGTCAACGGTGCGAGTGCGGTAACCGTGGATGTTGGGAGCAGTACGCCAGTGGGAATGCTCTGGTGCGGGAGGCCCGGTCGATGATCGACGCGGGCTCGCCTATCGCGACCGATCTTGCGGTGCGACTACGTGCCGACGGGGGTCCCTTGACCGGTCCTCTGGTGACCGCGGCTGCCCGGGAAGGCGATCCCACGGCGGTGGAACTTCTCGCGGAGATCGGGCATTGGCTCGGCGTCGGCTTGGCCAATCTTGCTGCGGCGCTTGATCCCTCGCTCTTTGTTATCGGGGGTGGGGTGAGCGCGGCGGGAGATCTCTTGATCGCACCGGCCGCGGCGGCCTTCCACCGACGTCTGCCCGGACGCGGGTACCGTCCTGCTGCGCAGATCGTGGGAGCGCAGCTGGGTAATGACGCCGGGCTCATCGGCGCCGCCGACCTGGCCTGGAGCGAGATCCAGGGCTGCTGAACCGCAGCATCCCAGCAGGGACGGCGGCTGGCCGCCGCTATCGGACCGGAGCCGGAGGAGGATCAGACGCGGGCCCCGTCATCGCCCTCGTCATGTTGTTCGGGCAGTTTCCGTACCAGAAGTGCAAATCCGGCCGCCGTCGCCAGCCCGGACAGCCACAGGGGGAGGTGGGTGGTGTGGGGCCCGGTCAACGCCCAGCCCACGAAGACCACCGGACCGCCGACGATCCCGGCGAGCGCCCCCCAGAACTGGAGGTCGCCCCGGGGCAGCGGCGGGTCGGGTTCTTCGAAGTCGTCGTCCTCGGGAACTTCCTCCGGCGGTAGATGGACCCGCCAGCCCTCCGGTGCCACGGCGAAGGACGGACGTCGTGGTTCGGGACGTGCCGGAAGGACCGGGGACGAGTTCGTCTTCTCCGTAGCCGTGTGCGATCTCCCCGGACCGGTGTCCCGTTCCCACTCGGCCACAATGGCCGCGAAAGCTGCGTCGATGCGCTCGTCGTCCGGGGTTCGGTCCTGCGGAGTCGGTTTCGTCATCAGGGGTCTCCAGGCGGCGCGGCGAGACGGGGAGGATGTCGGAACGGCGGAAACCGTGACATGGGCGCCTCGGAGGTGAGGCACCTCCCATTCTTCCATGGCGACATGTCGACCGCGAGAGCGATGAGGGACCGCGACATGCCTCGGAGTGTCGTAGAGTCAAACGGCCGTCAAGGAGGGGTCGCTGCCATGTTCTACAGGTTGATGAAGGTTTCGGTCGGTCCGGTGTTGACCGTGCTCTTCCGTCCGAAGGTCGAAGGGCTGGAGCACGTTCCGGACAGTGGTGCGGCGATCCTCGCCAGCAACCATCTGTCCTTCTCGGATTCGTTCTTCCTGCCCTTGGTGCTCCCCAGGCGGATCACCTTCCCGGCCAAGATGGAGTACTTCACCGGGACCGGGGTGAAGGGGCGGATGACCGCAGCCTTCTTCCGTGGGGTCGGGCAGATCCCGATCGACCGTTCGGGTGGTGCCGCCAGCAGGGCTGCGATGGAGAGCGGGTTGGCGATCCTGCGCCGCGGGGAACTCTTCGGGATCTACCCCGAGGGAACCCGCTCCCCCGACGGCCGTCTCTACCGAGGCAAGACCGGGATGGCTCGGCTGGCCTTGGCCGCAGGCGTGCCGATCATCCCGGTGGCGATGATCGATACGGACAAGGCGCAGCCCACCGGCCAGATCATCCCGAACATCACCCAGGTCGGTGTACGTATCGGTGCGCCGATGGACTTCTCCCACCTTGCCGGGCGGGAGGACGACCATGTGCTCCTGCGTCAGGTGACCGACGAAGTCATGGCTGCCCTGCGCGATCTGTCGGGTCAGGAATACGTCGACGAGTACGCTGCCGATCGCAAACGGGCCATCCAGGAGAAGGCCGAGCGGATGATGGCCGCGGCCAAGGCACAGGCCGATGCTGCGGCGGCGAAGGCCCGGGCGGAGGCCGCTGCCGCGACTGCCCGGGCGCGGGACGAGGCCGTGGCCGCCGCCGCGAGGGCACGGATGCAGGCCGACGAGTACGCCGAGTGGGCCCGGATGGAATATGCGGCGGCGCTCGAACGGGCCACTGAGGCGACCTCCCGAGCCCGGGACGAGGCCACTGCGGCGACGGAACGTCTGCAGGCGCAGGTGATGGAAGCGACCGAGAAGACCCGCGCGGCGACGGAGAAGACCCGTGCACAGGTTGTGGAAGCGACGGAGAAGACTTTCGTGCAGGCCGACGAGGCCTTGACGAAGGTACGTGCGCAGGCGGCCGAAGGAGCGGCCAAGGCCTGGAGCCAGGCCGCGGAGGGCGCAGCCATCGCAGAGGGCTGGCTCGCGCAGGCCCGGGCCGACAGCGTGGCCAAAGCCGGAGCGCTCCAGGACCGTGCCGGTGAACTGCACGGCCGCGCCGAAGAATTGCATGTGCGTGCGGAGGAACTGCAGGAGAAACCGGAGAACGAACGCGAACAGCAACCGTCGGACGCCGTTGCGGGAGAGCTTTCCGCTGAGGAAGATCCTGCAGGGAAGAATTCTGCCTCGGCGGGGAAGGATCTCGCCGGCCCGGTCGACGCGGCCGCCGGACAGTCATCGTCCCGGCAAGGAACTGGACCCGGACCCGAAGGGGATCAGCGAGGAAGGAAATCCTCCGGCGAGGGAGCATCGCAGGTCGGAAAGGGTTCGTCGCAGAGCTGAACGTTCGTCATCCGGACCCTGACCGGGAGACTCTGCCCGCCAGGTAGCCTGTGGGGCGTGAGCGCACGAACCATCCTGGACTGGGCCGACCTACCGGCAGCTCAACAACCGACATGGCCGGACCCGGACGCTCTCGCCTCGGCGAGAGCGTCTTTGGCGACCTTTCCACCGTTGGTCTTCGCCGGGGAATGCGACATCCTGCGCGACAAACTGGCAGCGGCGTCGAGAGGCGAGGCCTTCGTCCTCATGGGTGGCGACTGTGCAGAAACCTTCGCCTCGGCAACGGCCGACAACATCCGTGACCGGGTCAAGACTCTCCTGCAGATGGCGGCGGTGCTCACCTACGGGGCGAGTACCCCGGTGGTCAAGGTCGGCCGGATCGCCGGACAATACGCCAAACCGCGGAGCAAGGACACCGAGCACCGTGGCGATCAGGTCCTGCCCGCCTACCGCGGTGACATGATCAACGACTACGCCTTCACCCCGCAGTCGCGTCGTCCCGATCCGCAGCGGCTGGTACGGGCCTATCACGCCAGTTCCGCGACCTTGAACCTTATGCGGGCCTTCACCCAGGGAGGTTTCGCCGACCTGCGGCACGTCCATGACTGGAACCGAGGATTCGTCCGCAACCCGGCACATCATCGGTACGAGCGGATGGCCGGTGACATCGACAAGGCCATGCGTTTCATGGCGGCTTGCGGTGCCGACTTCGAGGCGATGCGTCGGGTCGATGTCTGGGCCAGCCACGAAGCGTTGTTGCTCGACTACGAGCACCCGCTCGCCCGGATCGACAGCCGCACCGGCCGGCCTTATGCCACCAGCGGGCATTTCCTGTGGGTCGGGGAACGGACCCGCCAACTCGACGGAGCCCATGTCGATTTCGTCCGTCGCATCCGAAACCCGGTCGGGGTCAAGATCGGTCCGACAGCGACACCGGAGGATCTACTGGGGTTGGCCGAGAAGATCGACCCGGACCGTGAACCCGGTCGTTTGACGGTGATCGTCCGGATGGGTGCCGAACGAGTCCAGGAGGGCCTGCCCCCTCTCCTGGAAGCGGCGAAGTCCGAAGGCCTGCAACCGACCTGGATCTGTGACCCGATGCACGGGAATACCTTCGAATCGGCGACCGGCTACAAGACCCGGCGTTTCGACGACATCGTCGCAGAGGTGCGCGGGTTCTTCGAGGCCCATCGCGCGGCCGGCACCTGGCCCGGAGGTATCCACGTCGAGCTCACCGGCAACGACGTCACGGAATGTCTCGGCGGAGCGATCGACCTGCACGACGAAGACCTACAGCTGCGTTACGAAACGGCATGCGACCCGCGACTGAATCACCAGCAGAGTCTGGAACTGGCCTTCGTCGTGGCTGAAATGCTCGCCTCCTCGTAAGGCTTCAGGAAGAGGTGACCCCGTGACCCAGGACGATGCCTTCGCCGAGGAACGTCAGCTGCCGCCAGGTCAACGGCGCAGTGAGGAGATGCGCGTCGTCCACTACGGGCGGGTTCCGCGGATCGACCTCGGGCGTTGGCAGCTCAGTATCACCGGCGCGACGCTGGACGGGACGGATCACTTCCTCCGTTGGACGGATCTGTCGGAGATGCCCCAGATCAAGGTCACTGCGGATCATCATTGCGTCTCCCGGCACAGTGTCTTCGACGTGGTCTGGGCAGGGGTGCCGACCAGCGAGTTGGTCAGGTTGTTCCCCCCGGCGGACGACGCCGCCTACGCCCTGGTCTCAGCCGCATACGGGTACAGCGCGACAGTCACAGTGGACGATCTCTCACAGCCGAGGGCCCTCCTGGCGACCTCGTTGAACGGGGAGAGCCTGACCCCGGAACGAGGCTGGCCGGCTCGACTGGTCCTGCCGCATCTCTATGGATGGAAGGGCCCGAAATGGGTCCTCCAGATCGAGTACTCGACAGAACCGGTGCGGGGATTCTGGGAACGGCAGGGCTATCACGTCACCGGGGACGTGTGGCGGGAAGAACGGTACGCACACCAGGAGTAGACCCGACATCCGACGGGCAGGGCCGGCAGGAAGAGAATGCTTCCCCCTGGCCGGCCCTGCCCGTTTTCAGAAGACGCGCAGGACGACCTTGGTACCCCGCGGAACCGAGGAGCCTGCCTTCGGGCTGGTCGAATGGGCCATGCCGAACAGGCCACCGGCGAATCGGTCCACCTCGACCTCCAGGCCTACGGCGCGGAGGGCTTCCACCGCCTGCGATTCCGAGCTACCTCGCACCTTCGGAATCTTGACGAGTTCTGATCCCTTGCTGATCGTGAAACTGACCTGGGCACCTTTGAACAGGGTGCCATTGGCAGGGGTCTGTTTGATGACGGCACCCTGCGGGATGTCGTTGTGGAATTCTTCGCCGCTCACCTGAGCGACCAGTCCGTCCCGTTCGAGCGCGCTCTTGGCCTCTGCGAAGGATTTCCCGGTCCAGTCCTTCACCTCGATCGGTTTGCGGCCTTTGCTGACCACCAGATTGACTGCGGTCGAAGGTTTCACCGAGGTTCCCGAGGTCGGGTCGGCGGAGACGACGTGACCGGTCTTGACGGACTCGTTGAACTCCTCCGCGACCTTGCCCAGGGAGAGCCGGGCGTCGGCGATCGACTTCTTGGCCTCGTCGAGCGGCTGGTTGACGATCTCCGGGATGGTGACCCGGTCCTTGCCCTTGGAGATGGAGACAGCCACTGCCGTGGAACGTCGTACGACACTGCCGCGTACAGGTTCGATTGAGACGACCAGACCGGAGCGGACGTCCTCCGAATAGATCGGGATGATCTCGGCGCGTAGATCGACGGCTTCCAAGGCTGCGATGGCCTGCTCCTGAGACATGCCGGACAGCTCCGGAACCGTCCGTTGTGAACCGGGGCCGGCCAGGAGGTACCAACCGACGAGTCCGCTCAGGAAGAGGACGACGGTCGCAGCGAAGACGGCCAACTGGCGCGGCGAGAAAGCCCGTAACGGGCCCAGACGTGATGACCACGAGCCCCGGGCGCCCGTCATGTCACGCCGGAGCACATTCGTGGGGACCGGCCCGGTCCGTCTTCCGCGCCGGGTCGCGGCTTCGTTCCCGTTCGGGTTCATCACCGGGACGGGTTGCGTCGGCCGGTGGACGCGCGCGGTGTGAGCCACCCCGGAGGAAGCCCCGGGGACACCGAGAGGGGGGAGGTCGAGTTCGTCCGGGGCGAGACCGCGCTCTGCGGCGGTCATCTCCTCGAGGAAGATCTCGGCGTCGAAGGGTCGCTCATGCGGTTCCCGCCGGGTAGCCATCGCGACGAGCTGGTCCAGGACCGGGGAGAGCCCTGGACGGAGGGCGCTGGGCCGGGGGACTTCACCGTGCACATGCTGGTAGGCGACCTGGATCGGGCTGTCACCGTCGACGGCTTTGACTCCGGTGAGCATCTCGTACAACACCAGGCCCGCTGCGTAGACATCGCTGCGTGGGTCGGCGATCCCGTGTTCGACCTGTTCCGGGGCCAGATAGCTGACAGTGCCCAGAATGGTCGACCCGGTGGTGCCTGCAGTGACCGAGTTCACCGTTCGGGCCAGACCGAAATCCGCGACCTTGACGTCGCCGCTGTCCGAGATGAGGACATTCTCAGGTTTGACGTCGCGGTGGACGATTCCGGCCAGATGGGCCGACGCCAGTGCGGCCAACACCTGGCGAAGGACTCGCAGGGACTCACGGGGCGTCATGGCGCCGTCGGTGTCGAGCGCTGAACGCAGTGTTCGTCCCTTGACGAACTCCATGGTCAGGAAGACCTGCTCGCCGTCCTGTCCCTGATCGAAGACACCGACGACATTGGGGTGGCTCAGTTGGGCCACCGCGCGTGCTTCTCGACGGAAGCGTTCCACGAAGACAGAATCCCTGACCAGGTCGGGTCGCATGACTTTCAACGCCACCTGGCGGTCCAGCCGTTTGTCGAGGGCGAGATAGACACTCGCCATGCCCCCGTCTGCGAGATGGCGCAGCACGAGATAGCGGTCGTCGATCAGGGTGTCGACGAGAAGGGCACTGGTCATAGCGCGCAGTCTAGGAGGCCGCGCCGAGAAGTCCCTCAGAAGTCCCCTCTGCTGGGATCAGGTTCGAGCTGCCGTCACATCTGGCGTTTGTAGGCCAGGACCGATGCTACATATTCCTTGGTGTCCTCGAAGAGGCCTCTGGCTCGTACCGAGGCGATTCCCTGGTAGTAACCGGCGATGACCTCGGTCTCGGTGGTGGCACTCCGGGCGAGGCTCCGTAGGAGAACCACGCCGCAGGTGATGTTGTCCTGTGGGTCGAGGAGGTCGAGAGGTCGACCGACGAGCTGGGAGACCCACTGGGCTGTGGACGGTAGGCATTGCATCACCCCGATGGCATTGGCCTCCGAAACGGCGTTCTGGCTCCATCGTGATTCCTGCCAGGCGACGGCCAAGGCGAGCCGGGGATCGACTCCGTGGGCTTGCGCGGTGGCGGTGATCATCGCTTTGAGCTGAGAACGTGAGGGTGTCCCGGTCCGGTTCAGGTAGGTGAGATTGGTGGTGGCGGCTTCCGAGAGGTTGCCCGGCCTGGAAGGAGCCGCTGCGCTGGCGGCGAGGCTGCCGACGACCTGGAGCCGGTCTCCGGGCCTGAGCGGATGGTTCAGTCCGATGCCATTGGCCTTGGCCAGGCCGGTCATGGAGACGCCGTACCGACCGGAGATCGCCCAGAGGGAGTCTCCGGGGCCGACCACGGCGGTGGTGGTTCGGGTGTCGGCTGCACCGGTCCGGGCATTCTTGGTGGCGGCGCGGACGGTCTGGTGTCCCCCCGGGACGGTGAGGCGGCGTCCGGGAAGGAGCATGTCACGGGGGGAGAGCCCGTTCGCGTTGAGTAGCGCGGGGACGTCGACGCCCAGATGGCGGGCGATCGCTGAGGCGGTGTCCCCGGGGCGGATGACGTAGGTGCCGTAGGGGGAGGGGTCCGGCCGGGGGGAGGCATGTGACGCTCCGGGTACCGCGAGCCGCTGCCCTGGCAGGATGACCGAGGTGGGGGAGAGCTTGTTCGCCTGGAGGAGCGCCTCAACCTCGACTCCGGTGGTGTGGGCGATGTCCCAGAGGGACTCTCCGGCCCGCACCACGTGGGTGGGACGTTGCGGGGCTCTGGGTGTCGGGACGGGGACCGGGGCGGCGGCAGCGGCCGGGGACAACGGGGCCGGTGCATTGCCGGAGGGGACGGTCAATTGGTCGCCGACGCGCAGCGGGGTACCTGCGGAGGCGAGTCCGTTGCGGGCGACCAGTTCGGTGACGGAGACCTGTGCTTTGGCGGCGATCTTCCACAGGGTGTCCCCGGGTCGTACCTCGTAGGCGACCCAGGTCCGTCCCGGAGCGGTGCTCCGGTTGGTGACGGTGGCGGCCGGTGCGGCGTGTACTGCGGGTAAGGAGACAGGTGTCATGGGCGGACGTGGTCCTTTCCGACGTATCGTCCGTGAAGGCTCACCCCAGGTGTCGAGGGGACCAGGGGGCGATATGTCGTGGGCGACGATCGTGTCCCGGGGTACGGAGCTCTTGGATGCTGCTGACGGGACCCATCTGTCGACTGTGACCGTACCGGATTCTTCCTGTGCAGAACGGGATTGACGGGAGGACGCGCGGAAGACGGACTCGGCGGCGACCGGTGGATGTTTCTGCGGTGTGTTCACTCGCGACTGTGCGTTCTGTGTGGAGGATGGCATGCTCGCTGATGTGAGTAAGAAGAGCGCGTCAACACCGGATACGTCCACCGAGCCCACCCGCCGCGAGCAACGTGCCGCTCTCGACGGCGAACGGCTGGCTGCCCTCGAGGAACTGGTCCCGGGGTGGCTGTCCGTCCCCGAGGTCGCCGAACTCCAGGGTGTCAGTCTGTCGACGGTACGCCATCAACTCCAGGAGCGCGAACTTCTCGGAGTACGCCGGGGGGACAACAAAGCGGTCTACGTCCCCGAGTCCTTCGTCACCGCTGAAGGACCCCGGCCTGAGCTGCGGGGCACCTTCACCGTGCTGAGCGACGGTGGGATGGACGATATAGAGCTGTTGAGCTGGATGTTCCGTCCGGACGACAGCTTCACCGGTGGCAGCCCCATGGGTTGTCTGCTGGCCGGGCACAAGACCGAAGTACGTCGTCGGGCGATGGAGGAGGCTTTCTGATCCTCTACCGGACGTGGGCTGTTCCGGCGTGGGAGGAGGCGCGGGCCCGTAACGCGCGGCGATCGTCTCCGACCCGCCGCCGGGGGGTTGGCTCCGTCGGGTCACGGGTCAGCTGTCCCTCTCGGTGGCGATGTCGATGAGTTCTTCCAGCGCGGCCCGCCCCATGTCGGTCAGACCCGTCGCCGCGGCCAGTTCGGCGCGCGCGATCGCGCTCTGCTCGACGATGATCTCCTCGTGCAGGTCCAGTGCCCCGGAGCGGCGGACCAGTTCCCGCATCGTCTCGATCTCCTCGGCGGCCAGGTCGTTGCGGCCCAGCCCGGCCGTCATGGTCGCTGTGTCGGAAGCGTCCAGGGCGTCGAGGGCCAGAGCCATCAGCACGGTGCGTTTCCCCTCGCGGAGGTCGTCGCCCGCCGGTTTCCCGGTGGTCGAGGGGTCACCGAAGATACCCAGCACGTCGTCCCGCAGTTGGAAGGCTTCGCCGAGCGCTAGTCCGTAGGCGGACAGATGGGTGGCGTCCTCCGCGTCGACTCCGGCCGCATGTGCCCCGATCAACAGGGGATGTTCCACGCTGTATTTTGCGCTCTTGTACCGCACGACCTGGCGGGTTTGCTCGATCCGTTCTGTGGTGGCCAGGCCGTCCCACCCGCGGGCGGAGACCAGGACGTCGAGGAACTGGCCGCCCATGAGCTGAGTGCGCATCACGTCGAAGACCGTTCGTGCCCGGTCGAGTTCATCGGCGGGTAATCCGCTGCCGGCGACCATCTCGTCCGTCCAGACCAAGCAGAGGTCACCGGCGAGGATGGCTCCGGAGACTCCGAAACGGTCGGCGTCTCCGGCCCAGCTCTCCTCGTCGTGCCTGTTGGCCAGAGCCCGATGCGCCGTGGCACGCCCTCGGCGGGTGGCGCTGTCGTCCATGACGTCGTCGTGCAGGAGAGCTGCAGCCTGGAACATCTCCATCGCGGTGGCGACGGAGATCATCTGCTCGGTGTGGCTTCCCCCGCAGGCAAGGTACCCGCTGTGGCAGAACGCGGCCCTCAACCGTTTCCCACCGGCCAGTAGCCCCTCCACGGCATCGACGAGCTGCGCCATGTCCGGTCCAAGTTCAGCGAGAACCACTCGCTGACGTGCCATTTCGGCATCGATCCTTTCCTGGACATGGTGGCGGAAGATGCCCAGGTCCCATGCACTGCTCAAACGGTCCTCCCGAAAGCTGGTCCTCTGAGCCTACGTTGTCGTTGTCTTCTACGCTGATCTGCATGTCACGCCCGTCGATTCCAGATCTGCTCTCCGCACCCGAAGCGACTTTCAGTTTCGAGTTCTTCCCCCCGAAGAGTGACGCTGCGGAGGACGCGTTGTGGCATGCCATCCGACGTCTGGAGCCTGTGTCTCCGGCTTTCGTCTCGGTGACCTATGGCGCCGGCGGTTCCACCCGGGACCGCACGGTCCGGGTGACCGAACGGATCGCGAAGGAGACCACCCTACGTCCGATGGCGCATCTGACCTGTGTTTCCTCCTCTGTGGACCAGCTTCGTGAGGTGGTCGGTCAATATGCGGCCGGTGGCGTTCGGGACGTCCTGGCGTTGCGCGGAGACCCGCCGGGCTCGCCCGGAACTCCCTGGACGCCCCACCCCGAAGGCCTGGACCACGCCGAGGACCTGGTGCGTCTGCTGCGGAGCCTAGGGGATTTCACCGTCGGTGTGGCTGCTTTTCCCGATAAGCACCCCGAATCGGCCGACCTGGACGCGGACGCCGACGTCCTGGCCCGTAAGTTCGAGGCTGGCGCAGAATTCGCTGTCACCCAGTTCGCCTTCGACGTGGACTCCTACACCAGGCTCCGTGATCGACTTGCCGCCCGGGGATGGGAGAACCCCATCGTTCCCGGTCTCATGCCGGTGACCTCCTACAAACAGGTCAGCAGGATGGCCGAACTGTCCGGCACCTCCCTTCCGGCTGCAGTGGTCGCGAGACTCGCACCCCTGGAGGAAGAGCCGGAGGCGCTTCGCGCCGAAGGCGTGCAGATCGCCACGGAACTGGCCGAGAGCCTGCTCGCGGAAGGAGCGCCCGGGCTGCACTTCTACACGATGAACAGGTCGACCGCGACCCTGCAGGTCTATCGGAATCTGGTGGGTGGCGCGCCTGAACTGGCAGTTCCGCTCCAGGTGCGCCCGGATCTCCTTCGTGGAGGAGTCGTCGCCTCGGTCCTGCGTATCGTCCACGCCGTCGATGCCCAGGACTGGCGCGCAGTCCGGGAGTGTCTCTGCGAGCGGGTCGTCGCGGAATTCCCGGCGCAAGGGGTCCGGATACAGGGAGCTGAGACCCTGATGGGGGTCATTCCGGGCGCCTTCGAGAGGCTGTCCGTGGAACGGGTGGTCTACGACGGCGGGCTCCAGGCGGTTCTGTGGATCAGCAGGGACGGTGCAGGGGGTGAGCGTGTTCACGACGCACTCTTCATCTGTCTCGATCACGTAGGCCGGATCGAGTCGGTGGTGGCCCTCCGCCCCGGCACCTGATCCGCATCGGACCTGTCCCGATGATTGCCTTTCCGACCACCGAGCGAGACTTCAGCGTGGGATCACGGCATGCTCGCGGGGGCATAGCCGCTGTCCGGCGGGGTATTAAGGTGACACAGGGAACCATCCGGGAGAGCCGCACTGCGGAAGAGCGCATCGCGAGAGGGGATCTCTCCGCGATGGGAAGAGAGAGTCGCGTCGATGCCTGAAGAATCGCGCCGCGTGCGTCGTGGCAACCTCCAGCACTCGCCACGCACTGTGATCCTGTGGGAGAGGATCACCGCTGCGGTCGAGACACGTGTCGCCGAGGTCGGGCGTCCGTTGCGGGTGGTGGACCTGGGCGGAGGCAGCGGGGGGACGGCCGTCCCCCTGGCGGCATTGGGACATCACGTCACGGTGGTCGACCCCAGCCCGGACGCGCTGGCCTCACTCGAACGTCGACTCCGTGATGCCGACCTCCCTGATGCGGGGCGGCATCTGGTCGCCGTCCAGGGTGACTCGACAGTGTTGTCGGGTCTCGGTCTGGACGGCGTCGACCTGATCACCTGTCACGGTGTGCTCGAGGTCGACGACAACCCCGAGCGGACGTTGTCCGACATCGCCGGCGCGCTGGCGCCGGGGGGGATGCTCAGCCTGCTGGTCGCCCAACGGTTGGCCGTGGTCCTGGCGCGGGCGCTGGCCGGCCGGTTCACCCAGGCCAGATCGGCCCTGCTCAGCGAGGACGGGCGGTACGGAGAGGGCGACCCGATGCCTCGGCGGTACGACCAGGATCAACTGTGCGATCTCGTCCGACGGGCCGGGCTCACCGTCGTGGACCGCCGTGGGCTTCGGGTCTTCACCGATCTCGTCCCCTCGGCCTTCGTCGACAGCGAGACCGACCGGGAGGCTCTGCTCGCCCTGGAACGGGCGATCGCCGAACACTCCGATCACGAGCTGCTCGGACGTCTGGGTAGTGCCGCGCATCTGCTTGCCCGTCGTTGAACCGGCGGGGGCATCCGGAGAGCAGCCCGTCTCATGAGCAGGCGACATTTCGCGCTTCCGCGGCGGAGCGGGGATCAGCCACCGGACGACGTCGGCTGCTCGATCCTGCACGTCGACATGGACGCCTTCTACGCCTCGGTGTCCTTGCTCGACCGCCCGGAGCTGGTCGGTCGGCCCGTCGTGGTCGGCGGAGGCCCGCGCGGCGTGGTGTTGTCTGCGACCTATGAAGCCAGGTCCTTCGGCGTGACCTCGGCGATGCCGTTGAGCCGGGCACGTCGGCTGTGTCCTCAGGCCGTGCTGGTGGCACCCGACCATGCAGCCTATGCGCAGGTCTCGAGGTCCGTCATGGCGATCTTCGGTGAGATCACCCCTGTGGTCGAGCCGCTCAGCACGGACGAGGCCTTTCTCGATGTCTCCGGTGCCCTGCGCAGACTGGGTCCGCCGGCTGCTATCGGTGAGCTGGTCCGGGCCCGTGTCCTGCACGACCAGGGCATCACCTGTTCGGTGGGAGTGGCTGCCAACAAATTCGTGGCGAAGCTGGCCTCCTCGTTGGCGAAACCGGACGGACTTCTGGTCGTCCCCGAGGCCGAGGCCGCGGCCTTCGTGCAGCAGCTTCCGGTGGGTGCGCTGTGGGGTGTGGGTGATCGCACCGAGGAGATCCTGATCCGGGCGGGCTTCCACACGGTCGGTGACATCGCCCGTGCCTCTCCGTCCGCGCTGAGCGCCTGTGTCGGAGCGATCGGGGAACGGTTGTACGACTTCGCCTGGGCGCGGGACGATCGGTCCGTCGTCCCGACACGTCAGGAGAAGAGCCTCGGAGCTGACGAGACCTTCGCCCAGGACATCGACGACCGTGACGAGCTGAGGAGACGACTGCTGCATCTCTCCGAGAAGGTCGCTGCACGGGCCCGTTCCCACCGGGTCCTGGCTCGCACGGTGAATCTCCGGGTGCGGTTCTCCGATTTCCGGACGGTCGGACGGTCCCGCACCCTGGCCAGGCCCACGGATACCGGCCAGGAGATCTTTGCCGTCGTCGGTGAGCTCTTCGCCGACCTCGCACGAGACTCCGGAGGATCTTTCCGTCTGCTCGGCGTGCGCCTGGAGGGTTTGCTCCCGGCGGAAGGTACCCCCCTGCAGGGGACGCTCGGCGAACCTGAGCACGGGTGGCGGGAAGCAGATCGGGCGGTGGACCGGGTGAGCGCCAGATTCGGGGAGGGTGCCGTCCGGCCGGCTTCCCTCGTGGGACCCGACGAATGCGACCGAATCGGATCACGTCGCGGTGGCCGAGGAACCGAGGGGTGAGCGCGGGCGAAACCGGTTCTCGGATCGCTACCGTAACCAGCCAGTCATTGCCTATCCTGGAGTGACCGACACCACGGTGTGGGAGGGGCGGGAATTTTCGACGAGCCTCGTGTGTTGGATCGCAAAGGATCCCCTGAAAAGGTGAGGACGCGCCAGGAGGCGCGTTTCGGTGGAGGAGGTCAGCATGCCGCTGTCGGAGCACGAGCAGAAGCTCCTCGACCAGATGGAGCGTGCCCTCTATGCCGAGGACCCGTCGTTCGCGACCCAGATGAAAGGGACCGGCCGTTCGGTTTCGCGGATGCGCCTTCTCTGGGGAATCGTTGCCGCGGTGGTGGGTCTCGGGGTGGTCCTGCTGGGGGTCAACCTGATGAGCATCCCGGTGGGCGTCCTGGGCTTCGTGATCATGGTGGGCGGGGTCATCTGGGCGGTGACCCCGCGGCGTGGGGGCGACACCGGCCTCGCGGGCACGGGGGTGGCGACGAAAGCTCCTCGAGCCAAGGCGAAGAAACCGGCCAAGCGCCGTTCCACCTTCATGAGCAAGTTGGACGAGAGGTGGGAGCGTCGCCGTCGTGAGGACGGACGCTGATCTGTAGCTCCGGCAGGCGGAAGGTGGCTATTTCCTGGTCCGAGGAGCGCCTCGACCGGGAATCGCCGGAGGACCGCTCTCCTGACGCCCGTATCCGATACGAGGGAGCCCGCCGGGGACGGTCACGTCGGTGTGACCTGCCCGGACAGACTTCTGCCGCGGCATCTGTCGGCCGACCTCCGGCCAGGTGCTCCCACGACGGATGTAGCCCAGCCGGCGCAGTCGTGCCGTGCCAGCCCCTGGTGGGGAGCCGTCATCCCTGGCGGGACTCCTCGTGCAACCGGCTGGTCTCGTCAGAGATCTCGGTCGCGACATCGGCGAGCGCCGGTAGGTGTTGACGCGCGTGGTGCGCGCAGAAGAGCAGCTCACCGCCAGAGGCCATTCGTGCGCGAACATAGGCCTGCGCGCCGCACCGGTCGCAGCGGTCTGCGGCGGTCAGTGTGCTCGCAAGTGCTGTCTCCACATCGACCTTCCTGTCATGTCTCCTGGCGATGGACCCCGGGTGGGTCCATGTCGGAACATGCACCTTGTATCGCTCAACAGTCAAACACGCTCAGGTGTTCCCCCGGGATCGTGTCCGTTGTCACGTCCCCGGGCCGTCACGGTCAGCCATCCTCTCATCGGCCGGCCGGCGCCTCGGACGCAGAAGTTCTCCTTCTGCAAGATCACGGGTGTCCGGCCTGGGCACGCCGTTGGGGTGTAGCGCGACCGGCTGTGGGATGGTGTCGGCGATCAGCGTTACCCTGAACCGCGATCTCCACCTGCAGAAAGGAATCTCTTCCGTGGCTGCCAGCACGCCCGAGAGCTACAGCGCCCGCCACCTCCAGGTACTGGAGGGGCTGGAAGCGGTGCGGAAGCGGCCGGGGATGTACATCGGCTCGACCGATGCCCGTGGTCTGATGCACTGCTTGTGGGAGATCATCGACAACGCCGTCGACGAGGCCCTGGGGGGGCATTGCAGCTCGATCGACGTCATCCTGCATGCGGACGGGTCGGTGGAGGTCCGCGACGACGGTCGGGGCATCCCCGTGGATGTGGAACCCCGGACCGGTCTGTCTGGGGTCGAGGTGGTCTTCACGAAGCTCCACGCCGGTGGCAAGTTCGGCGGGGGCAGCTATGCGGCCTCCGGCGGACTGCACGGTGTGGGGGCTTCGGTGGTGAACGCTCTTTCCGAGCGTCTCGACGTTCAGGTCGACCGTGCTGGCAAGACCTATGCGATGAGTTTCCACCGAGGTGAGCCCGGCATCTTCGCCGATGGGGCCGATGGGCCGGGGGTGTCCTCGGCTTTCTCTCCTTTCGTGGAGGGCAGCGAGCTCCAGATCGTGGGGAAGGCCCGGCGTGGAGTCACGGGGAGCAGGGTGCGTTACTGGGCCGACCGGCAGATCTTCCTGACCGAAGCGGCTTTCTCGTACGAGGAATTGGTGGCCCGGGTGCGTCAGACCTCTTTCCTGGTCCCGGGTCTGAAACTGACGGTGCGGGACGAACGGGGGCTGCCGGGTACCCCGGGCGAGGAAGGCCCTCATGAGGAGGTCTTCCGCCACGACGGTGGTATCAGCGAATTCTGTGACTTCCTGGCTCCGGACACCCCGGTCACCGGGGTCTGGCGTCTGCAGGGCTCCGGTCACTTCCAGGAGCGGGTGCCGGTGTTGGACGACAAGGGACATATGACTCCCAAGGACGTCCAACGGGAGTGTCAGGTCGATGTGGCCTTGCGTTGGGGTACGGGCTACGCGGCTCGTTCGGAATCCTTCGTCAACATCATCCACACCCACAAGGGCGGGACCCATGTGGCCGGTTTCGAACAGGCACTCCTCAAGGTCTTTCGGAAACAGTTGGAGGAGAACGCCCGCCGCCTGCGGGTCGGTCAGGACAAGGTCGAGAAGGACGACATCCTGGCCGGGATGACCGCCGTGGTCACGGTGCGCCTGGCCGAGCCTCAGTTCGAGGGGCAGACGAAAGAGGTCCTCGGGACGAATGCGGTTCGCGCGATCGTCTCCAGGGTGGTGGAGAAGGAACTCACGGCCAAGCTGCGTTCCTCCAAACGTGACGACAAGACCCAGAGTTCGCAGCTGCTGGAGAAGATCGTCGCGGAGATGAAGTCCCGGATCTCCGCACGCACCCACAAGGAGAACCAGCGGCGCAAGAATGCGTTGGAGACCTCGACCCTGCCCTCGAAACTGGCCGACTGCCGGAGCTCAGACGTAGAGCGGACCGAGTTGTTCATCGTCGAAGGGGATTCTGCGCTGGGGACGGCGAAACTGGCCCGGGACAGCGATTTCCAGGCGCTGATGCCCATTCGGGGCAAGATCCTCAATGTGCAGAAGGCCTCGGTCGGGGACATGTTGAAGAATGCCGAGTGCGCGGCGATCATCCAGGTCGTCGGGGCCGGTATCGGACGGAGCTTCGACGTGGACGCGGCCCGTTACGGCAAGGTCATCATCATGACCGACGCGGATGTCGACGGAGCGCACATCCGCACCCTGTTGCTGACGCTCTTCTTCCGGTACATGCGACCGCTGGTCGAGGCAGGGAGGGTCTATGCGGCCGTTCCGCCCCTGCACCGTATCGAGGTCGTCAACCCCGGGGGGAAGAAGAACGAGCTCATCTACACCTACAACGAAGCCCAGATGCGGACCACCATGGCTCGGCTGCGTCGTTCCGGGCGGAAGGTGAAGGAGCCCCAGCGGTACAAGGGGTTGGGAGAGATGGACGCACACCAGCTCGCGGAGACGACGATGGACAAGCGCCAGCGCACCCTGCGTCGGGTGACCCTGGCCGATGCCGAGGCCGCAGAGCGGGTCTTCGACCTCCTCATGGGCAGCGATGTCGCGCCGCGCAAGGACTTCATCGTCGACCGAGCCCACAGTCTCGATCGGGAACGGATCGACGTCTGAGCGTCGAGCGAGGGGCGGCGGAGGGCGTCTGCCGCCCCTCGCGCTGTCACCGGTGCGAGGACATGCCCCCGCCGGGGATCTCCTCGGTGAGTTCTACCTTGTAGGAGGTGGAAGGGACTCCGGCTCCTCCGCAGGAGACAGCCGGGCCGGGTCGGGTGAGCGCGGTGACCGCAGCCAGCCAGCTTCGTCCGTCGTCATGGGTGACCCGGTGCAGACTCAGCTCTGCATCGTCCGAAAGGTTCCGCGGCGACACGTCGTCGGGAAGAGCGGTCACCTGCAACGCGGGCGGCCGTAGCTCGCGGACGGACGCTCGGACCGCAGCGTCCGCAGCCTGAGCGGGGCCGGACAGGTGGGACATCCCCCGCAGATGACGCTCGCCCAGGGCCTCCTCAGGTAGGCGACCGTACTGGGCTGCGTCGACGACGGAGACGGCCAGTTCGGTGGACAAGCGGGCGAAGGTCGCTCCGGACGGCAGGACCAGGCCTGTCGGTGCGAAACGGTGCCCGCCGGTGTGGGTGCACTCCCAGACCAGATGCCCGCGTTGTCCTGCCGCGTAGGCGGCGATCTTCCGACCTCGGACCGCGCAGCACAGGTCACGTTTCCCGTTGGTGCAGATCAGCAGCACCGGGGTGCGGCAGTAGGAGAGCTCGGGGAGGATCTGGCGCGCCGCTTCGGCATCTCCGGCAGCGATCTTCTCCCACGGGAGATGGATCAACACCGACGGGTCGACGAAGAGGCCTTGGAGCAGCCAGGGTTTCCCCTGGTGGGCGCCTCCGGCGAGATAGACCCGGCGCGGGGCTCCGGAATTGTCCGTGCGGTGGTCACCCACCGCGCGGATCAGCAGGGTACGGCCGCCGGCCTCGACGGTGTCCTGCTGGAGAGCGGCCCCGACCCGAGGATCAAGCCGTGACTCGGTGAGAGCCTTTGCGCCCCACGGCCCAGGTTGCTCCACCGCCAACCAGAAGGTCGCCGGTGACGCCGTTCCCCACACGGGGGCCTCCGAGCCGTCCCATTCCTGCGAACACCAGGGAACCTGATCGGGGGTCTCGGAGCTGATCTGGGATGTTTCACTCACCCTGGCCACGGTACGTGTCCTGTTCCGGCGGCGCTCCCGATGACCGCGGACCGGAGCCACCGAAGCCGACTCCTCATCGCGGATCGGCGGTGGGACGGCGACCTCGTACCGGGGCGGGCAGCGGCGAGCGCAGCCGGTCGAGGAGCGCCCGGGCCGTCTGCTCGTCGACGACCAGATCGGTCACCGCCCCGGACCGCAGCGCCCCCAGGGTGGCCTGGGCCCGGTGCCGTCCGGCGACCACACACAGACGCCGGCGCACTCCGGCGAGGACCTCCGGGGTCGGGCCGGACGCTCGCGCGTTCAACGGGATGTCCGCATAGCTGCCGTCCTCCCGGATGGCGACCGTGCAGATGTCGCCGACGACCCCCTCCTGCAGCAAAGCACCCATCTCCTCGGCGGAGAGATAGCCGGCCGCGTAGACATGGGACATGGTCGGACCCTGGAAAGCGCCGACCCCGAAGACGGCGATGTCCAGTCGGCTCTGCATGGACAACACCCGACGCACGGAACGTTCCCGCCACAGCGCCGTCCTGGTGTCGACGTAGTCGAAGAAGGCCGGGACCGGGAAGTGCTGGACGTGGGCGTCGAAGGCCTGTCCGAACCTGGCGAGGATGTCGCCGGTGTAGGCGACACCAGTGGTGGTCGTGCTGGCTGCCCCGTTGAGCTGGACGATCTGGCTTCCCCTGGTCGGGGTGATCGGGAGGTGGTTGGCCACCGCGCTGACCGTCGTACCCCAGGCCACCCCCAAGGAGGTCTCGTCGTCCATCCACTCGGCCAACAGCATCGCCGCCTGTCGGGCGACGGCGTCCAAGCGGTTCGTCGGCCGCGCCGAATCGCGGACGGGGACCACATGGACCGTCACCCCGAAGGCCTCCCGTAACCTCTCGGCCAGCGGGGAGGACAAGGAGTCGGGCGAGGCCAAGGAGATGCGGACCAGACCGGTCTCCCTGGCCTGCCGCAGCATCCGGGACACCGTCGAACGGGACACCTTGAGCCGGGTCCCGATGCTTTCCATCGTCTCGTCCTGTAGGTAGTACAGGGCGGCGGCCTCGTAGAGACGGTCGCTTTCGTGCATGGCCCGATCGTACGACTGCACATTCGTGCATGCACCTTGCTCGTCCGTTCAACGGGCGTCAAGGTATGGGGACAAGGCGTCCTCCGAAGAAGCAGAGCACCTGCCTCCGAGCGTCGACGACATCCAGCGGAGCACGATGGCGCACCCCGAAGCACCATCGGCACAAGACGAGGAGGAACGTGATGGCCACGGCGTTGACCGGGCAGTCCCGCGCAGCAGCGATCGCGAAGATGACCGACGAAGAGGGAGTGGACCTTCTCGTCATCGGTGGGGGCGTGACCGGCGCCGGTATCGCACTCGACGCCGCCACCCGAGGATTGCGTACCGCCATCGTCGAAGCCCAGGACTGGGCCGGTGGGACCTCCCAGTGGTCCAGCAAGCTCGTCCACGGGGGACTCCGCTATCTCTACAATCTCGACTTCGCGCTCGTCGCCGAGGCACTCAAGGAGCGGGGCCTGCTCCTCTCCCGTACCGCGCCGCACCTGGTGAAGGCCCAGCCCTTCCTGTGGCCGCTGAAGATGCCGGTCATCGAACGCAGCTACAGCGCCGTCGGCGTAGGCATGTACGACATGCTCGCCCAGATCGGCGGCGGGGGACACCGCGGCGTCCCCATGCAGCGTCATTACACCAAGCGAGGAGCCAAGCAGCTCTTCCCCGGCATCCGTGACGACGCCCTCATCGGCGCCATCCGTTTCTACGACGCCCGCGTCGACGACGCCCGGCTCGTCATCGACCTCGTCCGTACCGCGGCAGGATTCGGTGCACTCGCGGCGAGCCGGACCCAGGTCACCGGATTCGAGAAGGACGCCTCCGGGAAGGTCGTCGGTGCAACCATCCGCGACCTCGAGAGCGGACGCGACCTGCACGTCAAGGCGAAGTACGTGATCGCCGCGACCGGGGTGTGGACCGAACAGACCCAGGATCTGGTCAAGGACGATGCCGGCCTGCGGGTCCTGGCGTCCAAGGGGATCCACATCGTCGTCCCCAAGGACCGGATCAAGGGCGAGACCGGGATCTTCCTGCGCACCGAGAAGTCCGTGCTCTTCATCATCCCGTGGCAGCGCTACTGGGTGATCGGCACGACGGACACGGCCTGGCACGAGGACCTGGCCCACCCCGTGGCCACCGCAGAGGACATCGACTACGTCCTCGATCATGCGAATGCCGTACTCGCCGACCCTCTCACCAGGGACGACATCATCGGCACCTACGCAGGTCTGCGTCCCCTCCTGCAGCCGAAGATCAAGGACGACTCCAAGTCGGCCAAGGTCAGCCGCGAGCACACCGTCACCGAGGTCGCACCCGGGATGTGTGCCATCGCCGGTGGCAAACTGACCACCTACCGCGTGATGGCCGAAGACGCCGTCGACTTCGCGCTGACCGGACTCTACGGAAAAGAAGGACCCAAGCTCCGTCCTTGTGTGACCGACCTGACTCCGCTGGTCGGCGCAGCGCGCTACCGTGGAGTGGCGGCCCGGCGTGAGCGGATCGCCAGGGAACGCGGGTGGACCCTCGACCAGGTCGACCACCTCCTCGATCGCTACGGCGACGAGATCGAGACGATCTTGGCGATGATCGACGAGGACTCCTCCTTGGGTGAACGCCTCAGCGGGGCTCCGGCCTACCTGCGCGCCGAGGTCGCCTTCGCAGTCACTCACGAGGGCGCACTGCACCTGGAGGACATCCTGCTCAAGCGGGTGCGTCTCGATTATGAGATGCGTGACCGTGGAGCTTCCTGTCTGGAGGAGATCGCCGCTATCGTGGCGCCACTGCTCGGCTGGGACGAGCCGACGGTGTCCGCGGAGATCGATTCCTATCGTGCTCGCGCAGCTGGTGAAGCCGCTGCCGAGAACGAGCGGAACGATGCTGCGGCCAGCGCCGCGCGCGCAGAGGTCCGCGATCTCGTCCCGATGGCCTAGGCCAGATCTGCCACCGGGGTTCCCGGCGTTCAGGTCCCTCGTCGGCCGGGAGAGCGTTCGTCGTCGCTGCGCGCGGCGGCGAACGCGCCATGTAGGCGGCCTTTCCCCAGATCGGGGGAAAGGCCGCCTACGAAAGCTGTATATAGCTGTCGTACAAGGACGTTCGCACAGAAATGAGTGATTCGATGAACGCGATCATCGCGGCCGCGCCCGCTGAGCCGGTTCCCCTGTCCACGGTGTTCTACTCCGAGGTCCTGGGCACCGCGATCCTGCTTCTCCTCGGCGTCGGTGTCGTCGCCAACGCCCTCCTGGCGGAGTCCAAGGGCAAGGGCGGCGGGAACCTGATGATCAACTGGGGCTGGGGTCTCGCGGTCTTCGCCGGTGTCTACGTGGGATACCGATCGGGCGCGCACCTGAACCCGGCCGTCACACTGGGTCTGCTGGTCAGCGCGGACGAAGCCTATGCGCCCGGTGTCCCGATCAACACGGCCTCGACGATGGTCTACCTGGTGGCCCAGCTCGTCGGCGCTTTCCTCGGCGCCGTGGTCGCCTGGCTCGCCTACAAGGACCACTTCGCTGCGGAGAGCGACGCCGGCCTGAAACTCGCCTGCTTCTCCACCGGTCCGGCCATCCGCAACACCGTCTCGAATCTCATCACCGAGGCGGTCGCCACTTTCGTCCTGGTCTACGTCATCCTGAAATTCGGAGCCACACCGACGCAGGTCGGGCCGCTCGCCGTCGCACTGCTCGTCGTCGGTATCGGCGCAAGCCTCGGTGGACCTACCGGATACGCCATCAACCCCGCTCGTGACCTCGGCCCGCGTATCGCCCACGCACTCCTGCCGATCAAGGGCAAAGGCGCCAGCGACTGGGCCTACTCGTGGATCCCGGTCGTCGGTCCGATCATCGGCGCGGTCATCGCAGGTCTGTTCTCCAGGGTCTTCTGACCCCCACCGTGTGCTCCCTCCCGAAGGACACACGAACCGACGTACCAGTTACCTCTGTCATCCCTGGCGGGCGTCTCTCCCTCCGGCCCTCACCCCCGTAGGGCACTCACCCAGCTCGCTGCCCCAGCAGCCACAATGACGTGAAAGGCACAGCTCATGTCCGACAAGAAGTACGTCCTCGCGATCGACCAGGGCACCACCAGCTCGCGGGCGATCCTGTTCGACCACGCCGGTCAGATCGTCAGCGTCGGCCAGCTCGAGCACGAGCAGATCTTCCCCAAGGCCGGCTGGGTCGAACACGACCCGGCCGAGATCTGGAGCAATGTCCGTGAAGCGGTCGGTCAGGCGTTGACCAGGGCCGAGGTCAACCGGCACCAGATCGCCGCCGTCGGTATCACCAACCAGCGGGAGACCGCGGTGGTCTGGGACAAGAACACCGGAGAGCCGATCTACAACGCCATCGTCTGGCAGGACACCCGGACCCAGAAGATCTGCGATTCCCTGGCCGGCGACGAAGGCGCCGACAAGTACAAGGACGTCTGCGGGCTGCCGTTGGCGACCTACTTCTCCGGACCCAAGGTGAAGTGGATCCTCGACAACGTCGAAGGCGCCCGGGAGAAGGCCGAGAAGGGCGACCTCCTCTTCGGCAACACCGACACCTGGGTGATCTGGAACCTGACCGGTGGCGTCGACGGCGGTGTGCACGTCACCGATGTCACCAACGCCTCCCGGACCATGCTCATGGACGTGCGGAAGCTCACCTGGGACGAGCGGATCTGCGCCGACATGACCATTCCGATGTCGATGCTCCCGCAGATCAAGTCCTCCTCGGAGATCTACGGCTACGGCCGCAAAACGGGGCTGCTCATCGACACGCCCATCGCCGGCGACCTCGGTGACCAGCAGGCCGCGACCTTCGGTCAGGCCTGTTTCGCCAAGGGCATGGCCAAGAACACCTATGGCACCGGCTGCTTCATGCTGATCAACACCGGCGAAGAAGCTGTGACCAGCAAGAACGGCCTGCTGACCACGGTTTGCTACAAGATCGGGGAGAACAAGCCGGTCTACGCCTTGGAAGGTTCCATCGCGGTCACCGGTTCCCTGGTGCAGTGGTTGCGGGACAACCTGGGCATCATCTCCTCCGCGCCGCAGATCGAGGAGTTGGCTGCCTCGGTCGAGGACAACGGCGGCGCCTACTTCGTTCCCGCCTTCTCCGGCCTGTTCGCGCCCTACTGGCGCAGTGACGCCCGAGGGGCACTCGTCGGGATGACCCGCTATGTCAACAAGGGTCACATCGCCCGGGCAGCGTTGGAGGCGACCGCCTATCAGACCCGGGAGGTACTGGACGCCATGAACGCCGACTCCGGGGTCGACCTGACCGAGCTCAAGGTCGACGGCGGGATGACCGCCAATGACACGTTGATGCAGTTCCAGGCCGACATCCTGGGCGTTCCTGTCGTCCGGCCCAAGGTCGCCGAGACCACCGCGCTGGGCGCCGCATACGCGGCCGGCATCGCCGTGGGCTTCTGGACCGGTGAGGAAGACGTGGTCGCCAACTGGGCCGAGGACAAGCGTTGGGAACCGCAGATGGACGACGCCCAGCGGGAGAAACTGCTGCGGCAGTGGAAGAAAGCCGTCACCAAGACCCTCGACTGGGTCGACGACGACGTGGAATGACCTGATAGGCCGTCGTCCGGCTGCGGGGGCCCATCCCGCAGCCGGACGGCATCCATGAGGCTGTGCTGACCCTCACCACCGCGGGGGTCAGCACGGCCTCATGGATTTCCTCAGGTCGGTCGGCGAACGGCCGGTTCAGTCCCGCCCGATCTGGACGATGTCGCTCAGGTCGTCCGGGTCGTCGCCTTCCCTGACGATCTGGGGACGTACCCGAGGTGCATGATCCTCTACCTCGAAGAGCGAGTCGCCGGCAGCCAAACCAGGGATCGGAGCCGATTTCCGTACCTTCTCCGGCGAGGACTGCCCGCCGGTAGAAGACCGTCCCCGTGCTGCTTCGACCCTGCGGGCGTCCTCGGCCCGCAAGGTCTCCCGGACCGTGTCCAGGTCGCCTTCTCCTTGGACGCCTCCATCCGTCGACGACGGCGAGCCCCCCGGGGTCGTCCCTCCGTCATCGTCGGGGACGGGCCCTGATCCGGCAGGTGCGATCGCCGCGATCGCCGCAGGAGCAGGCTGTCCCGACCCGTCACGTTTGCCGGTGGCCGCGGGGAGGACGATCGGGGAACCGTCGGAGGTCGCTGCCCGGGCAGGGGTATGTCCTGCCCATCCGAAGAACAAGCGGGTCTCCCCGCGGAGGAAACGTTGGCAGCGCACTCCACCGGTGGCTCTCCCCTTGCCGGGGAACTCCGTGAACGGGGCCACCTTCAACGATCCGGGTTCGATGCCGGGCAAGGCGTCCTCGGCGCCGGCGCTGGTCACCACGACCGACCCCGGACGAGCAGGATCGACCGCACCGAACCAGATCACCTCGTCGCCGGAGCCCAGTTTGATGCCGGCCATTCCCCCTGCCGGTCGACCCTGCGGGCGGACGGATGACGCAGGGAAGTGCAGGAGTTGCGCACGCCGGGTCACGAAGACCAGATGGTCTGTCTCTCCGGCCAGTTCGACCGCGCCCACCACCCGGTCGCCCTGTTTCAACGAGATGTACTCCCAATCGGCGCGGCCCGAAGGATAGTCACAGGTGACCCGTTTGACGACGCCCTGCGCGGTGCCGACGGCCAGGCCGGGGGAATCCTCCGCCAAGGAAACCAGACACAAAGGCCATTCGTCCTTGGGCAGATCCAGAAAGACCCCCAGGGGCGCGCCTCCGGCCAGATGGGGAGAACCGTGCGTCGGAGGCAGAGTGGGAAGCTCCAGGACGGACAGGCGCAGGATCCGCCCCGCCGAGGTGGCTACCCCGACCTCGCCACGTGCCGTGGAACGTACCCGGGAGACGATCGCATCGTGCTTGGCTCGTTCCCCGGCATCACCGAATTCGTCGGCGCCGGTCGTCCGCGCCAACAGGTGGGTGGAACTCATCAGGACCCAGCAGGGGTCGTCGGCGATCTCCAAGGGTGCCGCGGCCGTCACCGGGGACCCCGAGCCTTCCAGGAGGACGGTCCGGCGTGCGGTGCCGTGCTCCTTGGCCACGGCAGCGAGCTCGTCGGAGACGATGCGTAAGAGCAGGGCGTGGTCGGCCAGGACAGTCTGAAGCTCTTCGATAGCAGCTCTCAGCTCGCTGTCCTCCTTCTCCAGTTCGATCTTGGAGAACTTGGTCAGTCTGCGCAGCTGCAGCTCCAGGATGTAGTCGGCCTGGACCGTCGAGAGCGAGAATGCGGACATCAATCCGTCACGTGCTGAAGAGGTGTCATCTGCTGCTCGGACGATGCGGATGACTTCGTCGATGTTCACGATCGCCAACAGCAGGCCCTCGACCAGGTGGAGACGCTCTTCCTTGCGGGCCAGTCGATAAGCGGTGCGGCGCCGGACGACATCGGTGCGGAAGTCGACGTAGACCTGGAGGAGCTCACGCAGACCCAAGGTGCGGGGTTGACCGTCGACCAGGGCCACATTGTTGATCCCGAAGCTGTCCTCCATCGGGGTCAACCGGTAGAGCTGCTCGAGAACCGCTTCCGGGTTGAACCCGTTCTTGATCTCGATGACCAGCCGTAGGCCGTGCTTGCGGTCGGTCAGATCCTTCAGGTCCGAGATGCCCTGGAGCTTCTTCGCCTGGACGAGATCCTTGATCTTCTCCATCACCTTCTCCGCCCCGACCAGGTACGGAAGTTCGGTGACGACGATCCCCTTCTTGCGCGGGGTGACATTCTCGATCCGGGTGGTGGCCCGGGTCTTGAAGGTGCCTCGGCCGGTCTCGTAGGCGTCCCGGATGCCGTTCAGTCCGACGATCCGTCCGCCGCCGGGCAGGTCAGGGCCGGGGACGAAACGCATCAGGTCTTCGAGGGTGGCCTCGGGGTGGTCGATCAGGTGACGGCAGGCTCCGACGACCTCGCTCAGATTGTGCGGCGGCATATTCGTGGCCATGCCCACCGCGATCCCCGATGCGCCGTTGACCAGCAGGTTTGGGTAGGCCGCCGGGAGCACTTCCGGTTGGTGCAGGGTCTCGTCGTAGTTGGGGACGAGGTCGACGGTGTCCTCGTCGAGGCTCGTGGTCAGCAAGGACGCAGAGGAGGCTGGCCGCGCTTCCGTGTACCGGGAGGCTGCCGGGCCGTCGTCGAGCGATCCGAAGTTGCCGTGCCCGTCGACCAGGGGGAGCCGGAGGGAGAACGGTTGGGCCATACGGACCAGGGCATCGTAGATCGCCGAATCACCGTGCGGGTGATAGCGGCCCATGACTTCGCCGACGATACGTGCCGATTTCACGTGCGGTCGGGTCGGCCGCAGCCCCATCTCGCTCATCCCGAAGAGGATCCGTCGCTGCACCGGTTTGAGCCCGTCGCGGGCATCGGGGAGCGCGCGGCTGTAGATCACCGAGTAGGCGTACTCCAGGAAAGCCCCTTGCATCTCCTCCTCGACGTCGATATCGACGATCTTCTCGACGATGTCGTCATCCGTGGAGGTCGAGGTCCGTCGGGCCATGCGCGCTGTGTCTCCTCGCTGGGGCTGCGGTGCGGTCAAGGACGAGCGTCCCGGCGACCTGCGGCGGTGCCATCGGGTCGTCGGCTGCACTTCATCGTGGTGGTGACCGTGCCGGAGCGGAGGTGCCGGGGCGGTGCGGTCGCCGGTGTCCTATCTTCGCTCATCCTCGACGCTGTCGTGACACGGCGGTTGGGTCTGCTCCGCCGGGAACTCGGGACGGCTCTCTAGGGCCTTTCGTCGCGGTCCGCGGGAATCCCTTGCCGGGTGGGGTCGTCCTGAGGGGCCCGGGGTCAGCGGGGCGGCATCCGCAATGCGCCGTCGAGGCGGATGACTTCACCGTTCAGCAAGGGGTTCTCGACGATATGGGCCACCAGGGCGGCGTACTCCTCCGGACGCCCCAGGCGGCTCGGATGAGGGACCAGGGATCCCAATGCGCTCCGGGTCTCCTCAGGAAGCCCCGCCATCATCGGTGTCTCCATGGTGCCCGGGGCGACCGTCATCACGCGGATCTGCCGGTCCGCGAGATCGCGGGCCGCAGGAAGGGTCAGCCCGACGACGGCTCCTTTGCTGGCCGCGTAGGCGAGTTGTCCGACCTGACCGTCGTAGGCTGCGATCGAGGAGGTCAGGACGATGAGGCCGCGGTCGCCTTCCACCGGGTCATTCAGCGCCATGGCCGCGGCGGCGAGCCGGAGCACATTGACCGTCCCCACCAGATTGATGTCGACGACGGTGCGGAAGGTCTCCAAGGGGAGAGGGCCGTTCCGTCCGAGGAGCCGACCGGGAGTGGCGACCCCGGCGCAGTTCACCGCGATCCGGAGCTCCCCCGATGAGACCGCTTCCTCGACCGCCTCGCCGACCTGCTCCTCGTCACGGACATCGGCGGCGACGAAGCGGACCCGCTCGCCCAGTTCTTCGGCGACCTCCGGTCCGGTCGACGTCGGCAGGTCGACGATCACGACACGGCAGCCTCGCCGGTGGAGATCCCGGACGGTGGCCAGGCCCAATCCGGAAGCGCCACCGGTGACCAGGGCAACGGTGGCTGGGCTGATCTCCATCATGGTCCTCCCCAGGTGAGACAGTGAAACTACTTGTGCAAGTAGGGCATTTCATCCGTCACGCTAGCGGTCTGAAACTCTGTGCGGAGCGTTAAGGAGCAGGTTTCTCGCTCCGGAGAGCCGCTGGTTCCTCGACGACAACCACAACGCTCTCGGGGTGCTGTCCGTGGGGTGAGGATACGGACAGCACCCCGAAAGCGTTGTTTTCCTTCAGGCCGCCGCCATCACGGCCGGCTCGCCCTTCGTGTCCTCGTTCGGTGTATCGGTCGAGGACGTCGACCTGCTGAGCCTCTTCAGCGCGATCACTGTCGCGGCGCAGACCGCGGTACCGGCAGCGACCGCGACCACGAACATCATGCCGTGGCCGATGAGGGGGAAGACCCACAGTCCGCCATGCGGTGCCCGCAGCGTGCTCCCGAAAGCCATCACCAGGCCACCTGTGACCGCAGAACCGGCCATGGAGGCGGCGATCACCCGGACCGGGTCGGCTGCGGCGAACGGGATGGCCCCCTCGGAGATGAAGGACAGGCCCAGCAGCCATGCTGCGCGCCCGTTCTCCCGCTCGGGGCCGGTGAACTGGCGAGGGTCGACCGTAGTGGCCAGCGCCATTCCCAGCGGAGCCACCATGCCGGCCGCCATCACCGCAGCCATGATCTTCAGCTGGGGCGCATCGGTCGCCGCTGACGCCGCCACCGCGGTCAGGCCGGTGGTGGCGAAGGTGTACGCCACCTTGTTGACCGGCCCTCCCAGGTCGAAACCCATCATCAGGCCCAGGACAGCTCCGAGCAACACGGCATTCCCGCTGGTCATCCCGTTCAAGGCTGAGGTCAGTGCCTCCATCAGGGAGGCGATCGGCCGCCCGAGGAGAAGCACCATCGCGCCACCGGTCAAGAGCGTGGAGATCAGCGGGACCACGACGACCGGCATCACACCGCGCACATGCGGGTGCACCGGCCAGCCGCTCACCCACCGGGCGGCGAAACCGGCGATGAAGCCGGTGGCGATACCGCCCAGGAAGCCTGCCCCCATCATCGTGGCGATGGCGCCACCTACCAGGCCGGGTACCAGTCCCGGCCGGTCGGCGATGCCGAAGGCGATGTATCCGGACAGGATCGGCACCAGGAAATTGAAGGCAGCCGCCCCCACGGTGAAAAGCAAAGCGGCCCAGTGCATCCCATTGGTGGGGTCGAAGACGTTCTGCAGGAGCAGCTCAGGAGCCTTAGCCTTCCCCGCCTCAAGGGTGAAAGCCGTGACGTCCATGGGCCCCTGCGCGCCCCCGAAGAGCTGGGCGAGGATGAAGCCCAACGCGATCAGGATGCCCCCGGCAGCCACCAACGGGATCATGTGTGACACCCCGGTCATCAACCAGATGCGGATCTGGTTACCGGTCGACGGTCTCTCCCGTGACATCGGGGCGGGCTGCGGCGTCGTCGCTGCGGAGTCCTCTGCGGCACCCGAATCAGACGTCTTTCCGGAAACGTCCTGTCGATCCTCTGACACCTGAGAGCCCTGGGCGACCAGAGCCTCGGCGCGGGTGAGCAGCTCGGCGGCACCGTTGATCGCGGCCTTGACCCCGACGTCGACCGTGGGTTTCCCGGCGAAACGGTCGGCGTCCCTGATCTCCAGCTCATGAGCGAAGATGACGGCGTCGGCCTCGTCGATGGTCTTCTGCGGCAGACGTACCGCGCCTGCGGAACCCTGAGTCTCGACCTCGATCTGGTGACCGGCCTGTTCCGCCGCCTGTTCCAGAGCCGCCGCCGCCATGTACGTATGGGCGATGCCGGTGGGACAGGACGTGACTCCGACGAATTTCATGCCTTGATCACCTCGTCCTCGATCACCGTGACCACTGCAGCGGCGTCGGAGGCCTGACGCAGAGCGTTCTTGAAGTCCTCCCGCATCAGTTTGCGAGCCAGCATGGCCAGGATGGACAGGTGATCCTGCCCGCTCTCGGCAGGAACTGCGATCAGGAAGATCAACGTGGCCGGGCCGTCCTCGGCGCCCCAAGGGACCCCGGACGTGGACCGACCGAAGGCCAAGGAGGGCTCGGTGACGGCGGTGCTCCGACAGTGCGGGATGGCGATCCCGTCGAACAGCCCGGTCGACATCATCGCCTCACGTCTGGCGACATCGGCCAGCAGCGCTTCGAGGTCGGTGACCCGGCCGGTGTCGACCAGGGTCTGGGCCAGCGCGCGAGTGGCTTCGGCGCGGTCGCCCTCAGGGAGGTCAAGGATCACTTGCTGGGGGGTGATGATCGACATGGAAGGGGATTCTCCTCGTGGATGGACGTAATCAGGGGGTAGAGCGGAATTCGTCAGTCATCGAGCGGTCGGTCCCGGCAGGGAACCTCCTGCACGGTCACCGGGACGGAGGCGACCTCGGCGGGGCCGGGGACCTCGGTCCCAGGACACATGACCGCCGCGGTCCCGAAGGCGACCGCAGTCGCGAGGGCATCCTCCGGGGCCTGTCCGCAGACGACTCCCGAGAGATAACCGGCCAGGGAGCAGTCGCCGGCCCCGACGGTGGACAGCGGACGGGTCGCGGAAGCATAGGCATAGCAGGACTGACGTCCACCGACCAGGAGCGCACCGTCCCGACCCAGGGAGACGAGGACACGCCCGACACCCCGGTCGACGAGCTCACGTGCTGCGTCGACGACGTCGCCCACAGTGGGCAGATCCGCGTCCATGAGCTCGGCGAGTTCGGCTCGATTGGGTTTCAGCAGGTCCGGCGCGGCGTCGATCACCTGACGCAGGGCTTCTCCGGAGGCGTCGACCGCGACCCGCACCCCCCTGGACCGCGCTTGCTCGGTGAGTTCGGCGTAGATCGTGGCGGGCATCCCCGGCGGGAGACTCCCGCAACAGGTGAACCAGGTGGTCGACGCGGTGCAGGCTCCCATCAGGGTGTCGATGAAGGACTCGGTTCTCCGAAGGTCGTACCGGGGCCCGGCTTCGTTCACTTTCGTGGTGGTCCCGTCGCGCTCGACCACGGCGATATTCGTGCGGATCTCACCTGCGGAGGGCAAGGCGATCAGATCGACACCGGTGCCGTCGAGGAGGTCGCTCATGAGCTTCCCCGAGTCGCCGCCCAACGGTAATGCGGCCCGGGTGGACAGCCCGTGCCGGGCCAGGGCCCGTGAGACGTTGACCCCTTTGCCTCCGGCATCGACCCGGGTGAAGACGGCGCGATGTACGTCCCCCGGTCGGAGCGCGGGCACGGTGACGGTCCGGTCGATACTGGGATTGGGCGTGACCGTGAGGATCATCGTCCGGCCAGACGCGGTACAAGTGATGGCATCGTCGGTTCCGCTCGTGTCGACTGGGATGGGGACACCCGTCCAAGGTCGCAGTGACTTTAGCGGACTCGGCGGGGAGCGTGGGGGTCGTTGGTCTCGACGGTCTCATCGCAGCAGGTCATTGACCCCTCCGCTCGCGGCGGGAAGGATGACGTCATGACGGACTCCGACGCCTTCCAGGGCCCCGGAAATGCTCCCCCCGGTTACCCCGGATCGTGGGAGGCGGACGTGGTCCTGCGCGACGGGTCGATCGCGCACATCCGCCCGATCGTTCCCGACGACGGCGACGGTCTGCGGGCCTTTCACGCCGGACAGTCCGAAGAATCGATCTACCTGCGTTTCTTCGCACCGATGAAGGAACTCCCGGACAAGGACGTCCGTCGGTTCACCCACGTCGATTACGACTCGCGGGCCGCCCTGGTCGTGACGGTACGGGGGGCGATCATCGGAATCGGACGCTACGACCGGCTGACCGACGGGCACACGGCCGAGGTCGCCTTCAACATCGCCGACGCCCACCAGGGCAAGGGTGTGGGGTCGGTGCTCCTCGAACATCTGGCCGCGGTGGCTCAGGAACGCGGGATCACCCGTTTCGTCGCGGATGTCCTGCCGCAGAACCGCAAGATGATGAAGGTCTTCGTCGATGCCGGGTACGAGGTCAGCCACCATTTCGACGACGGAGTCATCGCCGTGGAGTTCGTCGTGGAACCCACGGCACGTTCTGCGGCGGTCAGTCTGGCTCGTGAGCACCGTGCCGAAGCGGAGAGCATGTCCGACGTCCTGCGTCCGCGGTCGGTGGCGGTCGTCGGGGTGAGTCGACGTCCTGATGCGCCGGGAAGCCTGGTCCTGGACAACATCCTCGACGGTGGATTCACCGGACAGGTCCATATCGTCAACTGCGAGGCCGACCAGGTCCGTGGGCTGCGCGCCCATGGCCGGGTCAGCGAGATCGACGGTGAGGTGGACCTGGCCGTGGTAGCCGTGCCGGCGGAAGCGGTCTCCGACGTCGTGGCTGACTGCGCGACGAAGAGGGTCCGGGCGCTGGTGGTGCTCTCCTCCGGTTTCGCCGAGTCCGGCCCCGCAGGGGAGCAGCGACAGGCCGAGCTGCTGCGTACTGCACGAGCAGCGGGGATGCGGGTTCTGGGGCCGTTGTCCTTCGGCCTGGTGAACAACCATCCCGAGGTGCTGTTGAACGCCACGATCGGCCGACAACCCCCGTGTGCCGGCGCGCTGGGACTGTTCAGCCAGTCGGGTGGGCTGGCGGTCGGGCTGGCGGCTTCCGCCGCGGAACGAGGACTGGGCCTGTCCACGATGGTGTCCGCGGGCAACAGGGTCGACATCTCCGGCAACGACATGATGCAGTACTGGATCGACGACGATTCCACGTCGCTGGTGGGTATGTACCTCGAGTCCATCGGGAACCCCAGGAAGTTCAGCAGGATCGCCCGCCAGCTGTCTCTGCGTAAACCGGTCGTCGTCGTGAAGTCGGACACAGCTCGTAGCGTGCCCCCCGGGCATCGGGCGCGGGCACCGAAGGTCTCGCCCTCGGCTTTCGACGCCCTGCTGACGCAGGCCGGGGTGATCCGGGCACGCACCGTCCACACGATGATGGATATCGCCGAGCTGGTCGCCCACCAGCCACTTCCCCGGGGCGGACGGGTGAGCGTCGTCGGTAACTCCGACGGATTGAACCAGATCATGGTCGAAGCGGCCCGTTCCCGGGGTCTGCAGGTCCCGGCAGACCCGCTACGGGTGCCCCTGGGGGGGACTGCCCGGGAAGTCCGGGCCGCGCTGGAGATGGCTTTCGGTGACGAGGGCACCGACAGCGTCGTCATGGCTTTCGTCCCGCCCATGCAGGCTTCCGACGAGGTGATCGCCACGACGGTGGCTCACGCCGCATGGGGTCAAGAAAAGACTTGTGTCACAGCTTTTTTAGGGATGAGAGATATATCGGCCGAATTGCGCAAGGCCAGTGAACCCCGACCGGGGAACAGCGACGGACGTCGCCGGATCATCCCGGTCTACCGCACCCCCCTGGACGGGATCGAGGCCTTGGCCGCGGCGACGCGGTATGCCGAATGGCTACGCACCGACCACGGCGGACACATCCGACCGGCAGGGATCGACCGGACCACCGCACATCGGACCGTCGAGCGGGCACTCGCCGACTCACCGGCCGGGCGACCCCTCGACGACCCGGAGACCAGAGAACTCCTGGCCGCCTACGGGATCGACATATGGACATCGATACCGTGCCCCGACGCCGAGGACGCGGTCTGCGCAGCCGGGCAACTGGGATACCCGGTGGTCCTGCGCTCACTCGCCGAAGGGATCCGCACCCTGCCCGGAGCCGGTGGAGTCCGTGCAGATCTCCGAACACCCGAAGCGGTCAGGTCCGCCCACCGAGGACTCTCCGAATGGCTGACCGACCTGCAAGACCCTCAGCTCGCGGTCCAACGGATGGCACCCGCCGGAGTGGCTACCGTCATCCGATCCCACGAGGACCCGCTGTTCGGTCCGGTGGTCAGCTTCGGGATCTCAGGAGTCCCCGCCGATATCCTCGGAGACCTGACCCACCGCATCCCCCCGCTCACCGAGACCGACATCCACGACCTGATGGACACACTCCGAGCCGCGCCACTCCTGCAGGGCGGACACGGCAGACGCCCGGTCGACCGCGGTCGACTCCACGAACTGCTGTCACGAGTAGCGGCGCTCGCCGAGGACATCCCCGAGATCGACGCGCTGGAACTGAACCCGGTGATGGCTCACGCCGGTGGAGCGGAGGTCCTCGGAGCCCGCGTCAGGGTGGCCCCGGCGCCTCGCCGTCAGGACACGGGACGGCGCGCGCTGCCCTGATGCGTCAAGATGTCTTCATGAACAACCCTGGGCGCCCTGCGGACAAGATGTCCCTCCCTGCGGAACTCCACCGCGGGATCGAGGAAGCCGGGTACCACCCGGCCCTGGTCGGTGACGTCGTGGCCACGGCGGTGGCCGGGGACCCCGTCGTGGCCCATCTGGTGCATCAGGAGACCACTTTCGACCACGACGCGGTACGACGGCATGTCACCGTGCTCGTCCTGACCCCGACGAGACTGGTGGTCGCCCACGCTGACGAACACGGAGGCGAGGAGGTCCCTGTTCCGACGGTGACGGCCACCACGGAATCCGTCCCTCTCGCGGGGGTCCGAGGCGTGATGCTCACCCACGTGGTCTCCGACCCGGCCCACTACCGCCCGGGGAAGCTCGGCCACGAGGTGACGGTCACCATCGGTTGGGGATCGGTCAGCAGGTTGGACATCCTGCCGGCGACCTGCGGGGACCCGAATTGCGACGCCGACCACGGGTACGAGGGGACCCTCACCGCAGACGACATCAGCTTGCGGATCAGCGCAGTGGCCGACGGAGATTCCAAGCTCCGTGAGGCCATGGCCTTCGCGCACGCCTTGCAAGCGGCCACCGCACGCTGACGTGGCCGCTTCCTCCGCACCGATCGATCCGTCCCGGCCTCGGGACGACCTCGAGATCCCCCGCTACGACGTCGGAGGACTGGCCGGAGTGCTCCCCGCCGTGGCTCAGGCCCTGGGCGCGCCGGTCCTGCCCGGGCGCACCGTCCTGGAACTTCCCGAGGCCCGACGGGCCGTCGTGGTCCTGGTCGATGGCCTGGGCTGGGAGCTCCTGCGTCGACGGAGCGGGCACGCGCCCTTCCTGCGTTCGTTGATGGCCTCGGGCGCCCGGCTGACTGCGGGGTTCCCGACGACGACGGCAACCAGCATGGGCACCTTCGGCACCGGGCTGCCTCCTGGCAGCCACGGGCTGGTGGGCTACGAGGTCCTCGTGCCGGACACCGACAGCCTCATCAACGAACTGAGCTGGGAGAACGGGCCGGAGCCTGAGCTCTGGCAACCGGAGGAGACGATCTTTCAACGGATCTCCGGAGCCGGTGTCCCGGTCACGATGATCGCACCAGCGCATTTCCGAGGTTCAGGTCTGACCCGGGCTGTTCTGCGGGGCGCGCGTGTGGTCGCGGCCAACCACCCCGAGGAACGGGTTCCGGCGGCGCTGGCGGCGCTACGACGACAGCCTCGTGGACTGGTCTACCTCTACTGGGGCGAGGTCGACAAGGTCGGTCATGGCCACGGGTGCGACAGCCACGAATGGGGGCTCGCGGTGGAGGAGGTCGACTCGGCGCTGCGCAGGCTGGCCGGCGCGCTGCCCTCCGACACCCTGCTGGCGGTCACCGCCGACCACGGCATGGTCGACATCCCCTTCGAGGACCGGGTCGACCTGGCGCGAACCCCTGAACTCGCTGCGGGCGTACGCCATCTGGGTGGTGAGGCGCGTGCTCCTCAGGTGTATGTCGAGCCGGGGCACCTCCCGGACGTCCTCCCTGCCTGGCAGGAACACCTGGCCGGGCGGGCGGTCGTTCGGACCAAGGAACAGGCGATCGACGAAGGCTGGTTCGGGCCGGAAGAAGGCGCCGCCGGACGCCGCGCCGAAGTAGCCCGCCGGATCGGCGACATCGTGGTCTCCTGCGGGCCGGGAACCGCCGTCGAGGACGGTCGCCGGCGGCCTCGTCTGCTCGGACTGCACGGGGCACTGACTCCGGACGAGATCGCCGTTCCACTGCTCGTACGCGCGCCAGGAGGTCATCGTGGCTGAGTTGGTCTTCTTCTCCGGGACGATGGACTGTGGGAAGTCGACCCTTGCCCTGCAGCTGGACTACACCCACCGGTCGAGGTCCAGGACGGGCATCGTGTTCACCAAGCTCGACCGGGCCGGCGAGCAGGTACTTTCGTCGCGTCTGGGGCTGGTGTGCCCGGCGGTGGAGGTCCAGGACGACCTCGACTTCTGGCAGGCGGTGAGCGCGGCGAGCCGGGAGGGTCGGATCGACTATCTCGTCTGTGACGAGGCCCAGTTCTACTCGCCGACGCAGATCGACCAACTGGCCAGGGTCGTTGACGAGCTCGACGTGGACGTCTTCGCCTTCGGGATCACGGCAGATTTTCGGGCGCAGCTCTTCCCGGGGAGCAAACGGTTGATCGAACTGGCAGACCGGGTGGAGGTCCTCCAAGTGCAGGCTTTGTGCTGGTGCGGACGTCGGGCCACTCACAATGCCCGAGTGCTCGACGGGGAGATGGTGGTCGAGGGGGAGCAGGTCGTGGTGGGGGACACCGACCGGGACCACGGTCCGCACGAGGTCGAGTACGAGGTTCTCTGCCGCCGTCATTTCATGCGGCGGATGACATCGAAGGTGGCCCGTCGGATCGCCCCGTCATCTGAGCTGTTGCCCTTCGACCTCGACGCCTGTCCGGCTCCGCGTCGTTGAACGGAGCCGGACAGGACGAAGGGGAAGATCACCCCTTGGGCTTGCTGCCGAACATGACATCATCCCAGCTGGGAACACTGGCTCGGCCTTTCGAGCGGGCTCTGCTCGCACGGTGGCCGGCCCGTGTGCCGGTTTCCGTGGCCTCTTCCGTGCTGGTGTTCTCGGGCTCCGCGGAGACTGCCGGGTCGTCCTCGTGGGCGGCGCGTCGGCGTCGGCTGGGTCTCCCCGACGGCGCCGACAGCGCGCCGACGGATTCGGAATCTCTTGCGGCGTCGGCAGGGTCCTGAACGGACACCGGTGTCCTGGCGGTGCTTCCCCGTCGTGGTCGGGGTGCGGCGACCTTGGTGTGGCGTCGAGTCGGTGTGGTCGCTTTCCGTGCCGCTTCGGCGGCGGCGGGCTCGGGAAGGCCGTCTACGCCGTCGGGGTCGGGGGACGAGTGGGCACCGGGGGGGAGTCCCATGACCTCCGGGTCGTAGTCGATGGGTGCGAGTGCAGCGCCTTCAGGTCCGGCGGGTTCCTCGACGGGCGGCAACGATGTGGGGGAGGCGTCGGTGGAGGCGGGGGTGACCTCGACCCGGTGGGAGCGTCGGGCGAATCCACCTCTACGGTGTCGGGCCGCGGACTGGTTGCGGACCGAGTCGGCCAGGTCGAAATGTTCTTCCGGATCTTCCTGCCCGGATTCGTGTTCTTCCTCGGGGTGGGGGCCGCTCTCGTCCTCGGAAGACCGGGAACGGACCTGGGAGGGGGTGATCGGGAGGGGTTGGGTCGTCGGAACCCGGTCGATGTCGTCGTCTCCGGAGAGCCAGAGTGCTTCGTCGTCGAGTGCCTGCACGGTGACGGTCTGGCGGGAAAAGGCCCAACTGGCCTGCCGGGCACGTCCACCGGCGAGGAAGGCGACGACGACGGTCCACTGACCGTCCTCGGTGCGCCAGGAGTCCCAGGTCACGCTTTCGGCAGGGACGCCGCGGGCGGAGAGTCGCTCGTCGACCCGTTCGGCCAGGGTGGCGCCGTGATCGCCGTAGCGTCCTCGGAGACGTGCTCGCCCGGCGGTGGTGGCGATATGTTCGCGTTCGGCCAGGATGGGGCCGTCGTAACGGTGGACCTTCTCCACGGTCCATCCTGCGCGGACAGCGGCTTCCTCGGCTGTCGCTCCGGCGCGGATCATCGCCTGGACCTCGCGCGGACCCAACGGGGGAGCGTCGCGAGGTGGGAGGGACTCGATCCGTGGCTCACGCCGGGCAGCCTGTCGGACCGCGTCGTCGAGTCGCAGCCGGAACTCGGCGCCGGAGTCGTCAACGAGGAGGAGATGTTCGCCGTCCTCGTGAACTCCGATCAGGTGCAGGTCCTGCATGGTCGCCTCTCAGCAAGGGGTGGTTGCACGCCTGACTCTGCCACGCTAGTTCGTCCGGTGGTAACGGGCACGCCGGGGCCGGGCGTGCCCGCCTCCGTCCGGACGGTGGGTGACGGAGCTGCGTCATTGTCGGTGGACTCCGGTACGGTGAAAGCGTTCCACAGGTAGCTCCGTGCCAGGAGATCCATGTCAGTCGATGCACTCTCTCCCTACGACGCCGTCCTGCTCCATAGCTTCGGCGGTCCTGAAACGCCGGAGGAGGTCCTTCCGTTCCTGGAACGGGTGACCGGTGGGCGTGGGATCCCACGTGCTCGGCTCGAAGAAGTGGGTCGACACTACTTCGAGTTCGGGGGACGTAGCCCCATCAACGATGAGAACCGCGCCCTGATCTCGGCATTGGAGACGGAACTGTCCCGTCGTGGGGCGCCTCGCTCGATTTTCTGGGGGAATCGTTTCGCAGAGCCTTTCACCTCGGAAGCCCTGGGCAGGGCACGGGAGTTCGGGGTTCGACGGCTGGTCGCAGTGACGACGAGTGCTTTCCCGTCGTATTCGGGGTGCAGAGCCTATCGCGAGGATCTGGACCAGGCACTCTCATCCGTCACACCGGACGAAGGATCCGGGAGCATCCAGGTCGACCGGACCCGTCCCTACGCCATGCGCGAAGGCTTCATCGAGGCCAATGCGCGCCTGGTCGCCACCGCATTCGAGGAATTGGTCGCTGCCGAAGGGCTCACGGCGTCACAGATACGCCTGCTCTTCGTCACCCACTCGATTCCGGTGACTCAGAACGACTCCTCCGGGCCTGCGCCGGGAGGAGCTTATCTACGATGGCACGAGGAGGTCTGCGCGCAGGTGTCCCGCTCGGTGGGGAGAAGGATCGGAGAGCGGGTGGACTCCGAACTGGTCTTCTGCTCCCGTTCGGGCCCACCGAACCAGGCCTGGTTGGAACCGGATGTGGAGGATCGGATCCGGGAGCTGGCGGTCGGCCCGATCCGGGGCGTGGTGGTCGCACCTGTCGGTTTCACCGCCGACCACATGGAGGTCGTCTACGACCTCGACGTGGTGGCGGCTACCGCTGCCCACGAGTCGGGCCTGGCCTTTACCCGCGTGTCCACGGTCCGCCGTGAGGACGAGTTCGTGAACTGCCTGGTGGATCTCCTGTTCGAACAGGCTGCACGGGCCAGGGGTGAGTCGACGGGGCCTCGGGGTGCCGCCGAGGCCCTGACCGAGGGGGAAGCCTGCTGCGGCGCCGGATGTTGCCCGAACCCTCGAGGAGTGTGACCGTGTCGATGACCAGTGGATTTTCTCCGTCCCCGGGCGGCACGGGCAGCCCGTCTCCTGAGCTGGTGCGCGCTCTCCGGAGGACAGCTGTGGAGCTCGCTTCCGGTGCGGCTGAGCTGGCACTGTCGGGGCGGGAGAAAGCCCTCTCGGGTGAGGGCGTCGTCGACACCAAGAGCACGAGTACCGACGTGGTGACCGCCATGGACCGGTCCTGCGAGGATTATCTGCGCGCGCAGATCAGGAAATGTCGACCACAGGACGCGGTCCTCGGTGAGGAGGCCGGCGTCGAGGGTTCCTTCGAGGGGATCACCTGGGTGGTGGATCCGATCGACGGCACCGTGAACTATGTCTACGGTCGGCCGGCGTACGCCGTCTCGGTGGCGGCGGTGCTGGGTGATCCCACGGTGCCGGGTAGCTGGTGGCCGATCGCCGGGGCGGTGTGCAATCCGGTGACCGGTGAGACCTTCCATGCCGGACTCGGTGAGGGCGCCGCGATGGATTCCCCGGCTGGTCGCCGGGCCCTGCGATGCACCTCGGTGTCTGAGATCGGACAGACCCTCCTGGCGACAGGCTTTGGCTATGCCGCGGAACGACGCAGGTTGCAGGCTCTCGCCCTGGTGGAGATCCTGCCTGTGGTGCGGGACATCCGGCGGGAGGGCAGTGCCGCACTGGACCTGTGTTCGGTGGGTTCGGGACTGGTCGACGCCTATGCGGAGATGGGAGTGAACTCCTGGGACATCGCGGCGGGATGGCTGGTCGCCCAGGAGGCCGGTGCGCAGGTCTCCTTCTGGTCTGCAGGGGCTGGACTACCGGCAGGAATAGCTGCCTCCCCACCTGCTGTTGCACAGGAGATCCACGACCTGATGACCTATGCCTACACCGTGGCGGGTCAGCAGCTGTGAACTGGTGAGGATGACCAGGTGACGGCGGCGTACGATCGCTGGCCGATGGGTCGGACGTCCAGATCTGGTCTTCTCCACGTCCTTACGGAGTGCCGGGGATGAAACCCGCCGCTTTTTAGGGCACAATCCCGCTGGACCGGGCACAGAACAGCGGCCCGGCGCGTTGGTCCTGCAGCACAGACGACGCGTCGGCCTTGGTGAGTCCCACAAGCCCGGCGATCCACGTCACCCATGCCGACAGGGAGAAATTCGATGGCGACCGATTACGATGCCCCGCGGAAGACCGATGACGACGACCTGGGGGAAGACTCCCTCGAGGAGCTGAAAGCCCGGCGCGGGGACAAGTCCGCGAGCAGTGTCGACGTCGACGAGACCGAACAGGCCGAGGGATTCGAGCTGCCCGGTGCGGATCTGTCCGGTGAGGAGCTGTCCGTCCGGGTGATCCCCAAGCAGGCGGACGAGTTCACTTGCTCGCGTTGTTTCCTGGTCCATCACCGGAGCCAGTTGGCCAAAGAGGTCAACGGCAGTCCCGTGTGCTCGGAGTGCGCAGGCTGATTGACGGTGGTGGATGACGTCCGTATCGAGGTGGTCCGGCTCGACCCGGAGCTGCCCCTTCCCTGTTACGCCCGGGAGGGGGACGCCGGTCTGGATCTGTACGCCAAGGAGGACCTTTCCTTGGCTCCGGGGGAGCGTTCATTGGTTCCCACAGGTCTGGCCGTGGCGATCCCAGCGGGGTACGTCGGGCTGGTGCACCCTCGTTCCGGTCTGGCGCACCGGTACGGACTGGGCATGGTCAACGCGCCAGGAACCATCGACAGTGGATATCGTGGCGAGATCTTCGTCAATCTGATAAACCACGATGCGCATCGTCCGATCGTCCTGAACAGGGGCGATCGGATCGCTCAGCTTGTCGTCCAACGGGTGGCCCGCGCCCATCTGGTGGAGGTGGCCAGTCTTCCGGGCAGTGAAAGAGGGGCCACCGGCCACGGCGCCAGCGGTGGTTTCGGTGGCTCCTCGAAGTGTCTCGCTCCGGGGGGCTAGGATCAGCCGCGTTCGGGTTGAGCCACACAGCACCACGTCACGGCCTGCCAAGGGCTTATGAGGAGATCAGATGGCACTGTTCCGGCGCCGGCGCCGCGAGGGTGAGGACAAGGTCGGTCGACGGGTCGTCGTCACCGACGACCTGGGGATCGACGAGTACGAGAACCCCGATTACCCGTATGACGACGGGCCCGCACCAGAACCAGCGGCCGCGGACAGCGTCTCTTCCCTGGACTCGGACTACCGCAGGGAGGACAGCGGGCCCTACGACCGTTCGGAGGTCGAGGACCGCGGGGACCGTGTCGACTTGGGTGGTGTGTGGCTGGCTGCGCTGCCAGGCGCGGAATTGCGGATCGAGGTAGACCCGGAGACGAACGACGTTCAGGCCGTCACTACCGGCCTGAACGGCAGCTCGATGCAGATCCAGGCCTTCGCCGCCCCGCGCAGCGCCGGGATCTGGGACTTCATTCGGGACGAGATCGCTGAAGGCGTGACCACCAGGGGTGGCACGGCCGATCTGCGCAACGGACCGCTCGGCACCGAACTGCTCACCCGGCTGCCTAGCCGCGGACCGGATGGGCGGACGGTCTACCAGGTCATGCGTTTCATCGGCGTAGACGGGCCGCGATGGTTCCTCCGGGCCGTCCTGACCGGCCCCGCTGCTTCTCAGGAATATGCAGCTGAACCGTTCTACCGGATGATCAGCAACTCGGTGGTGATCCGCGGCACCGATGCTCGGCCGCCCCGGGAGATGCTCCCCCTGCGTCTGCCCAAGGAATTGATGGAGGCGAACGGTGCGGGCCCGGAAGGCCAGTCGCCGTCCGATGCGCTCCGTCCGTTCGAACGTGGCCCCGAGATCACAGAGATCCGGTGATCTGGCGTCCATGGGATCGGTCTTTTCGCGCTTCGCTCGGCGGGTCACCCGTTCGCAGGAGGAAGAGGACGCTGCGGAGTTGGTGGAGCACGCCCAGTCGCTCGGTGCATACAGCATCAAGGAGGTCAAGGACCGTGGGATGGCCGACGTCTGTGGTGAGCTGCGCTCGTTGACCCTTCCCGCGCATGCTCGGGTGCCGATGTTGACCGCCGAGCTGTACGACGGTACCGCCACGATGCGTCTGGTCTGGTTGGGGCGTAGAGAGGTCCGCGGGATCGAACCCGGGGTGAGGATGCGGGTCCGGGGTCGGGTGATGTACCGCAAGGGCACGCCGACCGTCTTCAACCCCCAGTACGAACTGTTGATGCCACGCCATGGACGGTGAAGGACGACACCGGCGCGAGGCGCCGGACACGGTCGAGGGCATCCTGCGGGACAGACTTTCCCAGCTGCTCGGTGGGTGGCGGGGTGCGGTCGAGGCCGGTGTTCCCACTGTTGCTTTCATCCTCGTCTGGGCCTGGGCCGGCGATCTGGTCAAAGCGTTGGTGGCGTCAGGCATCGCGGTCCTGGGCGCTGTCGTCCTCCGGGTGGTGCAGCGACAGACGGTGCGTTATGCGCTGTCGTCGGTGCTGGCGACGGCGATCGCTGCTGCTTTCGCGTTGAGGACAGGGCGGGCCGAGGACGCCTTCCTGCCGTCGATCCTGTGGAATCTGGCACAGGGCGCGGGCTTCCTGGTGTCGGTGCTTGTTCGCTGGCCGGTGATGGGCTTCATGGTCGCCGCAGCTGATCCTCGGCTCACGGAGGATCCGGAGGATGTCGATCTCGGCGTCTTCACCAGGTGGCGCAGACATCCGGGGATGGTCAGGGTCTGTTCACGCATCACCTTGTTGTTGGCCGCCCTCATGCTCGGTCGGGCCGCCATCATGTTGCCTCTGTACGCAGCGGGGCAGGTAGCCCTGCTCGGAACGGCGAAACTGGTCCTGGGGTGGCCGACCTATCTTCTGGTCGTCGGGGTGATCGCTGCGATGCTCCTGCGGGGCAATACCCCGCTGGACGAGCAGGAGAACGAACCTTGGTCGGACCCGGAGGGGAGCCGTCCCCGCCGGGCCTGACCGGTCACGTTCAGTCCTCGGGGTGTTTGGTGGCCCGGGGGTTGAGCAGGCACTCGAGGGCGATCTCCGATTCGGGGTTGGTGACGAGCATCAGTTCGTCACCGGCCTCGAGGAGATCGTCGGGGGAGGGGGCGATGGCCCGCTGTTCCCGCACGATGCAGGTGAGAACGGTGTTGGCGGGCCAGAGGACGTCTCCGACGAGACGGCCGGCCCAGGGAGAGTCCTCAGGAAGGGTCAATTCGACGAGGGTCGAACCACTCTGCTGGAACTCGAAGATCCGCACCAAGTTTCCGATGCTGACCGCTTCTTCGACCAGTGCGGTCATCAGGCGTGGCGTCGAAACCGCGACATCGACTCCCCACCCTTCGTCGAAGAGCCATTCGTTCTTGGGATTGTTGACCCGAGCGACGGTGCGGGGCACTCCGAACTCGGTCTTGGCCAGGAGGGAGACGACCAGGTTCGCTTTGTCGTCACCGGTGGCGGCGACGACGACCTCGCAGCTCTCCAGACCGGCCTCATGCAGGGCTGAGATCTCGCAGGCGTCGGCGAGCAGCCATGAGGCGTCGACCACGCGGCTGGGCTGGACCTCTGCGGAATTGTGGTCGATGAGCAGGACCTCATGACCGTTGTTGATGAGCTCCTGGGCGATGGAGCGGCCGACGCTGCCGGCCCCGGCGATGACCACGCGCATGGTGTTTTCCTTCTTCTGCGGCTCAGTCGGTGGGCGGGACGCGGTCGAGGATCTGCTCGACATCGGAAAGACGTTTTGTCTCGCACAGGATGTTGATCAGGTCGCCGTCCTGGAGCAGGGTCTCCGAGGTGGGAAGAACTCCTTCGCCCAGCCGCAGCAGGTAGGCGACCCGGGTGCGGGTGATTTCTTCGATCCTGGACAGCGGTTTCCCGATCCAGCCCGGGTTCGCGCGGACCTCGGCGATGACGACATTGCCACTGGGGTCCGTGAACTGGGGGACTGCGCCGTCGGGAAGCAGCTGACGCAGCATCCGGTCGGCGGTCCAACGGACGGTGGCGACGGTGGGGATGCCGAGGCGTTGATAGATTTCGGCTCGGCCCGGGTCGTAGATGCGGGCGACGACGTTCTCCACCCCGTAGGTCTCCCGTGCCACGCGGGCCGCGAGGATGTTGGAGTTGTCGCCGCTGCTTACGGCGGCGAAGGCGTGGGCATTCTCGATGCCTGCCTGTTCGAGGGTGTCGCGGTCGAAGCCCATCCCGGTGATCCGTCGTCCTTCGAACTCCGGCCCCAACCGTCTGAAGGCGGTGGCATCCCGGTCGACGACGGCCACGTCGTGGCCTTGTTGTTCGAGGGCCAGCGCCAAGGCGGAACCGACGCGGCCGCAGCCCATGATCACGAAGTGCACGGCCTGACGGTACACCTCCGGCCGGGGGATATCACCTGGGCAGGGGAGTGCTGCGCCGGGAGGGACGAATGTCAGCTCAAAACGGGGCTTTATCGAGGACGTGGGGTATCCCGGATAGGTGTCGGGCGATGTGAGTCCTACAGTGAAGCCGTGTCGAAAGCCAGTCGTGCCCTCAAACGGGTTCTTGTCGGTCGCGCCATGCGTAGTGATCGTTTGGGAGAGACCCTGCTGCCGAAGCGGATCGCCCTGCCGGTCTTCGCCAGCGACGCCTTGTCCTCGGTGGCCTATGCTCCGGACGAGATTTTTCTGACCTTGGCCGCTGCCGGTGGGGCCTTCGCCGCCACCCATTCCTGGCAGATTGCCCTCACCGTGGCTTTCGTCATGGTCATCGTGGTCATGTCCTACCGGCAGAATGTGCATGCCTATCCGTCCGGCGGTGGCGACTACGAAGTGGCCACGGTCAACATCGGTCCGCAGGCCGGAGTCGTGGTGGCCAGCGCCTTGCTGGTCGATTACGTGTTGACCGTTGCGGTTTCCATCTCCTCCGGAGTGCAGAATGCTGCTGCCGCTCTGCCCCAGTTGCGCGGTAACGAGACTTTGGTGGCCGTGGTGCTGGTCGCCCTGTTGACCGCGATGAACCTGCGGGGGGTGCGTGAGTCCGGGTCACTGTTCGCGATTCCCACCTATGCCTTCATGTTCGGCGTGATCGCGATGTCTCTCTACGGTTATTACCGTGCCGCGGTCGGTGACCTGCCGATGGCGGTTTCGGCGAAGTACGAACTGGTTCCGGAGAGCGGGATGGAGTCGCTGGCCGGGGTGGCGATGTTCTTCCTCCTGCTGCGTGCTTTCTCCTCGGGATGTGCGGCGCTCACCGGAGTGGAAGCGATCAGCAACGGGGTGCCTGCCTTCAAGAAGCCCAAGAGCCAGAATGCGGCGACGACCCTGTTGTTGATGGGGTCGATCTCGGTGGCCATGTTGATGTCGATCGTCCTGTTGGCCAACAAGGTCGGCATGAAATTCGCGGAATTTCCGGCCGAGCAGCTTTTGTTGGACGGTAAACCGGTGGGTTCGTCCTATGTGCAGGAGACCGTGCTGGCGCAACTGGCCAATGCGGTCTTCAGCGATTTCGCACCCGGTCTCTACTTCATCGCCACGGTGACCGGAATTCTGTTGGTGCTGGCTGCGAACACGGCCTTCAACGGTTTTCCCGTGTTGGCCTCGGTCTTGGCGAAGGACGGTTATCTGCCGCGTCAGCTGCATACTCGCGGCGATCGGCTGGCATTCAGCAATGGCATCATCATCCTGGCCGGCGCGGCCTGCGTGTTGATCGTGATCTACGAAGCGAAGGTCACCGAGCTCCTCCAGCTCTACATCGTCGGTGTCTTCGTCTCTTTCACCTTGAGCCAGGTGGGCATGATCCGTCACTGGAACCGGAATCTGCGCACCGCCGTGGCCGAGGAACGCCGACACATGCAGATCAGTCGGATCATCAACATCATCGGTGCCTCCATGTCGGGGCTCGTCCTGCTGATCGTGCTGGTGACGAAGTTCCAGCGGGGCGCGAAGTGGGCGATCGCGGCGATGATCGTCACCTACTTCCTCATGCAGGCCATCAACCGGCACTACCGCTCGGTGAGCAGGGAGCTCGCGTTGGGTGACGATCCCCGGGAGGAGCGTGCGCTGCCCAGCCGGGTGCATGCTGTCGTGTTGATCAGCAAGATCCACAAGCCGACGATGCGTGCCTTGGCCTATGCCCGTGCGTCGAGGCCTTCCCAGCTCGATGCGATCACGGTGAACGTCGAATCAGAGGCGACCAAGGAATTGTCCCGTGAATGGGATCGCCGGAATATACCGGTTCCGCTCACCATTCTGGACAGTCCTTACCGGGAGATCACCAGGCCGGTGCTCAACTACGTCAAGGATGTGCGGGCGCGTCATCCTGAAGATGTGGTGACGGTCTACATTCCTGAATATGTGGTCGGGCATTGGTGGGAGCAGGTTTTGCACAATCAGAGCGCGTTGCGGCTGAAGGCGGCCCTTTTGTTCACGCCGGGTGTCATGATGGTGAGTGTGCCTTGGCAGCTTCAGTCTTCGGCGAATGCCGAAGCCCGTTTGGAGGCGGCGACGACCGCTCCGACGGCAGGCGCGGTGCGGAGGGGCGAGTGACTGCTAACCGGGTCTCGGCGGTGGGCGCCGAGTATGTGGTGGAAGTGGGCCCGGTGGCACACGGCGGACATTGTGTTGCTCGGCACGAGGGGCTGGTCCTCTTCGTGCGGCACAGTCTGCCCGGTGAGCGGGTGCGGGCGCGGGTCATCGCGGGACGCACTGGGGACCGTTTCCTGCTGGCAGAGGCCATCGAGGTGTTGGAGCCCTCGGAGAAGCGGGTGGACGCGCCGTGCCGCTATGCCGGGCCTTCCGGCTGCGGGGGATGCGATTTCCAGCATGTCGATCTGGCCTATCAGCGGGAGATGAAGGCTGCCGTGGTCCGGGAGCAGCTGTCGAGGCTGGCCGGAGTGGACCGGACGGTCACCGTGGAACCGCTCGCCGGTCACGAGGACGGCCTGGGCTGGCGCACCAGGGTGAATCTGGCGGTCGACCGTCGAGGTCGGACCGGCTTTCACCCGCACCGCAGCCGAGAGGTGCTGGCGGTCGACGAATGTCTCTTGGCTGCGCCCGGGATCGCTGACAGCGAGGTGTTCTCGTCGGTGTACCCGAGGGCCAAGGCGGTGCATGCGGTGGTCTCTTCCACGGGGGAGCGCGCCGTGGTGACGGCGCCGCAGGGACTGAAGCGCACTCCTTCTCTCCACGAACGGGTCGTGGTGGGCGGGGAAGAAGCGTTGTTCCGGTTGAACGCCTTGGGTTTTTGGCAGGTCCATCCTGCGGCGGCGCAGACTTTCGTCGATCGGGTTCTCGAGGGTCTGGCGCCGGAGCCGGGTGAACGCTGTCTCGACCTGTACTCGGGGGTCGGTCTCTTCGCGCGGGCCCTGGCCCGTTCGGTGGGGGGCACCGGTGAGGTGGTGGCGGTGGAATCCGATTCCCGGGCTGCGCACGCGGCGGCCGATCATTTCGCTGGGGACGGCCAGGTGTCGATCCTGCATGGACGGGTGGATCACGCCTTGCCCGAGCTTGTGGAGCAGGGCGCGTCGTTCGATCTGGTGGTCCTGGATCCGCCGAGAACTGGTGCAGGTCGTGATGTCGTCGAGGCCGTGGCCGCCTTGCGGCCGCGGGCGGTGGCCTATGTGGCCTGCGATCCGGCGGCGTTGTCCCGGGATATCGCTTATGCGGCGGAGGCAGGTTATGTCCTGCGGGACCTGTCCGTCTTCGATGCTTTCCCGATGACCCATCACATGGAGTGCATCGCCATCCTGTGTCCGGAGGCGACGACGGGGTGAGCGGACGGCGGCATGCCCGATCGGTTCCGTCCGGGACCGGTCGGGGTGGCCGTCTGTGTGGGGGGCTGGGGTCCGGCTGTGGAGAGACCGGCCGGGCGGGTGTGGTGCGTCGTGCTGGTGGGTCGGCCGACGTCTGCGCCGGTATTGGTCTGATCCCGCGCTGTTGTTCTGGTTCGGGTATCGATGTGGTTAGATATCTTGATATCGAGAGAACTTGTGAAGGAGCCCGACATGAGCTGTGACAGCTTCCAGGCCAAAGGCACCCTCCACGTGGGTGATGCCTCCTACGAGATCTTCCGGCTGGCCGCCGTCGACGGAAGCCAGACCCTCCCGTACAGCCTGAAAGTGCTGCTGGAGAACCTGCTTCGCACCGAGGACGGCGCGAATATCACCGAAGCACACATCCGTGCCCTGGGGAACTGGGACGAGAACGCGCAACCCGACACGGAGATCCAGTTCACTCCGGCTCGTGTCGTCATGCAGGACTTCACCGGTGTGCCCTGCGTCGTCGACCTCGCCACCATGCGGGAAGCCGTCGCCGAACTCGGCGGCGACCCCAGCCGTATCAACCCGCTCGCGCCCGCCGAGATGGTGATCGACCACTCCGTCCAGATCGACGTCGCCGGCAGCCGGGACGCCTTCTCGATCAACCAGAAGATCGAGTACCAGCGCAACAAGGAGCGCTACCAGTTCCTGCGCTGGGGACAGACCGCCTTCGACGAGTTCGCCGTCGTGCCGCCGGGCACCGGCATCGTCCACCAGGTCAACATCGAACGCCTCGCCCGGGTCGTCATGTCCCGCGGCGGACAGGCCTACCCCGACACCTGCGTCGGCACCGACTCCCACACCACCATGGTCAACGGCCTCGGCGTGCTCGGCTGGGGAGTCGGCGGCATCGAGGCCGAAGCGGCCATGCTCGGCCAGCCGGTATCCATGCTCATCCCGCGGGTCGTCGGCTTCAAACTCAGCGGGACGATGAACGCCGGGGTCACCGCCACGGATGTCGTCCTGACCATCACCGAGATGCTGCGCAAGCACGGCGTCGTCGGCAAGTTCGTCGAGTTCTACGGCGCCGGCGTCTCCGCCCTTCCCCTGGCGAACCGGGCCACGATCGGCAACATGAGCCCCGAGTTCGGCTCGACCTGCGCCATCTTCCCCATCGACGAGGTCACCGTCGAGTACCTGCGTCTCACCGGCCGCGACGACGAGCAGATCGCCCTCGTCGAGGCGTACGCGAAGGAGCAGGGGCTCTGGCTCGACCCGCAGGCCGAAGCCCGGTACTCCGAGAAGCTCGAACTCGACCTGTCCACCGTCGTGCCGAGCATCGCCGGCCCGAAACGCCCCCAGGACCGCATCGAACTGGCCTCGGCCAGGAAAGCCTTCCGCCAGGTGCTCCCCGCCTACGTGAAAGGCCGCGAAGGCGACGTGGAGCTCGAGGACGCCCACGAGGACATCGCCTCCGACGCCCCGGCCCAGATGAGCGACCTGCCCAGCAGCACCGCCGGCGCCGTGCGTACCCGCCCGTTCGAGGGCCTGCGCCGTACCTCCCGCAAGATCCCGGTGACCACCGAGAAGGGCACCTTCGAGATCGACCACGGCCATGTCGCCATCGCCTCGATCACCTCCTGCACCAACACCTCGAACCCCTCGGTGATGATGGCCGCAGGCCTGCTGGCCCAGAAAGCGGTGGACAAGGGCCTGCACGCCAAGCCCTGGGTCAAGACCTCGATGGCCCCCGGCAGCCAGGTCGTCACCGGTTACTACGAACGGGCCGGGCTGTGGCCCGCGCTGGAAGCACTCGGCTTCCACCTGGTCGGCTACGGCTGCGCCACCTGCATCGGCAACTCGGGCCCGCTGCACGAAGCCGTCAGCAAGGCCATCAACGACAACGACCTCGCCGTCACCGCGGTCCTCTCCGGCAACCGCAACTTCGAGGGCCGGATCAGCCCGGACGTCAAGATGAACTACCTGGCCTCCCCGCCGCTGGTCATCGCCTACGCCATCGCCGGGACGATGGACTTCGACTTCGACAGCCAGCCGCTGGGCCAGGACCAGGACGGCAACGACGTCTACCTCACCGACATCTGGCCGAGCCCCACCGAGGTCGAGACCGCCATCTCCGCGGCCATCTCCCGGGACATCTTCGTGGAGGACTACAAGGACGTCTTCGCCGGGGACGACCGCTGGCAGGGTCTGGACACCCCTGAGGGCAAGACCTTCAGCTGGGAGGAGAGCTCGACCTACGTCCGCAAACCCACCTACTTCGACGGCATGACGATGGAACTCGCCCCGGTGCAGGACATCACCGGAGCCAGGGTGCTGGCCAAACTGGGCGACTCGGTGACCACCGACCACATCAGCCCCGCCGGCGCCATCAAACCGGACAGCCCGGCCGGCAAGTACCTCGCCGACCACGGCGTCGAACGCAAGGACTTCAACAGCTACGGCTCCCGCCGAGGCAACCACGAGGTCATGGTGCGCGGCACCTTCGCCAACATCCGGTTGAAGAACCTGCTGCTCGACGGCGTCGAAGGCGGCTTCACCCGGAACTTCCTCAACGGCGGTGGCCAGACCACCATCTACGAGGCGAGCGAGGCCTACCAGGCCGCCGGCACCCCCCTGGTCGTCCTGGGCGGGAAGGAATACGGCTCGGGAAGCTCCCGCGACTGGGCGGCCAAGGGCACCCGGCTGCTCGGCGTCAAGGCCGTCATCGCCGAGAGCTACGAACGCATCCACCGTTCCAACCTCATCGGGATGGGCGTCCTGCCGCTGCAGTTCCCGGAAGGGAAGAACGCCGACTCCCTCGGGCTCGACGGCACGGAGACCTTCGACATCACCGGGGTGAGCGCGCTCAACGAAGGACGCACCCCCAAGACGGTGAAGGTCGTGGCCACCGCGGCCGACGGCACCAGGACCGAGTTCGACGCGACCCTGCGCATCGACACCCCCGGCGAACGCGACTACTACCGCAACGACGGGATCCTGCAGTACGTCCTGCGAGGCCTCGTGAAGTCCTGACCGCAGACCTGACGCCGGTGGGGCGGGCGCACGGAGAAGACCCTCCTGCGTCCCGCCCCCCGGCATATCCGGCCCCGGCCAGGACCCTGTGCAGGACCACGACCCTGCTGGTGGCAGAGTTGCCCTGACAGTTCCTCCCGGATACGGCCAAGACTGACCGGCTCAGGACCTTCGGGCCGCATCTCACGCAGCGCGAGAGTTCACCGTCCTTCAGCCCCGTTCGTCGACCCGGGGTGGCAGGCTGTCCACGAGGGCGCCCGCCGGGTGCTGGATCCGGGAGGGTGCACGTGGCTGAGGTGGTGATTTTCCACTCGGCGTTGGGAAGACGTCCGGGTGTCTTCGACGCGGCCCGACGCCTACGCGACCAAGGACACACCGTCCACACCCCGGACCTCTACGAGGGCGTCAGCTTCGACGGCGGACCGGGTGGATATGACGCCGGAGTCCTCCGCATGGAGGAGATCGGCTGGACCACCATCGTCGACCGGGCCTGGTCCTGTGTGGAAGAACTCCCCGGAGAGCTCGTCTACCTCGGCTTTTCGATGGGCGCCGGCATCGCCCAGGAGCTGGCCATCCACCGTCCCGGCGCACGCGGAGCGGTCCTGATCGGCGGAGGCGGGGCCTATGACGACGAACCCTGGCCCCTGGGAGTCCCGGTCGACGCCCACCACATGGTCGACGACCCCTGGGTGGACGAGTTCGCGCCCGTCCGCCTGGCCCGGCTCGCGGCCAGGGCCGGATCCTGCAGTAGCGTCTACCTCTACCCCGGGGACCAGCACCTGTTCACCGACCCCGATCTCCCCGAGGAATACGATCACGGTCTGACCGAGTTGGTATGGCGACGCGTGATGCGTTTCCTGATTCGACTGGAAGCTGGGTACATCCCCAGCAGAGGCTAGGGCGAGAGGTAACCCGGTGACGGACCGGTTGTCCGGTGGGCGAGGAGCCCGCCGCTGGTGGAGATCCGCGCAACAGATGTCCCCCCGACGGATGCTGCGCAGGGTGAGGCAGGGAATCGACTCATCCGACCGCGCGTTGAGGGAGGTGAACGCGCCGACGGCGCACGCGAATCGCGACGGGAGGAGGAGACCCCAGATGCGTGATCCTCGCGAGCTGTACCACTTCGAGACCGACACCGACATCGGCAGTTTGCGTGCCACGGTCATGCTGGTGGCCTTCTCCGGATATCTGGACGCGGGAGGCACACAACGGATCCTGGTGAACCACCTGCTGTCGACCCTCGATCACCGGGTCGCCGCGACCTTCGACATCGATCAGCTCTTCGACTACCGGGGACGGCGACCCTCGATGACCTTCGAGGAGAACCGGTGGACCGCCTACGACGATCCCACCCTGGTGCTCTACGAAGTGATCGACGACGATGGCACCCCTTTCCTGCTGCTGACCGGACGGGAACCGGACTACCAGTGGGAACGGATGATCGAAGCCGTCCGGGGGATCCTCGACCGCTTCGGGGTCGAGCTGGTGACCACCGTCTACGGCATCCCGATGGCCGTGCCCCATTCCCGTCCGCTGTGGGTGACGGCACATGCCACCGACGAACACCTCGTTGCCGGGAAGCAATCGGTTTTCGACAAGGTCAAGGTCCCTGCCGGACTCTCCAGCCTGTTGGAGCTGAGACTGGGCGAAGCCGGACGCCAGGCCCTGGGCTTCGCCGTCCACGTCCCCCACTACCTGGCCCAGGCGGATTTCCCTTCGGCGGCGCTCGCCGGACTGGAGAACCTGGTGGCGGCCACCGGGTTGAACCTTCCGGACGCTGCACTGCAGATCGCCTCCGCGGACAACCAGCGCGCTATCGCGGACGAGGTCGCCGGCACCGAGGACGCCCCTGCGGTGATCAACGCCCTGGAGGAGCAGTACGACACCTTCATCTCGGGGCGGCAGCGCAAGGCCTTGTTGGCTGGGGACGACTCGTTGATCCCGACGGCGGAGGAGCTGGGGGAGGAGTTCGAGGCCTTCCTGCGGAGTCAGGACGAGGACCGGGGCGGGGAATCTGCTCCTTGACCGTTCCGATCGGACTGCGGAGTGGAGGTTTGGGAGGTCGTTCGAGGGGCATGGTGTGCAGGAGTCCGTCCCGGAGATTCCGGGATCTCAGGACGAGTGGAATTTCAGGAGGATCAGCGTGGGCGTCTTCAACAAGCAGGGTGGTTCCCGGCCATCGCAGGACGTGGTGGCTTCGGAGGGTGCTGCAGGGTCGGCGGCCAAGCTCGTGGAACGCCTTCTGGCGATCGGGATCGACGGCAAGGGCCATTTCGATTCAGCGGAATCCGTGGCCCGGACCGCGCAGGCGAAGGCCGGTTCCGCCGAGGGCGCGGTGGACGCGGTCGTCCGCGACCATCTCAAACTGTGCGCCGCCAGCGGTTTCGTGACCGGCCTGGGCGGTTTCATCACTCTCCCGGTCGCCTTGCCCGCAAATGTCCTGGGGTTCTATGTCGTCGTGACCAGGATGTCCGCAGCGGTGGCACATCTGCGTGGCTACGATCTGAACCGCCCGGAGGTGAGATCGGCGGTCCTGCTCTCCCTGGTGGGAGCGGACGCGGACGATGTCCTGCGTAAAGCGGGGTACGCCAGTTCAGGTCGGGTCGCCACGTTGGCGGCCGAGCGACTCCCCGGGCCGGTGCTGATGGCGGTGAACAAGGGCGTCGGGTTCCGGCTGGTGACCCAGTTCGGGAAGAAGAGCCTGGCCAAGCTGGGGCGGGGGGTCCCGTTGGCCGGCGGTCTGCTGGGGGCTGGCCTCGACGGATTCATGTGCAGGCGTATCGCGAACCATGTCCGTACCGAGTTCCCCCGCCGGGATCAGACGATGAACCCCTGATCGGAAGCCTGGAGCCCGGAGCCTGCGCCGGTCCACAAGGACGGTCGGCTCCGGGGCTGCGTCCACATCTCCTCCCGGGTGTGCTCTCGAGCATGTCCCGGCTGCTCAGGATGTCGGTCATGACATCTGCGGTGCACGTCAACCGGCCTGAAGAACTTGCAGTCGCCCTGCCTTATCTCCTGGGTTACCGACCCAACGATTCTGTGGTGGTGGTGGTGGCTCTGCGTGGACGTCAGGTCGGGGTGATCCAACGACTCGATCTGCTGCCGCCGGGTGAGCACTATCCGCCGCAGGCCTTCGAGGTCCTGTGCGCGGTGTTGGCCGCCGACGGATGCGATGGGGCGCTGCTCGCGGAGTTCACCGATGCCGGCCCGACGACTCATCACACGTCGGACCAGGTCGCGGTGGCATTGGAGGACGGAGGGATACCTGTCCGGGCGAGTCTCGTCGTCCGGCAGGGGATGTGGCGGTCTTTGACCGCCGGGGGAGGCAGGACGTCCTTCCGTCCGCTCCCGGCTGCGGAGGATGTTCCCGCAGTGGCGACCTGCGTGCTGCTGGGTGTCTCGCCGTGGCCGAGTCGGGCGGCCATGGCTGACTCCGTGGAGCCGGGGCCGGGATCTCCTCGCTACGAGCCTGTCGGGTCGGTGGTTCCGGAAGAGTTCGACGAATCTTCTGGCTATGCGGCCTGGGCTTGTCTGCTCGGGGTCGACGGGGAGCAGCCCCCGGAGCGACTCCCGCCGGATATCGCCCGGCTGGTGGTGGTGAGTGCGGGTCGGACCGGGGTACGGGACAGCTTGTTGGCTTGGCTCTGTCCTGAGTTCCTGGGCGGGGAGGGGGAGCGGTCCGGATTGGACGACGGGGTCGCCTCTCTGGGCATACCTCCTGATCTGTCCACCGATGAAGGTCAGGAATGCGCACGGGGAATGATGCATCGGATGATCCGTTTTGCTCGTTGCCTGCCGGAGCAGGACCGCGCTGGCCTGCTGGTGATGGTGGCCGCCTGTGCCTGGCAGCAGGGGCAGGGGGCGTTGGCTCGGATCTGCGCGGACCGGGCATTGTCGTTAGATCCGGGTCATTCTTTGGCCAGGTTGTTGGGTGCGGTGATCGCTCATGGGGTGAAGCCTTCGGAGCTGCGGCGTTGAGGATCTTCCGGACGAACCCGGGTCCGGGAGATCCTGCCCGTTGGATCCGTTGAGGGGCGTGAACTCCCAGGTCGGTGTCCCGGGGAGGGAACAGACGGGGAAACCGCTGGTCGGATCCCTGGTGTCAGCCCTTCTGCGAGGGGTCTTCTCACCGGTTCGGGTGGCCAAGTCGCCAGGCCGCAACAGCCCGAGTAGGCGCTATTGACATCTCGGCCTTTATAATGTTCAGCAGATGGTCGGCCGGAGACCTTCGCCTGAGAGCGACCTACCCCACAACGCCGGCGGCCGCCCCGATCCCAGCGACTACGAACATGCGCGTGTCTTTGATGATGCGCTCTGGACCTGCACGCTCAGGGGCGATACAGGTTCTGTGATGACGAAAGGTGTCGGTGTAAACACGTGCCGAACGGATCCGCCACGACGTCCCGGTCACGCTCCAGCAATCTAGGGGGTGTGGAGCCCACCGTCGCAAAGGTCGTGAAGAACGCTGCGCGCAGCCGTGTGGTCTCGGCCGAGACCCTCAACGAGGCACTGGACGCCGACGGGGTCAAAGGGCCACGACGACGCCAGATCGTCACGGCCCTCACCGGCAACGGAGTGACGATCGAGGGCGAGGTGCGACTGACCGCGCCCCGTGCGCCTCGTGCCAGTGCGGCCAAGGCCAAGGCTGCTTCCGACGGCGAAGAGGTAGTGCCGAAGAAGCGGGCGGCGCGCAAGACCACCGCCAAGAAGACCACGGCCAAGAAGACCACCACCAAGAAGGCCGCGGCGAAGAAGACCGCTGCCAAGAACGGTGACCTTCCCGAGGACATCGACGTCGAGATCGGTGATGAGGTCGACGTCCTCGAGGCCGACGCCCATGAGATTGACGGCGTGGAGCTCGGTGTCGAAGGTGCCGAGGAGGAAGAGTCCGAGGACGAGCCGACCCGTCGCCGTTCCGGCGGCCGGGGTGGCCGGGGCCGCAACGCGCAGGAATCCGAGGACGAGCCGGAGGAGCGCGGGTTCGTCCTCCGTGACGGAGACGACGACGACGCCCCCGCCCAGCAGGTCGTCACCGCAGGTGCCACGGCTGACCCGGTCAAGGACTACCTGAAACAGATCGGCAAGGTTGCGCTTCTCAACGCCGAGCAGGAGGTGGAGCTCGCCAAACGTATCGAGGCCGGCCTGTTCGCCGAGGAGAAGCTCAACTCCGGTGAGGAGATCGACAACAAGCTCAAACGTGAGCTGTGGTGGATCGCCCAGGACGGGCGTAATGCCAAGAACCATCTGCTCGAGGCCAACCTGCGACTCGTGGTCTCGCTGGCGAAGCGGTACACCGGCCGCGGGATGCTCTTCCTGGACCTGATCCAGGAGGGGAACCTGGGTCTGATCCGTGCGGTCGAGAAGTTCGACTACACCAAGGGCTTCAAGTTCTCGACCTATGCGACCTGGTGGATCCGCCAGGCGATCACCCGCGCGATGGCAGACCAGGCCCGCACGATCCGTATCCCGGTGCACATGGTCGAGGTCATCAACAAGCTGGCCCGTGTGCAGCGGCAGATGCTCCAGGACCTGGGCCGCGAGCCCACCCCGGAGGAGCTCGCCAAAGAACTCGACATGACTCCGGAGAAGGTCGTCGAGGTCCAGAAGTACGGCCGCGAGCCCATCTCCCTGCACACTCCGCTCGGTGAGGACGGCGACTCCGAGTTCGGTGACCTGATCGAGGACTCCGAAGCCGTGGTGCCGGCCGACGCGGTGAGCTTCACGTTGTTGCAGGAGCAGCTGCATTCGGTCCTCGATACCCTGTCCGAACGTGAGGCGGGCGTGGTCTCGATGCGCTTCGGTCTCACCGACGGGCAGCCGAAGACCCTCGACGAGATCGGCAAGGTCTACGGCGTGACGCGTGAACGCATCCGCCAGATCGAGTCCAAGACGATGAGCAAACTGAGGCACCCCAGCCGTAGCCAGGTCCTGCGCGACTATCTCGACTGATCCGTTTTCGCGGAGCGTCCGTCACAGGGCGTTCCAGCTCGGCGCGGGGGCCCGCTCGCGGAGGAAGTTCTTCCTCCGGGGAAGGGCCTCCGCACCGCATCGCTTCGTCGTCCTCCTGAGGACGCTCGGGGTTGTGCCCTACTCTCGTGCAGAAGGCGGGCGCCTCCTGACCGGCGGGGTGTCCCGCGAGCGGTGAGGTCGTGGGATGATGGCCAGTGATTCGACGAGGCCCGTCATCCCAGCACCAGGGTGAGTGGACTCGTCCCTGCCTCATCCCAGCACCTGCGAAGGGAACCCACTACGTGTCACCCATGGCCCGCACCGCGTTACCCCCGCACGCGACGCCGCCGGAGCTGATCCGCAATTTCTGCATCATCGCCCACATCGACCACGGTAAGTCGACGTTGGCCGACCGGATGCTGCAGATCACGGGCATCGTCGACGCACGAGCGATGCGTGCGCAGTACCTCGATCGTATGGATATCGAGCGAGAGCGTGGCATCACGATCAAGTCGCAGGCCGTACGTATGCCCTGGGCGACCGACGAGTCGACCTTCTGCCTGAACATGATCGACACTCCGGGACACGTCGACTTCACCTACGAGGTATCCCGGAGCCTTGCGGCATGTGAAGGTGCGATCCTGTTGGTCGATGCGGCTCAGGGCATCGAGGCCCAGACCCTCGCCAACCTCTATCTGGCGATGGAGAACGACCTGGAGATCATCCCGGTCCTCAACAAGATCGACCTGCCTGCGGCCCAGCCGGAGAAGTACGCCGAAGAACTTGCCGGACTGATCGGGTGCGAACCCGATGATGTGCTGCACGTCTCGGGGAAGACCGGCCAGGGTGTGGAGGAACTCCTCGATCGGATCGTGGCCCGGATCCCCGCACCGACCGGAGACCCGGACGCGCCGGCCAGAGCGATGATCTTCGACTCGGTGTACGACACCTACCGCGGCGTGGTCACCTACGTCCGGGTGGTCGACGGCAACCTCAACCCGCGCGAACGCATCCTGATGATGAGCACCAAGGTGACGCACGAGCTGTTGGAGATCGGCGTCTCGAGCCCTGAACCGGAGCCGTGCAAGGGTCTGGGCGTCGGCGAGGTCGGCTATCTGATCACCGGTGTGAAGGACGTACGTCAGTCCCGTGTCGGTGACACGGTGACCAACCAGTCCGGGGCTGCCGTCCAAGCCCTGGGCGGTTATCGGGACCCCAAGCCGATGGTCTTCTCCGGGCTCTACCCGATCGACGGCACCGACTATCCGCTGCTACGTGACGCCCTGGACAAACTCAAGCTCAATGATGCGGCGCTGGTCTACGAGCCGGAGACCTCGGCGGCGCTCGGCTTCGGGTTCCGGGTCGGTTTCCTCGGTCTGCTCCACCTGGAGATCGTCCGGGAGCGGCTGGAACGCGAATTCGGGCTGGATCTGATCTCCACCCTCCCCAACGTGGAGTACGACGTCACCCTCGAGGACAAGCGTGTCGTCGAGGTCACCAACCCCAGTGAGTTCCCCGACGGCAAGATCGCCGAGGTCCGGGAACCGGTGGTCCGAGCCACGATCCTCGCGCCCAGCGAGTACATCGGGGCGATCATGGAGCTGTGCCAGCAACGTCGAGGAACCCTGCGCGGGATGGACTATCTCAGCCCGGAGCGGGTCGAGATGCGGTACACCCTGCCGTTGGCGGAGATCGTCTTCGACTTCTTCGACCAGCTGAAATCGCGGACCCGCGGTTACGCGAGCCTCGATTACGAACCTGACGGCGACCAGGTGGCCGACCTGGTCAAGGTCGACATCCTGTTGCAGGGGGAACAGGTCGACGCCTTCTCCTCCATCGTGCACAAGGACAAGGCCTATGCCTATGGGGTCTCTATGGCGACCAAATTGCGCAAGCTGATTCCCCGGCAGCAGTTCGAGGTCCCCATCCAGGCCGCTATCGGCAGCCGCATCATCGCCCGGGAGAATATCCGCGCCATCCGCAAGGACGTCCTGGCCAAGTGCTACGGCGGTGACATCTCCCGGAAACGCAAACTGTTGGAGAAGCAGAAGGAGGGCAAGAAGCGTATGAAGATGGTGGGCCGGGTCGAGGTCCCCCAGGAAGCCTTCATCGCTGCGCTCTCCTCCGAAGAGGTGGAGCAGAAGAAGTGAACAATGCCCTGGCGGCCGGGGCGTCGTCCGGATCCGACATGTCGGAGGCGACCACCGACGCATCCCGGCTTCCGTACGGTCTACGACGTGAGGTGGTCTCCTTCGCCCGGCGGGACGGACGGATCCATCCGAAGATCGCCAAGGCGTGGAGCGCCGAGCACGAGGCGCTGATGGTCTCACCGCCGCGGTTGGACCGGGACGCATCCCTGGACCCGGAATGGCAACTGGACGCGCACTCCGTCTTCGGCAGGCGTGCACCGCTGGTGGTGGAGATCGGTTCGGGTACCGGCGAGGCCGTCCTGGCCTCGGCGGCGGAACATCCTGAGCTGGACCACCTGGCGGTGGAGGTCTATCGGCCCGGAGCGGCCAAGACAGCGATCCGGGCGCACCGCCGAGGGCTGACCAACCTGCGGATCCTCCAGGCCGATGCTGCTGCTCTGCTGCGCACCGGTCTGGAGGAGGCCTCCGTTTCCGAGGTGCGGATCTTCTTCCCGGACCCCTGGCACAAGGCCAGACATCACAAACGTCGCCTCGTGAACGAGAACACCGTCGCCGGGCTGGCCCGCGTGCTCGCCGACGGCGGGCGGCTGCGTCTGGCGACCGACTGGGCCGAGTACGCCGAGCAGATGCTCCGGGTCGTTTCCTGCTGTTCCGAGCTGGCCAACCCGCACGACGGCTTCGCGCCGAGATGGTCAGGCAGACCGGTCACCCGTTTCGAACGTAAGGGATCCGAGGCCGGACGTCTCGTACATGACCTGGAATTGATTCGTCTACAACGAAATTGATGGACAAACTTGGCATCTCTCACCAGTTTTGCCCATAGCCATATTGGTACATGATGGCCCCATGACTGTTGCTGGTGAGCCGTCCACGCCATCCCTGGGCGTGGGCACCGCGAGCGGGAGCGTGCACGAAACACTCACCCTGCTCGCCCAGGCCCAGGAACTCGCGGACACCCTGCGATCCGAAGCGGAATCACAGGCCGCGCAGGTCCGCGAAGAGGCCCGCCGCAGCCGCCGCGCCATCAGCGCCGCAGCCGGCGAACTCCAAGAACTTCAGGAACGTATCGCCCAGGCCAGAGTCAACGAACGCAGCATCATGGCGCGCGCCCGCGAAGACGTCGACGCCCTCATCCGGGACGCCGTGGACCAGGCCGCACTCGTCCAGGCCCGAGCCGCCCGAGCCGCTGAGGACGCCATCCAAGCAGCCCAGATCACCTCTCGTCGACAACGAGGGGAGGCCGAAGCCGAATCCGAGGCGATGATTTCCCGGGTCCGAAGAGAAACCGAGGAACGCCGCTCCTTGCTGGTGGCACTCGCCGCAGAACAGACCCGGGTGCTCACCGCAGGACGCGCCGCCACCGAAGCCGATATCGCAGCCGCGCTCCACCGTGCCGAGGAGAACAGTCGGCAGATGGTCGACGAAGCCGTCGCCGACTGCCGACGTCTCACCAAGTCCACCGAGCAGGAGACCACCAGGCTCCGGGAAGACGCCGAGGAATACAGCATCCGGATCCGCGCCGAAGCCGAGGAACACCTTCGCCGAGCCCAGAACAAAGCCGATCAGCTGATCGAAGAGACCCGCAGCGAAGCAGCAGGGCTGCTGTCCCAGGCCGAGGAACAGCTGCTCTGGGCGACCCAGACCTCCCAAGCCCTGGTCGAGCGGACCGAGGAGGAACTCGCGGTCCGCTCGCGCAAAGAACATCGCACGCTGGGCGCCCACGCCCACAAGGCAAGGGACGAGGTCACCCTGCTGCTGACCAATGCGCGCACACGAGCTGCCGAACGGATGGCCAGGGCCGAATCCGAGGCCGTCCGTTGCCGAGCAGAAGCAGAAGACGCCCGCAGCGCGGCCCAGACCGAGGCCGAGGAGACCCTCGCCGCCGCGCAGCGACAGGCCGAGCAGATCCTCACCGCCGCGCGGGCCCGTGGAGAGGAGATCGAAAGACGCGCCAGACGACGTACCGACGAAGCCGAACGCGCGGCGGCAGCAGTGCGTGAACGTATCGGACGAGAAGCCGAGCGCCTGCATCGCGAAGCCTACGAATACCATCGGACAGCCCGGTCGAACATCCTCCAGATGAGCAGAGAAGCCCAGGAACGTTCCGAAAGACTCCGCGAGGAAGCCGAGATGGCCGTGCGGCGGGCCCGTGGCGAGGTACAGTCCTTGGCCACCCAACGGGCGGACATCTCACGTCAGCTCGGCGAACTGTCCGCCGTGATCGAGGCCCTGAGTGTGCCCGAAAAAGGCGGGGGCGTAATGTCATCTGACCGGGTGGGTGATACGGAGGTTCCCAGCGACCCCGTCCCCGACGGTCAGACCCCTTTGGACACTTCCCGGCGAGGTGGCCGGTGAACGTGCCTCCCATACTTGATTCGACTACGTCCGACAAGGAGCTTCGATGAGCACCGATGGAGCAACCCAGCACTTTGCGACCGTCTTCCGCGGGTTCGATCCTGGGCAGGTCGAAGCCGCACTGACAGCAGCGCACGAGAACTTTGCAGCAGCGCGCGAGGAATGCTCGCGGGTCCACCTGCAACTGACTTCCGTCCAAGGAGAGCGTGACGACCTCAAACGTCGCCTCACCGATGCTCAGGTTCGCCTGGATGCGCGCGCCTCAGAAGCGGCCTCGGCCCATGACGATCTGCAGCGGCAGATCGAAGAACTGCAGGCCAAGAACGAGAACCTGCAGAACATGCTCAGCGACCGCGACGAGAATGTCGCCAAGCAGAACAACTTCGAACACCTCGGCAAACGGGTCGGCCAGATCCTGACCCTGGCCGAACTGGAGGCCGAGTCCCTGACCGCGACGGCTCACGCCGAAGCCGAGAAGCTGCGTGAGGACGCCCACGCCGAAGCCGAGTTGACCCGCCGGTCCGCCGAGCAGTACGGCACCGAGATCCGCGAGCGCGCCGAGACCGAGGCCGAGCAGGTCGTGCTCGAAGCCCGGGAGAATGCCGCAGCCATCGTCGACGAGGCCGTCCGTGACGCCGCGGCCCGCCGTGAAGAGGCCGAGGCCTACTACGAGCGTCAGCGGGCAGTCGCCTCCGAAGCCGCTGCCGAGTTCGAACGGACCCTCAGCCAGCGTCGGGAGCGGGCCACTCACGAGTTCCAGGTCGAGATCTCGGCACGCGAAGAAGAGCTGCGTCGCGTCGTCGAACACACCGAGGCGCTGCGGACCGAGGCCGACCAGGAGCGTCAGGACGCCGCTGCCGAGGCCGCGCACCGTCTCCAGGAAGCCCGCGAGCAGGCTCAGGAGCTGCTCGACACTGCTCGTGCACAGGCAGAACGGGTCCGCCGCGAGTCCGAGCGTGAACTGGCTGCCGCGATGGCCCGCCGGGATTCGATCACCTCTCAGCTCAGCAACGTCCGCAGCATGTTGGCCACCTTCGGTCTCGGTGCCGGCATGGGCGAGGAGCAGCTGGCTGCCATGACTCAGGCCACCGAGCAGAAGATGGCTCAGGCCGCGTCTGAGGGCGGGGAGAAGAAGGAAACCGCGGACGAGGGCGAGGGAGACGCTCAGAAGGGCGCTGCCGAAGGGGAGAAGAAGCCCGCGGCGCCGACCGACAAGCCGGAGGCGGCCCAGAATTGAGTTTCTGGCCAGGTGACGGCGACACGGCCACGGAAGCAGCGTGACTCGTGCCGCCGTCACCATCGGGTGAGCCCCTTCCCGAGGACGGCTCCCTCCCCGCGGATGTGCTGCGCCGGGGAGAAGAGGACGAACTCGGGGTCTACGTCCATGTGCCTTTCTGCCGAGTGCGTTGCGGATACTGCGATTTCAACACCTATGTGCCGTCTGACCTGTTATCCGCGCCCTTGGCCGCGTCCGGCCCGGGCCGACACGAACCGGCCGGGACGACTCCTGACACCTATGTCGACGCCCTGAGCAAGGAGATCGATCTCGCGGTGCAGGTCCTCGGCCGGGCGGTCCGCCCGTTGTCGACGGTCTTCATCGGCGGGGGGACCCCGACCCTGCTCCCGGTGCACGAGCTGGTGCGCATCGTGGACCTTCTGCGGAGGAACTTCGGATTCGTCGACGGAGTCGAGATCACCACGGAGGCGAATCCGGACACCGTCAATGCGGGCTACCTGGACACTCTCGCCGCAGGGGGTTTCACCCGGGTGAGTCTCGGCATGCAATCGTCGGTGCCGCACGTCTTGCAGGCGCTGGACCGAACCCATCGCCCGGAGAACGTGGCCAGAGCGGTCGAGGCGGCTGCCGCGGCAGGGATGGCGACCAGCGTCGATCTGATCTACGGGGCTCCCGGGGAGTCCTCGGACGACTGGCGTCGCAGCCTCGAGACGGCGATCGCCTTGGAGCCTGACCATGTCTCGGCATATGCGCTGGTCGTGGAGACGGGCACCCGCTTGGCTGCCCAGGTCCGCCGCGGTGAACTCTCCGCACCGGACGACGACGACGAGGCCGACAAGTACGAGCTGGCCGACGACCTGCTCCACGCGGCCGGGTACAGCTGGTACGAGGTGAGTAACTGGGCGCGGACCCCGACTGGTGTCTGCCACCACAATCTCGGCTACTGGCGCGGGGGGAACTGGTGGGGATTCGGCCCGGGCGCGCACAGTCATGTCGGCGGGATGCGGTGGTGGAACATCCGCCACCCGCGGAGCTACGCCCAGCGGGTGAACGCAGGACGTTCACCCGCCGAGGCCGGGGAAAGACTGACCGCCGAGCAACGGTACGACGAGACGGTGCTGTTGCGCTCGCGTCTGGCCGAGGGACTGCCGTCGAACATGTTGCGTGACGAAGGCCGTAGCGCGGTCGCAGCTCTGATCGACGATGGACTCGTCGAGGCCGGTCCGTTCTCAGGGACGCTGGGCGAACCTCGCGTGGTGCTGACCCGCCGGGGACGCCTCCTGGCGGACACGGTGGTTCACCGGCTCCTGTGAGTCCGTGGGACAGACCGGGGGTCGGACGGGGGAGAAACGGACCCGTCCGACCCCCGGCGTATCCGGCTCCGGGAAGGTACGGACATCGATGCCGACTTCGATGTGAATTCACGCGGGCCGGATCATGACCGACGGAGATGCTCTCCGCTGGTCAAGCCGAGGCTGAACTGGGAAAACGATGGTCTACCGGGGGGCCTTGACCGTTCTCAGTCCGCACGAAAAATTGTCCTCACGGCATTCTGAGCACACATCAGCTCTTTCATCTCAGATAGTCCAACCCGATGTCGAGCACCGGCGCGCTATGTGTCAACCAGCCCACGGAGATCAGATCGACCCCGGTCTCGGCGAGCTGGCGCACCGTCTGCGGAGTCACCCGACCGGAGGCCTCGGTGATGATCTGCCCGTCGACCAGTTCAACGGCCTGCCGCAACTGTGCAGGGGACATATTGTCCAGGAGGACCGCGTCAGCCTCGGCTGCGAGCACTTCCTCCACCTGGTCGAGACGATCGACCTCCACCTCCACCTTGACCAGGTGACCCACCGTCGAACGGACATCGCGTACGGCACGGGTGATCGACCCGGCGAAAGCCAGATGGTTGTCCTTGATCAGCACTGCATCGTCGAGCCCGTATCGATGGTTCGCTCCACCACCTGCGCGGACGGCAGCCTTCTCCACGGCGCGCAACCCCGGTGTGGTCTTGCGGGTACAGCACACCCGCGCCCTCGTCCCGGCGACGGCTTCGACGAAGGCAGCTGTCGTGGTGGCGATCCCGGAGAGATGCCCGAGGAAGTTCAGAGCGACACGCTCCCCGGTCAACAGGGCACGAACCGGGCCGGTCGCCACACCGATGACCGAGCCGGGCTGCAGCCGCGCCGAATCCATCAGATCGGCTCGGAAATCGACTGTCGGATCGACCAGCTGCCAGGCGATCCGGGCACAGGCGGTGCCGGCGAGGATCCCGTGGTCGCGAGAGACGAGCGCAACGCCCCCGGTCAACTCCGCCGGGATGATCGCCTCGGTGGTGAGATCTCCTGCTCGTCCCAGATCTTCCAGAAGCGCGGCACGGACGGTCGGTTCGATCATCAGATCCAGCATCAGGCGCTCCTGTTCTGCGCGGCCGCGACTTCGATCCGGGCCAGGACCTCAGCAGCGGTGAAGAGGGTATGGGCGGGCGCACCACTCCCGGAACAGTCGATCCGACGGTGCGCGCCACGGGATTCGGTGCGGCTCAACGCCGACCAGAGGATCATCAGGGCGACCAGATGAGCATCGTCATGCAGAGCCCCGGGGCCTAAGGAGGACAAAGCGGTATGTAACCGCTGCTCGTCGCGGAGCACCCCGCAGTGCCGATCCATCAACCGCCTCATCTCCTCGTCGGGCCCGGACCGTCCACATCGGGAACTTTCCGGACCGCTCCCCTCGTGGAGAACGAATCTGCTCGTCCTCGAAGCGGACGGTGAAGAACGGCGGCGTGTGTCGAGGTCGATCCGCGCCCGGAGCGCAGATGCCGTGGCTCGTGCGGTGACCACGGCCTCGAGCAAGGAATTACTGGCCAAACGGTTCGCCCCGTGCAGCCCGGTGGCGGCGACCTCGCCGACGGCCCACAGCCCGGGGACCGTCGTCCGCCCGTCTCCGTCCACGGCGAGTCCGCCCATGTGGTAGTGCGCGGCGGGGCAGACCGGTAGGGGAGCAGTCGCCGGATCGAGTCCGGCAGCGGCGCACTGCGCAGCAACCGTGGGGAAACGGCGAGAGAAGCTCTCCCCGTACGCTGCGGGGGTATCCAAGTAGACGGTTCCTCCCTGGTCGAGCCGATCTGCGACAGCACGCGAGACGATGTCACGGGGAGCGAGATCGTCCTCCAACAGATGACGACCCCGTTCGTCGATCAACCGGGCACCGTCACCGCGGACGGCTTCGCTCACCAGGGGCATCGGATCCGTCCCGACGGCCAAGGCGGTGGGATGGAACTGGACCATTTCCAGATCCTGGGCGAGAGCTCCGGCGCGTAGTCCCAGCGCCAACCCGCTTCCCCAGGAAGCTCGTGGATTGGTGGTGCGGGCGAAGAGCCCGCCGATGCCGCCGGTCGCGAGGACAATCTGCCCGGCGGGGATCGTTCCGCTGGCAGCTCCTTCGACGACGACGCCGTCGACGACGCCGTCGGTGTCCCACAGCAGACGACGCGCCCTGGTGTGCTCCAGGACGGTGATCCAGGGCGCTGTCCGGACCGCACGGGCCACGGCTGCGGTGACGGCGTGCCCGGTGGAATCTCCGTCCACGTGCACGATGCGTCGCCGACAGTGGGCGCCTTCCAACCCGAGGATCAACATCCCGTCGGGAGACCTGTCGAAGGGAACCCCCAACCTCTGCAGGTAGTCCACGACCTGCGGACCGCAGGAGACGATGCGTCGCACGACATCTGGCTCGCACAGTCCGGCACCTGCCGTGAGGGTGTCCTGGACGTGCAGGTCTATGTCGTCGTCGGGGCCGACCACTGCCGCGATCCCTCCCTGGGCGAGATCGCTGGAGCACTCCGATGCGAAGGTTCCTGCGGTGACGACCACGCAGGGACGGGCGAGTTCGAGCGCGGTGACGAGTCCGGCCAGTCCGGATCCGACGATGACCGCTGCGGGAGCCGTCGACATCATGGGGGCTCCTCTCAGGAGAGGTCGAGCATCCGGGAGACGGCTCTGCGGGCGCCCTCGGCGACGGAAGGGTCCAGGTGGATCTCGTGGGTGCCGGTCTCCAATGCGTGACGGATGGTGGACAGGGTGTTGCGTTTCATGTGGGGACACAGATTGCAGGGGCGGATGAGTTGGATGTCGGGATTCGCCGCGGCGAGGTTGTCGCTCATGGAGCATTCGGTGATGAGCGCGACCTGTCGGGGCCGCTGTTCCTCGACGTAGTTCTGCATCTGGGCGGTCGATCCGGCGAGATCGGCGGCGTCGACCACGTCGGGCGGGCATTCGGGGTGGGCGAGGATCCTGATCCCGGGGTGTTCTTTGCGGATCCGGTGTAGGTCCCCCGGGGTGAATCGTTCGTGGACCTCGCAGCTGCCTTCGTAGGTGAGGATGTCGATGCCGGTCTGGGCGGAGATGTTACGGGCGAGATAGCGGTCGGGGATGAGCAGCGCGCGGGGTCGGGACATGCCTGCGGTGACGGATTCGACGATGCGGGTGGCATTTCCGCTGGTGCAGCAGATGTCGGAGGCGGCTTTGACCGCTGCGGAGGTGTTGACATAGGTGATGATCGGGATGTCGGGGTGTTGTCGGCGCAGGGTATGGACGTCCGGGGCGGTGATGCTGTCGGCCAGTGAACATCCTGCTGCCGGGTCGGGGATGAGCACCGTTGTGTTCGGGTTGAGCAGTTTTGCGGTCTCCGCCATGAAGTGGACGCCGGCGACGACGATGATCTCCGCGGAGACCCTCCGGGCTTCCCGGGCGAGGGCGAGGGAATCCCCGACGATGTCCGCGACGGTGTGGAAGATCTCCGGAGTCATGTAGTTGTGGGCCAGGACGATGGCTTTTTTCTCTGCTTTGAGCTGCCAGATCGCCTGGACGTCGTCGATCATGGTGGCCCATTCGACGGGTGGGATCACGTGACGGACCCGTGAGTACAGTTCGTCGGCGCGAGGGATGGCGAGGCCGACAGGCATGGTTCCTCCCGGGGTGGGGTGTGGCGGCGGTCCACGTCTTTTAATGCTAAATATGAGCATAAGAGTGCTGCGTCGGCTGTCAAGGCAATTGCCCACGGAAAACCCCGGATCCTGCTGCGTCCCTATCCGCTCACCGTTGACGGGCCTGCGGCAGACGTAGCCCCACCCCCGGACGCTCCGAGAGGACGTCCGCACGGAAACGCACCAGTTTCGCCGGACGTCCTCCGGTCGCCGCCGTCCGTTCGCCGGTCTCCTCGACCAACTCCTCGGATTCCACCAGGCGTCGGAAGTTCTGCTTGTGCAGCAAGGTCCCGGAGAAGGCCTCCACCACCGTCTGCAACTGCCCCAGGGTGAAGGTCGGCTGCATCACCTCGAAGACCACCGGACGGTACTGGATCGTCGAACGTAACCGGCCCATCGCCGTGGCCACCATTCGACGATGATCCGAGCGCATCGACCGTCCGACCACCTCCGGGGACGCCGCATCCTCCAGGGGAACATCCCTGCACATTCCAGGTCGGGCGGTTCCGGCGGACTCCGGCAGGAGCCCTGCCTCCCAGAGCAGCTCGTACCGGGACAGACAGTCCTCCGCATGCCAGGCCCGCTCACCGTCACCGAAAGCCAGCCGAACCCGGGTCGAGCGATCGGCCACCACTTCGGCGCGGGCCCCCGACCGGACCCAGGTGGACAACCGCTCGCGCAGCTCGGACAGGACCGCCTCGGTGCGCACCCTGCGCCGGTCCTCCCAGGGGAAGAGCTCGTACCAGGGACACCACCGCGCTGCTCCGTCGGCCGGCTCGGTCGGAGGGGTCAGTCCGATGTACGACACCGAGATCATTCGTTCGTGCGCGCCGATCCGTTCCCGGTCCGCGAAGGTGTAGAGCTGCTCCACGAAACCCAGCCGGAGTCCCGTCTGCTGCTCCACCCAGGCCCGGAGCCCTGCCTGCAGGGAACGGTGATCAGCCAGCAGCGGTCCGCTGGGCAAGGCCGGGACCCCGTCGCGGGCGCCGACGGTGAGAACTTGGGGGACACCGGAATCGACCGTGGCGACGACGGCGACGACTTCGGTGGTCAGCAACTGGAGAGCCACGGCACCAGCTTGGCATTCCGATGCCTCAGGCGGGAATCCCCGTGGGGCCGACCGTCACAAAGTCGATCAGTTCCTCCACCGGAGCCAGGAGCTCCGGTTCCAGATCGGTGTATCCGTTGACATGACCCAGGATCCGCCGCCACCCCAGTGCCACATCGGCCTGAGTCCGGTTCTCCCAGCCCAGATGCGCCAGAACGCCTTGCTTCCAAGGGATCTCGCGAGGTATCCGTGGCCATTCGTCCAAGCCCAGCCGTCCGGGGCGAACCGCCTGCCAGATGTCCACATAGGGATGGCCCAGGATCTTCAGGTGCACACCCTCAGGACGCATCGCCTCGACCTGGGCGACCAGTCGTGACTCCTTGCTGCCAGGGACGAGATGGTCGACCAGGACCCCGAGCCGACGTTCTGCGGTCGGTACGAACTCCCGGACGTAGGCCGCCAGATGATCGACCCCCTCGATGTATTCCACCGCGACGCCTTCGACTCGGAGGTCGTCACCCCAGATCTTCTCCACCAGCTCGGCGTCGTGACGGCCCTCCACGAGGATGCGGGACGCTCTGGCCACCCGTGCCGGAGCGCCGACGACCGCCCTCGACCCGCTGGCGGTGCGGGAGGCGGCCCTGTGTCGCTCGGCCAGCTCTGCCACCTGGGGTGAGAGCGGAGGCGTCAGGGTAACCGGACACCCTTCGATGAGGAAGCCGGGCCCCAGTGGGAAAGCCCGCACCTGCCCCTTCCGGTCCTCCAGGTGTACTACGTGCAGGCCGCCGGCCTTCTCCACGGCGACCACCGCGCCGCACCATCCGGTGGTGGCTTCCTCGACGACCAGCCCCGGCTCGGCCCGATGATCGGTGGACCGGCCTCTCCTCGGCGTCCGCCAGTCCCCGGCGAGCGGATCGGTGTCATATCGAGAGTTCACGATCGGCATCGTAGACTGGCACTCGGTCGGTGTGAGTGCCAACGGCCTCGGGGGAGGTCGCCACGGCGGGTCCCCGTCGGGCCTCCCGTCTCGGGCAGCTCACCGGTCGGCGCCGGACCAGGGACGGCGTCAGGAGACGGTGGAAAGGAGGCCGCCATGAGCGAGGAACGCCGGATGGCCGTGTTGCGAGCCATCGTGCAGGACTATGTGCGTACCTCCGAACCGGTGGGGAGCAAAGCCCTGTTGGACCGGCACGCGCTCGGTGTCTCCGCGGCGACAGTACGCAACGACATGGCCGCACTCGAGGAGGAGGGGCTGATCACCGCTCCGCACACGAGTGCAGGGCGCATACCCACCGACGCCGGTTACCGGCTCTTCGTCGACCGGCTCTCCGAGGTCAAGCCGTTGTCGGTGGCCGAGCGGGCGGCGATCGCGGACTTCCTCTCCGGAGCCATCGACCTCGACGACGTGGTGGAACGCACCGTACGTCTGCTCGCCTCCCTCACCCACCAGGTCGCGGTCATGCAGTATCCGTCGCTGACCCGCAGCTCGGTGCGGCATATCGAGCTGGTCGCGATCGGGCACGACCGCCTGATGGTGGTGCTCATCCTCACCACCGGGCGGGTCGAGCAGAGAGTCATCGAGTCGGGCTACGACCTGAGAACGGCGGCCGGAGAAGAACAGCTCTCGGATCTGCGTTCCCGGTTCAACACCGAGGCCTGCGGCCGCACCCTGCCCGATGCGGCGACCCGGTTGTCCATGCTTCCCGACGACCTGCCGCCCCACTATCGTGATCTGGCCCGGGCCGTCGTCCGCGCCCTGGACGACGCCCTTGTGGAGGAACGGGAGGAACGGGTCGTGATGGCCGGTACGGCCAACCTGGCACGTTTCTCCCCCGACTTCCCGTTGACCATAGGCCCGGTGCTCGAAGCCCTGGAGGAACATGTGGTCCTCCTGAAACTGTTCGGTACGCTCGCCGCCGACGGGCCTTCCTCCGGCGTTGCGGTGAGCATCGGGCGGGAGAATGATCATCTGGGGTTGCTGGGTACCTCGGTGGTGAGCACCGGGTACGGTACGGGACGCGATGTGGTCGCCGGATTGGGCGTCCTCGGACCGACCCGCATGGACTATCCCACGACGATGGCCTGTGTCCGGAGCGTGGCGACCTATGTCAGCAAGATCCTCGCGTCCTGAGCGGACGTCACCCATGAACGACATCTTCGATATCGGTGGTCGGCCCGGCCCCTTGCCCGGTCCGTCGCCACAAGCCTTCAGGAAGGCCCTTTCGTGAACGACTACTACGCCGATCTGGGCGTCGGGCGGGACGCCAGCCCGGAGGAGATCAAGCGCGCCTACCGTCGCCTGGCTCGCAAGCTCCACCCCGACGTCAATCCCGGAGCCGAGGCAGAGGCGCAGTTCAAGAAGATCAGCCAGGCCTACGACGTCCTGGGCGACGCGGAGAAGAAGCGTGCCTACGACATGGGCTCCGATCCTTACGGCGGGGCCGCCGGGGGTTTCGGCCAGGGGTTCAGCTTCAGCGACATCATGGACGCCTTCTTCGGCGGGGCCGCCACTGCCCAGCGTGGACCCCGGCCACGTCGTCAACGTGGGCAGGACGCCCTGGTCCCTCTCGAGGTCGATCTGCGGACGGCGGTCTTCGGCGGGGAGAAAGACCTCACCGTGGACACCGCCGTCGAATGCACCACCTGCCACGGCGAAGGCACACAGACCGGCACCTCGGTACGCCAGTGCGACGTCTGCCAGGGCCGTGGAGAGGTCCAGCAGGTGCAGCGGAGCTTCCTCGGCCAGGTCATGACCAGCCGACCCTGCACCGCCTGCCAGGGGTATGGCACGGTCATCCCCAGCCCCTGTTTCGAGTGCTCGGGTCACGGCCGGGTCCGCACCCGCCGTACGTTGACCCTGCGGGTTCCGGCCGGGGTCGACTCCGGGACCCGGATCCAGCTGTCCGGAGAGGGCGAGGTCGGCCCAGGAGCCGGTCCTTCCGGTGACCTCTACGTCGAGGTGAGAGTCGCGGCACATGACGTCTTCACCCGACGGGGCGACGACCTGCACTGCACGGCCGAGCTGCCGATGACGGCGGCGGCGCTGGGCACCACGGTCACCCTGGAGACCTTCGACGGTCCCCAGGACATCAGCATCCAGGCAGGCGCTCAACCGGCCGAGGTGCTGACCCTCAAGGGCAAGGGCGTCACCCACCTGCGAGGCACCGGACGCGGGGACCTGCTCATCCACCTGGACGTGCGCACCCCCACCCGGCTGAACAGCGAGCAGGAGGAGCTCCTGCGCCAGCTGGCCCGCCTGCGAGGAGAAGAGAAGCCCGAGGGACGCCTGGGCGTGGTCAACAAGGACGACGGCGGATTCTTCGGGCGGGTCAGGGACGCCTTCCTGGGCAAATGACCGCCGCACTGTTCCGGTTGTCCGAGGGAAGCCTGGACGGATGCTCCGCGGGCGCCGTCCTGGAGCTGGACGGCGCCGAAGCCCATCATGCCGTGGTCCGTCGTATCCGGATCGACGAGCAGATCCTGCTTGCCGACGGTTCCGGTCTGGTCGCCGAGTCCACGGTGATCGAGATCGGGCAGGGACGGCTCAGCGCTCGGGTGGACCTGATCCGCGACGCAGGGCCGCAGCCGCCTCGTCTGGTCCTGGCGCAGGCCCTGGCGAAGAACGACCGGGATGAGGCGGCGATCGAGGCGGCGACCGAGCTGGGGGTCGACGAGGTCCTGGCCTGGCAGGCCGGGCGCAGCGTCGTCGTCTGGCGGGGAGAACGCGGTCAACGGTCACTACGTAAATGGGGATCCGTGGTCGCCGCCGCGGCGAAACAGGCCCGCAGATCGACCGTCCCTCAGGTCGAGGGTCCGGTCACCACGGCTCGACTGGTCGAACGGATCTCCGCGGCCGATGCCGCTTTCGTCCTGCACGAACGCGCCGAGCAGCCGCTCGCTGCCACTGAGATCCCCGCGCAGGGCGAGGTGTTGCTCGTGGTCGGCCCCGAAGGGGGCATCAGCGACGAGGAGCTGGGGGCTTTTGTCGAGGCCGGTGCGTGTCCGGTGGTGCTCGGGGACACGGTGCTCAGATCTTCCAGCGCAGGCCCTGCGGGGTTGGCCGTCGTCCTGGCGGCGACCCGGTGGCGTCGCACGTAGACTGGACATCCTCATGAGTGATCAGTCCCGTGCACCCGGCCAGGCCGGGGAGTCCTCTCTCGATCCGTCATCCTCTGTCGGCGCAGGGCGGGTGATCGCCGTCCCGCCGGGCATCTCCATGGTCTCCCTGCTCGGCCCGCACGATCAGTTGCTGACCACGATGGAGCGGCAACTCCCCGCACTGGAGATTTTCGTCCGTGGCAACGAGATCCACTTGCAGGGGCCTGAAGAGGAGCTGGACCTGGCGCAGAATCTCGTCGACGAACTGTTGGTGATCGCAGGTACCGGGCAGCCGCTCAACCGGGATGCCGTCGAACGTTCCCTGCGGATGCTCCGGGACCAGGTCCGTGAACGTCCGGCCGACGTCCTGACCGCGAATATCGTCTCCAGCCGGGGACGCACCATCCGACCCAAGACCTTGAACCAGAAGAGGTACGTCGACGCCATCGACGAACACACCGTCGTCTTCGGGATCGGCCCGGCCGGTACCGGTAAGACCTATCTGGCGATGGCCAAGGCGGTGGCTGCGCTCCAGTCCAAAGAGGTCACCCGGATCATCCTGACCAGGCCCGCGGTCGAGGCCGGAGAACGTCTGGGTTTCCTGCCCGGCACGCTCAACGACAAGATCGACCCTTATCTGCGACCGCTCTACGACGCCCTGCACGACATGATCGACCCCGAGTCGATCCCGCGGCTGATGGCGGCAGGCACCATCGAGGTCGCGCCGCTGGCCTATATGCGAGGTCGGACTCTCAACGACGCCTTCATCATTCTCGACGAGGCACAGAACACCTCGCCGGAACAGATGAAGATGTTCCTGACCCGGCTGGGTTTCGGGTCGAAGATCGTGGTCACCGGGGATGTCACCCAGGTCGACCTGCCCGGCGGGACCCAGTCGGGTCTTCGGGTGGTGCGGGAGATCCTCGCCGGGGTCGAGGACATCCATTTCTCCGAGCTGACCCCGCTGGATGTGGTCCGGCACCGACTCGTCGGGGACATCGTCGACGCCTACGGGCGTTGGGACGACAGCCGACGTGCGCCGAGATCCCGCAGACCGGTCACCCGGAACCGTCGCCCGTCGACCGCAGGGCGGGCGAAGCCCGTCGAAGAATCCCCCGCGGAGTCCACCCGCGCAGAAGATCCCGCCCGCAACGCATCGACACCGGGAGCCGAACGATGAGCATCGAGGTCCTCAACGAGACCGAACACCAGGTCGACGTCGACGAACTCGTGGAACTGGCCAAGTACGTCCTCGAGCAGATGCATGTACACCCCCGGGCTGAACTGTGTATCACCTGCGTGGACGTCGAGGCGATGACGAATCTGCACGTCCAGTGGATGGATCTGCCCGGGCCCACCGATGTCATGAGTTTCCCGATGGACGAACTGCGTCCCGGGCGGGACGGGGAGACCAGCCCGGAGGGTGTGCTCGGAGACATCGTCATCTGCCCGGAGGTCGCCGAGAAACAGGCCGCCGAAGCCGGCCACACCCCGGCCGAGGAGGAGCTCCTGTTGGTGACCCACGGCATCCTGCATCTGCTCGGTTACGATCACGCCGAGCCGGAGGAGGAGAAGGAGATGTTCGAGTTGCAGCGCACTCTGCTGCTCACCTACCTGGCAGGACGCGGGAAGCGGTAGGCCCCGACCGTCATGACGGCCCAGCTGTTGGCCGCCTGTCTCGGCTGTCTCGTACTGACCTTCGTGTTGGTCGCGGCGGAGGCGGCCTTGCAACGGGTGAGTCGTCACCGTGCGGACGAACTCGTCACCGCCGGTCGGAGAGGCGCGCAGTCCTTGGCCGCCGTGCTCTCAGACAGCGCGGGTTACCTGTCGACCTTGGCCTTCGTGCGGATCCTCACCGAGACGACCGCAGCCGTGCTGGCGACTTTGGCGATGAGTGAGCTGCTGGACGAGGTCTGGTCGATCATGCTCACCTCGATCCTGGTGATGAGCGTGGCATCCTTCGTGATCGTCGGAGTGAGCCCGCGCACCTTGGGCCGACAGCACGCGGACACGGTCTCGCTCGTGGCGGCCCCGCTGGTGGTCTGGCTCCGGCGGTTGTTGGGTCCGCTCTCCCGGTTGCTGATCACTGTAGGTAATGCGGTGACTCCGGGCCGTGGCTACCGGGACGGACCTTTCGAGAACGAGGCCGAATTCCGTGACCTGGTGGACCTCGCAGGGGATACCCAGTTGATCGAGGCCGAGGAGCGGCAGATGATCCACTCGGTCTTCGAGCTGGGGGACACGCTGGTGCGCGAGGTGATGGTGCCGCGGACGGACATGATCGTCATCGAGTCGTCGAAGAATCTGCGTCAGGCGACGTCGCTCTTCCTGCGCTCGGGATTCAGCAGGGTCCCCGTGATCGGTGAGGACGCCGACGACCCGGTCGGTCTGCTCTATTTCAAGGATGTGTCCCGGCGCACCTACGATGTGGCGGGGTCGACGACGCAGTCGGTCACCGAGGTGATGCGTCCGGCCGTCTTCGTCCCGGAGAGCAAGGCGGTGGACGTCCTGCTTCGGGAGATGCAACGCGATCAGATTCACATGGCGATCGTGGTCGACGAATACGGTGGTACCGCCGGCCTGGTCACCATCGAGGACATCCTCGAGGAGATCGTGGGGGAGATCGCCGACGAATACGACCGGGAGGGGCCATCCGTCGAACGGATCGAGGACGGGGTGATGCGGGTGCCTGCGACCATGCACATCGACGACATGGCTGCGCTCTTCGACGTCGAGCTCGACGACGATGACGTGGACACTGTCGCAGGCCTGTTGGCGAAGGTGATCGGCCGGGTGCCGATCTTGGGCTCGACCGGGCAGATCGCCGGGCTGGAACTGGTGGCGGACCGGATGTCGGGGCGGCGGCATCGGATCGCCACCGTGGTGGTTCGCAAGTTGGCGGCCACCGAGTTGGAGGAGGAGACATGAACGAGGACGCGACGGGCTACCGGGCCGGTTTCGCCTGCCTGATCGGACGGCCCAATGCCGGGAAGTCGACGCTGACCAATGCCCTGGTGGGGCAGAAGGTCGCGATCACCTCGAGTAAGCCGCAGACGACGAGGCACACGATCCGAGGCATCTCCACCACGGAGGAGAGCCAGCTCGTCCTGGTCGACACGCCGGGGCTCCACCGGCCGCGCACCTTGCTGGGCGAGCGGTTGAACGATTTGGTCCGGGAGACTTTGTTGGATGTCGACGTGGTCGGCTTCTGTCTGCCGGCCGATTCACGTCCGGGGCCGGGTGATCAGTACATCGCCCGTGAGCTGGCGGAGTTGCAGCGGGCTCGACGCACTCCGGTGGTGGCCATCGTCACCAAGGTCGACCTGGTCGATCGGGAACGTCTGGCGACCCATCTGATAGCCGTGGATCAGCTCGGCTCGTGGGATGCGATCGTTCCCTGCTCTGCCGTGCAGAGTACCCAGGTCGACGTGGTGCGCGCCGAGCTGGTGGCTCGGCTTCCGCTGAGTCCTCAGTTGTATCCGGAGGACGTCCTGACCGACGAACCCCATGTGGTGATGATCGCCGAACTGGTGCGTGAGGCTGCACTGGAGGGCGTCCGTGACGAATTGCCGCACAGCCTGGCCGTGGTCGTCGAGGAGGTGCTGCCTCGGGAAGGGCGTTCACCGAACGACCCGTTGACGGACGTGCGGGTCAATGTCTTCGTGGAGCGGTCCAGTCAGAAGGCGATCATCATCGGACGGGGCGGTTCGCGGCTGAAACAGGTCGGCACCGAGGCCCGGGCCGGTATCGAGGAGCTCCTGGGACATCGGGTGCACCTGGACCTGCACGTGAAGATCGCCAAGGACTGGCAGCGCGATCCTCGGCAACTGCGTAGGCTCGGTTTCTGACCGAGCCGGTGGGCCCTGCCCCGGGGTGAGGGAATCTGTTCTGGTCGGGGCAGGGCGGTCTCGGGTCAGACCGGGATGGCCAGGACCTGTCCGACGTAGATCATGTCGGGATTCGCGATCTGATTGCTCTCGGCGATGCGCAGGTACTGGCTGCCGTCGCCGTAGTAACGCTCGGCGATATCCCACAGGGTGTCGCCTTCGCTGACGACGTACTGCTCTGCGGAGATGGCGTCACCGATGTCTTCGCCTGGCTGTTCCATGTTGTCCTCTTCGTCGGAGTCTTCGATGGGGATTTCGTCGACCGGTGAGAAGTAGTCCGTGGAGGAGTCTGTCCTCGCTGCCGGGACATCGTCGGTCGCCGATCCCCAGATGGAGCCGTCGCGCTCGTTCATCACGCGATGTCCTTCTCGTGGAGCCGCACATCCTCGTATCCGGTTCGGGTCTGCTCGCGTCCGTCGAGACGCGCTTCCTCGCCACCACCCCATGCGTACATCTGGGTCTCCCTGGAGATTCAAGGGCCGGAATTCGCCGCCGAGAGAGAAGAATCGACAAGAGCACCGCTGCGCGGCACATGGCCCGCACGGAACTTAACACCCGTCCAGCTACCTTGACGAGTTTTCAGCGCCCTTTCGGACGGGGTCGGGCCGGAATCGGGACAGACGCCGAGGTTGCCTCCGAAGTCGCGTGTGACACAGACCTTCTCCTCATCGGCCGGATGGCGAGACGGGTGATCGAACCGTGGACGTACGGCCTCCTCTCTGGTTACCCTGGCGGACATGACCTCCCCCGACACGCCGGGTATCGCACCCGGTCGGCGTCTTCTTCCTCGCCGCGACGAGGCCTGACCGGCCAGGCCGTCCTCGTCGCGGAGATGCCGCTGCCCGCCAGCAGGCCTGGACACCTTCGACGAGGAAGAGAACGCCATGCGCCACCCACAACGTCCTTCGGGGATGCCGATCACGAAGTACCGACCGTTCGACGACGTCATCGCGACGAAACTCCCAGATCGAACCTGGCCCACCCGCACCATCACCCGAGCGCCACGCTGGTGCGCCGTCGACCTGCGTGACGGAAACCAGGCACTCATCGACCCGATGAACGCCGAACGCAAGCTGCGGATGTTCCAACTCCTGGTGCGGATGGGATACAAGGAGATCGAGATCGGTTTCCCCAGCGCCAGCCAGACCGACTTCGACTTCGCCCGCCTGCTCATCGACGAGGGACATATCCCCGAGGACGTCACCATCCAAGTCCTCACCCAGGCACGGGACCATCTCGTCGAACGCACCTACGACGCCATCGCCGGAGCACACTCCGCCGTCGTGCACTTCTACAACTCGACCTCCATCCTCCAACGGCAGGTCGTCTTCCACACCGATGTCGACGGAGTGACCGACATCGCGGTCCAAGCGGCGCGGCTGTGCCGCAAGCTCGAACAGCAGATCCCCGAGACGACGATCACCTACGAGTACAGCCCGGAATCCTTCACCGGCACCGAACTCGACACCGCGGTCCGTGTCTGCAATGCCGTCATCGAGGAGATCGACCCCGGGCCCGACCGCCCGATGATCATCAACCTGCCGGCCACCGTCGAAATGGCCACCCCGAATGTGTACGCCGACTCGATCGAATACATGCACCGTCACCTGACCCGCAGGGACAGCATCATCCTCTCGCTGCACCCGCACAACGACCGGGGCACCGGGGTCGCCGCCGCTGAACTCGGCTACCTGGCCGGAGCCGACCGCATCGAGGGCTGTCTCTTCGGCAACGGTGAACGCACCGGGAACGTCTGCCTGGTCACTCTCGGTCTGAACCTGTTCAGCCAGGGCATCGACCCCCAGATCGACTTCTCCGATATCGATGAGATCCGACGTACCGTCGAACATTGCAACCAGCTTCCCGTCCACGAACGGCACCCCTACGGAGGCGACCTGGTCTACACGGCGTTCTCCGGCTCCCACCAGGACGCCATCAAGAAGGGCTTCGAGGAGATGGCCCGGCAGGCCAAGGCCGAGGGCAAGAGCATCGACGAACTTGTCTGGGCTGTGCCCTATCTGCCGATCGATCCGCATGACGTCGGCCGTTCCTACGAAGCGGTCGTCCGGGTCAACAGCCAGTCGGGGAAGGGCGGGGTCGCCTACCTGCTCAAATCCGAGTACGGCCTGGACCTGCCTCGACGGCTGCAGATCGAGATGAGCGCCGTCGTACAACGCAAGACCGACGTCGAGGGCGGCGAGGTCGGCGCCGCTCAGCTGTGGGAGATCTTCTCCGACGAATATCTGCCCGGGACAGGGGAAGGGGAACGCGCATGGGGACGATTCGCCCCGGTCTCCTCCCGGACCACCTCCGAGGAGGACGGCCGCGACCACGTCAAGGCCGTGGTCGCCGACCGGGGGCGCAAGGTCACCCTGGACGGGCATGGCAACGGGCCGATCGCCGCCTTCATCGACGGTCTGCGTGGTTACGGGATCGACGTCCGTGTCCTGGATTACTCCGAGCATGCCCTGAGCTCAGGTGGGGACGCCCGCGCGGCATCCTATGTCGAATGTGCCGTCGGCGACCGGGTGCTCTGGGGGGTGGGGTTGCACAACTCCATCGTCAATGCTTCTTTCATGGCGATCCTGTCCGCGGTGAACCGGGCGCAGCGGGAGATGAACGGCACCGGGCGAGGAGCCGCCGGCGTCGGGCAGGAAGGGACGGCGATCAGTCGCCCGGGTGGCGGGCCCTGAGGACGAGATCCGTCGGAGAAGGCGACCGGCTGGGTCACAGAGGCGTCGGAGTCCGTGACCCAGCGGTCTGCCTGGTCGTCGTCGAAGAGCGGATCTTCCGGGGAAGAGGCCGCATCCGCCGGCCATCGACCGTGTAGCGACCGACGAAGAGGGCCACGATCAAGGTGACATCGACCAGGTCACCCCCGTAGTACATCAGCTGCGCGCCCACGTGGCCGTCGTGGACGCCGACCCCGGCCGGTGGATGGGCGTAGAGCCATTTGGCCAGGATCGAATGTGCGGCGACGAAGACGACCAAGGTGGTCGCGCACAGACGGAAAGACGGCCGATGGGGCATCGGATCCACGCCGACGAGGGAGGCGGTGAAGACATATCCGGCGACGAGGACATGACCGTGGACCACGGCGTGGACGACTATCGAGGTGTGCATCACCAGGTACAGGTCGGTGACGTACAGGATCCACAGGCCTCCGCCGTTGAGCACCGCCGCTGTCACGGGGTGAGTGAGAACGCGGACAGGAGGTGACCGGAGGAAGTGGGTGAACAGCCGTGCGCCGGATGCCGGTAACGAACGCAGTAGGAGAGTGACCGGAGCACCCCACACCAGGAACACCGGCCCGATCATGCCCAACAGCAGGTGGGTGAGCATATGGGCGGTGAACCCGCCGTGAGCGGCCGTCGCGAGCGGCCCCGTCGTGGACGCAGTGACGCAGAACAGCCCCAGGTACCAGCAGCAGATGCGCCGGACTGGCCATGGCAGACGACGACGGGACGCCCTCACCGCCACCGCGTAGCCGACGCCGATCTCGATCACGACGAAAAGAACGAGGTAGCCGAAGAAGTCCCAGGGTGCAGAACCCCCGCCGTCGCCGAGGGCGTGCAGGGCGAATCGAGTACTCACCCGACAGCTGTCACCGGGCGGCTGCGCCAGAGCATCGTGACGCCGCCCAATAGCAACAGCAGTGCCGAACCAATCCAGACGATGTCGTACGGCAACAGTTCCACGTCATAGCGGATCTGATGGATCCGCAGCAGTTTGTGGTCGACCACCCCGTCGAACAGCTGGAAGAAACCGACTCCGCAGATCACCGCACCGACCCAGCGGAACCAGGGGAATGAGCCACGACGGCGGGCGTCGAACAGCAGGAAGGCTCCCCAGACGGTGATGAACCATCCGAAGGCATGGAAGAAACCGTCGGCCGTCAGTGCGACCTCGGTGGTGGACAGATCGTAGAAGTGATGCCATTGCAGGCCGAGATGGAAGACGAACAGGTCGATCAGCGACGCGGCGATACCGCATCCGAAGAGGAAACCGGACAGGAGGACGCGCCGGTCCGGGACGTGCGTCGCTGTGTCGTCGAGATTCTGGATGGGACGAGTTCCGGGGGCAGGCATCCGCTTTCTCCTTGAGGGGCGGCGTCCTGGGATCGTCACGTGCTGGGATCTGGCAGGCGGACAGACGGGGGTGGAAGATCCCTGCTTCTTCTTGTGATACACACTGCCACAACATTTTTCGTTGGTCGAGGTGCTTTCCTGGGCGAGTTGGCAGAGGCGGGCCGGTACGGTCGGAGACACCGGGTCGACCACCCGCGCGGTTCCTCCGCACCCGTCTGAAGGACGTTGGAGAACAGCATGGCCGAGAAAGAACACGCCACCACCGAAGCCCACGACATCCCCACATCGCAGCTGACGAGCAACGGCCCTACCGGCGGCGACCTCCTCGTCTCGATGATGCGGGACGCGGGCGTCGACGTCGCCTTCGGTGTCATCAGCATCCACAACATCCCTCTCGTCGAGGCCGTAGACCGGGAACTACGTTTCGTCCCCGTCCGGCACGAAGCGGCAGCGGTCAACGCCGCAGACGGTTACGCACGGGCCACCGGTCGCATCGGAGTCGCCCTGACCTCGACCGGAACCGGGGCAGGCAATGCCGCCGGTGCCATGTTGGAAGCCCTGACCGCGCAGAGCCGGGTGCTGCACATCACCGGGAACGTCGACTCCGCCGTCCTGGGCGACGACCGTGGCGTCTACCACGAGGTCCCCCGTCAACTGGACATGCTCAAAGCCGTCTCAGGATCGGCGCTGCGGATCGAACAGGCCGGACACGCCCGGCGGGTACTCGCCGAAGCCGTCCGACGTCTGTCCACCCCACCCCACCTCCCGGTCAGCATCGACTGGCCCATCGACCTGCAGTACACCGCCGATCCTGCCGAACAGGAACCGATCCAGGAGAGGACCGCTCGCCCTGCAACACCCGTGGCGCAAGAGATCACCGAAGCCGCGGCACTGCTCCGGACAGCCAGCCGCCCACTGATCTGGGCCGGAGGCGGCGCCCGACGGGTAGGCCCCGCACTGGCCGAACTGGCCCGCGTCTGGAACGCAGGCATCCTCACCGGCGCCAACGGTCGAGGATCGGTCCCGGAGGATCACCCCCTGTGCATCGGGAACTTCGCCACCACCGAAGAGGTGCGCACCCTGATCGAACAGGCCGACTGCCTGCTCACCGTCGGCAGCCACCTGCGCGGCCACGAGACCAACAACTTCGAGCTCCCCCTGCCGTCCACCCACGTCCAGATCGACCTCGACCCCGACGCGATCGGCCGGAACTACCCGACCACGCTGGGCATCACCGCTGACGCGACAGGTGTCGTCCCCGCTCTGCTGAGCGAGCTGGGCGCCCCGAACACCCAAAACCACTGGGCCGAACAGGTCCGTGCCGCAGCCGTATCGGCACGGAACAGCCACCGCGCGGATATCGGCGCCTATGCCGCCGTCTGCGACGCGATGCACTCCCGGCTACCCCGCGAATCGCCTCGGGTGCGTGATGTCACGATCCCGGGCAGCACCTGGGGAAACCGACTGCTGCCCGTCTACGACCCCACCACCAACATCTTCGCCGCCGGAGGCGGGATCGGACAGGGCCTGGCCATGGCGATCGGTGCCGCAGTGGCCTGCCCCGACCTCCCGGTCCTGGCGATGGTCGGCGACGGCGGGCTCGCCGTCCACCTGGGAGAACTGTGCACCCTGGCCGGGGAAAGGCCCCATGTCGTCCTCGTCCTGTTCAACGACTCCGGATACGGCGTACTGCGCCATATGCAGACCGAACAGGGAGCCCCGCCCCGAGGCGTGGACCTGTGCACCCCCGACTTCGCCACACTGTCCGACTCGCTCGACCTGCCGCACACCAAGGTCGGAGACCCACAGGCCTTCGACGCAGCTCTCGCCGTCGCCCTGGCCCACCCCGGACCGTCGGTCATCGAGATCGAGGTCCCGGCGCTGCGTCCGCAACCGAAACCGTTCGTCCCACCGGTCGACGTGCCCTGAACCGGGGAGGATCAAGGCTTCAGCGTGAAGAGCATGCTCCGGCCTGCCCGACCGGACACATCCACCGTCAGGACGGTCTGACCACCGTCCCTGCGCAACCGGATCCGATCCGCATCGGGCCCTGCCACCGAGGCCGTCGTCGTGTCGGCCACCGTCAAGGTCACGCTGCGGGCCTTCTGCGTCGGATCGCTCACCGACAGGTCGACCGAGCGGTCCGACCTGCGGGATACCAGACACAGCGGAGCCGACGCGGAGTAACCAGCCACGGTGCCCGCCTTCCAGAAGTTCACGGCCAGGAGACCACCACGAATCTTGAGCGCCTGGGCCGTCCCGGAATTGGCCAGGATCTCGACACCCGGGTCCTCGCGCCGTGCTCGGGTCGTCGCCTCGTCCGCTCCCGGGAGCAGGACGTAGGCATAACTCGCACCTGAGATCGGACCGGAGCCGTGGACGAAAGCCAGGGTCGCGAACCTACGGGAGCGGGGACCCTCCGACCCCGGCATCCGCCCGGTGTTGTTCCGCTGCCACTCCCCGGTGCGCGCAGCGACCTCGGCGGACAATGCCGGCACCGCGCCGAGGAAGAGATAACCGCCTACTTTCTCCAGATGGGCCCACCTGGCACCGGACAGACTGCGTCTCTGGGTCACCGCGGTCCCGTCGACCTGGAGCCTGCCGGCAGCATCACCCAGGTTGCGATGTTCGACGACGGTGCGCACCTCGTGCCCGGCCGAGGAGGAGATGTCACTGCCCAGCGCCACCACCTGGCCGGGGAGCATCAGCCAGGTCTTGCGGGCGGTCAGGCCGGTTCCTCCGGGAGCGAGGAGGTGCATCCCTGCCAGGGCGACATCGCCGAGGACCGTGCCGCCGGTCCATTCGTTCTGTGGAGTCCGACTGCCCCATTCCCCTTCGGGATTACGGCCCAAGGGTGCCAGGTCGACGGTCGTTCCCGGTGGCGCATCCAGATCGAAGGTGGCCCAGTAGTCGTCGTCGAAATGCCGGTCGTCCGAGGGCAGGTAGAGATAGGTCATGCCCTGGCTGGTCCGCGCGCCGGCGAAATTCTCCGCAGGGCTGCCCTCGTGCCAGGCGATCCGTCGGGAACACATGGCCAGGCACAACGCCCAGTTGTTGTCCGTGCCTCGGTAGACCATCCGGTCCATCGCCGGGAAGAAGACCGGTCCAGTCCGGTCCCTGACCTGCGCGACATCGGAGGCCATCAGCTCGGTGACCAACGCGAGCCGTTCCACGTCGGTCGAAGAGCGGATCTTCGACGCCGAACCCTCGATCCACTGCCGACACAGTCCCCGCCACCGTGCGGCAGTGGCCGGATCGGCGGACCTGGCCAGACGGAGCACCGTCTCGACGAGTTGGTCCCCGTTGTCGATGCTCCGCTCCTGCGCCCGGGAGACGGCTCGGCCCCGGACGGCGTCCATCATCTGCCCGCGGTACATCAGCGGCGCGAACGAATGATCCACCGCTGCCCAGACATTCTTCCGGGACGGGTCGGTGACCTCGTACGGTGTCCCGGCCAGGAGCGCGAACAACCTCGACAGCCCGCCGAGGAGCACCAACCCGTAGGTGCCGGTGTAGCCGATCGTCGAATGCTGGACGAACGAACCGTCCTCGAAGAAACCGTTCCCCGAGGAGACGTACTGCCAGGTCGGGGAGAGCGCCGCCACGCAGGCCCGGAGCAGATCCACGTCTCCTCCGACGGCGGCGCGCACGATGAGGGCCTGACAGATGTCGACCCGGTTGGCGCCCTCCGAACGTTGCGGGCCGTTCGGGTGGATCTGCATCGTCGGATCGCGGCGGGGCACGAAATGATCGATGGCGGTGCAGTAGCGGGTGATCTGCGCAGACGTCAGCTCGCTGCGCAGGATCGCCATGATGTCGCTCAACGGCCGCGCAGCCCCGATGGCCCAGGACCACCAGTTCCCGGTCCACTGTGCCTGCGCGTGGTAGACGTTTTTGTCCATGTGCTCCAGGCCGGCGAGTACGGCGGCCAGTGTCGCTCCGGACCCGGAATACTTCGACCCCGGAGTTGCCCAGGCCCGGGCCATCAAGGCCAGGTCGACATAGGTCGCCCGCATCGACTCGGAGTTCTCGGACGGGTTCTTCCCCACGGACCAGTCGTGGTGGGAGAAGTAGCGGGTGCCTGTCGGGGCGATCTTCGAGGATCGGTCCGAGACGGCTTTGTCCAGTTTGCCGATCGCAGCGGCGAAGGCCCCAGGTGCCGCCCGGATCATGGCGCGACCGGTCAGCGAGTCCACCCACCGTTCTCGTAGAAGACGCAGTTCAGGAGGATCCGCGGCCGGAGCTGCCCCCGGTGCCGAGGCCGAACCTGCGGAGGGGAGCATCCCCATCGCGGTCAGACCCGACAGCCCTTTCAAGACCGAACGCCGGGGGATCTTCGTCATCACAGCTCCTGACCTCGGCGGAGAAGCGCCGGTGCGCGCTGCGATGGTATGCCCGTACCGGTGGGTTCCCGGCGCCGGCCCCGGACTCGTGGGTACGTCCGGAAGGTCTGTCGGACGTGTCGCGCCGGACGAGGTGGGTGTCTTCCCGAAGAGGGGCGGTCCGTCCGAGCGGGCAGAATGGCCATGTGCCCTTGTACCGTGACGCCGCGATTGTCCTGCGGACCCACAAGTTGGGGGAGGCTGATCGGATCGTCACCCTCCTCGCTCGTGAGCGTGGGCAGATCCGTGTCGTGGCGAAGGGGGTTCGGAAGACGAAGTCCCGGTTCGGTGCGCGTCTGGAGCCGGGGATGGTCGTCGACGTGCAATGTCATGAGGGCCGAAGCCTGGACACGGTGACCCAGGTCGAGATGGTCGCTTCCTACGGTGAGGTGATCTCCCGGGACTATGCGGCGTGGACGGCGGCGGCGGCGATGCTGGAGACGGCGCAGCGAATCACCGATGATCACGAGCCCAGCCCGCAGCAGTTCCGTTTGTTGGCGGGTGCCTTGGCAAGTCTGGCGGGTCGTGAGCACGAACCGGGGTTGATCTTGGACGCCTATCTGTTGCGGGCGGTGGCGGTGGCCGGTTGGGCGCCGAGTTTCCGGGACTGTGCCCGTTGCGGGGCGCACGGGCCGCATCGGGCTTTCCATCTGGCTTCCGGGGGATGTCTGTGTCCGAGTTGTCGTCTGCCGGGGTCCAGCGCTCCGGCGGTGGAGACCTTGGCCTTGCTGGGTGCTTTGTTGGAGGGTGACTGGGGGCGGGCCGACGCGAGTTCGCCGGTGCACCGTCGGGAGGGCAGCGGTCTGGTGTCTGCTTTCCTGCAGTGGCACCTGGAACGAGGTGTGCGTTCGCTGCGCCTCGTGGAAAGATCCTGACGTCCGTTCGAGGGAGAGGCCTTGCGATGCCTGTAGTACCGCCGTTTCCGCATCCGTCCGGGGTACGTCCGCCGGAGATTCCCCGGGAGTTGGTGCCGAACCATGTGGCGATCGTCATGGATGGCAACGGGCGGTGGGCCAATCAGCGGGGTCTGCCGCGGACCGAGGGGCACAAGGCGGGTGAGGCCGCGTTGATGGACGTCCTGGCGGGGTGCATCGAGATCGGGGTGAAACATATCTCGGCGTATGCCTTCTCCACGGAGAACTGGAACCGTTCGGCGGACGAGGTCCGTTTCTTGATGGGTTTCAATCGTGAGGTCATCCGGCGCCGACGGGACGAGATGGCGGCGATGGGTGTGCGGGTCAAGTGGGTGGGGCGGCGTCCGCGTCTGTGGCAGTCGGTGATCGACGAGCTGACGGCGGCGGAGAAGCTGAGTCACCACAACACCACGTTGACCTTGCATTTCTGTGTGAACTACGGCGGTCGCGCGGAGATCGTCGATGCGGTGCGTCGGATCGTCGAGGAGTCGCGGAAGGGCAGGTTGAAGAGACGCAAGGTCGACGAGGCCGAGCTGGTGCGGCATCTGTACGACCCGGAGATGCCTGATGTGGATCTGTTCGTGCGGAGTTCAGGGGAGCAGCGGACGAGCAACTTCCTGTTGTGGCAGAGCGCTTATGCGGAGATGGTCTTCCTGGACACGCTCTGGCCGGATTTCGATCGGCGTCATCTGTGGGAGGCGATCGAGATCTATGCCAGACGTGACCGTCGTTACGGGGGCGCGGTCGACAAGGTCACGGAGGCCGACGACGGTGGGGGGCGGAGCTGATGCGTCGGGTGGGACGGATGGTGGTGGGATTCCTTGCGGTGGTCGGGGCATTGTCGTTGGTGACGGTGGTCGGTGGGGTCATCTGGTTGCAGACGGTGGGGGTTCCGGTCCGGGCAGGGGAGCCGCGGAAGCCTGCGTCGGGGTCGACGAAGATGGAGAAGGTGTCGGTGGACGCCTTGTTGTCCTTCGCGTCCTTGGAGGCTCGTGCAGGTCGGGAGTTGAAGTTGTCCCATGCGGGGGAGGGGCGTATCGCGGTGTCGACGCCGGTGGCGGTGTTGGGACGCAAGGTGGATGTGCGCGTGGTGGGGGAGTTGGCGCCGGGTGGGTCGTCGGTGTCGGTGAAGCCGTCGTCGGTGGAGGTTCCGGGTTCGTCGATCGCGAGTGGGCTGGTGTCGGCGGCGGCGCGTTCGGCGGCGTCGGTCCGTATTCCGTTGGAGGGGCTTCCGCAGGGGTTGTCGTTGACCGGGGTTCGGGTGACCGATGAGGGCGTTCAGGCTCACCTGGAGGGGAGCGGGGTCGCGGTGCCGCGGTGACTCCCCGGGGGGGAGGGTCTGATTGGGCGACAACCTGGGTTGCATATTCATGCAAGCGCCTGAATAATCATTAGCATGTCCAAGGTCCTCACCGCGCTCCCCGTCGGCGACAAAGTCGGCATCGCCTTCTCCGGCGGACTCGACACCTCGGTGGCCGTCGCCTGGATGCGGGAGAAGGGCGCCATCCCCTTCACCTACACCGCCGACATCGGTCAGTACGACGAGCCCGACATCGCCTCCGTCCCCGGCCGGGCCCTCACCTACGGAGCCGAGGCCAGCCGCCTCGTCGACTGCAGACACGCCCTCGTCGAAGAAGGGCTCGTCGCTCTCTCCTGCGGGGCCTTCCACATCCGATCCGGCGGTCGGAGCTACTTCAACACCACACCCCTGGGCCGAGCCGTCACCGGCACCCTGCTCATCCGCGCCATGATGGAGGACGACGTCCAGATCTGGGGTGACGGCTCCACCTTCAAAGGCAACGACATCGAACGGTTCTACCGTTACGGACTGCTCGCCAACCCACACCTGCGCATCTACAAACCCTGGCTCGACACGGATTTCGTTCACGAACTCGGCGGCCGCCACGAGATGAGCCAATGGCTCTCCCAACGCGAACTGCCCTACCGCGACAGCCAGGAGAAGGCCTATTCCACCGACGCCAACATCTGGGGCGCCACCCACGAGGCCAAACGCCTCGAACACCTCGACATCAGCCTCGAAGACGTCGTCGAACCGATCATGGGCGTGGCCTTCTGGCGGGAAGACGTCGACATCGCCACCGAAGAAGTCACCCTCGGTTTCGAACAAGGACGCCCGACCACCATCAACGGCGCGCGATACGACGACCCCGTCGCCCTCGTCACCGAAGCCAATGCGATCGGTGGAAGGCACGGCCTGGGGATGTCCGACCAGATCGAGAACCGCATCATCGAGGCGAAATCCCGCGGCATCTACGAAGCACCCGGGATGGCACTGCTCTTCATCGCCTACGAACGGCTCGTCAACGCGATCCACAACGAGGACACCATCGCCACCTACCACGCCGAAGGGCGCCGACTCGGCCGCCTCATGTACGAAGGACGTTGGCTCGACCCTCAATCCCTCATGCTGCGGGAATCACTGCAGCGATGGGTCGGATCAGCGGTCACCGGCACCGTGACCCTCCGGCTGCGCCGCGGAGAGGACTACTCCATCGTCGACACCAGCGGACCGGCCTTCAGCTACCACCCTGACAAACTGTCCATGGAACGGACCGAAGGCGCAGCCTTCGGCCCCACCGACCGCATCGGACAACTCACCATGCGCAACCTGGACATCGCCGACAGCCGGTCCCGCTTGGAGCAGTACGTCGGCCTCGGCCTGCTCGGCGTGTCCGGCGTCGGCACGAAAGCCCTCGGCCTGGCCACCACCGACCTCGTCGGACAACTGGAACCCGGCGGTGGGGACGCAATCGCCTCACCGGCAGTCGACGGATCCCAGGAGGACGAAGCACTCGACGACGCCGCCATGGAATTCGGCGCGGACTGACCCACTGCCGCGGCGGGTCAACGAGGGACGGCCCGCACCACGGCCAAGGCCGTCAACAGGACGATCACCGCGATGCGGATCAACTTGTTGTTCAGCCCGAGCCACCGCCACGAATGCACCAGGTGGAGGACGATCCCGGCGACGAACAGCCCCACGACCACCGCACCGGGCCAACCACCCACCACCAGGCCCAGCAGCACCACCACCAGACCCGACGCGCCCGCCAGCGCCACCAGACGCTGCGTCCGGGCGCGTCGCCGGTCGCTCTCCGAAGGGTCGCTGCAACAGGAAACCTGCTCGGCAGGGGACGAATCAGTCATGGTGACCTCAGCGTAGGCGCTCCCCGACACCGGCGGCGCCCCTGCGCGTCGACGAACTTGCCCCGCCCCGGAACGGGACCGACCCGTCCTGTCACGTCTGCCAGACTTGGGACACCATGACTCTGCCCACACCCATGCCTGCCCTCCGGATCGGCCCGCTGACCATCCCCACCCCGGTCGTCCTCGCCCCCATGGCCGGAATCACCAACCGGGCCTTCCGAAGGCTGTGCCGGGAAGCCGTGTCCGCCGTGCCCGGGCTGGACGCGGCAGGCTGCCTGTACGTCAGCGAGATGATCACCTCGCGCGCGCTGGTGGAGCGGACTCCGATGTCCTTGCGGATGATCACCCACGACCCGGACGAATCGCCACGGTCGGTGCAGCTCTACGGGGTCGACCCGGCGACCGTGCGAGCCGCGGTACGGATGTTGGTCGAGGAGGACCGCGCCGATCACGTCGACCTGAACTTCGGTTGCCCGGTCCCGAAAGTGACCCGTAAGGGCGGAGGGTCGGCCCTGCCGTGGAAGACGAACCTGTTCCGTCAGATCGTGTCGGCGGCGGTCGAGGAGGCCACTCAGGGTGGGATCCCGGTGACGGTGAAGATGCGCAAAGGCATCGACGCCGACCATCTGACCTATCTGGAGGCCGCCCGGGTCGCCGAGGACGAGGGGGTCGCCGCGATCGCTCTGCACGGTCGCACGGCTGCGGAGCTCTATTCGGGGCGGGCCGACTGGTCGGCGATCGCCAGGTTGAAGGAGACGGTGAAGAGCATCCCGGTGCTCGGCAACGGTGACATCTGGTCGGCGGAGGACGCCGTGGAGATGATCGCCAGCACCGGATGCGACGGTGTGGTCGTGGGGCGTGGTTGCCTGGGAAGGCCTTGGCTCTTCGCCGATCTGGCCGCGGCGTTGTCCGGCTCGGCGGTGCGGACCCGGCCCTCCCTGGGCCAGGTGGGGCAGACCCTCCGGCGGCACGCCCACTACCTGGTCGACTTCCATGAGGGCGACGAACGCCGTGCCTGTAGGGATATCCGTAAGCACATCGCGTGGTATCTGAAGGGTTTCCCCGCCGGCCATGACGTCCGGCACCGGTTGGCCTTGGTGGAGGACCTCATGGCACTGGATGATCTGATCGCGATCCTGGATGCCGATCAGCCGTGGCCGGGGGCAGATGCGGAGGGTCAACGGGGTCGGGCCGGTTCGGCGAAACAGGTGGCTCTGCCGGATGGTTGGCTGGTCAGCCAGGAGCTCTCCGAGGAACATCGGAGTACCTTGGCGCAGGCCGAGTTGTCGATCTCAGGAGGGTGATTCGTCCACGGCGAGTTCGGATCGTCCTTCTCGATCCGTACGACAGCAGTCCTGGATGAAGTCCTCCTCTCGATTTTCCCGCGGCGGTGTGGACCGCACCGCTTCTCGTCGGTGCGGCCTTCGTGACGACATCGTGTGCTGTGTGAGAGGGGGAGATGAGTGAGATCGGGTAGGAGGAGTGTCGGCTCAATCGCCGGTGGCGACCGGTCTGTCCCGGTCGCTGATCCAGTCGGACCAACTGCCGATGTAGAGCGCAGGCTCGTCGTCGACCCCTGCGACGGCCAGGGCCAGGGCCACCAGACCGCTGGAGATCCCTGAGCCGCAGTAGACCGCTACCGGGCAGGAGCCGTCGACTCCGGCTTCGGTGAAGACCTGGCGCAGGTCATCGGCAGGTAGCAGCATGCCTTCACCGGTGATCAAGGAACGCCCCGGCACGTTCACCGCACCCGGAATATGTCCCAGAACGGCGTCCATCGGGTCGCTCTCTCCCCGGAAACGTTCGGGAGAACGAGCGTCGATCAGGACGCCTTCGGAGGCGTAGAGCGCGGCCTGGTCCGCCTCCAGGACCAGACCCATGCCTCGACCCAGGGAGAGGTCTCCCTCCTCGATGTCTCTTTCCCCGGATTCCACCGGGAGACGATGCGCTCGCCAGGCCTGAAATCCCCCGTCGAGGACACAGACGTCTGTCTTCCCGAAATGTCTCAGCAGCCACCAGCAGCGGGCAGCGGCCAGCCCGGACTGGTCGTCGTAGACGACAACTCGACGGCCGTCGTCCACTCCGCATCCGGCCAGGTCGAGTTCGAAGTCGTCCGGGGCAGGCATCGGATGTCGGCCGCCTCGGCCGCTCTCATCCGGGACACCGGCGAGGTCGTGTTCGAGGTCGACGTAGATGGCTCCGGGCAGATGTCCTTGCAGATAGTCCTCCCAGCCGCTGTCGGAATCGGCCGACCAGCGGACGTCGAGGATCAGCGGGGCTGATCCTGGTCCGCCGTGCATCAGTTCGGCGAGCTCACCGGGCGAGATGAGCGGGCTTTGGTCCATACGGCCACAGTAGACGCAGGCTCTCTCCCGCTGGCGTAGCCAGGGGAGGGAATCGGAGTGTCGTGGGGTGCATCGGCACTGGTTATCCGTTCATGACGGGCGTTCACTCCCCGGGGGGCGAGCGCATGGAGGGGGTGCCTCAGATCGTCCAGAAAAGGATGATCCGGGCAGGAGTCAGCCTGCTCCGGAGACCTTTCTGGAAGTGCGGTCAGAGCTGGGCGTAAGCGCTGCGCGAGGGGCCTTAGCTCTTGTTTCCCGGGCCCTTCCCGTCGGGAGAGCCTGTGTCCTTGGGCGTGTGGGGCGGTGGAGGCAGGCTCCGAGGAGGATCAGGCTCGGCGGCAACAGCGCATGTATCGATTCGGTGAAGTGCGCAGGGCTCTGCCATTCCCAGGAGACAGCAAAGAGAAGAGAAAGGGCTAAGGCAAAAATATTGAAGCAGGATCCGATCTTGTCTGGCCATCCTTCGACACTGAAAGCCATGCCTGCTGAAAACCACATGACGAGGCTGAAGGATCCCAGAAGGATCCACTCTTGCTGTAGGCCGTCCATGCCTGATATGAAGTCGGCGAGCCCGATGAGGAAGGCGGCTATCGGAATCAGCTTCATTCGTCTTCCACGAGGGAAGTTCTGGCGTGAAGTTCTGAGCTTTGTCAGCGATTTTCTCGCGCGCCTGCCGGTCTCGTCCTTCAGGGAGAGCATGCTCCTACTCTAGGGAGACCCGCTGTTGTCGGGTGCATTTCTGGTTCGGTGTTTTCCTGCCGATCGTGGCTTGTTCAACGGGGGGTCAGGGCCGTGAGGGGCCGTGCTGGAATCGTAATTTCGCGTAGCGATGGATCAGATGGCAGTGACCTCGTTGGCGGCCGGTGGTGTGACGGGTCGAGCGTTGTTCCAGTCCGAGAAGTTCAGGGTTCTTCCGTCCCTTTCGAGGGCGAGGAGCTGATCCTTGCCGTCCGCCGAGATGATGGCAGCTACCTTTTCGACTGCGGTCGGCCGGGTGATTTTCCATGCCTTCTTCTCTTTGTGGGTGACTGTCTCGACGGCCAGTCTGTTTCTCTGGGTTTCCTGGGCAGGAAAGGATGAGACCGCTGCACTGAGGATGGTCTTCGTACTGAAATGAAGCGATTTTTCCGCCCAACTGTTCGGGCTTTTAATCCACTTGCCGACGTTCTCTTGAGGTATATCTAAGGTTAAAATCGCGCTGAAATCTACGGGTTTTACCCAGGTTGAACCCGAGATGCTGATGACATGGAATTCACCTTGTCTTGCGGATTCGAGTTTGGTGTCGAACTGATTGTTGTCGAGCGTTCCTCGACTATCGACCAAGCTGCTGGAGGCCGTCATGGATTGATCGCCGACGATATGGACATACTTTGCCGCCTGCGCCTTGGAGAAGGCGGAGGCGAGCAGGTCGACTGCTTTGGGTGTCGGAGTCGCGGTGGGGCTGCTCGAGGCGATATCAGGTGGTGGCGTAATAATGCTGGCCGGAATGCAGCCGGCGAGGCTGAGGCTCGCCGTGATTATCGCGACGGCGGAAACTATTGAACGACGCACGGTCGTCTCCTTGTCTGAAATCATCGAAAGGCTTTTGTCAGGTCAGAAGCAGGATTCTATCCACGCCAGTTTTCCGATTGCGTATTCTGCTGCAGTCGAGCCGAATTCGCTGAATCGGCGGGTGGGCCGATTCGCGCCCCTCCTGGTCGGTGAATTTTCGATCGTTGATCGAATGGGTATGGGGTGGCAGGCATCGCTTGCTCATGACCTCTTCGCTGGCCTGCTTCCAGGCAGGTATTGGCTCAAAATCGATGCGCCCCCCATTCCGGTGGCCCCTTTTTCTTTCTCGGCACCGGTTTCGGGTTTCGAATGCTGTTTGATTCCCAGCCGGGAGCGAGCCGACGGATCGGTCGTCTCGGGTGACGAAACGGGCGCCGCTCTCCTTGACTCGGGGAGTAGGGAGACAAGAGGAGGTGCTGCCGGAACTGATCTCGATGACGTGGACCTCGTCCCTCTGTTACCTGTCGATACAGAGGGTGTGGTCCTTATTCGCCACCATGACATCGAATCACCTTTTTCGGGCGCCCCGAACAGGCTGTATGGCTGCCGAAGCAGGAATGGCGACGTCAAGCTTCCCCGAGAGGTCATCGTCGTGAGCTGCCTTATCTCCGTTGCATTCCCAGATTTTGGAAGTGAAGTCCACCGACGTCCCTCATGTGACGAGCCGGGCAGTCCCGTGAGGAACCTCGCAGGGCCACGGAGGGGGTGTCGGACAGAGGCGGAGGCGGCTCACTCCCCTACGATAAACGCCGTTTGGACACCCGTCTTACTTCGTGAGCGACCTAGCAATCAGATCGTGATCGACCTGCACCGCATCACGCAGATCGGCTGCGCCGACAGCATCTCCCACCGAAGACACCTAGAGTGCATGAGGTGACCTTCCACGACACCTACGACACCGCAGACCGCGAACGTTGGGTGGCTGAGGACCCTGCGCAGAAACGTTCAGACCGTGATGATTTCGCACGGGATCGGGCTCGTCTGGTGCACTCGGCGGCATTGCGCAGACTCGGCGCGAAAACCCAGGTCATGCGGCCTGACTCCGATGACTTCATCCGTAACCGGTTGACCCACTCCCTGGAAGTCGCGCAGATCGGCAGAGAATTCGGCGCCGTACTGGGGTGTTCCGCCGATGTCGTCGACACCGCCTGCCTCGCCCACGACCTGGGACACCCGCCCTTCGGCCATCACGGTGAACAGATCCTCGACGGCCTGTGCGCGGACATCGGGGGTTTCGAAGGAAACGCCCAGACCCTTCGCCTGCTCACCCGTCTCGAGGCCAAACGTTTTCACGCCGACGGAACATCAGCCGGCCTCAACCTCACCCGGGCCAGCCTGGACGCCGCCACCAAATACCCCTGGTCGCGAGGGCACCATCCCACGGGGGGACGCAAGTACGGCGTCTACCAGGACGACGAGCCCGTCTTCACCTGGCTGCGACGAGACGCGCCCCGTGGTGTGGACGGCGTACCTCGAAGCTGCCTGGAAGCCCAGGTGATGGACTGGTCGGACGATGTGGCCTACTCGGTCCACGACGTCGAGGACGGCGTCGCCGCCGGGTTGATCGACCTGAGAGTGCTCACCTCGGTCGACGAGATGCAGCCGGTCTACCAGGCAGCCCGCTCCTGGTACGCCGCTGATCTCGACGAGGACACCCTGGCCGCAGCCACCGCCCGCCTTCGCGACTCCGAAGCGGTCCCGGCACAGGCCTACGACGGCTCACGACGTGCGCTGTCCGCGCTGAAAGACATGACCAGTCGGTTCATCGGGCATTTCGTCGCCGAGGTCGAACAGGCCACGCTCGAGGTGCACGGCCCCGGCCCACACGTCCGTTATGACGCCGATCTCGTCATCCCCCGGGAGATCCGCGCCGAGTGCATCGTCCTCAAAGCGTTGGCCGTGCACTTCGTCATGCTCACGCCGGAAAGACACCGGATCATGGATGAACAACGCACGATCATCGAAGAACTCCATGCCGCGTACACCTCCGCACCGGAAGAACGTCTGGACCCGGATTTCCGGGACGACTTCCACGCAGCCCCGGACGAGGCCGCACGCCGACGGGTCGTGATCGACCAGATCGCGTCGTTGACCGACATGCGGGCAACCGCCCTGGCCGAGGCCTGGCGACCTGCACAGGCCTAGACTCGGCGCACATCGGCACGGGAGGTGGGAGAGAGATGGCTGGGCTCATCAAGGACGAGGACGTCCAAGCCGTCAAGGAACGCGCGAACCTCGAGGAGGTCGTCGGGGAGTACGTCACCCTGCGGCGCGCAGGGATCGGCTCCCTGAAGGGGCTGTGCCCTTTCCACGACGAGAAGACGCCCTCGTTCACCGTGCGCCCCTCCGTCGGCTCCTGGCACTGCTTCGGATGCGGAGAAGGCGGCGATGTCATCACTTTCGTGCAGAAGATCGACCACCTGTCCTTCGTGGAAGCGGTGGAACGGCTCGCCGAGAAGAGCGGGATCGTCCTGCGCTACGAGGACGGCGAACGCCCCCGGGAGGAAGCACCCGGTCGGCGTACCCGACTGGTGGAAGCCCACCGGGTGGCCGAGGAGTTCTACGCGGCGGCCCTGCTGAACAGCAAGGAGGCCCGGACCGGACGAGATTTCCTCCGTGGCCGCGATTTCGACTCCCAAGCAGCCACCCGCTTCGGAGTCGGCTACGCCCCCAGACAGGGTGAGGCCCTGGTCGCGCACCTGCGGGGAAAAGGTTTCACCGAGGAGGAGCTGGTCCTCTCCGGCCTGGTCGGGCGTGGCTCCCGAGGACTGTACGACCGCTTCCGCGGACGACTGGTGTGGCCCATCCGGGAGATCACCGGTGACACGGTCGGCTTCGGAGCCCGCAGACTCTTCGACGACGACCGTATCCAGGCGAAATACCTGAACACCTCGGAGACGCCGATCTACAAGAAGACCTCTGTGTTGTACGGCCTGGACCTGGCGAAGAAGGCCATCTCCCGGGAGCGCACGGCTGTCATCGTCGAGGGCTACACCGATGTGATGGCCTGCCACCTCGCCGGCGTGGAGACCGCGGTGGCGACCTGCGGCACCTCCTTCGGCGTCGATCACATCAAGATGCTGCGGCGGATCATGCGCGACGAAGCCGGGGGAGTCCCCGCCCGGGCCGTGTTCACCTTCGACGGTGACGAGGCCGGGCAGAAAGCCGCGATGCGGGCTTTCGACGAAGACCAACGGTGGACCAGCCAGTGCTATGTGGCCGTCGCCGACGCAGGCCAGGACCCGTGCGAGTTACGCCTGAGCGGTGGTGAACTGGCAGTACGAGGGCTGATCGAGGATGCCGTGCCGATGTTCGAGTTCGCCATCCGTACCGTGCTGGCCCGTCACGACCTGAGCACTGTCGAAGGCCGGGTCGCAGGGATGAGAGCGGTCGCGCCGGTGATCGCCGGAATCCGTGACCGCTCTCTGCATCACGAGTACGTCCGCACGGTCTCCGGCCGGATCGGTGTCGACATCGAGCAGCTCGCGAGGGAAGTCGCCCGGGCCGACCGGCAACGCTCCGCCGGGACACGGGAACGCATCCCTCCCGGCGCGGCCCCTCTCACACCGCAGCCCCCTTCCGGACCTACCGGGCCTGACGCCGCAGCAGAGGTCGCCATCCCCCCGCCGGACATGAGCCTGCCCGCAGTCTTCCTTGCCGCGCAGTTCCTGCAGCTGCTCCTGCAGTATCCGAGACTGTTGCCCGCCGACGAGGTCGCCAGGATCGAAGAGAGCTCCTTCGCGGCTCCCGCCCACCGGGTGATCTTCGAATCGGCCTCCCGGGCAGGGCTGGCCACGGCGGAGAGGGAATCGGCGGCAGCCTGGGTGGACCGTCTCGCAGCTGGCTGCCCCCCGGAGGCGCGCCAACTCGTCGTCACTCTCTCGGTGGCGGAGATCCACGCCCGACGGGATCCAGGCTCGGGCGAACCGGACCAGAGATATGTCGACGAAATCGTCTTCCGCATGCGTGAACTGGGGCTACGGCGAGCGATCGACGATGCCACGGTGGCCCTGCGCCGCCAGGAGAGCACCGACCCCGAGGGCGCTCGCGCCCAGGCGATCGAGTTGACTCGTCGACAGCAGGAATTGGCTCGACTACGGGAGAGATATTCATGAGGTGGCCGGGGCGAGGGCGTGCGGATCGGCTGCCGGAGTGCGTGGCCGGGCAGGTGGAACTGCCCGCCGGGGACCGGGTGTTGGCCTGGTCGCGTGACGGGGCGTCCGGCGCTTATCTGGTGGCATCGCTGTATGCGCTGCATCATGTTCCGACAGCGGCAGGAGACGATCCGGTGGCCGCGGCGCGACGAGGGCAGCCGTGGAGGCGGCCTTGGCGCGATGTCGCCGCCGGGGCCTGGGACCCGGGCACGAAGACGTTGACGGTGACCTGGTCGGACGGCAGTCGCCCTGTCATGTGGACCTTGGCGGACGACGGAGTGCAGCTTCCTGCCGTACTGCACGACCGGGTCCGCTCGAGCGTCTACGTGATGGCTCCGGTGCGGATGGGGGAGGCAGATCTGGGGAGGGTCGCCCTGCGGCGGGATTTCGAGACCGGGGCCTTGGTCGAGCAGGTGACCTTGAAAAGGGGGAGGGCTTCTCATGATCCCGAGGTTGCCGAGTATGCCCAACTTCTCCTGTGTGACCTGCGGGAACAAGCCGGCTTGTGAGTTCTGGCAGGGCAGGCTCGAGGCGGGTGTCGACGTCCGGTTTCGCTCTGGAGGCATTCTTTTGCTAGAGTCCTGATCGCTGCGATCCCCCATAGCTCAACTGGCAGAGCATTCGACTGTTAATCGAAGGGTTATTGGTTCGAGTCCAATTGGGGGAGCCACGCTTACCAGGCCCGTTATGCATGTCATGCATAACGGGCCTGGTTTTTATTCAGTTACTGACTCAGTTACTCGACTGGGACGGGCTGCAAATCCCACGCCCTCCAGCTCCCACGCCCTCCAGCGGGGGAAAGGGTTGTAAGCCCCCAAGGCTCAGCCTGACGGCTCCTGTGGATCAGTCCCCGGGCCAGTCGGACCCTAGAGGGCAGTTCTTCACATCCATGACGGACACGGGGATGAGGAACATGTCGAAATATGTCGTCGGAGTCGAACTCGATCGAGCGTTTCCCGACCCGGACGAGTCCGACATCTTCATGGACGAGCTGTCCGACTTCGATGCCGACGTGGGGATCATGCCTGGCACCGGACCGATCGTGACCCTGTTCATCCCGGCAGAGCTGCCGGGGCAGGCGATCACCTCGGCGTTGTCGATGGTCAGCGAATATAGCCCTGTCATGGGAGTAACGGCCTTGGAGCTGAGCCCCTGGGAGGCGCGCCTCGATCTCGAAGTCGCGCCCTCACACAAGTTGACTTGCTCATCGTAAAGAAACATGTTCCTATTTTCTTGTCACTAGGAAGCTGGGCAGGGTGGTGGTCCGTGCGGACGGCCGGGTCGTGGCGAACTTCGGCGGCACCTCCAGCGTGGCGCAACTCCATCTCTGCGGTGCGGAAACACGGCTTCGTGTGGCCACCCAAGAGATAGGCGAAAGCCCTGACCGGATGCCCCGGTCAGGGCTCTCCTTCACAGTCTCACGGACAGGGGAACGGAAATGAACGTCTACGTCATCGACGTCGAGCTCGCCGGGGAGTGGCCCGCAGAGGAGCACGCCGACAGGATCATGGACGAGCTTGTCGACTACGGGGTCGCGATGAGCACTCGTCCCGGGACCGGGCCCATCGTGATCGTGAACATCCCGGCCGGGTCCTTGCGCCAGGCTCTCACGACCGCGCTGTCCGTGGTGGCGCCCTATGGCGACCCGATCGGGGTGACGGCGCTGGAAGAGAACATCTGGTGCCGCCGTGAGGGGTGGGATGAGATCCCGCCGTTGCTGTCTGCGGCAGAAGCGGCAGAACTGCTCGGGGTGTCCCGGCAGCGTGTCGTGCAGATGATCGGAGAGAAGAAGGTCCCGGCCAGTCGGGTTGGCACCGTCTGGGCTATCCCGGAAAGCGCCGTCCTTGCGATGGTCGAGCCTGCCGCAGACAAGCCGAAGTGATCGCGAGGAAATGACCAACGCTTGAAAGGATGGATGAAATGAACCAGTCAACCCTCTCCGTCATCGCAAAGCGGTGGAGGAGGGGCTGGGAACTTCATATCGACGGATATGGAGTCACCCAGTCCCGCACTCTCGATCAAGAGTCGGTAGTGCGCGAGGTGCGCGACTATGTGACCTTGGAGACCGGCGTGCCATGCACGGCAGACATGAATCTGGCGATCGACCTCGGCGGATATGAGGCCCAGGTCAAGGCCGCACAAGAAGCAACCGAGCTTGCCGCACTGGCTACCCAGCGCGCAGCCACGCAGGCGCGGGAGGTGGCTGTCGAGCTGCGCAGCATGGGGTTGTCGGTCACCGATTCAGCCGCCGTCATGGGCGTCTCTCGCGGACGAATCTCCCAGCTCGTCCGCTAGGCGCGCCGACAGCGAAGGGCCCCGAGAGATCGGGGGCTTTTTCGTGTCCTCTCGACTTTTACTATGCATCTGTAGAGATGTATTATTAAGGTGCGAACTGAAGAGAGGAGGCGCCGGATGGCCCCCTCGAGTTGATCGGTCTGATCGGCGGTGTCATCGCCATTGGCGAGGCGGCCTTGAAGATCGGTCGAATGCTCTTAGAGCTTCGTCGCTACAAGGGTCGACATCGCCGATCTGAGTGGGTAAGTGGCTCCGGGAAAGATGTAGTTTCCCGGAGCCACCAACTCGGAATCCTACCGGCCTTCTCCTCGTGAGATGAAGGGAAAGCAGATGGTCAAAGAGCTGATCCACGACGCGGTATCGGTCGCTTTCTTCACGGCGCTGCACGTGTTCGTGACCCCACTGTCGATCTGGCTGTGGGCGATCTTCGGGGTAGTGATGGCGGTCAGCGTGGGACTGACGCTGGTCAACGCATGGTATTGCCGTAGCGAGCGACTGGAGGTAGCGGCCCGGTGACTCTCCTCACCACGGCGCAGGCTGCGGAGCTGGTGGGCGTGAAACCCACCAGCCTCCGCGGGCTGGTCAGCCGCTTACGAAAAGCCGGGATCGAGCTTCAGGCGCCCAAGAGCGCGTGGCCTGACTTGCGCACCCCCATGTACGACGAGGGCGCACTTCGTGAATGGATGGACTCCCGACCTGGCCGAGGGAACTGGACTAGCGGAGAGGACCGGAAGGGCGGACGCGCCTAGGGGAAGACAGTAGAAGGGCCCCGGTGGATGCCGGGCCTTTCTGCTATGCCCCGAAGGGACGGGGCTAGCTTCGACAGGCCCGGTGCGGGGCAGGTTCACGAGCTGTCGACAAGCAGGATCCGTGTCGGGGTCAGCCTCGCTGGGTCCGCGGCACTTCACCACGGTCCGGTCACACTCAACTCGAGCCTCTGAGCATGGAGAGCGAGTCGAGGTCTTCTAGATAAACGGCGTGGGGACTTCGCAACTTACGAAGATCCCTTCTTACTCCATGAGTCTAAGTGTAACATCAACAATGCCGGCTGCAACCAAAAGTATTCCATTCATGATTGCAATCATGGCTGCATAAACATAACCTCTCGATAGTGAGAAGCGAAGCTTGAGGAGCGCCCCGAGTGACCCACAGGAAAATACCACCGCCACTACTCCGGAGAGATCTCTTAAATAAAAGAGCTCAAGCCAATGAAAAAAATATACGATTCCAACAAATATAATGCAGAAGAAGCTATTTGATAGGCATTTGATCTCGGGGTCTATCCGTGTTTCGTCTTCCTCCATAACCATTCTCCTCGATGGTAGATCAAGAGGTGATGGCTGGCTAGTATAGCTTCACATAGATAGCTATTTAGCAGAAGGGGTCATAATGTGTTAAAAACAGAATAGACCTACTTCTGCTACTAGGCAGTGATTTAGGGTGATTTGGAGAGTTGGAATACCCCGCGGGCTCGTAGCGACTCGACCAGAAAGCTCCCCGGCTTTTACCCCGCTCGGTCGAACTCCCCACCATCCTGGAGCTTCTTGAAAATTTTCCAGTTCAAGAGCTTCCACTGCGAGAATCTTCTCAGTGGGCTTTGTTGAAAGGATTGGGAAATTTTTTGAATACGATATCGCCTCGTAGGTGCTAAAATCCTTACCTCACCCGCTGGCTGATAGCTGTTCTCCGAGGCGTGAGCAGATCCTCCAGTCAGTCCGAAAGTGAGGGTGACTGCAATAACGCTAGCGATGGAAAATTTTATGGCGAATTCTCCTTGGCTGTAGCACTTATAGCGAGCGACCACTCTTGCAATAGGTTGCATTCTCTAATCCTTGCACGCGCGAGAGCAATATGTAATATTGCTTGGATGGCTGCATGGTTTGTGCTCCTTTTGGCGCCAACGGTGAAAAGCTCTGACCGTCCTCAGTATTGAGGGGGAGGGGTCCTTTGTTGTTCGCATCTCCGTGCACGTGCTTATCGGCTGGCATGGAGCCGCTCAGGGGCGAGGACGAGGCGTCCGGTGCCGAGGTTGCGCCATCCGGCCGGGGGGAAGGCGCTGATCAGGCGTCGCACCTACCGGGGTCGGCATCGTCGATCTGAGTAGGTAAGTGGCTCCGGGAAAGAGTTGGTTTCCCGGAGCCACCAACTCGAAAGTTTACCGGGCCTTCATCTTCACGACAGAAGGGAGAGCGCATGTACAAGGAACTGGCGCGCAGCCTCGGCCTTGTCGGCATCATGTCCACGCTGCATTTCGTGGTACGTCCGCTGCCGTGGTGGATCTGGGCGATCTTCGGCGTGATCATCGTGCCGACCCTCGTCCTGAACTGCCTGAACATCAGGGACGGGCTCGAAGAGCGCAGGAGCGCACAGAGTCACTGACCCAACCAGTCCGGGCCGCCCTGGCGTGGCCATCCATGGCAGGGCGGCCGGGGGCACCATCAGGAAACGAGTCGCCCGTAGCGGCGGAGGAAGTGAGGGCAGCAATCATGGAGACACGGCGAGCCGGGGCCCAGCCCGAGGACGGCCGGAGCGATCAGGGCGAAACGGCACAGGAGGACAGCGCGGCAGTGAAGGGCACCCCAGATCCGAATGCCCCGATGTGGACCATCCCGGATGTCGCCGCCTACGCCGGGATCACTACCGGAACGATAGGGGCCTACCTGAATCGCGGGCAGATGCCCGCCCCGGACGGCCGAATCGGACGTACGCCGTGGTGGCATCCCTCGACGATTCGAGCGTGGCGCTGAGCGGCCACCCAGTCAGAGCGGACGCACCTAGAGGAAGACGCCAGAAGGGCACGGTATCTACCGGGCCCTTCTGCCATGCCCCGAAGAGACGGGGCGAGCTTCGACAGGCCCGGTGGTGACACACCGTTATCGGGCAGGAGTTTCATCAAGGTCGGCGGCAGATATCCCTACAATCCGGCAGCAGTCCATAAAATCCGGTGCCCATTGAAAACGGGGCAGTGATTCGGTCTCGCCCCATTCCGTATACCCAGAATTTCTTAATCGCATGCAGCACCGCTCTTGCGGCCACCTCTGCAAATTTTAACCGCATTGGACGATGCCTGCATAACCAGATCATCCAAGAAGGATGCGCGATCCCGGTGAACCGCGTGAGCTTCGACCGCGCACCCCAGCGTGCCTGGAATCGGTATGCACAGATCGGCTCTTCGGAGTCTCGACGCCGTATCAGTAGAAAAAGAGATAGTTCATTAGATGGCTGAGATGGTATTCGAATCGTAGATCTGGATACCATCTGCAGTCTATCTTCACATCTCTCTTCTCCCCATATTCCTATGAACCATAATCTGTGCAAGTATTGCAACGGATAACGTTGACATTGCTAAAATATTGGAAATAAATCCACGCCCATCCGTGCCCGTAGTGGCCGTTCCTGCCAACAGGACGGTCGGCAAGAAACCAAAAAGATTCACGACGTCTCCTTGACTAGTCAGGAAGAGCCGTTTTGTCGCTGGTAAGGATTGCGGGGTGAATCGGGTTGCCTGGCTGCACGGCAGCCAGGCCTCACGGCTGGAAGGTCGGGATGCATCTACGAGAACATCGCCATCATGTCTACACCGCATTTCGTAGCGCATTCACCGCCATAGCGGACCTGGGCGATGATCTGTGCGGCCGTCATGCCGGCGACGGAGTCGCCTTTAATTTCAGGACCCATTTCTTTCCCTCCTGGATCGAGCCCCTTTCTGCGTAAAAAAGTGTCCCGGAAGTAAAGTCGATATTTTTCCCAGATGAGCAGAAATCCACCTCGCTCCGATTTATCGATACTGGGGGAGTGGGGCCTGACCTGTGTGTGACCCATTGCTTCGACTCGTTGGAGGTGTCGATGTCCGAGCCTTCAGCTTTGATGCGGATCGGATCGTCCAGCTCATCCAGGTTGGAGTAGGGGCATATGATTGACCCGCTTTTCTCGCCATGTGCGGCAGGGATGGCTACTGATGAGGGGTTTTTCGTCGCCTCAGATACAATCTGCTGGGTGAGGATCTGGCTATCGCTTGATGCGCAAGAAGACATGCTGAAAGCAAAGATGCCTACGAGGGAAAACCGCGTCCTCCCCATTCTATCAATCCTCATTCTTGTGATTCTGTCTGAAGGGTGCGGTGGGCCTCCTGTGCCTAGATAGAATTCTGGGGCAGACGCACCTGGTGACCGGTCTGGATCTGAGGTCTCTCGCCACTCACCGGACAGGAGATAGGTTTTAGGGCTGTGCATATTTCCTCCTTTTTGCTCGCCAAGCGCTGCAGCAGCTGCGCCATCCCCGTATCCCGCCTCCAAATCCACCTTGCCACCAAGCCAATTGACGAAGGCCCGGTAGCGAACTCCTACTGTTCTCTGGCGCTCGTGCAGCAGCCTTGCCTCTCGGCCGCCGAGAGCTTCATGAACTGCCGTAGGCAGCAGACGGAGCCAGCGCGGCCTCTGTCATAGTCGAGGGCGTGAAGGACTACACGGTGAGGGTGAAACGGATAGCGACCGGATGGATGGCCCAGTGCGTCGAGGTTCCGGGTGCGATCAGCGAGATGCAATCCCTTGAGGAGGTCGAAGACCACCAGCGTGAGGCAATCGCCTTCGTCGAGGACATCAGCCCATCGCAGATCGGAACCCTGACTATCAACGGTGAGCCAGTCACCGAGGAGATGATCGCCGCGTGGGCCGAAGAAGCCGAACGCGGATATGACGTCGAGATGCTGAGAGCCCGTAGGCGCTGTAGATGACTGGTCGGCGCTGGTGCATACCAACGCGAATCAGCCGTCAAACGTTGGAAAGCAGCTGGCGTGCGCGCTGGTAGGACACCCCGAGGATCGGGCCGACACCCTCGACCCGTACGATCCACACATTGTCGATCAGACGGGCTTTCCCTGTGTAGCGATTCATCCCTCTGCCATCCTTTTTCGAACTCCTCGGCAGCTTCGCAGAAGGCCGGAGAACAAGCCACCCGCCGCCGCACTCCTTCAGGCCAGGCACGCCAGGTTCCTCACGCTGAGAGCGCGCTTCAGGAACCTGGCGCGTTCGTCAGTGACCAGGCTGGGACACCCCGGAGGGCCTCGTGCCGGAAGAGGCAGCCAGAGCCACGTTGATATCGCTCTTCAAAGCATCTGCCTGGACACCGAAGACCGCCTGGACATTGTTGCCGACCTCGATCACCCCGGCCGCACCCAACGAACGCAGTCGGTCCTTGTCGACCTGAGACTTGTCGACCACCTCCACCCGTAGCCGAGTGATGCAGGCATCCACGTCGATCAAGTTCTTCCGTCCACCGAAAGCCTCGATCAACTGCTCGGCCAAATCCTTTTCCTGACCTTCGTCGGTGGACAGATCCTCTGAGTTCGACCGAATCTCCGGGGTTGTGACCTGTTCAACCGTGAGCTGTTCATCAGGTTCGCGCCCCGGCGAACGCAGATTCCACCAACGGATCGCCAGCCGGAACATGACGTAGTAGAGACAGAAGAAGACGACACCCATGCAGATCAGGATCGGAATGTTCTTCGCCGCAGGAGCCGTGGAATAGAGCAGCAGATCGATGAGCCCGGCGGAGAACGAGAACCCCAGATGGACATCGAAGGCATAGGCCACTGCCAAGGACAGGCCGGTGAGCAGTGCATGGATGAGGTAGAGCGGGAATGCGACGAACATGAACGCGAACTCCAAGGGTTCGGTCACCCCGGTCAGGAAAGCCGTCAAACCGGCAGCCGAAAGGATACCGACAGCGACCTTCTTCTGGCTCGGCTTTGCCGCCTGCATCATCGCCAGAGCCGCGCCCGGCAGACCGAACATCAGAATCGGGTAGAAACCTGCGGTGAGTCGCCCGGCCGACGGGTCCTGGGCGGTGAACCGAGTCAGCTCCCCGGTGACCACGCCGGTCGCCGTGGCATATTCCCCGTAGATGAACCAGACATAGGTGTTCAGGATGTGGTGCAGACCCAACGGGATGAGCAGACGGTTCGCCACCCCGTAGACGAAAGCCCCGAAGACGCCCGCGCCACCGATGAACCTGCCGAGGCCGGTGAGCCCGGAATTGAACACCGGGTAGCAGTAGCTCATGGCGAAACCGACGAACAGGACCGACAAGGAGACCACGATCGGCACGAACCTGCGCCCCCCGAAGAAACCGAGATAGGAAGGCAGCTGCACGGTGTGATAGCGGTCGAAGAGCCAGGCCGTGATCAGACCGACGATGATGCCGCCCAGGACGTGATAGTTGATCATCAACGGTTTGCCGGCCGAGTCGACCTGCCCGGCCAGGACAATCGGTGACATCGCCTTGAAGACGGCGTCGATCACCAGATAACCCGCGGCTGCGGACAAGGCCGTCGAACCGTCGGCCTTGCGCGCGAAACCGATCGCCACGCCGATGGCGAACAACAGCGGCAGCTGGGAGAAGATCGCGCCCCCGGCCGCGCTCATCGCGGCGAAGAACGCCTTGACGACCGGGACGTCAACCTGCCCCAGCAGATCCGGCTGCCCCAGGCGCAGCAAGATGCCGGCAGCCGGTAACAGAGCGATCGGCAGCATCAAACTCTTACCGAGACGCTGTAACTGGGCGAACCCGGGCAGACCCGAGCGGGAACGGGGAACGGTGGTAGCAGCCATTGGAATCTTCCTGGCGTAGTCCTGAACGAACGACATTGTTCGACCGGCCACCGAAGGCCGATCAGCACGCGTGACGTCCTTGACAGTACAACCGGTCAGAAAAACAAGAGACCCCAGGCAGGCGCCATACCAGCGCGATGAAGCACCCCTACCCGGAAAAGAACTCATCGGACGGATCGGACCAGGGCGAAGCGCGGGCCGATCCGTCGGGCGTCAGGAAGGGCAAGGCCCCGCGGGCGAGCTCCGCTGCGATCCGTGGATGGCGTGATCCGTCCTGCTCAACGGCAGACCGCTGCCGCCCCGATGAGTAGCCACGATCTCCGCAGCGATCGACACCGCGGTCTCCTCGGGAGTCACCCCGCGCAGATCCAATCCGATAGGAGAACGCAGACGGGCGAGTTCCTCCTCGAGGATCCCCTCCTCCCGCAGTCGACGCGCACGATCCTCGTGGGTGCGACGACTGCCCAACGCACCGATATAACGCGCAGGCCGACGCAGCGCACGCACCAGCAACGGGACGTCGAACTTCGGATCGTGGGTGAGCACGCAGATCACGGTGTGGTCGTCGGTCTCCACCCGGTCGAGGAAACGGTGCGGCCAGTCGACGACGATCTCGTCCGCATCCGGAAAGCGAGCCGCCGTCGCGAAGGGCGCCCGGGCGTCGCAGACGGTGACGTGATAGCCGAGGAAGGAACCGACCCGGGTCAAGGCCACCGCGAAGTCGACAGCGCCGAAGACCAGCATCCGGGCCGGTCCACCGTGGACCTCCACCAGGAAAGAGCCGCCGACGGCGAGCTGCTCGGAGGCCCCGCCGATGGTGTCGGAGATCGTGACCGTTTCGGTGCGTCCGGAACTGATCAGCTCCAGTGCGCGCGCCCGTAGCGCCTCGTCGACGGCGGGATCACCGGTGGACCCGTGTAGGCCCGGTTCCCCGGGGTCGACGAGGAGATGCTGCGCGCGCGCTGTGCTCTCCTCGCCGGATGTATTTCCCCCGGGGATCCGGGTCACCAGGGCGAGCGGACGGTGGCTCCGTTCGGCAGCTCGGAGGGCCTGGATGTGGCGGCGTAGGTCGTCGTCGGCCTTGCGGACCACCACATGGAGGCTGCCCCCGCAGGTGAGGCCGACGGTGAAGGCGGTGTCCTCGACGCCGTAGCGGGCGGTGCGGGTGCGGCCGTCGGCGAGCACTTCCTGTCCGAGTTCGACCAGTGCACCTTCGACGCAGCCGCCGGAGACGCTCCCGACGATCTCCCCGTCGCTGTTGAGGGCCATGCTCGAACCGGCGGGGCGGGGTGAGGAATTCCAGGTGTGGGTGACGGTGGCGACGACGAATTCGACGCCGGTGGAGCTCCAGGTGTGGAGTTCTTCGAGGATGTCGCGCACAGTGTCTCCTCCATGAGGTCGGGCGTCGATGCCCGTCGTGGGAAAGTCGTGAGAGATATTTCCCGGCCTTCCCGACCGACCCGGGAAACTTTCGCCAAAGTATAAACAACAGTCTGGGCGCGGAGGCGATCGAATGGGAGGACGACAGGGGCCGGCGACCGGTCGACCGGTGCCGGGACCCGTGGTCGGCGTGCTCCTGGCCGCTGGGGCGGGACGCCGGTTCGGGATGCCCAAGGTCATGGCCTGCGACGGGGAATGGTTGCGCAGTGCGGTCGACGCACTCGCCCGCGGTGGGTGCGACCGGGTGGTCGTGGTGCTGGGTGCCGCAGTGGTGGAGGTGCCCGATCCGGCGGTGGCGGTGATCAACGAGGACTGGGCGGACGGGCTCTCCTCATCGGTACGCCACGGCCTCCTCGCCGCTCGGGCCCAGGGTGCCTCCCGGGTGGTGATCCATCTCGTCGACCTGCCTGGAGTGGGTCCGCAGGTGATACGGCGTGTTCTGTCCGCGACGGATGAGGTCCGGGTGGCACGCGCGAGCTACGGGGGTCGTCCTGGGCATCCAGTCGCTTTCCGCGAGGACTGCCTGTCCGAGTTGTTGGCTTCGCTCGCAGGAGATCGGGGCGCGGGGCGGTGGCTCTCCGGGCCGGGGGGCGCATTGCCGGTGCCCTGTGCGGATCTGGCCGACGGAATGGATCGGGACACTCCTGGCGCAGTGGGCGTACCCGACGGTGAAGGCATATGAGCTGAGTCACATCCGGTGATCTGTACGGCTGTCCGACATGACTTCGGCGCAGAATGACTATGAGCAATGTCTAGCGTTCATTGGCGAATGTTAGGTAGTCCTTAGTTTTAGTTTGGGCAGTCTCCGCGAAGGAATGTTCATGTCGATCAAGGCCACCGAAAGCCCCGACGAAATCGCCGCCCGCCCACCCGCGGACCGCCCCGAAGACGAAACCATGGGATGGGGAGGGCTCCTCGGCTACGGCATGCAACACATCATGTCGATGTTCGGCGGCATCATCAGCGTCCCCATACTCATCGGCGGCGCAGCCGGCCTCGACTCCGCCGGAAAAGCCTTCCTCCTCTCCTGCGCCCTCTTCGTCAGCGGCATCGCCACCATCCTCCAGTCCTACGGACTGCCCTACCTCGGATCCCGTCTCCCCCTCGTCCAAGGGATCTCCTTCGCCTCCGTCTCCACCCTGCTCACCATCATCAGCTCCCACACGGACAAGACCGACGGCCTCCGATCCGCCTTCGGCGCCTGCATCGTCGCCGGCCTCATCTCCTTCCTCGCCGTCCCCCTCTTCGCCCAGATCATCAGGTTCTTCCCACCCGTGGTCACCGGATCGATCATCACCGTCATCGGGATATCCCTCATGCCCGTCGGCGCCAAATGGATCACCGGACAACCTGTGCTCAACGGCGCACCCAACCCCCGCTTCGCGAACACCGCCGACCTCGCACTCGGCCTGAGCGCACTGGCCATCGTCCTCGTCCTCAGCCGGATCAAACGCGTCGCCCGGCTCTCCGTCCTCCTCGGACTCCTCCTGGGCACCCTCCTGGCCATCCCCTTCGGGAAAGTGACCACCCCCGACCTGACCGCAGCGAAACCCCTCGCCATCCCCACCCCCATGCACTTCGGGATGCCGCTCTTCGAGAGCGCCGCCATCATCAGCATGCTCATCGTGTTCATCGTCGTCATGGTCGAGACCACCGCCGACATCGTCGCCGTCGCCGAAGTCGTCGGCACCGAATGCCCCAGCAAACGCGTCGCCGACGGACTCCGCGCCGACATGCTCAGCTCCACCCTCGCCCCCGTCTTCAACACCTTCCCCGCCACCGCCTTCGCCCAGAACGTCGGACTGGTCGCCCTCACCGGGGTCAAGAGTCGATATGTCGTCACCGCCGGCGGTGCCATCCTCGCCTTCCTCGGACTCTCCCCCTGGCTCGCCGCCGTCATCGGAATGATCCCGCTACCGGTGCTCGGCGGAGCCGGACTCGCGCTCTTCGGCTCCGTCGCCGCATCCGGCATCCGCACCCTGTCCAAAGTCGACTTCGACGGCAACAACAACCTGCTCATCGTCGCCGTGTCCATCGCCTTCGGCGTCATCCCCAGCGTCGTCCCCGGATTCTGGAACCAGCTCCCCTCCGGGGTACACCTCGTCCTCGAATCCGGGATCAGCGCCTGCGCGCTCGTCGCCTTCCTCCTGAACATCTTCTTCAACATGCTCGGCCAAGGCGCCGACTCGCCGGTCGCGCACCTCCGCGCACACGCCCCCGCCCGTGCCGTCGACCACCGCAGCCTCGCCGGGCTGACGCCCTCAGAGAACAACCACCGCCCGACCCGGAAAACTCCGGCCAAGAAGACCGAACACACATCCTGACCGTCACAGCACCACCGCCAACGCCGTACGACCCCGGAGGATCCCGACATGGGTGACCTGATGCGACCGCTCTCCTTCGACCACCTGATGAGGTGGGCCCAGGAAGAACTCCGAACCGACCAGTCGATCTTCGGAGTACGCCGCGACCACTTCTGGACGACCCCCCGGCCACGGCTGATCATCAACGCCTTCGGAGACCGGCTCGCCCTCCCGCTGGGCCCCGCCGCCGGACCGAACACCCAGATGGCCCACAACATCCTGGCCTCCTATCTCGCCGGCGCCCGATTCATGGAACTCAAGACCGTCCAGCGCATGGACGGCGAGGAGATCCGCCACGCCGTCCCCAAACCCTGCATCGACGCCCAGGACGAGGGCTACAACTGCGAATGGTCCACCGAACTGACCGTCCCCCAAGCCTTCGAAGAATACGTGCGCGCCTACTTCGCCATCGCCGTGCTCGCCCGTGAATGCCAGCTCGGCAGCCTCGAGGACATCGCCTTCAACATCAGCGTCGGCTACGACCTCGACGGCATCCGCAGCGAGAAGATCGATACCTATCTGAACGACATCGCCGACGCCTCCGGCACCCGGGCCTGGCAGGAATGCCACCAGTGGGTCGAAGAACACCTGCCCGAATTCACCTACTTCACCCGCGACGACCTCGACCGCATCGACCCCCGACTCAGCCGATCCGTCACCCTGTCCACCCTGCACGGATGCCCCGCCGACGAGATCGAACGCATCGCCATGCACCTGCTGACGGAAAAAGGGTTCAACACCTTCGTCAAATGCAATCCGACGATGCTCGGCTACGACTACGCGCGCACCTCCCTCGACCGGCTCGGCTACGAATACCTCACCTTCGACGACCACCACTTCGTCGCCGACCTCCAGTTCGAGGACGCCGTCCCGATGTTCCACCGACTCACCGCCGTCGCCGAGGAACGAGGCCTGCGCTTCGGAGTGAAACTCACCAACACCTTCCCGGTCCAGGTCGCCGCAGGCGAACTGCCCGCCGAAGAGATGTACATGTCCGGGCGCAGCCTGTACGTCCTGTCCCTCTCCCTGGCGCAGAAACTCTCCCACGCTTTCGACGGGAAACTCCCGATCTCCTTCTCCGGAGGCATCGACGCCTTCAACATCGCCCAGGTCCTGCGCACCGGCATCCAACCGGTCACCGTCGCCACCACCATCCTCAAACCGGGCGGAGTCACCCGGTTCAATCAACTCGCCGACGAAACCGCCCAGGCCATGTCGGACTACTCCGGCATCGACGTCCAAGCCCTCGACCGGGCCGTGGAAGACCTCTTCGCCGGCGAGCGCTACCACAAGCGGTGGCGGGAGAAGATCCGTTCCCGGAAGACCTCGACCGCGCTGCCACTCACCGACTGCTTCAAAGCACCCTGCGAACACGGCGGATGCCCCGTCGAACAACAGATCCCCGAATATCTGGCGCTGACCGCAGCCGGACAGTACACCGAGGCCTTCTCCGTGATCGCCCTCGACAACACCTCCCCGACGATCACCGGCGTGCTCTGCTCCGAACAATGTCGAGAACACTGCACCCGGCTCGACTACGACATCTCCATCGACATGCGAGGTGTCAAACTGGCCGCCGCGGACGGCGCCCAGGAGGAATACATCCGACGCACCCTCGGCCCCGAACTGCGCACCCCGGTCAGGACAGCCGTCATCGGCGCCGGCCCCGGCGGCATCGCAGCAGCGATCTTCCTGCGCCGCAACGGGATGGACGTCGACGTCTTCGAAAAACTCAGCCACCCGTACGGCATCGTCAGCCACATCATCCCCGGCTTCCGCATCGACCGGGAACAGATCGACCGTGACTACCGGTTGGCGACCTCCCTCGGCGTGCACTTCCACTTCGACACCGACCCCGCCTTCGACGTCACCGAGCTGAAGAAGAACTACGGACACGTCGTCGTGGCCATCGGAGCCTGGGGACGAGGACAGAGCCCCGTCCGAGAAGGACAGGAACACATCCTGGACGCCCTCGACTTCCTCTGGCAGACCCAGAACGAGAACGGACACGAATACGGCCGACGGATCGCCGTCATCGGTGCCGGCGACGTAGCCATGGACTGCGTCCGCACCGCCACACGCCTACCCGGCGTAGAAACGGCCGAACTGATCTACCGACGGACCGAACCCTTCATGCCGGCCACCCAACACGAGGTCAACACGGTACGAGCCGAAGGCCTCCCCATGCACGAACTCCTCGCCCCCGTCTCCTACGACGGCACCACCCTGCGTGTCGAACGGATGACACTCGGACCGGTCGACGCCAGCGGCCGGCGCTCCGTCACCGGCACCGGCGAATACCAGGACATGCCCTTCGACACCGTCATCGGAGCCACCGGTGCCACCGTCCTCGGCGACGACTACACCCGCAACGGCATCGAACTCGACGCGCGCCGACACCCCGTCGTCGACGAACACCTCGAATGCACGGTGCCCGGCGTCCACGTCATCGGCGACGGACGCCGCGGGCCGGCCACGATCGTGCAAGCCATCGCCGACGCCAAGATCGCCTGCCGGGCCATCCTCGAATCCGAAGGCATCGTGCCGGACTACGCCCGGCCACACCCGACCGTGCACCGGCCCCCCACCGACGTCCACGCCCGCCGCGGCCTGATGATCGCCGAGATCAACGGACGCAAAGAAGGCGAACGCTGCCTGACCTGCCAGGACATCTGCGAGATCTGCACCGAGGTCTGCCCCAACCGGGCCAATGTGGCCCTGGCCGTCCCCGGCTTCGCGGACTCCCGACAGATCGTCCACATCGACGGCCTGTGCAACGAATGCAACACCTGCGGAACCTTCTGCCCGCACGCCGGACTGCCCTACAAGGACAAACTCACCGTCTTCTGGGAACAGACCGACTTCGAGGACTCCACCAACCCCGGCTTCCTGCACACCGGTGGCCGCACCTACCTGGTCCGCCTGCCCGGCGGTGACATCATCCGCCACGACCGGGAACAGGACACCGGCGCGGCGGACCCGCTCACCGCCGAGATGGCTGCGGTCCTCGATCAACTCGAAGGACGCTACTCCTACCTGCTCACCCCTACCGCGAAGGCGTGACGACATGATCATCGGAAACGGACCGGTCATCACCCACGACCCGGACAACCCGTACCTCGAGAACGGCGCGATCCGCATCGAAGGCGACACCATCGTCGACGTCGCCCCCGACGTCGACCTGCGCGCCGCGCATCCCGGAGAGGACTACGTCGACGTCTCCGGGCGCGTCATCATGCCCGGCCTGATCAACGCCCACACCCACGCCTACAGCCATTACGCACGAGGCATGGCCGCCACCGAACAAGGCACGACCTTCACCGGTGTACTCGAGAAACTGTGGTGGAAACTCGACCGTCTCCTGGAACCGGAGGACGTCGAACTCAACACGTCCACGACCTTCGTCGAGTCGATCCGCAACGGCGTGACCACCGTCATCGACCACCACTCCAGCCCCTACGCCGTCACCGGTTCCCTGACGACCCAGGCCGACGCCGCCCGCGCCCTGGGCATCCGCGCCAGCCTCTGCTACGAGACCTCCGACCGGGACGGACCGGAGATCCTCACCCGGCAGATCGAGGAGAACATCTCCTTCATGAAGGAGACCGCGGCTTCCCCGGACGACCTGATCACAGGGCTCTTCGGGATGCACGCCTCGTTCACCGTCTCCCAGGAGACCCTGGAACGGTGCGTGACAGCCGTCCGCGACGCCGGGGTCACCGGTTTCCACGTCCACACCGCCGAAGGACCCGAGGACGAACCGGCCTGCGAAGGACTCACCGGGAAACGTATCGTCCGACGCTTCCACGACGCGGGAATGCTCGGCCCCGAGACGATCCTCGTGCACTGCGTCCACGTCGACGAGTCCGAGATGGAACTCATCAAGGAGACCGACACCTCCGTCGTCACCAACCCCCACTCCAACATGGGCAATGCCGTCGGCGTGACCAAGGTCGTCGAAATGCTCCGCAGAGGTATCCGATGCGGCCTGGGCACCGACGCCTACCTGGCCGACATGCTGGCCTCGGCCTCGGTGGCGAAGATCGCCCAGAGCCACCGGCTCGCCGACCCGACCGCGGGCTTCATGGAAGCAGCGACACTGCTCTTCCGGAACAACCCGGCCATCGCCGCCCGCTACTGGCGGAAACCGCTCGGTGTTCTCGTCCCCGGCGCCTATGCGGACGTGATCACCCAGGACTACCTCCCACAGACCCCGATGAACGGTGACAACACCCTGGGACATCTACTTTTCGGCATGACCGGAGCACTCACCCACGACACGATGGTCGCCGGCCGGTGGGTCATGCGTGACCGACGGATCCTCACCGTCGACGAGGCGGAGATCTTCGCCCGGTCCCGTGAGCGAGCCCCCCGGATCTGGGCTCGGATGTGACCGAGGCCGGGGCGCCACCGAAACTTTTCCCTGCCAGGCGCCCCGACCTCGGCCGTCGTGTTTGGATGGGTGCTATGTCCTATGCCCTGGAACTCACCGGATTACGGAAGTCCTTCGGTGGCAAGGTCGCTGTCGACCAACTCCACCTGGCTGTCCCTACCGGGGTGCTCTTCGGGCTGGTCGGGCCGAACGGGGCGGGCAAGACCACCACTCTGGCCATGGCGACCGGGCTGCTACGACCGGACGCCGGCAGCGCCTACGTCCTCGGGAACGACGTCTGGGAGAACCCGGCCCGGGCCAAGGCCGGGATGGGGGTGATGGCCGACGGGATGCGGCTCTTCGACCGCCTCTCCGGGCGTGAACTCCTGCGCTACATGGGCCTGCTCCGGAAAATGGAACCCGCCGAGATCGACCGGCGCAGCAGGGAGCTGCTCGACACCTTGGGGCTCTCCGGTGACGCCGATCTCGTCGTCGCCGACTACTCCGCCGGGATGAAGAAGAAGATCTCCCTGGCCTGCGCGCTCCTGCACGCCCCGGGCCTGCTCGTCCTGGACGAACCCTTCGAATCGGTGGATCCGGTCTCCGGGGAGGTGATCCGGACGATCCTGCGCAACTATGTCCGCGCAGGCGGCACCGTGGTCCTCTCCAGCCACGTCATGGAACTGGTCGAACATCTCTGTGACGGTGTCGGGGTCATCGCCGACGGGCGGGTCCTGGCCGTCGGCGCCACCCAGGACGTCTGCAACGGTCTGTCCTTGCAGGAGCGTTTCCTGGCCTTGGTAGGAATCTCGTCCGGCAGCGGAGAAGGTGGCCTGACATGGTTGCAGTCCTCGTCCGACTCAAACTGACCTTGCTGGGCCGGTCCTTCCGGCGCAGCGGCTGGTCGTCCTTCGGGCTGGTACTGGCCTACCTGTGGACCGCGGCGATGGTGCTTCCGCTCGGTCTGCTTCTCGTCTTCGCCAGAGGTGCGGGTGGTGCAGAGCTGGGGGCCGTGGTCGTCCCGGCGTTCTCCCTGCTCACCCTGGGTTGGCTTGTCCTTCCGTTGCTCTTCTTCGGAGTCGACGAGACCCTCGACCCCGGGCGATTCGCACTTCTGCCGCTCCCGGCTCGACATCTACTGCCGGGGCTGGTCGCCGCGTCCTTCATCGGTGCACCCGGAGGAGCTCTCCTGGCGCTCTCGTTGTGCCTGGTCATCGCCTGGAGTGCGAACCCGGCCACTACGGCGGCCGCAGTGGTCGCGGTACCACTCGGCGCGGTGACCTGCATTCTGATGAGCCGGATGTTGACCACTGCGCTCTCCGGTTCGTTGAGTTCCCGTCGTACCAAGGAGAAAGCGGCAGCCATCGTGGCTTTCGGCGCGGCCTTCCTCGGCATAGGGATGCAGCTCGCGGTCAAGGTGTTGTCCTTGTCCTTCGAGAAGGGAGGGCAGCCGGGATCGGTCAGTTCGATCGTGGGTTTCACGTCGTGGTCGCCCTTCGGGTGGGCGTGGTCGGTGCCTTACGACCTGGCGACGGGCCGACCCGTTTCCGCGCTGGTGCATCTGGTGCTGGCCTGCGCCTTGATCGTCCTGTTGGCCCGATGGTGGGAACACTCCTTGGACCGTACGCTGGTGGCCCCGGGAGGCGGTGAAGGCTCGGGTGAATTCGTCCGGGACAAGGGGAAACTGGAGCGGTTGTTCGGGTTGACGCCACGGGGTGCAGTCGCAGCCCGGGTAGTGCGTACTTTTCTGCGGGACAGCAGGCTGAAGGTTCAGTTGGTGACTATCGCCGCACTGCCGCTGATCATGACGGCTCCCGCCTGGGTAGGAGGGGCCTCTTCCCAGGGGGAGACCTTCCTCACCGCGATGTCCTCGGCCCCCTTCCTCGCGATGATGGCCGGGTTGTTGCAGCTCAACAGCTTGGCGATGGACGGCACCGCTGTCCACGCCCATGTCCTGGCCGGCCTGCCTGGAAGGGACGACCGGTGGGGGAGGGTCTGGGCGCATCTGTTGTTGGTCGGCCCGTTGGTCCTTCTCCTGGTGTCGGTCACGGTTTTCTTCGCGTCGGATGTGGAGCAGTTTCTCGTGGTGACCGGGCTGACGGCCTGCCTGTTGTTCACCGGATTAGGGGTGTCGTCCTGGGCGAGTGCGTTCGTCCAGTGGGCGGTTCCTCCTTCGGACGGTAACCCGTTCCAGTCGGGTGGCGGGGAGAAGGCCGGTTCGTTGGTGGTCAGCCTGATGTGTCTCTTCGGAGTTCTTGTGTGTTCGCTGCCGGTGGTGATCCTGGTCTTCGTCGTCCTGCGTGGTTCGTCCTGGGCGGCAGCGACGTCCTTGGTCATCGGCCCGCTGTGGGGGTGGGGCGTGATCTGGGTCGGGTGTCGTTGGGGAGGCGCGGTGCTGGACGGGCGATGGCCCGAGGCCTTGGCGTCGATGCAGCTCAGGTGAGCGGACGTCCTCGCAGGGGAGCTCTGCCGACCCGCGCTGACGAGTGCGGGGGGATCACTCTGGGGAGCCGGGGTCCTCGGCAGGTGCGGGCAGCGTGGTCCCGGGCAGATCGGGGTCTTCGGGTTCTTCCTGGGCGAGGCGTTCCTCGATCGTCTCGTGCGCGTGTTCCTCGGCCGGTGACTTGTCCAGGCCGTGGTGACGGGGTCGCTCGTCCGGCGGACGGTATCCGGTGTCGAGGATGTCGTCGGTGGGTTGTTCGACGAGGGTCTCCTCGGGTTGGAGCTGCTCGTGGTCATATATGTCGGACATGGGTCCGCCCTTCCGGTCCGGGGATTCACCGTACGGAAGGGGCGCTACCCATCTGTGCGCGGACGAAACGACGGTGCACCCTTCCTCTTCGGCGGGTCCCTGTCAGTGGCGGACACACCCCGAGAAGACGATCGCGATACGTTCGCCGGGGGTGACACCGGTTCCTGTTCCCTTTCCGGGCAGGAGCGCCGCCAGCCCCGCAGTCCCGGTGGGGGAGACCTGCGGACCCAAGGCTCGGACCAGGGCGTCGGCCTCTCGGACCTGTTCTTCGGCGATCACGATCGGTCGGCCGCCCGAGGCGCGCATGACCTCGATGTCGGCCTGCCAGTCGTAGGTCTCGTCGTCGAGGATCCCGTCGGCCAGTGAGACCGGGCCGTCCCAGGGGGTCATGAGATCTGCCCAGCGGTCGCCGAGCCGGTCGACGGGCGTCTGATCGGCCAGTCGCCAGGCGCGTTCCAAGGGCGCTCCTCCTTCGGTCTGGGCACAGTCGACGCGGTACTGCGGTCCCAGGCCCCAAGCGGTGCAGGCCGCGAAGGCGCCACCGCCGACCTGGATCACCACGCGGGCCGGTGCGGGCAGGGCCGCTCTCATCTCCCAGCCGATGGTCCGGCCGCCGTCCAGGCACAGTCCGTTCTCCGGGCCCTGCACGCTGAACGGGACGGCGCCGTCTGTGACGGCTATGCGGAAGGCCGCCACCGCAGGGTCACCGGGTGTCCCCGGCCGACGTGTGCACGGGGTGACGGACGCGCCCAGATCGGAGAGCGTCCGCATGACCGCGGACGAGGCGGTCTCCGGCACGTAGACCTGGATCGGCCATCTGGCTGCCTTCGCCAGCGTGGAGGCGGCTATCGCGGCATTCCCGCAGGAGGCGATCGCCAGCGGTCGAGGGGGGCCGTCGGCCAGGCCCAGCTCTTCGGCGGCCCGCAGGTGCAGCAGGATCCCGACGAGGTGACGCGCCTTGTGCGAGCCGCCCACGTTGCCGGTCTCGTCCTTGACCCAGATGTCGGCACCGAGCTGTTCGGACAGGGCCGGGTGCGGGCCGAAAGGTGTCACGCGGAAGCCTGCGGCCACGTCCCGGGTCAGGGCGATGCATCGTTCCTCGGTCATGCCGTGGGCGCGTGCGAAAGCCCACCAGGCCAAGGAACGTCCGTACCGGACGAAAGGATTCGGGTGGTCGATCTCCTCGGGGTCCGGTCCGTCGGTCACGGGGTGCAGGACGTGGTGGTTGTCCTCGACGGGCGCGGACGGGCACCGCCAGGGGTGGGTCTGGTCGACGGCGACCGATGTGCCGCACGTGGCGCACCGGTATCCGGTGACCACACCGCGACGTACGGTGGTGCCGGTCGCCGTCGTGGACATCAGGCCACGACCCAGGTGCCGGTCTCGCCGCGCAGACCCTCGACCAGTTTGTCGAGGGAGGTGATGAGGCATCTGCGCCCTGGTCCGGATTTCGCGAAGTCGATCGCGGACTGGATCTTGGGTCCCATCGATCCGGCGGGGAACTGTCCTTCGGCCAGGTATTTCTCGGCGTCGGCGACGGTCAGTTCGGACAGGTCGCGTTGGGTCGGTTTGCCGAAGTCCACGGCGACCTTCTCGACGCCGGTCAGGATGGCGAGGCTGTCGCACTCGGTGTCGGAGGCGAGCAGGATCGAGGTGCGGTCCTTGTCGATGACCGCGTCGATCGCTTTCGTCCATCCGTCCTGGCGGATCACGGGGATGCCTCCTCCGCCGCCGGCGATCACCACGTGGCCTGCGGTGACCAGTTCGTGCACGGAGTCCTTCTCCAGGATCGTCAACGGGACGGGGGAGGCGACGACCTCCCGCCAGCCCCGGCCGGAGTCCTCGACGAAGGTCTTGCCCCGGGCGATGTGCTCGGCGGCCTGTTCTTCGGTGAAGAAGGCGCCGATGGGTTTGGTCGGGTCGGCGAAACCGGGGTCCGACGGGTCGACGAGACAGCGTGACACGACGGTGGTGACGGATCTGCCGGTCACACCTTGGACCTGCATCTGGTTCTCGATGGCGTTCTGCAGGTGGTAGCCGATGTAGGACTGGCTCATCGCGACGCATTCCGAGAGGGGCATGACGCGGTTCTCGTGCAGCCCGGCCTTGCCCAGGTCGATGTCGGTCTTGATCATGCCGACCTGTGGGCCGTTGCCATGGCAGATCACGACCTCGTGCCCATCCTTCAGCAGCCCGACGACAGGTTCGGCGATGACACCGACGGTGTCGACGAGTTCGTCGAAGTCGGTGCCGAGGGCGTTACCGCCCAGGGAGACGAGGATGCGGGACATGGCGGGCGGATTCCTTCCGAGTGCGGTGGCAGGGGGGAGGCCGGACGAGGGGTGGTTCCCGGTGCCGGGAACCACCCCCGATCGGGTTCGTTCAGAGCTGGGAGACGACTGTCTTCTCCTCGCCGGCCTGCTCGCAGTAGATCGTCGGCAGGACGCTGTACAGTGCGGCGCAGCGCACCAGGTCGTCCTTCCACTGCAGTTCGTTGGGGGCGTGGGCCTGGGCCTCCTTGCCGGGGCCGAAACCGATGGTGGGGATCTGGTGGCGGCCTGCGGTGGCCACACCGTTGGTGGAGAAGGTCCACTTGTCGACGCGGGGCTCGCCGAACAGTCCGCGGTGGGCTTCGACGGCCGACTGGATCTCCGGGGAGTTCTCGGGGATGACCCAGGTCGGGAAGTAGCACTGCTGGCCGTATTCCTTACCGGTCCATGCGGTGCTCTTGTAGTCGTAGCAGAAGACGCGGGCCTGCCATTTCTGCACGCTGGGCAGTGCTTTGATCTCTTCGATGGCGCCTTCCCAGGTTTCGCCGTCGGTGAGTCGTCGGTCCAGGGAGATGGCGCAGGAGTCGGCCACTGCGCAGCGTGAGGGGCTGGTGAAGAAGATCTCCGAGGTGGTGACGGTGCCCTTGCCGAGGAAGTCGTCGACGTGGAGCTTGTCGTTCAGGTCGCGGACTTCCAGCAGGATCTCGGCCATCTTGTAGATGGCGTTGTCGCCGCGTTCGGGTGCGGAGCCGTGGCAGGAGACGCCGTCGACCTCGACGCGGATCTCCATGCGGCCGCGGTGGCCGCGGTAGATGCCGTGGTCGGTGGGTTCGGTGGAGACGACCAGGTCGGGGCGCTCGTTCTCTTCCTCGATGAGGTACAGCCAGCACATGCCGTCGCAGTCCTCTTCCTGCACGGTGCCGGTGACCATGTAGGTGTACTTGTCGGAGAGCAGTCCGAGGTCCTTGGCGATCTTGCCGCCGTAGACGGAGGCGACGACGCCGCCGAGCTGGTCGGTGCCGCCTCGTCCGCCGACGAGTTCGTCGTCCTCGAAGCCTTCGAAGGGGTCGAAGTCCCAGTTGTCGATATTGCCGACGCCGACGGTGTCGATGTGTCCGTCGAAGCAGACCACCTTCGGTCCGTCGCCGAGGTAGCCGATGGCGCTGCCCAGGCCGTCGATGCGGGTGCGGTCGTAGCCGAGTTTCTCCATCTCGGCGACGATGAGGCGGGCTTTGGCTTCTTCTTCGCAGCTGACGCCTTTGTTCTTGATCAGGGCGCGCAGGAAGGCCACCATGTCAGTGCGGTAGGACTCCGCGACCTCGTTGACCTTGTCGTAGTCGATCTGGGCCATGTCTTTCTCTCCTCGTCGGGTGGATGCGCCCGGTGTGTGCCCGGCGGTGGGCGTGGGACATGCCGGGTCGTGGTCGATGCGGGTGGGTGTCGTCCGTCGGTCGGTCCCGGTGCGGACGCGGTGGTGTCGGGGCGGGCGCTGGGCGGCGTCGGGGATCCTGCGCCCGCCCCGGGTCTCAGTGCTGCCAGCGTGGGGCGGCCTTGCCTGCGGCGAGGTCGTGGAGCTTGGCGATCGGGTCCTGGACTTTCTGCAGGAAGATCATGGCCGCGATGGCATACGGTTTGTTGCTGGCCTGCTGGTACATGGGGACGCGGTAGCGGTCGAAGACGGAGGCGTCGACTTCGCCTTCCTGGCAGGAGATGTCGGTGATGTCGGCGGGCAGCGGGTGCATGTAGAGGCCCTTGCCGTCCTTGGTGCTCTTCATGAGTTCCTCGGTGGTCGTCCAGTCCTTGTGTTCGGCGTTCTGGGCGAGCAGGCGCTTCTCGAGGGCCTTGATGCCCTCGGTGTCGCCGTTGCCGTAGAGGTCGGTGCGCTCCTGCATGGCCGCGAACGGGGCCCACGACTTGGGGCAGACGATGTCGGCGCCGTCGAAGGCGTCGGTCATGTCGTGGGTGATGCGGAACGAGCCGCCCGTCTCGCCGGCGTACTTGGTGGCGACGTCCATCGGTTCCTGCATGACGTCGTAGCCCTCGGGGTGGGCTAGCACGATGTCCATGCCGAAGCGGGACATGAGGCCGATCATGCCCTGGGGTACGGACAGCGGCTTGCCGTAGCTGGGGGAGTAGGCCCAGGTCATGGCGAGTTTCTTGCCCTTGAGGTTCTCCAGGCTGCCGAAGGTGTGGATGAGGTGGAGCAGGTCGGCGGTCGACTGGGTGGGGTGGTCGATATCGCATTGGAGGGAGACCAGGGTCGGTCGTTGTTCGAGCACTCCCTGCTCGTAACCCATCTGGACGTATTCGGAAAAGTCCTTCATGTAGGTGTGACCTTTGCCGATGTACATGTCGTCGCGGATCCCGATGACATCGGCCATGAAGGAGATCATGTTGGCGGTTTCCATGACCGTCTCGCCGTGGGCGACCTGCGACTTGCCCTCGTCGAAGACCTGCTCCTCGAGGCCGAGGAAGTTGCAGGCCGAGGCGTAGGAGAAGCGTGTCCGGGTGGAGTTGTCCCGGAAGAGGGAGATACCCAGGCCGGAGTCGAAGATCCGGCAGCTGGTGTTCTGTTCGCGCAGGGCACGCAGGGCGTCGGCCACGGCCAGGACGGCGCGGATCTCGTCTTCGGTCTTGTCCCAGGTCAGGAGGAAGTCGTCCTGGTGGAGGCCTGAGAAGTCGAGGCCGGAGAGCTTGGCGATCTGCTCGTGTGCGTCCATGGGTGTCTGGTCAACTCCTTCGTGGCTGGCGCGGGGCAGGTGGCCAGCAGGTGGCGCCGGGTCCGACGTACAGACGAGTTCGACTGCCAGGTTTCCCATACATGATCGGAGAATTGGCCAACTCAGTAAGTTGTCGGTATGACTATGGCAAGAGTCTAGTCTTCTTCTGGTGGCCCGGCAAGGATGTGGCTAACATCGGCTCTATGGATTCCCCCCTCTCCCAGGCTCGTGAGGACGCAGCTGCGATCCTGGCCAGCGCACCATCGGTCCTGGCGAAAGCAGCCGCCTTCGTGACGGGAGAAGGCTCCGTCCGTCACATCGACTGGGCGAAGATCGCCTACCTCTCCGGCCAGAACGTCCTCTCCAGCGGAGACCGGGCTTTCCTCGGCATCTGCGCAGAGATCGCTGGACACACCCCCGACGGCAAACACCCCGAACAGACCTTCGGCGCCCGATGGGACTCCCTCGACGGGCAACACCAGTCGGTGATCGCCAGCGTCCTCACCCAGTCCTCCCAGTCCAAACAGGCCCGTGAACGCGAGGTCCTCGAACAACTCGGGGTCCCCTCGGCCTACCCCTCCGTCCCCCGCCCCCAGCTCGTCCGCGTCCGGCTCGGCCCCGACCAGCCCGCCGTCACCAATGACGCCCTCGGCCGCGAACGCGTCGGCTACCGCGAAGGGTCATCCCCTCACGAGACCTGGTTGCGCGGCCGTGGCGTCTGGCGCATGCAGGCCGACCGCGTCATCGCCTCCCAATGGCTGATCGTCGCGCACGCCGGCATCGTGCAAATGGTCGGCACCATCGACGGGCTCACCATCCACGGCGACCGGATCGCGATCATCGGGCAGCCGCTGCCGGAGCACCCCTTCATCGGCAAGCCCGACCCCCTGGACAACAACAGCCAGAACCCGGTGGCCTACGGCGACATGAGCGACGTCGACCTCTGAGCTCACCCCCCAGATGCGAGGCCGCCCCGGCCGACGGTTCTGCCGTCGGCCGGGGCGGCCTTCTTTTCCGTACGACGTCCTGCAGGCCGCGGCTCGTCGTACCGTCGGTCGGCGTGCTCAGGCGAGGGGGACGCAGACCTGGGTGCGCAGCTCCTCCGGTGCCGCCTGACTGGGGTCGTTCAGGTAGACGTTGAACACCCGCTGCTCGACGGGCGCCTCGCCGTCACGGGCGGCGACGGACAGGCCCTCCTCTCGCAGGAAGTCCTCGATGCGGGCGTGCGCCTCGGTGATGAGGGTGTACGGCCCCGTCACGTCGGCCATCGCGACCTCCATGGCTGGCAGGTCGAGCAGGAGGAGGGGAGACCGGACCGTCGTACCGGGCGCCACCGGCAGCCACACCGTCTCGTCGACGTCGGCCTCGCGGTAGTCGGGGTCGTTCTCGATGACGCCGCCAGGCCCGACGGGGGTGAGGCCCTGGGCGGCGAGTTCCGGCATGAATCGCGCCCACAGCTCGCCCTCGCGGTCGTAGGCGGGGACGGTGCCGCGCAGCCCCACGAGGGTGCGCGCGGGGACCGTGTGGCGGGTGACGGTGATGGACATGGGGATGTCTCCGTGGTCGATGAGTGCGTCGAGGAGCGCGGGCACCAGGACGCCGTGGGCGTCGTAGTGGCGCAGCATGCGGACGGACAGTCGGCTCCGGGAGGAGAACTCACCGATCGACAACAGGTGGGGGATGTCGGTCATGGCTTCACCCTGCGCCCTGACACGGTGGCAGAGTCAACACCCCCTCACGAGCGGTCGCCCGAACGCCGCGACGCCGGCGCGGAAGATCCGCGCCGGCGTCGGCGACGAGAGCGCTGGGCTCAGCGGTCGGGGGTCCAGGTGGTGATCGCCTGGACGTACTGCGCCCGCTCGAACTCGCCGGGATCGTCCACCGACGACGAGCTCATGCTGCCGCGTAGCTCGTCCACCCCGGTGTACTCGTGAGCGGCCAACCAGGCGCGCAATCCCTCGAGCAGGTCGGTGATCACCTTCGGCCCATGGGCCAAGACCGACGAGGCGAGACAGGCCACGTCGGCGCCCACCGACAACGACTTGACGACGTCCTCGGACGAGTGCACTCCGCCGGTCGCGGCCAGTCCCAGACCAGGCATCTGACTGCGCAGGATCGCGATCCATCGCAGACGCAGGCGCAGTTCGGCTGGGGTGGACAAGGCCACCCGGGGAACGACCCGCAGTTTCTCCAGGTCGATGTCCGGTCCGAGGAAGCGGTTGAAGAGGACCAGTGCGTCGGCCCCGGCCGATTCTGCGCGCACCGCGAAATTCGACAGGGACTGGTAGTTCTGGCTCAGTTTCACCGCCAGTGGGATGTCGATGGCCTGCTTGACCTCGTCGATGATCGCCAGATACCGCTCCTCGACCTGGGCTGCCGAGATCGTCGGGTCGGTGTTGACGCCGTAGAGGTTGAGTTCCAGGGCATCGGCTCCGGCCTCGGCCAACATCTTGCCGTAGCGGGCCCAATCGCCAGGACGGGCGCCGTTCACGCTGGCGACGACCGGGATGGACAGCGCCTCCTTCGCCGCCGTCACGAGGTGCAGGTGCCGTTCGGTGCCCAATCCGGAGGCGTCGACATCGGCCAGGGGCGCCGAACCGAACTCGGCGAAGCTGTCACCGACCTCGGCCAGCTGCATCGCGGCCAGTTCTTCGGCTTCGACTTCTTCCTGGAAGAGGCTGGGCAGGACCACCGCGCCGGCACCGGCCTGCTCCAGGTCGAGCAGGGAGTCCACGGTGCGAGTGGTCGGGTTGGAGGAGATCACCAGCGGAGAGCGCAGATCCATCCCCAGGTAGGTGGTGTTCAGGTTCGGTGTGGATCGCTGTTCGGCGGTCATGACTCATCCTTGGCGGTGCGTACTGGGCCCGTGACGGCGGGGACATTCGGTGCGGCAGGTTCTGCGTGACCGTTCCCCTCCGCGTGTTCGGAGGGCAGCGCCCGTTCGACGCCGGCGAGTTGGCTGTAGTACCGCCAGCGTTCGTCGACATCCTGCTGGGCGAGGGCGAAGAGTTCGTCGGCACGTTCAGGGTGGCTGCGGCGCAGCATCGCGAACCTGGCTTCTTGGCCCATGAAGTTCGACACCGGTGTGCTGGGCGCCTTCGAGTCCAGGCGCAGGGGTTGTGCGTGGTCGTCCTCACTGGGCCGGAAACGGTAGAGCGGCCAATACCCGCTGGACACCGCCTCGGCCTGGTGACTCATCGAGGTCTCCATGTCGATGCCGTGGGCGATGCACGTGGAGTAGGCGATGACCAGACTGGGGCCGTTCCAGGCCTGGGCCTCCCGCAGCGCACGGATCGTCTGCGGTTGGTTGGCACCCAGGCTCACCTGGGCTACGTAGACGTCGCCGTAGGCCTGGGCGATCATGCCCAGGTCCTTCTTGGCGGTGCCCTTGCCGGAGGCTGCGAACTTGGCTGCGGCGCCGCGCGGTGTCGCCTTGGAGGCCTGGCCGCCGGTGTTGGAGTAGACCTGGGTGTCCAGGACGAGGACGTTGACATTGCGTCCGGAGGCCAGTACGTGGTCGAGGCCGCCGTAGCCGATGTCGTAGGCCCATCCGTCGCCGCCGATGATCCAGACGGACTTCTCCACGAGTTCGTCGGCCAAGGTCGTCAAGGTCCGGGCGGTGGGTCCTTCGAGAGCGGCCAAGGCTTCCTTGAGTGCTGCGACCCGTTCGCGTTGGGCCTGGACACCGGCCTCCTCGCTCTGGTCGGCGTCCAGCAGTGCGTCGACCAGGTCGGTGGGAAGCTGGTCGCGCAGCTCCTCGACGTGGCGTCGTGCCTCGGAGTGTTGGTGTTCCCAGGCCAGTCTCATCCCGAGGCCGAATTCGGCGTTGTCCTCGAAGAGGCTGTTGCTCCACGCGGGTCCGCGTCCGGCGGCATCGGTGGTGTACGGCGCGGTCGGCAGGTTGCCGCCGTAGATCGAGGAGCAACCGGTGGCATTGGCCACGACCATGCGGTCGCCGAAGAGCTGGGTCAGTGTCCGGATGTAACCGGTCTCGCCGCATCCGGAGCAGGCCAGGGAGTACTCGAAGAGCGGTTGGAGTTGGGCGACGCCTTTGACCTGGTCGTGGCGCACTGCGGTTCGGTCGATCTCGGGGATGCCGAGGAAGAAGTCGTAATTGGCGCGTTCGGCGTCGAGGTGTTCGCGCCGGGGTTCCATGTTGATCGACTTGTGTTTGACCTCGGTCTTGCTGCGGGCCGGGCAGATGTCCACGCAGACTCCGCATCCGGTGCAGTCGTCCGGGGCGACCTGGACGACTAGCTTGTGGTCCTTCAGTGTGCGGTCGCGGTAGTTCTTGGACTGCAGGCTGTCAGGGGCTGCGGCGAATTCCTGCTCGGGGGCGATCTTGATCCGGATGGCGGCGTGCGGGCAGACGATCGCGCATTTCCCGCAGTCGGTGCACAGGCTGGGGTCCCAGACGGGGATCTCCTCGGCGATGCCGCGCTTCTCGTACTTGCTGGTGCCGGTGGGCCAGGTGCCGTCGACCGGGAGCGCGCTGACGGGGAGCAGGTCTCCTTCGCCACGCAACATGGTGGCGGTGACCGTCTTGACGAAGTCGGGGGTCGTCTCGGGCATCGGGGGCATCCGGTGGACGTCCCCGATGGTGGTGGTCGGTACCGGCAGTTCTTCGAGTGCGTCGATGGCGGCGTCGATGGCGGCCCAGTTGCGTTCGACGATCGTCCGGCCGCGTTTGCCGTAGGTCTTCTCGACGGAGGCCTTGATGCGCGGTACCGCGTCCTCTTGGGCGACGACGCCGGAGAGGTAGAAGAAGCACGGTTGCATGACCGTGTTGATGCGCTTGCCGAGTCCGGCCTTCTGGGCGACCTCGAGGGCGTTGATCACGTAGGGCTTGAGCTGTTTGTCGATGATGACCTGTTGGACTTCGACGGGGAGCTGTTCCCATGTGCCCGTTGCGCCGAAGGGGGAGTTGATCAGGACCGGTGCGCCGGGCTTGGCGATGTCCAGGGTTTTCATCTGGTTCATCAGGTCGAACTGGTGCACGGCGACGAAGTCGGCCTCGTCGACCAGGTACGCCGAGTCGATGGGGGCGTCGCCGAAGCGCAGATGGGAGACCGTGGTGGCTCCGGACTTGCGGGAGTCGTACACGAAGTACCCCTGGGCGTAGCGCCCGTCGTCCTCGCCGATGATCTTCACAGAGTTCTTGGACGCGCCCACGGTGCCATCGGACCCGAGTCCGTAGAACACGGCGGACAGGGAGTCGGTGCAGGGGCGGAAGGTGGTGTCGACGGTGAGGGAGAGCTGGGTGACGTCGTCGTTGATGCCGACGGTGAAGCGGGCGCGGGGGGTGTCTGCGGCGAGTTCGTCGAAGACGGCCTTGGCCATCGCGGGGGTGTATTCCTTGCTGGACAGCCCGTAGCGTCCGCCGATGATCGTCGGCATCCCTGCGGTGAAATGGCCGGCGTTCTCCGCTGCGGCGACGAGGACGTCCTGGAAGAGGGGTTCGCCGGTCGCTCCTGGCTCCTTGGTGCGGTCCAGGACGGCGATGCGGCGGGTGGTCGGGGGGAGTGCGGCGACGAGTTCTGCGGTGGGGAAGGGGCGGTAGAGCCGGACGACGAGTACCCCGACCTTCTCGCCGGAGGCGAGGAGGGTGTCCACGCACTGTGTGGTGGTGCCGTGTCCGGAGCCCATGATGACGACGACCTTTTCGGCGTCGGGTGCTCCGTGGTAGTCCACGAGGTGGTAGCGGCGTCCGGTGCGTTCGGCCAGTTCGTCGAAGCATTCGGCGACGATCTGGGGGGCGGCGTCGTAGAAGGGGTTGCAGGCTTCGCGGGCCTGGAAGAAGACGTCGGGGTTCTGCGCGGTGCCGCGCAGGACCGGCGCGTCGGGGGTGAGCCCGCGGGCGCGGTGGTGGTGGACGTCGTCCTCGCGGATGAGGGCGCGCAGGTCGTCGTCGTCGAGCAGTTGGATCTTGTTCACTTCGTGGCTGGTGCGGAAGCCGTCGAAGAAGTGCACGGCGGGGACGCGTGAGCGCAGGGTGGCTGCGTGGGCGACCAGGGCCATGTCCTGGGCTTCTTGTACGGAGGCGGAGCAGAGCATGAGCCAGCCGGTCATCCGGGCGCTCATGACGTCCTGGTGGTCGCCGAAGATGCTCAGGGCGTGGGTGGCGAGGGTGCGGGCGGCGACGTGGATCACGGCGGGGGTGAGTTCGCCGGCGATCTTGTACATATTGGGCAGCATGAGGAGTAGGCCCTGGGAGGCGGTGAAGGTCGTGGCCAGGACGCCTTTGGTGACGGCTCCGTGCAGGGCGCCGGCGGCACCGCCCTCGGACTGCATCTCGACGACGTCGGGGACCGCGCCCCAGAGGTTGGTGCGTCCGGCGGCGCTCCAGGCGTCGGCGGACTCGCCCATGGCCGAGCTGGGGGTGATGGGGTAGACCGCGATGACTTCGCTGAGTGCGTGGGCGATGCGGGCGGCGGCGTCGTTGCCGTCCATGGTTGCCCATCGCTGGGGTGATGTCTGCATGGGACCGTCTCCTCCTGTGAGCTGACGGCAGTATCCCATTGGCATTGTCTGCCTGTCACTCGTTTGTGTATATGTATCTTTCGCTAAAGTATCGGTGTCATGTCGTGGCTGCTCCCGGCCCCGGAGACGCCCCTGCATCCGCTCGGTAAGACCCCACGACCACATCGCAAGTCACCGCTGTGACCTGCGGCAGAGCAGCTACCCTGGCCGCCATCTCCTCGGCCGGGACATGGAAGGCCGAAGGGCCCATCAACGCCAGATGCTCCACATCCGCCCGCCCCAGCGACATCTCGTAGGACACGGTGACCCGGTCGATCATCGACAGACCCGACAAAGTGGAAGCCAACCGAGATTCCTTGTCCGGGGCGACGTCCAACAAACCGAGGACACCCCTCACCTGAGACAGATGCCCGGGCTGCGGGGTCACCGTCAACAGGACACCGCCCGGAGCCAGCACGCGCCGGATCTGCTCACCCCGTCTCGGCGCGAAGACGGACAAGGCCACCGCCGCCGAGCCGTCGAGAACCGGGAAGACCGACCATCCGTCGGCCACCACCGAGGCCAGCCGGGGATGGGCCCGCGCCGCCCGACGCGCCGCAGCACTGGACGCGTCGAAGGTGACCCCGGAACGACCGGGAAGCTCCTCCAACAACCGGGCCGAGTACCATCCTGGCCCGCCACCGATGTCCAACACGATGCCCGGGACATCCACCTCGGCGGCCATCCGGACCAGATGCTCCACGATCGGCAGATAGTGCCCCGCACCGAGGAAGGCCGACCGGTGCTCCACCATGGCCGCACTGTCACCGGTGTGCCGATGCACCCCGTGCAACAAGGTGAGATGACCCTGCCGAGCCAAGTCGAACCGGTGACCGGACGGGCAACGGACCGTACGACCCGGAGCACCCTCCACGTCCTCGCACAGGCGTGCGGAACACACCGGGCAGATCAGGACGGAGGCAAGACCGGCAAGCACAGCGTCACTGTAGTGCCCGCCCTCCGGACGGATTCTGTAAGCCGAACCTTCCCTAGACGCCGCCCCGCACCCAACATCGACCGACCGTCGGCACCGGCCGGAACCATCACCACACATTCCTACCGCCGCAGGCGAAAGCCGTTCGGATACCGGCCCGGGGCACAGCTACTCTTGAGCGGTACGCCCAGCCGGGCGCCGCATCCCCACCTGACCGAGGAGACCGTCGTGTCTAGCCAGATCACCGTGAGAATCGCCGGAACCGAGCGAGCGGTGGACCAAGGCACGACGTACGGCGACCTGTTCCCCGGCGTCAAAGGAGTCGTGGCCGCGAAGGTCGACGGCGAGATCCGCGACCTCTTCCGCGAGGTCCAGGACGGATCCGACGTGGAAGAAGTCCTCCTGGACTCCCCCGAGGGCATCGACGTCCTGCGACACTCCGCAGCGCACGTGCTCGCCCAGGCCGTCCAGGAGGTCAACCCGAAGGCACGTCTCGGCATCGGCCCCCCCGTCCGGGACGGCTTCTACTACGACTTCGAGGTCACCGAGCCCTTCACCCCCGAGGACCTCAAGAAGCTGGAAAAGGTGATGCAACGCATCATCAACTCCGGGCAGACCTTCCGCCGCCGCGTCGTCTCCGAGGAAGAGGCCCGCGAACTGCTCAAGGACGAGCCGTACAAGCTGGAACTCGTCGGGCTCAAGGGCGGCACCAAGGACGCCGACGGCAAAGTGGACGTCAGCGCAGTCGCCGAAGGAGCCGAGGTCGAGATCGGCGGGGCCGAACTGACCGTCTACGAGAGCGTGGACCGCAAGGGCGAGGTCGTCTGGTTCGACCTGTGCCGCGGACCCCACGTCCCCACCACCAAAGTGCTCGGCAACGGCTTCAAGGTGATGCGCAGCGCCGCCGCCTACTGGCGCGGCGACCAGAAGAACGCCCAACTGCAGCGCATCTACGGCACCGCCTGGCCGAGCAAGGACGAACTGCGGGCCTACCTGACCCGCCTCGAAGAAGCCGAGAAACGCGACCACCGCAAACTCGGCGTCGAACTCGACCTCTTCTCCTTCCCCGACGAGATCGGCTCCGGGCTGCCGGTCTTCCACCCCAACGGCGGCATCATCCGCATGGAGATGGAGGAGTACTCCCGCCGTCGCCACGTCGAGGAGGGCTACCAATTCGTCAACACCCCCCACTTGACCAAGGGGCAGCTCTTCCAGACGTCAGGGCACCTCGACTGGTACGCCGACGGCATGTACCCCCCCATGCACATGGACGAGGAACGCGACGCCGAGGGCAACGTCCGCAAACAGGGCCAGGACTACTACCTCAAGCCCATGAACTGCCCGATGCACAACCTGATCTTCGGCTCGCGTGGCCGCAGCTACCGGGAACTGCCGCTGCGGCTCTTCGAATTCGGCACCGTCTACCGCAACGAGAAGTCCGGCGTCGTGCACGGCCTGACCCGCGCGCGCGGCTTCACCCAGGACGACGCGCACATCTACTGCACCCGCGAACAGATGAAGGACGAGCTCACCTCGCTGCTCACCTTCGTGCTCGGGCTGCTCAAGGACTACGGCCTCGACGACTTCTACCTGGAACTGTCCACCAAGAACCCGGAGAAGTTCGTCGGTGACGACGCCATCTGGGACGAGGCCACGGAGACGCTGCGCCAGGTTGCGGCGGACTCCGGTCTCGAGCTCGTGCCCGACCCGGGCGGCGCGGCCTTCTACGGCCCGAAGATCTCCGTACAGGCCAAGGACGCCATCGGCCGCACCTGGCAGATGTCGACGATCCAGCTCGACTTCAACCTGCCCGAGCGCTTCGAGCTGGAGTACCAGGCCTCCGACGGAACCCGTCAGCGTCCTGTGATGATCCACCGTGCGCTCTTCGGCTCGATCGAGCGCTTCTTCGGCGTGCTGGTCGAGCACTACGCGGGCGCCTTCCCGGTCTGGCTGTCGCCGGTACAGGTCACGGCGATCCCGGTCGCGGAGGAATACCGTCCCTATCTGGAGGAGATCGCGACGAAGCTGCGCGCTCAGGGGGTCCGGGTCGAGATCGACTCCAGTGACGACCGCTTCCCCAAGAAGATCCGCAATGCCTCCAAGTCGAAGGTGCCCTATGTGTTGATCGCCGGTGAGGAGGACCGCGCTGCCGGCGCGGTGTCCTTCCGTTACCGCGACGGTTCACAGGAGAACGGGGTGCCGGTGTACGCCGCGATCGCAAAGATCCTGGAAGCGATCCGGACCCGCGCCCAGGTGTGATCCGGTGGGCGTCCGCTCGGTGCCGACAGATTTTCCTGTCACCAGGTGCCGGGCGGACGCGTGAACGCTGCTGTTTCTTTGACCAGCTGAGATGCCGATCTCTCCGGCGGGCACTTCTCCTGCCGGACACCCGTACGGCCACGAGCGACAATGCCGTGACGTGCACTTTTGTGCTTTCATGCAGGGATGAAGGCTGATCAGGCGCATTCGACGCATGTGGCGCAGGTGAGGCGAGCAGAGCCGTCCGATGCATTCGTGCTGGCCGCTCTGGAACTTCAGTCGAACCGAGAACAAGGACGTGAGGGCGAACCAGGTTTCCTCGACCGCTTCGCCGATGCATGGCTGGCCGAACGGCATCGTCGTCCGGCCTGGGTGAGCAAAGACGGTGACGGACGACCACTCGGGGCGATCACCCTGTACGTGGTGGACGATCTGCCCCGCCCGGGGCGGGTCTCCCGCCCGTGGATGCACGTCTCCAGTCTGTACGTCGCCCAGTGGGCGCGCCGGACCGGAGTAGGGGAGCGGTTGTTGTCCGCAGGGGTGGAATGGTGTCGTCAGAACGGCGCGGCGTGGGTGCAGCTGTCCACCGATCCAGCCCGGACCAGTCTGTTCCGCCGGGCCGGTTTCGCGGCCGCGGACCCCGACCTGTTCCGGCTCCACCTGAAGTGACCGCGTGCCGGATCGCGTGCCTCTGGAAGTCCTCGGCGTCGAGAACCGTCCGCTGTTCTAGGATCGCTCCATGACCTCGGCACGTGATCTCCAGCCCGGACCTCCGTGCGAGCCGGAGGAGTCCTTCCCGCGGGTGGGCGACGGTTTCGAACGGTTGTGGACCCCGCATCGGATGGCCTACATCAAAGGAGAACGTCCGGCCTCGGAGGACACACAGGACTGCCCGTTCTGTGCGGCGCCCAGCAAGGACGACGCGCAAGGGCTGCTCGTCCACCGCGGGGAGCTGTGCTTCGTGGTGATGAACCTGTTCCCCTACAACCCGGGGCATGTGCTGATCTGTCCCTACCGCCACGTGGCGTCCTATGTCGAACTGACGGCTGCGGAGGTCGCAGAGTTCACCGACCTCACCCAGCGGGCCATCCGTACCCTCAAGGCGGTCTCCCGACCCCAGGGTTTCAACATCGGCATGAACCAGGGCGCAGTCGCCGGAGCGGGGGTAGCCGCGCACCTGCACCAGCATGTGGTGCCACGCTGGGGCGGAGACGCCAATTTCCTACCGATCATCGCCCAGACGAAAGCATTGCCGACCCTCCTCGAGGACGCCCGCTTAGCCCTGGCCGACGGGTGGGTCTGACCGCCTTCGACGGAACGCATCGTCGTCCATGACGAGCGTGGGATGACGAACGTCGGTGGGCGGACGTGCCCAGCCGGGCCTCGACCACCCACCGACGGTTCGACGTGCGCTCAGGACGTGCTGACCCGTTCCTTCACCAGATTGCCCGGCATCTGTTCGTAGCCGACCATCTGACGGGTGAAGGTGCCGGCCCCGTGGGCCAACGAACGCAGATCGATCGCATAACGGGAGAGCTCGACCTGGGGCACCTCCGCCTTGATCACCGACGTTCCTTCCTGGGTGCCGGGTTCGCTGCCTTGGAGACGCCCCCGACGTCCCTGCAGATCGGTCATGACGGCCCCGACGTAGTCGTCGGCAACGGTCACCGTCAGCAGGTCGATCGGTTCCAACAGGGTCGTGGCACCCGACTGAGCGGCGGCTTCCTTCAACGCCAGGGCCCCGGCCATCTGGAAAGCGGCGTCGGAGGAGTCGACCGAGTGCGCCTTGCCGTCGAAGAGGGTCACCTTCACGTCCACCATCGGGTACCCGGCGACGCAGCCTTTCTCCAACTGGGCGCGCACCCCTTTCTCCACCGACGGGATGAACTGCCGGGGCACCGCGCCACCGACGACCTTGTCGATGAACTCGAAACCGGCGCCGCGCTCGTTGGGCTCGACCTTGATGTCGCACACAGCGAACTGCCCGTGTCCGCCGGACTGTTTCACATGTCGTCCATGCCCGCTCGACCCCGTGAGGAAGGTCTCGCGCAGCGCGATCCGCAGCGGCTCGACGGTGACATCCACATTGAGCTTGTCCTTCAAACGGTCCATCACCATGTCGGCGTGGGTCTGGCCCATCGTCCACAGCACCACCTGGGACGTCTCGGCGTTGTGCTCCACCCGCAGGGAGGGATCCCCTGCCGAGAGCCGCTGCAATGCCGCCGGGAGCTTGTCCTCGTCGGCGCGTGTGGCAGCGCGGACGGCGATGGGCAGCAGCGCGTCGGGCATGTCCCAGGGCTCCATCACCAAGGGCATGTCCTTGTCGGAGATCGTGTCGGAGGTCTGCGCCGTCGGCAGCTTCGCCACGATCGCCAGGTCCCCGGCGATGGCTGATTCCTTGGGACGCAGGGTCTCGCCCAGCGGGGAGCTCAACGGACCGACCTTCACGTCCTCGTCGTGGTCGTGATGCCCTTCGATCGCCCGGCCGGACAAGGACTCCAGATGGCCGGAGACGTGGACCGAGGAATCGGGGTGCAAGGTCCCGCTGAACACGCGGACGAGGGCGACTGCGCCGACATAGGCATCGGAGGTGGTCTTCACGACCTCGGCGACCAGCGGGCCGTCCGGGTCGGCGGTCAGCAGAGGTCCATCGGCGCCCTGGGTGGTGAACACGCGGGGCAGAGGATGCAGGGACGGCGGCGGGAAAGCATGTTCGATCAGATGGAGGAGAACGTCGATCCCGGCCCCGGTGGCCACCGACAGTGGGAGCACCGGGAAGAAGGTCGCATGGGCGACCGCTTTCAACAGGGCCGCCTCGACGACCTCGAAACCGATCTGCTCACCTTCCAGGTAGCGGTCCAGGAGGGTGTCGTCCTCCGCTTCCTGGATGATGCCCTCCATCAGAGGTCCCTGGTAGGTGTCGAACAGGTCGGCGTGCTCGGGGCCGGTGGGCCGCACGACCCGGTCATGACCGGTGTAGTCGTGCACTTCACCGAGCACCAGGTCGATGGTGGCGTCCAGGGATCCGCCGGATCCCAGCTGGGGGATGCCCAGGGGGAGAACACCGTCCCCGAAGGCCTCCTGGCATTCGGTCAATACCGATTCGAAGTCCCCTCGACCGGCGTCCAGTTTGGTGATGGCGACGGCGCGTGGCATATCGACGTTCGCGCATTCGTGCCACAGCCGGCGGGTGCCGGCGTCCACGCCGTCGGCCGCGGAGACGACGAAGAGTGCCGCGTCCGCCGCTCGTAGCCCGGCCCGTAGGTCTCCGACGAAATCGCTGTACCCGGGGGTGTCGATCAGATTGATGATCACGTCTCCGGAGTCGACCGCGGCCACCGACAGCTGCGTCGACCGTTCGTCACCACGTGCCGGAGGACGATACCCGGGGGTGGTGGTGGCGAGCAGATGGTCGAAGAGTCGTGTCTTCCCCGAACCGCTGGGGCCGACGAGGACGACATTGCGCAGCGCGTCCGAGGACGAGGCGACGGGGGACGACGTGATGGTGGATTGTCTGCCGCTCATGCAGACACCCTGCTATGTGTCTCCAATCGGGACAAGCACTTTCGGCGGAAATTCGATGATTGGTGAGCCAGCGCACGAAAGAACGACTTTTTCGGCGGGTCTCTTTGCCGCACAGGGGAACTTATGTTCTTTTCAAGAAGTCGCTGCAGAATCCTTCTCGAACAACCTGCGTGGGTGTACATGACGAACGGCCTCACGTCAGTACTCTGGGGGCACCATGTTGAACCGATTCGCACGTGCCTTCATCACCCGTCTGCTCACCCCTGTGGCGCGGGTAGCGCTACGGCTGGGGTTGTCCCCGGACATGGTCACCGTCATCGGCACCATCGGGGTGTGCGTCGGCGCGCTGGGCTTCTATCCCCGTCACGAATTCCTGGTGGGAACCCTCGTCATCGTGGCCTTCGTCTTCTCCGACACCTTGGACGGCACGATGGCCCGCATCTCCGGGCGTACGAGCACCTGGGGTGCCTTCCTGGACTCGACGCTGGACCGCATCGGCGACGGCGCCGTCTTCGGCGGGTTGCTGCTGTGTTTCGCGAGCCGGCCCGGCGGGCAGCTCACCGCCTGGTTCGCGCTCGCCTGCCTGGTGTTCGGTTTCGTGACCAGTTATGCCCGTGCCCGGGCGGAGAGCCTGGGGGTGGAGGCCGCGAACGTCGGGATCGCCGAGCGGGCGGACCGTCTCGTGGTGGCACTCCTGGCCACCGGTCTGACCGGGCTCTTCTCCTGGCCGGACATGGTCCTGACGGTGACCTTGGGTCTGTTGTCGGTGGCGAGCGCCATCACGGTGCTCCAGCGGATGATGGCTGTACGACGCCATATCCTCGCCGGTTCGTCGTGAGTTGGGCGGACCAGGCCGCTCCGACGCTCTTCCGTGCCGGTTGGTCGGGGGTGCGTCGGCTTCCTGTCCGATCCGCCTACGCATTCTTCGACCGGGTCGCAGACGCCGTATACCGTCGGGACACCGTCGATGTGCGCCGGTTGCGTGCCAATTACGTCCGGGTCCGTCCCGAGCTGTCTGCGGGCGGGCTCGAAGCTCTGGTGCAGGCGGGGATGCGCTCCTATCTGCGGTATTGGTGCGAGGCTTTCCGGTTGCCGGAGTTGTCCGTTGTCGAGCTGGCGGCGTCGGTGCGTCCGGTCGGCGCGGAGGCTTTGCGTACCGAGCTGGCTCAGGGACGTTCTGTGGCGGCTTTTCTCGCGCACATGGGGAACTGGGATCTGGCGGGTGCGTGGTCCTCTTCTTCCTTGGCTCCGGTGGTGACGGTCGCCGAGCGGCTGCGTCCGGAGGCGCTCTTCGAGGAGTTCGTGTCCTTCCGGACGGGTCTGGGGATGTCGATCCTGCCGTTGACCGGGGGCGCCCCGTCGTTTCCTGAGCTGGTTCGTGCGGTCGAGGGGGGTGGCCGTCTCGTGCCTCTGTTGGCCGATCGGGATCTGACTTCGCACGGGGTGGAGGTCGTCTTCTGCGGTCGACGGGCCAGGATGGCGGCTGGTCCCGCCGCTTTGGCGGTGTCGACCGGTTGTTCGCTGTATCCGATATCGATGCGTCATGAGTCGGTTCCCCGGCGAGTGGCCCCGGGCGGATGGCGGACGGTCATCACCTTCCATGACCGGGTGGTCGATGACGGGGGTGGGTCGTCGGAGGAGCGGGTTGCCCGGCTGACCCAGCGGTGCGCGGAGGTGATGTCGGTCCAGGTCCGGCGGTACACCCAGGACTGGCACATGATGCAACAGGTCTTCGTGGGGGACGGGTTCGGTCCGGAGGGATTGCGCCGGGGCGAGGGGAGGCCTTGATGCGGGTCGGGATCGTCTGTCCGTACAGTTTCGATGTTCCGGGCGGGGTGCAGTTCCATATCCGGGACCTGGCCGAGCATCTGCTCGCCGACGGGCATGATGTGCGGGTCTTGGCTCCGGCCGACGAGGACACGGTGCTTCCCTGGTACGTGGAGGGTACGGGCCGGGCGGTGCCCATCTCGTACAACGGGTCGGTGGCTCGTCTGGCTTTCGGGCCGATGACGGTGGCACGGGTGGTCCGCTGGTTGGAGCAAGGGCATTTCGACGTGGTGCACATCCACGAGCCGATCGCGCCGAGTCTGTCGTTGTTGGCCTTGTGGGCGGTGGAGGGCCCGACGGTGGCGACCTTCCATACGAGTTTCGTGCGGAGTCGGGCGATGCAGGCGGCGTATCCGATGGTCCGGGGTAGTTTCGAGAAGATCCACGGTCGGATCGCGGTGTCCGAGGCGGCTCGGGAGACGGTGATCACCCATCTCGGCGGTGACGCCGTGGTGATTCCGAACGGGGTTTTCGTGGATCGGTTCGGCGGGGCTGCGCCTGATCCACGTTGGCAGGGCACCGGGTCGAGTCCGACGCTGGCCTTCTTGGGGCGTCTGGATGAGCCGAGGAAGGGTTTCCCGGTGTTGGCGGCAGCTCTTCCTGCACTGTTGGCGGCTTGGCCGCAGGCTCGGGTCCTGGTCGCCGGTTACGGGGATGTGGCGGCGGCTCGTCGTCGTCTGCCGGAGGGGACTGGACATGCGGTGCATTTCCTCGGGGGGATCTCGGACGAGGAGAAGGCTGCTTTGTTGGCCTCGGTGGACGTCTATGTGGCTCCGCACACCGGCGGGGAGAGTTTCGGGATCGTGTTGGTGGAGGCGATGGCGGCGGGGGCTCCGGTGGTCGCCAGCGATCTGGGGGCTTTCGTCCGGGTGTTGGATGCGGGTCAGGCCGGTCGGATCTTTCCGACGGGGGACAGCGGTGCTCTGGCGCAGGCTTTGATCGAGTTGGTGGGGGACGGGTCTGCCCGCGCGTCGTTGTCGGGGGCTGGCCGCTGTCATGCGCGACGCTATGACTGGTCGATGGTGGCGGAGAAGGTCGTGGCGGTGTACGAGACGGTCATCGACGGCACCTCGGCGGTGGCGGGGCGGGGGCCTCGTCGTCATTTCCTGCGCTGGACGGACTAGAGGGGGCATGGGTGAGCGTCGTCGAGATCCTCACTCTGGTCGTGTTGGCGGTCTGTGCTTTCGGTTGGTATCTGACCTTCGTCGCGGCTCGCTTGGATCGTCTTCACATCCGGGTCGAGGGCACCTATGCCGCCTTGGACGCCCAGTTGGTGCGGCGGGCGGAGGCGGCCTTGGAGGTGGCGAACTCCGGTGCGCTCGATCCGGCCGAGGCCCTGATCCTGGCGGGGGCGGCCACGGATTCCCTGGAGGGTGCCGAGTCGGGTCAGGAAGAGCGCGAGGGGGTGGAGAGCGACCTGACGAGGGTGATCAGGTTGGTGGTGGCCGACCGGGGGGATGTTGTCGCGCCGGTGGAGCTTGCGGCGGGCCTGCATGCGGATGTGGCTCTGGCCGCGTGGGGTCGGCTGGAGTCGTCGGGGCAGCGGGTGATGATGGCTCGTCGTTTCCACAATGACGCGGTGGTGGATGTGCAGCGGTTGCGTCGGCGGGTCTTGGTGCGTCTGTTCCGGTTGCCGGGGCGGGCTGTGCTCCCTCGCACGGTGGAATTCGATGACGATCCGGCCGGTGGAAGGTGAGTTTCCCTCTCCTGCTAGCTGTTCCGCGTGGATCCGGACGTAGGCCCCCGGCCGGACTAGGCTAAGCAACTGCCACACCTACTTGAACACCCGTTATGCTCGCGCACGATACCGACGAGACATGCCCATCCACGGGACGACGGGTGAGGCTCCCGCACAGCTGAGAAAGGCGACTCGACGTGAGCGACGCAACTATTTCCACCACCGGTACCTCGCGGGTGAAGCGCGGTATGGCCGAAATGCTCAAGGGTGGCGTGATCATGGACGTGGTCACCCCGGAGCAGGCCAAGATCGCCGAGGACGCCGGAGCGGTCGCCGTGATGGCACTCGAGCGGGTGCCGGCCGACATCCGTGCCCAGGGCGGGGTCTCCCGGATGTCCGACCCGGACATGATCGTCGGCATCATCGAAGCCGTCTCCATCCCGGTGATGGCCAAAGCGCGCATCGGCCACTTCGTGGAGGCCCAGGTGCTGCAGAGCCTCGGTGTCGACTACATCGACGAATCCGAGGTGCTGACCCCTGCCGACTACGAGAACCACATCGACAAGTGGTCGTTCACCGTGCCTTTCGTCTGCGGCGCCACCAACCTCGGCGAGGCCCTGCGCCGGATCACCGAGGGCGCGGCGATGATCCGTTCCAAGGGTGAGGCCGGCACTGGTGACGTCTCCAATGCGACGACGCACATGCGTGCGATGCGCAAGGAGATCCGCCGGTTGCAGAACATGGCCGAGGACGAACTGTACGTCGCGGCGAAGGAACTCCAGGCGCCGTACGAACTGGTCAAGGAGGTCGCCCAGACCGGCAAGCTCCCGGTGGTCCTCTTCACCGCAGGAGGCATCGCCACCCCCGCCGACGCCGCGATGATGATGCAGCTGGGCGCGGAGGGGGTCTTCGTGGGCTCGGGCATCTTCAAGTCGGGCAACCCGGCGCAACGGGCCGCCGCCATCGTCAAGGCGACGACCTTCTACGACGACCCGTCGACGATCGCGGAGGTCTCGCGTGGTCTCGGCGAGGCCATGGTCGGCATCAACGTCGACGACATCCCCGTCCCGCATCGTCTTGCGGAACGGGGATGGTGAACGTCCGAGCCGGGCGGACGACCCATCGTGGTGTCGTCGATGCCCTCGGGGCGATGTCCCCGAGGGCAGGCAAGCCCGCTCACGAGCAGGAGGGAAGCTCCTCACGATGAGCAGTCAAGAGAAACCGTCCGGGGTGAAAGACCCCGGTCGTTCGGAGTCGACCACCCCTGAGGGTGCCACGACTGCGGGGGCTGCGGCACCCGTCCACGACGCAGGCGACGTCGGTTACCACAAGACGCTGACCAGCCGTCAGATACAGATGATCGCCATCGGCGGCGCGATCGGGGTAGGGCTCTTCCTCGGGGCGGGAGGTCGGCTGGCGAAAGCCGGCCCCTCGTTGATCCTCTCCTACACGCTCTGCGGAATCGTCGCCTTCCTGCTGATGCGTGCGCTGGGTGAACTGGTCATGTACCGGCGCTCCAGCGGCTCCTTCGTCTCCTACAGCCGTGAGTTCTTCGGCGACCGCTGGGCCTATGCGGCCGGGTGGATGTACATGCTGAACTGGATGACCTCCGGCATCGCCGAGATCACCGCAGTGGCGACCTACTTCGCCAAGTGGACCACCATGCCGCAGTGGATCGTCGCGTTGCTGTCCCTCATCATCGTGCTCACCATCAACCTGTTGAGCGCGAAGGCCTTCGCCGAACTGGAGTTCTGGGCCGCGCTGCTGAAGGTCGCCGCCCTGGTGACCTTCCTCATCGTCGGGGCCTTCCTGGTGATCACCCAGGCCCAGGTCGGAGGACACACGGCAGGGCTGCACAATCTCAGCAGCCCGGACGGTTTCTTCCCCGACGGGAAGACGACCGCCTTCGTCCTGGTCATGCAGGGCGTCATCTTCGCGTACGCCACCATCGAGTTGATCGGCACCGCGGCCGGGGAGACCCAGGACGCGGAGAAGGTCATCCCCAAAGCGGTCAAGGCGGTCATCTACCGGATCGCGCTCTTCTACGTGGGTTCTATTTTCCTGCTGGCCTGCCTGCTGCCGTACACCTCGTACAAAGCCGGGGAGAGCCCCTTCGTGACCGCCTTCGGATCCATGGGGTACTCCTGGATGGGTGACCTGATGAACGTCATCGTCATCACCGCCGCGCTGTCCTCCTGCAACTCCGGGCTGTACTCCACGGGGCGGATCCTCCGTTCGTTGTCCGCGGCCGGTGAGGCTCCGAAGTTCACCAGCTACATGAGCAAACGAGGGGTACCCTCCGGTGGGATCCTGTTCACCGCTTCGGTGTACCTGCTGGGTGTCGTCCTGAACTACCTGCGGCCGTCCGAGGCCTTCGAGATCGCCCTGGAGACGGCGGCGGTCGGCGTGGTCTGGACGTGGATCACCATCTTCGCCTGCCAGATCAGGCTGCGGAAGAAGATCAACGCGGGGGAGATCCCCGCGACGAGCTTCCCGATGCCAGGGGCGCCGTACACCTCCTGGATCGGCATCGTCGCCCTCATCGGCATCATCGGCATCATGCTGGTCGACCCGGGCAAGGACTTCTACCAGTACAAGGTGCTCAGCGCTGCGGTGATCTTCATCATCGTCATGTTCGCAGCCTGGCCCATGGTCCGGCGGAACAAAGAACGCAAACTCGCCGGGAAGTCGGAGGAGGAACTCAGCTTCAGCTGACCCCTGCGTGGAGGACGGGGCCCGGTCGTGACACGGCCGGGCCCCGGCCGTGTCACGACCGGGCCGTTCCCGGCGTCGGTCCGTCGGGAACCTGAAGACGCGGCTCGGTCGGACACAGTAGTCTCACCGGTCGTGACCCTTCCTACGATCGGTGTCCTGGCGGTCCAGGGCGATGTACGGGAACATGCCGCGGCTCTGGCCCGGTGCGGAAGCCACTCCGTGCTGGTACGACGTCCCACGGAGTTGGGCGCTCTGGACGGTCTGGTGATCCCGGGCGGAGAGTCCACGGTGATGGACAAACTGGTGCGAGCTTTCGGGCTGCAGGAGTCCTTGAGGGAGGTGATCTCCCGGGGGACGCCGGTCTACGGGTCCTGTGCGGGCATGATCATGTTGGCCGAGGAGGTGTTGGACGGTCGGCCGGACCAGGAGACCCTCGGCGGGCTGGACGTGGTCGTACGACGCAATGCGTTCGGTCGGCAGGTGGACAGTTTCGAGGCCGACCTGACGGTGGCCGGGATCGACAGGCCCGAGGATCCCTTGTCGGCGGTGTTCATCCGGGCGCCCTGGGTGGAATCGGTGGGACCGCAGGTCGAGATCCTGGCCGAGGTCGATACCGGGCCGGGCGAGCGGCGCGCTGTGGCTGTCCGGCAGGGGAATCTGCTGGCCACCTCGTTCCATCCGGAGATCGGTGGGGACGACCGTGTCCACGCCGCATTCGTCGCGATGGTGCGTGACCGGTAAGATCGTCCAGGCCTTGTCGGACGTATTTTTCCCAGACGGGCCGAGACCGGACCTGGTCCGCCGGCGGACCAGCGAGCCATGGCGTTGACAGGCACGGGTCAGCCTGCAGGTCAGCGTGACGTCCAGCCGGCGCCAGCGATGAGAAAGAGCAGCAGCGATGAGTGGTCACTCCAAGTGGGCGACGACCAAGCACAAGAAGGCCGCGATCGACGCCAAGCGGGGCAAGCTCTTCGCGAAGCTGATCAAGAACATCGAGGTGGCCGCCCGCACCGGCGGAGGGGACCCAGCCGGTAACCCCACCCTGTACGACGCCGTCCAGAAGGCCAAGAAGGCTTCCGTCCCGAATGACAACATCGACCGGGCGGTCAAACGCGGATCGGGTGCCGAGGCCGGTGGCGCCGACTACCAGAACATCACCTACGAAGGCTATGCGCCCGGCGGAGTGGCCGTCCTCATCGAGTGCCTTACCGACAACCGCAACCGAGCGGCCTCCGAGGTGCGCGTCGCGTTGACCCGTAACGGAGGCTCGCTGGCCGACCCCGGGTCGGTGTCCTACCTGTTCACCCGCAAGGGTGTCGTCATGGTGCCCAAGGCACAGAAGGACGGGGAGACCACCGAGGACGCCTTGCTCGAGGTCGTGCTCGACGCCGGTGCGGAAGAGGTCGAAGACTACGGCGACAGCTTCCGGATCCTCTCCGAGGCCACCGACTTCGTCGGGGTGCGCACTGCCCTGCAGCAGGCCGGTATCGACTACGACTCCGCCGAGGCCGAGTTCGTGCCCAGTGTCGAGGTCCCGCTGGACGTCGACGGAGCACGCCGGATGATGCGCCTGGTCGATGCTCTGGAAGACAGCGACGACGTACAGAACGTCTGGGTGAACGGCGACGTGTCCGACGAGGTCGCCGCACAACTCGACGAAGAATGATCGACCCGGCTGGACGCGCCGCGCCGAAGGATTTCGGTGCGGCGCGCCCGGTTCTGGGGAGTCGGTGTCCTGGGTAGGCTCCGATCAGGACGGATGTACGATCTGTACCTCGTGACTACGGCGTCAGCGACCGGAGGAAAGGGTGATCCATGCGGGTGCTCGGCGTCGATCCCGGTCTGACTCGTTGTGGGCTGGGCGTCGTCGAGGGCGGCGTAGGCCAGCCCTTGCGGATGATCGACGTCGGGGTGGTCCGGACACCCAGCACTGATGCGGTCCCGCAGCGACTGCTCGCGGTGCAGATCGAGATCGACCGTTGGATCGCTGTGCACCGCCCTGACGCCATCGCCGTCGAACGGGTCTTCGCCCGGAACGACGTATCGACGATCATGGGCACCGCCCAGGCCAGCGCGATCCCCATGCTGGCCGCTGCGCGCCTGCGGATACCGTTGGCCCTGCACACCCCGAGCGAGGTCAAAGCCGCGGTTACCGGCAACGGGCGGGCGGACAAGGCCCAGGTGACATCGATGATCACCCGTATCCTCCGGCTGAAGGAAGCACCGCGTCCTGCGGATGCTGCCGATGCCCTGGCCCTGGCGGTCTGTCATATCTGGCGAGGTGGAGCGCACGACCGCATCGTCGAGGCCGTGGCGAGACAGCGCACCACGACCAATCGGGCGCCTTCGCATACGCGTCGGACAAGAAAGGTGACTTGATGATCGCATCGGTGCGAGGAACGGTGTCCCAGGTGGGGCTCGACCACGTGGTGGTCCAGGTCGGCGGGTTCGGGATGCTGGCGCAGCTCACTCCGCGCACCGCGATGCAGCTCCGGCAGGACGAGGAAGTCCTCCTGCACACATCGATGATCGTGCGCGAGGACTCGATGACCCTCTACGGCTTCGGGAGCGTCGGGGAGAAAAGTCTCTTCGACCTGGTGCAGACAGTGTCCGGGGTCGGCCCGCGGCTCGCTCTGGCCATGTTGGCGGTACATTCCCCGGACGATCTGCGCCGAGCGATCTCCGGCGGGGACATTGCCGCGCTGACGAAGGTGCCTGGCATCGGACGCAAAGGAGCCGAACGCCTCCTGCTGGAGCTCCGGGACAAGATTGCGCCCCTTCCGCCCGGCGCCGAGGAAGAACCGGCTCGCCCCGTTCAGGACGACTCCTGGCGGGAACAGGTCAGAGATGCACTGACCGGGCTGGGCTGGTCGACCAAACAGGCTGATGCCGTGCTGGAGAAGGTGGCTGCCGATCTGACCGGGCCGCCTCGGGTTCCTGAGGTCCTGCGGGCCGCATTGCGGGAGCTGGGCCGGTGACCGGCCCCGACGACAGTCGCCTCCGCGAGGTCCTGGGCGTCGATGGTTCGCCTGACACCGCCGGACGGGTCATCGACCCTGCACTTCGTCCGGAAGAGGACGAAGAAGTGGTCGAGGCGGCGCTACGTCCCCGGAGACTGGCCGATTTCCCGGGCCAGACCAGGGTGTGCGATCAGTTGGGCCTGGTTCTGGAGGCCGCTCGCAGGCGGGGGAGCCCCCCGGACCATGTCCTGCTCTCCGGCCCGCCGGGACTGGGCAAGACCACCCTGGCCATGATCATCGCGGCCGAAATGGGCGCACAACTCAGAGTGACCAGCGGGCCAGCGATCCAGCATGCCGGGGATCTCGCGGCCATCCTCTCCGGTCTGGAAGAGGGCGAGGTGCTCTTCCTGGACGAGATCCACCGGATGTCCAGGCCCGCCGAAGAGATGCTCTACATGGCGATGGAGGACTTCCGGGTCGACATCGTGGTCGGGAAGGGCGCCGGAGCCACAGCCATCCCCTTGGAGCTGCCGACTTTCACCGTGGTGGGCGCGACGACCAGGGCGGGGCTGCTCCCCGCACCCCTGCGTGACCGTTTCGGTTTCACCGCTCATCTCGACTACTACGAGGAAGCGGACCTGCTCAAGATCGTCCGCAGATCGGCGCGGCTGCTCGGCGTCGATTCGGACGACGCCGGGGTGGCCGAGATCGCCCGGCGTTCGAGGGGCACACCCCGGATCGCGAACCGTCTGCTCCGCAGGGTGCGGGACTGGGCCCAGGTCCACGGAGGCCACGTGGTGGACCACGAGGCCGCCACATCGGCCCTGTCGCTGTTCGACGTGGACCCCCGGGGGCTCGATCGCCTGGACCGGGCAGTCCTGTCCGCGCTGTGTCTTCGTTTCGGCGGGGGACCGGTGGGATTGACCACGCTCGCGGTCGCGGTCGGAGAGGAACCGGACACGGTGGAGACGGTCGCGGAGCCCTACCTGGTCCGCGAGGGGTTCATGATCCGGACCCCACGAGGTCGGGCCGCGTCGGAACTCGCCTGGGCTCATCTGGGGCTCAGCGCACCGCCCGAGACCTCGGGGCGACGACCGGGGGAGGGCACAGGGCAGCCGATGCCCGAGAAGCCAGGGGAGACCGGGGGACGTCTCGGCAGTGGACAGGAGGTTTCGTGACCGGATAGGTGGCGCGGCGTGTTGGCTTACTTGACAAGAACTCACCTAGACTCGCTCGGGTGCCGGCGGAGGCTTGACGAGCATGATGCCCGTCACCAAGCGCGGGCCCTGGCGTAATCGAGGACTCACACTGATGGCGAAGAATCCACATCGGCGCACGCCGATACGCACGCTTCTGGCGATGCTGTTGATCACGGTCGGGCTGGCCGGTTTCCTCGGCGCGGCACACATATGGGGAGGTGCGCAGCTCACCCCCAAGCTAGGCCTCGACCTCGAGGGCGGAACCCAGATGATCCTGAAACCACAGGTTCGTCAGGGCGAGGACGTGAACACCGAGCAGCTCTCGCGCGCCGTGGACATCATCCGTAAGCGTGTCGACGGCCAAGGTGTGGCCGAAGCCGAGGTCAGCACGCTGGGTACCAATATCGTGGTGACCGTCCCGGGCAAGATCTCCCAGGAACAGCAACGGGCCCTGGAGCAGTCCAGCCAGATGCGTTTCCGTCCGGTGCTGGGTGTGCTCCCTATCGGGAACCAAGGTCAGGAGCCGGGTGGTAACCCGACGAGCCTGCCGGGCGCCCCGCCGACCCTGCCCGGAGGGCCTTCGAGCAGCGCGCCTGCACCGTCGGGCAGTGCTCCTGCGGCCTCTAGTGGGGCACCGAAGCCCTCGACCTCCGCGGCCCCCGGCGCATCACCGGCAGGGAAGGCCACCACGAGTGCTGCACGCGGCGGTGTGCCCCAGGTGCTGCAGCGCCCCGATCAGGCACAGCACGAGGCACCGGTGGCCAAGGCCAGCACCACCCCGCCGCCTTCCGGCAGCGCCACGACCCCGCCCAAGACCCCGGCCGCGACACCGCCTCCTTCGGCTCCGAAGACCGGTGGGAATCCCTTCACCAGCGCACCGCCTGCGGCTCCCGGCACCGGAACTCCCCCGAAGTGGTCCGAGGCCGTGAAGGACGACCCGAAGCGGTTGACCGAATACGCGACCCACGTCGGGTGGCTCACTCAGGAGCTCCAACAGCAGGCCATGGCCTTGCAGTGCCCGCAGAAGGATCACGATCCGACCAAGGAGGACCTGACCAAACCTCTCGTGGTCTGCGGCAGCCCGAACGAGCGTGCCGGCGGACAGATCACCGAGAAGTACGTGCTCGGCCCGTCCGTGCTGACCGGCGACAGCCTGGCCGACGCGGCCAGCGGCATGCAGACCACTCAGCAGGGCGCGACGACCGGCCAGTGGATGGTCACCCTGCGTATGCAGAGCGGATATGCGACCGATGTGTACGCCGCTGTCAGCCAGGCGATGGTCCCGCTGCAGCAGCCCCGCAACCAGCTGGCCGTCGTCCTGGACAACAAGGTCATCTCCGCGCCTTACTTCCAGAACGCGATCAACAACGGCGAAGCCCAGATCTCCGGTAATTTCACCTCGGAGTCGGCCAAATTGTTGGCGGACCAGCTGAAGTTCGGTGCACTCCCGATCTCTTTCCAGGCGCAGGAACTTCAGGACATCAGCCCGACGATCGGTGGCGACCAGCTCAGCAAGGGGTTGATCGCCGGCGGCGTCGGCCTGCTCCTCGTGGTCATCTACTCCCTGTTCCAGTACCGGGCGTTGGGCCTGGTCACCGTGGCCTCGATCATCGTCGTCGCGATCCTGACCTATCTGACCATCACCTTGTTCGGGTGGAGCCAGAACCTGCGTCTGACCATGGCCGGTGTCACCGGCGCCATCGTGGCCATCGGCACGACGGCGGACAGCTTCATCGTCTACTTCGAACGTGTCCGTGACGAGATCCGTGAGGGCCGCGCGTTGCAGGCGGCGGTCCAGACCGGATGGGCCCGTGCCAAGCGGACCATCCTGGTTTCGGACGGCGTGAACTTCCTGGCGGCGGCAGTGCTCTACCTGCTCGCAGCCAGCAATGTCCGAGGCTTCGCATTCATGTTGATGTGGACGACGATCCTGGACGTCCTGGTGACCTTCCTGTTCACCCACCCGCTGCTCGCCTGGTTGTCGACGACCCGCTTCTTCGGCGGAGGACACCCGTGGTCGGGCCTGTCACCTGAGCGGCTGGGCGCGGTTCCTCGCTACCGTGGTCGTGGACGGGTGCGTACCACGCCGAACAGCGGTCGGCGGACTACTGGAACCGAAGAGGTGACGGCGTGAACATCGCAACTTTCGGTAACGACCTCTATACCGGGAAGCGTTCGATCGATTTCATCGGTCGCCGCCGGACCTGGTACATGGTCTCCGTCGTCCTCTTCGTGATCGCGATGCTGGGTCTGGGTGTCCGTCAACTCAACCTGGGCATCGAGTTCACCGGCGGCTCCGACTTCCGGGTCACCAAGGTCAACAATTTCGACGGTTTCGAGCAGCGGGCCCGTTCGGTGATCTCGTCGTCGGCTCAGGTCGAAGGCGCCAAGGTCACCAAGGTCGGTGGTTCCGACGTCCGCGTCGAGACCGAACGTTTCGACTCCGACAAGGCGAAGACCGTCTCGGATGCCTTGGCGAAAGAATTCGGGGTTCCCTCGGAGAATGTGACGACCAGCGTGATCGGCCCGTCCTGGGGCGCCTCGGTCAGCAAGCAGGCTCTCCAAGCCCTGGCCTGGTTCCTGCTGTTGGTCTCCGTGGTCCTCGCGATCTACTTCCGGACCTGGAAGATGTCCGTCGCGGCACTGGTCGCGCTCTTCCACGACATCTTCATCACCGTCGGTATCTACGCCCTGGCCGGTTTCGAGGTCACTCCGGCTTCCATGATCGGCTTCCTGACGATCCTCGGGTATTCGCTCTACGACACCGTGGTCGTCTTCGACAAGGTGCGTGAGAACACCGACGAAGCGATCAGCAACGGTCGGAAGAGCTTCGCCGAGGCCGCGAACCTGGCCATCAACCAGACCTTGGTGCGTTCGATCAACACGACGGTGGTGGCACTGCTCCCGGTGGCGGCCATCCTCCTGATGGGGCTGGCCGTGATCGGCCCGGGCACGTTGACGGACCTGTCGTTGGCACTCTTCGTGGGTATCGCCGTGGGCGCTTACTCCTCGATCTTCATCGCCACCCCGCTCTACGCGCACTTGCGGGACGGCGAACCTGAGATGCAGAAATTGGCACGTCAGGCGGAACGGCACCAGGAGAAAGAAGCTGCACGCGCGCGCAAGGCCGGCGTCTCCGACCTCCACGAGGACGGCGAACTCGCGCAGGCAGAACGTGCCGGACTGCGTACCCAAGAGGTCCGGACCTCGAGTTTCGCGGCTGCTGACGAGGAGTCCGACGGAGAGCGGACGGCTACCGGACGGATCATCCATCCGTCCTTGCAGAACGGGCCTCGCAATCAGCCGCGGCGGCTGCCGAGGTCGAAGCGATGACCACGGCTGCGCTCTCGGTCGAGGAGACCGTGCTCGCTCGGTTGCGGGAGATCCCCGATTTCCCGCAACCGGGTGTGCTCTTCCGGGATTTCACGCCTCTGTTGCGTGACGGAGCTGCTCTGCGCACGGTCGTCGACGATGTGGCTGAGCGTTATCGCGGTCGGGTGGATGCGGTCATCGGCCTGGAATCCCGTGGTTTCATCATCGGGTCGGCGGTGGCTTACACCTTGGGTGTGGGTTTCGTCCCGGTCCGTAAGCAGGGCAAGCTCCCGGCCGCGCGGGTGAGTGCTGAATACGACCTGGAGTACGGCCGGGCGACTGCTGAGATGCACGTCGACGCCCTCGTCGGCGCGCATCGGGTGGTGATCGTCGACGACGTCCTGGCCACCGGTGGCACGGCTGCCGCGGCCTGTTCCCTGGTGGAACAGGTGGGTGGCGAAGTGGTTGCCGTCGATGTGCTGATGGAGATCTCGGCACTCGGGGGTCGGCGGAGCTTGGAGAACTACGAGGTCCACACGATCGTCTCCCTCTGAGGGCGACTATCATCTGTGCATGGATGCAGCCGACGGCTCTCAGGCACGTACAGGCGCTTCGGTGGCTGACGCGACGGTCGAACCCGCTCGCGAACAGCCACCGAAGCCCGGTGCCGCGGCGCCAGCTGCTTCCCAGCCGGAGGCTCCCGGCCCGGTAGGTGTCCTTCCCCCTCCGGTGCAGGTGGCCCCTTCTTCTTCCTCGCGGGTCCGGGCCCGTCTCGCCCGGTTCGGTGGTCCTCGCCATCACACCCATCCCGCTTTGGAGCCGATTCTCCGGGTGGTGAAACAGACCCACCCGAAAGCCGATACGGCTGTCATCGAGCGTGCCTACGAGGTCGCCGAGCGTGCCCATGAAGGGCAGGTCCGTAAGAGCGGGGACCCGTACATCACTCATCCGCTCGCGGTGACCTTGATCCTTGCCGAGTTGGGGATGACTCCTCCGACCTTGGCCGCGGCTCTTCTGCACGACACCGTCGAGGACACCTCCTACTCGTTGGAGGAGCTCCGCCGAGATTTCGGCGACGAGATCGCCATGCTGGTGGACGGGGTCACCAAGCTCGACAAGGTCCGGTACGGCGAGGCGGCGCAGGCCGAGACCGTACGGAAGATGGTCGTGGCGATGGCCCGGGACATCCGGGTCCTCATGATCAAGTTGTCCGACCGGTTGCACAATGCGCGCACCTGGAAGTACGTTCCTCCGCGATCGGCGGAGAAGAAGGCCAAGGAGACCCTGGAGATCTACGCCCCGCTGGCTCACCGGCTGGGGATGAATACGATCAAGTGGGAGCTCGAGGACCTGTCGTTCGCGACGCTCTATCCGCGGGTCTACGAGGAGATCGTGCGGATGGTCGCTGAGCGTGCGCCGGCACGTGACGAATATCTGACCCAGGTCAAACAGCAGGTGGCCGAGGACCTGAAGACGTCCCGGATCACTGCGGTGGTCTCCGGGCGCCCGAAGCACTACTACTCCGTGTACCAGAAGATGATCGTGCGGGGGCGAGACTTCGAGGACATCTACGATCTGGTCGCCGTGCGGGTGCTGGTGGACTCGGTGCGGGACTGTTACGCGGCGCTCGGAGCGATGCACGCCCGGTGGAAGCCCATGCCGGGGCGTTTCAAGGATTACATCGCGATGCCGAAGTTCAACATGTACCAGTCGTTGCATACGACGGTGCTGGGGCCGGAGGGGAAACCGGTCGAGATCCAGATCCGTACGCACACCATGCACCGCCGCGCCGAGTACGGTATCGCCGCGCACTGGAAGTACAAGGAGACCGGGGCGAAGGCTGCCGAAGCGCCCCAGGACGACACGACGGACATGGCGTGGCTGCGCCAGCTGCTGGACTGGCAGCGTGAGACGGCCGACCCGGGGGAATTCCTGGAATCGCTGCGGTTCGAGATCAACACCCGCGAGGTGTACGTCTTCACACCCAAGGGTGGAGTGGTGGCCCTGCCCGCTGGGGCGACCCCGGTGGACTTCGCCTATTCGGTGCACACCGAGGTCGGTCATCATTGCATCGGTGCCCGGGTGAACGGTCGCCTGGTGCCCTTGGAGAGCACTCTCGACAATGGCGACATCATCGAGGTCCTCACGAGCAAGGCCGACGGGGCCGGTCCTTCTCGTGACTGGTTGACCTTCGTGAAGAGCCCTCGGGCGCGGAACAAGATCCGGCAGTGGTTCAGCAAGGAACGCCGGGAAGAGGCCATCGAATCGGGTCGGGACGCCATCGCCAAGGCGATGCGCAAGCAGAATCTGCCGATGCAGCGGCTCATGGGCGGGGAGACCATGTCCGCAGTGGTGCAGCAGCTGCGTTATGTGGACATCGACAGCTTGTATGCAGCGGTGGGCGAGGGGCATGTCTCGGCGCACAGCATCGTGGAGAAGGTCGTCTCGGCTCATGGGGGCGCAGAAGGCGCTACGGAGGACGTGGCTGAGGCCACGGTGCCCGGGCGAGGCCGGAGTCGTAAACCTACCGACCCCGGGGTCGTGGTGGTCGGGGCCTCGGACGTGTGGGTCAAATTGGCCAAATGTTGCATGCCGGTCCCGGGCGACCAGATCATCGGTTTCGTCACACGAGGTCACGGGGTGTCGGTGCACCGGAAGGACTGCACGAATGCTTCCACGTTGAACGATCAGCCGGATCGGTTGATCGACGTCGAGTGGGCGCCTTCCTCGGGGAGCATGTTCCTGGTGGCCATCCAGGTGGAGACCTTGGACCGGAGCGGGCTGTTGGCCGATGTGACCCGGGTTCTGGCCGACCACCATGTCAACATCCTGTCGGCGACGGCCCAGACGGCGCGTGACCGGGTGGCGAGCCTGCGGCTGACCTTTGAGATGGGAGATCCGAGCCATCTCGACCATGTGATCCGGGCGGTGCGTCGGATCGATGGGGTCTTCGATGTCTTCCGGATCAAGGGCGGTCGGCCGGAACGCCGAGGATGATCTGATCCGTCGTTTCCGGAACGAGGGCGGGGCCGGTGGGGATTTCTTCTCCCACCGGCCCCGCCCTCGTGGTCACGACGTGACGTCGGGTGCCTCGTCAGCCACCGAATTCGGCCAGGCCGCTACGGGCTTGTTCGAGCCATGCCTCGCGTGCTTCGAGGGCTTCCTTCGCCTTGCCGATCTTGCGGGAGTCACCGCTGGCTTCGGCCTTGGCCAGGTCGGCGCGCAACCCGTCGCAGGCTGCTTCGAGCTGGGTGACCAGGCTCTGGGCGCGCGCGGCGACTTCAGGGTTGGTGCGCTGCCATTTGCGGTCCTCGGCTTCGCGGACTGCCGCCTCGACGCGGCGCATGCCTTTCTCGATGCGATCGAGGTCGGCCCGGGGTACCTTCCCGGCCGCGTCCCACTTCTCCTGCAGCTGACGCAAGGAAGCTTTCGTCGAGTCGAGGTCCTTGACCGGTAGCAGCGCCTGGGCTTGCTTGAGCAGCTCTTCCTTGACCTTGAGATTGGCCGTGAACTCTTCGTTCTCGGCGGCCACGACCTGGTCCTTGGCGGCGAAGAAGCTGTCCTGGGCGGCTTTGAAACGTGCCCAGAGCGCGTCGTCGTCGGTACGAGAGGCGCGTCCGGCTTGGCGCCAACGGTCCATCAGGCGTTTGAAGGCTCCCGCGGTAGAGCCCCAGTCGGTGCTCTCTGCGAGTTTCTCCGCCTCGGCGACGAGCTCTTCCTTGGCTGCTTTGGCTGCGGCCTGGGCGTTGCCGAGCTGGGCGAAGTGGACGCGGCGGACCTTGTCGAAGCTGTTGCGGGCTCCGGAGAGCCGGTGCCACAGCGCCTGTTCGGTCTCCCGGTCGAGTTTGGGTCCTTCCCGTTGGGCGGTCTTCCAGTCGTCGAGCAGCTGGCGCATCTGTGCGCTGCTGGCTTTCCACTGGATACGTTCTTCGGGTTGGGCCGCGATCTTCTCGGCTGCTTCGACGATCTCGATTCGCCGGGCGGTGGCGGCTTCGCGGGCCTGGGCCCGTTCAGCGGCTTCCACCTGCCTGCGGGCTTCGACCGCGGTGGCGACATGTTCGATCTTGGCGGCGAGGGCGACGAGGTCGCCGACGGCGCGCAGGTCTTGCACGGTCTCGCGCAGTTTGGTCAGGCCGTCGCTGGCTTCCTTGGTGGACAGCTCGGTCTGGGTGACCCGTTGGAGGAGCAGGTCTGCCTGGGCGTTGACCTCGTCGTACTTCCGGGTGAAGTAGGCCAGCGCCTCTTCGGGGGTGGCCCCGGGGTAGGAGCCCACGTCTTTCTCCCCGTCGGGGGTGATGACGTAGACGGTGCCATCGTCGGCCACGCGGCCGAACTGGGAGGCGCGTACCCCCGGGGTGGCGGGGTGCAGACGTCCGGCCACCTGTGCGGGGCTCGGAGGGGGAGTCTTCGCCAGGGCTGCGGGCGAAGGGTTGGGGATTTCGGCTGCGGGCGAAGTTTCGCCAGTGGCCGCGGGCTCCACCGTGGGGGTGGAGTCGGGTGAGGCGTTCGGCGCGGTCGGCTCGGACACGGCAGGGGCCTTCCTGAGTGGACACCGACAGGCGCAGGCAGGCGTCCGTCGGTTCGAAAAAGTAACGTGTCTGACACGATAGCCGCATGTGGAGGCCGGGGGGAGTGCCGAGTCCATCAGTCGGTGACCTCGCGTCGCTCTGCGCCGGTAGGCTGGGTGGGTGCTGGTCATCGGTTTTCCTGCTGCGGCTTTCGGGACGAACTGTTTTGTCGTGGCTCAGGCTGCGCGCGAGGAGTGTCTCGTCATCGACCCTGGTATCGGGGTCGTCGACCGCCTGGAGGCGGTGCTGAGCGAGCATTCCCTGAAGCCGGCAGCGGTCCTGTTGACCCATGGGCATATCGACCACATCTATTCGGTGCCCCCGGTGTGCGATGCCCACGCCGTGGCGGCGCATGTCCACGCGGCAGATCGATATCGCCTGAAGGACGCTTTGTCCCAGCTGGATCCGCAGCTGACGGCGATGTTGGGGCCCCAGTTCAGCAGCGTGGCGACCTGGCACGACCCGGATGAGCTCGTCGAATTCGTCGACGGCGCGGAGCTCTCACTGGCCGGGTTGACGGTGCGGGTGGTGCATGCGCCGGGCCATACGGAGGGATCGGTCCTGTTCGGGATCGACGGTGTCCCCGAGGGGGTGGGCGAGGACTCCGGTCTGAGTCGCACCTTGTTCTCCGGGGACGTGCTCTTCGCCGGGAGCGTCGGGCGAACCGATCTGCCTGGCGGGTCGGACGAGGTGATGCGTCGGACTCTGCGGGAGGTCGTCCTTGCGCAACCGGACGACACCCTGGTCCTGCCCGGGCACGGGCCTGCCACCACGATCGGTCACGAGCGGTCGGGCAATCCCTTCCTGCAGTCCTTGTGAGATGCGGTGGCCGTGGAAGGCCACCATGATTTGAGGATCCCCAATACATATGAACTCACAGAAGATCACGCCGTTGTCGGGTTTCCCTGAGTGGTTGCCGGAACAGCGGATCGTGGAGCAGCACTTCCTCGACGTCATCCGGGCCACCTTCGAGAGTCATGGATTCGTGGGGATCGAGACGCGCGCGGTGGAGCCGGTGTCCCGCCTGTTGGGAAAAGGTGGTGACGCCGACAAGGAGATCTACGGGGTGAACCGGTTGGCGGCGAAGGAGGCCGACCAGTCGAGGGAGGACTCTTTGGGTCTGCACTTCGACCTGACGGTGCCCTTCGCCCGGTACGTGCTGGAGAACTCCGGAAGGTTGGTCTTCCCGTTCCGCCGTTATCAGATCCAGAAGGTGTGGCGGGGGGAGCGTCCTCAGGATGGGCGTTTTCGGGAGTTCACCCAGGCCGATATCGACATCGTCGATGCTGGTGAACTGCCGTTCCACTACGAGGTGGAGCTCCCGTTGGTCATCGCGGACGCCTTCTCCAAGTTGCCGATCGGGCCTTTCCGTATCCAGGTGAACAACCGGCGTGTCCCGGAGGGGTTCTACCTGGGTCTGGGGATTCCCCAGGGCGAGATCGTGACGGTGCTGCGGATCGTCGACAAGTTGGACAAGGTGGGTCCGGAGGTGTGTTCCACCATGTTGGTGGAAGCCGGGCGGACTCCCGAGCAGGCGGCACACTGCCTGGCGTTGGCGGCGATCTCTTCCTCGGATTCCTCGTTCGTGGACCGGGTCCGTGCTCTGGGGGTCGTCCATCCGGTGCTGGAGGAGGGGCTCTCCCAGTTGAGCGCGGTGATGGATGCCGCGGCCGAGCACGCGCCGGGGTTGTTGGTGGCCGATCTGAAGGTTGCCCGTGGTCTGGACTATTACACCGGGACGGTCTACGAGACCCAGTTGATCGGGCAGGAGGCCTATGGGTCGGTATGTTCCGGGGGTCGTTACGACGCCTTGGCGGCCGACGGTCGGACGACGTATCCGGGGGTCGGGATCTCGATCGGGGTTTCCCGGTTGGTGGCGAAATTGATGCCGACCTTGGTGGCTACTCGGCGGACTCCGTCGGTGGTGCTGATTTCCTTGGCGGCCGAGGACGGGCGTGCCGATGCCATGCGGATCGCGTCGTCCTTGCGGGCTCGGGGGATCGCGTGCGAGGTCGCTCCGAGCGCGGCGAAGTTCGGTAAGCAGATCAAGTTCGCCGACCGCCGGGGGATCCCGTTCGTCTGGTTCCCGGAGTGGACGGATGCCGACGGCGGCCTCCATCCCGCTTCGGTCAAGGACATCCGTAGCGGGGAACAGGTCGAGGCCGACCCGGAGATCTGGGAGCCGCCGGTGGAGGATCTTTTCCCCCAGGTGGTCTCGGTGCTCTGAGGCGTTCCTGTGCGCCGCTTCCGCGGGTGTGCTGGGCTTCCGTGATGGGTGGGGAGTCTCAGTGCACCCGTGGAAGATGAGGTGGGGCATGCCTCGACCACTCTTGTGATGGAGATCACATATCCTGTGGCTCAGACTGGCGGCGACGAGCCCTGCGCCCTTCCCATGCCGCAGAAAGTCACGGAATCCCCTGTTAATACAGCGTTTTCGAATTTACTGAGGCTCTCCTCATCTTCGTCTGTGAGCAGTTGCTGCGGGGCGACTCGTCCTGAAAGGGACGGATCTGGACAAGGCGGTGTCACTCTCCGGGAACTGACATGACATATTCAGGCGTGAGTAGGACGATCGACTCAGTAGCCGGGGGGCTGAACAACACAAGGGGGACTCGACCGTGACCACAGACCGAGCCACGGCCCTCGAGGCAAGCATGCGTACTTGGCTCGACCACCTGCGCGTGGAAAAGGGCGTCGCGCGGAACACCATGCTCTCCTACGGTCGCGACCTCCGCCGATATCAGGAGTTCCTGACCCGTAGGGAGATCACCCGGATCGACCAGGTCACCCGGCGCGATGTCACCGACTTCCTGGTCGATCTCCGCGAAGGAGGGCCAGGCCGGGTCCCTCTCTCCGCTTCCTCCGCAGCCCGCTCCCTGGTCGCTGTCCGAGGACTGCACCGCTTCCTTTACCTGGAAGGGGTCACCCCGACCAATCCGGGGGCCGACGTCGCGCCCCCGCGGCCCGCTCAACGACTCCCCAAGTCGATGTCCACGACGGACATCGAACGACTCCTCGCCGCGGCCAGTCTCGGCGACACGCCGGTCGCCCTAAGGGATCGGGCACTTTTGGAACTGCTCTACGGATCCGGTGCCCGCATCAGCGAAGCCATCGGGCTCGACATCGACGACATCGACATCGACGCCGGTACGGTCCGCCTGCGTGGCAAAGGTGGGAAAGAGCGGGTTCTGCCCGTCGGTCAGTACGCGCGCGAAGCAGTCGGGGCCTATCTCGTCCGGGGCAGGCCCCAGCTCGTGAAGGGCAGGCTCCCTGGTCCGGCCGTCTTCCTCAACCAGCGAGGAGGGCGACTCTCCCGGCAGAGTGCGTGGGCCCTCCTCCAGGGGGCCGCGGAACGCGCAGGACTGAAGAATGCGGTCAGCCCACACACTCTCCGGCATTCATTTGCGACCCATATGCTCGAAGGAGGAGCTGATGTGCGAGTGGTCCAGGAGCTACTCGGACATGCCTCGGTAGCCACTACCCAGATCTATACCTTGGTCACGGTGCAACATCTGCGTGAGGTTTATGCGCAGACGCATCCACGTGCTAGGTGATGGCGTTGATAGAGTCGTCAGACGATTGGCGTGACGCCGAGCGCAAGCACGACTGGAGGGCATTCATGAGCTCGAAGGTGGGCAGCCGCACTACTGGTCATGAATCCGTGATCCTGCATGACCATTTACCGGGTAGCGATGCTGAAGACCTCGGACTCCTCGGCCCTACCGGTCGTCCGATGCCGAGTTTCCCTGAGCCGCAACCGTTGTCTGCGCACGGCCCGGCGAGGGTCATTGCCATGTGCAATCAAAAAGGCGGCGTCGGCAAAACCACGACGACCATCAATCTCGGAGCAGCACTCGCCGAGCTCGGTCGTAAGGTCCTCCTCGTCGATTTCGACCCCCAAGGCGCTTTGTCGGTGGGTCTGGGAATTCGTGCCAATGAATTGGACCTGACCATTTACAACCTGTTGGTCGAACGATCCCACGACATTCACGACGTGATCGTCAGCACCCGGACTCCCGGGCTAGATGTCGTCCCGGCGAATATCGATCTTTCCGCAGCGGAAGTGCAACTCGTCGGGGAAGTCGCCCGTGAAATGGTGCTGGCCCGGGCCATCAGACCGATCCTCGACGAATACGACGTCGTCCTGATCGACTGCCAGCCCTCGCTCGGGCTGCTCACGGTCAACGCCCTCACCGCCGCACACGGGGTGATGATCCCTCTGGAGTGCGAATTCTTCGCCATGCGCGGCGTCGCGCTGCTGGTGGAAACCATCGAAAAGGTCTGCGACCGGTTGAACCCCCGCCTCGAGATCGACGGCATCCTCGCCACCATGTACGACGGACGCACCCTGCACAGCCGGGAAGTGGTCCGCAGCGTGGTCGACCACTTCCAGGAACAGGTCTTTCACACGGTGATCACCCGGACGGTGAAATTCCCCGACGCCACCCTCGCCGCAGAACCCATCACCAGCTACGCCCCGGGCACCAGCGCTGCCGAGTCCTACCGGCAGCTCGCCTGGGAACTCATCGCCCGAGGGGGTGCAGCCTGAGCCCTCAGGCCGCAGCACCACCGCACCTCTCCCACTCGGAGGACACCGAGCAAAACGGTCCTCAGACCCGGGAAGAACTCGTCCCCGGCGGCGTGCTGACCAGACGTGGGACGAGCGCGCCCTTCGAAGTGCACCTGGACCAGTTCGACGGTCCCTTCGACCTGCTCCTCGGGCTCATCGGCAAGAGACGATTGGATGTCACGGAGATCGCACTGGCCGCCGTGACCGACGACTTCGTCGCGCATCTGAGAGCGCAACAGCAAAGCGGTGACGACTGGGATCTGTCCGAGACCACGGAGTTCCTCCTGGTGGCCTCGACCCTGCTGGATCTGAAAGCAGCCCGGCTGCTACCGAACCTGGACGAGGAGGAAGAGGACCTGGAACTCATCGAAGCCAGGGATCTCCTCTTCGCGCGACTGCTCCAGTACCGGGCCTTCAAGGAGGTCTCGGCGATCTTCGCCGACCGGATGGACACCGTGGGACGCGCCCTTCGTCGCCAGGCAGGGCTCGAAGCACGCTTCGCGAAACTCCTGCCTGAACTGAGACTGGGCTGCGATCCGGACCGATTGGCCCGGATCGCAGCCGGGGCATTCATCCCCAGGGAACCACCGACGGTCGAGGTGGAACATCTGCACGCCACGAAGGTGAACATCCACGAACAGGCGTTGCTGGTCGCCCAGAGGCTCCGACGGCACGGCACGCTGTCCTTCGCGGAACTCGTGGCCGACGCAGAGATAGTCCTGGTGGTCGTCGCGCGTTTCCTGGTGTTGTTGGAACTCTTCCGCGACGCCGCGGTGACCTTCGACCAGAGCGACCCGCTCGGCCCGTTGACCGTGCACTGGGCCGGCTCGGAAGAGCTCGAGGGGGAGCCGACCAGCCGATGGAGCCAGTACGGGCCGGAACATCCGCAGGAGTAACCGGGATGAGAACGAGGAGATGACCCACGGTGGGACGGGAACGCAAGGACGGCCCGGGCAGGCACGACGGGTATCCCACCGAGGGATGCACCGACGAGATCGACGTGCACCGCCTCCCGGGCGGGGCCCCCAGCGCACTCGAGGCCGTGCTGATGGTGGTGGAGGAACCGGTTCCCGAGGAGGACCTGGCGCGGGCGCTCCGGCTCCCCGTCTCGGAGGTGCACACGCTGGTCACCGGGTTGGCCCGGGAATACGACGACGAAGGACGAGGGTTCGCGCTCCGTTATGTCAATGGGGGGTGGCGCTATTACGCTCGTCACGAGCACGCTTCGGTCGTGGAACGTTTCGTCCTGGACGGTCAACGAGCCCGGCTGTCCCAGGCGGCCCTGGAAACACTGGCGGTGATCGCCTACCGGCAACCGGTCTCCCGCGCCAGGGTGAGCGCGGTCAGAGGGGTCAATGTCGACGGGGTCGTCCGCACACTGCAAACTCGAGGGCTGATCCATGAAGTCGGCACGGACCCCGAACGCGGGGCCGTGCTCTACGGGACGACCGAGTACTTCCTCGACAGGTTGGGCATCTCCTCCCTGGACGAGCTGCCCGCACTCGCACCGTATCTGCCTGAGGCCGACATGGTCGAGGAAATCGCATTGGAAGGTGGCGCATGAACACGCAAGGAAACAGGGGAGACCGTCGGCGACGTGAGTCCGGCAGCGGCCAAGGCGGGCGCAGCGCATCGGGGAAGCCCGCGCGCAGCTCAGCCGGTCGATCCGGGCAGCCCGGTAAGAACGGGCAGAACACAGGAGGCGCATCGAAGGGCCGTGGGACCCGCGCCGGAGGCTTCCCCAGCGGCGGCAAAGGGCGTCCGGCGGCCGGCAAACGTCGCCACACGCCGAAGACCGCACCCCGCCAACAGACTCCGGCCGTCGACGTGCACGACCCGGACGGCGTGCGCCTGCAGAAGCTGCTGGCCGGAGCCGGCGTGGGCAGCCGACGCACCTGCGAGCTGCTCATCGCGGCAGGACGGGTCGACGTCGACGGTCAGACCGTCACCGAACTGGGTGTGCGCGTCGACCCGTTGCGACAGGTGGTGCGCGTCGACGGCGAGCGGATCCAGCTCGACCCGTCCCGGGTCTATCTGGCGCTGAACAAACCTCTCGGGGTGGTCTCCACGATGAACGACGAGCTCGGGCGCCCCTGCATCGGCGATCTCGTCCAGGGACGCAACGAGCGGCTGTTCCACGTGGGCCGGCTCGACTCGGACACCGACGGCCTGCTGTTGCTCACCAACGACGGTGAACTGGCCAACCGTCTCCAGCATCCGTCCTACGGAGTGCCCAAGACCTATATCGCGACCGTCCCCGGACCGGTCGGTCGCGACGTGGGCCGTACGCTCCGAGCCGGTGTCGAACTGGAGGACGGCGTGGTCGCCGTCGACAGCTTCCGACTCATCGACTCCCTGCCGGGCAAGGCCATCGTCGAGGTCGTCCTCCACGAAGGTAAGAAGCACATCGTGCGTCGTCTCCTGGAAGCCGTCGGACATCCCGTGCTCACCCTGACCCGCACCAATGTCGGCCCGGTCCGGATCGGTGACCTGAAGACGGGACGGATGCGCCCCCTGAACGGCAAGGAGATCGCCGCGTTGTACACGGCGGCGGGGCTGTGAACCACGAAGGAATCCGACACATCCGGGTGGTGGGCACCGGACTGATCGGCGCCAGCGTCGGCCTGGCCCTGAGCCGGGCCGGCGCACAGGTCACCTTGGACGACCCGTCGCCCACCGCGGCAGCGCTGGCCCGCGACCTGGGTGCGGGTCGGCTTCCGGCCCCGGACGACCCGCTACCAGACCTCGTCGTCGTCGCGGCTCCTCCCGATGTCGTCGCCACCGTGATCGTCCACGCCTTACGGCAGTGGCCGCACGCGGTGGTCACCGACGTGGCCTCGGTGAAAGCCACGGTCCTGCAGACAGCCGCGAGCCTGTTGCGCGCCCAGGACGCCGACCCCGGAACCCTGTCCCGTTATGTCGGCGGGCACCCCATGGCCGGGCGGGAGCGCAGCGGTGCCGTCGCCGCACGAGAAGACCTCTTCGAAGGTCGTCCCTGGGTCGTCTGCGCCCACCCCGGAGCGGATCCGGACGCTGTCGATGCCGTCGTCTGGCTGGCCGGCCGAGCCGGAGGATCCGTGATCCACATGACCGCGGAAGACCATGACGCCGCCGTCGCCGCCGTCTCCCACACCCCGCAACTGGCAGCCAGTCTCGTCGCAGCCCGGCTGCGAGACCTGTCCTCGGAGGCCGTGGCACTCTCCGGTCAGGGCGTCCGCGATGTCACCCGCATCGCCGAGAGCGATCCCGCGCTGTGGACCCAGATCCTCGCCGGCAACGCACGACCGGTGGCCGACGTGGTCACCGCCCTGCGCGACGACCTGAACACCGTGCTGGACGCTCTGAACGCTCTCGCCGCGGATCCTGAGGAAGCGCCCGGTGCGCGCGCTGCCCTGGCCCGGGCCGTGGCCAACGGACAGTCCGGTCGGGCCCGTATCCCGGGTAAACACGGTGCGGCCCCTGCGCGGTACGGCGTGGTCACCGTCGTCGTTCCTGACACCCCGGGCACGATCGGTCGGCTTCTCACCGAGGTCGGTGACGCCGGAGTCAACCTGGAGGACCTGCGGATCGAGCACGGCGTGGGGCGGCCTGTGGGCACCGTCGAGTTGATCGTCCTGCCTGCGGCCGTCGAGCCTCTCGCCCGTGAGCTGACCGCCCTGGGTTGGTCCGTTCACGTCTGACCGGGTCCTGCCGGATAGGCTCGGGCCGTGAACGACCTTTCCACAGCAGATCACTCTCCGGCCTCGGCTTCCGGAAGGGCACTCGTCATCGCGATCGACGGGCCTTCCGGCAGCGGCAAATCCAGCGTCTCCCGCGAGGTGGCGGACCGTCTGGGTCTGGCCTATCTGGACACCGGTGCGATGTACCGGGCCCTGGCCTGGTGGTGTCTGGACCGCAAGGTCGATATCGCCGATCAGGGCGCGGTCTGGTCCGCGGCCCGCACCCTGCCTCTCGTCATGGGCACCGATCCGTTGGCTCCGTCCGTGCTGGTCGACGGCCGTGACATCGGCGAAGACATTCGGGAGAGCGTCATCTCCACGGTGGTCTCCCGGGTGGCGACCAACCTGGAGGTGCGTTCCCAGATGGTGGCGTTGCAGCGGCAGCACGTGGCACGGGCGCGTCAGGGGCGGGGGATCGTCGCCGAAGGCCGGGACATCACCACGGTGGTGGCTCCGGACGCCGACGTCAGGGTGTTGTTGACGGCCAGTGAGGAGGCTCGGCTGCGTCGGCGGGCCCGTCAGCTGCACGGTGACGCCGGGGCCGAGGCCGTGGAGTCGACCCGTGACCAGGTGGTCCGTCGGGATCGGGACGACTCCGCAGTGGCCCGGTTCATGGAGGCTGCGCCGGGGGTCACGTTGGTGGACACCTCCGAGTTGACTTTCGAGGAGTCGGTCGCGGCAGTTCTGGCCTTGGTGCCCGGCCGGGCACAATAGGGGATGTCGCCCGACCGTTCGGACCCGGGCGTGCCCCGATGAGTGAGGACTTAGCGTGACCAGCGACACCACCCCAGCCCCTGACGACGCGACGGTGACTGCCGCACTACTGGCCGGTCTGGAGGAATTCGAACTCGAGGAGGAGGATCGCGCGCTGCTCGCCGGCGGCGAGACCTCCGCCGGTGCCGACGGCGAGGACGATTCCGTGCCGGTGGTGGCGATCATCGGGCGCCCCAATGTCGGCAAGTCCACCTTGGTGAACCGGATCATCGGCCGCCGGGAGGCTGTCGTGGAGGATGTCCCGGGCGTCACCCGGGACAGGGTGGCCTATGACGCGGAGTGGACGGGGCGGAAGTTCACCCTGGTCGACACCGGTGGTTGGGAGGTCGACGCGAGTGGGATCCACCTGCGGGTCGCCGAGCAGGCCGAGGTGGCCATCGATCTGGCCGACGCGGTGCTCTTCGTGGTGGATGCCACGGTCGGTGCGACCGACACCGACGAGGCCGTGGTGCGTCTGTTGCGTATGTCCGGCAAGCCGGTGGTCCTCCTGGCGAACAAGGTCGACGACCAGCGTGGCGAGGCCGATGCGGCGATGCTGTGGAATCTGGGTCTGGGGGAGCCGTGGCCGGTCTCTGCTCTGCACGGCCGGGGCACCGGTGACGCCTTGGACGCGCTCCTGGAGGTGCTCCCGGAGAAGTCTGCGGTCGGTGGCGCTTACCAGCGGGGCGGGCCCCGCAGGGTCGCTCTGGTGGGTCGGCCCAATGTCGGGAAGTCGAGCTTGTTGAACAAACTGGCCGGTGAGGAACGGGTCGTCGTGGACGATCTGGCCGGCACCACCCGGGACCCGGTCGACGAGTACATCGAACTGGGTGGGAAGACCTGGCGTTTCGTGGACACGGCCGGTATCCGCAGGCGGGTGCACCAGACCCGCGGGGCCGATTTCTACGCTTCGCTGCGCACGCAGACGGCTCTGGAGAAGGCCGAGGTGGCGGTAGTCCTCATCGATGCGGGGGAGTCCATCGCCGAGCAGGACGTCCGTGTCGTCCAGCAGGTCATCGACGCCGGGCGTTCTCTGGTCATCGCGTACAACAAGTGGGACAACCTCGACGAGGAGCGCCGCTACTACCTGGAGCGGGAGATCGAGCGGGATTTCGTGCAGGTGCCGTGGGCGCCCCGGGTGAACATCTCGGCACGTACCGGCAGGCACACCGACAAGCTCGTCCCGGCCTTGGAGACGGCTTTGGAGTCCTGGGACACCCGGATCCCCACCGGGCGGCTGAACGCTTTCCTGGGGGAGATCGTGGCCGGGCATCCGCATCCGGTGCGCGGTGGTAAACAGCCGCGCATCCTGTTCGCCACGCAGGCGTCGACCCGCCCTCCGCGTTTCGTGATCTTCGCGAGCGGTTTCATCGAGGCCGGTTACCGGCGCTTCCTGGAGCGGCGTCTCCGGGAGGAGTTCGGTTTCGAGGGCACCCCGATCGAGATCTCTGTGCGGGTGCGGGAGAAGCGCCGCCGCAAGTAGGTGCGGCACCACGCTCAGGCTGGTCAGGTCGCCTACGGCGGGGGGATTCGTCTCCACGTGCTGTTGTGCGGTAGGCTCTCTCTCGCTCAAGCCTGAGCAGACCGGGACGTGGCGCAGCTTGGTAGCGCACTTGACTGGGGGTCAAGGGGTCGCAGGTTCAAATCCTGTCGTCCCGACGGTCTGAAGCCCTGGCGAGGATTTCCTCGCCAGGGCTTTATTCTTTTCCGCGACATCCCCGAATCATGTATCGAATTTTGTTATCGCAGACTGGGCCGCAAGTCGACGGGGTGGGCGTCGAGTGGGTTTTCTCTACCGTTTTTATTGTACTCATAATGGGCCTCTGGAGTTTTGGATTTATCATGACGGGGGCAGTTTTGGCTCTACTTTCTTCTCCTCCTAAAAATAGAGATGGGTTTGAAGTTGAATCCACCGCGGCAATGAAGGAGGCGCCATGTTGGTGGTCATAATTACTATGACTTTATCTATGGCCGTGTATATTGGAACGTGCATTTTGGTGAGTCCACGCCAGATTACGCGTCGTGGAATGAATGCCTGGGTCGGTATTAGGACGCCAGCGCTGCTGGCCAGCAGTGAATCCTGGGAGCGTGGCCACCGCATCGCCTGGCCGTGGATAGTTGCCGGAACTGTATGTGGGGTTCTCTGCGCTGTCACCGGAGTTGCCATGTCGTTCGCTGGGTTCAGCAAAGACTCTGCCATGGGGGTCGGCCTCGGCATCGGTACCGCGCTATGGGGCATCCTTCATGTGGTAGCAGCTGTTCAAGCAGAACGTGGGGTCCGCTAGCGTCATGAGTCGGTAATGTGTGAGCTGTTTGGCGGAATTGTTGTCCCGGCGACCTGAAACCCTGGCGAGGATTTCCTCACCAGGGCTTCGTGATGTTAGGGGTCTGCTGTCGGGCTTGTCATCGGATGGGCTGGGGCGGGGAATCGGGTAGGGGGAGACGGTGGATGCGCCGCGGAGAAACTGCTCTGCTCCAGAGCTGCGCTCCGGGCGCGCGAAATCAGTGCAGACAGCGCCCGTGACCAGCCTCACTGCGCCTCGATGGACGGCTCTGTCGGGTTGGGACCTCATCAACGTCGGCGTCTTCACCGCCATTTACTTCGTCGTCATGTTCACCTTCGGCAAGATCGGCTTCACCGGCCCCGCCGAGTGTCCTGCGATCTAGGCCCCGCCTCGAACGGCCGCACCGTCATGGATGACCAGCGTTCGTGGTCACTGTCATCAGAACCGACCCGAGAGCGTTGCCGGCCGACGAAATCCCCTCGCTGACCGAGTTGGCAGCGTTGGAAGTCACGTCCGCGCCTGGTCTAGGTGAGAAGGCGAGGCTGGGTCGTTAACGTAGCTGCTGGGCCCGTTATCGCAGCCTCTGCTGGCTGCGTCAGCAGGATGAGTTCCGGCCAGAGCGTGCTCATAGTGGTGGGGATGATCTCTAGCCCGGTGTCGCGTGGCTCGAATCGGGCCAGTCCGACTGGGGTGTCGAGGAGCACGATAGCCTCGGCTCTGGGGGGCTGATCGGGTGTGAGGTGCGGTGACCAATGGGTCGTCATGGTCACGCAGCGCCACTGCCCGGCTGCAACGGCATCGCGCACAGGCGAGGGAGACAGGAGCCGTGTTAGCTCCTCGGTGGCGCTCTGACCGCCTTGCCGCCGGACGATGTCGATCACTTCTTCGGGGAGCGGCTGAACACCGTGCAAGCCGTGTCGTGGTCTCGGCCCGAGGCGAGCTAGCCGGATCAGCACGGCGGGGAGCGACGAGGGGTGCAGCCCGCCGAGACGATAGTGGCCCTCACCTGCATCCGCGACCCCGGCGCCGCCCTCGGGTCGAAGCCAGATACGGTGTCCCACCGGCTCGTCTAACCCGGTGAGCTCAATGTCCACGACCAGCCACGGGTCGGCCATGATTGCGAAACGGTGCGCGAGTTCGGGCACCGGGGTCTGGCCGACGTATGCTCCCGCACGTTCAGCCTCCGCCAGGTCAAAGAGGTTGGGCTCCTCTTGCGCGGCGTCCCCGGTGGTGGAGTCATCGCTCGTGGTGAGGCGGGCGAGTAGCCCCTGCAGCGTCCGGCCATCCAGGGCTAAGGTGCCTGAGCCTGCGTCGTAGGTGATCATGCCTGGTCCACCCAGTGGAAAGAGTCACCAATCTGGTCCAGGAGATCGGTGTTGGCGGGTACGTCGCTCGTGGCCATCGTCACGGTGAGGGTTACCCCGCGCCCGGCGCGGGCGCGGCTCCACTGCGCCATCGTGACGTTGATGCCTTCCGGGGAGACGTAGTCGGCCAGGCGCCGATCTGTGACGACGCCGTTGGTGAACTCTTCGAAGCGGTCCAGCGGCGTGTAGGCAGTCAGCCTCTCGGCGAGGATCTGTTCGTTGTTCTCCTGCCACTGTGTGAGGGACAGATGTCCGATGTCGGAGCGGGTGAGGACGGCGTTGGGGCGGAACTCAAGTTCCGGAGAACATGGTGCGACGACGGCGAGTGTGATTCCGACACTGAGGGTGTCGTCGTCGAGCGTTTCCCAGTCGGCTGGGACGGCGAGGGTGAGGTCCCCTGTGGTGTCAGTGTGGGTGTGAGCAGGAGTCGATCTCATGAGTGGGCCTTGGAGTGGGTTGGGGCGGTGGTGTCATGGTGGAGTTCGAGATAGTGGCCGTCCGGATCGTGACGGCCGGAGGCGGTCACGGGAGTGCTCATGACCATCAAGGTGGCAGTGCCACCAGCGGGGACGTCGACTTCACAACAAGGAGAGCAAGTCCAGTCAAGGAGGACCCGGACGGAGTGGTAACCAGCCGTGACGGCGATATCCGCGGTGCCACCGAGACGGATGGCAGCGGCGTCATCGCCATCGACCTGAATGACGCACTTGCGCAGCATGGCGTTGCCAAAGCGTCGAGGCCGGGTGATGCGGATCGTCGCCGAGCGGGGTCCGGTACGGCGGGGTGCTGCCCGGCGGTCTTGTTGTTCGACCTTGCGGGGAGACCGGCGCGTCTTACTCACGGACCGAGGCGGTGGAATGTCTCGGATGGCCGGCGGTGGTGGTGCTGGGCGGTCCGTCAGACGTGCCCAGAGTTTGGCCAGACGGTAACGACGTTCCGCGCGGACACGGGCGAGGCGGTCCTTCTCGAGAGGGCGTGCCCAGCGTGGCATCAGCCACTGGCCCCTGTACCCGAGCAGGATAGCGGTCACCAGGAAGAGCGACAGGACGATGATGATTTTGAAAGGGGTGTGCACCACGGGCAAGTTCTTTACTTTGAACTGGAAGACGTTTTCCAGCAGCATCGTGAACGCCCCTAAGAAAAACATCCCTCCCAGTGGTGGGCCCAGGTAGCCCCATGTGAACAGCGAATTATACGGGTCATTCTCGTCGTACCATCTGTTCCGATCGGGGCTGGATCGCTCCCAGTACGCATTCCCCAAGAGGGCCAGAGCGAACAACAACGAGAAGACAGACATCCCCCAAGAGTTCTGGTGACTGACGAAGTCCATGATCATTCTCCTCGTTCGCCAACGCAGGGCCAGATCCGCCGGGCCACCCTAGGCGTTGTCAACGGCCAAAGGGATTCTTGGTGGACAGTCATTTAAGTAGGCCAGTAGCGAACTTGCCAATGCCCTCGCCGACCGCAGACCCGGCCACCCCGCCGATGATGCCCCCTCCGATGGCGCCGATGGCCGCGCCGGGTGGCCCGCCCAGCACTAGCCCGATCGCCGCGCCGCCCTTGGCCCCGCCGGAGGCACCCAAGTAGGCGCCCCCACCGGTGAGTGCACCTAAGGCCGTCGCCCGGCGGACCTTCTTTCCTGTCGACATTCCCGGGTCGTCAGAGTCCTTCGTCCACTGGTCGTAGGCACCTGCCGCGCCGTTGAGGACACCCCCGGTGATTCCGGTCGCTGTGCCGACCTTGGTCCACTTGGCGGCCGGTTTGGTGAAGTTCTTGTCACTGCACGCGGATCGGATCTTCTCCCAGGAGCTCATCTCTCCGATCTTGCGGAAGGCCCCCGGCGAGCCCATCGAGCTGCCTTTGGGCCACCGTGGACGGAAACGCCTTAGGACCTCTTTCTTCCAACCTGATATCCATGACGGCATGTTGTTGAAGGCCTGACCGGCGTACAGGCTTTTTTTGATGGGGTCGTCGCTGTCGGGCGGGATGATGCTCGCTTTGTCGAAGAACCAGACGAGCCCGGTGCGATCGGTCAGCGGACTGATGATGTCTTGAAGCTGATTGTGTGCGTTGCTTTCCCTTTCCCGCAGTTCAATGGCCTTGTCCTCCAGCATTTGATAGGCGATTTTCGTGGAATCTGTCGGCGGGGCGGGTAGCTTGATTTCGTTGGTGCCGACGGCGAGTCCGTAAGAGATGGCCTTCTTGCGCAGGTCCTCGAAGCCCAACTGCACGTCGCGCAGGGTGGTCGCGAAGGCGTTGAGGGCATCGCACGTTGTACGTAGGTCTTTAGTCAGTTGGTCGAGGTTTTCGATGTGTTCCTTCGCCCTCTTGGAGAAGCCGTCTGCTGCCATGCCTGTCCATGACCCGGCGAGCGTGACTCGCACCTTCGACACGTCGTCGGCTGCATTGGCCACCCGTTTACGGTGATCCTCGATCGAGCGGCACGCGGCAAAGCACGCGGACGGGTCGCCGAAGACCCGGGTGTCGATGCCAGCCATCACTTCCCTCCTGCGCTGTGGCGCACGGTGTTCGCTGCGGTCCTGTCGCTCTGCTCGTAGTGCTTGACGGTCGACGTCATCTCATCGGCCAATTTCCGGGTGGACGTGGCCGCTTTGGCGCATGTGGTGCGCAGTGCCTCCAACGTTGACCCGAGTTCTTGCGTACTGGACCCGGCGTCGACGCTCGACGGCATACTCCCCGCCTCGAGTGTTTTGGCCACGGTGCTGAGCGTATTTGCAGTGGCGCGCAAACGGTCGAGATCGACCTCGAATTTTCCCCTGGACATGGCTTTTAGCCTATGACACTCAGATAAGTGCAGCGGCGAGTTACCCGTGGGGTGAGGTCTCGCACCGTGGATGCCGAACAATATAATTGTGCTGGAAAGAAATTCATCGCAGGGACGCAGCGGCGGACCATGAACTCACCGGTCGTCTGTCGTTTGAGGAAACGAGCGCCTTCGAGGGATCCCAACCGGTCATCGACGATTGTGGCATAGGTATGGGGCGTCCCGAAGTGGAAGACGGGGTTGATGACCAGTCCTTCAAACTCGGCCGTGAGCGGGAGCAGCTCGTGGAGCACCTCATCGGCTGGACGCTCGGACTCGCCCAAGTGTTCGACCAGTTCTAGGAGTTGTTGGTCGATGGTGTCGAGTCGAACGCTGAGCTGTCTGCTGAACTGGTGGCCGAGCATCGCCAGCGAGCGGTATGTCTCCAGGTCGGAGATGCATTGGACGGCATATGGAGTTCAGCTAGGCGGACCTGTCGTGTCGGATGATCGAGCGCGCGAGGGGTGGCGGCGTCAGCAGGTCTTTCGCTCAGCTTTGCACGGGTGAGCTGTTCGGTGGATTCGACGGCAGGCAAGCTGTATTGGTGCAACTATTAGGGTGCGATGGTCGGGGGAGATGAAGATATAGCAGTGGTGATCGGTGCGGTCAAGGGTCCGCTGCGCGACGATGCGCATCGGAGATCACTGGCGCATTGTGAAAATTGTTCGCAACCCCAGATTTTCCTGCGTGTAAATCTTTGCTTGCCAAGAAGTTCGAGACTCAGTCATGCAGTTTAATGGATGGATGGAGTGGCGTCCGCTTTGTGTTATCCGTATAAAGTTAAGGGATTCTGTGAGATCGCCTGCTTCGGGGCTGCGATCATTTCCGCGTTGATGGTGAGCATTTTCGATGCGCATCCCTTGTGGATAGGTTGCGCATTCCTTTCGGCCGTCGCCTACAGCGCAGTGGTGCATGCGCCGTTAAGAGATAAAACGGATGAGGTGCAGGAGAGGAATCATGTCTACTTCAACAACCGGGCCCGCTTGATTGTCGCGGCTGTCTTGTGCTTTTTTACTCCCTGGTACCGCCCTATGGGAGTCGTCATAGCTGCGGTCGAATTCAGCTTCTTGATCTCGATGATCTACAGGGTCTTCAAGAATGACAACGGAGAACCGCTGAACGGTCGAGGTCTGCGCCTATTCGGCGATGCCTGAACAGTGATCGACGGCCAGATTTTCTCTGCTCATGGGGGTCCTCCAGGCATGATCCGCGAGTTTCTGTGACCCCACGAGTCAGTGGTGGCCAGGGCCGTCAGCTGCCCTGGCCACCACTGACTGAACTCTGGCTCAATTCCCTGAGATTCTCCCGGGGTAGCCGCTCGGATAGGGCACCTCGCCATTTTTCAAAATATGACGAGGCGCGCCTTCATGCCCGGTCGGTCAGATACCCACCCATGGACGTGAAGTACTCCGTCGCCGGCAATTCCCGTCCGTCCTCGGTGCGGACCCGGGTGACAGCCAAGCCGTGGTTGCGTCCGGTGCGGGCGTCGGCCCCGGCGACGATCACCACACCGTCACCCTCGCGGTAGAAGATGCGCCCGGGAGTGCCGCCGTACCGTCCTTTGGAGACGACAGCCGAGACGATCTCCAGACGGGCGCCCCGGTGGAAGGTGAAAGCCGACGGGTACGGGGCACACTGCGCCCGGACCAGACGCTCCAGGACGTCAGCGGGCCAGGACCAGTCGATACGGATGTCCTCCTCGGCCCGTTTGTGGAAGAAAGTGGCCTGGGAACGGTCCTGCGGGGTGAACTCGGTCTTCCCCGAGGCGATCAGATCGAGGGCGTCGATGGTCACCGGGGCAATCAGATCGACCGTCTTGTGGAAGAGATCGGTCGTGGTGTCGCCCGACTCGACAGCAACGGCGTGCTGACTGACGATGTCCCCGGCATCGAGTGTCTCGTTCATCATGTGCGCGGTCACTCCGACCTCGGACTCGCCGTTGATGAGCGCCCAGATCAGTGGGGAGAACCCGGCGTACTTGGGCAACAGGGAATCATGGATGTTCAAGGTGCCGTGGCGGGGGAGGGTGTAGATGCGCGGCGGTATCCAGGTGCGCCAGTTGTTGGCGACGATGATGTCGGGGGAGACCTCGGTGAGCTGCCGGAACAGTTCGTCGTCGTCAGGCCGCTGCCGGATGACGACCGGCACGCCGTGCTCGGTGGCGAGATCGGCGACCGAATCGTTCCAGATCCGTTCGTAGGCATGATCACTCTTCGGATGAGTCACGACCATGACGACGTCGTGCTCCGACTCCAGAAGAGCCCTCAAGGTGCGATGACCCCAGGTTTGATAACCGAACATGACGACCCGCATGGGGTTCCTCCTCGGAAGGGCAGAAAAGCCAGCCGTTAGTAAAGCAAGCCTTGCCTAACTTGCGCAATGGTCCGGATGCCTCCGCAACGACAGCGGCGGGATAGTCTGCCTCCCCATGGGCGCAACTCAACTCGACCGCCCGACGCGTCCACCGGCTCGTACGGCCCGACGACGTCGGATCACCGGACTGGGCCTCCTCGCCGCCACCCTCCTCCTCGCCGCCGCCCTCTCCCTCTTCGTCGGCGCACGAGCCCTGACCTTCGACGAAGTCCGACAAGGCCTGACCGCCGCACCGGACCCCGACCAGCGGGCCACCGAGATCAGGCTCATCGTGCAGAACGTCCGGGTCCCCAGGACGGTCCTCGCGATCATCGCCGGCCTCGCCCTCGGCGTCGGCGGCGCACTCATCCAGGGCTACACCCGCAATCCCATCGCCGACACCGGACTACTGGGCCTGAACAGCGGAGCCTCCTTCGCCGTCGTGTCCGCCATCTCCTTCCTCGGCTTCGCCAACCCCTTCCAGTACGTCTGGTTCGCCCTCCTCGGAGCAGCCCTCACCGGCGCACTCGTCTTCGGCCTGTCCAGCATCGGCCGAGGAACAGGCGACCCGTTGACCCTCGCTCTCACCGGTCAAGGCGTCGCCGTCTTCTTCGCCGCGATGACGACACTCATCGCCCTGTCCGACCGTGAAGCCCTCAACGCCCTCCGGTTCTGGAACGCCGGATCCGTCGCCGGGGTCCCCTTCGAGGTCATCTGGCCGTTGACGCTTTTCATCCTCGCCGGCCTGACACTGGCCCTGATCACCCTGCCCGCAGTCAACCTGCTCACCATGGGCGACGACGTGGCCCGTGGACTGGGTGTCAATCTGCCCCTCGTCCGTTCCGTCGGCATCCTCGCCATCACCTTGCTCGCCGGCGCGGCCACCGCGGCCTGCGGACCCATCGCCTTCCTCGGTCTGATGGTCGCCCATCTCGCCCGCAACCTGGCCGGACCCGACTACCGGTGGCTGGTGCCCTACGCCGGGCTGCTCGGCGGGATCGTCCTCCTCCTGTGCGACATCGTCGGCCGCCTGGTGGTACAGCCCGGCGAACTCGAAGCAGGTGTCCTCGTGGCCCTGCTCGGCGCACCCTTCTTCGCACTGCTCGTCCGACGAGGAAAGTTCACGAACGCATGAACCGAACGACCTCGACACCATCCGTGACCCCCGGAGTGCGGCTCGGGACGCTCTCCTTCGTCTGGCGCCCCAGAGCCGTCCTGGTCACCTTCCTCCTGACCGCGGCGACCTTCCCGGCGTTCTGCCTGTCCATCGGAGTGGGCGACTTCTCGTTGTCCTTCTCCCAAGTGGTCTCCGTGCTCCTCGGGCAGGGTGAGCGGGTCGACCGTTTCGTCGTCATGGACCTGCGCATGCCCCGCGCGCTGGCCGGGCTCGTCGTCGGTGCCGCACTCGGCCTCTCCGGGGCACTCACCCAGTCCCTCGCCCGCAACCCCCTGGCCAGCCCGGACATCCTGGGAGTCACCGGCGGTGCCAGCATGGTCGCGGTCTTCCTCGTCACCGTCTCCGGGGGAGCTTCCACCGTGATCGCCGGGGCGTTCGGACTGTCCGTCGCCGCACTCGTCGGTGGTCTGGGCACCGGACTGTTGGTGTACCTCCTGGCCTGGCGACAGGGCATCGACGGATTCCGACTCGTCCTCATCGGGATCGCGGTGAGCGCGGTGACCCAAGCGGTCACCACCTGGCTGCTGACCACCGCCGACATCCGGGATGTGGCCCGCGCCCAGGCATGGCTGGTCGGATCGCTGGACAACCGCTCATGGGACGAGGTCGGGACGGCGACCTGGGGCGCTCTCGCCCTTGCCCTGGCCGTCACCGCACTGTCCTTCCCGCTCAAGGCGATGCAGCTGGGGGACGACGTGGCCACCGGTCTGGGGGTCCGTCCCGGACCGGTGCGGGCAGCCCTCCTGTTGTGCGCCGTGCTCCTGGCCGGGGTCGCGGTGAGCGCTGCCGGGCCGGTTCCGTTCGTGGCCCTGGTCGCCCCGCACGTGGCGATGCGATTGGTGAAAGCGCCGGTTCCGCCGCTCGTGGCCTCCGGCGCGGTCGGCGCGCTGTTGTTGATCGGGGCTGATCTGGCGGCCCGGACGGCTCTGCCGATCGTCCCCCCGGTGGGAGTGGTCACCGCGGCGGTCGGCGGGCCTTTCCTCGTATATCTGCTGGTACAGGCGAACCGACGGTCGGTGCTAAATTTTAGGTAAGCCTAAACAAATGCCGTCGTCGCCGAGGGGTGCACGTGCTCGTCCCGTCCTCCACTGAGATGCCACCCCGGACCGGTGGCGATGCACGACTGGCGGCCAGAGGGGTCACCGTCGGCTACGGCGAGCGTCCGGTCATCGACGACCTGGAGGTCGTCATTCCCTCAGGGGTGGTGACCACCATCATCGGACCCAACGGCTGCGGGAAGTCCACTCTGCTGCGAACCTTGGCCCGACTGTTGAAGCCGACGAGCGGATCGGTCGTGCTGGACGGGGAGGACATCGGGCGGCTCAGGACCAGGGAGGTGGCGAAGAAGCTCGGGCTGCTTCCCCAGTCGCCGACCGCCCCGGAGGGGCTGACCGTGGCCGATCTGGTGGCCCGGGGGAGGCATCCGCACCAGAGTTGGTTGCGGCAGTGGTCGGCCGATGACGCCTCCGTCGTGGAGAACGCCTTGGAGATGACGGGGATCTCCGATCTGGGTGACCGGCCCGTCGACACCCTTTCCGGGGGGCAGCGGCAGCGGGCGTGGATCTCGATGACCCTCGCCCAGGGGACGGATCTGTTGTTGCTCGACGAGCCGACCACCTATCTGGATTTGGCGCATGCCGTTGATGTCCTCGATCTGGTCGATGACCTGCGCGTGTCGGGCAGGACCGTCGTGATGGTGCTGCACGACCTGAATCTGGCTGTCCGCTATAGCGACAATCTGATCGTGATGAAATCCGGATCGATTGTGGCGCAAGGATCTCCGTCTGATGTGGTGACGGCTGACCTGTTGTATGAAGCTTTCGGCCTTCGGGCCGAGGTGATCGTCGACCCGGTAGGTGGTCGGCCGCTCGTCGTGCCGATCGGTCGGGCTCATGCGCCGAGGCCCCGGGAGATCACCCTGGCTTAGGTGAGGCTTCCCTTACTTTTGCAGGGTAGGGTTGCCCTGCTCCACCGAGGGCACCACTGGCCGGCATGAAAGCAAGGTACTTCCGATGCGTCACTACACCACGACATCCCACAAACCATGGCGACGACTGGCGACCACCGCCTCCGTCATGGTCCTGGGAATGGGCCTCCTCGCCGGATGCGGCCCCGCCGCCAAGGACAAGAAGGACGAAGGCGCCAAATCCTCAGCGGCAGGCACATTCCCCGTCACCGTGGAACACACCTTCGGCTCCACCACGGTCCCCAAGGCACCCCAGCGCGTCGTCACCGTCGGCTACACCGACGACCAGGCCGTCCTCGCCCTGGGCCACAAACCGGTCGGCATGGTCGACCAGTACAAGAACCCGGCAGGAAAAAGCCCCGACATCAACACCCAATGGCCCTGGGTGAAGGACAAATGGGGGGACAACAAACCCGAGGTCGTCATGACCAACGGCGACCCCGGACCCAACTTCGAGAAGATCGCCTCCCTGCGACCCGACCTGATCATCGCGGTCTACTCCGAGATCGACGACGCCGCCTACAACAAACTCTCCCAGATCGCTCCCACCGTCGGCCGCACCAAAGCCGAGAAGAAACCGTTCAGCGCACCCTGGCAGGACAACGCCGTCCATATCGCCAAAGCGCTCGGCCAGGAAGCCGAAGGCAAGAAACTGGTCCAAGGAATCCAGGACAAACTCGCCACCGTCAAGAAGAACCATCCCGAATTCGCCAACCAGACCGCCGTCGCCCTGTCCTGGTACAAAGGGGCAGCAGCACCCTTCACCACCACCGACGTACGCGGACAACTCCTCACCGGCATGGGCTTCAAAGGCCAGACCGAGATCGACAAGATCGCCGGCGAAAAATTCTTCACCTCACTCTCCCCGGAGCGGATGGACCTCGTCGACGTCGACCGCGTCTTCGTCATCAACGACAAAGAAGACGCCGAGGCCTTGAAGAAATACGACCTCTTCACCAACCTCAAGGTCGCCAAGAACGACAAGGTGTCCTACCTCCTCGACAGCGAAGGACCCGCGGTCGGAGCAGCGATGTCACAGGCCACCCTGCTCTCCCTGCCCTACGCCATCGACCAGGTCGCCGCATCTGCGGCCAAGTGAGAGGCGAGTACCACAGGACATGAGCGTCGCCCCGGACGTCCTGCGCACGACCACCGGCCGGGAGGCGACCCGTTGGGTCCTCGACCACTGCCGCAGCAGGCCGTGGCTCAGCATCGCGACCGTGCTCACCACGGTGACCGGAGCGGCCCTCCAGATCCTTCCGGTACTGCTGCTCAGCAGAGTGATCGACATCGTGACCAGGGGCGAGCCGCACTCGGCCCTGGTCACGGTCGGCGCTGTGATGATGGCCGCCGTACTGCTCGGCGCGGCGACCACCGCCGTCTCGACCTACCTGATCGGAAAACTCGGCGCCGACCTGCTCGCCGACCTGCGCGAAGGAGCAGTCCGCGCCGTCCTGGAACTGCCCAGCTCCCGGATCGAACAGGCCGGCCACGGAGACGTGCTCTCCAGGGTCGGTGACGACGTCGCCATCCTCTCCAAAGGCATCCGCACCGCCGTCCCCACCGTGCTCTCCGCAGGAGTGCTGGTCACCGTCGCCACCATCGGCATGTTCGGACTGGACTGGCGACTCGGCCTGGCCGGATCCTGCGCCCTGATCGCCTACGCCTCGGCCCTGCGCTGGTACCTCCCCCGGTCCGCACCCCTCTACCGGGAACAGCGGATCGCCCAGGCGAACCGGGCGCAGACACTGATCAGCGCACTCAACGGCATCCACACCGTGCGGGCCTACCGGCTGGAGAAAACCTTCCAGGACAAGGTCGCCCACGACTCCGCCCGGGTGAAGGACCTCGGGATCGAGGTCTTCCACTTCTTCGGCCGGTTCGTCGGACGGGAGAACCGCGCAGAGTTCATCGGCCTGACCGCGATCCTCACCGTGGGACACCTCCTCGTCGGTGCCGGAGCCACCACCGTCGGTGCCGTCGCCGCGGCGCTGCTGGCCTTCCACCGGCTCTTCACCCCGCTGGGCTCGATCATGTTCACCTTCGACGAAGCACAGAAATCAGGGGCGAGCCTGACCCGCCTCGTCGGAGTACTGGCGGAATCACCCGGCGAACGACTGGTGGGAACCCCGAGCCCCGGCACCGGAAGGACCACGGCCTGCCCGGTGGTCGTGGAGAGCGTGACCTTCACCTACCCGGGAACCGACCATCCGGTACTGCACGAGGTCACCCTGACGATCCCCGCCGGAGGATCACTGGCCTTGGTAGGTGCCACCGGAGCCGGCAAGACGACACTGGCCGCACTCGTCGCCGGGATCGGGACCCCCGGATCCGGGACGGTGCGCATCGGCTCGACCGATCTGTCCCAGGTCGACGAAGCCGCAGCGAGATCCCTGGTGAGCGTCCTGACACAGGAATCCCACCTCTTCTCCGGGACACTGGCCGACGACCTGCGACTGGCAGCCCCCGACGCCGACGACGCGGCCCTGCGCGCAGCCCTGCGCCTCGTGGGCGCCGAAGACTGGGTCGACGCCCTCCCCGAGGGATTGCACACCCCGGTCGGTGAAGGCGGCGAGCCCCTGGACGGCACCAAGGCCGCCCACATCGCCCTGGCCCGGTTGGTCCTGACCCGCACCCCCGTGGTGGTGCTCGACGAATCCACTGCCGAGGCCGGCAGCGAAGGTGCCTCCGCGCTGGAACGAGCTGCTCAGGCCGCCTGCTCCGGTCGAACCTCCCTGTTCGTGGCCCACCGGCTGACCCAGGCAGCTGCGGCTGACCGGATCGCCGTCCTGGACGCAGGACGCATCGTCGAAGAGGGGACCCACGAGGAACTGGTGGCCAAGGACGGTCACTACGCGCAGCTTTGGCGAGCCTGGCAAGGTCTAACTTAGGTGACCCTAAGTTAGGGTGGCTCTGTCTTCACGCCGTGGAAGGATGTTGAGCCGTTCATGATGGAACCGAGTACTCGTCCCCTCGAGATCTCCCCCCACCACCTCAGCGACGTCCGCCGCCGCACAGGTGACTACTCCGATCGCACCATCGCCGAAGCCTGTCGAATCAGCCTGTCGTACTGGGCGGACGGGAGCAGCCCCCAAGGTCTCCACCTGACCGACAACACCCCGTTCACCGACGTCCTCGACTGGGTCGACACCAACCCCGCCCCGGAGAGCACCCCCCACGACGACACCCCGGACAACATCCGGATCACCCTCCCCGACAGCCTCCGACAAGGCGACGCCCAACTCGCCCTGGACGATCTCACCGACTTCCCCGACCGCACCCTCGGCACCATCACCCCCACCACCACCGCCGAACGGCTCGCCACCCTGGCCGCGTGGAATGACACCGCAGCAGACCGCGAACGACCCACCATCGTGGACATGTTCCGCGCCCAAGCAGAACGACGCCCCGACGCCATCGCCGTCATCGACGAGGAGCGCTCACTGACCTACCGCGAAACCGCGGAACTGTCAGCACAACTCGCCCACCACCTCATCGGCCGCGGGCTCACCACCGAACACATCGTCGCCATCTCGCTGCCCCGCTCCGCCGACATGGTCATCGGACTGCTCGCCATCCTCCAAGCAGGCTGCGCCTTCGTCCCCCTCGACCCGCACTGGCCCACCACCCGCCGCGCCACCGTCATCGACGACGCAGACATCACCCTGCAACTCAACGACACCGGCGAACACCACCCCGACGAACCCGACGCGCTCGCCGTCGACCTCGACAACTGGCAGTACGGACACCACCCCGCAGCCGCCCCCGACACCGCCATCCACGGCAACTCCCTCGCCTACGTGATCTTCACCTCCGGATCCACCGGACGACCCAAAGGCGCGATGATCCGCCACGAAGCGATCAGCGAACGACTGCTCTGGCAGGTCGACGAGATCCTGGGCTTCGGCGACGACGACGCCTCCCTGTTCAAAGCACCGCTCTCCTTCGACATCTCCATCAACGAGATCTTCCTGCCCCTGGTGTGCGGCGGCCGACTCGTCGTCCTCCGCCCCGGCGGCGAACGCGACCCCCACCACCTGCTCGACATCATCGCCGAACACCGGGTCACCTTCGCCTACCTCGTCTCCTCCATGCTGGACGTACTGCTGGAGATCTCCGGCGAAACGACAAAACTCGACAGCCTCAGGCATGTATGGTGCGGCGGCGAAGTGCTCACCCCGGAGCTCTACGAACGCTTCCGCACCCGACTCGACATCCCCATGTACCACGGCTACGGCCCCGCCGAAGCGACCATCGGTGTCTCCCACGTCGTCTACCGAGGAGAAGCCGAACGCCGCTCGACCTCCATCGGCCGGGCCAACCCCAACACCCAGCTGTACGTCCTCGACGACGAACTGCGCCCGGTGCCCACCGGCGTCTGCGGCGAACTGTACGCCGGAGGACTCCTCCTGGGACGCGGATACGTCGGTGCGCCCTCACTCACCGCAGCCCGCTTCGTCGCCAACCCCTTCGCAGCCGACGGAACCCGCCTCTACCGCACCGGAGACCTCGCCCGCTACCGCCCCGACGGCACCCTGGACTTCCTCGGCCGAGCCGACAACCAGATCAAGATCCGCGGCATGCGGCTCGAACTCGAAGACGTCGAAGCAGGACTCGCCGCGCACCCCGGCCTGCGCCACACCTGCGTCGTCGCCCGGCAGAACAACGCCGGCGGAACCTACCTCGTCGGATACGTGATCCCCGGCGCCGGACACGAGAAGACGACCCCGGACGAGATCCGAGACTGGGCCAGCGAACACATGGTGGAGTACATGGTGCCCGCCCACATCGTCGTCCTCCCGGAATTCCCCCTCACCGCCAACGGCAAACTCGACCGGAACGCCCTCCCCGACCCCGAACCCACGACACACACCTACGCCCGGCCCGCCACCGACGACGAACGCGCCGTCTGTGCCGCTGCCGCATCTGTCCTACGCCTCGACGACATCGGCATCGACCAGGACTTCTTCCGGCTCGGCGGAGACAGCATCCTCGCCATCTCCCTGCTGAGCGCACTCCGGGCAGCCGGACTCCACACCACCGTCGGCCAGATCTTCGCCAGCACGACCCTGCGCGAACTGGCCGCCACCGTCAGCCGTGACAAAGACACCCGGACGGACCCCGACGACATCGCCACCGGCACGACCACCGAATCACCCGTCCTGCGCTGGCTCGGCCGAACCACCGACGCGATCGACGGTTTCGTGCAATCGGTCGTCCTCAACACACCAGCTGAACTCACCGACGACGACCTCGACGCCGTCCTCACCGCCGTGCTCACCCGACACGACATGCTGCGCGCCACACTCGTCCGCGGCGACCACTGGGGATTCGAGATCCCCGAAGCAGGACGGCCCGTCGCACACTGGGAGAAGAGCGACCGGCCCCTCGACGAATGCCTGGCCCTGGCCGCCGAAGGACTCGACCCGGACCGCGGCGTGATGCTCCGCGCCGTCTGGCGTCCGAACGCACACCAGCTGGTCGTCGTCATCCACCACGTCGTGGTCGACGGAGTGTCCTGGCACATCCTGACCGACGACCTCGCCACCGCCTGGCGTCAACAGCGCAGCGGAACGAAGATCGACCTACCGTCCAGCGGGACCTCCTTCCGGAGATGGACGCAACTTCTGGCGAATACCGACTTCGACGACGACCGCACCTACTACGAACGACCCCTGCCCCACCCCGACCAGCTGCTGGGCCGGCGCCCCCTGGCCGAGAACGACACCGTCGCCCGTGAAAGACAGCGCACCCTCACCCTCGGACCCGAGAGCACGGCAGCCCTGCTCAGCCGCACCCCCGCCCTCTTCCACGCCGGGGTCAACGACGTCCTGCTGACCGGACTCGCCGTGGCCCTCGCCCGGTGGCGACACGACCACGGCCAGGACCAGACCTTCGCCCACATCGAGCTGGAAGGCCACGGCCGGGAAGAACGCCATGTCACCGGCGTCGACGGAGTCGAAACCGACCTGTCACGCACCATCGGCTGGTTCACCACGCTCTTCCCGGTGGTCGTGGACCCGGGCCGGACGGCCGACTTCACCGCCGCCGCATATCTGGCCTCCGCACTCACCTCGGTGAAGGAAGACCTCGCCGACGTACCGAGCAAAGGTCTGTCCTACGGCGCCCTCCGCCAGCTCGCCGAGCTCGAGCTCACCCCGACCGCGCCTCAAGTCCTGTTCAACTACCTGGGGCGCTTCGACGCCGGGACATCCGACGAATGGCGGCCCGCACAAGCCACCGAACAGCTCGGCGAACGACGCGACCAGCGCATGCGTCTGCCCCGCGCACTCGAGTTCAATGCCATCGTCGAACCCTCCGCGACGGGTGAATACGAGCTGGTCACCACCGTCTCCTGGCCCGAGGGAGTGTTCACCGACGCAGACGTGGACAGGCTCGGGGAGTACTACCGGGAGGCCCTCCTCGGGCTGTCCGCACTCGAGGAAGGGCGCCATTCACCCAGCGACTTCCCGCTGGTCCGGCTCGACCAGGACGACATCGACGTCCTCGACAGCCCCGCGCTGCGCGACATCCTGCCGTTGACCCCTCTCCAGGAAGGGCTGTACTTCCACTCGGTCTTCGACGACGACTCCGCCGACAGCTACGTCGAGCAGCAGGTCCTCAGCCTGTCCGGCGAGATCGACGTCGAACGGCTGGCGGCAGCGGCGAACCGCCTGTTCGTCCTGTACCCGAACCTGGCCGCCCGCTTCGTCGCCCTGAAGGACGGCCGGGTCGTCTCCGTCCTCGAGGAGGGTCTCGACGCGCCGTTCGTCACGATCTCCCGGCCGGGACTCACCGACGAGGAGATCCACGACTACGCCACCCAGGACCGGAAAACCGGTTTCGATCTGGCCGTAGACCCGCCGATGCGTTTCGGTCTGCTCCTCGACCCGGACTCCGACCGCAAGGCCCTCGTGCAGACCGTTCACCACATCGTTGCCGACGGCTGGTCGGTTCCTCCGATGCTGCGCACACTGCTCGCCGAATATCACGAGCCGGGAAGTGCTTCCGTACGTGGAGGATTCTCCGATTACATCGGCTGGCTCACCCGCCGCGACAATGTCGAGGCCGACCGGGTGTGGGAAGCCGAACTCGACGGACTGCCCGGGCCGTCCCTGGTGGCCGAAGGACACACACCCTCCACTGCCTTCTCCGACGTCTGCGTCGAACCGACGACCGACCTCGACGCCGCGGCACAGACCGCGGGCGTGCCACTCAGCGTCGCCGTGCACACCGCCTGGGCGTTGACCCTCGGTGGCATCCTGCACTCCCAGGACGTGGTCTTCGGGTCGACCGTCTCCGGACGCGACGCAGATGTCCCCGGCATCGAGGACATGGTCGGGCTGTTCATCAACACCGTTCCGCTGCGGGCCAGCTGGACGGCCGAGAACACTGCGGGTGAACTACTGGCCGCGGTCCGCGACCACCAGAGCCGGACGCTGCCACACCAGCACGTCTCACTCGCCCGGATCGGCCGCCGCACCGGAGTCGGATCACTGTTCGACACCCTCGTGGTCTTCGACATGGCGACCGATGTGAACATGCTCCGCCGCCTCGGCGACACACTCGTCGTCACCGATATCGTCAACGAGGGCGCGCCGCACTACCCGCTGACCCTGGTCGTCGGACGGACACCGTCCGGCGGGCCGCTCCTCAGCCTCATCTACGACAGTGCGCTCCTTCGCGAAGCCGGAGCCCGGTCGATCCTGCAGCGGTTCGTCCAGCTGATCACCGCGCTCCTGGAGCGTCCCGATGAACAGGTCGGCCAGCTGCCGGCCGCACCGGACCGGCTGGTCCACCCCGTCGCAACGGCCACGCTCAGCGGACTGTTCGACGCCGCGGCGACCCGTGACCCGGCAGCGCCCGCCGTCACCCAGTGCTCTCTCGACGGGCAGACCCGGTCCGTGACCTACGGTGAACTGGCCGAGACCAAGGACGACCTGGCCGATCTTCTGCGTGCCGCCGGGGTCCGGCCCGGACGACGGGTCGCCGTCGCCCTGCCACGGACCGTTGAGCAGGTGGTGGCCCTTCTGGCCGTCGTCAGCGCAGGCGGCGCCTATGTTCCCCTGGACACGGCTTACCCGGACGAGCGGCTGGCCTATGTCCTCAGCGACTCCGCACCCCAGGTGGTCCTGGTGGCCCCGGAGCACGAGGAACGTTTCGCGGCCCTCCTGGCGCAGAACGGGTCCGAGGCCCGGATCCTCGTGCCGGGGAGGGACCCGGACACGGAGGTGACGCCCACACGAGACAGGCGCGAACCCGGCTGGCACGATCCCGCCTACGTGATCTACACCTCGGGGTCGACCGGCCGTCCCAAGGGGGTCGTCGTCACCCACTCCAGCGTGGTGACCCTGCTCGCCAACACCCAACCGGACATGGGCTTCGGACCCGACGACGTATGGGTCCAGTTCCATTCGTACTCGTTCGACTTCGCGGTCTGGGAGTTGTGGGGTGCGCTCGTGTACGGCGGTGAACTGATCGTGCCGGACTACGGGTTGACCCGTTCCCCGACGGACTTCCACCGTCTCGTCCGGGAACACCGGGTGACCGTTCTCAACCAGACGCCGTCGGCTTTCTACCGCTTCATCGAAGCCGACCGACACGCCGGGGAACCGTTGCCCGCGCTGCGTCGGATCATCTTCGGTGGCGAAGCCTTGGACCTGGAGCGTCTGCGGGGCTGGATCGACCGACACGGCGTCGACTCACCCGAACTGGTCAACATGTACGGCATCACCGAGACCACCGTGCACGTGACCCACCGGGTATTGACCGGCGAAGACTTCACCTCCCAGGAGACGGTCAGCCCCATCGGCGGCCCGATCCCCGGACTGCGCGTACACCTGTTGGACGACCGACTGAATCCGGTTCCCCCCGGCCGGACCGGGGCGATCTACGTCGCCGGCGACCAGGTGTCAGCGGGATACCTGGGACGGCAGGCTCTGACCGCTGGACGTTTCGTGGCGGACCCCTTCGCTGCCGACGGCTCCCGGATGTACCACACCGGCGATCTCGCTCATCGCACCATCGACGGCGAACTGGTGTTCGCCGGTCGCGCCGACGACCAGGTCCAACTCAAGGGATTCCGGGTCGAACTCGGCGAGGTCGAATCCGTGATCCGGACCTTCGAAGGCGTGGTGGACGTGGCCGTCACCGTCGCGGACAGCGGCGACCACCTGGTGGCGCACGTAGTGGGCCGAGCCCCGCAAGACCTGGCAGAACGACTGGCCACGACACTGCCCGCACACATGGTCCCGGGACGGATCCGGACCGTCGACACCCTGCCGCTGACCGTCAACGGGAAGTTGGACCGGGACGCCCTGACCCGGAATGCGACACCAGAGTCCGCCGCACCGACCACCACCGGCTCTGCGCTCCCCGCACTGGTCGAGATCTTCTCGCAGACCCTGGACCACCCCGGCACAGGTCCGGACACCGATTTCTTCGCGGCAGGAGGCGACAGCATCGTCGCGATCACCGTGGTCAACCGGGCCAGAGCAGCCGGACTGTCGGTCACGCCTCGCGACCTCTTCCTGTTCAAGACGCCCGCAGCCCTGGCCGGTCATCTCGCAGAATGCAGCCCGTCGACGGCCACCCCGTCGCCGACCGCGCGACCGAGCCGCCGTGAGGACGGCCCGGTCGCGCCCACCCCGATCATCCTCAGACAGCGTGAACTGGGCGGCGGACTACGTGCTTTCGCCCAGGCCAGAGCCGTGCCGCTAGCGGAGGGAATCGGATACGACGACGTGGAGCGAGCCGCGAGAACCGTCGTCGCCGCTCACCCGGCTCTGCGGATACGGCTGGACGTCGACCACGGGGTGTGGAACCTGCGGACCGATCCCACCGGAAAACCCGCCGTGATCCGTTCCTCCACCGATGACATCGCCGTCGCCGCGCAAGAAGCCTCCACCCTGCTCGACCCCGAATCCGGTGAGACCATCGTCTTCAGCTGGTCGGAAACCACCAGGACGCTGGTGATCGCCGTCCACCATCTCGCCGTCGACGCCGTGTCCTGGCTGATCCTCCTGGAGGACACCGCCGCAGCACTCCGAGGGGAAGAACTCGCCCCGGCGACCACTCCCTACGCCGAATACGCCGAAGCGCTCACCGTCGGGGCCGTCACCACCGTCGACAGCCTGGGGCGTTGGCGGGAGATCCTCCACGCGCCTGCGCTGGTCACCGAACTCGGCCCCCGACGGGAGATCACGGTGGCACTCGACCCGGTGACCAGCGAACGAGTGCGCTGTCTCGCGCCCACCTCGTACGGCATTCCCGTGACCGAGCTGCTGTGCGGCGCACTGCGGGTCGCGCTGACCCAGGTGCAGGACACACCGGCCGACCTGGCGATCGACCTGGAAAGGCACGGCCGGGTGCCCGCCGCCGAAGGACACGATTACACCCGGACGATCGGTTGGTTCACCGCCATCGCCCCGGTGCGGCTCACCGCGCACACCGATCCGGTGGCAGCGGCCCGCGAACTCATCGGACGGCAGCCCGACGAGACCGGTCACATCGCCTACGGGCAGTTGCGCTACCTGAACCCGCAGACCGCCCCGCTGCTGACCGCGCACCCGCAGGTGCTCTTCAACTATCTCGGCCGAAGCAGCGACGAACAGGCGCTGCCCACCGGTGAGGAAACCGCTGCCAGTCCGTACGCCGTGGAGGTCAACGCCTGGACCGAGGCGTCCACCGGCATCCTGTACGCGACCTTCACCCTGGTCGAGGGCATCTCCGACGAGATCACCGAGCACTGGTTGCAGGCACTGGGGTCCGTCGCGGAGGGCGCGGCGTCCGTCGAACGCAGCGCCCCGGTCGGTCCGCTCCAGCGAGGGCTGTACTTCCAGGACCAGCTGGCCGATACCACCGGAGGCTATGTGGCACAGAACTACTTCGGTTTCACACGCCGGTTGGACCCTTCGGCCCTGTCGGTGGCGATGTCCGCAGTGATCGCCCGGCATCCTGTCGTCGGGGCCGGTTTCGACACCGACGCGGACGGTAACCCGGTCCAGGTCCTCAGCCCGGACCGCCGGGTCGAGGTCCGCACGGTCGAGGTCGCCGACGACGCCGAACTCGACCTCCTGCGTACCGCGGACCGTCGGACTTCCTTCGACCTGACCGCTCCGCCGCTGATCCGACTGACCGTGGTACGTCGACCCGACGGGCGGGACGGGCTGCTCCTGAGCTACCACCTGTTGCTCTGGGACGGGTGGTCCCGCGAGATCGTGCTGCGGGACCTGTTCACCGCCTACGAAAGCGCACTGGCCGGGAAGCAGCCTGACCTCGGTCCGGCCGCGCCCTCCTTCGAGGACCATGCCCGGGCCGTCGCCTCTGCCGATCGCGCTTCGTCGGAACAGTTCTGGGCTGAGCACCTCGCCGACCTGTCAGGACCTACACTGCTCGCCGGCCCGGAACCCGACCTGCTGACCGACCTGCCGCCGGCCTTCGTCCGTACGCTGTCCGCCGAGCAGACGGCAGACCTCCACGAAGCGGCCAGAGCCCACGGCGTCACCCTGAACTCACTGCTGACCGGCGCCTTCGGTCTCTTCCTCGGGGCCTACACCGGCCGTCACGACGCGGTCTTCGGGGTGACCGTCTCCGGCCGGGAAGGTGAAGGGCTGTCCGACATGGTCGGGGTGTTGCTCAACACCGTCCCCATGTGGACCCGGGCCCGCCCGGAGCAGACGGTCGGGGAGTACCTGTCGGCGGTGCAGACGTCCAGGGTCGACGCCATGGACTACGAAGATCTCGGTCTCGGTGAGATCCAACGGGCCAGTGGCCAGGACATCCTGTTCGACAACCTGTTCGTGTTGCAGAACTTCCTGGACGAGGACGCCTTCCAGGAGATGAACCTCCGCCACGGCATCACGGAGGTGCGCTCCGACGACTCCACCCACTACCCGTTCACCTGGGTGGTGACCCCGGGGGAGCGGATCACGATCAAGGTGGAACACCGGTGCATCGCCGGATTCGACGCCGGTCGGCTCCTCGACGACTACGTGCGGACACTCACCGGCCTGGCGGCGGCTTCCGGTCGGGTCGGAGCATTGCCGGGTCTGGCCCCGGAGCCCGAGCACTCGACGCACACGGACATCGGCACGGACACCGTGGTCGACCTCTTCGACCGGGCTGCCGACCGCGATCCTGAGCGGGTGGCTCTCGTCTCCGGTTGCCGGAGGATGACCTTCGGTGAGCTCCGGGACCGGAGTCGGGCTTTGGCCGGGGTACTGGTCGCCCGGGGGATCGGCGTCGAGGGCACCGTGGGGATCGCGATCCCACGATCGGTGGACTCGATCGTCGCCGTCTTCGCCGTGCTGCGGGCCGGAGCCGCCTATGTGCCCCTGGAGCTGGACCATCCGGACGAGCGGATCGCCATGATCGTCGAGGACGCCCGACCGGACGTGGTGCTCACCGTCAGCGGAGTCTCCTCGCGGTTGACCGGCGACCTGATCGAACTGGACCGTCCGTTGCCGCAGGTCGAACCCTTCGTGACCTTCGCCCCGGAGGATCCGCAGCGTCTACGTCACGCCGCGTACACGATCTACACCTCCGGTTCGACCGGCCGGCCGAAGGGCGTGGTGACCGAATACGCCGGGTTGACCAATATGTTGCTCAACCATCAACGTCGGATCTTCGAACCGGTGCTGGCCGAGCACGTCCACCGGATCTTCCGCGTGGCGCACACCGTCTCCTTCGCCTTCGACATGTCCTGGGAGGAGCTGCTGTGGTTGGCGGACGGGCACGAGGTGCACGTCTGTGACGAGGACCTGCGACGTGACGCCCCTGCCCTGGTCGCTTACTGCCGTGAGCACGGGATCGACGTGGTCAATGTGACACCGACCTATGCCCAGCAGCTGTTGTCCGAGGGGTTGCTCGACGACCCGGCCGGTCGGCCGGCTCTGGTCCTGTTGGGCGGTGAAGCGGTGACACCGGCCTTGTGGCAGCGGCTCGCCGATACAGAAGGCACGGTCGGCTACAACCTGTACGGGCCCACCGAATACACCATCAACACCTTGGGGGTGGGAACCTTCGAGTGCCCGGACCCGGTCGTCGGGGTGGCGATCGACAACACCGAGGTGTACGTGCTCGACCAGTGGTTGCGCCCGGCTCCTGACGGGGTGCCCGGGGAGTTGTACGTTGCGGGGATCGGGATCGCCCGGGGTTATCTCGGTCAGCCCGGTCAGAGTGCGCACCGGTTTGTGGCTTCGCCCTTCGGTCGTCCTGGTGAGCGCATGTATCGCACCGGTGATCTGGTGCTCCGTCGACCTGACGGGAATCTGACGTATCTGGGGCGTACCGATCAGCAGGTGAAGATTCGTGGGCACCGGGTCGAGCTCGGGGAGGTCGAGGCGGCGTTCTCGGCCCACCCGGCGGTCCAGGTCGCCGCAGCGGTGGCTCAGCTCGATCCTCAGGTCGACGGGGCTTACCGGTTGGCGATCTATCTCGTGGTGGACGGTGGTTCGTTGGCCGACGTGGCTTCGCAGGTGGGAGCCGGGTTACCGGATTTCATGTGCCCGACGCATTACGCCCAGGTCGAGGCGATCCCGTTGACGGTGAACGGTAAGGCGGACACGGCGTCCCTTCCCGAGCCGAAACCGTTGGGGGCCTTGACGTCCGCGGGAGAGCGTGGCCCGCAGACCGGGACGGAGACCGTGGTGTGCGAGTTCTTCGCGGAGACCCTCGACCTGGATGAGGAGGAGGTCAGCGCCGTGGGTGATTTCCTGGATCTCGGTGGACATTCGATGTCGGCGATCCGGTTGGTCGGTCTGCTCCGTCGGGAGTTCGGCGCGGTGATCACCATCCGGGAGCTGTTGTCCTTGCGCACCCCTGAGGCGGTCGCCCGGCATATCGATGACCGTGTCTGAGGGGCGGGAGGTGACGGGCGGCAGCATCCTGGCGACGGCGATCCGTCGGAATATCGGTGCGGTCGCCGGGGGCACGGCGTTGATGTGTCTCTACCAGGCGGGTGAGACCTCCCTGCCGATCGTGCTCGGGCGGATCGTCGGGAATCTGACGGCGGATCGGAGTTGGCAGGCGCTGGCCCTGTCGGTCGCGGTCCTGGCTGTGACCATTGCGACGGTGTCCTTGTCCTGGCGTTTCGGGATGCGCATCTTGCAGAAGGCCAATACGACGGAGGCTCACCGTTGGCGGGTGGAGGTCGCGGCTTGTGGTCTTCGACCGGCGGCGGGTGCCGACGTGAAGTCCGGGGAGATGCTGGTCATCGCCACCGAGGACGCGGATCAGGCGGCGGACATCGTCGAAGTCGTGCCGATGATGATCAGTGCACTGGTCTCGTTGGCGATCGCGACGGTGGCTCTGAGCGTGGCGAGTCCATGGCTGGGTTTCCTGGTCATGGTGGGAACGCTCGTGATCCTTTCGGTGCTCAGCGTGTTGTCGGCCCGGATCGGGGCGAGTACCAAGGAGCAGCAGGTCAAGGTGGCGCGTGCGGGGGCGAAGGTTGCCGACCTGATCGCCGGTCTGCGTCCGCTGCACGGTTTCGGTGGCCCGCATGCGGCTTTTGCGTCCTATCGGACGGTGAGTACGGAGGCGAGACGGCAGGCGATCACCGTGGCCCGGATCAACGGGGTTTATGCCGGTACGGCTTTGGCGTTGAATGCTTCGTTGGCTTCTGCGGTGACCTTGACGGCGGGTTGGTTGGCCGTGGAGGGACGGATCGGTGTCGGGGAACTCATCATGGCTGTGGGTTTGGCGCAGTTCATCATGGAGCCGCTGCGGTTGTTCTCGGAGATGCCCAAGTATGTGATGGTGGCAAGGGCGTCGGCGGAGCGGATGGCGTCGGTGCTCTCGGTGCCGCCGGTGGCGGAGCCGGGAGCGGGAGGCCCGCTTCAGGGGGGTGCGGTCGAGGTCGACGGGCTCCGCCATCGGGCGCTGCAGGGTGTGTCTTTCTCTGTTCCGGCCGGTGGTTTCGTCGCGGTGGCGGCGATTCGTCCGCAGCTGGCCGTCGATCTGATGTCCGTTCTGGCTCTGCAGGCCGCGCCAGGGTGTTACGAGGGTGTGGTGCGGGTCGGTGGCAGGCCGTTGGCGGAGCTTCCGGTGTCGGCGGTGCGTGAGCATCTGCTGGTGAATCCACACAGCGGCGAGATCTTCGCCGGGACGCTCCGGTCGAATATTGATCCGTCGGGGAGGAGTCGGTCGGTGTCGGAGGCGGTGTCGGCCTCGATGTTGTCCGATGTCGTCGCTCTGCATCGGGAGGGCCTCGACTACGAGGTACGGGATCGGGGTGCGAATCTCTCCGGGGGGCAGCGTCAGCGGTTGTCCCTGGCCCGTGCTTTGGCGGCTGATGCCGAGGTGTTGGTCCTGCATGATCCGACGACGGCGGTGGACGCGGTGACGGAGCAGCGTATCGCGCGTGAGGTGGTGCGGATGCGTCGCGGTCGGACGACGATCGTGTTCACCACCAGTCCTGCGTTGTTGGACGTCGCTGATCGGGTGTTGGTGCTCGACGAGGGGGTGGTGGTCGGGGAGGGCACTCATCGTGAGTTGCTTGTCGGTGATGGTTCGTATGCGGTGACGGTGACTCGGTGACGGTGCTGTTGATGCGGTGGTCGCGCGGATTTGTCAGGTCAGCAGCCAGGCGATGTCTCTGAGCAGGGCGTGTCGCCATCCTGCGCGGTCGTGTCCGGCGGCCGATCTGGTCACGTGGACGGTGGCGCCGGCGCGGCGGGTGAGTTCTTCGACTGTTTCGCAGTGGGATCGCATGTGCTCTTCGTGTTCGCCCAGGTCGAAGGCGATTTTCAGGCGGCTGAGGTCGGGTTTTTCTCGGAGTCGTGCCGCGATGGTCCCGCCGGCGGGGCCGTCGAGGGGGGAGTTCAGGTCTGCGGTCTGAGGCGTCCACCAGAATGCTCCGGACTGGCAGGCGACCCGGGAGACGAGGTCGGGGAATTCCAATGCGGCGTACAGGGCGCTCAGCCCGCCCAGGCTTTGGCCGACGACGGTGATCCGGTCCAGTTCGGCCGGGGTGTCGGTCTGCGAGATCAGCGGGAGCAGTTCGTCGCGGACGGCTTCCCACAGGTCGGGTCGGCAGCCGAGCTCGGTGCCGCGGTCCTTGGCGGGGACGAAGACGAGGGTGACCGGGGGCATCTCTCCGGCTGCGACGGCGGAGTCGACTGCGGTCATGGCTGGGTGGAGGTGGAGCCAGTCGTCTCCGTCGAGGAGGAGCACGGCCGGTCCGCCTCCTCCGGCCGGGTGGATGCGCACGGTGCGGCGTCCTCCGAGGCGGTGGCTGTTCCACCGCACCCGGGTGCGTGGCAGGGGGAGGACGTCGTCGGGTCCGATGTTCGGCCAGTGGGGTTGGGCGGGGGCGTCGGGGGTGGCGACGATGGAGCTTTCACCGCCTGCGCCGACGGGGTTGAGCGGGTCGGCGTGGTGGCCGTCGTCGGTGCGGATGCGATAGGTGGCGCGGAGGCGGGCGGGCATGGGGACAGTGGCGTACCAGCAGTCGCTGTCCTGCCAGCGGGTGAGGGGTAGTGGGGGTGACCAGCTTTCGAAGTCGAGGGTGGCGGGGCTGCCTCGCCAGCGGAAGAGTACGGTCCAGCCGCCGTCGGGTGAGGGGACGGCGGTGGGGGACGGGATGGTCCAGAAGTCTTCGGTTGTGGGGTCTGCTGAGATGCCGTAGGGGGCGAAGGGGGTGGCTGGGGTCGTGGTCTGGGTGTCGTCGGTGGTGTGCTGGGTGGTGCGCATCGCGATGATTCCTCGTCGGGGCAGGGCGGCCAAGGAGAGTTGAGATGAGGCTAGCCTCACCTTACTTCGAGGGTCGTCCGTGTCGCCGCCCCGGCGAGAGGCGTCTCAGCTCATCGGGATCTTCCGGAAGACATTGGTCCCGCAATGCAGTTCCCCGCCGAACAGGTGGTACTGGTAGTAGGTGTCGACATAACCGACACGTTTACCGTCCTTGGCATGCGCCGCGGTGATCGCCTCGGCGAAGACATCCTTGCCGTTCAACTTCGGTCCGAACTGCTCCGGGACGAGCATGCGCTGACGGTCCAAAGGCAGACCGTTCACCCCGGAAGGGATCGCGGCCCGGAGATTACGGGTGCCCAGCTGTGCTTCGCCGCCGGTGCGTTCTCCGGCATCCCCATGCCTGCGATGGTCGACGACGTCCGCAGAGCGGTTGCCGTCGAGCACCGGGACATCGCTGGCCGGTCCCTCCACCATGCCGCCGGTGTCCGGGGGCTGAGGCACACCGTCGATGCGGGACCGCTCGAAGAGCACCGGGATCCGCAGGAAGTCCTTGTCCGTGAAGCCGAGTTCCCTCTTCAGCGTGTTCACATTCGCCTCGATGCGCTTGTGGGCGATCTCGTTGGCCCGGACGAAGTCGGGAGACTTCAGCGCCTCGTCCACCGTGAGGGGCATCGGAGGTGGGTCGTCCTTGACCTTGGGCGGGTTGGCGATGCGCTGCCCGCCTTGTCCTGCAGCACTGACCTTCTTCAACAGGGCGATCCCGTCCTGAGGGCTGGCGGTCGCGAAGACCCATCCTCGTTCGTTCCTGGCCGGAACGACCTGGAAGATCTCGTCGACGTGACCGACCGACAGGAAGACCGTGTCCAGATAGATCGGTCGCTGTTCGGCGTTCGATTCGAAGAAGGAGCGCTGGACCTGTGACATGGTGCCGTACGGGTTGTGAGGGGTGTGCCCCATGATCAGCCGTCCTGCCCGATAGGTGCGGCCGTTCTTCGTGTAGGCACCGATGGCTTCGACATTCCCGGTCGATTCCAAGGAGGTGTCGCCTTGGGGTCCGGTCAACGCGATGACGCCGATGTCCTTCCCGCGGAAGCCGAACCATTCGTTCTTCCCCGGAATATTGCGATGGGACAGCGCCAGGACCCGGATGCTCTGTCGGCGGCCTCCCTGGTCCATCGAGGCGTACATGCCTTCGAAATGGTCCTGGGACCACTGGCTCACGAAGCCGTCGACGACCCGGGTCCGTACCGGCACAGTCGATCCGATCTTCCGGATGTCCGCAGCAGGCCAGTTGGGGCTGCTCTGGTTGTCTCCTGTGCTCCTGAGGGTGACGACCTTCTCCAGTTCCTCGGTGGAGAACGGCGTCAGCTTTGCCACCTGGAGGTCCAGTCGGGCGCGACTGATCCGTCTTCCCTCGCGGACCTGGAGATCGAGGGAGAACGCGCCATCGAAGATCCTGCTGTCCCGAATGACATCGGTCGCCTCGACCCCGAAGGTCATCCCGGCTCGTAATTGCTCGGCGGTGATCCGGGCGGGCAGAGCCAGCCCGGGCGTCCAGCCGTTTCCCTTCTTGACGAAGACCCGGACCTTTCCTTTTGCCTTGGCCGGGACGGAGAGTGTGGCGGTGGCCTTCCGGTCGATGTCCTTGATCGCGGGGAGTCGCACCAGGGTGAGGTCCTTGGCGTCCTCGGGGCCGTTGACGACATTGTCGGCGCCGTCGTGGCAGGTGCTCGCCTGGACGAATTTCACCAGTTTCCCGTCGGGGATGGCACATCGTCCGGAGTCGTCGTCCACATTGGGAAGGACGGTCCGGGTCTCGGAGAGCAAGGCGATCCGTCGGGCGGCGTGACCTCCGCCCGTGACGTCGACGTCTTCAGCGCCTTTCTCCTGGAGGGCCACCGGAGGGACTGCGGAAGAACTCAGGGGGAAGACCCCGAAGGATCCGACAGCCAGGGCGATGACCGGCATCAGATGACGACGCCGACGGGCAGGTGTGACGGACATGATCTCTCCTCACCGAGAAAGGCTGGGTTCAGCGTGCGTCCTGTCCGTTCGCGGGGAACCGAAGGAGACACCGTCGTCGCGAGTCGACATCGAAATGTTACGTTTCATCCGTTGTGGTGGCTATGTGCCGTTCCCTGTGGAATAACCGTTCCGCCGTGGGGCGGGGTGCTTTTCGCCGGTGGCCTTTTCGCCCGCACTCGGTGCCGCCTCGATCACAGCCGGCATCTTCCCGGGAGCTCAGCTCGGGCCCCGGAGCCGCGAGGCATCTCACCTGGGCGGGGTGCCCTGGCTGGCATCAGGTCCTGGGGAGTCGATCACCGAACCGGCCACCGCGGGAACGGATGATCCACGAGCGCACACGGACACAGTTCGAAGCGGCTTCGCCGAATTCGTTGCAGAGCACCTCGGCTGACCCTAGGCTCGGGGGCGAACCGGTGTCGCGTACCCGCTACACCGTGGAGCGGCACGGGAGACCCCAGTCGGGACTCTTCCCGGCTCCGAAGAACCAGGAAGAAGGGCGAAGGAGCGTCATGAGCGAACTGGAGTATCCCGCGGACCTGCGGTACACCGCGGAGCACGAGTGGGTGCGGCGCGGAGAAGGCAATATCGTCCGGGTCGGCATCACGAGTTTCGCGCAGGATGCCCTTGGGGACGTCGTCTACGTCAGTCTTCCCGAGGTGGGCTCCGCAGTCTCCGCAGGGGACTCCTGCGGGGAGATCGAGTCGACGAAGTCCGTGAGCGAGCTGTACAGCCCTCTCACCGGCGAGGTCACCGCGGTGAACAGCGCCCTGGACTCCTCTCCGGAGCTGGTCAACTCCGATCCGTACGGTGAGGGTTGGATGTTCGAGATGTCGGTCGTCGACCCCTCTACGGCCGACGGTCTGCTCGACGTGGCAGCCTATTCGGCTGAATTGTCCTGAATCGTCGGCGTTGTCCCAACCTGACCGGTGGGTGACGCTTCCCCTGTGAGCTGCGAACTGGGTTATCCGATGGGATAACCTGGTTCTCTGCTCCGACCGCATGTGCCCTCGAAAGAAGGTGACCGACGGTGATCGACCGTCCCCGCGAGAACCCATCTCGCCAGCAAGACCCGATGACCATGCGTCTCACGAGTCTTGGCGACCTTGAGGCGCATGTCGAGCACGATCGCGGGTTGTCGACGGACGATCTCGCCACCATCGATGCGTTGCGACCCGACACCGCTCTTCTGCTGGTGCTGCGAGGCCCCAACGCCGGCGCACGTTTCCTCCTCGATGCACCCCTGACGACCGTGGGGCGCCACCCCGACAGCGACATCTTCCTGGACGATGTCACGGTTTCCCGTAAGCACGCCCTCTTCGAGCAGGAGGGCGATGCCTTCGTCGTCCGCGATGTCGGCTCCTTGAACGGCACCTACGTCAACCGTCAACGGATCGAGCGCATGTCGCTGCGCACCGGCGACGAGGTCCAGATCGGGAAGTTCCGCCTGATCTTCTACACCGCTCCCCGGCACTACTCCTGACCGGCCGCGGTTCCCCGCGTCCATGGCCTTAGGCCCCAGCGGAGCGAACCGTCGATCCCAGCAGACAGGACCTCAGGCCTCCTGGACCCCGGACTCCTCCGCGGTCCAGGAGGCCTGTCCATGTCGGGCGCCCGTGCCGAAAGTCGCTGCGTATCGGATCGCCCCGCGGCTCATACCTACCCGGAGAAGGGACGTATCGTAGAAGTTGTGAAGGACCTAGATGTCCTCGGCGTCCGCGTCGAGATGCCCACGAACCAGCCGATCGTGCTGCTGCGTGAGCGCGAAGGGGACCGTTATCTCCCGATCTGGGTGGGCGCGGCCGAAGCCGCAGCCATCGCCTACGCCCAACAAGGGGTGATCCCACCTCGTCCGTTGACCCACGACCTGCTGGTCGATGTCATCACGGCGCTGGGACGTTCCCTGCAGGAGGTCCGCATCCTCGAACTGCGTGACGGGGTCTTCCATGCCGCACTGGTCTTCGACGACGGCACCCAGGTCAGTTCGCGGACGTCCGACGGGATCGCGCTCGCGCTGCGCACCGGGTCTCCGATCCGGGCGGGTGAGGAACTCATCGACGAGGCCGGGATCGCCGTGGCCGACGACGAGGACGACGAGGTCGAACGATTCCGGGCTTTCCTGGATCAGGTCTCCGCCGAGGATTTCGACCAACCCGGCGGACCGGCCGAACCCGACATGCCGCCCCGGGACGAGAGATGACGACGGTATTCCACAGACCCCGGAAAGAAGGCGCTACAGGCCTGTGTCCTGGGCTTTCGGCGTGTCGGCAGGCTGGTCGTTGACGTGTCCGATGCAGGATCGTACGGTCGCAGTACCCCTTCGTGGGCGCGGGGTCGTGTGGATGGCAGGGACTTTCAGGAAGAAAAATGTGCCCGGACTTCTCGGGTGTGGTGAGTAAGGGTCATGGATGACCGAAGTCTCGCCGGTCATCGACCGGGCGCGATCGTGAAGGAGTCGTGGTGAGCCCTACGAACGAGGGGAAGGCCGGTCCGCATTCCGGCAGTGCACAGGGTGTCCTCTTCGACGACGACCTGCCCACGTTCGACTCCGACGCCGGATACCGGGGTTCCATGGCCCAGCGCGCAGCCGGTATCACCTACCGCCAACTCGACTACTGGGCCAGGACGGGTCTGGTAGAACCGTCCATCCGGAGCGCCACCGGATCCGGGTCGCAACGGTTGTACAGCTTCCGGGACGTCCTGGTGCTCAAGGTCGTCAAACGGCTCCTGGACACGGGGGTGTCCTTGCAGCAGATCCGGGTGGCGGTGGAACACCTCCGTGAGCGGGGCGTCGACGACCTCGCCCAGATCACCTTGATGAGCGACGGCGCATCGGTGTACGAATGCACCTCCACCGACGAGGTGGTCGACCTGGTCCAGGGCGGGCAGGGGGTCTTCGGGATCGCTGTGGGCCGGGTATGGCGTGAAGTGGAGGGGGATCTGGCCCCGCTGCCTCGGGAACACCTGGGCGAAGACGTCGCCGCCGACGGGTCGTCCGACGACCAGCTGTCCGTACGACGGCGCAGCCGCCGCACGGGGTGAGCGGATCCGACGCGAATTCAGTTTCTTTGGTACCCCGTGTCTCTGCGGGAGCGGCGATGCTAGCCTGACGGCGCCGTCATGTCGCACGGGAGAGTCTCGACCGGCCTCAGCGTCGAGGTCGAGCGCCGAAGGGGCAAGCATCCCCGGAACCTCTCAGGCACCCGGACCGTGCGATCAGGCACCTTGAAGCCCTGGGCGGGTGACAAGCGGGGGAGCACGCGACGCCGCGTCCGCGGTGCCGGACTCTAGGAGTGCCCGTGACCACCGAGCCCCGTCCTCTGCCGGAATTCGTCGCCCGCCACATCGGTCCGCGTGACGAAGACATCGCCGACATGCTGCAGGTCGTTGGACGACCCGATCTGGCGTCGCTGGTGGATGCCACTCTTCCGGCGCGTCTGCGCGATCCTGGTCCTCTCGCCGTGGAGGCTGCGGACGGTGAACGCCAGGTCCTGGACGAATTACGGCAGATCGCTGCTCAGAACGTCCTGAAGACTTCGTTGATCGGGTTGGGGTACCACAACACGGTCCTGCCCGCGGTGATCCAGCGGAACGTTCTGGAGAACCCCGGCTGGTACACCGCGTACACGCCCTACCAGCCGGAGATCTCCCAGGGAAGGTTGGAGGCCCTGCTCTCCTTCCAGACGATGATCGCCGATCTGACCGGTCTGGACGTCGCGAACTCCTCGCTGTTGGACGAGGCCACCGCGGCTGCTGAGGCCATGACCTTGATGCGTCGGGCCACCCGGGCTGCGAAGGAAGCCGTGCTGGTGGTCGACGAGCAGGTTTTTCCGCAGTCCCTCGCGGTCATCCGGTCGCGTGCGCTGCCCCTCGACATCGACGTCCTCGTCGCGGATCTCGCCGCCGTCGACAGCGTGGAGGCCCTGACCGCGATCTCTCTGGGACGGCCGGTCTTCGGAGTGGTCGTGCAGTATCCCGGACTCGACGGTGCCCTCCAGGACTGGCGGACACTCGCCGAGGCTGTCCACGCCCAGGGCGGCCTGGTGACCGCGGCAGCGGATCTGCTCGCGTTGACCTTGTTGGCCGCGCCGGGGGAGTGGGGCGCGGATATCGCGGTGGGCACCTCACAACGCTTCGGTGTGCCGATGGCCTTCGGTGGGCCTCACGCCGGCTATCTGGCCGTCCGTGAGCCCCTGGCCCGGACGATGCCCGGGCGGCTGGTCGGGGTCAGCGTCGACGCTGCGGGACGCCCGGCCTATCGGCTGGCCTTGCAGACCCGGGAACAGCACATCCGGCGGGAGAAAGCCACCAGCAACATCTGTACGGCGCAAGTCCTGTTGGCCGTGATCGCCGCCATGTATGCCGTCTACCACGGGCCGGACGGGCTGCGGAGGATCGCGACCCGGGTGCACGGGCACGCCCGCACCGCGGAGCAGGCTCTCCTCGCTGCCGGATACGAGCTGGGGTCGTCGGTCTTCTTCGACCGGCTGACCGTGCGGGCACCGGGACGAGCGGCCAAGGTCCTGCAGGAGGCCGCCGAGCGCGGCTACAACCTGTGGCAGGTCGACGAGGACACGGTGGCCTTCAGCTTCGACGAAGCGACCACGTCGGCCGATGTCGCAGCCGTCCTGGGGTGTTTCGGACTCACGGAGGACGTCGACCCGGTCTCGGACGGACCGGAATGGCCTCGGCCGCTGCGGCGGACCACCGACTTCCTGACCGCGGACGTCTTTAACACCTACCACTCCGAGACCCAGATGATGCGCTATCTGCGTCGTCTCGCCGACCGGGACTACGCGCTCGACCGCGGGATGATTCCACTGGGTTCGTGCACCATGAAACTCAATGCCGCCACCGAGATGCAGGCCATCACCTGGCCCGAGTTCGCGCATATCCACCCCTTCGCCCCGGCCGACCAGACCAGGGGGAGCCGCCGTATCGTCTCCGACCTGCAACAGTGGCTGGCCACCATCACCGGATATGACGCAGTCACCATGCAGCCCAATTCGGGGGCGTCGGGTGAGCTGGCGGCGCTGATGGCCATCCGGGCCTACCACCGGGCCCAGGGTGACGAACAACGCGATGTCTGTCTGATCCCCGCCAGTGCCCACGGCACGAATGCGGCGAGCGCGGCCATGGCCGGGATGAGGGTCGTCGTGATCAAGACAGCAGGTGACGGCAGCGTCGACCTGGAAGACCTGCGGGCCAAGGTCGACGCCCATCGCGACATCCTGGCGGCCGTGATGATCACCTATCCGTCCACCCACGGTGTCTACGAGGACACGGTCACCGAACTGTGTGATCTCGTCCATGCGGCCGGTGGGCAGGTCTACGTCGACGGCGCGAACATGAACGCCTTGGTGGGCCAGGCCAAGCCGGGTCACTTCGGTGGGGACGCGAGCCACCTGAACCTGCACAAGACCTTCGCGATCCCGCACGGCGGCGGCGGGCCCGGTGTCGGGCCGGTCGGGGTACGCGCGCATCTGGCGCCCTACCTGCCGAACCATCCGTTGGATCCGACCGCGGGGCCGGAGAGCAGCCCCGGAGCGGCGGCCGCGGCACCCTTCGGGTCGATGGGGGTCATGCCGATCAGCTGGGCGTACATCCGGTTGATGGGCGGTTCCGGGCTGTCGAAGGCCACCCAGGTCGCCGTCCTGAACGCCAACTATGTCGCGGCCCGCCTGCGCGAGTGCTACCCGGTGCTCTACTCCGGGCCCGGTGGGCTGGTCGCCCACGAGTGCATCCTCGACCTGCGGGAGATCACGAAGAAGACGGGGGTGACCGTGGACGATGTCGCCAAACGGTTGATCGACTACGGTTTCCACGCCCCGACGATGAGCTTCCCGGTGGCTGGCACCTTGATGGTGGAGCCCACCGAGAGCGAGGACAAGATCGAACTGGACCGATTCTGCGATGCGATGGTCTCCATCCGGCAGGAGATCGAGCAGATTGCGAACGGCGATGTCGTAGTAGCTGATTCGCCACTGCGCGGTGCTCCGCACACGGCAGAGTGCGTGATCGCCGACTGGGATGCGCCCTACGACCGGGTGACTGCGGTCTACCCCGGCGGGCAACAGCCGACCGAGAAGTACTGGCCGCCCGTGCGACGCATCGACGGAGCCTACGGCGACCGACACCTGATCTGCTCATGCCCTGCGCCGGAGGACACCATCGACTGACGCGCCGGAGTATCACCTCAGACGGATGACACCGACAGGTTGACGACGGGCTGTCGAACGGTTTTCCCGACCGATCGACGGCCCGTCCCGGTGCCGTGGAAGAGATGCTCGGGGTGCGAATTCCCGGCCCGATGTGTTTTCCTCGAAAAGCCAAGGCGGTCATAGGCCGTGACGGATTTTCCAGGAAGGTCGTGGACGATGGGGGCCGAGGTCGCCGGAGCGGAATGGAGTAACCAGGAACGTCAGCGGTACCGCGAGAAGGTCAGCCAGGACCTGGACGTCTTCGAACGGATGCTCGCCACACACAGTTTCGATATCGACGCGCCGACCACCGGTTTCGAGATCGAGATGAGCCTGGTCGACGACGAACTGAGGCCCAGCCGCAAAAATTCCGAACTCCTACGAGCGTTGGACGACCCCGAAACAGTCCCTGAACTGGGCAGATTCAATGTCGAGATGAATATCGCCCCCCGGGTCCTGGTCGGGGACGACGCCTTCGGCCTGGAGGACGAGCTTCGCGCACGACTGCAGAGCGTCCGCGATGCCGGACGACAGGTGGGCTGCCGCCCGGTACCGGTCGGGGTGCTCCCCACGCTGATGCCCGAGGACCTGGGCGAAGGATGGATGACCGCGAACAACCGTTATGCCGCACTCAACGATGCGATCATGCGCGCCCGGGGCGAAGACATCCTGATCGACATCGAAGGTCACTCCGGTGAGCACGTGGCGTTCTACAGCAGCTCGATCGCTCCCGAATCCGCCTGCACCTCACTTCAACTACATCTACAGGTGGCCCCGCAGAAATTCGCCAAGGTATGGAATGCCGCTCAGGCGCTCGCCGGGCCGCAGGTCGCCATCGGCGCGAACTCACCCTTCTTCTGCGGGAAGGCGCTGTGGCACGAGACCCGCATCGAACTCTTCCGACAGGCCGCCGACACCCGCTCGGTGGAACTGGTGAACCAGGGCGTCCGGCCGCGCGTCCCCTTCGGCGACCGGTGGATCACCTCCATCTTCGACCTCTTCGAGGACAATGTCCGCTATTACCCGGCCCTGCTGGCCGAGATCTCGGACGAGGACCCGGTGAGCACCGTCGAGAAGGGGACAGCACCTCAGCTCGCCGAGCTGATGCTCCACAACGGAACCGTGTACCGGTGGAACCGTCCCATCTACGACACCATGGACGGCCGGCCCCATCTGCGCGTCGAGAACAGGGTGCTCCCCTCCGGGCCGACCGTGGTGGACATGATGGCCAACGCCGTCTTCTACTACGGCCTGCTCGCCGTGCTTGCCCATGACGAACGCCCGGTGTGGACCCAGATGAGTTTCTCCGCAGCCGAATCCAATTTCATGAACTGCGCCCGTGAGGGGATGCTCGGACGCATGTACTGGCCGGGTTTCTCCACGGTCACCGCTGATGAGCTGGCGCTCCGGCACCTCCTGCCCATGGCTCATGACGGGCTCGCCGGCGCGGGAGTCTCCGCCAAAGTGGCCAACCGTTATCTCGGAGTCATCGAAGGACGCTGCCTGTCACGACAGAACGGCGCCATGTGGCAGCTGGACTGCGTACGGAGGCTGGAGAGTCGCGGCGCGGACCGACTCAGTGCCCTGCGGGAGATGTCCCGGCTCTACCTCGAAGGGGTTGATGCCGACGAGCCTGTCCATACCTGGCCGTTGCCTTTCGAACAGGACTGACCCGGATGGTGTTTTCACCGCAGCGGACCCTGTGTTCGTTCCGTCGCCAGTGCTGCCGGTGGCCGGCCGGGACGTTGAGGTCCCCGCACCAGGCGAAAGGGGTCATCGGTAATCATGCCCGGGTGATTGCCGAGGATTTTAGGTGGCTTGGTTTCCCGTGGTGATGGCCTGTGTCGTTCCACGGAGGGAAATTATTTTGTGGACCTGTTTCGGGGAGATTTTTCGAGCTGTCGAGCTGTCTTCGGGCGGCCGATCTCCACGGCTCGGAGGTTGTCTTTTCTCACGGTGGGGTGAACTGTGTCTTCGTCGCAGTTGCCCTGTTCTTTGAACATTCTTTAAAACATGCTGAGTTGGCAGGAAATTCGTCGTCGGCGGCCTGCTCCGGGATTCGTTCGGCAGAACTCCACCCGCTGGTTCCCCGGTACCCTCGCGGCATCACCATCGAGATCTCCCGGACAGCCGGCACCGGCGTCCGGACGCACTTCGGCGCACTCCGGGGAGCCCCCGCCGCTGCGTCTCTGCCATATGCCAACCTTGGCCTCATGACCGAGAACACCCAAGAACCGACCGCTGCTGCCCCCGCCACCTCCGGGGACCGTCGCGAGGTCACCGTCGAACGACTCGGCGCAGGCTTCATCGCCCGTAACGCCGAAGGAAACAGCCTCGAGTTCGGTGACACCGCAGCGGGGCAGTTGAACCCCATCGAGATGCTCCTGGCCGCCATCGGTGGCTGCGCCGCGATCGACGTCGTCACCCTCACCGACCGCCGGGCCGACACCACGACCTTTCAGGTCACGATCGGCGCCGACAAGCTCCGGGACGAACTGCACAATCACCTCGGTCCCATCGACGTCCGCTTCGACGTCCGTTTCGAGGGCCCCGGCAAGGAGGACGCCGAATCGGTGCTGCCCAACGCCGTTCGCATGGCCCAGGACCGACTGTGTACTGTGAGCCGCACTGTCAGCCTCGGAACTCCCGTCGACATGGGATTGGTGTCGGACACCGCGGAGTGAGGAGAGCGCCGGGGCCCGCCCGGCGACGGAGAACGGGCCCCTCGGCGCAGACGTCGCGGGCGGCGCGGCCCGTAAGGACTAGGCTGACCTCCAGTCGACCTGTTGCTTTTGGGAGTTGATGCACCATGACCGTTCGCCGCGTAGCACTGCTGACCGCCGGCGGATTCGCCCCGTGCCTGTCCTCAGCCGTGGGTGGTCTCATCGAGCGTTACACCGAGATCGCACCCGACGTGGAAATCATCGCGTACAAGCACGGCTACCAGGGCCTGCTCACCGGCGACTACCTCACGGTGACCGACGAGGTGCGCAAGAACGCCGCTCTGCTGCACCAGTACGGCGGATCCCCGATGGGTAACTCCCGGGTCAAGCTCACCAACACCAAAGACCTGGTCAAGCGCGGTCTGATCCCTGACGACGGCACCGATCCACTGGCCTTCGCCGCCGAGCGGCTCACCGCCGACGGCGTCGACGTGCTGCACACCATCGGCGGCGACGACACCAACACCACCGCCGCCGACCTGGCCGCCCATCTGGAGAAGACCGGCCACCATCTCGTCGTCGTCGGTCTGCCCAAGACCATCGACAATGACATCGTCCCGATCCGTCAGTCCCTCGGTGCGATGACCGCCGCCGAACAGGGCGCGCGCTTCGCCGAGAATGTCATCGCCGAGCATAACTCCGGTTCGCGGATGCTCATCATCCACGAGGTCATGGGCCGCAACTGCGGGTGGCTCACCGCGGCCACCGCCCGCGACTACCGTCGCTGGTTGGACACCCGTCAGTGGTTGCCCGAGTTCGGTCTCTCCCGCGAAGCCTGGGACGTCCACGGCGTCTACGTTCCCGAGACCGACCTCGACATCGATGCCGAAGCCGTTCGTCTCAAAGAGGTCATGGACAGCGTCGGCAATGTCAACATCTTCCTCTCCGAAGGCGCCGGAGTCTCCGACATCGTCGCCCTCATGGAGAAGAACGGCGAAGAAGTGCCCCGTGACGCCTTCGGGCATGTGCGTCTCAACGAGATCAACCCCGGAGCCTGGTTCGGGAAGCAGTTCGCCGAGAAGCTCGGTGCCGAGAAGGTCCTCGTGCAGAAGTCGGGTTACTTCTCCCGCTCGGCCGCGGCCAATGACGCCGACCTGGCCCTGATCAAGCAGATGACCGATCTGGCCGTCGACGCGGCATTGGCCGGCACCCCCGGGGTCATCGGTCACGACGAGGAACGCGGCGACGAGTTGCGTCCGATCGAGTTCGAGCGGATCGCCGGGCACAAGCCCTTCGACCACACTCAGGAGTGGTTCACCACGATGTTGTCCGAGATCGGACAGGCGAGCACCGCCACCCGCTGACCCGGGGAAATACCTCCCTTCCCGGGCGTCAGTCCGTAGGCCAGGTGGACACCGGCCGATGACGGACGACCAGATGTGGGACGAGGGCCCAGCGGCACATGCCGCTGGGCCCTCGTCGTAGTGCGGTCATCGCTCGGAGGGAACCGCCTGTCGCGCCGCCGGTGGGGCCACCGCCCCCAGCTGAAGAGCGATATGTCGAAAAGCTCTTAAATTGCTCATATCGGATGCCCAGGTGTCGATCACCCTCAGAGGCCCTTTCGGGCATTCGTGTGCCCGAGGCCCATGTACGGCCGGAGCCTGCGTCCGCGGGCGTCCGGTGATGCCGACGTAGTCGAGGCAAGGAGTACATCTAGTGTGGTTGCGACGCCTGACCCCTTTGATCGGAGGCGTGCTGTGCGCGCCTCTGTTCGTCGTCCTTCCCATGGAACTCACCGTGGCCACGCCGAGTCCACATCCCGTCCAGGGTGCGGAGTCCGAATCGGCGATGGTCGACCCCGCTCCGGCTGCGTCGCCGCCGCGGGTCTCCGCCCAGGAACTGAATGAGGCACGCGGACAGCTGTCCACCGACTCGGCGGGTGCCAAGGACCTCCCCGGCACCGGGGTGTCCGTGCTGAAGACCACCGGGCCGACAACAGCGAATCCGCAACTCGCCGCGGTGGCGGTCACCTGGGAGCGCGGGAGCGCAGACCGATCGGTGCCGCAGATCCGCACGAAGAAGAGCGGTTCCTGGGGTGCCTGGGAGACGATGACGGTCGACGACGGCACCGGGCCGGACGCGAACCGGTCCGGCCCGAAGGCGAAGAGCCGCCAGGGCAGCGAGCTGTACATGGTCTCCGGGGCCACCGAGGTGCAGGCCAGGATCATCGGAACGCCGGGGAAGGCGCCGAACGACGCCCGGCTGACCGTCATCGATCCGGGCCGTTCAGAAGCCGACGAGACGGTGGGTACAGCTCAGGTCGGTGCGGCCAATGCCGTGGCGCCACGACCGAATATCTATACCCGCGCGCAATGGGGTGCGGACGAGTCCTGGCGCACCGGGACCCCGGAGAACAACAACCCCCGAGGGATCGTCATCCATCACACGGCGGACACCAACAACTACACCGCAGCGATGGTGCCGGGCATGTTGAGGTCGATGTACCGCTATGCGACGAAGACGCTCGGCTGGGACGACATCGCCTACAACTTCATCATCGACCGCTGGGGACGTATCTGGCAGGGACGAGCCTGGCTCTACCCGGAACAGCCGGTCTTTCCCGCCGCGCATCTGAGTAATAACGACCGCGCGGTGGGAGTGTCCATGCTCGGCAACTACGAGAGCGAGGTGCTCTCCTCAGCCGCCAGGAACTCCCTGGTGAGCTTGATGGCCTGGAAGGCCAGCCTGCACGGCATCAACCCCAGCGGATCGCTGATGATGTTCAACAACAAGAGCGGCCGTAACGAGTGGATGCCCACCATCAACAGCCATCGGGACCACTACTACACCGCCTGCCCGGGTGCCAATCTCTACCCCCTGGTCCCGGCCATCCGACGTGAGGTGATCGCCAGGGTCTCCGCGTCCTCGGGGGGCGGCGGGGGAACGGGACAGCCGGTGAAACCCGCGACCTCAGTCTTCCGTGACTTCGACGGGATGTCCGATTCGGACATCCTCGGGCGGGACGCTCAGAGCAGGCTCACCCTGTCCAGTCCCAATGGCAAGGGCGATATGACCGCGATGGAACTCATCGGTGGGCCCGGTTGGGGTTCCTTCGACATGGTGTCCATCGTGGGCGACTGGGACGGCGACGGAGCCCTTGACGTGGTGGCACGTCATCCGCGTACCGCTGATCTGTGGTTGTATCCCGGCAACGGCCAGGGCGGATTCCTGACTCCGCGGGTGATCGGCCGAGGGTGGAATGACATGCAGACCATCGTCGCGCCGGGAGATTGGGACGGCGACGGAAAACCTGATCTGATCGGGACCAACCGGGTCAACGGAAATATGTATTTCTACGGCGGTAACGGCAGAGGCGGATTCGCCAAAGCCAGTGTCGCCATAGGACACGGCTGGGGTGGAATCAAATCTTTCGCCGGTGTCGGAAACTGGAAAGGCGATGGTAGGCCGGCCTTGGCCGGGGTGACCTTCAACGGGCTGGGTGTGCTGTATTACGGGTCCGGTAAAGGCACTTTTGCTGGCCAGGAGAACCAGCCCGGATCCTGGGGATCTTTCTCCTCCCTGGTCGGTATCAGCAATGCCTACGGTGACAAGAAGGCCGGAATTCTCGGGGTAGCACCCGACGGGAAGGCCTCTTTTGGGACGAGATCCGCCGACGGCACGGTGAGTTGGAAGGGAATCAACCGTTCTTACGCCGGATATCACGTCTACGCAGGCTGATCCCCGGTATCTGTGAACAACGGGCCTGTGGCCGGTGAGGGTCGACTCACTAGCCACAGGCCCGTTCGCTGTCAATACTGAGCTGATGGAAAAGGCGAGCCAGAGTGCATCGGTTGCGGATAGGTCCCATCTGACGAGATTTGCATGGTTGGCCATCTTCGTAGCATTGGCGACGATCGGTCTGAAAGCCGGTGCTTATCTGGTGACCGGTTCAGTGGGTCTTCTTTCTGACGCGGCTGAGTCCGTGGTCAATCTGGTTGCCGCAATTGTGGCCCTGGTCGCCTTGAAAGTGTCATCCAGGCCGGCTGACGAAAGCCATCATTTCGGCCATGCCAAGGCGGAGTACTTCTCAGCAGCGGTCGAGGGCGGAATGATCGTCGTAGCGGCCTGCTTCATCGTGGTCGCCGCTGCACAACGTTTCCTGGAACCACAGCCCCTGGAAAACGTGGGGGTCGGATTGGCCGTGAGTATTCTCGCCTCCGTGCTGAACGGGGTCACCGCCGTGGTTCTCGTCCGGGCCGGGCGGAAACACCGCTCGCTCACGCTGGTCGCCGACGGCAAGCATCTGATGACCGATGTCTGGACATCCGTGGGTGTCGTCGGTGGCGTCATGCTCGTCGGTCTGACCGGATGGGAGCGCCTCGACCCGGTGGTCGCCATGGCGGTGGGGGTCAACATCATCGTCACCGGCTACCAGCTGTTGCACTCCTCCGTGGACGGCTTGATGGACCGGTCCTGGCCCGCCGAGGAAAACACCCGATTCGCAGGGATCTTCTCCGAGTTCACCAGCGAAAAAGTGAAGTTCCACGCCTTGCGTACCAGGGAAGCCGGGCATCAACGCTTCGCGGAGGTGCACGTTCTGGTCCCGGGTGAGTGGACGGTCCAGCGCGGTCACAACCTGGTGGAGGAGGTCGAGACCCGGATTCACCGTGACTTCCCCGATGTGCAGATCATCTGCCATCTCGAGCCGCTGGAGGACCCCCGGTCATATGACGACTATCCGACCGAGGTCGCCATCGCCGAACGCGAAGGAGGCTCAGACCCCCGCTGCCCCACCGCCGGATGACGGTGCCGGGGGAGTCGTCGAGGAGGACGGCCCCTCCGTGGTGGTGGTCTCGTCGGCGAGCTCCGGCTGGGTCCGTCCGTCCTCACGCACCCACACCCGGTAGGCCACGAGCAGGAAGAGCACCCAGACGAGACCGACGACCAAGGCGATCCTCGTGTCCGGGAACCACCCCAGCATGGCGATGACGAAGGCCATGAAAGCGACCGCAGCATAGGAGGCCGCCGGCCAGAAGGGGACGGGGAATTCCGATTCAGCACGGCCCTGGGCGGTGATCTCCCGGCGCATCGCGATGTGCGACAGCAGGATCATGATCCACACCCAGACGGTGGCGAAGGTCGCGATGGAGGCGATCGTCAGGAAGACCTCCTTGGGCATGAGGGCGTTCAACACTGCGGCCAGAAGCAATGCCCCGCACATCACGAGGACGGTCAGCCAGGGAACCCCGTGCCGGGAGACCGATGCGAAGGCCTGGGGCGCCTGTCCTTGTTGGGCCAGCCCGTACAGCATGCGCCCGGCGGCGAAGGTGTCCGAGTTGATCGCTGACAAGGCTGCGGAGATGACCACCACGTTGAGGACGGTCGCGGCGGCGGGGACGCCCAAGGCGCTGAAGATCTGGACGAACGGGCTGGAGTCGCCGTTGATCCGGTGCCACGGAACCAGGGACATGATGACGACCATCGTGCAGACGTAGAAGAGCAGGATCCGGACAGGTACCGAGTTCACGGCCTTGGGGATGGCGCGTTTGGGGTCGGTGGCCTCTCCGGCGGTGATCCCGACGCTCTCGACCCCTCCGAAGGCGAACATGACGACGGTGAGTGCGGCGATGACACCGGCGATGCCGTGGGGCGCGAAACCGCCGTGGGAGATCAGGTTCTCCGGGCCGACCTCGATGCCCGGTTCGAAGCTGACGCCTTTGAGCATGAGGGCGAGGCCTCCCAGGATCATCGCGATGATGGCGCCGACCTTCACGATGGTCAGCCAGAACTCCAACTCGCCGAAGACCTTCACCTTGCGGGTGTTCACCGCGCCGATGAACAGGATCACCGCGCACACCCAGATCCACCGGGGGGTGTGGGGGAACCAGAAGCCCATGTATACGCCGAAGGCGGTGACATCGGCGACGGCGACCACGATCATCTCGAAGGCGAAGGACCAACCGGTGATGAAGCCGGCGAGAGGACCCAGGTAGCGGGCTGCGTACTGTCCGAAGGAGCCGGGAACCGGGTGTCGTACGGCCATCTCGCCCAGGGCGCGCATCACCATGAAGACGGCTGCGCCGCCGATGAGGTAGGCGATGATCACTGCAGGCCCGGCCTTGGAGATCGCGGTGGCCGAGCCGTAGAACAGCCCGGTGCCGATGGCCGACCCGAGGGCGATGAACTGGATATGGCGCAGGGTCAGCCCTCGGACGAGACCCTTTTCGGGTGCAGAACCGCTGATCCCACTCTGATCGCCCATGATGCTTCCTCACTGTGGAGGGGGGTGTGCGCAGGTCACGCCGACCTCCCCTGCACAAACATCGTGACGCTACGCCTGCGGATACCGGCTATCGGGGGTGTGTCTGTGATCCGAGACGGTGATTCCCGTCACATGGAGATTCGACAGCCGCCGCGGCGGGGGTCGGCGAGGGCGAGGCGGATGGTCGCCCCGGGGCGGAGGACGTCGCCGATGCCTTCGGCGATGCCTCGGTGCAGGAGACAGATGATCTCGGGGGAGAACTCGACTTCTGCGGCGAAGGGGCATCGTCGCAGGAGGATCTCGGTGCTCTTCCCCGAGGTGTGTGGCTTCGGGTCGAAGCCCATCCGCCGGGCTGCGGCCGCCAGTGCGGTGGCCAGTTCGTCCGGTGTGCTGCGGCCCCCGCGTGTGGGTCCGGTTCCGGTGTCTTCGGGTCGGAGTTCGGTGGCGATCCGACGTCCGGCCTCTCGTCCGACGGTCAGGGGGTCCTGGCCGGTGGTGATCATACGGAGCAGGAGGCGTGCGAGTTCGGTGTGCGGTTCGGTGGGGGAGTGTCCTTCGGGGCCGGGAGCGGCGGTGTAGATCAGTCCGGGGCGTCCTCGTCCGGTGGGGATCTCCCGGTTCTCGAGGATCAGTCCGGCATCGCGGAGTTTGCCCAGGTGTCGACGGATTCCGTTGTGGTTCAGCTGGAGGCGTTCGGTGATCTGCGCGATGGTCACCGGTTCGGAGGAGTCTCGGATGAGGTCGTGGATGGCTGCGCGGGTGGGATCTCCCAGGGCTCGGGCGATGTCGGTGTGCGGCGGCGTCGAGAGGGGGCCGGCGGTACCTGTCATGCCGTTCATGGTCTCGTCTCCGGGGTGGTTTCCCTGAATCGGTGCGGGTGGGCGGAGTCGCTTCCTTATTTTTACACCGTTTGGTATAAAAAAAGAATGGATGCCGCCACCTCCCCTGCGGGAGAACAACCCACAGCCACGATCCCTCCCGAAACCCGTCGACCCCTGCCCCGCCTCAGACACCGAGACCTGAGATGGTGGATCGCCCTCGTCATGGTCGTCCTCGGTTCCTTCGCCGTCCTGCTCTGGATGGGCACCCAGATCAACGCCGCCAAACCGCCCCTACCCACCAGAGTCGTCACCCAAGAAGGACGCACCCTCTTCGAGAAGGACGACATCATCAAGGGCCAGCAGATCTGGCAGTCCCTCGGCGGACAACAGATCGGCTCCGTCTGGGGACACGGCGCCTATGTCGCGCCCGACTGGACCGCCGACTGGCTGCACCGCGAAGCCACCGGGATGCTCGACACCTGGGCCAAGGACGAGGGCGCCGCCTCGTACGCGGATCTCCCCGCCGCCAAACAAGGCGCGCTGAAAGCCAGACTCAAGGAAGCGCTGCGCACCAACACCTACCAGGCCGACGCCGGCACCATCACCCTGTCACCCGAACGCATCGCCGCACTCGAAGCCAACACCCGGCACTACTCGGCGATCTTCGCCGACGGCCACGAGCCGTACGCCATCCCCCGCGGCACCCTCCCCGACCCGGAGAGCGCCCGCAAGATGAGCGCCTTCTTCTGGTGGACCAGCTGGGCGGCCTCCACCAATGCCCCCGACAAGACCGCCACCTACACCCAGAACTGGCCGCACGAACCCCTCATCGACAACGTGCCGCCCACCGACAACATCATGTGGAGCCTGCTCTCCATCGTGCTCCTGCTGCTCGGCATCTCCGGGATGGTCTACTACCACGGCGCACACTTCCACGAGGACGAGGAAGAAGTCCACGACCGCGTCCCCGACCACGACCCCCTGCTCGGCTACCAGCCCACCCCGTCCCAACGCGCCACCCTCAAATACTTCTTCGCCGTCGGACTGCTCTTCATGCTGCAGATCGGCTGCGGCATCATCAGCGCCCACTACGGCGTCGAAGGCGGCGCCCTCTTCGGGATCCCCATCGACAAAGTGCTGCCGTACGCCGTCGTCCGCACCTGGCACACCCAACTCGGCATCCTGTGGATCGCCACCGCATGGCTGGCCACCGGCCTGTACATCGCGCCCGCCGTCGGCGGCAAGGAACCGGCCTACCAGAAACTCGGCGTCGACATCCTCTTCGTAGCCCTGCTGCTGGTCACCTTCGGCTCCATGATCGGCGAATGGCTCTCCATCATGGGCAAACTCGGGTACGGCAGTGAGCTGAGCTTCTGGGTCGGCACCCAAGGCTACGAGTACGTCGACCTGGGCCGGGCCTTCCAGATCGGGCTGTTCATCGGGCTCTTCCTCTGGTTCGCGCTCATGTTCCGCGCCGTCTACCCGGCGCTGCGCCGCAGCTCCGCCGAAGGCACCCTGCACGCCACCCCCGAGGCACCCCTCGCCGGCGGCAGCCAGCGCTCCCTGGTCATCATGCTCCTGGTCAGCTGCTTCGCCATCGCCAGTTTCTACGGCGCGGCCTTCGGGATGCGGCGCTCCAGCCACCTGTCCATCGCCGAATACTGGCGGTGGTGGGTCGTGCACCTGTGGGTCGAAGGGTTCTTCGAAGTCTTCGCCACCACCGTCATCGCCTTCCTCTTCGTCCGGCTCGGACTGCTCCGTACCGCCGCAGCCACCACCGCCACGCTCGCCTCCACCGTGATCTTCCTGTTCGGCGGCATCATCGGCACCGCACACCACCTGTACTTCAGCGGCAGCCCCACCGTCGTCCTCGCCCTCGGCGCCTGCTTCAGCGCGCTAGAAGTGGTGCCGCTGGCGCTGATCGGTTTCGAAGCCTTCCGACATCTGGCCCTGCTGAAGGTGCGCGACTGGGTGGCCGGCTACAAGTGGGCGATCTACTTCTTCGTCTCAGTGTCCTTCTGGAACATGCTCGGCGCCGGAGTCTTCGGCTTCCTCATCAACCCACCGATCGCCCTGTTCTACGTCCAAGGGCTCAACCTGACCCCGCTGCACGGCCACACCGCGCTCTTCGGCGTCTACGGCATGCTCGGCATCGGGCTCATGCTCTTCTGCGTCCGTTCGCTCATGCCCGGACGCGAATGGAACGACCGGTGGATCAAGATCGGTTTCTGGTGCCTCAACGGCGGCCTGCTCGCCATGGCGCTGGTGTCCCTGCTGCCGCTCGGCCTCGCCCAGGCCTGGGCCTCGGTCGAACACGGCCTCTGGTACGCCCGCAGCGACACCTTCCTCTACACCCCCGTACTCACCTTCATCCGCTGGCTGCGGGTCCCCGGCGACGTCATCTTCTCGATCGGTGCCGCCGCCATCGGCGTCTTCATGGTCGGGCTGCTCACCGGGCACTCCCTGAAGGACGGTCGGGAGCGCGTCGTCCCCGGTACCAGCGTGGCCACGGACACAGCTCGCACCGGAGAGGAACCGGACCGACGAGCTGCCGAACGTCAGGAGTAGACGTCGTTCGAGGAACGAGCCTGCACAGTTCCGGGCCGTCGGACGCAGACCGCATCTGGAGATCTGCACCCGGCGACCCGGACTGACGGAACCGACGGACTCCCTGCCCCCACCGCCACCTTCGACGGAAGCTCACCCGGACGGCGTATTCGTCGGCCTCGGCCGGAGGGCGAACATCTCCTGCGGGCCCGGTCGCTCCGCGCGCGCACCACGGCCCCGCGCGGGCCCGGCCACCGCTCCCGGCGCCTCCGACACCCCGCCTCGGAAGACCACGGACACGACCACCGTCACCAGCCATAACGTCCACCAGTAAGCATTCGTCCACGGCGAACTCAGCAGATCAGCATCGACCCACAGATCGAAAGGAACCATGAGGAGACACACCGGGAAGACCCAACGTCCGATCAGGTCCTGGATCTCCTGAACCGAGCGTCGCCGAACCGTGGTGATCACCGCGATCGTCGACACGACAGCCAGGGCCACCACCATCACGACCAAGGTCAACGGCAGGCCCATCACGGTGTCCACCACGTTCAACCACAGCGTTTCGGGCTCTTCCTGCGTATAACCGGCGACGGTCGCCAGGACACAGACCATCAGGGCGATCAGCGAACCGGCTCCGAAGGACCGCCGGGTACGAGCAGAGCCCTCCGTGAAAAGACGCTCCACCGCAGGGATCTTCGCAGCGAAGATCATCTCGAGGAGCATCAGGTCAGTGGACCAGAAACTGGCCAGGTCACCGACGGTGAACCACAGATCCTCGAGATCACCGACCAAGGTGAGCCAACCGTCGACGACGCACAACGCAGTGACCACCGCCAAGCTCCCCCAAGCGCCGACCAGGACGAACCTGCGCGCCAGAACTGCCCCTGTGGTCTCCCCGTGCGCGGTCCTCGGCATGACCTCACCATCGGCAGCCGAGCCGTCCGGATGATGTCCGACGCCTGTGCCCTACCTATGAACGACCGCCGCCCCCGGGAACGACGACGCCCGACGGCCCGTCGACCGGCCAGGTCACGCCGCGAGATAGTAGGAGACCCCCGACAACAACTTGTTCATATTGTCCAGCGACGGAATATAACCGGACACGGCAAGACGTCCGTCACCGATCGCGGCATAGGTGTCCAACGAACCTTCGAGGATCGCACCGACCGTGGACACCGAATCGAAGACCATCCGCGCCCGCGGATCCGCCGGAGCCCCTCGGACGACCTCCACCCTGGCCGAGCGAGAACGGACGGTGAGCCCGGGGCCGTCCACCACCTCGACCGAGATATCGCCGTCGGCCATCCGCGCAGCATTGGCCCGCCCACGCTCGTCGAGATTGGCCACCGGAGCGATGGAGAAGAAAGCGATATAGGCCGTCATGATCCATGAGATACGCCGTTCCTCAGGCGAGAGCATCTCTCGGTCGAGAGGCCGCAACAATGCCTCTAAACGGCCGGACAACAAGGGAAGATCCTTCCGGAGGAAAGCCATCCTGGAAAACCCTCGCACCGGTAGTGGAAAACCTTCACCGGAGATCACCCGATTGAAATGACGCGCCGAGGCGAACGCCAAGGTGACATCGTCATGGCCGGCCGGTGCGCGACCGCTCCGCGGCCCGGACGACGCCCGTCCGTCGGTGAAGGTCAACGACAACGGAGCAATCCCCGGAACCCGGAAAGTCACCCTCGTATGTGCGCCTTGCACCATCTCCGCAGCACGAGGATCCAAGGACACCAGATCTTCCAAGGATCTGAGAACCGCATGAAGATTGACTGCAGCCTGCACCCGACCGTCGATCATCGTCCCCTCCTCGATGAGGCCACGGCCCTGACACCGCGGACACTGCAGACGCTAGCCACCCATCAGGCCGATATGACGGCGACACGAATGAATTACTGGTACAGATTTCGCCGATTCCTCACCCCGTGCTCCTGAAATAGCTACCGTGTGATCCATAAGAGGGAGGGCTCTTCTCACAGCCCGCCGCATCATCACCGGATGCGGCGGTTTCGCGTGCGCCGTCGCACTACCGGAGCGGGCGCCACCGCGTCCGCCGCGCACCAGAGAAGGAGCGATACACGATGTCAACCATTCGCGTCGTGCAATGGGGACTGGGCGCCATGGGCAGCGGGATGGCCCGTCTGGTCCTCGACAAGGAAGGGCTCGAACTCGTCGGTGGGATCGACACCCGGCCCGAATACGTCGGACGTGACCTCGGTGACGTCCTCGACATCGGACGATCCCTCGGCGTCACCGTCACCGACGACCCCGGCAGTATCCTGCGCCGAGACGAGGTCGACTGCGTCGTCATCGCCACCACCTCCTGGGTCTCCGAGCAGATGGCCGACCTGCGTACCGTCCTGAACGCCGGGATCAACTGCGTCTCCATCGCCGAGGAGATGGCCTCGCCCGAAGCGCAGAACCCCGAACTCGCCGCCGAACTCGACGAGCTCGCCAAAGCCAACGGGGTCACCCTGCTCGGCACCGGAGTGAACCCCGGCCTGTCCATGGACCTGCTCGTCGTCGCGCTGACCGCAGGATGCCACCAGGTCACTTCCGTCGAAGCCCGACGGGTCAACGACCTCTCCCCGTACGGTCCCACCGTGATGCGCACCCAGGGCGTCGGCCTCACCCCGGAGGAATTCGCTGCCGGCGTCGAGGACGGCAGCGTCGACGGCCACATCGGTTTCCCCGAATCGGCCCGGATGATCTCCGACGCCCTCGGCCTGGACATCGACCGGATCGAACAACGCCGAGAAGCCATCGTCTCCACGGTGCGTCGCGAAACACCGCACGTCGTCGTGGAACCGGGCATGGTCGCCGGCTGCAAACAGACCCTCCTGGGTTACCGCGGGGACGAAGTCGTCCTCACCCTGGTCCACCCCCAACAGGTGCTCCCCGAACTCGAAGGGCAAGGCACCGGTGACTACATCACCATCAAGGGCGTCCCCGAGATCAACATGCAGATCACCCCCGAATATGCCGGAGGAACCGCGACCAAGGGCATCGCCGTCAACTCCATCCCGCGTGTCGTCGAGGCAACCCCCGGCCTGAAGAACATGCTCGACCTACCGGTTCCCGCCGCGCTCATGGGAGCCGCCGCCTACCGCCGACGCGTCTGAACCCCGCCCCCACGACACCAGACCGCCAACCCCTCCCGAGAAGAGGTGTCCCTGTGACCGACATGACTGCCCGGATGGCCGCCTACGAGGCACGTCGTGCCGAGTTCTCCGGCCTGAGCGACGACGAACTCAAAGAACGTTTCTGGCAACTTGCCGGTGAGCTCGTCACGCCCATGGTCGAACTGGCCCGGACCCACACCAGCCCGTCGATCGAGCGCTCGGTGCTCCTGAGGATGGGGATCGACAGCGTCAGCAGCCACGCCGTCATCGATCGGATCGCCGACGCCGGACTTCTCGGCAAGGGGGCCGGCCACGTGCTGGTACGTCTCGCGCACCGTGAAGGTGTCGACCTGCGCACCGCAGCCCGGCTCGTCGCCGAGGACGGGAACTGTCTGAACGGTCTGTTCCCCACGGCAGGGGGCGTCCGATGAGCACCACCTTCGGACCCTTGGAGCCCAACACCAAGCTCGATGTCGACACCCTCATGGAAGATCTCGACGGTTACCGTCCCCGCAGGAAAGGATGGACCTGGCGGCGGGTGCCGGCCAAGGGGATCCCCATGGGACCCTTCCACTTCCGAGACGCGGCCCAGCCGCTGAAGAACTCTCTCGGGCTACCGGCCAGCAAGTACTTCGACGGCATCGACCCCCAGCCCAAATGTGTCGTCACCACCGAGATCGCCTCCGGGCGTTTCGAGGACGACGTCCGCCGGATGAGGATGGCCGCCTGGCACGGCGCCGACCATCTCATGGTCATCCGGACCACCGGTCAGTCCCATATCGACGGACTCCTGGAAGGAACTCCGGAAGGCATCGGCGGAGTCCCCATCACCCGTAAGCAGATCCGAGCCTCCCGCAAGGCCTGTGACGCCATCGAGGACGAAGTCGGTCGCCCCATCAACTTCCACTCCTACGTCTCCGGGGTCGCCGGCCCCGAAGTGGCCGTGCTCTTCGCCGAGGAAGGTGTCAACGGGGCACACCAGGACCCGCAGTACAACGTGCTCTACCGCAACGTGAACATGTACCGCAGCTTCGTCGACGCCGCCGAAGCCAAGAAGGTGATGTGCGGAGCAGGGATCCTGCAGATCGACGGCGCACACAATGCCAATGCCACCGCCAAAGCCGGCTGGCTCGTCATGCCCGAACTGATGGTGCAACACGGCCTGAACACGGCGTTCTCCGTGGCCGTCGGCATGGACAAAGGACTTATCGGCCTGTCCACCGTCCCCCCGAACTCACCTCCGGCACCGAAACTTTGGTTCGACCTGCCCTATGCCATCGCCCTGCGTGACTTCTTCTCCGAGTACAAGATGCGGGCTCAGCAGAACACCCGCTACATCGAAGCCGACATCGAGGAAGCCGTCCGCACCCACACCGTCGACACCTTGATCTCCATGTTGACCAGGGCCGACATCCAATCCACCATCACACCGGACGAAGGACGTAACGTCCCCTGGCACTACAACAACATCCGCGGTCTGCAAACCGTCAAACAGACCTGGTCGGCCCTCGACGGGATCAACGACCTCGTCTCCCTCCGCACCGAGGGGCCCCTCCCGGAAATGGTGCGCGACATCAAGGAACGCGCACTCGCCTTCCTTGCCGAGGTCGTCGCCGACGGCGGCTACTTCGCCGCTGTCGAGAAAGGGTTCTTCGTCGACTCCGCCAAATACCCCGAACGCAACGGTGACGGCATCGCCCGGGCCGCCGACGGCGGGGTGGGCGCCGGGTCCATCATCGAGCGGGACGACGACTACTGGGCGCCAGTCTGTGACCATTTCGGCAACAGCCGTCCGCCGCTCGATCTGCTCGTCGAGATGGGCGTGTCCACCGGCGCGGACACCGCGCCCTGTGCAGCCATCAGCGGCTGCACCCTGTGCGAGCCCGACAAGATCGTCTTCATCGATGAACTCGACGAGCAGGACAATGCCGACACGAGGCTCGCGGCTACGAAAGCGTACCGTTCCGGTGAGCTGATCCGGCCCGAGGCCGAATGGTCGGGCGACGGCACAGTGCTGGTCCAGTTCTTCGTGGCCCAACCCGAGGACGTCGCCGAGGTGTATGCCGTCGAGATGGCCAAGCGGATGGGCCTCGACGACCCCGTCGTGGTCAACATCCAGGTCATGCAGGCCGCCGAAGGCTGTTTCGTCGAGGTCAAGGGCAAGGTCACCTTCGATGTCCGCAGGGACTCCCTGACCATTCCGGTCAAGGAGATCCGTCTCCCCGAGGACGAACTGCGCGCCGAGGTCTCCGCTCGGCAGCTGACCGTCGTCGCGGCGACCGTCGGCGAGGACGAACACAGCGTCGGTCTGCGGGAGATCCTCGACATCAAGCACGGCGGCATCGAGAAGTACGGGGTGGCTTACCACTATCTGGGGACGTCGGTGCCCTTGACGAAACTGGTCGATGCCGCCATCGAGACCGGTTCCGACGCCATCCTCATCTCGACGATCATCAGCCACAACGACATCCACCGGCAGATGATGCGCAAGCTGGCCGAACTGTGTGTCGAGAAAGGTATCCGGGACCGTTTCGTCCTGGTCGCCGGCGGCACTCAGGTCAACCGGGAGATGGCCGCCGAAACCGGCCTCGACGCCACCTTCGGGCGGGGCACCAAGGGGATCGACGTCGTCGACGCCATGGTGAAGACCCTCCGCCTGCGTGAGGCGGGCAGCGTCGAGGGCTCCTCGTCAACACCTGTGAACGCTGACGGAACGGCATGAGTACCGACCGGGCCGATGTGGTCACCGTCGAGGTGGGCAGCACTATCACGAAGGTGAATGCCTTCGCCCACCGCGACGGGGCCTTGGAGCAGGTCGGTCAGGGTTTCGCCCCGACAAGTGTGGCCGAGGGCGATGTCGGTGTCGGCGTGGCGGCCGCCCGGGAGGATCTGCGTGGCCGCTTCGGTATCGATGTCACCGGGGTGGAGACCCACGTGAACTCCTCCGCAGCGGGTGGTCTCCGGATGAGTGTGCACGGTCTGACGGCGAGCATGACCACCCGCGCGGCCCGGGAGGCGTCCTTGGGTGCGGGGGCGATCGTCGGTCAGGTCACCGCCGGCCGACTGACCGGTTACGACCTGGCCGAGCTGCACTCCCTGAAGCCGAATATCGTGCTGCTCGCCGGTGGGGTCGATTACGGGGAGCGGGATATCGTGATCGCCAACGCCCGGGATCTGGCCGCCGCCCTGGGTGAATCGCCCGAGCATCCGCCGGTGGTCTACGCCGGGAATGTGGCGGCCCGCCCGGCGGTGACCGAGACCTTCGCCGAGCATGGCGTTCGGGTCCTGGTGGCGGACAACGTCTTCCCGGATGTGGACGTGTTGAATGTGGATCCCCTCCGGGTGCTGATCCATGACGTCTTCAGCGAACACATCGTCCACGCACCAGGAATGGGTGCCTTGGCCGAGCTCACCGAGGCGGAGGTCCTCCCCACGCCAGGTGCGGTGTTGATGGCCGCGGAGAGATTCGCCGAGGCCATCGGAGACGTCCTGGTGGTCGACGTCGGCGGGGCCACCACCGATGTGCACTCGGTCACCGACGGATCGCTCGAACTGTCCGCTGCCGTGGTGGAACCCGAACCACGGGCGAAACGTACCGTCGAAGGTGACCTCGGGGTGTACGTGAACGCTCGCACAGTGGCCCAAGCTTCGGGTGAACCGGACTGGGCCGAACGGCTGGAGGTGCTCACCGCGATGCCGGGCACCGACCGGGAGCGGGCCCTGACCCGTTGGCTGGCCGAACGCGCGGTGGAGGCCGGGATCCGCAGACACGCCGGCACCTTGGCCGACATCTATACGCCGACCGGGAAACGTCAGGTCGTCAGAGGGAAGGACCTGACCGCGGTGCGTTGGGTGGTGGCCACCGGCGGAGCCCTGACGAAGGTGCCTGGTGCGGCTGATGTCCTCCGAGCCGTGTGCGCCGGTCCGGGACGGCATCTGTTGCCGCCGGTGGACGCCCACCTGTTGGTCGACGACCGTTACCGTTTCTCCGCTTTGGGCACCTTGGCGCGTACCTATCCCGACGAGGTGAGCAGGACGCTGCGCCGGTGGGCGGATTCCTTCGACGAAGGCCGGTGATCTCACGTGTATCTGCGTACGCCCCGCCTGGAGATCCATCCGGATCGCATCACGGAGAACGCCCGGGCCGTGGTGGGTCTGTGTCGTGCGCACGGGGCCCGGGTGGCCGGGGTCGCGAAGGTGACCTGCGCGCATCCCGCGGTGGTGCGCGCCTTGGTCGACGGGGGCGTGGACGAGCTCGCGGACAGTCGGATCCTGAACCTGATGGGCTTGGCCGGGTTGGGCACGGGATTGCCGCAGATGCTGCTGCGGATCCCTTCGCCGTCGTCGGTGCCGGACGTGGTGCGTTGTGCGGACATCACGTTGAACTCGAGCCTGTCGACCCTGCGGATCCTTTCGGAGGCGGCCGGGCAGGCCGGAACCAGCCACGGGGTCGTCGTGATGGTCGACATCGGGGACCTGCGGGAAGGGGTGTGGCCCGACCGTGCGGTGGAGCTGGTCACGGAGGCGGCGCGGCTCCCGCATCTGGACCTGTTGGGCCTGGGCGCGAACCTGGCCTGTTACGGCGGTGTCATTCCCAGTGTGGAGAACATGCGGGGGCTGATCTCGGTGCGGGACGCCTGCCGCGCAGCGACCGGCCTGGAACTGGGCTTGCTCTCGGGAGGGAACTCTTCGAGTCTTCCGCTGTTGGCGAGCGGGCAGATGCCCAAGGAGATCAACCATTTCCGGATCGGGGAGTCGATCGTCCTGGGCCGGAACGTCCTCGACCGCAGCCCGTGGCCGTCCACCAGGCAGGACACGGTGCGTCTCGTCGGGGAGGTCGTGGAGCTGGAACGTAAGCCGAGTGTTCCGATCGGTGACCGTGGGCAGAATGCTTTCGGGGAGTGCCCGGAGTTCCCGGATCGGGGGACCAGGTTGAGGGCGATCGTGAACATCGGCCGTCAGGATGCCGCGATCGACGGGTTGACCCCTCAGGACGAGGGCATCTTGATCGTCGGGGCCAGCAGCGACCATCTCATTCTCGATGTCGAGGATGCTGTCGGTGATATCCGGTTGGGCGGACCCGTCGGTTTCTGGCCGTCCTATGCGGCGCTGTTGGCCCTGTCGACATCCCATTACGTCCAGAAGGTGGCCTTACGCGGCTGAATCTGAGATCTAGGGTGGTCATCATGCTTTACCAGACATGTGCCCGGGTGCATTTGGATGCGGTGCTCGCGAATCTGGCGGCGGTCCGTGATCGGGTCGGCCCGGATCGGCAGATCCTCATGGCGATCAAGGCCGAGGGGTACGGGCACGGGGCGGTGCCGATCGCGACAGCCGTGCAGGAGGCGGGGGCTGCGGACTTCTTCGGGGTGGCGACGGTCCCGGAGGGGGTGGCGCTCCGGGAGGCCGGGGTGTCCTTGCCGGTCCTGAAGTTGTCGCCGGTCTTCCCGGAGGAGGCCCGGGCCGCGGTGGCTCACCGGCTGACCTTGACGGTGTGCGATGCGGAGACGATCGATGTCGTCGAGCGGGCGGCTGCCGATCTGGGGGTGTCTGCGGCGGTTCATCTGAAGGTCGATACGGGGATGGGCCGGATCGGTTGCCTGCCGGGAGCGGCTCCTGACCTGGCTCGGAGGATCGCCGAGGAGTGTCCGCATCTGTACCTGGAGGGGATGTTCACCCATCTCCCGGTGAGTGACACGCCGGCTCAGGACGAGTTCACTGCGGCCCAGATCGGGACTTTCGCCGACTGCCATCGGGCGGTGGAGGAAGATCTGGGGCGGAGGGTCATCGCTCATGCCGCGAATTCGGGCGGCGTCCTGGCACATCCGGATTCGTGGATGGACATGGTCCGTCCGGGGGTGATGCTCTACGGGAGTTATCCCGACCCAGGGGTTCCGCGTACGGTGCCTCTGCGCGCGGCGTTGACCTGGGAGTCGCGGGTGTCCTTCGTCAAGGAGGTGCCTCAGGGGGGCACGGTCGGCTACGGACGTACCTGGACGGCCCCGGTGGCCACGCAGGTGGCGACTGTCCCGGTCGGATACGGCGACGGTTATGACCGCCGTTTGTCGAACCGGGGCGAGGTGCTCGTGGGTGGGCGTCGACTGCCGGTGGTGGGCCGGGTGTGCATGGACCAGTTGATGGTGGACGCAGGCCCGGACGGAGGTCTCGCCGTGGGTGATCGGGTGGTTCTCCTGGGCGAGGACGGTGCGGAGCAGATCACTGCGGCCGACCTGGCCGCCGCTTTGGACACCATCCCTTACGAGGTGACCTGTCGGATCGCGGCACGGGTGAGCCGGTTCCACGAGTATGCCGAGGTCACGAGCACGGTGTGAGCGATGCGGGGTGGTGAGCGCAGGGGAGGGGAGTCGATGTCCGGGAGTCGGCTGAGGGTCGGTGCCGCCGTGGGGGCGGTGTTGCTGTCTGGGGTGGCAGCCATGCCCTTCCGTGTGGCGGCGGCCCCGTTACGGGCCGAGGCCGTCGCGGCATCACCTGTGGTCACGGCCCCGACTGTTCCGCTTCGAGATGTTCGGGGCCATGCCCTTACTTGGGACGAGCATTCCTTGGTCGTCGACGGTCGGCGTACGCCGATCATTTCCGGAGAATTCCATTACTGGCGTTTACCAGCGCAGCATCTGTGGCGTGACGTGTTGGAGAAGATGAAGGCCACCGGGTTCAACACGGTCAGCCTCTACTTCCATTGGGGGTACCACAGCCAGGAGCGGGGGGTTTTCGACTTCTCGGGGGTCCGTGACGTCGACCTCCTCCTGCAGATGGCGGAAGAGGTGGGACTGTATGTCATCGCCAGGCCAGGACCGTATATTCAGGCGGAGACGAGTATGGGCGGTTTCCCCCCGTATCTGAGTACCTACGCCGGGTTGCCTCGAGTGGGTGCTGCGGACAACCTTGCCGCCGAGCTCGAGTGGTTGGCTGCTGTCGATCGGATCATCGCGCGACATCAACTGACCGACGGCGGTGGCACCGTCATCGCCCATCAGATCGAGAACGAGATGTTCACCCCGTTCACCGGACGTTACCTGAATACCTTGGCGCAGGCAGTTCGGGCCAATGGCATTACTGTTCCGCTCTTCCACAATGACTACGGCCCCGGCCACGGCTGGTACGCGCCGGGCAAACCGGGAGGCGAGTCTCTCCAACTGTACGCATTCGACTTCTACCCGTTGTTGTTCTCCTGCGCAGGTGCTCGGGCCCGACTCGACACCCATTTCGAACGGCGGGTCCGCCGTTACTCACCGAGTACTCCGGTATTCATCGCTGAAGGACAGGGCGGAGCCTTCACCCCTTGGGGCGCCAGCCATCAGGCAGATGACTGCGCCCGGTTCGTCGACGACCGGTTCACCCGGCAGTTCACGGTGAACAATCTCGCCAACGGGGTGACCATGCACAACACCTATATGCAGTACGGCGGGACGAACTGGGGATGGACCGGGGATCCGTCCACGGGATTCACCTCGTACGACTACGGCGCCCCGATCGCGGAGAACCGGACACTGCGCGGAAAAGCTGTCGTTCAGAAGGAATTCGCCCAACTTCAGCGTGCCGTGCCTGCTTTGGCAGCTACCAGGGCGGTCGGCCGGGTTCACGGGATCGAGGGGCCGGACCGTCGCCGGGTGCTCGCCGAATGGCGTCAGGCCGAGGACGGTCCGACCCGGCTGCTGACGCTCCGGCATCGTCACTCCAACGACGAACGCATCAGCCGGTTCTCCCTCCCACTGACTGTCGATGGGCACACCTACCGGCGTGTTCCGCAGAAGGAAGAGGCATCGGTCGTCCTGAACGGACGGGATGCGCTCGCGCTCGTCGTCGACCATCAGGTCGGACCTCATCGGATCCAATACACCACAGCACAACTCGCCGGCTCGACGGTGTCGCCGGGGCGGGCCACTGCGACGTTCACCGCGCCGCTCTCCCAGGAGAGCGAGACCGTTCTACGTCTGGCCGTCCGCCCGGAAGTCATCGCAGACCGGGGCATCGAGACCCATTGGGACCAAGCCCGCCATGAGCTACGCATCAACGCCGTCCACCAGGGGATCGGCCGGGTGACTTTACGGTCCGTCGGTGAGGAACTCTCGTTGATCTTCGCCGACCGGGCCGCGTACGGGCAGATCTGGCACCCTGACCTGTCGGTCGGCGGAAGTATCCGGGTCGCTGGTGTCGACCTGGTGCGTTCGGCGATCCGGGAGGGCACGACGATCGTCTTGCGTGGCGACACCGCTGCCGCCAGTCGGCTGCAAGTCGATGCTCCTGCCGGGGTCACCTCGTTGACCTGGAACGGCACCCCCGTACCGGCCATCCGTGACGCCTTCGGCGCGCTGGTCGCCGACCTGCCTGGTCCCCGACCCACGGGACGGCATATCTCGTTGGACACGTGGGTCGGTCGAGAATCGGACCCCGAACGTCTCCCCGAGTTCGACGACCGGACGTGGACCCCGCTGACGAAGAAGAAGGCCGCGAACCTCCTGCACGGACCGGGACCGGCCCAACGCATCGTGATGACCGGCGAGGACTACGGATTCGATCACGGCGACCTCTGGTACCGAGGAACCTTCACCCCGCACACTTCGGGAAGTACGGTCACGGTCTCGGCGCGCACCGGTCGACACGGCATGGCGATGGTGTGGGTGAACGGCATCTACGTCGGATCGCAGGGCGACGGCCCCAGAATTCATCAGGTCCCCCGGGAGGCTATGCGCCGTGGCGAACCGGCGAAGGTCGCGATCCTGGTCCGCAACAACGGTCATCCTGTGGACGGCGCTGCCTTGAGCCTGTCCAAACACGGCAGGGGACTGTGGGACGTAGCCTTCCCCGGCGCGGGCAGGATCTCATGGAAGATGCAAGGAGCGATCGGTGGACGCCGCCCAGTGGATGTCGCTCGTGGGGCCTACAACAACGGTGGCCTCTTCGGTGAACGGCAGGGATGGCATCTGCCGCAGGCTCCTGCCGCCGGTTTCGTCCCGGTGGCAGGACTGAATGCCGACCGTCCAGGGGTGCGCTGGTACCGCACTGCTGTGCGTCTCGATCTGCCTGGGGGACAAGATACCCCGGTGAGTCTGCGTGTCGACGATGTTCATTTCCGCCAGGATCGCTACCGGGCGATCATCTTCGTCAACGGTTGGCTGACCGGTAACTACATCAATCATGTAGGCCCTCAGCAGGAATTCGTGGTGCCTGGCGGTTTCCTGCGCGCTGCTGGGGAGAACGAGATCTCTGTGGTCATCGAGTCCGAGGATGCAGGGGTCGGCCCTGACCGGGTCAGTCTCCTCATCGGGTCCGGAGTGCTCGGTGGGCCATCGCAGCGGACGAACCCGGCACTTTCGTACGGCCAGCTGTTTCGTTGACCTTCTGGTCGGACGGCGGACGGGGATCGTTGTCGACTCCGTTGACCCTGAGGCTGTGGAGAAACGAGAGAGCAACTTACGTCTTTAAGGCGTGAGATCAGAAGGAAAGCTGCCTGCCGACTGACATGTTGATCGGCCTGTCACACGGTTCACACGTGGGTGGGTAATGGCCCGCCGTGCCAGGCCAAGGCGTCCTTGAAAGCACCGAGCAGGTCGAAAGGCGCCCCGGACAGATCGGTATAGGCGCGGTGCAGGTTCAGGACGAGTCGTTCGGCGTCCGGGCGGTCCGCATACTCACCCAACTCGGTCTCAGCCGCCGTCTCCAAGGGTGACGCGCCCGCAGCCAGGCCGGCCTTCGCCCTCGTCAGCACGAACTCGAGATAACGGCGGATGTCCTCCAGGCAGACCTTGATGTCCTCGGTGCCGCGCAGCACCGGTCCGTGCCCGGGAATCATCACCTCGGCCTCGAATCCGGCCAGCCAGTCGAGAGACGCCAGTGCGCCCGTCACCGAGCCCATCGCGACCATCGGGGTCACCCGGTTGAAGACCAGGTCACCGGTGACCAACACCCGCTGCTGAGGCAGATGAACGACCAGGTCACCATCCGTATGAGCGACCCGACCGGGGTGGGCCACACGAACCTCCTGGTCACCGACGTACACACTTGCGTCCCCGGACACGGTCAGATCGGGCAACCTGCGCTGCCCGTCGACACCCCAGTCCAAAGGACGCTCCCACAGCGGCGGACAACCACACACGAACGGATCCGCGGCAAGACCCGCCCGCATCCGCTCGTGACCGACGAGCACGGTCCGCTCAGGAAGCAACACATTGCCGTACGTGTGGTCCCCGTGCAGGTGTGTGTTCACTGCATAACGCAGCGGACGCCCGCCGCTGGCATCCGCTACCTCCTCCAGCAGGGCCCGGGTGCGTTCGGCCGTCGCGCAGGTGTCGACCAGAAGCGTGGAATCGTCACCGACGACGAAGGCACAGTTGTTCACCCACCAGGAACCATCGGGTTGGACATAGGCGTAGACCCCCGGCGCGACCTCGTCGACCTCCGGAGCGAGAGAGACAGCGGCCGAGGGGTCGGCAGGCGTGGGTTTCGTCATGGCGCCGGATGGTAACAACCCAGTCCGGGCATTCGCCGCAGATCGTCTGACTCTTCCCGGTGCGGACGGCGAACAGAACTACCCGGGCGGACCGCTCGACGGATACGGTGGCCCGATGCCTCGTCCCCTGATCGCGATGGCCGGCTGGAGTCGTCGGCACTGGGTCACTGCTGCTCTGGCCGCGCTGGTGACCGTCCTGGTCGTCGGGATTCCCTCGGCGATGATCCCGACGCCCCTCTTCGGTCGTTCCGTTCCCGTCACGCCATGGTCCTGGCCGGTGCTGGCCGTTACCGGCCTGCTCAGCGGCCTGATCGTCGCCACCTACGTCCGTGATCATGACACCTCGGCCGAGCCGGACCCGTTGAGCAGGCGTGGCACCGTCGGGGGCCTGCTGGCCTTCTTCGCCGTGGGTTGCCCGGTCTGCAACAAGGTGGTCCTGCTCGCCCTGGGGTCGACCGGTGCGATGCAATGGTTCGCACCCGTCCAGCCCTTCCTGGCCGTCGCTGGGATGATGCTTCTGTCCTGGGCACTTGTGGTGCGCCTGCGTGGGCAGGTGGCCTGCCCGACCCCGCCCGCCGAGAATCCGGTCTCCTCGAGCATCGCAGGCTGATCCCTTTCTGGGACTGACGAATCCCGAAGTTCGACGGGGGTGCGCGTCGAAGCCTTTATGAGGCTTTTGTCCACTAGGGTCGACAGTGCGGCCGGGTCCTCTCCACAGGCCAGGTCGCCCTTGAGGGAAAACGATCTGGCGCGTCCTCGATGCCTCGGATCATGGTCGGGTCGGCCGTGCAGGGCTTGCGCCAGGGACGACCCGTCGAAGGTGGCATCGGACGATGTCCATCCCGACGGTGTCGATGGCGTGCACGGCCCGCTCGACCGTCTCCACCGACGGCGACGACTCAACCGAGCAGCTGAAGACTGACCGCCATCACGAACATCCCGGACATCACCCCGGCGAGAGCCACATGATGCTCGCCGTAGGCATGAGCGCTCGGTAGCAGTTCGTCCAAGCAGATGTACACCATGATCCCGGCGACCCCAGCCAGGACGACCCCGGTCACCGCCGGGGTGAGATAGGGCGCTAACACCAGATAAGCCAGGAGCGCACCTGCCGGTTCGGCCAGGCCCGACGCGAACGAATAGCCGAAGGCCTTCGCACGGGAGCCGGTAGCGAAATAGACCGGCACGGCCACCGCGATACCTTCGGGAACATTGTGCACGGCCACCGCGACCGCTACCGGCAGGCCCAGATCGGGGGAGGAGATCGCCGTCATGAAAGTGGCGAACCCCTCAGGAAAGTTGTGGATCGCCAGCGCCGCCGCGGTGAGCAGCCCCATCCGCATCAACTGGGCCTGATGGACCGACTCCGGGTCGGTGTGCGTCTCGTGCGGATTGACCTCCGAGGGGACCAGGGCGTCGATGACACCGATGAGAGCGACCCCGCAGAAGAAGGCCGTGACTGCCACCCACCCACCGTGCTCACCCAGGGCCGTGCGCAATGACTCCTGTGCTCCAGGGACGAGCTCCACCAGGGAGATGTACAACATGACCCCTGCTGACAGCCCCAGACTGCTCGCCAGGAGCTTCGGCGAGGTCTGCCTGGCCGCGACACCCAGAAGGCTGCCGATGCCGGTGGACAGCCCGGCGAAGAGGGACAGAGTGAGTGCATAACCCACCGGGCTCATCCGGTTTCCTGTCGTTCTCGGTCGAGGACGGTCCACGGTAACCCACCGTGGCGCGGGTCGAGCAGGAGCGGAAGGGTCCGCTGCGCCGCCGGTTCCGCGCTCATCACCGTGAGGAGGCCAGCGCGGTCAGGAATTTCTTCACCACCGGGCCGGCATCGCTCGCTCCACCGCCGGCATCGGCGACGAAGATAGCGAGAGCGAGATCCCCTTGGGCGGCGATCATCCAGGCGTGAGTGCGCGGAGGCGTCCCGGTGCCGTACTCCGCGGTGCCCGATTTGGCGGCGACGGCTCCACCGGGAGCGTCGGCGAGCAGCGGCGCATTGCCTTCGGTAACCACCGCACGCATCAAGTCCCTTAAAGAAGTTGCTTCTTCAGGGCTCAGCGGTGTGCCCGAGGAAGGTTTCTGCTGCGGGGCCGGATCGCGTACGAGCATCGGGGACACGGTGCGTCCGTCGGCGATGGACGCGGCGACGGCCGCCATTCCCAGCGGAGTGCTTTCGACTCGCCCCTGGCCGATCAGGCTCGCCGCTCGTTCGGTTTCTCCGGACGGGGCCGGTACCTTGCCCGTCTCGGCGGGAACCCCCAAGGTGGGCTCGCCGGTCAATCCCAGGCTGGCTGCAGCTTCGGTCAGGGCTTTCTCTCCGATTCGGTCGCGCAGGCCGATGAACGCGGTGTTGCACGACTGGGCAAAGACCGAACGCAGTGTTTGCGTGCCGAGTTTCGAGTTCGGGTATCCGTCGTAGTTCTTGAAGGTCCGTCCGTCCACGACGAGGGTGGCCGGGCAGCTCACCGAGGACGACGGTGACAGACCGGAGCGGAGAGCGGCCAGCGCGGTCACCGCTTTGAAGGTGGAACCGGGCGGATACATGGATAAGGTCGCGGTGGGATCTCCTTTGCCGCCGGGCCCGCTCGCCGCGGCCAGGACCGCGCCGTCCGAAGGTCGGATCGCCACCAGGGCCGATGTGGTGGACACGGTCGAGAGCGCGTCCTCTGCGGCTGTCTGGACGTTCTGGTCGAGGGTCGTGCCCACCGCCCGGCCCGGACGTTCCTTCGTGACGTGGAGGACGCGGCTCTCCCCTCGAGCAGAGACGGCTTGCCAAGTGGTGCGCGGCGTGCCGGCCAGGACCTGCTCCTGGGCGGCTTGCAGCCCGCCGATACCGACCATCTCCCCGGGGGAGATCTTCCCCTGGGATCTCTCCACGATCTCGGCGGTGGCTTCGCCCACTCCGCCGAGTAGGGCTTTGGCGAAGGAAGAGGTGGGTGGCAGCGGTAGTTCGTCCTCCTGCATGAGCAGACCCGGGACGCTCAACTGGGAGACCGCGGTCAGTTCGGGGCTGGGATCGCGCACGGTCAGCGCCGGGACGAAGGCTTTCTCCCCGGCGCTGCCGACACTCTCCGGGTAGGCGACGCCCAGGTCGAGGGCGCGGGCCAGGACACCGGCCGAGGCCACGGCGATCTCCTTGGTGACGGCGCTCCGGTCGATGCCGATGCGTACGACCTTCCGGAGGGTGACCAGCGGAGCGCCGGTGTGGTCCAGGATGTCACCGCGGGCTCCCGAACGGCGCGTGACCCGCAGACGTTCGTCATCCTTCAGGCCGGGTGCCAGGAGCGGCGGGGACCAGCGGGTGATCCATCGCCCGTCCGCCCTGGAGAACTCGGCCTCCACCGGGTAGGTGTAGGGGTCCCCACCCGGTCGGGGCGTCCACCGGTGGCGCAGGGTGACCCGCCCCCGCTCGCCGTCGACCTGGACATCGGTGACATCGACGTCGTGGGTGCTGGCAGTGGTCTCCTCGAGGAGCGCGGCCACATCCGGGGCACCTTCTACGTGACCGGGGGGAAGCTTCCCGGTGCGAAGCCCCTCGGCCAGCGCTGCGGCGGCCGCTGAGAGGTCGTCCTTCTGTTGGCGAGCGACCGACGCCCGGTAGCCGATCACTCCGGCGAGTACGAGGGCACACGCGAGGACGGCGGCGATGATCCTGACCTTGGCGACGCTCATCGGGCTGCTCCTTGGCCGGCGTGGCGCTGCAGGAGATCCCGGGCGGCGCCGGGAGATGAGGACGGGGCCTGTCTCCGTCCGTTCTGTCCGGAAGAGTTATGCAGTGACTGTAGGAGACGGCCCGGGCAGCTTCAGGGAGGCGCGCCAGCCGTTCGTGGCCTTCGTCCGGCCGACCTCGGATCTGCGGGTATCTACCGGTGGCGGGTCACAAGGTGGAGGCCTTCAAGGTGTTGCAGGTGGCGACATTCTGGCTGTTGTAACCGGCCATGAACCAGCGCATGCGCTGTTCTGCGCTGCCGTGGGTGAAGTTCTCCGGAGAGACCCGGCCCTGGGTGCGCTGTTGGATGGTGTCGTCACCGACGGCGCTGGCCGCAGAGAGTGCGCTCTGGATGTCTTGCTGGGTCAAGGGTTTCAACAGGGTCTTGCCGTTCTTGTCCTTCGTGGTAGAGGCATCCTTCGCCCACATCCCGGCGAAGCAGTCGGCCATCAACTCGACCTTCACCCCGCCACTGGCCGGGCCTTTCGGATCCTTCTGGGCTTCGCCGAGCACGCCCAGCTGATCCTGGGCGGCATGCCCGTACTCATGGGCGACGACGTACATCTTTGCGAAATTGCCCTTGTCGCTGCCGAAACGTTGGCTCAACAGTTTGAAGAAGCTCGCGTCGATGTACACCTGACGGTCGGCCGGGCAGTAGAAGGGGCCTACCTGGTTGGAGGCCATGCCGCACTTGGACTGGGTCTGACCGGAGTACAGGTTCGTCTTGGTCAGCCGCCACTCGGTGTTGTTCTTCGTGGACTCGGGGAACTTCTTCTTCCAGTAGCCCTGGACGCTGTTCACCGTGCCTACCACCAGACAGACGTCGTCCTTGTTGGCGTCGGCACCCGTCTTGCAGTGGTCGTAGATCTTCTGGCTGTACTGGCCACCGGCGCCCAGCTGGGACAGGTCCATGCCGTTCCCGCCCGAGCCCAGGACCTGTGATCCACTACCGCCCATCAAGGTGTAGACGACCAGGGCGATCAGGCCGAGGATGCCGCCCCCGCCGCCGATGATCGCGCCGGTGTGACCGAAGGTGCCCTCCCCGCCACCGGTGATATCCGACGTGTCCAGCTCTGCGTCGTCGTTGAACGTCATCCTTGCGTCCTCTCCTGGCCACCCCGTGCCGGTCACAAGGGCCTGACCAGTAGAGTAATGAGTCCAGCTGTGTGATGCACCGCGCACCGGCACTGCCAGGGCGTACGCGGCCCATCCCGTGAGATGTCATGCTGGGGCGATCCACACCGACCGGAGACGAAGGGGACAGCTGTGATCACAGCCACCGGTATCGAGCTGCGCGCAGGCAGTCGGCTCCTGCTGGGTGACGTCAGTTTCCGGGTCGGCCAGGGCGACCGTGTAGGCCTGGTCGGACGTAACGGTGCCGGCAAGACGACCCTGACGAAGGTGCTCGCCGGATGGAACCAACCGGCCTCGGGCACCGTCACCCGCAGCGGTGAGGTCGGCTACCTCCCGCAGGACCCCCGCGACGGCGACCTCAACATGGTGGCCATGCACCGGATCCTCTCCGCCCGCCAACTCGACGACATCGTCCGACGGATGCGGGAGACCGAAGGCGCCATGGCCAGCGCAGACGCCGAGACCCACGAACGGGCCATGGCCCGCTACCCCCGGCTCCAGGCCCAGTTCGACGCCGCAGGAGGGTACGCCGCCGAGTCCGAGGCCGCGACCATCGCGGCAGCCCTCGGGCTGGAGGACCGGGTGCTGGCCCAGAAACTCGAGACCCTCTCCGGAGGTCAACGTCGTCGCGTTGAACTGGCCCGCATCCTGTTCTCCGGGGCGGACACCCTGCTGCTGGACGAACCGACCAACCACCTCGACGCCGACTCCATCGCCTGGCTGCGCGACCACCTGAAGGTCTACAAGGGCGGTCTGCTCGTCATCAGCCACGACGTCGCCCTGCTGGACGAAGTGGTCAACAAGGTCTACCACCTGGACGCCAACCGGATGGAGATGGACCAGTACAACGTCGGATGGAAGGCTTACCTGCAGCAACGGGAGACCGACGAGAAGAGACGCAAACGCGAACGACTCAACGCCGAGAAGAAGGCCTCCGCACTACTGGCCCAGGCCGACAAGATGCGGGCCAAGGCCACGAAGGCCACCGCAGCCCAGAACATGGCACGTCGGGCCGAGAAGATGCTCGCCGGGATCGAAGGCGAACGCCAACAGGACAAGGTCGCCAAGCTGCGCTTCCCCGACCCGGCATCCTGCGGGAAGACCCCGCTGCGCGCCTCCGGGCTCTCCCGCAGTTACGGATCCCTGGAAGTGTTCACCGATGTCGACCTGGCCATCGACCGGGGCAGCAAGGTCGTCGTCCTGGGGTTGAACGGCGCCGGTAAGACCACCCTGTTGCGGATCCTCGCCGGGCTGGACGCTCCCGACACCGGCCAGGTCGAACCGGGCCACGGCCTGAAGATCGGCTACTACGCCCAGGAACACGAGAACCTCGACGTGTCCCGGACCGTCCTGGAGAACATGAAGACCGCGGCCCCGGATCTCGGCGAGACCGAGGTCCGCAAGATCCTCGGCAGTTTCCTCTTCTCGGGGGACGACGTCGACAAACCCGCAGGGGTGCTCTCCGGCGGGGAGAAGACCCGCCTTTCCCTGGCGACCCTGTTGGTCAGCAGCGCCAACGTCCTCCTGCTCGACGAACCCACCAACAACCTCGACCCGGCCAGCCGCGAGGAGATCCTCGCGGCGCTGCGCACCTTCGCCGGAGCCGTCGTCCTGGTCAGTCACGACGAAGGAGCAGTCGCCGCGTTGGAACCCGAACGGGTCCTCCTCCTGCCCGATGGCGCCGAGGACCTCTGGAGCGAGGACTATCTCGACCTGATCTCCTTGGCCTGAGAAAAGTTCGCAGACGCTGCTCTGCTCGCCGGGCCGCGCTCCCCAGGCTGCCCTACAGTCGGAGAGGTGACCGACGACGACCGCCCTCACCCGCATCTGGATGTGCGTCGCACCGGCGCGGTGATGTACCTCACCCTCGACGACCCGCGACGACGCAATGCCCAGACCCCCACGTTGTGGACGGCTCTGGCCGAACTCGCCCGCACCCTTCCCGAGGACGTCCGGGTCGTCGTCCTCCAGGCCACCGGGCCGTCCTTCTCCGCAGGCATGGACCGCGGGATGCTGAGCCCGGCAGGCATGGACGGCGAACCGGACATGGTCTCCGCCTGTCTGGAACGGCCTGACCAGGCCGACCGGGACATCGCCCGTTTCCAGGAGGCCTTCACCACCTGGCGCGGGGTGGACGCCGTCGTGGTCGCCGCAGTGCAAGGCCACGCCGTCGGAGCGGGATTCCAGTTGGCTCTCGGCGCCGACCTGCGGATCGTTGCCGAGGACGTACAGTTCAGGATGGCCGAGACCTCCCTGGGGCTCGTCCCCGACCTGGGGGGCACCGCGGTCCTGGTGGAACTCCTCGGTTATCCCCGAGCTCTCGAACTCTGCCTGACCGGGCGGGTGATGGGCGCGCAGGAGGCTGTCGAGGTAGGGATCGCGACGATGTCCGTACCCGTCGACGAGCTCGCCGCCGCGACCGACGACCTCGTCGCAGCCTTGACCTCGGCGCCCGCGACCTCGGCGAAAGCCACCAAACGGCTCCTGGCGCAGGCCGTGCGCTCCCCGAGGGAGACTCAGTTCGCCACCGAACGGCAGACCCAGGTGGAGCTCATCGCGGATCTGGCCAGGCTCTTCGGCGGACAAGGACGGTGACGGTCAATCCGTTCGCCACCATGCGGTCGATGTCCCAGGACCGTTTGAGCGGACGGTCCCTGCTCCCCGGCACCGCTCGCAGGGTGTTCTCCTATGCACTGATCTTCCGACGACGGATCGTCGTCTTCCTGGTCACCGTCGTGGTCGCCTCGGCCCTGGTAGCGGTGCCTCCGCTGCTCCTACGGGCCGTTGTCGACCGAGGCGTCCTGCAGGGGGACGAGCGGCTGGTGATCCTCCTGTCGGTCGCAGTGGCCCTGGTCGCGCTGGTCGAAGCAGGGCTGACTGTGGCTCAACGCTGGCAGTCCGCACTGATCGGGGAAGGGCTGATCTTCCGGTTGCGGACGGAAGTCTTCAACCATGTGTGCGCTCAACCTCTGGCCTTCTTCACCCGTACCCGTACCGGAGCCTTGGTCTCCCGGCTCAACAGCGATGTGATCGGCGCGCAGCAGGCCTTCACCTCGACACTGTCGGCCGTGGTGAGCAATGTCGTGACCCTCATGGTGATCGTGGGGACCATGGCGGTGCTCTCCTGGCCGTTGACCTTGGCCTCGCTGGCGCTCTTCCCGCTCTTCCTCCTTCCTGCCCGCAGGATGGGCGGCCGGTTGTCCGCGCTGACCCGGGAGTCGATGAACCTGAATGCGGACATGGCCACGCGGATGACAGAACGTTTCGACGTCGCCGGGGCCCTGCTGGTGAAGCTCTTCGGCCGGCCGTCCCAGGAGTCTGGGGAGTACGCGGCCAGGGCGGCAGCGGTCCGGGACATCGGGGTACGGATCGCGGTGAACCGTTCGGTCTTCATGGCCTCCCTGACTTTCGTCGCGGCGGTGGCCACGGCCGTGGTCTATGGTTCCGGCGGGCTGCTCGCCGCGCGCGGGCACCTGACAGTGGGCACCCTGCTGGCGTTGACCGCGCTGCTGGCCAGGCTCTACACGCCGCTCATTGCGCTGTCGAACGTCCGGGTGGACGTGTTGACCGCACTGGTTTCCTTCGAACGGGTCTTCGAGGTGCTCGACCTGGTCCCTGCGGTACAGGAGTCCGCCGATCCGGTCGTCCTGCCCGCAGGAGCGCCCGAGTTGGTCTTCGAGAAGGTCTGTTTCCGTTATCCGTCGGCCGGTGAGGTCTCCCTTCCGTCGTTGGAAGGCGGGGAGGACGCCGACCGCAGGGGGACCGGGCCGGTGCTCGAGGGGATCGACTTCCGGATGGCGCCGGGCAGTCTCGTCGCCTTGGTCGGGCCCAGCGGTGCAGGGAAGACGACCATCACCTCATTGGTGTCCCGGTTGTACGACCCGACCAGCGGGACGGTCCGGTTGAACGGGGTCGATCTGAGGGAGGTCTCCACCGCGAGCCTGCGCGATGTCGTCGGTGTGGTCACTCAGGACGCACATCTGTTCCACGACACGATCCGGTCGAATCTGACCTATGCGCGGCCGGGGGCGACCTCGCAGGACCTGGAACGGGTGTTGCGTTCCGCGCAGATCTGGGATCTGGTGGAGCAACTGCCTGCGGGATTGGACACCGTGGTCGGTGACCGGGGACATCGCCTTTCCGGTGGGGAGAAACAACGACTGGCGATTGCCCGGTTGCTCTTGAAGGAGCCGGGTCTGCTCGTCCTGGACGAGGCGACGGCTCATCTGGACAGCGGTTCGGAGGCGGCGACCCAGCGGGCGTTGGAGGCCGCGCTCGTCGGACGCTCGGCCCTGGTCATCGCGCACCGGCTCTCCACGGTGCGTCATGCGGATCTGATCCTGGTGGTCGACGGCGGACGAGTCGTGCAACGGGGAACTCACGAGGAGCTGCTCGCGGAAGGCGGCCTGTACGCGCACCTGCACGAGATCCAGTTCTCCGGGTGAGGGTTTCCCGGCCCGTGGGGCGTTGTCCGTCGGTGCACGTAGCCTTGCCCGCATGCATTGGAGCGAAGGACCGCTGGCCTTGTTCGACCTGGAGACGACCGGTACCGACCCGCAGAGCGATCGGATCGTCACGGCTGCCGTGGTCATGGATGAACCGGGTTGTCTGCCGCAGATCCATGACTGGTTGGTGGATCCTGGGGTGGAGATCCCGGAGGGGGCCAGTCTGATCCACGGGGTGACCACTGAACAGGCCAGGGCGGAGGGGATCTCTGCTGCGGTGGGGGTGGCCCAGATCGCGGATGCCCTGTTGGCGGCGGTGGGTTCAGGGGTGCCAGTGGTCGGGCACAATGTCGTCTACGACCTGACGATGTTGCGTGCGGAATGTGTCCGTCACGGTCTGGTGGAACGAGCCGGGGCGGTGGCAGCGGTGCGTCCGGTGATCGACACGATCGTGCTCGATCGGGTGGTCGATCCGTACCGGCCGAAGAATCCGACCGCTCGGCGTGCCGATCCGGCGCGCTGTGGGTCGAGGACCTTGGTGGACACCTGTCGGGTCTGGGGGGTGGAGCTCTCGGCGGAGGATGCGCATGGCGCGGCTGCCGATGCACAGGCGGCGGGCGGGTTGGCCCGGGTCCTGGCCGGGCGTCGTCCTGAGTTGTTGGTGGCCGACCCTCAGGAATTGCACGATCGCCAGGTGGGATGGAAACGGGCGCAGGCCGAGGATTTCGGACGCTGGCTGGTTTCGAAGGGCAAGGTGGACGACGTTTCGAGGGAATGGCCGGTCGCCTAGGAGCGAGGGGCAGGGAGGGGTGTTTCCCTGCTCCTGGCCGGGTACCGATGGGCTCGACCCTGTTGCCTGATGCGTGGACCCGAGCCGTACAATGCGAACATTGGTTCAGTTGCAATGGAACATCTGTTCCCCAGGTGGGTGGAGACCGACCACCCGGACCGACAGCCGTGCGCCGCCCACACCCAGGACGGCACAACGAAAGGAGCGGCCATCATGGCCGAAAGGTTCGACGCCATCGACATCATCCGGGCCAAGCGTGACCGCAGGCGACTCACCGACGAACAGATCGACTGGGTGATCGACGCCTACACCCGCGGCGTCGTCGCCGACGAGCAGATGTCCGCCCTCGCCATGGCGATCTTCCTCAACGGGATGGAACGCGACGAGATCGCCCGGTGGACCCAGGCCATGATCGCCTCCGGCGAACGGATGAGTTTCTCCTCCCTGTCGAAGAAGACCACCGACAAGCACTCCACCGGCGGTGTCGGTGACAAGATCACCCTGCCGTTGGCTCCGCTGGTGGCCTCCTACGGAGTCGCCGTCCCACAGTTGTCCGGACGCGGTCTGGGCCACACCGGAGGGACCCTCGACAAGCTGGAAGCCATCCCCGGCTGGCAGGCCGCGCTCAGCAACGAGCGGATGATGGAGATCCTCGAAGACAGCGGCGCGGTCATCTGTGCTGCCGGATCCGGGCTCGCCCCGGCCGACAAGAAGCTCTACGCCCTGCGCGACATCACCAGCACCGTCGATTGCATCCCGCTGATCGCCAGCTCCATCATGAGCAAGAAGATCGCCGAAGGTACCGGCGCGCTCGTCCTCGACGTGAAGGTCGGCTCCGGGGCTTTCATGAAAGAGATCGGCGCGGCGCGTGAGCTGGCCCGCACCATGGTCGACCTGGGCACCGACGCCGGCGTCGCCACCACCGCTCTGCTGACCGACATGTCCCGCCCGCTCGGCCGCAAGATCGGTAACTCCCTCGAGGTCGAAGAATCCGTCGAGGTCCTCGCCGGCGGCGGGCCCCGGGACATCATCGACCTGACCTGTGCACTGGCCCGGGAGATGCTCTCCCTCGCCGGTGTGGACGCCGACGACGTCGAAGAACGACTGAACGACGGCCGTGCCATGGACGCCTGGAAGACGATGATCCGCGCCCAGGGCGGCGACCCCGACGCGACGCTGCCCCGAGCCACCCACACCCAGGACTTCGTCGCCGACCGCGCCGGAGTGCTCACCGAACTGGACGCCCTCGCCCTCGGCGTCGCATCCTGGCGCCTGGGCGCCGGTCGCGCCCGCAAGGAGGACCCGGTGCAATTCGGCGCCGGTATCGAGATCCACGTCGAGCCCGGAGACCGGGTCACCGCCGGGCAGAAACTGCTCACCCTGCACACCGACACCCCCGAACGTTTCCCCCGTGCCGAGGAACTCCTCGTCGACGGGATCACCATCGATGCCGACGCGACACCGGAGGACTTCCGCCGGGCGAACATCGTGCTCGAGCGCATCAGCTGACCAGAAGACCGTCGACCGCACCAGACCATCCGAGGAGCCCATCGTGCCTACCCGTACCGACGTCGCCCGCATGATCGACCACACCCTGCTCAAGCCCGAAGCCACGCCCGAGCAGGTCGCCGCCCTCGCCGCGGAGGCCGGAGAGCTGGGCACCTTCTCCATCTGCGTCTCGCCGAACATGCTTCCGGTCGAGGTCCCCGGTGAGGTGAAGGTCGCCACCGTCTGTGGTTTCCCTTCGGGCGCGCACAAGGCCGAGGTCAAAGCTGCCGAAGCCGCTCGTAGCGTCGTCGACGGCGTCGACGAGGTCGACATGGTGGTCAACCTCTCGCTGGTCAAGGAAGGTCGTTTCGAGGAGACCGAGGCGGAGATCCGCGCTGTCCGCGAGGCCTGCCCCGCCCCGGTTCTCCTCAAGGTCATCATCGAGTCCGCTGCGCTCACCGACGAGGAGATCGTGGCCTGCTGCGAAGCCTCAGAGCGGGCCGGCGCCGACTTCGTGAAGACGTCCACCGGTTTCCACCCTGCAGGTGGAGCTTCCGTCCACGCCGTGGAACTGATGGCGAAGACGGTCGGCGGACGGCTCGGGGTCAAGGCCTCCGGCGGTATCCGTACGACCGAGGCTGCGCTGGCCATGATCGAGGCCGGAGCCACCCGTCTGGGGCTCTCCGGGTCTCGTGCCATCCTCGAAGGACTCGACTCCTGAAGGAGAGGAACTCCCGATGACTGACTCCGATCTCGCAGGCGTGATCCGCACCGCCCAGGAGTGGATCGCCCACGATGTCGACGAGCGGTGCCGAGCAGAGCTGAACACACTGCTGGCCGCTGCGCAGGACGGCGACGCCTCAGCGGCCGCCGACCTGGCCTCACGGTTCTCCGGTCCGTTGACCTTCGGCACCGCCGGATTGCGCGGCGAGGTCGGTGCGGGGGAGACCCGGATGAACCGTTCCGTGGTGATCCGCGCGACCTACGGCCTGGTGAAATACCTCCAGGAGACGCTCGGCGAAGCGCCGCGGATCGTGATCGGGTGCGATGCCAGACACGGTTCGGCGGACTTCTCCAGGGACGCCGCCGAGGTGGTCGCCGCCGCCGGAGGCATCCCCTTGGTGCTTCCTGCCCAGCTGCCGACTCCGGTCACCGCTTTCGCGGTACGTTCCCTGAACGCCGACGCCGGCGTCATGGTGACGGCGTCGCACAATCCTCCGGCCGACAACGGTTACAAGGTATATCTCGGTGGTCGGGCGGCGACCGAAGAAGGCTGCGGGGTGCAGATCGTGCCTCCGGCGGATGCCGGTATCGCCGCCCAGATCGTCGCCGCGCCGCCGGCCGACGAGATCGCCCGCAGCTCGGCGGGCATCCAACAGGTTGGTCCGGACCTGTTGGAGTCGTACCTGGCCAGGGCTGCTTCGCTGGCCGGTGGCCGCGGTGACCGCGACCTGCGGATCGTGCTCACCCCGATGCACGGCGTCGGGGGGGTCACTGCGGTCGAAGCTCTGCGACGGGCCGGCTTCTCCGACGTCCACGTCGTCGCCGAGCAGATGGACCCCGATCCGGACTTCCCGACCGTCTCCTTCCCCAACCCTGAGGAGCCCGGCGCGATCGACCTGGCGTTGGCATTGGCCGACAAGGTCGACGCCGATGTCGTGATCGCTCTGGACCCTGACGCCGACCGTTGCTCGGTCGGTACCCGAGGTCCGGCGGGGTGGCGTCAGCTGACCGGCGACGAGATCGGCGCGCTGCTCGGTGAGCAGGCCGCAGCCGACGAGACCAGGACGGGAGGCTCATTGGCCTGTTCGGTCGTCTCCGGACGACTGCTCGGCGAGATCGCTCGCGCCCACGGTCTACGTCATGCCGTCACCCTGACCGGTTTCAAGTGGATCGCCCGCACACCTGATCTGCGTTTCGGCTACGAGGAGGCCATCGGTTATTGCACCGACCCGGCCGGGGTTCGGGACAAGGACGGCATCACTGCAGCAGTCCGCATGGCCTGCATGGTGGCTGATCTGAAAGAAAGTGGACGTGACCTGGGCTCGGCGCTGGACGACCTCGCCCGGGCGCACGGCCTGCACGCCACGGCTCCGCTGTCCTTCCGGGTGGCGGACCTGTCGTTGATCGCCGACGCGATGCGGCGTTTCCGGCAGAGCCCACCGAACGAGTTGGCCGGGTCCCCGGTCGTGCGGGTGGCGGATCTGGCCGAAGGATATGACGGCCTTCCGCCGACCGATGGGCTGCTCTTCCTGACGGAGGCGAACGATCGGGTGATCGTCCGTCCCTCCGGGACGGAGCCGAAGCTGAAGTGCTACCTCGAGGTGGTGTTGCCCTGTGTCGAGGGTGAACCGGTTCCGTACGAGGCTGCGGCGCGACGCCTGGACTCGGTGAAGGCGGATCTGCGTTCGGCCATCGGTCTGTGAGCTGATCGCCGGCTCAGCGGCAGTGGTCGTCGGCCAGGTTCTCCTGGTCGACGACCACCCTCCGGGAAGTCATTCGTCCTCCTCGTCCCAGATCCGTTTCTTCCGAGGTGTCGGTGTCTTCGGGACGTGCTTGCCTTCGGCCACGAGCCGGTCGTGGTGTTCTCTGCGGATGTAGACCGCCACGATCACGAAGCCCACGATCGAGCCGCCCCACCACTGCAACGAGTACGCGAAATGGGGTCCGATCCCGGTGTCCGGCGGCAGGAGAGGGCTAGGACGGGCAGGGTTCTTCCCGCTGCCGTCGTCCTCGTTGTCCAGGACCAGGTAGGCATTGCGCAGCGGACTCCGCGACCGTTCGCCGGCTTCTGCCAGGTTGACCGAGGCCAGCTGCCCGGCGGGAAGATTCCGGTCCAGGCTCTCCTCGCCGTGGCGGAGCCACCCGGTCACCGTGACCTGACCTGCGGGCGGTGGCGGAACATGGGGAAGCACGTCCGCCCGTTCGGCATTCTTCACCCATCCTCGGTCGACGAGGAGCGCGGTGCCGTCCTGCAAGGTCAGCGGGACGAGGATCTCGTACCCGTAAGTGACCTTCTGCGGGCGGTTGCGGACGAACAGCTGACCGTCCCGGTCGTAGGTTCCTTGCACGTGCACTCTCGTCCACAGCCGTTCCGGGGGCAGTGTGGCTCCGCGGGGGATGACCTCGTCGAGGGGGACGGCCGCGGCCGCGTAGTTGCGTTCCACGGCGTCGGCGATCGCGGACCGTTGGATGTGTCGCCCCCATTGCCAACGGCCCAGGAGGAGGCACACGACGAAGAAGGCCGTAGCCACGGCGATAGCTGTCAGCCATCGCCGGGTCAGCACCGTCCGCATCACGGGCTCGACGCTACCCGGCTTACCCTTGTTTTATGCCTGGAGCCCCTGCCGGAGCCCCGAAAAATAGCCCGCTCACGCCGGGTGAACATTCCCGGCCAACCGAAAACGCTGCCCGTCTTGAAGATTCGTTCGGGCGTGTCGCTACCGACCTGCGGGTCTCACTGACAGACCACTGCAACCTGCGATGCACCTACTGCATGCCTGCCGAAGGGCTGCCCTGGATGGCCCGGCCGCAGATGTTGACCGATGACGAGGTCGTCCGGCTGGTGAGGATCTTCGTGGAATCGGGAGTCACGAAGGTGCGTCTGACCGGTGGCGAGCCCCTGCTGCGTCGGGGGCTGGTCGATCTGGTCTCCCGGTTGGCGGAGCTGGAGCCTCGTCCGATGCTGGCGATGACCACGAACGGGGTGGGATTGTCCACCGTGGCCGACGGCCTGGCCGCAGCAGGTCTGAACCGGGTGAATGTGAGCCTGGACACCGTGGACCCGGAGACCTTCCGTAAGTTGACCAGACGGGATCGACTGCCCGCCGTCATGAGCGGACTCGCTGCGGCGCAGGAGGCCGGGCTGACCCCGGTGAAGGTCAACGCGGTGGCTATGCGGGGGGTCAACGACGCCGGGGTCGCGGATCTGCTCGACTGGTGCCTGGAACGGGGATACGAGCTGCGGTTCATCGAGCAGATGCCTCTGGACGCCCAGCACAGCTGGCAGCGGGGGGAGATGATCTCGGCTGAGGAACTGCGGGCTTCCTTGAGCACGCGACACGAGCTGACCGCGCTGCCCGACGAGACGCGCGGATCGGCGCCGGCGGAACTTTTCCTGGTCGACGGCGGGCCGGCCACTGTGGGGATCATCGCATCGGTGACCGCTCCGTTCTGCGGGGCGTGCGACCGGGTCAGATTGACCGCAGACGGCATGGTCCGCAACTGTCTGTTCGCCCGGGGCGAGGTCGACCTGCGTGGGCCGATGCGTGAGGGCGCCGATGACCAAGAACTGCGTCGGTTGATCCGTGGGGAGATGTGGCGGAAGGCCAGAGGGCACGGGATCGGTGCGTCCGACTTCACCCAGCCGGCTCGTCCGATGTCGGCCATCGGCGGTTGACGGGAAGAGCCGCCGTCGACTCGCGGGGTCAGCCGACCCCGCCGGCCCGGTCCTCGTCCTTCGCCGAAGCGGTGTCCTGATCGGCGCGGCCGCCGAGCTGCCGGGTCGGTGTCATCGTCCGGACGGCATGTGTCTGGCGGGTCGCGGTGTTGTTCGCCAGGACGACTGCCGGGTAGGGGAGGATCACCGCGGCGATCGACAACAGGATCGCTGCGATCACCGAACCGGTCACGGCGTAGACCACGACGGCGAGGACGAAGGAGATCGTCCGGATCACCATGCAGGTCACGTAGGTGCGCATCCGGGCACGCTGGTCGTCCGCCGCGGAGGTGGGCACCGCCGAGATGGAGTGCACGGGAGCTGCATCTGACCGAGTACGACGCATCACGTCACCAGCGTAGGACGAGACGGGGGTGCGTCGGCTGGGCTACCACCGGGTAGTTCGCTAGGTTCGCCTGGCAGCCGGGGACAGCCCGGCCATGACGGACGGAGAATGATGAACAGCACACCCACCAGGGCACGGACTGCGCTGGTCACCGGGGGGAACCGGGGCATCGGCCTCGGCGTGGCGCGGGCCTTGGCGGCCGACGGTGTGCACGTCGTCGTGGGCTCACGGTCGGGAGAGGCCCCCGACGGTCTCGAGGCCGTCCGGATGGATGTGACGGACAGCGCCTCGGTGGACGGAGCCTTCTCCGCGGCCGAGGAGATCCTGGGGGCACCGGTGGAGATCCTGGTGGCCAATGCGGGGATCACCCGAGACCAGTTGCTCCTGCGGTTGAGCGACGAGGAGATCGAGGACGTGATCCAGACGAATCTGGTGGGGGCGATGCGGTGCGCTCGTCGTGCCAGCAGGGGAATGATCCGGATGAAGCGGGGCCGGATGATCTTCGTCTCCAGTGTGGTCGGGCTGAACGGTTCCCCGGGTCAGGTGAATTACGCCGGGTCGAAAGCCGGGCTGGTCGGGGTGGCCCGGTCGATCACCCGGGAGCTGGGTGGTCGGGGGATCACCGCGAATGTCGTCTCCCCGGGGTTCATCGACACCGATATGACTGCGGTGCTTTCCGAGGACCTGCGGGTGGCGTACACCGCGTCCGTGCCGGCCGGACGGATGGGGACGGTGGACGATGTCGCTGCTGCCTGTGTCTTCCTGGCCTCCGATGCGGCGGCTTATGTCTCCGGTGCGGTGCTCCCGGTCGACGGCGGCCTGGGCATGGGCCACTGATCCCGGTCGACGTCATCTGAGGAAGGGAAGAACCATGGCTCTGCTCGAGGGCAAGAAGATCCTCGTCACCGGCGTACTCACCGAGTCGTCGATCGCTTTCCACGTCGCCCGGTTGGCTCAGCAGGAGGGGGCCGAGGTGGTGTTGACCTCTTTCGGTCGGGCGATGAAGATCACCACGGCCATCGCCCGACGGCTTCCGAATCCGGCTCCGGTCGTCGAGCTGGACGTCTCGGAACAGTCCCATTTCGATTCGCTGGTCGATCGGCTCGGCGCCCATGTCGCAGGGTTGGACGGGGTGCTCCATTCCATCGGTTTCGCGCCCCAGGCAGCTTTCGATTTCGCGGCGGCCTCCTGGGAGGACGTGGCTCCGGCGCTGCAGATCTCGGCTTTCTCGTTGAAGTCCTTGGTGGCGGCCTGCTCCCCGATGATGCCCGCCGGTGGTGCTGTGGTGGGGTTGACCTTGGATGCCAAGGTCGCCTGGCCGGGGTACGACTGGATGGGGGTCGCCAAGGCTGCTTTCGAGGCGACGAACCGTTATTGCGCTTCTTCGTACGGGCCGCAGGGAATCCGTTGCAACCTGGTGGCCGCGGGGCCGATCCGGACGACGGCAGCGAAGTCGATCCCGGCGTTCGCGCGTTTCGCGGAGTGGGGCGAGCATGCCCCGCTGGGATGGGATATGACCGATCCCACGCCGACGGCGAGGAGCTGCGTGGCTTTGCTGTCCGACTGGTTCCCGGCGACCACAGGTGAGATCGTGCATGTCGACGGCGGGTATCACGCGACCGGTGACTGAGGTCGGGATCGGTCCCCGGCCTGGTCGGGACGAGACGGCGTACAAGGGCTAAGCCGCGCTCTTTAGCTGAATTAGCTATAAGGACAGGGCGTGTCGCCGATGAGGAAGTCGATGCGAGTCGACTCCGAGTTCAGGGGACCTGCATCCACTCGACCACTGACCTGACCGGCGCATCCGCGAGGAGCCCTATGTCCGCCACCCCTGCCGAGGCCTGGACCACGGCACGACACCCGTTGGCACGCTTACTCAGATCTATTGCTGCTGGTCAGAAGCCTGAGCCCAATGGGCAGTGGGCCAGGGTGTCCCCGTGGATCCCGACCATCCAAGCAATGGTCGTCTTCCCCGAGCACACCATCATGGCGGTTTCCTACGACATCTCGGACGAGACGCTCGTCGACCTCGGGGTCGACGGGCACGGCCAGGCGTTCACCGCTCGTACGGTGACCGCGCTGGCCGGACCGACCGGATGGGTGGGCGTCCCGCAGATCCTGTTCTGCTCCTTGGGCACCGGGGCAGGACAAGGGGGATCATTGGTCGCCCGGAGCGACCTGTCGAAACATCCTGCCGTCGAGCTGGCTCGCCGAACCCTGCAGGACGTGCAGGTCCTCGGGGCAGGCGATCCGGCCGACCCCGATGTCGTGATCCTGGGGCGGGGGGTTGCCGGTGTGCGTGAGATCGCTGTCCACCGACCGCACCCGTACGCTCCCGGGGGCGCCCAACTCGTCCAGGCCGCCTTGGGATGTGTCCCGGAGAACGAGGTGGTCCTCCGATGCATCTCCACCTATGACGCACCTCGCATCTCGGCTGCGGTCGAAGGCGGGATGACACCGATCGGAGGCGTCCAACTGTTCAGCACCCGGCCCGAACACAAACTGTGATTCCGGTGCCGGGCAGGTACAACCGCTGTTCACAGCCCGGGCAGAGGGTCCCTTCCGAACAGTGAAGCGGACACATCCTCCTCGCTGAACCCCAGAAAGGGCAGGAGCATGTCCAGCCGCGGGACGGAGATGGTCGCATCGGCGACGGCGCGCAGCGCAGGTTTGGCGCAGAAGGCGACCCCCACCCCGGCAGTCGCCACCATGTCCAGATCGTTGGCTCCGTCACCTACCGCCACCGTGCAGGACGGCTCGACCTGCTCCCGGGCCGACCACTCCCGCAGGGCGGCCGCTTTCGCAGCCCGGTCGACGACCGCGCCCTTGACCCGCCCGGTCAGTCGTCCGTCGGCGACCTCCAACGCATTCGCCCGGGCGTGATCGACGCCCAATGCCCGGGCCAAGGGCGCGACGACCTCGATGAATCCTCCACTGACCACACCGACCCGATGGCCTCGAGAACGGAGGACGTCGACCGTGGTCCGGGCACCGGCGGTCAACGTCACCTGCCGGAAGACGTCCGTCAACGCGGCGACGTCGACACCGCGCAGGGTGGCGACCCTCTGATGCAGACTCTCGGCGAAATCGAGTTCGCCACGCATGGCGGCGGCGGTGACGGCGGCGACTTCGTCACGACTTCCGGCACGGTCGGCGATCAGTTCGATCACCTCCTGGTGGATCAACGTGGAATCCACGTCGAAGAGCACCAGCATGCGCGCGCCCGGTTCTCGCGGCGCGCAGAAACAGAAGTCGATCTCGGCCTCGAGCAGCACCGGCCTGACCGCGCGCCGAAGGTCCTCCGGTGCGATCCGATCGAAAACCCACTCGTCGGCGACCAGGTCGTCCCTGGCCAGAGGCTGTTCGGAGGTCAGCCGTGCCCCGGCGCCCGCGGCTGCCCGGTGGATCTCCTTCAGCACGTCGTGGGCGTCGGCGCAGCCGGCGACCCGGAGCACCGTCGTACCGATATCGCCCATCTCGCCTGTCCGTTCAGTCCGCCGTCAGATGCATACCCTTCGGGACCACCACGATGCCGCTGTCGCTGACGTAGAGGCCACGAGCCCGGTCGGCGTCATGGTCGACCCCGATCTCCACACCGTCACCGACGACGACGTGTTTGTCGAGAATGGCCCGGTGGACGACGGCTTTGCGGCCGACCCGAACATGTCCGAGGAGGACGGAGTCGGTGACCTGTGCGTAACTGTGGATGAAGCATCGCGGGGAGACCACGGATCCTTCGACCTGGGCTCCGGAGACGACGGTGCCCGCGGAGACCATCGAGTTCACCGCGGTGCCGAGACGGCCGGTCTCGTTGTGGACGAATTTGGCCGGCGGCTGGGCGCCTTCGGAGCTGATGTAGATGGGCCAGTCCTCGTTGTACAGGTTGAAGACGGGGTGGATGGCCACGAGGTCCATGTGCGCCTCGTAGTAGGCGTCGATGGTGCCGACGTCCCGCCAGTAGGCGCGGTCACGTTCGGTGGCGCCGGGGATCTCGTTGTTGCTGAAGTCGTAGACGTAACCTTCGCCACGGTTCACGAACCAGGGCACGATGTCGCCGCCCATGTCGTGCTCGCTGTTCTCGTCGTCGGCGTCGGCGGTGACGACTTCACGCAGGACGTCGGCGTCGAAGACGTAGTTCCCCATGGAGGCGAGCACTTCGTCGGGGGAGTCGGGGAGTCCGACGGCGTCGGTGGGTTTCTCCCGCCAACGGTCGATCTTGCGGACGTCGTCGCTGTCGACCTCGATCACTCCGAACTGGTCAGCCAGTTCGATGGGTTGACGGATGGCGGCGACGGTGATCCCGGCGCCGGTCTCGACGTGCTGGTGGACCATCTGGGAGAAGTCCATCCGGTACACGTGGTCGGCTCCGACGACGACCACGTAGTCGGGCCGTTCGTCCTCCATCGCGTTGAGGCTCTGGTAGATGGCGTCCGCGCTGCCCTGATACCACTGTTTGCCGCGTCGTTGTTGGGCAGGGACGGGCGCGACGTAGTTGCCCAGGAGGGTCGACATCCGCCAGGTCCGGGAGATGTGCCGGTCGAGGCTGTGCGACTTGTACTGGGTGAGGACGATGACCTTGAGGTAGCCGGAGTTGACGACATTGCTCAGTGCGAAGTCGACCAACCGGTAGGTGCCCCCGAAGGGTACCGCCGGTTTGGCGCGGTCAGCCGTCAACGGCATCAGTCTTTTGCCTTCACCCCCCGCGAGGACAATCGCAAGGACCTTGGAGGAGCGAGGAAAACGCGGCATAAGCGCAAGGTACCTGGGTGACGTGCCCAGCGACACCCGTGGGGGGTGGCGAGATCGAGAGTCGGGACTCTTGTCCCTCCTCGGGCAGAGCGGACGGGCCCTCGGGGAAGGCTGCCGTGGAGGCCCGGCACCCGATAGATTCGGCTCGTGCGAGTCGACATCCTCAGCAAGGAATATCCCCCCCACGTGTACGGTGGCGCCGGTGTGCACGTGGCAGAGCTGGTCAAGGCTCTGCGTGCGCGGGAAGGTCTCGACGTCCGGGTGCGGGCCTTCGGCGAGCCTGTCGCGGAGGAGGGCACCTGCGGTCACCCGGACCTGGGGGAACTGGCCTCGGCGAATGCGGCATTGCGTACTCTCGGGGTCGATCTGACGATCGCGGACGGGTGCGGGGGAGCGGATCTGGTGCATTCCCACACCTGGTACGCGAATATGGCAGGCCATCTGGCGGGTCTGTTGCACGACGTGCCGCATGTCATCTCTGCGCACAGTCTGGAACCGCTCCGTCCGTGGAAGGCCGAGCAGCTCGGCGGCGGGTACCGGGTGAGCAGCTGGGTGGAACGTACGGCGTACGAGGCGGCGGCGGGGGTCATCGCGGTCAGCCACGGGATGCGGGCCGATGTGCTGGCGTGTTATCCCTCCGTCGACCCGGAGAAGGTCAAGGTCGTTCACAACGGGATCGACTCCGCGCTCTGGCAGGCCGATCACAGCGAGTCGGCCCGTCGCGTCTGTACGGAGCTCGGGGTGGACCCGGATCGGCCTGCGGTGCTCTTCGTGGGCCGGATCACCCGGCAGAAGGGTCTTCCCTATCTGTTGCGGGCGGTGGCCGAGCTTCCGCCGGAGGTTCAGGTCGTGTTGTGCGCGGGGGCTCCGGACACCCCTGAGATCAAGGCTGAGGTAGAGGGCCTGATCGAGGAGCTCGGCACGACTCGTACCGGGGTGGTGTGGATCGCTCAGATGCTTCCGCGGGCGAAGGTGATCGCGTTGTTGTCCCATGCCACGGTCTTCGTGTGTCCTTCGGTCTACGAACCGTTGGGCATCGTGAACCTGGAAGCGATGGCATGCGGTGCCGCTGTGGTGGCCACGAGGACCGGTGGAATCCCCGAGGTCGTGGTGCCGGGGGAGACCGGTTGGCTGGTCGACATCGAACAGGTCGGGGACGGTACCGGGACGCCTTTGGACGAGCAGCGGTGGGTCGACGATCTGGCTGCGGCCCTGGTCGAGGCGGTGTCGGATCCGGATCGGGCCCGCGCACTGGGACAGGCCGGCCGGGTTCGTGCGGTGGAGCATTTCTCCTGGGAGTCGATCGGTGAGAAGACGTCGGCGGTGTACGAGGAGATCCTGTCGCGTTGATCCGACCGAGGCGGCTCTTCTCCGATCGGTGTCTTTCGTCCTGCCCCGGACGGTCGGCCCACCCGCAGTCGGTTGAGCGCATGACGAGCCCATCCCACCGCGCGCCTCGGCTGTGCCCTAGGGTCGTGGGCATGAGTGACGTCTTGGATTTCGCCGGGGTGGGTGTGGTGCGTGGAGGCGCTACTCTGCTCGACGGCATCGACTGGGAGATCGAGGAAGGCGAACGCTGGGTCGTCTTGGGCCCCAACGGGGCGGGCAAGACCACTCTGTTGCAGTTGGCTGCGGCTCGGATGCACCCGACGAGGGGTTCTGCCTCGGTGCTTTCGGAGACTCTCGGCCGGGTCGACGTCTTCGAACTGCGTCCGCGGATCGGGTTGGCCAGCAGTTCTCTGGCCGAGCGGATCCCCGGGAACGAGCTCGTCCGTGACGTCGTGCTGACCGCTTCCTACGGCGTGGTCGGCCGGTGGCGGGAGGAGTACGAACGGATGGACGTCTCCCGGGCTCGCCGACTGTTGCAGGCTCTGGGCGCTGAGCACCTGGGCGAGCGGACGTACGGGACTCTGTCCGAGGGTGAGCGGAAGCGTGTGCTGATCGCCCGCGCGTTGATGGCGGATCCGGAGCTCATGCTTCTCGACGAGCCAGCGGCGGGGCTCGATCTGGCCGGGCGGGAGGATCTGGTGCAGCGTCTCGGTGAGATCGCGTCGGACACCGAGTCTCCTACGCTCGTGCTGGTCACCCACCATGTGGAGGAGATCCCGCCGGGAATGACCGACGTCCTGTTGCTCAGAGGGGGCAAAGTCGTCGCTGCAGGCCCGGTGGGGAGCACCTTGACCCGGGAGAACCTGGAGGAGACTTTCCGGATCCCGCTGACCCTGGAGAAACACGGGGAACGGTGGGCGGCTCGTGCGCGGGTGCCGGAGCCGGGGGAGGAAGGCGTCTGGAACCGGGTCGAGGAGGAGAACCTGCAGCAGGGGTGAACTTCTGAAAATGTCTTTCTCCCGAGGGAACCGACCTGTTCTATTTCGCGTCTGACCGGGTGAGTCGTCCGAGACCGGGAGATCTTCTGATCCTGCGTCGGTCATCGGTCCTGAGGAAGGAACGGACACGGTATGGACTGGTTGGATCAGAACGCCTGGGCAGCCTGGCTGGCGCTGGCGCTGGTGTTGGGCGCGATCGAGGCGGCCACCGTCGACTTCGTGTTCATCATGTTGGCCGGGGGCGCGGGAGCTGGCGGGATCGCTGCCTTGGCGGGCGCGTCTTTCCCTGTCCAGGTGCTGAGTTCCGTTGTGGTGGCCTGCACCTTGCTGATCCTGGTCCGACCTGAGGTCAAGAAGCGTTTGTTCTCCAGTGGGGCCCCGGTGGTTCTCGGGGTCGCAGCCTACGTCGGTCGTCAGGCCGAGGTCACTCAGGAGATCACGGCCGCTGGCGGGCGGATCCTGCTGGCCGGTGAGGAATGGTCGGCGCGGCTGGAACAGGATGTCCCGTCTGTTCCCGTGGGTTCTCGTGTCAACGTTGTGGCCATCGACGGTGCCGTCGCCGTGGTGGCACCGGACGACTCACCCCCTTCGTCTCCTCTGATTACTCGTGAATGAGGTCCACGTATGCCCGTAACTTTGGTTCTCCTCGCTGTTCTCGTCATGTTCATCGTGATCCTGATCAGTCGTGCGGTGCGTATCGTCCCCCAGCAGACGGCGCTGATCATCGAACGGCTGGGCAGTTATCACGGAACCCTCAATGCGGGCATCCACCTGTTGGTGCCTTTCGTCGACCGGGTCCGGGCCAATATCGACCTGCGTGAGCAGGTGGTCAGCTTCCCCCCGCAGCCGGTGATCACCTCGGACAACCTGGTGGTCAACATCGACACCGTCATCTACTACGGGGTCACCGACGCCAAGTCCGCGGTCTACGAGATCGCCAACTTCATCCAGGGCATCGAGCAGTTGACGGTGACTACTCTGCGGAATGTCATCGGTTCGATGGACCTCGAGCAGACGCTCACCAGCCGTGACCAGATCAACGGGCAGTTGCGTGGAGTGCTGGACGAGGCGACCGGCCGTTGGGGCATCCGCGTGTCCCGGGTCGAGCTGAAGGCCATCGACCCGCCACACAGCGTCCAGGACTCCATGGAGAAGCAGATGCGGGCCGAGCGTGACCGCCGCGCCACGATCCTCACCGCCGAAGGCGTCAAGCAGTCCGCGATTCTCACCGCCGAAGGTGAGAAGCAGTCCGCGATCCTGAAGGCCGAGGGCGCCGCCCAGGCCAAGATCCTGGAAGCTCAAGGTCAGGCACGGGCGATCACCCAGGTGTTCGACGCCATCCACCGGGGGAAACCCGACCAGAAGCTTCTCGCGTACCAGTACCTCCAGGTGCTCCCGCAGCTCGCACAGGGGGACGCCAACAAGATGTGGATCGTTCCCAGCGAGTTGACCGACGCCCTGCGCGGCATCAGCTCGGCTCTGGGCGGTGAACGAGGAGCTCCGGCCGACGACTCGGCTCCGTGGACCCCGGCCGACCTGGTCGACGCCGTGTCCTTCCCGGAGGCGTCCTTGCAGGACCCGAAGGAAGCCCTCGACGAGGCGAAGAAAGAGGCGGAGCGTTCTGTCTCCGAGGCTCACGAGGTGACCCGGCCGGCCCACCCCGCGGGCGGGGAGCCCCCGGCTGCGTCTCAGGCCTGATCGTCGTCGGTGTCCTCCTGGAGAGCGTGTCGGGGACGGAGCCAGCGCCGTTAGGGTGTTGCGGGTGCCTTCGGTACCATCGCCGTTCTCGCCGTCGTCGGATCTGCCCGGCCGGCTGCTTCCCGGGAGGACACCGTGACCATCGAGGTGACCGATTCCGCAGACGACCGGCTCGCCGACTATTTCCGGCTGACCGATGTCGCTCTGCGTCGCAAGCTCGACACCGAGCGTGGGCTGTACCTCGCGGAGAGCGACAAGGTCATCCGGCGGGCGCTCGCCGCGGGGCATCGGCCACGTTCCTACCTGATGGGGTTCCGGTGGGCGCAGGAGCTGGCCGACCTGGTGGCCCAGGCCGAGGAGGAGGGGATCCCGGTCTACGTCGGTTCGGACGAGGTCATCACGGCGATGACCGGTTTTCATCTGCATCGGGGGGCGATCGCGTCGATGCACCGGCCTGAGCCGATGCCGGTGGAGAAGATCCTGGCTCAGGCTCGGCGGGTGGTGGTCCTGGAGGACGTCGTCGACCATACGAATGTCGGGGCTGTTTTCCGCAGTGCTGCGGCATTGGGGGTTGACGCCGTCCTGGTGACGCCGCGGTGTGCTGATCCGTTGTACCGCCGGAGCATCCGGGTGTCGATGGGCACGGTGTTCCAGGTGCCGTGGGCGCGGATCGATCCGTGGCCCGGGGGAATCGATCTGTTGCGCGAGCTGGGTTTCACCGTCGCGGCTTTCGCCTTGGAACCTGGCGGGGTCACTTTGGACGAGATCGCGGCGGATCCACCGGAGCGTCTGGCTGTGGTCTTGGGCACCGAGGGGGACGGGTTGCGTGCCCGCACGATCGCGTCCTGTGATCTGACCGTGCGGATCCCGATGGCGGGGCAGGTCGATTCGTTGAACGTGGCGGCGGCTGCAGCGGTCGCGATGTGGGCATTACGGGCACCGTCGACGCGGCCTGAATCCGCTTGCGGGCTGGTCTGAGCAGTCCTGGCCGCAAGCGGATTCAGGGCTTGCCGCCTGTCTTCGACAGCCAGGATCAGGCCGTGTACATCCCGGTCAGGACGGCCCGTCCGATCACATGCTGCAACATCATGAAGCTGGCCTTGGCCGGTGAGTCATCGGCTTCGATGCCCAGACGGTCCACGTCGAGGGCGTTCACCGCGAAGACATAACGGTGCGCCCGGTCGCCTGCCGGCGGTGCAGCGCCGCCGAAGTCGCGGGTGCCGTAGTCGTTCCGGAGATGGATGGCCCCGGAGGGGAGCCGGCCGCAGTTTTCCTCTCCGGCACCTACCGCGAGTTCTTGAGTCTCGCCGGGCACGTTGACGACGAACCAGTGCCAGAATCCTGACGGAGTAGGGGCATCGGGGTCGAAACAGGTCACGGCGTAGCTCTTGGTGCCCTCGGGCGCGCCTGACCAGACCAGACGAGGCGAGGTGTTACCGAAGGCATAGGCCTGGTCCTGGGGGAGATCGCCGCCGTCCGTGAAATCGGATTCCAGGGTGAACGAGGGGACCTGGGGCAGAAGTGTGTACGGGTCCGGGGACGTAGGTCGGTCGAGGTTCATAGCACTGAGCCTAATGAGAGCACAGGATCGGGCCCAGCTCAGTTCTGGTGCGGCGCGCCCACTCTCAACGAACCAGCAGGTCGACGAGTCGGTCGAGTTCCTGGCGGGGATCGACGCATATCCCTCCGTGGACCGGCCCGGGTTGCAGAACGGTGCTGCGTGGCGCACGTAACCAGCCGAACCTGGCCCCGAGCCGGCCCAGGTCGGGCCGTCCGCGGCCGGTGTGTCCGGCGCAGATGTCCCGGACGACCTCTAAGGAGGAACGCAGGGCCGCCACGTCGAGACCGGGGCAGAGGGCGAGCGTTCGGGTGTCGTCCACCGTCCAGGCGCAGTCGAGGAAATCGGTCTCCTGGCAGAAGAGCACCACCGCGACGTTGACGAATTCCTCGCGTTCGACCCGGGGCAGGCAGCGCAGGACGATGTACTGGTAGGGCACCGGTCGTGTGGTTTCTTGCAGGGAGGGAGTCGTATTCATCGGGAAGCGCCTCCGGGGATCCAGACGTCGGGGGACGACAGGCGAGCGGCCAGATGGTCGAGGTAGGTCTGTCGTAGCGCCGCCGGGTCGGGAAGGTCCGTCGTGGGTTCGAGCCATTCCTCGGGTATCTCGTCCAAAACAGTAGCGAGAGCAGCCGGTGACAGGCGGTCGGCGAATTCTTCGTGATGTCCACGGGGGTCCTCGGCGATATCGGCGAGGACATGGGAAGTGGCGTCGAAGGACTGGGCTGCGAAACGAGCCGGGTCGGCCGGGCGTCGCGGCCAGGAGTGGTGGAAGTAGAGGGCCGCGCCGTGGTCGATGGCCCAGGTCCGTCCTCCCCAGACGAGCAGGTTCGGATTGGACCAGGTGCGGTCGATATTGGCAGTCAGTGCGTCCAGCCACATGATGGCCGAGGCTTCTCGTGGTGAGGGCGGGCGGGATCCGTCGTAGCCGAAGGCTCCGGGGAGGTAGTCGACTCCCAGGTTCGTACCGGGGGAGGCGTTCAGCAGGTCCTGGACTTCTTCGTCGGCCTCGTAGCGGATGATGGGCGCGGGCAGGGTGATCGACACCAGATCGGGGGTAGGGATGTCGAGCAGTCGGGCCAGGCCTGCGCAGATCACCTCGGCGACCAGAACCTTCAGCCCTTGGCCTGCCCCTCTGAATTTGACGACGTACATGCCCAGGTCGTCCGCCTCGACCAATCCTGGCAGTGATCCACCTTCACGGAAGGGCAGGACGTAGCGGACTGCGGTCACCGTGGGAAGCACCGGTCCAGGTTAGCGGCCGCCGTGCGCGGGTGCGGCCCGTCCTCGGCTACGTTGTCCGCATGGAACCGGTCTATACGCCTGTCATCGCGCTCACCCGTGCTGTCTTCGCCGCCCAGGGGCTGCGTTTCCGGATCACCGGGGCGGAGAATGTGCCGCAGGACGGGCCTGCCGTCATGGTCATCAATCACACCGGGTACATGGACTTCACCTATGCCGGTCTGGCTGCTTACGAGGCTGGGCGGGTCGTGCGTTTCATGTGTAAGGATTCGATCTTCCACAGCCCGGTGGCGGGGCCGTTGATGCGGGGGATGAAACATATCCCGGTCGACCGCGAGGCCGGCGCGGCTTCCTTCAAGCGGGCTCTTCAGGTTTTGAAACAGGGTGACATCGTGGGGGTCTTCCCGGAGGCGACGATCAGTCGGAGTTTCGAACTGAAGGAGTTCAAGAGCGGCGCGGTGCGGATGGCTCAGGCGTCGGGGGCCCCGATCCTGCCGGTGGTCCTGTGGGGGAGCCAGCGGGTCTGGACGAAGGGGAAACCTAAGCGGATGGGACGCACCCGTACGCCGATCGCGGTCCGGGTCGGGGAGCCTTTTGCCGTGGCCAAGGCCGAGGACGCCGCTACGGTCACTGCGGACCTGAAGCGGCGGATGCAGGCCTTGCTGGATGTGGAGCAACGGGAGTATCCCGTGCTCACCGGGGAGGATCTCCAGTTCGTTCCGCAGCGGCTTGGCGGTACGGCGCCGAGCTTGGCCGAGGCGACGGCCCTGGACGACGCGGAGATCGCAGCGCGCCGCGCTGCGCGGGCCAGCCGGGACTGATCCGGCGACGATGACCGGTTCCGGGTGGGACGAGGACGTCGAGCGGATCACGGCGCGGGTGTTGACTGCGTTGGCCGGTCCGCAGGCACGTCTGCGGGATGATCAACGGGCGGCCGTGGCCGGATTGTTGCGTCCTTCGGCCCGGGTGTTGGTGGTGCAGGCCACCGGGTGGGGGAAGTCCGCCGTGTACTGGGCTGCTTCGGCCGTCCTGCGGGCGCGGGGGGCCGGTCCGACTCTGGTGGTCTCGCCGTTGTTGTCCTTGATGCGCGATCAGGTTGTTGCGGCCGGCCGTGCTGGTCTGCGGGCGGCGACGGTGAATTCTTCCAACCAGTCGGAGTGGTCTCGGATCGAGGAGGATCTTCTGTCCGACCGGATCGATGTGCTCCTGGTGTCGCCGGAGCGTCTGGCCAATCCGGCCTTCGGGGCTCGAGTGGTGGACCGGTTGGGCGACCGGCTGGGTCTCCTTGTCATCGACGAGGCTCATTCGGTGTCCGACTGGGGACATGATTTCCGTCCGGACTACCGACGGGTGGCTGACCTGTTGCAGCGGATGAATCCGCGGGCGCCGGTGTTGGCGACCACGGCGACGGCCAACGAGCGGGTCACGGCCGATGTGGCGGAACAGCTGGGGGAATCGACTCTGGTGCAGCGAGGCCCGCTGGCGCGGAATAGCTTGGACCTGAATGTCATCGACGGTCTGAGCCCGTTGGATCGTTATGCCTGGCTGGTGGATCACCTGCCGTTGTTGCCCGGTTCGGGGATCGTGTACGCCCTGACGGTCGCTGATGCGCACAGCCTCGCCGGGGTGCTCTCTCGGAGGTATGGGGAGCAGTTCCCGGTGTCGGCGTACACCGGCCAGCTGCCGGCGCAGGAGCGGGCGGACCTGGAGGATGCGCTGCGGGAGAACCGGGTGAAGGCTCTGGTGGCCACTTCTGCGCTGGGAATGGGGTACGACAAGCCGGATCTGGGTTTCGTGGTCCATGTGGGGGCGCCGCCTTCTCCGGTGAGCTATTACCAACAGGTCGGGCGTGCCGGGCGGGCGATCGAACGTGCGACGGTGGTCTGTTTGCCGTCGCCGCAGGACCAGCATGTCTGGGACTATTTCGCTTCGGCGAGTCTGCCGTCCCCGCCGGAAGTGGAGCGGTTGTTGGCGGTTCTGCCCTCCGGTGAGGACGAACCGGTCAGCGTGCCGGTTCTGGAGGCGGAGTCGGGTCTGCGACGTTCCAAGGTGGAGCTGTTGCTGAAGCAGTTGGCGGTGGGTGAGGTCACCGAGCGGACGTCGGGTGGCTGGCGTGCGACGGGGCGTGTCTGGCGGGACGATCCGCAGCGACGGGCCGGGATCCTGGAAGTGCGTCGACGCGAGGCGGACATCATGCGGTCCTTCGTGGCTGGGGAGACCTGTCTGATGGCTTTGTTGCAGGAGGTGTTGGACGATCCTTCGGCTCGGCCGTGCGGTCGGTGCTCGACCTGCACCGGGCGGCTTCCGGCGGGATGGTCGTCGCGTCCTCGTCCGGAGACGGTCGAGGCGCTGCGACGGGATCTGCAGGGGCAGTCCCAGTTGTGGGAGCCGCGCAGGATGTGGCCCGGTGGTGTCTTCGGCAGGTCGGGGCGGATCCCGTCGGACGAGGCGGTCGACCCTGGGCGGGTCTTGGTGCATATGTCCGCTCCGGAGTGGTCGCAGGCTTTGGTGGGGAGTCTGGCCGGGCGGGGGCCGGTGGAACCTGAGGTGTTGACGGCTGCGGTGGCGGCCTTGAGTGGGTGGCGGGGTTCGTGGGCTGCTCGGCCCGAGTTGATCGTCTCTTTTGCGGCTGCGGGGCTTCCTGAGGTCGCCTCCGGGGTCGCCGGGTATCTGGGGGAGGTGGGACGGATCCCGGTGGTGCCCTGGGAGTTGGCCGGGGGTCCTCCCGTGGAGACGTCGACGTCGGCTGTCATCGCCTCGGCTTGGCAGGAGATCTGTGGGATGTCGCCCCCGCCTCCGGTCCGGGGCCGAGTGGTTCTCTTGGTCGTCGATGCCTCGGCCACCGGCTGGTCAGTCACCGTTGCCGGGAGTTTCCTTCGGAGGCAGGGCGCTTCGGCGGTACTTCCGTTAGTCGTACATCGGAGGCCGGTCGGATAGCCAGAACGGGCCTTTTGTCCTGAATATTGGCTGTGCGCCAAAAAGTGCTTAGGTGTGGCTTACCTACGGACTTACCATCGCCTTATGCCCTGCAGTAAGACCCCGCTCCCTCTCGCCGAGATGCCTCTCGGCGTCAGCCACACACTCGACTCCGTCACCGTCGTCGACGGGCCCCGCCGACGACTGTCGGAACTGGGCCTGCGCCCTGGTGCGCGCCTCACCGTGCTCCGCCGCACCGCCGGCGGTGGACGTATCGTCTCCGTCGACGGATCCCGGATAGCCCTCGATGCGCAGATCACCCACCAGCTCACCGGATACGCCCGGGAGGCCACGGCATGATCTCGAAACAGCCCGCGCCCGAACCGGCGCAGAACACGATCGTTCCGGAACGGCGTCTCGCCGGACCAGCATGCTGCGCGGACGGGGCCGGAACCACAGCCGCACCTGACAGCCCGGTTGTCGCCCTGGTCGGATCGCCCAATGTCGGCAAGTCGACCTTGTTCAACGCCCTGACCGGTGCCCGCCGCACGGTGGGCAACTGGCCCGGCACCACGGTCGAGGTCGGAAGTGGGGTCTGGCGCTCCCGGGCCGGGCTGCGACATGACGCCACCGTCCTGGACCTGCCCGGCGCCTACAGCCTCGATCCGCTCTCGCCGGACGAGGCGCTCACCCGGGCCCTTCTGATCGACAGTCCGGCCTCCGAACGCCCTGACCTGGTGGTCGTCATCGTCGATGCGGCGCACCTCGCCCGGAGCCTGCACATGGTCGTCCAACTACGTGAACATCCCTATCGGATCGTGGTCGCCCTGACCATGGGGGATGTGGCTGCCCGTCGTGGTATCGAGATCGATCACGGTGCGCTCACCGCTTCCCTGGGCTGCCCGGTCGTTCCGGTGGATCCGCGCCGCCGTCAGGGGCACGATGCCCTGGCATCCGCGGTCGACGCGGAACTTCAGCGGGAGGTCCCCGCTCCGAGAGAATCCTCCAAGGTCGACAGCGACGATGCCTTCGCCTTGGAGGACGAACGCTTCGCGTGGATCGAAGCCGCAGTGACTTCTGCGACCCGGCGTAGCGGTGAGGACCGGCTCACCCGTTCGGACCGGGTCGATGCCGTGGTGACCCACCCGGTGTCGGGGCCGTTGATCTTCCTCGCTGCGATGTGGGGGGTCTTCCAGGTCACGACCACCGTCGCGAAGCCGCTGCAGGACGCTTTGGATGGGTTCTTCTCCGGTCCGGTGTCGACGGCGGCGCGCTCGATGATCCCCGAAGGCGTGCTTCGTGGTCTGGTAGTGGAGGGGCTCATCGCCGGTGTGGGGATGCTGTTGACCTTCGTCCCGTTGATGGCGCTGATGTTCCTTCTCCTGGCGATCCTGGAGGACTCGGGATACATGGCCCGGGCCGCGGTCGTCACCGACCGGATGATGCGCAGGCTGGGGTTGCCGGGAAGGGCTTTCCTCCCGTTGATCGTGGGTTTCGGGTGCAATGTGCCGGCGATCAGCGCGACGAGGATCCTGGGCCAGGCGCGTCAACGGGTCCTGGTGACCTTGTTGGTGCCTTTCACCTCATGCAGCGCCCGGTTGACCGTGTACGTCATGTTGGCCGGGATCTTCTTCCCGGATCAGGCCGGCAACGTGGTCTTCGCGATGTACGTGCTCTCGATCGTCCTGGTGCTCCTGGTGGGACTGGCCTTGCGCCGCACGCTGTGGCGCACGATGGGGTCGGAGCCGTTGATCCTCGATCTGCCGCCTTACCAGCGGCCGACGGCCCGTCTGTCGTTGGCGGTGACCTGGACCAGGGTCCAGGGTTTCCTGCGGACGGCTGGTGGGGTGATCGTGGCCACGGTGATCGTGGTCTGGGCTCTGCAGTCCACGCCGGTGCGGGGAGCGGGCAGCTTCGGAGCGGTCGAGGTTGAGGACAGCGCTTACGGGGTGGCGGCTCAGACGATCGCTCCGGCTTTCGCTCCCGCCGGTTTCGGCCAGTGGCAGACGGCGAGCGCTCTGGTCGTCGGTTTTGTCGCGAAGGAAGCGGTGATCTCCTCGTGGGCGCAGACCTACGCGGTGGAGGATCCGGAGGACACCGGTGCGGAAAGTCTGGCCGGTCACGTCAGGGAGGCTTTCGATAAGTCATCGGGTGGGCATCCGCTGCCTGCGGTGCTGGCCTTCCTGGTCTTCCTGCTCTCCTACACGCCGTGTGTGGCGACCTTGGCTGCGCAGCGGCGGGAGGTGGGCCTCCGGTGGACGCTCTTCGGGTTGGCGTTGCAACTGGTGTTGGCGTGGACCTTGGCGGTGGCGGTCTTCCAGATCGGCAGGATCTGGCTGTGAGCGGCCCCCTGCGGCAGGTGTTGGAGGCGGTCGAGGACGGCGCGGTGTCTGTGGGGGAGATCACCTTGCGTACCGGGCTGGACCGGGACGTGGTGGCGGCGTCCGTGGCTCATCTGGCCAGGATCGGTCGGGTGGATTCCCGGACGTTCTCCTCGGGTTGTTCCGACGCCGGATGCGGGGGGTGTTCGAGGAGCGGTGGCGCCGAGGGGTCCGGCTGTGGGATCGATTCCGGTGGGTCTGCTCGGAAACCGGTTTTCCTGGGGATCTTCTCTCGGACGTCGAGCCCGGCGGGAGACGCAGACGGCCGGTAGGGGCCGTCTCTGCTTCTGTGAGCGCAGAGGTCAGGGCCGTCTCTGCCGACGGGCCTGTTCTCTGGCCAGACGGGCAGCTTCGCGCAGATCTGGGTCGCTCATCACCAGGTAGACCAGGCCGCAGTCGGCGGGCCCTTTGACGCTCTGCTGGCACAGGCTGCACGGGTCAGCGGGGCGTACCGGGCATCGTGGGACGGGGACATGGCGGCGGACCGGTTCGGTCGGTTCCGGTCCCATGGTTCTTCCTTTCCGTCGCCCTGTCCTCTCTGCGCCCATTATCCGCATGGTCTTCGTGGATGCTGTGGGCGGGCGGGAGATCCGGGTGGCCGACCACGATCGGGGCGGGGAACTGCGCTCAACCGCAGGCGATTGCTGCCGATGAGGGCTGCCGAGGAGGTGGGCATATGAGTAGACGCCGCGCGAGCGGCCTGTCCAACCGCGATCGGGCCGTGCTCGACCTGGAGCGGGAGTGGGGTCAGGCCCCACAGGTGCAGGACTACAAGAGCGAGGCCGCCCAGCGGACGTTGGGTCTGTCGCCGTCCGGTTATGCATTGGTGTTGAGTGCGCTCATCGACGATCCGGCTGCTTTGGAGTACGACCCGGAGACGATCAACCGTCTCCGGCAGGTGCGGCAGATGCGTCGCCCTGATTTCTGATTCTCCGGTGCCGCGCTGTCGGCACCTCTGTTCGTGCGGCCGGACGGCCGCTTCTGTCTCATCGCCTCGGCCACCAGGAGAACACCATGACCATGATGCAGGTCCGGCTCATCACCATCGACGGTACGGAATGGCTGACCCGAGCCTTCGACGGAGATCCGAACGACCATCTGCAGCGCCTGATCCATGACGAACACATCGACAGTCACGAAATCGTCGTCACGGGGACGACGACACGTACCTTCGCCGAACCGGCAACAGTGAGTTTCACTCGTGATCACATCGTCGCGTTGTGGGTGGAAACAGTCGTGGCCTAGCTGGTGCTCGCCTGGCCGGAAGCGATTTCGGTCAGGCGAGCTCACATGCTAATGTTTCGTGCTGTTGCAGCGAGTGTGAGCGACTTACTCGCGGCGAAGCACGAAAACCTGTCCGGGTGGCGGAATGGCAGACGCGCTAGCTTGAGGTGCTAGTGCCCTTTATCGGGCGTGGGGGTTCAAGTCCCCCTCCGGACACCAATCATGACGACTGAGGGCCGATCACTTTTCAGTGAGTGATCGGCCCTCAGTCGTGTGCTGGAAGTGTTTATCCTTCGCGCGCCATCCGTTCTGAGGGGCCTTCTCCCCGGTCGATTCCGAGCCTCCGGACGGCTTGTTTGCCCAAGCGGTGGATCTGCGAGGTCGACGCATATTTCGTGAAGGGCGCAAATCTCAGTGAGTAACTGTTAAATTAATGCTCTCCGGGCCTCCGAACAGGGACGACATTGCTTATTTCCCTTGAGGACTCGGTTGCAGAAGGCAGACTCGGACGTGCGTCACGTTCTGGCGGCTGGGTCATTGGGGATCCAGTCGCAGGCGATCTGCCCAGGAGGCATCGTGAAGCAGCGGCTCCTGCTCCTCACTGTTGGATCCCTTGTCCTGACACTCAGCGCCTGCGGCGGCGGAACCGGCGCCGGCACAGCGTCTGGCTCAGGGGCGGGAGAGAGAACCACCAAAATAAAACTCGTCGCCGCCGAGTACAGCAAGGACAACACCAAAGCCTTTTGGGATTCTTTCGCCACGACGTACAAGAACAAGTACGGCTACGAACTCGAGGTCCAGGTCGTGCCTTGGGAGGACATCGATCAGCAATCCTCGACGATGATCCAGAACCAGCAGATGCCGGACATCCTCAATCTCAACGCCTATGCCGGTTACGCCAAGGATGGGCTCCTCTACCACGGTGAAGAAGTTCTCCCACCTGCTGCGCGATCCGACCTGATCGACACTTTTGTCACCTCGGGCACTTATCAGGGAAAGCTGTACGGCTTCCCTGACCTGTCCAGCACCCGGGCGCTCTTCTACAACAAGACTCTCTTCGCCCAGGCCGGGATCATCGACCCCCCGAAGAGTTGGGACGACTTCGTTGCCGCCGCCAAGAAGATCACTGCACTGGGTAACGGGCAGGTCGGCTACGCCATGCCCTTGGGCCCGGAGGAGTCCCAAGCCGAGATGTCCATCTGGATGTTCAACAACGGCGGCGACTGGAAATCCGGCGGCACCTGGACGATCAACTCCGACAAGAACGTCGAGACGCTGACCTTCCTCAAGAACCTGGCCGTCGTCGAGAAGGTCACCCAGAACAATCCCGGAAAGACCAACCGGGCCGATGCCTTCGACCTGTTCAAGTCCGGCAGAGCCGGAATGGTCGTCGGCTTCAGCCCGCTTGCGGCAGCACTCGACAAGGATGCCCAGGTGCAGTACGGCATCGCCCCGATGCCGACCAATGGGGCAGGACCCGCGCGAACCTTCGGCGTCACCGACTATCTGATGGCGTTCAAGAAGAACGGAAACCAGGACGCCGTCAAGAAGTTCTACGAGCTCTACTACGCCAAGGAGCAGGTCAACACCTTCATCAAGAAGGAAGGTTTTCTTCCGGTGACGAAATCAGGTATTGAAGAATTCAAAGGTGACCCGAAACTCACGGTCTACCTGGACACCCTTCCCCAGGCTCGCTTGACCCCGACCGACGACCCGACCTGGGACAAGGTCAAGTTGGCAGTCCAGCAGAACCTCGGTCGTGCTTCCGCAGAGAACGGCGACCCCAAAGCCGTGCTCGACAGACTGCAAGGACAGGCCGAGGCCGCCAAATGACACTCTCTCGGCAGAGCGCGAGCGGGGTGACGAACCGGCGGCGGTGGCATGCCACCTTGCTTTGGCTGGGGCCTGCGCTTGCCTTGATCCTGGGCGTGGTGCTCTTCCCGGTCGTCAAACTTGTCGAGGCCTCGCTGGGCCGTTATTCGATCACCGGGTTGCGGCTCGGTGGTGCAGGGGGCGCCAACTACACGAATGTGTTCCGACACCCGGATCTATCCACGGTCCTGACCAACACCGTGGTGTGGGTGGTCTCCGTCGTCGCCATCACCGTCGTGATCTCGTTGGGGCTGGCCCAGTTCCTCGTCAAGGACTTTCGGGGACATTCCTTGGTGCGTTGGGCGCTGATCGTCCCTTGGGCGGCTTCCTTGGTGGTCACCTCACAGCTCTTCGTGCTGCTCTACGACTACCACCACGGGATGATCAATCATCTCCTGACGGCTCTCCACCTTGTGGAGGCGCCGATCGATTTCCTCGGCGACGACCGGTTCACGATGGCGTCCATGGTGGCGGTCGGCATTTTCGTGTCGATCCCGTTCACGACGTACACCTTCATCGCCGGTCTCGACGCCATTCCCGCGGACGTCTTCGAAGCTGCCCGATTGGACGGCGCCTCTCCGTGGCAGACCTGGCGGCGGGTCACTCTTCCTCTGCTGCGTCCGTCGCTCATGATCGCTTGCGTCCTGAATGTCATCTATGTCTTCAACAGCTTCCCGATCGTCTACACGCTCAATGACCGCAATCCGGGATATCTGCACGACACGACCATCACCTTTATGTACAAATTGGCTTTCAAATCGCAGGAGAAAGACGTCGGGATGTCTGCGGCTGCAGGCATCGTAAATATGTTGTTGATCCTGCTCGTTGTGGTCGCATATCTGAAAGTCGTCGACTGGAGAAAGGCCATACAGTCATGAGTGTCATGTCGCTAGTCACCGACCAGGCACCCGGGGCTGATCGACAACGCAGGAACAGGCAGGAAAGTCTGCCTCCGCTCAGTTCTCGCCCCCGTAGGGGTTATTCTGCAGCTCGCCCTTATCTGTTGACTGCTGTCGGCGGATTGGTCGCAGCTGCCTTTCTCTCACCCTATGTAGTCATGTTCCTGAACACCTTCCGCAGTAGTACCGACGTCAAGCGCACTCCGCCGAGTCTGTTTCCACAGCAATGGCAGTGGGATACCTACCTGCAGGTGCTCGGCGACGGTCGCTTTCTCAGCTGGTTGGTGACGAGCCTGGTCGTCTCCTTGCTTTCGACAGTACTGGTGGTGGTGGTTTCCGTGCCTGCGGCGTATTACACGGCACGGTTTCGTTTTGCAGGTCGAGGAGCTTTCCTCATGTTGGTGTTGATGACCCAGATGTTCTCCCCGACGGCACTCGTGGTCGGGATATACCGTCAGTTCTTTGAACTGAACCTGATCAATACTTATGCAGCGTTGATTTTCACGAATGCTGCTTTCAATTTGGCTTTCGCGATATGGATCCTGCACGGATTCTTCAGTGCGGTCCCCGACGAGGTGGCCGAGGCTGCTCGACTCGACGGGTGCGGAGAATTAGCGGTCCTGGGGCGGATCATGCTTCCGATCACCTTGCCCGGGGTGGTCACCGCTACGATCTTCACATTCATTGCAGCGTGGAACGAGTACGTCGTGGCTCTGACCTTGATGGTAGATGACACCAGGAAGCCCCTGACCGTTGGAATGCGCTCCTATGTGACGGGTTATGTGCAGCACTGGGACCAGTTCTTCGCAGCGGCTGTGATCGCCGTCGTACCGGTGATCGTGCTTTTCGCTGTGATCGAAAGGCACCTGGTGTCGGGAATGACGGCAGGTGCGGTGAAGTGACAGCTTCGCTCTGCCTAGCGGCTTCGCCCTGACCGGCAGTGTGCGGAGGAAACGAAACGAGGTCCGGTCCAGTCAAAGATTTGACCGGACCGGACCTCGTCCACATGGGGTGAGTGACGGGACTTGAACCCGCGACCACCTGGACCACAACCAGGTGCTCTACCAGCTGAGCTACACCCACCATGTCCCGCTGCCTGCGTTGTTCACAGCAGCGGCGACTATCGTACCCCGAGTTGAAGGGTGCTCATGACCATCTTCCGCCCGGTGAGCGCGAAGAGCAGCTACGAGCGCCACTCCGCCCCGATGAACTCCCTGATCAAGCAGGATTCTCTGCCGCCGGGGCGGGCATGATCTCGAAACGGGCCCCCAGCTCACGACAGCGCTCGCTGTCCGGGCCAGGCTGGGACACGAAGACCGCCTCCCGGTAGTAACGCAACTCGGCGATGCTCTCCCGAATATCCGCCAGCGCTCGATGCCCACCGTGCTTCGTCGGCGCGTTGAAGTACGCCCGCGGGTACCACCTGCGCGACAACTCCTTGATCGAGGAGACATCGATGATCCGGTAGTGCAACCACTGCTCCAACTCGGGCATGTCCCGAGCGAGGAAACCACGATCGGTGGCCACCGTGTTGCCACCGAGCGGGGACCTCCCGGCCTCAGGGGCCCACCGGCGTACGTAGTCCAGCACTCGCTCCTGGGCCTCTGGCAGGCTGACCCCGGCGGCGAGCTCGTCCAGGAGCCCGCTGGACGTATGCATATTGCGGACGAAATCGTTCATCTGGGCCAGCGCGGCTTCCTCTGGGCGGATGACCACGTCGACCCCTTCGCCCAACTGATTGAGGTCGAAATCGGTGACCAGGGCCGCCACCTCGATCAGGGCGTCGTCGGTCAAGGACAGACCGGTCATCTCACAGTCGATCCAGACGATGCGATCGACACGGGACTTGTCTTGGGGAGAACTGCTCACCCCCTCACCTTAGGCGTCCGGCCGACCGGTACCCCCAGCGTCCGGGCTGTCGGTACCGTGGATGACGACCAGCGCCGACGGACAGGAGGGACGACATCCATGTCCCCGACCTCGGAGGACCGGAGCCACCCGGAAATGACCGTCCGCTTCGATGCGGTGCCACCCCCGAGGCCTCGAGCCGGACACCGAGTACGGACACGTCGGCCGCTGCTGCGGTGGCGGGCCGAGGCCGCGCGAGCCATGAGCGCCCGTCCTGCACTTCGGCGTTGGCTCTGGTTCGGGGCGCTCTGCTCTCTCTTCCTCGTGGGGTCACTGGTCTTCGTCGCCGGGCTGGACATGCAAGTAGGGATGGCCGGCTCACTGATCGGTCTGGTCGCAGCACTCGTTCCCCTGGCAATCGTGGTCCCGGCCGTGCTCTGGCTCGACCGTTTCGAAGCAGAGCCGACCCGGTATCTGGTGACAGCCTTCCTGTGGGGTGCCTGCGTGGCCACGGCAGGAGCTTTGGTGCTCAACACCTCGTCCATGGTCTTCCTCACCCATGTCGCCGAGCTCGACGGTGTCCACGAGATCGCCGCGGTGATGGTGGCGCCCGTCGTCGAGGAAGTCCTCAAGGGCCTCGGTGTCCTGCTCATCATGTTGCTGCGTCGTGACGAGTTCGACGGGATCGTGGACGGGATCGTCTACGCGGCCATCTGCGCCGCAGGTTTCGCCTTCGCGGAGAACATCCTCTACTTCGGGCGGGGATTCGACAGCTCCGGTGCGACCGGCCTGGTCGTCGTCCTGCTCAGCCGGGGGGTCTTCGGTCCCTTCGCGCATCCGATGTTCACGGTCTGCACCGGCATCGGGCTGGGGATCGCTGCAGGGTACCCGCCAGGAAAGGGCAGTCGCTTTCGGGCGCCGCTGTGGGGTCTGGCAGCAGCCGTCGTCCTCCACTCGGCATGGAATCTGACTGCACTCCTGGGAGCAGCGGTCAGTCTCACGGTGTATGTGCTCCTCCAGGTTCCGATCTTCCTGGTGATCTCCGGATTCGCGGCGTGGGCGAGACGAAGAGAAGGGCGCATCATCGCCGAGGAACTCTCCGGTTTCATCTCGGCAGGGCTTTTCCAACCGCCGGAGGTCACGATGCTCAGCAGCCTGCCGGCTCGTCGCCGGGCCAGGGAATGGGCTCGGAACCGTGGGGGAGCCGCTGCAGTGGCGGACATGCAACATTTCCAGGACGACGCCACCGAACTGGCCTTCCTCCGGCATCGGGTTCGACATGGCACAGCGTCGGCCAACTCCCAGCGTCAGGAAAGGGCACTCCTGCAAGAGATCTCACGTTTAAGAGAGCGGCTGTACTTCTGAAAACCCTCAGCCGGGGTCCTGCGCAACTCCTCGGAGATCCAGGATTTTCCCGGCAAACCGTTGTAAAACACGGAGGAACCGTATGGCATCGTGTCGTGCGTCGGTGTCAGTCTGGGGCTTCTTGTCCCAGTAGACTCGACGCGCACTCGGAGTATCCTTCGGTGCTTGCCCTCGTAGCTCAGCTGGATAGAGCAAGAGCCTTCTAATCTCTAGGTCGTAGGTTCGAGTCCTACCGGGGGCGCGATGAACTGTCGCCGGCGACAGGTCGACGGGGAAGTCGGCCTGGAACCGGCTCAGTTCGCGAGTGGTAGAAGACCCGCCCGGTAGAGCATCTGCTCCGCCCAAGGGTCGCAGGAGCCTTCACGCACATAACGGGCACGTTCTGCGAACAGCCATTGTTGCGGATCGCTCCGTGCAACGGCAGCAGCGGCCCAGGCCGACTGCTGCTCCACTATCTGGAACATGCGCTCATCCGCCTCGGCGGTGGTGGAGAAGGGGGTGTGGGTGTCGCTCGCCATACTCGGGTCGACCAGTCCTCGCGTGGTCATGTGGACCTCCGTGTCCGTATCGTCCCCGTCCTTGGGGGAAGTTCTGACCTCTGACGCATCGGCACGGGGGGTGACATCGTGAGGCTTCCGGTACGTCCCGCATGGTGGTCACGTCGGCCTCAGTCGGCTGCGACCGTCCCTACCCCGACCCGTCTGCCGCAACGCCCCGCACCGGCGCGGCACTTTGGAATCCATGAAGGCTCGAGACACGATGAGCCCGTGGCGAAAACGGTGTCATCGGAGGGCCTGTCCCGGGCGATGCGGACCCTGCGCAAGGAGCTGGGTTCCGTCGCCCTGCCTCTGGACATCGACGGTGTGTCCCGGGCGCGGAAGGACCGATCCGAACTGGTCGATCAACTCGACGACTACATCCTTCCCCGACTGGCCGACCTGGAAGCCCCCATGCTGGCCGTCGTCGGTGGATCCACCGGCGCAGGAAAATCCACACTGGTCAACAGTCTCTCCCGTAAACCGGTCACCCGAACCGGTGTGCTGCGCCCGACCACGCGGGCCTGTGTCCTGGCACATCACGTCGACGACGGATCCTGGTTCGAGGGCCCCCGGGTCCTCCCCGGCCTAGAACGGGTGGAAGGAACCGAGGACCACCACGACCCCAGGACGCTCCGGCTGGCCCAGGCACCAGGCCTACCCCAGGGGGTCGCCCTGCTGGACGCTCCGGACATCGACTCCGTGGTGGAAGCCAACCGAGATCTCTCCCGACAGATGCTGGCCGCAGCAGACCTGTGGATCTTCGTCACCACCGCTACCCGGTACGCCGACGCCGTGCCCTGGGAACTGCTCCGGCAGGCAGCCGACCACGGACCCTCCGTAGCGATCGTGCTCAACCGGGTACCGCCCGAGTCCGCCGTGTCCGTAGGAGACCACCTCAGCGGGCTTCTCGCGCGCGAAGGGCTACGGTCCGCGCCCGTGTTCACCCTGACCGAGTCCTGCCTCGACGAAGAAGGGATGATCCCGGAGAAACAACTGACCCCCCTGCGGGAATGGATCAGTCGGATCGGAGGCAACAGCAAAGCCAGGGGAGTGGTCATCCGGCGGAGCCTCAACTCGGCGCTGGACGCACTGGGCGGACAGGCCGCGGAGATCGCCGAAGCCAGCTCCGCCCAGATCCAGACAGTGCAGCAGCTCGAAGCAGTCGCCCACTCCAGCTACGGTGAAGCCTGTCGAGCAGTCGACGCCGGCCTCGCCGACGGTTCCCTGCTGGGCGGAGCCGTCCTGGCCCACTGGCAGGATTACATCCACAGCGGAGAACTGAACCGCTCCTTCGAAGCCGCCGTCGGTCGTTTCCGCACCAGGGTCAGCTCGGCGCTGGGAAACCGCCCGGCACCGACCTCCGATCTGAACGACGCACTCCGCATCGGTGTCCGCGAGCTGATCCTCTCCCAAGCCGAGAAAGCAGCCCAGGCGATCTCACGCCGCTGGTCGCTGATCCCCGGAGGGACCCAGGTCGTCGAAGGATTCCCGGAGCTCGAGGTGCTCCCGACAGACCTCCAGACCCGAGTCGAAGCAGCCGTCACCGACTGGCAGGAGGAGATCCTGCACTTCGCCCGCTCCGAGGGCAAGGACCGACGCACCACGGCGAAACTGCTCTCCTTCGGCGTCGATGCCGTGGGCACTGTCTTGATGGTGGCTGCGTTCAGCCCTGTGGACGACAAGGCGGAGCTCCCCAGCGAGGACAGCGCTATGGCTGACCGCTCCGCCGCGCTCGCCCGGAAACTGATCGCCACGCTCTACGGAGAACAAGCGGTCGAACATCTGGTCATGCAGGCTCGAGAGAGCCTGGCGGAGCGCGTGGACGCGCTCTACGCCCTCGAGGAGGAACGAGTTCTGAGCGCGCTCGCTGATTTGCAGCTGGATACAGGACAGCCGGAACGGGTGCTGCGGGCCGTCGCTGCGGTGAAGGCGAACCGATGAGGCGGCGGCAACGTCACGCCACCCCGTCGTCCTCTGACCCGGCGGTCGGTCTGAAATCCGCTGTCGAAGGCCTGACGGGGGCCATCGACGCCGGCGGCAAATACCTACCTCCGCAGGAGGTGTCCAGCGCCGAGGCCGTCCTGAAGAAGGCCTCCGAACGCCTGGCGTTGTCGGGCAAACATACGGTGGTGGCTTTCACCGGGGCGACCGGTACCGGAAAATCCTCGCTGTTCAACGCGATGGTGGGTCGGGAAGTCTCCCGGGTGGGCGCCTTGCGTCCGACCACGAGCAGAGTCAGCGCCGCGATCTGGGGTGAGGAGAGTCCCAAGGCCCTGCTCGACTGGATCGGTGCCGACGTACGCCATCGGGTCAGCGCGGAGGACAACTCCCGCAGCGGATGGTCCGCCCATATGGGCGGTGAGGTACCTGACGGTCTCGTACTTCTGGACCTGCCGGATATCGACTCCCTGAGGCCGGAACATCGAGCCGAGGCCGACCGGGTGCTCGACCTGGTCGACGTCTTCGTGTGGATCACCGACCCCCAGAAGTACGCCGACGCGGTTCTCCACGACGAATACCTGCGCAAGGCGTCCCAGCACCAGACGGTGACCCTCGTCGTGCTGAACCAGGCCGATCGGATGGCCACCGATCAGGCCGAGTCCTGCCGGGAGGATCTGCGGAAACTGCTGGCCGACGACGGACTCACCGCAGCCGAGGTCCTTCTGCTCTCGGCTCGGACCGGGGAAGGCGTCGGGGAGCTGCGCGACGCCTTGTCCGGTGCGACGAAAGCGGCTACTGCCGCTCGTTCCCGGTTGCTGGCCGATGTCAAACGTGAAGCGGAAACGCTCGTCCCGCACGTCGGTACCGCCGAGGCCTCCGTGGAGGTCTCCCAGGACGACGAGGTCGTCACCTCACTCTCCCAGGCCGCGGGGATCCCCACTGTCCTGGACTCGGTGGCGGTCGACTATCGCAACCAGGCTTACCGGATGGTGTCCTGGCCGCTGTGGCGGTGGGTACGTAAGGTGCGCCCGGACGCGATCCGCATGGTGCCTGCAGGCGAGCGGGAAGGCGCGAGCGCGGATGTCGCGGACCTCTTGGGGCGGACGTCCTTGCCGGAACCGACGCCTGCTGCCCGCGCCGAGGTGGAACGCATCATGCGTTCGGTGGGTAGCCAGGCGAGTCGCGGGCTGCCGCCTCGATGGGCGCGGGCCGTCCAGGACGCGTCGTCCTTGGACAACCGGGAGCTGTTGGAGTCCTTGGACTCGGCGGTGCTCACCACGCCGTTGCGGGACCGGGCGCCGATGTGGTGGTACGTGGTCTCGATCCTGCAGTGGGTGTTGATGGTGACCATGGTGGGCGCCACCCTGTGGTTGCTGGCGTTGACCGGATGGTCCTTCCTGTCGGATGTCTCCGACGTCGTCCCGCAGGTGGCCGGGATTCCGTTACCGACGGTGCTGATCGTCCTGTCCTTCGCTGGTGGCGTGCTCCTGGCGTTGGGTTCCCGCCCGTTCGTGAACATGGGTGCGGCTCGTCGCCGGGCGGACATGGAGATGCGTCTGTCGGACGAGATCGGGGTCGTCGCGGTGAATCATTTGCTGTCGCCGGTGCAGGAGATCCTCGAGCAGCATCGTCGGACCAGGGAGCATCTGGGTCGGGTGCGTTCGGCGTAGGTCGTGCACAACCGGTGTCCCTGGCCGGGGCCTGTCCACAGATCCGCCGGGGGCGCCGGTCTCGTCGGCACCGGCGCAGGAAGCTGAGTGCGGTGCATCACGCTGATGCGCTGCCGGGCGGGTCTTCCTCCTGGCTGTCGGGAGGAAGGTCCTGCTGTGAACGAGACGATGATCACCATGTCGGGTAATGCCGTGGAGGACCCGGTTCGCCGGGTCACCCGTAACGGGGACGCCTATGTCACCTTGCGTCTGGCCTCGACCGTGCGTCGACGTGATCAGGCCAGCGGACGGTACGTCGATGCCGAGACGAATTTCGTCACCGTGATGGCATTCCGTCAGTTGGCGTTGAACGTGGCCGAGTCGGTCCGCAAGGGGCAGCCGTTGATCGTCACCGGTCGTTTGCGGGTCAACCAGTGGCGTACCGAGGAGAAGAGCGGCGTTCGGGTCGAGATCGATGCGACCGGTGTCGGACACGATCTCTCTCGTGGTGTCTCTCAGTTCGTCCGGGTGCGTCCGGACGGAGAGGACAGCCCGGTCACGAGGAGCGTGGGCAGGGAGAACGATGTGGAAGCTGACCCCTGGCAGGTGGAGGGCGAGATGGTGGAGTCCGTGCCGGGGTCCGAGCCGGATTTCCTTGCCGGTTCCCTGGGCGAGGAGAGCGATCCGGCGGAGGCCAGGGCCTGAGATCCGATTCGGGGTCGGGGCCGGTCGAACGATAGCCTGAGCAGCATGGCGGAGTTCATCTACACCATGACCAAGGCGCGTAAGGCGGTCGGCGAGAAGCTGATCCTCGACGACGTCACGATGGCTTTCTATCCCGGAGCGAAGATTGGCATGGTCGGCCCCAACGGGGCGGGTAAGTCGACGATCCTGAAGATCATGGCCGGGCTGGACCAGCCCAGCAACGGGGAAGCACGGCTCAGCCCGGAGTACTCCGTGGGCATCCTGCTGCAGGAGCCTCCGTTGAACGAGGAGAAGGACGTCCTCGGCAACGTCAAGGAGGGTATGGGCGAGATCCTGGAGAAGGTCGAGCGGTACAACCAGATCTCGGTGGAAATGGGTGAGCCGGACGCCGACTTCGACGCCCTGATGGCCGAGATGGGCAAGCTGCAGGAGGAGATCGACCACGCCGATGCGTGGGATCTGGACTCCCAGCTGGAACAGGCGATGGACGCGCTGCAGTGCCCGCCGCCGGATGCGGACGTGACCGTCCTGTCCGGTGGCGAGCGCCGCCGCGTCGCGCTGTGCAAGCTGCTGCTGTCCAAGCCTGATCTGCTGCTGCTCGACGAGCCCACCAACCACCTCGATGCCGAGAGCGTGCAGTGGCTGGAGCAGCACCTGGCGGCGTACCACGGCGCGGTCATCGCGGTGACCCACGACCGGTACTTCCTCGACAATGTCGCGCAGTGGATCGCCGAGGTCGACCGCGGTCGGCTCTACCCGTACGAGGGCAACTACTCGACCTACCTGGAGAAGAAGCAGGAGCGTCTGCAGATCCAGGGCAAGAAGGACGCCAAGCTCGCCAAGCGGCTCAAGAGCGAGTTGGAGTGGGTTCGCTCCAACGCCAAGGGTCGTCAGGCGAAGAGCAAGGCCCGTCTGGCCCGGTACGAGGAGATGGCTGCGGAGGCCGAGCGTACCCGCAAGCTCGACTTCGAGGAGATCCAGATCCCGCCGGGTCCGCGGCTGGGTTCCACGGTGATCGAGGTCGACAAGCTCACCAAGGGTTTCGGCGACCGGGTTCTCATCAAGGATCTGAGTTTCTCGCTGCCCCGTAACGGCATCGTCGGTGTCATCGGCCCGAACGGTGTCGGCAAGACGACGCTCTTCAAGACGATCGTGGGCCTGGAGGACGCCGACGCGGGCACGGTCAAGGTCGGCGAGACGGTGGACATCAGTTATGTCGACCAGACCCGTTCCGGGCTGGACCCGCAGAAGACGCTGTGGGAGGTCGTCTCCGACGGTCTGGACTACATCCAGGTCGGCAAGGTCGAGATCCCCAGCCGGGCGTACGTCAGCCAGTTCGGTTTCAAGGGTCCGGACCAGCAGAAACCGGCCGGGGTGCTCTCCGGTGGTGAACGCAACCGGCTCAACCTGGCGTTGACCCTGAAGCAGGGTGGAAACCTGCTTCTCCTCGACGAGCCGACCAACGACCTCGACGTGGAGACGCTCGGCTCGCTGGAGAACGCCCTGCTCGAATTCCCCGGGTGCGCCGTGGTCATCAGCCACGACCGGTGGTTCCTCGACCGGGTTGCGACGCACATCCTCGCCTATGAGGGCACCGAGGAAGAGCCCTGGAAGTGGTACTGGTTCGAGGGCAACTTCGAGTCCTACGAGAAGAACAAGGTCGAGCGGCTCGGTGTCGATGCGGCCCGTCCGCACCGGGTGACCTACCGGAAGCTGACCCGCGACTGATCAGGTACGTCTACAACCGGGAGGTGGCTCACCGCATGCGGTGAGCCACCTCCCGGTCTGTCGCTGTCTGATCAGTTTTCCTTCAGTCGTAGCATCCCTTCCTGTGCGACCGAGGCGACCAGCGTTCCTTCTGTCGTGAAGAGATTCCCGATGCCCAGTCCTCGGCCGCCGGAAGCGGAGGGCGCTGCCTCGGCGTAGAGCAGCCATTCGTCGACGCGGAAGTCGCGGTGGAACCACATCGAGTGGTCGAGGCTCGCGCCACGCAGCCTGCTGTCGGTCCAGGCGAGGCCGTGTTTGCGCAGTGCGGACTCCAGGATCGTGTAGTCGGAGGCATAGGCGAGAACGGCGGCATGGATCAGCGGATCGTCCGGCAGCGGGCCCGGGGTTCTGATCCAGACGTGTTGTGCGGCGATCTGGTGAGGTGCCGGGGCGACGTAGATCGGTCCTTCGCAGTGCCTCATGTCGATCGGACGGCGTACCGCCCAGTCCTTGTCGAGACCATCGGGCACATGGGCCAATCGTTCGCTGATGGTGGCGATGTCCTCCGGCATGGGGACAGGAGGCATTTCCGCCTGATGGTCCAGACCTCCGGCGGGGGTCTGGAAGGAGAAGATCATCGACAGGATGGGACGGCCGTACTGTACGGCGTGCACCCGTCGGGCGGAGAAGGAATGTCCGTCGCGAAGCCGTTCTACCTCGAAACGGATCGGTTCGTTGGCGTCCCCGGCCCGGAGGAAATAGCCGTGCAAGGAGTGGACTTTGCGGAGTGGCCCTTCGAGGTCCTGGACGGTACGGCCTGCAGCGATCAGGGATTGAGCTACGACTTGGCCGCCGAAGACTCTTCCGTGGGGCATCGGTTGGCTGGCGCCGAGGAAGACGTCTGCGGGATCGGTGGGCAAAGAGGCCGAGCCAGCAGCGGCACCGGCATGTTCCGGTGCGACCTGGGAAGCCGGGACCAGGTCGAGTACACGGAGCAGGTCTGCTAGGGGGTCGTACCCGGGATCGCGGGGAGTCAGGTACTGCTCATGGATCGTCACGACGCAACGATACGGAAGGAAGCTGTGACCTGCAGAAGAGACGGGGTCTCGCGGGGGACCGGTCAACAGCGTGAGATCCGGACGGTCTCGGACAGTCCTCGAGGTGCCAGACGTTGGGCGCAGATCAGGGCCGGGAGCGCGATCACGGCGTTGACGACCCAGACCAGGGGGAAGACATCGGCCACCGCCATACCTGCCGAGGTGGTGACGGCGTAGACACCGCTGCTGGCCGCGATGCCCAGGACGCTGCCGAGTACATCGGCGATCTGCAGGGAAGAGCTGGCTGCGGAGTGTCCTCCTCGAGGTGCCAGCTCCAGAGCGAGCACGGAGGTGGCGGTGACTCCGATCCCCATGGCCAGCCCGACGGTGGCGATGCTCACGGCGAAGGCCCAGATCGGTCCGTCCGTCAGGTCCAGGGCCAAGATGCCGAAGGTCGCCCCGGACAACAGCGCTGCACCGGTGGCGATGAGGATCTTCCCCTGGTTCGACATCCTGGGGCGGCTCTGCAGGAAGGAACCTGCGGCCCAGCCCAAGGAGGCCAGTGCCAACAGCGCACCGGCTGCGGCCAGCTCGACGTCCCGACAGGTGACGAACATCAACGGGATGAAGGCGATGGTCCCGTCGAAGGACGCCATGAAGAGAAAACGCGCCAGGATGACGCTGGGCTGCCCGGGGCGACTGCGCAGTGTGCCCGCAGGCAGGAGAGGAGGCACTGCCAGCCCCAGGAGGAGAAGACCGATGACGGCGGAGACGACGGCGATGGTGCGGGGGAGATGAGGTAGCGACGTCCCTGCTTGGAAGAGTCCTGCGCCGAGGGTCATCGTCAGTCCGAAGAACATGGTACGGAAGGTGCTGAGCTGCCGGGCGGGGTGCGGCGGGGGTATCCCATCGAGATATTCGGGTTCGGGGGCTGAATCGAGGAGCCGATGCGCATGCCGGATTCCGACAGAACCGACCGCAGTCAAAGGCGCGACCAGGAGGAAGACCGAACGCCAACCCCAGCTCTCGGTCAGGAGCGCAGCCAACAACGGGCTGACCACTGAGGGGACGACCCATGAAGCAGAGAGCCAACCGAAGATCACCGGGCGAGTGGACACCGGGTAGATGGCGCCGATGACGACGTAATTGGCCACGATGGTCAGACCTGCGCCCAGGCCGGCCAGCAGCCGACCGGCCAGCAGGAAGGAGAAGGCCGGGGCGCTGCCGGCCAGAACCGAACCCAGGGCGAAGAGGCTGATGCCTGTCCAGAGGGTCAGCATCGGACTGGATCGTCGAGTGCTGACCCCGGCGACGACATTGCCGAGCAGTTGACCGGTGAACATCAGCGAGAAGGCCAGCCCGTAGGCGCTTCCTGCTGCCAGGTCCTCGGTGACCTTCGGCATGGCGGTGGCGATGGCCATGGTCTCGAAAGCGATGACGGTGGTCAGACCGAGGACGGACAGGGTGACGGCACGATATCCCTCGCCCAGGACAGGCACGCGGGCTGTCTCCTGGGGCCGGTCTGACGAAGACGGCCTCCTGTCCGGAGGGTCCGGTGTATTCACAGACACCAGCGTAGTTATTTGCGCAAGGATATGACCCGCCGTCGACCGGACAAGACGACCGCCGGTCGCTCCACCCCCGCAGGACGAGGAACGACCGGCGACCGGATCAGGAAAGTCCGCCCTGATAAGGCGGGATGACCGCAGGACCCTTGATCCCCTCGCGCGCACACGCGGTCAACCCACGCTCACGGATCTCACGCTGAGCACTCCAGTGCTCGTTCGGCGCACACTTCGCCAGGATCCGGATGCTCATCGCGCCCCCGGACACCGCCTCTACACCCACCACCCGAGGCTGCTCCAACAGGATGCTCTCCCACTCGGGATCGCCCTCCAACTCCTGCATCGCCGTGGTGAGCACCGAGATCACCCGCTCCGGCGACTCGTCGTAAGCCACCGGGATGTCCACGATCGCCGTCGACCATCCCTGGGACTTGTTCGCCACACGCACGATCTCGCCATTACGGATGTACCAGATCACGCCTTGGGCATCCCGCAGACGAGTCACCCGCAAAGTGACCTCCTCCACCGTCCCGGCGGCAGTTCCGGTATCGATGAAATCACCCACCCCGTACTGGTCCTCGGCCAGCATGAAGATCCCGGTGAGGTAATCCTTCACCAGACTCTGCGCACCGAAACCCAAAGCCACACCACCGAACCCGGCCGAGGCGATCACCGGCGCCATGTTCAACCCCAGTTGGTCACCCACCATGAAGATCGCTGTGATCAGGATCCCCACCGTGGCGATACTGCGCAGCACAGATCCCAGGGTCTCCACCCGCTGCCGCTGCCGCTCAGGGTTCAGGAAACGCCCCTCCAACGCCCGCGCACGCAACCAGGTATGCCGTCGACGCACCACGGAAGGTGGTTTCGCCTGCCCACCCGAGGAATCTTCGGGAGTACAGCCAGGGGCGACCGTCTCGACAACCGCAGGAGCAGGCTCACGGTGGTCCGAACGTGCACGTTTCTCCTTCACCAGCGAGGAAACCGCACGATCGATCAGACGATGGAGGAACCATCGCAGAACCGTCGCGCCGATCACGATCAAGACGATCGTCAGCCCACGCCCCAGAACCCAGTCCAGGACGATCTCCCAGGACAGCTCCGGCCCCAGGACGTTGGTCGGCAGAATGTAGGAGTTGTCGGCCATGAGCCCATTGTTCAGGCTCCCCCAGCAGGAACGCACATGCCCCTGTCAGCGCGTCAATCGGAGCGGAGACCATTAGTATCAGGGCAATCCCATGACGAAAGGCCCCACGTGACCACCATCGTGCCCTCGGCCCAGCTCGCTGATCTGGCGCGCGCCTACGGGGTAGCCACCGAGTACTGGGACTGGCAAGGCCACCATGTCGTCGTCGGTGCGGAGACCATCACCGCAGTACTGCGTGCGCTCGCCGTCCCCTGCGAAACTCCCGAGGAGGTCATGGCCTCCCTGCGAGAATTCGACCTTCGCGAGTGGAGATCCCTGATCCCGCCGTTCACCCTCACCCGGCAGAGCGAGAATGCTCAGGTCCGTGTCCATGTCCCGCACGGTTCGCCGGTATCGGTCTGGGTCGAGCTGGAGGACCACGGCGGCCGACGTGAACTCCGACAGGTGGAGCACAACGTCTCTCCGCGGGAGATCGACGGGGCACTCATCGGTGAGGCGATGTTCGAGTTGCCTGCAGGGAATGTGCTCGGCTGGCATACCCTGCACGCGCAGATCCCCGGTGGGTCGGTCCATCGCTCGTCCGTGGTGGTGGTCCCGGATCGCCTGGACCTTCCTGCTGCGGTCGAGACACGAGGAGCGTCCGGCTTGATGACCCAGCTCTACGCGATGCGTTCCCGCGCTTCGTGGGGCGTGGGGGACCTGGCAGACCTGGCCGATCTCGCGGTGTGGGGCGCCCACGAGCTGGGCAGTGATTTCGTCCTGGTGAACCCGGTGCATGCGGCCGAACCGGTGGCGCCCATGGAGCCGTCTCCTTACCTCCCGACGTCACGGCGTTTCGTCAATCCGATGTATATCCGGGTCGAGGAGATCCCCGAGGTGGCCTACCTCTCACCCGAGGACCGCTCTGTGGTGGAGCGTTGTGCGCAGGAGGCACATCTGCTCAACGGGCAGGACACCGTGGACAGGGACGCCTCCTGGGAGCTGAAGAACAAGGCATTGCAGATTGTCTACTCGGCGAGGCGCCCGGTTCGGAGGGAGTTGGCCTTCGATTCCTTCTGCGTGCGGGAGGGGCAGGGCCTGGTCGACTTCGCGACCTGGTGCGCACTCGTCGGTGCCTACGGGGTCTCCGGGTGGCCGGAAGGTTTGGAGGATCGGTCCTCCGAGGCGGTGGCTGCGGAGAGAACTCGGTTGTCCGATCAGGTCCGGTATCACATGTGGCTGCAATGGGTGGTCGACAGCCAACTTGCCGGAGTGCAGCGGCAGGCACGTGAAGCCGGGATGAGCGTGGGCGTCATGCAGGATCTTGCGGTGGGTGTGCACCCCGAAGGCGCTGACGCCTGGGGTTTGGGCGACGCCCTCGCCCGCGGGGTGACCGTCGGAGCTCCTCCGGACCCTTACAACCAATTGGGTCAGGACTGGAGCCAGCCGCCTTGGCGCCCGGACAAACTGGCTGAAATGGGTTATGAGCCCTTCCGTGACATGATTCGGGCGGCCTTGCGGCATTCGGGTGCGCTGCGTATCGACCATGTCCTGGGGCTGTTCAGGCTGTGGTGGGTCCCTTCGGGTTGCAGCCCGCGGGAGGGAACATACGTACGCTTCGACTTCGAGGCATTGGTGGGGATCCTCGTGTTGGAGGCTCATCGTGCCGGAGCTGTCATCGTCGGTGAGGATCTGGGCACGGTTGAACCCTGGGTCCGTGATTATCTGCGGGAACGGGGGATCCTCGGCACCTCGATCCTGTGGTTCGAACGCTCTGCCGACGGGGCACCGTTGCCTCCGGAGCAGTACCGGCGATTGTGCCTGGCGTCGGTGACGACCCACGACTTACCGCCCACTGCCGGATATCTGACCGGTGAGCACATGGATCTGCGTGAACGGTTGGGGCTGTTCACCAGGCCTGTGGAGACTGAACGGGCCGAGGATGAGTCCGATCGACGCCAGGTTGTGGACGTGTTGCGTGAGCGAGGTCTGGTCGATGCCGACGAATCGGTGGAGAAGATCGTCGAGGCACTTCATCGGTATGTCTCGTGGACTCCGGCGCTCCTGGTCGGGATCAGCGTGTCCGATCTGATCGGTGACCGGCGCACCATCAACCAGCCTGGCACCGACGAGGAGTATCCCAACTGGAGGGTTCCGCTGGCGGGTGAGGACCGTACTCCCGTTCTGCTCGAGGACGTGATGGCCTATGCCGGGGCACGGCGGATCACCGAGGCTGTCCATCGGGGATGAACCTGGCGCCGCGGGGAAGCCCTGGTGGGCGGCCCCGCGACGGCCGGTCTTCTCTCCGCTCAAGAGGCGGAAGGGGTCTTCCTGGGGCTCCATCCGTTCTCCGGGAGGACATCCCGGTGTGCTTTCACGGGGACGAGTGCCAGCAGCCCGATCAGGAGCACTGCTGTGATCCCGAGGATGCCCCAGTACTGGGTGCTGTTGTCCTGTGGGCGAATCCAGCGTCCCAGCATGATGGCTCCGGTGAAAGCGGCTGGAGCGATGAAGCTCAGCGCGCGCCCGGTAGTGGCGTAGAGGCCGAAGATCTCCCCTTCGCGGCCGTGAGGGATCAACCGGATCAGCAGGGTCCGGGAGGCCGACTGCGCCGGTCCGACGAAGATACAGAGGACCAGACCCAGCACCCAGAAGACGATCGGGCCCCCGTCGTGGAGGGCGAAGATGCCGACTCCGGCGCAGATCATGCAGATCAGCGAGCCGAGGATGAGTCGTTTTGGTCCGACCTTGTCGTCGAGGATGCCGGAGCTGACAGTGGCCAGCCCTGCGGTCAGGTTGGCCACGACCGCGAAGGTCACGACATCCCCTGAGGTGAAGCCGAAGGTACCGTAGGCGATGACTCCGCCGAAGGCGAAGACGCCGACGAGGCCGTCGCGGAAGATCGCCGAGGCGATGAGGAAGTACAAGGTATTGGGGCTGTCCTTGGCCAGGCTGCGCAATGTGCGGCCGAGAGCGGCGTAGGAGCCGATGATGGATTCCTTGGGGAGGGGTGCTTCCGCGGTGGTCTCCGGGGTGACCTGCTCCGCCGACGAGCTCTCATTCTTCTTCGGGGACCGCTTCCGGAGCACGACCAGGACGGGGATCATCCCCATCGTGTACCAGGCTGCGGTGAAGAGCATGGAGGCTCGGATGTGCATTCCGTCCTCGTGAGTGACCCCGAACAGACCTTGCTCCGGCTGGATGAAGGCCAGCAGCAGGAAGAGCAGGACGGCGATGCTGCCGAGATATCCGGAACCCCAGCCGAAGGCGGAGATCTTGCCGACGGTCTCCGGCGTGGAAACCCGTTTCAGGAGCGAGTTGTGGTTCACCGAGGCGAACTCGGCGAAGACGGTGGCGATGACGAGAAGCACGATGCCGGGCCAGAGATAGCTCGGGTCGGGCCGGACGAAGAAGAGCGACAGGATCATGCACAGGACCACGAAGCTGTTGACACCCAACCAGAAAACGGGCCGGTTCGCCCGATCGGAGCGGTGTCCCAGCACCGGTGCCAGGAGTGCCACGAAGATCGCAGCGATGCTCATCCCGGTGCCGAGCGCTTCACTGTTCGCGTCGGCGGGGCCGAAGGCAGAGCTGGTGAGGTAGACCGAGAAGACGAAGGTGACAACGACGGAGTGGAAGGAGTTCGTGCCGAGGTCGTAGCCGATCCAGGCGAGTGACTCACGGTTGAACAATCGTCTGGACGGCATCTGGGTACTTTCCGGGGTTGGTTCGTCGGCATGCTCTTCTGAGAGACCGGGGATCTTGACGTGGGACGTTGTCGTGGTTGAAGGGGTCATCAGAATCGGACGGCATCCCGTTCTTGGGCGTTCATGGCCCGGATGACGGCGTCACGGTTCTCGGTGACGAGGCGGGTGAGGCCGTCAGGGGCGTCGGAGTGGTGGTCGAGCCAGGCCTGGGTGGCCTGGAGGAGTTCATCGCCTGCCAGGAGGGTCGGATAGGCACCGAGCGCGACCAGCTCGGCGATGGCGTGGGTCCGGTCTTCCCACAGGGCTCGTATTTCGTTGTGGTACCGGGTGATGTAGGGGGCGAGAAGGGTCTCGTCGTGAGTGATGGATATACCGGCCAGGACTGAGGCGACCATCTGGTTGGACAGGTCGGGGCTGTCGAAGACCCTGCTCCAGGCCTCGGCCTTGGCTTGTGCGGTGGGCTGTGCTGCCCGTGCTCGGGCTGCCCGTTCCCGCCCGGTTGAGGTGGGGTCGCGTTCCTCTTCGGCACGGATCTCTTCCTCGCCGGCGTTGCCCCCGGCGACCGAGGCTGTCAGCAGAGTCCAGCGCATCTCGGTGTCGATGGCGAGGCCGTGTAGTTCCTGAGTGCCCGCCAACAGGCCATCGACCCAGGCCAGTTGTTCGGGAGTGCGGGCCTGTCCGGCGGCGACACTGACCAATTGGAGCTGGGCATCGGATCCTGCGGGCGCTTCCCTGGCTATTCGGATGAGCTTTTCCGCGGCATCGGCGGTGGTCTGCTCACGGGTCGAGGGAGAGAGGTAGAGCTGCATCGTCGTGGTGAGTTGGCTGAGCAGCATTCGTAGGAGCGTGGAGTCGGTCTCGCCGGGGAGGGCGTCGAGCACCAGGCGGATGAAGTCGCTGCCTGCCATCTCGCCGTCCCGGGTCATGTCCCAGGCCGCGCCGAGGAGGAGCGCGCGGGGGAGAGGATCCGCAGTGGAGGCGTGGGCGATCAGGGTTCGCAGGGATTCCTCGTCGAATCGGATCTTGGCATAGGTCAGGTCGTCGTCGTTGAGCAGGAGCAGGTCAGGGCGGTGCAGGCCGACCAGCGGGGCGACTTCGGTTTCCTCTCCGTCGATGTCGATTTCCAGTCGTTCCCGACGGACCAGGCGTCCTTCCTGCAGGTCGTAGAGGCCGATGGCTAGACGGTGGGGACGGAGTGTCGGGTGGTTTTCGGGTGCGCTCTGGTGGACGACGGCGCCGGTGACGAGTTCGTGGTCGTCGGTGTCGAGTTCGATGTGGAGGGTGTTGGGCCCTGCGGTTTTCAGCCAGGCATGGGACCACGCTGAGAGGTCGCGTCCGGAAGTGGTTTCCATATGTCCCAGCAGGTCGCTCAAGGTGGTGTTTCCGTAAGCGAATTCGGTGAAGTAGGCGCGTAGCCCCGCAACGAAGGAGTCTCGACCGACGTAGGCGACGAGTTGTTTGAGCGCGGCTGCGCCTTTGGCGTAGGTGATGCCGTCGAAGTTCACCTCGACGTCGGCGAGATGCCTGATGTCTGCGGCGACGGGGTGCGTGGAGGAGAGCTGATCCTGGCGGAGTGCCCAGGATTTGCCCGCGGCGGCGAAGGTGGCCCAGGCGTGTGTCCATTCAGTGGCTTCTGCCTGGCAGGTCATGGAGGCCCATTCGGCGAAGGATTCGTTCAGCCACAGGTCGTCCCACCATTGCATGGTGACCAGGTTGCCGAACCACATGTGGGCGAGTTCGTGCAGGATCGTCAGGGCGCGGCGTTCGACGACGGCGTCGGCGACTTTGGCGCGGAAGACGTAGATCTCGTTGTAGGTGACGGCGCCGACATTTTCCATGGCGCCTGCGTTGTATTCGGGGGTGAAGATCTGGTCGTATTTCGTGAACGGGTAGGGCAGGGCGAAGAGTTCTTCGTAGAAGGCGAATCCACGCTTCGTGCAGTCGAAGACGTTGTCTGCATCGAGGTAGGTGCTGAGCGAGCGCCGGTAGAACAGTCCGAGGGGAACTTCTCGGTCACCGGTACGCACGCTGTCTCGGACGACGTCGTAGGGTCCGGCGATGAGAGCGGTGACATAGCTGGACAGTCGGGGGGTGGCCGGGAACTCCCAACGGGACACAGGTAGGAGGCCCAGCTCAGGGATTTCCTTCGATCCCAGGGCACGGGGCTCCGGGGTCGGTTCCACGGAGATGATCTGCCAGTGGGTGGGTGCGGTGACGGTGAAGGCGAAGGTGGCTTTCAGGTCGGGTTGTTCGAAGACCGGGAACATGCGGCGGCTGTCCGCTGTTTCGAACTGGGTGTACAGGTAGACCTCGTTGTCGACGGGGTCGACGAAGCGGTGGAGGCCTTCACCGGTGTGCATATAACGACCGATGGCGTGGACTTCCAGGGTGTTCTCCGCAGCAAGGTCGGGCAGGGTGATGCGGGAGTCCTGCCAGACTGCGGCGGGATCGAGATCGACGCCGTTGAGTCGTACGGAGAGGACTTGCTCGCCGATGAAGTCGCAGAAGGTCTCGGCGCCTGGCTGTCGACAGGAGAATTCAGCGATGGTGCTGGTGGTGAAGCTTTCGGCGGAGGTGGTCAGGTCGATCGCCACCCTGTAGGACTTGACGTGCAGTAGATCCGCTCTGGCTGCGGCCTCTTCACGGGTCAGGTTCGTACCGGGCACGGTGACTCCTCGTCGATGAAAGTGATGGTCGTTCTTCTGTCGTGTACTGGGTGGTGCGCTCGATCCGTGGGGACATCCTTGCATCACCGATTGTGGCGGTGTGCCGATATCAGGGGTGAGGTGCGGTGCCACGGCAGGTCGTGTGTTCTGTCCGGTTCCGCTGGGCTGACCGCCGTCCGTACAGAATATTTTCGGATCTATTTGAGAGAGTGGAGAATATGACGGTGCAGGCCGTGCGCATGTGGTTCGACCCGATCTGCCCTTGGGCTTGGATGACCTCGCGTTGGTTGAAGGAGGTCGAGAAGGTCCGGGAGATCCGGGTGGAGTGGCATGTCATGAGTCTGGCGGTGCTCAATGAGGGGCGGGAGCTTTCTGAGGACTATGCGTCCTTGATGGCGCAGGCCTGGGCCCCGGTTCGGGCGATCGTCGCGGCCCGGAAGGAGTACGGGCAGGCAGTGGTGGGTCCTCTGTACGACGCCATGGGGTCGGCGATCCATGTGAAGGGGGAGAAGGATTTCGACGAGGTGGCTGCCCGGGCTCTTGCCGGGATGGGCTTGTCGATCGCGGTAGGTGACGGGCCCAGTGCTGTCGAGGTGGATGCTTTGTTGCGGGCGGGGCATGCCGAGGCGGTCACCCTGGTCGGCGATGACGTAGGAACTCCTGTGGTGGCAGTGGGTGACACGGCGTTCTTCGGCCCGGTGGTTTCCCCACCGCCGCGCGGGGAGACGGCGGGGCTTTTGTGGGACGGGTGCGTATTGGTGGCAGGTACTCCTGGTTTTTTTGAACTCAAGCGCACTCGTACCGTGGGTCCGATTATCGAGGAGTTCTGACCTCGTAGCTGCTCTTTTTGCAGGAGATCGCTCTTCTCCGCGAAATTGGGAGGTTCCGGACGAATAACGGCCCGCAGTGAGCAACATATAGGAAGTATGCCGCGCGACTTTCTCGATGTCGTACTACTGTCCACACTATGGGTGGAATGTCGATGGGGTCCGTGAGAGGAACGCCTACGCGCGTGGGCTCCTTCGCGTCTGGGTCCTCGTGCAGGGTCCGGCCTTCACTCGTCCTGCCCTGCGGGCGTGCCGTGGCAATACGCGCCTGGGCCGAGGTCCGTCGGTGGACCGAAACCCAGGAACGAGCCACCGTGTTTTTCGTGGTTCTGGGGATGTCGGCGGTGACCACGTCGATGATCCTTCTGCCCACGACGGTGTCCTGGGCTGCTTATCTGCCCTTCGTGGTCCTCAGCGGCGCATTGCACTCGCCCAGATGGCACGGCGCGGTTCTGGGGCTGTGCATCGCCCTGACCTTGGTCGTCCCTCGACTTTCCACCTCAACGGGAACGGATTCCACCGGAGCGCTGTGCTGCGTGGTGGCAGTCGGGGCCGTCACTTTGTGGCGCAGTCTCTCCCGGGCGCGGGTCGGGGTGCACGGTAGCCGCGGGGAGAGCATGTTGGCCGATCTGCGCAGCGAGCTGCTCCTGCGTAGCACCGTGCCCGTGCTGCCGGAGAGCTGGGAGGCCCAGGTCTGTGTCAAGTCTGCGTACGGCCATCCTTTCTCCGGTGATTTCGTCGTAGCCCGCAGGACCTGCTCGGGAAAGAACCTGGAAGTCGTTCTCGTCGACGTCTCCGGAAAAGGGCTCGACGCTGGGACACACTCCCTCATGCTCTCTGGCGCTTTCGACGCACTGATGGGGTCGGTCCGTCCCTCTGAATTCCTTCCGTTGGCCAATAATTATGTGGCGCGTCAGGAATGGTCGGAAGGTTTTGCCTCTGCCGTGCACCTCTCGCTCGATCTCGAGAACGGCGAATACGTCATTTCCACGGCGGGCCATCCGCCGGTCGCCCACTACCAGGCCGAGGCAGGTGGATGGCGGGTCGTTGAAGGCGCGCGGGGTCCGGTGCTGGGCTTGGTCGCCGGTGTCCGTTATCCCGGGACGAGAGGCAGGCTGGAGCCAGGGGACGCTCTTCTGCTGTACACCGACGGCGTCGTCGAAGAGCGGGGCAGCGACCTCGACGAGGGTATCGGCAGACTGGTCACCAGTTTGGAACAGGCGACAGGTGCAGGTTTTGTCGGTGTCGCCGAGCAGGTCTGTGCGGTGGCGCCGGCGGGCCACCTGGACGACCGGGGCGCCGTGCTGGTCTGGCGGACCTGCTGAGCGTTCCCTCCTCATCCGATCTCCGCATGAGGATGCAGACGCAGACCTGAACGCTGCGGTGATCGGAGGGTGCGGAAGTCTTCCGGGCGGGGCGACGGAGCCGACCTCCGTGGTTCTTGGGAGAATGGCCGGACAAAGTGGGTCCGCACGAGGAGGAACGGTGGAGGTCGTCGTCTGTCGTGACGCCGAGGAGCCCGGGCGTCATGCCGCGGAGGCCATCGAGGTGCTGCTCGCGGAGAAACCGACCGCGGTGCTCGGAGTAGCTACTGGGTCGAGCCCGCTGACGGTCTACGCCGAGCTGGGCCGTCGGGTGGGCAGCGGGCAGCTGTCGTTGGCCACGGCGACAGCTTTCATGCTGGACGAGTACGTCGGTCTTCCTCGGACCCATCCGGAACGCTATCGCAATGTCATCGAACGGGAATTCGTCGCTCGAGTGGACATCGATCCTGCGCGGGTGCACGGCCCTGACGGCGCTGCCGCTGATCTTCCGGCAGCCTGCCGTTCCTATGAACAGGCCATAAGAGAGGCGGGCGGCGTGGATCTGCAGCTGCTCGGTATCGGCACCGACGGGCATATCGCCTTCAACGAGCCCGGAAGCTCACTGACCTCACGTACCCGGATCAAGACTCTGACCGGTCAGACCCGCCGTGACAATGCACGCTTCTTCGAGGGCGACATCGAGAAAGTACCGAAGCACTGCCTCACCCAGGGCATCGGCACCATCATGGAAGCGAAGCATCTGGTTCTCCTCGCCAGTGGACGAGCCAAGGCCGAAGCCGTCCATCAGATGGTCGAAGGCCCGATCTCCGCGATGTGGCCGGCCACGATCCTGCAGATGCACCCGCATGTCACGGTACTGCTTGACGAGGCCGCAGCGTACCGCCTTCAACTGGCCTCCTACTATGCCGAGGCCTATCAGGCGAAACCGGATTGGCAACATTTCTGATTCAGGAGAATCGCTGTCCGAATTCCTTTCCTCCGCCGATACGGGAATGGGGGGCGCGACGAAGGCCTTGGCGCGTTTGAGGAAAAGAACGACCTGTTGGCGAGGTCATACCTTGGAGTGATTCGGTGGCGATGCCGCCATGGGCGAAGCGACCACGGCATATTCCTCATGTGGGTAGGGAAGAGATCCGATCTCTGTCTGCGATGGTATGGGCCGGGAGGATTTTCACATTCTGCTTGGTCACTTCTTCCTTTCCTGAAGTTCCGGGGCGAATCGACTCGGCCACCAGACTCGGTGACCGATGTCGTGGACGAGCCCGGGGACCAGCAGCGAGCGCACGACGAAGGTGTCGAGCAGGACTCCGAAAGCCACGAGGAAGGCGATCTGCGCCATGAACACCAGAGGCAGGACGATCAGGGCGGAGAAGGTCGAGGCCAGGACGACCCCGGCCGACGTGATCACTCCGCCGGTGACAGCCAGGCCTGCGAGAGTGGCTTTCCTCGTACCCCGTTGTGGCGTCTCCTCCCTGACCCGAGTCATCAGGAAGATCGAGTAATCGATCCCGAGGGCGATCAGGAAGACGAATCCGTACAGGGGTGTCGCAGGGTCAGCATTCGGAAAGTCGAGGAGATGGTTGAACACCAGCGCGCTGACACCGATCGTGGCGGCAAAAGAAAGCACATTGGCCAGGACCAGCAGCAACGGGGCGACCAAGGATCGCAGTAGGACGACCAGGACGAGGAAAACCACCCCGAGGATGGTCGGCAGCAACAGTCGCACGTCGTTCTCGCTGGCCAGACGAGTATCGACCACGGTCGCGCTCTGCCCGCCGACGTTGTAGGAAGGGTCGATGCGGTGCGCGGCGGCTCGCACCTCTTGGACGGCGCGTTGAGCGGCGCTGCTCTCGGGCGGGTCGGTGAGTTCGATCTGGATCACGACCTTGCCGTCGACGATCTGTGGGGGAACCCCTGGTGCGCTTCCGGTGGCGGTGGTGCCCACCCCGCGAATTCCCTGGACCGCGGTGACCACTGCCTCGGCTCGATCTGTCGGTACGACGATCCTGGCAGGTTGGCCGCTGCCGCCGGGGAAGTGCGATTGGAGTGTCTTCTCTCCTTCGACGGATTCCACCGAAGTCCGGAAGAGTTGGGACTGGCTCAGCCCGTCGGCTTTGAACATCGGTGCAGCCGATGCCGCGAGGAGGAGCGTTGCGGTGACTCCGAGCCATACGGCCCGTGGCCGTCGTCCGACGAGACCGGCGACTCTGCCCCACGGTCCGGTCCTGATCCGGTCTTCCTCGAGGTCCTGTTGGACGACACGAGGTATCCGCGGCCAGAAGACTCGCCGGCCCAGGAGGAGGAGAACCGCAGGCAGGAAGGACAAGGAGGCAGCCAGTGCGCCGATGATGCCGAGCGCGCTGATCGGTCCTAGACCGCGGGTGCCGCCCAGACTGGCGAGCATCAGGCACAGGAGCCCGAGCACGACGGTGGCTGCGGAGGCAGAGATGGGTTCCAGCGTTCCACGCCACGTCCGCTTCATGGCGTCCCAGGATGACTCGGTCCGGCGGAGTTCCTCCCGATATCGGGCGACGACCAGCAGTGCGTAATCGGTGGCGGCGCCGACCACCAGGATGGACAGGATTCCTTGGCTCTGACCGGATACCTGGATGGCGCCGTGGACGGCGAGAGGGTAGATGACGAGCACGGATGCTGCGAGTCCGAGAACCGCACTGGCCAGCACGGCGAAAGGCAGGATCGGGCTGCGGTAGACGAAGAGCAGGATGATCAGGACGACGCCGAGCGCGACGCCCAGGAGGACGCCGTCGATACCGGAGAAGGCCTGGCCGATATCAGCGGCGAATCCGCCGGGCCCGGTGACCTGGGTCTTCAACCCGGTTGGAGCGAGAACACGTGTTGCCTCGGCCCGTAGGGCCGCGGCGACGGCTACGCCACCGCTGGTCTCACCGATCTTCTCCGCGATCCGGTCGGGATCTGCTGAGATCGGGACGAGAAAAGCTCGGCCGTCCTGGCTCGGTACCGGGAATCCGGGTGCCCCGCTCAGCAGGTCTCCGAGCGTTCGGTCGCTGTCTTCCAACCGGAGGGAGTGGAGCGATGAGACATATCGTTGAATATGTTCCCGGTCGTTCTCGCGGGCACCCCCTTCCCGGGTGATGACGACGAAGTAAGGCAGCCCGGTAACAGAGCCGAAAGGCTTGAACTCGTCGGCGGCGCGCTTCGATTCCGCATCGATCGGGAGGAAGGACGCCTGGTCGTTCTTCTGTTGAGAGGAGAGCTTGCCGACCAGGGGTCCGCCGACAGCTCCGACGGCGAGCCACAACAGCAGAACGAGCGAGGCGATCAGACGGACGGATCGAGTCATGGACGTTCCCCGGCTATCGGAATGAACATCTTTCGAGATTGACGTAAATCCGCCATCCTCTCGACTCGGCAGCTGCCGCCCGGAGGACTCAGGACGTGAACGGTTTCCTCGGTCGCCCACTGGCGCACGTCTGACTTCGGAGGCGCGAGAATGCTGTCTAGGGAACGTCGGATCGAGAAAGTACGGCCGAGCAGCCGCGGCTCTGCAAGATGGGTACCGGTGGGCGAGCGGGTCCGCTGGATCCACGAATGCTCGTGGAATACCAGCAAAACGCCAGGTTGCCCCCGCATGAACGGGCGCAACCTGGCGTTTCGTAGTGGAGCGGGTGACGAGAATCGAACTCGCGTAGCCAGTTTGGAAGACTGGGGCTCTACCATTGAGCTACACCCGCACGAACCTGCTTCCAGGCTCGGTGCACGAGTTTAACCATACTCGGCGAGCAATCGTGAATCGGCATCGGTCGGTGCGGGGGCGGTCCGGACGTCGATGTGGTGTGTTCGACGGAAAATGTTGAAGAGTAAGCGAACTCACCGATCAGCTTTTTTCGGTCAGTGATCTTCCACGTGACATGGGCACTCACTGTCCGGTCGTCCACTTTTATCCGGTAGCGTTGGGCATCACCACGGGCTGTGGCGCAGCTTGGTAGCGCGCGTGCTTTGGGAGCACGATGTCGCAGGTTCAAATCCTGTCAGCCCGACCAGTGCAGCACCGATCTGAATCGGGCTCGGGTGAGGCCCTCCCTGGCCTTGCCCGAGCTCCCACCAGGGCGCTGGTCCCTCGACATATCGTTCGCAACGTCGAGGGAAAGCGGCTTGAACACAGCCGAAGAGGGACACTGCGGTATCGCAAGGAGGCCAGGGTTCGGCCTTGACATGCGAAAGCCGATAGCATGACGGGAAGTCTCCTCATGACGGAGACCGTACAGACTTGTCCTATTTCCGATTCCGCTGGAGTGCGCGCAGTGAAGAGTGCCGTCGAGACCCTCAACCCGACCCGGGTCAAGCTGACCATTGAGGTCCCCTACGAGGAGCTCAAGCCCAGCCTCGACGCGGCCCTTAAGGCCATCGCGTCGCAGATCCATGTCCCCGGCTTCCGCCCGGGCAAGGTTCCTACCCGCCTGGTCGAACAGCGCGTGGGTAAGGGAGCCGTTCTGCAAGAGGCCGTCAATGACTCCCTGCCGCAGTTCTACGGTCAGGCCGTCGAAGAAGCCGAGCTCCGTCCTCTCGGACAGCCCGAGGTCGACATCGTCGAGCTCCCCGTCGACGAAGGCGACCAGTTCGTCTTCACCGCCGAGGTCGACGTTCGTCCTCAGATCGAGCTCCCCGTCTACGAGGAGCTCAAGGTCGAGGTCGCAGCTCTGGACGACGCCTCGATCGAGAAGGATGCCGAGGAGCGCATGACTGCACTGCGTCAGCGCTTCGGAGCGTTGAACGTGGTCGATCGCGCAGCCCAGGACGGAGATTTCGTCACCATCGACCTGACCGCCACCATCGACGGTGAAGAGATCGACTCGGTCAAGGGCATCTCCTACGAGATCGGCTCGGGCAACCTGCTCGAAGGCATGGACGCCGCACTGATCGGCATGAAGGTCGACGAGACCAACACCTTCACCGCCCCGCTCGCCGGCGGGGAACACGAGGGGGAGGACTCCGAGATCACGGTCACCTTGGGCTCTGTGAAGGAACGCGAGCTTCCCGAGCTGGACGACGACTTCGCCCAGGAAGCCTCCGAGTTCGACACGTTGGAGGAGCTTCGCACCGATATCGCGAAGCAGGCCCGGCAGGCCAAGCTCTTCGCCCAGGGCGTCGAAGCACGCGACAAGGTCCTGGACCTGCTGCTCGAGACCATCACGGTGGAGGTTCCCGAATCTCTCGTCGAGGCAGAGGTGCAGGGGCACCTGCAGAACCACGACGGTGACGTCGATGACGAGCACCGTGCCGAAGTGCGTGAGGGTGCGCTCAAGGCGCTGCGCGCGCAGCTGCTCCTCGACGCTATCGCCGAGGCGGAGAAAATCCAGGTCGAGCAGCAGGAACTCATCGAGTACCTGGTGATGACCGCACAGCAGTACGGCATGGAACCGGCTCAGTTCGCTCAGGCGATGGAACAGAACAACCAGGTTCCGGCCGTCGTCGCCGAGGTTGCCCGGCGCAAGGGCCTCGCCGCGATCCTCGAGACGGTGCAGGTCGTCGACACCAACGGGGACAGCGTCGACCTGGGTGCCGTCATCGAGACCGATGACATCGATGTCGAAGAAGCAGAGGCAGAGGCTGCTGCTCACGTCGAGGCCGAGAAGGCTGAGACGAAGGAGGAGAAGCCTGCCGAAGAGTCCGCTGAAAAGCAGATCAAGAAGGCGGCCAAGAAGAAGGCTCCGGCCAAGAAGAAGGCCGAGTCCGGCGAGGACGCCTGACCCTTTTCATGCCGTGAAGGCGCCGCTTCTTCCGGAGGCGGCGCCTTCGCTGTACAGGTGTCCTTGTGCGCTCACGGCGAACAGCCTCCCTTTCGGGAAATGTCCTGCGTCGGTGAAGCGTTAGGTTGATCACAGCGGAGGGGCCGTTCCTACGACGGAGCACAAGTTCCAGGCAGGGATGCAGATCCTCGGATATGCGGCGGCGAGGTCGTCGCTCGGCCCTTCGATGACACGAGAGATGGAGAACGGTGAGCATGAGCGAGATCGTCGCCGCCGGACCGGCACAGGCGTCCGGCCTGGACGACCACATCTACCAGCGTCTGCTCAAGGAGCGGATCATCTTCCTGGGCTCGGACGTCCGCGACGACAACGCGAACGCCATCTGCGCCCAGATGCTGCTCCTGGCAGCGGAGGACCCCGAGAAAGACATCTGGTTGTACATCAACAGCCCCGGAGGGTCTATCTCAGCGGGTATGGCGATCTACGACACCATGAACTGGATCCCCTGTGATGTCGCGACCGTCGCCATGGGCATGGCTGCGTCGATGGGGCAGTTCCTGTTGTCCGCCGGAACTCATGGAAAACGCTATGCCACACCGAATGCGCGCATCCTCATGCACCAACCACTGGGTGGCATCGGCGGCACCGCTACCGATATCAAGATCCAGGCCGAACAGATGCTCTTCATCAAACGGAAGATGGCCGAACTCATCGCCGAGCACACCGGGCAGCCGGTGGAGAAGATCGTCGAGGACTCCGACCGCGACCGTTGGTTCAGCGCGCAGGAGGCCAAAGAATACGGCTTCGTCGACCACGTCTACGAGCACGCGGGCCAGACTCCCGGTGCCGGCGGCACCAAGAACTGACCCCGACCAGCGCGAAAGGCACTTACATGATCCACACTCCGCGCGGCGGGATGAGCTATCCGGCCCCGAGTAACCGCTACATCCTGCCGCAGTTCGAGGAGCGCACCTCCTACGGGATGAAGCGCACCGATCCCTACACGAAGATGTTCGAGGACCGCATCATCTTCCTGGGCGTACAGGTCGACGATGCCAGTGCGGACGACATCATCGCCCAGCTCATCGTTCTGGAGAGCCAGGACCCGGATCGCGATATCGTCATGTACATCAACAGCCCCGGCGGATCGTTCACGGCGATGACGGCGATCTACGACACGATGCAGTTCATCCGACCCGACATCCAGACCTTCGTGGTCGGACAAGCGGCCTCAGCTGCTGCAGTACTCACCGCGGCAGGAGCCCCGGGTAAACGGTTTGCCCTCCCCAACAGCCGGATCCTGATCCACCAGCCTGCACTTGCCGGTGGAGACTACGGGCAGGCCTCCGACATCGAGATCCAGGCCAACGAGGTCTTCCGGATGCGCACCTGGTTGGAGGAGACGCTTGCCAAGCACACTGGCCGGAGCGCCGCGCAGCTCAACGAGGACATCGAGCGGGACAAGATCCTCGGAGCTCAGGAAGCCAAGGAATATGGCTTGATCGACGAGGTGCTGACGAGCCGTAAGGCTTCCGCTCAGGACTGAACCAGATCCACTGATCAGCGGTGCTGCGTCTCGGCATGCCGAGACGCAGCACCGCTGATCAGTGTTGTGCCGCTGGCCGTCGAAAATTCGATCGTCCGTGGAATATTCGCGGTGTTCAGTCGGATCTAGGGCAAAGATGGCGTCTTCATCGGCGGTCACTGTGCAGGAGAGCCGTCTCACTTTCCGCCCTGAGCGGACACGCGGACGTACTCCTCGCGTGAGAGCGGCCGAATAGAGAAGATGAAGTGTCTGCCGGCAGGTGGGCGATAGCACGGAGATTTCACCGGACTTCGACGAAGGGACGCCTGTGGCACGTGTGGGAGATGGCGCCGACCTGCTGAAGTGTTCTTTCTGCGGTAAGAGCCAGAAGCAGGTCAAGAAGCTCATCGCCGGACCCGGCGTGTACATCTGCGACGAGTGCATCGATCTGTGTAACGAGATCATCGAGGAAGAGATCGCCGAGGGCAGCGAGCTGGGGCTCGAGGAGCTTCCCAAACCGCGGGAGATCTTCTCTTTTCTTCAGCAGTTCGTGATCGGTCAGGACTCGGCCAAACGTGCGCTGGCTGTGGCGGTGTACAACCATTACAAACGTATCCAGGCCGGGGAGATGCTCCGCAAGGGGGAGGACCGGGTCGATATCGCCAAGTCGAACATTCTGCTGATCGGCCCGACCGGTTGCGGAAAGACCTATCTGGCTCAGACCCTTGCCCGGATGTTGAACGTCCCCTTCGCCATCGCGGATGCCACCGCGTTGACCGAGGCCGGTTACGTAGGCGAAGACGTCGAGAACATCCTGCTCAAGCTCATCCAGGCGGCCGATTACGACGTGAAGAAGGCCGAGACTGGGATCATCTACATCGACGAGGTCGACAAGATCGCACGTAAGAGCGAGAACCCCTCCATCACCAGGGATGTCTCCGGTGAAGGTGTCCAGCAGGCGCTGCTGAAGATCCTGGAGGGCACCACCGCCAGTGTGCCGCCGCAAGGTGGACGCAAACACCCGCATCAGGAGTTCATCCAGATCGACACCACGAATGTCCTGTTCATCGTGGGTGGCGCTTTCGCCGGTCTGGAGAAGATCGTGGAGTCCAGGGCTGGGAAAGCCGGGTTGGGTTTCGGCGCGAAGCTTCGGATGGCAAAGGCCTCAGCCGAGTACTATGCCGAGGTCCAGCCTGAGGACTTGATGAAATTCGGGCTGATCCCCGAGTTCATCGGACGTCTCCCCGTGGTGACCACCGTGGCTCCTCTGGACAAGGAGGCGCTGACCAAGATCCTTGTCGAGCCCAAGAATGCTCTGGTCAAACAGTACCGACGGATGTTCGAGATCGATGGCGTCGATCTCGAGTTCACCGAGGAGGCTCTGGAGGCGATCGCCGAGCAGGCTTTGCTGCGGGGCACCGGAGCCCGTGGCCTGCGTGCGATCCTGGAAGAAGTGCTGCTACCGGTCATGTTCGATGTGCCCAGCGAAGAGGACATCGCCCAAGTCGTCATCACCCGGGAAGTGGTACTCGACAACGTGAACCCGACGATTGTCCGTCGTGATCCTGCGGTTCGACAGGCCGGTAAACGTTCTGAGCGGCAGGACCGGAAAGAATCGGCCTGATCCGAGGGCGGACGAGGAAAATTTCTTTCCGATGTCGGGCCGGTCGTACGGGGTGGCTTTTCCTCCGCGCCAAACCGTGTGCCCTCCTTACTCACAGGGGGGAGGCACAGTCCTGTCACAGCGCGAAGGGCCCGGGTATGACACCGGCCCGGGAGCCTTCCCGGGCCGGTGTCATACCCAATCCGATATCAGCGTCGGATCATTGACGGGTCTTGAGGGTGAGTCCGTACTTCTCCAGAATCGGCTTGATCGGCTGGAAGTAGGCGATATTGGGCTGCCCGGTGCGGTGCTTGCAGACGCCGGCCTTGAGGTCGACGATCTTGTTCCCGTTACCGCCGGAGTGCACGCCCTGAGCCTGTTCGCCGGCGATCCACGCGCCGCCTGAGTCACCGGAAGAGGTGCAGACGTTCGTCTGGGTCAGTCCGGTGATCCGGTCGGTGCTTCCGTTCTTGGACCGGTAGTTGACCGTGACGTTCTTGGCGGTGATGGTTCCGCAGGTCCATCCGGTGGTTCGCCCGGACTTGCACACTGCTGCCCCGACGGGGGCTTCTTCGGAGCCCTTCACCACCACGGCTTTGCCGTTGTACTTGTCGACGGCTTCCTTACCGCTCCAGCCGGATTCGAGGGTGGCGTAACCCATGTCGGCGCCGGGGTAGTTGGAGGCCTGGGCCTTGCCCAGCGGTTTGTTGTTACGGGTGAAGGAGACACCGCCGCCGGTGCAGTGGCCAGCTGTGATGAAGACGTCCTGGTTGCCCTTCTTGGCGTTGAACCCGAGGGAACACATGAATTTGTTGGCTCGGATCTCTTGACCACCGTAGATGGCCTGTCCCTTGGCTCCGCCGCCGTTGTCGCCACCGCGGCCGTTGTCATTGCCGCCCTTGACCCCGCCGCCGTTGTCACCGCCTTTGACGCCGCCACCCTTGGCTCCACCGCCCTTGGTGCCGCCGCCGTTGTCGCCACCGCCACCGATGTTGGTGAGCGCGTACTCAGGCTCGGCGTGATTATCGGTGGCCTGGACCTCGATGTTCTTCAGACCTTCGACGGCCTTCTTGGCAGCTTCGCTCTCCTTGACCGGGACATTGAGCACGATGAGGTTACGTGAGGTGTCCAAGGAGGAAGAGGTGAGCTTGTCGCCCAGCTTTTCCTCGGCCTTTCGACGGTTCTCGGAGACCTCTTTGGCGGAGGTCTTGACGACCTTCGCCTCGACGTTGTCGCCCTTGACCTCCTTGGCGCTCTCTTCGTCGGCGACGTTCACGATGAGCTTGCCGCGCTTCTGGTCGATATAGGACCCGGAGGTGCGGTCGCCGAGCTTGGACTCGAGCTCGCGGGCGGTGGTGGCGTGTTTCTTCTGGTCGCGAACCCGGCCCAGAGCGTCACCTTCGGAGAGGCCGAACTCCTTGGTCAGGTACTCGGCCGACATCTTCTCGACAGCGCTGATCTCGTCGAGGGCGTCGCCTTTCTTGTCATCGGCGTACGCCAGTGCGCTGGTGCCGGTAAGGGTGAGCGCGGCTACCGCCGCGATGCTCAGAGCCTGTCGGGCCTGAGTAGATGCTGTTTTCCCTGTGTGTCGTCGCATGAACGAACACTCTCCCGTCCTGGTCAGGGTGATTTGTGACGTGATTCCGGGAACTTTCTGGAATCACGCACAGAGAGTAGCCAATTCGCTTCAAGCTCGGGTCGGGAGGTGAGCTTTTCAAGACGAACGACCACGTTCTCGGACGGGGGAGAAGAGACCATGCTGCTCCTCAAGGCCGAGGATACAGGCTGGCGACCCTGCCGTAGGACGAATGGCGGTGCAGCGCTAGCAGGGCAGAGCATCGTCGACTCCCCAGCTGGCCCCCGCTGGGGGCCATGGGCGCATGGTGCGGGCCGTTGTCGACAAGTGAGCGCCCTGTCGCTGAGGAGGCGAGACTGCAAGAGGTGACGAATGCGTACAGAGGGGAGACGCTCGGTGAGTTGCTACTGCCGAAGGCTCAGAATGTCAATGTGCAAAATTACTTGCTGACCTTCAGTGTGAGCCCATATTTTTTCAGGATCGGATTGATCGGCTGAAAATGGGTCTTGATCTTGTCTCCTCGGGAATTCTGGCACTTGCCGTCCTTGAAGCTTGTGGCATTCCCGCTGGAAGTGACGCCCTGGGCTTGGTCGCCAGCCATCCAGGGGCCGCCGGAATCTCCGCGTAGAGCGCAGACATCGGTTTCGGTCAGCCCTTTGATCTCGTGCCTGGTCTTCGGGTCGTTAGGGCTATTTACGCTGGTTGCATTTTTAGCCGTGATCGTGCCGCAGGTCCATTTCGTGGATAATCCTGATTTGCACACGGCCGCTCCGACCGCGGCTTCCGTCGAGCCCTTGACCGGGGCCATCTCCCCGCCGGACATCTTGTTGACGGACGCATCTCCGATCCACTGTGTCATGTCCAGGCTCGCATAGGCCATGTCTTCACCGGGGAAGGAGAATTCCTTGATTTCACCTAGAGACTTGCTTTCCTTGGTGAACTTGCGTCCTTTTTCTGCGCAATGGCCCGCGGTGACGAACCCTTCTTCATTTCCTTTGGTGACGCTGAATCCGTAGCTGCAGGAGTAGACATTGCCATTTGCGAGTTTGTAATCGATCCTGTCTCCACCTCCGATGTGCGCTTTCTTGTCCATGGCAGACACCGGGTGGCTCAGCGGGACCGCATCGTCGGGGCTTTCCTGGATCTCGACCTTGCTCAGGTCGCTGGTGGCCTGACCTGCGGCTGCGAGATCCTTTGCCGGAACGGAGAGCACGATCATATTGCGAGTCGTGTCGACAGCAGATGAGCGCATCATGGATCCGAGGCGCTGCTCGGCCTGCTGGCGGATCTGCGCCAGTTGACTGGCGGTGGTGCCTACGACCCGTGCTTCCACTTTCTCACCGCCAACCAGAGTCGCAGCTTCGTCGTCCGATACGTTGACGACGAGTTTTCCGCGTTTCTGGTCGATGAAGCTTCCGGGGCTCCGGTCACCGAGTTTCTCCGCAATGGTCAATGCGGTGCGCGAATGGCCTTCCTGCTCGCGAACCCTGTTCATGGCTTCGGGTTTCGACAGGCCGAATGCTTGAGAAAGGTGGTCGGCAGCCATCCTCTCCAAATCAGAACGGGGGCTCTTGCCGGAGTTCGGAGGCGTTGCCGAGTGAGCGGGGATACTGGCCGATCCGGAGGCCAGCGCAACGGCAGTCAGTGCACCTAGCATTCCAAAGGTGAGCGACATGCTTTTCCTATCAGAACTGCGGAAATTTCGCGAGCAGCTCGTGGCTTCAATGGACTGGGTTGAATTGTCTTTCTTCGTGTGGTGGTTCATGTAGAGAATCTAAGCAGCACGGTCTGGCTTTTGGCTGTATGATATTTTTTTGTTGACAGTGGTAATTTTTGGCATTAATCAGCGGGCGATCTCTTTTTGCTGAAATAAAACAGTCAATCGAGAGTCGGTTCGCAGATATCTCGGTGGAAAAATTCTGAGAACTCTTGGGAACTTTAGAAATTTCTCGAAAAAAGGGCGCAATGTATATTATCTAAATAAAAAGAGAAAGCGGACCTTGGTCCGCTTTGATTCGAATTAATACTATTGAGATGAATTGTCTTATATTTTCATGAACGGGGCATTCTCCTGAAGGTTCATGCGTCTGGATGCCCAGTTCGATCTCCGTGCCGCTCTTCTGCGCTGAGGGCATGCGAAAGGGCGCATCTGCCGAGATATATTTCGAACCGAGGTTCGATCTCGAACAGATGCGCCCTGCAGGCTGAAGTGCTGTGCTTATTTCACAGGGGCAGACCCGATGGAGACGCTGCCGCCGCTGGAGGTGATCTCGACGCGCTTCAGGTCCTTCACCGCAGCGCGGGAGGACTCGAGGTCCTCTTCCGACACATCGATCACGACCATGGCGCGGGATGCGTCCACGGAAGCCGAGTTCAGCTTGCCTCCCAGGCGCTTCTCGGCTTCGGTGCGAATACCTTCAAGTCCAGAGGCCGTCACTCCGACGACATGCACCTCGACCTTGCAACCCCTGATCTTGGACGCCGTCTTCTTGTCGGCGACGTTCACGATGAGCTTGCCGCGCTTCTGGTCGATGAAGGTTCCGGTGATGCGGTCGCCGAACTTCTTCTGGAAACGTTGGGCATTCGCCGTGTGTTTCGGCTGAGCGCGGACCCGGCTGAGCGCCTCCTTGAAGGAGAGCCCATAGGTCTTCGCAAGATACTCGGCCGACAGGCGCTCGATCATCGAGATCTCGCCGGGGGCGTAGCTGGAAGCCTGTGTGCTGTTGTTGCCACCGGGTGTGGGGGCGGCTGCGTAAGAGGCGGTGGGTGCTGCCGCCAGAGCGATCGCAGGGGCCACCGCGATGGTCGCCACGATCTTGGCCAGCCGCTGTCGACGTGGGAGGGACGCGGCTGCACCAGGGGCCTGGTCGGCGCCCTGGATCTCCGTCTTGCAGGAAGCATCTTTGGTGAAAAACGCCCTCAAGAAAATAGGAAACATGTACGGAGCGTAGCGAACTCATCCTGAATGAATGCTGTGAGGATCGTTCTTCGGCCCTTCCTTCTGGCTCCGGAGAGGTGATTACAGGCAGGATGGCAGAATGCCACGCGTCTTCCGATTGGGGCCCGGTCAACTGGGACCACAGCAGCACAGCCCCGTGAGTTGCGGGGCTGCCTGCCTGCTCGTCGCTCGGATGCTACGGGACGCCCGTTACGCGGCGTGGGTCATCGACGGGAGCCCCGGAGACCGCCGGACTCCCGACGAACGGTTCGCCGACGCCGAACGCCGCACCATGTGGCGTACCAACTCGGTTTGGAGCTACCCGGGACGACTGCAGATGCCCTGGCCCAGGCAGCTCGGCACACCACCGTGGGGGGCGCTTGCCGAGCTGGAGGCGCGGAGCTCCGACGTGGGCTCCTCCTACCGGGTCATCACCACCAGAGCGATGCGCGGAATCGACCGACAACAGGTCTTCGACCGGGTCGTCTCCCAGATCAGGCCAGGGGCTCCTGTGTTGATGTACATCGGGCAGGACCTCCTACCACGACATGTCTGTCTACTCTTCGCCAACCCAGGGAGCCGAACGGTACTGCTCTACGAGCCTTCTGCCGGCACAGTGGATTTTCCCCAGCGCGAACGATTCATCGACGCCAAATTGGGGCTGGGCGGATGGAACAAACCCTGGTTCCTCGTCGCACCTGGCGCCACAGGTGAATCCGTCGGCGCCGTAGCTCGTTCTCATCTGCTGATCCCTACCCTCCGTACCGCTCCGGAAGGCGGGCTGATGCGTCAACGCACCGGTACTTCCCTAGGAGGCGGAAACAGGGTATGAGCTGCGCCCACCACTGGTGGACACAGCTCATACCCTCCTCACAGCCTCAGCTCTGCGGCGGAGCCAATACGACGTCGCGCACTTCGAAGGCCTCTGCCGAAGCATAAGAAGCCTCGGCAATGCGTCCGGCCGCGAACAGGTCTGCTTCCGCAATCTGGAGCCGACTCGTCGATTCGGCCGACCCTGCGAAGGTGACCGTGGTGACCACGGCCTTCATACCGACCTTGGCGTCCGACTTCGCTTTACGTACTCCGCTGAGCGCCGAACCCACAGAACCGAGCAGCGATGCGTCGCCCTGAGCGCCCCTGGCAAGGCCGGCTTCCTCGACCGACGGCCACATCGCACGATGCACCGAACCAGACCGCCACCAGCTCCAGACCTCTTCGGTGGCATAGGGCAGGAAGGGGGCCAACAAGCGCAACAGGATGTCGAGCGCGATGCGCAGAGCGGCCTGGGCCGACGCTGCAGCCTGCTCTCCTCTCGAGCCGTGGGCTCGGTCCTTGACCAGCTCGATGTAGTCGTCACAGAAGGTCCAGAAAAAGGTCTCGGTGTCCTCCAGTGCGCGTGTGTGATCGTAGTTTTCGAAACCCTTGGTGGCCTTGTCGACGACCTCGGCCAGCGCAGCGAGCATCGCCAGATCGAGTGGCTCGGTCACCAGAGCAGCCAAGTCGCCACTCTCATCGGACGGTTCGCCGAACCCGAGGGCGAACTTGCTGGCGTTGAGCACTTTGATCGCCAGTCGGCGGCCCACTTTCATCTGCCCGGTGTCGAAGGCCGCATCAGTGCCCAACCGTGCCGAACAGGCCCAGTAACGCACCGCATCGGAGCCGTGTTGTTGCAGCAGACCCTCCGGAGTCTCCGCATTTCCTTTGGATTTGGACATTTTCTTGCGGTCCGGGTCCAGGATCCAGCCGCTGATGGCAGCGTGTTTCCACGGCAGCGAATCCTGCAGATGATGGGCGCGGACCACGGTGGAGAACAGCCAGGTGCGAATGATGTCCTGCCCCTGCGGTCGCAGATCCATCGGGAACAACTTGCCGAAGAGCTCAGGATCAGATCCCCGACCGTGGCCCCACCCGGTGGTCAGCTGCGGGGACAGCGAAGACGTGGCCCAGGTGTCCATGACGTCCGGATCACCGGTGAAACCACCGGGGACATCGCGTTGGTCAGCGGTATAACCAGCGGGGACATCGGAGGACGGGTCGATCGGCAGTTGGTCGAGGCCGGGCACGATCGGCGCGTCATACCGTGGCTCACCCTGTTCGTCGATCGAATACCACAGGGGGATCGGGATGCCGAAGAACCGTTGACGGGAGACGAGCCAGTCGCCGTTGAGTCCGCCGACCCAGTTCTCGTATCGAACTCGCATGAAATCGGGGTGGAAGGCGAGCTGTTTGCCCCGCTCGATGAGCGAAGCGCGCAATGCTTCGTCCCGTCCGCCGTTGCGGATGTACCACTGACGACTGGTGACGATCTCCAACGGTTTCTCGCCGCGCTCGTAGAAGTTCGCCTTACGCTGCGTGGGCGCGGGCTCGCCGTCGAGCGAACCCTCCCTGCGCAACTGATCGACGATGCCGGTGCGGGCGGCGTATGTGCTCTTGCCTGCGACATGTTCGGCGTAGAAAGCTGCGCCTTCGCCGGAGAGCCAGTCCGGAGTCTCCGCCGACAGGCGTCCGTTCCTGGTGATCAAGGAACGCATCGGCAACTGCAGTTCACGCCACCACGTGACGTCGGTCAGATCACCGAAGGTGCAACACATGGCGATGCCCGCGCCCTTGTCCATCTCGGCATCGGGGTGCGCCAGAACCGGAAGCTCCACGCCGAATACCGGACTGGTCACCGTCGTACCGAAGAGCGGCTGGTAACGCTCGTCGTCAGGGTGCGCGATGAGAGCAACACAGGCGGGGAGCAGCTCGGGACGCGTGGTCTCGATATGGATCGGGGTGCCGTCGGCGCGGGTGAACGCCACCCGGTGGTAATGGCCGGGGTAGTCCCGGGCTTCCAACTCGGCCTGCGCCACCGCAGTCTGATAGGTGACATCCCACAGCCCCGGAGCCTCGGCCTGATACGCCGCACCGGCGGCGAGATGTTCCAGGAACGCCTGCTGGCTCACCGCGCGGGACCGGTCGTCGATCGTGCGGTAGGTGATGTCCCAGTCGACGGACAGTCCCAACCGGCGCCACAGGGCCTCGAAGGTCTTCTCGTCCTCGACGGTGCGTTCGTCGCAGAGTTCGATGAAATTGCGTCGGGAGACGGCCTCCTGCTTGGAGGCGTCCTTGACGTCCTTGGCGGACATGTTCCCGCGGTACTTCGGCTGGTAACCCTCCACATAGGGCAGAGAGGCGTCACCTCGCACACCGTAGTAGTTCTGCACCCGCTTCTCGGTGGGCAACCCGTTGTCGTCCCAACCCATCGGGTAGAAGACCTCGAGGCCGCGCATCCGTTTGTACCGGGCGAGGCAGTCGGTGTGGGTGTAACTGAAGACGTGCCCCACGTGCAGCGAACCGCTGGCAGTGGGGGGCGGGGTGTCGATGGAGTAGATCTGCTCACGGGGCAGTGCGACGGCACGGCTGCGATCGAATCGGTAAATGCCCTGTTCATGCCATACCGGAGCCCACTTGTCCTCGAGTCCGTCTACCGAGGGTTTCTCGGGGACCTGCGGGTTCTGGGGTTTCTGGTCACGGTGGGCAGGCATCGTCATGAGGGGAATCTTCCCAGATGGTGGGGCGGGGGTTCCACTTCGTATCCCGTTTCAGGCCGGTCCTCGAAGCTGCCGCTTCCCAGCGAAGCCGTCGGCCTGTGCCGGTGGTCTCGACGCCGAAGTCTCCATGGACGGTCGGTGCGGGTCCGGTGCGCCCAGAGGATCCTGAACGGCAGAAAAGGGTCGAATTCTACTTGCCTCAGGCCATTTCTGACGCATTCTGCAGGCGTGTCGCGTCAAGACAAATGTATCTATCAGGGTGTCCATACTTCGCTAAAAAAAGTCAGAAGAGCGTCAAGTCCCTGGATATATTTCCAGAAAGGCAGAGAGGCTGTCTCCAAGTGTCGGGCACGGCACGATCCGCACGCTTGGAGATTAAGGAGCGTCATGAAGGGTTCAGCATTTAGTGCACGCAGGTTGGGTGCAGTCCTGGCAGTTGCCGCCCTCGGAATGGGTTTGGCGCCTTTCGGTGTCAATGCCGCAGCCCCTGATAGTGAACCTGGTAAAGATTCGACGAATATCGTTGGTGGAGTCGCTGCATCCCAGGACGAATTCCCGTTCATGGTTTCCCTGCAGCGTGATGGTGAACATTTCTGTGGTGGAAGTCTGCTCAATGCCGGAACCGTCCTGACCGCAGCACATTGCGTCAACGACCTGCTCCCACCACCTTCGGTGGAGCGGTCGGATGCGCCCACTCCGGCCCCGACCACGCCTGCTCCTCCGACATCCACCCCGAGCCCGGCGCCCACCACGCCGGCGCCCACCACGCCGCCCGCGACCTCCGACTCCCCGGCGTCGAGGGTCACTCTGGTCATCGGCCGGACCAAGCTCTCCGACACCAGGCAGGGTGTCGTGCGCAAGATCGCATTCCGGGAAAACTCGCAGGTCCCCGAGATCAGCATGCACCCTCAGTACGGCAAGGCCGTCGGCTACGACGCGGCGCTCATCTACCTGAACGAGGACGTCTCCGGGATCGTCCCGGTGCGTCTGCCCACCGGTAACACCGACAGTCTGCTGGCGCCCGGCTCGATAGCCACCGTCATCGGCTGGGGAAACATGGACACCACCCTCTCGCGCTTCCCGGACCGTCTGCACAAGGTCGACGTTCCGATCCTCAGCGAGGAGGAATGCCTCACGAACGCAGATAAGTCCTTCAACCCGAAGTCGGACATCTGCGCCGGCCGTAAGGGCAAGGACTCCTGCCAGGGCGACAGTGGTGGACCGCTGCTACGCAAGATCCCCGGTCGCGACGAGTACTTCCAGATCGGCATCGTCTCCTGGGGCTCGGGTTGCGCGGACCAGGGCGGGCCTGGCTTCTACACGTCGGTGAGCTCCTCCGAGGTCATGGACGGGCTCAAGAATGCACCGCGGGGGAAGCTCGCCAACGCGCTGCGTTGATCTTCCGTCTTCACCAACGACATGTCGGGGTGTCTCTGATGAGAGTGACACCCCGACATGTCTTTCCATGACCGGAGGCGGCCGCCCCTTGAAAGAAATGACCTGTCTGCATGGAGAAAAGTGGCCAGATCTGCGTGCCATCCATCTATCGCGGCGATGAATGGATTTCCGGCATGGATACGCGTGGATGACTTTTGATGGATCGCCCCCGGGTGTTCGAAGAACTTGAGGAGGAATAATGAAAAAATCAACGCGAAGGATGCGTAGATTCGGCCTGCTGGGTTTAGCGGTTTCCATGGCTGCGACCCTTTTCCCGACTGGATCTCAAGCTGCCCCTCCCAGTGGGGAGGAGGACACCGCCAAGATCATTGGGGGGGTTGCCGCGTCCCGGGACGAGTTCCCGTTCATGGTCTCCCTCCAGACTTCGAGAGGACACTTCTGCGGAGGCTCTCTGTATCGGAGCACGATGGTTCTGACCGCAGCACATTGTGTTCTCGATATCGTCGCGGACGGTGCAGGCAACGGTGTCCCGGTGAGCGAGGTCACCGCGGTGATCGGCCGTACGAACCACAGCGACAAGAACCAAGGTGTGGAACGCAAGGTCGAATTGCGCGAGGTCTCGAAAGAGCCCCGGATCACCATCCACCCGAACCACATGAACCAGGTGGGTTTCGATCTGGCGATCGTCCACCTGGACAAGCCGGTCACCGGCATCGCTCCGGTCCGTGTCCCCACCAAGGGGACTGACGCACTCATCGCGCCGGGATCCATGGCCACCGTGATCGGGTGGGGGAATACGGATACCGATCTGGGCCGCGGAACGGAGCGACTGCGCAAAGTCGATGTGCCGATCCTTTCCCAGGAAGAATGCCTCGTGAACGCCGATCGCGACATCAACGGCGAGGTCGAGATCTGCGCGGGCCGCAAGGGCAAGGACTCCTGCCAGGGCGACAGTGGTGGGCCACTCTTGCGCAAGGTTCCCGGCCGTGACGAGTACCTCCAGATCGGCGTGGTCTCCCGCGGCGCGGGTTGTGCTGCGCAGGGAGGCCCCGGAATCTACTCCTACCTGGGCTCTCAACTGCTGTGGAGAACGATGGGTTCTCTCGGCTGATACAGGAAAAACACAGCTTCGTCTGCTCATCAGTGGGGGCGCCGACAACTCGGGAGTCGGTGCCCCCACTCACGCACGCGGTCAGGAAAGAGGTCCTGAGAGGTAGGCGGAACAATGACCAGGGTCTACCCTTGCCAACGCGACTGCTGCTTGTGGTGATGTCCTCACGCCGCTCGAGCATCAGGCTGTGGCAACACCACATGCGGCAAACGCCACGCCAGTATTCAACGACGCTCAAGCGTCTGAGAGGACTAACTCATCATGCATTTCGTTCCCCTCGCGGCGGCGCTCACCTTGGCAGCTTCACCGTTGTCCGCCGCAGCTCCGGCGGCGCAAGCGGCTCCGACTGCTCCTGCCGCCGCTCCCGTCGTGTCTGCGTCCTCCGACATGGCCACCATGCAGGAGGTCGTGCGACTCACCAACGAGCAGCGCGCAGCCAACGGAGCCGGTCCTGTCGTCTGGAACACCTGCCTGCAGACCTACTCCGAGAAGTGGTCGGACACCATCGCCCGACAGGGTTCGCTGTCACATCAGCAGATGACCGCCATCATGTCCGGGTGCAAGCAGTCCACTGCTTCAGAGAACGTCGCCATGGGCTACCAGTCCTCCAAGGCTGTCGTCGACGGATGGATGAGCTCCCCGGGACACCGCAAGAACATGCTCAACCCCACGTTCGACCAGATCTCCATCGCGATGACGGTCTCCCCGTCGGGTACCAAGTTCTGGGTCATGAACTTGAGCAAGGGCCCGGGCTCCCCGCTGAAGCCCGGCTCCCCGGCCGCTCCGCCGAAGCAGGCTCCGGTCGCTCCGCCGAAGCAGGCTCCGGTCGCTCCGCCGAAGCAGGCTCCGGTCGCTCCGCCGAAGCAGGCCCCCTCCGATGTCGTCGAAATCCCGATCACCGAAGCAGCCTCGGCCAAGCGGACACCGGGCGACCTCTTCGGCGTGTGGCTGAAGCGCGTTCCCGGTTGGTGGACGGTCGGCTACTGACCAGCCGTGATCTGAAGCGGTGACCGGTCGGGGCGTACGACCCGACCCGCACATGCCTAGACGGCCGCCCGCCGTGCACAGCGGGCGGCCGTTCGGTTTTCGGTCCGTGTTCCCGTCAGGCCATCGAGCAGGTGACGGACATCGTTCTCCCAGTTTCCGTCCATAGAGTCGGAAGTTATGAACAACGCCATATGGTCAGGTCAGGCAGCGATATCCGTGGGGGGTATCACTTTCGTCCTCGCTTTTCTGCCGATCGTGATCTGGCAACATCGTCGATACGGCGACTGGGAACGTCGTCGGCTCGTCGGCGCGGCGATGGCTTCCGTATATGCCGCGTCCTTGGTCACCTATACGCTCCTGCCGCTCCCGGACCGCGCGGACGTGTGGTGCAGTGCGCACTCCAAGGCATTGCAGATGACACCTTTCCAGTTCGTCGACGACATCGCCCAGAAGACGGCTGGCCTGTCCTGGCGCCAATCGGTGAAACAACCGGTGTTCCTGCAGGTGATCTTCAACGTGATCTTCTTCCTCCCCTGGGGAGTGCTGGCTCGCAGATGGGCCGGCCAATCGTTCAGGACGGCCGTTCTGACCGGTTTCGGTGCCAGCCTCATGATCGAGACGACGCAGGCCAGCGGTCTGTGGGGGATCTATCCCTGTGCCTACCGGCTCGGTGATGTCGACGACCTCTTCCTGAACACGCTGGGCGCGGCTGTCGGAGCGGTGTTGGCGCCGGCCTTCCTCTGGTGGATGCCCTCCTCCGACGCGCTCTCCGCCAGCAGAGGGATACCTCGGCCGGTGACCACCCGCCGGCGCTACACCGGCATGGTGATCGATATGACCTTGGCGGTGACAGTGGTATCGGCGGCTCTGCTGGCCGGCGGTTTCCTCTGTCATATCTTCATGTCGTGCTCCGGACGCCACTACGAGGTGGTCGGACGCATCGGAGCCGTAATCGCATGGGCCGCCGTCTGGGGGATACCGGCCTGCCAGGGCTCCGGCGCGTCCCTGGGGCAGAGGATGGTCTGGCTGGAACCACGGTGGCCCGACCCGAAGACCGGTCTCACCGGACGAGGCACGGTACCGAGACGGCTGCTCCGGTCTCTGGTCGTTCCCGGCTTCTGGATGCTCGGAGTCATGGTCCCGATGATGAGCGGGCTCACCCTGCTCGTCCTTCTCCTGGCCCTCGTGGCCGTACCGTTGAGCAGGACACGAGGGCTGTCCGGACTCCTCTCCGGGGCGTTCTACGTCGATTCGCGTGAGATCCCGGCATTCCTGCAGGGCGGAACGAGCCGAGGCACTGCGGTCTCGAGAGTGACCGGTGACTGACACCTGCATCTCGGATCGAATGACCCGGCCCCACAGCAGACGGATCAGTTCCCTCGGCGGTGGGGCCGGGTCTCGTAGACCCGACCGGGATTCATGATCCCCTTCGGGTCGAAGAGCGATTTCATCTGCTGCTGCAGCCCGTAGGACAGGTCGCCGATCTCCCTGCGAAGCCAGGGGGCCTTCAACGAACCGACGCCGTGCTCTCCGGCCAAGGTGCCTCCGAGCGCCAGCGCTGCTTCGATGAGGTCGTCGAAAGCCTGCCAAGCCCGCCCCGACTGTTCCGCGTCCGACGGATCGAAGAAGATCGCCGGGTGGAGGTTCCCGTCGCCACCGTGACCGGCCATCATGATCTGCAGGCCATGCCGCAGGCTGATCTGTTCGCCCGCCCGCACCAGATCGGGCAGGCGGCGCACCGGAACACACATGTCCTCGATGAGATGAGGACCATAGGCGCACTGGGCGGTGTTGAGCGAGCGTCGACCTGCGAGCAGGCGTTCGCTCTCCTGCAGGTCGGTTGCGGTCTGAGTACTGGTGGCGTCGTGAGCACGCATGATCCGGGCATACTCGGCGACATCCTCACCGGCGTGCCCGGGACGATCGGACTGGACCAGTAGAGCAGCTGCGCAGCCTCTGGGGAAACCGAAATCCTGCAAGGCCTGGATCGTGGCGATCGAAGGGCCGTCCAGGAATTCCAACATGCTCGGTCGTGAGGAGATCGATCGCAGTGCAACGATCGCCCTGCTGGCGGCTTCGAGGGAATCGAAGGTCCCCAGCACCGTGAGAGCCGGGTCCGGTGCCGGCACCAACTTGGTGACAACCCTGGTGACGACGCCGAGCGTGCCCTCCGAACCGACGAACAATCCGGTCATGTCCAAACCGGTCACACCTTTGGCGGTGCGTCGACCGGTGCGCAGGATCTGCCCATCCGGCAGGACCACTTCCAGACCACGCACATAGTCGGCGGTCACCCCGTACTTGACACAGCACATGCCTCCGGCGTTCATGGCGACATTCCCGCCCAAGGTGCAGGTGTCGACCGAACCTGGATCCGGCGGGTAGAACAATCCTTTTTCGGCGACGGCCTGGCGCAGACGGCCCGTGACGACACCCGCTCCGACGACGGCGATGCCTTCGACCTCGTCGATCTCCTCGATCGTGTTCAGACCTTCGGTGTTGAGCACGAGGCATCCCTCGACGGCCGAGGCCGCATCGGTCAACGCGGTGCGAGCTCCTTGAGGGACGAGCGCCAGGTGATGCGCATCCGCATATCTGACTGCTTCCACGACGTCCTGGACGTCCGACGCGCGGACGACCTCGAAATCTGTGGGCGCGACGGCACCGAACGAGGCATCGACGCCGTATGTCGCTTTGAGAACAGGATCGAAGACGAGGCCCGGCAGCGAGGCGAGAGAGGCGGCGATCATGGGGGACATCCTGCACCTATCCGCTGTCGGGCCGATCACCGGCCGTCCGGATCAGGACATGCACGCGGAGGCCTCCACGCGTTGTGGACAGCGGTGCAGACAGGCGGCTCGGCTCCGCTGCGTAGCGTAGAATTCTGCGCACAGGCGTTTGAGCCGTCATCAGCGGTGAGCCTCCGGAAGAACAGCATCGCCCGTGCCGCCGCTGACGGTGGTACCTACGGGCCTCGCTCAGTAGAACCGGACGGGTGGGCCCGTCACAGCCTGTAACGAGAGCGGCTGTACATCGCGAGGACACTGCAGGGAGACGTCCGCATCGACTTTCCCCGCTCCGTCCAGGAACTTCACCCGGCCGGGCGAAGGTACAGCAAGCGAGGTGGTACCGCGGCACGGCGCCTGGCGTCGTTGTCGTCCTCGTGGCACGACCCATGAGTTGATGACGTGAGTTCGATCCGCGAGATCGACCAGCCAGCAAGGAACACCGCGATGACGTATCCCAAGGTGACCAGCACGCCCGGTGCCGCATTCGGCGTGCCCTCGTCCCCGTCCTTTCCCCAGCTCGAGGAGCACGTGCTCGACTACTGGCAGCACGACGACACCTTCCGGGCCTCGGTCGAGCAACGTGAGGCCGGGCAGGAGGGCGCCAACGAGTTCGTCTTCTACGACGGCCCGCCCTTCGCCAACGGCCTGCCACACTACGGCCACCTGCTGACCGGTTACGTCAAGGACGTCGTCCCGCGTTATCAGACGATGCGTGGCAAGCGCGTCGAGCGTCGCTTCGGTTGGGACACCCACGGACTGCCCGCCGAGCTGGAAGCGATGAACCAGCTCGGCATCAAGACCACCGACGAGATCCGCGAACTTGGTGTCGAGGCCTTCAACGCCAAGTGCCGCGAGTCTGTCTTCAAATACACCGACGAGTGGCGCACCTATGTCACCCGTCAGGCCCGCTGGGTCGATTTCGAGAACGACTACAAGACCCTGGACCCCAGCTTCATGGAGTCGGTCATGTGGGCGTTCAAGAAACTGCACGACGACGGACTCGCCTACGAGGGCTTCCGCGTGCTGCCCTACTGCTGGAACGACGAGACCCCGCTGTCCAACCACGAGCTGCGCATGGACGACGACGTCTACCAGGACCGACAGGACCCGTCGGTGACCGTGGGACTGCGCATGGGCCCGAAAGCAGGCGCGGACGGCGCAGCAGCAGACCCGCTGGGCCTGACAGGTGCGCTCGCCGTCGTCTGGACCACGACCCCGTGGACCCTCCCGAGCAACCTGGCGATCATGGTCGGCCCCGAACTGGACTACGTCGTCGTCGAATCCGACGTGCCCACGGGAAGCACCGAGCGCTACCTGCTGGTCGCCGAGCGCGCCCAGGCGTACGCCCGCGAGCTGTGCGGCGACGCGAAGGCCGATGTCACCGAGCGCATCGTGGCCCGGCACAAGGGCGCCGACCTGGCCGGTTACACGTACACCCCGCCCTTCGACTACTACCTGGGTCACGAGAACGCCTTCCGTCTGGTCGAGGCCGAGTTCGTCACGACCACGGACGGCACCGGGCTGGTGCACTCCGCCGGGGCATTCGGTGAGGACGACAAGATCGTCTGCGACCGTGAGGGCATCGAAGCGGTCATGCCGGTCGGGATCGACGGCAGATTCACCGCGCCGGTCGACGACTACAGGGGCCAGCTCGTCTTCGACGCCAACGCCCAGATCCTCGACCATCTCAAGGCGCGCACCCGGTACGACGCGGACGGTGCGACAGCCGTAGGCCTGTCGGCCGAGCACGCCGAGGACGACGCCCGCCGTACCCTCGGTGCCGTCTCCCCGGGAACGGTCCTGGTGCGCCGCGAGACCTACACGCACTCCTACCCGCACTGCTGGCGCTGCCGCCAGCCACTGATCTACAAGGGCGTGAGCAGCTGGTTCGTGTCCACCACGAAGATCCGGGAGCGGATGCTCGAGCTCAACCAGGAGATCGCCTGGGTGCCCGAGCACATCAAGGACGGCCAGTTCGGCAGGTGGCTGGAGAACACCCGCGACTGGTCGATCTCCCGGAACCGTTTCTGGGGCAGCCCGATCCCGGTGTGGAAGAGCGACGACCCGGCCTACCCCCGTACCGACGTCTACGGATCCTTCGAGGAGCTGCAGCGCGACTTCGGTGTGGAGATCACCGACCTGCACCGTCCGTTCATCGACGAGCTGACCCGGCCCAACCCGGACGACCCGACCGGCAGGTCCACGATGCGTCGGGTCACCGACGTGCTGGACTGCTGGTTCGAGTCCGGGTCGATGAGCTTCGCGCAGGTGCACTACCCGTTCGAGAACAAGGACTGGTTCGAGCACCACTTCCCGGGCGACTTCATCGTCGAGTACATCGGGCAGACCCGCGGCTGGTTCTACACCATGCACATCATGGCTGCGGCGCTCTTCGGCCGACCTGCGTTCAACACCTGCCTGTCCCACGGCATCGTGCTCGGCAACGACGGGCAGAAGATGTCCAAGTCGCTGCGCAACTACCCCGATGTGTCCGAGGTCTTCGACCGCGACGGCGCCGACGCGATGCGCTGGTTCCTCATGTCCTCGCCCATCCTGCGCGGCGGCAACCTGATCGTCACCGAACAGGGCATCCGTGAGGGCGTCCGGCAGGCGATGCTGCCGCTCTGGTCGACCTGGTACTTCTTCTCGACGTACGCGAACGCCTATGTCGAGTCGGCCGACGGCAGCGGGTCCACCGGTTACGACGCCCGGTGGTCCACCGGATCCACCCACGTGCTCGACCGGTACCTGCTGGCCAAGCTCCGTGAGGTCGTCGAAGAGGTCACCCGGCAGCTGGACACCTATGACATCGCCGGCGCCTGCGAGACCATCCGTTCCTTCCTCGATGTCCTGACCAACTGGTACGTACGTCGCAGCCGCGACCGGTTCTGGGACACCCGGGGCGAGTCCGCCGAGCAGGCACGCCAGGCGATGGACACCCTCTACACCACGCTCGAGGTGCTCTGCCGGATCGCTGCGCCGCTGCTCCCGATGACCACCGAGGAGATCTGGCGAGGGCTGACCGGCGGCCGCTCCGTCCACCTGACCGACTGGCCCGTCGCCGAGGACCTGCCCCAGGACCACGACCTGGTCGTCCGGATGGAGCAGGCCCGTTCGGTCGCTTCGGTCGCCTCCAGCCTGCGTAAAGCAGCAGGATTGCGGACGCGGCTGCCTCTTGCCACGTTGACCGTGGTCACCGATTGCGCGGAGGGGCTCGGCGGTTTCGTCGATCTCCTCGCGGACGAAGCCAATGTCAAACAGATCCTCCTGCAGGACATCGACATCGCGAGCGAGTCCGACTTCGGGATCAGTCAGCGACTCACGGTCAACGCCCGGGCTGCAGGTCCTCGACTGGGTCGACAGGTCCAGGCTGCGATCAAGGCCAGCAAGAGCGGTGACTGGGCCATCGGTGAGGACGGAACCGTCACTGCAGGCGGTCTCATCCTCCAGGAAGGGGAGTACACCCTCGACACCGTGGTCGACGAGAGTCACGCCGGTTCCGGCGCGGTCGGGATGCTGCCGGGCTCCGGATTCGTCGTCCTGGACACCTCGGTGACCGAGGAACTGTCCCGTGAAGGTCTGGCCGCTGACGTGGCCCGAGCGGTCAATGCCCAGCGACGTGACCTGGGACTCGACTACAGTGACGCGATCTCTCTGACCGTCTGCGGTGACGACGACCTGCGCGGCGTCGTCATGGATCACCAGAAGTTCATCGAAGCCGAGACCTTGGCCCGACAGATCGGCTTCGGTCCGGTCGGAGCTCTTCCCCAGGGCAAGGGTGTCGACGTCGAGCTCGGTGACGGACGCATTGTCACGATCCTGGTGATGAAGCTGTGACCGACGTCTACGGATCCGGAACGGCCGGTGCCCCCGAGGCCCCGGCCGTGTCCGTCCGGGAAGCCCGAGGTGACGACCTCGAGTCCATCAGGGAACTGGGGCTGCTCGCCTTCCCCGCCACCTACCGGGGCATCATCGAACCCGAACTTGTCCAACTGCTGCTTGCGAAATGGTGGACGAAGGACGCGCTGGTCCCCATCATCCGCTCAGGCCGGGCCTTCGTGGCCTGCTTGGACGACAAGGTTGTCGGGATGTGTTCCTACGGACCGCATGCCGGCGCCCAGGTGTTGTGGAAGCTGTACGTTCACCCGGAGATGCGCGGACGCGGTATCGCGGGGGCTCTGCTTTCAGCTGCCGAAGAACGCGCTACCGGTTCGGGTCTGCCCCTGCGGATCTCCTATACGGACGGTAACCGCAATGCGGCCGCATTCTGTACCAGACATGGTTTCGTTGAACTGTCCCGTGAAGAACAGGTCGGCATGCCCGAGTTGGTCTGGATGGGAAGGCCCCATGCGGAGAGGAAGGACCACTCGTGAGCAGTGAGACCCGAGCGGCCAGGGAAGCAGCCCGTCGTGCCGCGGCGGATCTGGAGATCCGCAAACGGATGCGTGAGGTCGAGGAAGCCATTCTGCAGCGGGCGCCGGAGAACGAGGTCGAACCGTCCCTCGACCAGATCCGTGCACTCACCGAGCTTCTGGGAGATCCGCACCGATCTTCTCCGGTGATCCACCTGACCGGCACCAATGGCAAGACCTCCACCACTCGCATGGTGGAGACCCTGCTGCGTGAACTGGGTCTGCGTACTGGGCGATTCACCTCACCTCATCTGCATGACATGCGCGAACGTATCGTCCTCGACGGGGAGCCGATCAGTCGGGAACGTTTCGTCGCGGCCTACGACGACGTCCTGCCTTTCATCGAGATGGTCGATGCACGCTTCGCGGAGCAGGGCGTCCCGCGGATGAACTACTTCCAGACACTGGTGGGTCTGGCCTTCTCGGCTTTCGCCGACACCCCGGTGGACGTCGCCGTAGTGGAGGTCGGGCTCGGTGGGGAGTGGGATGCCACGAATGTCGCTGATGGTGCCGTGAACGTGATCACCCCGATCGGTCTCGACCACCAGCGACTCCTGGGCTCCACCAGAGGCGCCATCGCTGCTGAGAAAGCTGGGATCGTCAAACCGGGGTCGATCATGATCAGCGCGATCCAGGAAGTCGACGTTGCCGAGGTGCTTCTCGAACGGTGCCGTCAGGTCGAGGCGCGACCTGTCTTCGAGGGACATGACATCGGCGTGATGGCCCGGCAGGTGGCCATCGGGGGCCAGCTGGTCTCGTTGCGGGGTCTCGCCGGCGACTACGACGACCTCTTCCTGCCGTTGCACGGTGCCCACCAGGCCCATAACGCCCTGTTGGCCCTTGCTGCCGTGGAAGCTTTTGTCGGGGGAGGGGAACAACGTCTGGAACGGGAGATCGTCGAGGCCGCATTCTCCCGGTTCACCACCCCCGGGCGTGTGGAGATCGTCCGTCGCTCGCCCACGGTGATCGTGGACGCAGCGCACAATCCGCACGGCGCAGCCACTCTGCGGCAGAGCCTGGAGGAGAGTTTCGGCTTCGCTCGGACGATCGGTGTCCTGGCGATCCTGGAGGACAAGGACGCCGAGGGAATCCTCGCGGAGCTGGAACCGGTGCTGGACGAGATCGTCGTCACCCGGACGACATCACCCCGAGCGATGCATCCGGAACGCCTTGGCGAGATCGCCGTCGATCTTTTCGGTGAGCATCGGGTCACTGTCGTACGAGATCTGCCCAATGCCCTGGACATGGCAGCCGGGCTCGCCGACGCGGCAGCTGAATCGGGTGGAGCAGCGGGCGGGGTGGTGGCGACCGGGTCGGTGACGACAGCCGCGGAGGTCCGGATGCTCTTGGGGTTCGGTGAGTCGACGTGAACCGTCCTGCCTTCTTCGGGACACAGCGGAAGATGACCCGGCGTCTGGGTGCCGTGGTCCTGGGAACACAGGCCCCGGTGGTGCTCTTCGGCGCGGTGGGTGCCCGAGCTCTGGCCGATGCTTCCGGCCAGGGCGGCGCAGGGGTCTATCTGTGGGCCGGGACTGGACTGGCGGTGGCCTTGCTCGTCGCAGCAGGTCTGCTGCGACGACCGTACGGGGTGACCCTGGGGTGGGCCCTGCAGGTGGCGACCCTGCTGTGCGGGGTGGTCCTGCCCATGATGGTGGTGGCTGCATTGGTCTTCGGTGCGTTGTGGTGGGTGGCCCTGGTCCAGGGTGCTCGGATGGACGATCTCACGGAGTCCTACCTTCAGCGTCAGGCTCAGACCTGAGCCGACGAGATGTCACGTGGCCTGTTCGGCTGACTAGGGTGGATGCATGGCTGAACGTTCATTGATCCTTGTCAAGCCCGATGCCTTTGCCCGAGGGCTCACCGGCGAGGTCCTCCGCCGGGTCGAGGCCAAGGGGTACCGCCTGGTCGCCTTGCAGATCGTCACTGCGGACCGGGAAACCCTCGCGGAGCACTATGCGGAACATCAGGGGAAGTCCTTCTACGAGGAGCTGCTCGACTTCATGGCTTCCGGGCCGATGACCGCGGTGGTCATCGAAGGGTCACGGTGTATCCAGGGTTTCCGTTCCCTGGCCGGTCAGACCGACCCGACCGCGGCTCTTCCCGGCACCATCCGAGGCGACCTGGGCCGGGACTGGGGCGAAGGGCCGGTTCTCAACATCGTGCACGGTTCGGACTCACCCGAGTCCGCCGCGCGGGAGATCGAGATCTGGTTCCCCGGACTGGGCTGAGAGGGGCAGAGGGCCTGGTGTCCTGCCCCCGGGCGGCCTCGTGAATTGGGACGGACGAAGAGACATTGCTAGGATTGTCCCTTGCCGTGGATCGGCCGCGGACAGAGAGCGCCTGACGGGAACCGCTGTCAGGCACCGCGCAATGAGTCAAGGAGTCGTCACCATGCCGTTGGATGCAGCAACGAAGCAGAAGATCATGGCCGAGTACGCCACCCATGAGGGCGACACCGGCTCTCCCGAGGTCCAGGTCGCGCTGCTTACGCAGCGGATCAAGGACCTCACCGAGCACGCCCGTGAGCACAAGCACGACCACCACAGCCGTCGTGGCCTGCTCCTCCTGGTCGGACGCCGCAAGCGGATGCTCCGCTACCTGGAAGCGACGGACATCGAGCGTTACCGTTCGCTGATCAAGCGTCTCGGCCTGCGTCGATGACCTTTTGATGTGATGGGCGGTTCCCGATATCCGGGAACCGCTCTTTCGCATATTTTCGGGGGAACGGGTGTGAAGCGGTCATCGGGACCGTTCAGCGCCCGAGGCCCGGGCGTCATATTGTGACGTCAGGGGCTGCGGCGGGTCGAGCGGACGAGACGACCCGGGATGTGTAGTTAGGAAACGTGATGTCCCTCGGGAGACATCACGTGAATTGAGGAAGAGCCGACGCACAACGATGATGCGTGCGGCCCGTACGAAGAGAAGAGGAGGGCCCGATGGAGGGTCCAGAGATCACTTTCGCCGAAGCCACGATCGACAACGGTCGCTTCGGCACCCGCAAGGTCCGTTTCGAGACCGGGCGTCTGGCCAAGCAAGCAGCAGGATCGGTCACGGCCTACCTGGATGATGAGACCACGCTGCTGTCCACCACCACAGCCGGTAAGTCCCCCAAGGACCAGTTCGACTTCTTCCCGCTGACCGTCGACGTCGAGGAGCGGATGTACGCTGCGGGACGGATCCCCGGCAGCTTCTTCCGCAGGGAAGGCCGTCCGTCCACCGATGCCATCCTGACCTGTCGACTCATCGACCGGCCGTTGCGGCCCACCTTCACGAAGGGCCTGCGCAACGAGGTCCAGGTCGTCATCACCGTGTTGGCGCTCAACCCCGATCACCAGTACGACGTCCTGGCGATCAACGCAGCGAGCGCATCCACCCAGATCTCCGGGCTGCCGTTCAGCGGCCCGGTCGGCGGTGTGCGCATGTCGCTCATCGACGGGCAGTGGGTTGCTTTCCCCAACTTCAGTGACATCGAGAAGTCCTGTTTCGACATGGTCGTCGCCGGTCGGATCGTCGCCGAGGGCGACTCCGCCGAGTCGGACGACGTGGCCATCATGATGGTCGAGGCCGAGGCCACCGACTCCACCTGGAACCTGGTGAAGAAGGAAGGCGCCCAGGCGCCCACCGAAGAGGTCGTCGCCCAGGGACTCGAGGCTGCGAAGAGGTTCATCGCCACGCTCTGCCGCGCTCAGGCCGAACTGGCCGAGAAGAAACGCGCCAAGGACGGCATCACACCGATCGAATTCCCGATCTTCCTGGACTACGAACAGGACGCCTACGACGCTGTCGAAGCTGCTGCCGCCGAGAAGCTTCGCGGGCTGCTGCAGATCGCAGGCAAGCAGGAACGCGAATCCCAGCTGGACGAGCTGAAGGACGAGCTCAAAGCAGAGCTCGCCGGTGAGGGCAAGCCGTTCGAGGGGCGGGAGAAGGAGATCTCCTCCGCCTACCGTTCGCTGCAGAAGTCCCTGGTCCGTGAGCGGATCCTGCGCGACAAGGTCCGCATCGACGGGCGTGGCCTGGCCGACATCCGTGCACTGGGCGCCGAGGTCGAGGTGCTCCCGCGGGTGCACGGCTCGGCGATCTTCGAGCGCGGCGAGACCCAGATCATGGGGGTCACCACGCTGAACATGCTCCGGATGGAACAGCAGCTCGACACCCTGTCGCCCACGACGCGCAAGCGTTACATGCACAACTACAACTTCCCGCCGTATTCGACCGGTGAGACGGGCCGCGTGGGTTCGCCGAAGCGTCGCGAGATCGGCCACGGAGCCCTCGCGGAGCGCGCCCTGATGCCGGTCCTGCCGACCCGTGAGGAGTTCCCCTACGCGATCCGTCAGGTCTCCGAGGCACTGGGCTCCAATGGGTCGACCTCGATGGGTTCGGTCTGCGCCTCGACGCTGTCGCTGCTCAACGCTGGCGTGCCGCTGCGCGCGCCGGTCGCGGGCATCGCGATGGGTCTGGTCAGTGCTGAGCTTGACGGGGAAACCCAGTACGCGGCACTCACCGACATCCTCGGTGCGGAGGACGCCTTCGGCGACATGGACTTCAAGGTCGCCGGAACTCGGGAGTTCGTCACGGCGATCCAGCTGGACACGAAGCTGGACGGTATCCCCGCTTCGGTGTTGGCCGGTGCGCTCACCCAGGCCCGGGATGCGCGTCTGTACATCCTCGATGTGATGAACGAGGCCATCGACGTGCCGGACGAGATGAGCCCGCACGCTCCGCGTGTCATCTCCGTGAAGGTTCCGGTGGACAAGATCGGTGAGGTCATCGGCCCGAAGGGCAAGATGATCAACCAGATCCAGGAAGACACCGGCGCGGAGATCTCCATCGAGGACGACGGCACCGTCTACATCGGTGCCACCGACGGACCGAGCGCCGAGGCTGCGCGGACCGCGATCAACGCCATCGCCAACCCGACGATGCCTGAGATCGGGGAGCGCTTCCTCGGTACCGTGGTCAAGACCACGACCTTCGGAGCATTCATCTCCCTGCTCCCGGGCAAGGACGGCCTGCTGCACATCTCCGAGGTGCGTAAACTCGTGGGTGGCAAGCGGATCGACTCCGTCGAGGATGTGCTGTCCATCGGGCAGAAAGTCCAGGTCGAGCTCAAGGAGATCGACCCGCGGGGCAAGCTCTCCCTGGGAGCGGTGCTCACCGAGGAGCAGCAGGCCGCAGCTGACGCTGCAGCCGCTGAAGAAGCAGAGCGCCGCGCCAACCGGGGTGATCGCGGAAGCCGCGACGGGGACCGGCGTGAGCGTCGCCCCCGCCCGGAGAACAGCGAGCGGAGCAACGCGGACGCCTCCTCCGAGGATGAGAACTCGGCTCGCCCCGAGGACGGCGAACGTGGTGAACGTCGTCAGCGCAGCCGTCGCCGTCGCCCGCGTCGTGACAACGGCGCATCGAGCGAGGGGACGAACGGTTCCTCCGACGAGAGCTGATCTCTGAGGGAACACCCAGAGAAGGCCTGGCACACCCGTGGGTGTGCCAGGCCTTCTCGTCATCCCGGCAGGTTTGTGGTCGACCGGCGACGTGCTGGCACTCCCGCTCGCCTGGGAAACGAGAAAGCCTTTGTCGGCATCGAATAATCAAGTGCGATGAGAACCGAAGATCTCTAGGATCTGGTTGATGTGACCGATTTGCATCTTTCGTCGGATCGTCCGGGGTTGCATCATCCCACCGGGAACGGTCGGACCCGCGAAACACCTACTGTGACCTGGCAGCGACTACGGACCCCGGCAGCCGTGGCAGCGGTCGGTGTCTTGGCCGTCGGCGCTCTCGGTTCGGCGGGCGGGGCAGTGCTTGCAGGCCGCCTGGCAGAGCAAGCTACAGCTCCCACCGTGGCAGTGCTCGCGATCTGCGTGATCGGCGGCGCGCTCCTGGACACCTTGGGCCGCTATCTGTGGGCCGGGGCGACGGATCGGGCCGAGGGAAGACTGCGGGAAGACCTTCTCGACGCTGCACTCGACCAGCCTCTCTCCGCACTGTCCGAGCAAGCGGTCGGAGAGGTCCTCGATCGGGTCGACGACGACACCCGCGAGGTCGGATCACTGGTCCGGCTTCAGGTGTGGATGGTCCTCAGGGCGATCAGCACCACGGTGCCGATGCTCTTCGTCGCCGTTTTCACCTGGTGGCCTTCCCTGATCGTCTTCCCGGTGTTCGTCGTGGCGACGCTGTTTCTGGTGCATCCGTTGCTGGGCCCTATCGCGGAGCGGAAGGTTGTCGAAGAAGCTGCGTGGACCGACCATGCGGCAGTCCTCGAGGAAGGTGTCACCGGGCGGGACGACCTACGAACGAGTCTGGGGCAGGCCTTCGCCATACAACGATTGGCCAGACTCTCGGCTACGGTCCATGCACGCTTCCTCGAGGTTCTTCTGCTGGAGCGGCGAGTGACTCTACGGGCAAGTCTCGTCCTTCACGCACTTCTGGCCGCGGTGGTCTGTGCGGGGACAGGGCTCGTCTGGGCCGGGCAGATGTCGGTCGGACAACTAGTGACTCTCTTCCTGGTCACGAGCACCTTTGTCGGGCACATCGCGCGGGTCGCCGATCAACTCCCTGATCTCCAAGCCGGCCTCGGCGCGGTCATCCGGCTGCGTCAGATGCTGGCTCTGCCGCCTGAACCGATCGGCGGGCTCACGCTACCCAAGGGCACCTTGAGCCTGGAGTTCCGGAAGACCTCGTTCGCTTACACGGAGGGGTCCTTCGCCCTTCACGACGTGGACCTGACCGTCCCCGCCGGACAGACCCTGGCCTTGGTGGGCCGCACCGGGTCAGGAAAATCGACGCTGGCGGCGTTGATCTCCCGAGCTGTCGATCCCGACCCGGGAACAGTCTTCCTCGGAGGCGTCGACGTACTCGAACTGGATCTGCAGCAGTTACGTCGTACGGCCGGGGTGGTGACCCAACGTACTGAGATCCTCGCAGGCACCCTGGCCGAGAACATCACCCTGTTCGCCGACGAGCCTCGTGAGCGGATCGAAGCTGTCGTCGCCGAACTCGGGCTCACCGAATGGGTCGACGGCCTCGACCAAGGGCTGGACACCCTGCTGGGGCCGGGTGGGACGATGCTTTCCGCTGGGGAGGAGCAGCTACTTGCTTTCGCGCGTCTGCTCATACGGGACGTCCGGGTGGTGGTCCTGGATGAGGCGACGGCACGGATGGATCCTCTCACCGAAGCGCTGGTCGTCGACGCCTCCGAACGGCTTCTCCGCGGACGCACCGGAATCCTTATCGCACACCGACTCTCCACCATCGCTCGGGCAGAGCTGATCGCCGTCCTGGCCGATGGGACCGTCGTCCAACACGGAGCACGGTCGACCCTGGCCCGGCAGGACGGGCCGTACCGTGAGCTGCTCGTGGCTGCCGAGTCTGCGCCGGAGATCTGGAACGTAGAACGGCAGGAAACCGCATCAGCTGACATCCACACGCAGACACGGCCTGATGCCGACGGCGGCCCCGGACTGGAACGCACGGTCGGTGCCATCCGGCGTCGTGGAGTGCCTCCTACCCGCCCGCAGCAGCATCCCGGACCTTCGCTGGCCCGCGGGATCACCAGCGCACTGTCGGTGCGTCCGTCCTGGGGCCTCCTCTCGGTTCTGCTTTTCCTGGTCTTCTCCACCACCGGGTCCCAAGGAGTGTTCACCGGACTTGCTTGGGGACACCTGGCGGAAGGACTGGGCGGTGGCAGCTTCCCGTGGGAGTGGTCGGCTCTCCTCGTCGTCAGCATCTTCCTCGGGCCGTGTGCCTTGGTCACAGCGGTCACCCGGTATCCACGCTGGTGGATCGAGGTGCTCCTACGCGTCCGCATGTCCGTCTTCGTCGGCCAGACAGCTCAACGTCGACTGGAACCTGTCCCGCCGGGTGAGGTCGTCGCCCGGGCGATGGACGCAGACCGTTATGCCCGTTATGCCGACCGTTGGGTCGATTTCGTGAACGGCTTGTGCATCGCCGTCCTGACGGCATGTGTCGCCGGGACGTGGCTGGCCGGGGTGATTCTGGCTGTGGTGTTGGCCGGATCCTCGGCAGCATCGGCGGTCGGGCGTCCGCTCGCCGGTCGTTCCGCTGCCAGATCCTCTGCGGCGCGCGCCCGTTTCGGACGGATTCTCGTCTCTGCGCTTGAATCTGCGCGGACGGTCAAGCTTGCTGCGCGGACCCCCCAAGTGCGCGCCCATCTGCAACAGGTCGATGCAGGCCGGGTCGAGGCAGCCGTCCGGGAACATCGAGTGCAGGCTGTCCTCGACGGCGTCCCCGGTGTCCTGATCCAGGCTGGGGTCGTCGTCGCATGGGCGGGAACACTGTGGGAATGGTGGGGGCTGGCCACTGCTTTGCTGGTCGTCAGCGTCGTGAGCGGTTTCGATTGGTTCGGCAGGGTTGCCGGAGCAGTGGTCACCGAGGCGCCCGGGACTCGTGCCTGGCAGCTGGCGACGAATCAGATGGCCGGTGGCGTCGATCTGATGAGACTCCCCGAGGGCGTCGATCTGCTCGCCGGGACGGCGCCACAGCCGGCGGCAGCTGAGCGTGTTCCCTTGGAAAGATTGTCCTTGCGCGCCTTCTCCGCAGTGCATGAGGACGGGACCATCGGCGTCGAACAGGTCGATCTGGAGATCGAGCGGGGTGAGCTCGTGCTGCTGCTCGGACAGGTCGGTGCAGGGAAATCGAGCCTGCTGCGGGCTTTGGCCGGTCTCACCGATCATCGAGGTGAATTGCTGTGGAACGGGATTCCTGTCGAGGACCCGGAGATCTTCCTGCGTCCCGGTCAGGTCTCTTATGTCGCTCAGGTTCCACGGGTACTTTCCGGGACCTTCGTCGAGAACGTCCAACTCGGGCATGCGCGGGATGTCGACGGCGCGGTCGACGATGCCAGGCTCGTCCCTGATCTCGACCAGGCCGGGGGCCTGCACTCCCTGGTCGGACATCGCGGGGTTCGATTGTCCGGTGGGCAGGTTCAGCGGCTGGCCTTGGCCCGGGCGCTGGCCGCGGACGCCGAGCTGCTCGTGGCCGACGACATCTCCTCCGCGCTCGATGCCCGGACCGAGATCGAGTTGTGGCAGGCCCTACGGCAGCGCTCGGTGACCGTGGTGGGCGCGACATCCAAACGGGCTGCTCTGGCTCAAGCGGACAGGGTGGCGGTGATCGTCGACGGGCGGATCACAGCTGTGGGGCCCTGGTCGGAGCTGTCGCTCCGTTGGGGTCATCTGGCCGGATGATCCGGCCGCTCAACGTGATGATCACCCGGGATCAACATTTGCTTGCCGGTTCAGGAATACACATCAAGGCATTTCTTGGAAAACCAGGTGGCGGATCTTCTGGAGTCGTAGCATCCAATCGGAACGGAAAGGAAGGACTGTCCGGGAGGAAAGGACTGCGTCATGACGACGACTTTTGCACTCATGGCGGTGTATATCGTTCTGCTCTACATGGCGACAGACTATTTCCGACGGAACTATCGCGTATCCCTGTGGTTCTGGGCTGCCGCCATCGGAACATTCCCGATCTGGATCGTCACAGGCCAGGTCGAGGGATGGTTCCGCTGGGTGAAGACCCTGACGGTCCTGTCCACCATCATCGTGCTGGGTTTGATGCGCGTCTCCATGATGGAAAAACGTCCGGGAAGGTTTTGGGAGTTTCTGCGCTCTCCGAAATGGATGTGGTTTCTCTACGGGGTACTGTCGGTCAATATTCTGGAAGCTGCTCTCAAGGACCTCGAGACCGGAAATGTCTGGAATTTCCTGACCGGCGTGCTGTTGTGTGTGACGATCCCCTTTGCGCCAAAATTCATGGGGATCAGTGACGACGGGCGGGCGGATCTCATCGCCTACACCACCGGGGCCTGGAACTTCCTCTACACCACCTGGAATCTCAACTTCACCTACGGTGAAGCGGGTCCACATTTCGCCGGCTCCCTGTGCATCCTGCTGGCCGCTGAACTCTATCCATTGGTGAAACGCCAACCCGAGCTCTACTACATGGCTCGGGCCTATACCCTGGCCATCCACCTGTTCATCCGAGCGAACTGGGATTTCTTCCCCGCATACATGAGCTCGGCCGGGTGGTTCCGTCAGGATGTCTGGCTGAACTGGGGGCTGATCAACTTCCTCCTGATGATTCCCTATCTGTTCTGGTACACCTGGCAGTTGCACACCGGACGGGCTGATGTCACCTTCCGGCGCGGACGCGCTCGCAGTGAATTCCTGGAAAATCATCCAGAATTCGCGGTGGAGCCACGGACTGCGGGCCTCGGCCAGGTCGACCACTTCCCGTTAGGTTCCCTCGTACTACCAGACAACCCCCGCAAGGTATTCGACGTTCCGGAGCCCGGCATCCCCCGAGAGAACCTGCTCGACAGATGAGGACGGCGGGTGCCTCCGCCACGAAGACGGAGACACCCACCGCTGGAACACCGATCAGCTCAGATCATCGGGAACATGCGCCTGCAGGATGATCACGCACGACAAGGCTGACCCGCCCCAGAGTGGCATCCAGCCAGAGCACCCGCCGACCTTCTGCAGCGCTGGGCTCACCCTGCGCGCCCCGGTTGCAGGAGACCCTCAGCGGAGGCCCGGCCGGGGTGATGCGTTGCGGATGGAAGACCGGCATGGTCATCTGGAGGAGCTTCGGTTCGTAGGTATTGGTCAACGGCCGATCTGCTCCTGCACTGCCCGGGAGATAGGTGATGGCTTCCGGGCTGGCATCGATCACCGGGAGTACCGGGCTGTTCGGTCCACGCGGAATAGCTGTGGTCACCCGGCTCAGCGAAGGATCGGCGACCATGACTGCCGCATTGCCGTCCCCGTTGTTGACCTGCTCGGTCCACACCACGGTGGAACCGGTACTGATCGTCCGCAGCCCGAGGATCTGTTCTCCTGACGAGGACTTGCCCAATGGTCGGCTCCGGGTGACTCCGGTCGACATATCGCGAACGTTGAGACTCTGTGTCTCCTTCTCGGCAGGACCACGCCGGACGAAGTAGCTCAGCTTGCCTTCTCGGATCGAAGGTCCGAATGACTCTTCGGGACCGGGCGTCACATTGACCGGGGTGGCTCCCGGTCCGGCGCTCAGATAGAGATCCCGGGTGCCGTCGGGATTCGAACGAGACCAGACCGTATGAGTCCCGTCGACTCTCGGTTCCTCGAACCAGAGCGAGGTCCCGGAGTCCATGACCTGCACAGGGCCACCCTTGATGTCCTTGCGCAGAACCCGCTGTTCGGCATCGCCCTTCTCGTTCGTCCGAGTCGAGAGCCAAGCCACGCTGCGCCCGTCGGTGTGCGGTGCGGAGTGCTCCCAACCGTCGTCCGGGGAGAACCGTTCAGGGCGGGCCTGCCCGTCGACGCGGCCGATGATGAGCTCGCTGCGTTCGTTCCGGCCGGCCCGGCTGATGACCCAGTGATCACCACGGGACGAAGGAGGCGAGTACTCACCGGCGAAGTGGTGGTAGAGCTGGCGGGAGTCCATCCCCAGTTCCTTCTCCCATCCCTCGGTGATGCCGCGCCGGTCGAAGGCGGCATTCACCGCAGCCATGTCCTTCGCAGGTAGAGAGGCCTGTTCGGCCGCTGCGACCACAGCTCGCCGCGCATCGACGAAGGTGGACAAGGGCGCCAGGTACTGGGTCATCGCCGTGTACATGATGGAGTCGGCGACATCGGCCGGAAGCTTCTTGCGGATCTCCCAGAGTGCGCCACCGACGATGGAGGCGTTCAGATGGACACCGCCTTCGTCCTCGGAAGTCCCCAGGAAATCGTCGTGCGTGGTTCTCAGCTTGTCCAGATCACGGATAGCACATTTGTGCGGAGGCGAAGTGATGCATGAATCCTCGCCTACGAGACCAGAGTTCGGCGCCTTCGTGTCGATCTTCTTCACCGTGAGCTGGATGGCATTTCCGAAATAGTCGGCGAAGGCCTCGTCCAGAGCACCCGGTTGCCCGTAATAGATGAACCGGGCCGTGTGCGACGTGACACCGTGCGTCATCTCGTGCCCGACGATGTCGAGGCTGGCCGACAACGGCCGGTAATCCGCGCCGCTACCGCCGTAGACCATCTTCGAACCGTCCCAGAAAGCATTGATGTACGGATCACCCTTCATGTCGACAACGCCGACCACGGAGATCACCGGAGACCCCCGCCCGTCCAGGCCGTTACGACCGAACTTGCTGCGGTAGTAATCGACCACCTGAGCCGCGCCCCAATGCGCATCGATGGCTCCTGCCTGAGAAGCAGCCCCGCTCACCGGCACGGTCTCAGTCCGGAAGGGCTTCACCTCGCTGGGCATATGCCGCACCAGGAGCGGCCAGGCGATTCCCCGCGCGTCATAGGTCTGTACCGAGCTCCCCGGCGGGGTGGACTCTTTCCGGGAGTCGTCGATGAACTGGTAGTTCCCCGCACTGCCCTTGAGGACGATCGGCACCGACTCCCCACGGTGGTTCTTACCCGTCGTCCTGACGACATCGCCGCTCGGCGCAGTCGGCCGGGGGGCAGAAGTCGTCGGGGACGGAGCGACAGGGGACGATGTCCCCGGCGTGCCAGGCCTCGATGTGTTCGGTGCCCGACTCGATGAACCCCCGAAGGACTCCGGCGGTTCACCCGGCTGAGTGGGATGGCTCTCGGCGGGGGAGGCCGACGGCCCCCAGGAGGAGTGGCGGATCGCCGACTGATTCATGCGGATGGCGCCGGTATGCGCATCTACGTAGATCTCCCGGACCGTCGGCGTACCGGTACCCCGCGGCGCGGAGACCAGAATGCGACGGGCGAGGACACCCCGACCCGAGGGGAGGACGACCAGCCCCGCCTCCTCAGCCGTGGCGCCTGACCGCTGACCCGTCGGTATCACCTGCAGCGCCAACCGACGTGCTGTTTCCACATTGACCTTCGGGCGGATGTCGACCGTCAACTCGTGGTAGACCTCACCGCTGGTCCCGATGACCTTGCGGTCGTCGCCTTCGCCCTGCATCCGTACCGTGTACTGCGAACCGTGGATCTCGATACCTCGGTGTTTCTGCGCGAACCTGGCCACGGATCCCGTGGCCGTCCTCTCGGTATCGGTCAGAACCAGCTCGGCCGTGGGATCGGACAGCCCCAGAGCGGCGGAACTCCTCCGGAGATACGCCTTCGCGGCTTCACCTTCGTTCTCGGACGGCACCGGTATCGACAGCTTGGTGACCAGGGCAGACACCTTGGATGACGAACGTTCGGTGCGCACTGGCTTCTCCTGCCCGTCAGCGGCACCCGGATCCTGTGTCGTCAGCGCTGTGTCCTCGTCCACGGACGCAGCCGAGACAGGCGATGCGAACGTGGGAGCGGCCGAAGCCAGGACGAGAGCTGCCACAGTTCCGGTGACGACGACAGAACGAGTCGATGGACCCATCTGCTCCTCCTTACAACGGAAATGAGTCCCTCGAGCATGTCCTTTTCGTACTAATTTGCTTGTGGGGCACGCCGTCTGCCTCTGGATCGTCCTTCACTGCAGAAGCTCGTGAAATTAAAGGAGCAATCTCATCCCGCCGACAGGAGGACAGGCCATGACTCGTGGCGGATATCTCACCACCGGTCCACTCGCGCTGGCGCACAGAGGCGGGACCCGTTATGCCCCTACCCGGGGGAAAGAGAACACGCTCAAAGCCTTCGCAGCCGCTGTCGACCTGGGATACCGATACCTGGAGACCGACGTCCACCTCACCTCGGACGGAGTCCTGCTCGCCCTGCACGACGACCGGCTCGAACGCGTCAGCGACATATCGGGCGCCGTCGCCGAGATGACCTTCGAAGAAGTACGCCGCGCCCGGATCGGCGGAAGCGAACCCATCCCCACGCTGCGGGAACTCTTCACCGCCTTTCCCGACGCCCACTTCAACATCGACCTGAAAGCCGAAGGGACCGGACCTGCACTGTGGGCACTCCTCGAGGAGATCCAGGCCCACGACCGGGTCTGTGTCAGTTCCTTCTCCCGCAGCCGCTTGTGGGCTTTCCGCCGGCTTTCCCGCGGACGCGTCGCCACGGCCGCCGGACGATGGGGGATCACCTGGCTCCGTTTCGCCCCCGCACCCCTGGCCCGCTGGATCCACTCACCGGCCGTCGCCTACCAGATCCCCCTGCATCGCAAGATCATGGGACGGTCCGTCACCGTGCTCACCCCGCAGTTCCTGGCGACCGCGCAACGTACCGGGGCCCAGGTCCACGTGTGGACCATCGACGACATCGACCAGATGCGAGAACTGTTCGACATGGGGGTCGACGGCTTGTTCACCGACCGGATCGACGTCCTGGCGCAGGTTCTTCAGGAACGAGGCGCCTGGCCGCAGCACCGCGGACGGACATCGGGCGACACAGACCGCGAGGATCAGGACACCCGGTAGGAACGCACCAGGCTCTGCATGCCCGCGGCGGTCTGCGACATCGACACCGCCGCATCCAGAGCTGAACCGGCACCCGCGGCGACCTGCCCCGACCGATCAGCCAATTCCTCCACCGTGGCGGCGATCCGCTGGGAACCATTCGACGCCTCCTGCACCGAATGCGCCATCTCACGGGTCGTCGCGGTCTGCTCCTCCACCGCGGAGGCGATGGTCGACTGGGTCTCGTTGATGCGCCCGATGACCTCCGTGATCCGCTGCAGAGCAGCCGTCGTGGCAGCGGCATCCTCCTGGATCCCCAGCACTTTGGCCGAGATGTCCTCCGTGGCCTCTGCGCTCTGCCGAGCCAGATCCTTGACCTCGTTGGCGACCACCGCGAACCCTTTACCGGCTTCTCCGGCCCGGGCCGCTTCGATGGTCGCGTTCAGCGCGAGCAGATTGGTCTGCTCGGCGATGCTGGTGATCGATTTCATCACCTCACCGATCAGCACCCCGGACGCGCTGAGTTTGTCGACGATGGACGCCGTGCCAGCAGCTTCCCGGGCCGCTTCCTCAGCCACCTGGGCGGCCCGGCCAGCCGCCTCCGCGATCTCCTCGATCGAGGCATGCATCTCCTCGGTCCCCGCTGCCACCGTGCTCACATGTCCGCTGACCACCTCGGCACGTTCCGCCGCGCTACTGGAATGCGACGAGGTCTCCTCCGCGACCTGCCCCAGATGTTGCGCCGTGGAAGTCAATTCCGCCGAGGAACGAGTCAACCCGTCGGCATCCTCCCCGATCTGCCGGACCATTCCCGCCACCTGCTCGGTTCGATCGTTGAAAGCCTTCGCCAGCTCGTGCAGCTCGGTCACCCCGGATGGTGCCAGACGGAAGGTCAAATCCTTCGGGTCGTTCACCCGCAGTTCCCGGGTGAACCGGCTGATCACGGTACCGATCTGGCGGCTCACCAGCAGGAGGACCCCGGCCAGGGCCACCGCGGACAGGAAGGCGCAGGCCGCCAGAGCGTACTGCGCCTTGTCCCGGGCATCCCGACCGACCTCGACATCATTCTGCAACCGGGTCGAGAGCTTCCGGTTGAAGTCGGTGATCGGCGCCATGATCTTCGCCACCTCGTCGGTGTACTCCTTGCCGTGGACCAGGGACACCGCCAACGCGCGCTTCTGCGCAGCGGGCAAGGCCTGGTCCTCTGGGGAAACCGACCAGCCGGCCACCGCCGACGGCATCTGCGAGGTCGGCGCACCTTGCGCTTCGTACACCAACCTCATGGCGCGGGTCTCCAACTTCACCAGATTGGCCGAATTGGCACTCGCCTGGTCGACCAGGGCCAGCTCCTCCGCAGGAGTGCCTTGATCCTTCAAGGTCTGCAAGGCCTTCGCCTGCGATTTGGTGACCTCGATCTCGGACCAATAACGGTCGCTCCAGGTGGTCTCACCGGTCGCCGTGAAAGCCCGGATGCTGTTCGTCAACAAGGCCGAGGAATCGGCTACTGCCCGGGCAGCGGCCAAAGACACCGTCTGACGCTCCAAGGCGGCGTCGGCGTTCGCACCCGTGCGGAAGGAGACCAGCACGGCGCCTGAGGTGATCACTGTCAGCAACGAGGCGGTCACTGCGGAGACGCGGATCAAGGTGGACTGTCGCATGAAGAGTCTCCTCCTAGCGGATGGATTCTCGTTCTTGTCGGCGCGTCAGCCCACAGGTTGAGTCAGACCGGAGGCCAGTTGTTCACCGGTCGGCTCGCAGGAGACCTCTGATCAGGCGTCCACCCGACCGTAGGTCCGTTTGGCCTTCTCCAAGGCGGAGACATAACCGGCCCTGCCGTAACCGCTTGCATCGACGTCGGTGGGAACTGCCAACAGGCCCCGCGCCGCGTCGACTCCGGTGAATCCCTTACGGTCCAGCCAGGCGTTCAACCCGTCCACCAACTCGCCCGCATAGAACTCGCCCTCGCGGACCAGTGCCGAGGTCGACATCACCACGTCAGCCCCGGCCAGGAGATATCGGACGACGTCATCGGCGCTCTCCACACCTGTCGTCCCGGCGAGCGAAGCCTCCACCCGACCGAACAGGGTCGCGATCCAGGTCTGCGGCAGCCGAGCCTCCGAACGGGACGAGAGCACCAAGCCGGACTCCACCGACACCGACTCGATGTCGATCTCCGGTTGGATCCACCGGTTGAACAGCACCAATCCATCCGCTCCGGCCTGGTCCAGACGCAGGGCCAAGGAACCGAAGGACGAGAAATACGGCGAGAGTTTCATCGCGACCGGTATCGATACCGCTGCTTTGACCCGCTCCAGGATCTCCACATGCCGTTCTTCGACGACCCGACCGTCCGCACCGAGGTCGCCGGGTACCAGGTAGACGTTCAGCTCGATGGCAGCCGCCCCTGCATCCTGCATCTGCCGGGCGAACTCGGCCCAGCTGCCGATGGTCGACCCGTTGAGAGACGCGATCACCGGGATGTCGACCGCAGCGGCAGACTCCTCCAACAGGTGAAGATAACGGGTCGACAGGCCGGAATCGTTACTGGGCACGGTCGGAAAATAGGACAGGGACTCGGCGAAGGACTCCTCGTGGAGCTCCTCCAGGACGATGTCCCGGGCCGCTTCGTGCCGCAGCTGTTCCTCGAAGAGCGAGAAGAGCACCACGGCGCCGACTCCGCCCCCGGCGAGTCTGCGCACCCCCTCGGCATTCTGGCTGAGCGGTCCGGCCGATGCGACCACCGGATTACGTAGCTCAAGACCCAGATAGCGAGTCGACAGATCGGCCATCGCTCAGCTCTCCTTCCGCGCATCCGCTGCGAAGGCCTCGGCCTCGCGGGTCGCCATCTTCTCGTATTCGTCCCAGCGACGAGCCACCTGGGACTGCCCCAGCTCCAACAACCGGTCGGCCTCGGCGGGGTCCGCGCCGGCCAACATCCGGAAGCGCAACTCGTCACGGTGGTAGTCACGCAAGGTGATCCGCGGGCGGGGACTGTCCAGCAGGAAAGGATTACGTCCTTCCATGCGCAGGATCGGGTTGTACCTCATCAACGGCCAATGCCCCGAGCTCACCGCCTTGTACTGCTGCTCCAGACCCTTGCGCATGTCGATGCCGTGGGCGATGCAGTGGCTGTACGCGATGATCAGGCTCGGACCGTCGTAAGCCTCCGCCTCGCGGAAGGCCTTGAGGGTCTGCTGCGGATCCGCGCCCATCGCGACCCGAGCGACATAGACATGCCCATAAGCGGTCGCCTGCAGTGCGAGATCCTTCTTCGCCGTGGTCTTACCTGCCGCGGCGAACTTGGCCACCGCACCCAGCGGAGTCGACTTACTGCTCTGTCCACCGGTGTTCGAGTAGACCTCGGTGTCCATGACCAGAACGTTGACATTGCGACCCGAGGCCAGGACATGGTCGAGCCCACCGGAACCGATGTCATAGGCCCACCCGTCACCGCCGACGATCCACACCGACCTACGCACCAGATGGTCGACCACGGAGATCAGATCCTTGACCGCGATCCCGTCGAGGTCGGACAGGCGGTGGCGCAGCTCGGCGACCCGTGCCTGCTGGGCGTGGATCTCGTTCTCCCGAGCCTGCGGCGCATCCAGGATCGCATCGACCAGATCGACACCGATCTCCTCACGCAGGGCGGACAGACGCTGCCGAGCCAGACCGGCCTGTAGATCAGCGGCCAGCCGCATCCCCATCCCGAACTCGGCGTTGTCCTCGAAAAGACTGTTGCTCCAAGCCGGCCCACGACCCTCGGCGTTCTTCGTCCACGGGGTGGTCGGCAGATTCCCGCCGTAGATGGACGAACAACCGGTGGCATTGGCGACCATCGCGCGGTCGCCGAAGAGCTGGGTGAGCAGCTTCACATACGGGGTCTCACCGCACCCGCTGCAGGCACCGGAGAACTCGAACAAGGGTTCGAGATACTGGATACCCCGCACGGTGCCGAAGTCGACCTTGCTGCGGGTATTGACCGGGATCGACTCGAAGAAAGCCACATTCGCTTTGGCCGGGGTCCTGTCCCGTACCGGCTCGACATTGATCGCCCGTCGGCCCGGACGGTCGACCGGTATGACCGGGCAGGCCTCCACGCACAGCCCGCACCCGGTGCAGTCCTCGGCGTACACCTGAAGGGTGTACCGCTCACCGGGGATACCCGCAGCGTTCAGGGGCGCCGAGACGAAGGACTCGGGGGCGCCCTCCAGATGGGTGGTGCGGAAACGCTTGGCACGCAATACCGCGTGAGGACACACCAGCGAACAGTTCCCGCACTGGATGCAGTCCTCTTCGCTCCACACCGCGACCGTCTCGGAGATATTCCGTTTCTCATATGCCGTGGTACCGCTCGGATAGGTTCCGTCCACGGGCAGCGCACTCACCGGGAGCTCGTCGCCCCGGCCGATCAGCATCTTCGCGGTGACCTCCCGAACGAAGCCCGGCGCATCGTCCGGGACCGGCGCGATGAGTTCCTTCCCACCGACGACCTGGCCGGGCACCTCGACGCGGTGCAAAGCGGTCACGGCAGCGTCGACGGCGGCCTCGTTGCGGGCCACGACCTCTGCACCCCGACGTCCGTAGGTCTTACGGATCGACTCCTTGACCTTGACGACGGCGTCCTCGGGCGGCAACACCCCGGAGATGGCGAAGAAACAGGTCTGCAGGACCGTATTGGTCCGTCCGGGCAACCCGGCCTCACGGGCCACCTCGGTGGCATCGATGCAGTACAGCCGCAGATCCTTCTCCAAGATGCCCTCCTGAAGAGGTCGGGGGAGCTGAGCCCAGACCTCCTCGGGGGGATAGGGGGCATTCAACAGCACGGTTCCACCGGGCTGGGCGAACTCCAGGATGTCGACCCGTTCGGCGATCGACATGTGGTGGCATCCGATGAAACCGGCCTGACGCACCAGGTAGGGCGCACGGATCGGCTTCGGACCGAAACGTAGATGGGAGACCGTCCGTGAACCGGACTTCTTGGAGTCGTAGACGAAATAACCCTGGGCGAAGGTGTTCTCCTGCGAACCCAGGATCTTGATGGTGTTCTTGTTCGCCCCGACGGTACCGTCGCTGCCCAGCCCGTAGAAGACTGCGCCCACGGTGCCCGCCGGCATGATGTCCGGCTCCGGGCCGACGTCCAAGGAGAGGCGGGTGACATCGTCGGTGATCCCGACGGTGAACCTGGGCCGAGGTTCGTCGGACGCCAGCTCGGCGTACACGGCCTGCACCATGGCCGGAGTGAACTCCTTACTGGACAGCCCATATCTTCCCCCGGTCACCAAGGGCATCACCGCCCGCCGCCCCCGGGAGACGGCCTCGCCGAATGCGGCCACCACGTCGAGGAAGAGCGGCTCGCCGATGGATCCGGGTTCCTTGGTGCGATCCAGCACAGCGATCCGGCGGACAGTCTCCGGCAGAGCCGCCACGAGTTCCTCGGTGGGGAAGGGCCGGTACAGACGTATCTGCAGCACACCGACCCGCTGCCCGGCTGCGGCCAGCTGCTCGACGGTCTCGATGACCGTTTCCGCGCCTGATCCCATGACCACCACGGCGTGTTCGGCGTCGGGTGCGCCGAAGTACTCGACCAGGTGATACCGGCGGCCGGTCCGTTCGGCCAGCTCGTCCATCGCGCCCTGGGTGATCGCCGGCGTCACCTGGTAGAAGCTGTTGGCGGTCTCGCGGGACTGGAAGTAGGTGTCCGGATTCTGCGCCGTGCCCCGGATGAAAGGATGCTCCGGGGAGAGCGCCCGCTCCCGGTGCGCTCGCACGAGTTCGACCGGGACCAGCGCGCGCAGGTCGTCGTCGGAGAGCATGTCCAGGGTGTTGAGCTCGTGGCTGGTGCGGAAGCCGTCGAAGAAGTGGATGAACGGTATCCGGGAGCGCAGTGTGGCCAGTTGAGCCACCAGGGCCATGTCGTGGGCTTCTTGGACTGATGCGCTAGCCAGGAGGGCCCATCCGGTCTGCCGTACGGCCATGACGTCTTGATGGTCGCCGAAGATGGACAGTCCCTGGGTGGCCAGGGAGCGTGCGGCGACATGGATGACGGCGCTGGTCAGCTCCCCGGCGATTTTGTACATGTTGGGGATCATCAGGAGCAGACCCTGGCTGGCGGTGAAGGTCGTCGACAGGGCCCCGGCCTGGAGCGCCCCGTGGGTGGCGCCGGCTGCGCCGCCTTCGGATTGCATCTCCACGACGGTGGGGACGGTTCCCCAGATGTTGGTCCGGCCGTGCGCGGACCATTCGTCGGCGAGTTCGGCCATCGTGGAGCTGGGGGTGATCGGGTAGATCGAGCACAGTTCGTTGAGCCGGTAGGCCACCGACGCGGCGGCTTCGTTGCCGTCGATGATCGCGGTCGTCATCAGAGCAGACCTCCCTGTCGCACGTCGTCAGCGCTGGTCGGCCCTTGGCCGGGGCCGGTCAGCGGCCGGTCGGGGCGCCCTTCGGGAACCATCTCGATGGCGTGGACCGGGCATTGTTCGTAGCAGGTGCCGCAGCCGGTGCACCTGTTGTAGTCGTAGCGGTACCGGTGTCCTTTGCCGAGTTTGATCACGGCCTTCTCCGGGCACGATCCGAGGCAGCCGTCGCATTCGATGCAGTTCCCGCAGGACAGACATCGTTGTGCTTCGAAGACGGCCTGGTCGGGGTCCAGTCCGCCGACGACTTCTTCGAAGGCGGAGACCCGGGCGTCGGGGTCGAGTTCGGGTTGGGAGCGGCGGGTGAAGTCGCCGAAGTACCAGAGATGCAGGTCGTCGAGGTGGACGACGGGATGTTTGTCGGGGCGTTGATCGGGTTGGGAGTTCAACCAGGCGTCGATGGTGCGGGCGGCGCGTTTGCCGTGTCCGACTCCGATGGTGACGGTGCGTTCGGAGGGGACGGCGTCGCCGCCGGCGAAGATCCCAGGGACATCTGTCATCAGGGTGTCCGGGTCGACCTGGACGATGTCGCCGTCGAAGCGCATTCCTGGGATGGATTGGAGGAATCCGCTGTCGGCTTCCTGCCCTAGGGCCAGGATGACGGTGTCGGCGGCGAGTTTCTCGTACCGCCCGGTGCCTCGGGCGCGTCCGTTCTCGTCGAGTTCCATGATCTCGACGGTCAGGTCGTCGTCGACCTCGGTGATGGTGCGTAGCCAGTTCATCCGTACGCCTTCACGCTCGGCCTCTGTGGCCTCTTCTGCGTGGGCGGGCATCTGGTCCTTGGTGCGTCGGTAGACGATCATCGTCTCTTCGGCGCCGAGCCGTCGGGCGACCCGGGCGGCGTCCATGGCGGTGTTCCCGCCGCCGTATACCGCGACGCGTCGTCCCATGATGGGGCGTTCTCCGCTGGCCACGGTACGTAGGAAACTGACGGCGTCGACGACTTTCTCGGCGTCACGGGCCGGGAGGTCGACCCGTTTGGACAGGTGCGCTCCGATGGCGACGAAGACGGCGTCGAAGCCACCTTCGCGTTGTTCGGCGAGAAGGTCTTTTACGGGGTGGTCGGTGACGATGCGCACGCCCATGGCGGTCAGGCGAGCGATTTCGGCGTCGAGGATGGCCCGGGGGAGGCGGTACTCCGGGATGCCATAACGCATCATGCCGCCGGGTTGCGTTGAGCTGTCGTGGATTTCGACCTCATGTCCGCGTCGGGCCAGGTGGTAGGCGGCGGAGAGTCCGGATGGTCCGGCTCCGACGACGAGGACTCGTCTCCCTGAGGGGGGAGGGGGGTCGGGGAAGAGCCAACCGCTTTCCAGGGCGAGGTCGCCGAGGTAGCGCTCCACTCCGTGGATGGAGATGGGGCTGTCCAGTTCTGTGCGATTGCAGTTGCTTTCACATGGGTGATAGCAGACGCGACCGTGGATGGCCGGGAACGGGTTGTCCCGGGTGAGCATCTCCCATGCCGCTCGGGGCTCGTCTTCCTTGAGCAGCCGGAGCCATTCCTGGATGTTCTCTCCGGCTGGGCAGGCGTTGTTGCATGGTGGAAGAAGGTCGACGTACACCGGCATGCGGGAGCGCACCGGTGCAACTCGTCCCGAGGCCTGGCGGAGGTCGGGAAGCTGGGTGATGTCACGGCGTAGCGGGGGCATTGACACACCTCGTTGTGGGTCGACGACAGTCAGGGGGATCCTAGCCCTCTGGGGTAACCCGGAGGAGGGACCTTCCGCCTGGTGACTCCTGCCGCCCCCAGGCCCGAGATCAGTTGCGGTTCAGCAAGGTACGCACTGCCGCCGAGAGCACTCGGTCGGTGGGAGACCCTGCAGGGCAGGCTGGGGCGCCCGCGGTCGCTCCGCTCTTCTCCAGCACGAAGGCGGTAGCCGCATTCAGGACGGCCTTCTGGCCCGGGGTGAAATGAGTCCATCCGGCACGTAATGCGCCGAGGTCGCCGTGGACCTGCGCGGCGGAGCAGACTGTCTCGGCGCTGATGCGCCCGTTCTTCGAGGCCTTCACCATGAAGGCGTACAAGTCGTCGTGGCTGGCCTCGTCCATGGGAGTGACGAGGGGTTCCACGGTAGGCCAGAGCCGGCCGAGTTCCTCGGCGAAACGTCTCAGGTCTGGATCGTCGAGTTCGGCGAGGTCGGGAGGAGGATCGTGCCGGTTCGGCATGTGGGGTCTCCGATCGTGATTGGAGGACAGGGTCGGTAGGGGAACGCTTGGGAGATCTGCTTCGTTCCTTTTTGTTCGCGGTGCCCGAATCTACGTCAAACCGCGGCTGGTCGGCTCGGTCCACGGGTACCGGCATCTACTGTGGACGGGTGAGTGAAAGCATCAAAGTCGCCGTCATCGGCGCTTCAGGTCGTATGGGATCAACCGTGTGTCGGGCGGTCGAGGAGGCTGCTGACATGGAACTCGTCGGTCGGTTCGACGTCGGGGACCAACTCGGTGATCTGGCGGGAGCCGAGGTCGTCGTCGAGTTCAGTGTCCCTGATTCGGCCCCGGGAAATGTGGCTCACTGTCTGGAACGGGGAGTCCATGTGGTGGTCGGGACGACAGGTTGGGACGAGCAGCGTCTCGCGGCGTTGCGTGATCAGCTCTCCGACGCGCCGGAGGGAACCGGTGTCCTCATCGCTCCGAACTTCGCGATCGGTGCGATCCTCATGATGTCCTTCGCCAGGACTGCGGCGCGTTTCTACGAATCCGTGGAGATCGTCGAGCTGCATCACCCGAACAAGGTGGATGCGCCGTCGGGAACGGCGGCCCGGACTGCCGAGCTCGTGGCGCAGGCACGTCAGGAAGCCGGGCTGGGCCCGGTACCGGATGCGACAGTCCAGGACCCGGACGGTGCCCGCGGCGCTCAGATCGACGGCGTGCACGTCCACGGCGTGCGGCTGCGCGGGTACATCGCACACCAGGAGGTCCTCTTCGGCGCGGAGGGGGAAGGGCTGACCATCCGTCATGACAGCTTCGACCGGGTCAGTTTCATGCCCGGTGTGCTGGAAGGAGTGCGGGGGGTCCGTTCGCACCCGGGTCTGACGGTCGGGTTGGAGCACTATCTCGGACTGAACTGATGTCGCAGCGGTGACATCCATGGTTGAGGGCCCCGGCACATCCGTGCCGGGGCCCTCAACCATGGTCCGCATCCTCGGCGCTCAGCAACACCGGGTCTTCGGATTGCGTTCCATCTCGTCGTACTTGTCCCGCCAGAACTGCCGCTTGGTCGGGATCTGCGCGTCAGGGTGGTGACGTCGCAGATGATCGACATAGCGATCGTAGGCGTCAGCTCCGGTCACTCCGTTGCACCACCAGCGAAAAGCTCCGGTGGCACGTCGGAGACGGGCGATGGCGTCACTGCTCATGACGTCAATGATGACCGCGGGTGGGTGTGGGGTCGAGTCCTGCCGCTTTCCACTCGGCCAGGACCTCTTTTTCCAACGGGGTGGGAATGAAGGAGGCCGGGGCGAAGATCTTGCTGGGGGTGGCCTCTTCCTCGCTGGTAGGCATCCCTCCTGCGCGGACGGCCTTCCAGACGACCCACATGGTGGTGGCGAAGACGATGAGGACGAGCAGTGCGTAGACGATCGACAGCCCCAGCTGGATGCCGGAGTTGAAGATCACCTGGTCGATCTGCTCGGGTGTCTTGGCGGTCTGGAAACTCTGAGCCCCGGATTCCTTGGCCTTGATCGCTGCCTGTCGCACGGCGTTGTAACCGAGTTTCACGTCGGAGGAGAAGATCTTCTGGAAGGACGCCGTCTGGGTGACGGCCAGCAGGCCGAACAGCGGCAGGCCAGGGATCCAGGCGTACTTGAACAGCCCCTTCTTGCAGACGATGGCGAAGACGACGCACAGTGCGATGCAGGCCAGTAGCTGGTTGCTGATGCCGAACAGCGGGAACAGCGTGTTGATACCGCCCAGTGGGTCGGTCACCCCCATGTAGAGGATGCCGCCCCATCCGAGGACCACGATGGCCGAGCAGACCCAGGCGCCTACCCGCCAGGAGGGGTCGGCGAAACGTTTCATGCCGGGGATGTGGGCGATCGTGTCGGAGAACATGAACCTGGCGACCCTGGTGCCGGCATCGATGGTGGTGAGGATGAACAGAGCCTCGAACATCACGGCGAAGTGGTACCAGAAGGCCTTGTTGCCCAGCAGGTTGAGCAGTGGCGTCTGATGCATGACGTCGGCCATGCCCATCGCGAGGGTGGGCGCTCCACCGGTCCGGGAGATGATGGTGCTCTCTCCGACCTGTTTGGCGGCTTCGGCGTACATCGAGGCGTCCACCGCACTCAGCGGAGCACCGCCGGGGCCGACCAGACCCAGACCGTTGGTGTAGGCCGCTGCCTTCGTCGGGTCCGGGGCTCCGGTCAGTCCGCCGGGAGCATTCATCGCGAAGTACAGATGCTGATCGAGGGTGCAGGCTGCGACCAACGCCATGATCGCCACGAAGCTCTCGGTCAGCATGCCGCCGTAGCCGATGATCCGGGCCTGTTTTTCCTTCTCGATCAGTTTCGGTGTGGTACCGGAGCTGATCAGGGCATGGAAACCGGAGATGGCGCCGCAGGCGATGGTGATGAACAGGAAGGGGAAGAGCCCGCCGGCGAAGGCCGGTCCGGTTCCGGTCTCGGCGAATGTGGTGACCGCCGGCATCTGGATGGTGGGCCCGACGACGACGATTCCGACGGCAAGCAGGACGATCGTGCCGACTTTCATGAAGGTCGACAGGTAGTCGCGGGGTGCCAGCAGCAGCCAGACCGGGAGAACCGAAGCCGCGAATCCGTAGAGGGCGATGATGACGGCCAGGGTCGGCTTGTCGAGGATGAAGTAGTGGGCGATGGAGGAGTCGGCCACGTATTTACCGGCGACGATGGAGACGACCAGCAGGATGACACCGATGAGGGAGATCTCGTTCACCGCACCTGGGCGCAGATAACGCAGGTAGACCCCCATGAAGAGGGCGATCGGGATGGTGCAGGCGATGGAGAAGAGAGCCCACGCGGATTCGGCCAGGGCCCCGATCATGACGACGCCGAGGACGGCGATGATCATGATCATGATGGTCAGCACGCCGATGATGGCGGCCCAACCGCCTATGGGGCCGAGTTCCTCCCGGGCCATCTGTCCCAGGGAACGGCCGTTACGTCGCATCGAGAAGTGCAACACCATGTAGTCCTGGACGCCGCCGGCGAGGACGACACCGAGGACGATCCACAGCGTTCCCGGAAGGTATCCCATCTGGGAGGCGAGGATGGGACCGACGAGTGGTCCCGCTCCGGCGATGGCCGCGAAGTGATGGCCGAAGAGGACACGCCGGTCGGTCGGCATGAAGTCTTTGCCGTTGTCGAATTTCTCGGCGGGGGTGGCACGGGCGTCGTCAGGCTGGAGGATCTTGCGTTCGATGTAACGGGCGTAGAACTGCAGCGCTATCAGATAGCTTCCGACAGCAGCGAAGACGAACCATCGGGCGTTGACCTCCTCTCCGCGGACGAGTGCGAGCATGATCCATCCGATTCCGGCCAGGACGGCACAGATGGCCAGATAGATCCGGGTCTTCCGCGTCATGTGCGGAGGCTCGTTCACGGCGATCGGAGGTAGCGCAGGGTCGTTCCGGACCTTGGCCTCCGTCACGGTGTCGACGCTCATTGTCGGCTCCTCGATGGGTGCTAGAACACGGGCAAGTTACCCATGGGTGTCAGCCCCGGGAAGCGCCTCGCGCAAAGAATCGTCGACCGTTAGGCGGCGGTGACCTGCGCGAATGTTCTCCCCTGAGTAGTTACGGGAGTGTATTCGACTCGGAGTCAACGATTCTGGCCTGTCCATAAATGAGCTCGGGTGTCACCGCATCGGAAATCTTTCAATGGTGATTCTCTTCATTGAGAAGAACGGTAGTGATATAAGCCGATCCGGCGGGGGACACAGCACGAAACACGTCGGGATTCTCCACCCGGGACCAGGCGAGGGTCCATCGAGAAAGTCAGAGTGCGGCCCGAGCTTCCCGCAAGGAAACCACCAGCCGAACCTCCGTCACGGTCCGCGCGCCCGGTCCGACCACCCGCTCCCGATAGGCACCGTCGGCGATGAACCCTGCGCCCTGGAGATGAGCACGCAGCTCCTCGTGGCCGGCCACGATCCAAGCGACGAGCAGCTCGTCCCCGCCCTGCTCGACCGCCTCCGCCACGGCGGACAACAGCCGACTGGCATGCCCGCGGCGCCGACGGTCCTCAGCCACCCCCAGGAGGAGGAGCTCCGCCCCGTCCAGGTCCGGTTCGTCACCGGGAACGAAGGCTGCCAGCCCGACGATCCCCTCGCCCTCGGTAGCGACCAGGAGGCGGTGCCCGTCCGAGGGTGGATCGACCAGCGACGACCGCCAGGACGCGGTGAAAGCCGCAGGGGTGCACATCGCGAGGGCCTCGGCAGGAAGGTCATCGGCGAAGGACTTCACCCACAGAGCTGCCTGAACTGCACCGACTGCCTCCGCATCGTCCGGTCGGGCCTGTCGGACCCCTGAACGGGAAAAACCGGGCCCAGCCTGCTGGACTTCGTCGCGAGGTCGAGGAAAGGGAAGGGGGACAGTCATCGACGGGTCCTCGCTGTGTGCTGGTAAGTGACGAAGGCGAAGGCGAAACGGTCGTCGCGACCGGTCTCCACCCAATCCGGCCCGGTGAGCTCCGGGAAGAGGGTCTCACCGGGCGACTCCGCGTCGACCTCGGTGATCTCGGCGTGGGTCGCGAAAGGGAGCAGGGCCTCGTAGACCTGACCGCCTCCGATCACCATGATGCGATCGGCTCCGGGAAGAGCGCGCGCGGCGTTCAACCCGGCCACGGGGTCGTGCGCGACGGTGACGCCTTCGGCCGACCACCCGGTGTCCCTGGTCAGGACCACGGCAGGGCGGCCGGGCAGCGGGCGACCGATCGCCTCCCAGGTGCGTCGACCCATGAGCAGTGGGTGCCCCATCGTCATCCGACGAAAACGCTGTTGGTCCTCTCGGAGATGCCAGGGCTGGTCATGTCCGTCGCCGATCACCCGGTTTGCGGAGACCATCGCGACCAACACGATCTCCTCGCTTCCTGGCGGGTGAGGGGTCATGTCCATGGGGGAGTCGGCGACGGTCATACCGCGATCGGGGCCTTGATCGTCGGGTGCGGGTCGTAGCCGACCAGACGGATGTCGTCGATCAGATGGTCCTCCAGGCGCTCCCGCGGGGTCATCTCCAGGGTCGGCAATGGTCGGGGCTCGCGCTCGAGCTGGGTCCGGGCCTGGTCCAGATGATTCAGGTAGAGGTGGGCATCGCCCAGAGTGTGGATGAATTCACCGACCTCCAGATCTGTGGCCTGGGCGACCATATGGGTCAGCAAAGCATAGGAGGCGATATTGAAGGGCACTCCGAGGAAGACGTCCGCGCTGCGCTGGTACAGCTGACAGGACAGACGGCCCTGGGCGACGTGGAACTGGAAAAGGGCATGGCAGGGCGGCAGGGCCATCGAGTCGACATCGGCGACATTCCAGGCCGACACGATGTGCCGTCGGCTGTACGGGTCGGATCGGATGTCGGAGACCACTTTGGCGATCTGATCGACGGCCCCACCGTCCGGCGTCGGCCAGGAGCGCCATTGATGTCCGTACACCGGCCCGAGTTCTCCGTCGGCATCCGCCCACTCGTCCCAGATGGAGATGCCCTGTTCGTGGAGCCACCGCACGTTGGTGTCACCGCGCAGGAACCAGATGAGCTCTCCCACGATCGAACGCAGATGCAGTTTCTTGGTGGTCAGGGCAGGGAAGCCCGCGGACAGGTCGAAACGCATCTGGTGGCCGAAGACACCGAGGGTCCCGGTGCCGGTGCGGTCGTCGCGGGGCACCCCGTCGTGGAGGATACGGCGGAGAAGATCGTGGTAAGGCTGCACAGGGAAGAAGCCTAGGGCCTCGATCCGGGAGACGCCCTTCCTTGTGGGACGAGGTCGTCGGCCCCTCTTCGGAAGAGAGAGCTTCTACCGTGATGCGTATCACAGCGGCGTGGCGTTGATCCCTCATCGGGTCGTCGTCGGCTCAGGATGGATCAGGTGGTCGTGGCGCCATCCGGACCCCCGAGCGGGTGGCGTCACGGCTGCCGTCCACATCAGGTTCTTGTCCACGACAGCGACATCTGCCCGGCATCCTGCGGCGGTGGCCGACCCCGTCGGACGGCTTCCGTGAACCGGTTGCCCGGTGAGGATCCCTGGAAGTTCATCCAGGTCGATCCCTGGGCGACAGCGACCTGAGGCGCTCATCGGCGATACCGTGAAAGGGAATGTCCTGTTCCTCCACCGCGTCCTCAGGAGCCCGAACCACGTGAGCCACCCCCATCCCGAACTGACCGCACCTGAACCTCTCGCCCCGTCGGGCGTCCGCATCGTCGCCCTTGGAGGGCTGGGCGAGGTCGGCCGCAATATGACGGTTCTGGAGCACGATTCCAAGCTTCTGGTCGTCGACTGCGGGGTGCTTTTCCCCGATGACCATCAGCCAGGGGTCGACCTGATCCTGCCTGACTTCGGATATATCGAAGACCGGGTCGGGGACATCGAGGCTGTCGTCCTCACCCACGGGCACGAAGACCACATCGGAGCCGTGCCCTATCTGCTGCGGCTCCGCAAGGACATTCCACTCCTGGGGTCCAATCTGACTCTCGCGCTCGTGGAGGCCAAGCTGCGGGAGCATCGGATCAAGCCGGTGCTGCGCAAGGTGGTCGAGGGGGAACGGGCCACGGTCGGCGGATTCGACCTCGAGTTCCTCGCAGTGAACCACTCGATCCCCGACGCATTGGCCGTGGCCATCCGTACCGAGGCCGGGCTCATCCTGCACACCGGTGACTTCAAGATGGACCAGCTCCCCCTCGACAAACGGATCACGGATCTGCGGGGCTTCGCGAGGCTGGGGGAGGAGGGTGTCGACCTCTTCCTCACCGACTCCACCAATGCTGAAGTCCCCGGCTTCACCATGCCGGAGAAGGACATCTACCCGGCATTGGAAACCGTTTTCGAGAAAGCGGACCGGCGGATCATCGTCGCCTCGTTCGCGTCTCACGTCCATCGCGTCCAACAAGTACTCGACGCTGCAGAAGAATTCGGCCGCAAAGTAGCTTTCGTCGGCCGATCGATGGTGCGCAATATGACGATCGCCGAAGAACTCGGCTATCTCCGTGTCCCGGACCGGACTGTCGTCGACGTCCGCAAACTTCGTGATTATCCCGACGACGAACAGGTGCTCATCTGCACCGGGTCACAGGGCGAGCCGATGGCTGCACTGTCCCGTATGGCCAACCGGGACCACGCCATCGAGGTCGGTGAGGGAGACACCGTCATCCTGGCTTCATCCCTGATCCCGGGGAACGAGAACGCCGTCTACCGGGTGATCAACGGATTGATGAGACTCGGAGCCACCGTCGTCCACCGCGGGAACGCCAAGGTGCATGTCTCCGGACATGCCAGTGCGGGGGAGCTGCTCTACTGCTACAACGTCGTCCGCCCGACGAATGTCATGCCCGTGCACGGTGAGTGGCGACATCTGGTGGCCAATGGCGCACTCGCCATCGCCACCGGGGTGCCCCGTGACCGAGTCGTCCTGGCCGAGAACGGCGTCGTCGTCGATCTGGTCGACGGCCTGGCCCGGATCGCAGGCGCAGTGGACTGCGGATATGTCTACGTGGACGGCTCCTCCGTCGGAGCGACCGACGAAGCACTGCTCAAGGACCGTCGGATCCTGCGTGACGAGGGATTCGTCACCGTCATCGTCGCTGTCGACGCCAGCAGGGGGAAGGTCTCCTCCGAGCCGGAGATCCTGTCGCGCGGCGTGGCCGAGGACCAAGAGACCTTCCGAAGGGTGAGCCCGCTGATCGTCGAGGCCGTTGAGGACGCGATGGGGAAGGGCATCGTGGACACCTACCAGTTGCAGCAGCTGATCCGGCGCACCGTCGGGTCATTCGTCGGAGGAAAACTGCGTCGGCGCCCGATGATCATCCCCGTGGTCGTGGAGGTCTGAGGCCGAATTCGTCTTCCGGGGGCGCCCGGGCCATCCAGGAAATTTCCAGGCGCCCCTGGGGCGGGACGCAGAATTCACGCCCGTTTTGAGCAATCTGATCGGCCATGTTTAGTGTGGATTCTTTATATGGTCGTCGTCGCGACGAAAATGCAGGTCGAGATTGTGACGGAAGGATCAGGGGAGCTTTGTCGGCGCGCCGACACGGTGATCTCCTCGTTCTCACCTAGCCTTCGACCGTGGTGAAGCGTGCCTCGTCCCCGAACCGTTCCCGGCCCGCCCCTGAGTCCTCGGGTCGGCCCCGAACCGGTCGTGGTTCCGGCGCGAAGAGCCGTGCGTCCGGACGGCCCACCTCGCACGGCGGGGGCTCCTCGACCTCGAGGAGCGGTGCAGCGGTGCCGGTTCGGGTGCTGCGTGGGATGTGGACGGGAGTAGCGCAGGTGGCGGGGAAAACCGTGCGACGCACGGGCAACAAGACACGGAGCTCAGCAGGACGGAACACCGGCTCAGCGACCAGGGCGAACAGCAGGCCGGTCACGCTCGAGCCGGAATATCGCAGGGACGGCGCAGGCCTACTGCTCATCGCTCTGGCTGTCGTCGTGGCGGCCAGGGAATGGTGGGGGTTGCCCGGGGGGCTCGGCGACCTCATCCATGCCGTGTCCGCCGGAACCTTCGGCCGGATCGCCTTCGCGCTGCCCGTACTCCTGGTCGGTCTGGGTGCCCGGGTGCTCCGGCGTCCGGACGACATCCACGGCACGAATCGGGTCAGCATCGGCCTCGGTGCTCTCGGGCTGTCTGCCTGTGGCATCGCGCACGCCAGCTACGGAGTCCCCGTCCCCACCACGGGATTCGATGCAGTTCGTGAAGCCGGCGGCATGCTCGGCTACATCGTCTCAGCCCCACTCGTGGCCGGTCTGACCACGTGGGGTGCCGTCCTGCTTCTCCTTCTGCTGGGCTTTTTCGGCGTGCTGGTCGTCACCGCCACGCCGGTGCATCGTATCCCCGAACGGTTGAACTCCGCGTACCACCGCCTGTTCGGTCTGCCCATCGAGGAGGTCACCCGTCGTCCTCGCCCGACCGGTGCGCGGCCGGGATCCCGACGCCGTGGTGAACCCGACCCTGACCTTCCAGGTGGGCGGGACGGTGACGAGGCCTTCCTGCAAGCCGCAGAGGTGCACCGGGACCGCCCGGCCCGGCTCCTGCGTCATCGACGGCGGACGGAGACGGACCCAGCCGATCCTCAGCTCGGCCAAGAACCCGGCCCACGCAGCAGCAGTCAGCTCCCAGCCGCTCAGCCCGGCTCTTCGGGCTCAGACCCCGCCCCTACCGGGCACCAGGAGGACATCCGCAGGTCGGCCCCGGCGGAGAAGACGGATCTGCCCGCACCGATCACCACGCCCCTACCTCAGCGCGTGGAACAACTCGCCCTCGCCGGGGACGTGACCTACACGCTCCCCGACCCTGCAGTCCTCGAGCCCGGGACACCGCCCAAATCCCGCAGCGCAGCGAACGACCGGGTCGTCGAAGCACTCACCGGAGTCCTGGACCAGTTCGGTGTCGACGCCAGGGTCACCGGTTTCACCCGTGGCCCGACGGTCACTCGTTACGAGGTCGAACTGGGCGGCGGCGTCAAGGTCGAACGGGTCACCGCGCTGTCCAAGAACATCGCCTACGCGGTGGCATCGGCCGATGTCCGCATCCTCTCGCCCATCCCGGGGAAGTCGGCCATCGGAATCGAGATCCCCAACACCGATCGGGAGAAAGTCTCCCTGGGCGATGTCCTGCGCAGCCAGGTGGCGCACAACAACCAGCACGCGATGGTGATGGGGGTCGGTAAGGACGTCGAGGGCGGTTACGTGATCGCCAATCTCGCGAAGATGCCCCATCTGCTCGTGGCCGGCGCGACCGGTGCGGGGAAGTCGAGCTTCGTCAACTCGATGATCACCTCGTTGCTCATGCGGTCCACCCCTGACGAGGTCCGCATGATCCTCGTCGACCCCAAACGGGTCGAACTGACCGCGTACGACGGCATTCCGCACCTCATCACCCCGATCATCACGAACCCGAAGAAGGCCGCGGAGGCCCTGCAATGGGTGGTTCGGGAGATGGATGCCCGTTACGACGACCTGGCAGCTTTCGGCTACAAGCACATCGACGACTTCAACAAGGCTGTCAAATCGGGCAAGGTCAAACCTCTTCCTGGGTCGGAGCGGGTCATCCAGCCCTACCCTTACCTGCTGGTCGTGGTCGACGAACTCGCCGACCTGATGATGGTGGCACCGCGGGACGTCGAGGAGTCCATCGTCCGGATCACCCAGTTGGCGCGAGCCGCAGGCATCCACCTCGTTCTGGCGACCCAACGGCCGTCCGTCGACGTGGTCACCGGTCTGATCAAGGCGAATGTGCCTTCCCGGATGGCTTTCGCGACCTCTTCGCTGGCCGACAGCAGAGTGGTGCTGGATCAACCCGGCGCGGAGAAACTCATCGGGCAGGGCGATGCCCTGTTCCTGCCCATGGGTGCCAGTAAACCGATGCGGGTCCAGGGTGCCTGGGTCACCGAGTCCGAGATCCACCAGGTCGTACGGCACGTGACCGAGCAACTGAAACCGACGTACCGCGAGGACGTCATGGTGCAGTCCGAACGGAAGCAGATCGACGAGGAGATCGGCGACGACCTCGAGCTGCTCCTGCAGGCGACCGAACTCATCGTGAACAGCCAGTTCGGATCGACCTCGATGCTTCAACGCAAGCTGCGGGTCGGTTTCGCCAAGGCGGGGCGTCTCATGGACCTGTTGGAGACCCGCGGGGTCGTCGGTCCGTCCGAAGGCAGCAAAGCGCGTGACGTACTCATCAAACCGGATGACCTTCCGGCCACCGTGGCGATGATCAAGGGGGAGGAGGCCCCTGCAGTCGTCTCTCCTCGACCAGGTTCCACACCGGAGGGGGACGGCGTCTGAGCCTGGAGGAGAGGGTCTGCGTGAGACTCCGCCGCGTGGGCGTGGAGGTTCACCCTGCGAGAGCCGCTCCGCTGGCACCCTGTGTCGACCCGTAAAGTGGAGTCATGACCGAATCAGCACAGCTGCGCGATCGTGCGCCTCAGCACGGATCAGTGGCCGTGGTGACCCTCGGGTGTGCCCGGAACGACGTGGATTCCGAAGAACTTGCTGGGCGGCTGGCCTCCCAGGGGTGGCAGCTCGTCGCCGATCCGGCTGAGGCCGATGTAGCCGTGGTCAACACCTGCGGTTTCGTGGAACAGGCCAAGAAGGATTCCATCGACGCCCTTCTGGAGGCTGCCGATCTCAAACAGTCCGGACGGACCAGAGCCGTGGTGGCGGTCGGTTGTCTGGCTGAGCGTTATGGGGAGAAGCTTGCCGATGAGCTTCCCGAGGCGGACGCCGTGCTCGGGTTCGACACCTATCGGGACATGTCCAGTCATCTCACCTCGATCCTCGCCGGTGAGCGCCCGGCTGCGCACGTTCCGGTCGATCGTCGGCGCCTGCTTCCGCTGACCCCGGCCGAACGGCAGTCCGCTGCTGAGGAGGTCTTCGTCCCCGGGCACGGCGAAGTGGGCGGAGAAGGTTTGGGCGGGCCTCGGGTGCACCGTGCCCGTCTGGACGGTCGGCCGTGGGCACCGTTGAAGGTCGCCAGCGGCTGTGATCGCCGGTGTGCTTTCTGCGCTATTCCCAGCTTCCGCGGTTCCTTCGTCTCGCGTCGTCCCTCCGACATCTTGGCCGAAGCTGCTTGGCTGGCCGAACAGGGAGTCAAGGAGGTCTTCCTGGTCAGCGAGAACTCGACCTCTTACGGTAAAGATCTGGGCGATCTGCGTCTGTTGGAGTCCCTCCTCCCCGAGCTGACAGCGGTGCCCGGCATCGAGCGGGTCAGAGTGAGCTATCTCCAACCGGCCGAGACCCGGCCAGGACTTCTCCAAGCGATCGTGAAGACCCCGGGCGTGGCCGATTACTTCGACTTGTCCTTCCAGCATTCGAGCGAGTCCGTTCTGCGTCGGATGCGCAGGTTCGGTTCGACGGATTCCTTCCTCGCCCTGATCGAACAGATCCGTTCGCTGTCCCCCACGGCCGGCATTCGTTCGAATGTCATCGTCGGCTTCCCCGGCGAGACCGAGGACGACGTGGACGAGCTGATGGGATTCCTGGAATCGGCCCGGCTCGATGTGGCTGGGGTCTTCGCCTACTCCGACGAGGACGGCACCGAAGCCGAGACCTACGCGGACAAGATCGACCCGGAGATCGTCGCCGAACGCTACCGGCGGGTGCGGGCGCTGGCTGAGGAGCTCACGGCGCAGCGGGCCGAGGAACGCGTAGGCGAACGGGTGACCGTCATGGTCGAGGGCGAGGAGGACGGCGAACTGGTGGGGCGGGCTGCGCACCAGGGGCCGGAGGTCGACGGAATGTGCCTGCTGAACGGGGAGACCACAGGTCTGGTCGCAGGCGACTTCGTCGAGGGGGAGGTCATCGGATCAGATGGAGTCGACCTCGTCGTGGAGTTGATGTGAACCCTCAGGCCTCGAACACGTCGCCGGCAGGCGAGCCCTCTGCACACCAGGCGCCTGCCGCCGCAGCCGATCCCGAAAACGTCCCACCCAGCCCGTGGAATCTCCCGAATGCGCTGACCGTGCTACGGATCTTCATGGTCCCGATCTACGGATGGCTACTGCTCAGCGAAGGTGGCACCGACACCACCCTGCGTTGGTGGGCTTGTGCGGTCTTCGTGCTCGCGATGATCACCGACCGACTCGACGGTGAGATAGCTCGCGCGAAGGGGCTGATCACCGACTTCGGGAAGATGGCCGACCCGATCGCCGACAAAGCCTTGACAGGGATGGGATTCATCGGTCTGTCCCTCATCGGTGACCTGTGGTGGTGGGTGACAGGGTTGATCCTCTTCCGGGAGTTGGGGATCACGCTGCTGCGTTTCGTGGTGATCCGGTACGGGGTGATGGCGGCCAGCAAGGGCGGCAAGTTGAAGACCTTCCTTCAGGCGGTCGCCTTGGGGATGCTCACCGCGCCGGGCGGCGAGTGGTGGTTGTGGCTGGCCTACGCAGTGACAGCCGCGGCCACCGTGGTCACCGTCGGGACCGGGATCGACTACGTGATCAAGGCACGGGCCTTGGTCGTAGGCCAGTCCGCCGACCGGAAAGCGGGAAGACAGGAATGACGACGACCGGTGCGGATCGCTCCTCGAACGTGGTCGATGATCTCTGTCTCGCGGCGCAGACCGTGGCCACCGCCGAGTCCCTCACCGGTGGCCTCGTGGTCGCTAGCCTGATCGATGTGCCCGGGGCATCTGCTGTCGTCCGTGGCGGAATGGTGGTCTACCACCCCGATCTGAAGGTGTCATTGGCCGGTGTCGATGACATGTTGCTCGCGGTAGGGGGATCGGTCCAGTCCGAGGTCGCTGCCCAGCTGGCACGAGGCGCACGGACCCGTTTCCGTGCGACCTGGGGAGTGGGCACTACCGGGGTGGCTGGCCCCGGGGTGGCGGACGGAAATCCGGCAGGGACAGTTTTCATCGCCGTGGACGGCCCAGGGGGGACCACCGTCCGTAGGCTCGAGTTGACCGGTGGTCGGCATCGGGTCCGCTTGGCCGCCGTCGACGAAGTCCTGGATCTCCTGCGGGAGTGCATCCGTCAGGCGAACGTCCGTTGACCGGTGCCCCTGCACACAAACTGAGCGGCGTGACGGGAACGAGCCGGTTATCCTGACACTGGCGGCATCGGTACAGGTCGCTCCCAGCACCTGCATAATGCCGACGTCCGTGTCCACGGATGGCCTGATGACCAAGAGGTACAGGGAGGTAAGCGCATGATCCTGCTCAGGCGGGAGATGGGGGACGCGCTGCGGGAATGCCGCACTTCCCAAGGCCGGACCCTCCGAGACATCTCCTCTGCAGCATCGGTCTCTCTGGGATATCTCAGCGAGATAGAACGCGGTGAGAAAGAGGCTTCATCAGAGTTGTTGGCTGCGATCTGCGCAGCCTTGTCACTGCCGATGTCCCAGCTGCTGGTGCGGGTCGCCGAGCGTGCGGAGGCAGCCGAGAGGTCCAGCGTACCGGTGGCCTTGCCACTGCCTCGGGAGAACAGCATCCGGGCTTCGGCCGCTTGAGCCGGGATGCGATGGGCTGCCCGGAGGCGCTCACTGGTCGGGAGAGCCCGGCCGCTCACCGCTGAGGGAAGAGGGGGATGCCGGGTCGGGCGATGATCTGCCGGGTGTCGTAGAAGAAGGCAGTGGTGACGGCGCCGCCAGGCGTGGTGATCACCATGGTGGTGCGGCCGAGTGGGCCGGGCGGGGCCTGGAAGGTCAGCGAGCTCTCCGAGGAGGAGAGGACTGTGGCCGAGCGCCCGCCGACCGCGACCCGGCCTCCGATCAGCCCGGTCCCGTTCACAGTGATCACGTCACCGCCGACGGTTCGTGCCCCGGCTGGGTTCACCGAGCTCACCGTCGGCGGAGCCGTCTGCTGGGGGCGGACGGCATCCACTGCGCGCCAGGCATCGACGATCCCGACACCGAAACCGCTGCCTCCTGAGACGAAAGGGGTGACGCTGGAGACCAGCGCGGAACGGATCTGTGCGGGTGTCGAGGAAGGGCTCACCGACCACATCAGGCTGGCGATCGCCGACACATGAGGTGTGGCCATCGAAGTGCCATAACGAGAGGTGTACGTCCAACCGGCCGGGTCGGCCGAACGAGTGGACGTATTGCCCAGTCCCCATATCGAGGTTCCCGGAGCGGACAGGGTGACTGCGTTTCCGGTGTTCGAGAAGGCCGCGCCGGTGCGGTTCTGGGTCGAGGCGGCCACGGTGATCACTCCGCGACAGTTCGCGGGGCTGTACTGGGAGACGTCGCTCGCATCGTTGCCGGCCGCGACGATCACCAGCGCGCCTCGTGCGGACGCCATGTCGATGGCGCTCTGTTCGATGGGGCTGCACGTGCCGATACCGCCGAGAGAGAGATTGATGATTTTCGCCGGATGTGCATTGGCCGGGACGCCAGGGACAGGGCCTCCGGCAGCCCAGACGACGGCGTCGGCCACGTCGCTGTCCGTGCCTCCGCACCGCCCCAGCGCGCGGATGGGCACGATACGGGACCCTGGCGCGATTCCGGCTACTCCCAGCCCGTTTCCGGTGAGTGCGGCGATGGTGCCGGCAACGTGCAGGCCGTGCCAGGAAGACGATGTCGGTGTGGGGTCGTCACACATCCCCGAGCTGCTCCAGTCACCGGAGTCGGTCGGATCGGCGTCCCGACCGTTGCCGTCGAGGGAGTAGGTGGCATCGCTGATGAAGTCGTAACCGGGCAGAAAACGTCCTTGGATGTCCGGATGGGGGAGGGAACCGGTGTCGACGACCGCCACGGTGGTTCCGCTGCCGTCACTGATTTTCCAGGCCTCGGGTACCCGGATCGCCGGAAGATCCCACTGAGCGGGGTAGTACGGGTCGTTGGGCACTTCTGCTGTGGTGAATCGGCGCTCGGGTACTGCGTACTCGACGCCAGGGCGGGCAGCCAGGGTGCGGGCGACGGCGACGGCGTCCCCTACGACCTCGACGACCATCGCGCCGGTGGCCGTATGACGGGCGAGATCGATCTGGGCTCCGGCCTCGGTCGCTGCGGCCAGTAGCCGGCTGCTCTCCTCGGCTGCGCTGGCCGGAGGCCCGGTGAGTTTCAAGACCACACGACCGGTGTATTTTGGCGCACTGGCCGTGCGCTCCGCCTGACGGCGGCTGATCGCGACGGCTGAATCCCCGGGAGCGGGCTTGGCGCTTTCGTCGGATTCTCCGGTGGCTTCGTCGTCCATCGGAGCCAGGGGGAAGTCGATATTTGCGGCGGCTGCGGAGACCGCTGACGCTGGCGCCGAGAGCGAGGGCCCTACAGGTGCAGCTGGAGGTGGACCCCCGAGGCCTCCGATACTCCAGGACAGGGGGACTGCCAGGAGGACTGTGCTGATCACCGCCGAAACGGGAGAGCGACGCCGCGACATGACCGCTCCTTCCGCGGCACAGGCCGCCAGGACTACCCGTGGTGGGCCTCACCCGGTGACGTGCTCCCATCGTCACGGGGAGGACAGAACTGAGTGGCACCCCCCGTGATCAGTCATATTGTGATCGAGGCGACGGTTTCTCGCCACAGGTGACAGAGCGCGCCGTAGGTTCTGACCGAAAAAGATGGCTGGGACTCAGCGCCGTAGACGTAGCCCTCTGGGCGTGGCGCGGAAGCCTGTTTCCAGCAGGGCCTTGACGACGATGTGGTCCGAGCCCAGCGAGGGGCGGCCGTCTACCTGCTCGACCTGGATCAGTTCAGCTCTGCCGGAGTGCACGAGTTCGGCCAGGGCGCGGGATGCAGCGATCAGAGCGGTGGAATCTGTTGCATAAGAGGTGACGTCTCGCCCAGAGCGTTCGACATGGAGTACCAGCTCACCTCCGACGAAGATCACCAAGGATCCCGCCCTCCGCGGAGAACGGACGGTCACCCCGGGCGTGACAGGCGCCGGCCAGGGAAGGAAGGTCCCATAGGGGTTCGCCGGGTCAGCGGCGGCCAGGACCACTGTGTTCGTGTCGTCGGTGGCGCGCTCGTCCCGGCGGGCCGCCGCCCGTAGCTGCTCGACGGCAGAGGTCATGGCGAACTGCGCAGCGCCTAAGCCCTCGACGAAGTATCCGCGTCTGATCTGTCCGGCATCCTCCGCCGCGGACAGCACTCGGTAGATCGGGGCGAAACCACCGGGGATCGATTCGGCGCGGGCGACTGCGCTGGTGACCACGCCGTATCGGGTCGCCAAGGCTTCGGCTGCAGCGAGCGTCCGACGGGTGGGATCCGGGTCGGTCTTCGGTAAAGCGATCCAATGCCCGGCTCCTGTCGGGGGGATGCGTGAGGTGGTCAGCGGCAAGGGATAGCCGGTTGTGGGATTGCTGCGGGGGATAGCGCCGAACGAGAGGCGCCCTCGCTTGATCGGTCGGGGGCTGCTGGTTCGTCGGGGTGATCCGTTCGGGGAGAACCTGGCCCGCACCGGGGCGAAGCTGCCGTTGGTGATCAGGCCTGATCGCACCAGTTTCCACAGGGTGTCCAGGAGAGCCTGGTCCTTGATGTCGTCCAGCTGCGCGGACAAGGTACGGAAAAGATAGGAGCCGCCGCCGGACAGGATGTGGAGTACCTGGTCGGTGGGTGCCGACTCGTCGCCTTCCGGTAAGGGACAGGGCAGATCCAGGGTCAGTGGGGCGATATCGGCAGGATGCCAGGAGATCCGCCAGTCCCGGGAAGCCTCTCGATGTCCTTGCCAGAATGCCTGACCGGAGGTCGAGATCTCGTCGAGATCACCTGGGCGGTAACCCGGTACTCGGGAGGGGAAGATCCACTCTTCCCAGACAGCTGCCGGGAGCGCTGTGCCAGCGAGTTGGTCGATGACATGGAGCACACCCTCCGGGCCACGGATCTTTCCGCCGACGGACTGCCAGGCGGGAAGGAAGATCCCCATCGAGCGCTGAGGTACTGGTGCCACTTCGGCACGCAGCGCGGCTGTGGTGCGCCGACGGAGTAAGCGGACGACCTCGACGTCCGCATAGTCTGTCGGCGTCGGCGAACCCGGTATATCAGGTGGGCTGTCCGGTCGAGGCCTCAGATTGCCACGTCGTAACCGTCCTTCGTGGACCAACCGGTCCAGGGCCGCGGTGGCGACCGCCGGCCCGATCGCGGCCCAGTCGGCGGCCTCGGCCGCGGTGAACAGCGCACGGGACCGGGCATATCGTGACATCAGATCGCCAAGGGGATCGGCGACAGGAGCCAACAGCGATGCCGGTAACCCGGGGGGCAGCGTCACGCCGAGCGCGTCCCGGACACGTCCGACGTCCTCCATGACGATCCATCGCGGTTCGTCGGCGAGGCGGATCTGGACTGTGCGGCGGGCTGCGACCAGTTCGTCGAGCCAACGGTCGACCTCGTGGTGGACGGTGGGCGCGGTCCGGTATCGGATCCAGTCACTGGTGACCGGACCGAATCTGCGAATCATGTCGACGACATCTTCCAGGTCGCGGCACTGTCGTTCGGGAGTCGTGTGTTGTCGTTCCTGGTCGACCACGGAGACCACGCCCGGGTCGAGCAGCTCGGACAACGGCGGCGGATGTTCGTCCCCGAGCAGATCGGCCAGGAGCTCGCTGTCGAGCCCCGCTGCGGCAGCCCTCCGTTCGGCCGACGGCGTATCCGTCTCGTACAGAGACCGGGCAAGGCGGTCGAAGAGCAGGCTTTGCGCGTAGGGGGAGGCCGTGCCGGTCGTCACCTGGTGGATGGTGATCTTTCCCGAGCGGAGTCCTTGCATCAGGTCGACCAACGCAGGCACATCGAAGACATCCTGCAAACATTCTCTGACGGCCTCTGAGACGATCGGAAAATCTGTGAATTCACTTGTGAATTCTAAGAGTTGACCTGAGCGTTGGCGTTCTTGCCAGAGCGCTCGGCGGCGGCCAGGGTGCGGTTTAGGCAGAAGCAGCGAACGGGCAGCGCACTCTCTGAACCGCGAGGCGAACAGTGCGGTCCCCTCGATCTGGGCCGCGACCAACTCCATGACATCCTCCGGCTCGACGGTCAGGAAGGGGGCCAGGTCGAGGCCGTCGCCCGGAAAAGCACCGGAGGAAGGGGAATCGCTATCACCCTGAGGCCATCGGAGGACGATGCCGTCGTCGTGATGGGTGAGGCGGGCGTCGACCCCCAGATGTCGCCGAAGACGATCGGCGATCACCAAGGCCCACGGTGCATGGACGCACCCACCGTAGGGAGTGTGGACGACGGCCTGCCGGTCCCCGAGCTCGTCCTGGAAATGCTCGACGACGATGGTGCGGTCGTCGGGTACCAGGCCGGTGGCGGCCTGCTGATCCTCCAGATAGGCGACGAGGTTCTCCGCAGCGTGGGCGTCCAATCCTCCCTCACGGGCACGACGGAGGGACTCCTCCCGGTCGAGTGAACACATCTTCCGGGTGTAGTCGCCGATGGCGGCACCGAGTTCTGCTGGGCGCCCGACGGAGTCCCCCCGCCAGAAAGGCAACCTTCCGGTGGATCCTGGCGACGGAGAGACGATCACCTGGTCATGGGTGATCTCCTCCACCCGCCAGGTGGAGGTGCCGAGGGTAAGGAGGTCGCCGAGGCGGGATTCGTGGACCATCTCCTCGTCCAGTTCACCGACCCGCCTTCCCTGACCTTCCCCGGTGAGAAAGACTCCGTACATGCCCCGGTCGGGAATGGTGCCACCGCTGGTGACTGCGAGCCGGTGCGCTCCGGGTCTGGCGGTGAGCCGGTCCGTGAGGCGGTCCCAGACCAGTCGAGGGCGTAACACCGCCAGGTCTTCGGCCGGGTAGCGGCCGGAAAGCATGTCCAGCACTGCTTCGAGCGCAGACCGGGACAGGGTGCGATAGGGGGCCGAGCGTCGTAGCAGGCTGTGGAGCTCCTCGACCGACCAGTCGTCCATGCTGATCATGGCGACCAACTGCTGGGCCAGTACGTCCAAGGGATTGCGTGGCATGCGCACGGCCTCGATCCGGCCGTCGAGCATCAGGGAGACGATGACTGCGCACTGCAGGAGGTCACCACGGTGCCGAGGGAGGAGGACACCGGTGGAGACAGCGCCGACCTGGTGTCCTGACCGGCCGATACGTTGGAGACCTCCGGCGACACTGGGCGGTGATTCGACGTGGACGACCAGGTCGACCGCACCCATGTCGATGCCGAGTTCGAGACTGCCGGTGGCCACGACGGCCGGGATCGTCCCGGATTTCAGGTCGGATTCGATGGCGGAGCGGAGTTCTTTGCTCACTGATCCGTGGTGGGCACGGGCGAGGACGGGCGCAGCTCCCCGTGAGGTGTTCGTAGGGGAGCAGATCCGGTTCAGGCCTTCCGGCGTGCGGCTCAACCGATCTTCTCCGAGTTCGTTGATCCGCGCGGTGAGCCGTTCTGCCTGACGTCGGCTGTTGGTGAAGACGATGGTAGATCGGTGCTCGGTGATGAGGTCTACGAGCCGGCCCTCCACATGCGGCCAGACCGAGCGACGCCGAGGATCGTCGGGGACGGCGAGGGGCCGGTCTGCTCCGGGATCGGTGGGGTCGTCCAGACGCGCCACCGGGACGACGACCTTCAGGTCCCATTGCTTCGAGGCTTCGGGGCGGACGATGTGTACCGGACGGTCACCTGCCAGGAGATGTCCGACGTCTTCTTCGGGACGTACTGTGGCGGAGAGCCCGATCCGTTGGGCGGATGTGTCCAGCAGGGCGTCGAGCCGCTCGAGGCTCAGCGCCAGATGGACACCTCGTTTGGACCCGGCGACGGCGTGGATCTCGTCGACGATCACTGTGCTGACGTCTCGGAGCCGGTCACGTGCCTGTGACGTCAGCAGGAGGAAGAGGGACTCGGGGGTGGTGATCAGGATATCGGCGCCTTTTTTCGCGAAGGCACGCCGTGCTGCCCCCGGGGTGTCCCCGGATCGCACGGAGACTCGGATATCGGGCGCGGGCATCTGCAACCGCTCGCTGTGGCGCGCGATGCCTGACAGAGGGATACGCAGATTCTTCTCGACGTCTGCGGCGAGGGCTTTCAGAGGAGAAACGTAGAGGATGCGGCACCGTCGGCCGGTCTCCTGTCGAGGCATGTCGCGGTGCAGGCCGTCCAGCGCCCAGAGGAAGGCCGACAGGGTCTTGCCCGAACCGGTCGGGGCGATGACCAGGGTGTGGGCGCCGGTACGGATGGAGGCCCAGGCCTCGGCCTGGGCGGGAGTGGGTGCGGTGAAGGCCTCGCGGAACCATTCCGTGGTCGCGGGGGAGAACCCGCTCAGGGGGTCGGCGGCGTCCATGGTGTTTTCAGCCTGGCACGGGTCGACAGTCGTGTACAGGTACCCGGGGCGGAGCATGTTTGACTTGACCGGTGCGACTCTCTGATTTCTGGCGGCTCATGGACGACGAATTCGGTTCGGCACGAGGAAGGATGCTGGTCGAGAGTCAGGCCTTGTCCGGCTTGGGGAGTGTGACCGGTGCCGAGGCCTTGGAACAAGGGGTCCCGGTGCGGGACATCTGGGCCGCGGTCTGCGAGGAGATGCAGGTACCCCCGGAGCGTCGGTGGGGCAAGGAACGCCCTCGTCGTCGATAGTTGGTGTCGGAGGCGCTGCCTGGGCTGCCGCCTGCGGCGCCGGTCGGTCGGACGCCTGTCCGGCTAGGCTGTGTCCACAGGGGTGGGGCTGCCGTCACGTTGTGCACAGGTGGTTTCTTACGTGCGGAGCTTTGTCGGAGCCTGCCTCTAACGTCTGACCGGACGGTGACGCCTGAGCGTGTCCCCTCGCGGTCGAAGGTAGACGGCCGAATCGACGATGAGCAGATGGGTGGGTGTGAGATGGCTGCTGCGGCAGACCAGAAGTTGAAGTCCCTCGACACGGTGATGGCGCAGATCGAGAAGTCGCACGGCAAGGGCGCTGTGATGCGGCTGGGCGATGATGTCCGCCCTCCGATCGAGGTCATTCCCACCGGGTCGATCTCCTTGGACGTGGCTCTCGGTATCGGTGGTCTTCCGCGAGGACGGATCGTGGAGATCTACGGTCCGGAGTCCTCCGGTAAGACGACGGTGGCCTTGCACGCCGTGGCGAATGCGCAGAAGAACGGTGGTATTGCGGCCTTCATCGACGCTGAGCACGCCCTTGACCCGGAATATGCGAAAAAACTGGGGGTCGACACCGACGCCCTGCTGGTCAGCCAGCCGGACACCGGTGAACAGGCGCTGGAGATCGCCGACATGCTGATCCGTTCCGGAGCATTGGACATCATCGTGATCGACTCGGTAGCGGCTCTGGTCCCTCGCGCCGAGATCGAGGGGGAGATGGGGGACTCCCACGTGGGTCTTCAGGCTCGCCTGATGAGCCAGGCACTGCGGAAGATCACCGGGGCTCTGAACAGCACCGGGACTACCGCGATCTTCATCAACCAGCTGCGGGAGAAGATCGGGGTGATGTTCGGTTCGCCGGAGACCACCACCGGTGGCAAGGCGTTGAAGTTCTACGCATCGGTGCGATTGGACGTCCGTCGTATCGAGACCTTGAAGGACGGTTCGGAACCGGTCGGCAACCGGACCCGCTGCAAGGTGGTCAAGAACAAGGTCTCCCCGCCTTTCAAACAGGCCGAGTTCGACATCATCTACGGTCAGGGCATTTCGCGCGAGGGCGGTCTGATCGACATGGGCGTGGAACACGGTTTCGTCCGCAAATCAGGTGCCTGGTACACCTACGAGGGGGACCAGCTGGGCCAGGGCAAGGAAAATGCCCGTAACTTCCTGCGCGACAACCCGCAGCTGGCCGACGAGCTGGAACGCAAGATCAAGGGAAAGCTGGGTATCGGTCCAGCTCCGACGACCGAAACTGCGCAGGCAGCTCCGTCCGAGCGGCAGAACACTGCTCCGGCCCGAGGCGCAGGCCGTGGGCGACGTAAGGCCGACACTCCGCTGGCAGATGCACCCGTCTCCTTCTGAGAAGGACAGCCTGGCCGAACGTCAGGAAATCGCTCGTCGTGTTCTGGCTGCGGCGGAGGCTGCGGCCAGAACACGACGAGCGTCTCCACCGGGAGAGCTGTCAGACTCCACGGGGTCAGCTCGTCATGACGCAGACCCGTCAGAGACCGGCTCCGACGACTCGTCGACTCGGAGGAGTACGTCCTCCGACAAGGGGCTCTCGCCGGAGGAGAACGCGCGCAGGATAGCCCTCCGCCAGCTCACCATGGCCCCACGTACCCGGGCGCAACTCGAGCAGAGCCTCATCAGGCGTGGGTGTGACGAAGAGGCGATCCGACAGGTCCTGGACCGGTTCCAGGAGGTCGGATTGATCGACGACGAGGCCTATGCCGGGATGCTGGTACGGAGCCAACGAGCGAGCCGCGGTCTGGCCCGTCGGGCGTTGAGAGGCGAACTCCGGAAGAAGGGTGTTCCCGATGAACTCGCCGAGTCCGCGCTGGCGGAGGTCAGCGAGGCCGACGAGCAGGACGAGGCCCGCAGGATCGTCGCCAAGAGGCTGCGCACCATGCACGGGTTGCCTCGTGAGACCCAGGCTCGACGGCTTGCCGGTGCACTCGCGCGCAAAGGCTATTCCGGTGAGATCGCCTACTGCGTGATCCGACAGGCTCTTGACGAGCTACCGGAGCACCGACGTGATTGATCTCCTCCACAGGCGCCTCGACGCGCCAGTGGTGTGGCCGACGACGGACGAACAGGATGGGACGCTATCGGGGCCCACCCCGTACCCTGGGTAGTCGGCGCCGCCCTGTCGTCACGAGCGCGGACGGCCCACACGACCACAGCCCACAGCCTCCTTCGGAAAGCAGCCGTGACGAAGACTTACGACGTGCGCACCCACGGGTGCCAGATGAACGTCCATGACTCCGAGCGCCTTGCCGGTCTCCTCGAGACAGCCGGCTATGTCGACCTCGCCAGCCTGCCTGACCAGGACCGACCAGAAGTCGCCGATGTGGTGGTGTTCAACACCTGTGCCGTGCGCGAGAACGCCGACAACAAGCTGTACGGCAATCTCGGGCAGCTACGACCGGCCAAGCAGCGCAACCCGCAGATGCAGATCGCAGTCGGTGGATGCATGGCGCAGAAGGACCGGGACCTCATCGTCCAGCGTGCGCCCTGGGTGGACGTGGTCTTCGGGACGCATAACATCGGTAGCCTGCCGGCGCTCCTCGACCGGGCTCGGCACAACAAACGCGCCGAAGTGGAGATCTTCGAAGCGCTGCAGGCTTTTCCCTCGACGTTGCCGACCAGGCGCGACTCGACCTACTCCGGCTGGGTCTCGATCAGTGTGGGGTGCAACAACACCTGCACCTACTGCATCGTGCCGGCGCTGCGCGGCAAGGAGCAGGATCGCCGGCCCGGTGACATCCTGGCCGAGGTCCGCGCCCTGGTGGAACAGGGGGTCATCGAGGTGACGCTGCTGGGCCAGAACGTCAACACCTACGGCGTCGAGTTCGGGGATCGTGAGGCTTTCGGGAAACTGCTGCGATCGTGCGGACAGATCGAGGGATTGGAAAGACTCCGATTCACCAGCCCGCACCCTGCGGCTTTCACCGACGACGTGATCGAGGCGATGGCCGAGACCCCGACGGTGATGCCGCAGCTGCATATGCCGCTGCAGGCGGGCTCGGACAGCGTACTGCGGGCGATGAGGCGCAGCTACCGGAGCGATCGGTTCCTACGTATCCTGGACAGGGTCCGGGATCGGATCCCCGAGGCGGCCATCACGACCGACATCATCGTGGGTTTTCCCGGTGAGACGGACGACGATTTCGAAGAGACCATGCGAGTCGTCGAGCAAGCCCGCTTCGCCAGTGCGTTCACCTTCCAGTACTCCATCCGACCGGGAACCCCCGCTGCCACGATGGGGGATCAGGTTCCTAAATCTGTTGTCCAGGAACGTTTCGAACGACTTGTCGCCCTGCAGGACGAGATCTCGTGGCAGGAGAACCGCAAGGTGGAGGGAAGGACCGTATCTGTTCTGGTCGCTCCAGGAGAGGGCCGAAAGGACGGCCAGACAGACCGCATGTCGGGACGGGCAGAGGACAACCGACTCGTGCACTTCTCGGTACCTCAGGAGGCTCGGTCCGTCGGCGATATAGCTCGCCCCGGTGACATGGTGGACGTCGATGTCACCTACGGTGCGCCGCACCACCTTGTGGCGGACGGAGCCCTGTCCGGTGGCACGTACCGGGTCCGCCGGACTCGTGGCGGCCAGGCGTGGGCGGACTCCCAGGACAACCCGGTCAGCGGACGCCCCATGGTCTCGCTGGGTATTCCCCGCATCGGCGCCCCACCGAAGGTGGAAGCGGCCCCCTGCGGGTGTGACTGAGGTGGATGGGTCGAGACCTGGGTGCTGTCTGCGGGTCGAATAGGCATTCAGACGCGTCCGGTACACGGGATGAGGAGTCGGAGGCATGTCCGCGAGAGTGATCGCCGTGGTGGGTGCTACGGCCACGGGAAAATCTGACCTGGCGGTCGAACTGGCCCTCCACCTGGGCGGAGAGGTGGTCAACTCCGATGCCTCCCAGCTGTATCGGGGGATGGACATCGGCACGGCCAAACTTTCCCCGGCAGCACGCCAAGGGGTGCGTCACCACCAGATCGACGTTTTGGACATCACGCAGGATGCTTCGGTCGCGGCTTATCAGGCTGCGGCACGAGCAGATGTGGAGGACATCCTCGGACGAGGCCAGCTGCCGGTGGTCTGCGGTGGTTCCGGGCTGTACGTGCGCGCAGCTCTTGACGTCCTGGAGATCCCGCCGACCGATGCCGCGGTGAGGGCGAAATGGGAGGAGAAGCTCGATCGCGAAGGCGTCGAGGCCGTGTTCTCCGAGTTGGTGAAAAAAGACCCGGTGGCTGCGGCGAAGATCGACCCTCGCAACGGACGGAGGATCGTCCGGGCCCTCGAGGTCGTCGAGATCACCGGCAGACCATTTTCGGCCTCGATGCCTCGCCGTGAGTACCTCTTGCCCACTGTGCAGCTGGGCCTGCGTCTGCCACGTCCATTTCTGGACGAGCGCATCGAACGACGGACCCGCAAGATGTGGGCGGATGGGCTGCTCGACGAGGTCGCGGATCTGGAGAGATCCGGGCTGTCCCGCACCAGAACGGCTTCCCGGGCGGTGGGCTATGCGCAGGCCTTGGCCCAGATCCGAGGTGAGTTCTCCGAACGTGAGGCGATCGAGGACACCACCCGGGCGACCCGACGGTTGGTGCGGCGGCAGGAGTCGTGGTTCGGGGCCGACCCTCGGATTCATTGGTTGGATGCGGGTAGCGACGACCTTGTCGGAGCTGCGGTCGAAACGCTCGAGGCCACTCGCTGAAATGGCTGCCGACGACGGGCCCCGAGGAGATCGGAGGTATTCCGTCCCGACCGGGCGACCGGGATACGGTTGCCGACTTCGATGGTGCGCTCTTCCCGTCAGAATGGGATGGTGACGATGAATGCGCGGCCTGCCCTGCCCTTCACGAAGGGACACGGCACGGAGAACGACTTTGTGGTGGTACCCGATCCGACGGGCGAACTCGATCTCGACGCAGAGCTGGTGCGTAGGTTGAGCGACCGTAGGGCCGGTATCGGTGCGGACGGTGTCATCCGGGTGGTCCGTACGGAGCACGCGGGCGAGGCCTCAGTTCGTGCACAGTCTCGTGAAGCCGAGTGGTTCATGGACTATCGCAATGCCGACGGCAGTATCGCGGAGATGTGCGGCAATGGCACCAGGGTCTTCGCCGCCTACCTGGTGAGGGAAGGATGGGAACAGGGTCCGGAGTTTGGGATCGCGACGCGGGCCGGGGTGAAATATGTCCGGGTGGAGGACGAGCGGATAGCGGTGAATCTCGGTCGCTGGCGGGTGGCTGACCCGGAGCGGTTCGCTACGGACGGGCATGATGCCGTTGTGGCTCTGCACCAGAGCGGCCCGTGGCCAGGGCTGTCGATGGACCTGGGGAATCCGCATACGGTGGTGGCGCTTCCCGAAGAGGTCGACCTGGGTGCTTTGGACCTGTCGGTGATGCCTTCGGTGATCCCGATGCCTGCGCAGGGCACCAACGTGGAACTGGCCCGAGTGACCGGGCCGGGCCGGTTGCAGATGAGGGTTTTCGAACGCGGGGTCGGAGAGACCAGATCGTGCGGTACGGGTGCGTGCGCGACTGCCCTGGCTTTCATGTTGTGGAGTGGTGAGCCATCTGCCCACGAACAATGGCAGGTCGATTTGCCCGGAGGCTCGGTGCAGGTGACGGCGCTTCCCTCCGGGGAGGTCGAGCTGGCTGGTCCTGCGGAACTGGTCGCGGACGGGCTTTTCGTCCTCGGCTGAGCGTGCCCGCTCAGGCGGAATCGTCCCAGGAGCAGTTGGTATCCCGTTGAACCCGTAAGACCCTGAAACCTTTTGCCGAGGCATATCTGTCGACGTGGTAACCGGTGGAGAGGGTGCCGCTCAGCCAGGACTGGAGAGAGTCCGAGCCGAGGTTCTTCTGCACCACCAGATAGGCCGTCCCGCCGGGCGCGAGCCGCGGCAGCCAGGAGGCCAGCAGAGTGTGCAGAGCCGTCTTTCCGATCCGAATCGGTGGATTCGACCAGATCACATCGAAGGTGAGGTCTTTCTCGACTTGATCGGGCAGGGCGGTGCGAACCTGTTCCAGGCCCAGAGCGCGGGCGTTGTCGGCGGTGAGGGCCAGCGCGCGTTCGTTCACGTCGACTGCCCAGACGGCTGCATCGGGCGACTGGAGGGCCAGGGTCAGGGTGATCGGTCCCCATCCGCATCCCAGGTCCAGAAAGGTGCCTTCCTGCGGGGGCGCGGGGGCTTCGCGGAGCAATACGGAGGTTCCCAGGTCGAGCCGATCGGTGGAGAAGACTCCGTTAGCTGTCCAGACGGGAACCTCACGCCCGGCCAGATGGACACGTAGCTGCCGGCGTTCCTCCACAGCTGCGGGCTGAGCCGAGAAGTAGTGCTGATGGGTATTTTTCGACGGGATCGCCTCTTCCGGTCGGTGCTGCCGACGGGCGGGGGTGCTGTCGTTCACGGCCGTGTCCTGATCCGGGGAGGCGAGAGGAGCAGATGATCTGCCCGTAGGTCGATGACGGGCGCCGACCCCTTCCGGTGTTCTTCCGGGAGGACGGCGTACCTTCCATGTTAGTGCCGCACGACGTCTCGGGCCGATGGTTGTCCGCAGACGTGGCGATCAGTCGGGAGCGGCCCGCGGTAAAACAAGTAGCTGCGAAGGAGGTGGACATGACACCCTGGAGACATCATGACGCGACCCGAAGACATCTTCTCCACCCGCGCCAGCGCTCTGGCGGACAACGACGACTGGCATCGAGACGATCCCGACTTCGTTTCCTACGACGGTGATCAGCTCGAACGCGAAGAGCGGGCCGCCATGCGGCGTGTGGGCGGTCTCTCCACTGAATTGGAGGATGTCACCGAGGTCGAGTACCGCGAGCTCAGACTCGAGAAAGTGGTGCTGGCCGGAGTGTGGTCTGCCGGTACGGTCGAGGACGCGGAGAACTCACTCCGAGAGCTGGCCGCCCTGGCCGAGACCGCCGGCTCGCAGGTGATGGCCGGGGTCCTTCAGCGTCGACAGCGCCCGGACGCGGCGACCTTTCTGGGGTCGGGCAAGGCCGAGGAGCTGCGGGACGTCGTCGTGAACGAAGGCGCCGATACGGTGGTCTGCGACGCAGAGCTCTCGCCCAGCCAACGTCGCGCCCTGGAAGACATCGTGAAGGTCAAGGTCATCGACCGGACCGCGCTGATCCTCGACATCTTCGCCCAGCATGCGAAGTCGAGAGAGGGTAAGGCCCAGGTCGAGCTGGCTCAACTGCAGTACTTGCTTCCCCGTCTGCGGGGATGGGGAGAGTCGATGTCCCGTCAGGCCGGCGGTCAGGCCGCCGGGGGTATGGGTATGGGGTCGCGTGGGCCGGGTGAGACGAAGATCGAGCTGGACCGCCGCCGGATCAATTCACGGATGGCCAAACTCCGCCGGGAGATCCGGCACATGAAGACCACCCGGGATGTGAAGCGGGGGGCCCGGCGGGAGAACCAGGTTCCTGCCGTGGTTCTTGCCGGGTACACCAATGCCGGGAAGTCTTCCCTGCTGAATCGGTTGACCGGGGCCGGTGTCCTCGTCGAGAACGCCTTGTTCGCGACCTTGGATCCGACAGTACGTAAGGCTGTCACTCCCGACGGACGCCCGTACACCCTTTCCGACACGGTCGGTTTCGTCCGGTCGTTGCCCCACCAGTTGGTGGAGGCCTTCCGCTCGACCTTGGAAGAGGTCGCCGAGGCCGATGTGCTCCTGCACGTGGTGGACGGGTCGCATCCCGATCCATTCGCTCAGATCTCAGCTGTGCGTGAAGTGCTCGCCGAGGTGATGTCCTCCGGAGCGGAAGGTGCACGGCTGGGTTCGACAGAGGAGACCGACGCCCTCGCGAAGGACGCGTGGTCCTCCGACCCTCGGGACCGCGCAGCGCGTAAGGAAGGCGCCGACGTACGGACGGGTCCGCGCGAGATCGTGGTCGTCAACAAGGCCGACCTGGCCGATCCCGAGATCCTTCAGCAGCTGGTCCGTCGTGAACGTGACTGCTTGGTCGTCTCGGCACGCACCGGGGAGTGTATGGATGCCCTGATCGCGCGGATCGCCACGGAGATTCCTCGCCCTCACATCGATCTGACCGTGCTCATCCCTTACGACCGCGGTGCGCTGGTCCACCGCATCCACGAGGAGGCGGATGTCCTCAGCGAGGAGCACACTGCTGAAGGCACCCGGTTGCAGGTCAGGGTGCTTCCTGATCTGGCTGGGGAGTTGTCGGGCTTCGTGAGCGGCGGACTCTGACCAGCTCTGCTGAGAGCGTCGTCGGAGACCTTTCTCAGGTCGGAGCCGGTCGGAACACCTGCTCGACATCGACATGTCGGCCGTCGCCGACCGGGCCATTAGGGTGGTCCGGTGTCCACGACTGCTGACTGCCGCTCCTTGCTGAATGCCGTCATCTCCACGATGGGCGGGCGGGAACGGGCAGGTCAGCTTCGAATGGCTCAGGCGGTCGAGAGCGCCGTGGACTCTCAGCGGCATCTCCTGGTCCAGGCAGGCACCGGGACCGGAAAATCCTTGGCCTACCTGGTTCCGGCGGTCGCTCATGCGTTCGCCACGGGCCGGCCCACCGTGGTGGCTACCGCGACCTTGGCCCTACAGGCTCAGATCGTCGACGGAGATCTTCCACGGTTGGCGGAGGCGCTGCGGCCCGTCCTCGGGCGGGAACCCACCTGCGTCCTCGTCAAGGGGCGACGCAATTACCTGTGCAGGTACAAGACGGACGGCGGGTTCCCCGATGACGACGAGGGCACCCTGTTGACGGTCGGGGAGGTCGACAAACAGGCCTCCTGGTTGGGCAAGGAGGTCCTCCGACTGCGGGAATGGTCCGGACAGACCGATTCGGGCGACCGGGACGAACTGGTGCCCGGGGTCTCCGAGCGTGCTTGGCACCAGGTGTCGGTGAGCGCACGCGAATGTCTGGGCGGGGCCTGTCCCGTGCGGGACGAATGTTTCGTCGAGATCGCCCGGGCCAGGGCCCAGGAGGTCGACGTCGTGGTGACCAATCATTCGTTCATGGCGATCGACTCCTTCGAGGGTCGTCAGCTGCTTCCCGAGCACGATCTGCTTGTCATCGATGAAGCCCACGAACTGGTCGATCGGGTGACGGCTACCATCACCGATGAGTTGACCGCAGGCATGGTGGAGAGCGCGGCCCGTAAGGCCGGACGACTGGCAGACACCGCTGATCTCGTTGCCGGCGCAGAGACCCTCAGACAGGCTCTGGAACTGTTGCCGGAAGGACGCCTTCGTGTTCTTCCCGAGGAGCTGGCCCAGGCGCTGAGCACGGTGCTCGACAGCGCTCGGGACGTCCAGTCACAACTGAAATCGGATCAGGGCAGTAAGAACGATCCCGGCAGCAACAGTGACCGGTTGTTGGCTCGCTCTGCGGTCGAGGAGATCTTCGAGGTGTGCGACCGTGTCCTGTCCGGGAGGGAACTCGACGTCCTGTGGTCTGGTGAGGACGCCCGCAGGGGAGCGGTGCTACGGGTCGCGCCGATGAGTGTGGCGATGATGATGCGGGAGAAGGTCTTCCAGGAACGGACCGTGGTGCTGACTTCGGCGACCCTGGAGCTGGGCGGTTCCTTCGAGAGCGTGGCGGGCGCCTTGGGCCTGCAGGGTGACGGCGCTCCGAAGTGGGACGGGTTGGATGTCGGGAGTCCTTTCGACTATCGACGTCAGGCGATGGCCTATGTGGCCCGGCATGTTCCCGCCCCTACTCGGGAGGGCGCATCTCCGGTCGCCATGGACGAGATCGAGTCGCTGATCAGGGCTGCCGGCGGCCGTGCCCTGGGCCTGTTCTCCTCGACGCGGGCGGCCAGGGCCGCGACCGAGGAGATGCGGGAACGTTTAGCGGACGAGTATCCGATCCTGTGCCAGGGAGATGACCAAACCCCTACTCTGGTAAAGAAATTCGCTTCAGATGCTCGAACCTGTCTCTTCGGTACGCTGTCGCTGTGGCAAGGGGTCGACGTGCCCGGACCAGCCTGTCAGCTGGTGGTGATCGACCGGATCCCCTTCCCCCGCCCCGACGACCCTCTGACGAGCGCGCGCAGCGAGGAGATCAGTCGTCGAGGAGGAAATGGCTTCATGGCGGTCTCTGCGACCCACGCAGCGCTCCGTCTCGCGCAGGGAGCCGGACGCCTGGTGAGGCGGGATGACGACCGAGGGGTAGTAGCCTTCCTCGACTCACGCATGATGACTGCACGTTATGCAGGCTTCCTGCAGAGTTCGCTGCCTCCGTTCTGGGCCACGACCGATCGCGAGCTCGTTCTGGCGGCTCTGGCCAGGCTGGACGAGACGGCAGGACCGGTACTGCCGACGCGGGAGAAGTCTTGACCGAGCGGACATGGCAGGCTGGGAGGATGTCTGCCATTGCTTCTTCGTCGAGCGTCCCCGGCTGCGTGCTGATCCTGGGGCCGGAGGAATTGTTGGCGCGACGTGCGGTGTCGGACACTCTGGAGGCCCTGCGGGAGCAGGACCCCCAGCTCGACGTGGTGCGGCTCTCGGCTGCGACATATGAGCCGGGCCAGCTGTCGGTGCACGTCAGCCCGTCCTTGTTCGGGGGAAGTACCGCCGTGGTCATCCCCGATGTGGACGATGCGGGAGAAGACCTGCAGAAGGACCTGCTGACCTATCTGGGAAGCCCGGCAGAACACGTGACCCTTCTGGTGGGTCACCGAGGGGGCAACCGGGGGAAGAAGGTCGTGGACGCTCTGAAGAAGAACAGGGCTCGCGTGTTGGAGGCCCCTGCGGTCAAGTCCGACCGGGACAAATCCGATTTCGTGATGAACGAATTCCGTCGTCAACGTCGAAAGATCACCTCGGACGGGGTCCGTGCGTTGGTGGAGGCGGTCGGCAAGGACCTTTCGGAGCTGGCATCGGCCTGCACCCAGTTGATCTCGGACACTCGGGGGACGGTCGACGAATCCGTGGTGGCGACGTATCACGGGGGGAAGATCGAGGCCACGGGTTTTCGGGTGGCCGACGCGGCTGTCGCCGGGCAGCAGGGAGAAGCCCTGGCCCTGGCCCGGCATGCCATGTCCGCGGGGGTGGACCCGGTGCCACTTGTCGCGGTGTTGGCATCGCAGCTACGTCAGTTGGCGAAGGTGGCGGGCGCCCCGCGTGGATCGGGAGCCGCCTTGGCGAAGGATCTGGGGATGGCACCCTGGCAGATCGACCGGGCGCGCCGAGCTCTGTCCGGATGGGACAAGCACGGTCTGGGGGTGGCGATCCAGGCGGTGGCTGCTGCCGATCACGCGGTCAAGGGCGGGGGGCGGGACCCGCAGTACGCAGTAGAGCATTGCCTGGTGCAGATCTGTCAGGCCCGGCAGGGATGAGGGTGCGCGGCGTCTTTCCTGGTGCCTCGGTTCTCGCCCCGATGACTTGGGACGTTTCACTCAGCGCTGGTAACGTTAAAGGTCGCGTGTGCGCCCAGGTCGTGCGCATCACGCGATCCGTAGCCCGTCCTTGACCGGAGGTGACCACCCGCCGGGGGTGAGGCCGGGCCTGCCATATCCGGCAGTCGATCGACCAGGAGAGATTCGTGGCCAATATCAAGTCCCAGATGAAGCGCATCAAGACGAACGCCAAGCGCACCGAGCGCAACAAGGCGTACAAGTCCGAGCTGCGCACGTGGATCCGCAAGTTCCGTGAGGCTGCCGCCGCAGGCGACAAGGACGCCGCCACGGAAGCGCTCCGCCTGGCGAGCAAGAAGCTCGACAAGGCTGTGAGCAAGGGCGTCATCCACAAGAACCAGGCCGCCAACAAGAAGTCGGCGATGGCCAAGGTTCACGCCAAGCTGTGACCTGAGCTGCCTTCACGGCAGTCGTCATGACGGCCGCGCGTCCTCCTGGGCGTGCGGCCGTCTGCGTGTCCTGCCCGACGCGCCAAGAACCCTCGTCGATAGGGAAGCGAGCCGGATCCTGACGGGACGGTAGAGTCCTGGCCATCATGAGCACCACTTACCTCATCGGTTCCTTCACCGCGGTGTCTGCTCTCGCCTGTTGGTATTCCGCAGCGAAGGGCATTCAGATCGTCTACCGGCCGACGAAAATCGGAACCTTGATGCTCCTCGTCGCGCTCACGGCGAGCATGGGTGCTTCCGAGAGCCTTCACGGCAGGGCGCTGTTGGTGGGTCTGATCTGCGGGCTCGTCGGCGATGCTTTCCTGCTGAGGAAGAACAGCACAGCCTTTCTCGCCGGATTGTCGGCTTTCTTGATGGGACATCTGTGCTACGTGATGGCCTTCGCCGTCTCCTGGTTGCACCCGATGAGTGCGCTGTTGAGCGCCTTGTTAATCTCACCGTTCGCGGTTCTCTCGTTGATGCGGGTGCGCAGTGGGGCCAGCCAGCAGAACGGTTCGATGATGTCCTATGCCACTCTCGGTTACGGTTCGATCCTGTCGGTGATGGCGATCGCCGCCGGAGCCACGGGTCAGCCGCTGACCTTGATCGGGGGAGTGCTCTTCGTGGTGTCCGACACCGTTCTGGCGTTGGACCGGTTCGATGCGCCTCGACCGTACGCCGGTGCGGTGATCATCATGACCTACCAGCTCGCGCAGGTATGCATCGTCATGGGGACTTTGACGTGACCACAGGGGGAAAGGCGCGTGTCTGCCCCAGGACGACTGCGCTAGCCTGGGTGCATGCGTAGCCTGCTGCTCCTTAGGTAGCCGCGTCGACTTGCCCGGGTCTCGACGCGGCCGGCCTCCTGGGAGGGGGCTTTTTCCATGTCAGAAGGTCGTACCCGGCGTCGGTGGCGACATGAGGTGTCGCACGCATCCGCACGAGCGAGCGAGGACGAAGAGCGATGAATGAGACCCCCTTCCGGTACACAGCCCAGCTGGCCGGTCAGATCGAGACGGCTTGGCAGGACCGATGGGAGGCGGAACACACCTTCCACGCTCCGAATCCGGCAGGACCATGGGCGGACCCTGACGGAGTGAACGGGCGGGACAAGCTCTTCGTGATGGACATGTTCCCCTATCCCTCCGGCGCAGGTCTGCACGTCGGCCACCCCCTGGGCTACATCGCGACGGATGTCTTCTCCCGTTACCAACGGATGACCGGCAAGAACGTGCTTCACTGCCTGGGCTATGACGCTTTCGGCCTCCCCGCTGAGCAGTACGCCGTGCAGACTGGGCAGCATCCTCGGATCACCACCGAGGAGAACATCGCCACGATGAAAAGGCAGCTGAGACGCCTGGGCCTGGGTCATGACGACCGCCGTTCCGTGTCGACCATCGATGAGGACTTCTACCGCTGGACGCAGTGGATCTTCCTCCAGGTGTACAACAGCTGGTACGACGAGCACGCTCCTCGCCGAACCGGGGAGGGCACCGGTCGGGCCCGCCCCATCACGGACTTGGTGGAGAAGTACGCCAGAGGGGAGCTCCCGACCCCGGACGGGCGAGCGTGGGCCGACCTGAGCGTCCAGGAGAGGAACGACCTCCTCGATGCGCGCCGCCTGGCCTATGTCTCCGCAGCGCCGGTGAACTGGTGCCCCGGGCTGGGAACGGTGCTCTCCAACGAGGAGGTCACCAACGAAGGGCGTTCCGAACGCGGCAATTTCCCGGTGTTCAAGCGGAACCTGTCGCAATGGATGATGCGGATCACCGCATATGCCGACCGTCTGGTCGACGACCTGGAGCGGATGGACTGGCCCGAGCCGGTCAAGTTGATGCAGCGCAACTGGATCGGACGCAGCAGCGGGGCGCAGGTCACCTTCCTCGCCGAGGCCGCCGACGGGCGCTCACTACCGATCGAGGTATTCACCACCCGGCCGGACACCCTGTTCGGTGCGACCTTCATGGTGCTGGCGCCGGAGCATCCTCTGGTGGATGAACTGACCCCGTCGGGTTCCTGGCCCGAAGGTACCCGCGAGATCTGGACAGGCGGGGCGCCTGGGCCGGTCGAGGCCGTAGCCGGTTACCGACTCGCCGCCTCCCGCAAGAGTGATGTCGAACGTCAGCTGGACAGCGATCAGAAGACTGGTGTCTTCACCGGCGCCTATGCTGTCAATCCGGTGGACGGCCGGCGGATTCCTGTCTTCATCGCCGATTACGTGTTGATGGGGTACGGCACCGGAGCAATCATGGCCGTGCCCGCCCACGACGAGCGGGACTTCGCTTATGCGCAGGCCTTCGAACTTCCGATCATCGACGTCGTCAGCCCGGTGGTCGATGGTGTCGCGGATCCGGCCTGGGCCGGTTCGACAGCTGCCGGAGCCGCATTCTGTGGTGACGGCGTGGCCGTGAACAGCAGCTGCGGGGATCTGACCGTCGACGGCCTGTCCGTGGGCGAAGCGAAGGCACGGACGATCTCGTGGTTGGAGGAGAAGGAGCTCGGCCACGGAACGGTGACCTACCGCCTGCGGGACTGGTTGTTCAGCCGCCAACGGTACTGGGGCGAGCCCTTCCCGATCGTCTACGACGAGGCCGGGCAGGCCCATGCGCTTCCCGAGTCGATGCTGCCGGTGCTGCTTCCGGAAGTTCCTGACTACAGCCCGAAGACTTTTGCCGCGGACGATGCCGATTCTTCCCCGGAGCCGCCGCTGTCCCGAGCTCAGGACTGGGTACACGTCGAGCTCGACCTGGGCGATGGACCTCGCCGCTATCGCAGAGAGACCAACACCATGCCCAACTGGGCTGGTTCCTGTTGGTACGAGCTGCGGTATCTCGACCCGGCCAATGACTCCGCGCTGGTCGATCCCGCGGTCGAGGAGTACTGGATGGGCCCGCGTTCGACGACGGTGGCCGGTGCTCCTGCCGGTGTCGTCGACCCCGGCGGCGTCGATCTGTACGTCGGAGGCGTCGAGCACGCCGTCCTGCACCTGCTGTACAGCAGGTTCTGGCACAAGGTCCTCTTCGACCTGGGGCATGTCCGCAGTGAAGAACCCTTCCGGAGACTGTTCAACCAGGGGTACATCCAGGCTTTCGCCTACACCGACGCCCGTGGACAGTATGTCCCCGCGGCAGAGGTGGAGGAGGTCCCGGCAACCGACGGCAGTGGTGAACCGTCCTACCGTTGGCAGGGTCAGCCGGTGAACCGTGAGTACGGGAAGATGGGCAAGTCACTGAAGAACGTGACCACCCCGGACGACATGTACGAACAGTACGGGGCGGACACCTTCCGGGTGTACGAGATGAGCATGGGTCCGCTCGAGGTCTCCCGGCCCTGGGAGACCCGTGCCGTGGTCGGCGCCCAACGTTTCCTCCAGCGGTTGTGGCGCAATGTGGTCGACGAGACCACCGGTGACCTCAGAGTCGTCGATCGCCCGATGGACGAGACGACAGCACGACTGGTCGCCCGCACCGCAGACGGGGTCGCCGCTGATTACGCCGGACTGCGATTCAACACCGCCATCGCCAAACTGATCGAGCTGAACAACGGTTTGACCAGGCTTGACGAGGTGCCCCGCGAAGCTGCTGAACAGCTCGTGCTGATGGTCGCCCCGGTTGCTCCGCACATCGCCGAGGAGCTGTGGGCCCGTCTGGGGTACGACGAGTCGCTGACCTTTGCGGCTTTCCCTGAAGCGGACCCGAAACTTCTGGTGGAGGACACGGTGACATGCGTGATCCAGATCCAGGGCAAGGTCCGTGAACGGGTTCAGGTACCCGCGCAGATCACCGCCGAGGAGCTCGAACAGCTTGCGCTGAGCACCGAGCGTATCTCCGGGATGCTGGAGGGCAAGACGGTGCGCAAGGTCATCGTGCGAGCACCTCAACTGGTCAATATCGTCGCCGGTTGACCGACCTGCACGGGTCGAATCACCGCCCTCACGGACATGTCGGTCTGCTTGCCGTAGCAAGCAGCACGGTAAGCAGGCCGACCGCCAGTCCGTTCCTCTACCTCGGCGGTGCGATGTCCACAACCTTCTAGGGAACGGCCTATCGATCCCCAGCAGAGATGCGGAAGCGCTCCGGAGGCAGTTCTTCTTGGCAGCCTGACGGCATGCGTTCGACCTCTCCTGCCCCGCCGCCCACAGATCGTGTCCTAGCCCTGGTCAGGCGGTCCAGGCCGGCCCAGACCGATGCCGCGGTGGAAACGGTCCTCCTCCCCAGGAGCGACTCCGAGAGTCTGCCTTCTGATGATCCGGACGTGCCAGGTCCGGACAGAACCCGACCAGGTCCGCGCACCCGGGATCACGAGCGTCTGCTGACACTTCCGCCCATGCTGCGGAATTGTCGGGTCAGACCGGCGTGGGGTGCGGTGTGGGGGTTGGTCGTCATCGGTCTTCTTGTGGCCGTGGTGATGGGGGTGCGGGTGTTCATGGCCTCGTCCTCCTCGGCGCCGACGCCGGTGGGATCATCGAACAGGAGCGGTGACTCCCGACAACAGCCAACCCCTGGGCCGAGTGGGCAGCCCAGATCGAATGCAGCGGATCCGACTCCGAGCCAAGGACGTTCGTCGGCAGCGACGGTGGTCGTCCACATCGTCGGTCAGGTGAAACGCCCCGGGGTGATCCGGACGACATCAGGCTCCAGGGTTGAAGAAGTGATCGCCGCATCCGGTGGACTGACCGCCCAGGCAGATACCCGTCAGGTGAATCTGGCCCGGGTCGTTACCGACGGAGAGCAACTGGTCGTACCTGCTCAAGGTGAAGCTGTTCCCCCTGCTCCGGCCGGAAATGCTCCAGGAGGGAAGCTCTCTTCCCAGCCCGCAGGCAAGGTCAATGTGAACTCCGCTGATGCCGCAGCTCTGGACGCACTGCCCGGAGTGGGCCCGGTGACTGCTCGGCGCATCGTGGAATGGCGCCAGGCTCACGGTCGGTTCACGTCCATGAAGGAACTGCAGGAGGTTCCCGGCATCGGACCGAAGCTGCTCGATCAGATCACTCCGCTCGTCACTCTCTGAGATGTCCTCCACACCTGCACAGGGCGTGCTCGATATGAGGCTGGTGGTACCGGCCGTCGCCGGATGGGTATCACTGGTCGTCATGCTGCCCCATCGCCCGATCACGGTCTGCGCAAGCGCCGGAGCTGCGGCATGCCTGGGCGCAGCAACCTGGTGGTGGCGCAGCGGCGGAAGATGGACGGCCCCGGTCACTGCGGCAGCGGTCGTCACCGCTGTGCTGCTGTCGGCCGGAGCTGCGGGAAGCATTGTCAGGGAGAGCGGAGGGTTGGCCGACCTGGCCGGTCAAAAAGCTGTGGTCACGCTTCAGGGCGCCTTGGTCACCGACCCGCGTCGGACGAACCAGTCGGGTGACGACGGCCCGGCGCGGTGGTCGGCCCGCGTTCAGGTCGACCAGGTGGAGGGCAGGGGGACGCGACGTCAGGTGAATGCCACCGTCCTGGTGATCGGCTCCACCCCGTGGGCCGAGCGTCGATGGCAGGAAAAAGTGCGTTTCACCGGGCGTCTGGCACCTGCCGAGCCCGGCCAGGACGTCGTCGCACTGGTCACTGCGCAAGGAACGGCAGAGGTGTTGGATGCCCCGGGCGTTATCGCCGACCTGGCTGAACACGTCCGTTCTTCGCTGCGTTCCGCGGCCGCAGCTCTTCCCGGGGATGCGCCGGGGCTCCTTCCCGGGTTGGTGATCGGTGACACCGGCCAGGCCTCGGAACGCCTGATCGCTGACATGAAGGTCACCGGGATGACTCATCTCTCTGCGGTGAGCGGGTCGAATGTGGCCATCGTGCTTGCCGCTGCGCTGGCTCTGGCCCGAGGCTGCCGTCTTCCTCGACGGTTCAGGCCTGCGGTCGCTGCGCTGCTCCTGGCCGGATTCGTGGTGATGGCCCGCCCTGAGCCCAGTGTGATCCGAGCTGCCGTCATGGGTGCTGTCGGCCTGATGGGGGTGCAGACCTCCCGGAAAGGCGGAGGCCTGCCTGCTCTGGGAGCCGCGATGGTGCTGCTCCTGCTGATCGATCCGTGGTTGGCCAGGTCATATGGTTTCGCGTTGAGTGTGACGGCAACAGCCGGTCTGCTCGTCTTCGCAGGGCCGTGGAGCAGGGCGATCGCCCGCCGGTTGCCCGACCGTCTGGCTTTTCTCGGTGAGATGGTGGCCATTCCGGTTGCTGCTCACCTGGCCTGTGCACCGTTGATCGTCCTGTTGTCCGGTTCGATCAGCATGATCGGAGTCGTCGCCAATATCGTGGCTGCTCCTCTGGTGGCCCCAGCCACTGTTCTGGGTGTGGCGGCGGCAGTTCTATCCTCTTTCCACGTCGGGGTCGGTTCGGTGGTTGCGTGGGCAGCTGCGATTCCGGTTCTGGGCATCGCCGAAGTGGCTCACAGATGCGCGCGGGTGCCTTTCGCTTCGATCCCCTGGCCGGGAGGTGTCGGCGGTGCGCTGCTCCTGGGCGGATTGACCGTGGCCGGTATCGCGATGCTGCCCTGGCTCCGAGAGTTCGGGACGCGACGTCCATCGATCGTGGTCGGCGTGCTGGTCCTGGTGGTGGCTGCGGTGTTCCCAGCCCGGATGGGGCCGTGGCCTCATCCGCAGTGGTCCTTCGTCGCCTGTGACGTGGGCCAGGGGGATGCCCTGGTCATTCGTTCGGGGGAGGGCTCCGCGGTCCTGGTCGACACGGGTCCGGTGGACAGCAGAGTGGGGGACTGCCTCACGGGACTGAGGGTCGAGCGTCTGGACGCAGTCGTCCTGACTCATCTGGATCGGGACCACAGCGGAAGTATCGACCAGGTGCTCAGGGACCGGGAGGTTGGTGAACTCCTGTTGGGTGTGGTCGATGAGCCTGAAGCAGAGTTCCGTCGGATCTCCGGGCTGGCCGCAGGACGAGGGCTACCTCTGCGTCGTCTTGCACCTGACGAACAGCTGACGTGGAGCAGAGCTCAGGCGCAGGTCCGATTGCCTGCGGTGCCCTTGGCATCCGGTTCGGTCACGAACAACAACTCGGTGGTGTTGGACGTCCGGGTGGACCGACTGAGGTTGTTGCTCCTGGCCGATGTCGAGCGGGAGGCGGGGACAGAGCTACGACGCAGGCTGAGCAGAGAGGGAGTGGGCGACCCTGTCGATGTGGTGAAGGTGGCCCATCACGGTTCGGCGAATCACGATCCGGAGTTGCTGGAGAAACTGGCGCCTCGATCTTTTGTGATCTCCGTGGGAGCCCGTAATACCTTCGGGCATCCGGCGCCGTCGTTGATGTCGACCCTGGCCAGGGTGGGCGCGCCGGTCTATCGGACAGATCAGGGCGGTGACATTCTGTTCTGCGTCGTGGAGGACGAACTCGCGGTGATGCGGCCCGGGGCGTGACCAGGGACAGAGGGATCAGACAGGCATGGACAGAGGTGCCATGCGCAGAAGTCGGGAGGCACTGTCCGACAGAGCCTGGATGGTGGCCTGGACCGCGGGCACCCGTGTGAGGTCCGGAGTGGTGACCGCCATCACGGTTCGCCTGGAGGGCGGGTCGATCGGCAGGATGTGTACGCCGGGATTGGAGGCGCTGCGCAGGATCAGGTCGGGGATGAGCGCGACTCCCAGCCCAGCGGCCACGAATCCGAGAACAGCGACGTAATCGTCAGTCTCGAAACTGACTTCGGGAGTGAAACCGGCTGTCGCGCAGACTTGGACCAGGTGTCCTCGGCAACGGGGGCATCCTGCGATCCAGGTGTCCTCGGTCAGTTGGGCGATATGCGCAACAGGTTCTTCGGCCAGAGGATGCCCGGTGGGCACGACAAGGCGTACCTCGTCCTCCAGGAGAACTTCGGTCTTGAAGAGCTCCAGGTCCTCTTCGCCTCGCCCCAGATCGGTCCCTTCGTAGGTGAAGGCTACGGCGATATCGCAGTCACCGGCACGTAACGCGGCCAAGGACTCGGGAGGTTCTGCCTCGGCGAACCGGACGTGGACGTCGGGATAACGCTCTCGGACGAGGGCAAGGGCTTGAGGGACCAGAGTGGCCGAGCTTGAAGGGAAGGCCATGAGTCGGACCCGACCTGCCCGGAGACCGGCGATTGCGGCAACCTCTTCTTCGGCTGATTCGAGTGCGGCCAGGACACCGACCGCGTGCCGGGAGAGTACCCGTCCGGCTTCGGTGAGTCGGACGCTGCGACCGACCCGTTCGACCAGCACCGTCCCGGTGCGTTGTTCGAGCCGACGAACCATCTGGGAGATGGCAGGTTGGGAGTATCCCAGCGCTGTTGCGGCGGCGGTGAAGCTACCTTCGTCGGCGATTGCTTTCATCACCCGTAAGCCGGCAGCATCGATCATGTCAAGAGGATAACTCAGCGTTATCGAGCATGGAGGATCATCGGTGACCTGGTCGGTGAGTGGCTCGGTCGGGTGCGCCTTCGCGTAGTGGGATTCAGATGCGGCGCAGAACAGCGGTGACCCGTCCCAGGATCACTGTGTCATCGGCGAGGATCGGGGCGTGGAGGTCGTTGTGGGGGAGCAGCCAGATATGCCCGTCACGCCGCCGGAAGGTCTTCACGGTGGTCTTTCCCTCCATCAGCGCAGCCACAACGTCCCCGTTCTCCGCCGACGGCTGTCGCCGGACCACCACCCAGTCGCCGTCACAGATGGCGGCGTCGACCATGGAGTCGCCGTCGACCTGGAGGAGGAAGAGCTCACCATCTCCCACCACCTGTCTGGGTAGAGGAAAAACATCCCGTGGTTCCTGTTCGGACGCGGTGGACGGGCACTCGGTGATGCCTTCCAGCAGGGGGACGTAGGCGGGTTTCGGACAGCCTCCCGGAGAGGGCGCGATGGCCTCGCACGGCGATCCGGGTCCTCGTACCGGGGACCTGGTTGGCCTACGGGGCAAGGAGGAGGGCGCGACATCGACGACTTCGACCGCGCGAGGACGGTTCTGGTCCCGTTTCAGATATCCCTTGCGTTCCAGGGTGGAGAGTTGGTGGGCGACGCTGCTGGGGCTCGTCAGCCCGACTGCCTCACCGATCTCGCGAAGGCTGGGCGGATATCCGCGCTGGTGGACAGAGGAACGGATGACCTCGAGGATGTCCTTCTGCCGCGTGGTGAGTTCGATCGTGCATCTGACCTGCGGTGTGCGACGGATCGGTGCCATGACCTTCTCCCTCGGCGTCATCGTCATCGGATCATCTGGCGCTGGGACGACCCGGTCTCCTCAGGGAGGAGGCCTCGGGAGCATGTCCTCCACGCCCGGTGCCGCACCGGTGTTCCCAGCGGAACATGTTACTGGTGTATGTCCAGAGAACTATCCGGTGGTTCAGGTCAGCTGCGCAGCCGGTTGCTCGCAGTGTGCACGGTGAGTTGCGGGAAGGACGTGTTCCTGGAGGAGATCCCGGGCAGCGTCGCCCACGGCCCGCCGTCGACCCGGTAGTTAGCGCCGAGAGCAACGGTCACCGAAGGGCTGTAGATGCCTGCGGTGCGATAGGCATGACGGATGTCACCCGTGGGGTACGGGCCGCCGACCGAGCGGGTCGGCCCGCTGGATTGCCCGTCCCCGAAGATGTATTCGATCTGTTGGAGAGTCACCGCGATGTCGATCCGATGACCCAGGAGATCTGCTGAATGGGTGCTCCCTGGTTGATGACCTTCTGGAGGCCATGACATCTGGAAATAGACCGGGAGGTTGATGAGACTCTGATTGTCCACCGGCTGCATTGAGGGCACGGGGGTGGCAAAAGAAAGATGTGTGAAGACACGTTGGATGTCTGCGACAGTGAGTTCTTTCCGTGGTGCTTCGCCGGTGATCTCCTCCGGTGCGCATGTGGCGCCGAGGTAGCTCCAGCTGTTCTCTCCCTGTCTCCTCATGTAGACCCGGGAGAGGTAACCCCGGCCGTTCTTCCGTTTGGCGCAGGGTTCGATAGCACCGAGGCAGAAGACGACTTCCGGGTTGGAGGGGGAGTTCTCCGGACAGCTCGGCACGTCACGGTATTCGACAGGCGGGGACCATTCTGCAGGCATCTCGGTTCCGGGCGCGGTCCGATTTCTCGGTGTGGCGGCCCGGCCAGGGGCGTGTCCTCCAGATCCGTTGACCACGGCTCCATCGCGGTCGACGGTGCCGTCGAAGTGTTCGCTGCCGGAGCCATCGGCGGCGTGTGCGGCGAAAGGTAGGCAGATCAGGAGGGCCGTGAACAGTGCTGTTCCCGTTTTCATGACTCGCTCGCACCGGGAAGGATCTTGATCGACTCGACCCGCCAGCTTTCTTCTGTCCATTGCAGATATGTCAGGTATTGGCGAGTCCCGGGGGTGCTCCATTGGCCGATCGTTCTACCGTTCCGGTCGACTTTCTGTGTTGCGCCGAATCTGACCTTCACCACGACTTGGGTATTCACCTGTGTTTTGCTCTTGTAGAGGACGCATTCGGTACTGAGGACATCGAGTTCCGGGCCGGACACATGTTGTTCTGCTTTTGCGAGTGTTGCGATGTCCTCGTCGAACCGGAGGCAGCTCTTGACACCGGGTAGACAGAGACGTGGGAGCTGCCCGGGGGCGGGATTTTCCAGTGCCCTGCTCACCGAGAGGAAGAAGTACCGTGCGAATTCTTCGGATCCCCGCTGATTCTCCTCCTTGGCGCCGGTGGGTAGGGCGGCGAGCACGTCGTAGCTCTCCGTGGTCGAGCTCACGGGGGCGGGCCTGTTCGAGGTCCGGCGGATGGCTGGGGGCTCACCGGTGCAGGCGGTGAGCGCTAGGCACAGAACGATGCCGGCGGCCCAGGCGGGGAGGGCTCGAGTGCAGCAGGTCTTCGTCCGCGGCCTCCTCGGGGTCCGCTCCGCAACTCGGCCCGGAGTGGGTGAGGCACCCTGGGAGGTCACAGCAGATCGCATATGTCTGTTTTGTCATGTTTCTGGTCGGTTGTCCAAGTGACCTGAGAGATGCTCAACATGTGACCAGGATCGACCCGGTGGAGCGACACGCCGGGCCGGGGCGCGTCTGAATTTTTCTTCGATGCAGGTTCCTCCCGGAGTGCGACGCTTCCTGCCAGCGCCGTTGGGGCGACCGGCGTCCGCGTGCTCATCCCGGACCCGGGGGCGCAAATGCGGCCAGCCGTGCACCCGGAAGCGCCCTTTGGTTGCAGAACCGCTATCTGACCTCGAGAAATGACACGGTCGGCCGATGAGTGAGGGCCGGTGCGCCACTCGGCCGATCCTGCGCGTCGAGTTTGGCGACCAAGGCCCTGCGGCCTTACGATCCCTACATCTAGTGGTGATCGACATGCTTCTTATCCACATGTAGTCCTCAGGCTATGGTGGCTTCTCCACAGTTTGTCCACAGGATCATCCACGGATCGCCCCTCGGCGAGGGGACTCACGGCACGGAAGCCAGCCGCGCATCCGGCCCACGACCGGGACCACCGAAAGGAGAGGCGCTTTGCACTGCCCGTTTTGTCGTCACACCGACAGTCGCGTGATCGACAGCCGGACATCTGATGACGGCACCGTCATCAGACGCCGCCGCCAGTGCCCTTCCTGCGAGCGCCGCTTCACCACCATCGAGACCGCCAGCTTGACCGTGCTCAAACGGTCCGGCGTGGGTGAACCGTTCAGCCGGGCGAAGATCGTCGCCGGTCTGCGGAAGGCCTGCCAGGGAAGGCCGGTCAACGAGGACGACCTGGCGCGTCTGGCCCAGCGGGTCGAGGAAACCGTACGAGCCCAGGGGCACGCCGAGATCGACGCCCATGAGATCGGTCTGGCCATCCTCCCTCCTCTTCGAGAACTGGACGAGGTCGCCTACCTGCGTTTCGCGTCCGTCTACCAGGCCTTCGACTCGCTCGAGGACTTCGAAGGAGCCATCGCTCTGCTGCGGGCAGAGAAAGTGCCCTCCGAAGACGCCTGACGCGTCATCACCGAACTTCGGATCGGCGACACCCCGCGCCGACCACCACAGCGAATCCGCACCATTCCGGACGGAAGGAACAGCCATGACGAAAACCACGGGCGCGCGCGCCCGAGCGGAAGGCAGCTCGGCGAAGGGCGTGCGCGTGGAGCGGATCTTCACCACTCCCGGAGTGCATCCCTACGAGGCGGTGACCTGGGAGCGGCGTGACGTCGTCCAGACCAACTGGAAGACCGGCGAGACCATCTTCGAGCAGCACGGAGTGGAATTCCCCGACTTCTGGTCGGTCAACGCCAGCACGATCGTCACCACGAAGTACTTCCGCGGTGCGGTGGGTACGCCTCAGCGTGAGTCCTCCCTGAAGACGTTGATCGATCGGGTCGTACTGACCTACGTGCTGGCGGGCAAGGAACACGGATACTTCGCCGACGACGAGGCCGCCGAGATCTTCGAACACGAGCTGACCTACTGTCTGCTCCACCAGATCTTCAGTTTCAACTCTCCGGTCTGGTTCAACGTCGGGACCTCCAGTCCGCAACAGGTCAGCGCCTGCTTCATCCTGTCCGTGGACGACTCCATGGAGTCGATTCTGAACTGGTACAAGGAAGAAGGATTCATCTTCAAGGGGGGTTCCGGTGCGGGCCTCAACCTCTCCCGGATCCGCTCCAGCAAGGAACTCCTGTCCTCCGGTGGCACGGCCTCTGGCCCGGTCAGTTTCATGCGCGGTGCGGACGCCTCCGCCGGGACCATCAAGTCCGGCGGAGCGACCCGGCGCGCGGCGAAGATGGTCGTCCTGGACATCGACCACCCCGACATCGAGGAGTTCGTCGAGACGAAGGCACGCGAGGAGCACAAGATCCGTGCTCTGCGCGACGCTGGTTTCGACATGGACCTGGGCGGTCGTGACATCGTCTCCGTCCAGTACCAGAACGCGAACAACTCCGTGCGGGTCTCCGACACCTTCATGAAGGCGGTGGAAGAAGGCGCAGCTTTCGGGCTGACCTCTCGGATGACCGGTGAGGTGATCGAAGAGATCGACGCCCGTGGCCTCTTCCGCAAGGTCGCCAAGGCGGCCTGGGAGTGCGCCGACCCCGGCATCCAGTACGACGACGCCATCAACTCCTGGCACACCAACCCGGAAGCCGGTCGGATCACGGCGAGCAACCCCTGCTCGGAATACATGTCCTTGGACAATTCCAGCTGCAACCTGGCCAGCCTCAACCTGCTGAAGTTCCTCCGGTCGGACGACACCTTCGACGCCGCGACCTTCGCGGAGGTGGTCGAACTCGTCATCACGGCGATGGACATCTCGATCTGTTTCGCCGACTTCCCGACCGAGTCGATCGGGAAGACGACGGTCGATTACCGTCAGCTCGGGATCGGGTACGCGAACCTGGGTGCGCTGCTCATGGCGACCGGGCACGGTTACGACTCCGAGGGCGGACGAAGCCTCGCCGCCGCGATCACCAGTCTGCTCACCGGAGCCGCCTACCGTCGCTCTGCCCAGATGGCCGGGATCGTCGGGCCGTACACCGGCTATGCCCGCGACGCCGAAGCTCACCAGAGGGTCATGCAGATGCACCGCTCCGCGAACGCGGAGATCCGCACCCTGGACGACATGGACCGAGGCATCCACGCCGAGGCCACCAAAGCCTGGGACGACGTGGTCGCGATCGGTGCCGAGCACGGTTTCCGGAACGCCCAGGCGTCCGTGCTGGCCCCCACCGGCACGATCGGCTTCATGATGGACTGCGACACCACCGGTATCGAGCCGGACTTCTCGCTGGTCAAGTTCAAGAAGCTGGTCGGCGGCGGGTCGATGCAGATCGTGAACCTGACCATCCCGCGGGCTCTGCGCAAGCTGGGATACCAGGAGGAACAGGTCGAGGCGATCGTCGAGTACATCGCCGATCACGGCCATGTCATCGACGCTCCTGGGTTGAAACCGGAACACTACGAGGTCTTCGACTGCGCCATGGGTGCACGGGCGATCTCCCCGATGGGCCATGTCCGCATGATGGCCGCTTGTCAGCCTTTCCTCTCCGGAGCCATCAGCAAGACGGTGAACCTGCCCGAGAGCGCCACCATCGAGGACATCGAGGATGTCTATCTGCAGGGCTGGAAGCTGGGCTTGAAAGCGCTGGCTGTCTACCGGGACAACTGCAAGGTGGGGCAGCCGCTGTCCGATGCCAAGGCCTCCAAGAAGGAGACCGTGGCCCCGGAGGAGAGCGTGCCCGTGGTGGAGAAGGTCATCGAGTACCGTCCGGTGCGTAAGCGTCTGCCCAAACGTCGGGAGTCGATGACGACCTCGTTCACCGTGGGTGGTGCTGAAGGCTATCTCACCGCGTCGACCTATCCCGACGGTGGGCTCGGTGAGATCTTCCTGAAGTTCGGCAAACAGGGGTCGACCCTGGCCGGCCTGATGGACGCCTTCTCCTTGGCGGTCTCGGTCGCGCTGCAGTACGGCGTGCCGCTGGAGACCTATGTGGAGAAGTTCACCAACTTGCGTTTCGAGCCTGCCGGGCTGACCGACGACCCGGACGTCCGCATGGCCCAGTCGATCATGGACTATGTCTTCCGTCGTCTGGCGCTGGACTACCTGGACTTCGAGTCGCGTTCCTTCATGGGCATCCACAGTGCGGAGGAACGGGCCCGTCAGTTGGAGACCGGATCCTACGCTCCGATCACCGACGCGGAGGAGGAGATCGAGGAGGAGATCGAGAACTTCTCCCAGAGCGCGGGGGAGAGTCTGCGCCGGGATCTCGCCCGCCGGGAGAACCGCAAGATCGAGGTCTCTTCGGACAGCGGAGCCGCCGCGGCCCGCGAGGTCGACGTGAAGATCCACAGCTCCGCCGAGCTCATGGAACAGTTCCAGGGCAAGGTCGCCGACGCCCCGATGTGCATGACCTGCGGGACGAAGATGCGTCCGGCAGGAAGCTGCTACGTCTGTGAAGGGTGCGGTAGCACCTCAGGGTGCAGCTGACCTCTGTGACGCACGGGGCACCGGTGGGGTGGTGACGACAGATCTGTCGTCACCACCCCACCGGCCTGTCGCAGCTCAGTCCTCGGAACCCCCTGCGGTGCGCGCCCCTTCGTGGGACCTGGCTATGCTGACCCTGGGCAGCGCAGCTCAGATGTTGTGCCGCCGTTGGATACGTCCGCGAAAGGTAGCGACATGGCGAACGATCGGTTGCCGGTCACCGAGGGTTGGCGCAATGCAGACCTGTACCTAGAACCTGCTCTGGACCGCGTCTGGACGGCGTTGCGAGATCCGCGGACGCCAGAACGTCTCACCCGGTATTACACTCCGGATGCCAATTTTGCAGGAGCCACATTCGTGGACGCCTGTCGGTCCGATCCGGAGAGCATCGACTGCGAGGACCTGCTTGCCGTCACTCTCCTCGACGTGAAGATCCCTCCGCGCGCGGTACGGGCGCTCCTCGAGCCCGGGCCCACCCGGGAGAAGATCAACGAACTGCTCTCGGTCGAGCGCCTCCCCGTGGACGCGAGACTGGAGGAGGCAACGCCCGAGACCCTGGCGAATATGGTCGAACTGTACGAGTACTTAAGGGAACTGGTTCCGCCGACCCGGGAACGTTACGAGGTGAACTGGGCCACGGCTGCGAAATTGTGCGCTCGTAAACGCCCTGACCTCTTCCCGGTACGCGACGAGGTCGTCTGCCGTTACCTACGGTTGTGGCCTTCGCGCTACCAGGTCGACTGGCAGGTCTTCGCCTGGGTGCTGGGGCATGACGACGTCCGTGAACACCTCACGCGACTCATCGAACGTACTGCGGAAGAACCAGGCACAGTCGTGCCGGATCCGAAGCATCTGCTGCGTCATCTCGATGTCGCGGTGTGGATGCACGCCCCGCACCGCTTCTGAGACGTCCTCGGTGGGCCCCCGACCCTTTCGTGGTTCGGGGCCCACCGAGGTGTCGCGGGGGCCTCCGGCAAGGACAGCTCAGCGGTCGGAGCGGTCGCCGCCCGAGGACGGTGGGTCGCTCTTCGTCGCCCGCACGCCGGGAATCCGCGGAAGGTTCGGCATGACGTGCACCTTACGGGCCCGCTCGGTCTCGGCTCGCCGAGCCCGTTGGCGAGAGCGCTCTTCTACGTCCAGATGGCGCAGAACCGCCTCGATGGAGGCCAGGACCGATCCTCTCAGGAGCCAGGCCGAAGGATTGTCCCGCCCGTCGACGAAGTACAGGTCGGTGAGGATGGCCCGGGTCTCCCGCAGGATCTCCAAGGTCTCGGCGAGTGCTTCTTCCGCCTCGTCCTGGCGTCCTTCTGCTTCGGCCACCACCAAGGTGCCGAAGGCGGCGATGGCATCGCCCATATCGATCAGCACGACGGAGAAAGCTCCACGGAGTTCGTCGTCATAGCCCACCCCGCGGGCCGAGGGGTGGCCTGCAGTGACGGGGAGTTCGTCCTCCAGGGACTGGAACATCGCCCGTAGGGACAGGATCGTGCGGTCCAAGGTGGATACTCCGCTGCGCAGGATGGGGACCACATCGGCACGGACCAGGGCGCGCGGGTTGAGGCGACGGTTCTCTTCGATCTGGGCCACCGATTCCGCGGCCGATTCGACCAGTGGCAGCAATGAATGGGTTTCGTGCAGCCAAGAGGTCACCCGTCGCCGGTCGAGCTGTTCGGCCATCTCCCTGCCGGAACGACGCACCGCTTCCGCGGTTTCCTCGGCGACCTCCAACAGGGCTTCCTCGGCGCTGTGCGGGGCCACCGAAGGCGGAAGCAACAAGGAGAAGGCCGCCCCCACGCCCGCGCCGATCAACGTGTTCAGGACCCTAGTCTCCGCTGCGATGTCATGGGCGTAGACGCCGAGGATCAACATGGCACTGATCGGGGCTTCCAGGAGGTTGTCCCCCAGGCGGAGGAGCGATCCGATCAACAGGGAGGCCGCGATCACCAGGCCCAGGCTCCACCACGACAGACCGACCCAGGCGGAGACGGCGATCGCCACGAGGACTCCGGTCAGGACGGACAGGATGCGGAAGACCCCCATCTTCAAGGTGGCGTACAGACTCGTCTGGACCACCAGGAGCGCGGTGAGCGGACCTGTCAGGTCGGTCAGTCCGGGATTCACTGCCACCGCCAGGAGATAGGCCAGGACCGCAGCCGAGGTCAGGCGGGACACCGTCCACAGGGTCGGTACCGAGCGTCTGCGCAGTCTTGACGGCTCCAGGGCCCGGAAGCGGCTCCGGGACAGGGCTTCCCGTAATGACCTGAGGTAAGCAGAGTGCACACGCGCAGGATGCCACGACCCTTGGAAGAATGCCCGCATGCCCACCATCGCTTTGTCCGTCGCCGACGAACAACGTCGTCGCGACTTCGTTCGGATGCGGCGCATCGCCACTTCCCTGTTGGTGATCGCCGCACTGATCTTCCTGGCCACTCTGCATCAGGGCGGATTCTGGGGTTATGTCAACGCGGCTGCTGAAGCCGCCATGGTCGGAGCGCTGGCCGACTGGTTCGCCGTGACAGCACTCTTCCGTCATCCCCTGGGGATCCCCATTCCGCACACAGCCCTGGTACCCAAGAAGAAAGACACCTTCGCCCGAGGCCTGGAGGACTTCGTCACCGGGAACTTCCTGACCGGTGAGGCCGCTCGCGAGCGTTTCATGTCGGCCGACGTGAGTCGGCGGCTCGGTGTCTGGCTCGACGACGAGGAGAACGCCCGCCGACTCGCCGACGAATCCGCGCAGGTCCTCTCGCACGCCCTGACCAGGGTCGAGGTCGAGGACCTGCGCACCCTGGTCGAGCACTCCGTCATTCCTCGGCTGGACGACGAACCGTTGAGCCCTGTGGCAGGTGCCTTGCTGGCCGAGATCGTCCGTGACGGCCTGCACCACTCCTTGGTGGACCTCCTGGTCATCGAGGCCCATGCCTGGCTGCGGGACAACCCGGAGACGTTCAATGCCATCGTCGGGGAGCGGGCGCCCGGATGGACTCCGGGATGGGTGAACGGCATGATCGCCGACCGGGCACACCTCGAAGCGGTCAGTTGGGTGTGCGCGGTCCGTGACGACCCGGATCATCGGATCCGTGCAGCCCTGGACGATCTGCTGAGCGACCTGGCACGTGACATGCAGCAGGACCCCGCCACGATGGAGCGTCTTGAGACGTTGAAGAGTCGACTGCTGACTCACCCTCAGACCTCCGATGCCGCACTGGCCATCGCAGAGGTGCTCCGCGCAGGCCTGCAACGTGCGTTGGAGGACCCGGAAGGGTTGCTGCGATCGAGGATCGCCAAAGAACTACGACGCTTGGGGGAGCGGTTGACCACGGAGGAAGACCTGCGGGAGCGGGTGGACGCCCGTGCGGGTGATGCCATCGCTTTCATGGTGGACAGCTACGGCGGGGAGCTTGCACCGATCATCTCCCAGGTGATCGCCCGATGGGACGGCCAGGAGGCAGCGGAGAAGATCGAACTGCACGTGGGGCGGGACCTGCAGTTCATCCGGATCAACGGCACGCTGGTCGGTGGCCTGGCGGGCCTGCTCATCCATACTTTCAGCCAGATGGTCGCCGGCTGAGCCCCGAGGGTCCTCTTGGCTGCGACGTGCAGCCGCAGCCAAGAGGACCTGGCCCGGCGAGGTTCAGACCCGGGCGCTTTCCGGCCCGTACATGTCCTCGATGAGATGTGCGAAGTGCTCTGCGACGATCCGGCGTTTCACCTTCAATGTGGGGGTGATCTCACCTGAGTCGACGCTCAGGTCCCCGGGGAGCAGCCGGAATTTCTGAATCTGCTCGTGCCGGGCCATCCCCTGGCCGGCAGCCGTCACTTTCTGTTCGTAGAGTGCTTGGACATCGGGGTGGTGGACCAGTGCGTTCCGATCACTGACGGGCCAGCCGCGGCTGTGTCCGATCTCTTCCAGACCTGCGAAGTTGGGCTGCAGCAGAGCGACCAGGTATTTGCGGTTGTCGCCGACGACCACGGCGGACTCGATCAGCGGGTCGGCGGAGAGGTGGTTCTCCAGCGGGGCCGGCGCGATGTTCTTTCCCTGAGCGGTGATGATCAGGTCCTTGAGTCGGTCGGTGACATACAGATAACCGTCCTCGTCGAGGTGGCCGATGTCGCCGGTGCGGAACCAGCCGTCGGTGAAGACCTCCTCGGTGAGTTCCGGTGCGTGCCAGTAACCGTTGAAGACGTTGGGTCCGCGGACGAGGATCTCTCCGTTGTCGGCGATCCGGACTTCGCAGCGTGGGATGGGGCGACCGACGGAACCGATGCGGACCTGGCCGACGGAGTTGCAGCTGACCATGGGTGCGGTCTCGGTGAGTCCGTACCCTTCGTAGACCTCGAGGTCTGCTGCCAGGAAGAATTCGATGACTTCGCGGCGCGTAGCTGCTCCACCACTGGCCATGAGTCGCTTGGGGCCGCCCACGGCGTCCCTGACCCGATGCAGGACGAGCCGATCGGCGATGGCATTCGCGGCGAGCAGATGCGCGGGGACACTCTTGCCTGCGCGTCGACGGGACTGGGTGGCGAAACCGGTGCGGACGGCCCAGTCGAAGACCTTCCGTTTCACTCCGGTGCCGGCCTGCTCGTGGGCGACGGCGTAGACCTTCTCGTAGAGGCGGGGGACCGAGCAGAAGGCGTCGGGTCGGATCTCGACCATCGCCTCGGCGACGGTCCGGGGGTTGGTGACGTAGATGTTCTCCATACCGTTGGCGAGGACGACGAGGGTCCAGCTGCGTTCGAAGACGTGGGACAGCGGCAGGAAACACATGCTGCGCAGGCCGGGGCTCAGATGGAAGCGTTCCTTCATGGCCAGGACCTCGGCGAGGATGTTGCCGTGGCTGAGGCAGACGCCCTTGGGTTCGCCGGTGGTGCCGGAGGTGTAGACGATCGTGGCCAGGGTGTCGTGCCCCATCGTTCGGAGGTGGGCTTCGACGGTGGAGGCCACCTCGGGGTCTGTGGGCTGGGCGAGCAGGTCGGCCAGGGTGCCGTCGATGAGTCCCGGGGGCGCGTTCTCCACGTCCTCGGCGGAGGTCGACAGGGAGAAGACTTTCTTCAGTTCGGGGAGTTCCTCTCGGACCGGGGCCAGTCGCCGGGCTTCGGCGGCGCTACCGACGAAGACGATGGCTGCTCCGGAGTCGGCGAGGATGTGCCGGACCTGCTCGGGACTGGACGTCTGGTAGATCGTCACCGTGATGGCGCCTGCAGTCATGATGCCCAGGTCGGCGAGCGTCCATTCGGGACTGTTGCCGGCGAAGACGGCCACTCGGTCGCCGGGGGCGATGCCTGCTCGGACGAGAGCGTTGGCGATATGCCGGGTCTGGTCCTTGAGTGCGGTGTAGGAGAGCCGTATCCACTGTTCGGAGCGTTTGACGCTGAGTGCGGTGCGGTGTCCGTGGTGCGAGGCAGACTCGTCGATCAGGCCGATCAGATGTGGGTGTTCCATGGGCCCTCCTTCGTGGTGAACCACCTTACGCCACCGTAACCTACTGGACCGTAACTTGGGTGTCCTGGAAAATGAATCCGCTTCGGCGACGAGTCGCCTGATCGCCTCACCTGTCTCCCACAGGCGCAGCGAGGCAAGAACACGATCGCGGACGGCATACGATCGAGCGAGCCCCGCGAAGCGGGGGCACACACACGGAGGACAGGAATGACGCACAAGCCCCGCCGCGTACGCAGCCTCGCGGCGGTCACGGTCGCAACCGGCCTGATCGCCGGTTGCAGCGCAGGATCGTCGCAGCCGGGTCCCGGCGGCGCCAACGGCTCGGGAGGAAACGGGCAGTCACTCACCGTCGGCATGGTTCTCCCGCCGGCTTCCCTCGACTTCACGAAGACCGACGGAGCCGCAATTCCCCAGGCCCTGCTCACCAACGTCTACGAAGGACTGGTCAAAGTCGACCAGAACGGGAGGATCGGTGCCGGACTCGCCCGCTCCTGGCGGGTCTCGCCCGACCGGCTCACCTACACCTTCGAACTGCGTGACGACGCCAAGTTCACCAATGGCGCAGCGTTCACCGCTGAAGACGTCAAGTTCTCCGTCGAACGTGCCAAGAAGGACTGGACGACTTCTGTCGCCAAGACGATGCAGATGGTCAAGGACGTCCGGGTCGCCGACCCCAAGACCGTGCAGATCTTCCTGAACAAACCCAGCAACGACTGGCTCTTCCGAATGGCGGCCACCAGGGTCGGCGCCATGTTCTCCCGCACCGGCGTCGGCGATCTCGCCAAGACACCGGTCGGCACCGGCCCGTACAAGGTCGAGAAATGGACCCCCGGGGACTCTCTGGTCCTCGCCCGCAACAAGGACTACTGGGGTGCCAAACCGCACCACGACAAAGTCACCTTCAAGTACATGGCCGACACCTCGGCCCTGAACAACGCCATGCTCACCGGAAGCATCGACGTGCTCTCCGTCGTCCAGCCGGATGCCGTCGACCGGTTCAAGGACACTGAGAAATATGTCACCGTCAACGGAACCACGAACAGTGAAGTAGTCCTGTCCTTCAACAACGCCCGCGGGCCTTTCGCGGACAAGGTGGTCCGCCAGGCTGCCCGCGCAGCCATCGATCGCAAGAGCCTGATCGAAAAATGCTGGGGCGGCAAAGGACAGACCATCGGCAGCATGGTCCCGCCCAGCGACCCGTGGTACGAAGACCTCACCACCATCGCGCCCTACGACCCGGCGAAGGCCAAGAACCTCCTGGCACAGGCCAAGATGCCCACCGTCACCATCCGGTTGAGACTGCCTGCCGTCCCCTACGCGGTGTCCTGCGGGCAGATCGTGAAGAGCCAACTCGAACAGGTCGGCTTCGTGGTCAAACTCGACCAGCTGGAATTCCCCGCGTGGCTCACCAACGTCCTGCAGAAGAGTGACTACGATGCGTCGATCGTGGCGCACGTCGAGCCCCGCGACCTCGCACAGGTCTACGGGAACCCCGACTACTACATCCACTACCGCAACCCTGCAGTCACCGCTGCGCTCGAAGCCGCCGACAGCGGCGACGAAGCCACACAGATCGCCAAGATGAAAGAGGCCGCTCGCATGATCGCCGAGGACTCCGCCTCCGACTGGCTCTTCCTCATGCCCAACCTCATGGTGGCCAAGAAAGGCATCGCCGGCCTACCCGAGAACCTGCTCAGCGAATCCTTCGACGTGACGGCCGTCACCCGTTCGTGACGACCCGATGGCATTGACGCTCGCCCGTCGCGGCCTGATCCTGCTGGCGAGTCTCTTCGTCAGCAGCATCGTCGTCTTCGGGTTCATGCAGGTACTCCCCGGCGATCCGGCACGAGTCGCCCTGGGGATCACTGCATCCGAGGACTCCGTGGCCCGCCTGCGTCAGGAGTACGGGTTGGAGGAACCCCTCCTCACCCAGTACGCCTCCTGGATGGCCGGGCTGCTCACCGGTGACATGGGCGCGAGCTATGTCACCGGTGAGCAGATCGCACCCCGACTGTTCGACGCACTCGCAGTCACCGGATGGCTCGTGGGCGCAGCGCTCCTCGTCGCCGCAGCAGTCGCCGGCCCGCTCGGCACCGTCATGGCCGTTCGGCACCGTCACCTGGACGGAATCGCCTTGACCGCACTCTCCCAGGTCGGCATCGCGATCCCGGCCTTTCTCGCCGGGATGATCTTGGTCGCCCTGGTGTCCGTACGGTGGGATCTCCTGCCCTCCTCCGGCTGGGTCGCACCCGCGCAGGATCCCCTCGCCTTCCTGGAACATCTGGCCCTGCCCGCGCTCTCCCTGGGGCTGATCCAGTCCGCCGTCCTCTCCCGATACATCCGCAGCGCCGTCCTGGACGTCCTGCGCGAGGACTACATGCGTACCGCCCGGTCCAAAGGGTTCACCCCCACCCGCGCCTTGATCCGGCACGGTCTACGTAACGCAGGCGTTCCCGTGGTGACCGTCCTGGGGTTACAGATCTCCGCCATGCTCATCGGCGCTGTCGTCGTCGAGAGGGTCTTCGTCGTCCATGGGCTGGGAAGTCTCTTGTTGGAGGCCGTCCGCCTACGCGACCTGATCGTCGTCCAGGACGTGGTGATGCTTCTGGTCGCGGTCGTATTGGTGATCTCCTTCCTCACCGATGCCCTCCACGTCCTCATCGACCCACGGACGAGAGCACCACGACGATGACCGAGAAACAGCTCCCGCTCCCTCCCGCGCCCGAGATCGCTCCCGGCGCTATCCGTGGACGTCTGCCCCGGGGCGCACTCGTAGCAGGGGTATTCCTGGTCGGGGCGCTCCTGGCCACCACCGCATTGTCCTTTCTGTGGACCCCCTACGACCCGGTTCTCATCGACGACACCCCCCGTCTGCTCCCGCCCAGCGGGGAACACTTCTTCGGCACCGACGCCTTCGGACGCGACGTCTTCTCCCGGATCCTCCACGGCAGCAGGACCACCCTTTTCGTCGGCGTGGTCGCGGTGGCGGTGGCAGCCGGGGTCGGTGTGCCACTGGGACTGAGCGCGGCGATGTCCTCCCGACGATGGCTGGACGAACTGGTGATGCGGACCTCGGACGTCCTGCTCGCCTTTCCTGCACTGCTGCTGGCCATCATGTCGACTGCTGTCTTCGGTGCCAGTACCGGCATGGCGATGGTTGCGATCGGTATCGCCAACATCCCGGCTTTCGCGCGGGTGGCCCGCGCAGGCGCGCTCGCGGTGATGGCCAGCGACTACGTGTCCGCTGCGCGGGTGGCAGGCCGGTCGTCCCTGGCTGTGGCGCGGCAGCACGTCCTGCCGAATATCGCCAGTCTGCTGATCGTCCAGGTCTCTGTGTCCTTCGCGATGGCGGTCCTCGCCGAGGCGGCCCTGTCCTATCTGGGCCTCGGTACACCGCCACCGACGCCGTCGTGGGGGCGGATGCTGCAGGAGAGCCAGGACTTCCTGTCCACCGAGCCCTTGCTGGCCTTCTTCCCCGGTACGGCGATCGCCGTCGCGGTCCTGGGATTCAACCTGCTCGGAGACGGTCTGCGAGACCTGCTCGACCCTCGGTTGGAAGGCCGTCGATGACCACGATGCCGCCCCGCACCGACGGCTGGGAACCGGACGACGATGCGCTCCTGCAGGTCCAGGGATTACGGATCGCCACGTTCCGTCGAGAGCTCGTCCACGACATCGACCTGACGGTACGGCGCGGAGAACGGGTCGGCCTTATCGGCGAATCAGGTTCGGGTAAGACCTTGACCGCCTTGGCCGTGATGGGGCTGCTCGACGAGAACCTCCACGCCACCGGTCGGATCCACCTCGCCGGTGTGCAGGGAAACCTGCTCGACCTGGGGGAGAAAGACCTGTCGAGACTACGGGGCTCTCGGATGGGCATGGTCTTCCAGGAACCGATGACGGCGCTCAACCCGACGATGCGGATCGGAACGCAGGTCGCCGAGACGATGCTCCTGCACGGCCGTACGAACCGGGCCGGAGCGCACCGTGAGGTGATCCGCCTGTTGACAGATGTGCGTCTCCCCGACCCGGAACATGCTGCTCGCGCCTACCCCCATCAGCTCTCCGGCGGACAGCGTCAACGGGTGGTCCTGGCCATGGCCTTGGCCAACTCCTCTGACCTGTTGATCTGCGACGAACCGACCACGGCCCTGGACGTGACCGTTCAGGCCAATGTGCTCGACCTGGTCGTACGAGGTGTCTCCCGTCCCGGGGCCGGACTGCTCTTCATCAGTCACGACCTGGGGGTGATCGCCACGGTCTGTGATCGAGTGGTGGTCATGTACGACGGACGTGTCGTGGAGACCGGGAACGTGCGAGAGGTGCTGTCCTCTCCCGTCCACGACTACACCAGACGTCTCGTCGCTGCCTCCGAACTGCGAGACCTGGAAGAACGTCGGAAAACCGGTCCCGCCGCTGCCCGACCGACCTCCACCGGCCGGGACCCGGACCGGGCCGAGGGCCGCACACCGGGCAAGGGCGACTCCCTGATCCAGGTGCGATCGGTCACCCGGGAGTACCGGCGACCTCGGATCTCCTTGCGGGAGCCACCCCCCGTGGTGACGGCGTTGCGGGACGTCGACCTGACCGTCCACAAGGGGGAACGTCTCGGCATCGTCGGCGAGTCTGGTTGCGGGAAGTCGACCTTGCTGAGATTGATCGCAGGGATCGACCACCCCACCCAGGGTGCCGTCCTGGTGAACGGACGCCAGGTGTCCGGCGTCCCCGAGCGTGGACTCGGTTTCCTGCGTGCCAGCCTGCAGATGGTCTTCCAGGATCCGATGGGCTCCCTGGATCCGAGGATGCGCGTCTACTCGTCGGTACGGGAACCTCTCTTGGCGACCGGATGCGAAGGACACCGGGAACGGATCTGGTCCCTGCTCGACTCCGTCGGGATCGCGCCGGAGAGCGCCACCCGCTATCCCCACCAGTTCTCTGGCGGACAACGGCAGCGGATCTCCATCGCACGCGCCATCGGACCGGAGCCGGACATCCTCCTGGCCGACGAACCGGTCAGCGCGCTGGACGTCTCGGTACGGGCACAGGTGCTGGACATCCTCGACCACCTGGTCGACGATCTCGGGCTCACCTTGGTCTTCGTGTCGCACGATCTCTCCGTCGTCCGTCATGTCTGCGAACGTGTGGTCGTGATGAAAGCAGGGCAGATCGTCGAAGAAGGGCCGGTCGGGCAGATCTACACCGACCCTCGACATCCCTACACCCGTCGTCTCGTCGCCAGCATCCCCACCGTGGAGCGTGCGCTCTCCGGGGTGACGGCTGCCGACCTGGCTGCAGCCCGGGCGGAGGAACACCCCACGGAGAACGCCGATGCATCGACACGATGACCGGATCGTCCTCTCTCCGACCGATCTGACCACCTTCCTCGCCTGCCCGCACGCCAGCAGGCAGGACCTGGAGGTCGCTCGAGGCCTCAAGCCGGCGCCTCCCCGCAGCGCGGACGACCAACTGATGTTGATCTCGGCGCGGGGCATGGCCCACGAGCGGGAGTACCTGCGACGGCTGGAATCCGACGGCCGCCGGATCGTCGAGATCGGTCGACACCCCGACCTGCGGCTGGCCGAGGCGCGGACGGTCGACGCCATGCGCGCCGGAGTCGATGTCATCTACCAAGGAACCTTGTACGACGGGACCTGGCTGGGCTACGCGGACTTCCTCATCAAGGAGACCCAGGCTTCCTCCCGTTTCGGCCAATGGGCCTACGACCTGGTCGACACGAAGCTCTCTCGCCATCTGAGCACCGCAGCGCTGCTCCAACTCTCCACCTATGCAAAGCGACTGGAGACCTTGCAAGGGGTGCCACCGCAGCGGCTGACCGTGATCACCGGCAACGGTGAAGAACAGGTGTGGCGACCCGACGATGTCGCCGCCTACGCAGCCCGGGCCCGCGCAGGCCTGGAGACCTTCGTCGCAGCAGCAGTGAGCGACGACCCGTCCGCGCACACCGAGGGTCACCCCGTCGCTCACTGCGCCCGCTGCCATTGGCTTCCCGACTGCCAACGGACCTGGGAGGACACCGACGATCTGAGCCTGGTCGCCGGGATGAGACATCCTCACCGGGCAGCTCTGCAGGCTGCGGGGATCAAGACGGTAGCGGGACTCGCCGCGGCCACGGAGGAACAGATTCCCGGAGTCGGACGGGGCACCTATGAACGACTACGTCGTCAGGCCGGGATCCAGATCGCCGAACGGGAGGACGGCCGGCCACGCTACGACCTGCTTCCCCATGTCCCCGGGAAAGGCCTCGCCTCACTGCCGCTGCCGGACCCAGGTGACGTCTACCTGGACTTCGAAGGAGATCCCTTCGCCGGTGACGGTGCAGGGCGGGAATATCTCGCCGGCCTCTACGACCGGGACGGCGGCTTCCACACCTGGTGGGCACATGACGACCCGGCAGAAGGCCGCCTGACGGCTGACCTGCTGGAGTTCCTGGTCCAGCGATGGCATCAGTACCCGGGCATGCACGTCTACCATTACGCGCCCTACGAGGAGAGCGCGTTGAAGAGGCTCACCGGCCGTCACGGGGTCGGCGAATCCGAGCTGGACGCGCTGTTGCGGGGCGGTCGACTGGTCGACCTCTACGCCGTGGTCCGACAAGGACTGCTCGTGGGCAAACCGTCGTACTCGATCAAGAAGCTCGAAGACCTGTACTGGGGGCATATCCGCCACGGCGAAGGTGACGAGGTTGCCGACGCGATGAGCTCTGTCGTGGAGTACGAACGCTTTCTCGAGTCAGGGGACGCGGAGATCCTCCGACGGATCGCGGAGTACAACCGGGAAGACGTCCGCTCGACCCTGGCCCTGCACGACTGGTTGGAGGAACGCCGCGACGAGCTGGCCGGGCGTCTCGTCGAATCAGGGCAAAACCCTCCGGAACGACCTTCATCGAACTCGTTGGAGGAAATCTCTGAGAGCGAATCGGCTGCCGCTGAAAGAGAACTTGCGGAAAAATTGCTCGCCGCAGGGCACGACCTCCTCGCCGGGCTGATCGGGTGGCATCGACGCGAGGACCGTCCTGACTGGTGGGACTTCTTCCGCAGGGCGGGGATGAGCGACGAAGAGCTCCTCGAAGACACCGCAGCCATCGGACGACCCGGTTCCCCGATCCCGGCGGGAGAACGAACCGGGAAGAACGGGCGGGCGACCAGTCGGTTCTGGAAATACTCCTTCCCACCACAGACCTGCAAGCTCCAGATCGACTCCGCTGCCCACGACGTGGACACCCGGGCATCCTGCGGGAAGATCATCGAGATCGACACCGGCCGAGGAGAGATCGTGCTCTCCCGGAAAGCCTCGCTCGACCCGGCGGCGCCACGCGGCATCATGCCCTCCGGCCCGATCGACAACGCCGTCCTGCGGAGCTCGCTGATCCGCCAGGCCGAAGAACTCCTCGCCGGCGGATCACCCACCGGGATCGCGCTCGTCACCAGGAAGGTTCCGGACGACTTGGCCCTCCGACCGGGGGAGAGCCCTGCCGACGCGGTCCGTAGGGTGGGATCCTCCCTGGGCGGGAACGTACTCGCCGTCCAAGGACCACCAGGCGCAGGCAAGACCTATGCCGCTTCCCGACTGATCCGGGCGCTGCTCGACCACGGACACAAGGTCGGTGTCACCGCACAGTCCCATGCGGTGATCCGCAACCTCCTCGACGAGATCGGACGACCTGCGCTGCACAAGGTCGGCACTGTCCCGACCGGGGCGCAGGACCCGTCCGGAGTCGTCCAGGTCGCCGACAACAAAGCCATCGGCAACGCCCTCGCCGCAGGGGAGACACAGCTCGTCGGTGGGACGGCCTGGCTCTGGGCCCGCGAGGAGATGACCGGCTCCGTGGACATCCTGGTCATCGACGAAGCAGGCCAGTTCTCCCTGGCCAACGCTGTATCGGTCGCCAACGCGGCACATTCGGTGGTTCTCCTGGGTGATCCCCAACAGCTGACCCAACCCACCAAGACCGACCACCCGCACGGGGCCGGGGTCTCCGCACTGGGCCACCTCATCGGAGGACACGACGTCATCCCACCTGACCGGGGTCTCTTCCTCGATGTCACCTACCGAATGCACCCTCAGGTCACCGCATTCGTGTCCCAGCTGAGCTACGACGGGCGTCTGCGAACTGCACCGGACCGCGAACAACAGTCGGTGCAGGCCCCAGGCTCAGTACACGGGTCGGGATTACGGCATGTACCGGTGCCCCACCAGGGGAATGTTCAGGACAGCGACGAAGAAGCCCAGACCGTGGCCAGACTGATCGACGATCTGCTACGAGGACAGTTCACCGACGCCCAAGGACGGGCCCACCCGATGACAGCATCGGACATCCTCGTGGTGGCGCCGTACAACGCCCACGTGGCCCGGCTGAGGTCACGGCTGCCGGACGAGATCAGAGTCGGCACGGTGGACGCCTTCCAAGGGCAGCAGGCCCCGGTCGTCATCTACTCGACCGGCAGCTCCAGCGCCCTGGATGCACCCCGAGGTATCTCCTTCCTGTACGACGTCCACCGGCTGAACGTCGCGGTATCCCGTGCGAAAGCGCTGGCGGTATGGGTCGGATCGCCCTCGTTGCTGGATGCGGCCGCCGCGACACCGGAACAGATCCGGTTGGTGAACGCCTTGTGCCTGTTCACCGCACAGGCACAGACGGTCTAACAGCGGGCATACCCGGTAGCGGATGACACCCTGCCGGGCCTTCGCCTCTGCCTGTAGCCCCCGCCCAAGACGGAGACCTCGCCTCCAGACCTTTCTCGCTACGCTGGAGGTGTCAGCACAAATCCCCGGCTCGCTGGTCGGTGCACGGTCCGCCGTGGACGTTTCGAGACCCCGCACCATCCGCCGCGGTGCGCGAGGCACGTGCCACTTCTCGTCCCAAGGAGCGACATGACCGACTGGGCCTTCGAAACTCGCCAGATCCACGCCGGACAGAGCCCCGACCCGGCGACGGGTGCACGCGCGCTGCCGATCTTCCAAACCACCAGTTATGTCTTCCAGGACGCCGAGACCGCGGCCAACCGGTTCGCCCTCGCCGACCTGGGACCGATCTACACCCGCTTGGGCAATCCGACCACCGAGGTCGTGGAGAACCGTCTCGCGTCCCTCGAGGGTGGGGTCGGCGCCCTGCTGGTGGCGAGCGGAACGGCTGCGACGACGTACGCGATCCTCAACGTCGCCCAGGCGGGCGACCACGTCGTGGCGAGCGCGGCACTCTACGGCGGCACGTACAACCTGCTCAAGTACACGCTTCCACGCCTGGGTATCCAGACGACCTTCGTGCAGGACCCGGCCGACCTCGACCAGTGGCGAGCTGCTTTCCGTCCGAATACGAAGATCGCCTTCGGTGAAACCATCTCCAATCCCGACCAGCAGGTGTTGGACGTCGAGGCCGTCGCGGGGATCGCCCACGAAGCGGGAGTGCCGTTGTTCGTCGACAACACGGTCGCGACGCCTTATCTGATCCGTCCGATCGAGTACGGCGCAGACGTGGTGATCCACTCGGCCACGAAGTACCTCGGCGGACACGGCACCTCGCTCGTCGGCGCGCTCGTCGACGCCGGGACCTTCGACTACACCCGGGAACCGGAGAAGTTCCCGCAGTTCAATACACCCGCGGAGAGTTACCACGGACTCGTCTACGGGCGTGACCTCGGTGTGGGGTCGCCCTTCGGCGCGAACATGTCGTTCATCCTCAAAGCACGGGTCGATCTGCTGAGGGACACGGGCGCAGCTGTCTCCCCTTTCAATTCCTTCCTGCTGTCCCTCGGGTTGGAGACACTTTCCCTCCGGATGGAAAGGCATGTCGACAACACCCGTAAGGTCGTCGAACATCTGAGCCGGCACCCGCAGGTCGAGTCGGTGAACTATGCCTCGCTCGAAGGGAACCGTGATTTCGAACGGGCCAGGAAATACTGTCCCAGAGGGTCCGGCGCGGCCTTCAGCTTCGAGATCACCGGTGGCTTGGACGCAGGCCGACGCTTCGTCGACGCCTTGGAACTGCACAGCCATGTCGCCAACATCGGCGACGTGCGTTCCCTCGTCATCCATCCCGCGTCGACCACGCACAGCCAGGGCAGCGACGAAGACCGGGCAGGCGCGGGAGTTACGCCGGGTCTGATCCGTCTGGCTGTCGGTCTCGAACATATCGACGACATCCTTGCCGATCTCGACCGGGGATTCGCCGCTGCTGCGGCCTGACACGGACTGGAGCCTGTCCCGGACACCACGACTGATGCCCGGGACAGGCTCCGGGGAAAAATTTGCGTGACCTAACCGGGTCGACGTGACTCGTCGTACATCCGTTCGATGTGCTCGGGAAAATGCTCGAGCACGGCCCGTCGACGTAATTTCATGCTCGGGGTCAGCTCCTCGTGCTCGATCGACAGATCGCGCTCCAGGAGGGAGAACTGTTTGACGGTCTCCCAACGGTTGAGCCCCGCGTTCAACTGGTCGATGTACCCCTGGACCAGTTCGCGCGCTGCAGGCGAGGTGACGACCTGTTCGTAGGAGCAGCCTGCCATCCCGTTCCTGGCAGCCCAGGCGGCGATCGCTTCCTCGTCGAGTGTGACCAGAGCGCTCGCGAAGGGCTTGCCGGCTCCGATGACCAGGAACTGGCTGACGTAGGGACACAGTCCTTTGAACTGGGCTTCGATCTGGGCCGGCGCGATGTACTTGCCGCCTGAAGTCTTGAAGAGGTCCTTCTTCCGGTCGGTGATCGTGACGAATCCGTAGTCGTCGATCTCCCCGATGTCACCGGTGCAGAAAAAACCGTCCTCGGTGAACACCTCGCGGGTGGCCTCAGGTTTGTGGTGATAACCAGACATGACCCCCGGCCCTTTGACCAAGACCTCACCGTCCGCGGCGATCTTGACCTCGGTCCCCGGTGCCGGCCAACCGATGGATCCGAAACGGAAGCAGCCGGCATGGGGGCGGTTGACGGTGGTCAGCGCTGCAGTCTCCGTCAACCCGTAACCCTCGCAGATGAGCAGCCCGAAAGCAGCGAACCACCAGCCCACCTCAGGATCGAGCGGGGCCGAACCGGAGATGAAGAAACGGATCCGGCCGCCGAATCGCTCTCTGACCTTGCTCAGCACGAGAGCGTCGGCGAGAGCATGTTGCATCAGCAGCAGAGGCGGTAGCTTCCGCCCTGCCTGCCGATGGACCGCGACCTGTTGGCCGACCCCGAGCGCCCAGCGGATGAGGGCGGCCTTCACCCCGGTGGCTTCGTCGAAGGTCATGCCGACCTTGGCTTTCACCTTCTCGAAGATGCGAGGGGCCGCGCCCATCCACGTAGGCCGGACGACGGCCAGATTGTCGACGATCCTGTCCAACCGCCCGTCCACCGCAGTGGGGAAGCCGATCTGGATCGGGATGGACAAGAGCACCTTGCCGAAGACGTGGGAGAGCGGCAGCCACAGATATTGCAGATCGTCCTCGGTCATCAGGTTGATCGAGGCGATAGCTGCTCCGGCCCAGACGAAGGCGTCGTGCGTGAGCTCCGCCCCCTTGGGTGGCCCGGTCGTCCCAGAGGTGTAGATGATGGTGGCCAGATGCCGGGAGGTGAGTGCGTCGATGCGTTCGTCGACGGCGGTGGGACGGTGGTGGAGGAATTCGTCCCCCATCTCGGCGAGCTCGTCCACGGTGATGACCCAGCCGTCATCGTTGTCGGACAGTGACGCATCGTCGAAACAGACGACCCGGGTGACTTGGGGGATCTCGTGACGTCGGGTCCGTAATTTCGCGACCTGGCCGGCATCCTCGGCGAAGACGATGCCGGAGCCGGAATCAGCCAGGAGATAGGCGACGTCGCCGGCATTCGTCGTGGGGTAGACCGTGGTGGTGGCGCACCCTGCGCACATCACCGCCAGGTCGGCGACGATCCATTCGAAGCGGGTCGCGGAGGCGATGGCGACACGGTCGCCGATCCGTACGCCCAGAGCGAGCAGGCCGGCAGCCCAAGCCCAGACGAGATCCCTGGTCTCCGCCCAGGTGACATCGACGAGGGTGTCCTCCTTGAAGTACTTGTAGGCGACTAGGTCTCCTGAGGCAAGGACCCGGTCGCGGAAGACGTGTGCGATGCTCGGCCTGCGGTTCTCCAAGATCTCTCGATCGATCTTTTCTTGTGTCGCTTCGGAACTGCTCATGCCGACTCCTTCGCTCCATGCCATGTCGGGCGGGACGACCTGGTGGGCGACATCGTGTTCGTCCTCGGACGGCACGCTGCTGCGGCGCGTCGGTGCATCCGCTCTAGGGCTGGCTTTCAGGCTCTCATCGATGGATGCGTGTTGGGGCTTTTGTCGGGGTGTGACTTGTTCCGGGATCGTCGCCTCGGTCGGTGATCTCTGTGCTCCGGAGGGCGGGGACCCGGTGAGAGCGGATCTGTGGACGGGCTTGCGCATGAGCTCGGGAATGGTGCAGGGGCATGGTCCGTTGTTCACCGCGCAGCCCTGTCCGTTTCCCTGATATCGCGGAGAGGGCCTGGCCACGGCGGCGGTGGATGTCCGGTCGTGGCCCGTCAAGGACATCGAGCACGGTGGCGTCCGGAGTCCCGTAGGGAATCCACGTTTCCGGGGTTCGGGAACCAAGAGATGGGTGGGAGACGTGCAGGTCGACATACTGGTGATCGGATGGGGTAAGGCCGGGAAAACCTTGGCTGCCCGGCTGGCCGCATCCGGTCGTTCGGTGGTGCTGGTGGAGAGATCTCCGCAGATGTACGGGGGGACCTGTATCAATGTGGGCTGCGTCCCCACGAAGGATCTGATCGTCTCCGCAGAGACGCGTCGTGATTCTGACGATCCGGCCACCTATTTCGCCGAGGCCGTGGCAGGTCGGAATGCCTTGGTGGGGGCGTTGAACCGTGCGAACCATGCGCTGCTGGCCTCGTCGTCCTCGGTCACCGTGCTCGACGGGAATGCGCGTTTCGTCGGGCCGAAGCGGGTCGTGGTCGAGCGGAACGGCGATGAGGTCACGGTGGAAGCCGGGACGGTGGTCATCGGTACCGGGGCGGTTCCCCGCACGATCGAGGTGCCGGGGTCGAAGGGTCCTCGTATCTTCGATTCCAGCACGATCCAACAGGTGGATCCGATGCCGGAGCGGCTGGTGGTCGTGGGCGGGGGTTTCATCGGTCTCGAGTTCGCGAACATGTTCGCTCACTTCGGTTCGTCGGTGACCGTCCTCGATGCGGGCGCCGAGTTCCTTCCCAGAGTCGATCGGGACGTGGCGGTGGAGGTCCGCGCCACATTGACCGACCGGGGCGTCGACATCCGGCAGGGTCTGCAGATCGAGGAATTCCGTGATCTGGGGGATTCGGTGGAGGTGCGGGCTGGCGACGCCTGCTTCGAGGCGGACGCGGTGCTGGTTGCGACGGGCAGGGCGCCTGCCACAGTTGGTCTCGGTCTGGAGACTGCAGGGATCGATACCGACGAACGAGGTTACGTGCTGGTGGACGACCAGCTGCGCACGACTGCCGAGGGCGTCTTCGCGGTCGGGGACGTGAACGGCGGACCTCAGTTCACCTATATCTCTTTCGATGACTTCCGAATCGTCTGGGACGCCCTGGCCGGTTCGGGCGAGCGTCGACGCTCTGACCGTCGGGCAGTGCCCAGCAGTACTTTCATCAGTCCGCCGTTGTCTCAGGTGGGTATGACCGAACAGGAGGCCCGTGAATCGGGGCGGACGGTCGTGGTCGCGAAGAAGAAGGTCGCATCCATCGCGGCGATGCCGCGCCCGAAGATCCTGGGCGAGACCCACGGGCTGATCAAGTTCTTGATCGATGCCGATGAGCACACCGTTCTAGGGGCGACGCTCTTCTGCACGGATTCGCAGGAGCTGATCAACATGGTGGCTCTGGCGATCCGCTTGGGCGCCACGGTGGAGGATCTGCGGGACGGGATCTGGACGCATCCTTCCAGCACCGAGGCCTTCAACGAGGTTCTGGCCACGACCGCTCCGCTGATCTGAACCGTCCGCGACAGGGACGGGGCCGCCCTTCGGACGCGGAGGTCCGGGGCGGCCCCGTCGTCGGGTGGGACAAACGCGTCAGTCGACGGTGAGCTCTCCCATAGGCCCCCATCCGGTCGACTCGAACTGGGTGTTGATGATCTGCGGGGTCGCGGACAGATACTGCGGAAATTCCTGCTGCATCTGCGCGAAATGGCTGCTCTGAACATGGGGTTCGGCGCCGTCGTCCTCGAAGGCCTCGATCAGCACGTAGGTGTTCGAGTCCTCGACGCTGCGGCTCCACTCGAACCAGAGATTCTTCGGTTCGGCCAGCGTGGCCTGGGTGAACTCGCGTGAGATCTCTGGCCACCGGTCGGCATACTCGGGCTTGACGGGGAACTTCACGTTGATGAGGATCATGACGGTCAGCCTAGGCGCGGCCTCCGTCGAGAATGTGCCGAGCGATGCCGGGTCCGGGTGCGCTCATTGCTCGAGGGGTGAAGAGTTGGCACCGCAGCATGCGCCGACCGGTCCGGAAGGAAGCCTCACCCGGTATAGCTGCCTATCCTGTTCAGCGTGCCATATCAGCCGCCGCAGCCGCCCCGTGACGAACCGGCCGACCCGACCAGTCGCAAGACCGGTGGCGGTCGAGGTCGAAGGCCTCCCCGGCGGTCGGGGGACCGATCGTCCAGCAGAGCCTCCGATCAGCAGGCACGTGGTGAGGCGGGCCAGCGACGTGGTCGTCGTCGCGGCCCCGAGACGCCCGAGCAGCGGGCTGAGCGGATCGTCCGACGCGAGGCGGCACGTGAACGACGGCGCGCGAGTGTCCCCGCAGTCACTTATCCGGACCTGCCCGTCTCTGCCCGGAGGGAGGACATCGCCCGGGCCGTCAGAGACCATCAGGTCGTGATCGTTGCCGGAGAGACCGGTTCGGGGAAGACGACCCAGCTACCCAAGATCTGCCTGGAGCTGGGCCGCGGGGTCAACGGCATGATCGGCCACACCCAGCCGCGTCGGATCGCCGCCCGGAGTGTCGCCGAACGCATCGCCGAGGAGCTCGGCGTCGAGATCGGCCAGGCCATCGGCTACCAGGTGCGTTTCACCGATCACACGACGCGCGACACCCTCGTCAAGGTGATGACTGACGGCGTTCTCCTGGCTGAGCTGCAGCGTGACCGTGACCTGCGCCGATATGACACGATCATCATCGATGAGGCTCACGAACGTAGTCTCAACATCGACTTCGTCCTCGGCTATCTCAAGCAGCTTCTCCCTCGTCGTCCGGACCTGAAGGTCATCGTGACCTCTGCGACGATCGATCCCGAGAAGTTCGCGGCGCATTTCGCCGATGCCGAGGGGCGGCCCGCGCCGATCATCGAGGTGTCCGGACGCACGTTCCCGGTCGAGGTCCGTTACCGGCCGTTGGTGCGCACCGAACCCAGCTCGAAGCCTGGCGGTGCGCCGCTGGAGGTCGAGGTCGACCAGGTGACGGGCATCTGTGAGGCCGTCGAGGAGCTGTGGACCGAGGGCGGAGGTGCTGCCGGTAGCGGGGGAACCGGCGGCGACGGTGGCCATGACATCTTGGTCTTCCTGTCCGGGGAGCGGGAGATCCGTGACGCCGCTGACGCCCTGAACGGCATGGGTCTGCCGGATACCGAGGTCCTGCCTCTGTTCGCGCGGCTGTCCGCGGCGGAACAGCACCGGGTCTTCGCCCGTCATTCCGGCCGCCGTATCGTCCTGGCCACGAATGTCGCCGAGACCTCGTTGACCGTCCCCGGTATCCGGTATGTCGTCGACGCGGGAACCGCACGTATCTCCCGTTACTCCCAGCGTACGAAGGTGCAGCGACTGCCCATCGAACCGATCAGCCAGGCGAGCGCGAACCAGCGTTCGGGCCGTTGCGGACGGGTGGCGGACGGTATCGCGATCCGGTTGTACGCGGAGGAGGAGTTCGCGGGTCGCAGCGAGTTCACCGACCCTGAGATCCTACGGACCAATCTCGCGTCGGTCATCCTGCAGATGACCTCTCTCGGGCTGGGGGATATCGCCCGTTTCCCGTTCGTGGAGCGCCCGGACAACCGGATGATCACCGATGGTCTGCGATTGTTGCACGAATTGCATGCCATCGATCCCGACGAGCCAGACCCTCGTCGCAGACTCACTCCGGTGGGCCGACAGCTCGCAGCGGTCCCGGTGGATCCGCGGATGGCTCGGATGATCCTCGCGGCCGCAGAGGAAGGTTCGCTGCGCGAAGTGTTGATCATCGTGTCGGCGTTGTCGATCCAGGACGTCCGGGAACGGCCGGTGGACAAACAGACCCAGGCGGACCAGGCTCACGCGAGGTTCAAGGACGAACACTCCGATTTCGTCACCTTGCTCAATCTGTGGCGTTATCTCCGGACGGCTCAGAAGGAGAAATCCGGCAGCGCCTTCCGCCGGATGTGCCAGGCCGAGTATCTGCACTACCTGCGTATCCGTGAGTGGCAGGACCTGCATCGGGAGTTGCGTGCGGTCGCGCGGGATCTCGGACTGACCGAGAACACCCGGTCTGCAGACACCGACGCCGTGCATCGGGCTCTGCTGACGGGGCTGCTCTCCCATGTCGGCCTGCGGGATGCGGAGAAACGTGACTATCTCGGCGCGCGGGGGGCCCGTTTCGCCATCCAGCCCGGTTCGGTGCTCTTCCGCCGTCAACCGGACTGGGTGATGTCTGCCGAGCTCGTCGAGACGACCCGGCTGTGGGCCCGCACCAATGCGGTCACCGACCCGGACTGGATCGAACGGGCAGCCCAGCACCTGGTCAAGCGCAGCTATTCGGAGCCTCGGTGGTCCAAGTCGACGGGCTCGGCGATCGCCACCGAGCGGGTCACCCTCTACGGTGTGCCCCTGGTCGCGGACCGAACGGTCCAGTACGGCCGGATCGACCCGGAGGTCAGCCGCGACCTGTTCATCCGACATGCGCTTGTCGAGGGCGATTGGACGACTCCACACCGTTTCTTCCACGACAACCGCAAGCTCGTGGACAAGCTCACCGAATGGGAGTCCCGCGCTCGACGGCGGGACATTCTCGTCGAGGACGAGGACCTGGTCGAATTCTACGATCACCGCATCCCCAAGGAGGTCGTCTCAGGTGCGCACTTCGACGCCTGGTGGAAGAAGGAACGCCGCCGCCGGCCCGACCTGTTGACCTTTACCGAGGATCTGCTGGTGGCAGAGGCCTCGGGTGGGATCGACGAGGCTTTCGCCCGCGATTATCCGCAGGCATGGCATCAGGGGGACATGGCTTTGCGGCTGACCTACCAGTTCGAACCTGGCAGCGACGCCGACGGGGTGACCTGTCATATCCCTCTCGACGTGCTCAACCAGGTCGACGACGTCGGTTTCGACTGGCTCGTACCTGGGCTGAGGGCCGAGCTGGCCACCGCCTTGCTGAAGAGCCTGCCCAAGGCGGTTCGGAAGCATTTCGTCCCGACCCCCGACCACGCCCGACGTGCTCTCGACCAGGCTGACCCCGCAGAGGGGACGCTCGCCGAAGAACTGGCCCGTGCGCTGTGGGTCAATACCGGGGTCAGGGTCGATCCGACCGATTTCGACTCGGAACGACTTCCCGATCATCTACGGATGACCTTCCGGATCGAGGACACCAGGCGACGCCGACTCGCCGAGGGCAAGTCCTTGACTTCCCTTCAGGAACAGCTTGCTCCGAAGGTGCGCAACACCATGGCTCGAGCCGCAGGTTCCTTGGAGAAGAACGGCCTGACGACCTGGTCCTTCGGCCCGTTGCCGGATACTTTCGAGGCCGAGCGCGGCCGCACCACCATCCAGGGCTTTCCAGCTCTGGTCGACGAAGGTGACACTGTCGCCGTCCAGGTCCTGGCCAGCGCCGCGGAGCAGGAGAGCGCGACCCGCCTGGGCGTCCGGCGTCTGCTGTTGCTCAACACGACAGCTCCCTGGCAGCGGATACTGGGTCTGCTGACCAATGCGCAGAAGCTGGCATTGGGGCACAATCCTCACGGTTCCGTCCCTGCGCTGTTGGACGATGTCCTGGCTTGTGCGGTCGATGCCATCGCCGCCCGGATCGTCGCTGCCAAACCCGGTCGGCGGATCCGTACCGAGCAGGATTTCCAGGAGGCGCTCGCGGCGGTACGTCGAGAGGTCGTTCCTCAGGTGATCGAGATCGTGGAACTCGTGCATCCGGTGCTCGATCGGGCGCTGGCGGTGCGTCTGAGCTTGGATCGGATGAGATCTCCTGCCGCTGCGGAGTTGAAGGCGGATCTGACCTCCCAGCTCGATGCCTTGGTCTACAAGGGGTTTGTCGCTGCTACCGGGCTGGATCAGCTCCGCCATCTTCCTCGCTATCTGGCGGGGATGATCGAGCGGGTCGAGAAAGGCGCCTTGGATCTGCGGCGGGATGCCGAACGCGCTGACCAGGTGGCTCGGGTGGAGGCCGAGCGTGTCAAGGTGGTCGAGTCCTTGCCGGCCGGTGAGCGGGGGGCTGCGGACGTCCGGGCACTGCGGTGGATGGTCGAGGAGCTCCGGGTCAGTCTGTTCGCCCAGCGGTTGGGTACGGCCGGACCGGTATCGGAGAAGCGGATCTACAAGGCGATGGACGCGGTGGAGGACGCGCACGCACGGTGAGTCCCGGGCGGGGGCGCCCTCCCACGGTTTTGTCTTCGCCCGGGGTGACCTCCGGATCAGTGTTTTCCGTCAGGGACATGACTGCCGTGTCCCATGGAGCGGAGCCGGTCACGCAGCCGTGCCGCGTCGTCGTCCATCCGTTCGGGGGAGGGGTCGTGGTCGGCGCGGTCGATGTCGAAGTCGGCGGTGGAGCTGGCGGGCCAGACGTGCAGGTGGAGGTGTGCTACTTCGAATCCCTGGGCGAGCAGCCCGATGCGGGGTGATTTCCATTCCTGCTGTTGGGCTCTTCCGATGATCTGGGCTACTCGGGTGAGATGGGTGAACAGCTCGGAGGACGCGTCGGTCCACTGTTCGATCTCTTCGCGCGGTACGACCAGGGCATGTCCTGGGGTCAGCGGGGCGATGGTGAGGAAAGCGACACAGTGGGGATCTTCCCAGACGAACCTGCCCGGGATCTCACCTGCGATGATGCGGCTGAAGATACTGGTCATGTCTCCACCCTAGACAGGTGGTGGTCTTCTGGTCTGTGGCGAGCCTGGTGGGATCAGGTAGCAGAATTCGTCGATTGCCAGGAACAACAGGGTTGTTCCTTTTCCTCGGAGTGTTTTCTTCTCGGTCTGTGTCCTGTACGAGGGTGGTGCTGTTGCCACGGTTCTCCTGCAGACGGCGTAGGCTCTCTCAGGACGAAATGGACCGGATGAAAGCGCACGTGAAGTGTCCCTGCTGGATCAGATCAATAACCCCGCGGACCTGCGGAATCTCGACCACGACCAACTCGAGGAGTTGGCGGAGGAGATCCGCGGGTTCCTGGTGCGGGCAGTGTCGGCCACCGGCGGGCATCTCGGTCCCAATCTTGGGGTCGTGGAGCTCACGATGGTTCTGCACAGAGTCTTCGACAGTCCTCATGACACCCTTGTTTTCGACACTGGGCACATCAGTTATGTGCACAAGTTGTTGACGGGTCGCCAGGATTTCTCCCGTCTCCGTTCGAAGGGCGGCTTGTCGGGTTATCCGTCGCGGGCCGAGTCGGAACACGACGTGGTGGAGAACAGTCACGCTTCGACGTCGCTGTCCTGGGCGACCGGTATCGCGCAGGCTCGTCGTATCCGAGGCGAGTACGACCGGCATACGGTGGCGGTGATCGGTGACGGGGCATTGACCGGTGGAATGGCCTGGGAGGCCTTGAACAATCTCGCCAGTGTCAAAGACCTGCCGCTGGTGATCGTGGTGAACGACAACACTCGTAGTTATGCCCCGACGATCGGGGGGCTGGCTGAGCACCTGGCTTGGCTGCGGACGACCCGCGAGTACGAGAAGTTGCTGAGTTGGGGTAAGGAGACCTTGTCCCGGACCCCGGTGGTGGGCCGTCCCGCATTGGGGACATTGCATGGGATGAAGAAGGGATTGAAGGACATCGTGGCCCCTCAGGGGCTCTTCGAGGACCTTGGGCTGAAGTATGTCGGGCCGGTGGACGGACATGATGTCCAGGCCGTCGAGGTCGCGCTGAAACAGGCGAAGGGTTATGGCGCTCCGGTCATCGTGCATGTGATGACCCGTAAGGGGAATGGCTACGAACACGCCTGTAATCACGATGACGATCGTTTCCACGCGGTGGGGGTGATCAATCCGGAGACGGGTCTTCCTCTCGAGGTGTCCGGCCGGTCCTGGACGGATGATTTCTCGGAGGCGATCGAGAAAATCGGCGAGGAGCGGGACGATGTGGTCGCTTTGACCGCGGCCATGTTGATACCGGTTGGTTTGAAGGGTTTTGCCGAACGTTTTCCTGACCGGGTGTTCGACGTTGGGATCGCGGAGCAACATGCGGTGACCATGGCGGCCGGCTTGGCTTTCGGAGGTTTGCACCCGGTAGTGGCCGTATATTCCACATTCCTCAACCGTGCTTTTGATCAGATGTTGATGGATTGTGCTTTGCATCAGGCCGGGGTGACTTTCGTTCTCGACCGAGCCGGGATCACCGGCAGTGACGGGGCCTCCCACAACGGGATGTGGGACATGACCCTGGCGAATATCGTGCCAGGACTGTCACTGGCTGCTCCTCGGGATGGCATCAGGGTGGCGCAGGCGCTTCAGGACGCTGTCGAGGTCGACGACGCCCCTACGGTCATCCGTTTCTCCAAGGGAAATCCGCCGGCGCCGATCGACGAGATCCGCAGTATCGGTGTCGTGGACATCCTGGCCGAGCCGGACGAGTACGACGAGGTCGACGACCTCGTGATCGGACTGGGTTCTTTCGTTCCGCTCGCGCTGCAGGTGTCGGAGTTGTTGAGCGAACGTGGTCGTCGAGTCAGGGTGGTCGACCCACGGTGGTGTCTTCCGGTCCCGGGTGAGCTCATCGATGTGGCTCGGGGGGCCGCACGGGTGGTAGTGATCGAGGACAACCTCGTCGGAGGCGGGATCGGCGCCGCTGTCGCCCTGGCCTGCTCCGAAGCGGGCCTGGCCGCCCCGGTGAAGCAGTTCGGCGTGCCGAAGCGTTTCCTCGACCATGCGAGCCGCGGGCAGATCCTGGAGGAGATCGGCCTGACCGCTGAGTCCATCGCGCAGAGGCTGCCTGACTGATCTGATGCGCCGATCTCCGGACGAACCGGGAGAACATAAAGTGAGGCCTCCGGCATTTCCCCTCTTCAGGGAAATGCCGGAGGCCTCACTTCATGTTTCAGGTGCCTTAGATGTCCCGGAAGGTGGTCACGCTGGCGCCGAGCGCGTTGAGGCGTTCTGCGAGGTCTTCGTATCCGCGGTTGATCACGTAGACATTACGCAGAACGGAAGTTCCGGGGGTGGCCAGCATGGCGATGAGGATGACCACACCGGGTCGCAGAGCAGGCGGGCAGACGACCTCTGCGGCTCGCCAACGGGTGGGGCCGTCGATCAGGACCCGGTGGGGGTCGAGGAGTTGGACCTTCACGCCGACTTTGGTGAGTTCGGTCAGGTAGATGGCCCGGTTCTCGTACACCCAGTCGTGGATCATGGTGCGTCCCTGGGCGACAGCACCGATGAGCGCGAAGAAGGGGAGATTGTCGATGTTGAGCCCGGGGAAAGGCATCGGGTGGATCTTGTCGATAGGAGCGACGAGAGGGCCGGGCACGGTCGTCAGGTCGACCAGGCGGGTCTTCCCGTTGGCCGAGGCGTATTCCTCGCTGAGCTCGTACTTCATACCCATCTCGGTGAGTAGGGCGAGTTCGATCTCGAGGAATTCGACCGGGACCCGGCGGATGGTGATCCGTGATTCCGTCACGACGGCGGCGGCCAGCAGACTCATCGCCTCGATGGGGTCCTCGCTGGGCGCGTAGTCGACGTCGACGTCGATATGGGAGCGTCCGCGTACTCGGAGGGTGGTCGTGCCGATACCGTCGACGTCGACGCCGAGCTTCTGGAGGAAGAAGCACAGGTCCTGAACCATGTAGTTCGGGCTGGCGTTGCGGATGACAGTTTCACCCTCGTAACGGGCTGCAGCCATCAGGGCGTTCTCGGTGACTGTGTCACCGCGTTCGGTGAGCACGATGGCGCGGGTCGGGCGGACGGAGCGGTCGACGGTCGCCTCGTAGAAACCGTTGGTGGCCTGCACCATGAGGCCGAAGCTGCGCAGCGCGGTCATGTGCGGTTCGATGGTGCGGGACCCCAGGTCGCAGCCGCCTGAGAACGGTAGGGAGAAGGAGTCGAAGTCGTGCAGGAGCGGCGCGAAGAACATGATGATGGTCCGGGTGCGCCGGGCCGCGGCCAGGTCCATTGAGGAGAGGTCGACCCGCTCGGGGGGGATGATCTCCAGGTCGCTGGTCCCGGGGAGCCATCTGGTCCGGACCCCGATGCTCTGGAGAACCTCGATGATCCGGTTGACCTCTTCGATCCGCGCGATGCTGCGCAAGGTGGTCCGCCCCCGGTTCAGCAGGGCGGCGCACAGGAGCGCGACGGCGGCGTTCTTGCTGGTTTTGACGTCGATGGCGCCGGACAGCTTGGTGCCGCCCTTGATGCGTAGATGTTGGGGCCCGGAGGAGCCGAGCGACACGAATTCCGAATCGAGGGACTCGCCGATGCGTGCCAGCATCTCCAGGCTCAGATTTTGTTTGCCCTGCTCGATGCGGGCCACAGCGCTCTGGCTCGTGCCGAGGTTTTCGGCCAGTTCCGCCTGGGTCAGTCCCTTGTGGCGGCGGGCGTCTCGGATGAGGCCTCCGATACGTGCCAAGTAGTCCTCACTCATGTTTCTAGAATAGCTCACATATGAGATATGGGCCGGTCGCGGCGTGTTTCTGGTGTATCCAGGCGCGGCGGCGAGCCGTTCGTGGCAGGTTCCACGAACGGGTCAGGACGATCGCCCAAGTCTTTCACATCGACGGAGCTCTCGTTGACACGGACCTCAGAACTACTGAGACAGAAGATTGCCCGAATTTGCGGCCCATGCGGTCGAGGCGCGCCCCGATGGGCGCGCCTCGACCGTGAGACATATGACAGAACGCTGGGAATCAGCTGACCGATCCTGGGGTTGACGAGCGCTTTCAGGCCGGGACGTCAGCTGCCCCGCGGGGGAGGAACCGCGCACCGGTCACCTGCTCGGCCTTCCCGGTGCGATCCAGCAGAGGAGTGAGCCCTCCGTTCCAGAACTGGAACCCGGCGCCGGTGATCATGCCCAGATCGATATCCATCGGAGCGGCGACCACACCTTCGTCCAGCATGAGCCGGGCTTCTTCGGCCAGTCCTGCCAACACCTTCTCCCGCACTTCCTCGGCGGTGAGCACCACCGGTTCCGCCGGGAGCTCGTACAGAGCCAGGATCTCCGGATCCACGATCATCCCCGAGGAGCCGAAGGTGTAATAACTACTCTTACCGGCCTTCACCACGCGGCGGAGGTTCTCCGATATGTAGAACCTCTCGGGGAAGGCCTTCGCCAGACTCTCGTTGTTGTGCAGAGCGATGGCCGGCCCCACCAGTCCCATCAGGACGAACGGTGGCATCGGAGCCACCCCGGAGAATCCCTGGTCTGCGATCTCCATCGGAGTTCCCGCATCGACGATCCGGGCCATGTCCGACATGAATCTTCCCAGCAGACGGTTCACGATGAAAGAGGGACTGTCCTTGACCCGGATCGTGGTCTTGCCCAAGGCCCGGCCGGTGGCGAAAGCCGTCGCCAAGGTCGCCTCGTCGGTCTTCTCACCTTCGACGATCTCCAACAACGGCATCACAGCCACGGGGTTGAAGAAGTGGAAACCGACGACCCGATCAGGATGCTCCAGGTCAGCAGCCATCTCGGTGACCGACAGCGAGGACGTGTTCGTCGCCAGGACACACTCCGGTCCGACGACCTCCTCGACCTCCCGCCACACCTGTTTCTTGACCGCCATCTCCTCGAAGACTGCCTCGATGACGAATTCCGCGTCGGCGAAGTCGGACTTCTCGGTGGACCCGGTGATCAACGCCTTGAAACGATTGCACTTGTCCGCGCTCAGACGACCCTTGACGACGAGCTTGTCCAGTTCTGCATGGACGTAGGCGACGCCCTTGGCCACGCGCTCGGCGTCCAGATCGGTGATCACCACAGGCACCTTCAACCGACGCACGAAGAGCAGCGCGAGCTGGCTCGCCATCAGGCCGGCTCCGACGACCCCTACCTTGGTGACCTTCCGCGACAGGGTCCGATCGGGAGCTCCCGCAGGCCGTTTCGCGCGCTTCTGGACCAGGTCGAAGGCGTAGAGCCCGGCCCTGAGCTCATCGCTCATGATGAGATCGGCCAGCGCCTCGTTCTCCGCTTCGAATCCCTCCTCACGGGTGTTCGTCCTGGACGCGGCCAACAGCTCCAGCGCCCGGTACGGAGCCGGAGAATGGCCACCGGTCTTCATGTCCACGAAAGATCTGGCCGTGTCGATCGCTGCGGCCCAAGTCGATTCGTCGCGCTGGACTGGTGCCCGCTCTACCGTGACCTGCCCGGTGAGTACCTGGGAGGCCCAGACGAGCGACTGCGCGAGGAAATCAGCGGGCTCGAAGAGTGCGTCGGCGATGCCGAGATCGAAGGCCTGCGGACCTTTCAGCATCTTGTTCATCGACAACGGGTTCTCGATCACCACCTTGAGCGCACGTTCGATACCGATCAGATTCGGCAGCAGCCACGTGCCACCCCAGCCGGGGAGCAAGCCGAGGAAACACTCGGGCAGGGCGAGAGCAGGGACCCCGGAAGAGATCGTCCGGTAGGTGCAGTAAAGGTTGACCTCGACGCCTCCGCCCAACGCCAACCCATTCATGAAGGCGAAGGTCGGAACTCCCATATCGGTGAGTTTCGAGAAGGTCCGGTGGCCCAACTCGGCGATCGCCCGACCCTGCTCCCGGCGTGTGACCTTGGCCACTCCGGACAGATCGGCACCTGCGGCCAGGATGAAGGGTTTCCCGGTGATCCCGACCGCAGCGATCTCACCGGCAGCGGCCCGGGCTGCGACCCCGTCCAGGACCTCACCCAACAGAGTCAGGGTCTGCGGCCCGAACGTATTCGGGCGAGTGTGGTCCATGCCGTTGTCCAGGGTCACCAGGGCCATGGTCCCGGCGCCCTCCGGGAGATCGATGTCCCGGACCAGGGCGCGGGTGACCACCTCGTCCGGGAAGACCTCGGTGAAGTCGATGCTCATCGGGCGTTCTCCTCGTCGTAGGCGATGTAATCGCTGTGGTGCGGGTTCTCCCAGATGACGGCAGCGCCCATTCCGATACCGATACACATCGTGGTCATCCCGTAACGGACCTGGGGATTCTCGGCGAACTGGCGAGCCAGCTGGATCATCAGACGTACCCCGGAAGAAGCCAGGGGGTGCCCGCAGGCGATGGCTCCGCCGTACTTGTTGACCCTGGGGTCGTCGTCGGCGATGCCGTAATGGTCGAGGAAGCTGAGGACCTGGACGGCGAAGGCCTCGTTGATCTCGAACAGGCCGATGTCATCGATCCCCAGCCCGGCCTGGGCCAGCGCTTTCTCCGCTGCAGGTACCGGTCCATATCCCATGATCTCGGGCTCGACCCCGGCGAAGGCGAAGGACACCAGCCGCATCTTCACCGGTAGTCCGAGTTCGGCGGCTGCTTTCTCCGATGCGAGGAGACAGGCGGTGGCGCCGTCGTTGAGTCCGGCGGCATTCCCCGCAGTGACCCGGCCGTGCGGACGGAAAGGGGTCTTCAGCTCGGCCAGAGCCTCCATGGTGACCCCGGGACGGGGAGGTTCGTCCTTCGAGGCGAGCCCCCACCCGAGTTCCTCATGTCTGATGGCGACAGGGACGAGGTCGGGTTGGATCTGACCGGAGGCGTAGGCGGCCTGCATCTTGTGTTGGCTCGCCATGGCGTAACGGTCGGCACGTTCCTTGGTCAGTTGGGGGAAGCGATCGTGCAGGTTCTCGGCGGTATTGCCCATGTTGAGGGCCTCGGGATCGACGAGCTTCTCCGAGACGAAGCGTGGATTCGGATCGACGCCAGCTCCCATCGGGTGGTGGCCCATGTGTTCGACGCCACCGGCCAACGCCAGGTCGTAGGCCCCGTAGGAGATCGATGCCGAAACAGTGGTCACCGCGGTCAAGGCTCCGGCGCACATCCGATCGATGGCGTATCCCGGGACGGTGTGAGGTAGTCCGGCCAGCAGAGCAGCCGTTCTGCCGATGGTCAACCCCTGGTCACCGGTCTGGGTGGTAGCGGCCACGGCGACATCGCCGATGCGTTCGGCCGGAACCTCCGGGTGACGACGCATGATCTCCCGCAGACAGGCGACGACGAGATCGTCGGCGCGTGTCTGCGCGTACAGACCTTTGTCACCTGCCTTACCGAAGGGGGTGCGGACGCCGTCGACGAAGACGACCTCGTGGCGTGGAATGGACACAGAATCTCCCAGGGTCGGAAGGACGGGGAATCACCGCTGTGGTCGATTCCTGTCATTCTTACCGAGGGGTAATGGCCGTACCACTGTTCCCGGGCGTGGCATAGATCTCAACGGTCAACAGCCACGAGCACCCGGTCAGGGCCTACCGGACCCCAGCCCCGCCAGTGCTACGGCGAAGAGTGGTCAGTGGGCGTGCAATGACTCCACGATCATCGGCGCCACGATCTCGATCTGCCAGGGACGCGCACCCCGATCGGCCAGCACGGCACCGACAGCTTCCTCGGTGGCCTCCGGCGGAGACCACAGCACCCGACGCAGGGTGTCCGGGGTCAGCACATTCTCCACCGGGACGGAATGTTCGGCCCCGAAGGCGTGCAAACGTTCTCGGACGGCTGCCAGCCGAGCCGCAGCGTCCGGCGCACGGTCCGTCCACGCCCGTTGCGGCGGAGGTGCATCAGAGGGCAGCACCAATGGGGGCAACTGGTCCTCCGGGGCGTCCCGCCCCGCAGCCACCGCGGCGAGCCATGCGCTCGCGTGACGGCGGGCGGCCCGGTTCGTGGTGGCTGCGCCGACTTCGGACAGACTTTGTGGCAGGGCGTGGGCGATATCGAGCAGCGCAGCATCGGGGATGACCCGGCTGGGCGAGATGTCCCGGGACCGGGCGACGTCGTCACGGGCGAACCACAGTTCGCGGGCGACGGCCATCGTCCGACGGTCACGTATCTTGTGCAGCCCGGACAGCCTCCGCCAGGGGTCGACCCGGCGAGCGGGTCCCGCGAAGGAGGTGAGTGCGTGGAACTCCTGACGGGCCCACTCGGACTTGCCCTGATCGTGAAGGTCTTTTTCCACGGCGTCGCGGAGCGTGACGAGGACTTCGACGTCCAGGACGGCGTATCGCAGCCAGGGCTCAGGCAGCGGCCGGGTCGACCAGTCCACTGCCGAGTGCTCTTTGGCGAGAGTCACCCCGAGGTAGTGCTCCAGCACGGCAGCGAGCCCGACCCGGGGCTGTCCTGCGAGTCGTGCGCCCAGTTCGGTATCGAAGAGTCGGGTGGGGTGCAGCCCGAGTTCGGCCAGACAGGGAAGGTCCTGGGTGGCGGCGTGCAGAACCCATTCCGCGTCGGCCAAGGTCGGGTTCAACGGAGTCAGGTCGGGGCAGGCCACCGGGTCGATCAGGAAACTCCCGGCCCCTTCGCGTCGGAGCTGGACCAGGTAGGCCCGCTGACCGTAGCGGTATCCGGATGCCCGTTCGGCGTCCACAGCGATCGGTCCGGCACCGCGCCGGAGTGCCGCGGCGACCTCGGCCAGACCCTGTTCGTCGTCGACCACTTCGGGGATACCCTCGGCCGGGAAATCGATCAGCCGGGGCATCCCCAGGTCTTCGGGTGTCGTCGACTCGGTGACGACGACGGGCGGCTGTTCCTGGAGCTTCTTCTCGCGGCGTCGGGCGAGTTCGTCCCGGAAGGGCGCACGGCCAGCACGGGTGCGCCGTCGGAGCGTCCCTTGTTTTTCCGCGCTCGATACTGCCCCCGCAGTGACCTCCGGGGGGAGTTCGGTGAATCGGCTCGTCGTGTCGGTGCCGCTGGACTCGTCTTCAGGCTTCGTGCTCATACCAGCTAACAGCATGTCATGTCGTGCTCATCGGCGCGCACCCGGGAAACTGACCACTCCTTCGGGCAGCGGGGGAAGGCCGGCCAAGGTGCACAGCAGATCGGTCCACAGCTGTAGGTGCCGTCGGAGATCCTTGCCCTCCACAGTCCATGAGGCGCGCAATTCCATCTCCACGGTCCCAGGCCGGTTCTCCAAGCTACCGAAACTTCGGGAGATGACCCGGGTGACCGTGCCGCCCAGTGCGCGATACCCGACGCCGGAGTCGGTCAAGGCCTCACAGAGCCAGGACCACCCGACCTCGCTGAGCAGGGGGTCGGCGCCCAGCTCGGGTTCGATTTGAGCGGTGGACAGAGTGACGATGCGCCAGCTGCCCTCCCATACCTCGGGCGCGTCCGGGTCGTGCAGGACGACGAAACGTCCTTGGGCGGCTTCGTCGTCCTCACCGGGGAGGTGGATCTCGGCGCCCAATGCCGTCGAGAAGGGGGCGAGTCGTCGAGGCGCAGGCAGGTCGCTCAGGGTGACTTCCGGCCGGGTACGGACGTCGGCCAGCGCACCGATACACGCGGTGAAGTGCTCCGGTATTCCGCGGTGGGCGTGGCGACTGGTCACTGTGGCACCTTACGGGTGCAGGCGGTCCGCCGGTGAAGAGCCACGCCGTAAGAGATCCCGGCGATGGGATCGGTTCCACCGCGACGGACTTCCGGAGATCGCCTGGTGGGCGGAGTCCGTGGGAGGATGCCCTGGTGAGCGACTCCTCGAACACTACGCCCAGGGAGAGCCTGCTTGTGCGGGCTGCACGTCGTCGACCGGGTTCGCGCCCTCCGGTGTGGTTCATGCGGCAGGCAGGCAGGTCGTTGCCGGAATATCGGGCGGTCCGCGAGGGCGTGTCGATGCTGGATTCGTGTCGACGTCCTGACCTCGTCACCGAGATCACTCTGCAGCCAGTACGTCGTCATGGTGTCGATGCTGCGATCTTCTTCAGCGACATCGTGGTTCCTCTTTCTGCCGTCGGTGTAGACGTGGACATCGTGCCGGGGACGGGTCCAGTGATCTCCCAACCGATCCGGTGCCGGTCTGACCTGGACCGGTTGGTGCCGCTCACTCCGGAACACGTCCCGGACATCACCGAGTCGGTGCGACTCCTCGTGTCCGAGCTGGGGCCCACTCCGTTGATCGGTTTCGCCGGCGCCCCGTTCACCTTGGCTTCCTACCTGGTGGAAGGCGGCCCGAGTCGCAACCATGAACGGACGAAGGCACTGATGTACGGCGACCCCGCCCTCTGGCACGACTTGTGCGCCAGGCTCGCTCAGATCGCCGGTTCTTTCCTGAAGGTGCAGATCGAGGCCGGCGCCTCCGCGGTCCAGCTCTTCGACTCCTGGGTGGGTGCCTTGCCGCTGCGTGACTACCAGCGGTTCGTCGCACCTCATTCTGCGGCGGTGTTGTCCGCTGTAGCGCACACCGGTGTCCCTCGGATCCACTTCGGGGTGGGCACCGGTGAGCTTCTTCCTGCCATGGGACAGGCCGGGGCTGAGGTGGTGGGAGTCGATTTCCGGGTGCCGTTGAGCGAGGCCAGCTCCCGCTTGGGCGGTGATTATGCCGTGCAGGGGAACCTCGACCCGGCCTATCTTTTCGCTCCCTGGCAGGCACTGGAGACGGAGGTTCGGCGTCTCGTCGAAGAGGGGCGAACCACACCCGGTCACATCTTCAACCTGGGGCATGGCGTGTTGCCGAACACCGATCCCGAGGTCATCACCCGGGTGGTCGACCTGGTGCGTTCCTTGGGCGAGGAGGACTGACTCCCGGAGGACGATGCGCTGTTGCCATCCCGGATGCCTGTGCACTGGGCGGCAACTGCCCTTGTCGGGACCATGGTCCACAATGGCCGCATGAACAGTCGCCCCTCGCCGAGTCAGATCCGCGCCATCAACGACACTGTGCGCTACGCCATGTGGTCCGTTTTCGCTTCGGCAGAGCCTCTGCCCGAGGAGGAACGCGACCGGCTGTGCGAAGAGGCGGAGGCCTTCTTCGCGGGTTTGGAAGACCAGGGAGTCGTCGTCCGTGGCTGCTACGACATTTCCGGGTTGCGAGCTGAAGCTGATCTGATGATCTGGTGGCATGCCGAGACGATCGAACAGCTCCAGGCCGCCTATCAGGCCTTTCGGCGCTCCGGCGTGGGCCGTTATCTCGAACCAGTCTGGTCTTCGGCTGCGCTGCATCGTCCCGCCGAGTTCAACAAGGGACACATCCCTGCTTTCCTGGCAGGTGAGGAAGCCCGTGCCTACGTCTGCGTGTACCCCTTCGTCCGCAGTTACGACTGGTACCTGTTGGACGACTCCCGGCGCCGCGAGCTCCTTTCCGAGCACGGTCAGATGGCGAGAGGATTCCCGGACGTACGAGCCAACACCATTGCCTCTTTCGCTCTCAACGACTACGAATGGGTCTTGGCCTTCGAAGCCGATGAGCTGCATCGCATCGTCGATCTGATGAGGCACCTGCGCGGTTCGGGAGCGCGGATGCATGTACGTGAGGAAGTGCCTTTCTTCACCGGTCCCCGCCGCACACCGGCGCAGATCGTCGCTTCCTTGCCGTGAGCACGGGTATTCCGGGAGCATCTGCCCTGCCCGGGCGGTGACGTGGTCAGGGGCGGTGGTGTCCTGACATGTCGGAGGCGCAGGGGGGTACCGCTCCTGGATGCTCGCGGGAAGGGGGACCACGTCCGGCGGAAGTGTCAGTATTGTCTGGCCATCAGCCTCAGGGCGTCGGCTGCGACGCTCTTGCCGTCGTGGAAGCCCATGTTCCAGGGCGCTCCGCCGAAGAGATGCTCCTCCTGGGACGGGCTGATCCGTTCGGCCGCAGTGTGCAGGATCTCCCGGCGGATCTCGTCCGCCTCGGCGTTGAAAAGGTTCAGGCAGCTGTCGGCGATCCGGCAGGCGTCGTCGTATGCGATACGAGGCCGCCCCTCGTCGTCCGGCCCGGAGAGCATTGCTACCAGCAGGTCTCGCGTGATCATGGCTGTCGTCCTCTCTGCCTGCAGCGACCACCGGCCTGGCTGCTCTTCCCCGATCTCGATGGGCTTATCGGCAGTCGGCCCGTCCTTGTGAGGATGTGTCCAGGGGATGACGGATCTGTATTGATACGCGAAAGCCTTTGGAGCTCAGTCTTGGTCGGCTCTGTTGAACCGTAGGCTGATCGAGTTGACGCAATAGCGGCGGTCGGTGGGGGTCCCGTAGCCTTCGCCGACGAAGACGTGCCCCAGGTGGGAGCCGCATGAGGCGCACCTGACCTCGGTGCGAGTCATGCCGTGGCTGGTGTCCTCGAGGTATTCCACCGCATTCCGGTCGATGGGTTCGTAGAAGGCCGGCCATCCGCAGCCAGTCGGGAACTTCGTCCGGCTCGTGAACAGTTCCGAGCTGCATCCCGCGCAGCAGTAGGTCCCTTCCGCGCTGTTGTCGGTGTGCTCGCCGGTGCCGGGAGGTTCGGTGCCCCCTCGCCGTAGGACGTGGAACTCCTGCGGAGACAGGATGCGCGCCCATTCGTCCTCGCTGCGCTGCACTGAACGTTCGTGTCCACTCATCGTGGTGCCTTCCGGAATCGATATCGGCGGGTATGAGGCAGCCCCGCAGCTGACATCGTGGCTAACGCCGTGGTGGGGCCCTTCTCTTCCGGGAAGGGCCCCACCACGGCTGCTCAGTCTCGTCGGTTCACCGCCATCCGAGGGTGTTCAACCGGACGACCTGCGGATCGTGATCGCTGTCCTGGTCAGCGAATTCAGAGTTGGTATGGACGATGTCGTAGGACAGGGCCGGTGAGCCGCCGGCAGTTTTCTGCAGGCTGCGGCTCACCAGGATCTGGTCGAGGATCTGGCTGTTCCCCTGGAAGATGTAGCTGTACCTGTCGTTGACGGGCAGGGTCTTCGTCAGGGAGAGCAGCGCGCCTTCGCCACGTCCTTCGAGGATCCGAGCGGTCTGGCTGTACTCGAAGTCGTTCATGTCTCCGAGGACCACGACCCGTGCGTCGGGGCGTCCGGAGACCAATTTGTCGACGAAACCGCGGACCAGACGAGCCTGGGCGTGCCGGGAGGTCTCGCTGCGACGCTGCGGCTGTTGGACACGGCCGAACTGCGGATCGTCGCCACCTTTGCTGCCGAAATGGTTGGCGATCACGATCAGCGATTTGTCCTTGATCCGGAATTCCGCGGCCAAGGGCTTGCGGGAGCGATTCCAGGCCTTGTCGGCCGGTGCGATGCGCCCGGGGTTATGGGTGAGATGAGGCTGGCCGTCCTCACCGGGAACGACTCCTACGGCGGTGGTGGCGTCCCCGGCCTTACCAGGAGCCGGTGCCAGTCCTCGGTCTGTGCGGTAGAAGAACACCTGCCGGATGTTGCCGCCGGGTTTGCCTCCGTCGACATTGTCCTGCGGGTCGATCCACAGACCGCGGTATTCGGGTCCACCCTGGGCCTTCACCGCATCCGCCAGGCGTTGCACCGTGCGGGTGGAGGTGACGGTGCCGTCGTCGGCCGGGCCGGAATCGTCCTGGATCTCCTCCAAGGCGACCACGTCGGGGCTGCGCAGGTTGGTGACGATCTGCGCGGCGAGCCGGTCGAACTTGTCCTGGGGGGAGGACATGGAGAGGTTCTCGACGTTGAAGGTAGAGACAGCGATCTCGTCGGCTGAGGCGGGCGCGGTGGTCTCCCGTTGGAGGCCTCCGCTGCGGATCTCGGGTCGGCCGGTCAGCAGAATTTTCGGGACGCCGAAGTCATAGTCCATGACGCCGGTGACTTCACCGGGCAGGGTGTCGTTCACATTCGCCTTGGGCATCGAGTTCGAGGGCAGCAGAGATCCCTTCAGGTGGACCCGTGCGCTGTTGGGTTTGTCGTACCCGGAATAGACGACGCCGCCGCGGGCACTGTCGACCTGACCTCGGGCCTGCCCTGGAACGACCACCATCTCTCCGTAGGACGTCGTGGCACCCACGACACGGGCGTCCCGGACGGTGACCCTCATCCCTTCGAGGGATTCGTAGAAGTCCAGCGCATTGCTCTGTGGACGCAGTGGCGGGTTGGCCTTGTCGAGATCACCGACGTTCCCGCTGTAGACACTCTGCGCCGGGGCGACCCGATCGACACCGATGACGACCGGTGGCGGAAGCTCATTGCCGGAGGACACGGTACGGACGTTCGAGGCTGCGAGTTGGGTGGTGCTCAGATTCTTCGGGGCGTTCCTCGGCCGGAATTCGTTGACTCTCCCGGTCACCTCCACGGCGTCACCGATCTTCACGCCGGGCGCCCTGTGGGTGAAGACGTAGATACCGTCGCTGGTGGACGGGTTGTTGGCGGAGCGGGCCGACTGCATCCAGAAGCCACGTTTGTTCAGCGCGGTCACGATGCCGGGGACATCGGCGACTCCCTTTCCGGCGTAGGGGGAGATATGGGTGCCGCCCTGGATCTGAGCGATACTCAGCGCAGCCCTGCCGGGTCGTGACGGAGCGGGGTTGGCTGGTTTACCGGGGGTCGGAGCAGACGGCGGTCGGGGGACGGGCGTGTTCCGGCAGGCGACCGTCGGTGCGGAGCTGTTCAGCGGGGAAGGAGTGGTGAGGTGGAAATCGACGGCGTTGTCGTCGGTGTCCGTGCAGACGTGACGACGTGATACTGAGGTTGCATTGCTCGTCGTAGGTGCCGGGCGTCCTTCGGCACCTTGGGTTCTGGCACCCCATCCCAGCAGGTCGACAACGGTGCCTTGGGGGTCGACCACCGCGACCCGTCCGCCGGTCGCGGAGATGGCGATCCTTCCGACGGCGTCCGGCGCCGGTAACGTTCGGCCGCTGTCGTCGGTGCGTCCTGCCGCCTGTTGGATCAGGAAGTGGCGGCCGGGCGCGATCTGGCCGGACAGGGGAGTGCTGGCCGGCCGGTCGCCGGTCGCCGGCCAGTAACGCAGACTCCAACCGTGCAGGTCGACAGGCTGTGTGCCACGGTTGAAGAGCTCGACGAAGTCGTGGGTGTGAGTGGAGCCTGCGTTGCCTCCACCGCCGTAGGCCTCGGAGATGACGAGGGTGCGGCTGGCGGCGGATGCGCTGGCAGGCAACATCGCGAGGGGGCTCAGCGCGAGGGGAAGCGTGAGCGCGAGCAGCTTGACTGGGTAGCGTTGCATTGCTTCGACTTTCAGACGAAAAGTTGAGCGGTGAACCGAAGGTAACCGCCGTTACCTGCTACGGGGGTGGCGTTGCTCAAAACCTGTGGCCAACTCCCGGTGACTGGTCCGTTTCGAGAAATAACTACCCCCTGACGCGACGAAACCGGAGCGGAGGAACGGGATCTGATGCGTCTGCTCAGCGGCTCTTTGACAGGATGGGGGAGTGCAATCACCTGTTCAACACAAGCATCTTGCGGTTTACGCAGCCGGTGTCATGACCGGCGTCGGAGCGGTCGCCATGGGAGTCGTCGCGGTCGCTTCCTACGCGCTGCGTCTCATGCTCACCCCGGACAGGGACAGACCGGACAATATCGAGATCCTCGCCGTCGGTGTCGACGAAGTCACCTTGCGCGCCAATGTCGACACGGTGGTCCCCGGCCGGTACGGACTGTGGCTGGATCGCGGGCGAGGCCATGCCCGAGTGGGCGAGATCATCGAACACGACCAGGAGGCCGGGACCGTCCGCCGCATCCTGGAGGGTGTCGACTCGGGCACCCTGAAACCGGGGTCTGCTCGTTGGAACGGCTACTACCACGGTGGGAATCCGGCTACTTCCCTCGGCCTGAAGTACCACGAGGTATGTGTGCAAGGCCCTCTCGGTCATCTTCCGGCCTGGCATGTCCCGCCGGAGGACGGCGTCGGGTCGGACGATAAATGGGCGGTCCTCGTCCATGGCCGTAGCGCTTTCCGTACCGAATGCCTACGTGCAGTACCTGCGCTGCGACGTCTGGGATGGAACTGTCTGATCGTCGGCTACCGCAATGACGATGATGCGCCGGCCAGCCGGGACCGCCTGTACGCCTTGGGCCTGTCCGAGTGGGCCGATGTCGACGCCGCGTTGGAATACGCCCGGTCCCGGGGCGCTCGCCGGATCTGCCTGGCCGGATGGTCCATGGGCGGCGCGATCGTCTTCCAGACCTTGGCACGTTCCCCTCGCGCGGACCTGGTCACCGATGTCATCCTCGACGGTCCGGTGGTCGACTGGCGGGACGTCATCTCCCATCACTCTCGCCTGGGTGGGCTACCCGAGGCCGTGGCACGTTCGGCACCTCACGTGCTGCGTTCACGGGGTGCCAAACAGCTGATCGGCATCTCCCGCCCGTTAGACATCGCGGAAGCCGACTGGTCGAGTCGGGCCGACGAACTCACCCACCGGATCCTGCTGATCCATTCGGTGGAAGATGATTTCGTTCCGATCGGGCCGTCTCGTGCGCTGGCGGAGGCGCGACCGGACCTGGTGACTTTCGTGGAATGGCCTACGGCTCGACACACGAAGGAGTGGAATACCGATCCGGAGCGGTGGGAACGGGTTGTTGAGGAATTCCTGGCCGAGGGCGACGGAGGAGTTCCGCGTAGTTCGTGAGCCGACTCGGTGGGTGCACAGGTTCGGTGCGGCTACCAGCTCGATATGTGGGGCCGGGAGAGGATCTCCCGGCCCCACGATGTCGGTGACGGCGTGGAGGGGCCTCAGTCCTGCTTTTCCGTCCGGGCCGAGGAGAGGGATTCCGGCGCCCCGGGCAAGGCCGACGAGGTGGCATTGGCCATGGCGAGTTCTTCGATGTCGTCCGGTTCTTCGGGCATCGGGATGCTGTGCAGCACCAGGACGGATCGACCGGCCACCGGTACGGAGTCACCGGGGGTGAGCAGGGCTGCATTAGGGTCGGGGAGCCCTGTGGCGAGGGCGGTGTTGATCGCGACCTGCCACCGTAGGTCGGCGTGTTCCAACGGGTCGGGGATGGTGAATTCGACGGCTTCGCTGTGGGCGTTGAACATGAGGATGAAGTCGTCGTCGAGGACTCGTCGGCCGAGGGCGTCGGGGGCTTGGATGCCGTCTCCGTTGAGGAAGACCCCCAAGGTGCGGGCGTAGCCGGTCTGCCAGTCCTCTTCGCGCATTTCCTCGCCGTTCACCCCCATCCAGACGATGTCCCGTAGTTCGGACTCGCCGCCGTGGTCGGCGTTACCGCGGAAGAAGCGGCGTCGACGGAAGACCGGGTGTTCCTGTCGGAGCTGGATCAACGACCGGGTGAACTGCAGCAGACTTTCTTGTTCGCGGGACAGTTCCCAGTCGATCCAGGACAGTTCGTTGTCCTGGCAGTAGACGTTGTTGTTTCCTTGCTGGGTGCGGCCGAGTTCGTCGCCGTGGGCCAGCATGGGTACCCCTTGGCTGAGCATCAGTGTGGTCAGCATGTTGCGAACCTGTTGGCGGCGTAGTGCCAGGATGTCGGCGTTCTCGGTGTCGCCTTCCTCCCCGCAGTTCCAGGAACGGTTGTGGCTCTCGCCGTCGGCATTCCCTTCACCGTTCGCGTCGTTGTGTTTCTCGTTGTAGGAGACCAGATCACGCAGGGTGAATCCGTCGTGGGCGACGACAAAATTCACCGAGGCGATCGGGAAACGACCTGAATGTGCGTAGAGATCACTGCTTCCGGTGAGCCGGGAAGCGAATTCGGAGAGGGCGGCCGCTTCTCCGCGCCAGTAGTCGCGCACAGTGTCGCGGTATTTCCCGTTCCATTCGGTCCACAGCGGGGGGAAATTACCGACCTGGTATCCGCCGTCGCCGAGATCCCAGGGCTCGGCGATGAGTTTCACCTGGCTGATGATCGGGTCCTGTTGGATGAGGTCGAAGAATGCTGACAATTTGTCGACCTCGTGGAACTGGCGTGCCAGCGTGGCGGCCAGATCGAAGCGGAAGCCGTCGACGTGCATCTCCGTCACCCAGTAACGCAGCGAATCCATGATCAGCTGTAAGACGTGGGGGTGCCGCATGAGGAGGCTGTTTCCGGTTCCGGTGGTGTCGTAATAGTGCTCTTTGTTGTCGTCGACCAGGCGATAGTAGGCGGAGTTGTCGATACCTCGGAAGCAGATGGTCGGACCGAATTCGTTTCCTTCGGCGGTGTGGTTGTAGACCACATCGAGGATGACTTCGATATCGGCTTCGTGCAGTGCTTTGACCATCGATTTGAATTCGGTGACCTGCTGGCCCAGTGTTCCGGTCGCCGAGTATTCGTTGTGTGGTGCGAGGAACCCGATGGTGTTGTATCCCCAGTAGTTGCGCAGTTCCTTTTCCTGCAGGTGGGTGTCCTGCACGAATTGATGCACGGGGAGGAGTTCGATGGCTGTCACACCGAGATCCTGGAGATATCCGATGATCGCCGGGTGCGCGATCGCAGCATAGGTTCCGCGGATGTCTTCGGGAACCTCCGGGTGGGTCATCGTCAGGCCTTTGACATGGGCTTCGTAGAGCACGGTCTCGTGGTACTCGTGCCGCGGCGGCCTGTCGTGTCCCCAGTCGAAGAAGGGATTGATCACCACGGACAGCATGGTGTGTCCGAGGGAATCGGCGTCGTTGAAGGTCTCCGGGGAACCGAACTTGTAGGAGAAGAGCGATTCGTCTCCGCTCCCGGCCCCGTGGATGGCTTTGGCGTACGGATCGAGAAGAAGCTTGCTGGGATTGCAGCGGTGCCCCTGTTCTGGCTCGTAGGGGCCGTGCACTCGATATCCGTAGCGTTGACCAGGCTGGAGGTTGGGCACATATCCGTGCCACACGTAGCCGTCGACCTCGGTGAGTTCCAGGCGTTCCTCGACGCCGGAACCGTCGATCAGGCAGAGCTCGACCTTGTCGGCGATCTCCGAGAAGAGGGCGAAGTTGACGCCGGAGCCGTCATAGGTGGCGCCCAGGGGGTATGCCTTGCCAGGCCAGATGTCCATGTGTCCCACTTCGTCGATCCTGCCGGCCGGAGTGTCCGTCCGGTGCCGTGCGTAGACGAAGCCACGCGAGCGGCAACGATACTCCGCTTCAGGGAACCGGACCCCGCTGCGAATGGGCTTTGTCGCTGGGATGACATGTGTTGCTGAGACCGGTCTGTTCGTGGGGTGGGTCGAGGTCTGCGGCGCGTCATCGGGTTGTTGAGCGATGGATGAGCGATGCGGGACGCGCGCTGGCGACGGTTCTAAGGGAGTATCGCGGCTGGCTGGACCGCGTGGAGCGGCCACCACGAGCCCCTCGGAAGCCGTTCCATCTGTGAATTTCCTTTTTTAACAAGAGTTTTAGGGGGTGTCGCGAGGCCTCTGGTGCGGGAACTCTCTCGCCGAGTTGGACGAGGTGCATCCAATGCGTTAATGTCATGGGGCACCCGGGGACAGCAAGTCAGCGGGAAAAGCAAGCGGACGTGGCTCAGTTGGTAGAGCATCACCTTGCCAAGGTGAGGGTCGCGGGTTCGAGTCCCGTCGTCCGCTCGAAGGCCCCAGGCCTTTAAAAGAGGGTATTGGAGCTCTCACGGTGGAGTGGCCGAGAGGCGAGGCAACGGCCTGCAAAGCCGTGTACACGGGTTCAAATCCCGTCTCCACCTCCACTCTTTATCTTGGGCGATTGGCGCAGGTGGCTAGCGCGCTTCCTTGACACGGAAGAGGTCACAGGTTCAAGTCCTGTATCGCCCACCAGCAGTACTTCGAGAGGGACTCGCATCAGCTGATGCGAGTCCCTCTCGAAGTTGAGATTGCTGTGAGTTTCCTTTCAGGTCACTCAAATCGACAGTTTGATAGAGTCGCTTCTGCACTCGTCAACATGTCGAGTACGGACGTATAGCTCAGTTGGTTAGAGCGTTCGCTTCACACGCGAAAGGTCAGGGGTTCGAGTCCCTTTACGTCCACCCGCACACAAGGTCCGAACCTGGAACCACTAAAAAGTGGAAAGGTTCGGGCCTTGTTGCTGTGCCGTGTAGGAACCACGTTAGAGCGCCGATCGGATGCCAGCGGTGCGAGGTAACGGTGAAGGCCCATTCCTGATCGGTCACTCCGCCGGTCTAGCATCCATCGTCGAGATCGTTTTCCGTGCCCCCACGATGCTCCATTATCGGTGGGACGTCGTGTGCTGGATGAGGCTTTCCCAGGCAGATATGCCTGTGCGCGAGGCGCGGCCGGTGCCTAACGCGTTTTCTGTGTCGATGCCGAACAGGGGTAGATCGAGTCACCTTGCTTGTCCGGCCATTGCGCATTGTTCCGTAGCCTCAGGCTGGTCGAGCTACTCCGTGACGTGCAGATCGAGATCGGGAAGAGGGGCGACTCCGGCCGTCCGCCGGACAGGTGAGGGGCGGTTCAGGTGGCAGTGTCGATGTAGGTGATGTCGACCGGGGACAGCCGCCAGTACTTGTTGTGTCTCCTTGAACGAGGTCACACATCGCCGCGAGGCTGATCGTCGGGCCGGGGGAGCGGCACTCCCTGCCCCTGAGTGGGTCGATGTCCTGCGGGGTGGCGTCCGCACCCGCGGAATGGCCACACGCTGAGGGGCCGGAGCCTATCGAGGCGTTTACGGATGGGCGCCGACCTCCGAGCTGTTCAGCACCGGGCCCCGCTGGCGTAGTAGGGCTGCGCGACTTCCCCGGGCCGTGTCGCATCCAACCCATGCATGATGCGGCGAAGGTAGGCTTCGGGGCAACGATGGGATCAGATTCAGCTCAAGATATCGGGATCGATGGGGGCAAGGTCAAGAATCTCCTCAATGCTCCATTCGGAGTGGACGTCAAGGACGCAAACGGTTCCGACGGAGATTTTACATCCTTGAACCTTCCGGAAGAATATATTGTTTCGGAGCTCGGGATCGGCGACTCGGGGAATTATTGATGGAGTGTCATCAGATGATGAATGATCACTGGAAAATATCACCTGGGGAGCAGGTGGTCACTGCGGTCTTACTTGCGATATTAGTGTTATGGACTTCTGGGGTGGGCAGCGAAAAGCTGAGCCTCAAAAATGTCCTCCTCGCCATATCTATCTTCCTATTGAGTTCTCTTGTCGCAATGGGGACTGCGAAGTTATTCAACTACATTGGCAGAAAGCAGGAGGAGAAGCGATGAGGCATTTATTTCGAGATCGGCTCGATATCTGAGTTCTATTGTCATGAAAGGCGTGATTCCGAATCCGGCCGGCCATTAGTATCACCACAGAACAAGGCGATATTCGGTGGATGTTCCCTGCCGAAACAGGCCTCAACAGATCGACACCCTGTGGATCATCGAGTTCTTGTAGGAAGTGCTGACGCCGCGTTGACCTGTCCTGATGTGGCATCGGGTGGGCCATCCGGGCGGTGGCGGACTGCCTTGCCGGAGATGGTGTGCGTCATGATCCCGCTGCTCGACGAGATAGTGGCTGCCCCAGCCCGGCAACGACTCGTCCGTGAGCTGCCGGCGCAGCCGGACGACACGCTCTGGGGTACGATTCACCCCGACAACCAACCGTCCTTACTGAATGCGCCATCCGTCGGTCGTCAGGTCGTCGGAGGTCATGCCTGGCTCGCCCCTTCTGGACTCGCCGGTTTATGACCAGCCGAGTGAGCTGGGGTACGCGCTCACGGAGTTCTGCGCATGCCGACGCAAGGCTCTGCGACTCGCTTTAGTGCAACCCGAAGAGATGTACGCCTGCGGCCGTGGAATTTTTATGGTGTGCTCAAGTCGAAGGATTGTCTTGACGCCGATCCTACTGCTTCGTGCAGAGCAGTTCTGAATCCGAAGGAGTTTTCTCTGCGTGTGGCACAGCTGGTTTCTCTCCAGTGGATTCCATAGAAATCTCTCCGCGTTCCTCGGGTTTGCGGTCGATGCCTGCAGTCACACCGGCGAGGATGATCACGGTGCCGGCGACCTGGAGCGTGCTCAGCTTCTCGTGGGCAGCCAGAAGTCCGATCAGTGTCCCGGAAAGTGGGTTGAGTAGTCCGATGAGTCCTACCGTGCCTGCGGGAAGGCGTTGTAGGCCGTGGAACCAGACGGCGTAGGCCAGAGCGGTGGCGATGATGACGAGGTAGGTGAAAGCGACCACAGCGCTCATTTCCAACGGCGGCGGGTTGCCTTCGATCATCAGCGCGACCGGCGCGATCATGAGCCCTCCTGCGGTGAGCTGCCACGCGGCGAAGGTCAGGGGCGGGACGGGAGGCTGCCACCGTTTGGTGAGGACGAAGCCCAGTGAAGACGAAGTCATTGCGAGGAGAGAAGCAGCGACGCCGATCGGGTCGAGAGTGAGGGAAGCTCCGCCGACGAGTAACCCCACGCCGATGATCCCGCCGAACCCTCCGACATATTTGCGTAGGGGTGCTTTCTCACCGAGAAGTACCTGCCCCATGACGAGCAGGACGATGGCGGAGCTGGCCATCAGCGTGGCCGCGACACCTGAGGGCAGTCGTTGACCGGCGACGTAGATCAAGGCGAAGAAGCCACCGACGGTGAGTCCACTGATGAGGGCGGTGCGCCACCACCAGGACCCTCGGGGGAGCTGGCGGGCGAGGAGCATCAGCAGCAGGCCGGCCGGCAGGGCGCGCAGTGCCGCTCCGGTCAGCGGGATACCGGCGGGCAGCCAGTGTCGGATGACGAAATAGGTGGACCCCCAGGCGGTAGGTGCGACAGCCGTGGTGAGGACATCGCGTAGGCGCATTGCTTCCATGGAAGCAATATAGCTTCCTGGGAAGCAATGAGACTTCCCGGGAAGTGATATTTTGAGATAGTGACCTGTGGAGCGGACCACGTCGATCGTATCCAGGCTGAATGGCGTCGAGAGCGGCCCGACATCGATCCCTCACCGCAAGGCGTCTTCGGGCGGCTCTTCAGACTCACAGCCACTCTTTCCGCGCGGATCTCGGCAGTCCATGAGGCACATGGGCTCACCGAAGGCGAGTTCGATGTGCTCTGCGCCTTGCGACGGGCAGGTGCGCCCTACGAGCGGCAGCCCGCCGAGCTGGCCCGGACCACGATGATCACGACAGGTGGACTCACCAAGCGCCTGGACAGGCTCGAGGCGGCAGGGCTGGTGGAGCGTGCTCCCTCATCCTCCGGCGACGGCAGGGCCAAAATGGCGCGGCTGACCGAGACGGGTCTCCGTGTGATCGACGCAGCCTTCACCGATCACATGGCCAACGAATCGAGACTCATCGCGTTACTCGGCTCCGGCGACCAGGCATCTCTGGAAAAGGCGCTCCGGAGCTGGGCATCCGCGCTCGACGCGGAAGCGTGAAGGCAGGGCATCGATAGGAAGGCTCGCGCCCGAACACCGTAGAGTCGTCTCTACGGTTCATGTCCTTACATGCAGATCCATGTCAGGTGAAGGGTAGGCCAGGTGGGGCTTGAACCCACGACCGACGGATTATGAGTCCGCTGCTCTGACCGGCTGAGCTACTGGCCCTCACGAGTGCCGAACCGGGGTTCCTGCGCCTCGCTCCTCGCAGAGTGTAACCGGGGCAGGTCCTCGAGTTGTCGACCGACCCCCGATCAGCACCACGGCAGGGATAGATATACGAGGGCGCCTGGAAACCTCCACGAGGATTCCAGGCGCCCCTTTAGCCGCATAGCGGCCGACTGTCACACGATCATGCGTCTGCCAGGGTAAGACCGATCGTCGACAGCAGCTCGTAAGGAGGGATCTTCGTCCCCCCCGATGCGATCGCGAGCAGAGCCGAGGCGAGACTGGCCATGGCGCTGGCCAGGATCAGCGGATCCTGGCCGCTCATCTCGCTGCGCAACACATCGACGTATTCGTTCACGCTGCAGCCACCGTCCATGCTCTGTACACGAGCCGTCAGGATGGCCATGGCGCTCTGCATGCCGGGGGCAGGCAGATGTACGTGTTCGTTCATGAAATTCCCCCAAAAGAAATCTTTACGTCGATTCGCCCCGCAGCCGCGTCCCACCGCGCACCAAGCGATCGACTGTTCTTCCCCAGTGGGAACAGTGAACTTTATTTGCTGGGCATATGTCCAACTGTTTGCAGGACAGTCGTATTCGTCGAGAAAAACGGCCAGTTGAGGCGCTCCCGTGGCACTCGTGAGGCATCTGGGCAGGTAGGACTGTCAGGCATCAGGAATCCGTCAGTAGGAAAAAGTGTGTGTAAAGATCTCGTCAGTACTTCTTGGCGAAGGGGCATGGCTGCGGCAGAATGGCCGCAAAGCGCTTGCAGCGCAAGCTAAAAGGGAGAGGGCGGGCAGTAAGTATTAAATGTATTTAAGGGCGAACTGAACTTGGACAGGCGACCACCTGCACGAGAGCTGATCGGGCGTTGGGGAAGACGTCCTTCAGCAGAACACAGGAGGTTCGGATGTCTATGAAGACGCGCTCTGCGCTGACCCAGGGCGTGGTGTATATCCACTCGACGCCGTCGTCACTATGCCCGCATATCGGGTGGGCGTTGGAAGCTGTTTTCGAGCAGCAGGTCGACATCGGATGGACGGCACAGCCGTTGGGACGGCACCTCGTGCGGATGGAGCTCTCCTGGGCGGCGTCTCCAGGAACCGGGGCTCATCTGGCCAGCGCGTTACGTCGTTTCCGGACGATCCGTTTCGAGGTCGTCGAAGAACCCAGTGACGGGATCGACGGATCACGCTGGGCATACACCCCCTCGTTGGGCGTCCATCACACCGTCGTGTCCACCACGGGAGACATACTGGTGAGCGAGAACCGCCTACGAGCAGCACTCAGTTCAGGAGGCCATGCCCTGGTCCGGCGGGAGATCGAGATCGCCTTGGGGGAGCCTTGGGATTGCGAGCTGGAACCCTTCCGGCACGCCGGTGACACCGGTTCCGTCCGATGGCTTCACCAGGTGGGTTAGACGATGAACCTGATCAGGACAGCAGACCTGGGCGGTCCGTTTCGACGACAGACACAATTGGTGGGGCGCCGGCGCCGACCACCGATGCCCCACCGTTTGTCAGTGCAGAGGTCAGCTGCACCGTCGGAACGCGAGGACCACATTGTGCCCACCGAATCCGAAACTGTTGTCCAATGCGACGATGTCACCGGTTGGAAGTTCTCTGGAGGCTCCGGAGACGATATCCAGCTCAATCGACGGGTCAGGATCGTCCAAGTTGATCTGCGCCGGAGCCTGACCGTCACGCAGTGCGAGCACGGTGAAAATAGCTTCCAACGATCCTGCAGCTCCGAGGAGATGCCCGGTCATCGATTTGGTGGCGCTCACCGGGATCCGGGAAGCCACCGGCCCCAGGGCGGAGCGGATGGCTTTCGCCTCGGCGAGATCGCCCACCGGGGTCGAGGTGGCGTGGGCGTTGATATGGGCCACCTCATCGGGTGAGATTCGACCGGCGGTCAATGCCCAGGAGATGGCTGCGGCGGCGCCCGCACCGTCCGGCTCCGGAGCAGCCACGTGATGGGCGTCCGTGGTGATCCCGGCGCTCACCAGTTCCGCGTAGATCTTCGCCCCACGAGCGAGCGCTGATTCGTAGGACTCCAGGACCATGAGGGCGGAGCCTTCGCCGATGAGGAAACCGTCCCGGTTCAGGTCGTAAGGACGCGAAGCTCGCTCAGGATCCCCGTTGCGGGTTGAAAGCGCTTGCATGGCAGCGAATCCGCCGATCGGAAGAGGGTGGATCGCTGCTTCGGTCCCTCCTGCGACGACCACATCGGCACGTCCCTGACGGATCATGTCCAGCCCCATGGCGATACCCTCGGCGCCGGAGGCGCACGCGCTGACCGGAGTGTGTCCTCCTCCCCGGGCGTTGAGCTCCAGCGAGACCGTCGCCGTCGGGCTGTTCACCAACAGCATGGGAACGGACAGAGGAAAGACCCGACGAGGCCCTTTGGTGCGCAGGTTCTCCCACTGGTTGACCAGGGTCTGCACCCCGCCCACACCCGACCCGATCGACACGGCAAGCCGTTCGGGAGCGACATCGGGACTGCCTGCGTCGGCCCACGCCTCTCGGGCAGCGATCAACGCGTACTGGGCACAGGGATCCTGTCTACGCTGCTCCACCTTGGACAGGCTCTCGGAAGCAGACACCGCCAAGGGCGCACCTATCTGCACCGGCAGGTCGTACTCGACCACCCACTCGTAGGGGAGTCTCCGGGCCCCGGAACGCCCGGCCAGGAGAGCTTCCCAGGTGGAGGGGGCGTCGCCTCCGAGCGGAGTGGTGGCACCGATACCGGTGATGACGACGCGTTTGAGTGCGTGGACGGCCATGGATGACTCCTGCAAGGGCGAACGGTGGTGGACGCGGATCAGACGGACGGGGAGATGAAGTCGTGTCAAACGGTTCACGGCGGCGGGGCGCCCGGACTCCGGAAGACCAGTCCCCGGGCAGCCCCTGCCGGTGTAATGACCGCGATTTCAGCTCTGGGCTGCGGTGATGAAGGAGACCGCGTCTCCCACCGTGCGGATGTTCTTGACCTCCTCGTCAGGGATGGTCACCCCGAACTTCTCCTCGGCGTTGACCACGATGGTCATCATCGACAGCGAATCGATGTCGAGGTCCTCGATGAACGACTTGTCCAGCTGGACGTCGGCGGTGTCCACGCCGGTCTCCTCGTTGACGATGTCGGCCAGGCCGGTGAGGACGTCCTGAGTGCTGATAGCCATGATGTTGTGCTCCTTCTCGGTGAGTGTCTGTCCCCATGAGGGGAGAGCCAAGGGATGCCAAGGATGTTGACGATGCAGCCGAATCACCCGCCGGCCAACGGGAAGTTTCAGGGCAGGACGACCACCTGAGCCGCCCAGCTGAGACCGGCCCCGAATCCGATCTGAAGAGCTAGGTCACCGCTTTTGGCTCGGCGGTCTCGTAGAAGAGCTGCTGTGGCCAGGGGGACCGAGGCCGCCGACGTATTCGCCATATCGGTGATGTCATCGGCGACGACGACCCGCTGCGGCAGATCAAGGCGTCTGGCCATCGCCTCGATGATGCGGCTATTGGCCTGATGCGGAATGAAGACGTCCAGGTCGTCCACCCGAACACCGGCGTTGGCCAAGGCCTGCTCACACACCGGACCCATCCGCGAGACCGCCCAGCGGAAGACCGAAGGGCCTTGCATGTCGATGAAAGGCCAGCGCGAGACATCACTGGACTCCGCGTCCGACAGCTCTTCCGGTTCCGTTACCAGACCTGTCGATTCAGGGGCATAACGACGTTGCATCTCCGACCAGCTCGCCGATTGGGTGATCAACTGATGTCCGCTGCCGTCGGAACCCCAGGTGGTCACGCTGATCCCCGGAGTGTCCGAAGGCCCCACCACAGCGGCCCCGGCGCCATCCCCGAAGACGAAAGCGGTGCCACGATCGGAGAGATTCCGATAATCGGAAAGTTTCTCGACCCCGACCACCACGACATGTCGTGCCCGGCCTGCGCGGATCAGATCATCGGCGTTGGCGATGCCGTAGCAGTACCCGGCGCAGGCAGCTGAAAGATCGTAGGCACCAGCCGCACCGGCGCCCAGCCGGTGAGCGATCAGCGGCGCGGCAGCAGGTGTCTGCCAGGGATGTGTGATGGTCGCACAGATGACGGCATCAACCTTCTCGCCGGGCAACCCGGCCTGATCGAGAGCAGCTTGTGCAGCAGCCACACCCATATCCACCACGGATTCGTGCGGCTCGGCCTGCCGCCGCTGTCGGATGCCCGATCGGGAACGGATCCACTCGTCCGAGGAATCGATGTGTTCGCACAACTCGACATTGCCGACGACCCGGCCCGGACGGTAATCACCGATCCCCAGGATCCGGGTGAACTCGGGCCCACGGACGGTGCGGACCGTCCTCACGCCATCGCCTTCGTCTGGTGACGAGCGATAAGGGCCCGAGCGCCGTCAAGATCTCCAGGAGTTTTCACCGCGACACATTCCACGCCCCTCATGGCCCGTTTGGCCAGCCCGGTAAGGGTGCCTGCCGGCGCCAACTCGACTAGCCCGGTCACCCCGGCAGCGAGCATGCTCTCCATGACCTTGTCCCAACGCACCGGACGGACGACCTGGCCCACGACGAGATCGAGAATCTTCACGCCGTCCCTGAGCGACTGCCCTGCCTGATTCGACACATAAGTGATCCGAGCGTCATCGGGAGTGATGTCGGCGGCTGCCCTCGCCAGGACAGCTGATGCCGGTTCCATCCACTCGGTATGGAAGGCCCCCGCGACGTCGAGCGGAACGACCCGAGAACGTGCCGGAGGATGCTCCGCCAACCCGGCGAGTTGTTCCACCGTCCCCGCGGCAACCACCTGTCCGGCTCCGTTGACATTCGCCGGAGCCAGACCGAACCGTCCCAGAACAGTGGACACCTCCTCGGGATCGCCGCCGAGCACAGCACTCATCGAGGTCTTCCTCCGCGCGGCTGCTGCAGCCATGGCCTGCCCGCGCGCCCTCACCAGACGCATGGCCTGAGCAGAGGAGAACACCCCTGCGATAGCTGCTGCCGTCAGCTCACCCACGGAATGCCCGGCCACCAGATCGGTGACTTCAGGCAGAGCCGAGCTGCTCCCCATGTCCTCCCCGACCAACATCGGAGCAATCAGCAACCCCGCTGCGACGATCAACGGCTGGGCCACCGCGGTGTCCCGGATGGTGTCCGCATCGGACACCGTACCGTGCAGTCTCAGGTCCAAGCCGGCCTCCGACGAGAGCCGATCCAGACGCGCCGCGACGCCGGGTATCTCCAACCATGGGGTGAGAAAACCGGGGGACTGGGAGCCCTGTCCAGGGCAGACGATTGCGAGCACGAGCACCAGCCTGTCGCAGGGGACACATCTCCCGCACTCGGGAGATCGACAGGAAGTGAAAGAACTTTTTGTACCCTTCCTACAACTCTGCCGAAATGGAATCGCTTCTCTCCGCGAGTCGGCCCACCGCCAGAGCCACCTGCACTACATAGGCCTCACGAGGCTGAGCAAGGTCATATCCGATGGTCTGGGCAATCCGGCCGAGACGGTAACGGACCGTATTCGGATGCACGAAGAGCAACCGGGCAGCAGCCTCCAAGGACCGACCGCATGCGAGATAGGCGGTACAGGTCTCCAACAGGGCACCTCCCCCGGAATGCACTAAAGGCGCGTAGACCCGCCTCACCAGCTCATCCCGCGCCTGGCCGTCCCCGACGAGGACCCTTTCCGGCAGCAACTCCGCACTCGATACCGGACGCGGAACACCCGCCCAGGCCGGAGCCGCCTGTAATCCTGCCGCAGCAGCGCTCGCGGACATCCCCGCCAGACTCAGCCCAGCGACGATCGGACCTACCACCACCGGCCCGGGCCCGAAAGCCTCGACCAAGGCCTGCGCCACCGGATCGATCTCACCGACCGCTCCGAGAAAGAGCACCAGGCGGTTTCCCTGAGTCGATACCAGGAGTTCGATCTCCAGCCGCGCGGCCAGCGCGCGCAACCGTTCGATGTCATGTCCGTCCCGATCGAAAGGAACCGACCCCATCATGACGGCGACATCCTCGACCTGGTCCCAACCCAAGGCAGCAGCGCGGCTGGTCACCAGATCACTGCCCTCATCGCGGAGCACAGCGTCGACGATCAGGGATTCCAGCCGCGCGTCCCAGGCGCCTCGCGCCTCTGCTGCCCCGGCGTAGACCTGTGCAGCCGCGAAAGCGATGTCGCGGCTGTAACGCAGGACCTCTTCTCTCAGTGCGCCTTCTTCGCCAGGCATCGCGAGCTCAGGAATATGCTCTTCAACCACGTCCACCACTGTGCGCAACAGATCCAGCGTCTGGCGTAAGGACATCGCCCTGATCAATGCCCGAGGGGCCGTGGTGAAGATATCCGCAGTCGCTTCCTCCCCTCGCTCAGTGTTGACGTACCAGGAGACGAAGGCAGCGAATCCAGCCTGGACGGCGGTGCCGACCCAGGCCTTCTCCTTGGCAGAGAGTGCTTTGTACCAAGGAAGATTCTCCTCCATGTGCCGGTAAGCAGCAGTGGTCAACCATCCGGCTGACCGTTCAACCGCTCGGATGGTTCCTTCATATGCGCGCCCTGAGGTCACTGCACGATTTTAGGGGTTCACCAGGCTTGGGACGTACTAAGTTCACGACTCCGCCCGGTTGAGGCGGCAATCCAGTACCCGCTACGTCGGCACACCCCACCGCACTTCCTTCATGATTGTCTCGACTGTTTTGCGTGCGCATGCTCTACCTGCTCTTCCGGAGGCACCTTGTAGTTCTCGTGCACGTTGATGGGCCGGGGTATGCCTGGGGTGATTAATCGGAGCGGGCGTTCTTTCGTTCGCGTTCACGAGAACTGCCATCTTGTTGACGACATTGTGGCCACGGAGCCTGCTCTGGCCATGTTTTCACTCGAGAAGTCCTCGCTTAAAATGGAACATCGGCCCTGGAGGGATATGCCTCGGAAGAGTCGATCTCCGCCCCAGCGCTGCATTCTCGGCCGTGTACTGAAGGCTGGGCTCCAGCATCCGATCTTATCGACGCTACTTCTGTCCAGGATCTCGGACGGAGTGATGAATGGCCGACTAGGTGGCGAATTCGTAGTGGAAGAGCTTTCTGTACTTACCCGCCAGGTGGAGCTCTGTGTGCTCGCTGCTGAATGGCTGGATGGGCTTGTTCCATCAAGGAGAAATCCCTTTGATGATTCGAAATAAAAATATGGTGCGGATTGCCTGCGGATGCATTACTTGATTCTAAATTATCAGCTCCTGCCGGGCGGTCTCTCCAAAAAGCGTCGAGGTCGAAAACCGTATGGAGAAACATTGATACCGGAATCCCCGACGGGGATCCCGGCATCAATTCGTGTTGCTACCTCAGCTCGGCGTCATCGGTGAACTCAGGCGTCGCCGCCTGCGTTACCCGACGTTCCTGCGGTGACATCGAGCAGGCGGTACTTCTCGGCTGCAGCCTGGGGAAGCTGCGGGTCGACCTTGCCCTGCTCGGCAAGGAGCTGCAGTGCGCGCACCGCCATCGACGGACCGTCGATGTGGAAGTAGCGGCGAGCCGCCGGCCGAGTGTCCGAGAAGCCGAAGCCGTCGGCGCCGAGAGCAGCGAAGTCGCCGGGGACCCATTGTGCGATCTGATCCTGGACCTGCGTCATGTAATCGCTGGTGGCGACCACAGGGCCGGGACGATCGGCCAGACACTGGGTCACATAGGGAACGCGAGGAGCATCCGACGGTGTGAGGAAATTGGCCTCATCGCATTCCAATGCTTCGCGGCGCAACTCGTTCCAGCTGGTCACCGACCAGACATCGGCTGCGACTCCCCAGTCGCTACGGAGCAGGTCCTGGGCCTCCAGCGCCCACGGCACCCCGATGCCCGATGCGAGCAGCTGCGCCCGGGGGGTCTGCGCCGGGTCTGCACCTTCAGGGAGCTGCCCCTCCTTCAGGAGGTACATCCCCTTGAGGATGCCGTCGACATCGACGCTCTCCGGCTCGGCCGGCTGCACGATCGGCTCGTTGTAGACCGTCAGGTAGTAGATGACGTCCTCGGCGTTCTCGCCGTACATCCGACGAAGCCCGTCCTGCACGATGTGGGCGATCTCGTAACCGTAGGCCGGGTCGTAGTGAACGATGGCCGGGTTGGTACCTGCGAGGACGGGGGAGTGCCCGTCCATGTGCTGGAGACCTTCACCTGCCAGGGTCGTACGTCCAGCGGTGGCGCCGATGAGGAATCCGCGGCTCATCTGATCGGCCGCGGCCCAGATCGCGTCGGCGGTGCGCTGGAAACCGAACATCGAGTAGAAGACGTAGACCGGGAGCATGGGCTCCCCGTGCGTGGCGTACGAGGAACCGACAGCGGTGAACGCGGCCACTGAACCGGCCTCGTTGATCCCCAGGTGCAGCATCTGGCCCTGCGGGGATTCCTTGTACGCCAGCATGAGCTCGGCGTCGACCGAGGTGTAGTTCTGCCCGTGCGGGTTGTAGATCTTGCTGGTCGGGAAGAAGGAATCCATCCCGAAGGTACGCGCCTCGTCAGGAATGATCGGAACGACGCGCTTCCCGAACTCCTTGTCCCGCATGAGCTCCTTGAGGAGACGGACGAAGGCCATCGTGGTGGCGACCTGCTGCTTTCCGGACCCCTTCTTCACTGCAGCGTAGGCTGAGGAGTCGGGCAGGTGGATGGTCTCTTTCTTGACCCGCCGTTCCGGAACGGATCCACCGAGCTTCTGCCGCAGCTCCATCATGTAGTCGATACGCTCGTCGTCCATCCCGGGGTGGTAGAACGGCGGACGGTACGGGTCTGCCTCGAGCTGCTCGTCGCTGATCGGGATGTGCAGGGTGTCGCGCAGGTCCTTGAGGTCCTGGATGGCCAGCTTCTTCATCTGGTGGGTGGCATTGCGTCCGGCGAAGTGCTCGCCGAGCGTATATCCCTTGATGGTCTTGGCCAGGATGACCGTCGGCTGACCGGTGTGGCGGATGGCGCGGTCATAGGCAGCGTAGACCTTGCGGTAGTCGTGACCGCCTCGCTTGAGTTTCCACCAGATGTCCTCGTCGGACCACTTCTCGACCATTTTGAGAGTACGTCGGTCGCGTCCGAAGAAGTTGTCCCGGACGAACTTGCCGTTGTTGGCGCGGAAGGTCTGGTAATCCCCGTCAGGGGTGTTGTTCATGAGATGTGTCAAGGCGCCCTGAACATCCGCGGCGAGCAGTTCGTCCCAGCCTCGGCCCCAGATGCACTTGATGACATTCCATCCGGCTCCGCGGAAGTACGCTTCCAGCTCCTGGATGATCTTGCCGTTGCCACGGACCGGCCCGTCCAGCCGCTGCAGGTTGCAGTTGACGACGAAGGTGAGGTTGTCGAGCTCTTCATTGGCCGCCCATTGCAAGGCGCCACGGCTCTCGACCTCGTCCATCTCACCGTCGCCCAAGAAAGCCCACACACGCTGTTCGCTGGTGTCCTTGATGCCCCGGTTGTGCAAGTACTTGTTGAACTGCGCCTGGTAGATGGCATTAATCGGGCCCAGCCCCATGGAGACCGTCGGGAACTGCCAGAACTCCGGCATCAGACGGGGATGGGGGTAGCTCGGAACGGCCTGCACCTTGCCGTCGACGATGTGGCTGTGCTCCTGGCGGAAACCGTCCAGTTGGGCTTCGCTCAGGCGACCTTCCAGGAAGGCGCGGGCGTACATGCCGGGGGAGGCATGCCCCTGGAAGAAGACCTGGTCTCCGCCGCCGGGGTGGTCCTGTCCGCGGAAGAAGTGGTTGAGCCCCACCTCGTAGAGGGTCGCGGCCGAGGCATACGTCGAGATGTGCCCGCCGACCCCGACCCCGGGACGCTGCGCACGGTGCACGAGGACCGCGGCGTTCCAGCGAATGAGACGACGGAAAGCTCGTTCCTGGTCTTCGTCGCCCGGGAACCACGGTTCGGCCTCGACGGGAATCGTGTTCACATAGTCGGTCGTGGTCAAGGAGGGCACGCCGACATGCTGCTCACGCGAATGCTGCAGCAGGCTGAGCATGATGTATCGGGCTCGCTGCTCACCCTTTTCCTTGATGAGCAGGTCGAGTGCCTCAAGCCATTCCTGCGTCTCCTCGGGGTCGATGTCCGGGAAACGACTGGGCAGGCCGTTGATAATAGGGCCGGCGTCCTCGATCGGCACGTGGGGTCCTTCCTCCAGCAAGATTGGCGTCAACCCATCCTCGCACCTATTGAGGACAAAGGTCACATGCGGGTTCGGCGACGGAGATGCTTGAAGTCGTCCGATGGGGGTACGACGCGCCACTATGAACCTGGTGGTGCTTGCAGAATTGGCTGTGAACAGATGAACTTAACGACACGACAGAGACCGGCATCGACAGATGCCGCAGGTGAGGGAGGTGTCCGCGTGGGCCAGACCGCGGCCAATGCCAGTGCGGTGGCCAAGCTCGGCTTTGCGCCGAAGCAGGTGGTGCTGGAGTTGGGGTATGACGACGATGTCGACGACGAGCTGAGAGATCAGATCGAAGACGTTCTCGGTGTCCCCCTGGAGGACGAAGACTACGGCGATGTGGTGGACGCCGTTCTGCTGTGGTGGAGAGACGACGATGGCGATCTCACGGATGCGCTGGTCGATGCCCTGACGACCTTGGAGGACGAGGGTTTCATCGCTCTACTCACTCCGAAGGTGGGCTTACCCGGGGAGGTCGATGCGAGCGATGTCGCCGAAGCGGCTTCGACCGCAGGTCTGCAGGCGGCGGCTTGCCTGAACCTCACCCAGCACTGGTCTGCAACGCGATTGGTGACGCCCAAGTCCGGTCGACGCTGAACGTTCTCCCTGATGAGAGCGGGTGACTCCCCCAGGGCGTCTCCCGTCTCATCAGGGATGTCTGGCACAGTGACCATATGACTGCGCAGCGTTTCCAGGTCGGCGCTCCGGCGCCGGATTTCACGCTTCCCGATCAGTTCGGGCGGTTGACGACTTTGTCATGCCTGGTATCGGACAGGGCGGTGCTGCTGGTGTTCTTTCCTTTCGCCTTCTCCGGGATATGCACCGGTGAGCTTCGTGAGCTGAGGGACGACCGCGGCCGGTTCGACAATGACGTAGTTCATCCGGTCGGCCTTTCCTGTGACCCAGTGCCGTCATTGCGTGCTTGGGACGACGCAGAGGCTTTCTTCTTCCCGCTGTTGAGCGATTTCTGGCCGCACGGGGCTGTCTCTGAGGCCTATCAAGTCTTCGACCCTTCTGACGGCGCTTCCCATCGCGGCACCTTCCTGGTTGACCGGGATCTGCGGATCAGATGGTCGTCGGTGCAGGACCGCTCTTCCCGTAGGGATTTCTCCGCGGTCGATCTCGTGGTGGGCGAGTTGTCCCGCGAGCGCTGAGTCCGAGGCCTCCGTCCGGCCGGTGACCGGGATCACTTTCCTGCGTGCATCATTCGTCCTGGACGGCTGTCGCTCTCAGGGCCAGGATGGGGCAATGGTCGATTCGATGTTGGCAGCACGTTTCCACTCCGCAGAGAAGGTCACGCGGCTCGAAGAAGTACCCGTTCCCAGGCCCGGACCCGGCGAGGTGCTCATCGAGGTGGCCTACTGCGGGATCTGCCACTCGGACATCTCTCTGATCGACGGCCATTTCCCTGCACTCTTGCCGGTGGTGACGCAGGGACATGAAGCCTCGGGGACGATTGTCGAGGTCGGCTCCCAGGTGTTCGGATGGGCGGTGGGGGACAGGGTCATCCCGGCGGCAGGTCAAGCGTGTTTTCGTTGTCGCGCCTGTCTGCGGGGGGCTTTGGCGAACTGTCTCGACAAGCGATTGATGGCTTTTGCTTACGACGGTGCCTGGGCGAAATACCACTTGGCGAAGGCCACTGGTCTGACTCGGATCCCGGAGGGTGTGCCTATGGAGCAGGCTGCGCTTCTCGCCGATGCCGTATCAACTCCGTACGCAGCTGTGGTCCGGACGGCCCAGGTGCGTCTGGGGGAATCGGTAGGGATCTGGGGTCTGGGCGGCGTAGGAAGCCACTTGGTGCAGTTGGCCAAGCTCGCGGGTGGGATGCCGATCATCGCGGTCGACATCGATGACCATGCGCTGGAGCGGGCCCTGCGGCTCGGCGCAGATGCTGCACTGCGCAGTGACGATCCGCAACTGGGTCGGCAGATCGCCGAGCTGACGAGCGGACGCATGCTGGACGTGGCTTTCGATGCCGTCGGGATCCCGGCCACATTGCGGCAGTCCGTGGCCTGGCTGGACACGGAGGGGCGAGCGGTCAGTGTTGGGATGAGTGACGCTGAAATCGAGATCGGCCCGATCCTGGACTTCAACCTGCGGCGTAAACAGCTCCTGGGGCATCTGGGGTATCAGACCCAGGACGTGGCATCCCTGGCGGAGATGGTGAGCCGTGGCCGTCTCGATCTCAGTGAGTCGGTCAGTTCGATCATCGCTCTTTCCGATATTCACGAAGGGATCAGTGCTCTGCGGGAACGGAGGGGAAATCCCATCCGGATACTCGTCCAACCATGAAGGTAACTTGCTGAAAAGCATTGCTCCGGTAGGTGGCAGACCTCGAGTCAGACTGAAGCGGCCAGCATCGTGATAGGCGTAGAGGAGGGCCTGTGGCGCCCACACCAGGTGGGCGACTTCGTGGTGGCGGCCGATGACTGGCACAATAGGCCCACCTGCCGGAGATTTTTGCGGCAAGGGCCTGTAGCTCAGTTGGTAGAGCACCGCGTTTACACCGCGGGTGTCGTCGGTTCGAACCCGGCCGGGCCCACATGAACGACACACCGGGTTTTCCCCTAGGCGTGCCGGATGATGAAGCGGATGTCTTGCTGTGTGACGTTCTGAAGGTCCTGGAGCGCCTCTACCCAGCGGAGACCGCTCAGTCCTGGGACCATGTAGGGCTCGTGACCGGAGACCTCCAGCAACCGATCCGCCGCATTCATTTCGCGGTGGATCCAACGATCTCCGTGATCGAAGAGGCCCGTAGCGCCGGAGCAGATCTGATCATCACCCATCATCCGCTGCTGATGAAGGGCGTGCACGGGGTAGGGACGAACACAGCCAAAGGCGCTGCGGTCACCTCACTGATCGTTTCCGACATCGCGCTCTTCGCGGCACACACCAATGCCGATGTCGCCGAGCCTGGCGTCTGTACCGCATTGGCCGAGGCCTGCGGAGTGCATGAGAGTGAGCCGCTGACCACTGAGGAAGGTCGCGCGATGGGGCGTTTCGGGCGTCTCAGCGAGTCGATCTCCTTGCGCGATTTCGCGGCGAGACTGTCCTCGGCGCTCCCGAGCGCTCCGGTCGGCATCCGCGTCGCCGGACCTGCCCACGCTCCAGTGTCCTCCGTGGCTGTGTTGGGCGGAGCCGGTGACTCCCTGATCGATGTGGCCCGCAGGCGTGGTGCCGATGTCTACGTCACCGCAGACCTGCGCCACCATCCCGTCCTGGAGAGCCGTGAGGAATCACGGGGCGGCACGCCATATCTCATCGATGCGGGTCACTTCGCCACGGAGTGGCTGTGGCTCGAGGAAGCGTCTCGTCGTGTCGTCGCAGGCTTGGGCGCCAGCGGCGGGTCCGTCGAGACCTATGTCAGTCAGATCGTGACGGACCCGTGGACCTTCGTGATCGGGAACAGCGGACCCGACATCGTCCAGGGCCAGGAGGGAATGAACGGGTGAAAGCCGACCACGCACACCAGATGCGTCTGTTGGACCTGCAGGCGCTGGACACGCGGTTGGCGCAGATAGCCCACCGCCGCGCGCATCTCCCCGAGCAGCAGATCTTGGACGTGGCTTCGGCTGAGAAGACCTCAGCAGATTCCGATCTGGTGAGGGCCCGTATGCAGCAGACGGACGTGCAACGCGATGTCACGAAGGCAGAGGACGACGTGCAGCTCGTCCGCGACAGGGCTGCCCGCAATCAGGCTCGTCTCAACAGCGGAATCGGCTCGCCCAAGGAGCTGCAGTCCCTCCAGCACGAACTCGACTCCCTGAGTCGGCGTCAGGACGTCCTGGAAGAGGAACAACTCGAGATCATGGAGCGAGCCGAGGCTGTTGATCTCATGGTGGCTTCTCTCGAGGCCGAAGCGGCGCGTTTCGAGCAGTCCGTCCGCGAAGCACGCCGGGTACGAGATGCAGCATTGTCCGTATTGTCCACAGAGGCGGATGAGTTGGAGCTGAAGCGGGCTGAGATCGTACCTTCGGTCGACGAATCGCTGATGAAGCTCTACGAGAAGGTCAGGGCTCAGACTGGAATGGGCGCAGCCGCCGTGGTCCATCGTCGGTGCGAAGGCTGCCGTTTGGAGCTCCTCGGAGCAGATATCGCAAGGGTCGCCGCAGCAGCGGCTGACGACGTGATCCGCTGTGAAGAGTGCGGACGCATCATGGTCCGTACAGCTGATTCCGGTCTGTGACGAAGGTGACCCGCATGCTCGTCGTCGAAGCGGACGGGGGTTCGCGTGGCAATCCCGGTGTTGCCGGTTACGGCGCACTGGTCCGCGATGCGGAGACCGGCCGTGTTCTGAGAGAACGCGCGGAGCCTCTCGGCAAAGCCAGCAACAATGTCGCCGAATATTCAGGACTGATCGCAGGCCTCCAGGCTGCTGCGGAGGTGGATCCTGCTGCCGATGTCGATGTGCGGATGGATTCCAAACTGGTCGTAGAGCAGATGTCCGGCCGATGGAAGATCAAACATGAGGACATGCGACGGCTCGCCGACGAAGCACGCCTGCTCGTGGCTGCCCGAAAAACGGCGGGTGGGAAGGTCACATTCGCCTGGATCCCCCGAGAGAGGAACAAAGCTGCTGACGCGTTGTCGAATGTGGCCATGGACGGGAAAAGCGTCGACCGGGTCCACTCTTCGTCGGATCAGCGCGAGAAATGCATCCCGCTGGAGGATGTGGCCGGTTCCGACGAAATCGTGGTGTCACGGCCCGAAGGTCGGAGCGCAGCAGCACAAGCCGCTCGGGATGCTGTTCGTGCGCACAGAGACGCCGAACCCGATCTCGCCCCGCCGACTCAGATTTTCCTGGTTCGACATGGGATCACCGAGTCGAACAGTGCCGGGCTTCTGGATGGCCGCGGCGGCAGCGATGCGCCTTTGACCTCAGAAGGTAGGCAGCAGGCCAGCCTGCTGGCGAAGGCTTTGTCCGGTCGTTTTCTGGACGGTCAGATTCAGATCGTGTCTTCTTCGTTGACGAGAGCGCAACAGACCGGGGCGATCATCGCCGCGGAATTCGGTGTGCCCTTGACCACCGACGGCAGATGGGACGAACAACACTTCGGCGATTGGGAGGGATACACGGTCGCTAGGGCGTGCCGTGAAGACAGCGACGCGTATGAAGCTTTACGCCGCGACCCCTCGTACGCCCGACCGGGGGGAGAATCCCGCGCGCAGCTGGCCGCTCGGGTTCTCGAATCCTACGAAGCGCTCACCTCCGGACCGGAGACCCAGGGAAAGGCCGTGGTGGTGGTGAGTCACCGCGCCGCCATGCTGACGGTGTTGGACCATGTTCTGGGCCTGAGATCTCCCTGGTCCTTGACCCTGGCCCCGGCGTCGTTGACCAGACTACGTCGTTGGCAAGACGGGGTTTGTGCGATCGACGTCGTCAACGACACCCATCACCTCCGGTTTTCCTGACGGGTCCGGTATCGTCAGCCTCCGACGAGTTCTTCTCAGCTCGGACGGTGCACGTCTAGCAGCCACGGGGCCCGAGATCGGGTCGGAGCTGTGAGCCACAGGTCGAAATGACCCGAAAGGTGAGTGGCAAGGTCGGCCGGGGCCTCCGCATCGATCCCGCATTCACAGATCGCTCGGGCCACGAGACCGCGGGCGTATTTGGCATGATGTGACGCCCCGGGTACTCGTACCTGAACCCATCTGTCTGCTAACTCTGCATCGACCGGCCACGCCGCCTGGTAGACCGCTGAGCGGCAGTCCACGACGACACCCCGTGTGGCGACAGGCGCGAGCGCGTTCTGCAGTGGTTCCCGCCATACTCGGGCGAGCTTAGGTAACCCGGGAAGAGAACCTCCGATGGACAACCTGTACGGAGCGACCCGGTCGGTCAGCCGCAGAGCTCCGTAGAGCGCAGAAGCGACAACGACCCATCGCGTTGCTCGACGCCGCGCAGCCGAGTCGAGGGAATCCAGGTCCAAGGCGTCGTACAACACCCCGGAATACAGCTCAGCGACCGGTAGCGCAGGATTTTCCTCGAGCCGTAGATTACGCGCCAGCTCGTCAGCAAGTGATGGACCTAACTTCAGCAAGGACAAGGCATCCGGCCTGGCACTCGTATCGATCAGGGCGGACAAGATCTTTTCGCGAGTGGGCGTGAGCGAGGGGAAGGACAACTTTGTGAGGTCCATGGGTCGTCCTCGCTTGCTCGCGGACTTCCCTTCTGACGGCGGTAGCAGGATGAGCACGTCGGACATGCTACGTCGTGGTGCTGGAACGCCCTTCTCTGCTGGGAGGATAGTTCCATGGCAGCGGGACGACACCAAGAGAAGGACTCCGCGGACAACTGCATCCGAAGAGAACATCGTCGACGTTTCGAATGCGCTGGCAAGAGCAAAGGCAGCCAAGAGGCACCCACCGCCATCCGTCGGGCCTCGCCGCGTTGGCGAGAAACTATCGCTGAACTGCCTTTTCCTGCGGTGGTCGCCACCGACCTCGACGGAACTTTGCTGAATTCGCAAGGCTTCGTCTCTGATTTCACCAGGCGGATCTTCGAGCAGTATGTGGCCGCAGGTGGAGTCCACGTCATGGTGACTGCTCGTCCGCCACGTTGGTTGTCCGCCGTGGCGGACATGGTCGAACCTGGGGGCGTCATCCTGTCGGGTAACGGAGCCTTCGTCGTGTATGCAGGATCAGGGGAAGTGATCGATGCTCAGGTGTTCTCCAAGGAAGGTGCCGTGAACGTCGTCCGTTCGCTCCGTTCCGCGCTGCCCGCTGTGAGTTTGGCTGTGGAAACGGCAGGGTGCATCGTGCGTGAGGAGACATTCGTGACTGATATCGGTGATGACTCGGGCACGGTAGTCGAGGACATCGGAGGATGGCTCTCCTCCGAGAACGCAAGACCCGTGGGAAAGCTCGTCGGCCGGTGCCCTGAGCTGGATCAGGACACTCTGTACCGCAGGGCTGAGGATGCAGTGGGCGTCGACGGATGCCTCGCCTATTCCGGGGCGGTCGGACTACTGGAGATCACTGCTCCGCAGGCGACGAAGTCACGTGCCTTGAGTGAATGGTGTGAACAGCGAGGTTTTTCGGCTTCGCAGGTATGGGCTTTCGGAGATATGCCGAACGACCTGTCGATGCTCTCCTGGGCCGGAACCGCTTTCGCGCCGGCCAATGCTCATAGACAGGTCACCGAGTGCGTGACGGCGGTCGTTCCTCATCACGACGACGACGGGGTGGCTCAAGCCGTAGCCGAGGCCTTGCGTACCTGGTCGTCCGGAAGATGACCGTATACGCATAGAAGCGAACGTATGCGTACACTGTTGACGCGGATGAGTCGGCCAGGCGGTCGCGTCGGCAGCCACCCCCGGTATAAACCGGTAGGGTCTGCCGCCGAGGAACGTCCGGGCTCCACAGGGCAGGGTGGTGGCTAACGGCCACCCGGGGTGACCCGCGGGACAGTGCCACAGAGAATAGACCGCCTGTTCTCCTCCGGTGACCCGGAGAAGAACAGGTAAGGGTGAAACGGTGTGTGTAAGAGACCACCAGCACGCCAGGTGACTGGCGTGGCTTGGTAAACCCCACCCGGAGCAAGACCAGACAGTGCACGTTAGAGGGCTGCCCGCCCGAGTGCACGGGTAGGTCGCTAGAGGTGCCTGGCAACAGTCACCCGAGATGGATGGCCGCTCATGACAGAACCCGGCGTACAGGCCGACTCATCCGCCTAGCCTGTACGCCGAACCGATCATCTGTTCACCTGTCTGTTCCTCCAGGTGTTCACCAGGACGTGTGGCGTGGACGCCCTTCGTCATATCCAGCGGCGCCCTGGAGCCCAACAACAGCTCGAGAGTGGAAGTCTCCGATAGAGGTGGCCCCGGCGTAGGTGAATGCGCTGCGTACACCGGAGACGATCTGGTCCAATACATCCTCGACCCCAGGGCGTTGCGGGTCCAGATACATCTTGGAACTGGAGATGCCCTCTTCGAAGAGCGCCGAGCGTGCGCGGGAGAAAGCATCTGCTTCCCTGGTCCGGTTGCGGACTGCACGTGCAGAGGCCATTCCGAAGCTCTCTTTGTACAGACGCCCGTTCGCATCACGGATCAGATCGCCCGGGGACTCGTACGTCCCGGCGAACCATGATCCGATCATGACGCTTGCCGCACCGGCAGCCAGCCCGAGAGCGACATCCCGGGGGTACTTGACCCCGCCGTCGGCCCACACCGTGGCGCCGCATTCCTTCGCCGCCGCTGCACATTCCAGGACCGCAGAGAATTGCGGACGTCCGACCCCGGTCATCATGCGGGTGGTGCACATCGCTCCCGGCCCTACCCCGACCTTGATGATGTCGGCACCGGCCTCGGCCAGATCCCGGGCGCCCTGCGCTGCCACCACATTGCCGGCTGCGATCGGGATACGCCGCCCGCTCTGGGCCTCGTGGGCATCCCTGGCCTGTCGGGTGAGCGCAAGCGCCTCCAGCATCCTTCCCTGATGCCCGTGCGCGGTGTCCACCACGAGGACATCGACTCCGTAGGAGAGCAGGCGGGAAGCTTTTTCTGCCACGTCGCCGTTGATCCCCACCGCGGCGCCGACCATGAGCCGACCCTCCGGATCGACCGCAGGCGAGTAGATCGTGGAACGGAGGATGCCCTTCCGGGTAAGGACACCGAGCAGCCGGTCGTCCTCGACAACAGGCGCCAGGTCGAGATGACGGACGCTGAGCTCGTCGAAAGCGGCGCTCAGATCAGTAACGGGGGAGAGCGTCACCAGGTCGTGACTCATGATCTCTCCGACCGTGGCGAAACGGTCCACGTCCTCGCAGTCGCTCTCGGTGACGATACCCACCGGACGTCCGTCGTCGACGACCACTGCTGCACCGTGCGAGCGCTTACCGATGAGAGCCAAGACCTCCGCGACCGGGGCCTGCGGAGTGATGACGATCGGAGATTCGAAGACAGGATGCGCCGCTTTGACCTCGGTCACAGTCTGTTCGACCGCTGAAGCGGCGATGTCCTGCGGGATGATGGCGACTGCGCCGCGTCGAGCGACTGTCTCGGCCATACGGCGTCCGGCCACTGCCGTCATGTTCGCGACGACGACGGGGACAGAGGTGCCCACACCGTCAGGAGTCGTCAGATCGACGTCGAGTCGTGAAGCGACCTCGGACCGCGAGGGGACCATGAAGACGTCGTTGTAGGTCAGGTCGTACGCAGGCTTCTGCCCATTGAGGAAATCCACCAGATCATGGTAAAGGCTTGCTGGTGTAGTTGCCTTTCTGCGCAGTTCAGGAGGGTGACGTCCCGATGTGGAGGTTCTCTTCCGCAGGCTTTCTCTCCCCCCTAGGCTGGGGGAATGTTGGTGACACATCTAGGACACTCATGTTTGCTCGTGGAAATCGCGGAGCGACGTCTTCTGGTGGACCCAGGAACGTTCACCCCCGGCTTTGAGGAACTCACTGATATCGACGCCGTGCTGGTGACCCATCAGCACCCGGACCATCTGGACCAGGAGCGTCTTCCCTACCTGCTGCGGAGAAATACTGGTGCACGGCTCCTGAGCGACCCGGAGACCGCGGCCCAACTGCGAGAACACCGGTTCGACGTGGACGAACTACCTTCACGTCTGCTCTGGAAGTTCGGTGACGTCGAAGTGAGACCGCATCTCGGTGCTCATGCGGTGATCCACGCCGACATGCCCAGGATCGGTAACACCGGTCTGACGCTGTCCGCTCCTGGCGGGATGTCGCTCTTCCATCCAGGTGATGCGTTGGACATCGATCCCGGATCGGTCGATGTCGTAGCGGTACCGGTCAATGCGCCTTGGTGTGCCATGAAGGAGAGCGTCGATTTCGTTCGGAGGCTTGCGCCGAGCATGTTCATCCCGATCCATGATGGCCTTCTCGCGCCACGAGGACGACAGCTGTACGTCGGACAGATCGATCGCCTGGCCGGTGAAGAAGTCTCTCTATGTGACCTGGCGGGGCGGGGCCCGGTCGATCTGACCTGCTGTCGCAGCTGATCGACCGGACCGGGGATCACACCGCTGAGCGGCTCCGTTGTGTGGCAAACCAGGCTGCGCCCACGATTCCGGCTGAATTGCGCAGGGCGGCCGGGATGACCGGCGCCGCCAGTTCGAGCAGCGGAAGGAACTTGTCAGCACGTCGGCTGACGCCTCCTCCGACGACGATCAGGTCGGGGGACAGCAGCATCTCGATATGGGAAAAATACCGTTGGAGCCGTCCCGACCATTCAGGCCAGTCGAGATCTTCCCGATCGCGGACGGCAGCCGAAGCTCTACTCTCCGCGTCGTGCCCGTCGATCTCCAGATGGCCCAGCTCGGTGTTGGGCACGAGGACGCCGTCGACCATGAGCGCAGTTCCGATGCCTGTTCCCAAAGTGGCGAGAAAAACAGTTCCGGGAACATCTTTCGCTGCGCCGTAGTGCATCTCGGCGACACCTGCGGCGTCGGCGTCGTTCAGGACGCAGACCGGCCGACCTAACCGTTCACTGAAGAGATGTTCGACGTCGACACCGATCCATGACTTGTCGATATTCGCGGCCGAGTACATGACCCCGCGACGGACGATACCGGGAATGGTAATCCCCACAGGAGAATCCCCGGTCTGGGATTCGAAGGATGCCGCAACTTGAGCCACTACCTCCGCCACGGCATGTGGGGTCGCCGGCCGGGGGGTATCAATGCGCAGGCGTTCGGTCGTCAGAGCGCCTGTCTCGAGTTCCACCGGCGCGCCTTTGACCCCGCTACCACCGATATCGATACCGAGAGGGTGTGTGAGCCTGACCATCATCGGTCCTTTCTACGCGCCGGTCGAAACCGAGCAGAGGGCAAACAGGATCAGGGGAGGGTGAGGATCTCGGCCCCACCCGCGGTGACCAGAATCGTGTGCTCGAACTGGGCCGAACGGCGCAGGTCAGCGGTGACTACTGTCCAGTCGTCGTCCCACAGGTTCCAATCCGGTGTGCCGAGATTGAGCATCGGTTCGATGGTAAAGGTCATGCCTTCTTCGAGCACGGTGGCGTACTCGGGAGCTGCATCGTAGTGCGGCACGATCAGGCCGGAGTGGAAGACTGTTCCGATGCCGTGCCCGGTGTAGTCCCGGACGACGCCGTAGCCGAAACGTTTGGCGTAGCTCTCGATCACCCGGCCGATCACGTTGAGCTCTCGTCCCGGCCGGACCGCCTTGATCCCCCGACGGAGTGATTCTCGGGTGACTTCGACAAGTTGGGCGGACTCTTCGTCGATCTCGCCGACCGCGAACGTGGCGTTCGTGTCGCCGTGGACCCCGTGGATGAAACAGGTGACGTCAAGGTTGACGATGTCCCCTTCGCGGAGGGGACGATCGTCGGGGATGCCGTGGCAGACGACCTCGTTGACCGAGGTACACAGTGACTTCGGAAAGCCTCGGTAGTGGAGGGGTGAGGGATAGGCGCCGTGGTCGCAGAGGAACTCGTGGACGACCTTGTCCAACTCGTCGGTGGTGACACCGGGAGCGACTGCAGCCCCACCGAGTTGGAGCGCCTGAGCGGCCAGACGGCCTGCGAGACGCATCTTCTCGATCGTCTCCGCGTCCTTGATCTCCGTGCCCTCGAAAGGGGCAGGAGCAGGTTTGCCGACGTATTCGGGCCGGGCGATATGGGCAGGAACCGGCCGCGTGGGTCCGATCCGTCCAGGCAGCAAGGGCGTGAACTCAGGGATGCTGGGCATGGTGGCGATTGTGTCAAAGATCGCGCGTCACTCGCGCATCGCCGACGATCCCGGTGCGCGAGCAGGACAACAGGGTGCTCTCCGGTTAGCGTGATCCAAAGCTGCGGCACCGGCGGCGAAAAAGACGGCCGGCGCACGCCATTGGACGCCCGCTGTCACGAAGGAGGATACATGTCGTACTGGTACAACCTGCGGACAGGTGAGGTTGAGCAGGACCCGAATACCTCTCGGAAAGCCGATCTGATGGGGCCTTACGACGACGCCGTTACGGCTGAGCATGCTCTGGACAGAGCTCGCGCGCGCACATTGGCCTGGGACGAAGAGGGCCGTAAGGAAGCTGAGCGGGAGGGTGATGACGGCTCCGGGGGGATGCTCGGCAAGCTCTGGCGTTGATACGTCCGTTGCGGGGTGGAGAAGGCAGGGCAAGTCCGCCGTCTCCACCCCGCAACGGGTTCTTCAGATCTGGGTCAGACGGTGCATCGCCGCGTCCCAGCGTCGGCTCAGGTCGTCTCGGTCCATCTCGTCGGTGAGCTGTTCATGGCGCAGGGTCAGGAGGGTGCCCTCTCCTTCCGGTTCCATCTGAAGGTCGACCATGGTCTTCGGTGCCTCCGCATCAGCATGCCAGGACACGCGGACCTGCTGTTCTGGGTGGTAGCTGCGGGTAACGCCGTAGGTCCCGTCGGCAGCATGCCAAGAATCTCCTTTGCCGCCCAGCATGGCGCCTTCGCCGAGGAAAGCTTCGATACCTTCCCGTTGGGTCAGACGCTCCCATACCTCTCCGATGGGACGGGGTACGTGTTGGACGACCTGGATGGAATCGGTCGGCTTGGCGTCGGCCTCGGCGATCTCGTTCGGAAGAGTCATGTTGTCTCCTCAGATCAATGTCCGCCGGGCAGGTCGCCACGGCGGGAACTGCGCGTGTGATCACCTCATCACTTTCCGGGCCCGGATACAACGGGTTCGGTGAGTTCTGCTGACGAACGGCACGTTTTCGGGTCTGCTTGTCACCGTAAGGTGTCCGCATCGTGGCTGTTCCCGGGGAGTTCTCTCGACCGAGGGGCCTCGCTGCTGCCGGTGTCGGCCCGGATGGGGCAGGATCGAGTCATGGATCGTCAGGAGGAATTCGTTCTGCGCACCCTCGAGGAGCGCGACATCCGTTTCGTGCGGCTGTGGTTCACCGACGTACTGGGAACGTTGAAGTCGGTCGCAGTGGCGCCGGCCGAACTGGAGGGCGCATTCGAGGAGGGTCTCGGGTTCGACGGAAGCGCCATCCAAGGGTTTGCCCGGGTCACCGAGTCGGACATGCTCGTGAAACCGGATCCGGGAACTTTCCAGATCCTTCCCTGGCGGGACAGCCCTCCTGGGACGGCGCGGATGTTCTGCGATGTGCTCCTGCCGGACGGATCGCCCAGTCTGGCCGACCCTCGCTATGTCCTGCGCCGGACGTTGGCTAAGGCCGCCGACATGGGGTTCAGTTTCTACACCCATCCGGAGATTGAGTTCTTTCTCTTCCGTGCGGACACCGAACAAGGACGTCCCCCGGTGCCGATAGACCACGCCGGGTACTTCGATCATGCGGCCCATGCCGCAGGACAGGACTTTCGCAGACGCGCTATCACTATGTTGGAGTCGATGGGGATCTCGGTTGAATTCAGCCATCATGAGGCGGCGCCGGGACAGAACGAGATCGACTTGCGTTACGCCGATGCCCTGTCGACCGCGGACAACATCATGACCTTCCGTACCGTGATCAAGGAGGTTGCTCTGGAACAGGGGGTCTTCGCCTCCTTCATGCCCAAACCCCTGCAGGATGTACCTGGTTCAGGGATGCACACCCATCTCTCGCTCTTCGAGGGAGACAAGAATGTCTTCTACGAAGCTGGTTCCCGCTATCAACTGAGCAAGGTTGCGAGGCAGTTCATCGCCGGTATCCTCCGGCATGGCGCTGAGATCACCGCAGTGACTAATCAGTGGGTCAACAGCTATAAACGTTTGTGGGCCGGAGATGAGGCTCCTGCCTACTTGTGTTGGGGGCACAACAACGGCAGCGCCATGGTCCGGGTGCCCATGTACAAGCCGATGAAGGGAAACAGCACGCGCATCGAAGTGCGTTCTCTCGACCCTGCGTGCAACCCTTATCTCGCTTTTTCTGTATTGCTTTCCGCCGGGTTGAAAGGTATTGAGAACGAGTACGAACTCGGTGAGGAGGCGGAGGACGACGTCTGGAGTCTGACGCCTGCGGAACGAGCTGCTCTGGGTATCGAGCCCTTGCCGACATCACTCCATTCGGCGATCTCGGTGATGGAACGTAGCGAACTGGTCGCGGAGACCTTGGGGGAACAGATCTTCGAGGTCTTCCTGCGGAATAAGCATGCGGAGTGGAAGGAGTATCGCGCGCAGGTCACCCCGGTGGAACTGAACCGACTCCTGCCAGTTTTGTGAGCCTGCGCCGATGGAGAGGCAGAATTCACCGACGGCACACCTGGCACGGCTGGGTTTTCGCGAACCGCGAAAAATCGCTGAGATGTTGGCCAGATCCGAGCTACTCGTGCCGATGTCCGCCGAGGATGGCAACGACCTGCTGCGCGCCTTGGCCCGCACCGCGGACCCGGATCTGGCGGTGCTCGGCGCGATCACTGTTCTGGAGTCCGCAGCTGAAGACGCGCAGGTGTATGTCGAGTTGCTCGAGACGTTGAGGTCCCCGGGAATGCCCCGCGACCGTTTGTTGGGTGTTCTGGGATTTTCCGGTGCGTTGGCGCAGCATCTGACACGGCATCCGGCGCACTGGCGATATGCCGCGTATGCGGGTCTGCCGACTCCGCAGGAATGCACTGATCGTCTGGTTGCTGCGGTCTCGGTGGAAAACAGAGGAGAACGCACTGCTTACGATGCCTTGAGGGTCGCTTATCAGGACCAGATGCTGGCTATCGCCGCACATGACGTGATATGTCCGGAGCCGGGGGAAATCCTGCCTTCGATCGCAGCGGCACTGGCCGATCTGGCGTCGGCTGCTCTCGAAGCGGCACTGGACGTAGCCAGACAGGAACATCCCGAGGCCGCGGACGTCCGGCTCGCGGTGATCGGCATGGGTAAGTGCGGTGGCCGCGAGCTGAACTACATCTCCGACGTCGACGTCATCTTCGTGGCAGAGCCAGGAGCGGGGATGTCGGAAGAGTATGCGTTGTCAGCGGCGACCGTATTGGCTTCGACCCTGATGCGAGCCTGTTCGTCGTCGACAGCCGAAGGAAGCCTGTGGCAGGTGGACGCCGCGCTGCGACCGGAGGGGAAACAAGGTCCGTTGGTCCGGACACTTGCGAGCCATGTGCGCTACTACCGCCAGTGGGCGAAGACCTGGGAGTTCCAGGCCCTGTTGAAAGCTCGGCCGGTAGCGGGAGATCCCGACTTGGGGCGTGCCTATATGGGCGCGCTGTCGCCCTTGGTGTGGGAGGCCGCAGGTCGTCCGCATTTCGTCGACGACGTCCAGGCGATGCGCCGACGGGTGGAACGGCATGTCCCGGCGGCTGAAGCTCGGCGCCAGCTGAAACTCGGGCCCGGTGGTTTACGCGACATCGAGTTCTGCGTGCAGCTGTTGCAGCTGGTACACGGACGGGCGGACGAGTCGCTGAGGTTGTCGGGCACCTTGGCTGCCTTGGCTGCTCTGTCGGCTGGGGGGTACGTCGGCAGGGAGGACGCTGCACGTCTGGATTCGGCTTATCGATTTCTGCGCTCCTTGGAGCATCGAGTGCAGGTCCATCGGATGCGGCGTACTCATTTGATGCCGACCGGTGAGGTAGATCTGCGACGTTTGGGTCGCTCGATGGGTATGCGAGCAGATCCGGTCCGGGACGTGACAACGGCATGGCAGGAAGAGACGAGGGAGGTTCGCCGGATCCACGAGAAGCTTTTCTATCGCCCGTTGTTGGCCGCCGCTGCCAGATTGTCCTCCGACGATGTCCGGTTGACCCCGGAAGCGGCGAACGAACGTTTGAAGGCCTTGGGGTTCGGGGACCCGGCAGGCGCGATGCGGCATCTTCAGGCCTTGACCCAGGGGGTGAGCCGGACGGCGGCCATTCATCGTCAGCTGCTGCCGGTGATGTTGGGTTGGTTCGCAGATGAGGCGGATCCGGACGCGGGTTTGCTGGCCTATCGTCGGGTGAGCGAATCCCTCGGTGCGACGCCGTGGTACGCAAAGATGCTACGAGATTCCGGAGAGGCCGCTGAGCGGCTGGCCCATGTGCTGGCCCGGAGCCGTTTTGCCGGTGATCTGTTGGTTCGTATCCCGGAGGCGGTCCGACTGCTTGGCGAGCCGGAGGGGCTCCTTCCTCGCCGTCGGGAGTCTCTCGTCTCGACGATGCGTTCGGCGATGGCACGTAAGGACGATGCTGCGGGCGCTGTGGAAGCAGCGAGGGTCATCCGTCGGTTGGAATTGTTCAGGATCGCCGCCGCTGATCTGTCTGGGATCGTCGACGGCGACGCTGCGGGAGAGGCCCTGACCGAGTTGACCGAGGCCTTCCTCGAAGCGACGTTGGGCGCGGTGGTCCATTGGTGGGGAGAAGAGCCGGGCAGACCGTTTCCTGCGGATGTCGCGGTGATCGGTATGGGACGTCTCGGAGGGTACGAGATGGGCTACGGGTCCGATGCCGATGTTCTCTTCGTGCACCGGGCGCATCAGGGGGTCCTGGAACAGGCGGCCTGTGACGCGGTTTCTGCCGTGGTGGTCGAGCTACGTCGAATGTTGGCTCTTCCAGGGCCCGACCCGAGTCTGGAGATCGATGGGGACCTGCGACCTGAGGGAAAGTCTGGGCCGTTGTCGCGGACGCTGGACGGATACGAGGGTTACTACTCCCGCTGGGCGCAGCCCTGGGAGTTCCATGCGCTCCTCCGCGCCAGGGTCGTTGCTGGTGATTGCGCTCTCGGTGAGGAATTCATGGCCTTGGTGGATCCGCTGCGGTACCGACCCGAGGGGCTGTCGGGATCTGCGTTGCGCGATATCCGCCGCCTGAAGGCGCGGATGGAGTCTGAGCGGCTTCCGCGTGGCGCCGATCCGAGAACCCACGTGAAGCTGGGGCCCGGGGGGCTGTCCGACGTGGAGTGGACGGTGCAGTTCCTGCAATTGGCCCACGCCGGCGGTTCGCCAGGTCTGCGGACGACCCGCACGAAGGAGGCCTTGTCCGCGGAGGCAGAGGCTGGGTTGTTGTCCGTCGGGGACGCTGAGGTGCTCGGCCAGGCATGGACCGCGGCTTCGCGGATGCGAGACGCCAATCTTCTCTGGAGGGGCCGTGCCAGCGATGTGATTCCGACGGACGTCCGTGATTGCGAAGGTGTCTCACGGATCCTCGGGAGGGACGCGGACCGTGGATTCTCCCTCCGGGACGACCATGTCCGTACGGCGCGGCGTGCCCGCTCGGTGACCGAGCGTGTCTTCTACGGACGTGACGACAGCTGATTCCGTGGTGGAGATCTCCAGTGAATGGCCTTGAGGCGGTGCGCATTCGGTGTGAGGCTCCTGGCGACGTAACCTTGGGGACCATGGACGGGGGCTCTCCCGTCGGTGCGACTGGAGGTAGACCATGACCGTGCGCGTATATCTGCTGGATGATCACGAGATCGTGCGGCGAGGTCTACGTGAACTCTTGGAGCTCGAACAGGACATCGAGATCGTGGGTGAGTCGAGCTCGGCTGAGGAAGCCGAACGACGTATTCCTGCGCTCCGTCCCGATGTCGCCATCCTGGATGCCAGGCTTCCCGATGGCTCAGGTATCGAGGTCTGTCGCCATGTGCGCGCCGTCGACCCGACGATCGCCGGCCTGATCCTGACATCTTTCGACGACGAGCGGGCCCTGGCTTCGGCGGTCCTGGCAGGGGCCGCCGGATACTTGTTGAAAGACATCCACGGATCTGATCTCGTCGAGGTTGTCCGTGCTGTGGCACGTGGTGAGCGGTTGCTCAGCGACGAGGACATCGCAGGATTCCAAGAATCCTTGAGCCTGCCGGTCACCACGGATCCTCGCCTCCGGAGTCTCACCCCTCAGGAGCGTCGGATCCTTCTCCACGTCGCGCAGGGAATGACCAATCGCCAAATCGGTCAGGAGCTCTTCCTGGCCGAGAAGACCGTGAAGAATTACATCACTGCGGTGTTGGCCAAGCTGGGCATGGAGCGACGCACCCAGGCTGCGGTCTTTGCAGCAACGCATGCCGACCAGCTCCAGGAACGCCCCTGAGGTTATTCCCTGACCACCGCAGGACGCGAAATGGTGCTGTTGAACGCATGAAACGACCGCTCGTCGCGCCCATGAGGGTCGCTCGGCGCATCCGCCCAGAGTACCTGCTGTCAGGGGACTTTGGGCCTTGCCCAGCCCTTCTGCCCCGACCAATCATGTTCCCATGACGACGACTAGGTGGCCGCATCATTCGGCCAGGAGGCCCTCCGTGGGCGATGTCGTCGCCGGCCTACTCGCAGGCGATGGATCAACGTCTGCCGTAGCGCGCGCTGCTGTGCGAGAAGCAGTCTCCCGAGGCGCGCGCGTGCGATTCCTCCAGGTATTACCCAGCGGGTTGACTCCGGAGGAACGCGCTGCCTGTGACGAATCCACCTTTGCCGCTGCCTTGCGGGCCCTGCGTGAGGCGCCTCGCCTTCCGGTCACCTTCGAAGTGGTCGATGGTGATCCTGGCGAGATTCTCTGCTCACGGAGCGCTACCGCCAGTGTGCTTGTCGTGGGGCATGATCTTCCGGGTGAGGAACACGGCGTCGCGAACTACTGTTTCACCCACGCCGAATGCGATGTGCTGACCGTCCACCCTGAAACGGCGAGTCGGATTCCTCGATAACGGAAATTGAGATCATCCTGTTCAGACTGCATGGCGGCTGCTGTCCCGGTTCGAAGCCGCCGAGGCAGGGGAGTAGCTCGTGGTTCGTTACCATCGACAGGTGAGTGACCTCGAGGAATCTAGGCCGGCCCACGCGCTGGCGCGTGTCGCAGCTCTCGACATCGATGATCTGCTCGCAGAGATCAGGGCACGCGCCGCGGGGGCGCAGGAGTCTCAGGAGCGTCTGGCAGGTCTGCTTGACGCGGTGGTCGCGGTAAGTTCCAACCTGGATCTCCCCACAGTGCTGTCCCAGATCGTGGCCTCGGCGTGCTCCCTGGTCGACGCTAGCTACGGCGCATTGGGCATCATCGACGAGTCCGGTCAACATCTGGTCGAATTCATCACGTACGGAGATATTCCCGGTGGTGTTCAAGGTGAGCTTCCGACCGGACACGGCATTTTAGGGCTGCTGTTACAAGATCCTCGCCCGCAACGAATCGCCAATGTCGCCGAGCATCCTCTCGCTGTCGACGTCCTGCCGCCGGGGCATCCCCCTGTGGACTCCTTTGTAGGTTCTCCGATCCGGGTCCGTGACCACATCTTCGGCAATCTCTATCTCACCCAGAAGCGTGGCGCACCGGCCTTTACCGAGGAAGACGAGCAGTTGATCGTCGCCCTGGCCGCTGCCGCGGGCATTGCCATCGAGAATGCTCAGTTATACCGGCGGGCCAGTCGAAACCGTGACTGGGCGCGGGCAGTCGGTGAACTGACCCAGACGCTGCTGGAAGGGCGGAACGAGCGGGGTGCGCTGGCCCGGATGGTAAAACGGGCGCGTGACTTGGGGGAAGCCCAACTTGCTGTCTTCGCGACAGTGGAGGAGGAGAGCGGTCACCTGGTCATCCAGGCTGCGGACAACGACGGGGAAGGTTCTCCGGCTCTCATCGGTTCGATGCTGAGCAGCCCGCGATGGCGTCTGGTCCTGGCCAACAAAGTTCCCTTGTTGTTGATGATCGATCCGGAGGACCGTCACGTCGGGGAGCTGTCCGCGGACCTTCGGATGAGGGCCGACCTCAGTCCAGATGGTGTCACCGCCATCGTCCCGTTGACTGTGGGCGATGTCGAGGTCGGCATCATTGTTCTGTGCTGGTCAGGGGAGCATCTGCGGAATGCACTGGACACGATGGAGGTCTTGACCCCTTTCGCGGAGCAGATGGGTCTGGCAGTTGAAGCAGCTCGGGCGCAGCGAGCACGTTCACGGACGGCGCTGCTCGAGGACCGAGACCGGATTGCTCGTGACATGCACGATCACGTCATCCAGCGGCTGTACGCAACGGGTCTGTCCTTGCAGTCCGCAGCGCGCCGTGCCGATGGACCGGTGCGGGACAAGATCGATGTGGCGGTGGATGAGCTCGACGCAGCGGTCAAGGATATCCGTCATGCCATCTTCGAATTGCACCATCAGATCCCTGAGGGTGGGCTCGGGCCTGAGCTCGAAGCGATTGTGGAGAGTGCCAGTGAGGGTTTTGGTTTTGTTCCGGATGTGAGTTTCGAGGCGCTGGGCGATATTCCTTTCGAGTACGAAGCCGATGTGTTGGCCGTGGTACGTGAGGCTTTATCGAATATCGTCCGTCATGCCAGGGCGACGGACGCACATGTTTCGGTCGCTGCTGTCGACGACATCGTTATTACGGTGCGAGACAATGGAATCGGTATCCCTGAGGGCGCTGGGCGTTCTGGATTGGTGAATCTGAGGGAACGTGCGGAGGCGCGCGGGGGGACATGCTTCGCCAGCCCGCTGGATCCCAATGGCACCGAGGTGCTGTGGAGGGTTCCACTTCCCGGGCGTTATGCAGCTGCTTCGGAATATCCTGTGACGGTGTAGAGGGATGGTGACTTATCGGGTCACCAGACGATCAGCGCCAACCCGGCCGCCATCCCCCCGCCGAAACCTGCGAGGAAGATCCTGTCACCTGAATGCAGCTCGCCTTCGCGGGCGGCCTGGTCCAAGGTGATTCCCACGGATGCGGCACCGGTATTTCCGTATTTTTCCAGAGTGCGGTGGGTGCGGGCCCCGCTCAGCCCGAGCGTAGGAACGAGTTCGTCCAACATCATGCCGTTGGCCTGATGGGGGATGAAATGATCGACTTCCTGGGGGGAGATTCCCGTTTCGGCGAAGAACGAATCGACAAGAGGGGGAAGCTCCTGGAGGACGAACTCCTTCACCGCTCGTCCCTCCATGGTGAAGTAGGCCAATCCGGTTTCATAATGGGTGTCTTCTGTGGGAAGACGACTCCCTCCAGCCGGGACCATGATCTTGTCGTTCAAAGCGCCGAAAGTATGCAGGCTGGTGGCGAGGACGCCGTGGTTGCTGCCGTCGCTCGGGCCAAGGACGACAGCTCCGGCCCCGTCGCCGAAGAGAATCACGGTACGTCGGTCCCTAGGATTGAGGATCCTGCTATACACATCGGCTCCGATCACCAGACCGTAGCCGCCGGTAGCGGCGATCATGCGAGCCACAGTCGAGCCAGCGAAAACAAAACCACTGCAGACAGCGTTCATGTCGAATCCCGCCGCATGATGCGCCTGGAGATTGTGCTGTACGTAAGCTGCGGTTGGAGGCTGGGGCCGGTCAGGAGTGGATGTGGCCACCACGATGTAGGAGAGTTCGTCAGCGGTGATGCCAGCTGCTTCGAGAGCCCGTCGTCCTGCTTCGGTGGCCATGTCCGAGGTCGCTTCGTTCTCGGCCACCCACCGCCGTTCCCGGATCATGGTCTTGGAACGGATCCAGGCGTCGTCCACGCCTGCCGGGGCACCGACCTCGTCGTTGGTGACGATACGTTCGGGGACATAGGCACCGGTTCCCCATACGGCCACACCCATGATCGTCCTCCTCGTCTCAGATCTGTGTCGGACCACTGTTGCACTGGGTGACCTTCGCTGTTCATCAGGAGAGATGCGGTGATGATCACAGTTTTCGGCAGCAGAGGAGTGTGAAGAGCCCGGCAGCCTGACCTGGATGAGTCGGTCTCCTTGTCGTAAGGCTTTCTCGTCAAATAAAGACCAGGACCGAGGAAGAATCCCTCGAGCAACTACGAGCCTGAAGGCAATTCCCGTACGGCATCGCTGTGGAGGAATCGCGAGATATCACTGCAAAAGATGCGGCTGTAGATCGATAGGGCTACAGAGATGGCATCTCTACAGAAATGGCCTGACGGTTCGGCCCGGTCAAGAACCACTTCGATGAGAAGGGGCTGTCATCGATCTAATCTTCAAATATTCAGATCACAGGAAATTCCGCCTACGACGGGTTCATTTCCCGTCCTTCCTGTTCGTGATGTTCTTCGCCCGGCCAAGCTCGTTCTCGCCCCTGTGTCGCTACCACAGCGCAGATATGCGATCTGCGCGATGCCCTTTTCTGGGTTCTGCCTGCTGTTATCCCTAGACACTTTTCAGGGCTACGGATGTTCGAAGCCGCACTGCTGTGTATAGCAGGCATCGATTTCATGCAGGAAGGGTCTCCCGGCCATCCACTATCCGCAGGAATCGTTAAGACGGAGCGTAGCGGGGCATCTGTTCCGTTTCCCCAGGAATTGTCATCGAGGTTCTCTTCCGAGGTCGCTCGAACAAGTGCGAAGGTACTTCGTCACCTGTCAATAAAGGGAGCCGACCACCCCGAGTGCCCTTGAGCGGTCGGTCCGTGCCGTTCGAGGAGAGATACAGGGACTCTCTGAGAGTTCTCGCTTCCATGACCTGAGGCACCACTTGACCTCACTAGTCATCGGACGGAGCCTGGATGTGAAGCTGGTACGGATTCGCATGCGTCATGCCAATGCCATGACCATGTTGAACACCTACGAGCATCTATGGCCGGATGCGGACGAGTCCGCACGAGCTGCTGTCGCTTCGGTGTTGACAGCTCGTGCGGACTCGTCCGCGAACCCGATCCGTGGTTTAACGTTTTGACCTACTTGTTCTCTCAGAGGTCGTAGTACATCTCAAACTCGTGCGGGTGCGGGCGGAAACGGATCGGGTCGACTTCGTTCAAGGTCTTCCATTCGATCCAGGTCTGGATGAGATCTTCGGTGAAGACATCCCCTTCGAGGAGATATTCGTGGTCTTCGCTGAGAGCCTTCAAAACCTCAGGCAAGGAGCCAGGGACCTGCTGGATCGCGTTGTGCTCCTCAGGCGGGAGCTCGTAAAGATCCTTGTCCACCGGCTCCGGCGGCTCGATGCGGTTACGGATCCCGTCGAGGCCGGCCATGAGCTGGGCGGCAAAAGCCAGATAGGGGTTGGCTGAGGGATCAGGGACGCGGAATTCGATACGCTTGGCTTTGGGGCTGGTCCCAGCGATAGGAATTCTGATACAAGCGGATCGGTTGCGGGCCGAGTACACCAAGTTGACTGGCGCTTCATAGCCCGGAACCAAGCGATGGTAGCTGTTGACGGTGGGGTTGGTGAAGGCCAGCAGGCTTGGGGCATGTGCCAGAAGGCCACCGATGTACCAGCGAGCCAGGTCGGACAGGCCGCCGTATCCCTGCTCGTCGTAGAAGAGCGGCTTTCCATCCTTCCAAAGGCTTTGGTGGGTGTGCATTCCGGAACCGTTGTCTCCAAAAACAGGTTTCGGCATGAAGGTCGCTGATTTACCGCCATCCCAGGCCACATTCTTGATGACGTATTTGAACTTCATCATGTCGTCGCCGCTGTGCAACAGGGTATTGAATTTGTAGTTGATTTCCTGCTGCCCTGCACTGCCTACTTCGTGGTGGGAACGCTCCACATCGAGCCCTACCTGGTCGAGCACAAGACACATCTTGTCTCGCATGTCAGCGAAGTGATCAACTGGCGGGACCGGGAAATACCCACCTTTCTGACGGGTTTTGTACCCCTTGTTTCCTTCCGGATACTCTCGCCCCGTGTTCCAATCCGCCTCGACTGCATCGATGTAGTAGAAGCTGGCCTGAGCGCTGGTCTGGAAGCGAATATCGTCGAATACGAAGAATTCTGCTTCGGCACCGAAGTACGCTGTATCAGCGATGCCGGTGCTCTTGAGATAAGCTTCAGCCTTGGCTGCAATATTCCGCGGGTCCCGACTGTAGGGTTCGTCGGTGAACGGGTCCACGATGGAGAAGTTCATAATGAGAGTCTTCTCAGTGCGGAAAGGGTCCAAGTAAGCGGTCCCCACGTCGGGAAGAAGTTTCATATCTGATTCGTGAATGGCCTGGAATCCCCGAATGGAACTGCCGTCGAAAGCCTGCCCCACGGTGAAGAAGTCTTCATCCACAGACTGAGCTGGAACGTTGAAGTGCTGCATGACGCCGGGGAGGTCACAGAACCGGATGTCGACGAATTTGACATCTTCTGCCTTGATGTAATCAAGGACCTCTTGCGGTGTGGTGAACAAAACCGGCCTCCTCATCGGCGCGCCCTCAGGCCTGCCGTCAGCTGCTTGCTGCATGTGTCACCCCACCCTAGAGCACGAGCATTTCCTTGCCGTCACTCGAATGTTTCTCGAATGTTACGCACAGAGCGTGCCCTGCAAGGGGGTCCGCTTCGACGGAGTTCGTCAGCCGCTCCGATTAGTCTGTTCAGGTGGTCAACCGTGAAGACATCGGATCTTGGCTCAACGGCCCTCGGCTGGAGGGGAAGCCTGAAGGATATCCAGGCGAGCGACTCGGCCTGCCCGAGCATGGTCCCGGGGCGCTTGGCAGGTTGTCCCGACGATGCCCAGCGCTCGTCATCGACTGGGCCTTGTGTCAACTGATCGCCGTGGGGCTGTTGGAACATCAGATAGGCCAGGGAGGGATCGGCTCGTTTACGCCTTTGTTGGTTTTCCTGATCGAGAATCTCCTGCTGGTCGGCACGATCGGGACTACTGTGGGGCATCGAATTTGCGGACTCCGAGTGATCCCGATCGGGGGAGCATACACCGGACCAGTTCGAGCGCTCTGGCGAACAGTGCTTCTCTGCTTGGTGATCCCTGCTGTGGTCTGGGATCGAGATGGCCGCGGCATGCATGATCGATGGGCTGGCACGCTGATCATCCGATCATGATCTTTTGGGGTCCGAATCTGTGCCTGTATGAAGGGTGTTGATCAGCAACTTTGGAGACAAGGGTTGTTGTGTCGATGAGCGCCGAATCATGCCCTGCTCCCTCGCGGAGGCGCGCTCCGTGAAACTCGACATCGCAACACGAAGTAAATCGGATATGCAAATACGCATAAATCTGACAAACGGGAGCGACCGATTGGTCATCGCCGAATCGATATTCGCCAGGAAGCTCTGAGAGAGATATGTCTGCAGGGAAACTGTTGCAAAATGGCGGTGGCGGAACCTCAGAGACACGCTCTGTGCCGAGGTCCCGCCACCGCCTATCTGGGCAACTATGAGAATTCCCCTGCTTTCTCAGGTCAACGACGTTGCCCCTTCATGCCCTTCATTCGCTGCGGATCGATGCCTTGGGGAACGGGAGGTCGCATGCCACCCATGGACCGGAGCCGCTTGTCGATGGCTGGGACTTCATGCTTGGTCAGCGTCTTCTTCAGGCCATTCATCCTCTTGAGCAGGTCCTGCGAACTCGTCACCTCCGTGCCTTGACCAGGGCCCACACGGAAGATATGGATCGGGACATTAGGGACGAGCCTCGCGGTCCGCTTCTGTTCACTCGTCAGAAGTTTCGACGCACGACCGGCAGGTCCTTCCGCGATGAGCACCACGCCAGGGCGCCCGATTGCCCGATATACCAGAGCCGCATGACGTGGGTCGCGCGAGCCGCCCGCATCAGCTGCCACTGGCTCTTGCTGGTAGGACCATCCTCGACGGATGCCACTCAAAGCGGCACCAACTTCTCCTGGTTGCCCCGCAATCTGCTTGTAAACGCCTTTCTCTGCCTTCTTTGCCACCATCCATACACAGGCAAGGAGGCCCACCATGAGGACAAGGAAAGCAACATAGACAGGCTGCCCGATCGACAGACCTATCGAGTATCCAACCGCAATCGAACCAAGCATGATGGCTGCAAGGTACAGAGGAAGGCGCGGCTCAGCAGACTTAGCGAGGCTAAAGACCTGCTTGAACTGACTGAAACGCGTTTTCATCTTTGCGATGAAGCCGGGTGAATTAGGGTCCTTTGCTGCGCGCGCCATGGTCTGGGGTCATTCCTTCTGTGACATTGTGCGGTGGGGCAGATCGTTCGGAAGTGCTTATTCGGCTTACGAAGCTGCTGCTTTATTACGGAGCAGGCTGGCCGCTTCCTGCCGGGGCGCTGCGTGCTCCCGCTCAGCAAGGTGTGCCAGGTGGTCAGGAACCTCGCGACCTGCTTTGCGCATCGCTTGGGCCCAGAGGCGTCCTGCACGGTAGGAGGAGCGGACCAAAGGGCCTGCCATTACTCCGACAAAACCTTGCTCTGTAGCGAATTCGGACCAGCGAACGAATTCTTGAGGTTTTACCCAGCGGTCGACAGGGTGGTGCAGGGGGGAAGGACGGAGATACTGGGTAATGGTGAGAATATCGCAACCTGATGATGCCAGGTCCTTGATGGCCTGTTCGATCTCGTGCTCTTCCTCCCCCATTCCAAGTATGAGATTCGATTTCGTGACGAGCCCTTCTTCTTTGGCCATGCTGATAACTTTTAAGGAAGTGTCGTAGCCGAAGGCTGGGCGGATGCGCTTGAAGATTCGAGGGACAGTTTCTAGGTTATGTGCGAAAACCTCTGGCTGTGCATCGAATACCTGGCCCACGAGTTCCGGCCGTGCGCCGAAGTCAGGAGGGAGGATCTCCACCCCTGTCGATGGGTTGAGCTCATGGATGGCGCGCACGGTATCGGCGTACAGTTTGGCGGCTCCATCAGGTAAGTCATCGCGGGCCACCCCGGTGACCGTGGCATAACGCAGTCCCAGCTGCAGAACGGACTCGGCCACACGTCGTGGTTCGTCGAGGTCCAGCGGTGCAGGTTTGCCCGATGCGATATCGCAGAAGTCGCATCTACGGGTGCAGGTGTCGCCACCGATGAGGAAAGTAGCTTCCCTATCCTCCCAACATTCAAAAATATTGGGACACCCGGCCTCTTGACAAACCGTGTGGAGTCCACCTTTCTTCACCAGGCCGTTCATGGCCGTATATTCCGGACCCATCTTCGCCGTCGTGCGAATCCAGGACGGCTTGCGCTCGATGGGCGTCTCAGCGTTACGCGCCTCGATCCGAAGCAGCCGCCGGCCGTCGGGACCTGCACTCACGAGCTCTCCTTGCTAGATGGTGACGTGTCCGTTCAAGAGTACGCCGCGACTGGGGATGCAGATGGCGTGCCATGGAGCCTCCCATCATCACAGAGTGGGCACAATCGCGCAGTGCTTCCTTAGAGAGCTCGTGACGGTTCTCCGAAATCAATTCGGGGTCAAGAGCCCAGAACCCTCAACAGATGCTTCTCGACCGAGGGCAGGACGTCCCGTACCGTGACCTCTCGTCCGACTTCCGCGGACAAGGTCGTCACACCGGCGTCCGTGATGCCGCAAGGAATGATGACCTCTCCCCACCCGAGGTCACAATTTACGTTCAAGGCAAAACCGTGCATGGCCACTTCTTGGCTGACTCGGATGCCGATCTGCCCGATCTTCCGCTCCGGGCGGCTTCCGTCAGCTGGCAACCAGACGCCACTCCGGCCGTCCACCCGGATCGTCTCCACCCCGAAATCGGCGCAAGCCGAGGCCATGACCTCTTCCAACCTGCGCACGTGCGCGACGACATCGATGGGGTTGTCCAACCGGACGATCGGATAGCCCACCAATTGGCCCGGCCCGTGCCATGTGATCTTTCCTCCCCTGTCGACATCGACCACAGGGGTCCCGTCCAAGGGGCGCTCGTGAGGCTCGGTACGTTTCCCTGCTGTGTAGACCGCAGCATGCTCCAAGAGCATGACTGTGTCAGGCGAACATCCGGACACGACCTCGGCGTGCAGAACCTTCTGGCGGTCCCAGGCCGCGAGGTAGTCGACATAATCCGGCGCAAAACCCAGATGCTCGAAGCGCATGTGGATCACCTTAGAAGGTCGTTGAGTCGACCGACGAATCTTCCTCGGAGATCGATGACCGACTCCTGTGGATAACTTCACGGAGCGATTCGGTGATGTCGGCATAGTGGGTGGGCCACCCGAGCGAAGAGGACAAGATGGACCATCTCCCGCAGCCCACACTTCCCGGATTCACCGTGCATACCCTGCGAGGCCGCGGAGCCACCAGCACTGTGTACTCTGCGCGCCGCGACCTCGACGGCTGGATCTGCGCGATCAAGGTGTTTTCCGACGGAAGCGATGCACAGGACGCCGCAGTCCGAGAAGTGACTGCGCTCTCCGGGGTACGGGTCACTGGACTGATCCGGATGCACGATGTCATGACGACCGAAGACGGGCGGACCGCGTTGGTCCTCGATCTGGTCGAAGGAGGCTCTCTCCGGGAAATCATCAAGGATCGGGGTAAATTGACACTCCGCGAAGCGCTCGGCGTAGCTAGAACGGTCCTGAGCGTCCTGGCCTCGGTCCATGCTCGGGATGTCGTCCATGCTGATCTTTCCCCGAGCAATATCTTGGTCTCGGCCGACGGACGGGCTGTCGTGGGGGATCTCGGCAGCTCTCGCTTCCTGGGAGAAACCGAATGTCCCTCGACGATCTCCGGTACCCGAGGTTTCATCGCACCGGAGCTGCTGATGGGTGGATCTCCCTCCACCGCCAGCGACATCTACGCTTTCGGCGCGTCGATGTGGACGATGCTCACCGGTCAGCTTCCCGGAGGGCTTCTGGAAGAACCCGAGGACATCCCCGAGTGCCCGATTGCGATGCGTGACCTGCTTCGCGACTGCCTTGCTACGGAGCCGGGGCGGAGGCCTACCGCTAGAGAAGCTCAGAGTCTCTGTGAAATGTTGGGTCCCGATGAACCGCTCAGTCTCCCGGACGGCCCTGACCTGGGTGGAAGACTCACCCATCGCTTGCATTGGCAGGCCGAGGAAGTGAAGGATCTCCCGAGCGCCGTCCTCGCTGCCAGCTCTTCGATCACAGAGAGAGTTGTAGCGGATCGATCGGTGACGAAGGCAGAAGGACGTCATCGCGACGGGCAGGATCCCCACCCGGTGATCGTCTTCGTCTCTGCCTGCGTGCGTGTACTCCTGTCCGCGCCGAGCCGAATCGCCGTATCAGCAGTATTAGGAGTCTGCGCAGGACTGGGTCTGTGGTGGGGGATCTCCCGTCCGGAGATCGTCGAAACTGTCTCGATAGAACGTGCTGCTGCGGAAAACCAGGAAAAGAGGCCGACTGCTCCTACAGCGAGCGTGTCACCCACCTCGTCACCGCGGACAGCCCCGTCTGTCGAGAAAAGCAACTCGGCCCCTACACCTGGGCGCTCTTCCAGATCACTGGCTGTCGTTCCGAACTCGACAGATGTCGACCCGACTACCGCGCCCAAGGAATCGGTACCTGAGACCTCCCGGGTCCTGTCCGAGGTGCTTAATGCACGCGCCGCCGCCTATGCCTCTGCCGAGCTCCCTGCTCTTGCGGACTGCTACGTTCCCGACTCTCCGGAGTACGAGACCGCGACATCGGATGTCGAGCGGTTACGCCGAGCCGGTCTTCGCTACCGCGGACTGGGCTATGTCGTCCGAGAAGTCTCTCCAGCTCCGCCGTCGGGGAAAGACGACCAGCGTATGACGGTACACGCCACCGTGGATACCAAGCCTTATCGGATTGTCAGCCAGATCGGGGACGGCAACGGGGTCGAGGTTCCCGCTGAGCAAGGTGTTCACCTGTCCTATCAGCTTCAGCGCACCCCGGCGGGGTGGCGACTCTTCGGAATTGGCCAGTGATTTTCCCTGTGGATGCGATGAGGGGGTGTGTCCACAGGAAATGTGGGCACACCCCCTCATCGGTCAGCTCTCCCGACCAGATCAGAGTTCGAAAGCCCCGCCTTCGAGCCTGGTCTTCAGCGCGGAGAGGAAACGTCCGGCGTCCGCACCGTCGACTACCCGGTGGTCGTAGGTCAAGCAGAGGTACATCATCGAGCGGATCGCAATCGACTCTCCGCCGAGAGCGTCCTTGATCACGACCGGCCGTTTGGTGATAGTTCCGGTACCGAGGATGGCCACCTGCGGCTGGTTGATGATCGGGGTGTCCTGCAACGACCCGTTGCTCCCGATATTGCTGATGGTGAAGGTTCCCCCGCCGAGCTCGTCCGGCCCGACCTTGTTGGTACGGGTCCGCTCAGCCAGATCGGCGATCTTGCGGGCCAGCCCTGCGATGTTCAGGTCGCCGGCATCCTTGATCACCGGAACCAGCAGACCGCGATCGGTGTCGACGGCGATGCCCAGGTGCTCTGCACCATGGAACACGATCTCGTCACCGTCGATGCTGGCATTCAGGTGGGGGAACTGCTTCAGCGTCTCGACCGTGGCCAACGAGATGAAGGGCAGGAACGAGAGTTTTGCACCTTCACGCTTCTCGAACTCGGCCTTGGCGCGGGTTCGCAGAGCAGCGACCTGCGACATGTCCACCTCGACGACAGCCGTCAGCTGGGCAGACGTCTGGAGCGATTCGACCATCCGCTGGGCGATGATCTTGCGCAAACGGGACATCTTCTCGGTGGTTCCTCGCTTCGAGGACACTACAGGCGCAGAAGCTGCCGTAGCTGCGGCAGGAGGCGATGCCGGAACGACCGGGGCTGCGGGTGCGGCGGCCTGCTGCTTCGCCGATGCAGCCTCCAGAACATCCTGCTTGCGGATACGCCCGCCGACGCCGGTTCCCTTCAAGGACGCAAGCTCGACCCCATGTTCAGCGGCAAGCTTGCGCACCAACGGGGTGACATAAGCGGTCTGGTCGCTCTCGGTGACTTTGGCCTGCTCCTGCTGAGGGGCTGCGTCCTCCTCCCGTGGGGCCGGGGGAGCAGCCGGAGCCGCCTCGGCCTTCTCCTCGGTGGGAGGCTCAGGTGAACCTTGTTCTGCAGCACCGGTCGCCTCCCCGCCGATGACAGCGAGGTCGGCACCGACGGGTGCGGTCTCGTCCTCTTGAACCAGGATCTCCTGAAGGGTGCCCGCGACAGGTGACGGGATCTCCGTGTCCACCTTGTCGGTCGAAACCTCCAGCAGGGGCTCGTCCACCTCGACGGTGTCACCCACGTTCTTGAGCCACCGGGTGACAGTCCCCTCGGTGACGGATTCCCCGAGAGCCGGCATGACGACCTTCTCGCCCCCGGTGACCTGTCCGGTGTCAGATGCCGTCGTGGTCTGAGGTGCCGGGGCCTGCTCGGGCTCTTCAGCCTTCTCCTGCGCGGGTGCTTCCTGGGCGGTACTCGCGGTCGGAGGGGCACCGTCACCGATGACAGCGAGGTCGGCACCGACGGGTGCGGTCTCGTCCTCTTGAACCAGGATCTCCTGAAGGGTGCCCGCGACAGGTGACGGGATCTCCGTGTCCACCTTGTCGGTCGAAACCTCCAGCAGGGGCTCGTCCACCTCGACGGTGTCACCCACGTTCTTGAGCCACCGGGTGACAGTCCCCTCGGTGACGGATTCCCCCAGGGCTGGCATGGTCACGCGCTCGGACATTGACAAGCCTCTCCTCATTGTGCGGTCGTGTCGATCAGTGTAGAGGGCCGCCCCACAGATCAGCTGTGGGCATGCAACGGCATACCGGCAAGGGCTAGATGAGCCTCGCCGAGCGCCTCATTCTGCGTCGGATGCGCGTGGATGAACGCGGCAACCTCCTCAGGCATAGCTTCCCATCCCACGACCAGCATTGCCTCTCCGACCTGTTCACCCATGCGCGCACCCACCATGTGGACACCTACTACAGGGCCGTCGATCTGCCTAACTACCTTTACGAATCCACCGGTAGCGAGAATCTGACTTTTCCCATTTCCTCCGAGATTGTATTCATAGCAGGAAATGGAGTCCGAACCGAAGCGATCACGTGCTTGGATCTCTGACAAACCGACGGAAGCTATTTCCGGGTCGGAATATGTCACGCGAGGTGTGGTGGCTGAAGAAATCGGACTCGGCTCGTTTCCTGCGGCGATTTCCGCGACCATCATCCCCTGGGCGAATCCACGATGCGCAAGCTGAAGGCCTGGCACTATGTCACCGACAGCAAGAACGCCAGGGACATTGGTCCGGCAATATTCATCAGTCAGGACGAACCCTCGATCCATCGCCACGCCCACTTCCTCATAACCGAGGTTATCCGTGACCGGTTCTCGTCCCACCGACACCAGGAGGAGGTCCGCAGATATCCTCTCCTGCGAGTCCAACAGCAGACGAACACTTGATTCGTCCTGCTCGACCTCGGTCACTGAACAGGACGTCCGAACCGAAATTCCACGGCGTCGGAAAGCTCTCTCCAACTGGGCCGAGACCGACTGGTCCTCTGCAGCGACCAACCGCGGGAGAGCTTCCACCACGCTGACCTCACCACCGAAGCTGCGGAAGATCGAAGCGAACTCCACGCCGATCACACCGCCACCGAGCACCACCACACTCTTCGGCAACTCAGTCAACTTCAAGGCTTGATCACTGGTCATCACGCGGCCCCCGATCGGAATTCCAGGGATCACCCGCGGACGCGAGCCGGTGGCGAGAACGACAGTTCCGCCCATCAGAGCGCGGGAGCCCACCTGCACCGTGTCTCGCGCGCTCAGCCTGCCCTCGCCTTCGACCAGACATACTCCGGAAGAACGGACGAGGCCCTGCAAGCCCTTGTAGAGACGGCCCACGACCTTGTCTCGATAGCGTTGTACAGCAGGAAGATCCACGCCCTCGAAGGCGGAAGCGATCCCGAAGTCGGAACTCCTCCGAACGGTGTCAGCCACCTCGGCGGCGTGCAACAGGGCTTTTGTGGGCACGCACCCTCGATGCAAGCAGGTCCCACCGAGCTCAGCTTTCTCCACCAAGGCCACCGACAGTCCCAGCTGAGCACCTCGCAGTGCACAGGCATAGCCGCCGCTGCCGCCGCCGAGGATCACCAGATCGAAACGGTCCGTACTCGCACCCATGGCGACATCTCCTTCGATGTTCCAGAACCCTTGGGCCTTCACCGTGCTGGTGGAACGGTCCGGCCCGCCGAGCGCATCTTCTCAGAAGAACGGGCCCCCTGCCCGCCTATCACAGCGGACAAAGGGCCCGAGCTCGTCAGTTCTCCCGCCGGGGAGGTAGCGAACCCATCACTCGTTCCAGAAGAACCTCAGCCACTCGATCGCGGGCTGCGGCAGCGAAGTGCGACCCATCAGGTCTGGCCACCGCATCACCAGGCGGGGGGAAACTGCCACCGGAGGACAGCGGCAACCTGTCGTCACAGGGGTTGTTGTCCGACCGACAGAAGACGTCCGAGATCGATACCATCCGCAGTCGCGTGTCATGGAGGACTTTCTCCTCCAACAGTTCGATCCACTGTCTGCGGACCTCGTCCTGGAACCGGAGACGTACCAGGAAAGCTGCGCACAGGCCTTCCATGTCGTTCTGGTCCGGGGAACATCCCTGCGCCGTACGTTCTCCCGTCGGTTCGGGACGCACGACCACCACGGTGGCGCCGCCTGCAGTCAACCGCTCGATCGCTGAGTCGAGGACAGCTTTCTGTGCTTCCCGGTAGCCGGGATCTTTAGCCCGCAGCGGCTTCCCGTCCGCACCGATGAAGTCGGCGTACTCGTACCGGGACCACCACACGACGACAGTCGGCTTCTCCACTTCGAGTTGACGTTTCTGCTCGTCCTTCACACTGACACACGTCGGATCCTCGTCCCCCCCGAGAGCTACCACCCCCGGATTGAACGGTGAACCGTCAGGGTTCGCCGTGATAGCGCCAGAAGCACCGCAACCGCCGTGTGAACCGTTGATCACCGGGACCTGGCGTTTCTCACCCGCTTCGGCGAGCGACCCGAACAGCTGCATCGGCACGCTGTCGCCCACCACCATCACTTTGGTGGCACCTGAAGCCACGACGACCCCGTGACCCGCATACCAAGGAGTCCCACCCAAGACCACCGGCAGCGCGCAGGTCGCAGCCATCGCCGCTGCGCCCACCCCCAGGACAGACACCGAACGAGCTTCCCGGCAGCGTCCGGAACGCAGCGGCATCTCGACGAGGTGGTAGGAGAGCATGGACGACACCAAGGTGGCGACAACGACCACCAGGGCTTTCTGCGCGTCGAATGTGCCGTGGGGGAGCAGCCAGACCGTCCAAGGCCAGTGCCACAGATAGATCCCGTACGAGATCCGTCCCAGATAAGTCATCACCGAGTTGCTGAAGACCTTGGCCAATCCACTGTTCTGGTCCACCCTGCTGGCGCCCACCACCAGTGATGCGACCGCGGCTGCCGTCAGGACAGCTCCACCGAAGAAGTACACAGGGTTCGGGCCATGCTTACCACCGAGGAAGGCGACAGCCGCGGCCAACCCTGCTAAACCGATCCACATGAGCAACCGCGCATATTTCGTCGCGAAGGAGCTCACCGAAGGGCGCAGGAGCGCAGCGGCACACAGCGCGCCGATCAACGGTTCGAAGACCTTCGCATCCGTCCCCATGTACGCCCGGTCGGCTCCGGCCCGGAGAAAGACGTACAGCATGACGGATGCGGAGATCACTGCCAGGACCCCTGCGATGGCCATCACCGACACCGAACTGGCACGCTGAGCCCCCGGCACATCCCTACGAGCATGCCTGCCCGGACTCATACTCGCCAGCAGTACCGCCAGGACCTGCAGGATCAACGGCCAGAAGACGTAGAACTGCTCCTCCACGGCCAAGGACCACAGATGCATCAGCGGCGAGGTCGTTCCGTCGAACGCGAAATAACTCGTCGAGGTGATGAAATGCCAGTTGCCTACGTAGAAGAGACTCCATAGCAGGTCAGCACCCAACGCAGGACGCCGATAGGCCGGAGCTGCGACGGCCGCCCATAGCCCCACCACGATCAGCAGCAACAGGGCCGCCGGGATCAACCGGGACATCCGCCTCGCCCAGAACCTGGGAAGATTCACCTTCCCGTGCACCACGATCTCCTGCAGGAGCAACGTCGTGATGAGGAAACCGGACAGGACGAAGAAGACGTCCACCCCGAGATAGCCACCGGAGAACACCGGTATGCCTAGGTGGAAGAGAAACACCAAGGAGACGGCGATCGTGCGGATCCCGTCAAGTGTCGCGACCCTGCCCACGAGAGAAGGCGCGACTTCTCCCGGAGCAGCGGGCCTGGGAGTATCCGTTCCAGGAGACGTCGAGGCCGACGTCTCCTGCTGGATCACCTCTACATCAGTTGAGGACGACATCACGGTTCCGATCGGGCGTGCACTCACGAGACGTGAACGCCCGTCGACACGGACAGACAGCAGATCTGAAACGCTTTCACGAGCGAGATTGTGCCAGGCCCACCAAAGTCCTCATCCCGAAGCCCGTGCCTCCCTTGAGCGTGTAGCCGTAAGGAGACCCCTCGTGGAAGGCAGGACCTGCGATGTCCAAGTGAATCCAGGGGATCGGTGACTCGCCGTCAGCGGCTTTCCCGACGTACTCCCGGAGAAAAGCCGCCGCGAACAGCGCCCCGCCTTCCCTGGCGCCGGCATGCTTACGATCTGCGACATCGGACTCCAGGTCCTTCATCACCTCATCAGGAATGGGCATCGGCCAGATACCCTCGCCGCAGAACCCCGCCACCGTGACGACTTCCTGCCGTAGATCATCACGATTCGACATCGCTGCAGCAGTGCGATGCCCCAGGGCGACAACCGCTGCCCCGGTGAGCGTCGCGATATCGACCAGGACGTCCGGCTGCCGCCTGGAAGCCAGAACGATTCCGTCGGCCAAGACCAGTCGCCCCTCCGCATCGGTGTTGATCACCTCACAGGTCGTGCCATCCGCGATGGTGACGACATCGCCCGGCCGGAAAGCATTCCCGTCGGGCATGTTCTCGGCGAGACACAACCATCCGTCTACCGCGACAGGCAGGCCCAGCTCCGCGATGACCGCCACGGCGGCAGCCACGGAGGCAGCACCGGCCATATCTCCCTTCATGCCGACCATCGACGCTGCAGGTTTGATGCACAGGCCACCGGAGTCGAAGGTGATGCCCTTCCCCACGAAGGACAACCGTTGCTTCGCACCCTCCGGGGCATACTCCAGATGAACAATCCTCGGAGGGTGGACCGACCCCTGCCCGACACCGAGGATGCCACCGCACTGCTCCTCGGACAACGCTTCCTCGTCGTACAGGCGGACCTTCACCTGCTCCGGGACGCGGTCCTGGACCCTCTGTGCGAAAGCTACCGGGAAGAGTTCATTCGGGCAGGCGTTCACCAGATCACGAGCCCAGCAGGCTCCCGAGGCCAAGATCTCGGCACGGCGTAGCGTTCCACGCACATCGGTGGCATCGATTCCCTCGGGAAGGCCTGCCAGGGTCACCTCGCCCACCGGGGAACGCTCTGCCTTCCCCGCACGTGCCTTCTCGCCGTGATACCCCTCGAACGAATAAGCGCCCATGGCCAAGCCTTCAGTCACCTGACCGATCCAATCGGGGCCGGGAACGACCACACAAGCCGACCCTCGCCCCGCCAGGGACCGTCCCGCCGTGCCCGCAGCACGCCGCACCCGTTCACCGTCGAGTTCAGCCACCGCTACGCCGACACCCACAACCAGGGTCAGCGCGGCAGACGTCCCCTCAACGCCGTGAACCCACGTCGTCTCATCGGCTTTACCCCTGGCACGGAATGCGTCCAGAGCGGACAACAACCTCCGACGCAGGACGTCGTTCACCTCCCCCAACAGCGCAGGCCCTTCTTCGCCAGGAGAGGCGAAGAGGACCAGGACATCGGTCTCCTCTTCGGATGCAAGACCGGTGGACAGCGTGAAGGTCGTCACCGAACAGCCTTTCGACAGATTGGATTCGAGATGACAAGGCTTACACGAGCTCATTCCTGAGACGAAGCCGACACGAGGTGTCGATCAAGCGCACTCCTTACCCCCGAACCGCCTGATTATCCCCGCCCCGGGCCATTAGCGTGGGCAACATGAGCGATTCGCAGCTGCAGACCTCTCCGTTGCACGCACGCCACCGCGAGCTCGGGGCGAAGATGGCCGACTTCGGCGGGTGGGAGATGCCCATCGAATATCCCGGCGGTGGTGTCCTGCGCGAACACCAGGCGGTTCGGGAGAGGGTCGGGATCTTCGACGTCTCCCACCTGGGAAAGGCCTCAGTCCGGGGCCCCGGGGCCGCAGATTTCGTGAACAGCTGTTTCACCAATGACCTCCGGAAGGTCACACCGCCGAAGGCTCAGTACACGATGTGCTGCGACCCCCAGACCGGCGGCGTCATCGACGACCTCATCCAGTACTTCAGGTCCGAGGAGGACATCTTCCTCATCCCGAACTGCGCCAACACCGCCGAAGTCGTCCGACGCATGCGCCAGGAGCTTCCGGACCAGCTCGAGGTGACCGACCTCCACCGGGAATACGGCATCATCGCTGTTCAAGGACCTCGTTCCGAGGATGTCCTCGACAGCCTGGGGCTCCCGACCCGTCTCGAGTACATGTCCTTTGCCGAAACCGTCTGGCACGGGATCTCGCTGACGCTCTGTCGTACGGGCTACACCGGTGAGAAAGGTTACGAACTGGTCATGCCGTGGGACGACGCAGAACGCCTCTGGGACGCGCTGACCGAAGCGATGTCGCCCTTCGACGGGCTTCCCTGCGGGCTGGGGGCCCGGGACACCTTACGTACCGAGATGGGATACGCCCTCCACGGCCATGAGCTGAGTCCTACGATCACCCCCAACATGGCCCGGGCAGGGTGGGCAGTGGGATGGAACAAGGACGGATTCTGGGGCAAGGAGGTCTTGGCCGAACAACGGTCTGCGAAGGAATGCCGACTCTCCTGGGGACTGCTCGTGGAAGGGCGCGGGATCCCCAGGAAGGACTGCGCCGTGAAGAACGAGGACGGGCAGGAGATCGGCGTCGTCACCTCCGGAACCATGTCGCCGAGTCTGAGGCAGGGTATCGCCCTGTGTCTGCTCGACCGCGGATGTGCTGTCGGCGACCGCGTCGTCATCGACGTCCGTGGACGAGAGGTCGCCGCCACCGTGGTGAAGCCGCCCTTCGTCACCACGCAGGTCGCAGGTTGAGCGCATTCACCTCTTGACGACAGCGGTGGGGTGTCAGTCCACGGGCGGACGCCCCACCGTGTAGTCACTGAAAGACAACACCGGAATGTCGTCGATCCGAGGACGACCACCCAGATCAACCACCCGGCCGGCCAACACCAGGTACACCTGGTCGCAGCAGTCCGCAATCCCGGCGTTCAGCCGTCCGATCAAATCACGGAAGAGACGCCCCGAAGGATGATCCGGGACCACACCCAAACCGACCTCGTTCGACACCATGACCACGGGGTAGCGCGCCACATCCAACGCAGAACTGAGCCGTTCACCAGCGTCGACGACAGCCTGCCTCGCCCTGGCCGGTTCTTCCCAGGCCACAGCGTCGTCCACCACCCGTGACACCCAGGTGCCCAGACAATCCACCATCACCGCCTGATCGGCGTCGCGAACAGCACCCGGGACATCGGCGGTCTCGCAGGTACGCCAGGCCCGCGGCCGAGAACGCTGATGGACGGCGACCCGCGCCGCCCACTCCGGATCGACCATAGGATCCGGAACAGGACCCGGCGCCACATATGTGACCGACGGAAAACCGCTCACCAACCGTTCCGCGAACCGGCTTTTACCACTGCGCACCCCGCCGAGTACCAGGACCTTGCTCATGCCGGAGAATCTATCGGGACCCGATCAGGGAACAGCAGGCAGGTCGTCTGCTGACTTCTTTTCCCGACGCTTCTTCATCAGATAGAAAACCCCGAAACCGGTGCCGACCACGACCACTGCCACCCCGGTCAGGATCGTCTTGGACGGACTCTGCGCCGTCTCGCCGTGCACCGTGGCAGCATCCTGGGGTTTCGGTTGCTCCCGAGGCGCGGATACTGCAATACCGACCCGTTCGTCGGCAGCCTTGGCTTCCTCAGGAACTGCGGTCAAAGGTTCACCACAGACATTGCCACCAGGATAGTTGTCGATGGAACAAACTCTCCCGGAAGCATCCCGCGGCATGGCGACCGCAGTGAGCACCTCGCTGCTGGAGGCTCCGCTGGGGACCTGAGCACACCGTGATATCGGAGCGGGAGGGTTGGCGCCCTCGGCACCGTCCGCCTTACGCCCGTAATCGATGACCACCCCGATACGTTTCTTACCGGCTTCGGCCACAACTTTGCTGCAGATGTCATCGAACGACGGCATCGCCCGCGGCATCCGAGGGGTCTCGGTCTCAGTCGCCGCATAACGCCACCCGTCGACCGCGCCTTCGGAAGGTACGACCGAGTACGGCCCGGTCGGCGCCTTCGTCCAGGCGTTGTCCTTCAGATGCGCGAAGGTCCAGGCACGCTCCGCCGTCGCGCTCGCCGAAGGCGTAGGCCCGGGCTTGTGGACCGGAGCGCTCTCCGAGGAGGAAGCACCCGACAGGAGACCCGCGAGCGCCAGGAGCAGTCCTCCTGCGGTCCGACAGATATTGCGTTGCATTGACGACAAGGGGACGACCTCCTCAATCGGGTCGGTGACAGGCTCCTGCGAGGAGGACCAGACACCGCCTACTGTCTGCGACGACTACTTCCCAAGGGCCTGAACCGTATCGGCGTCCGACGCCCGGGCGTCATCGGTCCTCATGATCGGTGTCCGAATCCGTCGCACGGCAGCGGCATCGGCTCCGACCATTGCACCCACCCAGAACTCTGTCAAAGGTCCCGCCGCGACGCGGCGTGTCTGTGACCATCCGCAGCGGAAAGGGACCGCCCACTGTTCAGAAACCTAAGTCGGCCTTGCCGAAAGCCTCGACCGCAGAGGTCTCTCCTTCGATGTCCACCTGCGCCACCGCGCTACGGCCGAAGGCGTACAGCAGTACTTCGCCAGGTTCTCCCCGGAGGACGATCTCACCTTGCGCGGTGGGTGCTTTGATCTTCTTCCGACCGTGTCCTTCGCAGAGGAGCGTCACACCGACCGGGGAACGTCGGAGAAGCAGCTGCCCAGCTTGGCGAAGACGTATCCACAACGCCTCCGACTCCTGACCATCAACCTGCCGCCTCTGCCCCGGATCCCAGTCCTCCTGCGCCCGCAACACGTCCTCGTGATGGACGAAGAACTCTGCAAGGTTCACGGCATCGTCCACCCCCGGAACCCGTAAGGGCGACCAACCACGGGGACCTTGCCGGACCATGTCCACCAGCGCCGCCCACGGCTGGTCGGCATACTGCTCCTGCACCCGATGCGTGTGCTCCGCCAAAGCAGGGACGACGACCCCCGCAGCAGCATCAGGTCTGCGCTCGCGGATAACGAGATGTGCTGCGAGGTCCCGCGTGCTCCAGCCGTCGCAGAGAGTGGGTGCGTCAGGTCCGAGCCTGGTGAACGTGGAGCAGAGTGCGGCGCGTTCGAGCTGAGCGAGTCCGGTCATGGCTGTCAGTCTCCCAGGAAGTGGGCGCTGGTCGGGTACGGGAGCGAGACCGTGTCGTCGCCGGTCTGTGTGCACAATGTCTGGCGTGACCGATGTCTCCGTACCGAACAGCCCGTTGGACCCGGCGATCGCTTGTCGGCTCAAGCGGGACCCTGCAGGCCTGGTGGCAGCCGTCGTACAGGAGCACGACACCTCCCAGGTGTTGATGCTGGGCTGGATGGACGACGAAGCTCTGCACCGCACCCTGACGACAGGACGAGTCACCTTCTGGTCGCGGAGCCGCCAGGAGTACTGGCGCAAAGGCGATTCCTCAGGACATGCCCAGTACGTCCGTACGGTCTCCTTGGACTGCGACGGCGATGCTCTCCTCGTGACTGTGCAACAGATCGGCGCAGCGTGCCATACCGGAGAACGGACCTGTTTCTTCACCGACCTTCCGGCACGGATCGGAGTGGCCCCGTGACCGTGGACGAGCCGGCGTACGGACAGCCTTGGCCCGACCGTGGCAGCTTCCGCTCGCTGTGCTCGGAGCGCCCGGTAACACCGGTCGTACGTAGGCTCTTGGCAGACGCCGAAACCCCGGTGGGAATCTATCGAAAACTGAGCGGTTCTCGTCCGGGAACCTTTCTGCTGGAGTCTGCAGAACACGGTGGAACATGGTCGAGATATTCCCTCATCGGGGTTCGGAGCAGAACCCAGCTCACAGAGGTGGACGGGCATGCCACTTGGAGCAAGGAAGGCGCCCCATCGCTGGTGGAAGAACGCTCTCCGGTGACAGCCTTGCAGGAAGTACTGGCCGAACTGTCCACCGACCCTCTGCCGGGGCTACCTCCGCTGACCGCAGGATTCGTGGGGTATATCGGTTACGACGCAGTACGACACTGGGAGGAAGTTCCCACTCGGGCAGTGGACGACCTGGGGCTTCCGGAGATGGCCATGATGCTGGTGGCCGATGTCGCCGTGATGGACCACGCGGACGCTTCGCTCTACCTCGTCGCGAACGTCTTCGCCTCTGAGCTCGAGGAGAAGGGCACCGATCGGGCTTATGACGAGGCGATCGACAGACTCGACCAGATGACCCGTGCACTGTCCTCGCCGACGCCGAGCACGATCTCAGTGGTGAACTCCGCCACAGAGGACCCCCCGCCGTCGAGCACCTGCACCCGGAACGACTTCCTCACGATGGTGGATGCGGGGAAGGAGGCTATCCGTGCCGGGGAGGTCTTCCAGGTGGTGCTCTCCCAACGGTTCTCCACGCCCTGCCCGGCAGACGCCCTCGACGTGTACCGGGTTCTGCGGACCAGCAATCCCAGCCCGTACATGTACCTCCTTCGGCTGCAGGACGGCGAAGGACGGAACTTCGACGTTGTCGGCTCGAGCCCCGAGGCCTTGGTCAAGGTCAAGGGGAGGCGCGTGGTTACCCACCCCATTGCAGGATCACGTCCGCGAGGCAACGACCCCAGGGAAGACGAACGCCTGGCGGTCGAGTTGGCTGCCGACCCGAAGGAAAGGTCGGAACACGTGATGCTCGTCGACCTGTCTCGCAACGATCTCCAGAAGGTGTGCGATCCCGGGACGGTCGATGTCGTCGACCTGATGAGCATCCGTCGTTACAGTCACATCATGCATCTGGAATCGACGGTGGTCGGTCGGTTGCGTGAAAACTGTGACGCCTATGACGTACTGGCCGCTACCTTCCCCGCAGGTACCTTGTCAGGGGCTCCGAAGCCTCGCGCCATGGCGCTGATCGACGAGCTGGAACCGGTCAAGCGGGGTGTCTACGGAGGCGTCGTCGGATATCTGGACGTGCATGGTGACATGGATACCGCCATTGCGATCAGGACAGCGGTCGTGCTCGACGGCTACGCCCATGTCCAAGCAGGCGCCGGAGTGGTGGCCGATTCCGACCCGGAAGCGGAATACACCGAGACCGTCTCCAAGGCTGCGGCGGCTCTCAGAGCAGTCTCGCGCGCCATGAACCTAGGCGAGCCATGAGCCTGCAGGAGCAAGCCGCGCAGCGTGCCACGGCTGTGGTCCTGAGCCTCTTAGGAGCAGCGATCGGGTTGACTGTTTCCACGCGGACGGTGGTCTCCGGGGCAACCGTGCACGGCGGTTTGGGTGTACGTACCGTTTTCTCGGTGTCCGGGACAGCTGCGGCCCCGGTCTATCCAGCCTTGTTGCTGATCGCTGCAGCAGGTGCCATGGTCTGGCTTTTCGCCCGCCCGCTGATGGTGCGGGTCATCGCGGTGATGACTGGAATCTCCGGTGTGGGAGCGGCATTTACATGGCGGTCGGGGATCGTGCAGGCCGGTCGCTCACCGAGCCTGCCCGACGGCCATGTCATCCAGGAGGTATCGGTGCGATGGTGGTCGTTCTCCGGCGACCTTGCGGCCTTGATGATCGTCGTCTCTGCAGGTCTTGCTCTGTGGGCGGCAGGAAGTTGGTTCCCGGCGCAGGCCGGAGCTGAAGCACCAGGCGGGGAAGATGCCTCGGCTTCCTCTCCATCCTCGAGATCCGCATCGGACCAGTGGGAAAGGCTGAATCGTGGCGAGGACCCTACGGTCTGACGAATCACTGACGGTGTGACGAAGAGATGTCCATGCCTGCGAGCGACCGATCAGCGCAGGGAGCATCCGCCTGGCTTCTGAAGGTGCAGGCAGCTTCTCGCTCACGGCTTCCGGGCCGTTGCTTGCTGGCACACTGTGCACAAGCCATCAAGGGTCTCCGCCGAAATGGCCCTGTGAACGTGCTCTTCGGAGCCGTCGACGGATCTACGTCCAACGAAGGAAGTTCCAGATGTCCGGCACGGTTTCCCACGGGAACACTCCCGCCGCATGGGTGGGCACCGCATTTCTCCTGCTCGGTTCTGCTGTGGTGAGTGTGGGGGTGATCGTCAATCTTTCCTGGTTATGGATCATCGGCGCAATCCTCTGTCTCGTAGGCGTGATCGCATGGGTGGGGATGAACAGAGCCGGGATGAATCAAGACATGTTCTGATAGCCAGGCATATCGGATTTCCTCCGATCGCTCCCGGCAGCAGCAGGCCTGGGCCAATTCCTCGGCCCAGGCTTCTTCGCCCCCTGGATGAAATCGGGTCGCCGACACCACGCACTCTCAACGCCGGCCGGGGCGATTCGAGTCGAAACGACATGGGTGGTTAGTCTGAGCATCGTGCCTACTGTTCTGGACGAGATCATCTCCGGTGTCCGTGAGGACCTCGTCGAGCGCCGCGCGCATACGAGCCTCTCCGAGCTGAAGGAGCGAGTAGCTCGAACGCCCGGAGCCCGGGACGCCACAGCGGCTCTGTGTCAAGGCGAAGCCGGGGTGAAGGTCATCGCCGAGGTGAAACGCTCCAGTCCCAGCAAGGGCGCGCTCGCAATGATCGCCGATCCCGCCGGTCTCGCCCGGGATTACGAAGCAGGCGGCGCGAGTGTCATCAGCGTACTTACCGAGCGTAGACGTTTCGGCGGCAGCCTAGAAGACCTGGTGTCCGTGCGGGCCGCAGTGGACGTCCCGATCCTGCGCAAGGATTTCGTGGTCGACCCGTATCAGATATGGGAGGCCCGTGCCCACGGCGCCGACCTCGTGCTGCTCCTGGCTGTGGCACTTCCCCAGGACATCTTGATCGGCATGCTGGAGCGCACCCGTTCTCTGGGAATGTCCGCGCTGGTCGAGGTCCATGACGAAGAAGAGGCTGTCCGTGCTGTGGAAGCCGGGGCCCGGATCATCGGTGTCAACAACCGCGATCTCCGCACCTTGGATGTCGACCGGGGGACCTTCGCGCGCATTGTCCCCCACCTGCCGTCGTCAGTGGTGAAGGTGGCCGAGTCCGGGGTCCGTGGTCCGCACGATGTCTTCGAGTTCGCCCGACATGGCGCTGACGCCGTCCTGGTGGGGGAAGCCGTCGTGACCGGCGGTCAGCCACGCCATGCTGTTCACGAACTGGTGACGGCCGGGGCCCATCCGTGTTTACGACATGCCGGAGAATCATGAACTCCTCCACAAGAATCGGACGGTTCGGCAATTTCGGGGGGAGGTTCGTCCCGGAAGCCTTGATCGCAGCACTGGAACAATTGGACGAGGAACGTCTTCTGGCGGCACAAGATCCGGATTTTCGTTCTGAGCTGAAAAATCTTCAGGAGAGATACACCGGACGCCCGAATCCGCTGACCGAGGTTCCTCGTTTTGCCGAACACTGTGGTGGGGCCAGGGTCTTTCTCAAACGAGAAGATCTCAACCACACCGGATCCCACAAGATCAACAATGTATTGGGGCAAGCTCTCCTCACCGTTCGCATGGGAAAGAAACGGGTGATCGCCGAAACCGGAGCAGGGCAGCATGGTGTGGCCACTGCTACGGCGGCGGCCCTCATGGGGCTGGAGTGCATGGTCTACATGGGGGAGCGGGACACCTCAAGGCAGGCCCTCAACGTTGCCCGGATGCGTTTGCTCGGCGCTACCGTGGTGCCGGTCACACACGGTAGTCGTACCTTGAAGGACGCCGTCAACGAGGCCCTGCGCGACTGGGTGGCCAATGTCGAGGACACTCACTACATTCTCGGAACGGTCACCGGGCCTCACCCCTTTCCCGAGATGGTTCGTGACTTCCACGCAGTGATCGGCGAGGAAGCCCGAGAGCAGGTGCTGGCCTGTGTCGGACGCCTCCCGGACGCCGTAGTCGCCTGCGTGGGCGGCGGTTCTAATGCCATCGGCATATTCCATCGTTTCCGTCACGATCCTCAGGTCCGGTTGATCGGGGTCGAGGCCGGGGGACAGGGCATCGGTAGCGGGAAACATGCTGCGCGCTTCGCCGGTGGATCGCCGGGGGTTCTGCACGGTGCCGCGACCTATGTACTCCAGGACGAGGACGGGCAGACCATCGAGAGCCATTCGATCTCCGCAGGTCTGGACTATCCCAGCGTGGGACCGGAACATGCTCACCTGCACGACTCTGGGCGTGCCGAGTACCGTTATGCGACCGATGCCGAGGCGATGGCCGCTTTCCGACTACTGGCGCGGACCGAAGGCATCCTGCCTGCGATCGAGAGCGCACACGCCTTAGCCGGTGCCATGAGTGTAGGCCGTGAGCTGGGTCCCGACGCCGTGATCGTGGTCAATCTGTCCGGACGTGGCGACAAAGACGTGGACACCGCAGCCCGTTATTTCGGGCTTCTTGATTCGGGCACCGCAGACGGCCGCGCCGGAGCTTCTGGAGAAATACCCGAAGGGAATGGGCGGTGACCGCAAGTTCGTACGGTGCAGAGAGACTCGAGCGGGTCCTGTCCTCCGCGCGTGAGGAGAGGCGCGCAGCGCTAGTGGGTTATCTCCCGGTGGGCTTCCCCGATGTGGAGCTTTCCTTGGAGGCGATGACTGCACTGGTCGAGTCCGGGTGTGATGTGGTCGAGATCGGTTTCCCCTACAGCGATCCAGTTCTGGACGGGCCGGTGATCCAGGATGCTGCTGCCTGTGCGCTCCGGGCCGGAGTCCGGACGTCGGATATTTTCCGCGCGGTTCGTGCCGTGGTCGCCGCGGGAGGTACTGCTGTGGTGATGAGCTACTGGAATCCGATCCTGCGGTACGGGGTGGAACGCTTCGCAGCAGACCTCGCCGCAGCGGGAGGATCCGGAGTCATCACCCCGGATCTGATTCCGGACGAGGCCGAGGACTGGTCCGCTTCGGCTGAGCGTCACGGGCTGTGTCCGATCTTCTTGATCGCTCCGTCTTCCACTGATGAGCGAATTGCAGCTACTACTGCTCGTTGTCGTGGTTTCGTCTACGTCGCCTCGGTGATGGGAGTCACCGGGACCAGGACGGCTGTGGGATCTGCTGCGTGTGACCTTGTCGATCGGGCGCGTCGCTCCACCGGACTTCCCCTCTGTGTGGGATTGGGTGTCAGTAACGGTGCGCAGGCAGCCGAGATGGCTTCCTACGCTGACGGGGTGATCGTGGGCTCCGCGTTGGTGAAGAAGCTGGCCTCCGATGCTCCGTGGTCAGAGCGGCTGATGTCTCTGCAGGAACTGACCGGCGAGTTGCGCGCCGGAGTGAGAGAGGGAAATCGCTGATGATCGCTCGTCTCGCCGATCGGCAGTGGCAGGACTGGATGGGGTTGGTGTCCAGATTGGTGCTGGCCTTCGTCTGGATCTACGCAGCGGTGACCAAGATCGGGCGACCACTGACGAGCGCGAGAGCTGTTCAGGCGTATGACCTGATGCCTTTCGAGATGGCTGATGCGGTGGGGCAGATCCTGCCGATCATCGAGTTGGCCGTGGGTGTCCTCCTCCTGGTCGGCCTCTTCACACGTTTTTCCGGCCTGCTCTCCTCGATTCTCCTGGTCGTGTTCATCATCGGTATTGCTTCCGCCTGGGCGCGAGGGCTGGAGATCGACTGTGGATGTTTTGGCGGGGACGGCAGCCTCGAGGCAGGCCGCGAGCCGAAGTATCTGCAGGAGATCCTGCGGGATCTCGTCTTCCTCGGTTTCGCGGGATGGTTGTCCTGGCGGCCGGGTAGCGCTTTCTCGCTCGACGCGCGTCTGGACCGCGGAACCACGCCCTGAACGCATCCGTTCTCGAAATACGAGCTCGGGTCCAGAAGGGAAAGCCTTCTCGCGGGATCTGCTCAACCGGTGAGTGTTTCCATGCCTCGTCATAGCAGCCAGACCCGTTGCGAGGACACTAAGGACGAGGCTGAGCGGAATGACCTGATCGTGCATCTAGTCTTGAGGCGCTACAGGAACGCGCTGATGTACTCGGCAGCCCGTCCGGGCACCGTACTTGCCGCAAGGAGATAAATCGCATGGCACCGCCCCAGAACTCACGCCAGGCCAAGATCAGCGCAGCCGCGCCGGCACAGGGTAGGAACGTCAAAGGGTTACTGGCTGTGATCATCGCTGTCGTCGTCGTGGCAGCAGCTTTTTTCATGCTCTTCTTCCGTCCTGGGAGTAACGAGCCGTCCGCTCTGCCGAGTGGGGGATCCTCGGCCCCCAACGGGGAAGTCAAGCTGCCCAAGGGCGTCTCCGGTAAGGACGCTCCGGTGGTGGCCACCAACGGCGGCGTTTTGAAAGAGGGAATCCCGACCCTGCAGATCTTCGAGGACTTCCAGTGCCCGTGGTGCCAGAAGTTCGACCAGATGTTCGGCCCGAAGATCGGCGAGTTGGGCGCTGCGGGCAAGATCAACGTCGTCTACTACCAGAAGACCTTCCTGGACGACAGCCTGCGGAACAACAGCTCGACCAAGGCGGCCAATGCGGCACTGTGCGCGTCCGACGCGGGGAAGTTCTTCCAGGTGCACGAGAAGATCTTCGCGAAGCAACCGAAGGACGAAGGCAAGGGGTACAGCGACGAGGACATCCAGAAGTCCGCAGTCGAGGGCGGCCTGTCCGGCGAGCAGCTGGAGACGTGGAAAACCTGTGTCGCCCAGGAGACCTACAAGCCGTATTTGAAGAACTTGGAAGAGTACACCTCCAAGACCATGGGGATCAGAAGCACTCCTTCCTACTACGTCAACAGCAAGAAGATCGACACCAACGGCATCAGCAACGCCGATGAGTTCGAGAAGAAGATGTTCGAGACAGCGAAGTGATGTTTCCGTCGGCCCTCCCGAGTCCGGAGATCGCTGTTTGGCACCTCGGGCCGATTGCCTTGCGTGCCTATGCCTTCTGCCTGCTAGCCGGAATCGCCTTGGCCACTTGGGTGACTGCTCGACGACTGCCTGCTCGGGGGATTGCCCCTGAGCGGGCGTTGGACGTGGCGTTGTGGGCCGTGCCTTTCGGGATCGTCGGCGGACGGCTCTACCACGTGATCTCCAGCCCGCAGGCATATTTCGGGGCCGGCGGTGACCCGATCCGTGCCTTCTTCATCTGGGAAGGCGGATTGGGTATCTGGGGTGCTGTGGCTCTGGGTGCTCTCGGGGTGTGGCTGGCTTGTCGTCATTACGATGTGCCTTTCCTCCCCTTCGGCGACGCGATCGCGCCGGGACTTGCTCTGGCCCAGGCGGTAGGACGTTGGGGGAACTGGTTCAACAACGAGCTCTACGGGGGGCCGACGGAACTTCCCTGGGCCTTGCAGATCCATCAGTGGAACCACGCTGAGGGCAGAGCCGTCCTCGACAGCAAGGGGGAGGCGGTGGTCCTGGGAACCTTTCATCCGACCTTCCTGTACGAGTCGTTGTGGTGTCTGTTGATTGCGGGAATGCTCTTCGCCATGGATCGGCTCTGGCGGAGCAGGCTGCGCTTGAAGCCAGGGCAGCTCTTCGCCGCGTACACCATGCTGTACACCCTTGGTCGGGTCGGGATCGAGAATGTCCGGATCGATGCAGCCAATCATGTTCTGGGGCTGAGGTTGAACGTCTGGACATCGATCGTGGTCTTCCTGTTCGGCCTGTGGTGGTTCTGGTGGTTGTCGCGTCGAGAGCCCGAGGAGAAGAGGCCTGAGGCAGCGGAGGAATCTGCTGCTTAGCAGACGTGGTGATTTTTCGCAGGAGAACGCCTCCTCGGGTATCTGTAAACAGGTCCTGAGGAGGCGTTCTCTCTGTTGGGGGACCCTTTGGATCCGCAGGATCGGTGAAACTTGCATCGCCATGCGGACTTTTTATCCCATATGATGGGATGAATTCGGCTGTGTGGTATTCCACCGGCCGGTAGAGTTCCGCCACCGGACATCGTCGTCCACCAGAGGGTGCAAGCCGCGACCTGCGCCCTCTCCATCCTTTTTCGAAACCGACCTTCCTGGTCCCTCGCACCTCAAGGACGGTGAGCCACGTGTCAGCACGCGCTTTCTCCGCCATCCCGGCGCCCACCGGCTTGTACGACCCGATCTACGAACACGACGCATGCGGTGTGGCCATGGTCGCCACACTGCGAGGCACCCCTGGACACGACATCGTCGAACAGGCTCTGGAGGCACTCCGCAATCTCGACCACCGAGGCGCCACAGGCGCGGACCCTCTTGTCGGCGACGGGGCAGGAATCCTGACCCAGATACCTGACAGCTTCCTCCGCGGAGTCACGGCCTTCGACCTCCCGCCCGCGGGGCGTTACGCCGTCGGCACCGCTTTTCTTCCGGTCTCGGAGAGCGAACGCTCGCTCTCCGTCCAGCAGATCGAGAGGATCGCCGTCGAAGAAGGCCTGAAAGTCCTGGGATGGCGTGATGTCCCGGTCCAGGAGGAGACCATCGGCAAAGTGGCTCGTGAAGTCATGCCGCACTTCGCCCAGCTCTTCGTCGCACCGGCAGGCCAAGGTGAGGAATACACCGGAATCGCCGTGGACAGACTCGCTTTCTGCCTACGCAAACGTTCTGAGCACGAAGCCGGCATCTACTTCCCCTCACTGTCGGCGCGGACCCTCGTCTACAAAGGCATGCTGACCACCGAACAGCTCGACCACTTCTACCCGGATCTGCACGACCTGCGGTATACCTCTGAGTTGGCCGTCGTGCACAGCCGATTCTCCACGAACACATTTCCCAGTTGGCCGTTGGCTCATCCCTTCCGGCTCATCGCCCATAACGGCGAGATCAACACCGTCCGCGGAAATCGGAACTGGATGGCTGCACGCGAATCCGTGCTCACCAGTGATCTTATCCCCGGAGATCTCGCCCGGCTCTTCCCCATCTGTGACCCGAACGCTTCGGACTCGGCCTCCTTCGACGAAGCTCTTGAACTCCTGCATCTGGGGGGACGCAGCCTTCCCCACGCGATCTTGATGATGATCCCGGAAGCATGGGAGAACCATGCGGAGATGAGTCCCCAGCTCAAGGCGTTCTACGAATTTCACAGCTGTTTCATGGAGCCCTGGGACGGCCCGGCATGTGTGACGTTCACCGACGGCACCCTCGTCGGTGCTGTGCTCGACCGCAACGGGCTTCGACCGGGACGTTACTGGGTCACCGATGACGGCCTGGTGGTCCTGGGCAGTGAGGCCGGGGTCCTGGACATCGAGCCGGAACGCATCGTGGAGAAAGGGAGGCTCTCTCCAGGGCGGATGTTCCTCGTCGATACCGGAGCCGGACGCATCGTGCCCGATGCGGAGATCAAATCCGAGCTGGCCGCAGAGCATCCGTACAGCCAGTGGCTGGAGACGGGGATGGTCAACCTCGTAGATCTGCCCGAGCGTGAGCACATCCTCCACACGCCCAGCTCGGTAGCCCGCCGCCAGCAGACCTTCGGTTACACCACGGAGGAGCTCCGACTGATCCTCGGGCCGATGGCTGTCCAGGGAACCGAAGCTCTGGGATCCATGGGGACGGACACCCCCATCGCGGTGCTGTCGACCAGGCCCAGGCTGCTCTTCGACTACTTCACACAATTGTTTGCCCAGGTGACGAACCCGCCGTTGGATGCCATCCGTGAAGAGTTGGTCACCTCGGTATCGACGACCGTCGGGCCCGAACTGAACGTGCTCGACGCTACGCAGGGGCATTGCCGGCAGATTGTCCTGCCCTTCCCCGTGATCGACAACGACGAATTGGCCAAGATCGTCCATATCGATGCCGAATACGATGAACCGGGTACAAAGACTGTGGTCGTCTCCGGTCTCTACGATGTGGCCGGCGGCGCCGCTGCGATGAGGCAGCGCCTGGAGATGATCTTCAAGGAGGTCTCCAGCGCTATCCGCCGAGGCGCCCGTTACGTGGTGCTCTCGGACCGGGATTCCACTGCTGAACGCGCTCCCATTCCATCGCTGCTCCTTACCGCAGCGGTTCACCACCACCTCATTCGGGAGAAGACCCGGACCCAGGTGGGTCTGTTGGTAGAAGCCGGGGACGTGCGGGAGGTCCACCACATCGCTCTGTTGGTCGGTTACGGCGCGGCTGCTGTCAACCCTTATCTGGCCATGGAAACCGTGGAGGACATGGTCCGGTCTCGGGCTATCACCGAAGTGACCAGCGAGAAAGCCGTTGCCAACCTCATCAAGGCGCTGGGCAAAGGTGTACTGAAAGTCATGTCCAAGATGGGGATCTCGACGGTCGCCAGCTACCGTGGCGCCCAGGTCTTCGAATGTATCGGGCTGTCACGCGAAGTCATCGACGTGTATTTCACCGGGACCACGAGTCGTCTGGGTGGGATAGGTCTGGACGTCATCGCGCAGGAGGTCGCAGCGCGTCATCGAGTGGCCTATCCGGTCTCAGGTGTGGGTAACGCTCACCGTGAGTTGGCGGTCGGTGGCGAGTACCAGTGGCGACGCGAAGGTGAGCCTCATCTCTTCGATCCTGAAACGGTCTTCAGGTTGCAGCATTCCACTCGGAGTCGTAGGTATGACCTCTTCAAGCAGTACACCGCTCGAGTGAACGACCAATCGAGTCGGCTCATGACGCTACGAGGGCTCTTCGAGTTCGCGACCGCAGGTCGTACGCCGGTGCCGCTCGAAGAGGTCGAGCCGGTCGGGGCGATCGTACGGCGATTCAGCACCGGTGCGATGAGCTACGGCTCGATCAGCAAGGAGGCCCATGAGACTCTTGCCGTCGCGATGAACCGGATCGGCGGGAAGTCGAATACCGGTGAAGGTGGGGAGGACGCTGATCGTCTGCTCGATCCGGAGCGTCGCAGCGCCGTCAAACAGGTTGCTTCAGGACGTTTCGGTGTCACGAGCCACTATCTGACTGAGTCCGATGACATCCAGATCAAGATGGCCCAAGGCGCCAAGCCTGGTGAAGGTGGCCAACTGCCCGGGCAGAAGGTCTATCCGTGGGTGGCCAGGACCCGTCACAGTACGCCGGGCGTCGGTCTGATTAGCCCGCCTCCGCACCATGACATCTACTCGATCGAGGATCTGGCGCAGCTGATCCACGATCTGAAGAATGCGAATCCTCGAGCACGTATCCACGTCAAGCTCGTCTCCGAAGTCGGCGTCGGAACGGTCGCCACCGGGGTCAGCAAAGCCCATGCCGATGTGGTGTTGATCTCCGGACACGACGGCGGGACCGGGGCTTCTCCACTGACCTCCTTGAAACATGCAGGCGCGCCTTGGGAGATCGGGCTGGCTGAGACTCAACAGACTCTCGTCCTGAACGGATTACGTGACCGCATCGTCGTGCAGACAGACGGTCAGTTGAAAACAGGCAGAGATGTTGTGGTGGCCGCTCTTCTCGGAGCGGAAGAATTTGGTTTCGCAACGGCGCCACTGGTTGTGTCGGGATGCATCATGATGCGGGTCTGCCACAAGGACACCTGCCCGGTCGGCATCGCGACCCAGAATCCAGAACTTCGGCAACGCTATTCAGGAAAACCTGAGTTCGTGGAGACCTTCTTCGAATATATTGCCGAAGAGGTCCGGGAAATTCTGGCCGAACTGGGTTTTCGTACCTTGGAAGAGGCCGTCGGTCAGACTTCCGTCCTCGACATCCGTCGCGCCGTCGGACACTGGAAGGCCTCTGGTCTCGACCTGACCTCTGTGCTTGCTGAGGCGGTCCCGCAAGAGGGGCAGTCACGACACTGCACGCGCGAGCAGGATCACGGACTGGATCAGGCTCTCGACAATCACTTCATCGAACAGGCTAGAGAAGCTATCGACCATGGTCGTCCGGTGAGTATCGATGCGCATGTCAGAAATGTGAACCGGACGGTTGGAACAATGCTCGGCCACCAGGTCACTAAAGCCCACCACGAGGGTCTACCGAAGGGAGCAATCGAACTTCGACTGACCGGAGAGGCCGGTCAGTCTCTGGGTGCTTTCCTTCCTGCGGGTGTGAGCATTCAGCTACGGGGTGAAGCAAATGACTATGTCGGAAAAGGTCTTTCCGGGGGTCGGATCGTGATCCGCACGCCAGAGGGAACATATTTTTCCGCCGAGGACAATGTGATCGCAGGAAATGTCATCGGATATGGCGCCACCAGTGGAGAAATATTCCTGGGTGGCCAGGCCGGAGAACGCTTCTGCGTACGGAACTCTGGTGCGGTCGCCGTCGCCGAAGGAATCGGCGACCATGGTTGTGAATACATGACAGGAGGTACGGTCCTCATCCTCGGTCCGGTCGGTCGTAATTTCGCGGCAGGAATGTCGGGAGGAACCGCCTACGTCCTGGATCTCATCGCCGATCGGGTGAACGGTGGCCTCGTCGACGTCCTACCGCTACGGCCGGCAGACCGAGACCGCGTGGAAGACCTACTGCGCCGCCATGTCGAGGCCACTGGTTCCACGATTGCAGCTGCCCTTCTCACATCCTGGCCCGAGGCTCAGCACCGATTCTCGTTGGTGCTGCCCCGCGCCTACCAGCGAGTCCTCGACGTCCGACAGTCAGCGGAAGAGGAAGGACTCGATCCCGACGGTGCTCTCGTATGGGAGCGGATCATGGAGGTGTCCCATGGCTGACCCCCAGGGCTTTCTGACCCATCGTGAGCGCAAGCTCCCCCCGCGTCGCCCGGTCCCCGTCCGGTTGACGGACTGGCGTGAAGTCAACGAGTCACAGGACGTCGAAGAGCTCAGGGACCAGGCCAGCCGCTGCATGGACTGCGGCATCCCTTTCTGCCACAGCGGCTGCCCCCTGGGAAACATCATTCCCGAGTGGAACGATCTGGCCTGGCGCGGACGATGGGGGGAGGGGATCGAACGACTCCATGCCACGAACAACTTCCCCGAATTCACCGGACGGCTCTGCCCCGCGCCTTGTGAGAGTTCCTGTGTTCTGGGCATCAACCAGCAGGCGGTGACTATCAAACAGGTTGAAGTCACCACCATCGAACGCGCTTTCGATGACGGCCGGGTCACTCCTTTGCCTCCGGAACGACTCTCCGGGCGAACTGTCGCGATCGTTGGCTCCGGACCGGCGGGACTGTCTGCAGCCCAGCAACTGACCCGTGCCGGACATACCGTCGCCGTCTTCGAACGTGCTGACAAAGCCGGTGGATTGCTGCGCTACGGCATCCCCGAGTTCAAAATGGAGAAGAGTGTCCTCGATCGTCGGTTGGCGCAGATGAGAGCGGAGGGGACCCGTTTCCGGACAGGAGTGGACATCGGGGTGGAAATCACCGGGCAGGAGCTGCGCCGACGCTACGACGCGATCGTCCTCGCCACCGGGTCCACGATTCCCAGAGATCTCGATATCCCCGGCAGGAACGGCAGAGGGGTGGTCCAGGCGATGGACTATCTTCCTCAGGCGAACAGATCTGCTCTCGGCCAGCCGATCGAGGACCAGATCGTCGCCACGGACAAGGACGTGATCGTGATCGGTGGTGGCGATACCGGCGCCGACTGCATCGGCACTGCTCTACGGCAGGGTGCCAGATCGGTGACCAGCCTGGAGATCATGCCTCAACCACCGACGGCACGGAATGAGGCTCATCCTTGGCCGACTTATCCCGTCCTCTTCCGGGTCGCCAGCGCGCACGAAGAAGGTGGGGAACGTCTCTATGCCGTGAACACCAAGGAATTCGTGAATGACGAGAACGGCGAGCTATGCGCCCTGAAACTGAGTGAAGTGCGTTTGGAGGACGGGCGCTTTCAGGAGATCGAAGGCACGGAACGTGAGCTCCCGACACAGTTGGTCCTCCTGGCGATGGGGTTCACCGGGACGGAGAGGGACGGGGTCGTGGCCCAGCTCGGGGTGGGAGTCGACGGCCGTGGGCAGGTGGTCAGGGACCAGAACTACATGAGTACTGTCCCTGGTGTCTTCGCGGCCGGGGACTGTGGGCGCGGGCAGTCCCTCATCGTGTGGGCCATTGCCGAAGGCCGGGCCTGCGCCCATGGGGTCGATGAATGGCTGACCGGTTCGTCGGTGCTTCCACGCCCAGTTGGCCCCCGGGACCGTCCCCTGACGGTCTGAGACGTCGAGCCGAACCGCTGAACGCTCGCCGAGAGGGACTTCCCCTCTCGGCGTAGCGTGTTCGTCGGAGAACGCAGGCTCCTCCACTCCGTTGGTCAGAACGATCTACGGAGCAGTCGTAGAATGGAATTCATGCGTCGCGCCAAAATCGTTTGCACCATCGGACCTGCCGTCGATTCCCCCGAGAAAATCCGTGCCCTCGTCGACGCGGGCATGGATGTTGCCCGTATCAACCGGTCTCACGGCTCCTACGAAGACGCCGAACGTCACATCGCCCTGGTGCGACGTGCGGCAGAGCAGGCCGGCCGCCAGGTCGGCGTACTGGTGGACCTTCAAGGCCCGAAGATCCGCACCGGCCGTTTCGCCACCGGCCCGGTTCTCTTGAACGAAGGTGACCGGTTCACCATCACCATCGACGACATCGAGGGGGACGGAGAACGGGTCTCCACCACCTTCAAGGGCCTGACAGGAGATGTCCGAGCGGGCGACACCCTCTTGGTCGACGACGGCAAGATCACGCTCCGTGCGGTCGAGGTCACCCCGACCGATGTCGTGACCGAGGTGGTCGAGGGCGGCACCATCTCCAACAACAAGGGCATCAACCTGCCGGGAGTTCCCGTCAGTGTGCCGGCACTCTCGGAGAAGGACGAGGAAGATCTCCGCTGGGCACTGCGGATCGGAGCGGACTGGATCGCGCTCTCCTTCGTCCGTGACGCTCGGGACGTCATCCGTTGCCACGAGATCATGGAGGACGAGCAGGTACGACGCCCTGTCCTGGCCAAGGTCGAGAAGCCGCAGGCTGTTGCCAATCTTGCAGAGATCATCCGCGCCTTCGACGGGATCATGGTCGCTCGAGGTGACCTCGGCGTGGAAATGCCGTTGGAAGAGGTTCCGCTCGTCCAGAAGCAGGCCATCGCACTGGCCCGCAGAGAGGCCAAGCCGGTCATCGTTGCCACTCAGGTGCTGGAGTCGATGATCGACAACAGCCGTCCCACTCGGGCGGAGGCCAGCGACTGCGCCAACGCGGTGCTCGACGGAGCAGATGCGATCATGCTCTCCGGTGAGACCAGTGTCGGGTCCTGGCCCATCAATGCCGTCAGGACCATGGCGCGGATCATCGAGAACACCGAGGACCACGGTCTTTCCCGGATCCCCCCGCTAGGTACCGAGCCTTCCACGGTAGGCGGTGCGGTGACCGCGGCTGCCGCAAGGATCGGTAACTCTCTCCAGGCGAAGTACCTGGTCTGTTTCACTTCCTCGGGTGACTCCGCCCGTCGCATGTCACGTGTGCGTTCCGGGCTTCCGATGCTGGCTTTTACCACCGACGCGGAGACGGCCCGTCGTCTGACTTTGACCTGGGGAATCCGTGCATTCATCGTTCCGCAGTTCAGTCACATGTCGACCATGGTCGAAGCTGTCGACCAAGCACTGCTCGCAGAAGGTGTCGTCACACAGGGTGACGTCCTGGTGGTAGTCGCCGGGCGTCCCTTTGGAGTGAGCGGTACCACGAACTCTCTGCGGGTTCACGTCGTGGGCAGCCTCGACAGCTGACCAGCGGGCAGGGCAACGGTCCGGAAAAATATCCGGACCGTTGCCCTCTGCAGGCATCCCGTGTACGAAGCGCCGCGAGAGTGACGTATAGTAGGCGGGCACGCCGGGATGGTGGAATGGCAGACACGGAGCACTCAAAATGCTTTGACCGAAAGGTCGTGCGGGTTCAAGTCCCGCTCCCGGCACTCTTCAGATCTTCTTTGACTCACCGCTTCCGGAGATAATCCGCCTGAGGGTCTGAGCTGCCCAGGTTTTCCTCCTGAAGTTTCTCCGGGGGAGAAGCGACACCGGTACTGATGCTCGGCATGGCGCATCTAGGATGTTTTTGTGACCGACACACCTTCCAACCCCATCCCTACGCCGCCGCCGTCGCGCGCGACCTCCACCGAGTCCACCGCTGAGAAGCCAACCGGGCTGCTGCGAGTCGTCGTTGCTGAAGACGAAGCCCTCATCCGGTTGGACCTGGCAGAAATGCTCACCGACAGCGGGTACGAGGTGGTCGGTCAGGCCAGCGACGGAGAACACGCGCTCGAACTGTCTCGTCAACACCGCCCGGACCTGGTCATCTTGGATGTCAAGATGCCCGTTATGGACGGCATTACCGCCGCAGAGGTCATCGGCAAAGAACGGATCGCCCCCTGCGTCATGTTGACCGCCTTCAGCGACCGTGATCTGGTCGAGCGGGCACGCGATGCCGGTGTCATGGCCTACGTGGTAAAACCCTTCACCATCGATGACCTACGCCCAGCCTTGGACATCGCCCGCTCTCGCTGGGTCGAGCTCCACGCACTGGAAGCCGAGATCGCAGATCTCGGTGAGCGGCTGGAAACCCGGAAAGCGGTCGATCGCGCTAAAGGCGTCTTGATGGAACAGATGGGACTGACTGAGTCGGAAGCCTTCCGGTGGATCCAGAAGACAGCCATGGATCGCCGGCTCGGAATGCGCGAGGTAGCCCAGCTGGTCGTCGACGGTCTGCCTGGAAGCAAGAAGAAACGCTGACGGGATATCGCTCTCCTCGGAGGGCCGTCTCGATCTCCCGCCAAGGGTAAAGACGGCCCTCCGGTCACGCGGAATAACCGAGGAACCCGGGTCAGGCCCCCTCCTGTCGAGGTTGAACCAGCATGCACGACAGCCTGGCGGTACAGACCAGACGTCCCTGGCCGTCCTCGATCTCGACGGCATAGGTCGCCAGACTTCCACCGGCGTGCAACGGCGTCGCCACAGCACGCACCAGTCCTGCTCTGACCGCCCGATGATGGGTGCAGTTCAGTTCCACGCCAACAGCCACTCGTCCATATCGAGAAGCGTGGTGGGCCGCAGCTATCGATCCGACTGTTTCAGCCAAAGCAGCATTCGCACCACCGTGCAACAGCCCGTAAGGCTGCCGGTTGGGCGTCACGGGCATCGTGGCGACGCATCGTTCTGACGAGGACTCGACCACGTCGATCCCCATCGTGCCCAGAAGGGTCTCCTCCAGAGGAAGAAGACCGTCGAATCCCTCGGACTGGCCCATGGAACCACTCATCCTGTCTCGTCCACCATCGACGACTCCTCGGGCGGGGCAACATCGTCCGCTAGGCCCCGGAGGGTTCTTCGTGGTTGTCAGCTGGTGGGCCTAGGCTGCCACATGTGAACCGACTCCTTCTTCTCGACGGACACTCGCTCGCATACCGAGCCTTCTTCGCCCTGCCCGCAGAGAACTTCGCCACCAGCACCGGCCAACACACCAATGCTGTCTACGGGTTCACCTCGATGCTGATCAATCTTCTCCGTGCAGAGGAACCATCTCACCTGGCGGTGGCTTTCGACCTGTCCCGGCAAACCTTCCGCGCGAAGGAGTACCCGGAATACAAAGCCGGGCGTTCACAGACCCCCGAAGAGTTCCGTGGCCAAGTCGACTTGATCCAGGAAGTGTTGGACGCCCTATGCATCCCGTACGTCCAGACCGATGGTTTCGAAGCGGATGACATCATCGCCACCTTGGCGACCTCCGCAGCCGGTGAAGGAATGGAGACGCTGATCGTCTCCGGCGATCGCGACGCCCTTCAACTGGTCGACGAGACCACGACCTTGCTGTACCCGATCAAAGGGGTCTCCGAGCTCGCGCGGATGACGCCCGAGTCCGTCGTCGAAAAATATGGGGTCGCGCCCGGCCGGTACAGCGACCTGGCAGCCCTGGTGGGGGAGACCGCAGACAACCTGCCAGGAGTGCCTGGAGTCGGCCCCAAAACCGCCGCGAAATGGCTGAGCAAGTACGGAGATCTCACCGGGGTCCTCGAGGCGGCCCAGGACGGAGACATCAAAGGGAAAGTTGCAGACAATCTCCGGACACACATCGACGCCGTCCGGCGAAATCGTCGACTCAACCAGCTGGTGCGTGAAGTCCCCCTGCCGATCGCTCTCGACCAGACGGCCCGGCGGCCCTGGGACCGGGAGAGGGTCCATCAGATTTTCGACAGTTTGGAGTTCAGGGTTCTACGGGAGCGACTCTTCTCGACTCTGCCGGACTCCGCGCCGACCAGTGAGAAAGCGCCAGAGACTCCGGGACGCGTCCTCGACAACTCCGAAATCGAAGCCTGGCTGGCACGACATGCAGGCAAAGAACGCACCGGCGTCGTCGTGATCGGATCCTGGGCCAGAGGACAAGGCGACGCCGAAGCCGTGGCGCTGTCCAGCTCCACAGAATCCGCCTATATCGACCTGACCGCCTTGGATCCGAAGAGCGACGCCGCGCTCGCTGCCTGGTTCGCGGACGAGCATCGGCCGAAATGTCTGCACGAGGCAAAACCTCAGGTCCACGCACTCGGGTCAAGAGGGTACGAACTGGCCGGCATCGTGCACGACACTGCTCTGGCGGCCTATCTCGTCCGTCCGGACCAGCGATCCTACGACTTGGCAGACCTGGTGGTTCGGCATCTTCAACGGGAACTCCACGCGGAGAAGAGCTCCGCGGAACAGGGCATGTTCGACTTCGCCACCGACCAGGACGAGGCCGCTCAGGAATCGATGCAACAAGCTCGAGCAGTGTTGGATCTCGCAGCCGCCTTGGACATCGTCCTCGAGGAGACCGAGAGCCTGCGACTGCTGTCAGAGATCGAACTGCCCACGGTGCCTGTCCTGACCAGGATGGAGTCGACCGGTATCGCGGTGGATCCGTCCGTCCTGACCGAGTTGGAATCCCAGTTCGCCGAGAAACTCGCCCGCGCGCAGCGGGATGCCTGGGCCGCCAATGACGGTGAAGAGGTGAACCTGGGCTCGCCCAAACAGCTCCAAGTGGTGCTTTTCGAGAAGAAGGGTCTTCCACGGACCCGGAAGACCAAGACCGGATACACGACGGATGCCGAAGCCCTCACCGATCTCTTCGCGAAGACCGGGGATCCCTTCCTGGAAGCGCTCCTGCGCCATCGGGATGCGGCGAAACTCCGGGTCACCGTTGAAGGACTGCTCAAAGCTGTCGCCGACGACGGCCGGATCCACACCACATACATGCAGACGATCGCCGCCACCGGGCGCCTGTCCTCGACCGACCCGAACTTGCAGAACATCCCGATCCGGACCGAGGAAGGTCGACGTATCCGATCTGCTTTCGTGGTCGGAGACGGTTTTGCTTCCTTGATGTCTGCCGATTACAGCCAGATCGAGATGCGGATCATGGCGCATATGTCCCAGGATGAAGGCTTGATCGAGGCCTATCGGGCCGGGGAGGACCTCCATCGTTTCGTCGGCTCGCGGGTCTTCGATGTGGAGCCGGAGCAAGTCACCAGCGCCATGCGTGCCAAGGTGAAGGCGATGAGCTACGGGCTGGCCTACGGTCTGTCCGCCTTTGGCCTGTCGAAGCAGCTGTCGATCTCCACCATTGAGGCGAACTCGCTGATGGAGACTTATTTTTCCCGTTTCGGAGGCGTGCGAGACTACCTGAAGTCAGTGGTCGACACCGCGCGGAAGCAGGGATATACCGAGACCATGATGGGGCGTCGACGTTATCTGCCGGATCTGATGTCGACGAGTCGTCAACGTCGGGAGATGGCCGAAAGGATGGCTTTGAACGCGCCCATCCAGGGCTCCGCCGCCGATGTCATGAAATCAGCGATGCTCCAGGTTGACTCAGCCCTCAGGAAAGAAAGGCTCTCCTCACGCATCCTGCTCCAGGTGCACGACGAACTTGTCCTCGAAATAGCGCAAGGGGAGGAGCTCAGAGTCGAAGATCTGGTTCGACGTGAGATGGGTGCCGCAGCGGCATTGGACGTACCCCTGGAGGTCAACGTCGGGATGGGCCGGAGCTGGTTCGATGCCGAACACTGACTTCGGGACACCCCACGGAAAAACACCTCGGGCAGGTGAGGGCTCAGCGGGTCAGACGTCTCCTGACCCCTCCGCCAGCCGGCGCGCGAGGAAACGTCTCCGTGCTTCGTTCGCGTCCTGAGCCAACCGAACATGGGGAGCCATCTCGGAGAAACCGTGCCACCCACCCGCCCACAGATGCATCTCCGTGGGAACACCCGCCCCGACGAGCGCCGCGCCGAAGGCGAGGACATCGTCCCGGAAGAGGTCCTCGGTGCCGACATCGAGGAAAGTGGACGGTAGTCCCCGTAGAACTTCAGGATGATCAGCTGCTCGGCCGGGTGCGGCGTAGAAGGAGACCTCCTCCCGGGCGACAGCCGGCCCGAGGTAGGACTCCCACGCTGTACACGAGCTGATCCGGTCCCATACGCCGGAATCCATGTGTTCGAAGGTCGACGGTCGGTGATGGCGGTCGTCCAACATCGCGTCCTGCAAGATCTGGTACCTGGGGGAGGGGAGACGCAGATCACGGGCCTGTAGTGAGAAAGACGCCGCCAGGCAAGCACCTGCACTCACTCCGAAGACGCCCGATCGTGCAGGATCTAAGCCCAAGTCCTCGGCATGTGCGTGCATCCATGACCAGACAGTCATCACGTCTTCCACTGCGGCCGGATGTCGATATTCGGGTGCCAGCCGGTATCCGACGGAGAACACGACCACACCGAGCTCCTCCACCCACAGCGCGAGCGCAGGAGTTCCGCTGTAGGCGGTACCGGTGACCATGCCTCCGCCGTGGCAGGCCAGGAGCGCGGGCCGGGGGCCGGTGTACGGGGTGGTTGGCCACAGGAGAACGACGGGTACGTCCGGGTGACCCTCGCGACCGGGGACCGTCCGTTCTTCCGGCCATACCCGTCCGGAACGTCGGAGGGTCTCCGGTCGCGGACGCCAGTGATCGGTGAGGGCTCGCAATCGGGGTATGTCCTCGGCCCGGAGGCTGTGTCCGTCGACCGATCCCTGCGCGGCCAGGGGCGCCAGCTCGGGGTCGTAACACGGGATACGTCGGGCCGTGGGAGATCCGACGCAGGGTTCCTGCGGTCCCCGGGTGGTCGTCATCCGTCCATGCTGCCGCAGAGCGGAGCCGATGCCACCGCAATCGGTAGGGAAGAGGCGGGCTCTGCGGCAGATGGTCAGAAAAGTCCGACGATCTGGCCGTCCGCGTCGATGTCGATGCGTTCTGCAGCAGGACTCTTGGACAGACCTGGCATAGTACGCATCTCTCCGCAGATGGCGTAGACGTAACCTGCGCCGGCAGCGAGACGGACTTCCCTGACCGGAAGTGTCCACCCGGTCGGGGCCCCGCGGAGCGCTGGATCGTGGGAGATCGACAGGTGGGTCTTCGCCATCACGACGGGCATTCCGCCGTATCCCAGCCGTTCGAACTCAGCGAGGTTTTTCTCGGCTTCGGGCGCATAGGCGACATGGTCCGCGCCGTAGACCTTGGTGGCCACCGCGGTGAGTTTGTCCTTCAAAGGCATGTCGAGCTCGTAGGAATAGCGGAAATCATGGGGTTCGTCACAGGCAGCGGCGACGGCTTCGGCGAGCGCCACGGCACCGGCACCACCGTCGACGACATGGGTACTGGTGGCAACACGTGCGTTCGATTCCCGGGCGATCTCACGGATCACTTCGTGCTCGCTCTCATGGTCGTCGGGAAAGACATTGATGGCGACGACGGGGGAGATACCGAACCCGGAGAGGATCTGCAGATGCTTTCGCAGGTTGTCTGCGCCCGCGCGGACATCGTCCGGGTTCTCCTCGAGCATGGCTGCAGGCAGCGGCTTACCTGCGGTCACCTTGTACCGTCCGGAGTGGGTCTTCAACGCTCGTACGGTCACTACCAGCACGGCCGCGTCTGGTTGCAGGCCTGATTCACGGCACTTGACGTTGAAGAAACGTTCGGCGCCCATGTCCGATCCGAAACCTGCTTCGGTGATGAGATAGTCACCCATACGGATTCCGACGAGATCGGCGATGATCGAACTGTTTCCGGTGGCGATATTGCCGAAGGGACCTGCGTGGATCAGTACTGGTGTGTGTTCGATCGTCTGCATCAGGTTGGGTTTCACGGCGTCCCGCATGATCACTGTCATGGCGCCGGCCGCTTTGAGGTCTTCGGCGGTGACGGGAGCCCCGTCGAAGGTGTATCCCACCACGATCCGGCCGAGCCTACGGCGCAGGTCCTGCAGGGATGTCGCGAGTGCGAGCGCCACTCCGACCTCTGAAGCCGCTGTGATGTCGAAGCCAGACTGCCGAGGGACCCCGTCGATCCGGGCGCCTAGGCCGAGCACAACATTCCGTAGGGAGCGGTCGTTGATGTCGACGACACGTCGCCAGGAGATGCGCCGGGGGTCGATCCCGAGTTCGTTGCCGTGATGGAGATGATTGTCAAGCATTGCGGACAACATGTTGTGTGCTGCGGTGATGGCGTGGAAGTCGCCGGTGAGGTGCAGGTTGAGCGTCTCCATGGGGACGACCTGGCTGTACCCGGCGCCGGCTGCTCCGCCTTTGATGCCGAAGGTCGGGCCCATGGACGGCTGCCGCAGTGCGAGGGTGGCCTGTTTCCCCAGGTGCTTGAAACCCTGCGCTAGGCCGACCGCAGTGGTGGTCTTGCCTTCTCCGAGTGGTGTCGGGGTGATGGCAGTGACGACGATGTATTTAGCGCGTGGTCGCTCTGACATGGCGCTGAGGGCGGTGTCGGCGATCTTGGCCACGGCATGTCCGTAGGGTTCCAGATGATCGGCGGCGATGCCTGCGTCCAGGGCGATCTGGCCGAGTGGTGCCAGAACGGTCCGTCGGGCGATCTCCAGGTCTGAAGGCAGTGATGTGCTCACGGGGGCATCGTGACAAGTCCGGCAGGGCGCGCGCAGCTGTTTTGCTTAATTCGCTGGTGAAGGGGCTTGTCCTGCTACGTCGACTTTGCTCTGTTCCGAGGTTCTGGGGCGTTCTGCGGTCAGGATGAGCGTTCCCGGGATGAGACGCCCTCGTAGCGGAGACCATCCGCCCCATGTTGTTTCGTGTCCTTCGGGCCACTCTGGTTCGGATAGCCCGGTGAGGACGAATCCTGCTTGGAGGAGCTCACCGACCCGGTCGGCCAGGGTTCGATGGTGTTCGGCGTAAGTAACTTCTGTGCCGACACGTTCGACATAGGGGGTGCGGTCGAAATAAGAGCGGTGGACGGTCAGACCTGCTGGGCCGGGCGCGTCGGGGAAAGACCAGCGTAGTGGGTGTGTGACGGAGAAGATCCAGCGTCCACCTGGTCGAAGGACACGTGCGACCTCTTGCATCAGTTTTGCGCTGTCCGCGACGAAGGGGACGGCGCCGTAGGCGGAGAACGCGATGTCGAAGGTTTCATCGGCGAAGGGGAGTGCGCAGGCGTCGCACTGTACGTAGACGGGGCGGGGTGAATCGTTGCCGGTGTCGATCTTCCTGGCCTGTGCCAGCATGCCTTGGGAGAGGTCTGTGGCCACGACTCGTCCGCCGGCCGTGGTGACCCATCGGGCACCTTGGGCTGCTCCGCATCCGATCTCGAGGACGTCCTGGCCTCGGACCTCACCGAGCAGGCGTGCGTCGGACTCCCGGAGGCCTTCAGGACCCCATACGAGTTCGCGGTCGCCGAGGAATGCGCCGTGTTCCTGGTAGTAGTCGGTGGCTTCGGCATCCCACCATCTCCTGTTGCCTGTGACGCTCTCCGCCTGGCCTGCAGCTCTGTAGCCTGCGTCATGAGTAGGTGATCCGTGGTCCTGAAGGCTGCCGGTCGTCATGTGTCCAGTTTTGCCCAAGAGGCCTGTGTCGGCGTATCTGCAGAGGAGGGGCGTGCTCCGCTTTGCCCGGATGGGCGCCACCCGATAGGGTGGATCAGCGGATACGCGTGCGCGCGTGTCACTTCATGTGTTTGTCACTCGCTGGTACCAGCCGAACTTCCGGAATAGCGGGGTTCTGTTGGGCACGCGAAGTGGCAGGCACAACGAACATCCCTGTAAGCCGGGGTACGGGTCCGATATCCGTGCCCCTTGACGTCCTGTCCACCAATCGGAGCCCCGACTACATGACTGCCAGCCCGGCCACCAACGAGATCGCGATCAACGACATCGGTTCTGAAGAGGACCTGCTCGCGGCGATCGACGCCACCATCAAGCACTTCAACGACGGAGACATCGTCGAAGGAGTGATCGTCAAGGTCGACCGCGACGAGGTCCTCCTCGACATCGGCTACAAGACAGAGGGCGTCATCCCCTCTCGCGAGCTGTCCATTAAGCACGATGTCGACCCGGGCGAGGTCGTCACCGTCGGTGACGAGGTCGAGGCCCTCGTTCTCCAGAAGGAGGACAAGGAAGGCCGCCTGATCCTCTCCAAGAAGCGCGCTCAGTACGAACGCGCCTGGGGAACGATCGAGAAGATCAAGGAAGAGGACGGCGTCGTCACCGGCACCGTCATCGAGGTCGTCAAGGGTGGACTCATCCTGGACATCGGCCTCCGCGGCTTCCTCCCTGCCTCGCTCGTCGAGATGCGCCGCGTTCGCGACCTCCAGCCGTATGTCGGCAAAGAGATCGAGGCCAAGATCATCGAGCTGGACAAGAACCGCAACAACGTGGTCCTGTCCCGCCGCGCATGGCTGGAGCAGACCCAGTCCGAAGTGCGTACGACCTTCCTCAAGGAGCTCCAGAAGGGCCAGGTCCGCACGGGCCAGGTTTCCTCGATCGTCAACTTCGGTGCCTTCGTGGACCTTGGCGGCGTCGACGGACTGGTTCACGTTTCCGAGCTGTCCTGGAAGCACATCGACCACCCCTCCGAGGTCGTCGAGGTCGGCCAGGAGGTCACCGTCGAGGTCCTCGACGTCGACATGGACCGCGAACGCGTCTCTCTGTCGCTCAAGGCCACCCAGGAAGACCCGTGGCAGCACTTCGCCCGCACCCACGCCATCGGCCAGGTCGTCCCGGGTAAGGTCACCAAGCTCGTCCCGTTCGGTGCCTTCGTCCGCGTCGACGACGGGATCGAAGGTCTGGTCCACATCTCCGAGCTGGCCGAGCGTCACGTGGAGCTGCCGGAGCAGGTCGTCACCGTCGGAACCGACATCTTCGTCAAGGTCATCGACATCGACCTGGAGCGCCGCCGCATCTCGCTCTCGCTCAAGCAGGCCAACGACGCCGCTGTCGCGACGAACGAGTTCGACCCCACGCTGTACGGCATGGCCGCCGAATACGACGAGCAGGGCAACTACAAGTACCCCGAGGGCTTCGACCCCGAGACCAACGAGTGGCTGCCCGGCCACGAAGCGGCTCGCGAGCGCTGGGAGAAGCAGTACGCCGATGCCCACGCCCGTTGGGAAGCGCACCGCGCTCAGGTCGAGGAGGCTCTCAAGGCCGACGCCGACGCAGCGGTCGCAGGAGAGGCTGCTCCGGCTTCCTACTCCTCCGGTGCGGCTGCTAGCGCAGCACCGGCCGAAGGAACGCTCGCCTCTGACGAGGCGCTCGCTGCGCTTCGTGAGAAGCTGACCGGCAACTGAGTGTCGGAGACGACATTCTCCGACATGGTCGTGTGACGAGGACCTAGGTCCGCACACACCTATCGTCAAAAGGGTCTCCCCCGGTAAACGACCGGGGGAGACCCTTTTGCGCCGACGGTCGACCTCCCTCTGATTTCTTCGAACCTCGGGCCAAGTTCTGCATCGAGCCGTCTCCTCGACCGTTACCGTGACCGACAGCGGCCATATTCTCCCGTCCCGAACAAGATCCCTCAGCGCTCCCTCAACCCCGCGAAGACCAGGCTGTCCCTACAGGGCCTGGTTCTCCTGCCTCGATTCAGAAGAGACCCCTGCTCTTCCCCCTACATGATCGGAAGGTGTCATTGTCATGGCAGTACGAGGACCCTGGCATCGAGGGCACTTCGATATACAGGCGCATGCCGGAGCCCAGGGGTACTACGTCGGTAACACCTGGTCGGCCTTCGAAGATGCTGTTCACTGCGGTTCCATGAACATGGAACTCGATGTGCGAGTCACCAAGGACGGGGTTCCGGTCGTCTGGCATGACATGGAGATCACCCCGCGAGAAATCCAGGCGTGGGATCAGCGTCTCTACGGACGCCGGATCGACGAACTGACCTTCGACCAACTTCAACAGGTCGAGGTAGGCGGGGTACTCGATGCACGTTTCCCCAGACAACGCCGTGGTCGATATCTGAGGATGCTGGGCCTGGCAGATCTATTCAACCGACTTTCCCGGCTCTCGCCCGAGATCTGGTTCACGGTCGAGATCAAATTGGAGTCCTTCGATCCCCTCCAGGCGGCACGCCGACGGGCCATCGTGGATGCGGTTCTGGAAGCTGTCGACGCTGCCCGGGTCCGGGAAAGGGTGACCATGCACAGCTTCGACTGGGAGTGTCTGCGCCTCATCACGAACCTGGCTCCGGATCTTCCTCGATCAGCTCTGGTCGCGCACGGTGAGACGTGGCTCCCCGGGAGTATCCACGTCGGGGAGAACACTTACGACCTGAACGGCGGCGATGCCGCGTTGGCGGCGTATCGGCTCGGAGCACACGCCATCGCACCACGGTTACGGGACGAAGACGGGAGGATCGTCGTCGACAGAGCTCTGATCGATCGGGCACATGCCTTGGGACTGGCCGTGGTTCCTTGGACCGTTGATGTACCCGGTGAACAGACAGCCCTGATCAGAGCAGGCGTGGATGGGATCGTCACCAACTACCCGGAGCAGCTGCGCGGAGTCACGATCGAACCACGCTGATACGCAAAGCTCCCATGACCGGCCCGACGGACCTAGAGTGATGTCATGTTGCACGTAGGGCTTACCGGCGGAATCGGTTCGGGGAAATCGACGGTCGCTCGGCGGCTTGCGCAGCATGGCGCGGTGGTCATCGACGCCGATGCTTTGGCACGCGAGGTCGTCTCGCCGGGGACATCTGGCCTAGAACAGGTGCGTCTGCGTTTCGGTGACGATGTCATCGGGCCGCACGGCGAGCTGGACCGTCGTGCTTTGGCCAGTATTGTTTTCGACGACGAGAAAGCTCGGGCCGATCTAGAGTCGATCACCCACCCCCTGGTGGCGGCACGTACCGCTGAGCTGCTCGCCACGACAGGTGAACAGAGCATCGTGGTGCACGACGTTCCTCTGCTGGTGGAGAACCACCTCGGCCCGGACTACCACCTTGTAGTGGTGGTCGAGGCTTCCCCCGAGACCAGGGTGCAGCGGTTGACCGGCCTACGGGGGATGCCTGAGGCCGATGCGTTGGCTCGGATGGCTCACCAAGCAGGAGATGAGCAACGGACAGCTGCCGCAGACGTCGTCCTCGGTAATGACGGCTCTCTCGAACAGTTGGAAGCGGCCGTGGACCAGCTGTGGGCGGAGCGGCTGTCCCCCTACGAAGAAAATTTGTGGCAAGGCCGGCTTCACGTTCAACAGGATCTCCCGGTGACCAGCTCATATAAGGATGAGTGGCCGCAACAGGCCGAACGGGTCATCGAAAGATTGAGTAGGATCCTCGGTGCTCGAGCTCCGGAGCTGGAGCATGTGGGTTCAACATCGGTGCCAGGTATGCCTGGCAAGGATGTCATCGATATCCAAATCGGCGTGACCGATCTGCGGAGCGCAGATGACCCCGAATTCGTCGAAGCATTGGCCCGGGCAGGCTTTCCGAGGGTCGACAAGATCCGGATGGACCACCCGACCGGTGAGCTGTTGGACCCCTCGTTGTGGGTGAAACGCTTCCACGGGTCCTGCGACCCCGGCCGGATCGTACACATTCATGTACGTGAAGCCGACAGCGCGGGATGGCAGTCCGCACTGCTCTTCCGTGATTGGTTGCGCGCGAACCCAGACGCCGCTGACGAGTATGTCGAGGTCAAAAATGCTTTGTCAGCTCAAAGCGACTCTGCACGGGCCTATGCCGATGCCAAGGAGCCATGGTTCGAAGAGATATGGCCACGTATCACCGCCTGGGCACAGAAAACAGGATGGCGTTCGTAGGACACTCTCTGATCCGATGCCTCCCACACACGGGCGAGGCGCTCGTCGAAGTTGGAGACGAAGCTGATCTCAGCCTCCGCTGAGCCAGGTCCGGATGTCCTCTGCCGCATTGCGAACATTGACCACCACTGTCCCCAACGGAACATCCCGGGCGCTGACTGCCAGGAGAAGATGCCCCAACGGTTCTTGGACCAGGCTCACCATCACGGTGTGCGTGGTCTCAGAGGTCAGGTGAACCAAGGTTTTCATCGGCGATGCTTCATCGCCCTGCACGATCTCCGTCTGGGCTGAAGAGACCGCAAACATCGAGCTGTTCAAGGCGGCCAGCCGACCGACATTTTCCGGTGAGATACCGACAGCGCACAAGTTGAGACCGTCAGCAGTGCTGAGAATAGCTGAGGTCATCGTCGGAAGATGTTCACGGAGTTGCTCGAGCCGAGGCAACGCGGTCTTACCAATGATGGTCGACCACAGTTCCCACTGGGTAGCGATCCCTTCATGCATGTGGACTTCATGATGGGCATCATCGTCATTGGCCAGGGACGAACCAAGCTGCGCGTCGTCATCGGCCGTTTCGGTGCTCACGTACTGCTCCTTCATGAGGCGGCGGGCGGTAGACCTGCCGAAGCTGTGGGAAGTTTGAGCGCTGTCAGGATGATTTCGGCAACGTCAGCAGCCACCCGCGGATCTGCGTCGAGGACGGCGATATTTGGACTGTAATCACGGACACGATCGCGGTAGTCATCGAGTGTGGGTGCCTGAGGCGCTCCTGCGCGCCTGGTCACCGCGATGACGAGTCGTCCCCAGACAGAGGCGTCGCCGATACGTTCGATCCACTCGGCAGCTTCTTGGACCCCATCGGTGTGATCTCCGTAGAGCCACAGGACGATGCTGCCGCGACGTGCAACGACCGAGGCCCGCGTCGAAGAGAAGCGTACCTGCCCGGGCGTCCCGATGAGACTCACCCGGATCCCGTCAGGTGTCGTCCATTCCCCGTAATCGATACCGACTGTGGTCGTCTTCTTGTCGTTGAAGCTGTCGGCGCGGACCGCGATCGCCGCGCGCATGACTTCGGTACTGATGACAGGCACTTGCGAAACCGATCGGACGGCAGTCGTTTTCCCCACCCCGAGCGGCCCGATGAATGCCACCTGCTGTTGTGTCGTCGGCCCCAGGACGACAGGCATTCCACTGCTTCCACTTGCACTCACAGTATTCAGCTTGCCATGCTCGTGGGACACCAGATGACGATCTTTTGCATTTGGCCAGGTCACAGGCGTTGCATTCTTGCGCATGAGTGGGTCGGACGTCTGACCATCTACTATTGGACACAGATGGCTGCGACGAGATGTGTACCGCAGCTACTTCGTCGGGCTTCGTCAGAGCAGCCCAAAGCGAGCACATCGACATCGAAAGGGAACTCATGGTCAACCAGGACCAGATGACGGAGATCATCAACGCCATCGAGGCCGACACCAATGGCTTCATGGGTGCTTCGATCGTAGACGCCGAGACCGGGATGCCGCTGGCTGGTAAGTCTCGTCTCGCCGACTTCGATCTCGAAGCCGCCAGCGCCTACAACACCGAAATGGTCAAGGCGAAGCAGAAGACGATTCGCGTCCTCAACATCCAGAGCGAGCTGGAGGACATGCTGCTGACCCTCGGGGACCAGCTGCACCTGATCAAGATGATCACCCCCACTACCTTCCTGTACCTGGCAGCTTCACGTCAGGACACCAACCTGGCGCTGCTCCGTGCTTCGGTGAACCGCCACGTGAATCGCTTGATCAACAAGTGAGTTGATCGGGCACGACGCTCGACCACCCGTCGCCCTCCGGACCTGACCAGGTCCGGAGGGCGACGTCGTTCGGAAGCAGGCTGCTTCCAGAAGGGCGAACTATTTGCTCTCGCGATAGCCTGCAGCCATGCGGCCCATCACCGACCTGCAGCGTCGAGTCGCCCCTTTTCAGGTGGTCTCGGAGTTCTCCCCTTCGGGGGATCAGCCCACAGCAATCGCGGAGCTGTCGGAACGGGTCCGGGCGGGGGAGAAGGACATCGTCCTGCTGGGAGCCACCGGCACCGGGAAATCTGCCACCTCGGCCTGGCTGATCGAACAGATCCAACGGCCGACTCTGGTCCTGGCTCCCAACAAGACCCTGGCGGCCCAGCTGGCGAACGAACTTCGAGAACTTTTTCCACACAATGCTGTGGAATATTTCGTCAGTTACTATGACTATTACCAACCGGAAGCTTATGTTCCCCAGACCGATACATATATTGAGAAGGATTCCTCAATCAATGACGAGGTGGAACGCCTTCGACACAGCGCCACGAACTCCCTGCTGACCCGCAGAGATGTCATCGTCGTAGCCTCGGTCTCTTGTATATACGGGCTGGGGACGCCGCAGGAATATGTAGATCGGATGGTCACCCTAAAAATAGGACAGCAGATCGATCGGGATCAGCTGCTTCGACGATTCGTCGAGAATCAATATGTCCGCAACGACATCTCCTTCACCCGAGGCACTTTCCGGGTCAGGGGAGACACCGTGGAAATCATTCCGGTCTACGAGCAGCTGGCCGTGCGAATCGAACTATTCGGTGACGAGATCGAGCGCCTCTACACATTGCATCCATTGACCGGAGAGGTCATACAGGAAGAAGAGGAGCTCTATGTTTTTCCGGCCACACACTATGTCGCAGGACCTGAGCGCATGGAACGCGCGATTACAGGAATAGAGGGCGAACTAACTTCGCAATTGGCAGATTTCGAGCGGCAGGGTAAGTTGCTCGAAGCTCAGCGACTACGGATGCGCACCACCTACGACATAGAGATGATGCGCCAAATGGGTGCCTGCTCAGGCATTGAGAACTATTCGATGCATATCGACGGTCGACTTCCGGGAAGTGCGCCGAACTGCCTGCTCGACTACTTTCCGGAAGATTTCCTGCTTATCATTGATGAATCCCATGTGACAGTTCCTCAAATCGGGGCGATGTACGAAGGAGACATGTCGCGAAAGCGGACTCTTGTCGATCATGGTTTTCGGCTGCCGAGCGCGATGGACAATCGGCCATTGAAATGGGAGGAATTCCTCGACCGGATCGGCCAGACGATCTATCTGTCGGCAACTCCCGGCCCCTATGAGCTGGCGCAGTCCGACGGTGTCGTCGAACAGATCATCAGGCCGACCGGACTCGTCGACCCGAAGATCGTCGTCAAGCCGACCTCCGGACAGGTTGATGACCTACTCGCCGAGATCCGGGCACGCACAGAACGTGACGAGCGAGTCCTGGTGACGACACTCACCAAGAAGATGGCTGAGGACCTGACCGACTACCTGCTCGAACGTGGCGTTCGCGTGCGTTATCTTCACAGCGAGGTCGACACCCTGCGCAGGGTCGAACTCCTCAGGGAACTACGCCTGGGGGAATTCGATGTACTGGTGGGGATCAATCTGCTGCGCGAGGGTCTCGACCTCCCCGAAGTGGCCCTTGTCAGCATCCTCGATGCTGACAAGGAAGGCTTCCTGAGGTCCGCTCGCAGCCTGATTCAGACCATCGGCCGGGCTGCGCGCAATGTCTCCGGGGAGGTCCACATGTATGCGGATGTGATCACTCCGTCGATGAAGGAGGCCATCGACGAGACCGCTCGCCGCCGCGAGAAGCAAATAAAATACAATGTGGCTCACGGCATCGATCCGCAACCACTGCGTAAACGCATCGCGGACATCACCGATATGCTGCACCGGGAGGATGCAGATACGGCCGAGTTGTTGAATTTGCAACGTTCGAATGGTCGACGAGAGACGCGTTCAACGCGAGCGGAGGTCGACTCGCGTCCAGTGTCGGAGTTGGCAGAGCTCATCGACGAGCTGACCGCGCAGATGCACCAAGCCGCTGCGGACCTACGCTTCGAACTCGCGGCTCGCCTTCGGGATGAGTTGTCCGAGCTGAAGAAGGAGCTGCGTCAGATGCAACAAGCGAGCAGATAAGGCTCCGCGAGCAGGCCCCTGGCTCAAGGAGTGCGCGTCCTTCCACGTGGGGGAGGAGTCTCGCCCGTGGTCTCGGCAATGCCAAACTACGGGTTCTGCTATCAGCTGGAAGGATCCTGGTGTGACTATCCCCATGTGGGTCTGGGTTTCGGTCACGGTGACCACCGTCGCCGTTCTGCTCTTCGACGTCCTCATCGTGGCGCGACGTCCGCGCGTTCCTTCGACCAAGGAATGTGGTGCTTATCTTGCCTGCTATGTGCTCGGGGCGGTGCTCTTCGGCGCCGGCGTCTGGATCTTTGCAGGGCATCGTTATGGAGCTGAATTCTTTGCGGGATGGCTGACGGAATATTCATTATCTGTGGATAATCTGTTCGTCTTCCTAATTATCATGGCGAAGTTCAAGGTTCCGGAAAGATTCCAGCAGACTGCCTTGATGATCGGCATCGTCATCGCCCTGATCTTGCGGGCGATATTCATCGCAGCAGGCGCCGCTGTCATTAATCGCTTCTCCTGGATGTTCTACATCTTCGGAATCTTCCTCATCGTCACCGCATATAAACTTTTCCGCGAGGCCCTCGAGGACGATGCGGAAGAAGAATTCGAAGAGAATGCCTTCCTTCGCTGGGTGGAGCACAGGTTCCCAGCCACCCAATCCTGGGACGCAGCCCCGCATCTTCTTGTCAACATCGACGGTGCGCGAATGATGACCCCGATGCTGATCGTGATCCTGGCCTTGGGTACCACCGACCTGCTTTTCGCTCTGGACTCCATTCCTGCGATCTACGGCCTGACCAGTGAGCCGTTTCTCGTGCTGACGGCGAATATCTTCGCCCTGATGGGACTTCGCCAGCTGTACTTCCTTATCGGTGACCTGCTGAAGCGACTCGAATACTTGGGAATAGGCTTGTCGGTGTTGCTCGGCTTCATCGGAATTAAATTGATCCTGCATGCTCTACATGAGAACACGCTGCCTTTCCTTAATGGTGGCCAAGGGATCCATGCTATTCCCGAGATTCCCATCAGTGTTTCCCTGGGCGCTATCATCCTCATTCTCGGAGTGACCACGGTCGCAAGCCTGATCCGCACCAGGAATACGATCAGCCAACACGATTGAGACTCGCACGAAGCGCCGTCACCGGGAGGACAACGACTCCCCATGGCGGCGCTTTGCTGTTCCCGGATACAGGGGATCATCCCTGATACGGCCGATAGCTTCCTGCGTACAGACGCGCGCCCACGCCAGGTCGGAGCCGAAGCTGGCCAGAACTTCTGGACAGATGCCCAATCGGCGCATGGAACGACTTGAACGCCTTCACTTCCCGCCCGTCGTCCCGCGAGCTGCTCCGTTCGTCGACGCGCCCTAGCGTGCCCTTGACGCTCTTACATCTACCGGCGAGTATCGTCACCATCGTCGGAGCTGACGGCTATTGCGCTCCGGCCTCCCCAGGGTTCCGTCGACCGGCCATTACCTACGGTCGACAAACAAGAGGAGCAGGTATGCCGCGCAATATCTACAGCGAGGACCATGACGCCTTTCGCCAGTCCTGTCGAGAATTTGTCGAACGCACGCTGGCACCTCGAGCAGAGGAAATGATCAAAGAGAAGCGCATCCCCCGCGAGATCTGGACAGAAGCAGGACGACAGGGCTTCTTCGGACTCTGTATCCCTGAAGAGTACGGCGGTGCAGGTATTGACGACTACCGTTTCAACGCCGTCCTCGGAGAAGAGCTAGGTAAATTCACAGCCGCCGTCTCCTCGTGCTTCGGAATTCACTCCGACATCACCGCCCCCTATCTTGTCCACCTGGGGACCGAAGAACAGAAAAGCCGGTGGCTCCCCGGAGTCGCCGCTGGCGAGAAGATCATGTCCATCGGGATGACCGAACCCTCAGGTGGATCCGACCTCGCCGCACTGAAAACCAGCGCTGTCCTGGCTGACGACGGCACAGGGGACTGGATCATCAACGGGTCGAAGACCTTCATCACGAACGGCCATCAATGCGATCTCGCGGTCGTCGCAGCCCGCACCGACCCCACCAAAGGTGCCCGCGGAATCTCCCTCTTCATCCTTGAAACAGGGACCCACGGATACACCAAAGGCAATAAGCTCGACAAGGTCGGGCAACCTGAATCCGATACCGCAGAACTCTTCTTCGACAATGTCCGCGTCTCGGCAGGAAACCTTCTTGGAGAAGCCGGGACCGGCTTCATCGCCATGATGCAACACCTCCCTCAGGAACGCATCGGCAATGCCATCGCCAATATCGCCAATGCCAAGCAGATCCTCATCGAGACGATCCAGTACGCCAAGGACCGCAAAGCCTTCGGACAGTCCATCGGAAGCTTCCAACACAACAAGTTCAAGATCGCCGAGATGGTGACCGCAGTCGAGATCTCCGAAGCCTATATCGACGACTGCGTCATCGCTCACACTGAAGGAAAACTCACCCCTGTCGATGCAGCCAAAGCCAAATGGTGGGCCTCCCAGGTGCAGTGCGAGGTGCTCGACGAATGCGTCCAACTCCATGGCGGATACGGATTCATGAACGAATACCGAGTCGCCCGCGCCTGGAAAGACGCCCGAGTGCACAAGATCTGGGCGGGATCCAACGAAATCATGAAAGAACTCATCGGACGAGACCTGGGCCTGTAGAAAACCCATCCGACCCGAATCACACCCTCGACGAGGAGAGCCATGAGCCGACGATTCTCAGACCGAGTCGCACTTGTCACCGGCGCCAGTCGCGGTATCGGACTGGCCATCGCTCACCGGCTCGTGAACGAAGGCGCCAAGGTATGCCTCACCGCGCGAGGGCAAGAACAGCTCGAGATCGCGATACACGAACTCGGCGGCCCCGAACATGCGCTCGGGGTCGCCGGCCGGGCCGATGACCCAGACCACCATCAGCACACCGTCGACACCATCCTCGACCGATGGGGGCGACTCGACCACCTGGTCAACAACGCCGGGATCAACCCCGCCTACGGACCCCTGACCCAACTCGACCCCCGAGCCGCCAGGAAACTCCTCGACGTCAACATCCTGGGAACCCTCGGCTGGATCCAACACACACACCGGTGCTGGATGGCCGAACACGGCGGCAGCATCGTCAACATCGCCTCCATCGCCGGTATCCGCCCCGCACCAGGAATCGCCATGTACGGCGCCAGCAAATCCGCCGTCATCCACCTCACCGAAGAATTCGCCCTCGAACTAGCCCCCACGACCAGGGTCAACGCTGTAGCTCCCGGCGTCGTCAAAACCCACTTCGCCGAAGCCCTCTACCGCGACAAGGAAGAGCACCTCAGCGCCCACTACCCCCTGGGCCGGCTCGGCGAACCCCGCGACATCAGCGGAGCAGTCGCCTTCCTCCTCTCCGACGACGCCACCTGGATCACCGGACACACCATCGTGATCGACGGTGGACTGACCCTGCGCGGTGGCGAATGAACCACCCCCCAGGGATCAACCTGGAAAGCCTCCGTACACACCTCGACCAGTACGCGCCCGACCTGCTTCCCGGTCCGCTCCATGCCGAACTGCTCACCGGAGGACGATCCAATCTCACCTACCTGGTCTCCGCCGGGACACAGACTGCCGTCCTACGCCGACCCCCGCTGGGCCACGTCCTCGACAGCGCTCACGACATGCGCAGGGAACACCGCGTCCTGACCGCGCTGAGCGCCACACCGGTCCCCGTACCCAAGACCCTCCTCCTGGTAGAGGACACCACCCCCCTAGGCGTGCCCTTCTACCTGATGGAACACATTTCAGGTACGACCTACCGCAGCGCAGCACAACTCCACGAACTCGGCCCCACCCGCACCGCGCGTATCGGAGCACAACTCCTCACCGTCCTCGCCGACCTGCACAGGATCTCCCCGTACGAGATCGGCCTCGACAGCTTCGGACGCCCCCACGGATTCTGCGCCCGACAAGTCGAACGATGGCGCCACCAATGGGAACACTCACGCACCCGCGACCTGCCCGATGCCGACGAACTCCACCACCGACTAGCCGGAACCATTCCGCCAGAACAAGCACCCGCCGTCATCCATGGCGACTACCGCCTCGACAACGTGCTCATCAATACCCAAGACCAGATCGCCGCCGTCATCGACTGGGAGATGGCCACGCTCGGCGACCCACTCACCGACCTCGGGCTCCTCGCCGTCTACCACCACCTGGCCACCATCGTCCCACCCGGAAGCCCCCTCGTCCTCGACGTGCCCCTCGCACCCGGCTACCCCGACCTCGACCACCAACTCCAGCTCTACACACAAACCAGCGGACGCCCCCTAGACCACCTCGGATGGTACGAAGCACTCGCCTTCTACAAACTCGCCGTCATCCTCGAAGGCATTCACCACCGCCACCTCGCCGGACAGACCGTCGGAGACGGATTCACCCACATCGGAGAGTACGTCGCCCCTCTGCTGGCACATGGGCTCAGCGCGCTCGCCACCCACTGACCGCCACGACAGGAACGAGGAAAGGACCCCCATGGACTTCGCCCTCGACGAAGTGACCGAAGAGTTCCACCGTCGTCTCCGTTCCTTCATGACCGACCGGATCGAGCCCGCCCGCCACACCTTCGCAACCCAACTGGCAGACAACGCAGCCCGCGGCGAACACTGGAGCTGGGACAACACACCCGTCATGCAGGAGCTCCAGGAGGAAGCTCGAGCCCGTGGACTGTGGAACCTCTTCCTCACCGGCGAACACGGCGCCGGACTGACAAACCTGCAATATGCGCCGCTCGCAGAACTGAGCGGACACGCCATCCACCTGGCACCACCCGCAATGAACTGCGCGGCACCGGACAGCGGAAATATCGACGTCCTCACCGCCTACGGCAACCCCGAACAACAAGAACGCTGGCTGATCCCACTGCTCGAAGGCCGCACCAGATCCGCCTTCGCCATGACCGAACCAGACGTTGCCAGCAGCGACGCCACCAATATCGAGACCCGCATCACCCGCCACGGCGACCGCTACCTCGTCAACGGACGTAAATGGTGGGTCACCGGAGCACTCAACCCCGGCTGCGCCTTCTTCATCGTCATGGGTAAAACCGACCCCGACGCGAAAAGACACCGCCAACAGAGCATGATCCTCGTCCCCAGAAATACCCCCGGCGTGCAGATCGTCCGCCCCTTGCACGTCCTGGGTTTCGACGACCACGAACACGGCGGACATGCAGAGATCAGCTTCACCGACGTCGAAGTACCCGCCACCCACCTCATCTCCGAAGAAGGAGACGGATTCGCCATCGCCCAAGCCAGACTCGGCCCCGGCCGCATCCACCACTGCATGCGAGCCATCGGCCTGGGCGAAATGGCACTCGAAGCCATGAGCCACAGAGCCACCAGGCGAATCACCTTCGGGAGCCCACTCGCCAGCCGCGGAACCATCCAGGACTGGATCGCCGACGCACGCGTACGACTCGAACAACTCCGGCTACTGACCCTCAAAACTGCCTGGCTCATGGACACCCGAGGCAATCACGCCGCACACACCGAGATCCAAGCCATCAAGATCGCCGTTCCCCACACGGTCCAGACCATCATCGACCGCGCCATCCAAGTCCACGGCGCAGCCGGACTCTGCCAAGACCACCCCCTCGCCGAAGCCCTGGCCGGAGTACGCAGCCTCCGGATCGCCGACGGCCCAGACGAAGTACACAAAAGCTCGCTGGCACGCCACGAGATCCGACGACACACCGGACAGGACACCAAAGAAACACCACGATCACCGTGACGCGCTATCCCACACCGCCCCGCAGATCCCTACACCGAACCGGCGGGTCCAGCCTTCACTGAAGCGACACCGGTGCAGGAACCCCGAGGAATCGAAAGCTCCCGCACCGGTGCACAACACACAATCAGCGCATCGTTCCCTCGGCGAGGAACTTACGGTGCCAGCTGTGTGCCAACGCCAGATCATGCGGCGTGTGCATCCCATTGGCGACCTTCTGCGCACGCTCGAAATACTCCTCGAGCATCGGCCTGTAATCCGGATGCGCACACTTGTCGATGATGACCCGAGCACGTTTACGCGGCGCCAGACCACGCAGATCGGCCAACCCCTGCTCGGTGACGATCACATGAGTGTCGTGCTCGGTGTGGTCGACATGGGACACGAAGGGCACGATCGCCGAAATGGCCCCACCCTTCGCCACCGACGGCGTCACAAAACAGGACAGATAGGCGTTACGCGCGAAATCACCCGAACCGCCGATACCGTTCTGCATCCGGCTACCCATGATGTGGGTGGAGTTCACATTGCCGTAGATGTCGGCCTCAATCAGCCCATTGGTGGCGATGACACCGAGTCGCCGGATCAACTCAGGATGGTTCGAGATCTCCTGCGCGCGCAGGATGATGTTCTTGCGGTACTTGGCAGCCTCGTTGTTCATCCGTTCGGCGTACTCGGGGGAGAGGCTGAACGCCGTCGCCGAGGCCACCGACACCTTGCCGGCATCGATCAAGTCAATCATGCCGTCCTGGATGACCTCGGTGTAGGAGGTCAGGTTCTCGAAAGGCGCATCCAGCAGCCCGGCGAGCACGGCATTGGCGATATTGCCGACACCGGACTGCAGGGGAAGCAGCTCCTTGGGCACCCGGCCGACCTTCACCTCGTGCATGAGGAAATCGAGTAGGTGACCGGCGATGGCCTTGCTGTCCGCGTCGAGAGGCTTGAACGCTGTGTTGCGGTCGGGGGAGTTGGTCTCCACGATCGCAACGACCTTGTCCGGGTCGACCCGAAGGTGCGGTTCACCGATGCGGTCGGCGGGGCTGGTCATCATCACCGGACGACGGCGGGGCGGAAGCGCGGTGCCGTAGTAGATGTCGTGCATGCCGTCGAGGTCGAGCGACTGCCACTCGTTGACCTCGAGGATCACCTTGTCAGCCTGGTCGATCCAGGTCTTGTTGTTGCCGATGGAAGACGCCGGGATGAGGCTGCCCTCCTCGGTGACCCCGGTGACCTCGATGACAGCGACGTCGAGCTTGCCGAAGAAACCCTCCCATACCAGCGGTGCCACATGGCTCAGATGGGCGTCGATGTAGTCCATCGTTCCGGCGTTGATCTTCGAACGGGTCACCGGGTCGGACTGGTAGGGCAGCCGCAGGTCGACACCGTCGGCCTCGGCGAGTGCCCCGTCCAGTTCCGGGGCCGTGGACGCGCCGGTCCAGACCCCGACGCGGAAGGATTCACCGTCAGCGGTCGCCTCGCGGATGCGTTGGGCGAGGGCCACCGGCACTTCCTTGGGGTACCCCGCTCCGGTGAACCCACTCATACCGACGTTGTCGCCGGGGTTGATCTTCGCGGCGGCTTCGCCGGCCGACATGACCTTCTTACGAAGCTCGGCGTGCGCGATGCGGGTGCCCATTGCTCCTCCAGGGATGTGCTGCGGACTCTGCGACGACTACGGTAGTCGCCTGCAAACAGGATGTATTGGGACCTTCGGGCATGAGACGACGAGCCGGGCCTCCACGAAGCCGACCGGCCGAGAACGACCTTCGGTCAGTCCACCGGATCGGACGTCCGCCGGGTGACCCCGACGGAGGCCATGGTCACCAGAAGCATGCCGAGAAGCTGCGTGCTCTCCAACCCCTGCCCAAGAACCAGGAACCCGGCGAGGGCCGCGGCGACCGGCTCCACGCTCAGAAGCACACCGAAGGTACGTGCATGCATCCGTCGTAGAGCCACCAGCTCGAGGGAATAAGGCAGGACGGAGGAGAGTATCGCGATGCCGAGCCCCTTGGCCAGAGCTTCTCCACCGAAGAGCGACGTCCCTTCGAGCCAGAGGCCGCTCGGGACGGTACAGAGGGCCCCTACCACCATCGCCCAAGCTAAGCCTTCCGTGCCGTGGAAACGACGTCCGGTGCGTGCGGACAACACGATGTAGACGGCCCAGGCCGCGCCCGCCGTAGCGGCCAGGAACAGGCCTGTCAGGTCGATCCGGGACCACGAGGTGGTAGCGACCCCGGATACCAGGACCACTCCGGTGGCAGCCGCAACCACTGCGAGTCCGTCCCGTAGATGTCGGGACAGAGCTGCGGCCAGGAGCAGCGGGCCGACGAACTCGACGGTCACCGCCACCCCGATCGGCAGACGGGCCAAGGAGGCGTAGAACGCGGTGTTCATCGCCGCCAGGGCCAGCCCGAAGGCCCCGACCGTGACCCAGTCCTGCCACGGATGGCCTCGCGGATCCGGGCGCACCAGGACCAACATGATCAGGGCGCCCAACCCCAACCGGATCGCCACCGCGCCGACGACACCCACCACAGGGATCAGGGTCGCGCCGAGCGCGCCACCGAACTGGACCGACAACACCGCGGCCAGGACCAGCAGAACCGGGAAGGACGAAGAGGACCGTAGCTCTGCCCAGCGTCCTCGGAGAGGAGAGATCACCCGGACATCCTGACATCGGCCACCGCTCGGCTACGGGACAGAACGTCTCCTCAACACCGTGTCCCGCGAGTCACCATCCGCATTCCCGCCAGAGACGCAGATCGTCTCGTTAAGCAGACGCGGGTCTTCCGACTCCTCCCACGCGACTAGTTGGTCATGTGATCAGCCCTCCACGCGTCGCGTGGACACGCGGCTACTCCGGCACGGTCACCAGACAGAAGGGGTGTCCCGCGGGATCGGCGAAGACACGCCACGCTTTCGGCCCGGGGTCGAGCACCTCGGTCAGAGCGGTCGCACCTGCCGTCAGGATGCGGTCTGTTGCCTCCACGAGGTTGTCCACGAGAAGATCGAAATGGCTCTGAATCTCGCCCGTGCGCCCCGGCCACTCAGGGGGCACGTAGCCGTCGACCTGATGGAACGAGAGCCGCCCGACGGGCGCCCAGTCGACCGTCAGCCACATGAACTCGCCATATGGCTCCTCCGTGTCGAGCACCTCCTTCCAGAATGCGGCCAGCCGCGGCGCGTCACCACACTCCAGGACCAACTGGGCGAGACGTCCGACGGCCACCATCACCAGCCTCGCTCACGCCACTCGCCCAGGTGCGGGCGCTCCGCGCCGAGCGTCGTGTCCTTGCCGTGCCCCGGATAGACCCAGGTGTCATCGCCGTACGCCGCGAAGATGCGCTCCTCGACGTCGTCCATCAGCATCTGGAAAACCTCCGGCGTGGGAGTCTTCCCGACACCGCCCGGGAAGAGACTGTCCCCGCTGAAGACATGAGCGCGGCCGGTGGGCTCCTGCCAGACCAAGGCGATACCCCCGGGGGTGTGTCCACGGAGCTCGACGACCTGCAGAACCTGACGGCCCAGCTCGATCTCGTCACCATGCGCCAACCGGCGATCGGGGAGCACCGGAAGAGCCTCCGCGTCATCCCGACCGGACATCGTGACGGCGCCGGTCGCCGAAGCCAACTCGGCCAACGCCCGGACATGGTCGTGGTGACGGTGCGTGGTCACGATCGTCGACAGCCGTCCAGCCCCTTCCGCGACCAACCGGAGCAACCGCTCAGGATCGTCCGCGGCATCGACCAGGAGCTGGTCGCCGGTGACGGTACAGGTCAACAGGTAGCAGTTGTTGTCAAGATCTCCGACACTGCACTTTCGGATCAGCAGCCCGGGCAGCTCCCGCAGCGCGGTGGGACCGCCAGGGGACACCTCACCGGTGTACAACGTTCCAGGCATGTTCATCGTCGATCCTCTCGTAGGGAAGGGAACAGCAGATCAGGGTGTCTCCGGCACAGGGAGCCCGTCATCGCAACGGATCCCGGCGACGACCCCCCAGGAGAGCCAGGCCAGCAGAGCATCGGCGGGGCCCCGCACCGTACGAGAGCCGTCACCGACGACGAAACGGTCGCCCTCGTCGCTGACCACGGTGAACCCCGCCGACCTGGGCGCAGCCCCGAGACGGGACACCGCCGCGGCCAACAGATCGGCGACAGCCAACGGATGCGCAGAAGCCAGCTCCCACCCGCAGCCCAGGTCCGCATGGCTCAGGACGACCTCCTGCAGCCGCATCCGAGGCAGATCCTGCGCAGACACCGGCCCGTCCACCAGCTCCAGAACCGGACTGGCCAACGGCAAGGTCAACGCCCCCAGGGCATCACCGAGGAGATCACAGGCCTCGACCAGGTCGATCTCCTGCTCCGCCGTCGACCAGGAGACACCATTCCCGTCGTCCCCTTGCCCGATCTGCTCCGACGGATCTCGGACCGTCCGGACGCCGGTACGAGCCCAGACGACCAAACGGACCAGGACCTCGGCATCCCGGGCCAGCTGCGACACCACCTGCCCCCGGGTACACCCAGATCGGCGTGACGGCCCAGCCAGATCGGCCTCGGTCAACCCGGCCACGGACTGCAGAAGAGACCTGGTCTCCAGGTCGAGCAGCTCCAGATCGGCGTAGACGTCCGAGATGCCCCCGGGTGCGGTCTTCTCCGTGTCGGTCATCACCCCATCCTGGCCCATGCACATCAGGATGACTTGTCGGACCGGCGCCCTAGCATGATCAGGTGCCCGAAAACACTTCTCCCCCCGCGCACGACCGTGACCGTCTCGTCGTACGCGGTGCCCGCGAGCACAACCTGAAGAATGTCTCGATCTCCATCCCGAGGAACGCCCTGTGCGTCTTCACCGGGCTGTCCGGGTCAGGGAAGTCCTCGCTGGCCTTCGACACGATCTTCGCCGAAGGACAACGCCGATACGTGGAATCACTCTCGGCCTATGCCCGCCAGTTCCTCGGCCAGATGGACAAACCCGATGTGGACTTCATCGAAGGCCTGTCCCCGGCGGTGTCCATCGACCAGAAATCCACGAACCGGAACCCCCGCTCCACCGCCGGAACCATCACTGAGGTATACGACTACCTCCGCCTACTCTTCGCCCGCACCGGAATCCCGCACTGTCCGATCTGCGGAGAACAGATCATGCGACAGAGCCCCCAACAGATCGTCGACAAGGTCCTCACCCTGCCCGTCCGCACCCGCTTCCAGGTCCTCGCCCCGGTGGTCCGCGGACGCAAAGGCGAATTCGTCGACCTGTTCACCGAACTCCGCAGCAAAGGCTTCTCCCGCGTACAGGTCGACGGCCAGACCCACCCCCTCGACGACGTACCCGCCTTGGAGAAACAGAAGAAACACCACATCAACGTCGTCGTCGACCGGCTCGTCGCCAAAGGCGAAGACACCTCCGCGCAAAGACGACTCACCGATTCCGTGGAAACCGCGCTCCACCTCTCCGGCGGTCTGGTCGTCATCGACCTCGTCGACGCCGGCGACGACCCCGCCGGACAGATCCCCGGCTGGAGCCGCCAACGCCGGTTCTCCGAACTGATGGCCTGCCCCAACGAACACCCCCTGTCCGTCGACGAGATCGAACCACGCACCTTCTCCTTCAACAGCCCCTACGGCGCCTGCCCCACCTGCACCGGCATCGGCACCCGCCTCGAGGTCGACCCGGAACTGCTCGTCCCCGACGAGGAACTCACCCTCCGCGAAGGAGCTATCGCACCCTGGGCCCAGGGGCGAACCATGCAGGAGTACCAGCTCCGCGTGGTCACCGCGCTCGCAGAGGAACTGTCCTTCTCCCTCGACAAGCCCTGGAAAGCGCTCCCCGAACGCGCCAAGGAAGCGCTCCTGCACGGCAGGGACTACCGGGTCCACGTGAAATACCGCAACCGCTACGGTCGTGAACGGGCCTACACCACAGGGTTCGAAGGTGCCGTCGCCATGGTGAAACGGCGACACGCCGAGACCGACTCCGACTACTCGCGGGACAAGTACGAGGCGTACATGCGCGAGACCCCCTGTCCCGACTGCCACGGAGCCAGACTCAAACCCGAAGCATTGTCCGTGCTCATCGCAGGGAAGAACATCGCCGACGTCTCAGCGATGTCCATCGCGGAATGCGCCACCTTCCTGTCCTCCCTGACCCTGACCTCCCGTGAAGCACAGATCGCCGAACGCGTCCTGAAAGAGATCGAGGCCCGACTCGGCTTCCTCCTCGACGTAGGCCTGGAATATCTCTCTCTGGACCGTCCTACCGCGACCCTCTCCGGCGGCGAGGCCCAACGCATCCGCCTGGCCACCCAGATCGGCTCCGGCCTCGTCGGAGTGCTCTACGTCCTGGACGAACCCTCCATCGGCCTGCACCAACGCGACAACCACCGACTCATCCAGACCCTGACCAGACTGCGTGACCTGGGCAACACCCTCATCGTCGTCGAACACGACGAGGACACCATCGCCGCCGCCGACTGGATCGTCGACATCGGACCCCACGCCGGCGAACACGGAGGACAGGTCGTGTACTCCGGTGACCTCCCGGGGCTCCTCACCAACCACGAATCGGTCACCGGCGCCTATCTCTCCGGGCGTAGAACCATCCGCCTACCGGCCGCCCGACGCCCGATGTCACCCGACCGGCAGGTCACCGTCCGTGGCGCTCGCCAAAACAACCTGCGTGAGGTCGACGTCAGCTTCCCCCTGGGTCTGTTCGTCGCTGTCACCGGGGTCTCCGGCTCAGGTAAGTCGACCCTGGTCAACGACATCCTCTACAACGTCATGGCCAACCGGCTCAACGGCGCCCGCCACGTCCCGGGCCGGCATCGCACCGTCACCGGCCTGGAACATCTCGACAAGGTCGTCCACGTCGACCAGAGCCCTATCGGGCGGACCCCACGCAGCAACCCGGCCACCTACACCGGAGTCTTCGACCATGTGCGAAAACTGTTCGCCGAGACCACCGAGGCCAAGATCCGCGGATATCAACCAGGACGGTTCTCCTTCAACGTCAAGGGCGGCCGGTGCGACGCCTGCTCCGGTGACGGCACCCTCAAGATCGAGATGAACTTCCTCCCGGACGTCTACGTGCCCTGCGAGGTCTGCCACGGAGCCCGCTACAACCGGGAGACCTTGGAAGTCCACTTCAAGGGTCGCACCATCGCCGACGTCCTGGACATGCCCATCGAAGAGGCCGCAGAGTTCTTCGCCGCAGTTCCCGCCATCGCCCGCCACCTGACCACGTTGAACGCGGTCGGCCTGGGATATGTCCGTCTCGGACAGAGCGCCACCACCTTGTCCGGTGGTGAGGCCCAACGGGTGAAACTCGCCTCAGAACTGCAGAAACGCTCCACCGGACGCACCATCTACGTCCTCGACGAACCCACCACGGGACTGCACTTCGACGACATCAGCAAGCTGCTGGAAGTCCTGCAGGGGCTGGTCGACAAAGGCAACACGGTGATCGTCATCGAACACAACCTCGATGTCGTCAAGAGCGCCGACTGGGTCATCGACATGGGCCCCGAAGGCGGTGACAACGGGGGCACCGTCGTCGCCGAAGGAACTCCCGAGGAGATCGTCGCCGTCGAAGCCAGCTATACGGGACATTTCCTCGCACCACTGCTCGCCGCCCACGGACCGGTCCCTGTTGCTCCACCACCGCCCACCTCCCCCGAGGGCACCTCCCGAGAAACAGCCCGACGACCCGCCACGTCCACGAAACGAGCCGGCGGATCCGCCGCCCGCCGGGCACGGAACGCCTAGAGCGCCACACCATCGGCTCGACCACGAACAGAAGGAATGGAACATGACCGCCACCGGTTCCCACACCGCCCCCGTCCTCAGCCGCCGTGACATGCTCCGGGCCGGAACGACCCTTACCATCGCCGGAGCGACCGTCACCCTCCTGACCGGATGCGGCGACAAAGGCGGACCCTCCGCCAACACACCCCCCAGCGCGCCCCGTTCACTTTCGCCCGCCGCCACCCAGAAGATCACCGACGCGGTGAAAAGCAACAAGGTCGACGTCGGAAAGGCAGCAGTCCTCGGCGAAGGCGTCATCCTCGCCCAACCCGAGGCCGGGAGCTACGTCGTCTTCAGCGACATCTGCCCCCACCAAGGAGCCAGGATCACCGACATCTCCAGCCGCGGAAACCTACGCTGTGCCCTCCACGGCAGCGAATTCGACCCCAAAGACGGAAAAGTCAAAGTCGGCCCCGCGAGCACCGGCCTGACCCCCGCAAAAGCCACCGTCGACGGAGACAAAGTCACCCTGGCCTGACCCGACCAGCACACACCCCCAGACGTACCCCTCGTCGTACGCTGTGCCTCGTGGCCGACCCATCGACATACCGACCGCGCCCCGGCGAGATCCCCACCGACCCCGGGGTCTACCGCTTCCGCGACGACAACGGGCAGGTCATCTACGTCGGCAAGGCCAAGAACCTCCGCGCCCGACTCTCCTCCTACTTCCAGGACCTGACCCGGCTCCACCCACGCACCCGACGCATGGTCTGCACCGGAGCCGCCGTCGAATGGACAACGGTGACGACCGAGGTCGAAGCGCTACAACTGGAATACAGCTGGATCAAGGAATTCGACCCCCGATTCAACGTCAAATACCGGGACGACAAGTCCTACCCCTATCTCGCCGTCTCCATGTCGGACGAATTCCCCCGCGCACACGTCTTCCGCGGAGCCAAGAAACCAGGCACCCGCTATTTCGGCCCCTACGCCCACGTCTGGGCCCTACGAGAAACCCTCGACGAACTCCTCCGCGTCTTCCCCGTCCGGACATGCACCGCCACCGTCTTCCGCCGAGCCCACCTGTCCGGACGTCCGTGCCTGCTCGGCTACATCGACAAATGCACCGCACCCTGCGTAGGCCGGATCAACGCCTCCGACCACCGTGCCGTCGCCGCGGACCTGTGTTCCTTCCTCGCCGGCGACACCGGACGTTTCGTCCGCGAACTCGAGAAACAGATGCACGCCGCTGCCACAGACCTACGCTTCGAAGAAGCCGCCCGACTCCGAGACCGACGAACCGCGCTGCAGAAAACGATGGAACGATCCGCCGTGGTTCTCCCCGACGCCACAGACGCCGACGTCTTCGGTTTCGCCGGAGACGAACTCGAAGCCTCCGTCCAGGTCTTCCACGTCAGAGGAGGCCGTATCAGAGGCCAACGAGGATGGATCACCGAACGGGAAGACGAGGACAACCCCGCACTCATCGGGCACCTCCTGCAACAGATCTACGGCGGCGAATCCGGCGAATCCGTACCCCGCGAAGTCCTCGTCCCCGACCTCCCAGAACCCCCCGCCGTCTTCGAGGACTGGCTCTCCCGACTCAGAGGCGGACGGGTGACACTCCGGTCCCCACGCCGAGGAGACAAAGCCACCCTGACCGCCACCGTGACCCGCAACGCAGAACAAGCCCTGGCCAGACACAAGGTCACCCGCTCCGGCGATCTCACCGCACGTGGACAAGCCCTCGCCGAACTCCAGGAAGCACTCGGACTGGACACCGCGCCCCTGCGCATCGAATGCTTCGACGTCTCCCACATCCAAGGCACCGACGTCGTGGCCTCGATGGTCGTCTTCGAAGACGGCCTACCCCGCAAGAACGAATACCGCAGGTTCATCGTCCACGGCGAAGGACCCACCGGACGCAATGACGACACCGCAGCCATGCACGAGGTCCTCACCCGACGTTTCCGCCGCCCCCCACAGGACGGCCGCCCCGAGAACACCGAGGCATCCTCGAAGATCGATCCGGACACCGGACGTCCACGCCGCTTCGCCTATGCCCCGCACCTCGTCGTAGTCGACGGGGGAGCACCCCAGGTCAACGCGGCACACCGTGCGCTCGCCGACGCGGGGGTCGTCGACCTGCCGGTCGTCGGCCTGGCCAAACGACTCGAGGAGATCTGGCTGCCCGGTGAAGAGTTCCCGGTGGTGCTTCCTCGGCACAGCGACGGGCTCTTCCTGTTGCAACGGGTCCGGGACGAAGCCCACCGTTTCGCGATCACCTTCCACCGTAAACGCCGCTCGAAAAGCATGACCGCCAGTGACCTCGACGATATCCCCGGCCTGGGCCCGGCCCGGCGCCAGGCGCTCCTGGACGCCTTCGGTACCGTCCGTGCCCTGCGCGAGGCAACTCCGGAGGAGCTGTCGACCGCACCCGGGATAGGTCCTGCCCTGGCCAGGACGGTGTCCGAGCATCTGAGATCAGCCGAGCGGACACGAGTTCCTCCGATTCATGCAGAAACCGGTGAGATCCTGGAGTGAACACAACGGGAGGGGACCACATGACCGACTCGACGAAGACCCGACCGGACGCTCCACCGGCGCCGGTCGACGAACACTCTGCGGAGTTGGAACTGACGATCGTCACCGGGATGAGCGGCGCCGGACGTTCGACGGCCGCGCACGCCCTGGAGGACCTCGGCTGGTATGTCGTCGACAACCTGCCCGCGTCGATGCTCCCTCAGCTGGCACAGCTCAGCGCAGGCCCCACATCCACCGTGACCAGGCTCGCTGCCGTGGTCGACGCCCGTTCACGAGGGTTCTTCAACGACTTCCAGGAGGCACTCTCCTCCTTGCGGTCGATGGGGATGCAACCTCGGGTCATCTTCATCGACGCGAACGACGAGTCCCTGATCCGTCGCTTCGAGAGCGTGCGCCGCCCCCACCCTCTCCAGGGGGACGGCCGGCTGCTGGACGGTATCCAGGCCGAGCGGGACAAACTGGCGGACCTCCGCGCAGACTCCGACCTGGTGGTCGACACCTCAGGCCTGAACGTCCACCAGCTCTCGGCGAAGGTCCGCGACGTGATGGGAGGCACCAGCAGCACCCGGCTGCGGATCGCGCTGGTCTCCTTCGGGTTCAAATACGGCGTCCCCCTGGACGCGGACCTCGTCTTCGACATGCGCTTCCTGCCCAATCCGTACTGGATCCCCGAGCTCCGCAGCTCGACAGGACGGGACGAAGCCGTCGCCTCCTATGTCATGTCCCAACCGTGTGCGCTGGAGTTCGTGGACCGTCTGGTCTCCCTCATGGAACCGATGCTGGCGGGCTATCTCCACGAAGGACGCCGGTACATCACCGTCGCCATCGGGTGCACCGGAGGTAAACACCGTTCGGTCGCCGTCGCCGAAAGACTGGCCCTCCGCTTGCACACCCCGGAGATCGCCACCATTCTCTTCCATCGTGACCTCGGACGGGAATGACATGCCAGGACGGCCATCTGTCGTCGCCTTGGGAGGAGGACATGGGCTAGCAGCCTCTCTCGCCGCGCTACGCCACGTATCGGACGACATCACCGCGGTGGTGACCGTCGCAGACGACGGCGGCTCCAGCGGCCGCCTCCGAAGCGAATACGACATCCCCCCGCCCGGTGACCTCCGCATGGCCTTGGCCGCACTGTGCGACGACTCGGCCTGGGGACAGCTGTGGGGCGACGTCCTGCAACACCGCTTCGAGGGCAACGGACCCCTGGGCGGACACGCCGTGGGCAACCTGCTGATCGTCGCGCTCTGGGACCTACTCGGCGACACCGTCCAAGGCCTCGACGTGGTGGCCCGACTCCTCAACGCCCGAGGGCGGGTCCTGCCCATGGCCGCCACCCCACTGGCCATCTCCGCCCACGTCCGAGGACTCGACCCCGACACCCCGAACGGCATCGTCACGGTCCACGGCCAGGCCGCCGTCGCCAAGACCCGCGGCAAGGTCCTCGACATCAGCCTCGAACCCGCCGACCCCCCGGCCCACCCCGAAGCGGTCACCGCGGTCCACGACGCCGAGTGGGTCGTCCTCGGCCCGGGATCCTGGTTCACCTCCGTCATGCCCCACCTCCTCGTCCCCGACCTCGCCCGAGCCCTCACCGACACCTCGGCCCACCGGCTACTCACCCTGAACGTGGAAATGAACACCACCGAGACCCAAGGCTTCACCGCGGCCCGCCACCTGGAGGTCCTGGCCTCCTACGCGCCCGACCTCCGACTCGACGTCGTCCTGGCCGACCCCCGGGTCATCGACGACCGAGACCGGGTCGAGTCGGCAGCAGCAGCGCTCGGTGCCGAACTGGTCGTCGCCGGAGTCGCCGCCACCGACCGCCCCTCCGTCCACGACGTCCTCCGACTGGCGGCGGCCTACCGCGATGTCTTCGGAGGGTAACTCCCGATCCGGGATCTCGGACCGAAGGTCCCTGTTGCAGTGGCACTATGGACGGCATGGCCATGACCGCGAATGTCAAGGACGAACTGAGCCGCCTGCCGGTGACCAAACCCAGCTGCCGCAAGGCCGAGGTCTCGGCGATACTGCGCTTCGCCGGAGGACTACACCTCATCGCCGGCCGCATCGTGGTCGAGGCGGAACTCGACACCGCATCCGCGGCACGCCGACTCCGCAAGGACATCACCGAGGTCTACGGACACACCTCTGAACTCGTCGTCGTCTCCGAATCCGGTCTCCGCAAAGGCAACCGCTATGTCGTCCGCGTAGACGCCGACGGCGAAGCACTCGCCCGCCAGAGCGGACTCGTCGACCAACGAGGACGACCGGTCCGCGGCCTCCCGCCCCGTGTCGTCAACGGCGCCGCATCCGACGCCGAAGCCGCCTGGCGCGGAGCCTTTCTCGCACACGGCTCCCTCACCGAACCCGGCCGATCCAGCTCCTTGGAAGTCACCTGCCCCGGCCCTGAGGCTGCGCTCGCCCTGGTGGGTGCAGCACGCAGACTGGGTATTCAGGCCAAGGCCCGTGAGGTGCGCGGGGTGGACCGAGTGGTGATCCGGGACGGCGATGCCATCGGTGCGATCCTCACCCGGATGGGCGCCCATGACGCGGTCCTGGCCTGGGAAGAGCGTCGGATGCGGCGTGAGGTCCGGGCGACGGCGAACCGATTGGCCAATTTCGACGACGCGAACCTGCGCCGATCGGCTCGAGCCGCGGTGACCGCGGGTGCGCGGGTCAACCGGGCTTTGGAGATCCTCGGTGAGGAGGTTCCCGACCATCTGCGTGAGGCGGGGCAGCTCCGGCTCGACCACAAACAGGCCAGTCTCGAGGAGTTGGGTTCGCTGGCTCAACCGCCGATGACCAAGGATGCTGTCGCCGGTCGGATCCGACGGCTCCTGGCCATGGCAGACAAGCGGGCCGCGGAGTTGGGGATCCCCGGCACCGAAGCAGGTCTCTCAGAAGAGCTTTTGGATGCCTGATCCCTTGTCCCAGAACGAAATCAGACAGCTATCACCTGACGGGAACGGCCGACTCCCCAGCGTCCTCCGATGACAGTTCGGCGCACCGAACGCCGATGTGGGCCTTACGTCCCGGCCCCCGAGGTGTGAACTCCCGCAGGAAACCGTTAGGGTCGGTGGTGTCGTACGACGGCGTATCGGCTCGACGTCCACTGTCTGAGCGCCATAGACGCCCTCCATGGATGGACGCCAGGCCCCTCGCCGGACCGTGAAAGGCACACCAGGAAGGCAAGAACGTGACTGTTCGCGTTGGTATCAATGGCTTTGGCCGTATTGGCCGCAACTTCTTCCGCGCTGTCGTGGCGTCCGGCGCGGACATCGAGATCGTGGCGGTCAACGACCTGACCGACAACAAGACGCTGGCACACCTGCTCAAGTACGACTCGATCCTGGGACGTTTCCCCGGTGAGGTCACCTTCGACGAGACCTCCATCACCGTGGACGGCAAGAAGATCCTCGCCTTCGAAGAGCGCGACCCGGCTCAGCTGCCCTGGGGCACCAACAACGTCGACATCGTGATCGAGTCGACCGGTTTCTTCACCGACGCCACCAAGGCCAAGGCCCACATCGAGGCCGGCGCCAAGAAGGTCATCATCTCCGCTCCCGCGAAGAACGAAGACCTCACCGTGGTCATGGGTGTCAACGAGGACCAGTACGACGGTTCCCAGACGATCATCTCCAATGCCTCCTGCACCACCAACTGCCTCGCGCCGATGGCCAAGGTGCTCAACGACGGTCTGGGCATCGTCAAGGGGCTCATGACCACCATCCACGCGTACACGCAGGACCAGAACCTGCAGGACGGCCCGCACAAGGACCTGCGTCGCAGCCGCGCCGCCGCCCTGAACATGGTGCCGACCACCACCGGCGCCGCCAAGGCGGTCGCCCTGGTTCTGCCTGAGCTGAAGGGCAAGCTCGACGGTTACGCGATGCGCGTGCCCACGCCCACCGGCTCCGCGACCGACCTCACCTTCGAAGCGTCTCGCGAGACCACTGTCGAAGAGGTCAACGCCCTCATCAAGGCCGCCGCCGAGAGCGGACGCCTCCAGGGCATCCTGAAGTACACCGAGGACCCGATCGTCTCCAAGGACATCGAGACCGACCCCGCAGCCTGCATCTTTGACGCCCAGCTGACCAAGGTCATCGGGAACCAGGTCAAGGTCGTCGGGTGGTACGACAACGAGTGGGGCTACAGCAACCAGCTCGTTAACCTCACCTCGCTGGTCGCCAGCAAGCTCTGATCACGCGACTGCGCTGAACGACCCCGTGCGCCGGGCGGCCCCCCGGCCACCCGGCGCACGGGCGTATTCCCACGACATCTACCGCCCTTTCGCGAGGAGAACCATGAAGACCACGGAGGACCTGCTCCGGCAGGACCTGCACGGCAAACGCGTGCTCGTCCGCAGCGACCTGAACGTCCCGCTCGACGACGCCAAGAACATCACGGACGACGGGCGCCTGCGCGCATCCGTGCCGACGATCAAGGCTCTGGCCTCTGCTGGTGCCGCCGTCGTCGTCGTCGCTCACCTGGGCCGTCCCAAAGGTGCGCCCGAGGCGAAGTACTCCTTGGCTCCCGTCGTGGACCGTTTCTCCGAGCTGCTCGGCACCACTGTTCGCTTCGCCACCGACACGGTGGGCGAATCGGCGAAGAAGGCCGTCGCCGACCTCCAGGACGGTGAGATCGCGCTCCTGGAGAACCTGCGTTTCAACGCGGGGGAGACCAGCAAGGACGAATCCGAGCGGGGCGCCTTCGCCGACGAGCTCGCGGCCTTCGCGGACTTCTTCGTCTCCGACGGATTCGGTGTGGTGCATCGCAAACAGGCCAGCGTCTACGACGTGGCGACCCGGCTGCCGCACTTCGCCGGCGGGCTCGTGGGCACCGAGGTCGAGGTCCTGAAGCGTCTGACCCAGGAGCCCAAGCGACCCTATGCCGTCGTACTGGGCGGCGCGAAGGTAGCCGACAAGCTGGCTGTCATCGCCAATCTGATGAAGACCGCCGACCGGCTCATCATCGGTGGCGGTATGGCCTACACCTTCCTCAAGGCGAAGGGCTACGAGGTCGGGACGTCCTTGTTGGACCCGGAGAAGGTCGAGACCTGCGCGGCTTATCTCGCCGAGGCCGAGGCCAAGGGTGTGGAGATCGTGCTGCCGATCGACACGGTGATCGCGCCGGAGTTCTCCGACCAGGTCGAGACGAAGATCGTCTCCTCCGATGAGATCCCCGCGGACTGGATGGGCCTGGATATCGGTCCGAAGTCCCGAGAACTGTTCGCGAGCAAGATCGTCGACTGCAAGACGGTTTTCTGGAACGGCCCGATGGGGGCGTTCGAGATGGCGCCTTACTCCGGCGGAACCAAGGCTGTGGGGCAAGCGCTGGTCGATGCAACGGCATCCGGGGCGTTGACCGTGGTCGGCGGGGGCGACTCCGCTGCCGCAGTGCGCCAGCTTGGCTTCACCGACGACCAGTTCGGTCACATCTCCACCGGCGGTGGAGCAAGCCTTGAGTACCTGGAGGGGAAGACCCTCCCCGGCATCGAGATCCTGGAGAGCTGAACAGTGACGACCCGTACCCCGCTGATGGCGGGCAACTGGAAGATGAACCTCGACCACCTGCAGGCGACGCATCTGGTGCAGAAGCTGGACTGGTCGTTGAAGGACGCCAAGCACGACTTCACCGAGGTGGAAGTCGCGGTCTGCCCGCCGTTCACCGACCTGCGTACCGTGCAGACCCTGGTGGAGGGTGACAAACTCGAGCTGCGTTATGGCGCGCAGGACATCTCTCGGCACACCGAGGGCGCTTACACCGGTGAGATCTCCGGTCCGATGCTGTCCAAGCTGGGATGCACCTACGTCATCATCGGGCACAGCGAACGTCGTGAGTACCACGGCGAGTCCGACGAGCTGCTCAATGCGAAGGTGAAGGCGGCCTACGAGCACGGGCTCACGCCGATCCTGTGCTGCGGCGAGGGCCTCGACGTCCGGAAGGCCGGCGGCCAGGTCGCCCACGTCCTGACCCAGATCGAAGCCGATCTGCAGGGTGTTCCCGCTGAGCAGGCTGCTTCGATCGTGGTGGCTTACGAACCCATCTGGGCGATCGGCACCGGCGAGGTCGCCACGCCCGAGGACGCCCAGGAGGTCTGTGGCGCCATTCGGGTGAAGCTCGCCGAGTTGTACGGCCAGGAGATCGCCGATGGGATCCGTGTGCTCTACGGAGGTTCGGTCAAGTCCGGCAATGTGAGCGCCATCATGGCCAAACCGGATGTGGACGGCGCATTGGTCGGCGGGGCTTCGCTGCAGCCGGAAGAATTCGCGGCGATCTGCGGGTTCGAGGCCGCGAAGAACTGACTCAGGACCTGCAGGTCCTCGCATGTCGGCAGGTCCGGGACGGCTCACCAAAGCGTGTCGCCGCCTCGGGCCGGCCGACCGGGTCGGCGAGGGCAGGAGCGTCCGGTAAGCTCTGCAGCGGTCGGGGTATTCCCCGAGACAAGTTCTCCGTGCTAAGGACAAGGTGGCGCACGAGTGGATGTTTTGAAGATCGCGCTCCAGGTCTTCCTGGTGTTGGGTTGCATCTTCCTGACCTTCCTGATCCTCTTGCATAAGGGCAAAGGTGGAGGAATGTCCGACATGTTCGGTGGTGGTTTCTCCAACACCATGGGCGGATCCTCCGTTGCCGAGCGGAACCTCAACCGGATCACCATCGCTATCGCCCTGATGTGGTTCGTCTGCATCGTGGGGCTCGGACTTCTGGAACGTTTCAAAGGCTGATCCGTCCTTGTCCGGCGCTGCCTCCGACGGGGCTGTGCCGGACATTTTTCTTGAGGAGCTCCGATGACCGGTGCCAGTGCGATTCGCGGTAGCAGAATCGGTGCAGGGCCCATGGGGGAGAGCGAAAGAGGGGAATCCGCGCCACGGGTCGATGTGACCTACTGGTGTGCCAACGGACACGAGACCCGACTCAGTTTCTCTGCCGAAGCAGAATCCAACACCCCCGCTACCTGGGACTGCCCCCGATGCGGTTTCCCAGCAGGGCAGGACCGGGAGTGTCCCCCGGACGCCTTAAGACATGCGCCGTACAAGACCCACCTGGCCTATGTGAAGGAAAGGCGTACTGACGCCGACGGGGAAGCGATCTTGGCAGAGGCCCTCGGAGCGCTGCGCAAGCGCACGACCGGCAGCTGATCGTACTTTTCGATACGGCTGGGGCCGGGGACCATCTTGATGGTCCCCGGCCCCAGCCGTTTTTGAATATCGCAGATCAGCTCTCGGCCGCCCCCTTGACCAGGGGAAGACCTTTCACCAAGGACTCTTCGTAGACCTCGTCCGGGTCCAACCGGGCAAGCTCGTCGGCGAGACATTCCTCGTCGGTCCGTCGGGCCAGGGCGATCCGACGCACTGGTTGTCCGGGCTGGGAGAGCACCGCCACCAGTCCGTCCGGGCGGGTCAGTTCCAACGCGCCGCTTTCCCGTTCCAGGACGACCGACAGCAGGCCTGCGCCAGGAGCGGCTCGTTCGCGGGTCACCGAGCATTCCAGACGATGGGCCAGCCAGCCTGCGATCAGGTCCGTGGACGCGGAATCCTCTCCACCGCAGACGGTGACATGGATGACCGGCTCGAAAGGCGGCTGTTCCAGAGCGGCCGCGAGGACACCCCTCCACCTGGTGACCCTGGTCCAGGCCAGATCGGTATCACCGGCGGCATATGTTCTCGGACGGGCGAAGATCGCCTTCAACGGGTCGGAGGAATGCTCCGCGTCGGTGATCCGGCGGCGGGCCAGAGCTCCGACCGGATCCTGTGCCGGATTCTTCGGAGCATTCTGCGGCCACCAGGCCACGACCGGTGAATCCGGGAGCAGGAAGGGCAGTACCACAGATTCGGCGTGGCCGTTCACTTCCCCGAACAGCCTCAGGACGACGATCTCCGAAGCCCCGGCGTCACCACCGACCCTGATCTGTCCGTCGATCCTGTTCTTGCCCCGTCGGGTGCTGTTGACCACACAGACGATCCGACTGGGATGTTGGTGGGTCGCCTGAGTCGCGACGCGCAGAGTCTCTTCGGCATGTTCATCGTCCACGACGATGACCAGGGTCAATACCCTGCTCAACGCCATCGCGCCGGTGTCCTCACGTAGCCCCTGCAGCCGGGAGGACAGGGCCCCGACGGTGGTACCAGGCAGATCCACAATCATGGCATCCTCCAGACGCGGCCGTCACGGGACAGCATGTCGTGCGCACTCTGCGGGCCCCACTGCCCCGCCGGGTACGTCTGTGGCCGTTCGGGGGAGAGCGCCCAAGCCCGGGTCACCGGGTCGAGGATCTGCCAGGACAGTTCGACCTCCTCGTGTCGGGGGAACAACGGCGGGTCACCCAACAACACGTCGAGGATCAACCGTTCGTAGGCTTCCGGGCTGGACTCGGTGAAGGAGCGTCCGTATCCGAAATCCATGGAGACCTCCCGGACCTCCATCTGCGCTCCGGGTACCTTCGCACCGAAACGCATGGTCACTCCCTCGTCGGGCTGGACCCGGATGACGATCGCATTCTGTCCGAGCTCCTCGGCATCGGTCTCGTCGAAAGGTAGATGCGGTGCTCTCTTGAAGACCAGGGCGATCTCGGTGACCCGTTTGGCCAGTCTCTTCCCGGTGCGCAGGTAGAAAGGCACCCCTGCCCACCGCCGAGTCTCCACAACGAGTTTCAACGCGGCAAAGGTCTCGGTCGTCGAGTTCACGTCGACACCGTGTTCATCGGCATAGCTCCCCACCGGGACACCGCCCTGCCAGCCCGCGCCATAACGTCCGCGAGCCGTAGCCTGTTCCACCGGGCCGGCGAGCCTGACCGCGGAGAGGACCTTCTCCTTCTCGGCGCGCAGATGATGCGCTGCGAAGGAGATCGGCTCCTCCATCGCGGTCAAGGCCAACAGCTGCAGCAGATGGTTCTGGATGACATCCCTCGCCGCGCCGATCCCGTCGTAGTAACCGGCACGTCCTCCGATCCCGATGTCCTCCGCCATGGTGATCTGCACATGGTCGATGTGGTTGCTGTTCCAGATCGGTTCGAACAGTTCGTTGGCGAAACGCAGGGCCAACAAGTTCTGGACGGTTTCCTTCCCCAGGTAGTGGTCGATCCGGAAGACCGAGTCGGCGGGGAAGACGTCCTCCACGATCTCGTTCAGTATCCGGGCGCTGGCGAGGTCGTCGCCGAAAGGTTTCTCGATGATCACCCGGCGCCAGGCATCCTCCCTGGAGGACGCCAGCCCAGAACGCTGCAGCTGTTGACACACCGGACCGAAATAAGACGGAGGGATCGACAGGTAGAAGGCGTGATTGCCTCCGGTGCCACGTTGCTCGTCGAGCTCCTTCACGGTGGCGCTGAGCCGGTCGAAAGCGTCGTCGTCGTCGAAGGCTCCCGAGACGAAACGAACACCTTCGAGGAGCTGACGCCACACCTCCTCTCGGAAGGCGGTGCGAGCATGGGCCCGCACCGCCTCGTGCACGACAGCGGCGAAGTCCTCGTCGCGCCAGTCCCGCCGACCGAAACCCACCAGTGAGAATCCTGGCGGCAACAACCCTCGGTTCGCGAGATCGTAGATCGCCGGGAGGAGCTTCTTACGGGCGAGGTCACCGGTCACCCCGAACATCACCATCGCACACGGGCCGGCGATCCGTGGGAGACGCTTGTCCCGCGTATCCCGCAACGGATTGACACCGGGAGTGATCTGAGCAGGACTCATTCAGTCACGCACTTTCCTGAGCTCGGACTCCACCGAGGACAACAGCTCGGACCAGGAGTCCTCGAACTTCACCAAGCCCTCGGTCTCCAACTTCTCCACGACCTCGGTGTACGAGATCCCCAGCCGTTCCAGATCGTCCAGGACCGTTGCTGCGGACTCGACCGAATCGGTCATCACGTCACCGAGGATCTCGGCGTGGTCGGCCACCGCAGCCAATGTCGCCCGAGGCATCGTGTTCACCGTCCCCGGTGCCACCAACCCGGTCACGTACATCGTGTCCGGATAGGAGGGATCCTTCACCCCGGTGGAAGCCCACAACGGGCGTTGGGGGCGGGCCCCGTCATCGGCGAGATTCGCCCACCGGGGCGTACTGAAGGTTTCCGCATAAGCCTGATAGGCCAGACAGGCGTTGCCGATACCCGCTCTGCCCCGCAGAGCCGCAGCCTCCGAGGAACCCAATTCGTCCAACCGCGCGTCGATGTCACTGTCGACGCGGCTGATGAAGAAGGACGCCACCGAATGGATGCGGTCCAACGGACGCCCCGCCTGACGGGCCTGCTCCAGACCCGTCAGGTAGGCGTTCATGACCGCCCGATAACGATCCAGCGAGAAGATCAAGGTGACATTCACATCGATGCCCTCGGCGATGAGTGTCGAGATGGCCGGCAACCCCTCGACCGTCGCCGGGACCTTGATCATCACATTCGGTCGGTCCACGACGGACCACAACCGGCGAGCCATATCCACCGTCGCCGCCGTGTCCCGGGCCAGACGGGGGTCGACCTCGATCGACACCCGCCCGTCCTGCCCTTGCGTCCGGTCGTACACCGGACGCAGCGCATCGCAAGCCTGCCGGACGTCATCGGTCGTGATCACCAATACCGCCTCGTCGACGCCCACGCCTTCACCGGCGAGCTCAACGAGCTGGGAGGCGTAAGCGTCCCCGTCTCTGAGCGCGCCAGCGAAGATCGTCGGATTCGTGGTGACACCGACCACGCCCTGGTCGTCCACGAGCGAAGCCAGCTCACCCGAGGTGATCATCGCCCGGTTCAGGTCGTCGAGCCAGACGGACACGCCTTCACCGGCGAGCCGCTCCAGCCGTGGGTTCTGCGTCATCTGGCCCCTTCCACAGCGGACATGGTCTGCTTGGCGGCGGCGACGACACGCTCCGCCGTGAACCCGTACTCCTCGAACAGTTTCGCACCTGAAGCAGACTCGCCGAAGTGGTCGATGCTCAGGATGACCCCGGCGTCGCCGACGAACTCCCGCCACTGGCCGGAGTGCGCGGCCTCGACGGCAACCCGTGCGCGGACGCCGGAGGGCAGCACCGACTCACGGTATTCCTCGCTCTGAGCGGCGAACCACTCCCAGCACGGCATCGAGACCACTCGGGCACGGATCCCCTCGCCGGACAAGGTCTCGTAGGCGGACAGCGCCAACTGCACCTCCGATCCGGTGGCCATCAGGACGACCTGGGGCTCGCCCTCGCAGTCGGCCAGGACGTAGGCGCCCTTGGCGACACCTTCGGCAGAGGCATAACGCTCCCGGTCGACCGTGGGTACCGCCTGTCGTGTCAACAGGATCGCCTTGGGGTTCTCCCAACTGCGCAGGATCGTCCGCCATGCCACAGCGGTCTCGTTGGCGTCGGCAGGTCGGACGACCTCGAGGTTCGGGATGAGCCGCAGGCTGGGGATGTGCTCGATCGGCTGATGGGTGGGCCCGTCCTCACCCAGACCGACAGAATCATGTGTCCACACGAACACCGCAGGCATCTTCTGCAGCGCGGCCAATCGCACGGCCGGACGCATGAAGTCGGAGAACGTCAGGAAGGTCCCACCATAAGGACGGGTCAAACCCTCCAAAGCGATCCCGTTGAGGATCATGCCCATCGCGTTCTCCCGGATCCCGAAGTGCAAGGTGCGCCCGTACGGGCCGCCCTGCCATGAACGGGTCTGGTGCTCAGCCGGGACAAAACTCGGCTGCCCATCCATCGTCGTGTTGTTCGACTCGGCGAGATCGGCCGAACCACCCCACAACTCCGGCATGACCTCGGCCAGCGCCGACAGGACCTTCCCGGACGCGGCACGGGTCGCGATCCCCTTGGCATCCGCGGGGAAGACCGGGAACGCCTCCTCGAAACCTTCAGGCGTCTCGTGAGCGAGAACCCGGTCGAGCAACGCCGCCCGCTGCGGGTTCGCCGCCCGCCACGCCTCGAAGCGGGAATCCCACTGCGCCCGCTCGGCCCGGGCCCGGACCGCCAAACCCTCCCGGGTGTGAGCGATCACGGCGTCGTCCACCGCGAAGTCGGCGTCGGGGTCGAAACCGAGCAGCTTCTTCGTGGCCCGGATCTCCTCGGCGCCCAATGCGGCACCGTGCGACTTCCCGGTGTCCTGCAGAGTCGGCGCAGGCCAGGCAATCACCGTGTCGAGGATGACGATCGTGGGTTTGTCGGCCACCCGACGGCCCTCCTCGATCGCCGCGTGCAGGGCGTCGACGTCCTCGACATAGGCCTCACCCCCCGGGCCCTGACGCCAGTCGACATGACGGACGTCCCACCCATAGGACGTGAACCGGCCGGCGACGTCCTCGCTGAAGGAGATGTCGGTACGATCCTCGATCGAGATGTAATTCGAGTCGTACACCAACGTCAGATTGCCCAACTGCTGATGCCCCGCCAACGAACAGGCCTCGGAGGCCACACCCTCCTGAAGACACCCGTCACCGGCGACGACGTACACATGATGATCGAAAGGGCTCTCCCCGACCGGCGACTCAGGATCGAAGATCCCACGCTGACGACGCTGAGCCATCGCCATCCCGACCGCACTGGCCAACCCCGAACCCAACGGCCCCGTGGTGATCTCCACACCCGTGGTGTGATGCACCTCCGGATGCCCCGGAGTCTTGCTCCGCCACGTCCGCAAAGCCTTCAGATCATCCAACTCCAGACCGATACCGGCCAGATACAACTGAACGTACTGGGTAAGGCTCGAATGCCCATTCGACAGGACAAACCGGTCCCTGCCCAACCACATCGGATCAGCCGGGTCCAACTTCATGACGTTCTGGTAGAGCAGATAGGCCACCGGCGCCAAACTCATCGCGGTACCGGGATGCCCGTTACCGACCTTCTGCACCGCGTCGGCAGCCAGGATGCGCGCGGTGTCCACGGCCCGGACATCGAGATCACTCCAACCGACCGACTCCGCCACAGGGGCGGCAAGGGACTGGTCACGAAGGGCGAAGGGGCGTAGCTGAGACACTGGTTCTCCTCACTGGGCGAGATCACAGGCGGACCTGCGGGCGCACTCGTCGGCGCTGTTCGGCGTACCGGGCAGCACTGACCGGAACATCCACACTCGAGCGTACCCATCACTGAAGACACTGGAAATCAGGGGTTCGGAGCACCACCCCGCGCACCCCCTGCGCCGTAGACTGGCGATACCTCGTTCAACGGAAGAATGGGGAAAAAGCTTCCCGACAACGACCAGACGTCGAGAAAGCTGCCGACCGCCTCCGGTACTCGAAGGACACCGTGACCACGCTGCCCCCTCGCCGCCACAGCGCACCGACCGAGGACCACGAAGCCACCGGCCCGGCCCCAGCCGCCACCTTCGGCGACTACATGTCGCTGGTCAAACCCCGCATCATCGAACTCCTCCTCGTCACCACCTTCCCCGTGATGTTCCTCGCCCAACGAGGAATCCCCTCACCCTGGCTGATCGCAGCAACCCTGATCGGTGGCACCCTGTCCGCCGCCAGCGCCAACATCCTGAACTGCTACCTCGACCGGGACATCGACCGACTGATGCACCGCACGGAAAACCGCCCCCTGGTCACCGGCGCGATCTCACCCCGCCGCGCCCTGACCCTGGGCATCCTCGTGGGCCTCGCCTCGGTAGCAATCCTGGGCCTCTGCGTGAACTGGCTGTCCGCCTGGCTGTCCCTCGCCGCGATCTTCCTCTACGTCGGCTTCTACACGGTGCTCCTGAAAAGACGAACCTCCCAGAACATCGTCTGGGGCGGCGCCGCAGGCTGCATGCCAGTCCTCATCGGCTGGTCAGCCGTCACCGACAGCCTCACCTGGACACCAGTGATCCTCTTCCTCGTGGTCTTCTTCTGGACACCACCGCACTACTGGCCCCTGTCGATGCGCTTCAAAGACGACTACGCCGCAGCCGGCGTACCCATGCTCCCCGTCGTAGCCCAAGACCTCCACGTCGCACACCAGATCGTGATCTACTCCTGGGCCACCGTCACCACATCCCTGACCCTCATCCCCGTAGCACCCATGGGATGGATCTACACCCTGACCGCAGCACTCTCCGGCATCGTCTTCCTCGTCGAAGCCCACCGACTGCACTCACGCGCCAAGAACCCGGCGAACGACTCCCTGGCCTCACTGAAACCGATGCGACTCTTCCACTACTCGATCAGCTACCTGACGGTGCTCTTCATCGCGGTAGCCATCGACCCCCTCGTCCACCTACCACTCACCGCGCTGACCTGACAGACGAAAAACCGACCCGGCCACCCACCACGCCCGCGACCGGCCACCACGGATCACACCGACCGCGCTCGCGACTGGTCGCAGACCTCGACCGCGACACTCTCAGCGGCAGGGGCGCGGCCCGCCATCACCGCGAAGGTGACCACAGCGGTCAAGACTGCGGACAGGCCCATGTGGAAGGCCACCAGGACGACCGGAAGCCCGGTGAAGTACTGCAGATAACCGACAGCACCTTCGCACAGCACCAACAGCAGGGTCAGCGTCCACCACCGCGGCACTTCCTGAGGGCACTCACCCGGACGGTCTGAATCACGTGACTCACGACGGGAGATCAGGACCAGGGCGAGGGCCCCCGCCGTGAACACCCAGACCGACAAGGCGTGCAGACGAGAAGTCAGCAACGGGTCGAAACCGAAACGGACGTTCTCCACCGCGTCCCCGGAATGCGGGCCCGACCCGGTGACCGCAGTACCCAGAACGACCACCAGCACAAAGGACGAAACCACGACCACGACCAGCCGACGCATCAGTGTGCTGGTCACCGCTCTGCTGGGATGGCACCCCTTGTCGTAGTAGGCCAGGAGCCATGCCGAGTAGGCGACCAAGGCCACCGACAACAGAAAGTGTGGAGACACTGTCCGCGGATCGAGTTTGGTCAACACGATGACTCCGCCGACGACGGCCTGACCGAAGATCCCGGCCAACGGCACCCACGCCCACGTCCTGAAACGGCGACTTTCCGGGCCACCCACCGCCCGCCCATGACGATGAGCTGCCACCACCACCCAGACGGCCGCCGCAGTCAGCACGAAAGTCATCAACCGGTTACCGAATTCGACATACACATGCCACCCCTCGGCCTGCTTGGCCACCGGGGTGAACGATCCGGGCGTGCACTCCGGCCACGTCGGGCAACCCAGCCCCGACCCGGTCAACCGGACCAACCCACCGGAGACGATGATCGTGCCTTGGAGGACAAGATTGGCGATCAGTGCCGCCCGCAACCGAAAGGGGTCGGTCTGCCGGGCAGGGGATACGTCGGAGGTCACGGGCGTCATCGTACGTTCCGGAGAGGGACCGAAGGCCTCACCGCAACGACGGGTCGCCGACCGGTCCGCATGTCACTCAACGCAGCCTCACCCCCCCGGGCCGCGATCAGTCCGACCAACGGAAGAAACGCACCGTGGCAGCAACCAGCGCCGCACCCCAACACGCCAGGACGAGCATCGGCAGAACCGCGACCGAACCTCCCGCAGCCGCACGCAGACCCTCGCCCAGAGCCCCCGGCGGCAACAAGCCCACCAACACCGACCACACCCGCGGATACCCCTGGGCCGGTAACAGGACAGCTCCGCCGAAGGCCATCACCACCCACAGGAGATTGGCCAACGCGAGCACTGCCTCGGCACGCAACGTCCCGGCCAACAACAACGCCATCGCCACAAAAGTCGACGTACCCAACACCCAGAACACCCCCAGCCCAGGAATCAGCGACCAAGAAGGCCGCCACCCCAGGAGCCCGCCAGCCACTCCCAGCACCGCGAACTGCACCACCTGGATGAACAACACCGCCAGCACCCGCCCACACAAGAAACCGTCCCGGCCCAGGGGAGTGGTCCCCAACAACCGCAAGACCCCATAACGCCGATCGAAACCGGTACCGATGGCCTGTCCGGTAAAGGCCGACGAAAGCAACGCCAATGCCAACACGCCGGGCATCACCACCTCGACCCGCGACCCGCCACCCACATCCGGATAAGGAGAAAAAACCAAGCCCACCAGCGCAAACACCGGAAGAACCACAGATACCAGAAGTTGCTCCCCATTACTCAGAATGGTGACCATGTCGAACCCGGCCTGAGCCAGGACCCTTCTGCCCGGCGCCGCAGCGTCACCGCCTCCGACGGGCAGACCGTCCTGGCCACGAGACGAGACATCCCCTCCACCGGTCGACGTACTCATCCACGAGCCCTTCCGGTGAGTGCGAAATATGCCTCCGAAAGAGATGAGCCCCCGCAGACCTGCCTCAGGGGCCCGCGAGCCACCGCTCGCCCTCCATGGACCACCACCACCTGATCCGCCAACTCCTCGGCCTCCTCGAAGGAATGCGTGGTCAACACCACGCACACCCCACGATCACGATGCTCCCGGACGATCTCGTAGACATCGAGACGTGCATGCGGATCCAACCCGGACGTCGGCTCGTCCAGGAAGACCACCTCAGGTGACCCGACCAGCGCCGCAGCAAAAGCCACCCGACGACGCTGCCCGCCGGAGAGCCTCCGGATAGTGGTACGCGCATACCTGTCGATCCCCAGACGTCGAACCAGGGGTTCCACCGGGACGGGCCGCTCGTAAAACCGTGCAAGATGCGCCAACACAGCTACCGGTCGGGCACCATTCGGCAGCCCCCCGTCCTGCAACATCACGCCCACTCGAGCCCGATGAGCCGCCGACGCTCGCCAGGGGTCGACACCCAGGACCTCGACCCGTCCAGCATCCGGACGGATCAGTCCTTCCAGGCACTCCATCGTGGTGGTCTTCCCCGCACCATTCGACCCCAGAACCACAGTGACCTCGCCCCGCTGGGCGGACCAGCTCATTCCCTCCACCGCGACGGTGGAACCAAAACGCTTGCAAAGTTTTTCGGCGATCACAACGGACACGCCCCGAAGTCTAGGTGCGAGAGCGTCCCGACAGGCCCGCCACCACCAGGGCAACTACGGAAACAACGATCTGTCACCGCGAATCCCTGCCGGCCACGAGCGGGTGACCAAGCACCCGAATAATTAGGTAAGGTTTGTGTTGTGTTTTTCGCCCCGCTCCACGGTGGAGACGCCACACGCGTCCGCCACCAGGACGCACGCACCCGCGAGAAGGTCCTGCGTGCGGTAGTGGAGCACGGCCCCGTGACCGCGGGAACCCTCGCCGAAGAACTCGGCCTCACCCCTGCCGGCGTCCGCCGACACCTGGACACCCTCGAGGACGCCGGACAGATCCGCCTGGCACCCGCCCTCGAAACCCGTCGAGGACCAGGACGACCCGCCCGCACCTACGTCGCCGGCGACGTCAGCCAAGCCGGACTCACCACCGAATACGACCACGTCGCCACCCAGGCACTCCGCTTCCTCGCCGAACAAGCCGGCCCCCAAGCCATCACCCTCTTCGCCCGCCGTCGCATCGCGAACCTCGAAGAACGCTACGGGCCCACCATCTCCGCAGCAGGACCGGACATCACCCGCCGCACCGAAGCCCTCGCCGCGGCTCTCTCCGCCGACGGCTTCGCCGCGACCGCCCGCCCGATCGGCCACAGCACCGGCACCAACTGCCCGGCCAGCAGCACCCTCGGCCTCCAGCTCTGCCAAGGACACTGTCCCGTTCAGCAGGTCGCCGCAGAATTCCCCCAATTCTGCGAAGCCGAAACCGAAGCCTTCGCCCGTCTGCTGGGCGTCCATGTCCAACGACTCGCCACCTTGGCCTGCGGAGGACACGCCTGCACCACCTACATCCCGGCAGGCACCACCGAAACGACCGCCGCCCACCAACCCCGCCAGAGTGGCGACGAAGAAAAGACCGAGAGGAGCGAAGGATGAGCATCGACGAGCTCAACCCGGGCTTGAAAGATTTAGGCCGATACGAATACGGCTGGGCCGACAGCGATGTCGCTGGCGCCTCCGCCCGCCGAGGCCTGAACACCGACGTCGTCACCGACATCTCCCAGCGCAAGAACGAACCGGAGTGGATGACCAAACTCCGACTCAAGTCCCTGCGGCTCTTCGACAAGAAACCCATGCCCAGCTGGGGGAGCGACCTCACCGGCATCGACTTCCAGAACATCAAGTACTTCGTGAAATCCACGGAGAAACAAGCCACCACCTGGGAAGAGCTCCCCGAAGACATCAAAGCCACCTACGACAAACTGGGCATCCCCGAAGCCGAGAAACAACGCCTCATCGCCGGCGTCGCAGCCCAGTACGAATCCGAGGTCGTCTACCACCAGATCCGCGAAGACCTCGAAGAAAAAGGTGTCATCTTCGTCGATACCGACACCGGACTACGCGAACACGAAGAGCTCTTCAAAGAATATTTCGGCACCGTCATCCCCCCCGGCGACAACAAATTCGCCGCCCTCAACACCGCAGTCTGGTCCGGCGGCTCCTTCATCTACGTCCCCCCGGGCGTCCACGTCGACATCCCCCTCCAAGCCTATTTCCGCATCAACACCGAGAACATGGGCCAGTTCGAACGCACCCTGATCATCGCGGACGAAGGCTCCTACGTGCACTACGTCGAAGGCTGCACCGCCCCCATCTACAAATCCGACTCCCTGCACTCCGCCGTCGTCGAGATCATCGTCAAGAAGAACGCCCGCGTCCGCTACACCACCATCCAGAACTGGTCCAACAACGTCTTCAACCTCGTCACCAAACGAGCCACCTGCGACGCCGGGGCCACCATGGAATGGATCGACGGCAACATCGGATCCAAAGTCACCATGAAATACCCCGCCGTCTTCCTCCTGGGCGAACACGCCAAAGGCGAAACCCTCTCCATCGCCTTCGCCGGCGAAGACCAGCACCAGGACGCCGGCGCCAAAATGGTCCACGCCGCCCCCCACACCTCCAGCTCCATCGTCTCCAAATCAGTAGCCCGAGGCGGCGGACGCACCAGCTACCGAGGACTCATCCAGATCCTCGACGGCGCACAAGGCTCCAGAAGCACCGTCCGATGCGACGCACTCCTCGTCGACAACATCAGCCGCTCCGACACCTACCCCTACGTCGACGTCCGCGAGGACGACGTCCAAATGGGCCACGAAGCCACCGTCTCCAAAGTCAGCGACGACCAACTCTTCTACCTCATGTCCCGCGGCATGACCGAAGAAGAAGCCATGGCCATGATCGTGCGCGGCTTCGTCGAACCCATCGCACGCGAACTACCCATGGAATACGCGCTCGAACTCAACCGCCTCATCGAGCTGCAGATGGAAGGAGCCGTCGGCTGATGCCGATCGAGACCACCGCCGAAACCGCGACGACCACCCCGAACGTCGCACCCGCCCACCAGCACGACGGACACGCCGTCCCCGAACAATCCCGAGCCGACCGCACCACCTCCTACAACCCCGACGACTTCGCCGTACCCCACGGACGCGAAGAAGAATGGCGCTTCACCCCCCTCGACCGACTCCGCGGACTCCTCACCACCACACCCACACCCCACCCGGCACCCACCACCCACGGCGACCAGCGAGTACGCCACGAAACCACCACCCGCGAAGACGCCCGCACCCGCGCCACCGCAGGCCTCCCCGCCGACCGCGCCGCAGCACTCGCCGAAGAATCCTGCGACCAAGTCACCCTCCTCACCCTTCCCACGGAGACCGAACTCACCGAACCCTTCTACCTCCGTCAAGAAGGAAAGGGCACCACCGGGCCCACCGCGGGACACACCGTCATCCACGCCGAGCCCTTCAGCACCGGCACCGTCGTCCTGCACTTCACCGGTAGAGCCACCCTCACCGACCGGGTCGAAGTCGTCGCCCAGGACGGAGCACAGCTGACCATCGTCACCATCCACGAATGGGACGAGGACACCGTCCACCTCAGCGAACACGACGTCCTCCTCGGCCGCGACGCCACCGTCCGCCACATCACCGCCACCCTCGGCGGGAACCTCGTCCGCCAAGGCACCAACGCCCGATACACCGGCCCCGGCGGCACCTTCGAAGGACTCGGCGTCTACTTCGCCGACGACAGCCAACACATCGAACACCGACTCTTCGTCGACCACTCCGTCCCGCGCTGCACCAGCAACGTCGTCTACAAAGGCGCACTCCAAGGCGAGACCGCCCACACCGTCTGGGTCGGAGACGTCCTGATCCGCGCAGCAGCCGAAGGCACCGACACCTACGAACTCAACCGCAACCTCGTCCTCACCGACGGAGCCCGCGCGGATTCCGTACCCAACCTGGAGATCGAGACCGGCGAGATCGTCGGCGCAGGACACGCCAGCGCCACCGGCCGCTTCGACGACGAACAGCTCTTCTACCTCATGGCCAGAGGAATCCCCGAAGCAGAGGCCCGCAAACTCGTCGTACGAGCCTTCTTCGGAGAAATCGTCCAGAAGATCGGTATCCCAGAAATCAGTGAACACCTGATGTCCGCCGTCGACGACGAACTCGCCAAGGCCGGATCATGAGCTTCCAACACGCCTGCCGCACCACCGACATCCCGGACAGCGGCGCGCTCAAAGTCGACCTCGACGGCGCCCGCAGCGCCATCGCCATCGTCCGCGACGAAGAAGGCACCATCCACGCGGTCGAAGACGAATGCAGCCACGGCAGCGTCAGCCTCTCCGAAGGAGAAGTCGACGGCAACTGCATCGAATGCTGGCTGCACGGGTCCGCCTTCGACCTGAGAACCGGAGAACCGCAAAGCCCGCCAGCAACCGCGGCCATCCTCGTCTATCCCGTGCGGCTGGAAGGCGACGACATCTTCGTCGACGTCTCCACACCCACCAACATCTGAGCGGTCCCACCCCGCAGCCTGACCACAAGGAGTAATGGACGTGTCCACCCTCGAAATCCGCGACCTGCACGTCAGCGTGGAGACCGACACCGGCGCCAAGGAGATCCTCCGTGGCGTCAACCTGACCATCCGATCCGGAGAGACCCACGCCATCATGGGCCCCAACGGATCAGGGAAATCAACCCTGGCCTACAGCATCGCCGGCCACCCCAAATACACCGTCACCTCAGGAACCGCCACCCTCGACGGCGAAGACATCCTCGCCATGAGCGTCGACGAACGCGCCCGCGCAGGACTCTTCCTCGCCATGCAATACCCCGTGGAGGTCCCCGGAGTCTCAGTATCGAACTTCCTCCGCACCGCCAAGACCGCAATCGACGGCGAAGCACCGAAACTGCGCACCTGGGTCAAAGACGTGAAATCAGCCATGGCCGACCTCAAGATGGACCCGGCCTTCGCCGAACGCGACGTCAACGCAGGATTCTCCGGCGGAGAGAAGAAACGCCACGAGATCCTCCAACTGGAACTCCTCAAACCCAAGATGGCCGTCCTCGACGAAACAGACTCCGGACTCGACGTCGACGCCCTCCGCATCGTCTCCGAAGGCGTCAACCGCGCCAAAACAGCCAACGACCTCGGCGTTCTCCTCATCACCCACTACACCCGCATCCTGCGGTACATCAAACCCGATTACGTCCACGTCTTCGCCGGCGGCCGCATCGTCGAAGAAGGCGGCCCCGAACTCGCCGACCAGCTCGAGGAGAACGGCTACGACCGGTACATGGCGGCGAACTCCTGATGGCGATCAGCGGCACCACCGCGGCGACAGGGAACCCTCAGGACGGCGGCACCCCCCCAGCCACGCCGTTCACGGCCGACGAGCTGACCCGGATCCGCCACGACTTCCCCATCCTGACCCGCACCCTGCGCAACGACCAGCCGCTGATCTACCTGGACTCCGGAGCAACATCACAGAAGCCACGTTCCGTTCTGGACACCGAACGGAACTTCTACGAAACCCTCAACTCCGCCGTACACCGTGGCGCCCACCAACTCTCCGAAGAGGGCACCACGGTGTACGAGACATCCCGCGCTCGCATCGGGCGGTTCATCGGCGCTCCTGCTCGAGAGATCATCTTCACCAAGAGCGCCACCGAATCGTTGAACCTCCTGGCCTACACACTGAGCAATGCCCAGGCCTCCGGAGCTCTCGACAACTTGCCCTCCGACATCGCGCAGCGCCTCACACTCGGACCCGGTGACGAAATCTGCACCACGGAGATGGAGCACCACGCCAACCTGGTCCCCTGGCAGGAACTCGCGAAACGCACCGGGGCCACTCTGCGTTGGATCCCACTCGGAGCAGACGGTCGACTAGACCTGGACGCTCTTGACCGAAACGTCAACCCACGCACCAAAATTCTCGCATTCACCCATGTCAGCAACGTACTCGGCACGTTGAATCCCGTCGCCACCCTGACCGCTCGTGCACGCGAGGTCGGCGCACTGACCGTCCTGGACGCCTGCCAGTCCGCGCCTCACCTGCCTCTCGACGTGACCGCACTCGATGTCGACTTCGCCGCTTTCTCCGCCCACAAGATGCTCGGACCGATGGGTCTGGGAGTGTTGTGGGGTAGGTACGATCTGCTCTGCGCTCTCCCTCCGTATCTGACCGGCGGTTCCATGATCGAAGTGGTCCGCATGGAGGGTTCGACCTACCTGCCGCCTCCGGAGAAATTCGAGCCAGGTGTCCCTGCGGCCGCGCAGGTGGCCGCGTTCGCAGCTGCCTGCGATTACCTTGACGACCTGGGGATGTCCCGTGTCGCGGCGCACACTCATGCGTTGGCCGGTCAGCTTCTGGCTGAGTTGGTGGAACGTCCGTGGGCGCGGGTTCTCGGGCCGGGGGAGAGTGCGGACCGTTCCGGCGCGGTGTCCTGGGTAGTGGACGGGGTCCACCCTCACGATGTCGGCCAGATCCTGGACGATGCGGGCATCGCCGTCCGAGTCGGCCATCATTGTGCTGCGCCTCTGCATCGGGCGCTGCGGGTCGTGGCTTCGACCCGTGCCTCTTTCGCGCCGTACAACACTCCGGACGAGGTGGCTGCCTTGGTCACTGCTCTCGACCGGATTCCGGCCATCTTCCGATTGGAGACGTGATGGATCTCTATCAGGAATTGATCCTCGATCACAGTAAGCATCCGCAGCACGCCGGTCTTCGTGAACCGTTCGGTGCCGAGGTGCATCACGTCAATACGACCTGTGGCGACGAGATCACTCTGCGCGTCTACCTGGATGATGCGGCCAAGGGAGCCGAGGCCGTCGTGCAGGACATCAGTTATGACGCGCTGGGTTGTTCGATCTCGACGGCCTCGGTCTCGATCCTCGCCCAGGAGTGCATCGGTCATACCTTGGCCGAGACGATGGAGACCTATTCCGCCATGCGCACCATGCTCACCTCACGGGGCCAGGACAATGGCAACGAGGAGATCATCGGTGACGGTGTCGCGCTGGCCGGGGTGGCCCAGTACCCTGCCCGTGTGAAATGCGCCTTGCTCGGCTGGAGCGCACTGACCGATGCTCTCGCCCGCGCTGGAGCCGACCTGACGACCTTCACCCCGGAGGAAGACCGATGACCGAGCCCGCTCAGAACCCGTCGCAGGATCTCCAGGACGGCGGCACACCCTCGATGCCGACGAATGTCGCCGACATCGAGGAAGCCCTGCGTGATGTCGTCGACCCCGAGTTGGGTATCAATGTGGTCGACCTGGGGCTGATCTACGGTGTGCATCTTGACGGTGGAACACATGCGGTGATCGATATGACCTTGACCTCTGCGGCGTGTCCGCTGACCGATGTCATCGAGGACCAGACCGCACAAGCTCTGGAAGGTTTGGTCGAGAGCCATCGCATCAACTGGGTGTGGATGCCTCCGTGGGGACCGGACAAGATCACGCCGGACGGGCGCGAGCAGCTGCGCGCCCTCGGCTTCAACGTCTGAGTTCTTCGATACTCATCGGCCTGACGCGTCCGGCCCTCTCGTGAGGGTCGGACGCGTCAGGGAAAATCTGTGTCTCGATCGGATGGCATGCCCCTCGGCGTCGGCTGGATGACCAGGAAGCGTAAGGTCAGCTAGCGTCGGTGGAGGAGCACATCACCTTGATCGATCGTGCCGACCTTCAGGAGCGATGACTTGATGAGTTCTTCTACCACGATAGCTTTGCTCCCCGAAGCAGCACGGGCGATGAGCGAAGTCTTGAGCCAGGTGCCTGGTCCGTCGTGGTACGACCCGTCTCCCTGTCACGGTTGGCGGGTCGGCGATGTCGCCAACCATGTGGTGGCTGAGCATTTGTGGGCGCCTCATCTATTGAGGGGAGAAACCTTGGACCAGGTCGGGGATCGTTATGCCGGTGACATGCTGGGCGCGGATCCGGTGGCTTCCTGGCGCCGGGCGATGACGATGTCCTTGATGGCCTGGGCGCAGGTAGACCATGATGCGCGGGTGCATACCGGGCAGGGTCTGATCGATGTGGTCGAGTACGCCCACCAGATGTTGCTCGATCTGGTGGTCCATGCCTGGGATATCGCTGCAGGTGCCGGTGTCTCTTATGCGCCGGTGGAGAATGCGATCGAGGATGCCATCGCCTATGAGAAGCCACGTGTCTCAGCTCAAGGAATTCCTGGGGTGTTCGGGCCACCATCGACCTATGCGGGGGAGAACCGGTTGGGAGTGCTCCTGGCGATGACAGGTCGTACGCCTTTCCGGCGAGGGTGAGGGATTTCGCTGAAAAATTCATCAGGGACGATGCGGGGGAGTGGGGCTGCCGTGGATCGGCATTGTGGATGGGGACGTGCATTGCGTGATCGTTCGGTGAATCCGGTGTGCTGTTGATGCGCGTCGAGCGCGAGAGCGAAAAGAGTTGTTTTCCGATTCCTCGGGTTCATTTGTCCAGGCATAACCATTTTCCGATAACGATGGTTATGTCATTTTTTTAAAAGTCACACCATTACTCACAACAACAAAAACAAGCAATGAAACCAGGATTTCACCTCAAGCCAAAACACCTTCGCCCCTGTTGCCTCACTTGTCAGTGACGGGGGAGGGGGATGCCGGGGTGACGCCCGTAGCCGCCAGCCGCTACCTGTCATGACCGATTCTTCCCTCCAGGGGCCTCAGAAATTCGTCAGGAGCGATTCTCCGCGACAGGCCTCCCTCCGCCGTGCGCGGAACGCGCCTTGAGCGGACGGAGGGGCGCTCCCAGCACATGCCTTCAGGTCAAGGGCGTTGACCTGCACGGATAGCGCAGATGACCGACGGATACCGTATCCGGCCGCTGATACGCGCTTGAGCTGCAACGATGCCGCACAGTAAACAGCTCAGTCCGCCTTCAGTCCGCGCCGGAACGCCCCCAGAACACTCTCTGCACAGAGTGACGAGTTGCTCCAGGGAATCGGGCCCGGTGCGACCTCCAAAGTGCGCCCACCCCGGGCCGTCATCTGTATAGGGTTGACCCCTGGTGCAGGAGAAGGGCAGTCGACTGCCAGGCGACATGAGCCCTCTCGGCACGATCGACGTGAGGGATCGATGGGATCAGTCAAGAAGAGGAAAGACACCGGACGGTGGCGGGGACGATACCGGGATGCTTCGGGCCGCGAACATGCCAAGGACTTCGACCGACAGACCGACGCGCGACGCTGGGTCGCCGAAGAAGAACTCAAAGTTCATCGCGGAGACTGGACCGACCCGCGGCGGGCCACCGTCACCGTCGGTGAACTCTGGCCGGACTGGTTCGCCGCACAACGGCTCAAACCGTCGACCCGAGCCTCGTACGACTCGCTCTGGCGAACCGTCGTCGCCCCGACCTGGGGGGAGACCCCCTTGTCCAAGGTCACCACCGCTGGAGTCCGACGGTGGGTGAACAATGCCGAAGGCCCACGCGGACCGGTATCGGCGTCCAGGGCCAGGCAGGCACACCACGTACTGTCTGCTCTGCTCGACTCTGCCGTAGAGGACGGGCGTATCCCACAGAATCCGGCGCGCCCCGCCACGACCAACCGAAGAGGTTTCCTCCCTCCTCTTCCCAGGCAGGAAATGCACTGTCTGAGTCGCGCTCAATTGTTGGCCTTGGCCGACGCCATTCCGAGTCACCGTCCGGCAATCTATCTTCTCGGTTTCTGCGCGCTGCGTTCCGGAGAAGTCGCCGGTCTGCGGGTCGGCGACGTCGATCTGCTCCGGCAGCGGCTGCACATCCGCCGGAATATCGTCGAGATCTCCGGGCAACTCGTCGAAGGCGAGCCGAAGTCCGCTCGAGGACGACGGACCCTTCCGCTGCCGGGCTTCGTCCTCGAGGTCATCGCGCCATTGGTCGACGGGCGTTCTCCCGACATGCCGTTACTGACCTCACCACGAGGGCGTCCCTGGCGGGCCACCAATTTCCGTCGTTCCTTCGACCGCGGCATCATCTCGGCCGGCATCGCCACGCAGGAGGGGAAGGACACCGTCCGGGTACATGACCTGCGACATTCCGGGGTCTCCTTGTGGCTTTCCGAAGGTGTGCCCCTGGTCACCGCCTCCCGGATGGCCGGGCATGCCTCGGTGTCCATCACCGGTGACACCTACGCCCACGTCCTCCCCGACCAGCTGGACGAGATCGCCCAGACCTTGGACGCCGCCCACGAGGCACGGGCCCCGATGCCGGTCGATCTGGCCGCCCGTCGGTCGGCATCCCTACGTCGACCGACGGGCGGTCTCTCCGCCGCCACCGGGACCGATGACTTGCGGCCACGTGGCTGACGGTACGAACACCTCGACGTCTTTCATACGAGGCGTACCTCGGCGGATCGGGATCTACGGCACCGGACGGCTCGCCCATGCCCTCGCCCAGGCGCTCGGCGGAAACGACCGGGAACTGCAGCTCGTGCTCAGCGGGCGCGATCTCGCGCAGGTGCAGGCTCTGGCCCGGCAGACCGGAGCCCGGATCTCCACTCCGGAGGAACTGCCCGAGCAGAGCGATCTGCTCCTGCTCCTGATCGCCGACGACGCCATCGCCGATGTGGCTGCCGAACTGGCAGCTCTTCCCGGAGAACCTCCCGATTCGGTCGTGCACTGCTCCGGTGCAGTGGAGCTTGCCGTTCTACGGCCCTTCGCCGACCGGGGATCCCGCACGGCAGCGTGGCATCCACTGTGGTGTTTTCCCCGTGGAGGAAGCATCCAACCGTGTACCTGGACGGTGGCCGGGGGAGAGGGCTCGTTGGCCACCGATCTGGTCGAACTCACCCGCTGCCTCGGTGGATCTCCTCGGATCATGACAGGTGGTGACCGGGCCGGCTATCACGCGGCAGCGGTTCTCGCGTCCAATCTCCCCATGGCCCTTCTTGCCCGGGCCTGCGACCTTCTCGTCGACAACGGTTTCACCCGCGACGAAGCGGTCGAAGCCTTGCTGCCGTTGGCCAGAAGTGCGTACGCCGCGGTCGAACAGGCCGGTTTACCTGCGGGAATCACCGGTCCTGCCGTCCGCGGCGACATCGGAACCCTTCGCCGCCATCTGGATGCTCTTACAGATCGTCCTCAGACCGAACTGCTCTACCGGCTGCTCAGCCTGACGGTCCTGGACCTTGTCCGTTCTCCCGAGCAGGACGCCCACCGAGAACTCCGGCAGATGCTCCTCCCCGAGAGGCCTCATCACTGAGCCCCGAAAGATGTCCTGTGTCGCTTAGGATCGGGCCTCGGCGGCGAGCTGGAAAAACGTTGCGGTTCGCTGTATCCCACTGAACTGACACGGAGACGGCTTTGCCCTACAGGACCATGGTGAGCGGCAAGATCCATCGCGCCCGTATCACCGCTGCAGATCTGCACTACGTCGGCTCCATCACGGTCGACGAGGATCTGCTCGACGCTGCCGGGATCCTGCCCTACGAGCAGGTCCAGGTGGTCGACATCGACAATGGTGCTCGACTGGAGACCTACACCATCCCCGGTGCCCGTCGGTCAGGAGAGATTCAGCTCAACGGTGCCGCTGCCCGGCTGGTAGCGCCCGGGGACCTGGTCATCATCATGTCCTATCAACAGGTGGAGACACCCGTTCCGACGGACTGGCATCCTCGCGTTGTTCTCGTCGACCCCGCCAGCAACACCGTCGACCGGGTGATCACCCGGCGTGACGACCCAGCCGCCCTCGTCGGGGCCACCCTCCTGCACGCTCCCGAACGGATGATCTGATGCGCCTTTCCGTCGCCGACCTGCACGCCCGCTATCTCGACGGACAACGACTCACAATGGTCACCGGCTATGACTACACGTCGGCCCGGATCATCGACCGCACCGAGATTCCACTGATCCTCGTCGGAGATTCGCTCGGCATGGTCGTCCAAGGCCATGACAGCACTCTTCCGGTGACGGTCGAGGAGATCCTGTACCACACCCGCTCGGTCGCCCGCGGCGCGAACCGGGCGCTGATCGTCGCCGACCTGCCCTTCCTCAGCTACAGCACACCTCAGGATGCGATTCGGCACAGCGGGCGGCTTCTCGCCGAGGGCGGCGCCGGATCGGTCAAACTCGAAGGCGGGGTGACCTCGGCCGACACGATCCGTTGCCTGGTCGACGTCGGCATCCCGGTCATGGGGCATATCGGTTTCACCCCGCAGGCGGTGCACCACATCGGTCTGTGTGTCCAGGGCAAGAACCTGGCCCGAGCCACCCAGATCTACCGGGACGCCCTGGCCGTCGAGGAATCCGGGGCCTGGGCTGTCGTCCTCGAGCTCATCCCCTCCGGGCTGGCTCGGGCCATCACCGAACGTCTGGCCATCCCCACCATCGGCATCGGCGCCGGTCCTCACTGCGACGGCGAGGTCCAGGTCTGGCACGACATCCTCGGCCTCTACGACGACTTCGTTCCTCGGCACACCCGCCGGTTCGCTGATCTCGCCGAGACCGCGGCCCGCGCGCTCGAGGACTACCATCGGAGTGTCCTCGAGCGGAGTTTCCCTACCGGGGAGAACAGTTCCTCTCTCGATGAGGACATCTTGTCCGCAGTATTGGTCGCGGTCGACCACACCACGGGCCTTCCGTCGGGAGAACGCTGACATGCAGATCGTGACGACCCGCGACCAGATGCGATCAGCTCGGGCGGCATACACTGCTCTGGGTTTCGTCCCCACCATGGGCTACCTGCACGAAGGGCATCTCTCGTTGGTCCGGCGAGCCAAGGCCGAATGCGGTTCCGTGGCGGTATCGATCTTCGTCAATCCCACCCAGTTCGGCCCTGAGGAGGACCTCGACGCCTACCCTCGGGATCTCGCCCGAGATCTCGATCTCCTCGCTCAGGCCGGTGCCGACGTGGTCTGGACACCGCAGGTCCAGGACATCTATCCGCGAGGGTCGGTCACCGCGGTCGAGGTCGGAGAGCTCTCGGTTCCCTTGGAGGGAGTCCGTCGTCCCGGGCATTTCCGGGGAGTGGCCACCGTCGTGGCGATCTTGCTCGCGGTGACTACACCGGATCGGCTCTACGTGGGGCAGAAGGACGCCCAACAGGCGGCAGTGTTGCGGCGTATGGTCGACGACCTGGGGTTCGCTACCGAGGTGGTGGTGGCGCCGACCGTCCGGGAGGACGACGGACTGGCCCTCAGTAGCCGCAATGCCTACTTGACCGGGGGCGAACGTCATGCCGCTCGCTGTCTGTCCCGGGCGCTGAGCAGAGTCGACGAGGCCTGGCGTGCGGGGGAGCGCAGCGCTGAGAGACTGCGGGAACTGGGCAGATCCGTCGTACTCGCCGAGCCTCTGGCAGAGCTGTCCTACTTCTCTGTCGCCGACCGGGAGACCCTTGTCGAGATCGCCGATGGCGTCATGGTCGATCCGGGACACGGTGCTCTGGTGTCCACCGCAGTGCGGATAGGCGCTCCGACACTCCTCGACAACATTGTTCTGACCCCGTATTCACCGAGCTGATGATTTCGCGGTTTTCGCCGCCGCTTTCATCTGTTGTTTGTACGCTCTGACCTGTGCCAGGCTCGGTGCGTCGACGACATCGGCGACCGATCGGAAACCTTCGGTGCCGTAATCACCGGCAGCTTCGACCCACCCCTCGGGGCAGATGCCACGTTGTTTGCCCAACAAGGCCACGAAGATCTTGGCTTTCTGCTCACCGAACCCGGGTAGATCCTTCAGACGTCGCAGCAGGTCTGCACCGTCGGTGGCCTCGGACCAGATCCTCTCGGCATCTCCGTCGTAGGAGCTCACCAGTTCTGCGCACAGTTTCTGTGTCCGTTGTGCCATCGACCCCGGATACCGGTGCAGGGCCGGGGGAGTGCGGAACCATTCCTCGATGGTCTCGGTGGGGGCGCCGGCGATCATCTTCGCGTTCAGACGGTCGGTGCCCATCCGTTCGGCCAGTACCGCCGGAGAGGTGAAGGCCTTTTCCATGGGGATCTGCTGGTCGAGCAACATCCCGATCAGCAGGGCCAGCGGGTCACGGTCGAGCAACAGGTTCGCTGCATCGGTGGTTGCAAGGTGCATAACCCCAGGTTAGCGGCCTAATGTGAGCGGTTCCTATCCCGCCGACGAAGATATGAGCCCAGGTAGGGCACCGAGAATCGCACCAGTCCGTATCCTGCAGGTTCGATCGTCCCGTTGGTGATCAACCGGTCCCGGTACACCCCGGCATATTGTGCGGATACCTGCATCCGTGCGGCGATATCCCCTGTCCGCGACGGTCCTTCCCCGTCCTTGGCCATCGCTCGAAGGTAGGCCTTGTCGATATCGGACAGTTTCGCCACTGCGGGTTCATGGACCAAGGTGCCCAGCCGTTGGGTCGCCTGTTCGATGCCGTCCACGACATCGGCATGAGTGACCTGTTCGGCTTGCGGGTTCCGCAACCAGATCCGGTGTCCGACCAGCTGGACCAGGAACGGATATCCGTAGGTCGCTCGGGCTGCACGGGATGCGTCCTTCTCATCGATATGTCGTCCGGCATCCCCGAAGGTCTGTACGAAGGCCTCTGCGACCTCCGGGATCGGAACCTCACCCAATGAATATCTCTCGGCACGACGTAGGAAGGTCACCACGTCATCGTTCAGTAGGTCCTCGACCGCCCATCGCAGGCCGGCGGCCGCGAAGGCCAAGTCCCGTTGTTCCCGGCGTGCCACCTGCACCAGCTCTCCGAGTTTGCGCAGCTCTTCCCGGTCGGCGCTCTGCACTTCGTCGACCGTGACCATCAGCCCGGTCTCTCGTGGGCGCAGGATGTCGGTCAGCTCCATCACCTGCGACCGCAAGGTGGATTCCGCCGGGAAACGGTCGGCCACGGTGCCCCCGCCACCGCCGAACGGGGTAGAGACCGACAGCTGGGTCAACCTTCCCCGTGGACGTTCGCTGTGTTCGGTCAACAAGCGAGGAAGGTGGTCACGGGTCAACCGTTCCAGCAGTCCCTTCGACGCCGTCTCCCTGACCACCAGCCACCCCAAGGACGCGGCGAGATCTTCGTACGCATTGAGCATCACAGTCTTACCTGTGCCCCGAGCTCCTACGAAAAGAACTGTGCGGGTGGGAGACTGAGGGCCATCCTCGAAAGTGTCCCGGATCTCGTCGAGAATCTGATCCCGCCCGATGAGGATATGCGGACTGGCGCCGAAGGTCGGCGCGAAGGGGTTCCGAGCCATACCCAAAATATAAAGAGAACGGCCTGGATATAAAAGCTTCTCAACGGGCGCGCCCGAAAACCTACTTCGCGTACTCCCCGACAGCCATCATGAACCCACCGATCTGCGCACCGAACTCCGGCGCGCCCTCCATGACCAACTTCCCCGACGCGGTCGACTCCAGCATGTCATCGATATCCAGCAAGATCCCCAATGCCGAGTCCAACGAATCAAAACGCAGAGTGAAGAAGGGCTTGCTCCGCAGGTAAGCCCCCCGCGCTGCCTTCGTGCGGCCGGCCCTGACCCGCAGATGTGCAGCAACCTCCGGATGGCCATCCACCGACCAGGCATACACCCGATCCGGGCTCCGCGCCGCCCACCTCGCGATCTCAGGATGACCAGCCCGGTTCAACCCGCTGATCCCCGACGACAACAGACCAAAATACAACCGGACGACCAACGACTTCGTCGCCTCGTCCCGCGGCGGCCGATCCGCCCCCAACAGACTCGACAAAGCCATCAAGACCCGCATAAAAGCGATAAACAGCATAAAACCACCAGGACGCCATATGCCCCGGATCCGCGGCAACCGCTTCGTCCGCCCCTTGAAGAACGCATTGAAATGAGCCAACGACCCGAAGAACAACTCCACATCGGGTGACTCACACACCCCCAGGCGCACCTCCAGATCCCCATCAGCCACGACATAGTGCACCGCCCGCACCCCGTCAGGACCATCCACCGCCACCTGGACGACGCCCTCCCGACCACGAAACCCCCGCCCGCATTCCGCCCGCTCCGCCACCAACACCTTCACCAACGGAAGCACACCCCGCAGAAAGACCACCGAGGTCAAAACCTCCTCGGAAACCTCCCCCTCCTGCGCAACGACCGCCACCTCCTCCACGCCGCCCATCAGAACTCGTCGTCCCAGTCGTCGGCGTCCTCGAAATCCAACTCCATCACCTCTCGCACAGCAGCGACGATCCCCGCCATGTCGAAACCATGATGAGACATCAGATCCTCATGCAAACCGATGGGGGAGAAGCAGTCCTGCAGACCCAACCGACGGAAGACACACGCCCGACCGCCCTCCGCGACAACCTCAGCCACCGCCCCACCCAACCCGCCGACCACCGTATGGTCCTCCACCGTGACGATCCGCCGGGTCTCCTGCACCGCCGCACGAACCGCCTCCACATCCAAAGGCTTGATCGTGTGCATATCCAACACCCGCACAGACACACCATCGATATCGGCAAGCTCCCGCGCCGCCTGCACCGCCTGGAAAACCCCCGCCCCACAAGCAATCACCGTCAGATCAGTCCCCTCGTGCAGACACACCGCACGCCCGACCTCGAAACCGTAATCCATCCGCTCATAAACAACCTGGTCAAAACCACGATTGATCCGCACATACACCGGCCCCGGACGTTCGTAGGCCGCGATCACCGCATTCGCCGTCTCCACCCCGTCCGCAGGACACAACACCGTCAGATTCGCCATCGACCGCATGATCGCCAGATCTTCCGTGCAATGGTGCGTCGACCCAGCCTGACCGAAACTCAACCCCGCATGCGAACCGATCATCTTCACACCCAGGTTCGGATAACAGACATCCGTATGCACCTGATCCAACGCCCGCATCGAATTGAAAATCGCAAAACTCGACGTAAAAGGAACCAACCCACACGCAGCCATCCCCGCCGCCGCACCGATCATGTTCGCCTCAGCGATACCGAAGTTGTAGAACCGATCCGGAAAACGCTCCGCAAACACCCCCACCTTCGTCGACTTCGCCAGATCCGGTGTCAACGTGACGATCTCAGGATGATCCTCCGCCAGATCCGCCAACACCGTCGCATAGATCTCCGCCGTCGACAGCTTCGTCGTCTGATCAACCGTGTACGTCAAACCACCCGCCATCTCAACACTCCCGCCCGGTCAACACATCCACCGACCCCACACCCACCAGCTTCCGCCGCAAGGCGTCATACCGATCCAAGGACTCCAGACACCGATCCCGCACCTCGTCATTGATCGCCCCGTAATGCCACCGATAATCACCTGCCATGAAATCGACCCCACACGCCTTCACCGTGTCCGCCACAACACAGAAAGGACGCCCCCTGGTCGACTTCGCCACCTCGAAAGCCTCATGAATCGCGTCATAGTCATGACCGTCGATCCGCCGCACCTCAAACCCAAAAGACGCGAACTTATCCTCCACCGGCTCCAACGCCATCACCGACTCCGTCGGACCATCGATCATGCACCGATTCCGATCAACCACAACCACGACATTGTCCAACCGGAAATGCGCCATCGACATCGCCGCCTCCCAGTTCGACCCCTCGTTCAACTCACCGTCACCCACCACCACATACGTCCGCCACCCCTGCCCCAGCTGACGCGCAGCCAACCCGAAACCCACCGCGATCGACATCCCGTGCCCCAACGAACCCGTCGACGCCTCCACCCCCGGCACCTTCTTCGCATCCAGATGCATCCCCAGCCGACTCCCCGTCAGATTGAACTCCCTCAACTCCTCGGCCGGAAGCCACCCCAGGTCAGCCAACACCCCCACATAGGCCACCCCACAATGCCCCTTCGACAACAAGAAACGATCCCGCCCGGGCGCTCGCGGATCGCTAGGGTCGATCTTCATGCCGTGGTAATAGAGGTAGGTCATCAGATCGTTCACTGACAGGCCTCCGCCGATGTGGGCGCTCCCCGCCCAGTAAGTCGTGTTCACGGTTTGTCGTCGTAGCTGAGCTGCCTTTTCCTCCAAAGCGAGCCGTTCATCGCTGGTCAGCCTCATGTCAGCCCTTCCCGACAGTCTGGATCTCTTGACGTTCCGGATGTCGCGCCCGCACCACAGCGAAGGATTCGTGAGCGACGTCGAGGGTGTACGCGATGTCCTCCTCGGTGATCGCCGTGTTCATGAACAGGTTGTGGTGGCTGGTGAAGAAAACACCTCGCCGAACGCACTCGGCGATCCATTCCTGATGGAGCATCATGGTGTCGTCGTCGGCGATCCGCATGAACCACATGGCCGGCTCTCCGCTGATCCGCAGATCGAAACCGTGCTCGGCAGCTGCTGCTCGTAAACCGTCGGTGAGGATCCGGCCGGTCTGCCTCATCCGTCCTGGTGCGTCGATCCTCGTGAGTTTCTCCAGGCAAGCGATCGCCGCGGCGAAAGGGACAGAGCTGAGCCAGTACGATCCGGTGTACATCACCGAGCCGGCGGCAGCTCTGAGAGCATCATCACCGACCAGCGCGGAGACATTCCAGCCGTTGGCCAGAGCTTTGCAGAAACATTGCAGATCTGCTCGTAGGCCGTAGTGTGCGGAGGATCCACGCATGTCGAGCCGGAAGCCGGCTCGCACGTCGTCGACCGCCAGCACGATGCCGTGTTCGGTGCACAGTTCGCGCACGGTCGACCACCAGGAAGGTTCCGGCAATTCGTTGTCCGCGAAGACCGGGTGGTGGTAGGGCGTAGCCATCAGCACGGCGATCTGGCCTCGGTGTGCTTCCATCGTGCGGCGCAACGCGTCGAGATCGCCCCAGGTGCAGTAGAGGTTGTTGGCGACATCGTGATCGGTGATGCCGGGGGAGCCGTACTGCTGCGTCCAGGGTGCCACCCCGTGGTAGTGCCCGCGGAAGAGGATCGCCTTGTCGCGTCCGGTGGCGGCTCGGGCGATCATCATGGCCAGCGAAGTGGTGTCGCCACCGTTCTTGGCGAAGAAAGCCCAGTCGGCGCCGTCGACAGTGTCGACGAGGAGTTCGGCGAGTTCGACCATCGTGGCGGTGGGCAGGGTCGTGCAGTTACCGGTGGCGATCTGAGCCCGCGCCGCCGCGTCAACATCCGGGTCTCCATAGCCGAGGATGTTGGGTCCGTAGGCGCACATGTAATCGATGTACCGGTTGCCGTCGACATCCCAGACGTAGGCTCCATGTGCTCGAGCTGCATAGAAGGGGTACGCGGAGACCGGGATGTAGCAACCTTCGCTGGGTCCGAGGTGCCCGTAGATCCCGCTGGGGACCACTTTCAAAGCTCGTTCGAAGAGCGCGCGGCTCTGTGGGTGTTCATAGGTCTGCACTGGACCTCACCTCGATGTGTCCTCGGGTTGCGCCTCGATACACGGGAGGTTATCCCTCTGCCTACGAAAACCGTTGTATCTCAGTTGTTTTCATGAGTGATCTTGGCCATTTCCGGCCCGATGCAAGGCGATGGCCCATCGCGGCATGCACGTTTTCGTGCACAGGAAGGTCCGCACGATTTCGTGCGGAAGGAGGTGGAGGTGCGGCAACTCAGTGCACAGCTTCTCGAGAGCCAGCAAGTGAAGTGACGCTCACAACATCATCGAGCCGCGTCCGTCGATCCCACCGCCCGACGAGCAGGTGATCGTCTTTCCTTCATTGCCGGGAGCAGCTGTGAAGTGGGTTTTGGAGATGAGGGGAGTGGTGGTTTTTGAAAAGTGACATAATGAAGATTATCGGCAAGCTCTCTATCTCGCCGTGACCACCTTCGTGAGCTCAATTCGCATCATCACCGAATGATCTGCGACGCCCCGGTCCGTCGAGAGCCGTTCTTCACCTCGGCTACGAGGTCAACGCACTTGAGAGTTTCGGCCAGGTGCCGGTAACGAGCGATGGAAAACCTCCAGGACAACACCCGGAGACAAAAAAACTCCAGGCCGGACGGGTGCACACCGTCGTTCATGAGCGATCGACGCTGAGGGCGGAAGGAAGATGTTACCGCCCTCAGCGCAGGACCGGCTCCATGAAGAATCTCCCCGGCACGGTCGAGCCTGCGAAGGGAGCACGGAACAGAATCGCTCAACTATGCGCAGCGGCAACCGCCAGCGCCAACGCATCACCGAAGCGCGTCTCCCTCTCTTCAGCAGACATGTCAGAACTCCCATCGAGCAGATGGTCACTCACGGTCAAGACCGCCAAGGCATCCTTGCCGAACTCGGCTGCCACACCGAAGAGCGCCGCAGCCTCCATCTCGGCCCCCAGGATCCCGTACCTGTCGTACAGATCCAGATCGGCGAAAGGAGTGACCAGATAAAAATGGTCTTTGCTCAGCACCGTCCCGACATGCACACCCTCACGACCGGCGGCTGCGCCCATAGCAGCTGCGGCGAGTGGAAAGCTTGCTGTCGCAGAGAAATTCAACCCCGGCAGCCGGTGTTGATTAATCGATGAATCAGTGTGGGCCCCCGTGGCGACGATGACATCGCCCACGCTGACCCGACGCGAGATACCTCCGGCGGTCCCAACTCGGATGATCCGTTCGACCCCGTAGTGCATGAACAGCTCGGTCGCATAGATCGTCGCCGAAGGCATTCCCATGCCCGACCCCATCACCGAGAGAGGCTTACCGTCGATCGTGCCCGTGAACCCCAGCATGCCCCGAACGTCGGTGATCAACTCCGCGTCAGGCATGAGCTGTTCGGCTATGCGGCGAGCACGACGGGGGTCGCCGGGCATCAGGACAGCTGATGCGAAAGACCCCGGTTCGGCTGAGATGTGCGGCGTGGCCATCGTGTTCCTTTTCTCTGGATTGAAGACCCTCGAGAGCGTCCTCCGCAGAGCGGAAGCTCCCTGCCGCCCACGCTACGGGAGCGGTGTTCGAGGCCCCCAGCCTCCCCCCCTGGGGCTACGCCGCCGAATCAGAGTGGAGCAGCGTATTTTTCAAGCGGGGCGTCGAAGGAAGAACCTGCCATCAAGCTCAGTTGAGCGCCCGAATAGGCTGACGTCGTGGATGACGGCAAGACCCCATGAGCAGACGCTCCCCCTCCCCCACGATGCGATATCGACTCCTCTATCTTGCGCCGTTGGTCATGGCCATTACTCATGCGCTGATCGCAGCCGTCTGGGATGTCTACCCTCCTGATCTTGAGGTCTATGTGCGTGGCGGCAGAACTTTACTTGAAGAGGGGGATATCTACCTCAGCCCGAACGATGTCCTCCCTTTCACCTATCCCCCCTTTGCCGCTTTCCTTTTCCAGGGATTTGCCCTGGCGCCCTCGATGGCTCCTCCCCTGCTCACATTCTTGTCCGGGCTAGCTCTGGCCAGAGTAGTAATCCTGACCTTCTGTCATGTCGACATAGATGTTCACCTCGACATCCGTCATCTTTTCCTCATTTTTATCGGATCTCTCCTTTTGGAGCCGATCACCATGACATTCACCCTCGGGCAGGTGAACCTCATACTTCTGTGGATGATCTTCGAGTGCGCGATCGGCGATCGGCGGTGGAGATATATCGGCATCGGCATCGCGGGGGGGATCAAACTCACCCCCTTGATTTTCCTCCTCCCGCTCATGAAACCTTCTCGGTGGCGAGAAATGGCCGGTAATTTATTGGCATTATCCACCACTGTGATGATCGGGTGGCTCGTCTGCCCCGACGGAACTGTTGATTTCTTTATCGATAAGATGCGCGATCCGAAGAGGGTCGGGGGGGTCGAATACATCAGCAATCAGTCGCTGAACGGGATGATCTGGCGGTCGTTCGGTCCAGGCGGCGATGTCAGGGCATGGCTGATCAGCACGTTGGCGGTAATCGCTCTGGCTGCTGTACTCACGTGGACCAGCACTTCGCGACTGGTCCAGTTCCTCATCTGCGCCGCGACCGGAGTCCTCGTCTCCCCCATTTCATGGATACACCATTGGGTCTGGACGCTTCCTCTGATCATTTTTCTTCTTCGAGGAAGAACGGTCACCACTGGCCGTTTCAGGAGATGCCTGGCTGGCCTTGTTATTTTCGTGGAGCTATCACGCATCACCTGGCTGACTCCACACGAGAAAAATGCAGAATTCGAAGCTGCTATTCCACTGCTCCTGAGTGGGCAGCTCTACATCATAGGGGCACTGTGCATGCTATTCATATTTTTCTATGAAAAACAGATGCAGGGCCCGCCGTCTGCGCCACCTATCTCGGCGGTCCAATGTCCTGACATCACGCAACTGTCACCCGACGGCGAACCATCGGAGATAACGAGATAACACAGACATCAGAGATAGTCAGACTGGGCCCTGCAACTGGAAGACGGCTCAATCAGGCAACTCAGCCCTTGAACGCGTCCTTGACCTTCTCTCCGGCCTGCTTGAGGTCAGATGCAGTCTGGTCAACACGTCCTTCGGCCTCCAGATCCTTGTCGCCGGTGGCGCGGCCAGTCATTTCCTTGGCCTTTCCCTGCATTCCTTCAGCCGCATTGCGCATCTTGTCGTCGATCCCCATGATCCGGTACACGTCCTTCCCTCTTGACTATTCGGACGACGGACTTGTACCCACGCCTGCTTGCCCTAAACCGAATCCCCACCTCCGGACGGGAAAAATTTGCTGGGAAAACAGCGTGTATAGACTGGAAACACCCTGTGCGCCAGGTCGTTCGCCCTGACAGCACTTTCGCCGGTAGAGTTCCGTGGTCACCCACTGGCGCGGAGGCGCCGAACAAGGGTGCGCGACCGCCGGAGCAAGTCACATGGGGAACAAGGCTTCGGCCCAGGGCGTTGTGGCCGATTGAGCACGCAGAGCGAGTCAGGCAGCTGACGGAGGACAAGAAATGGCAGAACGGTCGCTTAGAGGGACCAACCTATCGGCGTTGAGCATGGAGACGGACGAGAATGTCGTCCTCTCCGAACGCCAGATCACCCGGTATGTCTGCGCCAACAACCACGTCAGCGAGCTTCCCTTCTCCGTCGAAGCCGACATCCCCCCGACATGGGAATGCCGCTGCGGCCAAGAGGCCAAGCTCGTCGACGGCCCCGCACCCGAGGAAAAGCCCACGAAGGTGGCCCGTACCCACTGGGACATGCTCCTGGAACGACGCTCCATCGCCGAGCTCGAAGAGCTTCTCGAAGAGCGTCTGACCTTGCTACGCGCATCCCGAGGCGAGCCCACGGGCAAGCAGACAGCCTGAACACAGGTGTAAGAGGGCCCGGGCTGGGCGAGAATATGATTTCTCGCCCAGCCCGGGCCCTCTTACACCTGTAGGGATCGCAGAGGATCAGAGCACTTTGCCCGACACGATGTCCGGCCCGTCCTCTCCCTTGTCTGTCCCCTGACCCGGACCGGGACGCTCAGGCGGGCCCCCAGCGAACAGTCGCCGTTCCACCGCTCCCTGCAGAATTCGTCGAGCGATCGGCCTGGTCGGCGGAGCCACCGCAAAAAAACCGATGGCGTCCGTGATGAAACCCGGAGTCAGGAGAAGTGCACCACCGACCAAGACCAGCGCGCTGTCGGTCAGTTCTTTACCTGGCATCCGCCCGACCTGTAAAGCCTCAGAGAGCTGACGCCAGGTACTACGCCCCTCTCGCTTCATCAACCACGCACCGAACAAGGACTCGGCAAGCAGAAGAATGAAGGTCGGCCAGCCGCCGATGGTTCGCCCTACCGCGAGAATCACAGCGATCTCCGCCAAAGGCATGACCATCAGCAAGATCACCAAGACCGGAAAGATCCGGACACGTCTCCGACGAGGCTCGGGCCTCGCCGGAGAACGAGGAGGGAAGCCAGTCATCGATCGAGAGAGTTCCACCGTCCGGAACGGGCCCGCCCGAAGGCCGACTTCACCTGGCCTGCGCGATACTTCAAACCCCATGAAGTCACATTGATCAAGGACTCACGTACGATGTCGCCGCTCATCTTGGAGTCGCCGATCTCCCGCTCGACGAACATGATCGGAACCTCGACGATCTCCAATCCGGCTTTGACAGCCTTCCAGGTCAGATCCGTCTGGAAGCAGTACCCGTGGGACTCCACATGCTCCAGACCCATCATCCGCAACGCATCGGTCCGGTAAACCCGGAAGCCTGCGGTGGCATCACGCACCGGCATCCCGAGCAGCACCGCGATGTACAGGTTGCCGTAGACGGAGAGAGCCTTACGGTGTGCGGGCCAGTTGACCACCGAACCACCGGGTACCCAGCGGGAACCGATCACCACGTCCGCATTGGCCGCTGCCGCCAGCAGGGAGGGCAGATGCTCAGGACGGTGAGACCCGTCGGCATCCAGTTCCACAACCGCGTCGTAGCCTTTTTCCATCGCCCATTCGAAACCTGCGAGATAAGCCTTGCCGAGGCCTTCCTTACCCTTGCGGTGCATGACCTGGATCTTGTCGTCCTCGGCGGCCAAAGCGTCGGCGACCTCACCGGTCCCGTCCGGCGAGTTGTCCTCCAGGACCAGGATGTCGCACTCGGGCACGGCTTCCCGGACCCGCTTGGCAATGACAGGGAGGTTTTCCCGCTCGTTGTAGGTCGGGATCAGCACGACCACCTTCTCCAGGGGTGGGCGCATCCGCTCGGGGAGCTGGGGGGCGGCCTGACGGAAGCGTGAGAAGACGGACATGTGATCCTCGGCTCGTGAACGGACTGGTCACGCCATCCTACGGCGCCGACGGGCCAGGGCCACTATCACAGCCAGGATTGTCAGGACACTTGTCCCATATGCCGGGAGATCGCCCAGTTCAGTAGCGATCGTCCGCTGATGACGCAGCGGAAGGTCCTCCGTCAGTACCGCCTCCTCGAAGAGACCCGTCCAACCGTGGGTGACTCCATCAGGGGTGATCAGAGAGCTGACGCCGACATTGCTGATGTGCGCCACGCTGCGTCCGTGCTCGATGGCACGCAGGCGGGAGATCGCCAGCTGCTGCACCGATTCGTCGGTATATCCGAAGGTCGCATTGTTGGTGGGCACCATGATGAGGTTGGCGCCGTCGCGCACACCGTCCCGTACGAGCCCGTCGTAGGCGACCTCGAAGCAGATGTTGGCCCCCACGGCCACACCGGGATCGCCGCCTTGCCTCGGCAGCCGGAAGACCCCGACCTCGTTACCCCCCACGAAGTCACGGCGGACCAGGTCGACCTTGTCGGACAAGGCACGGAAGAAGCTGCGATAGGGGATGTACTCCCCGAAAGGAACCGGATGTCTCTTGTCGTAGCGCTGACTGGGACGCTCCTGGCCGGGAAGATACACCAGAGCAGCATTGGTCAGCTTGTCCGCCGGTTCGGTGAGCACCGCTCCCACGACGACGGGCGCGTCGATCGCGTCGACCGCGCTCCGGATCCTGGTGGCGGCGTCCTCGTGCCTTAACGGGTCGATGTCCGAAGAATTCTCCGGCCAGAGCACCACGTCCGGTGTGCGTTCGCCCTTGGCCCGGATCTTCAGCGCAGCTCGTTCGGTCAGTGTCGCGTGATTGTCCAGGACTGCCCGCCGTTGAGCGTTGAAGTCCAGTCCGGCCTGCGGGACATTCCCCTGGATCGCCATGACCCGGGCGGTGGGGCCGTCGACCGGCAAGGGAATAGCCAAGGGCGCCAAGGCCAGCGCCAATGCAGCAACGCCCGGGACACCGACCTCTCGGAAGAAGGGCCCAGGCACTTCGGGCACCTCCTCGGACATGACCGCGGACGGCGGACGCAGGCGGGCCGGGATCCTGTCCATGACCGGCTGACGGCAGCGACGTAGGAGATGGGCCGTACCGACAGCGAGGAAACCACCACAGACCGCGACGACGAAAGTCACCCCCGGCGCTCCAGCAAGACTGGCCACCCGCGCGAAGGGAGCATCTGCCTGACCGAAGGCCACCCTGGCCCAGGGGAAACCCCCGAACGGCGTGGTGCTCCGCAGCAGCTCCATGAGAACCCAGGAGCCTCCGACCAGCCAGGGGTAACTACGGTCACGCCAGGCGACGACGCCGGCACAGGCACCCAGGACAAGGAAGTAGAGCCCCTCGAGCAGGCTCAGTGCCATCCACGGCCCCGGCCCCACGTAGACCCCTGCCCAGGAGAGCAACGGGATCATGAAGGCCATGCCCCCGAGAAATCCGACGAACGCGCCCTTCCCCGGGCCTGTCCCCCGGGTACTCAGGGCGATGAGGGCGATCCCGAAAGGCGCCAGATACCAGAGGTCGACGCTTGGTTGGGCACACCACAGGAGTAACCCGCCGATGACGGCGAGGAGAGAGCGAGCCAGCACGTCGGGAAGGGTACCTGGCCCGGCTGGGATGCTGTCGGTCGGCCAGCCCCTGCCGGTTCTCCGACATCGTTGCCTGGGAAGGACGGATATCCGTCCTTCCCAGGCAACGATGCGCCCATCGCCGTTGGGTCCTTCCCCGATAGGAGGGGTGTTTTCTACTAGGCGCATGGAGCTTGGTCGGGCCGTTCGTCGCAGGGTTCGACGTAGAACGGCTCGTTTCAACATAGTCCCTGCACGGATGCTGTCAATATCGCCCCTGCCTGCGGAGTTGGGGGAACGATCCTGTTCATGAGCTGATCTTCCAGCGAATTTTTCACTGGGGCGATTTAATTCACACTCCGACCGGGGTGCAGCTTCCTGTTCGCAGGTGTGGACTGACAGGCTGGGTACATGTCTTCTTTGATGCTGGTGGATGCAGCAGGCCTGTACTACCGGGCCTTCTACGGGGTCCCGGCAGGCCGCGAGCGCGTCGACCAGGTCAGGAACAATGCGGTCCGGGGTTTCTTGGACATGATGGCGTCCCTGATCGGGCGTCGGCGTCCCGGTGGGGTGATCGCGTGCTGGGATGCCGATTGGCGGCCCGCATTCCGGGTGGAAGCGATCTCGTCATATAAGACCCATCGGTGTCATCCGGATGGTTCCGGGCGGGAGGATGTCCCTGTCGAACTCGCCGAGCAGGTGCCGGTGATCGCTGCGGCACTCGACGCGGTGGGCATCGCCCGGGTAGGGGTGCCCGGGTATGAGGCCGACGACGTGATCGGCAGTTATGTCGCGGCATGCCGGGACCGGCCGATCGAGATCGTCACGGGCGACCGCGATCTCTTCCAACTCGTGGACGACACACGCCGGGTCAAGGTCGTGTACACCGCTCGGGGAGGGGTACGGGACTCCCAGGTCGTCGACGAGTCGTGGTTGGCGGAACATTACGGGGTGTCCTCAGGCAGGGCTTATGCGGACCTCGCAGTGTTACGGGGAGATCCCTCCGATGGTCTCCCGGGAGTTGCGGGCATCGGGGAGAAGACGGGAGCGAAACTGCTGGCGGCCTTCGGAAGCCTGGCGGGACTCGTGGCAGCGATCGATGCCGCAGACATCCGGTTGAAAGGAGCGCAGGCCCGGCGTCTCCGGGATGCCCGCGCCTACCTGGACGCGGCTCCCACCGTGGTGCGGGTGGCTTCTGACTGCCCGCTGCCGCCTGGGGTGGATGGGGCGCTGCCCCGGCGGATCGCCGATCCCCGGACGGTCTCGGAACTGGCTCTCTCCCACCGGCTGACGTCGAATTTCTCCCGGCTGATGTCAGCGCTGCAGATCCCTTGATCCCGTCGTACTTCCGAGCGGAAGCCGGTCAGTCGAGTCTGTCCGCTGCGACGACTCCCCTCAGCACGGAGCTTCCCGCTCGGCGAGCGGACTCGGCCAGTTCCGGACGAGGCGCAGCCTGGGCAATCTGATCGAGGAGGTCCACGACCTGTTTGCATCGTCGGACGAAGTCCCCCGGTGCGAGATCGCTCCCGTCCAGAACGGACTCAAGTCGTGATCCGGTGGCCCATCGGTGCATGATCGCGCTCAGACCGGCGTCCGGAGGTGCTGTAGTCGGCAGGCCTCTGGCGGTCAGCCGGTCGTCCAGTCCCGACCACAGGTCGAGCATCGCGTCATAAGCCTCCCCGACTGCCGCTGTAGGCATCGTCGGGAAGGGATTGTTTTCCTCCCGGCGAGGTTCGTGCACCAGGGTGGAGACCATCGCCGCCAGTTCCGCCGGGGACAAGGTCAGCCACAAGTCGTGCCGAAGGCATTCGGCCACCAGCAGGTCACGCTCGTTGTAGATCCGGCGCAGGCGTTCTCCTGCCGAGGTGACCGTGGTTCCTCCGTCGGTGAGATAGCCCAGTTCGGTGAGGATGTCGCAGAGGCGGTCGAAAGTCCGCGCGATCGAATTGGTGCGCCCGGCGACCTTCCGACGCAAGGCAGCAGTCTCACGTTCCAGGCGCCACCAACGTTCTGCCCATCGGGCGTGGTGCTCGCGGTCAGGGCAGCCGTGGCAGGGATGTCTCCTCAGCTGAGCCCGCAGGTCATCGACGCGACGCTCGGTGGCTTGGGCCGAATGTGTGACGGACATGTCGGCTTCCGGCGGTGGCCCGTCCACCGGGACCTGCGCCCGGACGGTGGCGGCCAGATCCTTGCGGTCCTTGACGACCCTCGCGTGGAAGCCCTTCGGGATCTTCACTTTCGCGACGGCTCTCGCCGGGCAGGAGAGTTCACGCGGACCGATCCGGATCGCCCGGGCGTCCTCGGTCAGGACGGTGACGAGCGGATCGCTTCCGCGCGGGTTGCTCCCGGAGAGCACCACTGCTCGTCCGCTGTGTCTGCCTTCGGTGAGGTGGAGGACATCGCCCGGGCGGAGGCCTTCGAGACTCTGGGCGATCAGCGCGCGATGAGCGGTGTGGCGAGCGCGTACCGCGTCCTTTTCCACGTCGGAGATCTGCCGTCGCAAGGCGGCGTATTCGGTGAAGTCTCCGAGGTGGCAGGTCATGGATTCGGCGTAGCCGTCCAGGGCTTCTTGGTGTTGGTGGATGGTCCGGTTCATCCCGACGACCGAGCGGTCGGCTTGGTATTGCGCGAAGCTGGTTTCCAGGACGTTGCGGGCGCGGTCGCGGCCGAAGGTGGCGACAAGGTTGACTGCCATGTTGGGGTTGGGGCGGAAGCTGCTGCGGAGCGGGTAGGTGCGGGTGGAGGCCAGTCCGCCTACGGCGTCGGGGTCGATCTGGGGGTTCCAGAGGACGACGGCGTGTCCTTCGATGTCGACGCCTCGTCGTCCGGCTCGTCCGGTGAGTTGGGTGTATTCGGCGGGTGTGATTCCGACGTGGGCTTCGCCGTTGTATTTGACGAGTTTTTCGAGGATGACGCTGCGGGCTGGCATGTTGATGCCGAGGGCGAGGGTCTCGGTGGCGAAGACGGCCCGGATGAGGCCTGCGGTGAAGAGTTCTTCGACGATCTCTCGGAAGGTGGGCAGCATTCCGGCGTGGTGGGCTGCGAATCCTCGGGTCAGTCCGGCGAGGAAGTCCCGGTATCCGAGGACTGTCAGGTCGTCGGGGGCCAGGCTGGCGACCCGTTCTTCGACGGTTCGGTGGATGTGTCGTGCTTGGTCTTCGGGGATGAGGTTGGTTCCGGCTTGGAGGAGTTGTTGTACGGCCGCGTCGCATCCGGCGCGGCTGAAGATGAAGGTGATGGCGGGTAGTAGTCCGGCTCTGTCGAGGCTGTCGATGACGGTGGCTCGGGAGTGTGGTCGTCCGGGGGGCCGGGGGTGGGTCTCCGCGGGCGTCGAGTGGTTCGTTCGGGGGTGGCCGGGGCGTCGCCGGATCTTTCCTCTGCGGCCGCGGGGTCCGCCGATGTCCTCGAGTCGTCCTCTCCGGTCGGTGGAACGGCGCTGTCCGATGATGGCGTCGAGGAGGTCGGGGTTGATCGTGAGGGTCTGTGGGGGTCCGTGGTGGTGTCGGTGTGTGGGGGTGCGGGGGTCGTCGGTCTCGGCGAAGAGGTCGTGGACGGTGTGTCCGACCATCATGTGTTGCCAGAGTGGGACGGGTCGGAACTCTTCGACGACGATTTCGGTATCGCCGCGTACTTCTCCTAGCCAGGCGCCGAATTCTTCGGCGTTGCTGACGGTGGCGGACAGGGAGATGACGCTGACGTGGTCGGGGAGGTGGATGATGACTTCTTCCCATACCGCGCCGCGGAAGCGGTCTGCCAGGTAGTGGACTTCGTCCATCACTACGTAGCCGAGGCCGGCGAGGTCGGGGCTCTCGACGTAGAGCATGTTCCGGAGGACCTCGGTGGTCATGACCACGATCGGGGCGTGTCCGTTGATCACGGAGTCGCCGGTGAGGAGTCCGACCTTGTCGTTTCCGTGTCGTCGGCACAGGTCGGTGTACTTCTGGTTCGACAGGGCTTTGATGGGGGTGGTGTAGAAGGCTTTCTTGCCTTGGGTCAGGGCGAGATGGACTGCGAACTCCCCGACGATGGTCTTGCCGGCTCCGGTCGGGGCGGCGACGAGGACGCCTCGGCCTTCTTCTACTGCTTGGCAGGCTCTGATCTGGAAGTCGTCGAGGGGGAACTCGTAGCCGGCTGCGAATTCGTGGGTCTGGGAGGAACGACGCTGTTTTCGAGCGGCCGCGTACCGTTCTGCGGGTGACGACATGGTGCCAGGCTACGGCAGCGGAGCTTGGTGGTCCGTCGTCGACCGGGCGGTGACGGACCACCGGGTCCGGTCAGAGGGGGCTGGCTTCGTCGTCGGAGACCTGGGTGGTCCAGTCGGGGCGGTGTCGGGCGCGTCGCCGGTCGTTGAGTGCTGCGATTCCGCAGGCCATGAAGTAGAGGGCGACCATGGGTAGAGCGAGGGTGAACATGGTGAATGGGTCGGGGGTGGGGGTCATCACGGCGGCGAAGACGAAGATGCCGACTACGGCGAATCGCCAGACTGTGAGCATCGACGAGGCGGGGAGTATCCCGATCAGGTTGAGTGCGACGAGGAAGACGGGGAGGAGGAAGGCCAGACCGAACGCGATGATGAAGCGGGTCACGAAACGGATGTAGTCCGGTGCCTGCACGATGTTGTCGGCCTCGGCCGGGGTGAATTCGAGCAGGATCTGGACGGCTTTGGGCAGGGTCACGTAGGCCAGATAGCATCCGGCCGCGAAGAGGGGTACCGCGCAGGCGAAGAATCCGAGGGCGGTGTGTTTCTCGCGTTTCGTGAGCCCTGGGACGATGAAAGCCCAGATCTGGTAGATCCACATCGGCGCCGAGATGATCAGTGCGATGAAGATGGCGACCTGGAGCTGGATGGCGAAGGGGTCGGTCAGCCCGCCGAAGTTGACCTGTCCGCCTTGGCGTTTGATCGGTTGGATCAGCAGGGTCAGTGCCGGGTGGTAGAGCTTCCAACCGGGTACGACCGCGATCAGGACGGTCACGGCGGCGATCAGGAAACGGTTACGCAGTTCTCGGAGATGGTCCACCAGGGACATGTGTCCCTCGGGGTCGCGTTTCGGCCCTGCCGGCAGAGAGAGTCTCACCGGTGGAGAGATCAGCGGGCCGGGTCCTGGCGTGGGCTCTCGGGCTTGGTCTCCGCCCGATGCTTCGCCTCGAATTCTGCACGCACCTGTGCTTCGATCCGTGCCCGTTCGGCTTTCTCCGTCTCCTCCTGGCGGATCTTGGCCTCGACCTCCGCGCGGATCCGTGCTTCGCGTTGTTCGGGCGTCTCTGCGGGAGCCGTGGTCTTGGCGCCGTCGGTGGGCTTCTGTGCCGTCGGTGGGACGGTCTGCCCGGGGACGGTCGTCTGGCTCGCTGCGCTGGGTTTGTCGTCGCTGCGCATCTCCTCGACCTCGGCCTTGAGGATGCGCATGGAGCGTCCCAGGCTACGAGCCGCGTCGGGGAGTTTCTTCCATCCGAAGAGGATCACGACGATCAGGACGATCACGATGAACTCGGGACCGCCTAGCCACTGTGGCATGTGTCACGCCTTCCGCTGAGATCTTGCTTGCGCACCGTCGCGAGGAAAAGGCTCCGGCGCCGGTCAGTGTACGTCCTCAACCAGGTCGTAGGCCGAGAGAGCATCGCGGGCGCCCTGGGTGATCTGGTCGGCGAGCCAGGTGGGTTCCAGGACGTGGATGGTTCCGCCGGAGCGCCATGCGAGGCGTCGTAGCCAGGCTACGTCGGCGGTGTGCAGGGTGAGGGTGGATGTGCCGGTGGGGTGTCTTTCGAAGGAGACGTGGGGGTAGTAGTCGCGCATCCATTCGGCGGCGGGGGTCAGTTGTAGTCGGACGAGGAGGTCGTCGGGTCCGGGTTGGAAGATGCCGTTGTCGACGTCTCGGGGGTGGGCGTGTTCTGGTGGTGTGCCTGGTTGGTCGAGGAGGGTGATGTCTTCGACGCGGTCGAGGCGGAAGAGGCGTACGGCGTCGGAGCGGTGGCACCATCCTTCGAGGTAGCCGCGGCCGTCGACGCTGGTGATGCGCATGGGGTCGACGTCGCGTTCGGTGGTTTCGTCGCGGGCTGCGACGAGGTAGCGCAGGTGGATGCGGCGTTTTTCTTGGATTGCGCGTCGGGCGGTGGCGAGGATGTGTTCTTGCGCGCCTTCGGTCATGTCGATCTGGATGCGGTCTCGGGCTGATTCGATGGTGGGGATGGCTGCGGAGGAGATGGCTTCTTCCAGTTTCGCCAGGGTGCGGTCGAGGGCGTCGTGGTCTTCTGGTCCGGGGATTTCGGAGAGGGTGCGTAGGGCGATGATGAGGGCGAGTGCTTCGTCGCGGCCGAGGCGCAGTGGGCGGGAGATGGTGTCGGCGTTGCTGAGGTAGACGCGGCCTTCTTCCCATTCGGCTTCGATGAGGTCGTCGGGCATGCCTCCGGGGGTTCCGCAGAGGAAGAGGAGTGCCAGGTCGGATTCGAGTTGTTCTCGGGTGACGTGGAGTTCTTCTGCTGCTCGGTCGATTTCGATTCCGGGTCGGTGGAGGAGCCAGGGAACCATGGTGAGGAGGCGGGCTAGTCGTTCGCCGGCGGATTCTTGGGGTGGGCGTTTGCGGTGGGGGTCGGTCATTGGGGTGTTCCGGGGGTGGTGTCGCGGTGGGTTTCGAGGGTTTTTCGTAGGGTGCGGGTGAGGGCGTCGATGACGGTGTGGGGGGAGAGTGCGATGACGTCGGGGCCGTAGGAGGCGAGTTCTTGGGCGAGGTTCTCGGTGTCCTGGGCGTGGAGTGTGAGGATGTCCCAACCGGGTCTGGTGGGGTCGGTGGCGGTGGTGGCGGCTCGGCGTCGGAGAGCGTGTCCGGTGCCGGGGCGGACGGCGATCTGGGCGGGGAAGGGGTCGCCTGAGCTGATACGGGCTTGGACGAAGGCGCGGGGGCGGTGCCCTGGGGGGACGTCGTAGCTTCCGGGTTGTCCGGTGCGGCGGACTTCGCCTTGGATTCGGCTGAGGCGGAAGATGCGTGGTTCGTTGAGGTCGGTGTCCAGTGCGGTGAGGTACCAGTGTCCTCGCCAGCTGGTGAGTCCCCAGGGGTGGACTTTGCGGGGGCGGGTCTGTCCGGAGTGGGCCGAGGTGTAGGTGAAGGTGATGGGGCAGGTGTCGACGACGGCGGCTCGGACCGGTTCGAAGGTGGGTTCGTGGGTTCGGATGCGTGCTTCGATCCCGATGATGGAGCTGTTGTCGCGTTCTACCCCGTCGGCGGCGAGTTTGCGTAGTGCGGTGGCTGCTGGGCCGCTGAGCGAGGCTTGGGCCCAGGTGCGGTTGGCGAGGGCGAGTACGGCGAGTTCGTCGGGGGTGAAGTGGAGTTCGGGGAGGTCGTATTCGCGGCGGTCGATGCGGTAGCCGGGTTCGTCGTCGAAGAAGGTGTCGAGTTGTTCGGTGATGAGAGGGATGCCGAGGTCTCGTAGTTCACCTTTGTCGCGTTCGAACATGCGTTCGAAGGCTTCGTCGGAGGTGGTGGACGCGTAGGCCGCGACCGAGGACCTGATCTGGTCCCGGGTCAGCGGCCTACGCGTGTACAGCAGGCAGATCACCACGTTGAGTAACCGTTCGGTCTTCGCGGCGACCATCGGCTGGGAACTCATGGGGTCGACGCTACCTGTCCGATGTGAGTCAGCGGGAGCGCCGGGCGGGCGTGGGTCAGCGCACGCCCACCAGGTCGACCACGAAGATCAGGGTCTCCCCCGGTTTGATGACGGCGCCGGCACCCCGGTCTCCGTAGCCCAGGTGCGGGGGGATCACCAGGCGTCGGCGACCGCCGACCTTCATCCCGGCGATGCCTTCGTCCCACCCTCGGATGACCCGGCCCGTCCCGAGGGGGAAGGAAAGGGTTTCCCCTCGGTTCCAGGATGCGTCGAACTCCTCACCGGTCGACCAGGCGACCCCGACGTAGTGGGCTTCGACGAGGGAGCCCGGGCGGGCTTCAGCTCCGTCGCCTTCGATGAGGTCTTCCATGACCAGTTCGGTCGGGGGGTTGTCTCCGGGGAAGTCGATCTCCGGTTTGGTGCGATTCGTCTCCGACATGCAGTTCACTCCTTCTCAGGTCGTCGAGGTGCGTGGCTGGGGCCACGGCTGCTTCGGTGCACGGCCCTGGGGGGGCTCAGGCGTCGTAGGCGTCGAGGATATCCAGGACGAAGATCAGGACATCGTCGGGTTTGATGTTGGCTTTGGGTTCGCCCTTATCACCATAGGCGTCCTCGGGCTGCGCCACGATGAGCAGGCGGGAACCGACCGTATGCCCGGGGATCGCATTGTCCCAGGCTTTGATGAGGTTGCCCTCCCCCACGGGGAAGTCGACGTAGTTCGGGTCGTGGTTGCCGGAGTAGTCGAAGGGCTTGCCCGGGTCGCGCCAGGTCACTCCGGTGTACCGGAAGCGGACGACCTGGCCTTTCTCGACCTTCTTGCCCGAACCGGTGATGAGCGGTTGGACGATCTTGTCCTTCGTGGCCTGCGGTGAGGGGACGGTGATCTTGGCCGGTTGCTTCAGGTCGTCGGGTACTTCGGCGGCAGGTATGCCCGGTTTGGGCGGGACGGGGGTTCCGGTCGCCCGTTCCAGTACCGGCCGGGCAGCGACCACGTCGATCACGAAGATGAGGGAGTCGTCCAGGGACATCCCCTCGGGAAGTTGGGCGTCGTTGATCATCTTCGAGGCCGGGACCGCGGCGAGCACCTGCGCGCCGATCTTCTGCCCCTTGACCGCCTTGTTGAAAACTTCCACGACGCCTTCCTCGCCGACCTTCAACGAGGTGGGTCGGCCGGCGTAGGAGGAGCCGATCAGTTTGCCGTCGGCCCCCGAGTAGCGGGCGTGATGGACGTCCAGCCACGCCTTGTCGCCGATCTGCTCTCCCGTGCCTTCCTTGATCACCCGGGTGTGCGAGCCCTTCGACCGGACCGGTTTCTCCGCCAGCTGCACGGTCGGCGGCGTCGTGGCGTTCGCTCCTGGCGTGACAGTGATCTTGTCGAATGCCGCGTTGTTCGCCGGGACATCGGACGAGGACGACGACCCTGGCGACCCCCCGGGCGCGTCGGCGCATCCCGACACGAGCACGGCAGGGAGGATGGCCAGGCTGAACAGGCGTAATGTCACAGAGCGCACAGGCAGAACCTAACTTCGCTGGAGACTCGAGCAGGGCGTCGGGCGCAAGGGATCACCCGGCACCGGACCGCTGGCCAGCCTAACCCGGCTGGCCCGCACCGGAAGAGAAGCTCCTCGCAACGGAGCCCCTCATCCCCGCATCGAGGAGATCAACCGGTCCACACGTTCGTCGACGTGGGCAAAAGGATCCTTGCAGATCACCGTCCGTCCTTCGTCACCGTCGATCCTCAGATGCGTCCAGTCGACCCGGCAAGGACGCCCCGATTCCTCGGCCGCGGCCACCACCGCGCCACGCAGCCGGGCACGGGTCGTCGACGGAGGACCGGTCATCGCTTCCCTGGCATCTTCCTCGGTGGTCCACCGGTGCAGGTGGCCGGCTTTCTCCAGGCGCGCCGCCACACCTCGCCGTGGGTCGATGTCGTGGTAGAGCAGATCGAGCTGGGCCAGACGCGGATCGGACCAGTCCAGACCGTGACGGGCGACCTGCCGGGTGAGCAGCATGTGTTTGGCAGCCCAGTCGACATGGCGGGCGACCCGGTGGGCCTCCCCCGCCTCGACGGCGCCCAGGACCTCGTCCCACAACGACAGCGCAGCCTCGTCCCACGGGCGGGACGGGCCGTGCTCGGCCAGGTGCTCGGCGGCCAACACGTGATAAGCACGTTGGACGTCCACGGCACCGACCGTTCCACTCGCTGTGCGGAAAACGGCACGACCGGTGAGATCGTGGCCGACGGTACGGATCGCCGAAGCAGTGTCGACGGGAGTCAGATCGGGAGGAAGACGACCGGCCTCGAGAGCCCGCAGGACGAGATCGAGAGTGGCGACCTTCAACAGGGTGGAGGACTCGGCCATATTGCTGTCGCCGACGATGACATGGAGTCGACGGTGCCGACTCGCATCGGCGTGAGGTTCGTCCCGGGTGTTGATCATGGGGCGAGCACGGGTGGTGGCGCTGGAAGCACCTTCCCAGATGACCTCGGCGCGCTGGGAGAGGCAGTATCTGGCCCGCCCGTCAGGTGCGACGACGAGCCTCCCGGCTCCGCAGACCAGCTGACGGGTGACCAGGAAAGGGGTGAGCGCCGTGGACAGCACCGTCAGATCGGTGCTCCGGTCGATGAGGTAGTTCTCATGACAGCCGTAGGAGTTGCCGACGGAATCGACATTGTTCCGGAGGAGGAAGACCGTCACGTCCGGGGATTCCTCGGCCATGAGTTCCTCCGCGCGCGCGACCATGTCGTGGAGGATGAGGATTCCGGCGCGGTCGTGGGCGAGGAGGTCGGGCAGGGTGTCGCATTCGGCGGTGGCGTATTCGGGGTGGTTGCCGACGTCGAGGTAGAGGCGGCCGCCGTTGCGGAGGAAGACGTTGCTGCTGCGGTGTCGACGGACGATGTCGCGGAAGAGGTGGCGGACGATGTCGTCGGTTCCGGGTCGGTGGTCCTTCTCGGTGTGACAGGTCACTCCGTATTCGGTTTCCAGGCCGAGGATGCGCCGGTCCATCGGTCAGTCGCCGGTTCTGCGGTGGTCGCTGTGTTGGGTCTGGGGGTTGGTGGACCGGGGTCGTAGGTCGGGCAGGTCGACGGCGTCGAGTCTGCGGAAGGTTCGGCGGGGTCGGGTGCGGTCGAGCAGTGCGATCTCGAGGGGTGCTGGGGGAATGTCCTCGCGGCGCAGTGCGGTCGAGGCCGCGGCGATGACTTCGTGCATCGGTAGGTCGGTGTGCAGTTGTTCGCGTAGTGCGGTGGTGACGCGTTCGGCTGCGCCGCCGGAGACGGCGTAGCGGGGTTCGTCCCGGACCGACCCGTCGTAGGAGATGCGGTAGATCTCGTCCTTGGTGGGGTCGGTGCCGACCTGGGCGAGGAGGATCTCCACTTCGAAGGGTTTGGAGTCCTGGGCGAAGGTAGCTCCCAGGGTCTGGGCGTAGGTGCCGGCCAGCGCCCGTGCGGTGACATCGGTGCGGTCGTAGGCGTAGCCGCGCAGGTCGGCGTAGCGGACGCCGGCGACGCGGAGGGTTTCGAATTCGTGGTATTTGCCGACGCCGGCGAAGCCGATGCGGTCGTGGATCTCGGCGATCTTGTGGAGGGTGGGGCTGGGGTTCTCGGCGACGAAGAGGATGCCTTCCCGGCAGCTGGCGGCGAGGACGGAGCGTCCGCGGGAGATGCCTTTGCGGGCGAATTCGGCACGGTCCTTGGTCAGTTGTTCCGGTGAGACGTAGAAGGGCATGCTCATCGGGCGCCTCCGGGGTTGTGTCGGCGGTCGGCGACGAGGGTTTCGACGATGTCGGCGATGTCGTTGTCGGCGACGAGGCGGGCGCCGTCGTTGTCGGCGAGTGCGCAGGTGGGCCAGAGTCGTCGGGCGATGTCGGGGCCTCCGGTGGCGGTGTCGTCGTCGGCGGCGTCGTAGAGGGCTTCGACGGCGATGCGTAGGGCGGTGTCGGCGTCGAGGGTGGGGTGCCAGAGTTTTTTGAGGGCGCCGCGGGCGAAGAGGGATCCTGAGCCGACGCCGGCGTAGTCGTGTTCTTCGTAGCATCCGCCGGCGACGTCGTAGCTGAAGATGCGGCCGGTGTGGCCGTCGTATCCGGCGAAGAGGGGGACGACGCCGAGTCCGCGCAGGGCGAGGGGGAGGTTTCCTCGGATCATGGTGCGCAGGCGGTTGGCGCGGCCTTCCAGGGAGAGTGGTGTGCCTTCGATTTTTTCGTAGTGTTCGAGTTCGACCTGGAAGAGGGCGACCATTTCGGTGGCGACTCCGGCGACTCCGGAGATCCCGACGAGGGAGCTTTCGTCGGCGACGAAGACTTTGTCGATGGTGCGGTTGGCGATGAGGTTTCCGCTGGTGGCCCGGCGGTCGCCGGCCATGACGACGCCTCCGTCGAAGGCGACGGCGACGATGGTGGTGCCGTGTGGGAGGGGGGTCTGGGTGTCGGTGGGCAGGGTGGCCGGTGCGGTGGGGAGGAGTTCGGGTGCGTGGTCGGTGAGGAAGGCGGAGAAGGAGGAGGTCGTTGCGGTGAGGAAGGCGGGGTCGAATCCGCGTGTGTGGGAGGTCACTGGCCGCCTTTCTGGATGAATCCGCGGACGAATTCTTCGGCGTTGGTTTCCAGGAGGCTGTCGATGTCGTCGAGGACAGCGTCGATGTCCGCGTCGAGTTCTGACCTGCGGGTGGAGGCGTGGGGCGCGGCGGGGGGTATGTCGTCTGTGGGGTCTCCGTGTGGGGGGCGGGTCTGTTCCTGGCCTGGCATCGTGTCCTCCTCGTGCGCTGGTGTCTTTCAGATTAAGTGTTCGTGGTGAGTTCGTTCAGGAGCGTGTCGGCGTCCGGGCAGCGTTCCAGGAGTGCGTGGGTGCGTTCGCGGGTGCCGCGGGTGGGGTCGAGGGTGTCGACGCGTTGGAGGGCTGGGCGTCCGGGGACGTCGAAGACGATGCTGTCCCAGGATGCGGCGATGACATGGCGGGGGTAGCGGCGTAGGCATTCGCCGCGGAACCAGGCTCGGGTGTCGGGTGGGGGGCAGGTGGTGGCCTGTTGGACGAGGGTGGGGTCGGTGAGTCGTTCGAGGGAGCCTCGTTCTTCGAGGCGGCGGGCGAGTCCGCGTCCGGGGCGCAGGTCGGACCATTGGATGTCGATGGCGGACAGGAGGGGGGCGTCCCAGTCCAGGCCGTCGCGGCTGCGGTATCTCTCCAGGAGGGTCCATTTGGCGACCCAGTCGATGTGGGCTGCGGCGGAGGCCGGATCGTTTTCCAGGCGGGTGAGGACGTCCTCCCAGCGGAGGAGGACTTCAGCGGTGTCCGGGTCGAGGTCGTCGCCGACGGTGGCGGCGAGATGTCGGTGGACGAGTTCGAGGTAGGTCCATTGGAGTTGGAGACCGGTGAGGGTAGTTCCGGTTTCGGTGCGGACGGTGGCGTGCAGGGTCGGGTCGTGGGAGATGGTGTGCATGGCGGCGACCGGGTCCGTGGGGGTGATCGCGGCGGGGTCGAGGCCCAGGCGGGTGAGGCCTCCGTGTTCGATCAGGTCCAGGACGAGGCTGGTGGTCCCGGTCTTGAGGAGTCCTGCGACCTCGGCGAAGGTGGCGTCTCCGACGATGACGTGCAGGCGCCGGTATCGGCGGGGGTCGGCGTGTGGTTCGTCGCGGGTGTTGATGATGGGGCGCCGGAAGGTGGTTTCCAGGCCGACGCGGTTCTCGAAGAAGTCTGCCCTGGCGGAGATCTGGTATCCGGGGGTCTGTGAGCGGGGGCCCAGGCCGACGCGTCCTGCTCCGCAGATCACCGGGCGGGAGACGAAGAAGGGTGTCAGGTCGGAGACGATCCGTTCGAAGGGTGTGTCCCGGGTGACGAGATAGTTCTCGTGGAATCCGTAGGAGGCGCCTTTACCGTCGGTGTTGTTCTTGTAGAGGTTGATCGCCGGTCCGTGTCGCGGGTCGGAGGGGTGCGCGTCGACGGGTGCGGGTCGGGCGACCAGTTCGGCCGCGCGCGCCATGACGAGTTCGCCGGCGCGTTCCCAGAGGAGGGTGTCGCGGGGGGTGGTGGTTTCTGGTGCGCTGTATTCGGGGTGGGCGTGGTCGACGTAGAGGCGGGCTCCGTTGGTGAGGACGACGTTGGCGACGGTGGGGTCGTCGGCCCAGTCGTCGGTGAGTTGGCTGGGGTGGGCGTGTCGGCGGGGTGTGGTCCATCCGCGGGCGTCGGTCAGGGGTGTTTCGCCGGTGTAGTCCCAGTGGTGGTCGAGGTGGTGGTGTCCGTGGTCTTGGGCGTAGGCCTGCACGATGCGGCCGGAGGCGATCATCGGGTTGGCGTCGGGGTGCCCGGGGACGGTGATTCCGTATTCGGTTTCGGTGCCCATGATGCGTCGGACGGTCATGTCAGCAGCCTACGCAGCGGTGGGTGTCGGTTCGTGGGGGTCGGCCGTGGGGGTGTGCTTCCGGTTCTAGAGTGGCGGGCATGGTCGAGGGATGTGCGGGTCCGGTTCGGGGGTGCCCGTCGGGTGGTTCTCGGGGTCGGGACGAGGAAGTGGCGGCGCTGGTCCACGGGCTCACCGGTGAGGGGTCGAGGGTGTTGGACGCCGGGTGTGGTGTGGGTGGGGTTGCGGCGGTGTTGGCCGGGTTGGGGCATCAGGTGATGGGGGTGGATGTCGACCTTGAGGCTCTGCGGGTCGCGGCCGAGGAGGTTCCGCGGGTGCCTTTCTGGTTGTCCGACCTGGCGGACTTGGATGTGCCGCAGGCTGCATTGGCCGGGGGTTTTGATGTCGTGCTGTTGGCGGATGTGGTTCCTCGGCTGCGGCCGGGGATCGTGGGGGCTGTGATGGGTCAGCTGGTGGGGGTCTGTCGTCCGGGCGGGTCGGTGGTGGCTGGTTTCGCTGCGGATCCGGGGACGGTCGTCGAGTACGAGGGTGCTTGCCGGTCGGTGGGTCTGGTGGCCGGTGATCGGTGGTCCGGGTGGTCCGGGGAGGTCTTCTCTCCCGGGTCGCGGTATGTGGTGGCGGTGCATCACCGTCCGGTGGTGCGGGAGCAGGGTCCGCGTGCGGGATGGTGGGCGCGTTTGTTCGGGGCGAGGTGAGTGGTGTTGTCCGTGGATTGGGAATGTTCGGGTGGCCGGTTGCCGTGGCGGGTCAGGGCGGTGGATCTGATCTCCCGGTGGTGGGGTCCTCCGGTGTCCGCGATGGACGTGGCTGGGATCGTGTCGGCACGGGAGCAGGCGGTGCCGCCCGGCTGGCCGTGGTCGTGGGTGACCGGTTCGGTGCCGTCGTCGGTGGAGGTGGTCGACGGGTGCGCGGAGGATGCGCGGGGGCGTCGGGTCGGGGTGCGGATGTACCGGCCTGGGCTGCGGGGTGGGCCGGTTCGGTCGGAGTTGTTGCCGGTGGTGGTCTACGTCCACGGGGGTGGGTGGGTGTTGGGCAGTGTGGCGGCCTACGACCCGTTGGCCGGTTACTTGGCGGAGGCGTTGGGTGCTCTGGTGGTGAGTGTGGACTACCGGTTGGCTCCGCAGTGTCCTGCGCCGGCTGCTGCGCTCGACTGTCGCACGGTGGTGCAGTGGGTGTGGGAGCAGGCCGGGGAGTTGGGGGTCGATCCTGACCGGATCGGGGTCTGTGGTGATTCGGCCGGGGGAAATCTCGCTGCGGTCCTCGCGCAGGAGTTACGGGACGAGGCCGAGGCGGGGGTGGACGGTCCGAGGTTGCGGCATCAGGCGTTGATCTATCCGGCGGTCGATGCGGAGCGGTTGACGCCGTCGAAGATGGCGCGGGCGCGTGGGCCGATCCTGTTGCGGGAGGATCTGGACACTTATCTGTCGCACTATCTGGGGGTGTCCGAGGATGCCTTGTCGGCGCATGATCCGCGGATCTCTCCGGCTTTGGGTCGTCTCGAGGGGTTGCCGCCGACGCTGGTGCAGACGGCTCAGTTCGATCCGCTGCGTGACGAGGGCGAATCGTATGCCGCAGCGATGGCGCGCGCGGGGGTGCCGGTGGTGTGTACCCGCTATCGGGGTGCGGTGCACGGGTTTGCGAATTTCCCGGGTGCGGTGTCCGGTGGTTTTTCCCACCGGGTGGAGTTGGTGCGGGAGATCGGGCGTCATCTGGGGTAGGTGGTGTGGGTCGGTGTTCCTTCGAGGACGTCCTGGACGAGGGCGGCGTAGCGGTCGATGAAGGCTTGTTGGCTGGGTTCGTCGAGGTCGTCGCGGAGTTGCATGGGTCGTAGGGCCAGGGCGAGGCCGATCAGGAGGCAGGTGACGGTGTCGGCACGGTCGTGTCCGTCGCGGTTGTCGGGCAGGTGTGCGCGGACGTGGGAGACCACTTGGTCGAGGAAGCGGTCTCGTTCCAGTCGTGGTTCGGGTGATTGCCAGGTGAGGAATACGCCTTGGGCCCAGGGGTCTTTCTCGCCGGTGCGGGCGCGGGCGATGACGCGTCCGACGAGGTAGTGTCCGAGTTCGTCGAGGGGTACTTCGGCGGTGGTGGATGCTCCGACCTGGGGGGTGGAGATGGTGTACAGGGATGCTTTGGAGCCGAAGAGTTTCATCACCAGGGCGGGTGAGACCCCGGCGTCCTCGGCGATGCCTCGGATGGTGACTCCGGCGTAGCCGTGCTGGTGGAACAGTCGTCCTGCGCTGGCCTGGATGCGTTGCCGTGTGGTGTTCTCTCCCATGGTGTTTCCCTTCCAGCTCAGAAGTTACCCTCTGTGGGTCCTCCGGCAGTCCGGTGTGTTTCGGTGAGGTCGGTGAGTGTGCTTCGGGGCCGGTTGGATCGGCTGTCCTTTTTGGCGTGGCGGAGGAGCATGTGGTCGATATGCTGACTTTACGTTTTTCGCCGATGCCGAAGGACTTGCCCCGTGCGTGACGTGATCGTCTTCTCCGGCTCAGCCCATGAACCTCTGGCGCGACGGATCTGCAGTCATCTGGGTGTGCCGTTGTCGCAGGTCGATCTCAAGAGGTTCAGTAACGATTGTCTTCAGGCGCAGTTGTTGGCGAACTGTCGACAGCGGGATGTGTATATCGTCCAGCCTTTGGTGCCGCCGACCCAGGATCATCTCGTGGAGTTGTTGATGATGGTTGATGCCGCGCGGGGGGCGTCGGCTTCGCAGATCACCGCGGTGATTCCTCATTACGCCTACGCGCGTTCGGACAAGAAGGATGCTTCCCGGATCTCGTTGGGTGGTCGGCTGGTGGCGGACATGTTGGTCACTGCCGGGGTTCATCGGGTGTTGACCATGGCGTTGCATGCCCCGCAGGTACACGGTTTCTTCTCCGTACCGGTCGATCATCTGACCGCGATCGGGGTCCTGGCCGATCATTTCCGGGGTCGTTCCCTGGAGGATCATGTCGTGGTCTCCCCTGACCTGGGCAATGCCAAACAGGCCACGTTGTTCGCTCGGCTGTTGGGGTTGCCGGTGGCTGCGGGGAGCAAGCAGCGGGTGTCGGACGAGAAGGTGGTCATCGACTCGATCGTCGGTGATGTCGCGGGGCGGCCGGCCATCGTCTTGGACGACGAGATCGCTACGGGCGGGTCGATCGTAGAACTGTTGGACCGGTTGTCCGATGCGGGTTGTCCACAGGCTTCGGTTGCCTGTACCCATGGGTTGTTCGTCGGGCAGGCGGTGGATCGTCTGAGCGGGCACCCGATGATCTCCGAAGTGGTGACCACCGATACGGTGCCACGGCCTGATAGTTTCGCCACGCTCCAGGTCCGCTCCGTGTCGCGTCTGTTCGCCGAGGCCATCGCCCGCATCCATGTCGGTGAGTCCGTGAGCAGTCTGTTCGACGGGGTCGACCCGGCCCACGCATCTCCACAACGCCAGCTGCCCCTCTACGACGATGCGGCGTTGTGCACGACGGAAGGATGAAGTACACCATGGAGGACTACGCCGTGTACGAGGCCCCCAGCGCTGAGGCGACGCATGCTCCCCGAGTGCCGTGGGCGGGCTTCGGGGTGGATATCGTGCTGGTGCTGTTGTTCGCCGTGATCGGGCGGATCAGTCATGCCGAGACCATGAATCTGCCCGGTTTCCTGATCACCGCGTCCCCTTTCCTGGCGGGTACGGTCGCGGCCTGGGCGGTCCTGGTCGGTCGGGGTCATCCACGGCCGGGGTCTCTCCTGGGCGGCACCATCATCTGGGTGTCCACGGTGGCTGTGGGGATGGCGTTGCGGGCCTTGACCGGTTTGAGTGTCCAGGGCAGTTTCGTGGTGGTGTCCTTGTTGTTCACCGGGTCTTTCCTGTTGGGATGGCGTGCCTTGGGAGACATCCTGGTGCGGCGTTATTCCCGGTGAGGGACCTTTTCCCGGGGGCTGTTGCTGTCCGGCCACATGGTCGGGCAGCAACAGCCCCCGGAGTGTGATTTCCCTCGGGTATGAGGGTTGCGATGTCACCAGAAGGCGCGCGCTGTCTCGGTGGGTCCGTCGACTTCGGTCAGTCCGGCGTCGATGACCCGGACGGGGGCGTCCTCGAGGGAGGACCACAGCTCGGCAGTGGGCTGGTCGAGGACTTGAACGCGCCATCCCTGGCGGTGCCAGGCCTGGAGTTTCGTTGATTCGTGACTCAGGACGAGTTGTTCCCAGGCGAGTTGAGCGGCGTGTCCGCACTGGGCGGCGGCTTTCCCGCTGCTGAGTTCCACTCCAGGGTTCACGGCGATGGTGATCGGCGCGGGGGTGTCCTCGCTCGGGGGGGCGTCCTGGCGGGGGAAGTCGGTTCCGGCGACCTGGAGATCGTCCAGGGCTTTGGGGAGCGGACGGGCCGGCATCGGGACGAAGGCGCGGACCTGGGCGCCGTCGTGGGTGACGGTCACTCCGGGAAGTTCTTGGGCGCGTTCCCAGCGGACCCCGCGGGCGCGGCGGACCAGTTTACGGATGCGGCCGCGGCGCCAATGGTGGACCTCGGCGGCCCAGGGGCCGTCGCCACGGGATCGCGCGTCAGCCAGGAGGGTGACCACAGCCTGGGCTGCGGCTTCACAGACGGCGCGGTGACCGGCCAGGGCGTTCTTGTCGTAGCGCACGGCCAACTGCATGCCCCAGGGTTCGTCGGGGTCGCGGGGTGTTTCCGGGGTGGGCGCGTTCTCGACGTGGTGGGTTTCGTTCACAGATATTCTCCAGTCACCGGTACGTCTTCCACCGGCCGGTGACGGCCGTGCCCGGGATGTCGGTCAGATTCCGTCGTGGTCTGGACGGCGGCGTGGGTCGAGGGAAGGTGGTGGTCCTTGAGCCGGGTGATGTGCATGACCCGTTCGGCTTTGAGCCCGGAGATCCTCATCCATTCGTCGGGGTCGGCAGTATTGGGCAGGGTGTCGTTCTCGGCGAATTCTGCTGCCAAGGCGTCCAGGAGCAGCCCGGTGGTCAGTCCTTTCTCTCCACCGGAGAGGACCTGTTTGACGGCGGCACGTTTGGCGCGGTCGACGATATTGCGGATCATCGCGCCGGAGGCCAGGTCGGCGTAGTCGAGGGTTTCTTCGCGTCCGGAGGCGAAGGTGACGTGGAGGAAGGCGTTCTGCGGTGTACGGGCGTACATGGCGTCGACGACGGTGGTGATCATCCGGTGGACGGCTCGGCGCGGGTCGTGGTCGTCGGTAGCGAGTTCGTCGGCTCCGAGGGGCAGGTCGGGGGTGAGATATTTCGCGAAGATCTCTTGCGCGCCGGCGCGGTCAGGACGGTCGATATGGATCTTCGCGTCGAGTCTCCCCGGGCGCAGGATCGCCGGGTCGATCATGTCCTCCCGGTTGGAGGCACCGATGATGATGACGTTGTCGAGCTGTTCCACCCCGTCGATCTCGGCGAGGAGCTGGGGGACGACGGTGGTCTCCACGTCGCTGGACCGTCCGGATCCCCGGGTACGGAAGAGGCTGTCCATCTCGTCGAAGAAGATGACGACAGGGGCGCCGCCGGAGGCGTGTTCCCTGGCGCGGGCGAAGATCGCCCGAATGTGTCTTTCGGTCTCCCCGACGTATTTGTTCAGCAGTTCGGGGCCTTTGACGTTCAGGAAGTACCCGGTGGCTCTTCTGTCCGGGCCGGTGGCAGCGCTCTGCCGGGCCAGGGATGCGGCTACCGCTTTGGCGATGAGGGTCTTGCCGCATCCGGGAGGCCCGTACAGCAGGACGCCCTTCGGGGGGCGTAGACGGTGTTCCCGGAAGAGTTCGGGATGCAGATAGGGCAGTTCGATCGCGTCGCGGATCTGTTCGATCTGTCCGGTCAGACCGCCGATGTCGGTGTAGGACAGATCGGGGACTTCTTCGAGGAGGACGTCCTGGTCCTCGGCCCGGGGGATGATCTCGTGGACGAAACCTGATCTGGTGTCCAGGAGGACCTGGTCACCTTGGCGTAGCGAAGTCCCGGTCAGTGCCTCGGCCCGACGGACGATCCGCTGGTCGGTGTCGGTCACCATGACCGCCAACCGTCCGTCGGCAAGGATGTCGTGAACGGTCACCACCGACCCGGTGCGGATGTCGTCGACGGCCTCCACCACCGCGAGGGATTCGTTGACCCGCACCTCGGCGCCAGGGGTGAGTTCGCCGGCGGGGACGTCGGGGCTGACCGTGACCCGCATCTTGCGTCCGCCGTGGACGAGGTCGACCGTCCCGTCCGGATGCGTGGCCACCACGCATCCGAAGGTCGACGGTGGCGCGGCCAACGCCTGCACCTGGTTCTTCAGGTCGACCAGTTGGGCACGGACCGTTCCCAACGCCTGCACCAGCTCGGCGTTCTTCCTCGACAGGCCGGTCACCGTCGCCCCTGCCCCTGCGGGAGAGCCCTGACCGGGTTCGGGTGACACTGGGCCTGTCGAGCTGTGGGTCATTCCTGTCCTTGGCCTGGCATGTCGGAGGGGTCGCCGGTCAGTTCCCGGGCGTTCCGGGCGAGACGACGCAGTTTCTTGTCGGACAGCGGCCGTTCGCCCATGGCTTCGGGCGTCCACCCGCCGTCGGTACCGCTGGCGGGTGCGGCGTCGTCGGTGACCGAGGTCGTCTCGTCTCCACCATAGGCGCCTTTGGCGGGGCGACGCTTACGAAGCGGCGGTGTCACCCCTGGCGCCAGCCTGCGGGTCGTGATCAGGAAGCCGGTGTGGCCATGCATACGGTGCTCGGGCCGGACCGCCAGTCCTTCCAGGTGCCATCCGCGGACCATCGACTCCCAGGCGGCCGGTTCGGTGAACCCGCCGTGCGAACGGGCGCTCTCGGCGACCCGGGACAGTTGGGTGGCGGTGGCCACGTAGCAGATGAGCACCCCGCCGGGAGCGAGTGCATCGGCGACGACGTCGAGACATTCCCAGGGGGCGAGCATGTCCAGGACGACCCGGTCCACGCTTCCCGGAGCGACCTGCCCGGGAAGTTGCTCGACCAGGTCACCGACCGTGACCGTCCAGGCCGGGTGCGTCCCACCGAAGAAGGACTCGACATTGGCGCGAGCGATGTCGGCGAACTCCGGCCGCCGTTCGAAGCTGTGGACCCGTCCTGCGTCACCGACGGCGCGCAACAAGGACATGGACAAGGCACCCGAGCCCACCCCGGCTTCGACGACATGGGCTCCGGGGAAGATGTCGGCCATCTGCACGATCTGGCCGGCGTCCTTGGGATAGACGACGGCGGCACCGCGGGGCATCGACATGACGAAGTCGCAGAGCAGGGGACGCAGGGCCAGGTACTCGACGCCGCTGGTGTTCGTGGCGGTGGACCCGTCGGGGCGGCCGATCAGGTCGTCGTGGGCGAGGCTCCCCCGGTGGGTGAAGAACTGGCCACCGGCTTGCAGGGTGATGGTGTGCATCCGACCCTTGGGGTCGGTGAGTTGTACCCGGTCCCCCGCAGCGAAAGGGCCGCGACACCGGGTCGCTCCCGTCGGAATCGGCGGTGTGGCATCGGGCTGAAGGCTCATGGGCACCAAGTCTAGGTGCCGGATTCGGCAGGTTCGGACACAGCCTGTTCGACGTCCCCGGAGGTCAAGACACCCACGCATCGTCCGTGGCTGTCCTGCAGGACGATCACTCCGTACGGGGAGGAGACCAGCGCGGGGAGGAAAGCGGCGACGCAGCCGTTCGGGTCGTCGTCCTGCCGGGCCAACCATCCCGGAGGCTGGGTGAGCAGGAGCGCCCCGGCCGGGACGGTGGCGACCTGCTCGGGAGAAAGCCGACCGAAGGCTTCGGGGTCGACGAGCCCGGCAGGTGTCCCGTCCGTGTCGAGCAGGACGGGGACGGCGGACCCGCCGGGACTCTGCCCCACCCGTTCGGGGACGGCGAGCGCTGGTTCTGTCACGCCGACCAGAGCGACCGGTCGCATCACCTCGGCCAGGGAGATCTTCTCGGCGGCGGCCAGGGCCTTTCCGGTCGCGATCGACGAGGTGGCCCCGGCCCACAGGAAGGCTCCGATGAAGGCCAACCAGGCCACATTCCACAGGTTGACCTCGTCCCCGGAGAGCAGCGGGCGCAGGACCAGCCAGATCACGGCGAATGCGGTGACGGCGCGGCCGGCCCATCCTGCGGTGACGAGTCCTGCGCTGCGGCGGCCGGTGTAGCGCCATACGGCGGCGTCGACGAGGAATCCGCCGTCGAGGGGCAGCCCCGGGAGGAGGTTGAACAGGGCGACGAAGGCGTTGGAGAAGGTCCAGGCGTATCCCAGCAGGCGGGGTATCCCCGGGGGGAGGAGCGGGAGGAGGATCCATCCGCCGGCGGCGAGGAGGGCGTTGGCGATCGGTCCGCTGACGGCGACGAGCGCGCTGCCTCGGGGGGAGGGGCGTGCGGTGGTGTACGTGGTGTGGCCGCCCCAGAGGTTCACCACGATCTGTTCGACGTCGTATCCGCACCGTCGTGCGGCGACGGCGTGTGCGGCTTCGTGGCAGAGGACGCTGACGGCCAGGAGGAGCGCATAGGCGAGGGCGACGAGGTAGGCGGTGGCGGTGCCGATGCCGGGGAGGACACGGTCCACGTCGGGGCCGAAGACCAGGACGACCACTGCGGTGATGACGAACCAGCTCGTCGAGAGGTATACCGGGACTCCGCCGACGGCGCCCAGGCGCAGTCGGCGGGGGGCGGTGGCGTCTGTTCCTTCGAGGACTCCAGGGCCGCCGTTCGTCTCGGGGCTGGTGGACATGGCTCCGAGAGTACGGCAAGGGCCGGTGGTCGTTCCGGGTGTGATCATCCTCGGGAGATCGTTCCGGTCGTGGTGTCGGTGAGGGGTGGGATGTCCCGGCGGAGCGGTGTCGGACATTCTTCCTACAGTGGAGGCATGCCTGTAGCTCTGTCCCCGAGTCGTGCGAGCGACTTCATGCAGTGCCCGTTGTTGTACCGCTTCCGGACCATCGACAGGCTGCCTGAGGCGCCGTCGGCCGCTGCCGCCCGGGGGACTCTCGTGCATGCCGTGTTGGAGCGGCTCTTCGACCTGCCTGCGCCGCGTCGGACGGTGGAGGAGGCCTGCGCCCTGCTTCCCGGCGAGTGGTCCCGTCTGGTCGCCGAACGGCCTGATCTGGCGGTCCTGGTGTCGTCCGAGGGAGAGGAACCGTCCGAGGAGGGGGTGTCCGAGCAGGTCTGGTTCGATGCGGCGCGGGTGCTGGTCGAGCGGTGGTTCACCTTGGAGGATCCGGTGCGATTGGAGCCGGCCGAACGTGAGCTCTATGTCGAAGCGGATCTGGACGGGATCACCCTGCGCGGATATGTCGACCGGTTGGATGTCGCTCCGGACGGGCGGATGAGGGTCGTCGACTACAAGACGGGGCGTTCACCCAGCCCGCTCTTCGAGGGCAAGGCTCTCTTCCAGATGAAGTTCTACGCCCTGGTGTTGTGGCGCATGTACGACCGGTTGCCGACATTGCTGCAGTTGGTCTATCTGGGCAACGGCGAGATGGTGCGCTACGAGCCTCGGGAGGAGGATCTGCGCGCGGTCGAACGGAAGATCAAGGCGTTGAGCGTCGCTATCGACCGGGCGGCCGAGACCGGCGAGTTCCGGCCGAGCCCGGGTCGATTGTGCGACTGGTGCGATCACCGGGCGTTGTGTCCCGCGTGGGGTGGCACCCCTCCCCCGATGCCTGCCCGGTGATCCTCGACCGCCGGGCACGCCAGGGGCAACAGGTCGGCGGCCCGCACCCCGGCCAGAGAGTCCAACAGGACCAGGCCGGGGCGAGGGGGCACCTCCTCCACGGACGGCGTGACCAGGGTGGGAATGCCGGCGTCGGCGGCTGAGGTCGAACCGGTGACGGAGTCTTCGACGGCGACACACGTCAGCCGCGCCGCGGAGGGCACGCCCAGCATGGTCAATGCCGTCAGATAGGGCTCGGGGTGTGGTTTTCCCCGGGTGACGGCGTCGCCGGTCACGATGGCGGTGAAGATCCCCGGTGGGAGTTCACCCAGGACGATGTCGAGGATGGGCCGCCACGACATCGTCACCAGGGCCTGGGGGATCCGCGCAGCATGCAGTTCGTGCAGGAGCTCGCGGGCCCCCGGGCGCCAGGGGACGTGGTCACGGATCCGTTCGACGACTCCGTTCTGCAGTCTGTCCACGATCTGCGGCACGGGCAGGGTCACCGGTGAGTGCGCGCGCAGTAGCGCGGCAGAGTCGGGGAGTGCTTTGCCGACCAGGGTGAGGGCGTCCTCCATGGTCCAGGTGCCGCCGTATTCCTCGACGAGGTGGCGTTCTTCCTCGTACCAGTACGGTTCGGTGTGCATCACCGTTCCGTCGAAGTCCCAGAGCACCGCGGTGGGCAGGTCCGGCGCGGGGGTGGGCGGGTCCGTGGGGTTCATACCTTGAAGTACTTCGCTTCCGTGTGGTGGACGACGAGGGCGTCGGTGGACTGTTCCGGGTGGAGTTGTAGTTCTTCGGAGAGTTCGACGCCGATGCGGCCTGGTTCGAGGAGGCGGACGAGGGTGGCCCGGTCTTCCAGGTCGGGGCAGGCAGGGTAGCCGAAGCTGTATCGGCATCCGTGGAAGCGGACGTCGAGGACCTGGTCGAGGGGTAGTTCTCCCATTTTTTCCAGGCCGAGTTCCTCACGGATGCGGGCGTGCCACATTTCGGCGAGGGCTTCGGTGAGTTGGACGGACAGGCCGTGGAGTTCGAGGTATTCGCGGTAGGCGTGTCTGGCGTAGAGCTGTGCGGTGACCTCGGAGACGTGTGCGCCCATGGTGACGAGTTGGAGGGGCAGGACGTCGGGTCCGTGTGTGCGGGCTTCGTCGTGGTCGCGGAAGAAGTCGGACAGGCAGAGTCGTCGGTCGCGTTGTTGACGGGGGAAGGAGAAGCGGGCGATCTCGGTGAAGGATGTTCCGGCGTCGTCGGGGTCGAAGACGACGAGGTCGTTCTCGGTGGAATAGCAGGGGAAGTAGCCGTAGACGACGGCGGGTTCCATGATCTTCTCGGCGGTGATGCGGTCGAGCCACATCCGTAGTCGGGGTCGTCCTTCGGTCTCGACGAGTTCTTCGTAGGTGGCGCTTTCCCGTCCTGCGCCTTCGCCCCGGCCGGGTTTGAGGCCCCACTGCCCGAGGAAAGTGGCTCGTTCGTCGAGGTAGGCGGCGTAATCGGCGAGTTTGACGCCTTTGACGACTCTGGTTCCCCAGAAGGGCGGTTCGGGAGTGTGGGCGGGGCGGGCGATCTCGGATCGGGTGGTGTCCGGGATATGGGTGTCCTCGGTGGTGTCCGGTGCGCGTCTGGGCACTCTGCGGGGACGTAGCGCGGGGAGGGTGTCGGCGAGGGTGGTGGTCGGGTCGGTGCGGGCTGCGGCGATGGCGTCCATGAGCCGTAGTCCTTCGAAGGCGTCGCGGGCGTAGCGGACTTCGCCGGCATAGATCTCGGCGAGGTCGGTCTCGACGTAGGCGCGGGTCAGTGCGGCGCCGCCGAGGAGGACGGGCCAGCGGGCGGCCAGGCCCCGGGTGTTCAGCTCTTCGAGGTTCTCCTTCATGATGACGGTCGACTTCACCAGCAGCCCGGACATGCCGATCGCGTCGACCTGGTGTTCTTCGGCGGCGGAGATGATCTCGTTGATGGGTTGTTTGATGCCCAGGTTGACGACCTCGTAGCCGTTGTTGGACAGGATGATGTCGACGAGGTTCTTCCCGATGTCGTGGACATCGCCTTTGACGGTGGCCAGGAGGATCTTCGCTTTGGCCTGGCGGGTCGCCCCGGTGGCGGCGGTGGCGGCTTCGATGGCCGGTTCGAGGTGGGCGACGGCAGTTTTCATCGTCTCTGCGGACTGCAGGACGAAGGGTAGTTGCATGCGGCCGGAGCCGAAGAGTTCGCCGACGGTCTTCATCCCGGCGAGCAAGTGGTCGTTGATGATCTCCAGGGGTCCGGTGCCTGCGGCGAGCGCTTCGTCGAGGTCGGTTTCCAGTCCGGTCCGTTCTCCGTCGACGATGCGTCGGGCGAGGCGCTCGCCCAGTGGGAGGGCTGCGAGTTCGGCGGCGCGGGATTCCTTGACGGAGGCGGAGTCGACGCCTTCGAAGAGTTCGAGCATGCGTGCCAGGGGGTCGTAGACGAGCCGTCCGTCGCCGTCGTACTCGCGCCGGTCGTAGACGAGGTCGAGGGCGACTTTGAGTTGTTCTTCGGGGATGCGGGCGACGGGGAGGATCTTCGCGGAGTTGACGATGGCGCTGGACAGGCCGGCTTTGGCGCATTCGGCGAGGAAGACGGAGTTCAGGACGACGCGGGCTGCGGGTTTGAGACCGAAGCTGACGTTGGACACTCCCAGGGTGGTGCTGATGCCGGGGTGGCGGAGGTTGATCTCGCGGATGGCTTCGATGGTTTCGATGCCGTCGCGGCGGGTCTCTTCCTGTCCGGTCGCGATGGGGAAGGTCAGGCAGTCGACGATGATGTCTTCGACGGCCATCCCCCATTCCTGGGTGAGTGCGGTGACGAGCCGGTCGGCCACGGCGACTTTGTGGGCGGTGGTGCGGGCCTGTCCGCTCTCGTCGATGGTCAGGGCGACGACGGCCGCGCCGTGTTCGGCGACGAGCCGCATCATCCGGACGAAGCGGCTGTTCTCCCCGTCGCCGTCCTCGTAGTTCACCGAGTTGATGACGGCCCGGCCGCCGAGACGTTCGAGCCCGGCTTGGACGACGTTCGGTTCGGTGGAGTCCAGGACCAGGGGCAGGGTGCTGGTGGTGGCGAGGCGGAAGGCCAGCAGGCTCATGTCGTCGCGGCCGTCACGACCGACGTAGTCGACGCAGACGTCGAGCAGGTGTGCGCCGTCCCGGATCTGTTCGCGGGCGATGTCGATGCAGTCGTCCCACCGTCCGTCGAGCATCGCTTCGCGGAAGGCCTTGGAACCGTTGGCGTTGGTGCGTTCCCCGATGGACAGGAAGGAGGCGTCCTGGTGGAGGGGTACGGCGGTGTACAGGCTGGCGACCGAGGGTTCGCGGGCGATCTGGCGGGCGGGGACGTCCATGCCGGAGACTGCTTCGACGACGGCGGCCATGTGCGCGGGGGTGCTGCCGCAGCAGCCTCCGACGATGGACACCCCGTAGTCGGTGACGAACCTGCGGTGGGATTCGGCGAGTTCGTCCGGGGTGAGGGGATAGCAGGCGCCGTCCTTGGTGAGTTCGGGGAGTCCGGCGTTGGGCATCACGCTCAACGGGATCGGCGAGTAGGTGGACAGGTGTCGGAGATGTTCGCTCATCTCGGCGGGTCCGGTCGCGCAGTTCAGGCCGATGGCGTCGATCCCCAGGGGGGTGAGTGCGGCGAGTGCGGCGCCGATCTCGGATCCCATGAGCATGGTTCCGGTGGTTTCCACAGTGACCTGCACGATGATCGGTTGGTCGGTGCCTGCTGCGGTGAGCGCGCGGCGGCATCCGGCGGCGGCGGCCTTGGCCTGGAGGAGGTCCTGGCAGGTCTCGACGAGGAGGGCGTCTGCGCCGCCGTCGATGAGGCCGGCGGCGCAGGTCTGGTAGGCGTCCCGCAGTTCTGCGTAGGTGGTGTGGCCGAGGCTGGGGAGTTTGGTGCCTGGTCCGATGGAGCCCAGGACGAATCGGGGGTGGTTCTCGGTGGTTCGGGCGTCGGCGGCTTCCCGGGCGATGGCGGCGCCGGCCCGGGCGAGTTCGTAGATCCGCTCGGGGATGTCGTATTCGCCGAGGTTGGCGAGGTTGGCGCCGAAGGTGTTGGTCTCGATGGCGTCGCAGCCGACGTCGAGATAGGCGTCGTGGACGGAGCGGACGATGTCAGGCCGGGTGACATTGAGGATTTCGTTGCAGCCTTCGTAGCCTTGGAAGTCGTCCAGGCTGGGGTCCTGGGCCTGCAGCATGGTGCCCATGCCGCCGTCGGCGACGATGACTTTGCGGCCCAGGAGGGCCCGGAATGCTTCGGAGCGGCTGCTCACGTGATTCTCCTCGCAGCAGTGACGACGACCTCGGCCTCGGCCGGGCAGGTCAGGAGCTTGTCATCGTATCGGTGGAGGGTGTGCCGTGGGTGCCTTCGTCCGTCGGGCGGGACTGGACCTCGAGTCGGGTTTCGTGGACTGCGTAGGCTGGTCGGGTGATCGACTTCGACGACGTTCCTGAGCTGCGCTCCCCGGTCGTGCTTGCCGCCTTCGAGGGGTGGAACGATGCCGCGGAGGCGGCGTCGTCGGTGATCGGACATCTGGCCCAGGCTTGGGAGGCGACGAGTGTGGCCGGGGTCGACCCGGAGGAGTACTACGACCTCCAGGTGAATCGGCCGAGGATCACCAGGTCGGAGGGTGGACGTCAGATCGTGTGGCCGGGGACGTCGGTGTTGGTGGCGACTCCGCCCGGGCTCGAGCACGATGTCGTGTTGATCGACGGGGTGGAGCCGTCGATGCGGTGGCGTGCGTTCAGTGCCGAGCTGGTGGACTTCATGGAGGAGGTCGGCGCGCAGGCGTTGTTCTCGCTGGGTGCCTTACTGGCCGAGTCGCCGCATCGGCGTCCGCTGCCGGTGACGGTGACGTCGGAGGACCCTGTCGTGCGGGAGCGTTTCGACCTGCCTCGGAGCACCTATGAGGGGCCGACGGGCATCGTCGGCGTCCTGGGCGATGCCGCGTCCGCCCGTGATGTGCCGTCGGCGTCGGTGTGGGTGTCGGTCCCGCATTATGCCGCTGCTCCGCCGGCGCCGAAGGCGATCTGGGCGTTGGTCCGTAAGTTGGAGGAGCTGTTGTCCTGCGAGCTTCCGCACGGAGATCTGGTGGAGGCGTCTCGGGCGTGGGAGGAGAACATCGACCAGTTGGTCGAGGGGGACGAGGACGTCGCCCGGTACGTCCGTCACTTGGAGACCTCTGCGGATGCAGCGGATTCGTTGGCAGCTTCGGGTGATGCCATCGCCCGTGATTTCGAACGTTATCTGCGGGGGCGTGGCGGTCAGGAATTCTGATTCCGGGGTGGGGTGTCCCTTCCCGGCCCTGGTGGTTCCGTCGTGGCGTGGCGCCGCGTCTGTTCAGGGGATCCTTCTCAGAGGGCGATCCCGAGCAGTGCGTCGATGAGATCCCGGACGGCCGGCCCCTGCGGGTCGGTGGATTCCTCGCCGGTGTCGGCGTCCCGGAGCGCACGGTCGGCCCAGTCGTCGATGACCTGCAGGGCCCGAGGCGTGTCGAGGTCGTCGGCGAGTGCCTGTCGTACTTGTTCCAGCAGTGTGTCCGCGGGCGGGCCGTCTGTGGCGACGGCGGAGCGCCAGGTGGCAAGTCGTTCTTGGGCGGTCTGCAGTTCGGGGTCCTGCCATTCCCATTCGGTGGCGTAGTGGTGGGCGAGCAGGGTCAGGCGTACTGCCATCGGGTCGACGCCCTGGGCGCGTAGCCGGGAGACGAGGACGAGGTTTCCTCGCGATTTGCTCATCTTGTGGCCTTGGTAACCGACCATCGCCTGGTGGACGAAGGCGGTGGCGAAGGTCGGTTGTCCGGTGAGCGCGTTGGCCTGGACCGCGCTCATCTCGTGGTGGGGGAAGACGAGGTCGGTGCCTCCGCCCTGGACGTCGAAGCCCATGCCGAGGTGGTGCAGGGCGATGGCAGTGCATTCGATATGCCATCCGGGGCGGCCGGGTCCGAGTCCATCGGAGGGCCAGAAGGGTTCGTCGCCGCGGGCTCCCCGCCACAGCAGAGGGTCGAAGCGGCCGCGTTTGCCGGCCCGGCCTGGGTCGCCTCCGCGGTCGGCGAAGACCTCGTCCATCTGGTGTTCGTCCCAACCGCAGGTGGCCCCGAAGTCGGGGCAGGCGGCCAGGTCGAGGTAGATGTCGCCGCGGGTGCCGGCGCGGGTTTTCTCCTCGGCGGGGATGTCGACCTGGTAGGCGTGCCCCTGGGCGAGGAGCGCGGCGACCTGTTCCTCGATGAGGGGGATGGATTCGACGACGCCGACGTAGTGGTCGGGGGGAATGACGCGGAGGGCGTTCATGTCGTCCCGGAAGAGTTGGGTCTCGGCCAGGGCGAGGTCCTGCCAGTCGACGCCGTCACGGTGGGCGCGTTCCAGCAGGGGGTCGTCGACGTCGGTGACATTCTGGACGTAGACGACCTGGTGCCCGGCGTCGCGGAGGATCCGGTTGAGGATGTCGAAGGTCACATAGGTGGCGGCGTGCCCCATGTGGGTGGCGTCGTAGGGGGTGATCCCGCAGACGTACATGCGGGCCACGGGGCCGGGATCGAGAGTGACCGGGCCGCGGTGGCTGTCCGTCACTGTCGGTTCGGGGCCGTGGCCGGCGAGTACGGGCAGGTGCGGGATGTCCCAGGCGATCACGGGGAAAGCCTACCGGCAGGTGGCGGGGGCGGCGTTCACAGCGGCGGCCAGGGGACGGGGTGACGATGCCCTGGTGGGGACGGGTAGGTGCCGACGTCCAGGAGGTGGTCGACCCGGCCGGTCAGGGCTTCGATCTCGTCGGCGGTGATGAGGCAGGCCAGTTCGTGGCGTAATCCGCCGGTCCTTTCCTCACCCAGGAGGGCGCGCAGACGTCGTAGGTGTTCCCGGTGGGCCGTGGGAAGGGGATCTCCTTGCCAGCCCCACAGGATGGTACGCAGTTTGTCTTCCTGGTGGAGGCTCAGTCCGTGGTCGACGGCCCAGGGGGTTCCCTGCCGGTCGGTGAGGATGTGACTTCCTTTGCGGTCGGCGTTGTTCAGGACGGCGTCCAGTACGGTCATGGCGGCCAGCCGGGGGTGATCGGCGTGGCTGACGACCACGGGGGTGCCGTCCTGCAGGGTCGCGTGGAGGACGGCATGCCACCCCTGCCCGGGGAAATTCGTTTCGGGGAAGAGACGTACCGGGGCGTCTTCGTCGGCGGAGAGTCCTCCATCGTCCTCGCCGGGGAGCGGGCCGATCCACCGTTGGACCGATCCGGGACCGACGGGACCTTCGCGCAGCACCGTCTCGGGGATGAGCCCCCAGCCGGCGGCCCGGTCGACGAGGAAGGCCGCGGCCTCCCGTGCGGCGAGGGTGCCCTCGGGGAAGTCCCACAGCGGCCGTTCACCACGCACCGGTTTGTAGACGACGGGTTCGCGCCTGCCGGACTCCGGCGCGGAGAGCACCGCCAGGTAGGCCTCGTTGGAGGCTTCGGTGAGCCGACCGATCAGGTGGAGTTCGGCCCGGGCCAGGTCGGTGGTGCCGGCCGAGGTGGGAGTCAGCGTCGGTATCCGTTCGCACGCGGGCAGATGTGCCCGTCGGGGTCGATGGGTCCGGCGCAGAAGGGGCATTGGGGACGCCCGGCGGCGACGACCTTGCGTCCGCGGCGGGCGAAGGCGCGCGCCATCGCGGCGGGCATCGATACGCGGAGGACCATCTGGGTGGGGTCGAGGGCCGGGTCTTCGGCGAGTTCGCCTGTTTCGGCGAGTTCTTCGACGTCAGCGGTGTCGAAGGAGTCGCCGACTGCGTGGAGTTCCAGGACCAGGCGGCGGGTGTCGGTGTCCCAGGAGAGTCCCATGGTGCCGACGCGGAATTCGGCGTCGACGGGGGTGGCCAAGGGGCCGTCGTCGGTGAAGAGCTGGGCGGCCTGTTCACTGGCGGAGCTCCCGGCGAACTCGTCGAGCAGATCGTTGACCCGGTCGGAGAGGACGGACACCTGGGTCTTTTCGACACCGACGGAGGTGGTGCGCAGTCCGTCGCTGGCTTGGAGGAAGAATTCGCGTTGTCCGGTGGGTCCGATCGTGCCCACGATGAATCGCTCGGGTGGATCGTAGGAGATGAGCGCCATAGGTCGACGATAACGGCCCGACGGCGGTGGTGTCCTATGGATGCGCTGCCGGCGGGGGTGCCCCAGGGCCGCCGCCGACGACGGCGTCGCTGTCGGTGGCGGGGCCGGTCGGGGGTGTCCAGGGCCGTCCGGTGTCATTGGCGCGGACGAGGAAGGGCCGGTCGGGGGTGTAGCGGACGACGGACAGGCTGGCTGGGTCGACCTGCCACCGTTGGAAGAGGTCGAGGGGACAGCCTGCGGCGTCGGCGAGGATCGCTTTGATGACGTCGCCGTGGCTGACCGCGGCCCAGATGGCGTGGGGTCCGTGTTCGGCCTCGACGAGGGCATCGAGTTCGCGGGCTGCGGCGACGGCACGAGCCGACATGTCCCGCAGGGATTCCGCGTCGTAGTCGTCGCTCCGGGGGAAGCGTGCCGCGCTGGGGTGGCGTTGTACGGTGCGCCAGAGCGGTTCGTCGGTGAGTTCGCTCAGAGCTCGACCGGTCCAGGCCCCGTATCGGCACTCCCCCAGCCGTTCGTCCACCCGTCGTTCTGCGGGGTGTCCGGCGAAGGCCAGGTCGGCGGTCTGTCGACAGCGGGTCAACGGGCTGGTGGCCACCAGGGCCAGGGGGATGTCGGCGAGCCGTCCGGCGAGGGAACGTACCTGTTCGCGGCCGTGCTCGTCGAGTTCGACACCGGGTGACCATCCGGCCAGGATGCCGTCGGCATTGGCCGTGGTACGCCCGTGCCGGACCAGCAGGACTGTCGCCATGGCTGTCATCGTACGGCGCGGGGCTCGGTCCGCCGACGCATCCGGGCGTTCCTGGGCGCCTAGAGGGTTCAGAATGACCTGGTGATCGTGGATAAAGCCGTCTATCGCGATGGTGTCAGATATGAATGTGGCGACCCCAGCGACGAGCTGGAGGAGTTGCGGGCCTCCGGCACCTCGGATTTCCTGTGGATCGGGTTGAAAGATCCCACCGACGAGGAGTTCGCCGAGTACGACGACGAGTTGAGTCTGCACCCGTTGGCGGTGGAGGACGCCCTGCACGGCAACCAACGGCCCAAGGTCGATATCTACGAGACGTCGACCTTCGTGGTGTTGAAGACACTGCGGTACATCGAACGCACCAGCGATGTCGAAACCGGGGAGCTGATGATGTTCGTCGGAGACCGGTTCGTGTTGACGGTGCGCTACGGGGAGGCCAATCCCCTCGCCGGTGTCCGCCAACGTTTGGAAGGCAGGCCCGAACGGCTGTCCTTCGGCCCGGTGGCGGTCATGCACGCGGTCATCGACCATATCGTGGACACCTACCGGACCATCGACGTCGAGCTGGAACGTGACCTGGAGGACATCGAGGAAGCCGTCTTCGCCCACGACGAAGCCGCGCTGGGCACCCAGATCTACAAGTTGAAACGCGAGATCCTGGAGTTCAAACGGGGCGCGCTCCCCCTGGTGACCCCGATGCGGAATCTCCTGGGGTCCGAAGCGTCCTTCGTGCCGACCGAGCTGCGTCCGTTCTTCGCCGACGTCCTGGACCACCTCGTCCAGGTCTGTGAACACGCCGAGTCCTACGACCGGTTGCTCGGTGACATCTTCTCCACCCACCTGGCTCAACAGGGTCTACGGCAGAACGAGGACATGCGTCGCATCTCCGCGTGGGTGGCCATCGCCGCCGTGCCGACGATGATCGCGGGCATCTACGGCATGAACTTCAAGAACATGCCCGAACTCGAAACCCACTACGGCTATCACATCGTGGTCGCGGTGATGATCCTGTCCTGCTTGCTGATGTACATCCGTTTCCGCCGCGCCAAATGGCTGTGACCCAGATCCGGGATCGCCCCCGCAGACCGGTCGATCACCGAGCACCCCACGCATACGACAGCGGCGCCCTCCCCCGACATGGGGAAGGCGCCGCCGGTCGAACCGGGAGGGAGGATCAGGTCGCGGAGATCCACCCCGCGCCCACCGCCGCGGCCAGCAGCAGACCGGCCGGCACCCGGTAGTAGACGAAGGCCTTCAGGGAGTTCGAGGCCACGAAACGCAACAGCCAGGCGATCGAGGCGTAGGCGACGAAGAAGCTCACCACGATGCCCACGATCATCGGACCGAGCGGGACGACAGCGAAGTCGACATCCTTCAGTCCGTACAGACCGGCAGCGGTCAGCGCCGGGATGGCCATGAAGAAGGACAACTCGGTGGCCACCACACGGTTCAACCCCGTGAACAGACCTGCTGAGATCGTCGCCCCCGACCGGGACACCCCAGGCACCAGGGAGAAACACTGCGCGACACCCAGGATGATCCCGTCGCGGATCGTCACATCGTCCTCGGCCCGTTGGGTGCCCTCCCGGACGTCCTGGTCGTGCCGCATCTCGGCGACCCACATCACGATGCTCCACAGCACCAGCGCCGCAGCCACGACCCACAATGAACGCAGCGACCCGGAGATCACCTTGCGGCCCAGGAAACCGACGATCCCCACCGGCAACGAACCGATGATGACCGCCCAGGCGAGCGTCCAGTCCTGGTTGTCCCGCGCACGTTCGTCACGGATACCGTCGACCCAGGCGAAGAACAAGCGTGAGATCTTGCCCCAGAAGAAGACCAGGGTCGCCGCGATCGCACCGATCTGGATGGTCGCGGTGTAACCGGTGACCGCCGGGTCGTCGATCTGCAGACCCATCATCTTCTCCACGACGGTGAGATGGCCGGTGGAGCTGATGGGCAGGTACTCAGTGATTCCCTCGACGATCCCCAGGATCACGGCATGGACATAGGTCAGTTCCACGAATGGCCTCTCGCTCGATGCTGCGGCACGCTCTCCACCCCGAGTGGGCGCCCCGCCACGGGCGCTTCACTGCCGCCCGGCGGCGTTAGTTTAGGCGGTCATGAAGAACGCCCGCGCACGGGTAACCGTCAGCGGGCGTCCAGCCTGACCGAAGGTCGGAAAGCACCGACCCCGACCGTGCACGCTCAGCGAGGCGCAGACGCCTCCGCGACGTCGACGACCTCGATGTCGTCGTCGATGTCCAGATCATCCTCGTCGTCGATGTCCAGATCGTCGTCATCGTCGTAGTCGAGATCGTCGTCATCGTCGAGATCGTCATCGTTGTACACCTGCAACGGAGTGACCTCACCGAAGGCATCCAGCAGGGCGTCGTCGTAGGCGTCGAAGGCCTCCGCAAGATCCTGGTACGCCGCGACGACGGCTGGGTCGTCCTCGCCACGACGCGACGAGGACGCCTCCAGGTGGCGTTCGAGGGCTGAGACGAACGTGGCCAGGGCGACTCGAGGATCTGAGCTCATGCCCTGAACGCTATCGCGTTCCAGCCGCCGGGTCACCCGGGTTGCCGTCAGATGTGACCTTTCCGGAGGGTACGCACCACCCGTCAGGGATGTTGCGCAGCAGGTCAGCTCACAGCCCCGGGGTGAGCACGAAAGGGTTTCGGGGAAACACCCGGTGATCCCGCAGGACACCCCTCGGCATATCCTGCTGACGCGCCCCACACCGAGGACGCACCTGGGACGACGACCCGTCTGTCGTCGAGGAGGACAGGATGGACCGACGCCGCAGCAGATTGGTCGCCCTGGGGATGACCGCGATGTTGGCTGCTTCCACCACCGGATGCGGCCTGTCCACCGACGAGAGCGACGCCCTACCCGACCACACCGGGATCTGCGTGGACCGCTCCACCGGCATCCGCCTGGACGACGCCGTCTGCGCCGCAGATCGCATCCCACCCTCACCTGCCCCGACCGACAACCCGACGACCTCGCCCACTCCCCCACCCACCACCGCCGTACCCACGACCCACTGCACTCCCGTATCCGCCCCACCTACGCCTCCCACCGCAGGCACATCGACGACCAGCGAACCCTCTGACACCGCAGCGACCGCACCTACACCCTGCCCCCCGGGCCAGGCGCTCGCCGACCGTCCGGAGAGCAGCGGAGCGACTTCCAACCCGTACCGTTCGCACGGGTGGTATTTCATCCCGTGGGGGTCGTCTGCACCGGCGGTGGGCTCGACGGCCCACGGCGGGACCTTCTCCGAGCCCCTGCAGGGTTCGTCCAGGGTCGGTGGGGTCTCCGCGGCGGGCGGCAAGGTGTCGGAGGCGTCCTTCTCGAAGGCCAAGTCCTCGATCGTCCGGGGTGGATTCGGCAGCAGCGGCAGCAAGGGCGGTAGCTGATGGAACGGCGCAGGGTCGCCCCTCGCGCCCAGTGGCGTGACCGGGTGCACGCGCAGGGCCTCACCTTTCTGACGACGTCGCTTCCCGACGGGCGCGAACTGCCCTACTGGTACGAGGAGGCTTGTTACCTCCTCTCGGAGGCCGAGGTCGAAGTGTTGGAGGCGGCGACGCAGCGCCTGCACGCCATGTCCTTGGAGGCGGCACGGTTCTTGGCCTCGGGGGCGATGGGTGATCTGGGTCTGCCCGCGGGCGCTCTGGTGCGGGTGGGTGAGTCCTTGGCTGCGGGGGCGCCGAGTCTGTACGGACGTTTCGACCTGCGTTTCGATGGCGAAGGCCCACCGAAACTGTTGGAGTACAACGCCGATACTCCGACCGGTTTACTGGAGGCCTCGGTGGCCCAGTGGTATTGGCTGGAAGACACCCATCCTGAACATGACCAGTGGAATTCGTTGCACGAGCGTCTCATCCTGGCTTGGCAGCAGTTGGCTCCGCGTCTGGACGAGGGCCCGGTGTACTTCGCCCATCATCAGGACGAACCGACCGGTGAGGAGGAGATGACGGTCACCTATCTGCGGGACACTGCGGACCAGGCGGGGCTCTCGACAGCGTCGATCACCGTGGGTGACATCGGCTGGGACGCTGTCGAAAGGGATTTCGTCGACCTGTCCGGATCCCCGATGCGGACCGTGTTCAAGTTGTATCCGTGGGAGTCGATGCTGGTCGAGGACTTCGGGGCCCACGTGGATCCGGTGAGTTCCCCGGGATCGACGCTCTGGTTGGAGCCGCTGTGGAAGGTGCTCCTGTCGAACAAGGCTCTGTTGGCGGCGCTGTGGCACCTGTACCCGGGGGACGAGCTGTTGTTGCCGGCCTATCTGAACGATCCCGGGCCGTTGACACAGTGGGTGGCCAAGCCCTTGCACGGCCGGGAAGGTGACAACATCCGGGTACACGCATCGGGTGTCGAGATCGAACAGCCCGGCGAGTACGGTGCAGAAGGCTGGTGCTACCAGCAGTGGTGCCCGCTGCCGGAGTTCGACGGGAACAAGGCCGTCCTGGGCTGTTGGGTGGTCGACGGTCTACCTGCCGGGCTGGGGGTACGGGAGAGCGACGGGTGGGTGACCGACTACCGAGCACGGTTCGTGCCCCACATGATGACCTCGGTTCGACCGAGTGCCTCCGTCCAGCAGGCGTGGTTGGCGGACGCGGGTGCTGACGTGCAGGACACGGTCGTGCAAGATGTCCTGCCGGGGGACAGCCGTCCTGAATCTGCGGTCTCCCGCCCGATGTTGACGTTGGGCGGACCGTTGGGCCTGCCTTCGGATGTGCAGGATGACACCTACTGCGACCGGCGAAGGACACCGTGATGTTGATCAGTTTGTTCCATGGGGCCGTCTACTCCCTGCTAGGGGTGGCTCTCCTCGTCCTGGGCTTCTTCACCTTGGATCTGTTGACTCCGGGCCGGTTGGGGAAGCGGATCTACGAGGATCGTTCGATCAATGCGGCGATCGTGGTCAGCGCGTCCTTCCTGGGATTGGGTGCGGTGCAGGCCACGGCGATCTACACGAACGGCGCAGCCGACCTGGGTCGGGCTTTCGCGTGGACAGCCGGTTTCGGCATCTTGGGGATCATCCTGCAGGCGGTCAGTTTCCTGGTGTTGGATGCGGTCACGCCTGGGTCGTTGCGGCGGATCACCGTGGATGAGGGTTTCCACCCGGGCGCTGTGGTCGCGGCGGCATCGATGCTCGCGGTGAGTGCCGTGGTCTGCGCGTCCATCTCCTGAGGAGTTCCTTCCACGGAAACGGGGTGCCGTGGTCGGGCCTCGGCCGGGCCGGGGTGCGGCAGGATGATCGGGTCGGGATCATCTCGATCCTGTCCTGTCCACCTACCCGTGGCCTGTCGGGCGGATCCGAAGGAGCATGCACGTGCTGTCGTCCTGTCAGGTGCCGGTGTCTGCGCCGCAACGTCGAGGGATGATCCGGTGGGTGCTGGTGTCGGTGGCGGTGACGGCGTGGGCGCTCTTCTCCGGGCTGTGGGGGCCGGTGCCGTCGGCAGGAGCCCATTCGCAGCTGGTCTCCTCCTCCCCCGCGGACGGGTCGACGGTGGAGACTCTCCCGGAGAGCGCCACGTTGACCTTCAACGAGGAGGTACATCCCAAGTTCGTGCAGGCGGTGGTCGCTCCGGCTTCCGGCGAGGCCCGGTCCGCCTCGGCGGTCGCGCAGGGACCGAAGGTGGTGGTTGCCCTCCCCCAGGATCTGGGCGGGGGGAAGATCACGGTGCGTTACCGGGTGGTGAGCAAGGACGGGCATCCCATCTCCGGGGAGATCTCGTTCACCGTGCCGGGTGGGCAGGGCCCGGCGCAACCGGGAGCGGACAGGTCGTCGGGGGCAGCCGGTTCGTCGACGTCGACCGGCGGGGTTCCTTCCTCGGATCCGGGACGACCGGTGACAACGGCTCAGGGCAGCGACACCGTCGCCGTGTACCTGTTGACCGGCGGCGCGGCCGTGTTGTTGATGACGCTGGGTTTTTTGGTCTACCGGTGGGATAGGCAACGCGACCCGCAGTGACCGGAAAGAGTCCACTCTCAACATGCCGCAACCCTGTATGGAATTAAGTATTTTTGATAGAAAATAAAAGACCTCACAGGTCTATCTGAGTCATGTTGCAAAAATAGCGATACCCACGAAAGCCTAACCTTAGTAAATTACAGATAAGTAATTTCTCACCTTCACTTAAAAGTGGCCGATCGGAGCTGCAACTTTTAATGAAGGCGGGATCTTCATGCTAGCCACTCATCAAGCAATCGAAGTCGCTACCCGGGGTGCAATATCGGCACAAATCTCAAGTGCAGAAGCAATATTTTCGCCCCGATTAGCCGATTCCCCCAGATATCGATCCTGGCAATTATGGATAGCCTCGGGGCTCCCCCTACCAGAATTTCCCGAGGAGCCAGACCACCCCAGCATGTGGTGCTCTCCCCAGGAATGGGAACATCTAGGTATCCCCCCTCGTCTCGCCACTAGGTGGGAGTCATTCGGATTTGACGCCAAGTCTGCATCCCAGTGGTTAAAACAAGGATACCCCACCCCACCATCCGCAGTTGAAGATCTTTATTTCCAGGAGAAGACATGTTCGGAATATCCCCTGAAATGATCTCAGCAATATCTGGACTTGGTGCACTATTTGTCGCCACATGGGCAGGGATAACGGCTTTCCATATTCAGCAGATTGAACGACAGCGCGACGCCATTGCTGAAAAGGAGAGGCTTAGTTCATCTGCGACCGGAGTCTCCGCGTGGACGGCGATCCAACTCGAAGGTGACATCCGCAAGTCTGGAATCCTCCTCAGAAATATCTCCACTATGCCAATATACGACGTCTGCATAAGCAGTAAAGATCGAAACGGAGCACCTGAACCTCCCATTAAACTGTGCACAGTTCCCCCGGGGGAGTATTTTATTGAAAGGGTGAATACATCTTATCATTGGGCATTCCCTGACGCGCCAACCGGGATCATACGCCCCATTATGAACAAGAAGGATTGGGCCGTCGCCTTCATTAATTTCACAGATTCATCCGGACGCGAATGGCAGCGGGAACAGAATGGATCTCTCACGTGCAAAAATATGACAGTGAAGCACGAAAAAATGGGAGAAGCACCTCCCATGGCCCACTATAAGAGGTCAGCCATAAGGCCAGCTTGACAAACCGACACCACACACTCCCGGTGCTTCCTCGGAGGAAAAATTTCCTCCGAGGAAGCACTTCTTACCTACTTACAAGTCTTCTACCCAGAGAGTAGGCAAACAAAAGTACCTAAAAGGCTTCAGCGAAGCTTCTGAGATGGAATATAGATCCGGACTTCAGTCCTCTCTAGCAATCAGAAATACAACATCTCTCACAACCCGACAGATCGGACATACCCTGATCTGAGGTGGGGACGTCCGGTTCTTCGCCGCTCGCCCACCTCGGGAGACCTCGATGACGACGACGCCCGCTGTCCATCCTGCTGACCGTCATGACGTCATCCGGGTGCGAGGCGCTCACGGGAACAATCTGCGCTCAGTCGATCTGGACCTGCCCAAGAGAAGGCTCACCGTTTTCGTCGGGGTGTCCGGGTCGGGCAAGAGCTCCCTGGTGTTCGGCACGATCGCCGCCGAGTCGCAGCGCATGATCAACGAGACCTACAGCACCTTCGTGCAGGGTTTCATGCCGGCGCTGTCGCGCCCGGAGGTGGATCACCTAGAGGGGCTGACCACGGCGATCGTCGTCGACCAGGAACGGTTGGGCGCGAACCCTCGCTCGACGGTCGGCACCGTCACCGACGCCCACGCCGTCCTACGGATGCTGTTCAGCCGGATCGGTGATCCCCATATCGGCCCGGCCAGTGCTTTCTCCTTCAATACGGCCACTGTGCGAGGCGCCGGTGCGATCACCATCGAAAAAGGTGATCGACCCACGAAGGAAAAACGCACGTACGAACGACTCGGGGGAATGTGTACCCGCTGTGAGGGGACCGGTTCGGTCGCCGAGATCGACCTCTCCGCACTGTTCGACGAGGACCTTTCCCTCAACGGCGGCGCACTCACTGTTCCTGGCTATTCGATGGACGGCTGGTACGGCCGGATCTTCAGCGGCAGCGGCTATTTCGACATGGATAAACCGTTGCGTGAGTTCACCGCACAGGAAATGCAGGATCTGCTGTATCGCGAACCCACCAAGATCCGGGTGGACGGTGTCAACCTGACCTATGAAGGGCTGATCCCCCGGTTGCGGAAGTCGATGCTCGCGAAGGACCGGGAAGCGATGCAACCGCATATCCGGGCGTTCGTGGACCGGGCGGTCGTCTTCGAGGTCTGTCCCGAGTGCCAGGGCGCCAGGCTCAACGAGCGTGCCCTTTCCTCGCGGATCGCGGGGAAGAACATCGCTGATCTGTGTTCGATGCAGATCAGCGATCTCGCGGACTGGATCGCGCGGCTCGACTCACCTTCGGTCGCGCCGCTGTTGGTGTCCTTGCGGGAGACCTTGGACGCTTTCGTGCATATCGGGCTGGGTTATCTGTCCTTGGACCGGGCCACCGGGAGCCTGTCCGGCGGGGAGTCGCAGCGGACGAAGATGATCCGCCATCTCGGGTCGGCGCTCACCGACGTGACCTATGTCTTCGACGAGCCGACGACGGGGATGCACCCGCACGACATCGTCCGCATGAACGAACTGTTGCTGCGTCTGCGAGACAAGGGCAATACGGTGCTCGTCGTCGAGCACGCGCAGGAGACGGTCGTGATCGCGGATCACGTGGTGGAGTTGGGGCCGGGTGCGGGTTCTGAGGGCGGTCGGCTCGTCTTCGCGGGCAGTGTCGAGGAGTTGCGGGCGGCAAGGACGTTGACGTCGCGGCATCTGGACGACCGTGCTCGCCTGAAGGCGTCGGTGCGTACACCGACGGGGGTGTTGGCGGTGCGAGGTGCCTCGCGGCACAACCTGCAGGATGTCGACGTGGATATTCCGTTGGGAGTGTTCACGGTGGTCACGGGGGTCGCCGGGTCGGGGAAGAGTTCACTGATCCACGGGTCGGTGTCGCCCGGGGAGGGTGTGGTGGCGGTGGATCAGTCCCCGATCCGGGGTTCACGGAGGAGCAATCCGGCGACGTACACGGGGCTGCTCGACCCGATCCGTAAGGCGTTCGCGAAGGCGAACGGCGTGAAACCTTCGTTGTTCAGTTCGAATTCGGACGGTGCCTGTCCGTCGTGCAAAGGCGCTGGGGTGATCTACACCGATCTGGCGGTGATGGCCGGGGTGTCGACGGTCTGTGAGGACTGCGAGGGTCGACGGTTCGACGAGTCGGTGTTGAAGTTCGGCCTTGGTGGGTTGAATATCGCCGAGGTCTTGGAGATGTCGGTGGCGGAGGCGACGGTCTTCTTCGAGGAGGGCCATGCCCGTGCGCCGGCGGCCGGCATCGTCCTCGGAAGGTTGAGCGATGTCGGTCTGGGATATCTGCGGTTGGGGCAGCCGCTGACCACGTTGTCCGGTGGGGAGCGTCAGCGACTGAAACTGGCTGCGCGGATGGCGGAGAAGGGCGATATCTATGTGTTGGACGAGCCGACGACGGGTCTGCATCCGGCGGATGTCGCTCATCTGCTCGCGATGGTGGACCGCTTGGTCGATGCGGGGCGTACCGTGATCGTCATCGAGCACCACGAAGCGGTGATGGCCCAGGCGGATTGGTTGATCGATCTGGGGCCGGGTGCGGGGCACGACGGGGGCCGGGTGGTCTTCGAGGGGACACCGGCCGACCTGGTCGCTGCGTCCTCGACGCTCACCGGTCGGTATCTGGCGGCAGCGGTCAGTTCCGGCGGATTTTCAGGGTCAGACCGTAGGTCTCGAGGATCGGATTGAGCGGTTGAAAATAGGCCACGTTCGGCTTGCCGTCCTGGTGCCGGCAGGCCCGGGTCTTCGGATCGATGATCTTGCGGCCGTTCCCTCCGGAGTGCACACCCTGGGCTTGGTTCCCGGCCATCCAGGCGCCACCGGAGTCACCTTTGGCGCTGCAGGCGTCGGTCTGGGTGAGCCCGGTGATCCGGGCAACCTGGCCGGTTTTCTTGTTGCGGTATTTCGCGGTGACGTCCTTGGCGGTGATGGTGCCGCAGGTCCATCCGGTGGTCTGTCCTGATTTGCAGACGGATGTTCCGACGGGTGCTTCGGTGGATCCTTTGACGACGACGACCTTCCCGTTCCATTTGTCCACGGCGTCTTTGCCCTCCCAGGCCGGGTCGAGCGTGGCATAGGCCATGTCGTGGCCGGGGTATGCGAACTCCTGGGTGACGCCGAGCTTCTTGCCGTTCTTGGTGAAGGTTGCGTTCCCTCTGCCGCAGTGGCCGGCGGTGATGAAGACGTCCTTACCGTCTTTCTGGGCGTTGAATCCGAGAGAGCATTTGAATCTCTTCGCTTCTCGGGTGAAGGTTATTTTCTGTCCGCCGTAAACCGATGTGCGTGGCGTGTCTTCTGCGATGATGGATGCTTCGTCTTCGAACTCGTCGTCGGAGGTCTGGATCTCGACGTTGTCGAGGCCTTCGACTGCTTTTCTGGCCGCATCACCGTCCTTGTTCGACACGGTGAGCACGATCGTGTTCCGACGGGTGTCCAGAGATGTTGCCTTCGCCAGATCGCCGAGTGTTTCCTCGGCTTTCCTCCGGTTGGTTTCGATCTCTCTACGTGAGGTCTTGACGACCTTCGCTTCGACCTTGTCTCCACTGATCTGTTTGGCTGTCGCGTCGTCGACGACGTTCACGACGAGTTTTCCGCGTTTCTGGTCGATGAAGGATCCTGAGGTGCGCTCCCCCAGCTTCGCCTGGATATCGCGGGCGGTGCCGGCATGTTTCTCCTGTTCGTGTGCCCGGCTGAGGGCGTCCTCCGCGGAGAGTCCGAAGGCACGGGAGATGTGGTCGGCGGACATCTTGGTGATGTCGCTGATTTCCTCTGCCCGGTCCGCGGATTTTTCTCCGGCGTGGGCGAGAAGAGGTGCCACGGTGAGGGTCAGGGCGGTAGTGACCGCGAGGCTCATGGCCGTTCGGACGTGGCGGTGTGTTGTCGTCTGGGTGTGCCGTGGCATGGTGGTCATACTCCGTTCCGGGTAGGACCTCTGCAGGTCGGCCCACGTCGTCAGATGAAATCTGCAGCGACAGTAGTGGATCCACCCAGGCGACTCCTCGCCGGGACCTTCTACGGCTGAAAAACCTACAGCTAGAAGCTATTTCACCGCCCTCAGCGGAGGCGCAACTCCCCCACCGGCCGATCCACTGGCTTCCCGTACATGCAGCGATGACCTTTTTCGTGTTGAGCGAAACCGTGACGGCGGTCTCTTCAACTGGGAAGCATCCGGCAAGGTCGGAGTTTTCACTCTCATGAAGGTGCTGGTGAGCGTTACGCCGTAGAGGGTTTTTGTTTTAAACAAAGTGACATAAGTATTGTTATCGGAAAATATCGTTTCTTTGCCGCATTGGGGCGGTTCAGTATCTCGGAACCAGCCGCAATCATCGGCCTGAGCACAGGACACCGAAACAGAAGCGCAAGCCTCCCCCTATCCCTGGCATCAGGGCTGAATAACCACCCCTCCCCGAGCCCGAGCACACCCCTGTTGCTTCTCTCGTGCCCTGTCAGTTTTAGGCGTTCTGTGCGGGTAGTTCAGGATCGCTGGGGGCCTCCCCAGCCCAGAGATTTCATCTGTAACGTGAGTCGAGAACATGAGAAATGCCACTGAACTGCGAGGACGTCACTTACGACAGCAGATACTCACGTGAGCCGAAGGGCACTTCTCAGATGAGTAGCAGCATGGCCCATGCCGAGGTGTTACTGGATCTGGCGGTCTCGTTGGCGCTGGGGCCGGGGCGCATGCACCGGGTCACGCAGTGACGGCGGCGAGTCCGCTGGTCATCGGCTTGAACGCCGAGCCTGGTCAACCTGCTCTTGCAGGGCTTCTTGCAGAATCGGGCCTAGCGGCTGATCGTGCAACTCGCAAACGGCCTCCCCCGACCACGAAGCCCGCCGGTGGGAACCCAAAACCCTGCGGCATCGATACCCGGCGCCTCGTCGTACCCCCTTACAAGAGTCCGCCTTGTTCCATCAGCACCGGCGCCAGCTCCGCCGCGACACCAGTCGATGGGAGATCCGGGTTAAGACACTCTCCAAAAAGTATGATGCGCATGCAGCTGGTTTCGGGGTTATTGGGGGACCGAACCAAGGATAATTCCACCGCTGCGCTCTGGGCGGTGTGGATTATCTCAAAATCGTAGATTGAGCGACATTCACACACTCTCACCACATGGGGAGATCATGTGTAAGTCTCTCATTGCAGCCGTGTTCGCGGCTACTTCGCTCAGTTCAACCGGTGCCGCTGCCGCCTACGCTGATGCTCAAGATGATGATGGTCTTTGGGATTACGATCATGACCAGAAGAGCTCCTGGTCCAGCTACTGGCATCGAAGCAAGACGTACGGCAGCTCGGTCATAAATAAGGGCGTTGAATTTGACTCGGAGCGCATGGGGTCAAATGTGGATTTACCAAATACTAGCCGATGGGATCGGCGTATCGGAATATTACAGATTACGGCACCCTGGCCACGGCTGTGCTGTGAGCCTGAATTGAGGCCGGCCAGATACCCTCGACCCACGTGCTGACAGGAGGAAGGTAATGATGCGACTTAATCGCACACTGACGTCAGCAATAGCCCTGTCTGTAGTCTTTGGGTTCCTCTTCTCATTCCTCTGCTTTAAGCTCTTATCGGAGCAGTCAGAAATGGGATCATTCGGCAGAATCAATCCCTATGGATCGGAAAAGAAGATAGACTCGAAAGAGTATTTTCGAGACCTGCAGAAAATGGCAGTAAGTGAACACATCGATGTGGCCGTGGTGATGAGCGACCCATCGGGGGGTGAAGATGGGGAGATCTTGCACGTGATCCCTGGCGCGGGCCCACTCGGTCTCGGTCAGGAGTGGATTAATGGGCGCACGGAGTTCAGTCCAGAGGCACATCTCACGATTCGACCTTTCTCGCCCGATGTCAGGTTGTCACCGACAAGTCCCTTGGTCATATTTGAGCCGCATGCAAAAGGCCCCGTGGAAGGGTTCGTCACCTCATGGGGCTTCACATACCACTATCAAGATGCATTTTCGTTTAAGCATGCTCTGGAGTTCTTCCTGGCTGGAGCGAAGCTCTACGCCTTTGCCATGACAACCCTCTTGGTGGCGGCACTGGTGACAGCGGGGGTCGTCTATCAGGCGAAACGGTCGGCTATCGAACAGCTTCATGGATTCGGCTACCTGCAACAGGCGATGATGTTGACACTTGCTCTGGCGCGAGGTGCTTTGATCATGAGTCTTCTCGCAGTCATCATTGCTGCCGGGTTACTTCTGCCCTACAATCGCCTCGCCTTCTTTGGTCAATTTATGGTGAGTTCACTTCTCATTTCTGCAGTGCCGATGGTTGTCGGCTTACTAGTGGGCTTACTAGCGTTGCGCATTATCACATTTATGAGCGTCATCGCCTCGATAAAGGGGCGCCTTCCTTTCCGGACAGGGCATCTCCCTGTTTACCTCGTGCGCATTCCCACCCTTGTATTAATGCTCTCTGTGATACATGGGCTTAGCGCTGGGTCCGTGGCATTGGAGTCACTTGCCTCAGAACGCGCGGAGTCACTCAAATATGGAGTCACTTATACGGTCACCATGACTGATGTTCCACATGATGATCGCGCGGTCGAACTTCAGCGCTACCTTATTGGTGGCACACGGTCTGGTGAGGTGCGAATATCGACAATGATCGATCTCCTAGCTGACGGGACTCAGCCCAGAGCTTTGTTGGTCGATGACGGTATGTATCGTCACCTAGGGCAGGAAGGGATACCCGGAGAGAAGGAACTTCTGATAGTCACGCCGCCAGGCACCAGCATCTCTGACAGCGAGCTCCACGAGAGGGCCCGCAGCGTGCTAAGGCCCTCACTGGAGGGGTGGAAACTTCGCAGGGAATCGTCCCCATCGGCTATACCTTTTTCTCCGATCACCACCATGTCTGGCATCCCCCGTGGGAACCGGGAAAACCAGGCGATTATGGTAGCTCGTCAGCCATTGGCACTCATGAGTCCATACAATGTTGCCAGTGCCCTGAGTCGAGGAGAGGTGCAGTTTACAACGCTGGAAGCTGCACAGAAAATTGTGGATGGTCGATTCGGTTCACTATTCAGCTCCATCATCTCAACCGCAGATCGAGCAGATCAAGATATAGCCAGCGTAAGAAGCGAGTATCACCTGCAATGGGTGAATGCAGCTATTGCGGGGCTTGCCCTGGTGAGCAGTTCACTCACTGTGTCCGTGATATATATGGCACGCAGAGGACAGCGTGATTTCATTCGACGACTGCATGGGTGGTCTTTTATGCAATCAAACCTGGTGGTTTTATCTCTCGAAGCCTTCCTTTCTATAACAGTGGTCGTGCTGCTGCTACACCGAGTGTCGGCCCAGGATGAATTCTTCACTCAAGGATATATTCCAATACCCACGATGCTTGATGATCGCTATACGCATGGTGAAGTGGTAGGCACTGTCATTTTGCTTGCACTCAGTGTTGTCGTATTTGCGTTCGTGCTTGCGCGGGTGAGTAACATCTCACTGCGACGCCTCACCGCTCATCCCTGATAAGACCTGATAAGAAGGCGCCCCGATGACATCACCGATGGACAGCACTGTTCGCTCGAGCCTTACTGTCAAAGGCCTTAGCAAGAGTTTCGGTAGCCACTTATTGTGGTCGAATTTGGATCTTTCTTTTCAGCCTGGTGACCGGGTTGCTCTGACTGGCGTCAGCGGGAGCGGAAAGAGCACATTGTTGAATTGTTTAGGCCTCCTTGAACGTCCTACTAGCGGAAGCATCTGTTGGGGGGATCGTGATCTCGTAAAGCTACGTCCAGGTCTTGTACGTCGGTTCCGTCGCGATCACCTTGGTTACCTGTTTCAGGATTACGCGCTCATTGAGGACGGTACGGTTGCAGAGAATCTTCAGGTCGCTTTGGGCGCGTGGGGATCCCGGGGCCACGCGCGAGGACGTAGGCGTGAAGCATTTGCTCAAGTTTTGGACCAGGTGGGTCTGTCCGGTCGCGAGAAAGACCGCATCCATATCCTGAGCGGTGGCGAGCAGCAGCGAGTGGCGATGGCCCGACTTCTTCTGCGCCGACCGTCGATTGTATTGGCTGACGAACCGACAGCGGCCCTGGACGGCGAGAATGAGGACAGGGTCTTGCATTTCTTGGACGAGATAGCGAGCAGTGGCGCCATCGTCATCATCGCAACGCACAGTGTGAGCATCCGCGATCGATGTGACCAGATTGTTCATCTCTTCGGTGAGGGAAGTGTGGAAGTGACAACACCGGTGGCAAAAGCCGCCAGCCACAGCCGGATCGAGTGAATCATCGAATCCAGCGCCGGGAACTCCCCGCTCAGCTCACGGCAAAGCGCACCGTCACGTGGTTTCTCACCTTCTCTTAAGTTATCGGAATAAACCACCATTCTGAAGAATTTAATGCGTCTGTCGCCCTCAGCAGCCGTTGTCGTTCTAGTCAGCAGCATGCATCTGTCTATCCACGATCGTGGGGATGACGTTGACAGCCAAAGAGCACACCAAATATCCGTTGGGGGCAGGTTGTGTCGCGCAGATAGGTTCGGGCCCCCGCGGAGATCAGGCTCTTCCCCATCGCCGAGGGGATCTAGTTCTGTGGTGGTGCTGAATGCTGATGACATCAGGCGTAAGCGACCCTATGCATCCACAGTGGGTTCGCACACCCACCCAACATCACACCTGCCGTCACCTGGGGGTATCGATCAGTTGCGAGATTCACCACTCCTGACTTTAACTCAGGCATAAAGGTCTGGGCGACCCGAAGTCTTCTTCCCGAAAAATGATGATGCTTTATTGATCAGATCAGCTCCGAAGGCATCCGGATATGTGCGAGCCGAAGCTTTAATGAAACTAAAAGTGTCGAAAGGCTTACCGGCCTCATAATTCAGCTGATGCGTGGCGTGCGTAATGGCTTGCGCCATCGGAACCGGACCAGAGCTCTCCGTCATTGGCCATTTAAATTTTCTCCCGTAAGCTTGGGCAAAAAATTCTTCTTCCTTGCGGAAATAAGGCACCCCACCTACAAAGCAAATATCCGAGGAAGAATCGGTTCTAGTTCGCCGTACTGGCCGCACAGCAAGATACTCGCTAGTTGCGGCAGTGAGGCTTCCTATGGGTGCACTCATGAATTTCTCCCGGTCGACTAGAGCCGTCCCTTCCCTGATCGGTTTCTCGCTCTGAATCATGAGCAGGTAGCGACCGCCCTTCGCGCCTTGCTGCTGTCTCGCGGCGATGTGGTGTCAGCGCATCATCGATGCTGGCCAGAGTGGGCCATATCCGGTTTCGCTGTGGTGCGCGCTGACGAGGATCTCTATCGTTCGTGGCGCTTCTGTTCACGCAGCATTATCGCCAGCGAACAAGTGGTCGACGTACTTGCCCAGGACCATGAACAGCAAGCGCATCGTTGTACAGATCGCAAGTCGGATCTCGTAGCGAAAGCCTCAGCATCACGCACGGCCACAGCTATGCCCCACGACACGTTCAACGCCGGACATGCAGATGAGGCGAGATCCGAAGATCCCGCCTCATCTGTTCGTTTGGTGCGCCATCAGGGACTCGAACCCCGAACCCAGTGATTAAGAGTCACTTGCTCTGCCAATTGAGCTAATGGCGCCTGCCGAACGAGTACGACTGTACATGAATTCGAGTTTCAACATGAAATCCGCTGGTCAACGGCCTGAAGCTCGGGGAGCATCCGGTGCGCGACACGCCGAAGAACCAGAAAAAGTCCCAAAAAAACTTCCAAACGTCTGATCTGACCTCCGATCAGCCCTCCCACCGGATCTCCCGGCGTAACGTCTGACATGTCTGCGCCCGCGGCGGCGCATCGTGATCACCCCGCCGACACACCCCGCACGCCAACACCCCCGGCGCCGGACACGGTGTGCCACACGAAGGAGGACAACCATGCGGGCACTCGTCAAGCCCACAGCCGGGCCAGGGCTGGAACTCCGCGACGTCCCCGAGCCCGAATGCGGGCCCACCGACGTCAAGATCCGGGTCCTGCGCGCCGGACTGTGCGGCACCGACCTCCACCTCGAACAATGGGACGACTGGGCCGCCGCCACCGTCAAACCGCCGATGACCATCGGCCACGAATTCTTCGGCGAAATCGTCGAGGTCGGCCACGAGGTCGACGGCGTCATGCCGTTGAAAGTCGGTATGAAAGCCTCCGGAGAAGGACACGTCGTCTGCGGTTTCTGCCGCAACTGCCGCGCCGGACGCCGCCACGTCTGCATCAACACCCGAGGCATCGGCGTCAACCGTGACGGAGCCTTCGCCGACTACGTCGTCATCCCCGCCGGCAACGCCTGGGTCCAACCCGACGACATGGACCCCGACGTCGGCGCACTCTTCGACCCGCTCGGCAACGCCACCCACACCGCCCTGCAATGGCCCATGGTCGGCGAAGACGTCCTCATCACCGGCGCCGGACCCATCGGCGTCATGGCCGCCGCCATCGCCCGCCACGCAGGCGCCCGCCACGTCGTCGTCACCGACCTGTCCGACTACCGACTCGCCCTCGCCGAAAAAGCCGGCGCCGACCTCGTCGTCAACACCACCCGCAAAACCATCCGGGAAGCCCAACACGAACTGGGCATGCGCGAAGGTTTCGACATCGGACTGGAAATGTCCGGCGCACCCATCGCCGTCAACGACATGATCGACAACATGAACCACGGTGGACGCGTCGCCATGCTCGGCCTCCCCAAAGACCCCTACCCCATCGACTGGGGCAAGGTCATCACCCACATGATCACCGTCAAAGGCATCTACGGCCGAGAAATGTACGACACCTGGTATGCCATGAGCTCCATGCTGCAGACCTCCGAAAACCTGCGCACCGCAGTGAAATCGGTCATCACCCACCGAGTCGACTTCGAGGACTGGCCCGACGCCTGGGCCGCAGCCCGCAGCGGACAGTGCGGCAAGGTCGTCATGGACCTCACCCGCTGACCCACGCGTCCACCCCGAAGAGCCACGAAAGGAACCACCATGTATGGCGAGATGCGTGAGCGCCTGACCGAAACCCTCACGGAGATCGACGCAGCAGGCCTGTACAAGCACGAACGGAGACTGGCCACCCCCCAATCGGCGCACATCGAGACCGTCACCACCGACGGACGAGCGCCCTCCCTCAACTTCTGCGCCAACAACTACCTCGGCCTCGCAGACCACCCCGACGTCATCGCCGCAGCCAAAGCCTCCTACGACACATGGGGCTTCGGCATGGCCAGCGTCCGCTTCATCTGCGGCACCCAAGAACTCCACAAACAACTCGAAGCCAGCCTCAGCGACTTCCTCGGCATGCAGGACACCATCCTGTTCTCCAGCTGCTTCGACGCCAACGGTGGAGTCTTCGAAGTGCTCTTCTCCGAAGAAGACGCCATCGTCTCCGACGAGCTCAACCACGCCTCCCTCATCGACGGCATCCGCCTGTGCAAAGCCCGCCGATTCCGCTACCGCAACCGCGACATCGAAGACCTGCGCACCCAACTCGACGCCGCCCGTGACGGCGGAGCCCGACAGACGGTGATCGTCACCGACGGCGTCTTCTCCATGGACGGCTACTACGCGCCACTCCCCCAGATCTGCGACCTCGCCGAAGAATACGGAGCGCTGGTCCTGGTCGACGACTCGCACGCCGTCGGCTTCGTCGGCGCACACGGCCGAGGCACCCACGAACTCTTCGACGTGATGGACCGGGTCGACATCATCACCGGCACCCTCGGCAAAGCCCTCGGCGGCGCCTCCGGCGGATATGTCTCCGGACCGCAGGAAGTCATCGACCTGCTGCGCCAACGCGCCCGGCCCTACCTGTTCAGCAACGCCGTGGCCCCCGCCGTCGCCGCCGGATCCCTCACCGCGATCGAACTGGCCCGGTCCTCCGACGACCTGCGCGCCGCCCTGGAGACCAACAAGACCCTCTTCCGCTCCCTCATGACCGACGCCGGTTTCGACCTGCTTCCCGGCGAACACGCCATCGTCCCGGTGATGTTCCCCGGCGAAGACGGCGCGCGCCTCGCCGGACGGATCGCCGAGTCGATGCTCGGCGCCGGGGTCTACGTGATCCCGTTCTCCTACCCGGTGGTGCCCAAGGGCAAGGCCCGCATCCGGGTGCAGCTGTCCGCCGCGCACTCCCCCGACGACGTCCGCACCTGTGTGGCGGCTTTCGTCGCGGCCCGGGACGAGGCCGCTGCAGGCTGATCACCGCGCCCGCCGTACCGCAGGAACCGTAGGAAGAGCGAAGGCTGTCTCCTCGTCGACGAGGAGACAGCCTTCGCTGTGGTTGTCCGACCGTAGGAAGTCGGTTCAGAGATAGAGCCCCGCGTCGGGGTCGCTCTCCGGGGTGGAGACGGCGTGGAGATCACGTTCCCGTAGGAGCACGTATTCTCGCCCGTCGAGTTCCACCGTGGCCCGTTCCGAAGGGTCGTACAGCACCCGGTCACCGAGACGCACCTGCCGGACGTTGGCCCCGACCGCGACGACAGCAGCCCAGGCCAGGCGTTTGCCCAGCTGAGCGGTGGCCGGGATGATCAGGCCACCACCGGTCTGCCGTTCGCCCTTCTCCCCTTCGTCGGAGAGCAGGACCCGGTCGTGCAACATGCGGATGGCGAGCCCGCCCTCGGAGACGGCCTGGCGACGCGGCGCGGCGTCGGTGGGACCGTCGGCGTCGGGCAGCTCGTCGTACGCCCCGTCGTCGGGAAGATCTGGGTCAGCCACGGGAGCGGCGCATGATGCCGATACCGACGAGGAGGATGACCGCAGCGGCCACGATGGCGACCCGTTCCATACGGAAGTCGCCCTTGGGGGTCATGAAGGTCTCCTGGAGTTTCGCGACCGTGGCGTCCTTCTGTCGCTGCGCGATGACACCCGGTTTGGCACGATAGGCCAGCTCGTCGATCGTGGTCGCCAAGCGGGTCCGAGTGGCTTCGATGTCCGCTTCGATCTGGTGCGGGTTGCGAGCTTCTTGGCTCATCTGTTGTCCTTTCCTGCGCGGCCCCGGCGGGCCGGTGGCGTCCTGAACTAACCTACCGTGGAACACGCCTCGTCGTAGCCCTCCAAGGAGCAACCCATGACCCGCCTGGAACCCGGTGAACTCGCCCCAGCCTGGACACTCACCAGCGACTCGGGGACGACGGTGAGTCTGGCCGATTACGCCGGGCGCACACTGATCATCTTCTTCTACCCGGCCGCGATGACACCGGGGTGCACCAAGCAGGCCTGCGACTTCCGGGACTCCCTGGAACCCCTGCGGGCCGCCGGGTACGAGATCGTCGGGATCTCCCCGGACAGCCCGGAGAAACTGGCAGCCTTCGTCGAGAAGGAATCGTTGACCTACCCGCTGTTGTCCGATCCGGACAAGGCCGTCCTGACCGCCTACGGCGCGTACGGGGAGAAGAAGCTCTACGGCAAGACGGTGACCGGGGTGATCCGCTCCACGGTCGTCATCGACGGTGAAGGCCGCATCAGCCTCGCACGGTACAACGTGAAAGCCACCGGGCATGTAGCCTCGCTTCGGAAAGGCTTGAAGGTCTGACCAGCACGGACGGCTGCCCGCGTGGTCGCACGCGCAGTCGTCCGGCGTGAAGTTCGGTGTCGCCGAAATGTCTCAGTGGGCCTGAATGCCTACTTCTCGTCGAACAGGCCGTAAACTTCACGCTTGCGCGGGAGTGGTGAAATTGGCAGACACGCAGGATTTAGGTTCCTGTGCCGTAAGGCGTGAGGGTTCGAGTCCCTTCTTCCGCACGCGGTGAGCGATGCAGGCGTTTCCTGTCCCGGTCTCCTGACAGTGGCCGATGGGTGCGCCTGCGTCGCTCTTCTTCGTGTCGGGGGCTTCTTCCTCGATTCCGGGAGAGTCGCGGTGAGATCGTCTGTGTCGGGCCGGGCTTCCGGTTCGGTGGAGATCGCTGGAAAGACGCTGGTGGTGGCGCGCTAACATCACCGCAACGCCTTGACCCCACCGCCACATCGCAGGTGACCATGCCCTGGACGACCGCCGTGTTGACGGCTTTCGCACTCACGTCCGTCGTGGTGTCCGTTCTGTGGGCCCGGTCCCGGAGAGAACTGACGGTCATCCGTGCCGAGAATCTCCGCTGGCGCGAGCTGGCCCAGCATCGGGCCGACCGGGTCGCGATGCTCAGCCACGAGGTACGCACCCCGCTGGCGTTGATCTCCGGGTCGACCGAACTGCTCACCGACGAGACCGCGGGACCGGTCAACGAACGCCAGCACCGACTGTTGAACACCATCGAGGTCAACAGCCGTCTCATGCAGGCGCTCGCCCAGGATCTGCTCACCGAAGCCCGTATCGACAGCGGCGACTTCGTCCTGCGCGCGCAGAAGGTCGATCTGCGCAGGGTCGTGCAGGACGCGGTGGACGATCTGCGTGGTCTGTACGACAACCGGATCGTCATCGACACTCCTGGTGCGCCGCCGGAGCTGTCCGGCGATCCTCAGCTGCTCCGGCAGGCCTTGGTCAATCTGATCACCAATGCTGTCCGTCACGGTGGCCCTGGGGCGACGGTGCACGTCCGTGCGCGTCGTACCGAGTCTGGGGTCTTGGTGACGGTTTCCGATGACGGCACCGGGATGGACGAGGCCCAGCAGGCGGCGCTCTTTCGGCGGACGATGGCCGGCAAGTCACCGACCGGGAACGGCCTGGGGATGATCATCACCCGGAAGATCGTGCAGTTGCATGACGGACGGTTGGTGATCGACACGGTCAGCGCCCACGGCACCCGCGTGATGATGTCCCTACCGAGGAGCAGCGATGAGAACTGATCGGGCCGTGAAGCAGCGGGTGCTCGTCGTCGACGACGAACCTCGGATGGCCGAGCTCGTCCAGTTCGCGCTCGAGGCGCAGGGGTTGGCGGTCGTCACGGCTCATGACGCGGTCGGCGCGTGGCGTGTGTTGTCCGAGGTGAGGGTTGATCTCGTCGTCTTGGACGTGATGCTTCCCGGGGAGTCCGGGGTGGATCTGTGCCGGCGGTTGCGGGCGGTGTCGGCGGTGCCGGTGATCCTGTTGACCGCCTTGGGTGACACCGAGGACCGGGTCGCCGGGTTGGAGGCCGGGGCGGACGACTATCTGACGAAGCCGTTCAGTCCGCGGGAGTTGGCCTTGCGGGTCTCGGCGGTGTTGCGTCGGATGGGTGGGGCGGGTGGTCCGCTCGGGCCGGTGGCGGTCTCGGGGCCGGCGCATCCGGCGGTGCGTGAGCTGGGCGTGTTGAAACTTGATGTCCATCAGCATCGTGCGTTCGTGGACGGGCGGGAGTTGCATCTGACGCCAGGTGAGTTCCGGTTGTTGTTGGCTCTCGGCGAGCGCCCGGGGGTGACCTTGCGTTGGGTGGAATTGGCTCAGGTGATCGGTCACGGTCCTGAGCATGTCGGTTGTTCGAGTGTCGTGAAGACGGCGATCTACCGGTTGCGTAGCAAGCTCGACACGGTGCCGGGTGCGCCGCAGATCGTGTCCGATCGCGGGTGTGGCTACCGGATCGTGGTGCTCAACTGAGCATGAGTCAGGTCGGCGAGGCATCGACGGAGTGAGGGTCACGGTTTCGTGACCGTTTGTGTCCGGGACGGTGACCTGACGTGTCGGAGGACTTCCTAATCTGACGGGACGACGTACACCCCTCGTTCTGCAGGAGACGCAATGACGCGCACCGCCCGGGTCGCCGCCACCGTCACCGCGGGCTGCCTCATCGGCCTCGCAGTGACCTCGTGTGCGGTGGACGAGAAGACTTTGGCCTCAGCTTCCGGCGGGGGGTCTGGAACCATCTCCGTGGCATGTGGCGCCATGGAGGACGTCTGCGCGGCTTGGACGAAGGCGTTCACCGCGAAGACCGGAGTTCCGGCGACCTTCGTACGGTTGTCGTCCGGGGAGACCGTCGCCCGGTTGGCGGCGGCCAAAACGGCACCGGAGTTCGACGTCTGGCACGGAGGACCGGCCGACGGTTACGGGGCTGCGCGGGAGCAGGGGCTCCTGGAGAAGTACGCCCCGCCGACGGCGGCGAAGATCCCCGAGAAGTACAAGGACCCGGAAGGGTACTGGCATGGCGTCTACCTCGGAGCGCTCGGGTTCTGTTCCAACAAGAAGGTCCTGGAGTCCCTCGGCCAGCCTGTTCCCCAGTCCTGGGAGGACCTGCTCTCCCCCAAGCTGAAGAAGCAGATCAGCACCGCCCACCCCTCGACCTCCGGGACAGCGTTCACCACACTGTGGACCCAGGTCGTCCGGCTCGGTGGGGAGGACGCCGGCCTGGACTACATGAAGAAGCTGCACAGCAACGTCCTGCAGTACACCAAGTCGGGAACCGCTCCCGGTCAGGCCGCCGGGCGGGGCGAGGCCGCGGTCGGCCTGGTCTTCAGCCACGACTGTGTCCTCTACAAGGAGAAAGGCATGAGCGACCTCGTCGTGTCCTTCCCCAAGGAGGGCACCGGGTACGAGGTCGGCGGCGTCGCCGTCGTCAAGGGTTCGAAGAATGCCGACGCGGCGAAGAAGTACGCCGAATGGGCGCTCACCGCCGAGGCCCAGGACATCGGGCCGACCGTGGGCTCCTACCAGGTGCACACCAATCCTGAGTCCAAGGAGGACCCCCGGATGGTGAAGCTCTCCGACGTGAACCTCATCGACTACGACTTCACCAAGGCGGCCAAGGCGAAGAAGCCACTGACTCAACGTTTCGACGCCGACGTCGCCGCACAGCCCAAGAGCTGAAGCCATGACGACCGTAGAAGCTCCGCCCTCGACCGCTGTCGACCCCGGGGCGCCGTCCGCGACGAAGCCGGGCAGCCGACGACGACGCCGGTTCGACACACCGACCGCTGTGGTGGTCACCGTCGTCGTCGCTCTGCTCGGGCTCATGATCGTCCACCCGTTGGTACAGATCTTCGCCAGCGCATTCAGCGCCGAAGGCGCCACCGTGTTGACCGGGCTGTTCACCAGCCCGGTCAACCGGGGCATCGTCCTGAACACCCTCGTGCTGGGCACCTTGGTGGGCGCCCTGGGCACCGGGATCGGTTTCCTGCTCGCCTACGTTCAGACCAGGGTCGACGTGCCGGGGAAACGTGCCCTGCATCTGCTCGCCCTGATGCCCATCGTGTCACCGCCCTTCGCGGTCGCCACCGCCGTGATCACCCTGTTCGGGCGACGCGGGATCATCACCCACGGCCTGTTCGGCGTCGAGTACGACCTGTACGGGCTGACCGGGCTGACCCTGGTCCTCGCGCTGTCCTTCTTCCCGGTCGCGTACATGAACTTCAAAGGGCTCCTGGAGGCCTTGGACCCCTCCTTGGACGAAGCCGCCGCGAATCTCGGTGCCAGCCGTTGGCGGATCTTCTGGACGGTCACTCTCCCCATGCTCGCGCCCGGTTTCGCGAGCAGTTTCCTGTTGCTCTTCGTCGAAGCGATCGCAGATCTGGCCAATCCCCTGGTCATCGGCGGTGACTACACCGTGCTCGCGTCGAGGGCCTTCATCGCCATCACCGGTGAGTACGACGTCCGCTCGGGTTCGGCGTACTCCCTGGCCCTGCTGGTCCCGGCCGTATTGGTCTTCCTGGTCCAGCGTTACTGGGTCGGGAAGAAATCGGTGGTGACCGTGACCGGCAAGCCCGCCGGACGACCCACCACAGTCGCCGGAGGAGCATCGAGGATCCTGCTCGGCGGGGCCGCCTGGGCGATCGCCTCCCTGGTCGCCCTGATCTACGCGACCGTCCTGGTGGGAGCGTTCGTGCAGATCCTCGGGGTGAACAACACCCCGACCCTGGACAACTTCCGCTACGTCCTCTCCGGGATCGGCAACAAATCCATCACCGACACCACACTGCTCGCCCTCATCGCCACCCCTCTGGCCGGGCTGCTCGGCATGGTGATCGCCTGGCTGGTCGTCCGTAAGCTCCGCCACGGCGCCGCCTGGCTGGACTTCCTGGGGATGCTCGGCCTGGCCGTCCCCGGCACCGTCGTCGGCATCGGCTACGCCATCGCCTTCAACCAGCCGCTCATCGCCGGAGGACGCATGTGGCTGCCTGCGCTCAGCGGCGGCGCGGCCCTGTTCGGCGGGTCGATCGCCATCGTCATGGTCTACGTCATCCGTTCCATGCCTTCCGGGCAGCGTTCCGGGGTCGCCGCCTTGCAGCAGATCGACCCGGCCATCGACGAAGCCTCGGCCTCCCTGGGCGCGGACTCGATCACCACCTTCCGCAAGGTCACCCTGCCGCTCATCCGGCCAGCACTGCTGTCCGGGCTGATCTACGCCTTCGCCCGGTCGATGACGACCCTGTCGCCGATCATCTTCATCACCACACCCCACACCCAGATCATGACCAAGCAGATCCTCTCGGAGGTGGACGCCGGCCGCTTCGGCAACGCCTTCGCCTTCTGCACCCTGCTCATCCTCATCGTCACCGGCGTGATGGCCCTGCTGAACCTCGCACTGCGTCGACGTTCCACCCCGTCCAGTGGATTGGGCGGCGGGCTGTGAAAACGGCTCCCGCCTCCGCACGTACCGAAGGAGAACCGGCCATCATGACCGCTACCGCCCCGACCACCCAGACCGTTTCGAAGGGCGAGGCGCGCACCGGGGTGATCCGGCTGTCCGCACTGGTGAAGACATTCCCCACCGCCGCCGGGGTCTTCGCCGCCGTCGACGGGGTCGACCTGCGCACCGAACCCGGGGAGTTCCTCACCCTCCTGGGGCCCTCCGGTTGCGGCAAGACCACCACCCTGCGCATGATCGCCGGATTCGAGACCCCGACCTCCGGGGAGATCACCCTCGACGACGAGGACATGCTGAGACTCACCCCCGACAAACGTCCCATGTCGATGGTCTTCCAGTCGTATGCGCTCTTCCCTCACCTGAGCGTGTACGACAATGTCGCCTACGGGCTGCGCCTGAAGAAGACGAACAAAGCCGTCCTCGCCGAACACGTCGAAGGCGCGCTGACCGCGATGGACCTGGTGCGGCTCGCCGACCGCGCACCGCATCAGCTCTCCGGCGGGCAGCAGCAACGAGTGGCCCTGGCCCGGGCCATGGTGATGCGTCCCAGGGTGCTCCTCTTCGACGAGCCGCTGTCCAATCTCGACGCCAAGCTGAGGGTCCAGATGCGCGCCGAGATCCGCAGCCTGCAGAAACGGATGGGGATCACCGCCATCTATGTCACCCACGACCAGGACGAGGCGATGAGCCTGTCCGACCGGATCGTGGTGATGAACCGCGGCCGGATCGAACAGATCGGCACCCCGGAGGAGATCTACCACCGGCCGGCGACAGTCTTCGTCGCCGATTTCATCGGTCAGGCGAATTTCTTCGACACCGAGACCCTGCACCTGGACGAGGGCCGCGCCGACGTGAACGTTCTCGGCCGTGCCCGGACGGTGTCCACGGCGTCGCGGGTCTCCCCGGCCGGCACCCAGACCTTGCTCGTCCGTCCCGAGTCGATCCGGGTGGAAGCCCTCACCTCCGGCTCGGAGTCCGCCGTGGAAGGCGACCGGGGGCGGGTGCTCTCCTCGGTGTTCTACGGGTCGACCGTGGAATACGAGATCGAGTCGGCGTCCGGGACGGTCGTCGCCGTGGACTCCGACCCCGACTACCACGGCATCCTCAAGCCCGGCGACCTCGTCCGGATCACCTTCGCCGACGACCGCGGCTGGCTGCTCCAGCGGGACTGACATCAACCGGGGTGGGCCGCGTCATCCCGGCGGCCCACCCGGAGGTTGCGGTCTTCACCGGGGCCTGTGGGGCAGCCGCTCCCTGAGATCGACGCTCAACGCCCCGAACGCCCTGCCACGATGGCTGATGGCATTCTTCTCCTCCGGAGACAGCTCCGCAGCGGTCCGAGTGTCTCCGTCGACCAGGAGGATCGGGTCGTATCCGAAACCGTTCTCACCGCGGGGAGAACGCGTCAACCTGCCGGGAAAACGCCCCTCCCGCACCACGACCTCGCATTTCTCGGGTTCTCCGCTGCCATCTGGGACGGCCAGGGCGGCTGCACAGACGAAGGCCGCCGACCGCTCCTGGTCCGGCACGTCACCGAGCTGAGCGAGCAACAGTTCCAGGTTGGCGCGGTCGTCACCGTGCCGCCCGGACCAGCGCGCGCTGAAGACCCCTGGAGAGCCGCCCAGGACGTCCACGGCCAATCCGGAGTCGTCCGCCAACGCCGGCAGGCCGGTCGCCGCGGCCACCGAGGTAGCCTTCAACGTCGCATTGGCTGCGAAAGTCACCCCCGTCTCGACCACGTCGGTCAGCTCGGGGAACTCGGAGACACCGATCAGTTCGTATCCCGTCTCGGCCAGTACGTCGGCGAGGATGACTCGCAGCTCGCGCACTTTGCCCTCGTTCCGGGTCGCCAGCACGATCCGACGGTCCTGCCTTGCGGCGGCGGCGATGTCACGCTGGTTCATCGGGAACGCTCCCGGGCCGGGGCCTCCAGGGCCGTCTGCTGGAGCTCGGTCAGCCTGGCACAACCCACCTCGGCCAGGGCCAGCAGCCCGTCGAGCAGTGCACGGTCGAAGGGTTCGCCCTCCGCAGTCCCCTGCACCTCCACGAACCGTCCGTCACCGGTCATGACGACATTCATGTCGGTGTCGGCGTCGACGTCCTCCACATAGTCCAGGTCGAGCACCGGTGCGCCTTTGACCACGCCGACGCTGACTGCGGCCACCGACCCGGTGAGTACTGTCGCGGACGAGCGGATCGCCCGGGATGCCTTCCCCGCTGCGATCGCGTCGGCGAGTGCGACATAGGCGCCGGTGATGGCGGCGGTGCGGGTGCCGCCGTCGGCCTGGAGGACGTCGCAGTCCAGGACTATGGTGTTCTCCCCCAGGGCTTTCATGTCGACGACGGCGCGGAGAGATCGTCCGACCAGCCGGGAGATCTCGTGGGTGCGTCCGCCGATCTTGCCCTTGACGGATTCACGGTCGTTACGGGTGTTGGTCGACCGGGGGAGCATCGCGTACTCGGCGGTGACCCAGCCTTTGCCCTGTCCTTTCAACCACCGTGGCACGCCTTCGGTGAAACTGGCGGCGCAGAGCACCCGGGTGCGGCCGAATTCCACCAGGACGCTGCCTTCGGCATGGTCGAGCCAGTTACGGGTGATGCGGATGTCGCGGAGCTGGTCTGCGGCGCGGCCGTCGTGTCGGGTCGTCATGGTCGAAACCCTATCGGGATCGGTGCCGGGTCGTTCTCGGGTCGCGGGTCAGGTGTCCTGCGCGCTTCCCCGGTAGACGCCGGTGACTTCCGGCCCGAGGAAACGTTTGGCGAGGTTCGCGAACTCGGCAGGGTCGCCGGTGGTGGTGAAGCGGTGTTCCGGAGTGGTGAGGGAGTCGGCGCGTAGTTCGCCGCGGTCGGCGAGGACTCGGTAGACGTCCTTCGCGGTCTCCTCCGCGGAGGAGACCAGGGTGACCAGGTCTCCGACGACATAGCTGATGACGCCGGTGAGCAGCGGGTAGTGGGTGCATCCCAGGATGAGGGTGTCGACGCCTGCCGCGACGACCGGGTCCAGGTATCCGTGGGCGACGGCGAGCAGGTCGTCGCCGCCGGTGATCCCTTGTTCCACGAATTCCACGAAACGTGGGCAGGGCTGGCTGAGGACGTCGATCTGGGGGGCTGCGGCGAAAGCGTCGGGGTAGGCGCGGCTCTGGTGTGTGCCCTGGGTGGAGATGACACCGACCTTCTGGTTGCGGGTCGCGGCGGCGGCTCGCCGGACGGCGGGGCGGATCACTTCGACGACGGGGACGTCGTAGCGTTCCCGGGCATCGTGCAGGACGGCTGCGCTGGCCGTATTACAGGCGATGACGAGGATCTTGACGCCGCGGTCGACCAGCCCGTCGAGGCATTCCAAGGCGTACTGGCGGGTCTGGGCGATGGGTCGCGGCCCGTAGGGTGCGCGTGCGGTGTCGCCGAAGTATTCGACGGCTTCGTGTGGGAGCTGGTCCAGGACCGCTCGTGCGACGGTCAGGCCGCCGTAGCCGGAGTCGAAGATACCGATCGGAGCGTCCACCACGACGACGACTATAGAGGGCGGCGGCGGGCGCTCTGTTCCCAGGTGTGTCTCAGGTCGGGTCGTCCAACGCTTGGATGAGCGCTTCGGAGAGGGATTCCTGTAGCCAGGTGAGGAAGTCGTAGATCATGACGAGTTCGGTGGTCTTCTCGTCGAGGGTGTCATCGGTGACGGCCTGTTCGAGCCGGTCGCCGTCGTCGTCGGTCCGCAGGTCCAGGCGGTCGCCCAGGACGAGACGGACGTCGGTGAGCGCGGTGACCAGGCTTTGCGCACCGTCCTGGTCGAGGAGAAGTTCGTCGGGATCCTCCGGGGTCGGGCCGTCGGCGGGAGCGGCGAGCAGAGCCATCGCAGTCTGCAGATTCGAGGCTTTGCGGTCGCGGAGGCCTGGAGCCACCATACGTCGGAATTCAGCTGCGGCGAGAGGGTCTTCCCGGTGTGCATCCGGGAGGAGCCGATCCAGTGCCGGGTCTCGTCCGGGGTCGTCCAGGTCGTCGTCGTGCAGATGCGGTGCGGAGCCGTCCAGGTCGGCGAGTCCGGCGCCGCGCATCAGGTCCTCGAAGTCGTCACCGGTGGTGGGGCGAGCGGGTCTGGACACCAGCCGGTGGACCTGCTCCATGAGGGAGATCAGCAGGGCGCGCTCGTCCTCGTCGAGACGGGCGGCGAAGCGTCCTTGTCGGAAGTGGAAGGCGTGGGCCATCTACTCGTCCTTCTGGTAGGTCGCCCAGAGTCCGTAACCCTGGAGCGCTTCGGTGTGCCGTTCCATCTGTTCACGTGGCCCGCTGGCGACGACGGCCCGGCCTTTGTGGTGCACGTCCAGCATCAGGGAGTGGGCTTTGGCCTGGGAGAATCCGAAATAGCTCCGGAAGACCCAGGTCACATAGCTCATCAGGTTGACCGGATCGTTCCAGACGATGGTCACCCAGGGCACGTCCACGTCCGTGGTGGCCTGTTCGAGCCGGAGCAGCTGGTCCGTGGGGGCAGTCGACACGGCACCACAATAGAGTGTGCCCGTGACCAGCACCGCACTCCTGACCGACCACTACGAGTTGACCATGTTGCAGGCCGCTCTTCATTCGGGCGCCGCGCATCGTCACAGCATCTTCGAGCTTTTCGGGCGGCGGCTGCCCGACGGGCGGCGCTACGGCGTGGTCGCAGGAGTGGGCAGGATGCTGAAGTCCTTGCGGGACTTCCGCTTTCAGGACGACGAACTGGAATTCCTGGCTGCGCGGAGAGTCGTCGACGCCGACACGGTCGATTTCCTCAGCGACTACGCCTTCACCGGGAACATGTGGGGTTATCGAGAAGGCGAGGTCTACTTCCCGGGTTCGCCCCTGCTCGTGGTCGAGGGCAGCTTCGCCGAAGCCTGCATCTTGGAAACCCTCCTGCTGTCGATCTACAACCACGACTGCGCGGTCGCTTCGGCGGCCTCCCGGATGGCGACCGCCGCCGGGGGCCGTCCACTGATCGAGATGGGCTCGCGGCGCACCCATGAGGAGGCCGCCGTGGCAGCAGCCCACGCCGCCTACGTGTGTGGTTTCTCCACGACCTCCAACCTGGAAGCAGCCCGCCGGTTCGGAATCCCCAGCGCAGGGACGTCAGCGCACAGTTTCACCCTCCTGCACGACAGCGAAGAAGCAGCCTTCCGAGCCCAGGTGGACAGTCTGGGCGCGTCGACGACCCTCTTGGTCGACACCTATGACGTCGTTCAAGCGGTGACCCGCGCGGTGGACATCGCCGGGCCGGAACTGGGAGCGGTGCGCATCGACTCCGGCGACCTGGTCACCCAGGCCTACGACGTCCGGGCCCTGCTCGACTCACTGGGCGCGACGACGACCCGGATCGTGGTCACCTCCGACCTGGACGAACATGCGATCGCTGCTCTGGCTGCAGCCCCGGTCGACGCCTACGGGGTCGGCACCTCCCTGGTCACCGGCTCGGGTCATCCCACTGCAGGGCTCGTCTACAAACTGGTCTCCCGAGCCGACGAGGACGGGAACCTGGTCGATGTCGCCAAACGCAGCAAGGACAAGTCCTCGGTGGGAGGACGCAAACATGCCCTGCGTCGCATCGGACCGTCCGGTGACGCCGAAGCCGAGGTGATCGGTATCGGTGAGGAGCCCCCGGCCCGCGACCACGACCGGCCGTTGCTCGTCGAGCTGGTCCGCGACGGTGAGATCGTCACCGACACCGATGCGGATACCGCCCGCGCCCACCACAAGAGGGCCTTGTCCGAATTGCCGGCCGGAGCGCGTCGCCTCTCTCGAGGCGAGCCCGTCATCCCTACGATCTTTCAGGACGACATCCGCTGACCCCTACGCCTCCAGGAGGAGAAATGACCGCGGACGACCGAGCGTTGATCGTCGTGGACGTGCAGAACGACTTCTGCGAAGGAGGGAGCCTGCCCGTTCCGGGAGGGGCCAAGGTCGCCGTCGACATCGCGGACTACCTCAGATGTCACTCCCCCGACTATATGGCGGTGGTGGCGACCGCCGACTGGCACGTGGACCCGGGCCCGCACTGGTCGGACCACCCTGATTTCGCTGAGAGCTGGCCCCGGCACTGCGCCGCCGACAGTCACGGTGCACAGTTCCATCCGGCGTGGGCCGACCAGGCTCAGAAGGTGGATGCGGTTTTCCGCAAGGGTGAGCGCAGCGCCGCTTACAGCGCCTTCGAAGGTGTCACCGCTGAGGACGGCCGAGAGATCGGCCTGCTCGACTGGCTGCAGGCGAACGGTGTTCAAGCGGTCGACGTCGCAGGTCTGGCGACGGACTACTGCGTTCGGGCCACCGCACTGGACGCCGTCACGGCGGGTCTTCCGGTACGTCTGCTGCTCGACCTGACCGCGGGAGTCGCCAAGGAGAGCACCATCCGGGCGCTGGCGGAGCTCCGTGAAGCGGGAGTGGAGCTCGCCGGGACGTTCACCGGCTGAGCCCGTGGCGGCCCAGCCGGTGAACAAGATCAGGCCAGGCCCAGTTTGCGGGCTTCGACCCATAGTTCGTCCCGTACCCGAGGGTGCGCGGCGCATTCGATGAGATTCGCGGCCTGACGTTTCTCCGAGCATCCGGCCATTTCGGCGACGCCGTTCTCGGTGATCACACAGGTGTGCTGGAAAGAGGTCACCGGCTCGTCCAACAGCGGGACGATGGTGGACACATCGGCCTTGGGATGCCAGCTGCGCAGCGCCATGATGGCCTGTCCGCTGGGGGCGTGCATCGCCCCGACGGTGAAGTCGGTCTGCCCGCCGAAGCCGGAGTGGATGCGGGCCTTGATCCGGGAAGCATTGGCCTGGTCGAGCAGGTCGATCTGGAGCGCGGTGTTGATGCTGACCATCGCGTGGTTCTGGCTGATCCGGCTCGGGGAGTTCACCGTCTCGGTCCGCAGTACCCTGACCCTGGGGTTGCGGTCGATCCACCGGTAGAGCTCAGCGGAGCCGTAGACGAAGGAAGCCGTGATCACCCGGGAGGTGTCCAAGGACCCGGCGTCGTCCAGGGCGAGTACCCCGTCGGAAAGCATCTCGGTCCAGATCCCCAGATTCCGGCGCTCTGCCAGGAAGGGCAGGGTCGCATCGGGGATCTCGCCGATGCCCAGCTGGAGGGTGGCTCCGTCGGCGACCCGTTCGGAGACCAGGGCGCCGATCGTCCGTGCGGAGGCCGCTCGGTCGATGGCGGCATCCGTACCCGCCGGGGCAGCGTGGTGGAGCGGCTCCAGAGGGATGTCCGACTCGACCAGGGCGTCGAAGATGTCGACCTCGTATTCGCCGTCGCCGAAGGTGTACGGCATCGACGGGTTGGTCTGAGCGATCAGGAGCGCGCCCCGGCTGCGCGCGGCCTCGAGGACCCCGCAGAGGATGTTGATCTCGCAGCCGAGGCTGACTTTGCCGTTACATGGCTCCGAGGTGTGGACGACCACGACGTCGACCGGGAGTTGTCCTTTGCGGAAGAGGTGGGGCACATGGCTCAACCGGGAAGGGTAGTAGTCGAGTCGTGGACTGCGACGCATCCCGGCGCCGACGAAGGCCGATTCGAGGGTCACGCCGTCTCTGTCAGGGATGCCGGGCGGGGCGTTGAGGATGAAGAGCCGGTATTCGTCGAGAGTCCCGTCGATGGCGCGTGCCATGGTCCAGGGGACGGCTCCGTTGCCGCTCATCACGATACGAGGGTTGGGTCCCCGCGACGCGACCAGCGCGCACGCTTGATCTGGTGTCATCGTTCGCACGACACCCACTGTGCCAAAGGCAGACGGTCCGACGCAGGAGGTCGCCGGGAACAGACCGCTTCGATCAGGACGGAGTCGTGGTGCTCGTCCGGGCGGGCTGTCTGGTGGTCGGTCGCGCCGGAGATCCCGGCCGGCCGGGGCCGCCGGGAGGTCTGGACGTACCGGTGGCGGACGGGGTCGGTGAGGAGGTCGTCGGAGTGGGCTTCGGCAGTGAACCCTCCGAGTCGGGAATCGCGACCTGCGACAGGATCAGCCGGGTGTATGCCTCTTTGCCCGGTTCGGCCAGGTGGATGCCGTCGGAGACGAACCAGCTGGGTTTGTTCTGGGCGTAGGTGTGCCAGTCCGCGATCGTGGCGTTGGCATAACCGGGGGTGATGGATCGGATCGACTGGATGGCTCGACGTTCCCAGCTCCGAGGCACCTTCGGAGTCACCACGATGACCGACCGGATGTGTTTCACCGAGTCCAGTGCGCGTTTCAGCTCTGCGTCGGGGATGATCCCGTTGTCACCGGTATGGATGACCAGGACGTCGGCCCGGATCTTCCCGGCCGCGGCGTCGGCGGACAGCTCCGGGAGGAGTTTCCAGCTGTGTTCGGCCACTTTGGCCCGGTTGTCGACCTTGCCGAAGAATTTCTGCAGTGCGCTCTGTGCCCCGGCGGGGACGGAATCGCCGTAGACCACCAGGGAGAGGTCGAGGCGAGGCGTCACCTGTTCAGGGCTCAGGCTCGGAGTGGGTTTGGACGGTGTCGGCGTCGAAGGTGCCACAGCAGTGGGCAGCTGCGGCTGGGGGACGTCGACCCGCGCCGGGATCGCGAAAGCCACGGCCATCCCGGCGACCAGCTGGATGACGGACAAGCGGAAGACGGGGAAAGTCCACCGCATGTTCCGCCAGGGGTTGCGCCAGCCGTGCAGACGCACCGGCTGCTCGATGAGCTGGTACGACAGCTCCGCCAGGACGAAGGTCAACACGAAGCGCAGGACCATCACCCGCGCACCGGTGAAGGGAAGGTCGAGGTCGGGCCGGGTGAAGGCGGCTACCGGCCAGTGCCACAGGTACAGACCGTAGGAACGTTGCCCGATGTAACGCAACAACGGGATGGAGAAGACCTCTTCGAGGATCCCCGGCCGGGAGACCACGGCCACCAGGAAGACCGTGATCACCGAAATGATCGGGAATCCGAAGCGGTACAGCGGAACCGAGAACTCGTCGATCAGGGTCACCGCGGAGACCAGCAGCCCGAGACAGAACACGCCGATACCGGTGTGCACCCGGGTGGCCGGTCGGATCGTCGGCATCAACGAACCGAAACCGGCACCGCCTCGGTGGAAGGCCAGCGCCGCCCCCAGTAGAAGCCCGATGGCGTGGCTGTCCGTGCCGAAGTACCACCGGCTGGGATCACCGGCGTCAGGCACCTTGGACATCGCCGAACCGAAACCCATGATCAGTGAGGAGATGACCGCCAGGGTGAGACTGACGATGGTCAGTACCTGACGCCGCGCCCGCTGCCGCGGGATGTTGTTCAGGACGAGGAGTACCAGCAGCGGCCAGACCACGTAGAACTGTTCCTCGACGGCAAGACTCCACAGATGCTGCAACACCGGTGGTCGTCCACTGGCCTCGAAGTAGGAACGTTGGTGGAAGATGTACCACCAGTTCGAGGTATAGGTGGCGGCGGCTCCGACGTCTCCGAAGAAGACACCCAGTTGGTCGCGTCCACCGATCAGCATCGCGACGGTGCAGGCCAGGATGAGCGCGAAGACGGCAGGGAAGAGTCTGCGCATCCGCGCGAGCCAGAACATCTTCAGGTCCGGGCCTTGTACTGCCCACCGGGACCACAGCTGGCTGCTGATCAGGTAACCCGACAGCACGAAGAAGATGTCGACCCCGAGAAATCCGCCGGTGGAGAAGGGAACGTGGAAGTGGTAGGCCAGGACGGCGAGCACCGCGAAAGCGCGCACACCGTCCAGACCGGTCAGATAGTGAGCCTTCTTGTCCCTTCGCGTACGGGTACGCGTCTCGACCTCTGAACCGACGATGCCTGTCCGCACTCCTGTCCCTTCATGACTGCTCGGGCAAGGGAAATCTTCACCCTGTACTGATGTCGAGCCTGTCACAACCCGTCTCGCTGCTGTGCGACCACCCCCGTGAAGCAGCTACGGAGAGTTAGGCCCCCGGGTATCGGCCGGTTCCCGGGCCGACGGGGCCGTGGGGTCGCTGGGGCAGTGGCCGACGTACGGTCATGACCACGTGGGTACCACCCAACACATCATGGATGGTGCAGCGTTTCCGGTCGATCAGGCCACGCCCGAAATCGAACAGGGTGAGAAAAAGCCCGACTCCCGACAAGAGCGGCGAGCCCGTCAGGAGCCGACCGACGACCTTCATCGCACTGCGACGTGAAATCATATCGAATGTCAGTGCCCCACCTGCACGGGAGACGACCTGGATGCCGAGCATCCTCCTGCCCAGGGTCGTCCCGAACTTACCGAGACCGACCAGCTCGTAGGTGAAGTACACGAGCACCACGACGACCCCGATGACATCGGTCAGTGCGAGCACGCCCTCGGAAGGCACCGGGAACTTCCCCCGACCCACGGACGCCTGCAATGTGGCTTTCGACCACGCGTCCACCTCCTCCCATCGGGTCGACAGAATCATCGCGGCCAGCGGCGAGGCCAACAGGGAACAGAGCACCCAGTCGGTCATGAAAGCCAGGATGCGACGCCACCAGGGCGCCAGGGAATACGACTGCGTCTGCTGTGCAGGCTGCATCTGTGCCGGGATGCTCTGCGGCGGCGGCACATACTGAGGAGCCACCGGCGGAGGCTGGTGGGCGGACGGTGGCTCAGGCGCCGACGGAGGTTGTGTCTGTTCCGAAGCCTGAACGGCGGTCGGTCGTGCAGGCACCGAGGTGGCGTCTTCTGTCGCGCCCGCCGTGTCACCTCCGGCAGCACCGGCGGACGTCGTGCTCTCCGGCGAGGAGGACTTCCCCGGAGGGACAGGCTGTTCTCCGCCCCAGTTGGAGCCGAAAGGCCAGAACTCCTGCCCGCCGGACTGTCCTGGTTTGCTTGCGGCGCCGACGTCGCCCGATGACGCGCTGTCGCCGCCGGATGTCGTCAACGGCCCGTCCGCCGGCCTGTCCGTGGGCGTGTCCACCGACGAAGCCGTCCCGGGCGTCACGTTGTCGGATGCCCCTGGTTCCTGCGGCGTCTCGGGGCTCCCTGCTGGCTCCGCCAGCTGGTCGGTCCACGCAGACCCGTCCCAATAGCGCAGGCGGCCGCTGTTCGCAGGGTCGTCGTACCAACCGGGAGGAGGAGAAACCATGAAGACATCCTGTCAGACCATCGGCCGAGTGCCTGCACCGGAAAGCCTCCAGGAGCGGCTGCCGTCGGATTACGCTCCTGAACATGATCAGTGGAGTGGACCAGCTCGATGCCCGGATCATCGATCTCTTCACCGAACAACCTCATATCGGGGTTCTCGGCGCCTCCAGAGCGCTGGGCATCGCCCGAGGCACGGTACAGGCCAGGCTGGACCGGCTCCAGGAACGCGGTGTCATCACCTCGATGGCCCCCACCGTCGACCCCCGGGCCCTGGGTTTCCCGGTGACCGCTTTCTGCAGCCTGCAGATACGACAGACTTCGGGACAGTCGACCGTCGTCCGGCATCTCTCGCAGATCCCCGAGGTCATCGAGACCCACACCATCACCGGGAGCTTCGACCTCTTCGTCAAGGCCGTCGCCCGGAGCAACCACGACCTGCAACGGGTGATCGACACCATCGTCGACCATGACGACGTGCAACGCGCCTCCACCCAGATCGCCCTGGCGACCCATATCGGCAGAAGGACCCTGCCCCTGGTCCATGCCGCCGCCGGGCGACACGGCAGCCACCCGGACCTCGCGGACGAACCTGTCGCGCCGGCCGGGAAACCGCGGACACCACCACGTTGACGGGACGGAATCGGCTCCGCTCCGGGAGCGGTCAGCCCCGGCCCACGAACCACTGCCTGATCAGAGCGATCCGCGCTGTGACCTGCTCGTGGGTGGCCTGGTCCAGGGTAGGGCCGCCACACTGACGGCGTAGGTCGGAGTGGACCACAGCGTGGGACCGTCCGCTCTTGCGCGCATAGGCGGCGACCAAGGAGTTCAGTTCCTTACGTGTCGCAGCCAGCGCACGATGTCCGGCCACCTGCGCCGTTTCCGAGGCAGGCCGTCGCCGGGCATGACGCCGCTGCTTCTCGGCCAGTAGACGCGCCACCTGATCCGGTTCCAGGAGCCCGGGCAGGCCCAGGAAGTCCTGCTCGTCGGCAGAACCCGCGTCGGAGACGAAACCGTACTGCTCGGCGTCGAAGAGCACGTGGTCGAACGAGGCATCAGACTCCAGGGCCTCGAAAGACAGCTGCTCGTCCCCGAGATCGGCGGTTTTCCGCGCCCGGTTGGCCTCGGCGAGGAGCTCTTCCTCGGGCGCCCACAGATCGTCGGCCCCGGGCGCTTTCGGCCGGTCAAGGGCGTGGTCACGTTCGTCCTCCAGCCTGGCCGCGTGCTCCAGGATGATCGGCACACTGGGCAGGAAGACACTCGCCGTCTCCCCTCGCCGTCTGGCCCGCACGAAACGACCGACGGCCTGCGCGAAGAACAACGGGGTCGAGGTCGAGGTCGCGTAGACCCCTACGGCCAGCCGCGGGACATCGACACCTTCGGACACCATCCGGACAGCGACCATCCACCGCTGCTCCCCGGCCGAGAAGTTCTCGATGCTCTGCGAAGCCTTGGGGTCGTCGGAGAGCACCACCGTCGGCGATTCACCTGTGATCTGCCGCAGAATGCCCGCATAAGCCCTCGCCTGGCTCTGGTTCGTCGCGATCACCAATGCCCCGGCATCGGGAACATGCCTGCGCACCTCGGTGAGCCGCCGGTCGGCAGCCGCCAACACCGAGGGGATCCACTCCCCCCGGGGATCCAATGCGGTCCGCCACGCATGAGCGATGAGATCCTTCGTCATCGGCTCCCCCAGCCGGGCCGCGACCTCGTCCCCGGCCTTGGTGCGCCAACGCATATTTCCGCTGTAGGCCAGGAAGATGACCGGCCTGACCACGCCGTCCGACAGGGCCTCGGCATATCCGTAGGTGTAATCACTGGCCGAGCGTCGGACGCCGTGTCCGTCCGGTTCATAGCGGACGAACGGGATGGGTGCGGTGTCCGACCTGAACGGGGTCCCGGTCAGCGCCAGCCGCCGGGTAGCCGGTTCGAAGGCCTCCCTGACGGCGTCACCCCAGGCTTTCGTGTCCCCGCCGTGGTGGATCTCGTCGAGGATCACCAGAGTGCGCCAGCGTTCGGTACGGGCACGGTGCAACAACGGCTTGGTGGCCACTCCGGCGTAGGTCAGAGCGACCCCCTGGAAGTCCGCGCTGGTGCCACCGGCGCCATTGGTGAAACCCGGGTCGATGTGGATACCCACCCTGGCTGCGGCATCCGCCCACTGGGTCTTCAGGTGCTCGGTCGGGGCCACGATGGTGACCTTCTGCACCACACCACGGTCCAGCAGTTCGGTCGCCACCCGCAGGGCGTAGGTCGTCTTGCCCGCACCCGGCGTGGCCACCGCCAGGAAGTCCCGGGGTTCCACCGCGAGATATCGATCGAGTGCCTCCGCCTGCCAGGCACGTAGTTTCGAGGCGGTGCCCCAGGCCGCACGTTTCGGGAATGCTGGGGACAGGTGAGAGGCAGCCGAGGTACTCATCGCCCCGACACGGTACCCGAACCGGCCGGGCTACAGCTGCACGCTTCGATGCATCACCGTGTCACCGACGACGACGCGCCATCTGTCGCGTGCTTGTCACGACCGATGGCAACCGGAGGGTTCCACCTGAATGTTCAGTCGTCGCCGTCCTGGGGCGCTCGCAGCCCTTCGTAGATCTCCTTGCAGACCGGGCACACCGGAAAACGCTGAGGGTCGCGCCCGGGCACCCACACCTTCCCGCACAGGGCGACCACGGGCTGTCCGGACAACGCGCTCTCCAGGATCTTCTCCTTACGCACGTAATGGGAGAAGCGCTCGTGATCACCTGGTTCGGACAGCTGATGCTCGACCGAGGTCTCTTCACGTTCGAGGACGCTGGTAGCCGTCGACGGCCCGAGCGGGCCACCCGGCCCGTAGGGGTCGAAGGGATCGTTCCCGGGTCCGGCAGGGGTCGACTGTGCGAACGGGGAGGTCATGCCGCCAGTGTAGTGGCGTCCCGTCACCGTGCTGCCCGTGGGCGGTGCGTGCTCAGTTCCACTCCGGCTCGTCCGGATAGTGGGTGACGAAGGCCAGGCGGCCTGGCTGGCGTCGTAGGACCGCCCGCCACAGCCCCCCTGGGTCGAGACAGAAGGCGTCTCCCGGTGTGGCGTCCACCACGTACCAGCTGCCCTCGTCGATCTCCTCTTCCAACTGCCCTTCGGACCATCCCGAGTAACCGGCGAAGATCCGCGTCCCGGCAGCGCCGGGCGAGACCGACCCCGGTGGAGCATCCAGATCGACGACCCCCACCGCACCGAACAGGAGATGGACGGCGGGCGGGCGGTCCCCGCCAGGTAGCCAGACCAGGCCCAGAGCCGTGTCCATGGAGACCGGCCCACCTTGGAAGAGCTCGCGAGGAGAGCAGACCTGCTCACCCCATCCAGGGAGAACACGGTCCACGTCCACCCCGATCGGTTTGTTCAGCAACAACCCGTGGGCCCCCGCGGTGTCGTGGTGCAGAAGCAGCACGACACCGCGACGGAACACCTGAGCCGTGATCTGCGGTGTGGCCACCAGCAACCGACCGGTCAGACTCGTCTCCACAGCGGCGAACTACCCCCGGTCGTATCCGTTCATGCGTTCGCCGCCCTCACGACGACGTCCGTTGTCACGCCCGCGGTAGCCCCCTCCTCGTCCGGGACGTCCCTGGCGAGGTCCGCCACGGAAGGAACGCTTAGGGCGGCCTTCCACGATCCGCTGGTAGGACTCCTCCGGAACCGGGATACCCGACGTGCGCCGGGCTCCGGTGGCCGCGAGCAGGGAGTCGTCCCCGGGTCCGACCTCGACCGGGGTGGCCTCAACCCCTGCGGTGCGCAACAGACGTTCCGTGGAGCGACGCTGGTGCGGCAGCGCCAGCGTCACCACGGCACCGCGCTCGCCGGCACGGGCAGTCCGACCGGCCCGGTGCAGGTAGTCCTTGTGGTCCCGTGGCGGGTCGACCTGGAGGACGACCGAGACCTCGTCGACGTGGATACCGCGAGCAGCCACGTCGGTGGCCACCAGGACGGGCATCCGGCCGTCCTTGAAGGCAGCCAGGACCCGGTTCCGGGCCCCCTGGTTCAGGCCGCCGTGCAGAGCAGCCGCCAGGACTCCCTGCTCCCGGATCTCCCGGGCAACCCGGTCCGCCCCGAGTTTGGTCCGCACGAAGACGATGGTCCGGCCTTCACGGTTCGCGACCTGAGCGGTCACGATCTTCTTGTGCTGAGGCTGGATCAAGAGCACGTGGTGGTCCATCGTGGTGACGCTGGCCGTGGGCTCGTCGGTGGAATGCACCGTGGGCTCGTTCAGGTAACGCTCGACCAGCTCGTCGATCCCGTTGTCGAGGGTCGCGGAGAACAACAGCCGCTGACCGCCGGCCGGGACCTGGTCGAGGATCGCGGTGACATCGGGCAGGAACCCCATGTCCGCCATGTGGTCTGCTTCGTCGAGCACGGCAATCGTGACTCCGTCGAGACGGACTGCGCCGCGGTCCAACAGGTCCATCAGACGCCCTGGGGTGGCGATCAGCAGATCGACGCCGCGTTCCAACGCTGCGATCTGGGAGGTGTAGGCGAGCCCGCCGGCGACGAGCTTATGACGCAGGCCGAGCACGTGCGCGATGGGCTCCAGTGCGTCGCTGACCTGCATGGCCAGCTCACGGGTGGGCACCAGCACCAGGGCGCGGGGACGTTTGGGCTCCGACGGCTCCCCCTGGGCGAGACGCGTCAAGGTCGGCAGACCGAAAGCCATGGTCTTACCGGAACCGGTCTGTCCGCGACCCAGGACGTCCTTGCCTGCCAGGGCATCGGGGATCGTCGCCGCCTGGATCGGGAAGGGCTGGGTGATACCGCCCCTGGCGAGACGACGTACCGCGGCATCGGGCAGCCCCAGGGCCGCGAACCCGTTGTCCTCGGCCACCGGTGCGTCCTCGACCGGGCCACGGTCGGCAAGTTGCTGCGGAGGGTTGTCCTGCCGACGCAGTTTCTCCACGTGGTGATCTGCGCGATGCCCGCGCTCGTATCCTCCTCGGGGTCGGTCTCCGCGGTGTTCACCACGGGCGGGGCGGAAGTCGGAGCGGTAGGAGCTGCGAGCCCCTCGCTCGGAGCGGTCCCGGTGTTCTCCGTCCCGACGCTCGAAACGCTCGGTCGACGGGCGGCCCCGACGATCATCACGATCCCGGTCACCGCGGTG
>NZ_BAGZ01000006.1 GCF_000298175.1 Austwickia chelonae NBRC 105200 | reverse complement strand
TCATCGTCAACAACACCCACGACCCGTCCACCCCGCTGGACAACGCGAAGAAACTGGCCGCGCTCTCCCCCGGCGCGCGCCTGCTCACCGTGAACGGATGGGGCCACGGGAGCAGCGCCGCGAGCACGTGCGCCCGCGAAGCCATCCAGTCCTACCTGGTCGACGGCAAGCTGCCCGCCCAGGGAGCCACCTGCGCAGCGGACAAGCCCCTCTTCCCCGAGAACAAGCCCAAGAAGAAGAACAAACCCGCAGGGAAATGATCCTCCCCTCACCGAACTGACACTGCGGGGTGCCCCTCTCATGATCGAGGGGCACCCCGCAGTGTGCGGTCGGCGCTGACAGGTCAACGCATCACGATCAGCGCTTCATCTGGATCAGGTCGGAAAGCACCTCGTCGGAAGTGGAGACGACCTTCGAGTTCGCCTGGAAACCACGCTGGGCGACGATCAGGTTGGTGAACTCCTGAGCCAGGTCGACGTTCGACATCTCCAGGGTTCCGGACTCGATGGTGCCTTTCCCTCCTTGAGCCGGGATACCGGTCTGTGGCACACCGGAGTTGTTCGTCTGGCGGTACATCGAACCGCCGACCTTCTCCAGACCGGGCGGGTTGTTGAAAGTGGTGAGCGCCATCTGGCCGAAGACTCGCTTGGTGCCGTCGGAGAACGAGCCGACCAGCTTGCCGTCCTTGTTGATCTGGAAGGACTCAAGAGCCAGGTCAGCGTTGGCGGCAGCGCCACCAACTGCCCCGTCTCCACCGAGCACGAAGTTCTTCCACGTCGTCCCGCCGCCTTGAACGTCCTGCGCCTCGGTGTCACCGACCCGGAAGCCCTTGACGAGCGCAGTGGGCAGCTTGAGCGGAACGGCTTGCAGAGTGGTCTGGTCCAGCGGAACCGTTGCGGGAGCACCGGTCTTGTCCAGAATCACATTCTTCGCCAACGCCGCAGCGACCGCAGCTTCAGATTTGTCCGCACCCAGACGGTCGCCTGGAGCGTACATATACCCGAGTACATACGATCCGTCGCTGGTGACCAGGTTGCCGTCGGTGTCGAAGTTGAAAGCGCCGTTACGGGTGAAGAAGTTCGCACCGGCCTTCTCGACCGTGAAGAATCCGTCACCCTGGATGGCGACATCGGTGGTCTGGTTGGTGACCTGCAGACCACCCTGACTGAAGATATTGGTGATCGCGCCGAGGCGGGCACCCAGACCCACCTGGGCCGGGTTGATACCACCGATACCGGGGCCGCCACCGGCAGCCGGGACCGGCGCCGACGAACCCCGGATGATCTGGGACAGGTTGTCCTCGAACACGGCCCGGCCGGTCTTGAAGCCGAAGGTGTTCACATTCGAGATGTTGTTACCGGTGACGTCCAGCATCGTCTGGTGGACGCGGAGACCGGAGACGGCCGAGTACATGGAACGAAGCATGAATGCGTGTCCTTCGTCTTCAGGGAGCCTGAACAGGCCCTAACTGCCAGCAAGTCGTGGAGAATGTGATGCCGGGGCGGTGGGGGGTCACGCTCAGGCGGTGGAAGAAGCAGGCGGGGTTGTGCCTGTCGAGGACGTACCACCCGTCGAGGACGGGTCACCGGTCGTGGTGGTCCCGGTGGAGGACGTGCCGCTCGTGGCCGTCATGACCTTGGTGACGTCCTGATAAGGGACGTTCTTGCCACCCACCGACAGTATCGGCCCGGTGCCGTCGAACTTGACCGAATCGACGACACCGACGGCGGTCTTAGTGGGGTCATTGGGATCGATCCCGTATTCCACCTTGTAACCGACCAGAGCCACCGCCGCCGAGATCCTCTGCTCGGCAAGCATGCTGGTGTAGGTCTTGTTGGTGTCCTCATTGGTCTTCGCCATGACGTTCATCCGCTCGACCATCGACAGGGTCGCGGTCTGCTGCATGATCTGGCTGGAATCGGTCGGTTTGCTCGGGTCCTGATACTTCAGCTGCGCGATCAGCAGCTTGAGGAACATCTCCCCGTCGAATTCACCCTGCTTCTTGCCGACGGTGGAACGTCCGGTCAGGCCTTCCATCCCCTCGGCGGGTTTGGTGACCAGGATCGGTTTGCCGTCCTGGCCGAGGACGATCTTGCCGTCCTTGTCCTTCAGGTACTCCGTCGTCGGCGGCTTGTACGTCTTCCCGTCGATGACCGGGGACCGGTATGTGGGGTCCCAGGTTCCGCGCGGGTCCGAGATCGGGATGCTCATGGTCTCTCCCTGTCACAGCTGGAGGTCGAGCGGGCCAGAACCATCCGTGGTCTCCGACGCCGCAGGTCGATCACCGGGGAGAGGAGTTCCGGTGCGGTCGATCCGGGTCGAGGTGTGCCCCGACGGGTCACGTGGCTGCTGACCACGCGGATCCTGCCAGGCCTGACGTGAGCCATCGCCCACGTCCACGCTCGTACGTCCGAATCCTGCATCGGCCAGTTGGTCGCGAAGTTGATCCATGTTCTGGCGCAACATGTCGCGCGCGCCCGAATCCGCGGCCTGCATCTGCACGGAGATCTCCCCGGCCTGCATGGTCACGGTCACTTTCACCCGGCCCAGACTGGCCGGGTCGAGTTGCAGTTCGACGTTGTAGGAGCCGTCCCGTCGTTGGATGACCGGGGCGATAGCGGTCAACAGTTGGCTGTGCACCGGGGCAGGGGGTGCCGCGGCCTGGGCCGGCGCGTGATGGCTCGCCGCGGTGACGGCCGGCGCGTGCGGGCTCTGGACGACCGGTGGTGTCGCCGAGGGCGGCGGCGTCGGGGTGGTCGGCCGGTCGGTGGGGGGTGCGGTCGCCGGGTCCGGTCGGGCCGGGTCCTTCGCCCCTGCGAGCGGGCGGACGTCGGTGGCCGATGGTGGCGGGGTGAGGAGCGGGTCCCGGTCGGAGGACAGGTAGCCGGCCGATGGGTCCGTGATCGGACGCGCCGTGGGCGTGAGCCGGGTCGGGGCGCCCGTCACGCTGCTCTCCTCGGCGCCGCCTCGGGCCGTGGCCGGGTCGGGAAGAGAGGTCGCCGGGACGGACGAGGTGCCTGTCGGCGGAAGGGTCGTTGTCCCTTCCGGGTGTTGTCCTTCGACGGTAGCCGCATTTCGGCCGGTGGCCTGGGGCTGCGTCCGAGACGGGTCCGGTGCCATCGCAGGTCCGGGGGTCGTCGCGGAGGGGGCGCCCTCATCTGTCGTGTTCTCGGGGCGGGCGGCCGTTGCCGGGCCGGATGGCGGGGGTACCGGTCCGAACTCGGCGGTGGGTGCGGGCCCGTCGGAGACCGGGAGTCCCGGTGTGGCCGGTGTGCCGGCGGGGGGCGCTGCGACGGCGGACGGAGGCGCGGGGAAGGGCGGGGCCGTCGCCTGCAGTGCGGTCGGGGCAGGCTCCTCGTACGGGAGAGGCCCTGTGCTTCGGGTGGTGTCCGCGACCGGGAAGGCCGGTGCGGGCGAGGCGGCAGCCGGAGGCATCGGCGGTGCGCCGGCCGGAGGCTGCGGGGGCGTGGCTGCGACGGTCGGCGGTTCGTCGGCCGGGACGCCGGGAACGAGCGTCGGACCCGGTGTCTGGGGCGCGGATGCTGCGTCTCCGCCGGGGATCGCGGTGTGCTGTCCGCCGAGTGGCTGGTTCACCGGTGCCATCGGAACCTCGGCCGGGGCCCCCGGAGTGACCCCGACCGTAGGAGCAACCGCCCCGGCGGCCGGTGTCGTCTGTTCACCGGGTGAGGTGACCGTCCGTCCCAGGAGGGACTGCTGCCGGAGCATCACCGCGAGTTCCGCGGTGACCACGGCCGCGCTCTGTGCCTCGGCGGTCGGGACCATCGGGTCGGCCACCGGGACCGCAGAGGCGTCGCCGGCCTGGCCGAGACCGGCGTCGGCTCCTTCGACGGGTTCTCCGGACGTTGTCGTTGTCGTCGGTGCCCCGGGTGTCTCCCTCGAACCCGACGTGATCCGGTCGGTGCCCCCGGCGCCTGGCGCGCCCGGCCGTACCGGCATCGGACGGTCCGCGGCCGGACGTGTCTGCGGGGCCGGCAGGTCGCCGACCCGTTGACGGGAGCGCAGCACCTTCGCGAAGGACTCGCCGCCGGCGGTCTGCTCGGGCAGGCGGTATCCCTCGACCGGCATCAGGGACGGCTTCTCGGTGTTCACCCGGATCGTCATACGGTCACTCCCCTGTCGGCCATGATGCGCCGGACGTAGTTCTGGGTCTCGGCGTAGGGCGGAACCCCGCCGTATCTCTTCACCGCGCCGGGCCCGGCGTTGTACGCGGCGAGCGCGAGCTGGGTCGATCCGAAGGTGCGGAGGTTGTCGCGCAGCAGCCGGGCTGCGCCGTCGACGGCCTGGGCCGGGTCGCGCGGGTTGACCTTCAGTCCGGCTGCGGTGCCCGGCATGATCTGCATCAGGCCGATCGCTCCGGCCGGGCTGACCACGCCGGGGTTGAAGCCGCTCTCCTGTTTGGCGACGGCGGCCAGCAAGGTCGCCGGTACGCCGTACCGGGCTTCGGCCTGCTGGAAGAGTGCCCGGAACTGGGCGGGTGCCTGGGCCAGTGCGGAACCGGCCGGGCCGGTGGCGCCGGTCAGTCCGGCGGTGAAGGCCGCCGAACCGATGCGGGCCGCGCTGGACAGGTCGGGGCCGTCGGGGACGACTCGGCGGATCGCGACCGGGGTGGCGTAGACGCTCTGGATCTTGACCTTCTCGCCGGGTTGGGGGGCGGCGATCATCTGGTTGTTGCCGACGTAGATGGCGATGTGGTCGACGGGGCTGCCGAAGGCGAGCAGGTCGCCCGGGCGGGCCTGGGCCAGGGAGGGCACTGCGGTGCCCATCTTCGCCTGGTCGGCGGCGACGCGGGGCAGCGAGATGCCCAGGTCGCCGTAGGCTTTCTGGACGAGGCCGGAGCAGTCCAGCCCGGCGGCGGTGGTGCCTCCCCACACGTAGGGCACGCCGAGGTATTTCTTCGCGGAGTCGACCACGGCGGCGCCGGTGACGCCGGCTGCGGTGGCCAGTCCGCCAGCCAGTGCGGCTCTGCTGGTGGTGGTGGCTCCGCCGACGCGGGTGTTCCCGGAGGTGAAGGTTCCACCGAGGCCGTTCCCGCCGGTGGTGGGGCCCATCTCGACGTTGACGCCGGACCAGGGGAATTTCGTGTTGTTGTAGTCGCGGCCGATGAGATCCTGCAGTTTGTAGTTCCAGGCGGTTCGTCCGTTGAGTGCGCCGTCGGCACTGTACGTGCCCGGTTGCACCGGCGAACCGAAGCCGGAGAACTTGGCCTGGATCTCGGCGATCCGCGCTTGGACCGCGCCGATACCTGACAAGTCAACGCCCATGACGCCCCTTCGTGTAGACACCTGCTCTACTCTCTTCGGCAGTGCGCTGGTCGGCTGCGAGCGATTCGGCGAAAGCGGCTGCGTCCACTCGTTCCACGAGTCGTTCCAGTCCTTGGCTCTTGATGCGGGCCAGGCGTACTTTGTCGCGGACCTCGTCGGCTTCCGATTCGGCGGTGGTGATGCCGCGTTCGGCGCCGCGGACCATCGCCGCTGCGGAGGTGCTGTGGGCCAGGTGGGCGCGGAAGCGGTTGACATCGCAGGACTCCGGCGGGGTGACTTCTCGCTGGTAGTTCTCCTGGGCAAGGCTCAGCCGGTCGTGGGCGGCCCGGATCCGGGCGTTCGCTGCCGCGAGTTCGCCCTTGGCGAGGTCTTCCTCGAGGCGTCGGATCCTGAGCAGGGTCGCGAGTTGGCGGCGACGGGCCTTGCCGGACACGGGTCTTTCCTCACTCGGCGGCGGCGAGCTGGTGCAGCCATGACCAGGTCGTCTCGGCCGGGGTCAGGTCTTCCAGGTCCTGGCGGAGGAAGCCGTCGATATCGGTCGACTGGCGTAGCGCCCGGTCGACCTGCGGGTTGCTGCCGGCGACATAGGCGCCGATCTCGATGAGGTCCTTGGCGTCGCGTTTCGCGGCGAGAAGTTGGCGGATCGTCACCGAGTCGGCGCGTTGTTCCCGCGTGGTGATGGCTTTTTCCGCACGGGAGATCGACTCGAGGACGTCGATGGCGGGGAAGTGTCCGGAGGTGGCCAGCCGCCGGGAGAGCACGATGTGGCCGTCGAGGATGGAGCGGACGTTGTCGGCGATGGGGTCGTTCAGGTCGTCGCCGTCGACGAGGACGGTGTACAGGCCGGTGATGCTGCCGGTGGGGGCGGTCCCGGCCCGTTCCAGGAGGCGGGGCATCAGCCCGAAGACGCTGGGCGGGTAGCCGCGGGTGGCGGGGGGTTCACCGGAGGCCAGGCCGACCTCGCGTTGGGCCATGGCGACGCGGGTCACCGAGTCCATGCACAGCACGACGTCCTGGCCCTGGTCGCGGAACCATTCGGCGATCCGGGTCGCGGTGAACGCCGCCCGTAGCCGGACCAGGGCGGGTTCGTCGGAGGTGGCGACGACGACGACGGCGCGGCGCAGGCCTTCCGGTCCGAGGTCGCCTTCGACGAACTCGCGGACCTCACGGCCGCGCTCCCCGACGAGGGCGAGGACGCACACCGGGGCGGTGGTGCCTTTCACGATCATGGACAGCAGGCTGGACTTGCCGACGCCGGAGCCGGCGAAGATCCCGAGGCGTTGACCCCGCCCGCAGGGGATCATCGCGTCGATGGCGCGGACGCCCAGGGGCATCGGGGTGTCGATCCGGTCGCGTTGCATCGCCGCCGGGGGGATGCCGGTGGAGCTGACCAGTTGGACGTTGCCCAGCGCGCCCCGGCCGTCCATCGGCTCGCCCAGGGCGTTGACGACCCGGCCGAGCAGGCCCCGACCGACCGGCACCCTCAGGGGTCCGCCGGTCGACTGCACCGGGCATCCCGAGCGGACTCCGCGCAGGTCGGAGATCGGCATACAGGTGGCGCGGCCGTCGCCCAGGGCGACCACCTCGGCCATGATCGGGCCCTCGTCGCCGATGATGCGCACGGCTTCGCCGACGCCCAGTTCCAGGCCGGCGATCTCGATGGACAGGCCGACCGCGCTGACCACTTTGCCGCTGATCGTCGGGCGGGCGGCCGCGCACAGCTGTTCCATCAGGGCTCTCATGGGCGGATCACCTTGCGGACCCGTTCGAAGGCGGGACCGTACTGGGCGTCGATCTCGAGGTTCTCCGCTTCCACGAGGACGCCGCCGAGTTCCACTCCGGGGTCGCCCACCAGTCGGGTGATCTCCCATTCGGGGACGTCCTGCACGAACTCCTGGATCTGGGCCAGGTCGTCCGGGTGCAGACGTACGGTGACCGACACCCCGCGGGACACGCCGGACATCGCCCTGATCAGGGCGTCCTTGGCACCGCAGCCGTCGACCTGCAGGTGGTGTCCTACCAGGGACTCGGCGAGTTCCACGGTCATCGTGGCGATCAGGTCGTACAGCTCGTCCAGGGTGGGGGTCTGCACCTGCACCGCCTGTTGGGCGGCCTGGGTGACCCGGGTCACCAGGTCCTCGATGTAGGCGTTGTACCGGGTGCGGTCGATCTCGTCGCGTTCGGCGAGCAGGCGGGCCTGTTCCTGCATCAGGGCCAGGCCTTCCTGGCGGCCGGCTTCGTAACCGGCGGCGTGGCCGGCCCGGAAGCCTCTGGCGCGGGCTTCCATCGCGGCCTGTTCGACCACGGCCTCCAGGTGCGGGTCGACCAGGCGCGGGTCGGCCCGCCCCGGGGTGACATAGGTCGTGGAGGCCAGGTCGGCGGACATACGTGCCGGTCGGATCGGGGACACCTGGTCCTCGCCCCGGAGGACGTAGCCGCGGGAGGGGAGCTGGTTAGGCAACGAACTCGTCGCTTCCGCTGCGGCTCACCACGATCTCGCCGGCTTCCTCGAGCATCCGGATCTGCCGGATGACCACGGCCTGGGATTCCTCGACCTGCTTGAGCCGCACCGGGCCGAGGATCGAGATCTCGTCGGCCAGGGAGAGCGCAGCCCGTTCGGACATATTGCGGGTGATCTTCTCGCGGACGTCCTCGCGGACCCCCTTGAGCGCCACTGCCAGGTCCTTGGAGTCGACCTTGCGCAGCACCACCTGGACGGCGCGGTCGTCCAGGCCGACGATGTCCTCGAACATGAACATGTGGGCGCGGACCTCTTCGGCGAGGTCCAGGTCTCTCTTCTCCAGGCCTTCCAGGATGAGCCGCTCGGTCGTCCGGTCGGACTGGTTGATGACGTCGACCAGTGATTTCAGGCCGCCGACATTGCTGTAGTCGCTGGCCTGCACGAGGGTGGACAGTCGTCTTTCCAGGTGGGCTTCGACCTGTTTGACGATTTCCGGGCTGGTGCGGTCCATGATGGCCAGCCGGTGGGCGACCTCGGCCTGGACCTCCGGGGCGAGCCCGGACAGGATGATGGCCGCGGCGTCGGGCTGCATGTGGGCCAGCACGAGGGTGACGGTCTGGGGATGTTCGTCCTGCAGGTAGGACAGGATGAGTTTCGCGTCGACCCGGCGGAGGAATTCGAAGGGCATTTCGACCAGGCTCGCGGTGAGCCTTTGCATGACCTCGTGGGCCCGTTCCTGGCCCATCGTGGCGATGAGGACCTCTTCGGCGAAGTTCACCCCGCCTTGGACGTAGTACTGCCGGGCCTGGGCGAGTTGCCGAAACTCTTCCAGCACTTCGTCGAGGGTGTCGACGTCGACGCTGTCCAGGCGGGCGATCTCGGCGGTGAGTGCTTCGACCTCGGCGGGGCGGAGCATCTTCATGATCTGGGCGGAGTGCTCGGTGCCCAGTTGGACGAGGAGGATGGCCGCCTTACGCAGGCCTGTCATCTGTGCGACGGTCATCGATCAGTTCCGTTCCGATATCCAGCCGCGGAGGAGGCGCGCGACCTCGTCCGGGTCTTCTTCGACGAGGCTGCCGATCTCTTCGCGGGCCAGGACGCGGGCCTGGCTCTGCGGGTCGACCGGGGTGGCCTCGATGACGGGCAGCGGGTCGGACTCCAGGGAGTACTCCAGCGGCGGGTCGACCGGGGTGGGCGGCAGTTCCCCTGCGGTGGCGGAGGGCAGTTCGCCCAGGTCGACGACTTCGGGTTCTTTGCGGCTCTTGCGGAAGCCGATCAGCAGGGCCAGCAGGAGGAGGAGCACCAGTCCGGCGTTCTTGGCCAGGTCGATCAGTTCGCCCTGACGTGCTTGGGCGGCTTCGGCGTCGGCTTTGGCCTTGGCGGCTTCGGCGGCTTTGGTGTCGAAGGCGAGTTTGCTGACCTCGATGGCATCGCCGCGGGCCTGGTCGATCCCGGCGGCTGCGCCGAGGAGTTGTTTGAGTTCGGCGGCGTTGTAGATGCCGGCGTTCTTCGCGTCCAGGGCGATGGCCACGTTGAGTTTCTTGATGGAGCCTTTGGCGAGGTCCTTTGTGGTCTTCTGCACGCCGTACGGGTTCTGCTTGGTGAAGTCTTCCTTGGTGTATTCGTTCTTGCTGGAACCCTGGTCGAGGCCGGGGACGGTGATGTTGTCCGGGCCGAGGACTCCGCCGACGGCCTGGCCGGAGGCGCCGGTCATCTTCTCGGTGCTGCGTTGTTCCACGACCGGCGGGTCGCCGGCCTTGGACAGGACGTATTCCTGCCGTTCGACCTTGGTGTTGTCGAAGTCGAGGTCGGCCTGCACGCTGGCGGTGGAGTTGCCGGGGCCGACGATGGTGTCGAGGAATTTCTGCACCTGGGCGGTCTTCTGCGCGGACACGGCGCGGACCTGGTCGGCGCGGGCGTCGAGTCCGCCGACGCCGCCGCCTTCTTCGGTGTACCGGGTGCCCAGGGCGTCGGTGACGGTGACGGCGGAGGATTCGAGTTTCGGCACGGCCGAGCTGACCAGGTGGACGACGGCGTCGACCTGTCCAGTCTGCAATTTGGCGCCGCTTTGCATGGTGACCTGCACCGAGGCCGAGGGTTTGGTCTGTTCGTCCTGGTAGGGCGAGTTCTCACCCAGGGCGAGGTACACCTTGGCGTCGCGGACCTTGTCGATCTGTTTGATCGTGTTGGCGAGTTCGCCTTCGATGGCTCGTTTCGCGGTGAGTTTCTGTTGGAAGTCGCTGGAGCCCAGGCTCGATTTGTCGAGGATGCCGTAGCCCTTGGAGTCGGGGCTGTTCTGCGGGAGGCCGGCGCCGGCGAGGTCCAGCCGGGCCTGGTCGGCCTGTGAGGAGGGGACGAGGATGCTGTTCCCACCGTTGCCCAGTTCGTAGGGCACGCCGGTCTCCTTGAGTTTGGTGGAGATCGCGGCGGCGTCCGAGCTGGACAGGTTCGTGAAGATGGGGGTCATGGTGGGTTTGCTGGCCCAGTTCACGAAGACGATGGCACCGACGATCGCCACGACGACGGCGATGACCGTCACCGCGCGCTGACCGGGGGTGAAGCCGTTGAAGACGCCTTTGGCGCGCCCCAGGACGGCTTGGAACTTGATGTTCTTCACAGGGGCATCCGCATGATCTCGTTGAAGGCTTCGACGGCTTTGTTACGGACGTTGACGACGAGTTGGGTGGCGACCGTGGCTTCGTTGGCTGCGATGGTGTAGTCGTGGATGTCGGTCAGGTCGCCGGTGACGGCTTTGACCGCGAGGGTGTCGCTGGTGCGGTGCAGCGCGTCGAGTTCGCCGATCTTGCGGGCGAGGATCGCGCCGAACTCGCCTTGGGAGGGCGAGCCGACGGCGGAGGGTGTGGTGAGTTTGTCCACACCGGTCAGGTCACGGACGCCGCCGATCCCGAAGGAGGGGATCGTGGAGATGCCAGGAATGGAGAAGGTCACTTGCCGATTCCGATCGCCGCTTCGTACATGGTCCGGCTGCGTTCCACCACGGCGAGGTTCGCCTGGTAGGAGCGCTGCGCGAGGATCAGATGTGCCATCTGGTCCGAGAGGTTGATGTCGGGGATGCGGACATTGCCCTGGGCGTCCGCCAACGGGTGGGTGGGGTCGGAGACGACTCGGCCTTGGGGGTCGCCGAAGTGCGTCCCGGCGACATAGGCTCCGCCGTTGTTGCCGTACTGGTTGGCGCGGGCGACGATGTAGCGGGCTTGGAAGGCGCGTTCGTCGGTCCGGCTGACGTTGTTCATGTTCGAGATGTTGTCCGAGACCGCGTCCAACCATTTGCGGTCCACGACGAGCCCGGTGTAGGCGATATTCATCGCGCCGAAGATGCTCATGGTGGTCCTCCTCAGCCTTGGCCGGTGATGGCGATGCGCAGACGCTGGAACTTGGTGGTGACGGCGGCGCTGGCGAGTTGTGTGGTGAGCAGGGTCTGCTGGCTGGCGAGGGTTTCCTCGTCCAGGTTGACATTGGAGCCGTTGGTGCGGGTCGGTTCCAGGGAACGGACCCGGTCGATGCCGGCGGCGCCCGGGCGGCCGTTGGCGTAGGCCCGTTTGAGGCTGCTCTCGAAGTCGATCTTCCCGGCGAGGAAACCAGGGGTCTCGATGTTGGCGATGTTGTCCGCGATGGTGCGCTGGCGCAGCGACAGCCCGGTCAGGGACTGGTGCAGGGCACCGATGGTGTTGTCGCCGATGAGACTGGTCATCTGGTATCCCCCGATGGGTGACGGTGGTGGATGCGGGAGCCCGGGTGGGGACGGTCCCTCCGCCAGAGTCGTGTCGGCCTTCCTGGGCCTGGTGCAGCCATCCGTGGCTAGTTCTCCATCGGCCGGGAGGGGGCTTCCTTGAGGTGAACGTCCTCCCTCAGGCCATGGCGAGAACGAGCAGTCCGGCGACGAGCAGTCCGGCGACGATCAGGTGCCGTAGCCAGTGTTCCCGCAGTAGGGCGACGGACTCCCTCAGGAAGGCGGCAGGGCGGTAGTAGCCGGCGGTCGGCGCTCCGACGACGTGCATGCCCAGACCCAGCCTGCGGGAGAGAACCGCAGCTCGAACAGCATGAAAATCGTTGGTGCACACTACGATCCGAGAAGCTTGCAGTCCATTGAGGGCGAGGAGACGGTCGGTGAAGGTCAGATTCTCCTCCGTGGTGGTCGACCGGTCCTCCTGAAGCACCTTCCCCGGAGGAACCCCCTTGTCCTGAAGATAGGCCGCCATCGCCGCCGCTTCACTGACCGACTCGTTCCGACCCTGACCGCCGGAGACCACCATCACCACACCCTCCGGATCGTCCGACCGCGCGCGCACCTGCAGGGCCCGATCCAGCCGGGACGCCAGCAGAGGTGTGACCCGGTCTCCAGCCAGACCGGAGCCCAGGGTGACGACCACATGGACGTCGGTCGGCACTTCCAGGCGGGCGTGTGCCAACGCGTACACCACGTAGGACACCAGATGAGCCGCCAGATATGCCCCGTAGAAGGTCCCGAGGAAAGCCATGAAGGACACGACGAAGGACACGTGCGAGATCGACTCGTCCGAGACCGACCACAGCAGGGCCATCGGGAGGGCGATCACCGAGACACCCAGGGCGATCGGGAGCACCGTCGTACTGCCGATGCCCTCCCGGCGGATCACCCGGACTCCGTTGACGAAGAGCAGGCCCACTCCGGCCAGCACCGCCCAGGGCAGCAGGGCACTGCCCAGGAGAGCTGCGGCCAACACCAGGTGCCCGGCCCCGGCTGCCGCGCCCCAGGCCATCGCCGCGCATGTCGCCGAGCCCAGGATGAACAACGCCAGGAAACCGTCTGCGATCCGTCCGGTGTCCTGGCGCAGACGCCGCAGGAAGAACCATCCGAGTCCGATCGTGACCGCGGTGAGCGGGAGCGCCAGGATCAGGCCCAGGATCTTCTCATCGCTCATCGGACTCTCCTTGTTCGCTGTCGGCACCGCCGCCCGGCGGGAATCGTTCCCGTGTGGTCACGGATCGTCACCCCCTGATCGGCAGAGGCGGGCCCTTCTCGGTGAGATTGCGCACGATGACCATCTGCCGGGTCGCATGGGGCGACGCCTGGAGGTCGAGCCAGGCCAGTTGCCTGTCCCTGTCGTACGAGGAAGCGCCGGGGCGGCTTCGCGCCTTCATGCCGGGCACGGTTTCCCCAGGGAACCGGGGCTCCCGCCCGCGCCGGTCAGGGGCGGCTCTCCCGGCGCAGGCGGCCCGCCGTGGCGTTCAAGGCCAGCGAGGAGACGAGCAGCCCTCCGCCCAATCCGGCCGCCAACCAGGCCGGGCCGTTCCAGGAGAGGCTCCCTCCGAACAGCATGAACGGCGCAGCCAGCAGGAATCCGCTGGCCGCAGCTGCCGAGGCACAGAGCACCAAGGGGCCGAAGGTCTCCCGACGACGCGCCGACAGCAGCGTCTCCACCGGCGTTCCGGCGGCGCGCAGACGCCGGAAGACGTCTTTGCGTTCGCTGATCCCGGTGATCGCCGTGACCGTCATCGTGGCCGCCGCCAGGATGAAGGAGATGACGAGGACGAAGACCGAACCCCGCCGGATGTCGGACAGGTAGACGTTCGTGCCGTCCCGCAGGTCGGCCCCGGAGGCCATCGGCGCTCCCGGCGCGGCCTCCTGCATCGCCGAACGTACGGCCGCCGAATCCTCGTCGACGCGCAGAGTCACCCGGGAGGCGCCGGCCGAGGAGACGTCCACCATCGTCCCGGACGATCCTCGCTCCCGGGTCACGGCAAGCGGCACGCCACGGGCTTTCAGCGCCCGGTCGACCGCGGCCTGGGTGGCGTCGGCGCTCTGTGCCGGCACCGTCATGTCGACCGTTCCGGCCCGGCCGTGGACGACGGTGGAGGGGTCGTAGGCCATCAGGGCGAAGAAACCGGCTACGAAACAGGACATGGCCACTCCGGCGATCGGCCGCCAGGCGGCTCGCGGGGCCGCCACCAATCGACGACCGGCGATCAGGTCCGCGGCCGAACGCCGGGACAGGAGGATCCGCCCGTAGGCGAGCACACCGATGGGCCCGAGAACGGCGACCGCTCCGAAGATCATCAGCAGGACCACCAGGATGAGCCCCAACGACTGGTCGTCCTGGGCCCGGGCGACGAGGAAGACCCCGATCGAAGCCGCTGCCAATCCGATCCGCCACCACAGCGGAAGCGTCGTCGGCAGAGCCTCTGCCGTCGCCAACGGACGACGGATCGCCGCGCGGGTCAACGACTTCACCCGCAGGAACATCAGCAGGGCGACCAGGGCCGCCACCATCAGGACGGTCCGGACCGGAACGATCAGGTCGCCCACCTCGAACCGGCTGCCGGCCATCGATATCCGGGCGGCCACCGGAATGATCGCCAGGTGGAGGAAGATCCCGGCGAGCACTCCCGTCCCGGAGAGCACCGCGGATTCCACGGCGACCAACCGGCGCAGCAGGCCACCGGAGGCACCCGCCAGGCGGAGACGGGCGAACTTCTGGGCCCGGGCCTGGGCTCCCAGACCGGCAGCCGCCGACATCAGACCCAGCACCGGGACCACCAGCATCGCCGCGGCCAGGACCGACGAGGGCCCGTAGATGTCGACGAAAGCCGCGTCCCGTTTCCCGGTGAAACCGTCGATCCCGACCGGACCGGTGTAGCGGGATTCCTGGGACAAAGAGCTGAAAGCCGGCATGGTCGTCGCCGGGTCACCCGGCCGGTGGCCGACCACGGCCACGAGATCGTCCGGGCCACCGTAGGCCTCTTCCCCCAAGGTCGTCGTTCCCGACGGCGCGCCCAGTCCGAGGGTCTCGCCGCGTCCACCCAACCGGGAGTCCAGCGCCGGTGAGAGGGCGATCTCTCCGGGGCCGGGGAAACGGTTCATCCCCGGAGGAGCCGGAAGGACGCCGTGGTCCGTCGTGACCGGGGCCAGGTGCACGACGGTCACCTGCCGGTGGTCCAGGTAGGCGGTGGTGGTCCGTTGGGTCGCCACCGGCCGGTCGGACGCCGCCGGGGCCCACCACGCCTGCCGTGCCGCGCGGGAGTCGACCGCGACCACCATCGACGCCATCAGCAGGAGCACCGCGGTGGCCACGGCGACCGCGGCAGCAGACAGGAGCAGGGTCGTTCTGCGGCCCGGTGCCCTGCGGAACAGGTCGGCGGCCATCTGCCATGACGCGGTCCTCATACCGGGCAGACCTGTCCGTGCGTCGAGGTCAACGCCCCGTCCCGGACGTGGATCACCCGTTCGCACCGTTCGGCCATCGCCGGGTCGTGGGTGACCAGGACCAGAGCCGCGCCGGTCTCGCGCTGCAAGTTCTGCAGGATGGTCATGACTTCGTTCGCGGTGGCGGTGTCCAGCGCCCCGGTGGGCTCGTCGGCGAAGTAGATCCGGGGGCTGGTGATCAGTGCCCGGGCGATGGCGACCCGTTGGCGTTGTCCGCCGGAGAGCTGCCCCGGATGACGAGATCCCATCCCGTCCAGCCCGAGACGGATTATGGCCTGTTCGGCCGCGCCACGCGCCTCACGGGGGCGCGCGCCTTCCACCCACAGTGGAAGGGCGACATTTTCCAGGACGGTGAGTTCGTCGAGCAGTTGGCCGGACTGGAAGACCAGTCCGAAGTCGGTGCGCCGCAGCCGGGTGCATTCCTCCTCCCCGAGGGAGGAGATCTGTCGGTCGAGGCCTTCACCGTGGTAGGTGACCGTTCCGCGAGTGGGCGCGAGGATGCCGGCCAGTGCGTGCAGCAAGGTGGTCTTCCCGGAACCGGAGGGGCCCATGAGCGCGGTGGAGGTTCCGGCGTGGATGTCGAGGTCGACGTGGTCGAGGACGATGGTGGGACCGTAGGCGTGGTGAAGACCTCGAGCGGTCAGGAGCGGTTTCCTAGTCACCTTTCGACCATATTTTTCGGGCTCTGACCTGCACCTCGACCGTCCGGACGAAAAATCTGGCGAGGGGTCGTCCATATGGCCGGTTTCTCTGGGCGTGTCTCTCACCGGACGGGCTTGTCGCGCGCCCTCTCGTTCGCGGGGAACCCCGCCTCGATGTCGGATATTTCGCTTCTACAGGAGAGTCCGCAGCCCTCGCCCGGAGATTTCATTGCGGTGAGTGTGTCTTGACGTGAGAAGTGCCCTTGACCTGCGATGATGCGGTTGTCTAAGTCGATATCAGCAGGATCCAACAAGATCAATCACGAGCGGGTTTGGCAGACACTCAAGGAGTGAGATGTGATTCCCGAGGCGCTTGAGGATGCCGAAGAGGATGCACGCGCCGTTCTGGATATGTGGGGCATGGATGAACCCCTAGCTAAGGAGACGAGCGGACTCAATAAGGACACCTGGCAGGTCGGGGAAAGACACTGGCTTGCGGCAGACAGAGTTGACGTCCAGAATCTCTGGCGCACTGTTGACGAACTGCTAGGTCGGCATGAGCTAGCGGGCTACGATCTCCCCCGTGCGCTACCGGCCACCACAGGAGAGCCGCTCGTGCACTTTCGAGGACGGTTGTGGCGTCTTACTGAGTCGGTCAATGGCGTCGTCCCAGTGGCGAGCCGCGTCGCAGACCTCGAGTCGGTCGCGGTTGGGATGGCGCGACTCCACGCCGCGATGGCACCGCTCCCACAACGGTTCGGGGCCGCTGCGGTGTCGTCGGAGACGTATGCCGAACGGGCCCGCCAGTTCCTTGAGCACGCTGCCCTGCCATTTTCTACTGAGGAGCACAGCCAGGTCTGCGAGGGACTTCGACTGTGGGACAAGAGACCGCGCAACCTCATCGCGCCACAGGTGATTCACGGTGACCCGTCATACCCTAACCTCCGCTGCAATGCCGACTGCCAGCTTACGGGACTAATAGACTGGGAGTCGGTGCGCTGGGACAGTCCCTTGTATGACCTCGCAGTGGTTGGCCAGACGGTCTTCTTCCGATCCGGCTGGCAAGACACTCTGAAGGGGCTCGATCGCTTGTTGACGGCATACGCGCGATCCGGAGGCCGAGAGTACGCGATGCCAGACCTGCTTCACACTCTGCTGGGTATCAAATTGGAAAGTGTGGCCCATCACGGCCAGAAACTGCTCGATGGACACGGCGACGCCGACCTGGTGCGGTCCCAAGCCGGAAAGATTTACACCATCTCGGCTCTCTTGAATGAGGCGGCCTTGTAGTGGCTATCCCATGAATCTGCCATTGTGTATCGCGTCCCACGTGGATGGCGACCTGCACGGCGCATGCACTGTTCTCCAGCACGACGACGCGATGTACTGTCGCTCTTACGGCGCGAAGGACGACGTAATCCCCAATGAGTACTTCGTTCTCGGCTACTACACGCCTATCAGCATCTCAAGGGACCTGTCGTCACGCTACCTTCACGTCGGGCGTGGCACGGAAGAGGCGAAAGCGCATCGGGGAGCGACGTTCCCGCCGCGGTGGACCTATTTCATCGGAACTGGCGCGCACGGAGCACTGGCATGACGACTGACTGGGTGCAGTGCGACATTGTTTTCGCTCGCCATGGGCACGCTCACACCGGGGGTGAAGTGTATGGCAGCGACGAGGTCCGCATGCTGCCATTGCAAGGGCACGCCCAGGCCGAGGAACTAGCTCAACAGCTGACCTCCTGGAAGCCAGGTGTGGTCATCGCCCCCTGGACAGGCCTGTTCACCCAGGCCTGGACCAACCTCAAAACCCACCCCCGCCCTGATCAGCAACAACACCCCCACCCACACCGACTGCAGCATCTCTTCGTCCGTGGAAGACGACGCTCACCAGGGGGCCGATAACCCGGCCATTGCCGTACCCACCTGCCACAATCCAGGCTCAAACAACAGCAACAGCAACAGCGCCAGCTACGCCGCCGCCCCCATCCGATGAAACATCCGGGCTAGCGTCATGACATCCCCTGCGGGGGCGGGCTCGGAATGAGCCTCGGGGTGTACATGCCTGGCAGTGGTCAGATCGTCATCCTCACCCCAGGAGATCCGACATGTCCTCCCCCGTTCACAGCTACACCGGCGGAACGAATCCGTCGCGGAATGACATTCTGCTCCATCGAGTGGCACCGGCTACGCCCGCTGTCCTCTCTTTGCTGGCCTTGGGGTATGGCGCCTTCGCCTGGCAGGACCGGTTGCCGGGGCAGTTGGCCAACAGTTTCGACCACACCGGGCAGGCCGTCGGCTTCACCACTTTGCCGGCTCTCCTGCTGACACTGGGTCTGATGTCCCTGTCCTCCCTCGTCGCCCTGGCCATACCTTGGCAGAAGGGTGCCCTGAACCAGCTGATGATCGTCGCCGCGAACTTCGTCGCTCTGATCTGCTGTGTCGCGGGCCTGGCCGTGCTCCGCCTGAATCTCGACGTGGCGGATCCCGCGACGGTCTCCCTTCCGGGCTGGGGGCCGTGGATCACCGTGCTGGCTCTGGCCGCCATGGCTGCCACGGCCGTGGTCGTGGTCTGGATCGGCCTCAGCCGGGCCCAGCGTCGCGACTCTGCCGCCCGCTGAGCCCGGCGTCTTCCTCGCTACCTGGTTCCTCGCCTTGAGTCTTTAAGGGATTCCGGCCACCAGTGCCCCTGCGGGCCTCCGCCCATTCAGTGTGCCTTCTTTCTCGGCCATTAATTCCAGATGGCGGGAGACCGTTTCCTCAGGGGCCCGGCCGGAAGAGATCAGGGCTGGAGAGAGAATGAATTCACGGGATTCATGTCGCGGAAAATGCATTCCCCAGCAGGGACGGAGGCCGCGACGCCCCCGGTCCCGTTGTAACCGAAGTACAAGGTGAGCTTGGCGCCTCCGGTCTGATTATTGCAGAAATGCCAATGACCGGTTACATCCGTCAAATTGTAGGTGCCGTACTTGTAGTAGTGGTTGACGATGCCGCGAAAGTTTTCCTTCAGGCAGGCGTGCCCGCTAGGGCAGTCTGAGTGCATCGGGGATGCCGGCAGGGGCGCCAAGGCAACGGTTTCCATGGACTGCGGAGCCATGCTCGGCGCGCTTGCCGAGGCAGGCATTCCGGCCAGGAATGACGTCGATAGTGCCAGTGTTGCAGTAGCCACAGAGAAAATGGTGGAAGACATGGTCCAGCCTCCTGTTCGGATAAAACGAGGGCGCGCATCATGACGGCAGGAGAGGTCTCTCCTGAGGGCGCACTTCCGTATCGAGGAATCATTTGGTGAGAGAAAGGTTCCTCGCCCCGAAGGCTAACTCATGTATCTATCCCCACCCGGAAGGTTTACGGCGTGTCCCTCGGCGAGGAGTTCGTAGAACCGATCGGCACTCTCGGTCCACCTGCAGGAAAACCACACTATGCGACATTGCAACCCAAATCCGACAAAACCACCATCGAGGCCTTTTTCTGTCGACACATGGTTCAATCTTCTTCAAGAAGGGCTCAGAAAAATCGTGAGATGTGATCTCACCATGACTCGCACCACACCCGCAGGCCTCCACCTGCGCCCTAAGAGCACGCTCCTCACACCGGAGGCACTGACCTCGAATCCTGTTCCGCAAGAGAAGGGCAATGAAAAAGAATCTAGGTCATATCACCTACGCCCTCGCGACAGTCTTCTGTTTTCTACTGGGCTTCACCGTGCTCTCCATCGCGGACAGAAATATCCCCCTCGCCGAGAGGCCGACACATGTCGCCCTCGGCGGAGGGACAAAATATTCACATGACGCGACCTTTTCCGAGATAGCGCGGTTCGTCGGAGAACATCGAGTGACCGTAGGTCGCCACAAGGAAGACCTCTCCACCCCGGAGAAGAACCGGGATCTCTTCCTCCTCCGACCATCACAGACAGGGCGGACGACCCCCACCTGGTCGACCTATCCGGATGTCAACCGGAAGATGAAAACCACCGTCCACCAGCTCGAAACCCATCAATTTGAAGGGTGGGCCGGTAAATATCTCATCTACGGGAGTCCAGAAAAAGCAGAACTCTTCGCGGAAGCAATGCGTTCGCAGGGCTTCACCGCCCACATGGCACCCCCGTCCACCGCCTTCCTGTTCTTCACCCAAGAAAGCGGATCACTGTGGAGCGCCGTCGGCATACTCGCCGCGTTAGCAACGACACTCGTCGCATCCCAGTTCTCCCGGAGCAAATCCTTCGGAATCATGAAGTTGCACGGCCATACGATCGGCATCACCCTGGCCAGAGATGTGCGCAGCGCATTCCGGGCAGCAGCCATCTCGTCGGCCCTGTGCGCGGTCGTGTCCGTCCCCCTCTTGCGGGCCTACAACGGAGCCGCCCAATTCCTCACCTATCTGCAGCTGTCGATCACCCTCGGCGCGATCGCCCTGGCCCTGCTCACCCTCGTCCAGGCCACTGCGCTCGTCGTCGTCTGGAAGATGACCGACCTCCTGAACCAACTCAAGGGAAGACTCGAAGGCGTACCCGTGATCGGAGTCACCTACGCACTGCGGGCCCCCACCGCCATCATGCTCATCGTCCTGACCATCACGGCTGCCATATCGGGCGAAGAACTCCAAAGATTCACCGAGCAACGCTCGCTCTGGACCGAAACCGCCGCCCGCTCCGGCCGCCTCCTGTTCACCGGTGACGGCTCCACAGTCGTCGACGCCGACTCCGAGAAGAAGATGGTCGAAAAGGTCGGCCCCTGGCTCGAACGCAAGGCCGCGGCCGGCGAGATCTACCTGGCCTTGGTCGTGCAGGCATCCCGAGGAGACACGCTCGACCCGGAAGACGTACTCATCGTCGACCCCGCGTATCACGAACGCCACCCCACCTCGACCGGCGGACGAACCGGAAAACCATCCCCTGGCGGGGAAAAAACCGTCGACGTCGCGCTACGCGACGGACACCCAGAGAAGACCGCGCCGACGGCCGAGGCCCTCGAGCACATCCTGCAGCCGATCCTGAAAGAACCCCCTGAACTCACCTTCCCGACACGGCTCCCCCCGGACAGTCTGCAATTCACCTACGGGGCTCATTCCTCCTCCCACGGGATACTCCCCACGACGCGGGCCTCCGCAGTCCTGACCCTGTCACCCGAGAACCTGCGCGCAGACACCTTGGTCAGCGCAGCCACCTCCGGCGGCCTCCTGGTGAAAGACCCCGAAAAGGCCAGGAAGGACATCGAGGACGACCCCGAACTCTCACAAGTCATCCACAGTGTTCAACCGGCCGGCGCGCACTCGGCTCAACGCTACGAAGAAGCCCACCGCACATTCGTCTTCACCGCAATCGGCCTGACCGCGAGCGCCCTGGCTCTCACGGCGACATCATTCGGCCTGGTCACCGCCTATGCCACTCTTCGCCGGCAGCGAACCTGGGTACGAAAAATTCATGGTTGGAGCTTCACCCGTACCTACCGCAGGGTGCTGACGACGGAGGCAGCCCTGTGGGTGGCGCTGCTGCTGGGTTTCTCCTGGACCGCGAGGAACAGATATCTCGCAGCGCACAGCTCGGCCCTGTCCGACGGTTCGTCGCCGACGCAGGCCCTCGCGTGGGCGGCCGCCGTGCCCCTGTCCTGTGGCGCGGCTCTCGTCGTCGGCTTTCTCTCACTGGTGTTGATGCTCCTCCTGCTGGACCGGCGCATCAACACCCACCGACTTTCGTGACCTCCCCCATCCCCTGATCGAACGGACAGGTCGAACCATGCCAGCCGACCGGCTTCTCCACGTGGACGCTCTTCGCAAAGCCTTCGGGGACCACCAGCTGTGGAGTGCGCTGACCTTCTCCGTACCCGCCGGTGAGCTGCTCGCGATCCGCGGTGCCAGCGGAAGCGGGAAATCGACCCTGCTCAACTGCATCGGTCTGCTGAGCACCCCGGACAGCGGACGGATCGTGATCGACGGGGTCGACATCCTCCGGGTCGGACGTCGCCGACACCGCCATCTCCGCCGACACGCCCTGGGGTATCTCTTCCAGGATTACGCGCTCATGGAGGAGGCCAGAACCTCGAGGTCGCTGCCCGACCGCGCGGTCCTTGTCGCCACGCACAGCGACCGGGTCGCGGCACGGTGCGATGCGGAACTCCACCTGAGCGGTGACGAAGCCCCGCAGCGACGCGAGAGTTGACCGCCACGAGGCCGCCGGAGATCACCGGGGCGGGAGACCCGTGTCATCGGACGAATAGGCGGCCTTCCGTTTCAGGACGTCACGGGCGTATTCGGGATCGCCGGCCATGAGTTCCTCGTGCGTGCCCGTGGCGACGACCCTTCCCTCGTCGAGGTGGATGATGCGGTCGGCCCTGATCCCGGCAGCGAAACTGTGGCTGACCATGATGCGCGTCGTCGAAGAAGGCAGGTCGCCGAAATCACGGGCGAACAGTTGGTCCTCGTGGAGGGGGTCCAGCGCGCTGCTGGGTTCGTCCAGCACGACGAGCCAGGCCCGGTCGTCGACGCGTGGGCGTGCACTCGCGATGAGCTGCCACTGACCACCGCTCAGATCGGTAGCGCCGAGGTCGCGGGCGAGATCGGCGGGGCCGTCCACCCCGATGCGGTGCTCGAAAGGTGCCAGCGCGTGCAGGGCCTCCTCGGAGGTCACCTCGTCCATGCGGTTGCCCCGCCCGGCCGCGATCTCCGTACGCAAGGACAAGGCGAGGCGGAGAGGCGTCTGGAAGACTCCGGTACAGGTGGTGTCCATCTGTGAGGGGACCTCAGGATCACCCACGGTGATACGTCCGGCGCTGGGCGCCAGGATCCCGACGATCGTGTCGATCAAGGTGCTTTTCCCGGCCCCGTTCCTGCCCACGACGGCGACCTTCTCGCCGTGCCCAATCGTGAAGCTGACCTGTCTCAACCCTTCGTGGCCGTTGGTGAAACGGACGCTGACCTCCTCGAAGACGATGTCGCCGGGGGCGCCGAGCAGGATATGGCGCTCGGATCTGCGGCACAGGCACTCGAACTCCTCGAGGTCGTTGATCCGGTGACTGATCGAGAGGAATTCGACGAGGGCTTGCTGCAGGCCGAAGACGCTCCCGTAGAGCACCAGGGCCGCGAGACTCACCCCGACGACAGCGCCGGCATTCCGATCGGCCCCGCTGCTCTCCGACAGGCTCAGCGCCACGACGGCCACGGCGGCGCAGATGTAGACGAGTTGAGCCCCGATGCCCATGGCGGCGATACGCAGGTCACCTCGTCGGCGGGCGGCCGCCCAGCGTCTGGTCCTCGTGGTGAACTGTTCGGTCAGGGAATCGCTGTACTGCATCGCCACGCTTTGCCGCGACGACGGCGCGTGGGCATACGTCCGGAGCATGTCGAGCACCAGCCAGCCGTGCCCACCGGCGACCCGATCCGTCTGCACGGCGCAACGTGCCTGCCCGGACGCGACGACGAAAGCCGGGACACACGCCAGCCCCAGAAGGGGCGACCAGCGGTTGAGCGTCGACGCGGAGGCCACGACCCCGATCGGGAAGATGAAGGAGTTCAGCATGCGGATCGTGGCGGACCAGGCGTCCCCGATCTGTTCGCCCCCTTCGGCCAGGCGGGTACGAAGATGCGCGATGCGGTTCTCGTCGGCGTCGTTCTGGTGGCGCAGGAGCGTGAGAGCGGCGAGGAGACGCAGGTTGACGGCCTCGACGATCCGCACGTGCAACACATTCTGGCTGCCGACGCCGACGACGACGAGAAGCCAGTTCCCACCCCAGCACGCCAGAGCGGCACACCCCAGGAGGAGAGCGCCTCCCAGGTTCTTCGCCAGGCCGAAGTCGACCAGACCGGAGACGATGACCGGTTGGAACGACTGGATGAGATAGGCCGCCGAGAGCGCGGTCGAGAGCAGGACCAGACGGCGGTCGGTCCGCCACGCCAGGGCGAGAAGAGCGGCGGTGGCGTGCCATGACACCGACCTCGCGGGTGTCGACTCACGCGTAGACACGGGCCTGGGTCCTGTACAGCTGCGCGTAGAGCCCGTCTTCTCGCATCAACTGCGCGTGGCTTCCGCGTTCGACGATGCTTCCCTCCTGCATGACCAGGATCGTGTCCGCCAGCCGAACCGTCGAGAACCGATGTGAGACCACCACGGCACACGCGGAGGGGTGCCGGTCGAGGACCTCGCGGAGGAGTTGCATCACTTTCAGCTCGAAGCCGACGTCCAGAGCCGCACTCGGCTCGTCCAACAGGAGCAGCCTGCTGCCCCGTTGTACCGCGTGCAGCGCGCGGGCGACGTTGACGCGTTGCAGCTCTCCGCCGGACAACCCCTGCATCTGACGGCCGTCCCCGCCGTCCCCACCGCACAGTGACGCCAACTCCAGGTGTTCGCAGACCGGACAGGAGTCGTGGAGCTCCCGGTGCGACCCCAGCCAGGGTGAGCTGTTGTAGAAGACGTCCCCGGGCAGGGCGAACGGCGTCTGGGGCATGAACGCGATATGTCCGAGGGTGTGGGCGCGGGCGGCAGACGTGCCGTCGACCGTGATCTCCCCCGCGCCCGGGAGCCGGGAACCGGCCAGCAGCTGGGCGAGGGTGCTCTTGCCTGCCCCGTTCTGTCCGACGATCGCGACGATCTGGCCCGGCTCGACGGCGAGCGAGACCTCGTCGAGAACCGAGGTGCTGCCGTCGTACGTGAAGGAGACCCGCTCGACGACGACACCGGAGGACCGTTGCCCGTCGGACGGGCGCAGGTTCTCGTCCGGGAGAGGGAGCTCGGCGGGCGCAGCTCGTCGTGTGCCCGTGAACCACCGCGTGTAGGAGGCGAAGATCCGGTCCACACCGGCCAGGGCGCCGAAGCCGGACAGCCCGCTGACGGCTTGGAGGACGGCTACCGGACCGGCCGGGGAACTCCCGTTGAGCAGGGCGGCGACGGCGGTCGCGATGACCAGGGCGAAGGTGAGCACGGCCGGCGCTGAATTCCTGACTTCCCGCCGGAGAGTGCGCAGGTATTCCCGACGTGCTGTGGCCTGCACGTGCGCGAGCCGACATCTCACCTGGCGCGTCAGCCAGGGCATCAGTCCGTGGACGAACAGTTCGGTGCGATGTCGAGGGTCCAAGGCTGCCGCCTGGAGAACGTCCGCTTGTTTCTTCTGCCGGCCGGAGTCCGGGGACGACGAGATCTGCGGAGCGATGTGGAGATGTTGGGCGAGCAGCATCCCGGCGAAGGCGCAGACAGCCAGAAGCGGACTCCACAGGGCGATGACCACGATCGAGGCGACTCCCCGGACGCGGTTGCTCACCCAGTCGTAGACGGCTTCGGGAAAATGACGGATGTCCCACGAATGCGCCAGCTCGGCGTACTCGCTGGGAGACATGGCCGTTGCCCTCTCCTCGTCCCGGGCAGGCGCATGAGCTCCGCGCAGGAAGGCTTCCGCGGTCTCGAGGTGCACTCGCGTGGTGAACTGTTCGGTCCACAAGGCCGTCGTCAGTTCAGCGACTTGAGGTCCGAGCAGGGTCGACCCGAGAGATACCGCCAGGACGACCCAGACCGTCCGGGAGATCGGCTCACCCTGGGAGTGGTCGGCCACGGTCTGCGCGATGGTCAGGACGAAGACGGCATTGGCCGTCGCGCCCACCAACAGAGTGATCAGGGTGGCCGGTGCCCACACGGGAGCGGCGCGCAAGGACAGCGCCACCGCAGAGAGGAGATCAGGCGCGCGGGCTGAAAAAGCGCTGGTGGTCACACCTCGCTCCAGGCCATGACGAAATAGGCGAACTGAGATTCCATCGGAGCTCTTCATGAATGTGCCGGACCGTTGGTCAGCAGCTCGAGTTCAACCTACAGATTCTCCGGATCCTCACAGCACACGACATTATGAGGTGAGTCACAGATCTCCCGGCCTCCGTCACACGTCAACGGCCTTCGGCACACGCCAGCGGCCCGTGTTCCTGGGGTGGGGCAACCCCGGCCGCCCCACCCCGTCGCGAACGCTCAGGCCTGCAAGCGATAGACCGTGGCCCGTCCGATGGTGTGCCGCACCCACTGCTCGTCCACATTCATCGTGGTCTCCGCGCCGCCCAGGAAGAGATAACCGTCCGGACGGAGCACCTTCTTCACCTGGGCGAGGATCTTCTTCTTCGTGTCGACGTCGAAGTAGATCAGCACATTGCGCAGGAAGATGATGTCCATCGGCGGCATCGGCGGGAAAGGCTCGGCCAGATTCAGGAACTTCGTCTCCACCATGTTCCGCAGACGCACGTCGATCTGGTAATTCATGCCGTGCCGGGCGAAGTAACGCACCAACAGCTGCGCAGGCAGACCCCGGTTGACCTCGAACTGGTTGTAGATGCCCTCCTTGGTGCGATGCAACATCTGCGTGTCGATGTCGGTGGCCAGCAGACGCACCCGCCAACTCGGGTCCGCGCCGATCAGTTCCTGCACCAGCATCGCGATGGTGTAGGGCTCCTGGCCGGAGCTGCTCGCCGCGCACCAGATCGACAGGGAACGTTCCCGTCCACGCTGCACCAACAGCTCGGGCAGGATCGTGTCGGACAGCGCCCGGAAGGGGTGGATGTCCCGGAAGAAGGACGTCTCGTTCGTGGTCATCGCCTCGACGACCTGGTCACGCAGCGGCCCGTTCGGCTGCTGACGCAACTTGGCCACCAGGTCGGCCACCGAGGCGTCGCCCCGTTCCCGGGCCAAGGTCTGCAGGCGGGACTCGATCAGGTATTCCTTGCTGCGGTCCAGCACGATCGCTGCCCGCGCCCGCACCACCTGACTGATGAAGTCGACATCGGTGCCGGAGATGCTCATGGCGTCCTCCTGGGAGCAGGCCCACCCGAACGGGCCTTGGTCACTCGCTCGGTGATGGTCTCGGCGAGCTTGCCGAGCGGCAGGACGTCACAGGGCAGGCCCGCGTGCACGGCGGCCCCGGGCATGCCCCAGACCACAGAGGTCGCCTCGTCCTGCACGATCAGGCTTCCCCCGTTCCGGATGATCTGTTCGGCGCCCCGGTGCCCGTCGCTGCCCATCCCGGTCATGATCACGGAGAGCACGTGGGCTCCGTAGATCTCCGCGATCGACCGGAACATGGGGTCGACCGCCGGGCGGCAGTAGTTCTCCTGGGGGCCCTGGTCGAGGACGACCACCGGCCCGTTGGCCTTCTGCTGGAAACGCATGTGCCAGTCGCCGGGGGCGATGAGCACCTGCCCGGCCTTCACCGGGTCGCCTTGAACGGCCTCCCGGACGGACAGTTTCGCCTTCCCGTCGAGGCGTTGGGCGAACAGCTGGGTGAACACCGGCGGCATGTGCTGGGTGACGACGACAGGTACCGGGAAATTCGCCGGTAGCGCGCTGACCACGGTGGTGAGCGCGTCCGGCCCGCCGGTGGAGACGCCGATGGCGACGACGTCGATCCGCCCGCCGGGAGCAGGAGTCGGCAGGGGTCCGGCGGTGCTGCCGGCGGCCTGTCCGGCCGGAGGCGCCCCACCGAAGGCCGGCCGGGCGATCCTCGGCTGTGGCGCGACCCGCCCGGTCAGCGACTTGATCTTGGGGATCAGCTGGCTACGGACGGCTTCCATCGATTCGGACAGGGAGCCGACGTTCGCCGGTTTGGTCACATAGTCGGAGGCGCCGCGTTCGAGGGCGTCCAGGGTCGCTCCGGCGCCCCGCTCCGTCAAGGTCGAGAACATGATGATCGGGAGCTTCTTGTACGTCTTGCGCACCTCGACGAGGGTCTGCAGCCCGTCCATGATGGGCATCTCGACATCGAGGGTCAGGATGTCCGGTTTGAGCATGGGGATCTTGTCGAGGGCGTTCTTGCCGTTGACGGCTGTGCCCACGACCTCGATCTCCGGGTCCTGCGCGAGGACGTCGGAGACCAGGCGGCGTATGACGACCGAGTCGTCGCACACCATCGCGCGGATCTTGGATGCCATCAGAGCAGCCCCAGCATGGCCAGCTTGTCCTCGATGATCTCCGTGGTGAAGGGCTTGATCACGTATTCGTGGGCGCCGGCGGCGAGTGCGCGGACGATATTGGCCTGTTCGGCCTCGGTGGTGACCATCATGAGGGTGATGTCGCGCCAGTCGCGGTTCTTGCGTACCTCGACGATGAATTCGAGGCCGTTCATGACGGGCATATTCCAGTCGACCAGGCAGACGTCGGGCAGTGGTCCGCGTTGGACGGCTTCGAGGGCCTGGGCGCCGTCGCCGACGGCTTCGACCTCGAACCCGAGGCTGTCCATGGTCCGCGTCAGGATCGTCCGCATGGCTCGTGAGTCGTCGATCACCAGTGCACGCATGTTCGTCCTCTTGCTGAGTATGAGGGCGTCCCTGGGGTGGGGCGCCTGGCGGGGCGGGTCCGCCGGGTGGCGGGTGTGGCGTGGGCTGTCGGGCCCGGGGCTCGGTCGGCGCGGAGGGTGCGGGGAGGTGCCGGGGCCCCTCCGGATCGAGGACGAGCGGTAGGTCACCTCCCCATCGGCGAAATCACTGAGTTATCAAGCACTCTCGCCAAGCACCCGGCGTGGGTGGGTTCTCAGGCCGCCTTTCCTCCGACGAGGACGGCCTTGTCGGCGTCCAGGACCAGCAACAGGTCGCGGTCGAGTTTGCAGACCTTGACCACGAGATCACGCACCTGGGTCGGCACGGTCTCCGGTGGAGCTTCGAAACGGTCCAGGTCGGGTTCGAGGACGTCGCCGATCTCGTCGACGAGGAGACTGGTGGCACCTTCGGAGGTGCGGACCACGACGTTGGTGACCGTCTCCCCCGGTTCTCTGGGCGGTAGGCCCATCTGGTGGCGCAGGTCGACGGTGATGACGATCTGGCCGCGCAGGTTGATCAACCCGGAGACCGCTTTGGGTGCCAGGGGGACCTTGGTGAGGTCCTGTTGACGCAGCACCTCTTGGACGGTGTCGACGGGGACGCCGAAGAGGTGCCCGCCGAGGCGGAAGGTGCAGTACTGGTTGGCCATGGTGATCACCGTGCTCCGGCGTAGTCTTCGTCCGAGAAGTGCTGCCCGTAGGTCTCCAGTTCCGGTGGCAGCATGCCCATGAGGGCGTGGTCGATATTGAGCAGCTCGGTGACATGCTCGTTGACCACGGCGGATCCGAGGTTCCCGCCGGTGTCCAGGTGGGTGCGGATCGCCAGTTCGTCCTCGACGATGTCGAGCACCTGGGAGACCACGAACCCGAAGAGTTGTTCGCGGTGCTGGCAGACGACGACCTGGAGGGGGGTGTTCTCCTCCATCGCGTCGTAGGTGCCGTAGTCGTCGGCCAGGCGCAGCAAGGGCAGGATGACCCCGCGGTACTGGACGACCTGGTTGGAGCCGACGGTCTCCACCCGGGACATCGGGAATTCTTCGAGTCGTTCGACGACCTTGAGCGGCAGCGCGGCCCGGCGGCCGTTGCCCAGTTTGACCACGAGCAGGGAGGTGGCGTCGCTGTTCGAACGACGTGCGGCTTCCTCGGCGGCACGTTTGGCGGCTTCGCCGGAGTCGTTGATCATGCCGGCGCGGGCGGCGAGGCTGTTCGCGTCGAGGATGAGTGCGACGCGCCCGTCGCCCATGAGGGTGGCGCCGGCGTACAGGTTGATGCCGCGGAGTTGTTTGCCCAGCGGTTTGACGACGATCTCCTCGGTGTCCTCGATGTCGTCGACGACCAGTCCGAACTGTTTTTCGTCGGCTTTGAGGACGGCGATGAAGGTGGTGTCGTGGTCGACCTGGTCGGCGTCGAGTTGTTCGCGCAGGTCGACCAGCGGCAGCAGGGCTCCGCGCAGTCGGTAGACGGGGGTCCCTTGGATGGTCTCGAGTCGTTCGGCGGCTTGTTCGCGGTCGAGCCGGACCAGTTCGAGGAGGTTGACCTGGGGGATGGCGAACATGTTCTCGTCGCCGCGGACCAGGAGCGCCGGGATGATCGCCAGGGTGAGCGGGATCTTGATGCGGACGGTGGTGCCTTCGCCGGTGACGCTGTTGATGTCGATGACGCCACCGATCTTCTCGATGTTCGTCTTGACGACGTCCATGCCGACGCCGCGTCCGGAGACGTTCGTGACGGCGGCGGCGGTGGAGAACCCGGCGCGGAAGATGAGGTGCATGGCGTCCCGGTCGCTCATCCGGTCGGCTTCCTCGCGGGAGATGAGCTGTTTCTCGACGGCTTTGTCGCGGAGCTTGTCGGGGTCGATGCCGGCGCCGTCGTCGATGATCTCGATGTTGACCTGGCCGCCTTCGTGGAAGGCCCGCATGAGCAGGCGGCCTTCGGCGGGTTTGCCCTTGGCGATGCGGATGTCTGGTTGTTCGATGCCGTGGTCGCAGGAGTTGCGGACCAGGTGGGTCAGCGGGTCCTTGATCGCTTCGAGGATGGTCTTGTCGAGTTCGGTGTCCTTGCCTTCCATCTCGACGCGGATCTGGCGGCCCATCTGGTTGGCCAGGTCGCGGACGACGCGGGGGATCTTGGACCAGACGTTGTCGATGGGCTGCATGCGCGTCTTCATGACGCCTTCCTGCAGCTCCCCGGCGACGAGGTTGAGCCGGTGCATGGACCGCATCAGTTCCTGGTCCTGGCGGGCGGCGGCCCGCTGGATCAGCTGGTTACGGGTGAGGACGAGTTCGCCGACGAGGTTCATCAGGGTGTCGAGGAGGTCGACGTCGACGCGGATGCTGGAGTCGGCGACGCTGCGACGTTGCTGGGTTTCGCCGTCGCCACCGGTGGCTGCTTTGGCCTTGGGGCTGGTGGCGGCCTGGGCGGCGGTGGACTGGGCGGCGTCGGCGGCTTTCGCGGCGGCGGCGGGCGCGGTGGGGATCGCCGTCTCGGGGGTGCCTCCGGCGGGT
>NZ_BAGZ01000007.1 GCF_000298175.1 Austwickia chelonae NBRC 105200 | reverse complement strand
TGATCCTCAACAACACCCACGACCCGGCCACCCCGATGGCCGGAGCGAAGAAACTCGCCTCGCTCTCCCCCGGCTCCCGACTGGTCACCGTCGACGCCTGGGGACACGTCGGCATCGACAAGAGCGCCTGCGCTGCCAAAGCCGTCGAGAACTACATGTTGAACGGCAAACTCCCCGCCGAGAACACCACCTGCAAGGCCGACAAGCCGCTCTTCCCCGAGAAGAAGTGACCCTGCCGACCGTCTGACCGTGGATGGCCTTTCCTCAGGGGGAAGGCCATCCACGGCCGTATCCGGCCCCTTGTCCGCCGACTCCACGGAGGTACTCATGCGCACCACCCTGGCCGTCCTGGCCACCTCGGCCCTCGCGCTGGCGACGATCCCCGCCGCCCACGCCGCCCCGATCGCCGCCGCACCACCGACCACCCACCCAGCGGCCGCCCCCGCCAAGGGGCCCGACATGTCCAAGGTGAAGACCCCCACCCTCACCTGGGCGCCCTGCGAGAACGACAAAGCCCTCCAGTGCGCCGTCGCCCTGCTCCCCCTCGACTACGCCAAACCGGACGGGCCCAAGATCAAGGTCGCCGTCACCAAGAAACCCGCCACCGGCAAAGACCGTCGAGGAAGCCTCTTCCTCAACCCCGGCGGCCCCGGGCAGAGCTCCTCCGAGAAGTTGCCCCGACTGGCCAAGGTGCTCGGAGCGAAAGTCGCCGGCCACTTCGACGTCATCGGCATCGACCCCCGCGGCATCGCCCCCACCGCGCAGGCCCGCTGCTGGAGCAAGACCGCCGAACCACCGAGCAACAAGTCCAAGTACCCCTCGGAGCCGGCCCAGCAGAAGATCCACATCGCCCACGACGACTACGAACGCGTCGCCTGCGACAAGACCGGCCGTCCGATCATCGACCACATGTCCACCGCGCAGACCGCCCGCGACATGGAAATGATCCGCCGAGCCATCGGCGACAAACAACTCAACTACTACGGCGTCTCCTACGGCACCTACCTCGGCGCGACCTACGCCGCACTCTTCCCCAACACCGTCGGCCGGATGACCATGGACAGCGTCGTCGACCCCGTCGCCTGGGCCACCGGCAAGGACGGTCAGGGTCAGAAAGTCCCGGTCACCGCCCGGATCCACTCGGCCGAAGGCTCCGTCGAGGCGCTCCACGCCGCTTTCGCCGAGTGCAAGAAGGCCGGGCCGAAGCGCTGCCCGCAAGGCCCCACCATCGAGCAGGCCTGGAAGGAGAGCCAGGAGATCCTCAAGAAGGGCCCGTTCAAGCACGGCGGTGAGCAGATCCACTTCGGCGACCTCATCCACAATGCGGCCACCGCCATGTACGACAACGAGTCCTACCCCCGGTTGATGGAGTCGATCCACGAGACGTGGAAGGCCCTCACCGAGAAGAAGAAACCGACGGTCACCCTCAAGAAGACCGCCGAGGACGCCCAGAAGAAAGCCATCGCGCCCCAACTCTTCGCCGCCCCCGGTGCCGAGAAACCCATCGAACCCAGCCTGGCACCGCCCGCCGGAGTGGCCTGGACCGACACCTTCCGGCTGGCCGGGGTGATGTGCTCCGACACGGTCAACCCGAAGGATCCGCAGGCCTGGGTCCGTTTCGGTGCCACCCCCGCCGCTCAGAAGAACCCCTTCCTGCCGTCCTGGGGTTGGGCTTCGTCGCTGTGCGCGGGATGGCCGGGTCAGGACAAGAACGTCTACCGCGGACCGTTCAACGTCAAGCCCGCCAACCCGCTGCTCATCGTCAACAACGCCCACGACCCGGCGACCCCGATGGCCGGGGCGAAGGCCCTGGCCGCGCTCTCCCCCGGTTCGCGCCTGCTGACCGTCGACGCCTTCGGACACATGAGCGCGGACAAGAGTGCCTGCGCCGCCAAAGCCATCGAGAACTACCTGGTGGACGGCAAGCTGCCCGCAGCAGGAACCACCTGCAAGGCCGATACCCCGCTGTTCCCCGACAAGTGAGCCCCGGCGACCCCGTGCTGCTTCACCGGTGCTGCTGACACGTGGTCCCGGCGGCCTACCGGCCGCCGGGACCACGAAGGTATAACCCCGCACCATAGATGATCTTCTTCCCCATGTAGGCTCGTGCGAGCTACACCCCAGGCCCCCTCTCCCCTTCCTGCCGAGACCTCACCCTCCTCGGCACATTCCACGGAGGAGCCTTTTTTCGTGCGTACCAGCATTGCCGTTCTGGCGACCTCAGCCGTCGCTCTCGCCTTGATACCCACCGCCCAGGCGGCCCCCTTCCCGGCAGAGGAGCCGGTGGCCCAGAAAACCGCCGCCCCCGCCAAGGGGCCCGACATGTCCAAGGTGAAGACCCCCGCCCTCACCTGGGCCCCCTGTAAAAACGACAAGGAGATGCAGTGCGCCACAGCACTGCTCCCCCTCGACTACTCCAATCCCGACGGCCCCAAGATCGAGATCGGCGTCGCCAAGAAAGCCGCCACCCCGCAGGGAGCGAAAGGCACCAAGGGCGGCACCGCCAAGAAAGGCTCCATCTTCGTCAACCCCGGCGGCCCCGGAGCCAGTTCCACCGAGGTGACGAAGGCCTTCGTGCCCCTCCTCGGCCCGCGCACCCACACCGAGTACGACATCATCGGCGTCGACCCCCGCGGGGTCGGCAACAGCTCGGAAGCCCGCTGCTGGAGCAAGAAGGACAAGCCCGCCCCGGTCAGCGGTAAGTTCCCGGTCGGCGCAGAACAGCAGAAACGGCAGCTCGCCCACGACGAATACCAGCGGATCGCCTGCGACAAGACCGGCCGCCCGATCATCGACCACATGTCCACCGCGCAGACCGCCCGCGACATGGAGATGATCCGCCGAGCCGTCGGCGACAAACAGCTCAACTACTACGGCGTCTCCTACGGCTCCTACCTGGGAACCACCTATGCCGCGCTCTTCCCGCAGACCGCCGGTCGGATGATCGTCGACAGCGTCCTGGACCCCATCGCGTGGACCACCGGACGCAAGGGCAAGGAGAACATGGCCGTCTCGGCCCGGGTCGGCTCGGCCGAAGGCGCCGTGGAAGCGCTCAACGCCGCCTTCGCCGAGTGCAAGAAGGCCGGACCGGAGCGCTGCAAGCACGCCAATGTCATCGAGAAGGCGTGGAAGGAAACCCTCGAGGCGCTGAAGAAGGCCCCGGTCACCAAGGGGAAGAAGACCTACACCTACAGCGACCTCATCGCTGAGACCTCTTCCACCATGTACCGCGCCGACTCCTACGGCAAGCTCATGGACTCCATCCACGAGGCCTGGCAGGCCGTCACGGTCAAGAAGGTCCCGCCGACCGAGCTGAAGAAGGCCGCCAAGGAGGCCCGCAAGGAAAGCGTCGCCAAGCCGCTGGCCGACCAGGCCATCACGGAGAAGATGGACTCCGCCATGCGGGAGGACCTCCAGGCCCACCAGCTGCCCGTCCCGGAGAAGAAACCCGCGGAGAAGCCGGTCTTCCCCGGGGTGCCGGCACCGAAGGACGCCAAGTGGCACGAGGCGATCGGCGCGAACGGGGTCATGTGCTCCGACACGGTCAACCCCCAGGACCCGCAGCACTGGTTGAAGTTCGCCAACACGCCTGAAGCCCAGAAGAACCCCTTCCTGGACTACTGGTCGTGGGCGGCCTCGGCGTGCGCGAAGTGGCCGGGCAAGGACAAGAACGTCTACCGCGGACCGTTCAACGTCAAAGCGGCCAACCCCATGCTGGTCATCAACAACACCCACGACCCGTCGACCCCGCTGCCCGGCGCCAAGAAACTGGCCTCGGTACTCCCCGACTCGCGACTGCTGGTCGTCGACGGATGGGGCCACGGAAGCAGCGTCGTGAGCTCCTGCGCCCGCGAAGCCATCCAGAGCTACCTGGTCGACGGCAAGCTGCCGGCCAAGGGAGCCAGCTGCAAGGCCGATAAGCCGTTGTTCCCCGCGACGAAGGCGAAGGACAAGGCGAAGGACAAAACCAAGTGATCCTGCGGGGCGTCCCTCTCGGTGACGTCCCGGACGGGTCGTCCTCGCCGTGCCGTTCGCGGCACCGCTAGGACACGGTGGGGTGCTCTCCCGGTCGCGGAAGGGCACCCCATCGCATGCCAATCTGACACCCAGGCACTCTCAGCCACAACGGAATTGGCCGACCCTGCCGCCCTTCCTGCCGGTACCGCCCCACACACTTCGACTTCTTCCACGGAGGAGTTCCTTTCGTGCGCACCACCATCGCCATGGTGGCCACCTCGGCCATCGCCCTCACCCTGATCCCCGCCGCAGCACATTCCGCCCCGGCCCGTAGCGACGAAACCGTCGAACAGAAGACCACCGCCCCCACCAGCGGACCGGACATGTCGAAGGTGAAGGCCCCCCAACTCACCTGGGCCCCCTGCGAGAAGAAGAGATTTCTTCTGTGCGCCACCGCACTACTCCCACTCGACTACTCCGCACCGGACGGCCCCAAGATCGAGATCGGCCTGACGAAGATGGCCGCCCCGGAACAGACCACCGCAGGACGAACCAAGAAGGGAACCGTCTTCGTCAATCCCGGCGGCCCCGGAGCCAGCTCGACCCAGGCAGTGATGCAGCTCGGACCGCTCCTGGGAGAAAAGACCACCGCCGAGTACGACGTCATCGGGATCGACCCGCGCGGCATCGGCTCCAGCTCGGAAGCCCGCTGCTGGAGCCGAGAGAAGAAGCCCACCCCGATCAAGGGCAAGTTCCCGGTCAGCGCAGAAGAACAGAAACTCCACCTCGCCCAGGACGAATACCGGCGGATCGCCTGCGACAAGACCGGCCGGCGCATCATCGACCACATGTCCACCGCGCAGACCGCCCGCGACATGGAGATGATCCGCCGAGCCATCGGCGACAAACAACTCAACTACTACGGCGTCTCCTACGGCACCTACCTCGGCGCGACCTACGCCGCACTCTTCCCCAACACCGTCGGCCGGATGACCATGGACAGCGTCGTCGACCCCGTCGCCTGGGCCACCGGACGCAAGGGCCAGGAGAACCGACCGGTGACCGCCCGGGTCGGCTCACCCGAAGGCGCCAAGGAAGCCCTCGACGCCGCCTTCGCCGAGTGCAAGAAGGCCGGACCGGACCGCTGCAAGCACGGCGCCGTCATCGAGAAGGCGTGGACGGAAACCCTCGAGGCGCTGAAGAAGGCCCCGGTCACCCAAGGCTCGAAGACCTACACGTACAGCGATTTCGTCGCCGACACGACCACCGCCATGTACCGGGCTGCTTCCTACCGGAAACTGATGGATTCCATCCACCAGGCCTGGCAGGCGGTGACCGTGACGAAAGCCCCACCCACCGCGCTGAAGGAGACGGCCCAGGAGGCCCGCAAGGAGGCACGCAAGGAGGCCGTCGCCACCCCGCTGGCCGAGCAGGCCGCCACGGAGAAGATGGACCCGGAGCTGAAAGAAGCCGCACCGGAGAAACTGGCCGTCCCGGAGAAACAGAAACCTGCCGAAGGGAAACCCGTAGCTCCCGGCGTGCCGGTACCGGAAGACCGGGCATGGACCGACGCCGTCGGAGCAGACGGAGTCATGTGCTCCGACACCGTCAACCCCCAGAACCCTCAGGACTGGCCCAAACTCACCACTTCTGCCGAAGCCCAGAAGAATCCGTTCCTCGGATATTGGACGTGGGCGTCATCCGGCTGCGCCCGATGGCCCGGCAAGGACAAGAACGTCTACCGCGGACCGTTCAACGTCAAGCCCGCCAACCCGCTGC
>NZ_BAGZ01000008.1 GCF_000298175.1 Austwickia chelonae NBRC 105200 | reverse complement strand
TCGGTCCGCTCCGACCGGTCGTAGGAGGATCGGTGGTCAGGGCGTTCTCCCCGGGGAGGGCGCCCTGTGCTCGGGGCACCCGCCCGCTGAGGAGACCTGCTCTTCTTTCGTGCTTCTGCTTTCTGGACAGCGGTCCATCGCGCCTTCTTCGCCGCCGCAGCTGGCTTCTGGGGTGTCATCGTCTTAGTCCTCGACGGTGCGGGCACGACCGACCGTCACTGTCATCCGACGTCCATGAGCAGGTCGCGCTTGTCGCCGGATATCGGCGACACGGGCCGGGGGGCGGAACGCCGACCCGGCAGGGCCCCCGTCGATCACGAACTACGAAGCACGACGAGGAGTCAAAGTGTCCTATTAAAAACGACCCGCCGTGGCAGCGCGCACACGGCGGGAAAATGCCTGCACAGGGCAGGCGACATTATTTTATCAGTGTCCTCCCGTCACGACATGTCCGGTGTCATCGGACGGACGACGACGCACGAGCCAGGCTGCCGCGACGACTCCTGTCAGATCCGCCGCCACGTCCCACACGTCCCCGCTCCGTGTCGGCAGAAGGACATGTTGCGCAATCTCGCTGACCGGAGCATGAACAACCATCGCCCAGGCCATCCAACGCCACCAGGCCCCTGCCGCTCCGGCTGCCAGAACCGGCAGGGCGAAGACCACCGCATGGACGATCTTGTCCGTCCCCGGCGGAGCTCCGCCCCCGCCGGGCGAAGGGGTGTAGAGGACGAACAGCTGCACGCCCACGAACAGAGCGCACACCACCGCCCAGGCGCGGTGACCGCGACGGATCTGCACAGGGACGAACCTCCTGAGATGACGGTTCCGGGCCTCGGACGAAGAACTGCAGGTCCTCCCGGGAAATCTAGGTGGCGGAGACCGCCGTGGCCGTCGACCGGACCGAGGAATAGTTTGCCCGGCAACGATGTTCTTCGTCCATGAGCACGATCGCACTCACTTCCGAAACCTTCGAGAAGACGGTCACGCAGGACGGCATCGTCCTGGTCGACTGCTGGGCCGCCTGGTGCGGTCCGTGTCGCCAGTTCGGTCCCATCTTCGAAGCCGCTTCCGAGAAGCATCCCGACGTCGTCTTCGCCAAGCTCGACACCGAGGCCGAACAGGAGCTGGCCGCAGCGCTGGAGATCACCTCGATCCCCACCGTCTTCGGTTTCCGCGACGGCATCCTTCTCTTCAGTCAACCCGGGGCCCTGCCCGGCGCAGCGCTGGACCAGGTGATCTCCCAGATCGAGGGCATCGACATGGATGCCGTCCGTGCCGAGATCGCCAAACAGCAGGGACAGGAACCGTCCGGTTCCTGAACGCCGTCGTCCTGAATCTCGACAGACGAAGGGGGCACCTCCATCTGGAGGTGCCCCCTTCGTCGTGGCTGGAAGAGTGACATGCCCGGCCGGGTGGTGGAGGTGGCGGGAATCGAACCCGCGTCCGCTGATACCGAACCAGGACTTCTCCGGGTGCAGTACGTAACAGGATTTTCTCGGCCCCGACGCTCGTACGCACACGTCCGTCGACAGGCCCAGTCGGGTGAAAGTCCCGCACCATCCCCCGACAAGATGGCACAGCGAGCTACCTAGCTGACGCCAGGAACTGAGTCGGCAGCGAACTCAGGCTGACGGACTTCGAGGCTCGCTCAGGCGGCGAGGGCGAAGTCGGTGCGCTTGGAATCGGCACCTATTGGTTTGCTGGGAGCGTTAACGAGATAACCCAACATCCTCGACCCGCTTCCCCTGGAATGATTCTCAACGTCGAAACCGATCACCCCCCTGAAGCAGGCATGTCACTCTGTGCAGTTCTCAAATCACAACATCCGGAGCCAGCCTGCCCCGGACGACCCATCCTATCGCACCGCTCAGAAACCGTGCCACGAAATTCAGCCCGGCGAGACGCCGGTCAGGCCGGTGACTCTCCACCCAGACGGAACCGACGACCGCTGATCTCATCCCCGGAGATCTCCAGATAGTGGTACTTCTCCGTGGACACCCACGGATGAAGGGGCAGGCTCTCGAAGAACTCACGCTCCTCAGGGGAATCCAGCTCACGGACTGTCCCGTAGAGGATCACGCTGACCGCCTCGTGCGGACGGATCTGGTCGAACTCGAAGGCGACCTTGTGGTTGATGGTGACACCCAGCAGCTTCGAACCGGCCGAAGTGCGCACGTAGAGCTTGCGACCCCGGGCGTGATAGTTCACCGGACAGATATCGGGATCGTTCGCGACAGCGAAGGCCAACCGACCGTACTCGTGCGATTCGAGCAATTCCCAACAACGGTCCTCGTCGAGGATCTCCAAGGTCTGTTCGCTCATGAGCAGCTCTCCCCTTCCCTCGCTTCGCCATCGACCCCGAGTCACCCCGCGGGCTCACTGCTGATGGCAGCGTACGCCGGTGCCGACCGGAAGAGAGCGGATAGCCCCCACCTATCGGCTGACACGCCCTCGACCGGACCTACCGGGCCCGCCGCAACGACATGGCCCGCTCAGCCTCACGACGATCCTGGCGTTCCCGCAGGGCATGCCGCTTGTCGTACTCCTTCTTGCCCTTCGCCAGCGCGATCTCCGCCTTCGCCCGCCCGTCCTTGAAGTACAGGGAGAGCGGCACCAAGGTGTACCCCGTCTCGCGACCCTTCGCCGCGAGCTTGTCGATCTCAGCACGGTGCATCAGGAGCTTGCGTTTACGCCGGGCCGCGTGATTCGTCCACGTCCCCTGGGTGTACTCGGGGATATGTACCCCCTCCAGCCATATCTCACCTCGAGAGATGGAGGCGAAACCGTCGACCAGGGACGCCCTGCCCATCCGGAGCGACTTGACCTCCGTACCCTGCAGGACGATACCGGCCTCCACGGTGGCCTCGATGTGGTAGTCGTGGCGCGCCTTACGGTTCCGCGCAATGACATGGGTGCCTTTTTCCTTGGCCACCGGTTCTCCTCGTTCTTCCTGAGCGGCCGACAGGAGCGGATCCGTCGCCCCCGCTACGAGAGAACAAGCCTAGTGGCAGAGGACCCCTACGACGGACGACCTCGCCCCTCCACGTTGCCCGGCCGGCTGTGCAGCGTGGTCAGAACCAGCCACGCGGGTTCACCGGCTGCCCGTTCACCCGGACCTCCCAGTGCATATGACATCCGGTGGACAACCCGGTGGTCCCTACGTAACCGATGAGATCACCACGGTTGACGCTCCCGCTCTGCCGGATATAACCCGACATGTGGTTGTAGGTCGTGACCAGGCCTCCACCGTGGTCGACCCAGATGGCGTTCCCATATCCACCCATCACCCCGGCCCGGATGACGGTGCCGCTCTCCGAAGCATGAACGGGTGCGCCACACGGCGCACCGATGTCCATGCCGGTATGGAGCTCGGAGGTGCCCAGCACGGGATTCACTCGAGGACCGAACTCGGAAGTCACCGGCCCCGCCACCGGCACCTGCAGACGCCCCGACCCCTGAGGCGGAGGTACCTGCGCCGCGCCTCCTCCCCCGCTGCTGCGGGCGGCCAGTTCCGCCTGGATCCGGCTGCTCTCGGCCTGGAGCTGGGCGACCCGTTGCTCCTCCTCGCCGCGCTGGGCGGCCACGGCAGCAGCAGCAGCCTGCTGTTTGGACTCCAACGCCGCCAGTTGCGCACTGGTCTGCTCCGCAGCGCGATGAGCCTCCACGGCCTGAGCCACGGCCGCCTCCGCCTGGAGTTGCAAGGAGGCGATACGGCGACGGGTCTCGGCCAGCTTGGCCTGCTCGGCATCGGCGACAGCCTTCTGTTTGGCCAGCTCGTCCAGCAAGGCGTTCTGACTGTCGTTGACCTTCTCGGCCACGTACATGTTGTCAGCGAGTTGCTGAGCCTTGCCCGTGTTGAGCACTGCGGCGATCCGCTCCAGCCCGGTCCCCTCGTAGGCCTGCCTGGCGATGTTGTTACGGATGTCGGTGTTACGGGACTGCTCCGCCTGGATCGCTGCGATCCGGGCGAGTCCATCGGCTTCTTCCTGCTTCGCCGTCACCAGTTCGGCATCGATCTGACCCTTCCTGGCCACCGCGGCAGCTTCCTGGGCCTGAGCGGCGGCGAGTTCTCCCCGCGCTGCGGCCAGGCCGGCTTGCGTCTCCTGGAGAGCCAGCACGGCCTGCTGCGATCTCGCCGAGAGATTCGCCAGTTTCGAGCGGGACGCCTCGAGCTGGTTCTGCACCTGGCCGGCCTCGTCCGCATGGACGGCCGACCCGGGGAAACCCAGCGCAAATCCGAGTACAGCCACATATGCCAGGCGGGAAAGACGAGAAGAAGCGGAGGACATTCTATCGGCCCGAGCAGTACGACCGTTCACCAGGCAACCACCTTCGTAGGGTTTTTCCGGGCATCCGAAATGAATACTAACGACATCTCGATAAGAGCCGCACAAGCAGATGAAGGGCAATTATTTATTCGGACGTCCGACTTATTCGGCTCTTCCGAGCACCGTTACACCATACGAAAACAAAAGCCATCATCATGGCAAGGACGACCAGCGTTTCATGTCGGCCGGAGATGCTCACCCCTGAGACATTCACCGATGACGAGAGCTGGTGCAGATAAGACTGTCCGCCATGTGCGGTCATCGGCACATGGCGGACAGCTATCCGGATACGGGATCAGAGACGGACGTACCGGATCAACGCCAACCAGGAGACCACGAATCCCACCGCCAGGCCGAGCACCAGCATCCACGGCGCGACCACCCAGACGTCACCGACGTCAACCCACCGGAAGTCCTGGAAGCGTGTGGCGAGCTGGACGACGCCGAAGCGCACCACCGCCCACAACCCCACGACGGCCAGCACCACACCCGCCAGGACCGCAGTGACGGTCTCCAACATGAACGGCAGCTGGATAGCGGCCTTGCTCGCCCCGACGACCCGTTTGATCGCCACCTCGCGCCGTCGGCTCCAGGCCACCTGACGGATCGTGGTCGCCGTCAACAGGACGGTGCACACCATCATCAGCCCCGAGAGCACCCAGGCCCCGTAGCGGAGCATGTCCATCACCCGGAACAACGGCTGGAGTATGGCCCGGATATCCTTCACCGACGCCACACCCGGGGCTCCGTTGAAAGCCTCATAGACCTTGTCGTAATAACTGGGATCAGAGAGCTTCACTCGGAAAGCAGGCGGAATCGCCTCTTTGGGCGTGTCCGCGAAAGCTGGATTGGTGAACTGCTCCTTGAAACGCAGATACGCCTCGTCCTGACTCTCGAAAGTCACTTCTTTGACCACTGGCTTCATGGCGGCGAGATCGGCACCGATGCGATTGGCCTCCTCCTGGGTCACCGCCTCCCGCTTGCAATTCTGCTCACTGGAATTCTTGGTGCACAGAAAGATCGACACCTCGACCTTGTCGTACCAATAACCCTTCGCGGTCTCCACCTGACGTTGCGCGAGAAGCCCCACCCCGAAGAACAACAAAGAAACTGCTGTCACGATCATGATCGAAATGGCCATCGAAGCGCTGCGACGTATCCCCGTCCACGCCTCACCCAGCAGGAACATCGGCCTCATGCTCGTCCTTCCGCACCGTTCGGTCGATCTGCTGTCATCGCCTCCGTGGCGACCCCGAGCGGTCCACCGGTCAGCGCCATCACCGGGAACCACCTCCGTAGACTCCGCGGTCCTGATCTCGAACCAGGGCACCCCGATCCAGCTCCAGGACCCGCTTGCGCAGCTGATTGACGATCTCGTCGTCATGCGTGGCCATGACGACGGTCGTGCCCGCGCGATTGATCTCGTCGAGCAGGGAGACGATGTCCAGGCTCGTCGCCGGATCCAGGTTCCCGGTGGGCTCGTCCGCCAGCACCAGGGTCGGTTTCTTCACCACGGCGCGTGCAATCGCGACACGCTGCTGTTCCCCACCGGACAGTTCGTGCGGAAGTCGCTTGTGCATCGCGGACAGTCCGACGAGATCGAGTGCCTCGGGGACCTGCCTGCGCACGTCCTCCCGCCGGGCCCCCAGGACGTGCATGACATAGGCGACGTTCTGGTAGACGGTCTTGTCGGGGAGCAATCGAAAATCCTGGAAGACCATGCCGATATCACGGCGCAGGAGAGGAACATGGCGTCGTCGCAGGGAGTGCAGTTCACGTCCGGTGACACAGATGGTGCCCGAGGTCGGCCTCTCCTCGCAGAGGATCAACCTCATGAGAGTGGACTTCCCCGAGCCGGAGGCCCCGACGAGGAAGACGAACTCCCCTTTCTCGATCTTCAAGGTCACGTCCATGAGTGCAGGGCTCTGTTGGCGTCCGTAGACCTTGGAGACGCCGGTGAAGTCGATCATGTGCTGAGGTGTCCTTGCTCGAATCATTCGGAGCGGGTAGGGGTTTCCGGCGATCCGGGTCGGTCGCCCAGTGCGCTCGGCCAGACTACGGTGAGAAGGGCCTGCGGCAAGGGACCCGCAGCCGTACGGCGTTGCGCGCCCGTGACCACTGCAGGAACCTCGACCACGATGGGTGAACGCTGTACAGGCCTCCGAAGATCCGAGCGAGGCCCGCCCTTGGCGGAGGATCCGCCCGACACCTCACCTGAATTCTCGACATGCGAGACAAAACATGTCTCATCGTGAAAATGAGACGCCCCCGACGATGACCAAGGTCCCCAAAACATGGCGAGTCATCGAAAGCTCGTGACCTGAATGGAAGGATGACCCCATGACGCGACAGATCGGTGTGACAGAGCTCGCCCTCCGGGACGCGCACCAGAGCCTGATGGCGACTCGCATGGCCATGGAAGACATGGTCGATGCCTGCGCCGACATCGACCAGGCCGGGTACTGGAGTGTGGAGTGCTGGGGCGGAGCCACCTTCGACGCCTGCATCCGCTTCCTCAACGAAGACCCGTGGGAACGACTGAGGACCTTCCGCAAACTCATGCCCAACAGCAAGCTGCAAATGCTGCTGCGAGGGCAGAACCTCCTGGGCTACCGCCACTACGGTGACGACGTCGTCGACCACTTCGTCGAGAAGGCCGCCGAGAACGGCATGGACGTCTTCCGGGTCTTCGACGCCCTCAACGACCCCCGCAACCTCGAACGAGCCATGGCCGCCGTCAAGAAGTCCGGCAAGCACGCCCAGGGCACGATCTGCTACACCACCAGCCCGCTCCACACCGTCGAAGGCTATGTTCAGCTGGCCCGCGAACTGCGCGACATGGGCGCCGACTCCCTCGCGCTGAAGGACATGGCCGCCCTGCTCAAGCCGCAGCCGGCCTACGACATCGTCAAGGCCATCAAGTCCGAGATGCCGGACATGCAGATCAACATCCACTGCCACGCCACCACCGGTGTCACCCTCGTCTCCCTGATGAAGGGCATCGAGGCCGGAGCCGACGTCGTCGACGCAGCCATCAGCTCCCTCTCGCTGGGCCCGGGCCACAACCCGACCGAATCGGTGCAGGAAATGCTCGAAGGCACCGGCTACATCGCCGACCTCGACAAGGAACTGCTGCGCCGCATCAAGGACCACTTCGCCGCCGTCAAGCCGAAGTACCAGCACTTCATGTCGTCCTTCAACGTCGAGACCGACATCTTCGACAGCCAGATCCCCGGCGGCATGATCTCCAACATGGAGTCCCAGTTGAAGCAGCAGGGCGCCGGTGACAAGCTCCGCGAAGTCCTCGAAGAGGTTCCCCGCGTGCGCCAGGCCGCCGGTTACCCCCCGCTGGTCACCCCGTCCAGCCAGATCGTCGGCACCCAGGCCGTCTTCAACGTCCTGATGGGCGAGTACAAGGTCCTCACCGCAGAATTCGCGGACCTGATGCTCGGCTACTACGGTCACACCCTGGGCGAGTACGACCCCGAGGTCGTCGAGAAGGCCAAGGCCCAGACCGGCAAGGAGCCCATCGAGGTGCGCCCCGCCGACCTGATCCCTGCCGAGTGGGATGCGTTGAAGGAAGAAGCCGCCGGAGTCGAAGGGTTCGACGGGACCGACGAGGACGTTCTGACCTACGCCATGTTCCCGAAGGTGGCCCCCGGGTTCTTCAAGACCCGCCCCGAAGGCCCCAAGTCGGTCGCCAAGGACCCCGCCGAGATCGAGGCCGAGAAGCTGGCTGCGGCCGGCGACGGCAAGACCGGCCCCGTCCGCGGGCCCATCAAATACGAGATCACCGTCGACGGCCGCAAGCACTCCGTCGGCGTCAAGCCCGCCTGAGCACCCTCGATCCACCAACGGAGGAACACCGACCATGGCTACTCCCAAGACCATGCAGGACCGCATCGAGGAGCTGCGCCGGCGGCGCGCTGAAGTCGAAGCAGGCGGCGGCGAGACACGCCACGCCAAGCAGCACGAAGCCGGGAAGATGACGGCCCGTGAGCGCATCAACGACCTGCTCGACCCCGGCAGCTTCGAAGAGATCGGACTCTTCGCACAACACCGCACCACCCTCTTCGGGATGGACAAGGCCGTCATGCCGGCCGACGGCGTCGTCACCGGCACCGGCAGCGTCCTGGGCCGCCCCGTGCACTTCGCCAGCCAGGACTTCTCCGTGGCCGGCGGGTCCGCCGGGGAGATGCACTCCACGAAGGTCGCCAACTCCCTGCACTCCGCCTTGGAGAACGGCACCCCCTTCATCTTCATCAACGACTCCGGCGGCGCCCGGGTCCAGGAGGGCATCGACTCCCTCTCGGGCTACGGCAAGGTGTTCTTCCAGAACGTCGCGCTGTCGGGTGTGGTCCCCCAGATCTCGATCATCGCCGGTCCCTGCGCAGGTGGGGCGGTCTACTCCCCCGCACTGACCGACTTCATCATCCAGACGCAGGCTTCCCGGATGTTCATCACCGGGCCGGACGTCATCAAGCAGGTCACCGGCGAGCAGGTCAGCGCCGAGGACCTGGGCGGACCCGCCGCACACATGGCCCGCTCCGGGGTGACCCACTTCGTCGCCGACAACGACGAGCAGGCCATGTTGATCGCGAAGAAGCTGCTCAGCTTCCTGCCCAGCAACAACACCGAGGAGCCGCCCTTCGTCGAGGGGCATGACACCGTCGAACCTGACGAGTCGCTGAACACGATCATCCCCGAGGACCCGAAGAAGGCCTACGACGTCCGCGAGGTCATCGTCAAGCTCGTCGACGCCGGCGACTTCCTCGAGGTCCAGGCCGGATACGCGATGAACATCGTGATCGGCTTCGGACGCATCACCGGTCGCACGGTCGGTTTCATCGCCAACCAGTGCAACCAGATGTCCGGCGTCCTCGACATCAATTCCTCGGACAAGGCAGCACGCTTCATCCGGTTCTGCAATGCCTTCAACATCCCGGTGGTGAACCTGGTCGACGTGCCCGGCTTCCTGCCCGGCACCCAGCAGGAGTACGGCGGCATCATCCGCCACGGCGCGAAGATGCTCTTCGCCTACTCCTCGGCAACCGTGCCGAAGATCACCGTGGTCCTGCGCAAGGCCTACGGCGGCGCCTACCTGGCCATGTGTTCCAAGGACCTGGGCGCAGACCGCGTCTTCGCCTGGCCGACCGCCGAGATCGCCGTCATGGGCGCAGAAGGAGCAGCCGGCGTCGTCTTCCGCCGGGAGATCGCCGCTGCGGACGACCCGGAGGCCAAGCGGGCCGAACTGGTCTCGCTCTACCGCGAGGCGTTCAGCACCCCGTACGTCTCGGCAGCCCGCGGACTCGTCGACGACATCATCGAACCGGCCGAGACCCGGATGTACCTCGCCCGCGCCTTGGAAGCCCTTCAGAACAAGCGCGATCAGCGCCCGCCGAAGAAGCACGGACTCATCCCGCTCTGATCGAGCCTTACCAACCCAGGAAGGAAACGTCATGAGCGAAGTCACCGGCGAGCAGATCGCCGAGCTGATCGAGGCTGTCAAAGGATTGACCGCCCGCGTCGAAGCTCTGGAAGACAGGTTCGAACAGTTCCACCCCACCGGCGAGCTCCCCGAGGAGATCGTCCTCGCCATCAGCGCCGCTTGTGCGGCCTACCTCGGCCACCGTGCGAAGGTGAAGCAGGTCCGCCTGCGCCGCCACACCACGTGGGCCAAACAGGGGCGTTCCGATGTCCAGCACTCACACGTCATTACGCACACCCCCCGGATGAGCCGGTAGGAGAGGCAGATCATGAAACTCAAGGTGACCGTCAACGGCATCGAGTACGACGTCGACGTCGAGGTCGAAGAGGATCCGCTGCCCACTCTCGGGTCGATCATGGTGGGGAGTGCTTCGGCTTACGGGGTCACGCCGACTGCGGCAAAGGCTCCGGCTTCCAGCACCAACGGGCTGACCGCTCCCATCTCCGGGACGGTCGTGAAGATCCTGGTGGACGAGGGAGCCGAGGTGAAGGGTGGAGAAACCCTGATGATCCTCGAAGCCATGAAGATGGAGACCGAGATCACCGCGCCGAGCGACGGCACGGTCGCCACGATCGACGTCGCCGTCGGCGACGCGGTGCAGGGCGGCCAGGTCCTGATCGAATGGGCGTGATCGCGCCGAGCTGAGAGAGCTCGCGAACGGAGGTGGGGGACGTCCTCGGCGGGGCGTCCCCACCTCCGTCTGTGTGACGAGGAAAGGCCGGGAGAACGGTCGATCTGGCCCTGTCCGGCAGCTCACAGCGATGGGTCAGACGCGGACGTTCCACCGTTCCGAGAGCAGGATTCCGCCGCCGTAGACGAGCGCGGCGACCGTTAAGGCACCGAGCAGGCTGTCGTCGATGAAATGAGTGGTCAGCTGAAGCGTGAAGATGCTCGCGGCGACGACGAGCCAGGCGATTCTGTGCCGGGTCCGGGTGTGCTGGCCGACCTGATGCCACAGGGGGATCTCGCCGTGTGCGATGTTTTCTTCAGCGCCTCCGGTCAGTCCGAAATAATCGACGAGCTTCTTCCAGATCGTGGGCATCGCGTCTCCCTACCGGCATTGGTAACGGTCGTTTGATTTTATCGTCGTAAGCCTTCTGGTGCCGTTATCTCGTCATGGAGTCCGAAGAACTTTGCCCAGATGGTGCGGGGCCGTCGACCCGAATGGGTCGACGGCCCCGCACCTACGAGCGCCCTCCCGTGAAAGAGAGGTCCTGTACTCGTTCAGGCCCTGGCGCGTCGCGCGGCACGGTCGCGCCGGTAGGCCCGGTAGGCGACTGCCGTCCCGATGGCGAGCACGAAGGTGGTGACCAGGCTGCCCTCCGCGCCGAAAGATCCTCCGGTGATCAGGTCACTGGCGCCTTCGGTGGGCCGGAACTGCAGAAAAGCACTCTGAATCTCCTGCCCGGAGACCTTCGACCCCCAGAAGTTCCCCAGCGACCAGTTCCAGAATCCGTGGAAGGCGCAGACGCCCCAGAGGCTGTTCTCCGCCAGAGCCCAGTATCCCAGCAGGACCCCGACCAGGACGAGGTTGGTGAGCGGGATCAGGCCGACGCCGGGATTGGCTCCGTGCATCAACGCGAAATAGATCGTCTGCACGGTCATCGCAATCGGCACGCCCCATTTCAGTGCGACTCCCTGCATGACGAAACCACGCCCGAAGATCTCCTCGGCACCTCCCTGGATGAGAAAACCGCCCAGGAGGATCACCGTCGGCACCAATGCGGAGAAGTTCGCCTCGCCGAGGGTCGCCTGTCCGGTGATCGCAGCAGCGAGAACGACCACCGTAGTCATCACGATGCCGATGATCAGTCCCCTGACGATCTGGTAGCCCATCTGGTCGCCCCAGAACCCCAGGGTGACGAAAGACCGCCTTTCACGTTTCTTCATCCACCAGAAGAGCAGCGCGATCCCGAAGATGAAGATGTAGGTACCGAGGAATTGCGTACCGAAGGACATCGGGGCGCCCTGCTCCTGCGTACCGATGCCGGTGACCGCGGTAATGACCCCACCGATCCCTCCGATGGCGCCCATCACCAGGACGACACCGAGCACGACCGAGAGAACAGGGCCGGTGGGGCGTTCCGCCCTACCCATCTGTTCTTCGAGCAGAGGACCTTGGGGACGTCGTCGAGACATGAGAGATCTCCGATAGTTCGATGAGGTGTGCTTCATGACAGCCCTGCGGAGCGTGGTGCACGCTTCTTCCGATGGGTGCGACAGGCGCCCTGTCGTTTCGGCGGTCGAGATGATCGCGCTCGGCCTTGCCGAGGCGAGGTCGACCGCAGGCAGGCCGTACCCGGGATTCCTTCGCCGGTCATCGGGCGAAAACGGCGGGTGGGCAGTTCCGGGCGAGCTCGGTGGCAACCTCTCCTGCGGTGCCCGCCAGGTCAGTAACGACGGTTACGACATGATGTCGACGCATGCGAGATTCTCCACTGGGTTGACCCTGGGTCGGTGCACTTCCGCACCGGCCCATTAGGGATCAACGCATGACAACACCCTTAGTTCCTATATGACCTGAGGATGCGCTGTGATTTTTCCGATGTCCTTCTGAGATGTCCTCACCCGGCAGAACAGCCCTGTCAGCCGACACCGACTCCATGCTCACCCCCGGCATGAGCGGAGCGCCAGTTGCAGCTCTTCACCGAGACGCTGGCCTCTCGCCGGAAGTCTCTTCCTCAGGTGTCCGACACGCCGAAATGCCTCGTGGCCGACGACGAGGACCCGTCGTCGGCCACGAGGACCATTCAGTTCAGAACGTTCAGGAGTTGGCGGCTTCCCGCTCCAGGGAACGCTTCCAACGGATACCTGCCTCCAGGAAGGCATCGATGTCACCGTCGAAGACCCCGGAAGTATTTCCGACCTCGTGCTCGGTACGCAGGTCCTTCACCATCTGATAAGGATGCAGGACGTAGCTACGCATCTGGTCGCCCCAGCTGGCTTTCACGTCCCCGGCCAGTTCCTTCTTCTTGGCGTCCTCTTCCTGCTTCTTCAGCAGCAGCAGCCGGGACTGCAGGACACGCAGAGCAGCCGCCCGGTTCTGGATCTGCGACTTCTCGTTCTGCATCGACACGACGATGCCAGTGGGGATGTGTGTCATCCGCACGGCGGAGTCGGTCGTGTTGACGCTCTGCCCACCGGGACCCGAGGACCGGAAGACGTCGATCTTCAGTTCGGACTCGGGGATGTCGATGGTATCCGTCGACTCGATGAGCGGGATGACCTCGACCGCTGCGAAGGACGTCTGCCGACGCCCCTGATTGTCGAACGGGCTGATCCGCACCAGACGATGAGTACCTGCCTCCACTGCCAAATTGCCGTAGGCATAAGGAACCTTCACCTCGAAGGTGGCGGACTTCAGCCCGGCCTCTTCGGCATAGGAGGTATCCAGCACCGCGGTCGGGTAACCATGACGTTCGGCCCAGCGCAGGTACATCCGCATCAGCATCTCGGCGAAATCTGCAGCGTCCACCCCGCCCGCACCTGAACGGATGGTGACCACGGCCTCCCGTTCGTCGTATTCACCGTTCAACAGGGTACGCACCTCGAGTTCGCCGACGGCCTTTCGCAGCGAAGCGAGTTCGTCCTCGGCTTCGGCGAGGGTCTCGGCGTCGCCGCCGTCCTCGGTAGCCATCTCGACGAGGACCTCGAGATCCTCGATCCGGGAGTCCATCCCCTCGATACGTTCCAGTTCCGCATTCGCCCGGGACAATCTGCTGGTGACAGCCTGCGCGTTCTCCTGGTCGTCCCACAGGTCCGGCGCGCTGGCCGCCTTCTCCAGATCGGTGATCCGAGCCTTCAAGGTGTCGACATCGGTCACCTGACGGACCGAGGTCATCGTCGCGCGAAGGTTCTTGATCTCTACTGCAAAGTCGGTGGCCACGAGGACCGAGTCTACGGCACGACCGCTCACAGAAGAGGCTGCATATTCGCCAGCGCTCGTTCACCGATCCGGGCCATCACCCCGCGTGCCTGCCAGTCGTCCAGATGGAGCTGCCGGCAGTTGGTGAGATCCCGGGCGAAGATCTCCTCCATGTGCGCAGCCTGCTCGTCACTGAACAGCTCCAGGTTCACCTCGTAGTTCCCCAGCAGGCTCAACCTGTCGATATTCGCGGTGCCCACCGTCGACCAACGCCCGTCGACCGTGGCCGTCTTCGCGTGCACCATGGCGTCCTGGTAGAGCCAGATCGTGACGCCACCTTTGAGGAGGGTGGTGAAATAACCACGGGCGACCCAGTCCGCGACGATGTGGTTGCTGTACTCCGGCATGAGAATCCGCACGTCGACCCCGCGACGGGCCGCAGCCAGCAGCGCCGCAAGGATCTCCCTGTCCGGGAGGAAATAAGCCTGTGTGATGTAGATCCGCTCCGCCGCACGGTCGATGGCCTCCAGGTAGAGACCCCGCACCGGGAAGAGCATCCGGTTGGGAGCATTGCGGGAGGCCCTGATCCGAGCCTCCCACTCCCCTGCACCCCGGTCAGGGATCTCCGGATGCTCCGGGTCACGGTACTCGTTCCAGAAGTCGACGAAGGTGTTCTCGATCTCCCAGACCGCCGGACCGGTGACGCACAGATGGGTGTCCCGCCAGGTCGTCGCATAGAGGTCCCCGATGTTGTACCCGCCGACGAAACCCACTCGCCGGTCGACGACCAGGATCTTGCGATGGTCCCGTCCGAAGTACCTCAGGTTGAACATCAGCATCCCGGCCCGGACCGCAGGGAAACGCAGTACGTGCACGTGGTCGGGGAAACGGAAGAACCGCGGGTCCACGACCAGGTTGGCGAAACCGTCGTAGATCACGAAGACCTCGACACCGCGGTCGGCCGCCGCGATCAGGGCCTCCTTGAACTTCTCCCCGATGGCGTCGTTCTTCCAGATGAAGGTCTCGAGAAAAATATGCTCCCGCGCCGACTCGATCGCTGCGAGCATGTCCGCATAGACGTCCTCACCGTAGGTGTACGTCGTCACCTCCGCACCGGCGATCCGAGTCGTCGTCGGAGAGCTGCGCGGGAAGATCCCCAACGGGGGTTCCCGGCGTTTACGGACGGCATCGACAGCAAGCACCGCAGCCACCGCTGCGGTCTGCGCGGCGGCGCCCACACCCAAGGTCCACAACCCGGCACGGAGAACGGCTGCACGGCTGGGAAGGTGCGGACGAGACATGCGCCGAGCCTACAAGCAGCGGCTGTGATGTCCCTGGAACAACGCTCTACGACCTCGACCGATGCGGTGCCGGGCGGTCACCGCATCGACCAGGTCGGTCAGGCGGCCAAGGCTGCGGTCACCAGACCGAGCACCTTGATCCGGACCCGCTCCTCCACATCGGAACGTCGCGCATCCACCAGCCCCAGCTCATCGCCCATCACGGCGATATCGTCCGCTGCCAGTCGCCGCAGCACCCCCGAGACGTGGGCTTCCACATCTGCGGAGACTGCCTCCCAGGAACCATCGCGCCCGGCCTGCTGCGCCTCGGCCACCCCGTTCACGGCCGCCACCAACGCTTCCACCATGACGTCATTCACCATCGCGACCATCCCTTTCACACCGTCGACCCACTACGCCGTCCATGGACGTGATCGCGAGTGGATTCTGTGTTCGTCTGCCCGATGGGGGAGGCTCCTGCGTCTCCCTCACCAGCGAGCTCAAGCTTTTCAAGGCACCATCTGCCGATTCTCGAGACTTCTGGAAAGCTCAGAGATTGCTTGACACCGACCACGTCCTCAGGTCACCACATCTTCCGGGCGACAAGTAAACACCACGCCCGATTGGTGTCACCAATTAAGGCGACTTGTCCGACTCGGCAGGGATCGCGACCGCTCCTACGTCGCTCGTCACGGGAGAGATGTGGGCAAGTTGTCCAGGCGGCTTTCGGCAGTGGATGCCACGGTGATTCTCACAGGCCCGAAAACGGACGTCAAGAGCAGATTACCCAAGGGCATCTCCACCACGCCGCTCACCGCCACCGTCGCCGAACGTCCGTCACGGGTCCCTGTCCCCTCGACCAGCGACATTGTACTGACATGCTCGGGGAGAGGACGGGAAGACAGGAAACTCTCGGCCTGCGCCCGCACCGACGCATCCGTGACAGGGATACGGGCACCCAGCCCCTGCCGGTAGACCACCGACTCGTTCAAAGCATCAGCAGCATCGAGAGCCGCCCCGTCAGCCATGTCGTACAACCGAGCTCGCGCCAGCTGCAATGCCGTCACGTTCACGATGCCGACCACCAGGGTCAACGCCAACACGGCACATCCCAGAACGAACAGACCGATCTGACCGGCTTCTCCCGAAACAGCAACACCCCTGCGTTCGTGACCGCAGGAAGACCCTGTCGCGCCCGCACAGACCAGCGATTCTCGGTCCGTCAGGTCGCTGTCCATCTCACCGCTCCCGGAATCGGTCGACCGTCGCCCCGTAGCTTCCGTCGACCCGTACCGTCAACGGCCATGCGTCGGAGAGGAAAGCCGGCAGCAGAGGCAGAGGGACATCGACGGCGGCTTGGACTTCGATCCTCGCGTCCGGACTGAGGCAGGGGTCGGCTGCGCAGCGGATGGTGACCCGCCCTCCGTCCAGTCCGTGATCGGCGTAGGCCAGTTCGGCCGCAGCCTCGGCGCGGGCCTGCGGCGAGACGTGCCTGGGCGCGGTGACGAACGCACGTCCGGCCTCCCTGGCTGCGGTCGACACCGCGAAGGAAGCCGCTTGGAGGCGTGCCACGGTCAGCACCAAGTAGATCAACGGGATCAGCAGGATCACCACCAGGAAAACGAATTCGACGACGGCTGACCCGTCCTCGCTGCGGCGTCGATTCGTCATTGGTCCTCGGCGAAGGCCCGGCCCCGCGTGGTGACCGCACCCGGCGGCCCCCACAGGGCGATGACCGGCAGCGGTGCCGTGATCTGGACCTCGACGACAGCGACGCCGTTCTCGACCCGCCGTAGGACGTGAACGTCCTGGGCGTAACGCGCGGACAGGCTCTGGGTCACCAGGTCCTGGCTTCGCGCCGCCCCTTGTTCGAGGGTCATCCCGGTACGGGCTCCTGCGCGCGCACCCTCCGAGGCGGCCCAGGTGAGGGTGTTGCGCACGTGCAGGGCGAACCCGAGCTGCAGGAGCGACAGGGTGATCGCACACACCAGGACGGACACCAGGACGAAGTCGACGACGGCCGAGCCTTCCTCGGTCCGGTCGTGTACTTCCGGGCCGTGGCCCCCCTGGTGCGGCGCTGCGGACACTACTTCCGGCCGGGGCCGGTCACCCCGGAGATCGCCGTGGTGAAGACCTGCGCGAGCTGGTCGCCGGCGATGGCCCAGATCGTGGTGACCAGCCCGGCGGTCATCAGGGTGACCAGCACCCAGCCGGGGACGTCGCCGCGTTCCCGTTCGCGTGGTGACCCGGTGGCGCTGCACAGACGGGCCAGCACGAGCAGAGTGGCTGCCATGGCGGACATCGGCCATGCCCAGAGCGCAAGTGCTCCTGAGCGGACGAGCTGTCGCCACCTCGTTGGGATCCTCATCGTTACTTCCTTCCGTGTGCGGGGGTCTGCGACCTCATGGGAGAGGTCATGGGGTCAGTCGCAGGTAGATCAGTCCCGGGTAGATCGCGAAGAGCACCGTGACCGGCAGGACGAGGAAGACCACCGGGAGGAGCATGAGGATCTCCTTGCGTCCGGCGGACTCCATCACTTCCCGGCGTCCTTCCTCCCGGGCGTCCTGGGCCTGTGCGCGCAGAACGTCGGCCAGCGGGGTGCCCCGTTCCAGGGCGATGACGACGCCGTCGATGAATCGTCCGAGGCCGGGAAGGCCGGTGCGTCGGGCCATACCCTGCAGTGCGACGGGCAAGGTGGCGCCGGCTCTGGCATCGGCCAGGCAGCGTCGTAATTCGTCGGCGAGTTCACCGGAGGAGAGTCTGCAGACTCGTTCCAGCGCTGCGGCCGTTCCTTCTCCAGCACTGACAGAAAGAGCGAGGAGTTCTGCCACGGTAGGGAATTCAGCGATGATCCGCTGTTCTCTCCTGGAGACGGCGCGGGTGAGTTCGTGGTCGCGCAACAGGATTCCCCCTAGCGCTCCGATGAGTACCGCCGCCAGGGGGAGGAACAGCGATCCAGGCCTGCGCGCCCAGATCAATGCGGCCATCCCGAGGCCGGCCAAAGCGCCGGCAGCACCCCAGACAACCTGTTCCACACGGAAGGCGGCCACATCTGCAGACTGCCCAGCGCGAGTGAGTCGCCTCGCCACCGAGTGGGAGCCGCCGAGCATCGTGTCGATCGCCCGTGCGACGCGGGCGACAGCCGGCTCCGTCCACGACCACAGCCGGGACGGTCTGTCCTGCCTACGTGCCTGCAGCAGAGTGCTCGTCGGGGCGACCTCACGGACGTAGGGCGCGAGACGGTCGGCCAGGGTGGGGGTGCGCCGGAAGGGCAACCGCGCCCACAGCAGCAGGATCCCCCAGGCCAGGGCGAGCCCGCAGAGCGCGCCGACGGCTCCCATACCGGTCATCGCAGCACCCTTTCTTCCTCGGGCAGACGTCCCAGGACGGTCATCAGGCGGTAAGCGGTCGCCGAGACCACGGCTCCGATCAACAGGACGAGACTTCCGCCCGCGCCTGCGTAGGCCCGAGCCGAGTCGGGACGGGTGCACAGCATCGCCAACACCACCCAGGGTGCGATCACCGCCAGGCGCGCCGCATTCACCGTCCAGCCCTGCCTGGTCTCCAGTTCTGCGCGGGTGCGGGCGTCATCACGCAGGAAACCGGAGAGGGTGCGCAGCAGGCGGCCCAGGTCGCTGCCGCCGACGTCCCGAGCTATCCGCAGGGATTCGATGAGTCGGTCCCCGACGGGGTCGGCCAGACGCTCCTTGAGTTCGTCCAAGCAGCAGTTGAAACGTCCGGTTGCCCGGTAGTCGTCGGCGAATGCGGTGAAGGCCGGACGGAGTTCGGCCGGTCCTCGGGCACCGACCTGGGCCAGGGCTTCGGGGAGGGACAGCCCGGCTCGGACCGCCGAGGCGATGTTGTCGACGACATCCGGCCAAATCTCACGCAGGGCGATACGCCGATTGCGTGCCCGGGCGCGGACGAGGACCACCGGGATGTAACCGGCCAGTGCGGCGAAGGAGACGCTGATGGGAAGGACCTCGGTGGCGGCGTAGACGAGAAGTCCGGCGACGAAGGCGCTTCCTGTGCAGGCGGCCAGGATGTGGACGGGGCGGTAGCGGGTGAATCCGGCCTGGACGAGGTCGTCCTGGAGCCGTAATGCCCAGGCCGGTCGGCGACGGTTCCTGGTCTCCTGGGGCCACAGGGAGTTCCACAGGCAGAAGAGTCCTGCGCCGAAGAGGAGTCCGACGGCTGCGCCGCTCATGCCTTGCCTCCGCCGAGGAGGAGGGCGAGGTCGTATCCGGCTCGTTCGAAGCGGTCGCGGTGGGGTGGGTAGCCGTCGGCGCGGGTCAATACGCCCTGTTGTCGGACGAAGATGTCGGCGATCTCGATGACATCGCCTTCGACCCGGCCGGGCAGGGCGACGATCTCACGGACCCGACGTCGCCCGTCGGCGTCGAGACCCAGGTGGACGACCAGATCCACGGCATTGGCGACCGTGGGCACCACGAAGCGGGAGCTGACGTTTTCGCCGGCGAGCAGGGGCAGGACGCACATCTTGTTGACGGCTTCGCGCGCCGAGTTGGCGTGCAGGGTACACATGCCGGGGACGCCGCTGTTGAGGGCGAGGAGCAGGTCGAGGCTCTCTGCCTGACGGACTTCACCGACGATGATGCGGTTGGGTCTCATCCGTAGCGCTTCGACGACGAGTCGGCGCAGAGGGACCTCTCCGGTGCCTTCCAGGCTGGCCTGGCGGCATTGCATCGCGGCCCAGTCGCGGCACTGCAGTTTCAGTTCGAAGACTTCTTCGCAGGTCACGACGCGTTCTCGGGCGGGGATCGCGCTGGAGAGGCAGTTGAGCATGGTGGTCTTGCCGGCCTGGGTTCCTCCGGCGACGAGGATGTTCAGCCCTGCGGCCACGGCGGCCTCGAGGAAGTGTGCTGCGGGTGCGGGCAGTGAACCCAGTCGGACGAGGTCGGTGAGTCGTTCGGCGCGGGCGACGAACTTGCGGATGTTGACGAGCCAGTGTCGGCGGGACACATCGGGGATGACGACGTGGAGTCTGCTGCCGTCCGGGAGGGTCGCGTCCACGAAGGGGCAGGACAGGTCGACGCGGCGTCCGGAGGTCTTGAGCATGCGTTCGACGAGGTCGCGGATGGTCTCGTCGGTGAGCACGGTGGTGGTGAGTTCGGCGACCCCGCCGCGGGCGACGAAGACCTGGTGGGGCCCGTTGATCCAGATCTCCTCGACGGCCGGATCGTCGAGATAACGCTGGAGGGGTCCGTAGCCGGCGATGGCGTCCATGACCTGGCGGAGGGTGCCCCGGGGGTCGGTGAGTCGAGGGAGGCTGCTGGTGAGTGCACGCAGCTCGTAGTCCTCGATCGCTGCTTCGACGAGCTCGAGGAAGGCCGTTCGTTGAGTGAGGGGGTCGACTCCTTCACGGCGTACGAGTTCACGCACCTCGTTCTCGACCAGCTCCCCCGCCGGTGTCATCGCTCATCCCCCGATATGTCAGTTCTCGACCTGGACGAATGTCCGAAAAGAACCTTAAGGGTGATTCAGGACGTTCGGGCTCATCATGAGGCGCCAGGAGGGACCACGACGGGAATTCGACCCACAGGGGCAATGAACCCCCACCCGGGGCAGCTGATTCGACGAGCCTCCCGCGTGACGTGAGTCCTGTCACATCTCAGGTCGAACCGGACACTCGGGCTCATGGGCCCCACCTCCGGCCACCGGCCCCCACCGGACCCGGCGAGACCCCCGGAAGACCAGGATCCATTTGGCGCCGAAGGGAATCCATCTTCGGGCATTTTCGGACAAGCCACCCTAATGTGGGTTCATGGTCGATGACATGAACATCCCCCATGGCACCGGGACCCTTCCCCCGCTCGAATACGACTGGGCCAACGACCCCGACGGACTCACCCCGGCAGACTTCGACACCAAGGACTGGTTGCTCGACTCCCTGCTCTCAGCGATACCCGGCGAAGCCGACACCGACAAGGCCATCAGCATCGGCCTGTCCGTGCACGGCACGGTGCTCTCCGGACGAGCCGTCTCCTTCGCCCGATGGACGAAACTGTGGACCGCCTATCTCGCAGAATCCGGCGGACGCAACGGACAGGAACTCGGCGAAGGATTCCAGGTCGTCCTCCCCGACGCCGTGCAACATCGCACCGATTTCCGCAACCGCCGAGAAGCCCGGCACCTCCCCGTCCCCAAGCCCGAATATCTCAACCTGACCCACGTCAAGGTCGTCATCGGCGATCAGCTGGTCAACATCCGGTTCACCCGCGTCCGGACAAGTCAGATCGATGCATGGTGGGTCGGCGAATTCGGGGAGGAAGAGTCCTGACCCCCGTCGGCGGACAGCAGCCACCGCACGGCTTCCGCCGCAGACCATCCCTGCGGATAGAGCTCCGACAACAGCCGCACCCCCCGCAGATCCTGACCCAAGGTCACCCCCGGAAGCTCCGTATAGCCGTCCTTACGGGTTTGCCCCAGGCCGATATCGGCCATCAAGGCATTGCACAGACACCGTCGCCCGACCGTATCGGCTTCCACCCCACCCTTGCGCAGATAAATCTCCACCGGCTCACTGGCGCAGCGATAACCCAATGAACCGTCCAGCCGCTCGTAGGGCTCGCGGAGATAAGAGAGATCGCACAACCGCGGCCGCTGCTCGTAGACCTCGGCCTGCGCGACCGTGCCGGACAACTCGGCCAACTTGAACGGGAAGCCCGTGGGCGAGGCCCGGGGATCATTCCGCACCCGAAGACGACCCGAGTCGATCTCGGCCAGCAGTCGCGCGCGCAGCCGACCGGTCAGGCCGGAATCGGTGGACAAGGCGAAGACGGTGCCGCACTGCACCCCGGATGCGCCCGTAGCCAACGTTGCGGCCACCCCCTCGGGGTCGGCTTGGGCGCCGGCCAGCCAGAAAGGCGCCCCCAAGGCCTCGAATACACCCAGATCTGCGACATCCCGTGGTCCGTAGACCGGTTCGCCGTCCTCCCCCAGGCGCAGCCGACCACGTGGTGGGGCACTGTGACCACCGGCCTGGGGGCCTTCCACCACGAAACCATCAGGTCGGATCCGGTCGTCACGGCACAGATAGGTCGCCAGTGAATGCACCGACACGATCGCCAAGAACTCCGGCCGGCGCAGGTCCGGCACGGGCACTCCCAGTGCGGCGCCCGGATCGAGTGCCACGACGTGTCGGCGAGTGGCTCCGACCACGTCGACGGTGAGCTCGCATGGCCGCCCCGCAGCGAGCGCCGTGAGTACCCCGGGGATCTCGCGGGGGATGCCCGCGCCCATGAGCACCACGTCGACCTCGGCCAGTATGGCCCCCAGCAGTGCGGCAGGTGTTCCCATCTGGATCTTCTCCAGCAGGTTGATCCCCACGATCCCCTGGTGGCCCTCCTTGGCGAGCCATACCTCGACGAAGTTCCCGGTGATCGACAGGTCGAGAGCGTCCTGACCCGGTTCCGCGGTCAGGCGGGGGTGCGGACGGTACGGGACACCGGGCGCACGCCCGTCCGGGCGGAGGTATCTCGCCAGTACCCGTTCGACCATCGCCAGGTCGGGGAAATGGGAGAGTGCCCGCCGGCAGTGCCCGCCTGGGTCTCCGTCCTGCAGGCGTCGGGCCAGTACGGCGTCCAGCGCGGTGCCGGAAACCACGCCGAGTTGCCCTGCCGCGGCGACCGCGCGCGCCATCTGCCAGGAGGAGACGGCGACCCCCATGCCGCCCTGGATGATCGTCGGCACCGTGGAGAAGGTCATCGCGTGGCTCCGTGGGTAGGTGTGGGCAGGTCCTGGTGAAGGAACTTACGCTGACGTAAGTTTCTCCACCGTAAGTTACGGTAGCGAAAGTTACGCTATCGAAGGTTGGCGCTACCCGGAAGTACCCCGCACACCCACCACTTATCCACAGGCGCTCCGCTCCGGGACACGCCGCCGGACCCCGCGCACTCAAGATGCTCCGCATGGAGCTCACGATCACCCTGCGCCGCTGCGACCCCACCCGCGGCACCGACCAGGACCTGCTCGTCACCGTTCCCCGCGACACCCCGTTCTCGACACTGCGAGCCGTCCTCGAACAGGAGCTCGGGCTCCCGACCTCCCGACCCGGGCCCGGGCCCGGGCCCGAAGGTAGGCGACTCCTCCCCCACTGCACCGATGTCCCCCTCCAGGACACCCACCTCTTCGGCTGCCCACCGCTGCTCGACGGAGCCGTCATCACCTGGAAGACGCCCCACGAAGCGGCCCCCGACCGGCCACCCGTCGTCGACCTACGAGTCCTCTCCGGCCCGGACGCAGGACGCCGAGCCGTCCTGCCCTACGGAGACCACCTGATCGGCCGGAGCCCCGACGCGGCACTCACCCTGGACGACGGCACCGTCTCCCGGCGACATGCCACCCTGCGGATCACCCCGGCCGGGATCACCGTCCACAACCACGGCGCCAGCAATGGCGTACGTCTCGACGACACCCTCCTGGACGGTGACTGTGCTCCTGTCGGCATGTCGGACATCCTGCAACTGGGAGCGAGCGGGATCACCGTCGTCCCCCTGCGGGACACTCCCCCGGTCGCCGGCCGAGCCTGCGGGGACGGGACGATCCGCTTCCACCCCGCACCTCGCGACATCATCCAGCCCCCGCCACACACCGTCTCCTTACCCGCAGCTCCGGCGGAGCTCGAGCAACCCCGACTCTCCATGCTCCTCCTCCTGCTGCCGGCGGTCTTCTCCGCAGCGGCCGCATTCCTCCTGAACAGTCCCGCCCTCCTCCTCTTCGGCCTCCTGGGGCCGGCGCTCTCCCTGACACAACAGCTCACCGATCGACGGCACCGCCGTCGCCGCGAAGCAGAAGAGGCAGAGCGGCACCTGGCCCGATCGGAACAGATCCGCCGGAATATCGCCGTGCTCCTGGCCGAGGAGACCTCGGTGCGGGCACTCTCCTGCCCGGACCTGGCCACCGTCGCAGAGGTCTGCCGAACTCGCGATCACCGCCTATGGGCACGGCGACCCCAGGACCACGACTGGATACACCTGCGCGTGGGCCGAGGCAGTATGCCGAGTACGTTGACCGTCCGCCACGGAGAACGTACGGAGAGCCCCGCGCTGACCGACGTCCCGATCACCATCGACGTCGCCGATGTCACCGGGATAGCGCCGGATACGTCCGGCGCCGAGTCCCGTCGTATCGCCGACGGATTGGCCCGGTCACTCCTGATCCAGACAGCCACCTGGCACAGTCCCAGAGCCCTTCGCCTGTGGGTCATCGGTGAGGACCGGGCCTGTCTGACCGGATGGGAATGGCTCTCCCGACTTCCTCACCTGCGCGACGAGAGCGACCCCGCGAACACACGGATCCTCCTCGCCACCGACCGTGACGGACTCCGCCGTGGACTGAATCCCCTGCTGTCCGAGTTGCAGACCCGCAGGGGAACACCGAGCGCCCGGCCCAGGACGGAGGCCGGACCCGACCAACTGGTCGTCCTCCTCGGCGGGCACCGGTTACGGGAGCACGCCGACCTGTCCGCCCTGCTCAGGGAAGGGCCGGACCACGGCGTCGCCGTGCTGCACCTCGCGACGGACCACCGTGAGCTGTTCGCCGAATGCACCACCACCGTCCGGGTCGGACACCGGCCAGGAACCGGTGACCACGCGCGGCTCCGCACCCCCACCGGCACACAGACCGTCCGGCCCGACCTGTGTCCCCAGGAGGTCGCCGAGGAGATCGCCCGGGCACTCGCCCCGCTGCGGGATGCCACCCCCTCGACCGGTGGCGAGCTCCCCGACTCGGTGCGGATCACCGAGCTCACCGAAATGCCCTTCGATCCTCGGGAGATCACCCGGCAGTGGGCGGTCACCCCGGCGAGCACCGAGATCGTCGTAGGTCGGGATGCCGAAGGTGCTGTCCGTCTCGACCTGTGCGCCGACGGCCCGCACGTCCTGATCGGGGGCACCACCGGTTCGGGAAAGTCCGAACTGTTGCGCACGCTCGTCGCCGAACTCGCCCGGGGGAACCGTCCGGATCGGTTGGCCTTCGTCCTGATCGACTACAAAGGTGGTTCCGCCTTCGACGCCTGCGCCAGGCTGCCCCATGTCGTCGGCCTGGTCACCGACCTCGATGAATCACAGACCCGCCGGGCCCTGACCGGACTCGACGCCGAGCTCCGCAGGAGAGAATCCGCCTTGCGGGCGGCCGGTGCGAGCGACCTGGAGGAATACCACAGGATGGTCGACGCCGGACGCCACGGAAAGGACGGTCGACCACTGACCCATATCGCACGGCTCGTCGTCGTGGTCGACGAATTCCGTTCGCTGGCCGATGAACTACCCGACTTCGTCTCCGGGCTGGTCCGGTTGGCCGCCCTCGGACGATCCCTGGGACTGCACCTCGTGCTGGCCACCCAGCGCCCGGCCGGCATCGTCTCGGCCGACATGCGGGCCAACATCTCCCTGCGGATCGCGCTCAGGGTCCGCGATCCGCATGACTCCCTCGACCTGGTGGAGACCGACGCCGCCGCCCGGATCAGCCCACGGCACCCAGGACGCGCCGTGATCCGTGGCGCCGACCAGGAGGCCACCGTCGTGCAGACCACCTACCTGGGGAGCAGACCCGGCCGCGAAGAGATCCCGGTGGAAGTGCGTCGCCTCCCGACGCTAGGCCGAGGCCCGTGCGCCGACGCGCCTCGGCTGATCCATTCTGCACGTCCCCTGCACTCCTCCCAGGTAGCCGATCGTCCAGAAGAAGAGGGTTCCCCCGACCTGCACCGTCTCGTCACCGCACTCGTCGAGTCCTGCGCCCTCACCGGCGCCCGCCCACCGGCGCCGCCCTGGCTCCCACCGCTACCGGTCGAACTGACCTCGAAAGAGATCGAGGAGCTCACCGTCCGAAGTCACGGACTGTTCGACGGTCTGGGTGACCCGCCCGCAGGAAAGGTCCTCGTGCCTGCACAATGCGCAGGTCCGCTCCGACCGACGGTGGTCGTCGACGACCCCTCCGGACACGGACGAAGCGCAGCCAGCTGGCATCCCGGCCAGGGCCATCTGGCCGTCGTCGGCGGGCCTCGGAGCGGTCGGAGCACCACCGTGACCTCACTGGTCCTGGCCGCGGTGCAGGCTTCCTGCCCTACGGATCTCGCCGTCTACGTCGTCGACGCCTCCGGCGCATTGGCCAGCCTGCGTCGCCAACCCCACATCGGCGCCTATCTGCGATTGGACGAGATCGGAGCCGTCCGGAGACTCATCGACCTGTTCCACGAGCTGGCCTGCCGCAGCGAGCCGTCGACTCAACGACGGCTGCTCGTGATCGACACCTGGGAGGATCTGCGGGACGCACTGGACCGGGTCGATCACGGTGTCGGCTCCGAGTCCTTGGTCCAGGCCGTGCGCGCCGGATCCGTCGCCGGGATCACCGTGCTGGCCGCCGGAGGGCGAGGTCTGTTGAGCGGGCCGGTCTCCTCGGTGCTCACCCGGAGGATGATCCTGCCACTGGCGGATCCGACGGAGGCCTATCTGGCCGGGGTGGAACCGGTCCCTGGTCGGCAGATCCCCGGCCGTGTCCGGTTCTCCTGGAACGAGAATGCAGGGCAGGTGGCTCTCCCGGATGTCCACGGCCACGGGACGGACGACACACAGCCAGAGCGCGAGATGTCCCACCGCCACTGTTCCGGACCACAGATCCGGGTGCGCGCGCTGCCCCCTCAGATCGAGGAGAGGGATCTGTCGACGACTCCGGCCGTGGATGTCGACGGACTCTCGGTGGAGGTGCCCTTCGCCATCGATCACGACGGTTCTGTCGCAGGTCTGGTCCTGGACGGACGAGGTGTCCTGGTCGCCGGGCCGAGGGGCAGCGGGCGCACCAATGTGCTGGAGCTGATCGCGGGGCGTCTCCATGCGGCCGGGGTGCCTCACGTCCGTTGTCACCCTCGGGGCGGGTTCTCGACGGGCGACGGGCAGGTCTTCGGCCCGGAGGACGCGGAGACATTGTTGGCACGGCTGCAGGAGGAGACCCGCACGATCTGTCTGGTCGACGACGTAGATCAGGTGGACGGCCGCTTCGAGGAGGTGCTGGCGGCGTACGCCGCGGCCGGCCATACCGGGTCGGTGGTCGCCGCCGGTTCGTTCAGCGAACTGGTGGACTCCTATCGGGGTCTGGTCGGCAGGCTGCGTCGCTCGTCCTACGGGGTGGTCCTGAACCCGGGGCCGCGCTGCGGCGATCTCTACGGGACGGGCGTGTCCGTCCACGAGCCGCTGGTCCCTGGCCGGGCTGTCGTGATGGACGACGGACGTTCTCGGGTGGTTCAGGTGTTCCGCGCATCTCGCGCGGCCAGGATCGTGCCTCCCGCCCCGCTCAGGCAGAGTGCGGCGACCCCGACGGCAAGCAACGGCTGACCGGCTTCGATCATCGTCGGACACAGCAGGAGTACGAGGACGTTCCACAGAACGGTGGGTGTGCGCGGCCACTCAGACCCGACCCATAGACCTCGGGCGAGGACGAGGAGCCCGGCCGCACCGAGGAGGAAGACGACGACCGACATGGCGACCCGCATGCTGTCGTCACCTTCTCCGCGGACGAGTTCGACGACGTAGAAGGCAACGAAACCGAGGATGATCGCGACTTGGACGAGGAGGGAGCCCACGGCCACCTTGGCAGCGGCGCCGGGTACCTCCTGGGGGGCTACGAGAACTCGGGGCACTCCGTCAACGTACCGATCAGGACCGGCGGAGAGGGCTGTGGACTTCCACCGGCGTTGAACATCCACCGGTCGCCCGAAATATGAGACGCTCATTGAAGTATCAACATCACTTCATCGAACTCACGGACGACCGTTCAGGACGTGCGACCTGCCGACACGCCCGTGGACACCGAACGCAATCAGGTTGTTTTCAGGCTAACCTGGGCCGGTTATGCGCAAAACTCTTCCCCTGTGACCGGCCATGCCCGTAGACTGAATCAACCGAGCAGAGCCTGACGTCTCACCGGAAATCACCACATGAACTGCGTGTGGACTTCCGCGGACAAGTGAGGCACTGACCGCGTGGAACAATCCGGCCACCACCGACGTTGGCCTGGTCGCGCTGGCGTCGTCGCACGAGACGAGACCCGACGCACACGCTTAATAGTGGCCGATCGTCGCCACGTTCCTTCTCCGTCGCCATCCGATAGGGAAGAGACGTGACGTCTTTCCGGGGATGTTCCCGCCCGTAACCGGAAAACCCGCACACACACAGGAGCTTGATGATGGATTGGCGCAACCGCGCTGCGTGCCTGGAGGAGGACCCCGAACTCTTCTTCCCCATCGGCAACACCGGCCCTGCCCTGCTGCAGATCGAAGAGGCCAAGGCCGTCTGCCGACGCTGCGACGTACAGGACACCTGCCTGAAGTGGGCTCTCGAGTCCGGCCAGGACGCAGGCGTCTGGGGGGGACTCTCCGAGGACGAACGCCGCGCCCTCAAACGTCGCAACGCCCGCGCACGCCGCGCCAGCTGAGGACACCCGACAGACTTCCCGGAGGCGGGCGGCCCGACCACAATGGTCGCAGCCGCCCGCCTCCGCGTGTCACGCCCCGGCCGTCGCCCTGCGCAACCTGGCCCGGAAGATCACCTGCGTCCCCTTCGGCTCGTACGGACGCCACTCGATGGTCCCCCTCAGATCCTGCACCAGTGCGCTCACGATCTGAGTTCCCAAGCCTGAATTCCCCGGACGGAAATCATCCGGAAGCCCCGACCCATCGTCGGCGACCACCACCGTCACGTACTCGTCATCGCCCTCCTGCCCACGCTGAGCGTCGATCGTGACCGTCCCCCCACCCGGACGCAACCCGTGCTCGACCGCATTGTGAACCAACTCGGTGACGATCATCGCCATCGACGTGGCGTCCTCAGCGCTGATCATCCCGAAACTCCCCGTGCGCCTCCAGGAGATGTCGTCATCCTGATTGGCGACCTCCACCACCGCGTTCAACGCCCGCGCGACGATGTCGTCGAAATTGACGACCTCCTCCAGACCCTGACTGAGCGTCTCGTGCACCAGAGCGATCGTCGCCACCCTCCGCACCGCCTCCTGCAAGGCCGCCTTGGCATGATCATCGGTCACCCTGCGCGACTGCAGACGCAACAGCGCCGCCACCGTCTGCAGATTGTTCTTCACCCGATGATGGATCTCCCGGATCGTGGCATCCTTCGTCAACAGCTCGCGCTCACGGCGACGCAACTCGCTGACATCACGCAGCAGGACGACCGCGCCGATCCTCGCCCCACCCTCCGTCAACGGAATCGCCCGCAGCGACAAAGTCGCATAACGCGATTCCACCTCCGTGCGCCAAGGAGCCCGCCCGGTCACCACCACGGCCAAGGATTCGTCGACCTGGGTATGCCCGGGGATCAGCGCAGTGGTGACCTCACTCAACGAGACCCCCTCCACCCCGCCGTGATGCCCCAACCGATGCAATGCCGAAATCGCATTCGGACTGGCATAGGTCATCACCCCCTCGATGTCCAGGCGGACCACCCCGTCACCCACCCGCGGCGCGCCACGACGCATCCCCGTCGGAGCACCAGCCATCGGGAACTCCCCCGAGGCGATCATCCGCGCCAAGGTGTCCGCGATCCCCCGGAACGTCAGTTCCAACCGGTTGGGCGAACGCATCGTCGCCAGATTGCTGTGCCGGGTGATGACCGCGATCACCCGCCCACCGTGAACCACCGGGATCGCATCCTCACGCACCGGAACCTCGTCACGCCACTCCGGCACCCGGTCACGGATCACCCGGCCCCGACTCGCACACAGCTCCAGGAGCGCCTGACGGCCCGCCCCCGCCACCGAACCCACGATGTCGTCGAAGAAGACCAACGGGCCGGTATTCGGCCGCACGTGCATCGCCGCCACCCAGCTGCCCGGAGCCAATCTGGTGTCGTAGACCCAGAGCACCAGATCGGCGAACGACAGATCCGACAGGATCTGCCAGTCACCCACGAGAAGATGCAACCAATCGACATCGGCTGCCCCCAGACCGGGGTGCTCCTGAAGGACATCGTTGAGTGTCGGCACGGCCCGAGCGTACCCGTGAGCACCCGGAGCTCGCTCTGCGCCATACCCGAAGGACACCGCCTGGAGCGGAACACCCCCCCCCCGGCGGTCCCCCCGCCGATCCACCGGCCCCGGACGTCGACGGCGCCTCACCCTCCCCCGTAGAGAAGGACGAGGCGCCGTCGACGTCCGGCATACCGCCCGATCAGCCGACAGCACCACCGGCCCGCGCCACCCCGCGAAGAGTGCGCAATGCCACCGACAGAGGTGCCAACCCGGGCTGCTCCAGATCATCGATACCGCTCAACGCCGCACGAGTCCGCTCCATCGCCGCCGCATTGGTCTCCAACCAGGACGCCAACCGCTGCGGAGCTTCCTGCGACAGCTCCGTAGAGGTCACGATCGAGCGGGTCAACGACTCCAACGCCGAATAGAGATCGTCCCGCATCGCGCCACGGGCCAGAGCATCCCACCGGTTCTTCCGCGGAAGCTCCGCCACCCGGCCGAGCATCCCGTCCACCCCGAAGTGCTCCGACGTCGCGAAGTACACCTTCGCCACCTCGACCACCGGCTGGTCCAGATCCTGCGCCAGCTCCACGATGTCCAGACAGGCGTACAGGTCCAGCAAGCCCGCCCAACGCACGGCCAAGGCCTCCGGAACTCCCGCCTCCATCATCTGCTGCGCGCTGGCCCGCTGACGCTCCGCCTCCTCACCGACGAGCAGATCGGGCAGCTGCGCACCCAGATCGGCGATCGGTGCACTGAACCGCTCGATCTCCGCCGCTACATCGACCCGCCCCGGACGCCGCTGCAACAACCACCGCACCGAACGGTCCAGCAACCGACGGAACTGCAGATACATCCGCGTCTGGATGTCCGTGGAGACCACATTGTCCAACTGTTCCACTGCCTCGACGAACGACCTCAGGTCGAAGATCTCCCGCGCGATCACGAAAGCCGTCGCGATCTGCTCCGGGCTGCCCCCCGTCTCCTCGGCAGCGCGGAACATGAAGGTGATCCCGCCGCGGTTCACCACCGAGTTGGCGACCGAGTTGACGATGATCTCCCGCCGCAACGGATGCTCGTCCAGATGATCGAGATAGGACTCGCGCACCGCCGGCGGGAAGTACTCCGCCAAAGTACTGCGGAACCACGGCTCGTCGGCCAACCCACTCTCACTCAGATCGGACTTGAGAGCCAGCTTCGCGTAAGCCACCAGCACGGAGAGTTCCGGCGACTCCAACCCGTCACCGTTCTGCTTACGACGGTTGATCTCGGCCTCGTCCGGCAGGAACTCCAACGCGCGGTCCAGCTCACCGCGCTCCTCCAACCACCGGATGAAACGCTCGTGCACGGCCAACATCACCGAGTTCTGACTCCGGGCGTTGCCCAACAGGACGTTCTGCTCATAATTGTCCCGCAGCACCTGACCCGCCACATCACCTGTCATCGAGGCGAGCAGGGCGTTGCGCTGCTTCAAGGTCATATCGCCCTCCCGGGTCATCCCGGTGAGCAGGATCTTGATGTTGACCTCGTGGTCGGAGGTGTCCACCCCGGCCGAGTTGTCGATGGCATCGGTGTTGATCCGCACCCCGGCCGCTGCTGCCTCGATCCGTCCCAGCTGGCTGCACCCCAGGTTGCCGCCCTCGCCGACAACCCGGCAGCGCAGATCCCGGCCGTCCACCCGAATGGCGTCATTCGCCCGGTCGCCGATCTGCGCAGAGGTCTCCGTGGACGCCTTCACATAGGTACCGATGCCGCCGTTCCACACCAGGTCGACCGGCGCCAGGAGAATGGCCTTCATCAACTCCGCAGGAGTCATCGCGGACACCGAATCGGCGATCCCCAGCCGCTCCTTGACCTGGGGACTCAACGCGATCGACTTCGCCGTCCGCGGATGGACCCCACCACCCTCACTGATCAACGCACGATCGTAGTCGTCCCAGGACGACCTCGGCAGGTCGAACATCCGCCGACGCTCGGCATAGGACACCGCCGCGTCGGGAGCCGGATCGAGGAAGATGTGCCGGTGGTCGAAAGCCGCGACCAGACGGGTGCACGGCGACAACAACATGCCGTTACCGAAGACGTCACCGCTCATGTCCCCGACACCGACCGCGGTGAACTCTTCGGTCTGGATATCGACGTCCAGCTCCCGGAAATGCCGCTTCACCGACTCCCAGGCTCCCCTGGCGGTGATACCCATGCCCTTGTGGTCGTACCCGGCCGAACCACCGGAGGCGAAGGCGTCGTCCAGCCAGAAGCCGTAGCTCTGGGCGACCCCGTTGGCGATATCACTGAACTTGGCCGTGCCCTTGTCGGCCGCAACCACCAGGTACGGGTCCTCCGGGTCATGACGTACGACCCGTTCGGGCGGCACGATCTCCCCGCCGACCCGGTTGTCGGTCACGTCCAGCAAGGAAGAGATGAACAGCTTGTAGGAGGCGATACCCTCCGCCAGCCAGGCGTCCCGGTCGACGGCCGGATCGGGTAGCTGCTTCGCGAAGAAGCCACCCTTGCTCCCGGTCGGGACGATGACCGCGTTCTTGACCATCTGCGCTTTGACCAGACCCAGGATCTCGGTCCGGAAATCCTCCCGCCGGTCGCTCCACCGCAGACCGCCGCGGGCGACCTTGCCGAAGCGCAGATGCACGCCCTCGACCCGGGGGCTGTACACCCAGATCTCGAACATCGGTCGGGGCGCGGGGATATTCGGCACCTGCTTCGGATCGAGCTTGAAACAGACCGTCGGTTTCACATCCGGGACGAAACCGTCCTCCCCGGCACGAGGAGTCTGGTAGAAGTTCGTCCGCAAGGTGGCTTGGATGACGCCCAGGAAGGAGCGCAGGATGCGGTCCTGGTCGAGGCTGGCCACGTCGTCCAGTGCGGCCTGGATGCGCTCGATGACCTCGTCCTGCGCAGCCTGACGTTCCGAGGAGGCCAGACCGCCGAACAGGTCCGGGTCGAAACGTTTCTCGAACAGTTCGACCAGGTGACGGGCCAAGACCGAATGCGTCGTGAGCGTCCCCTCCTGGTACGACTGGGTGAACGGGGTCCCGGTCTGCCGTTGGTACTTGGCCACGGCGCGCAGGATGACGACCTGCCTCCAGTCCAGTCCGGCGGAGAGCACCAAGGCGTTGAACCCGTCGCTCTCCGCCTCACCCGACCAGATCGCTTTGAAAGCCTCCTGGAACCTGCTGCGGGCTCCTTCGGGGCCACGGGTCCAGGACTCCTCCTGATCGGCACGGATCCCGAAGTCGTAGATGTGGACGACGGTGCCATCGGCCCCCTGCAAGCGGTACGGGCGTTCGTCGGTGACCTCCAGACCCATGTCGGTGAAGATCGGCAGGATCGCCGTCAACGACAACGAACCCTGGCGGTAGAGCTTCAGTCGTCGCTCCCCCGTAGGTGCCCCCGGGACGTGATAGACGTTCAGCCGCAGATCGGTGCTGTCACCGAGCTGCTCGGCATGGCGGAGATCGGCGATCGCCACCCGCGCCTGGAAGTCCTCCTTGTAGGCCTCGGGGAAGGCATCGCCCCACCTGGAGAGCAGACGGGCGGCGGCTTCCTCGCCGCACTCGGCCCGGCCCGCCTCGCTGAGGTCCTCCGCCCAGGTTCGGGCCGCCTCGGTCACCTGGCGTTGCAATTCGTCCAGATGCGCATCGGGCACTTCGGTGCCCTGCTTGACCCGGACCACGAAGTGCAGCCTGGCCAGGGACGATTCAGAGACCCGCGTCGTATATTCGACGCTCTCGCCCTTGAAGGCCCTCTTGAGCAGGGCCTCCAGGCGCAGGCGCACCGTCGTGTTGTAGCGGTCCCGGGGGATGTAGACCAGACAGCTCATGTACCGGCCGTAGTCGTCCTTACGCAGGAAGAGCCGGGCCTGACGGCGCTCGTGCAGGTGGACGACCGCCGTGGAGATCTCGGACAGCGCCTCGACGTCGGACTGGAAGAGTTCGTCGCGGGGATAGGTCTCCAGGACCTCCAGGAGATCCTTGGCCAGGTGGCTGTCGGGCGCGAAACCGCTCTGCTCGATGATCCGCTGGACCTTCTGGGCGATATAGGGGACCTGGGTCACCGAATGCGTGTAGGCGCCGGCGGTGAAGAGCCCGATGAAGCGGCGTTCCCCGGTGACCTCGCCCGACGGCGAGAAGGTCTTCACCCCGACGTAGTCCAGGTAGACCGGGCGGTGCACGGTGGAGATCGTATTGGCCTTGGTGACCACCAGGACCTTCTTCTCCCGCGCCTTCTGCGCCACAGGCCCGGTCAACCGGTTGAAACCTGACGCGGCCGGGTTCTCGGCGTCGTACCGCATGAGGCCCAGGCCAGTACCGGGGACCGGCTCCAGGATTTCGCCGTCGATGTCCGAACCCAGCGTGTACTCCCGGTAGCCCAGGAAGGTGAAACGCCCCTCGGAAAGCCATCTGAGCAGAGCACGGGCTTCTTCGACCTCGTCGTTGTCGATCCCTGCCGGAGGGAATTGGACGAGTTCCTCGGCGAGGTCCTGTGCCCGCTGGGTCATCCTGGGCCAGTCCTCGACCGCGACCCGGACGTCGGCGAGGACCCGGCGCAGTCCGACGGCGAGCTCCTCCCTGGCCTGGGGGTCGCTCTCCCGGTCGATCTGCAGGTGCATCCACGATTCGACGCCGACGCCGAATTCGTCCGGAACCTCTTGCCCACGGACGTCGAGGACCTCTTGCAGCACGCCGGCGGCATCCCGTCGGACGACGAGCTGCGGGTGTACGAGCAAGTGCACGGAACGGTTCTCCCGGGCCAGATAGGCCGACACCGAGTCGACCAGGAAGGGCATGTCGTCGGTGACGATCTCGACGACCGTATGCCCGGTGGTCCAGCCCTCCTGCTCGACCGTGGGGGTGAACACGCGCACATTCGCCGAGCCGACCGGGCGTTGCCCGGCCAGGGAGCGGTGGGAGAGGGCAGCGCCCACGAGGTCCTCGGGACGCCGCGCCAGCAGGTCCTCGGTAACAACGTGCCGGTAGTAACGTTGCAGGAGCCGTTCGGCCGGTTCCCCGGGCGAGCGCCCGACGAGTTGGGCTGCCGAACGGAGCAGCTGGTGACGAGACTCTTCCAAGGTCAAGGTCATGAGGGGACTCACCTTCAGGTCCATCGGACACACCGATCTGCGGTGGTTGCTTCAGGTTATCCACGCGGTTGTGCGTTGCCCGAGCACCTGAGGGCTGGTTTCGCATTTTTCGCTCGGATGAGCTACTTCGGACTAGTCCACAGGGGTCATCACGGTGGCGCCCCGGGAACGGTCGGGGGCCCTACCCTGGTGCCCGTGATCCCCTCAGAAGCTCCGTCGCCCCGCTCCGAGCCTCCGGTGTGCTGTCCTCTTCCCGGTCGACGGTTCGCCGAGGTCCTCGGCGATCTCCCGGTGGACATCGGTCGGCAGGCCGAGCAGCGGACGGTCAGGGACACGCTCGACGCCTTGGCCGCGCTGGCCCTCGCGCTGGACGAGCCTCCCCGATGAGCGCCCGCGGCGACGACGGAACCGACCCGCGGTTGTACACCGACGCGGCATCCGTTCGGGCGGCGGCAGCCGTCGTCGGGCAGGAGATCCGTCGTTGGCGGACGATGTCCTCCGAGCGCGCGGACAGCCCTGGCGGGCAGGTTCTTCAGGAGTCGGCCGCGGTCTTGGCGGCTGCGTTGACCGGTTATGCCGAGGCGATGTCCGCGGCGGAGGCGCTGTGGCAGCGTGCCGGGTCGGATGATCTGCGTCATGAGGCGGTCGCCGCGGCAGGGCGGGCGAGAAGTCGGCTCCGGAAATGTTGTGTCGAGCTCACTGCGGCATGTCGGGCTGCGGCCCGGTCCGGTCCGGCCGGAGACATGGGTCTGCAGGATGCGGGTCGGACCGACGACGACGGTTAGCGTTGAAGGTATGAGACTTTCTGTCCGACTGACGTACCCGGCCGCGCCGGAGACCGTGGCCGAGATGTTCGCCGACGAGGGGTTCCATCGCGCCTTGTGCACGGCGACGGGGGACGCGCAGGCCACGATCACGGTCGAGAGCCAGGGCCCGGGGTTGTCGGTGACCACGGCGCGCCGGCTGTCGACCGACGGGTTGCCCGACATGATGAAGTCCTTCGTCGGTTCGACGGTCACCGCGGTGCAACGGACCCGTTGGTCCGCGCCGGCGGCTGACGGTCGTCGGGATGGGCAGGTCGAGGTGGAGGTCCGGGGCACCCCGGTCCGGCTGTCGGCGCAGGCGGTGTTGTTCCCGGAGGGAGAACGCACCTGTGTCTCCTATGTGGGTGATCTGACGGCCAAGGTGCCCTTGATGGGTGCGGCGGTCGAGCGGGCCACGGAGCCCTTGGTGCGTTCGGCCTTGGAAGCCGAGCAGCAGGTCGGTGAGACCTGGCTCCGGGAGCGTTCTCAGGGGTGATCCGGGGGGTGTGCCGGTTCAGAGTTCCCCACGGGCGAGTCGACCCAGTTCGGTGACGTCGTACCAGAGGAGTTCGTCGTCCGGCCCGGCTCCGGTCTCGGCGGCGTGGACTGCGACGAGGTCGGCGGCATGGACCGGTCGGTCGAGGACGACCTCGAAGCCCACCCAGCCGTCCCCGTCCTCCACGACGGTCAGGGTCGATATCGGTAGGTCGACGGCGGCGACGACCACCCGGGTGCCGGGTTTCTCCTCGGCGACGATTTCGGCGGCTACCAACAGGGCGTCGTATTCCAGGTCTTCCTCGTCGTCTTCCGGGAAGGCCGCACGCACCTGGGCGGTGACCGCGCTGGCGCGCACCTTTCCGACGTCGAGGGGATGTCCTTCGGCCAGTCTCGTCAAGCCGTCCTCGCCCAGCGCCAGGTACACCCGGATGTCACGCACGTGTCCGTCCTCCTCCGATGTTCTCGACGTGGGTCGGTCCGTGTCGAGAGCTGTTGTCAGTTCGTTCAGGGATTCCCGGGTGAAGGTCGGGAAGGTTCCGAGATCCTGCATCGTGCCACGGTCGCCGTTGAATCCGATACCGACCGTCCCTGCATAGGACGTCAGGCCGATGGAGAGGGACTGCCCCTGGGCGAGGGGGATGATCGGGTAGCAGATGGTCATCCGGGCCCCGGCGACCCACAAAGTGTGCTCGGGTCCGGGCACGTTGGTGATGACCAGGTTGAAGAAGCGGCGGGCTGCGGCATGGCCGAGCTGGGCCCCCACGTGGTGCAGGGTCGATGGTGCGAAGCCTGCGATCTGGGCGAGCGCGTGTCCGCGTACTGCGCGTCCTCCCCCGACCTGGCGGCGCATCTGGAAGGTGATCTGGTCGAGCCGCATCAGCGGGTCGGGTTCTCCTACCGGAAGGTCCACGAAGCACGCTCGGACGGACGGTCCCATTCCGACTGCGGTCTCGGAGTCGACGACGCTGACCGGGACCAGCGCTCGGACTCGGGCGGCGTCGTGGACCGGTTCGCCTCGGCTCTGCAGCCAGGATCGTAGGGCACCGGTGAGCACGGTCAGTACCACGTCGGTGACCGTGCATTCCCGAATATTGCTGAGGTGGTGGTAGCTGTCGCGGACGTCGCGGAAATCGGTCAACGGGACCCGGGTGAGAGCGATCCGTCGTGCGACACCGACCGTGGTGTTCAACGGGCTGGGCGGGGCGGGGTCGGCAGCGGTGCGGGCCATGGCTCCGGCGATCGTCCTGGTGTGTCCGAGGACTTTTCCGGCCATGTCGGTGAGCTCGCTGAGCCCGCCGGCGGCCAGGTCGAACCAGCGTTGGGGTCGGGTGGCCAGTGTCATCAGCGATGAGGCGAACAGTTCGGTGTCGGTGGGTTCCCGGGAGGGTGCCGGTTCGGGGGGCCGTTCTCCGTCGGGTGCGGGTTCGGGGTCGAGGAGAAGTTGGGGGATGTCCACGGCGGCGATTCCGTCGACCAGCGCCTGATGGGTCTTGGTGACCAGCGCGATCTGTCCGTCCCGCAGCCCTTCGACGATGTACAGCTCCCACAGCGGGTGGGACCGGTCGAGCGGCCGGGACATGATGCGGGCGACGAATTCCTCGAGCTGTTCCTGGGTGCCGGGGCGGGGCAGCGCCGAGTGTCGGATGTGATAGGTCGGGTCGAAGTCGGCAGCGTCGACCCAGATCGGCGGGGCGATCCGTCCTGGGATCTCTCGTACTTTCTGTCGGTATCTGCGGACCCCTGCGGTCCTGGAGATGACCAGCTCGGTGAGCTGTTGCCGGTCGATGCCCTCCGGTCCGGCTTCGAGGAGCAGGACCGATCCGGCGTGCATCGCCGTGGTCGGGCTCTCCAGGTACAGAAAGGATGTGCCCAAGGGGCTGAGGTGATCCTCCACGGTTCCATGCTCACACAGGCGGGTTCGTCCGTGACGTGCAGAGGGCGGTCAGCGTGTGCGAAGTCTGTGCGGCCACCGGCGTCCGTGTCCGGTTCGACGGCGGGTGTCCGGTGGTGCCGGCGTCCGGTCCGTCAGGATCCGGGCGAGCGCGGTGAGTGGTTCTCGTGCCGGGGAGTGGGGTGCGCATTCGGCAAGGGTTCGGCCTTCGAGGGTGGCCAGGTCGAGGGCGGCTCGGTCGTCGGGAACGTAGACGGCTTCACGGATTCCGGCGAAACGGTCCAGGGCTGCGGCGAGTGCGTTGCGCGGGTCGGGTCCGACGGCTCCGGCGCGTACCCGGTTGAGCACGATGGTGCGTGCCTGAGGGGTCTGGACGGTGTCCAGTTCTTGGAGTCCGCGGACGAGTCGTTGCAGGCCTATGGGTTCGGCTGCGCCGACGACGACGAGATGGTCGGCGTGGGCGAGTGAGGTCAGGGTGCTGGCGTTGCGGCGGGGCGCGGCGGTGTCATAGCTGAGTTCTTCGTCGTCCTCCAGGTTGAATCCGCAGTCGATGACGACGAATTCGAAGGCGAGGCGGGACATGTGCAGGACGTCTTCGAGGGGTGAGGGTCGTAGTTCCGGCCAGCGGTCGGCGCGGGTGATGCCGGTGAGGACCGAGAGGCGGGTGGAGACCGTGGAGCAGTATCTCTGCAGGCCGGGCCGGTCGAGGTGCCCTTGGTTAGCTGCGCGGACGGCTCCGGCGAGGCCGGGTGATTCGTCGAGGAGCCCGAGGAGCTGGGCTTGCACGCCGCCGTAGGGGTCGGCGTCGATCAGGAGGGTGTGTGATCCGGCGAGGGCGGCTTCTTCGGCGAGGTTCAGGGCGATGGTGCTGCGGCCGGGCGCTCCTGCGGGTCCCCAGACGGCGATCGTGCGGCCGGGGAGGTGCTCGTCGTGGTCGTCCGAGGGGTTGTCACCGGCGGGTGCGGAGGTGCGGGTGAGCATGACGGTGGCGTCGCCGGTGGGCCGTGTCTGTGGTTCGGAGGCCCATTGTGCGAGGTGGCTGGTCAGGTCGGGGAGCAGCCGAGGGGTGTCTGGGTCCTCGTTCGTGGGGTCGGTTCTGGTCTCTTGGGTGCGGTGGGTTTCGGGTGGGAGAGGGGCGGTCTGCGGTGGCAGCGGTCGGCCCAGGAGTGCGGTTTGTAGCCGGTCTGCGGGGGTGTCGGCGGGCAGCACCGTGGCGATGCCGAGTTGGCGGAGGCGTCGTTCGTCTCCTTCGTTGCCAGGGCTGGTCATGCCGACGACGTGGACGCCGGCGGCGTGCAGTTCGGCGACGGCTGTGCGGTCCAGTCCGGGGAGGGTGCTGCCGATCAGCGCGCATTCGCCGAGGTGGGCGGCGGCGGTGGAGAGGAGTTCGGGGAGGTCTGCGCAGCGGCGGACGAGTTCTATCCGGGCGCAGGCGGTGAGCGCTTCGACGACAGCGGTTTCCCAGGCCTGGGGGACGGCGAGGAGCAGTGTGGTGCGCATCATCGGTCCCGTTGTGCGGAGCCGGTGGTGGGGACGAGGGTGATCTTGGCGCCTTGATCCATGGCTCCGACGAGTCGTTCGACGTCGGCGTGCGGGATGTGGACTTGGACGGCGGTGGCTCCCAGTCCGGCCAGTCGGCCTTCTTCGGGGTCGGGGACGCGTCCGACAGGGGCTGCTTTGACGGCTTTGCGTGGGGTGCCGAACTGGGAGGTCCCGGCGACGAGCTGTTTGTCGTTGATCCAGATGTCGACGGTGGATCCGACGATGAGCATGCGGGCGGTCTCGGCGGGGACCGGGATGACGACGGGGGTGCGCCCGCCGTGTTCTCCTGGCGCGATGGCGGTATGTGCGAGGAGTTCTCCTGGCCGGACTTCTCGGACGACGACGGCATCGGGGAGGGGTTCGTCGGCGGGAAGATATTTCTCGGAGGTCTCTCCGAGGGCGACGTCGACGCGGGTGAGTCGGTCGGCGGTGAGCCGTTCACCGGGGATGAGCGCATGGGTGGCGGCGTACATGGGTGCGGTGTGACCTGCTGCGGCGACGACGCGGGCACCGGTAGCGACAGAGGCAACGATGAGGAGGACACCGATGAGCAATCTGCTGTCACGCCAGTGCGGTCGGCGTAGTCGGCGGGCGTGGGTGCTCTCGGACATGGCGGGTCCCCCTGGGTGCGGCGTCTTCCGGCGGTCTGTTGCGGGAGCGGTCGGCGCGCGCTCCTGTACGAGCGTCCATTATGCCATTTGTCTGTTTTATGCCGATATATCTCCCGTTCGGACCTGTGGACGACGCAACGCCTCCCCGACCTGCCATGTGATAGACAAAACAAGAGGTCGGGCAGGGCGCCCTCCACCTCCGTCGATATCCGTCCCACACAGAGGCAGAGCCATGTCACGCCGTTTCCTCCCGCTCTCCGAGGTCTGCGAGATGCTGGCGATCTCGTCCGCCCAGGGGTATGCCCTGGTCCGGTCCGGCGAGTTGCCGGCCATCCAGATCGGCGGACGCGGTCAGTGGCGGGTGGACACCGACGTCCTCGAGGAGTTCATCCAGGGCAAGTACGCCGAACAGCAGGCGGCGGCCAAGGAACAGCGCGAAGCCCGTTTCTGACTTCAGGATCCGATTGCCAGAAGAGGACTCGCCTCAGCCGAGGCTCACACAGACCAGGGCATACAGGGGGAGGCACCGACGGCCCTGTACGTATTCCCCCCTGCGCGGCAGGTCGAGGGGGTGTTCGGAGAGGTCGAGATGGTCGGCGCCCACGACGTCCACGGTCCCGGTCAGGCTGCGCCCGGAGAGATCCTCGAGTACGACGGCCACTCTGTCCCGGGCCAGTGCGCGTAGGGCATAGCCCAGTCCGAAACGCCGGATGCGCGCGGCCTGCCGGGCCCCTGCGGATCGGCCGCCCAATCCGGTGATCTGGACCACGGCCGCCAGAGGCACCAGGTGCCTCCTTCCGTGCTCCGCGAGTACGACGAAGTCCGCGCCGATCTCCTGAGGTTCGCCCTCGACGCGTTGTCCCCCGGCCAGCAGGATCGCCAGCTTCCCTCGGTGGACCGCCAGTCGGTCGACCAGGGTGACGGTGGCGCGCTCTCGACGCGTCCGGTCGGCGACCTCAGCCGCCCGGCTGGCCTGCGCGTCGGCATCCCACTGGGCTTCCAGGTCTTCGAAGAGTCGTTCCCAGCGCACCTTGCCCGCCTTCCTCGTCCCGTCGCAACGAGGCGCCCGCCTGTCGCGCCGGTTGATCACCGCACCACCGTGCGCGAGACACCGATGCGACCCCATCGGCACCGACGGGATCACTTTGACCCACATTCTTTTTCGAGAATCCCTCAGTGGGCGGGCCCGGATGGGACCAGAAAGTTTCCCGAAGCACCTTTCTAGGTCAATTGACATCAAACAGCATCAAACGCCATATTTATGGGGTGAAGCGCATCAAAACGGTCATATCGCGCCTAGGTGTCCTCGCCGCCCGTCTGGCAGCACTCGGCCTGCTCACCCTGAGCACACACTGGTTCGCCCAGGACGCCTGGCAGACCGCACCGACCGCGAACACGAGCCCGGCAGCAGCCATCCAGTGCTTCACCGCCGCGATCACCTCCGGGATCACCGGCTGGCTGCTGTGCATCCACCTGGCCTGCGCGGCAACACAGATCCCCGGCGCAGTCGGCGCCACAGCTCACACCCTCGTCGAGCGGAGCACCCCCGCCACGATGCGACGGCTGGCCGCACTCACCCTGGCCACCACTGCATGGGCACCCCAAGCCCACGCATCCACCCCTGGCCCTGGCCCTGGCCCTGGCCCTGCCGGGATCGTCGCGACCGCTCCCTCCACCCACCGGTCCACGGCCGTCGAACTCCCCCTGCCCGATCCCGGGCTACGTCCACGCCACCGCACCCTCGACCAAGCGGGACGGATGAAAAGCGTCACCGTCCGCCCCGGAGACACCCTCTGGCAGATCGCCGCCCACCATCTCGGGGATCAGGCCACCCCGGCCCAGATCGCCGTCGAATGGCCACGGTGGCTCGCCGCCAACCGGACGGAACTCACCGATCCGTCCTCCCTTCGCCCCGGACAGACCCTCATCGCCCCCCTCAGCCCGAAAGCCCCACGATGACCACCGCTGCGCCCGCGTCCCTCCACATCCGCCCGCTTTCGGACATCGCACCGCCGCCGATCACCGACGCCACCTGGGTTCCCTTGTCCGTCACCCGCGCTGCGGTCGGTACCGTTCAGGACGAGCTCCCCCTGGAAGAGCCTGTCCGCCGCCCCAGAAACCGTCCTTCGGCCACCACCGACCGACTCTTCGAGCGCCGCCCCACCTCCACCGCCGATCTCCCGGACGCGCCACAGTTCGTCGCTCGGATGGCCGTCGCGCTCACCGAGATCTCCGCGGGTGCACGCCCTGCGGCCCAGGTGATGCGTCACTGCTCACCGAAAGTCTTCGAATCCCTGCTGCGTCGTCAGGCGCACCAGGTCGGACGGTCCCCCGCGCGTCGCGCCGTAGTGGTCAGACGAGTCCGGGTGTGCGACGTCCGTGACGGCATCGTGGAAGCCACCGTCGTCCTGGCAGACAAATACCGGGTGCGACCCCTGGCCCTTCGGATGGAAGGGCTCGACGGCAGGTGGATCATCACCGCCCTCGAGATGGGGTAGCACCCGGTACAGAGCCCGGCCTCATCGGACCGGGTCGGGGACTCAGGCCTTACGGCGCTTCCGCGAGGCCCGGCGCTCAGCGCGGCTCAACTGGTCGCCGGAGTCCGTCCATCCGCCCGAAAGGGTCTCATCGTGCTCCTCGATCGACCCGTCGTCCGAGGGGGCGCTGTAGTGCAACGACGTGGACTTGTGCGCCTCGAGACCCTTGGCGTGCACCTCGGGGACCTCTTCCTCGGCGGCGGCCGCCGCGACCATCGAGGCGTCGACCTCGACGTTGAACAGGAAACCGACAGACTCCTCCTTGATGCCGTCGAGCATCGCGTTGAACATCTGGTAGCCCTCGCGGGAGTACTCCACCACCGGGTCGCGCTGAGCCATCGCACGCAGACCGATGCCCTCCTGGAGGTAGTCCATCTCGTACAGGTGCTCCCGCCACTTACGGTCGAGGACCGCGAGCACGACCCGCCGTTCCACCTGCTTCATCACCGGCTCGGTGAGCTCCTGCGTCCGCCGGTCGAAGGCGTGCAGGGCGTCCGAGGCGAGTTCCTCGCGGAGGATCTCCGCGGTGATCCCGGCACGCCCTCCGACAGCGTCCTCCAATTCCTCGAGGGACAGGGTCATCGGGTACAACTGCCCCAAGGCTTCCCAGAGGGTGTCCAGATCCCAGTCCTCGGCGAAGCCCTCGGCCGTCGCGACATCCACATAGGAATCGATCGTGTCGGTGATGAAATGCACCATCTGGTCGTGCATGTCCTCACCCTCGAGGACCCGACGCCGCTCGCCGTAGATCACCTTGCGCTGGGTGTTGAGGACGTCGTCGTACTTCAGGACGTTCTTCCGGATGTCGAAGTTACGTCCTTCGATCTGGCTTTGCGCGCTCTGGATCGAGCGGGTGACCAGTTTCGACTCGATCGGGACCGAATCCTCCAGATTGGTCCGGGCCATCAATCGTTCGACGACGGCTCCGTTGAACATCCGCATCAGCTCGTCCTGCAGGGACAGGTAGAAACGGGACTCTCCCGGGTCACCCTGCCGCCCCGAACGGCCGCGCAACTGGTTGTCGATCCGCCGTGACTCGTGCCGTTCCGTACCCAGGACGTAAAGGCCACCCAGCCCCATCACGTCCTGGTGCTCGGCCTTGACCTCCTCCTCGGCACGGGCCAGGGCCTGGTCCCAGGCGGCCTCGTACTCCTCCGGTGTCTCCTCCGGGGAGAGCCCTCGGGACTTCAATGCGCTGACCGCGATGAACTCGGGGTTACCACCCAGCATGATGTCGGTACCACGACCGGCCATATTGGTGGCCACCGTGACTGCGCCACGACGCCCCGCATCGGCGACGATCGCCGCCTCACGCTCGTGCTGTTTCGCGTTCAGGACGCTGTGGCGCACCCCGTTCTTCGACAACTCCTGGGAGAGATATTCACTCTTCTCCACCGAAGTCGTGCCGACCAGTACCGGCTGGCCCTTCTTGTGCTTCACGACGATGTCCTGGACCACCGCGTCGAACTTGGCCTTCTCCGTGCGGTAGATCAGATCCGGCTGGTCGCGGCGGGCCATCGGACGGTTCGTCGGGATCGGCACCACACCCAGTTTGTAGATCTGGTGGAGCTCCGCCGCCTCGGTCTGTGCGGTGCCGGTCATCCCGGACAGCTTGGCGTACAACCGGAAGTAGTTCTGCAGGGTGATCGTGGCCAGGGTCTGGTTCTCGTTCTGGATCTCGACACCTTCCTTGGCCTCGATCGCCTGGTGCATCCCCTCGTTGTACCGACGGCCGGGAAGAATACGTCCGGTGTGCTCGTCGACGATGAGCACCTCGCCCTCGATGACGACGTAGTCCTTGTCCCGCTTGAACAGTTCCTTCGCCTTGATCGCATTGTTCAGGTAACCGACCAGCGGGGTGTTCACGCTCTCGTAGAGATTGTCGATACCCAGCAGGTCCTCGACCTTCTCGATGCCCTGCTCGAGCACGCCGACGACGCGTTTCTTCTCGTCGATCTCGTAGTCACCGGTGGGCAGGATGCCCCGGACCCGATCCCCCGGACGCCCCCGGTGCAGGTGTTCGACGATCTTCGCGAACTCGCTGTACCACTTCGTGGCCTGGTCGCTGGGACCGGAGATGATCAACGGCGTACGTGCCTCGTCGATGAGGATCGAGTCGACCTCGTCGACGATCGCGAAGTTGTGACCGCGCTGCACCATCTCCTCGGTGGCCCAGGCCATGTTGTCGCGCAGGTAGTCGAAGCCGAACTCGTTGTTGGTGCCATAGGTGATGTCCTTGGCGTATTCCGCCCGACGCTCCGCAGGTGTCATCTTGGCCAGGATGCACCCGGTCTCCAGACCGAGCATCCGGTGGACGCGGCCCATCAGATCCGACTGGTACTGCGCCAGGTAGTCGTTGACCGTGATGACGTGGACGCCCCGTCCCTCCAAAGCGTTCAGGTAGCTCGGCAGGGTCGCGACCAAGGTCTTACCCTCACCGGTCTTCATCTCGGCGACATTCCCGAAGTGCAGTGCGGCCCCGCCGACCAGCTGCACGTCGAAGTGCCGCTTACCGAGAGTGCGCTTGGCCGCCTCACGGACCGCGGCGAAGGCCTCCGGTAGGAGACTGTCCAAGGTCTCCCCGTCGGCGAGTCGACTCCGGAACCGGTCGGTCTCCTCCCTCAGCTCCGCGTCCGACAGCGTCTCGAAGTCGTCCTCGATAGCATTGACCTGGGCTGCGAAGCCCTGTAAGCGCCGGAGCTCGCGTCCCTCACCGGCGCGCAGGATGCGATCGACGATCTTCGCCACGACATACTCTCCCAAGGGATACAGGTCACGTTCTCACAGAGGCGGCCACCTGCCAGGCGGCTGCGCAGCGACAAGGACGTGTCGGACAGTGACACCGTTATGCGACCCGGGAAAAGCACGGTCGCACGACATACGGCGGGCTCCAGCCTAGACGACGCGGCAGAAGCCCATCCACAGGTCCGGTGGTGAGTCCACCGAGGCACCCGTCCGGTTCGTCAGGCGTCGGGCCCCCGACCGGTCACCAACAGGTCCGCCTCGGCGGGATGACGATCGATCCATCCGGCGTAGAAAGAACACTGCGGATCCACCAACAGACCGCGTGCGCGCACGTCCGCCAGCGAAGCCTGGGCGAGCATCCCGGCGATCCCCCGACCGCCGAAACGATCCGGCACCTCGGTGTGGGTGAAGGTCACCACATGCCCGGCCAGCACATAGTCGGCCCGACCGACCACCTGATCGCCCTCGAGCGCTTCCCAGCAGGAATCCTGTTCACGGTGTTCGACCCTGATCTGCGACATGAGCGCAGCATGGCATATCGACCTGGGCGGGACATCCGGGGCATCCGGGGCCGACGGCGAGACCGCCACCTCTTCTCAGCGCACGACCGTCCGCCCCGTCTGTACCCGGTCGAGCCCCAGGAAAAGCGCCAACGAGGAGAGCTCGGCCGCCAGAGCTCCCATCGCGGCTCCCCCTTCCTGGTATCTTCCCGGTTCCCAGTAGACCGAACTCACGCGCAGTATCCCGGCGCGGCGGTCGGCCCGCAGGTCCACTCTGGCCACGAGATCGTCCCCCCACAGGAAAGGCATCACGTAGTAGCCGTAGACCCTCTGCGGTGCAGGGATGTAGAACTCCAGGCGGTAATCGAAGCCGAACAGGGCGCGGACCCGGTCACGTTGCCAGATCAACGAATCGAACGGACTGAGCAGAGCACGTGCCCGGACCGGGCGCCCCGGTAGCCGAGCCTCCCGGTGCACGAAGGCCGGTTTACGCCACCCCTCGACCCGCGCCGGGAGCAGGACCCCCTCGTCACACAATCGACGAATCGCCGGACGGGCCTGGGCGCAGGACAACCGGGCGTAGTCCCGCAGACACGATTCGGTGCCCACACCGTGCGCCCGGGCCGCCAGCTCCACCAGCGCGCGTACCGCCTCGTCCTCAGGAAGCGGGTCGTCCCCCATCGGACCCTGCCGCCGCACCGCCTCGGGCAGCACCGCTTCCACGACGGAGTATTGGCGTTCGAACTGACGATTCCGGCCGGAGCTGGTCACCCTGCCCGCCCAGAACAGGTGTTCCAGAGCCGATTTCACCAAGGACCAGTTCCACCCCCAGTCCTTCTCCGCCGATTTCACCTCCTCGTGCGCCACTGCGGCTTCCACCTCACGAGAGGTCATCCCCGGATGACGCGCCACCTCGCGGTACACCAGCTCCACCAGTTCCGGATGCTCTCGGGCGACGCGGCGCATACCCGACCACGACTCCGTCCACGCCCTGCGCATCCGGAACCCGAACAGAGGCCAGAGTTCCGGGGAGATCAACGACGCCTCGTGCGCCCAGTACTCCACCAGGTGACGACGCCCCAGCGGATCGCCATCCCGCAATTCGTCCACCCACGCCGGATCGTACGGCCCCAATCTGGAATAGAACGGCAGGTAATGACTGCGGGTCAATGCGGTCACACTGTCCAACTGAACGATCTGCACCCGTTCTGCGACCGCTCGGACATGCTGACGCCGGACCGCGCCACGAGGACGATGCCGCGCGCCGAAACCCTGAGCGTCCAGCGCCATCCGTCGTGCCTCGACCAGGCTCAGCTCGCGGAGCCCCTCAGCCGCGGTCATCGCTCCGCCGTCACCCGGGGGAATGTCGAGGACGTGGCTCACGTCCGTGATCGTCCACCAGGTGCTCCCGCACCGCGTACATCGCCGCTTCCACCCTGCTGTGCAACTGCAATTTCTCCAGGATCGAACGGACGTGGTTCTTCACAGTGTTCTCCGAGATGAACAGCGTCCTGGCGATCTCCCGGTTGCCCATGCCCCGGGCGACGTGCACCAGGACCTCACGTTCCCGGTCGGTGAGTCGAGCACCTCCGCCGCCTGAGGTCTCGTCCTGCCGGGCCAGACTCGCGAACTGGCGCATCAGACTCGCCGCCATCGTCGGGGAGACCAGGGAGCCACCCCACCGCAACGTCCGGATCCCGGCGACGACCTCCTCAGGAGGAACGTCCTTCAACAGATAGCCGTTGGCCCCCGCACGCACCGCATCGAACAGGTCCTGTTCGTCGTCGCTGGTGGTCAACATGATGATCTGGATCTCCGGGTGATCCCGTTTGATCTGCTCGCAGGCCTCGATCCCGTTCATCCGAGGCATCCGCACATCCATGACGACGACATCCGGACGGTGTTCGTTGACCGCCACGATCGCAGCCCGACCACCATCGGCCTCCGCCACCACCTCGATGTCCTCCTCCTGGGAGAGCACCAGATCGAGGCCGCGCCGGTAGAGCACATGGTCGTCCACGATGACGACCCGGGTCAGACCGGGAGAAGACAGCGAGGAGTCATCCGCGACAAAGCTCACCCGGCCATCATGGCATGACCGTCCAGGACGCTCGGGTCAGGCCAGCCACCCGGACACCGGCGAGAAGCCTCCCTCGAGGAGACGACGCGGCACAGCGAAGCGGGGTGCGCCGGAAATCCTTCCGACGCACCCCGCGACAAGACCGATCAGCGGATCAGGGTCACACTTCGGCCGAAGCGTCCAACGAGATCACCCCGTAATCCCACCCGCGACGCCGGTAGACGACACAAGGCCGTTGGGAATCGCGGTCGATGAACAGGTAGAAGTCGTGCCCGACCAGCTCCATCTCGTACAACGCCTGGTCCAGCGCCATCGGCACCGCTTGGTGGACCTTCTCCCGCACCTGCACGGGAAGGTCCCCCTGGGCGCCCAGTTTCTCCTCCAACGGGCTGCGCTCGTCGACCTCCTCCGTGGGGAGCACCGCTCCTCCCGCATCGAGGGTCACGACGTCGAGGTCGGCGGTCGCGCCGTCCAGGTCCGGGCCGCCCCTGCGCCGCACCTTACGCTTGTCGCCCGCCCTGCGCAGCCGCTCGGTGAGCTTCTGCAACGCCAGGTCCATCGCTGAATACTTGTCGTCGGCATAGGCCTCGGCCCGAATCACCGGGCCCTTGGCGATACAGGTGATCTCGACACGCTCGCTGCCCTTCGGGGCGGCCTTGCTGGTCTCGTGACTGACCACGACGTCGATCCGTTGGGTACGCGGCGCATACTGTTCGACTTTGGTCAGTTTCTCGCTGAGGATCTGGCGGAAACGATCCGAGATCTGGACGTGGCGGCCGGTGACAGTGATCTCCATGGTGACCTCCTGGTGAGGCGTGAGTTGCTACGACGACAACAGAGAAGAACGGGGGCAGGCATTCCCCCTCTCGACACCCCGGAAAACGATGAACGCCCCGGACCTCCGGCGACAGCCGGTGGCGGGACGTCCTTCCATACCGAGATTCTAGGACACCAGGCCCTCGACGACCAGGACCTTCACCATACTGATGGGGGATATTCAGGTAACTCCCAGCCGTCACGGAGTGGTCGCCACACAGGCCGCAGACACCGCGACAGCTCCTGCCGCCCAGGCAGCCCGAGCCGCCTCGGCCAGGGTCGCACCGGTCGTCACGATGTCGTCCACCACGACCACCGTGGCCCCGGCGAGCACCTCGGCACCGGCGAAAGCGCCGGCCACATTGCCCGCCCTGGCCCGCGCCGAGAGCCCTGCCTGGTCGGAGACCGCGCGAACCACCCGCAACCCTCGCGCCTGGCACCCCTCGCCCTCCGGTCCGAGCCGGGAGCGCATCGCCGGGGGGAGCCGACGCACCGCCTCACGGGTCAACGCCACCAGGGGCTCGTCCCCTCGCAACCGTCGAGCACGAGCTCCGGAAGGAACCGGCACCACCACGATCCCTCCCGGTGCAGGGCTACGCCCGATCGCCCGGGAGAGCGGAGACACCAGCAACTCCGACAGGGGCTGGACCAGATCACGACGACCGCCGTCCTTGTAGACCGACAGCGCCCGACGCAGCGGCCCGGTGTACTCCGCGGCGGCCCAGCTCTGCGGATAACCGGCGACGGACGGCCGTTCGACGGTCAGCCAGGCACCGTCCGAGCCCGAACGGCGCACCTCCGCTCGGCACAGGGCGCACCATCCGGTGTCACCACGCCCGCATCCGGCGCAGCTCTGCGGAAGAGCCAGATCCCATGCCATTCGCACCGCTTCACGCACGTCCATGGCAGACAGGCTCCCCCACCCAGGACGCCGGAGAGCCGACGACCCCGACCCCTGTGGACCACAAAACCTGCACGAATTCCCCTTGGGGACGACGTCGGGCCGAACCCTCAAGGCGCCATGACATCGGTGGCCGCAACAGCCTCCTGCCAGCGCCCGGCGATCGACAGGCGCAGCCGACCGTCGCCCCCCACGACGCCCAGCTGCCCGGCGCCCAGAGCAACGATCCCCTTCGCCCCCGGCACCGGCGGAAGTTCCAAGACCTCGGTGCGTCCTTCCAGACCCACCGAGAGCGCCCGCAACTCCTGGCCCTGGGCCGCCCGCCCGAGGACAGCCAACTGGTAGGGCGACGACCAGGTCAGATCGACCGCGTCCACGACCCGCCCACCCAGGAAGACCGGCGCGGTCAGGCTCTGGGGGCGCTCGTCCTGTCCTCTGACCACCCCGCTCACCGCGATCCGCAGTCGACCGTCCCGCTCCCTCAGCAGCATCGCCAACCGTTGCGAATCGGTCGAGACCGACATGTTCAACACCGTCGCACCGCCCAGCCAAGGTGCCTCGATCTGCCTGGCCGGCGTCTTCTCCACCTCACCACGGGTGTCGATCACCCAGATGCCGGCGCCCCCGGACGGAAAGGCACCGCCCACCCACAGACCGTGATGACTGTCATAGGTCGGACGGGTCATCCCGACAGCGAAAGGCGGCTGGGTAGCCGACTGCCCCGGGCTGCTCGGATCACCGTTCTGCCGCCACCTCAACAGCGCCCGCCCGTCGGCCGAGACCGCGGCGATGTCGTGCATGTCCGAGGACACCGCCAGTTTGCTGTACGCCGGATCGATCGAAGGCAGATAGGGACCCTGGGCATTCGACTTCCCCGAGCGCAGATCACCGGAATGCATCGGCATCAGCCTCGCGCCCTGACGGACCACCACCCAGCCGGGGTTCGGTCCCGGCGCCGTCTGATAACCCAACTGGCTCAGCTCGTTGGGCGGTGCGGAGACCCCGATCACCTCCAACGGACGGTCGTCCACCTGGAGGGAAACCCCCGCGACCGCAGAGACCTGGGTCATCGTGGTGATCGCCTGAGCCAGGGCAGCCCGTCTTTCCTCGGCCCGACTGTCCAGAGCTGCCGAATTCAAATCCAACCTGGCCAACCCGTCCTGTACGGTCACCGCATCGGCCGACAACTTGGTCAAAGTCGGGAAACCGGTGGTGACCGCGCCCTGCAGATACGGCGGGATCGGATCGAGCTGCGCCCGGGCAAGCGCCGTGAGCAATGCCCCCGACACGGGGAAGAAACGACGGTCGGGAATGATCGTCCGCCCGATCGGGGAGGAATATCCCACGGTGAACGGCTGGTGGGAGCGGTCGAAGTAGAAAGTGTCCAGCCACACCCCGAAGTCCTCCGGGAGCTGCGAGATCCGCCACTGTCCGTTGACCCGGGCCAGATGGAACTCGACAGACCGCTCCTCCGGGGTCACATACTCGGTATAACGGCCGTCAACACCGAGAACCGCTGTGACCTGGGCATTCACCGTGACTGTGAGGTGTTCTTTCGCTTCTTTCCCCGGCCGGATCGTCAGTGCCCGCTTCCCCGAGTACAGATAGGACGGGTGCGCCCGGGGAACCCACCGCTCAGCGGTGCCCGGCGCCAGATATTCCCGGGCAGCCCGGTAGTCCTCGCTCTGCGCCGAACCGTCCAACAGGAAACCCGAGACGATGCTCTGCGGGTCGGCCCCCTTCTGCGGGCCCACAGGATGCTGCCGGACCGGCGCCAACAACGGCTGCGAGACATTGTCCCCGGGCATGACCTCGCTGCTCACCGGAAGACCGCCACAGGCCGAAGTGCCCAGGAGAGCGCTCACCGCCAGCAGGGCACCCAGGCGGGCCCGTCGACGACCTGAGCTGCTCCGAGCGGTCACTCCTTCACCTCCGGGTTCTCCTGGCGCATCGTCCGGGCGTGGGCCTCCAGTTCCGCGAGACCTTCGATCTCGGCGAGTTCCTCCGGCGGAGGCATCCGGTCGAGGTCGTCGATCTCGTCGGTGGGCGGCTTGGCACCATCCGTCGGCTCAGAGCCCGCGCTCGGGTCCACCGCTGCGGCTGCGTTCTCCGCCACGGCGGATTCCTCGGATGACGGGTCGGCGGGTATCTCGTCCGGCTCTGTGCCGAGAGCGGCCACCACGGTAGCGCCCAGCACGGTGGCGCCCGGCGCCGCAACTGCCGAGGAAGTCTCCTCGGCGGGGAGGATGGGCTCACCGATCGGCTGCCCGTCCGGGGATTTCTGCGGCTTGGGATCGGTGAGAGGCAACGGCGAGTAACCGATGGGACGACCTGCGACGCGTGGAAGGGTCAGTCTGAACCGGGATCCTTCTCCCGGCTCGCCCCAGGCCTGCAGCCAACCGTCGTGGAGCCGGGCGTCCTCCATGGCGATGGCCAACCCCAGCCCGGTGCCCCCCGTGGTCCGTTTCCGGGACGGATCGGCCCGCCAGAACCGGGTGAAGACCAGATCGGCCTCGCCGGGGCGTAGGCCGATCCCGAAATCACGGACGGCGACGGCGATCGCGCTGTCGTTGCCGGCGATCTCCACCCGCAGGGGTCGCCCTTCCCCGTGCTCCAAGGCGTTGGAGACGAGATTGCGGATGATCCGTTCGACCCGGCGGGGGTCCATCTCCGCACGCAGGGGTTCGTCCGCCCCGACCAGCAGGACGCTGCTCCCCTTGTGTTTGGCCAGTTCCGCAGTGCCGGCGAGTACCCGGTGCACGACATCCCTGATGTCGGCATTGTCCCGGTCGAGATTGGCCGCCCCGGCATCGAACCGGCTGATCTCCAGGAGGTCTGCCAGCAGGTCGCCGAAACGCTCGACCTCGGCGTAGAGGATCTCCGTCGATCGGGAGGACACCGGGGGGAAGGCCGACCGGTCGTCGTGGATGACCTCAGCGGCCATCCGGATGGTGGTCAGGGGGGTGCGCAGTTCGTGGGACACGTCCGAGACGAATCGCTGCTGGACCGCGGAGAGATCCTCGAGTCTGGAGATCTGGGCCTGCAGGGTGTCTGCCATGTCGTTGAAGGCCGCCGCCAATTTGGCCAGGTCGTCCTCGCCCTTGATGTCCAAGCGCTCGTTCAACCGCCCGTTGGCCAGTCGACCGGCGACCACCGCGGCCTCCCTGACCGGATCGACGACCAGTCTGGTGACCACGTGGGAGATCAGGCCGACCAGGACCGCGAAGATCACCACACCGAGCAGGAAGGTCCGTTCCACCATGTTCAGGATCTGTTCCTGGCGGTCCATGGGGTAGACGTAGTACAGCTCGTAGTCCCCCGCCTCGGGGATCCGCACGATCGCACCGATGAGCACCGCGGAGACCCGGTCCTCGCCGCGCGGGATGCTGACGATCTTGACCTGCTGCCGGGACGGGTCCTTGGAGATCGCCTCACGGATGTCGTCCGGCACGATCTTCGGATCGATCCCCGTCTCGAGTGTGGGCAGGTTCATGTCGCGGGAGGAGTTGCTCCTGGCCTTGGTGAGGATCAGGTCTCGGGTGCTCTCCCCGCGCTGTGATTCCTGCTGACGGATCAGGTCGTAGGCCGTCTGACGCAGGCTCTCGCTGTCGAGTTTGTCGGTGGTCGCGAGTTTCGCCTGGATCTCACGGGTTCCCGCTGCGGCTTCCTCACGGGTGCTGACGATGCGGTCCTGGACGAGCCCGTCGGCGATCCGTTGATACAGGTATGTCTGCAACAGACCCATGACCACGAGACAGAGCACCACGGTGGCCGTCACCACCCGGAATTGCAGGCTCGATCGCCATTGACGGGCCACCCAGGAAGAACATCTCCGGGCGCCCTCGGTGGTCAGGTGCAGTGCTCTGCGGGCGGCGTCGACCACCCAGGTCGTCCGCGAAGGAGGCGTGTCCGACGATGGAGTGTCCGACATCACGATCAGCTAGGGCCCGCCTTGTAACCGACACCACGCACCGTGACCACGATCTCGGGATGCTCGGGATCCTTCTCTATCTTGCTGCGCAGCCGCTGCACGTGCACGTTGACCAAGCGGGTGTCCCCGGCATGGCGGTAACCCCAGACCTGTTCCAGGAGCACCTCCCGGGTGAACACCTGCCACGGTTTACGGGCCAGCGCCACCAGCAGTTCGAACTCCAGCGGAGTCAGCGGGACGACTTCCTCTCCCCGCTTCACACTGTGGCCGGCGACATCGATGACGAGGTCACCGATGGTGAGGCGCTCAGGTTCGGGGTCTTCACCGCGACGCAGACGCGCGCGCACCCGAGCGATCAGTTCCTGCGGTTTGAAGGGTTTGAGGACGTAGTCGTCGGCGCCGGACTCCAATCCGACGACCACGTCGATGGTGTCGGTCCGGGCCGAGAGCATGACGATCGGCACCCCGTTGTCGGCGCGGATCCGTCGGCACACCTCGATGCCGTCCATGCCCGGCAGCATCACGTCGAGCAGCACCAGGTCGGGTTTGAGCTCCCGGGCAGCGTCCAGGCCGGATGGACCGTCGGCGCGGTGGACGACGTCCAGGCCCTCCGCGCGCAGAATGATCCCGAGCATCTCTGCCAGTGCCAGGTCGTCGTCGACGACGAGCACGCGTGCTTTCATGCCTGTTCCCTTCTCCCCTGCTGTCCCGGGTCGAATAGTACCTGTTCACAAGTGCTCTGGTCGGATAAGCCAAGGTCAGACGGGAAATGGGGGCCGTCGTGCGGGGTTCCTGCCCCGGCTCGGCCCTGCTTCAGTAGCGGTAGTGCTCGGGTTTGTACGGTCCGTCGACCGGCACGCCGAGGTAGTCGGCCTGGGTCGGGGTGAGGGTGGTCAGCCGGGCTCCGAGCGCGTCGAGGTGCAGCCGGGCGACTTTCTCGTCGAGCGCCTTGGGCAGGACGTGCACGCCCAACGGGTAGTTCTCCGGTCTGGTGAACAGTTCGATCTGCGCGATGGTCTGGTTGGCGAAGCTGTTGCTCATCACGAAGCTGGGGTGACCGGTGGCATTGCCCAGGTTGAGCAGTCGTCCTTCGGAGAGCAGGACGATCGAGCGGTGGGGCCCGTGCGTGTCGGCCTCGAAGGTCCATTCGTGGACCTGGGGTTTGATCTCGGTCTTCGTCACACCGGGGACGCGGGCGAGCCCGGCCATGTCGATCTCGTGGTCGAAGTGGCCGATATTGCCCACCACGGCCTTGTCTTTCATCGCGAGCAGGTGTTCGGTGCGGATGACGTCGCGGCAACCGGTGGTGGTGACGAAGATGTCACCCTGTCCGACCACGTCCTCCAGCCGGGCGACCTGGTAGCCGTCCATCGCGGCCTGGAGTGCGCAGATCGGGTCGATCTCGGTGACGATCACCCGGGCTCCTTGTCCGCGTAAGGACTCGGCGCAGCCTTTGCCGACGTCTCCGTATCCGCAGACGACTGCGGTCTTCCCGCCGATGAGGAGGTCGGTGGCCCGGTTGAGTCCGTCGACGAGGGAGTGCCGGCATCCGTATTTGTTGTCGAATTTGGACTTGGTGACCGAGTCGTTGACATTGATGGCGGGGAAGAGGAGCTGACCGCGTTCGGCGAGTTGGTAGAGCCGGTGCACCCCGGTGGTGGTCTCCTCGGTGACGCCTCGTATGTGGTCGGCGACCCGGTGCCAGCGCCTCCGGTCGGTGGCGAGGGATGCGCGGAGCAGGTCCTTGACGACGGCGGCCTCGGCGGAGTCCTCGGCGGTGGTCGGCGGTACCGATCCGGCATCCTCCCAGGCCCGGCCCTGGTGGACGAGCAGGGTGGCGTCACCGCCGTCGTCGAGGATCATGTTGGGGTGGACCTCGGCGCCGTGTCGGTCCTCCGGCCAGGTGAAGATCTTCTCGGTGCACTGCCAGTACTCCTCGAGGCTCTCCCCTTTCCAGGCGAAGACGGGGACTCCGCGGGGATCCTCGGCGGCACCCTCCGGCCCCACGACGACGGCGGCCGCGGCCTCGTCCTGGGTGGAGTAGATATTGCAGGAGGCCCACCGGACCTGCGCGCCCAGGGCGACGAGGGTTTCGATGAGCACCGCGGTCTGGACCGTCATGTGCAGGGATCCGGCGATGCGCGCGCCGCGGAGGGGGCGGAGGTCGGCGAACTCGGCACGGATGGCCATCAGGCCTGGCATCTCGTGTTCTGCGAGGCGGATCTGGTGTCTCCCGGCAGGTGCGAGGCTGAGGTCCTTGACCTGGTGCTCTGGGGCCATCGGTGGGTCTCCCGACATGAGGGGGCGCCTGCGCATCATTGCGAATCAGGCCTGATATCAGTGTAATCCGGACGATCTTCTTGATTGGATGTTGTCTTGGGCCTTCCGGATGTACACCGCTGATCTGTGATCGGTCAGGTCCGGTGCCCTACAGTCGCTGCATGCTTCCCCTTCTTGCCTCCACGGCTGTGCAGGTCGACCGGTGAGCGGCGGGCTCGTCGCACTGCTGGACGACATCGCCGTCCTGGCCAAAGCAGCCGCGGCCTCCGTGGACGATGTCAGCGCGGCTGCCGCCCGGGCCAGTGCGAAGGCTGCCGGGGTGGTCGTCGACGATGCGGCGGTGACTCCTCGGTATGTCACCGGGTTCACTCCCGACCGGGAGCTGCCGATGATCAAGCGGATCGCCGTGGGTTCCTTGCGGAACAAGCTCCTGTTGATTCTTCCGTTGGCCTTGTTGCTGAGCCAGTTCGCGCCCTTCCTGCTCACTCCGCTGCTGATGGTGGGCGGTACCTATCTGTGTTTCGAGGGAGCGGAGAAGATCTGGGAGAAGGTCTCCGGGCACGGCCAGCTACCCGAGGAGACGGCCGGGGAGCGCGGCGCCGATGCCGAGGAGGAGATGGTCACCGGGGCGATCCGCACCGATTTCATCCTGTCGGCGGAGATCATGGTGATCGCACTCAACGAGGTCGCGACCCAGCCTCTGCTCTCCCGGGCGATCATCCTGGTGGTCGTGGGCATCCTGATCACCGTCGGTGTCTACGGCGTGGTGGCTCTCATCGTGAAGATGGACGACATCGGGTTGTACCTGGCCGGTAGGCGGTCCCGGTCTTCACGGCAGGTGGGGCAGGCTCTGGTGCGGGGAATGCCGCGTCTCCTGGCCGGGCTGGTGTCATTGGGCACCTTGGCCATGTTGTGGGTGGGTGGCCACATCCTGCTGGTCGGCGCGGACACTCTGGGATGGCGGGCGCCTTACGGCGTGTTGCACCATGCCGAGGAGGCGGTGCGTCAGGCCACCGGTTCTCTCGCCGGACTGCTGGGGTGGCTGACGAACACTTTGGGGTCTGCCGCGGTGGGCCTGGTCGTCGGCGCGGTAGTGGTGGCTCTCCTCCATCTGCGCCCGGGCTCTTCCGCGCACTGATCCGGGGCGCTGTCGGCGGCCCTGCCCGGCCGGCGGTCGGTGGTCGGCGGGGTTCAGGGTGCGGGGTCGGCGTAGACCACGACATTGTCCCGGTAGCTGCGGCCTTGTCCGGTCTGCAGTACCGGCCCGCCGCAGGTGATCAGGGCCAGTTGTCGCCGCCCGGTGGCCTCGAAGGCGGGCAGCGCGTCCTTGTGGTGTACGGAGGATGCGCTGACCCGCCACCGGTAGACCTGGCCGGCGGCATCGGTGGTGACGACCAGTTCACGAGGTCGGATACGGTGCAGTTCGGCCAGTGCGCCTCGTCCGACACCGGAGAAGTTGACGTGGCCAGCCAGCAGGGTGGTTCCGGTGGTCGCGGACATCTCCGGGCCGTCCCGCCACCGGCCTACTGTCGCGGGGTCTCCGGGGATGACCAGGGCACCTGATCCGGCGATGTCCTCGTCCTGGACGGGGGCGTCGATCCCCAGCGCGGGGATGCCCAGGCGCCGAGGCCCGTAGGTTTTGATCGGCGTCGGATCGGGCGGTTCCGGGTCGGAGGCGTGTCCGAGTGCTCTTTCGTCGAAGGTCGCTGCAGGCAGGGGTGCTGCTTCCGGGTCACGGTCGATCCCCTGCAGGAACAGTCCGGCACCGGTGGCGGCCACCGCCAGAGCGAGTATTCGCAGCGTCCGGCGGTGGCCGTTCCTTCTGTTCTCCGAGGGAGGCACCGGGGTCACCGGGTCCGTGCTTCCCTGGGTCAGCGTTCTTCCCGCCGTCCGACGAGGAGAAGAACGAGACCGGATGCGGCGATCAGCCCGAGGCCTGCGGCGACGAGACGCCATTCGGGTCCGCCCTCGTCAGGCACACCGGTGTCGACATAGCGGGGTGAGCCGATATTCCGTTTCGTCACCGGCACCGGAGTGGCTACGCCGGGACGATAGGGGGTGGCTCCGGCGGGAGGCGTGGTCGGCAGCCCACTGTTCGTGGGCGCGACCGTCGCTCCGGAGGTGCTGGTGGTGGTGCTCGAATCGGGTGTCGTGGCCGGCATGGTCGGCAATGGCGGTCGACTTGTCGTGGACGAGGTCGATTCGGTGGTGGTGCTCGAATCGGGTGTCGTCGCCGGCGCGGTCGGCAGCGGTGGCCGGCTCGTCGTGGAGGTGGAGCTCCCCGGGATCGAAGCGCTTGACAACGGAGGGGTGACAGTCATGGTCGCGGTGACTGTCACGGTTGTGGTGACTGTCCTGGGCCGGGGGGGACGAACCGGCGGCGTTTGTTCTCCTCCGCCGGTCCCGCCGGCAGAGAGCAGCTCGGTCTTCACCGGGATTGCGCCATTGCCGACGACGACCTTCCCGGAATTGGTGTAGGACTTCAAGGTTCCGTCGGTCATCCGGGAGACGCCCAGCAGCATGGGAACGCTGCCGACATGCTGGGAAGTGGGTTTGAGAGTGACCACTATCTCCTTCGGGCTGCAGGAGATGATGTCGTAGTGAGTCGGCCTGTGGAAACCGATCCCTTGACCGTCCAGCCTTCCCCCGACATTCCGTTTCCCACTGAGCATCACGGCATAGCCGCAGATGATCTCCTGGCCAGGCCCGGGAGTATCGACAAAGGTCATCGGACGGGTGGAGGTGATCTTGGGCCCGATGATGCCCCACAGGATGTTGGACCCTGCGGGGACGCCCGGCGCCAACGGCGACTTCAACCACGTGGCCCACTTGGTCGCGGTCTTCGACAGGTCGTTGGGATTCTTCTCACCGACGATGATCGTGTCCTTGAAGACGGAAGTTCCCACCCGGAAGGTCAGGTCGTTCGGCCCGGGCTTCAACTCCTTGGCAAAAGTCACCGTGAAATAGGCGGACCCATGGACCTTGATATGACTCTGGGCGTAATCGGTCATGGTGAAGGTCACCGTCTGGCCCTGGATGACCGCCTTTGCCACGACCGTCTTGTCGGGGGCCTCCAGGTTGAAACCGGTGCCGCCCAACGGCTTGAGCTGGTCAGGGAGGACCAGGGTGAAAGTATCGCCCCCGCGGGTTCCGTCAGGAACGCTCCACGTCATGTCCAAGGTCAGGCTGTCTCCCTGAGCGCCTTTCTCTTCCCGGATGTTCACCGAGGTGATGGCCTTCTCGATGACGCCGGCGTGGGACCACAACGTCGGGGAGGACAAGGCGAGGAAGACGGCCAGGACTCCGGCGATCGCACGGGGAAGAAAATGGCTTTTATCTATCGAAGAAGGAGTGCTCATTTTCAAGTTCTTTCCTGAAAACCGGTCAGCACTGCCGGAAGTTATTTCCCCTGGCCGGAGAGTGTCGGCCGCCGTTATTCAACGAGCCACGGAGACCCTGACCGGGCCATCATAACCACCTGAAAACCGTATGGAAACTGTAACATTCGTTCAATACACACAGGTGACAAGAAATGAATATATTGCATTCCACATGCAGGTAATTTTACCTAAAAATAAAGGGAGGCCCTTTTCCTCCAAAAAAGAGGAAAAGGGCCTCCTGGTCGAGGAAGCACTCAGCTCCGCGCTGCCTCCACCCCCAGAAGAGCGTTCTCGAGGACCTCGGTGAGCGCCGGATGGATCCAGTACTGTCCCCGGGCGACCTGCGACACCGTCTGCCCGAAGGACATCGCCTGGATCAACGGCTGGATCAACGTCGACGCCTCGACCCCCAGGATGTGCGCGCCCAACAGCTCACCGGAGGACGGATCGGCCAACACCTTGCAGAAACTCTCCACATCCTCCATCGCCCAGCCGTAAGCGGTGTCCCCATAACGCTGCACCTTCGAGACGAAAGGCACCCCCCGCTCGCGAAGCTGCTGTTCGGTTGCCCCCACCGAGGCGATCTGCGGGATGGTGAAAACCGCGGAGGGCACCGCCCGGTGGTCGAACGGGCGCAGATCCTGCGGATGCGTCAGGTTGTGCGCCACCACCCGCGCCTCATGGTTCGCGACATGCTTGAGCTGATAAGGCGAGCTGATATCCCCCAACGCCCAGACCCCCGGCACCGTCGTCCGGCCGAATTCGTCCACCACGATCCTGCCGTCAGGACGCATCGCCAACCCGGCCGCGCCAACGTCCAGATCGGCGCTGTTCGGTGCCCGGCCCGTCGCCACCAACAGCACTTCCCCACAGGCAGACGACCCATCGGCCAGGGTCACCTCGATCTGCCCCTCACCCTGACGGACCGCGGAGACCGGCGAGTTCAACCGCACATCCCAGCGTGCCCCCGCGATCCGGGTGAAAGCTGCCGAGACCTCCTCGTCCTCCTTCCGCAGCAGAGCCGGCCCGCGCACCACGAGAGTGACCTTCACCCCCAGGTCGGAGAAGACATGAGCGAATTCCGCAGCGATGAAACCGCCACCCAGGATCACCATGGACTCGGGCAGCTCCGCCAGACGCATCACGTCGTCAGAAGTGTGATAGCGCACCCCGGATTCCGCAACGACCTTCGGTACCACCGGGCTGGACCCGGTCGCCACCACGATCTGGTCGGCAGACAACGCCACCTCGCCCCCGTCGTTCAACGAGATCGCCAGTTCCTTCGGCCCGGTGAACCGGGCCCGGCCGGCATAAGTCCTGGTGTTCTCCCCCTGGCGACGGTATTCGTATCCCCCCTCGGAAATGGGATCGATACGCCCGAAGACCCGATCACGGATGTCAGGCCACCGCACACCCTCCACCCGGGCGTCCACACCGTACCGGGAGGACTCCCGAGCGACATGGGCCACATGCGCCGCATAGACGAACATCTTCGTGGGGATACAACCCACATTGAGACAGGTTCCCCCGAAAGCCCCCGACTCGATGACAGCAACCTGCTTGTCAGCGAAATCAGGAGTGATCAGGGAATTACCCGATCCGGAGCCGATGATGGCAAGGTCGACATGATCCACACCATCCAGGGTAACGGGGCCGAAGAACCACGGAAAAAGACTGACCAGCCGTCACCGACGGGTGTGATCGCGCAGTTCTGCGATATGCCGTGAGATCGCCGGATCGATCCCCAGCCCGATGGCCAGATAAGTAGAGGTGAAGTCCGTCGTCGCCATCAGCCCGGCGAGCCTCGCCAACGCAGGGCCCGGTTCCGGGGACACCGTCAGCACCCGCACCCCGGCGTCCTCCGCAGTGGCGACCACCCCGTCGACCAGAGCCGCTCGAGCCGCCACCTCCGGAGTGTCGATACTCTCCGGCTCGTCCCGCAAGAGCAGCAGACCCAGCTGCGGTTGAGCCGGACCGTCCAGGAAAGGATCGGCGAAGATATCCCGCTCCCGGGGAAAAGCGACACCGTCGCCCCCTCCTGCGGTGAACGGCCCGTCGAAGGTCGCCACCACCTGGGAAGCCGCGTCGGGCAGAGCACCATGGGTCGCCGGCAGCCGAGCCGTCCGCGCCAGCATCGAGGCCGCACGATGAGCTGCCACGCCGCCCAGGTCCCCCTCCCCCAGGACCACCGGAACGGTCTCCGCCAACTGCAGCGCCAGGACCTTCGCCGGGTTGACGAAAGCCTCCGAGGACGGCCGACAGGTCTCCGCACACTCGTCCAACCGATCGGCCACCTGCTGGAGAAGAGCGTCGGACACCTCCACGATGCCCAGACGATCAGCAGCCATCAACACAGGAGTGACCATCGACCACAAGGCCGTCCGGCTGGAGATCCGCCCCCGGCCGGAGTCGATGTGCACACCCCTGGCCTGAGCACACACCGCCGCCAACGGCGACTCGGCCGCACCCACCGTGACCAACGCCGCCCCGCGACGGGCAGCCTCCGCCGCCACCGCCAACGGACCGGGAGCGCGCCCGGACAGCGACACCGCCACCACCAGGTCCAGAGGGCCGACCCAGCCAGGAAGCGGGACATTCCGCCGAATAGTCACCGGCACCGGAGAACCCGGCTCGGCAAGAAGATCGAGGATGTCACCGACTACGGCCGAACCACCCAGGGAAGCCACCAGCACCGAACGCGGGCGCCCCTGCCCCGCCAGACGATCGACCCCGGCCTCGACAGCCAGCGTCATCGCCTCACGGACCTGGGCGCCAGCCGTCGCCAACGCCCGCAAGGTGTCCCGAGAATCCAGCTCCGCCACTCGCCTCGCATCGTCCAGCGCGGCCTCGTCGATCATCGGCACCAGCGACCTCCCCTGCCTGAATACTGAACTCCGATCGTGGCCGTCCCCGAACTCCAGGACGGTCAGGACTGCTGTACGACGGCCTCGTCGGGAAGGAGTACCGGGATGCCCTCCTCGATCCGGTACCGGCATCCGGCCTCACCCTGCACACAGGGCCCCGCACAGATCAGCACCGGGGCACCGTCCGGGTCGACACCGTCGGCCAGGACACCCCGGCACCGCGGACACCGCAGGATCTCCCGCAACCAAGGCTCCACCGGGGCGGACATCAGCCCTGCCCCCGCACGATGCTCAGGACCTCATCGCGGACGTCCGCCATCGTCGACTCGTCCACAGCCTCCACGTTCAACCGCAACAACGGTTCGGTGTTGCTCGGCCGCAGGGAGAACCACCACTTCGGCGACCCCTGGTACTCCACGGTCACCCCGTCGAGACGGTCGACGTCCACCCCTTGCGCCTCGGCCCAGTCCAGGACGGCCTGGGTGGCCGCGGCCGTATCGGACACCGTCGAGTTGATCTCACCCGAAGCGGCATACCGGTCGAACTCGGCCACGAAACGGGACAGCGGAAGATCCTGCTCGCCCAACGCCGCCAGGACATGCATCGCCGCCAGCATCCCGGTGTCCGCGAACCAGAAGTCCTGGAAGTAGTAGTGGGCGGAGTGCTCCCCGCCGAAGACCGCGGTCTCCTCGGCCATCGTCTTCTTGATGAAGCTGTGCCCGACCCTGGTCCGCACACCCCGCGCACCCTGCTCGGCGATGACCTCCCGGACCGCATGGCTGCAGATGACGTTGTAGACCACGGAGATCTTCTCGGCAGGCACCCCGAGGGCGACCTGCTTGGCGATCTCCCGGGCAGCCACCAAACCTGTGATCGCCGACGGGCTGACCGGGTCCCCCTGCTCGTCGACGACGAAACAGCGGTCCGCGTCGCCGTCGAAGGCCAGCCCCAGGTCGGCCCCTTGTTCCACCACCGCGCGCTGGAGATCACGCAGGTTCTCCGGCTCCAACGGATTGGCTTCGTGATTGGGGAAGGTACCGTCGAGCTCGAAGTACAGGGGCACGATCTCCAGGGGAAGGTCGCTCAACACCGCAGGCACAGTGTGCCCGCCCATCCCGTTGCCGGCGTCCACGACGACCTTCAGGGGCCGGATCTGCCGTAGATCGACCAGCTCCCTGAGGAAATCGGCGTACTCGGGCAACAGGTCACGCTCGACGATCTCACCAGGTTCACCGGGCGCCGGGACATCCTGCTCGCCGTCGACAATCGCCTGCGCGACCGCGGTGATCTCCGCCAGACCGGTGTCCTGTCCGACCGGGCGCGCCTGGGAACGACACATCTTGATGCCGTTGTACCGGGCAGGATTGTGGCTGGCGGTGAACATCGCTCCGGGCAGGCCCAACGAACCCGACGCAAAATACAGCCCGTCGGTGGAGCACAGGCCGATCAACGTGACCGGGATACCGAAGGCCGCGACGCCCTCGGCGAAGGCTCTGGAGAGCTCAGGGGAGGAAGGCCGCATGTCATGGCCGACCACCACACCGGGAGCCCCGTCGGGGAGCGCCACCACCTGGGCAAAAGCTGCCCCGATAGCCCGCGCCACGTCGGCGTCCAACTGGTCGGGGACCGTGCCGCGCACGTCATATGCCTTGATGAAATCCGAAAGCCTGCGATGGGTCACACGGAAAGCCTATCCGCAACGAGCCTCTCGAGGGGCAAGGGGCCGGGCGCCCGCGCCTCGGAGCAGCGACCTCTCAGATGTCGCGCAGGACCCGTAGCTGAGGGCGGCCCAAGGGCGCCGGCTTGGTGGCCGGACGGCCCCCGGCCGTACCGGAGAACCGGTTTTCCTCGTCCTCGCCGTCCTGGCGCCGCTGCGATTCACTGACCCGCGCGGGCGGGCGGGCGCTGACCGCATCGGCCACGGCGAGCAGGTCGTCGACCTCCCCGCGTTCCACCAGGTCGCCGACCAGGCGGATGACCTCCCACCCCTGCGGCACGGTCAAGCGCATCGCATGGGTAGCGCACAGGTCGTAGGTGTGCGGCTCGGGGAAGGTGGCCAGAGGGCCGAGCACCGCTGTCTGCTCGGCGTAGTTGTACGTCAGTGTGGCGACAGCCGCCCTGGAACAAGCGGTCTTCGAACACCGACGCATGACAGTCACGCTTAGGAGGGTAACCCCCCGGTGGCTTCTGCGCCGACGCGGGCCCACGGGGCGTGTCGTCAGGACGCTCGTCCTTGGACGGCCAGGGCCCCGTCGGACGTTAGAGTGGAGACATGCTGCGACCGTCCTCAGCGCACCCGGCACGCGCCCCGCGTGTCAGTCGAGACCGGCACGGTCGCGGCGTGCGCGGCCCTCTGGCCTGGCCACTTGTGCCTGCCGTCCGTTCGCGCTCGGACGCCTTCGACGACATGGTGCTCGATGCGGTGGACCGTATCGAACGCAGATTCGCCAGAGGGCTGGGCAATATCGAACTGGCCGTCGAACTGGTCCCGCCCTCGGACCCGGCGCCCTGGGAACCCCAGCAGGTCCCGCTGTCCAGGCTCTTCCCGTCGGACCGCGGTCTACCCACCCGGATCGTGATCTATCGCAGACCGGTGGAGACCCGGGTCGAGGATCCCCGCGATCTGGCGTTGGTGATCAACGACATCGTGGTCGAGCAGCTCTCCGCCGCCCTGGACGTCGACCCCACAGATCTGGACCCTTCGTACGACGACCGTGGATGACCGCAGCGTCGTCCTCACACCGCGCGGCGCTTGAGCTTACGTCTTTCCCGCTCCGACAGGCCGCCCCAGATACCGAAACGTTCGTCGTTCGACAGGGCATACTCGAGGCATTCGCCACGCACTTCACAGCCCACGCACACACGCTTGGCCTCCCGGGTCGATCCGCCCTTCTCCGGGAAGAAGGCCTCCGGGTCGGTCTGCGCGCACAGTGCTCGGTCCTGCCAGGACAGCTCGCTTTCCTCGATATCGGCGTCATTGCGGTACACCAACCGCAGCTCCTGCATGGCCCCTCCTCCATGTTCCAGATGCTCTCCGGTGATCCGGGGACACGGCAGGGCACACAGCGGTACGTACCTCCACCGACCGGGTGGTCGTGAGAGCGACAACAGTGGAATTACACGTGTGCCATACAGCTCCAGTCAAGCGGAAAATCCTTATCGGACCTGGGCTTTCGTCCAAGACGGACGCCCGCATCCATGGCCGGTCAGCGGCTTTTCCCGCCGCGTCCTCCCCCAAACCGGGAAAGGTCGTCACGATCGCCGGTGACAGCAGATCACTCTCTGGACGAAAACGACCCGCGACCCCCGCTGTCGATGATTGACTGACAGCCATGGGCCTCACCGCACCTGCCGGGAAATCCGGCACCGCCGTTCTCTGCCCGCACCCCGAAGACCTCCTCCACCGCGTCGAGAGACGCGGGAGGGAACAGCCCCGGCAGCCCACGATAACGTGACCCGATGACCACACCCCGCGACATCCTCCGCGCCCTGCTGGCCGATGACTCCACCTCCCCGCGGCTGACCTGGTACGGCCCGGAAGGCGAGCGCATCGAACTCTCGGCGCGGGTGCTCGACAACTGGGTGTCCAAGGCCTCGAACCTCCTCGTCGAAGAAGCCGACCTCGCCCCTGCTGACCCGGTCCGTCTCGACCTGCCCGCCGGACACTGGCGCACCTTCTACTGGGCCCTGGCGACCTGGAACTGCGGTGGCACCCTCCACCTCGACGACGCCCCGGCCGAGGTCACCGTCACCTCGGACCCGACGGCCCTCGTCGGCGAGCGGGCCCCCGTGCAGGTCCTCGTGAGCCTGCCCGCCCTCGCCAGATCAGCCTCCGCCCCCCTTCCCGGGGGGACACTGGACGAAGCAGCAGACCTGGCCACCTACGGGGATGTCTTCGTCGACGGCGAGGACATCAGCCCCGAGGAGATCGCCCTCATCGCCCAGGACGGACAGACCTGGACCTACACCGAGCTGGCATCCGCACCGCCGAGTGCCGGGCGTCGGTTCCACCTCGACGCCCGGCATCTCACGCAACACGACCTGCTCCGCCGAGCACTCGGCGTCTGGGCACACCACGGGTCGGTGGTGATCACCCGGATCGAGGACGACGCCCTCCCGCGCATCCTCACCTCCGAAGCCGTCGACAGCTGACTGCGCCTCACGACAGGAGCCGACACGACCGGACCGGGCGCCTCAGCAGACGCGGCCCGGGTCCAACAGGGCCCAACTGTGTTGGTCCAGGACCCCGGTGATGTCGACCCCGCCACGTTCCTGCCAACGCTGCACAGCGACCCAGGTCTCGTAATCGAAGACGCCGGTCTCCCCGACGCCCAGCAGACGCTGAGCCTCCGCCACATGCGCCCCCTTGGTTCCCAGCACGAGGCTCGGATGACCGGTGTGAGGCCCGTTGGGGCAGATGTCGTGCACGAATCCGGTGGCGCCAGAAGTCCCGTCCATGGTCCTCTCCTCACGTCGTCGGCGGAGCGATGGCCGGACGGGCCAGTGGATCCCATCCGATGTGTCGACGCCTCATGTGCCGGAAAGACGCACGAGGCCGTCCCCGATCCCATCGGCCGCAAGCCACCACATGTGAGCCCCCAGCAGGACCACCCCCTAGGGGTAGATTGCCCGATATGGACAAAGTCGTCTCGAACGCAGCCGAAGCCGTCCGGGACATCCCCGACGGCGCCTCACTCGCCGTCGGAGGTTTCGGCCTGTGCGGGATCCCCCAGGTCCTGATCCGCGCCCTGCACGACCGAGGCTCCACCCATCTGGACATCGTCAGCAACAACTGCGGCGTCGACGACTGGGGCCTGGGTATCCTCCTGGCGGACGGGCGGATCCGCCGCATCCAAGCCAGCTACGTCGGTGAGAACAAGGAATTCGAACAGCAATACCTGCACGGCGAACTCGAGGTGGAACTCACTCCGCAGGGCACCCTCGCCGAGAAGATGCGCTGCGGCGGCGCAGGCATCGCCGGCTTCTACACCCTGACCGGTTCGGGCACCCAGGTCGCCGACGGCGGACTGCCCCTGATGCACGACGCCGACGGCAAGGTCGTCAAGACCTCGGCGCCCAAGGAGACCCGCGTCTTCACCGTCGACGGCGAGGACAAGGCCTTCGTCCTCGAAGAAGCCATCCGTACCGACTACGCCCTGGTCCGGGCGTGGAAGGGTGACCGGTTCGGCAATCTCGTCTTCCGCGAGGCCGCCCGCAACTTCAACCCGCCGGCCGCGATGGCGGGCAAGGTCACCATCGCCGAGGTCGAACAGCTCGTCGAGACCGGCGACATCGACCCCAATGACGTCCAGCTCCCGGGGATCTTCGTGCAGCGCGTCGTCGCGCTGACCCCGGAGCAGGCCGCCGAGAAGCGCATCGAGCGGCGCACCGTGCGCCAGAAGGAGGCCTGAGTCATGGCGCTGACCCGCCAGGAGATGGCTGCGCGCGCGGCCCAGGAACTCAAGGACGGCGACTACGTCAACCTGGGCATCGGCCTGCCGACGTTGATCCCCAACTATGTCCCCGAGGGGGTCGAACTGGTCCTCCAATCGGAGAACGGCATCCTCGGCACCGGCCCCTACCCGTACGAGGGCGAGGAGGACGCCGACCTCATCAACGCCGGCAAGGAGACGGTGACGGTCCTACCGGGCGCGGCGTTCTTCGACTCCGCGACGAGCTTCGGGATGATCCGCAGCGGCAAGGTCGACGCGGCCGTCCTCGGCGCCATGCAGGTCAGCGAGGCCGGCGACATCGCCAACTGGATGATCCCCGGCAAGATGGTCAAGGGCATGGGTGGCGCGATGGACCTCGTCCACGGCGCGAAGAAGGTCATCGTCCTGATGGAGCACACCGCCAAGAACGGCGCCCCCAAGATCCTGGGCGCCTGCGACCTCCCCTTGACCGGCAAAGGCGTCGTACAGCGGATCATCACCGATCTCGCAGTCATCGACGTCACCGACCACGGGCTCGTCCTACGGGAACTAGCTCCGGAAGTGACGGTCGAGGAAGTCCGGGAGAAGACCGGGGCGCGCTTCGCCGTCGCGCTTCAGGGGTGAGCGACGGCGAAGGACCGTAGGCAACAGGAACCGTTATTTCCCGCCCTGCCGCGATAGACGGTTCAGCCGACCGGGATCCTGCCGGTCCATCCTGATCCGATCGTCTTCGTCGCAGCGAAACCGCCTTTACCGTCGCCGGGATACAAGCGCAATGCCCCGGAACGGTCCAGCGCGAGGACATCTGGCCTGCCGTCGCCGTCGGCGTCACCGATGGACCACACCGCGGACATGTCCCCCCAGCCCCAACCGATCTGACGTTGTGCGCGGAAACCACCCTGGCCGTCCCCGGAGTAGAGGAAGAGCCCTCCGGCCGTGGTCCGGCCGATCAGGTCGACCTTGCCGTCGCCGTCGAAGTCGCCGGGAGCGATCAGTCCCTCCATGAGCTGCCAACCCGAACCGATCGGAACAGGATTGCTCAGCCCGGCGCCCGCTCCCGTGGAGAGGACCAGGGCCCCGGTCTGGGCGTGGACGGCCACGAGATCGGGCACCCCGTCGCCATTCCAGTCGCCCGGGGAGACCAAGTGCCGGAAGCCGGCCCACCCGTGGCCGATCTGACGTTGCCCCGTCCAACCGCCGTTGCCGTCACCGATGTAGAAGAACAGGCGACCGTCCTGGTGGCGGGCGATCAGGTTCTGCCGACCGTCGGACCCGGAATTACCGATCGCGAAGACCTCGGCCATGTCACCCCAGCCGGTGCCGATCCGGCGGCCGTCGGCGAAGCCACCACGTCCGTCGCCGACGTGCAATGTCAGATTCCCGCTCGAGTCCCGGGCCACGATGTCCGCCTTGCCGTCGCTCGTCCAGTCCCGGGAGCTGTCGGAGGGAGCCGAGACATCGGCGACGAACCAGGAAGAACGCAGACCGAGCTTGGTACGGATCCGTTCCCCGGAGACCTCTGCGCTTCCGCGGTCGCCCTCCACACGGACGGACAGGACCCGTCCTCCCCAGTCTCCGTGGCCGTCCCGTTTGGTGATCACCATGCGACGGAACTGCCCGATGCCGTCCACCCCGTCGAGGCGGCTCGCATCGAAGGTGCCCTTCCAGTCGTGGGGTGAATTGGCGGTCAACCCGTCGTAGGGGTCGGCCTTGGCGACCTGATAGGGCACCGGGCCAGCGACCGTCCAACCGCCGTTCGAGCTGGAGAACTCGGCATGGACCAGCGGGGATGTCGGGGAGCTGCCGCTGCGGAGCACACTTCCTGCGGTCTCGGCGATGGCGGCGTCGCTGCGGGCATCCTCCTTCGGGGTACGGACGCCGTTGACATAGTGGGCTGCCCCGGAGAAGACCTGGCATGTCGTGGTGTCGCAGATGTCGTACCAGGATCCAGCGGCCCGCTGCCTCTCCCGGTAGGCAGCAGCGTAGGTTCGGGCGGCCACGGCCTGTGCCGCGAGCGCCTGCCGGTGCCAGGAGGCCGGCATCTCGTTGGGTACCACGCCGCGCAGATAGGTCTCCATGGGAGTGTGCAGAACGGTGCGGGATGCGCCGTTGACAGTGGTGGCATGGACCGCTCCGCGCATTTCCTGCCAGGTCCCGGTCGGCAACAAGACCCGGATCAGTCCGGATCCGGAGGTGAAAGCGACATCTGCGCCGAAATTGATCCCACTGGTGGTGAACGGTTTCCATGTGCCGGCGGCGTCGCGATACTCCAAGGAGAGTGCAGTTGTTCCTTTGGCCCGCCAACGGGTGTGGTCCGGCCCGACCGGTAGCGTCACGCTGCCCGATGTGCCGGAGACGGTCAGTCCTTCGGTGGGCTCCACGACGGTATCACCGTCGTTGTCGTTGATCGCGACTCGGATGGTGTCCTGGGCGAGTTTCTGCAGGACGGTTCCGGGATAGTAGAAGGACAGGATCGCCCGGTGATCGAGGCCGGCGACCTGCGCAGCCCCGTAGGCCCCGTACTGGCTCATCCCTCGGCCATGGCCGAAGCCGTGCCCTTTCAGCCCCAGTTGGCCCGACGACGGTCTGCTGATGCTCTCTTCGGCGTGGGCCGACAAGGGTGGCGCAAAAACGAGGCAGAGACTGCCTGCCAGAAGTGTGGAAAATGATCGCCGCCAAGTTCTGGTCATCTGTTTCCCTCCTGGATGTCGCCCATATGTCAGCCGCTCTCCAGAGCCACCTCTACACCCTGGAATTACACATAGATTCAAGTTGACTCGCAGGTTCCCCCTTCACGGGGAGAGACTTTCCCGTCAGAGTAGGACGTACCCACATCCCTGTCGACATCAACGAGGAAAATCCATTTCCTTCCCACATCGACCACTTCTTCATGAAAGTTCGGTCATGATGAAAAACATTTCTTCATGACCTTTGTCGAAACCCATGCCGTCGAAGGAGAAAAGTCATGAGCTCCGGCTCCCGTCCGCCTCGTCGACATACTGTCAGCGCCCTCACCATGGCGCTGAGCGCCTGCCTGATCGGCAGCTCGGTCGGCGCAGCCCAAGCAGCTCCGTCGTCCACCCCGAGCACACCACAGGTCACCGTTCGAGACGAGGAGACACCCCGATTCGTCCCGGAGAGAGCGCGGACCCTCCACGAAGGACGCCGTCTGGCCACACAGAGCACGCCTGGACGTGAGGCCGCTGCCGGCCAAGGGTTCCAGCAGGTACCCACCGGGCAGGAGTGCCCGACCGGCAGCAAACGGCAGTCCACCATCTTCAGCCACGGCTTCGAGAACAACGCTCTGCCCTCCCCCTCGGACTCCGACGGCTGGTCCGTCGTGTCCGGCGCCGCCCGTACCGGATCCTTCTCCGCGCGCTCGGTGATCAAGGCGGCCGATCCCAGCACGCAGCCCACGGCTCGGCCCTACTGGCAGATGACTCTGCCCATCCTGAAAACTGCCGGCGGCCGCACCGTCGTCCGGTTCGGGGTCAAGGGCGACTACCTCCGGGAAACCGCCATGGTCGCCGTGAACGGCGCCTCCGGCTGGGCTGCTCCCGCCACCGAATGGGGCACCATCACCCTGGACGTGACCGATGCGATCGCCCCCAGCGACGCCGGAAACATGGATATCCGGTTCGGGAACTACCCCAAGGTCACCGCGACGGACTCGACCATCGACATCGACGACATCGAGGTCTACTCCTGCAGTAACGCGTCGGCGGTCCGCGGCGACTACACCGGTGACGGCGTCGCCGACCTGCTCACCGTCAATAGCTCAGGGGTCCTCCAGATCTGGCCGGGAACCGGTGATCTCCACCTGGGATCCCCCCTGACTGCGGGAAGCGGATGGGAATTGTCCAACTATCTCGGCTCGGCCGGCGACCTCAACGGGGACGGACACGCCGACATCCTCGCCCGGTTCACCAACGGTGACCTGATCGTCTATTACGGCAACGGGCAAGGGGGCTTCAACGGCAGCCAACGGGTCGGCAACGGCTGGGGCGGGATCAACAGCATCACTCCGATGGGAGATATCAACGGCGACGGCCTCCCCGACTTCCTCGCCCGGGACGTCGCCGGCAACATGCGCCGCTACTGGTTGGCCTCCATCGGGGGCGCCCTCACCGGAGGCACCGTCGTCGGTGTCGGATTCAACAATTTCACCTCGCTCTTCTCCATGGGGGACTTCGACGGCGACGGCCGGTTCGACCTCACCGGGATCCTCACCAACGGTGACATGCGGGTCTACACGACCCTGGCCACCGGCGCCTTGTGGGGCGGCGGGCAGAAGATCGGCAACGGTTGGGGCTTCCGGCAGGTCACCAGCCCCGGCGATCTGAACCGGGACGGCCGGCCAGACATCCTGGGCCTGGACTATGCCGGCAATATCCTCGGTTACCCGGTGCTCGGCGGCGGACGGTGGGGAACGACCACGCTGACCGGGAGCGGTTTCGGCGCCTTCCGCCTGATCGGTTGACCACAGGCCGGACACGCAGGATGGGCCCGCCCCCGATCAAGGGACGGGCCCATCCTGTACAACCGGCGTGCCACCGTACGACGGAGGCCGACCGGATCGCTACGTCCTCACAGCTCCACGGTCTTGGCGGTGCTCGCCGACTGGAGTACGGCCTGAGCGACCTTCACCGTGGCCAGACCCTGTGCCATGGTCACGATGTCCGACTCCTTGCCCAGGACCGCATCGCGGAAGGCTTCGTGCTCCAGCAACAAGGGCTCCTTCTTCGCGAAGCCGTAACGGATGCTGTCGCCCTCGGTGACGCCCCGGAACTGGGCGACCCCCTCCCACGGCGTCTCGACCGACCCGTTCGCGTGGAAGGTCAGGTCTGCGGTGAGGGTGTCGACCACGAAGGCGCCACGCTCACCGGTGATGACCGTGACACGCTCCTTGAACGGCGTCAGCCAGTTGACCAGGTGGCTGGTCACGGTGCCGTCCGCCAGCCGTCCGGTCACCGCGACCAGGTCCTCGTACTTGCGTCCGCTCTTGTACGCAGTGTGCGCAGCCACCTGGGAGAAGGGCTGCTGGGTGACCCAGGCGGTCAGATCGATGTCGTGCGTGGCCAGGTCCATGACCACACCCACATCCGCGATCCGGGCCGGGAAGGGACTCTGCCTGCGGGTGACCACCTGGTACACCTGACCGAGCTCACCGTCGGCCAGCCGCTTGCGTGCCTGCTGCAGAGCCGGGTTGAACCGCTCGATGTGACCGACCGCACCCACCAGCCCGGCCTTCTCGAAGGCCGCGCTCAGCCGCTCCGCGGAGGGGGTGTCCTGAGCGAGGGGCTTCTCGACCATGGCATGCACACCGGCAGCGGCCAGCTTCGTGCCGATCTCCTCGTGCAGCGCGGTAGGCACGGCCACCATGCAGTAGTCGATGCCCTGTTCGATGAGTTCCTCGACGGTGGAGAACACGGGACGGCCCTTGGCCACACCGTGCGGGTCGCCGTTGGCATCCGCGACCGCCACCAGGTCGACACCCTCAAGTCCGGCGAGCACCCGGCCGTGGTGGCGGCCCATCATGCCCAGACCGATCAGACCTGCGCGCAGGTTCGCCATCACGCACCTGCCTTCGCGAGAGTGTTGACGGCGGAGACGATGCGCTCGAGGTCACCCTGGGACAGGCTCGGGTGCACCGGCAACGACAGACATTCCCGCGCGGCCAGCTCGGTCTCAGGCAGATCGACCTCGACCTGGAAGGGCTTCAACCGGTGGTTGGGCACCGGGTAGAACATCCCCGATCCGATGTTGAACTCCTCACGCAGGGCCTTGGACAACCCGTCACGGTCCTGCGGGACCCGCACGGTGTACTGGTGGTACACGTGCACGGCGCCCTCGGCGACCGGCGGCGGAGTGACACCCTCGAGGTTGGCCGACAGGAAAGCGGCATTCTCCTGGCGCTTGGCCGTCCAGGCGTCGACCTTGGTCAGCTGCACGCGACCGATGGCGGCGTGGATGTCGGTCATCCGGTTGTTCAGGCCGACGACCTCGTTGTGGTACTGCATCTCCATGCCCTGGTTGCGGTACAGCTTGACCAGGCGTGCCACCTCGTCGTCCGCGCAGGAGACCATGCCGCCCTCACCGGAGGTCATGTTCTTCGTCGGGTAGAGGGAGAACATCGCGAACGTGCCGAAAGCACCCACCGGGGTGCCGTTCAGACTCGCTCCGTGGGCCTGGGCGGCGTCTTCGAAGAGCTTGATGCCCTTGTCAGCGCAGACCTTCGCCAGCTCCGGCATATTGGCCGGGTGCCCGTACAGGTGGACGGGGAGGACCCCGACGGTCTTGTCGGTGACGGCGGCGGCGACGGCTTGCGGGTCCAGGCAGAAGGTGTCCCGCTCGATGTCGACGAACACCGGGGTCGCGCCGGTCAACGCGACCGAGTTCGCGGTGGCGGCGAAGGTGAACGAAGGCACGATGACCTCGGTGCCCGGACCCACACCCGCGGCGAGCAGGCCCAGGTGGAGACCGGAGGTGCCGGAGTTCACGGCCACACACGGCCGGCCGAGGCTGAAGTGCGCCGAGAACTCCTCCTCGAAAGCTTTGACCTCCGGACCCTGCGCCAGCATGCCGCTACGCATGACGCGGGTCACGGCTTCGATCTCTTCCTCACCTATCAGCGGCTTCGCGGGTGGGATGAAGTCATTCATGTCGGCAGGTGCCCCTTTCGGCGATCGACGCGTCGAGCTCGGCAGAGGGGCTGAACCGCCACCGAAGGCTCAAGCCCGGAGCCGCCGAGACCGGCGTTCCGGACGGTGTCGCGCATCTGCGCGCGGCGTTCCGTACCGACTCTATCGAAACAGGACCGGCATAGCGGAACCGCCCATGGCCATCGCACCCGGAGGCCCGACGACCGGACTTTCCTGCGCCAGCCCGGTCTGAGCCCTCCCGCTACCTGCACCCGGACGTGTCAAAGGGGTGGGAACATCCGCAGAACAAACGGATGTTCCCACCCCTTCGAGGAATTCGCCTACCGGGCTTTCTCCGCCAGGAAGAGAGGGACGGTCAGCCCTTGCCGACGACGAGGAAGGTGACCCCCGCGAAACGGGACGGATCCAACGCACGTCGCCCGTCGACCACCACCCGCACCCCGGGAAGGTCTTCGGCACCGAACCCGCGGTAGAGAGCGTGGTCGGCCTGCAGGACGGCCACGTCGACCTGCTCGCCCTCCACCCACGGGGTGAATCCCAATGCGGTGAGCTCCTCGGCGGAGAACATCGGGTCGTGCACCAACACCTGGGCGCCACGGGAGCGCAAGGCCTCGACGGTCGGGAAAACCCCGGAGAAGGCCGTCTCCTTGACCCCGCCCCGGTAGGACGCTCCCAGGACCAGGACCCGTGCACCGGACAGGTCGCCATAGGCCGCAGCGGCCAACCCGACGGTGTAGTCCGGCATCTGCACATTGGCCTCACGGGCAGCACGCACCACCGTCGCCGAAGGGTCGGTGTGCAGGTAGAGCCGCGGGTAGATCGGGATGCAGTGCCCGCCCACCGCGATACCAGGACGGTGGATGTGGCTGTACGGCTGGGAATTAGAGGCCTCGATCACCTGGTAGATGTCAATACCACGGCTGGCCGCGAAACGTCCGAACTGGTTCGCCAAACCGATGTTGACATCGCGATAGGTCGTCTCGGCGAGCTTGGCCATCTCCGCGGCCTCGGCCGTGCCCAGACCCCAGACGCCGTTGCCCCGCTCCAGGTCGGGACGCTCGTCGAAGTCGAGCACCTCTTCGTAGAAGGCCGTCGCCCTGGCCTCGCCCTCCTCGGAGAGCCCACCGACGAGCTTGGGGTACTTGCGCAGGTCCGCGAACACCCGGCCGGTGAGAACCCGTTCCGGGGAGAAGACCAGATGGAAGTCCACGCCTTCGGTCAACCCGGACCGTGCCTCGAGCAGCGGCTTCCAACGGTCCCGTGTCGTGCCGACCGGCAGTGTCGTCTCGTAGGCGACCAAGGTTCCCGGCTTCAACCCACGACCGATGTCCTGCGTCGCCGATTCCATCGCCCGGAAGTCGGGGACGCCGTCGGCGTCGACGAAGAGCGGGACCACCACGACGACCGCATCGCTCTGCGCGACCGCATCAGCCGTGTCGGTGGATGCGCGTAGACGACCCGAGGGCACCAGCTCGGCCAGGTACTCGCCGAGGTGGGCTTCGCCCGGGAAGGGTTCCCGTCCCTCGTTGACCGTCCGGACCAAGTCGGCGTTGACATCGGCGCCGATCACGTCATGCCCCTTCGAGGCAAACTGTGCGGCCAGGGGAAGACCGATCTTGCCCAAGCCGACGACGGTGATCTTCACAGTACTTTCCTCGTTCTTCCGATCGAGGGGCGCGGCGATCGCACCCCGTCTCCGCGGCAAGCAGCACCTACCGGCGCCAGCTTCCTCGGCGATCTTAGAGGTTCCCCGGCCCCTCCCCGGACGCAGCTCCCGCCGCAGCACCGGCCCCGTCCCCATCGGGAGGACGAATCGCCGAACGGCTCAGATCTGCACGTCGGTCGCCGGATGGAACTCCCGGAGCACCCCGGTCAGGGCGTCCACCACCCGGGGATCGTACTCGTACCCCAACCCCAGGTAGATCCGTTCCAGTCCCACCCGGCACTCCTCGGAACGAGACGGGTCGAGCCGCCCCCCGTAATCGTCGAAAGCATTCGCGACCTTGATGATCCGCGCCTCCAGAGGAGCATCGTGCTGACCCGACATGACCCGGTGGTAAGGCACCGCCTGATGCCGGACGAGCTCCGCCAAGGGCATCGGCGGACCGCCCACCCGCAGCACCTCCGCACCGCCGTCGGCGATACGTTGCTGGTCGTTCGTCGCCGCCTGCACGGTGGCGCCACGCGGCAACGGACGCCGCAAACCCAGCTGTCCGACATCATGCACCAAAGCGGCTTCACCCAGCAGGTCGACATCGTGCTCGGGCAGACGCATCCGGCGCCCGATGGCCCGCGACAACTCACTGACCCGGATGCCGTGCCCAGCCGCCACGAAACCCAGCTCCTCCGGCATCCGGGACAACGCCCGAATCGACTGGGCATAGGTTTCCTGGACCTGCACATACCGGCTGACCCCGAAATCGGTCAGGGCGAGCACCGCCAGCACCAGCGGTATCCCGACGAGTCCACAGACCGACACGGTCAGGGCGACCAGCGCCCCGGTCGCCGTCAGCGCAGCCCCCATGGGCACCGCCGAACGCATCTCCGCCGAGACGAACCTGCGCCAGCTCACGCCCGCACCGTCGATCGAACGACCGGCCGAACGCAGCGGAGCCTCGAAGACGCCGGTGAGCGCACCGATCGCCACCAGAACCGCGGCAAGCAACCAACCAGGCCAGGTATAACTGGCGATCTCCAGGGTGCGCCCACCGAAGAGCGGCATCTCCCGGGCGAGAGTCGCCGCCAAGGCGACGGAGAACAGACGCGTCGCGCCGTCGAAGGCCACCGCGCTGTCCCCCAAGGACGCACGCCCACGCCACACCCTGACGAGCAGGCCGAACAGCTGCCCGGTAGCTACCGTGATCAGCACCTCGGCACTCGAACACAGGAAGAGTTCGTCGGGCAGCCTCGTGGTCACCGCCAAGGCCATCCCGGCGGCCGCCGACATCGCCGAGGTCGGCAGACGGCCCGGGATCTCCAGACGGAACTGCTCGGCGATCATGATGACCACCAGGAAGGTCAACAGAACCGGCGCGCCTCCCGACTCGACCCCCCGGAAGACATTTCCCGGCATCAGGACGCACAGTCCCACCACCGCGGCCACGAAGAAGGCCACGATCAACCGGGTCCGCCGGGCGCTCACCGGTGCCCCTTCCCGTACCCGGGCACGACGCTGAACGGGCCGTCGGTCCGGCTCAGGGCCCCCGGCTTCTGCGCATTCGCCGACCGGCCAATCCCCCGGCGGCGGCTCATCGCACCGGGCAGATCGACCCGGTCCGCTCCCGCCACCTCGGGATCCGGTGTCTCGGGGGACGGCCGAGACGCCCCGAGTGCGGTGCCACTCCTCCAGGGTGCCGGGGGAGAACCGTCGGTCGTACTCGACAGCGAGACCTCGTTGACGTCGACCGGGCCGGGCGCACGGTCGACCAGCTCGTCGGCGATGACATCGGACATGGCCGGCAAGGTGTGCTGGTCCCACAACCAGGCGCCCTCGTCGGCCGGATCGACGTAGAGCGACCAGCTACGGCCACGCATGACCTGCGCGAGGATCTCGACGATCTCCGGGTCCAGATGGGCCCCCGCGGACAGTCTCAGCTCGGCGATGGCGTCGGCAGCGCCGATCGCCTCCCGGACGCCTTTCGTGGTGGTCAGGGCGTCGAAAGCATCAGCCACCGCCAAGATCCTTGCCAGCAAAGGAATCTCTTCACCTCGAAGGCCGTCCGGGTAGCCGCGTCCGTCCATCCGTTCGTGGTGGGCACGGATGATCGGCGCCGCATCCGCCAGGAAGTCGACCTCCCGGACGATCTCGGACGCGGTCACCGGATGCGGGATCAGCGCACGTACGTTGGTGTACGGACCGGACCCGCCCCGCCTGGTGTCGGTCGCGCAGAGCACCCCCTTCATCCCCAGGTCGTGCAATTTGGCGGCATAGGTCAACACCTGGCGTTCGTTCTCCCCCAGGGCCAGATGGGCGGCGATCAGCTGACAGACCCGGTCCACCCGGCGCGCGTGCACGGCGAGCCGCCCGTCATGACTGTCCGCCGATGCGGTGAGCAAGGTCAGCACCCGGGCGTGCGCCCGCACCTCGTCGCCGTACTGGACGTACACGAAGCGGACGATCGCCAGCGGGGCCGCCATCAACACCGCGCTCAACGGTCCGACCCCGGCCGCGCCCCAGAGCAGCACGAAGACGAAAGCGATGACCCCGTATCCCAGGTAGAGCGGGACGAGTCCGCGGACGCTGCCCAGCAGCATCGACCGCCAGGAACCCCCGGTGATGACGACCATCCCCCCCAGGACGAGCACGTTCAACAGGCACATCACCAGGTCGGCCATGAACAACGGCAGAGCGACCTGCCAGCCGAGCAGGTCCGGGGCCATCCCCGGCCCCAGATCGTGGACGCCCCCGACCGTCAGATAGGTGATCCCGCCGGCCAAGGACATCAGACCCATCATCAGGCCGTTGAAGGCCGAGACGATAGAAAACCCGTAGGTCCGGTCGGCGAAAGCGGTGACCACCCCGAGCACCCCGGCCGCGATAGGACCGTAGAGCACCAGACAGGCCAACAGGATCGCGGTCGTGAAGGAATTGGCAGCTGCTCCCGTGGGCGTGTCCCGGGTGAGCGCGCTGATCAACGCCATCAGTGCCAGGACGAGCAGGCCTGGAAGCTCTTCGAGGCGGACCGCGCCCCGGGTCCCGACGTACAGGGCCAGAGCCCACCAGACCAGCGCCAGCAGGAGAACATACGCAAAAGGTCCCCGCGACGGACGCGGGGACCTCCCAGTGGGGGCGGGTTCTGACACGAACGACCTCCCTGGGGCGTATATCGGTCGGTTACATCAACGAGCGACGGGGGTCCACCACCAGGTGCGGCGACCGCTGTGCGATGTGTGTGTCATGGATCTATCTCCTTGCCCCCGGGGCTGACGGGGTCGAGTGAAGGGGATTGTTCATGCTTCCGTATGGCTCAGGGACTGTGCGACCGCAACACAAAGTTCTTCATGTGAAAGAACTTCCAGGAGCCGACGCCTCCTTCTTGCCACATCTCAATATTGACACTCTTCCGTGCCCGAGTCGACCACATATTCGAATTCGCCCATAAATCAGACTAAAGATCCAATCATGACTACCGAAGAGATTTATTCTCTCGACAATTGTCCAGAACGTTTGTCCAAGAAATACCTCCCAGATGATTCGCGTTACGAAGGCCCGTTCCGGGCACGCCCCGCCCCGAGCCGACTGCCGCGTCCAGGCCATATGCGACACTAGGTCGACGTATGTCCCCCGCCCGGCCGTCCTGAGCCGGACCCGGAGGACGACGAGCACCACCACGACGAGGAGACGAGCACCATGAGCAAGCGCGCCCGCAAACGTCGCGACCGCAAGAAGAACAAGGCGAACCACGGCCGCAAGCCCAACGCCTGAACCGTTCTTGCACACAAGGAGGGGCTCCACCCGGATCCGGGTGGAGCCCCTCCTTGTTCCTGGCAACGCCTCAGCGATCCCCTCGCTCCACGCGGACGCTCGTGATCCTCGTCATGATCGACCGCCGCAAGGTCGACGGCGCCTCCTCCCCCCGGCAGGACCGGCGGATCAACGCCTTCAACAAGACATCCCGCTGGTAAGCGCTCATGCACTCGCCGCAATCGTCCAAGTGCGCCTGAACCCGTTCGCAGTCCTCCGGGGTCATCTCCTTGTCGATGTACTCGAACACCCGCAACAGCACCTCCGAACAGTCGACATGCCCACGGTGCGTCTCCCCCCGCTCCCGGGAGGGCTCCGGGCCCTGCGCGAACACGCTCATGCCTCGCTCCCCAAGAAACCCCGCTCACGGGCGTAGTCCGTGAGCAGTTCCCGCAGCTGGCGTCGTCCCCGGTGCAGGCGCGACATCACCGTCCCGATCGGGGTCTCCATGATGTCCGCGATCTCCTTGTAGGAGAACCCCTCCACATCGGCCAGATAGACCGCAAGCCGGAAGTCCTCACCGATCGTGGCCAGAGCCCGCTTCACATCGGTGTCCGGCAGATGGTCCAAGGCCTCCATCTCCGCACTCCGCAGCCCTCTCGAGGTGTGCGACTCGGCGCGGGCCAACTGGTAGTCCTGCACCTCGGCCGCATCGGACTCCAGCGGCTGGCGCTGCTTCTTCCGATAGGTGTTGATGTAGGTGTTCGTGAGGATGCGGTACAACCAGGCCTTCACATTGGTGCCCGGCTTGTACTGGTGGAAGGCCGCGAAAGCCTTCGCGTAGGTCTCCTGGACGAGGTCTTCGGCATCGGTCGGATTTCGGGTGGTCCGCAAAGCGGCCGAGTACAACTGGTCGAGATAAGGCATGGCCTCCTGCTCGAACCGTTGCGCGCGCTCGGCGGCGGTCTCGTTCGCCACGTCCACGGCATCAGGTGCCGTGCCGGAGCTGCCGGGACCCGTCACCGTCGACGCCGGACCACCGGCGACATGTGTCGTGTCATTCATCGTTGTCCAGCGTAACGGGGTATTCGCCGGGCCACTCCCCGACCCGGACAGCAAAGCGGGGGAATCGGGAAGACCCGCATGCGAAAGAAACACCGGTGCTCCTCACCAGATCGGCCGTCGGACTGGGAAGGAGAACACCGACCGGGCGGCCGACATTCCCGCGGCACAGCCGACGCGGAACTCCCGACACCCCCCGCAGAGGGCACCAGACCTCCACCGACCTCCTCTGTCCGAGGCCCCGGACACGGTTGCAGCTCGCCCTCCGGCCGATACGGTAGGTGGCAGACCGGCACCCGCATCGTCGCGGTGACGCCGTCCGCACCATCCGACATCGTCAGGAGGAGCCATGACACTGGTACGCCGCGTCGCACGGCCTGCATTGGCCGCGATCTTCGTCACAGGCGGTATCGACGCTCTGCGGAACCCCGGAGGACGTAGCGAACTCGCCCGTCCAGTGGTCGAGACCCTGTCCGGTCTCACCGGCCTGCCCAACGACCCCGCGCTGATGGTACGGGTCAACGGAGCGACCATGGCCCTCGCCGGGCTCGCCCTCGCCACCGGCCGTATGCCCCGGGCAGCCGGCGGCCTGCTCGCCGCCTCGCTCGTCCCGACGACCTACGCAGCCCACGCCTTCTGGAAAGAAGAGGACCCGACCCAGCGCAAACAACAGCTCCTACATTTCCAGAAGAACCTCGGCCTGCTCGGCGGTGTCCTCCTGGCCGCCGTCGACACCTCGGGCAAACCCGGCCTGGCCTGGCGTGCCCGATACGCCGCGCGGTCCGCGAAACGAGAAGCCCGGCTGGCCGCCGCCGAAGCCAAACTCAAAGTCACCCATTGAGGAACCCGTCGTGACAGACCCTTCTTCCAGACCCTCGTCCTGTGACGCCGACATCCTGGCCCGCCAGGTCGGCGTCACAGGCGCCTTCAACCCCGCCGACGCAGAAAGCGAGCGGCGCTCTGCGGACATCCCCGCCGAATGGCCGGCCCCGCACTCCCCCACCCCGGTCGACGCCCAGGTGAACCTGCCCGGCAGCAAATCCCTGACCAACCGGTACCTCGTGCTGGCTGCGCTGGCCGGTACGGAATCCCGGCTACGCCGCCCCCTCCGCAGCCGGGACACCCTGCTCATGGCCGAGGCCCTGCGATCACTCGGCGCCCGGATCGACGACCTGAGCTGCGACGACGGTGAGAGCGCAGACTGGTTGATCACCCCGGGACCTCTCCGCGGCAACGCCCACATCGACTGCGGACTCGCCGGCACCATCATGCGTTTCCTGCCCCCCGTGGCCGCACTCGCCGACGGCCCGGTGCGCTTCGACGGCGATGCCCAGGCGCACGGACGACCCATGGGGCCGGGGCTTCGGGCGTTGCTCGACCTCGGGGTGCCCGTCGAGGGCGACCGGCTCCCGTTCACCATCGGCGGCACCGGACGGGTCGGCGGCGGGCAGGTCGTATTGGACGCCTCCAGCAGTTCCCAGTTCGTCTCCGGGCTGCTCCTCGCCGGAGCCTGCTTCGACGACGGCCTCACCGTCGTCCACGAGGGTCCGTCGCTGCCCTCGGCGCCGCACATCTCGATGACCGTCGAGGTCCTGCGGGATGCCGGGGTGGACGTCGACGACTCGACCCCGCACCGGTGGCGCGTCGAACCCACGGAGATCCACGCCCTGGATGTCCAGGTCGAACCGGACCTGTCCAATGCTGCCGCCTTCCTCGCCGCGGCGATGGTCACCGGGGGCCGGATCGAAGTGCCCGGGTGGCCACGACACACCACGCAGGCGGGTGACGCCGTCCGCGAGATCTTCACCGCCATGGGCGGGCAGGTCGATCTCGGCCGGGATTCGTTGGTCGTCACCGGACCGGAACGCCCGCTCGGGGTCGACCTGGACCTGCACGACGTCGGTGAGCTGACCCCGGTGGTGGCGGCGGTCGCCGCGCTCGCCCAGACACCCTCGACCCTGCGCGGCATCGCTCATCTCCGGGGGCACGAGACCGACCGGTTGGCGGCACTCGCCGCGGAGATCGGCGCTCTGGGCGGCCAGGTCGACGTCCTCCACGACGGCCTGCGCATCACTCCCCGGCCACTGCACGGAGCCCGGCTGCGTACCTATGCCGACCACCGTATGGTCATGGCCGGTGCCGTGTTGGGACTGGCGGTGCCCGGGGTGACCCTCGACGATGTCGCAACCGTGGCGAAGACCTTGCCGGACTTCCCGCAGCGGTGGACCGAGATGGTCGGTCGCAGATATCAGGACGCCGGTGATCGTGCCGGGCAGGACCCCGACGTCCGTCGCCCTTCTCTTGCCGTTCCCGGCAGCGGACAGGAGCTTTGATGGCGCGCGGCGCCGATCGCTACGAACACTACGAGGACCGGATCCGCTCCCGCCCGAACCGTCGCGGATCGCGCCCCCGGACCAAGGACCGTCCCCGTCACGAGGACGCCGTCGTGGGGCGGGTCGTCGCCATCGACCGCGGCCGGTACACCGCTTTGGTCGAGGACCGCTCGGTCATCGCGATGAAGGCCCGTGAACTGGGTCGCAAGAGTGTCGTCGTCGGTGACGAGGTCGGACTGGTCGGTGACATCTCCGGCTCACCGGACGCCCTGGCCCGGATCGTGCGGGTCCAGGAACGACGCAGCGTCCTCAGGCGCACCGCGGACGACACCGACCCGGTCGAACGGGTGATCGTGGCCAATGCGGACCAGCTGGCGATCGTGACCGCGCTGGCCGAGCCGGAGCCTCGACCGCGGATGATCGACCGCTGTCTGGTAGCGGCCTATGCCGCGGGACTGGATCCTCTGCTGGTCCTCACCAAGTCGGATCTGGCCGATCCTGCGGATTTCCTGGCCCGGTACTCCGAATTGGGGGTGAGGGCGGTGGTGACCTGCCTCGACGGCGGTGACTCAACGGAATCGGTGAAGGGCGTCGACGGCGTACTCACCCATCTGAGGGGCCGGGTGACGGTGATGGTCGGGCATTCCGGCGTCGGCAAGTCGACACTGGTGAACGCCCTCGTGCCGGGGGCGCGTCGGACCACCGGCCAGGTCAACGATGTCACCGGCCGGGGACGACACACGTCCACATCGGCGGTGGCGCTGGCCCTTCCCGACGGCGGCTGGGTGATCGACACCCCCGGGGTGCGTTCGTTCGGTCTGGCTCATGTGCCGCTCGACGAGATCGTCGGTTTCTTCGACGACCTGGCCCCGGGCACCCAGGAGTGTCCTCGTGGTTGTTCACACGACGAGGAGGAGTGCGGCCTGGACGTCTTCGTCGCCACCGGCGGTGCCGGAACGGGCGGCGCCGCCCGGCTGGATTCCCTGCGCCGTCTGCTGCGGGCGCGTTCCGGCGCGACCGACCGGGACGACTGACAGCCCACGTCGACCTTTCCCGGACGGCTCCGCTCTTTGCCCCTCCTGAGCGGAGCCGTCGGTCTACCCTGAGCCGATGACGAAGAGCCGGAAGAAATCTGCCGCTGACAGCCCGTCACGGCCGCCCAAACTCGACAAACGGGTCTACGAAGCGGAGCTGCTGCGTCTGCAGGAACAGCTCGTCGACATGCAGGAATGGGTGCGTTCTTCCGGACAACGGCTCGTGGTGATCTTCGAGGGCCGGGACGCCGCAGGAAAAGGCGGCGCGATCAAACGGGTGACCGAGTTCCTGAACCCGCGGGTGGCCCAGGTGGTGGCCTTGCCGGCGCCGACGGAAAGGCAATGCACCCAGTGGTACTTCCAACGCTACGTGGAGCATCTGCCCGCGGCCGGCGAGATCCGCCTGTTCGACCGGTCCTGGTACAACCGGGGCGGAGTGGAACGGGTGATGGGTTATTGCACCGCCGACGAACATCAACGCTTCCTACGGCAGTGCCCGATCTTCGAGCGGATGCTCATCGAGGACGGCATCATCCTACGTAAGTACTGGTTCAGCGTGTCGGACGCCGAGCAGGAACGACGTTTCCGCAGCAGGCTGACCGACCCGATGCGCCGGTGGAAACTCTCCCCCACCGATCTGGAGTCGTTGACCCGCTGGGAGGCGTACAGCCGCGCCAAGGACGAGATGTTCGTCCACACCGATATCCCCGAGGCCCGGTGGCGGGTCGTCGAGTCGGAGGACAAACGTCGGGCACGGATCAACATGATCGCCGATCTGCTCTCCTCGGTGCCCTACGAACAGGTGGAACGCGCCGAGTTGGTCCTCCCGGACCGGCCGGCCTCGACCGGTTACCAGCGCACCGATCGCAGCCTGCAGTGGGAGGTTCCGGACCACGCGGCGACGATCACCCGAGGCGATGACGCCGAGCGCAGCTCCAGCTCTGTCTACCAGGATCCCGAGGAGAGCTGACTGCCGCGGTCTGGGGGCGGTTCATCCGGACAGTTTGTGCCATACCGCGAAGGCACCGCTGTGCCCGACCTCGACGGTCATCCAGATCGCCCCCACCGCGATCAGCGTGGCGAAGACGGCAGTGACCAGGCGGGCCGCCGCCGGTAGCAGCGGCGCGGCGGCGCGAGCCTCGTCCAGGTCGGCCGGCCGGAGCCGGGCCGTCCGCCGGGTCCAGAGCACCGCCGCGGCGGGGACCAGTGCACAGACCAGGACGACCAGGGCGACGAAGGGGAGGAGCTCTCCGGTCTCGGCGTGTTCGTGGACCAGGTCGCTGCGAGGCACCCGGTGCTCGAGTTTCTCCCCGCTCTCCTTGGCCGCCACGGCCAGTCCCACGACCAGCAGGTCGAGGAGGACCACCGGGAAGGACCAGGAATGCCAACGCGCCGGGCGCCACAGCAGGAGAGCCGTGGCCACGGCAGCGACCGGGAGCAGCACGACGACCCCGTGTACCAGCAACGGATGTGCGGGTAATCCTGCGATCGAATCGAACATGACACTCATCCTGCTCAAAATCCGCACACGACCACCCGAATCACGGCGCAACACGCCGAACGGGATACGTTGGTGGACATGCCGACGTACGACGACGACCTGCGCCTCGCCCATGTTCTGGCCGACGCCGCCGAACGGGTCACCATGGAACGCTTCAAGGCCGCCGACCTCCACGTCGACACCAAACCGGATCTCACCCCGGTCAGCGACGCCGACCGGGCAGCAGAAGAGCTCATCCGAAACCAGCTCGGACGCACTCGTCCCCGGGACAGCGTCCTCGGCGAAGAATTCGGCGAGACCGGGAATTCACCTCGCCGTTGGATCATCGACCCCATCGACGGCACCAAGAACTTCGTCCGCGGGGTGCCGGTCTGGGCGACCCTGATCGCCCTCGTCGACGGCGACGATCCCGTCGTCGGACTCGTCGCGGCACCTGCGCTCAACCGCAGGTGGTGGGCCGCGAAAGGTACCGGCGCCCGCACCGGTCGGAGCCTGTTCAGTTCCACGCCTCTCGCGGTGAGCGGGGTCCAACGGGTCGAGGACGCCTCGTTGTCGTACTCCAGCCTCACCGGGTGGCGGACGAGCGGACGCCAGGAAGGTTTCCTCGGTCTGGCCGAGGACTGCTGGCGGACCCGGGCCTACGGCGACTTCTGGTCGTACATGCTCGTCGCCGAAGGAGCTTGCGATATCGCCTGCGAGCCCGAGCTCGAGCTGTACGACATGGCGGCACTCGCGCCCATCGTGACCGAGGCCGGTGGCCTGTTCACCTCCCTCGAAGGCATTCCCGGCCCGTGGGGGCCCGGCGCGGTCGCCAGCAACGGGCCCCTGCACGACGAGGTCCTCGCCCGGTTGTCCGTCCCGGCCAGCTGACCGGGACGGACAACCGGCCGGGTCAGGACCGTTTCGTCTCCAGGAATTCGCCGATGCGTTCGATGGCTTCGGTGAGCATCTTCACATCGGGCAGGGTCACCAGACGGAAGTGATCGGGGGTGAACCAGTTGAACCCGGTGCCGTGGGTCACCAGGATCTTCTTGGCCCGCAGCATCTCGATCACGAAGGCTTCGTCGTCGTCGATCCGGTAGACCTGCGGGTCCAGCCGGGGGAAGCAGTACAGCGCGCCGCGCGGTTCCACGCAGGAGACGCCGGGGATCTCGTTCAGCATCCGCGAGGCCAATTTCGCCTGTTCGTAGAACCGCCCGCCGGGGATGATCAGTTCGTTGATCGACTGGTAGCCCCCCAACGCGGTCTGGATGGCGTGTTGCGCGGGGACATTCGCGCACATGCGCATATTGGCCAGGAGGTTCAGTCCCTCCAGGTAGTCCTCGGCGAGTTCCTTCGGCCCGGTCACGACGACCCAACCCGAGCGGTAACCGCATACCCGGTAGGCCTTCGAGAGCCCGCTGAAGGTCAGACAGAGCACGTCCTCACCGGCGTACGCGGCGGTGTGATGATGCACGGCGTCGTCGAAGATGATCTTCTCGTAGATCTCGTCGCTCAGTACGACCAGGTCGTGCCGCCGGGCGATGTCGACCAGCCCTTTGACGGTCTCCTCGCTGTACACCGCCCCGGTCGGGTTGTTCGGATTGATGATGACCAGGGCGTGGGTGTTCTCGGTGATCTTCGCCTCGATGTCGGCCAGGTCCGGATTCCACCCGTTGGCCTCGTCGCACCGGTAGTGCACCGGGGTCCCTCCGGACAGACTCACCGCCGCCGTCCACAGCGGATAGTCCGGTGCCGGGACGAGGATCTCGTTGCCATTGTCGACGAAGGCCTGCAGGACCATCGTGATCAATTCGGACACACCGTTCCCGATGAAGACGTCGTCGACGCCGACCGTGGTGAGCCCCTTGTCCTGGTAGTACTGGGCCACCGCGGTACGGGCCGAGTAGATGCCACGGCCGTCGCTGTACCCCTGAGCCTGGGGCAGGTGATGGATCATGTCGGCCAGGACGGCGTCCGGCGCCTCGAAGCCGAAAGGAGCCGGGTTGCCGATGTTCAACTTCAGGATGGTGTGGCCTTCGGCCTCGAGTCGCTGCGCCTCGGTGAGGATCGGGCCCCTCACGTCATAACGGACATGCTGCAGCTTCTTGCTCTGGCGGATCCGACGCGTCATACCGGGCAGTCTTTCATCCCCGGGCTCGGTCGACTCACCCGAGCTCCACCCGGGAACCGGGTCGACTCACCCGGCCAGAACAGTCACCTCACCCAGGCCCAGTTCCCTCAGAGGACCGGTCAGGACGGAGGCGTCCCCGACGACCACCGCCGTCCAGATCCCGTCGACGTGCGCACGATAGGCCTCGGTCAGCCGCTCCGGGGTCAACGTCCGCATGTCCTGCAACACCTCGGTGGTGTGCTCGGTGGTCAGACCCTCCATCGCCCGGGACGCAGCCTCGTCCGCGACGGCATCGGCGGTGGCATAACGACCCGGTGCCGTCCGGCACAGATAGTCGACCCCCGCCTGCACCTCGTCGGAGCGGAAACCTTCTCGGGCGTCGTCGAGGACGCCGGTGAGCAGGCCCAGGGCGTCGGCGGTCACCTCGGTGCGCACCGAGCCGCTGGCGACGAAGAGCCCCGATCCCCGACGCGGGCGGAAGGCGCATCTCATCCCGTAGGTGTACCCCTTCTCCTCCCGCAGGAGCGCATCGATCCTGGCGTGAGGGCTTCCCCCGAGCACATAGCTCAACACCGGGTAGGGGGCCCAGCCACCGGATACCGTGCGGGTCGGCCCGCAACAGCCGACGTACAGTTCGCTCTGCACGCTCCCGGGCCGGTCCACCAGGACGATCCGGCTGTGCTCCGGCCGAGGAGCCGGGAACGCCGGCGACGGCACAGCCGCATCGCCCGTCCATCCGGCCAAGGCCGATCGGACCTCGTCCTCGATCGCGAAATCTGTCATGTCACCGGCGACGACGACCACCGCTCCGGCGGGGCGGACGGTCGCGGCGTGATAGGCGACGACGTCCTCCCGGGTGATCCGGGCGACGCTCTGCGCGGTGCCACCGGTCGGACGGGAGAGGCGGTCTCCCTCGGCGTAGAACGAACCCGCGAAGGCGATCGCGGCCCGCTGCCCCGGATGGTTCATCTCCTGCTCGATCTCCGCGAGCCGGGTGCGCACGTGCCGACGAACCTGCTGTTCGGGGAAGTTCGGCGAGGTCAACACCTCGGCGAGCAGTTCCAGCGCAGGTCGGGCGTGCCGCCGGGTGACATCCATCTCGACGATCAGGCCGCGCTCGCCCACGCCGGCGGCCAGGGCGATGCCGTGTCGCTCCAGGAGCTCGGCCAGCTGCTCGGCGTCGTGGATGTGGGTGCCTTCGTCGAGCACCCGGGCCATGACGGTGCCGACGCCCTCCAGGTGGCGCGGCTCGCTGGTGAGGGGGGCGGGCACGGTGACCCGGATCGACCAGACATGCTGCCCGGGGGTGTCGTAGACCAGGAGCCGGGCGCCGTTGTCGAGGTCGGTGCTCTGCGGGACCGGGAAGGACCAGGCGGGGGCGGGGGCGACAGACGGGCGGGGTGGTCCTTGGACGGTCATGCGTCTTCTCCCTGGGGTCGGACGGCCACGACGGCGCGGTGTCCGGAGCGTAGCCAGGTCCTGGCGGCTTCGCGGACCTGGTCGGCGGTCACGGCCGAGAGCCGGTCGAGGTAGGTGTTCACGGCGTGGGGGTCGTCGTGGAGGCAGGTGTACTGGCCGATGGTGTCGGCCCGTTCCTCCAAGGAGGCCAGACCGGACAGCCAGCTGCGTTCGCTCTGCGCGAGGACGGCCTCCATGTCGACTGAGGTGGGTCCCTGTTCGGCGAAGTCGTCGACGAGTTCGCACAGGCGTGTCTCGAGCCGGTCGAGATCGACGCCGTCGGCGGCCTGGACGACCAGGTACCCCAGGGAGACTCCGTCGAAGAGCCCGAGGCTGCCCGCGGAGACGAAATCGGCGAGTTCCTCGTCGCGGACGAGTGCACGTTCCAGTCTGGAGATGCTCAATCCGCCCAGGCAGTCCACGGCACACGAGGCGGCGAGGTAGTCGGCGGTGTGATCGGGGGGGAGCCTGAATCCGATGTACAGCCGGTCGGAGGGGACGGCTTCGGTCCATTCCCCCCGCACCGGCGCGGGCAGCGGGCGGAGCGGCGCGGAGACGGGCTGTTCGGGGAGTTCACCGGCGGGGATCACCCCGAAGTAGCGTTCTGCGGCTCGGAAGGCTTCTTCGGCGGTGATGTCACCGGCGACGGTGAGGACGGTGTTGCCCGGGACGTACCAGTGCCGGTAGAAGGCGTGGACGTCCTCCAGGGTGGCCGCGTCCAGATCGGCCATCGAACCGATCGTGGGATGCTGGTAGGGGTGGCCGTCGGGGAAGATCAGGCCGTAGAGATGGTTCAGCGCATTGCCGTAGGGGGCGTTGTCGTACCGCTGGCGTTTCTCCTCTTTGACGACATCTCGCTGGTTGTCCAGGTTCTCCTGGTTCACCGCGTCGAGCAGCCATCCGTGACGGTCGGCTTCCATCCACAGGGCCAGTTCGAAGGCCCCGCTGGGGACGGTGTCGAAATAGTTCGTCCGGTCGAACCAGGTGGTGGCGTTGAGGCGGGCGCCGTGCGCCATGAGGGTGGCGAAGTGCTCACCGCAGGCGATCTGACGGGATCCCTGGAACATGAGATGTTCGAAGAGGTGGGCGAAACCGGTTTTACCCGGTGGTTCGTGGCGTGACCCCACTCTCACCCAGATGTTCACCGCCACGGTGGGGACGCTGTGATCCTCGTTGACGACGACGCGGAGCCCGTTCGGGAGTGTCCGGTCGACGATGTCATAGGCGAGCGGCATTCCCTCACCCTAACGTCAGGAGGTGGGTGACTCGTCACCCGGCAGGTCGGCGGGGCCGCCGTGGTCGCGCGGCCCCACCGACCTACGACGGTCAGGGACGGTCGGTCCTCTGCTGAGGTGCCGTAGCCGGTGTCTCTCCGGGGTCCGTGGTCGTCAGGGGTTTCGTCCCGGTGATCCCTATCTCGGTGGTCGATGCCGTCGGCGCGGGGATCTCCTCGCCGCGGATGAGTCGTCCACTGGTCCTGGAGCCCAGGCGGCCCATCGCGAGTCGTCCCACCATCTGCTGGTTGGTGGTGGCCCGTTCGGCACGGCCGCTGCCGATGAAGGTGATGAACCAGCGCAGCAGGGTCGCGAGTTGCTGTTTGAAGCCGGTGATGTACAGCAGGTGCAGTACCAGCCAAGCCACCCAGGCCGGGAAACCCGACAGTCGGAAGCGTCCGACGGAGACCACGGCCTTGTACTTGCTGATCGTGGCCATGGAGCCTTTGTCGTGATAGGAGAAGGTCGCCGGACGGGGGTCCCGTCCCGCTCCGGCCGCAGCGAGATATTCGCGGATGCGGTCGGCCGCGAAACGTCCGGACTGGATGGCTCCTTGGGCGACACCGGGCACCCCGGGGACGGACATCAGGTCGCCGACGACGAAGATCTCGGGATGGCCCGGCAGGGTGAGGTCGCCTTGGACGAGGACCCGTCCGGACCGGTCGGTCTGCGCCCCTGTCTGGTCGGCGACATGTCGACCCAGCGGATTTCCCTGGACGCCGGCCGCCCACACCTTGCAGGTGCTCTCGATACGCTCGAGCCGGCCGTCCTGGTGCTTGACGACGACGCCGGTGGCGTCGACATCGGTGACCATGACACCGAGTTGCACCTGGACCCCCAGTTTCTCCAGTTCCTTCCGGGTGACCTGGCCGAGCCGGTCACCGAAGGTGGGCAGCACCTGGGCTGCGCCGTCGACCAGGAGGACCCGGGCATCGGAGGGGTTGATGCGGCGGAAGTTCCCGGCGAGGGTCGTGCTGGCCAGTTCTCGGATCTGTCCGGCCATCTCGACGCCGGTGGGCCCGGCTCCCACGACGACGAAGGTCATCAGGCGTTCGCGGGTCTGCGGGTCCTCCTCCAGTTCGGCCTGTTCGAAAGCGCCGAAGATCCTGCTGCGCAGTTCGAGCGCGTCGTCGAGCGTCTTCATGCCGGGCGCATAGGTGGCGAAGTGGTCGTTGCCGAAGTAGCTCTGTCCGGCGCCGGCGGCGAGGATCAGGATGTCGTAGGGGGTGCGGGTCTCCTTGTCGTGGAAGCGCGAGGAGACGACCCGGTTCTCGACGTCGATCTCGGTGACCAACCCGTGCAGCACGGTCGCATTGGGCTGACGGCGCAGGATCGCCCGGGTGGGCGGTGCGATCTGACCTTCGGAGAGGATTCCGGTGGCCACCTGGTAAAGGAGCGGCTGGAAGAGGTGCTGGCCGGTGTCCGCGATCATCGTGATCTCGACGTCCGCAGTCTTCAGGGCTTTGGTCGAGAACAGCCCGGCAAAGCCTGAGCCGATGACGACAACCCTCTGCTTGGCAGTGGTGCGGTCACGTCCGTCGCGCATGGTTCTCCTCGTCGGGAAAATCTGGGTATGCCGCTCTCACCAGAGCAGTTTCGGAGGAGAAGAGTGCAGCCGCAGCGTTCCACACGGCCCTGTGCGCTCTGCGGTCGGCTTCGTCTCCGTGTGGAGGTGTCGTCCTCCACCTCGGTGAGCGCGACAAGAGGCAAGGTCCAGTCTATGCGTGCGATTCAGGAGGCTTTACCCCTGGTACCGCTTCATGTCCAGGGACCTTGGGCGCGGGTTCCCTCAGTATCGGATCACCTGCCGGTCCGGTGTGGCGAGGAAACTCGTTTCCAGGCCGGCCGGTCCGACGAAGAGCGCCGTGGCCCAGGCGTCGGCCTCGACGATATCCGGCGCGATCACGCTCACCGATCCCCTGCGCCGTTCCCGACGTCCGGTGGCCGGGTCCACCAGATGTGCACCCCTTGCGGAACATCCCGATGTGGCCAGGGCTCCGGCGTGGAGTTCGACGACTCCGGCAACTCGCCCGGGAATGTCCGGATCGTCGATGCCGAGGCGCCACGGACGTCCGCCCCCGGGCGATTCGTCGATCCCACCGACCAGGAGGTCCCCGCCGGCGTTGAGACAGTAAGCGTGTCCGCCCACCGCCGCCAGATGTCCCGCGGCCCGGGCCACCGCCCACCCTTTGACCAGACCGGTCGGGTCGTAGGACGGTTCCCCGGTCGTCTCGTCGGGCAGGACCGCCGTGAAAGAGCCACCGGTGACCTGCTGGTAGTGCGCGCACAAGGCCGCGACCTCACGCATCTGCGGGCCGCACGCGGTCAGTGTCAGCTCGCCGCGCCGGAGGCGGGACAGTTCGCTGTGCGGCTGCCATCTGCTGAAGATCTCCTCGGCCCGGGCCAGTTCGTCGTAGGCCTTCCCGACGGCCTCCACTGCTCGAGGGGAGCGCGGGTCGGGCCCGCGCAGGTGGATACTCACCGGCATCCCCATCAGTCGGCGGACATACGCGGCGACATACGGTGGCGGCGGGCAGGCCGGGGGCGGATCGGGCAGATCCGCGGGACCGCGGCTCATGCCCTGGCCTGGTCGATGGCCGACTGGAGGGACCCGGTGTAGCCAGCCCAGGTGACGGTCGCCCCGGACACCGCGTCGATCTGCGCACTCTGGACCCGGACCGCTGCGGCATCGTACTGCGGGACGGCTCGGGAATTGATCCGTTGATCCTTGGAACTGCTGTTCGGGTAGGTCAGGGCCCGCGAACTGGTGATCTTCCCGGCCGAGACGACGATCTGCACCTGGACGTCCCCGTACGTGGTCCCGGTGGCATTTCCCGTGTAGGTGCCGTCCTTCAAAGGCGCTCCCGGAGCAGCTACGGGCCCACCGCCGGGCGGCCGTGGACGATCGGCTATCCCACCGGGGGTGGCTGTTCCTGGGCCACGGACCCCCAGACTGGTGTGATACCCCAGGGCCAGGAGCACCACGGACACGGTGCTCGCACCGACGATCACATTGCGGCGCAGTCGGCCCGGTTCGGCCACCGCGGCAGGATTCGACAGCTTCGGCTCACGACCGGTCATGGCAGCTTTCCTCGTCAGTCGGTGAAACGTTCGGTGTGGACGCAGGAGGACGGGACGCCGGCACGGATCGCGGCCGCCTCCACGGCATCCATCCAGGCCGTCGCCCCACAGACGAAGACGTCGTGCCCGGCGACCTGCGGGACCAGACAGGTCAGCGCCTCCGCGTCGGAGAGATGGCACCAGCTCTCCGGGAGCCACGACCTGCGCGCGCTGATCCGGGGTCCGTCGAGGATGTACAGGTGTGCTCCGAGCTCGTCGGTGACCGCCTGCACCCGGGGTAGGAGCGCAGCGGACGCCGGTTCGCGGACCCGGTAGATCACTGTGGCCTCCCCCGGTTGCACGGACAGGGATTCCAGGAGGGAGAGCATCGGAGCGATGCCGATCCCGGAGGCCATCAGCAGCACCGGGCGTCGAGTGCGAACGCCTTCGTGAAGTCGACCGTACGGTCCTTCGATCAGCACTCTGGTGCCCGGCTGCATCGTGGCCAGCCGTCGGCTGCCGTCGCCGACCCCCGCGACGCTGATCCGCAGGGATCGTCCGTCGGGGGCGGCGGACAGCGAATAGGGGTGCGCCCGGGTCCATCCTGGTCCGTCGAGGAAACGCCACAGGAAGAACTGTCCGCCGATGACCGGCAGCCGGTCCAGGTGGCGGCCGGTGACGGTCACCGTGGTGACATCGCGGCCTTCGGCACGTACGTCGGTGACCACCAGGCGGTGGCGCAGGTTACGTCGGATGGGCAGACCCACCCGGAAGAGGAGCACCGAGGCGGCTGCGCCCGTCCAGAGGGTCCACCAGTAGACGGTCGCGATCGGTGAGGACAGGAAGTCCGCCCCGGTCCACAGCTGGTGCGGTAGCGCCAGGAAACATCCCAGGTAGGCGTACAGGTGGATCAGATGCCAGGTTTCGTAACGCAGCCGGCGTCGGGCGGATCGGACCGAGGAGAGGACCACCGCGCACAGGGCGAGGGTTCCGAGCACGGCCAGCAGCATCGCCGGCATGTCGAGAGTGACGTCCAGGGTGGTGGTCCACAGTTGTGTCCAGGAGGCTCCGGCGTAGCCGAAGAGGGTCATCCCGAGGTGGGCCAGCATCAGGACGAATGAGCCGAAGCCGGCGAGCCGGTGGGTCCCGGTCAGGGCGTCCTGGCCGAAGGCTTTCTCCACGAATGGGATCCGGGCCATCATCAGCACCTGCAGGAGCAGGAGGTCCGAGGAGAGCAACCCGGTGAGCCGTCCCATGGAGGTCCATCCCTCGGCTGTCGATGTCGCTCTGCTCACCCCGCCGTTCGCCCACCACAGCCATAGGACGAACAGCAGACTCATCCAGACCGTCGCCACGGCGACGACCGACCACCATCGGGGCACCGAGAGCGCGGAGGAGACTGTAGACCCGGCTCTCGGAGCATCTGTGATGCCCGAGTGGCCTTCCCGCCCATGGACCTTCAGCGCAGTGGGGGTGTTCGCATTCGCGAGCGGGGGCGCGGTGGAGGTCATGCATCATGTTTCGCCCACGCCGCCGTCAGGAAGGCCTGCCCTGGCTGTGGGCCACCTGTGAATGAGTGGTCACCGCATAGACGGAGCGACCTGCGAACCTGTCGTCCGACCGCCGCCAGACATATCGCCGGCCTCGCCACCACTTCGAAAATAGTTACTTAGACTCGTGATTCGCCGGTCTGATGAAGACCGGACCCGATGCTCCCGTCCCGGGGAGCCCCCTTCATGAGCCGGTTCCCGGAAAGGCCTCAGATGCAGAAGAAACAGATCGTCGGCCGCGCTGTGACCACCGCGGTCGTCGTCCTCCTCGGGATGCACCTGACCGGGTGCGGTGAGAAGAAGTCATCGGAGAACTCCGCTCCCAGCAGCACATCGGCCAGTTCCTCGCCCACCACATCGTCGACGCCGTCCACCTCGACCACCAGCAAACCGTCGATCGAACCGGGGACCATCCCCGGGACCGGCCGTTTCCAGGTGGGAGTCGACATCCAGCCCGGAACATATGTCTCGGAGACCGATCCGGGAACGATGTGTTACGCCGCCCGGCTCACCGCGAAGGACTCACCGGACCCACTCATCACCAACCATGTGACGAAGGGGCGCACCGTGGTCACCATCCAGAAGACCGACGCCTTCTTCGAGACCCGGGACTGTGCGACCTGGAAGAAACGCTGAAGCGGGGCCTTGCGCCGGGGACGGACATCACCCGGCGCAAGGGGTCGCTCAGTAGACGTGCACCGTGGTGCCGACCGGAGCCTGCTCGTAGAGCTTCTTCGTGGCTTCCCAGTCACGGGTCTGAATGCAACCGTGGCTGCCGATGTAGGTGTCGCTGTTGAGCGCGAAACCCGAGGAGTAGTGGATGTAGAAGCCGATCTTCGGGTCGAACTTCATCCCCCAGGGCATGTAGACCTTGTACGGGTAGGACCACCACTGGTCGGGAGACTTGGCCGTGATCTGCCAGGTACCCTTCGGGGTCTCGTATCCGGGGCGGCCGTAGATCACCGGGGTGGTGAGTTTTTCCTCGCCGTTCTCGAAATAGCGCAGCGTCCGGTCGGTCAGGGACGCGCAGACGATGTTCTTCTTCTGCTTGCAGATCGCGGGGAGCTCGGCGGCCGGAGCGGCGGGCGCAGCGGCCTGGCTGCCGACGGCCGATGTGATCTCGTGTTTTCCCAGTTCGGGGGCCGCAGCCCGGGATGCGCCGGTGCCGATTCCGCCGATGACGACGGTCAGTCCGGCGACGGCGAGTGTGCGCAGCGCGGTACGAATGGTCATGACGCCCCTCATGATCGTGTGCCGTGCCGGCGGACCGGCCTCTGTAGTGGTGGAGTACTCCACGTCCTTCGACGTTAACATCCGCAGGTTGTGCGCCGGCGAGCGGCCGGGCTCCGTGTTACTTCTGAAATAACTTGCCCGACAAGGCTTGTCGATGTTCTCTATGGGGTCATGGCAAGGGCTGGAGCGGCTCGCCGTTCGGATGCGACCCGCTTGGATAGCGCCGGGCCGTCGCCGTCCAACCAGAGAAAACACGAAGGGCCCCTAGCCTGTAGGCTAGGGGCCCTTCGTAACTACTCACTGAGTAGCGGGGGCAGGATTTGAACCTGCGACCTCCGGGTTATGAGCCCGGCGAGCTACCGAGCTGCTCCACCCCGCGTCGGTATGTCCTTAGCTTAGCAAAGGTCGGGGCGGCCGTCCAAATCGAGGTAAGTCCCCAGGTCAGAAAGGTGGCCACCCCTCCGACACCCACCTGAACAAGGTGTCCACACTCCCTGCGCCAACGGAACGGGCCGGGCGGTGCGAACACCACCCGGCCCGACTCAACCTCCTACCGGATCGTCAGCGTCCCGCAGCCGGAGCCGGATCAGGCGTACCCGACGGGAGCTGCCCCGACGTCTTCGTCGCCTTCTCGATCGCCTCCTGCAACTTCTTCTGCGCCGTGCCATAGGCCGTGAAATCGCCCTTCTTCAGCGCCTCCTGGCCTTCCGAATAGGCCTTCTGCGCCTCGGCGAGCAATGCCTTCAGCTCCGCTGACGGGTTCGGCGGCGTATTCTCCGCCGGCGGCTTGCCCGGCGTCGACGGCGGCGGCTGATCCGTCTTCGCACCCGAATCACCACCGAACAACTGGTTCAACGCCGACTCCAAAGTCGCGCCCCAGGCCAGTTTGTCCCCGAAGGAGACCACGATCGCCTGGTTCAACGGATACGACGTCCCCGCCTTACCGCTGATGTAGATCGGCTGGACGTACAACAGACCCCCACCGACCGGCAAGGTCAACAGGTTGCCCTTCTGCGCCGTCGAACCACCCTGGTTCAGGTTGATGAACTGGCTCAAGGTCACCGAGAAATCCGTCGAGTTCTGATTGCTCGTGGAGATCTGGTTCTGCACCTGCGCCGGCCCCATGATGTTCGTATTCGCCGGCAACTCCAACAGACGCATCTTGCCGTACCCGTCCCGACGTTTGCCCTTCTCGTCCCCGGCATCGGAATCGACCGCCAGGAAACCTGTCAGGAACTGGCGGTTCTCCCCCGCAGGAGTGAACGAGGTCGTCAACGAGAACGCCGGATCCTTCTGCCCCGGCATCCCGATCGACAGGTAGTACGGCGGTTGGCCGGCCTTCTGATCCGCAGCGGTCGGGTCCGTGGGCACCTTCCAGTAATCACTGCCCGAGTAGAACGCCGAAGCATCGGTCACGTGGTACCGGGCCAACAACTCACGCTGGACCTTGAACATGTCCTCCGGGTAGCGCAGATGGCTCATCAACGCGCCCGAGATCTCGTTCATCGGTTTGACCGTCCCACCGAAAGCCGACGACCACGCCTTCAACATCGGGTCCTGATCGTCCCAGGTGTACAACTTCACCGAACCGTCGTAGGCGTCGACCGTGGCCTTCACCGAGTTACGGATGTAGTTCACCTGACCGGCCCGGATCTCCTGCACCGACTGCCGCGAACGGGTCACCGCGTCCGAGGTGGCCGTGTCGATCGACTGCAACTGGCTGTACGGATAGTGTGCGCTGGTCGTGTACCCGTCCACGATCCACTGCACACGACCGTCGACCACCGCCGGATAGGGGTTCCCGTCCAAGGTCAGCCACGGGGCGACCCGCTCGATACGTTCTTTCGGCGTGCGATGGTCCAGCATCACCGAATGGTCACCCACCTGCTCGGACAACAGAATGTTGTACTCGCGGTACTTCACCGCATAGGCCAGGCGCTTGAAGATGTTGTCCATCTTCACCCCGCCCTCACCGGAGAAAGTCGTCCGTGACTCCCCCTGGTCCGACTGGTAGTCCAGCTCCCGAGGATGCGCGCCCGGAGCCTCGCCCACGATCGAGTACGTGTGGGTCTTCTCGCCGAAATAGATCCTCGGCTCGAACTCGCCCAACTTGCCGACCATCGGGATGTCCTTGGCGAAGAAGACCGGCTCCCCCCGGGCGTCCCGCTGCGTGCCGTAGGCGGCGACCAACCCGTAACCGTGGGTGTACACCGTGTGGTCGTTCACCCAGCTGCGGGAAGGAGCACTCGCCAGGTCCAACTCGCGAGCCGCGATCACCGTGTCCTGACGTTTACCGTCGATCGTGTACCGGTCGACGTCCAGGACGTCCGGGAACTGGTAGTACCGACGCAGACCCTGCAACTGCATGAAGGTCGAGCTGACCACCATCGGGTCGACCACCCGGACACCAGGGATCGTCGCGGCATCACCGGAGAGCCCGCCCTTGTCCGGAACCTTCTTCGCCTCGTAGGGCTTCCGGTCGATCTGGTCCAACCCGTAGGCCGACCGGGTCGCATTGATGTTGTGCTGAAGATAAGGAGCTTCCAGGGACTGCTCGCTCGGCTTGACCTTGAACGCCTGGATCGCCGCAGGATAGGCGGTACCCGCCGCCAGGGAGACCACGACCAGGATCCCCAGACCCGTCATCGGGAAGGTCCACGACCGTGTCCAGATCGACGACAGGAAGAACAGCGCACAGAGCACCGCGGCCCCCGCCAGGATGCCCTTCGCCCACAGCACCGCATTCGCCTCGGTGTACTGCAGACCGGTGATCCGGCTCGAAGAGGTCACCGACAGCTGGTAACGATCCAGCCAGTAACCGACCGCCCGCACCAGCACGAACGAAGCCGCCAGGATCGCGAGGTGGATGCGCGCCGACTTCGAGGTGTGCACCCCGTTGGCGCCGACCGCCAGGCCCCCGTACACATAGTGCGTCACCACGGCGGCCATCACCGCCAGCACCAAGGACATCGTGAAGAAGGACTCCAGGAAGATGTACCAAGGCAGGTCGAAGACGAAGAAACCCACGTCCTTGCCGAAGGTCGGATCGGTCTTCCCGAAGGACTGCCCGTTCAGGTACAACAACAGGACCTTCCACTGACTGGCCGCGGCCAGACCACCGAAAGCACCCAGTACCAGAGGAACCGCCACGATGGCCACCTTGCGCACCGGGTCGAGCATCTCCCGGTAACGGTCCAGCACCTGTTCACGCTGAGAGGCCGGCGCGTAGATCGGACGCGTGCGGTACCCCAGCACCAGACTGGAGGCCACCACGGCCCCGGCGAGCACCATTCCGCCCACGAAGAGTCCCACCTGGGAACCCAGCTGGGTCCAGAACACGCTGCTGTAACCCAGGCCTTGGAACCACATCAACTGTGTCCACACGAACGAACCGAAGACCGCCAATGCCACCACGGCGGCCAGGACCAGAAGAGTCACCACCAGCGGAGAAGGCCGCCACGGTTTCATCGGCGGATGGGGCATCCGCGGACCGCCCGCCCCCGGCCTGCGCGGACCACCTGCGCCGGCTCCTCCACCGCCCGGACCTGCGGCGAAGCCGCCGAAACCGAAACGGAAGCCACCGCCTCCGCTGCTCTTACCACCATCACCCGGACGCCCCGAGCCGCCCTGGTCACCACCCGGCGGTCCACCGGGTGAAGCCGACCCGCTCGCACGCGGCTCCATGCCGCGTTCGCCGTCGAAACCCTGCTGACTCACGCCCACCGCCATCCTGATCAGTCAAATGTGCACAAAACGGGCACGCAACCCCGACCTTACGGGGCCCACGTGCTCAACGTACCTATACGACAGCGAGTTTCCCATCAGACTGTGATCATCCGGCACGATGAAGGGGTGAGCCCCTCTCTACAGCACATGCACCCACCCCTCGTCCAATGCGCCATCGAGACCGAGCGCTATGTCGCCGGAGCCGGATGGGACCAACCCGTCCGCCTCTTCGCCCTCGTCGACACCGCCAAACTCGTCGCGGCCGAGCCCGCCCTCGCCCACCAGCTCAAGAACCTGGACGACCAAGCCCTGTCCGCCATCGAACAAGAGGACCTCCCCCCGGCCGACCCGCTGGAGGACTTCCTCGCCATGCTCGCCTGGCCCGCCGACGTCGACGGAGTCGCCATGGCCGTCGAACGCCTCGTCGTCCCGCCTGACGCCGAGGCGGACCTTCCGGAGGACCCCGACGAGGCCGCCCAGATCCTCGCCGAACACCCCGACCGGGTCGACGTACGACTCCTGGTCGCCGTCACCCGCGACGGCGAATCGACCTGCCTCCTCCGGCAACGTCCCCACGACAGCGACGACAAGGTCGCCATCGGCCAGGACATCGCCCCCGAACTCGTCGCAGCCCTCGCCGCGACCCTGCAGGTCTGAACCTCAACAACCGGGGAGAGCATCGCCGCGGCCTGCGGCGATCTCTTCCACGGCATGCTTGGCCGCCTCGAAGGTCGCCACCTTCACCACCCGCAGCCCGTCCGGAATATTTCCCTGCACCGCAGAACAGTTCGCCTCCGGGGACAGGAACCACTCCGCATCCTTGGTCTCGCGCGCACCCCGCATCTTGTGCTGGATGCCGCCGATCGCGCCGACCGCCCCGTTCCCCGCGATCGTGCCGGTCCCGGCGATCCTCCGCCCCCCGGTGAGCTCACCCGGGGTCAACCGGTCGTACAGACCCAAACTGAACATCAACCCGGCCGAGGAACCACCTACGTCACCCGCATGGATCGACACCTCCACCGGGAAGTCGAAAGCGGAGGACAAAACCACCCCGATCAACCGACGCCCGTCCTTCGCCGTCGAGGACACCGACACCGGCACTTCCTTACCCGCTCTGAGGACCACCAAGGAAAGCGTCTCGTCGTCCTTCAACTCCTGGATCCGAGCCCGTAGAGGCGCCCCTCCAGGCAGTGCTTTCCCCTCCATAGAGACAATCTGGTCTCCCTTGACCAGAGTCTTCGCCGACGGCCCGTCCTCCAGGACAGCCGCAACCGTGACCTTCTCCGGCACCTGCAGGCCGGCCGCCCGCATCGCCACCACCTTCGCCTCGGCCTGGGCATCAGCCATCTGAGCCTGCGTCTGTTGACGGATCTGCTGTCGCGTCACATTCCGGGGGTAGACCTCCGCCACCGGGCGGATCTCCGTTCCCGGCTGCAGCCGTGCCACCAGGTACTCCCACAAGGTGATCTCGCGATCACGCCCCCCGTAGAGAGCCACCGTGGTGAACGAGAGCTCACCCGAGGCCCCGTAGGTCTGCCTACCCTTGACCTCGATCACCGGCTTACCGTTGATCTCCCCCAGGGTGTCGTACACCGGCCCCGGCCGGAACAGGATGTACGGCGGATGGATCAAGTTCCCCCCGGCCACCACCACCGTCGCCGTCAACGCCGCAGCCAGGAAGGTCCACGTCCGGGAGGACAGACCCGCGACCCGCCGCTCCTCGACCCCGCGAACCGTCCCGTCAGGGATCTCGTGCGGAGCCCCCGACGGGCACGGAACCGGCGGATCCTCCGCCGCCCCGGACCGACGCCACCACCTCATGGAATGCCCACCCACTCGTCGTCACCGTCGGTGAACACCTGATGCTTCCAGATCGGCACCTCCGCCTTCAACCGATCGACCAACAGATGACAGGCCTCGAAAGCCTGCCCGCGATGCTCCGCGGCCACCGCCGCCACCACCGCGACATCACCGATCCGCAGATCACCGGTGGCATGCTGCACCGAGATCGCGACCAGACCAGGGCCCGAGGCCACCTCGGCCGCGAGATCGGCCAAGCGCGCCGACGCCGACGGATGCGCCGAATACTCCAGACGCTCCACCGACCGACCATGATCATGGTCACGGACCCAGCCGACAAAAGTCGCCACACACCCGGCCCGAGGATCGGCGACCTCAGCGACGAGCTCGGCCAACGACGGTTCCGGGCCCACGGATGCACGCACCACACGGGCGGACGAGGACGAACTGCTCACGGATGAAGTATTCCTTCCGGGCGGACGCCCCACGGGAACGTCACGAGGCCGAACGTGGTTATCTGGAGACAACCATCTTCTCAGGTGCGTCAGGAGACATCGTGTCCGATACCCCCCGCCGCCCGGGCGGCGACGACCAGCCGGACTTCGCTCAACTGTTCCAACAGTTCCTCGGCGACCCCAACAACCCCGCCATGTCCGAGGCGATGCGCTCCATGGGGATGGACCAGTCCAATCCCGCCATGATGGGCGCCCTCGCCGCACAACTACGGTCCTTCTTCGAAGCCGCTCCCACCGACGGGATCAACACCCAGCTGTGCAGCGACACAGCCCGCCAGACCGCCACCGCCGACGGCGACCCCGCCGTCGGCGACATCGAACGACGAGAGGTGGTCGAAGCCGTCCGGATCGCCGAACTCTGGCTCTCCCAGGCCACCACCCTCGACTCCCCCGGAGCACCCGCCCAGGCCTGGAGCCGCAGCGAATGGGTCTCCCGAACACTCGACCTGTGGATCAAGATCGTCTCCCCCGTCGCCCAAGGGGTCAACGCTGCCGTCGTCACCGCCACCCGGGGCCAACTCGAACAGTTCTCCGGGGAGAACCCCCCGGCCATCCCCGGCATGCCCCCCGGACTCGACCTGAACGCCATGATCGCCCAGTTCGAACCGATGCTGACCCGGATGAGCAGCTCGATGTTCGGCGTCCAGACCGGCCAGGCCATCGGAACCCTCGCCACCGACGTCGTCTCCGCCACCGAAGTGGGCCTGCCCCTGCTGAGCACGCCGACGGTGGCGCTCATCCCCGCCAACGTGACCGCCCTCGCCGAAGGACTGGAGGTCGACATCGCCCAGGTGCGCCTCTACCTGGCCCTGCGCGAAAGCGCCCGCACCCGCCTGTTCAGCGGCGTCCCCTGGCTGGGGTCGCAACTCCTGGCCGCGGTGGAGGCCTACGCCAGGGACATCACCATCGACACCGAGGGCATCGAACGCAAACTCGCCGAGATCGACCCCCGCGACCCCCAGGCCATGCAACAGGCGCTCTCCAAGACGCTCTTCTCCCCCGAGCCCAGCGACGCCCAGAAAGCAGCCCTGACCCGCCTGGAAACCCTGCTTGCCCTCACCGAGGGCTGGGTCGACGTCGTCACCGGGAAAGCCTGCGAAGGACGGCTGCCCCAAGCCGCGGCCCTCTCCGAATCCATCCGTCGACGTCGGGCCACCGGCGGACCGGCCGAGGCGATCTTCGGTGAACTCGTCGGACTGCACCTGCGACCGCGCCGACTCCGCGACGCCGCGAACCTCTTCTCCGCCCTGGAGAACGCCGGCGGACAAAGCGTCCGCGACAGCGTCTGGGCCCATCCCGACGTGGCACCGACCGCCGCCGACCTCGACGACATCCTCGGCTTCGTGGAACGGACCTGCGGCGACGGACACAGCGAAGGCGACGACGGCCTGGGCGGCCTCGGCGGAGAGATCGACGCCGCGCTCGCCCAGATCCTCGGCACCGCCGACACCGAGAAGTCACCCGACCCGGAAGGGAAAACCCCCCCGGGGAGCCACCCGAACCGGGAAGGAAACCCCCGGAAGGACGACCCGCCGTCCCCGGGCGAGAGCCGCGACGGCGGAAACACCCCGCCACTCGCCTGACCCGCCCCCGCTCCGATGGACGCGCTCCCCGCGCACGACGACGCCCTACGGGTGCTCCGTTCCTGGTCGGCCCCCGACGCCGACCAGGAACGGCTCCGTCGTCGTTTCCTCGACCATCTCCACCGGAACCCCGAGGCGACGGCCAAGGACGGGCCGCCGGTCCACCTCACCGTCGGATGCCTCGTGCTCGACCCCACCGGACGACGGGTCCTGCTCACCCACCATCGCAAGGCCGACGCCTGGTTCCAGTTCGGTGGGCACATCGACAGCGACGACCCCGACCTGCGCACCGCAGCCCGACGGGAACTACTCGAAGAATCCGGGATCCCCGATCTCGTCGTATCCGACTGGCCCTGCCATCTCGACGCGCACACCCTCCCCGCCGCCTTCGGACGGTGCCGCGAACATCTCGACGTCCGCTATGCCGCCGTGGCTCCCGCCGAAGCCCGGCCGCTCACCAGCAGCGAATCGCACGACGTGCGCTGGTTCGACGTCGACCGTCTCCCACCCGCGGCCGCCGCCGACCTGGCCGGGCTCATCCGGGCCGGGCGGCAGGAGCTGCCCTACCTGGATCGATGACCCATGAGCTCTCCCACCGGCGACGACACCACAGCACGGAAGAAAAAGAGCACCACGCCGCAGAAGAAGAAACGGAAAAACATCCCCGCCCACTGGCTGCCCCGTCAACACGGTGCCTGGGCGATGCTCGCCGTACCGGCCCTCGTCGGTGGTCTACGCAACGGTTGGGGCCTGACCCAGACCCTGCTGCTCCTCCTGCTCCTCAGCGGATACTTCCTGTTCAACGCGGCCGGGCTGGCCCTGCGCAGCCGAAGATGGCACCGGCAGCGCCCCGCGCTGTTGACCTATGCCGCGGTCAGCGCCCCCTTCGCCGTCGCCCTGCTCATCCTCGACCCGTCCCTGCTGCGCTGGCTGCCGGTCTACCTTCCACTGGCGTTGACCAGTCTGTTCTTCTCCTGGAAGAGACAGGACCGTGCCCTGGCCAATGACGCCGTCACCATCCTCGCCGCCTGCCTGTTCGCGGCGGTGATGGCGTCCGCGCATCCGCATCCCGGCGATCCGATCCAGATCACCGCCGGAGTCGTCGCCGTTCTCTTCGCCTACTTCTTCGGCACCGCCCTGTACGTGAAAACCCTGATCCGCGAGCGCACCAACCCGGTCTTCCACCGGGTCTCCATCGGCTACCACCTGTTGTGTCCGCTGCTGTTCTGGACGGTCTCCCAGGCCGTGGCCGTCCCGGATTCGGTCGTCCTGCGCTGGCTCACCACGGTCTTCTTCATCGGATTGGCCGTACGCGCCTGGGCTATGGCCGGTCGGCGGGTGCGTCCGATGTCCGTGGGGCTCGGAGAGATCGGAGCCTCCACGGTTCTTCTGGCCCTGCTGCTCTGCTGGTGAGGAGGAACCGGCGGGCCAGGGATCGCGGTGCCGGTCAGAGTCACTCCATCCAGGTGTTCCCGGCGAGTTTCAGCGGACGGATATCCAGTGCGGGGGTGATCCCGCTGGCCGGTTGGAGGCCCCATTTCTCCATCGCGGCCCTGACCGATTCGGCGGCGTCGATGTTCATCGGTCCCGAGGTCCACATCGCATAGGGCAGGTTGATGAAGCGTCCTTCCTTGACGGCCTTGAGCTGTGCGCTGGCCGGGTTCGACTTGAGAGCTTCGACCTTCGCGGCGAAATCCTGGGCGGGATAGTCCACGAAGGCGATGAAGTCGGGGTCGGCGGTGGTGATGCGTTCCCAGCTGACCCGGGTCCAGGTGTTCTTCACGTCGGACAGGGCGTAGTCGGCCCCGGCGGTGTCGAAGACGGCCTGAGGTGCCCCAAAGCTCCCGCTGGAGAGGATCTGGTCGCTGGAGCTGTCGAAGAGGAAGGCCATGGGTTTCTTCGCGGCCGTCGGGGCTTTCTCCAAGGCTTCCCGACGACGGGCGATGTCCTCGACGACGCCTCGAGCGGTGTCGTCGTGCCCGGTGATCTTGCCGATGTTGAGCAGGTCCTGGCGCAGGGCCTCCCAGGGTGGGATGGTTCCTCGGGTCTTCTTGTCGCCCTGGAGACAGGTCTCACTGAGAAGGTACGAAGCGATGCCCCTTTCCTTCAGGGTGTCCGGGGTGAGGTTCTTCGCCTCGCTGAAACCGTAGTTCCACCCGGCGAAGGCCACCTGGGGTCTGGCCGCCACGATGTTCTCCATCGTCGGCCCTTTGGGGGAGACCTGTTTCAGGCTGTCGACCTGGTCACCGTATTTCAGTCGCAGCAGGTCCTGGTGGTTCTTCAGGCCACTGACCGCGACGAGTTCGGGGTGGGCGCCGACGGCGAGAGCGATGGAGATGATGCTCCCGTCGTAGGCGAAGAGTCGTTTCACCGGGGCGTCGTAGGTGATGTCGCGGCCGCAGTTGTTCACCGTCACCTTGGCCTGGTCGTTGTTCGCGGCGGAGGTGCTCTTCTGCGGCCCGCAGGCGGTGCAGACGGTCAGCGCGCCCACGGCGAGGAGCGAGGTGGCCAGTCGGGTGAGGGGTCTCATGATTCCTTCCCAGATGCGTCGAGCGATGTCGAGGCGGTCGAACGGGTCAGCACGTCGTCGATGAGCAGACGGAGGCCTTGGGTGTGCGGGTCGTAGAGGGTGTGTGCGCGGACGCCGAAGGCTTCGGCGACCACCTCGGGGGTCAGGGCGTCCTGGGGATTCCCCGCGGCGACGACTCGCCCTGCGGCCAGGACGACCACGGCGTCGAAATGTCGCAGGACGATGTCGATGTCGTGCACGGCGGCGACGACTGCCCCCGGCAGATCGGCCAGAAGGTGCCACAGTCTCAGCTGCCAGGCGATGTCCAGGTGGTTGGTGGGTTCGTCGAGGACGAGGATCCCGGCCTTCTGTACCAGTCCGCGGGCGAGGACCAGTCGGCGTCGTTCTCCACCGGAGAGCCGGTCGCAGGGGTCGTCGATGCGGTGCGACATGCCCACGGCTTCGAGTGCCTCGGTGACGAGCCTGCGTTCACCGGCGCCGCCCCCTTGCCAGGGGCGTCGGTGCGGGGTCCGTCCCAGGGAGACGGCTTCTCCGACGCACAGGTCGGCCGCGGGGACGTCCTCCTGTCCCACGAAGGCGATCTGCCGGGCTCGCGCAGCGGAGGACATGGCCCGCAGGTCGACCCCGTCGAGGCGGACCTCGCCGCTGGTGGGTGGGCGCAGCCCCGCGAGGATCTTGAGCAGGGTCGACTTGCCTGCGCCATTGGTGCCGACGACGGCCGTCCGGCCTTGGCGGGGGATGTGCAGGTCGACGCCGTCGAGGAGCTGGGCCTGTCCGACCCGGAAGCCGACCTGGTGCAGGTGGATCCCGGTGGTCGGGTCCGTCCGCGAGGGCGCGGTCGTGCCCGGGGCCTCAGCCGGGCGGGAGGGGGCTGCCGCGACCTGGGCGTCCGTGTTCACGACTGTTCTCCGAACCGGTATCCGCGTCGGCCCATCAACAGCAGGAAGAGCGGTGCCCCGATGGCTCCGGTGACCACGCCGAGGGGGACTTCCTGGGGTGGGGCGACCATCCGGGCCAGGACGTCCACCCAGAGCAGGAAGAAGGCACCGGCGAGCGCGGCGACCGGGACCAGGCGCCGGTGGGTCGCGCCGACGAGGATCCGGGCCAGGTGGGGCAGGATCAGACCGACGAAACCGATGCCGCCGCTGACGGACACCAGGACCCCGACCAGGATGCTCAGGACGAGGAAGACCGCGGTACGCAGCCCGCCCACCAGGACGCCCAAGGCACAGGCGGTCTCCTCACCGGCGGCCAGGGCGTCCAACCAACCGTGGACGGCGACCGCGGCGGCCAGGACGAGCAGGACGACCACGGTCGGCGGTGCGAGGATCGCCCATTTGGCGCCGCCGAGGCTGCCCAGCAGCCAGAAGAGCACCGAAGTGGTGGCGCGGCTGTCGTCGCTGAGGAAGACGAGGAAGGAGGCGATCGCGGAGAACGCCGAGGAGAGCACCACTCCGGAGAGCACCAGTCGTAGGGGGGTGAGTCCGCCTTGGCCGAGGGCGACGAGGTAGACTGAGATCGATGCGCCGAGCGCGCCCAGGAGCGCTCCGACCGTCAAGGCGTTGCTCCCCCAAGAGGACAGGACGCCCAGGGTGATCACCATGGTGGCACCGACGGACGCCCCCGAGGAGATTCCCAGCAGGTAGGGGTCGGCGAGGGGGTTGCGGACGAGGGTCTGCATCCCGCATCCGGCGACGGCCAGTCCTGCGCCGACGACGAGGGCGAGGAGCGCCCGGGGCATCCGCAGCTCCCAGACGATGGTGTCGGCCACCGTGTCTGTGGAGCTCTGCCCGTGCAGGTGGGCGAGGACGACCTCCCAGACCCGGTCGACGCCGATGTGTTCTGAGCCGAAAGCCAGCGAGAGGACGACGCTGCCCGCGGTGAGCAGGGTCAGTACCAGCAGTGTCGGGAGCAGCGGGATACGTCCTCGCCGCCCGGTTCGACGCACCGTGGTGGTGCGGCTCGCCGCGGTGGATGCACCTACGCTCCGGTCTTCCGTCGGTCTTGCCGGCGGGGGCGTGGGTGGGTGCGCGGTGGCGCGCAGGTCGGTCATGGTTCTTCCGTCCGATCAGGTGTGCAGCCGGTGGGCCAGGTCAGGCCTGGGATCGTCGTGGTGGGCGGGTCCTGTTGGCGGTGCCGCCATTCCTCGTCCGACAGGCGGGGGCAGCTGCCGCAGTGGCCGTGTCCTCGCCCGGTGTGGATGAGACAGCAGGTGTGTCTGCGCTGTCGGAGCGGTCCTTCGGGGTTGTCGACGCCGACGGTGACGAGGGGGCGTCCGGTGTGTCGGGTGATCTCGTCCAGGCTTTCCTGTGCTCGGGCGGCGACGGACGGGCGGGCGCTGGCCTCGACCGAACGGTGGATGAGCGCGAAGACGGCGGCGCACGAGGCGGCGAGGCTGCCCCAGCCGAGCCGTCGGGGGAGGCCGTTGCCGTGTTCGCAGGCGTGGATCAACGGTGCGCAGTGGTCGATGAGGCTTCGGGTCACCTGGGTGATCTCGGAGGCGCCGAGGGTGGCCCGGGCGGGTGTGCAGACGGCGGTGGTGGCGTACCGGGTGTCGGTGCGGGCCCACCAGGCCTTGTGGTCGAGGTCGAGCAGGAGCCCGGAGTGTGCCCAGGCGATGAGTACGGCTCCGGTGAGTCGGCCGGTGTAATGCTGGAGGGCGCAGGCGGCTCCGGCTCGGGTGCGGGTGCTGTCGATGCCGCGGGCGTAGGCGGGGGCTGCTGCGGACCACCAGTCCGGTTCGGTGAGGGCCGTGGTCTGGGTCCAGTGTTCGTCCGGCCCGGTGAGGTCGGTGTCCTCCGCCCAGAGCAGCGGTGAGTCGGCCAGGACCTGGAGGGTGGCTTCGGGGAGCGTGCCGGTTCTCTCCGGTACGGCGGAAGGACGGTGCTCGCCGGCGACCGACATGAATCACATCCGTGGATCCGGGGCCCTGTGCGCGAGGACCACATGTCGTGGAACGAATCAGCAGGTCTTCGGGCTGGGGTTCACCTGACGTACGGCACCTTCCCGGGTCGTCCCCAGTGGTTCGTCGCCGTCGTCATCACCCTCACCGCTGCGCGCCAGCTCCGGATTCGCACCGGATTCCCTGGCACCCGAGGTGGGTGCGACTGATTCTTCGCGAATCTATCACGGGGCCGGTCAGGCCGGTTCTCCTACCGTGGCAGGTCGTTTCCTGTCGGCGGCACGGGTTGGTCGTGTGCCGCCGCACGCCCTGCGGTGTATCCGTCGAGATAACCGCGGGCCCGCTCCACGAAGGGAACCTGGCTGAGCAGGGCCCAGAAGGCCGGGCCGTGGTCGGCTTCGATGAGGTGGGCGAGTTCGTGCAGGAGGACGTAGTCGACGACGTAGTCGGGCATGCCCACCAGGGTTCGGCTCAGCCGGATGCTGCCTCGGGAGGGTGTCGCCGACCCCCACCGACTGTGTTGGTTGTCCACCCATCGCACCGAGGTCGGCACGGCGCGCCCGCCCAGGTAGCGGGTCGACAGGGCGTGTGCTCTGGCTTGCAGGGCCTCGTCTCCGCTGCCGGGTCCGCGTCGGTGTCGGGCGGACAATCGGTGGCGCATCGTCGCAACCCATTCGGTTTCCTGCCGGTCGGTGAAGGAATCCGGGATCAGGACGATCAGTCGGCCGGCTTCCACCCGGGCGGAGACGGTCCGCCTGCGACGTGCGGATCGGCGCACATCGACGGGCATCTGTTCCCAGGGATCGGTCATCCCCCGAGCATAGGGAACAGGTCGGAGCGCGCCTCCGCGCTTCCGGGCAGTTCCCAGTCCGACACGGCGACAGCCTTGCTCCCGGGAGCTGTGGACAACTCCCGGTCGGCTTCCCGGGCAGGTCGCAGACTGTGTGCACGTGATGGCACCCGGTACGGAAGGACGCTCGAGATGACAGCGACAGCGGAGCGGCTCGTGCAGTTCCTCCCCGCGCAGGAGAGGGATCTGTCGGATCTTCGGGGAGGTACCGACGCAGGCAGGGCGGCACCGCGGATCCTGTTCGACGGGGAGGGTGAGATCGCCGTCCAGCTGGCGGGGCTCCTGCGACGCGAGATCGCCGGGGACGTCCTGATCGGTCGCGGTGCGGCGGACGCCCTCGACCTGGAGTTGCGCAGCGGCGAGCTGGCGGGGGCGCCGAGTCTGGTGGTCATGGTCGCCCCGGTGGCGGCGTCGTCGATGCGTGCCGGGTTGTGGCGTAACGCGGGTGTTCCGCATCTACCGGTCGTCTACGACACCGGTCGGGTCATGGTGGGGCCGGTCGTCGTTCCCGGCGCGCCGTGTCTGCGTTGTCTGGATCTGCATCGGTGCGACAAGGACCCGTCGTGGCCGCTGTTCCTGGCCAGACTCGACCGTGGGCTTCCTCCGCCCGCGGTGGAACCGACCGCGTGCGCTCTCGGAGCCGGGCTGGCTGCCTTGATGATTCGTAACCTTTGGCAGGAGGAGCGGCATCTACCCGGGGTCAGTTTGGAGGTCGCTCTGCCGGAACCAACCGTGATCCAACGTCGTTGGTCGTTTCATGCACGATGTGACTGTGTGCAGGACTGACCGACAATAGTGTTGTGAGCGAGCTCCCCAGACGGGCGATGGCCCGCACCGCCAAACTCGCCGGGCTGCCGCTCAGCCTGGCCGGTCGCGCAGCTGTGGGTGGGGTGAAGAGACTCGGCGGGAAACCGGCCGAGGAGATCGCCTTGGAACTTCAGCAACGCACTGCCGAACACATCTTCCAGGTGTTGGGAGAGCTCAAGGGCGGGGCGATGAAGGTCGGTCAGGCCTTGTCCGTGTTGGAGCCGGCGCTGCCCGACGAGCTCGTCGCGCCCTATCGGGCTGCTTTCACGCGCTTGCAGGAGGGCGCCCCGCCGATGCCGCCGCAGTCCGTGCACCGGATCCTGGTGCGGGAGCTCGGGGCGGACTGGCGTGATCTGTTCGCCGAGTTCGAGGAGCGCCCCCGGGCGGCTGCTTCTATCGGTCAGGTGCATCATGCGCGCTTGGCCGCGGGTGACGAGGTCGCGGTGAAGGTGCAGTATCCGGGGGCCGGGGCTGCGCTGCTGGGCGACTTCCGCCGTCTGGGGCGTGTGACGAAGGTGACCACGGGTTGGATCCCCGGGATGGACCTGGGACCGTTGTTGGCGGAGTTCGAACATCGGCTGGCCGAGGAACTCGACTATTCCTTGGAAGCCGAGCGGCAGCGGGTTTTCGCGGAGGTCTTCGACCAGGACGAGTCGGTGTTCGCACCGAGGGTGCATCTTCAGCAGGGCACGGTTCTCGTCAGCGACTGGGTGGAGGGGCGCCCGTTGGCCGATGTCATCACCGGGGGGACCTCGCGGGAACGGGATCACGCTGCTGACCGCTATCTCGAGTTCCTTTTCTCCGGACCGCAGTTGGCACGTCTGCTTCATGCGGATCCTCACCCGGGTAATTTCCGTGTCCTCCCGGACGGCCGTCTGGGAGTGTTGGACTTCGGAGCAGTGGGGGTGCTCCCCGAGGGGATGCCTCCGGCGATGGGGCGGGCCTTGCGTTCGGCCTTGGAAGGCGATTCGGGTGGGGTCCTGCGGGTACTGGCCGAGGAGGGTTTCGTCCAGCCCGGGGCCGAGGTGGACGCGGACCAGTTGCTGAACTATCTGGCGCCGTTCACCGAGCCGATCGCGGTGGAGCGGTTCACCTTCACCAGGGAGTGGATGTCAGGCCAGGCGGAGCGGCTACGGGATCCCCGGCAGGACGATTTCGGTTTGGGTCTCCGGTTGAACCTGCCACCTGAGTATCTGTTGATCCACCGGGTGTGGGCGGGCGGTCTGGGGGTGCTCTGCCAGCTGGGTGGGACGGTAGCGGCGGCGGAGATCGCTTACAGCTGGCTCCCGGAGTTGGACCCGGAGTGGTCTTCCCGGGTCGCACGGGACGACGGCGGGGAGCCCGTGGAGGGGTGATCCTGGTGGGGACGAGTTGGGGGGGCGACGGACCTGGTCCGTCGCCCCCCCCAACTCGTCTCGGCCGTCCGTCAGCGGAGGCCGACCACGTCCCGCAGGATCGTGGTGTTGTACGCGTAGCTGACGCTGTCCTCTTCCTGGCCTTCGCGCTTCTTGGTCATCTCGTTACGAGTGACGGCCAAGCGCAGCCGGTCGAGAGTCAACAGGGCACCGTTCGGCTTCATGAATTTTCCCCCTCCATGGGCATCACATGTGCTTGAGACGCGGGCATGAATCCCACCTACCCGGGGATTAACTTTACCTTCACAGTAAAAAGATGGCAAATTAGCAGGTCGAAATCCTTGACGTCAAACAAATCGAGAGCAATAATTCGCCCCTCTTGGACGACCGTCCTTTTTGTCGAAAAGAGCACAAGGCCTGCACGTTCACCACCGAACGCATGCCGGAAAAGTCCGACAAAAGGCGGAACGCCACCCCACTCAGGCGGCAATCTCCACCTTCCGCGGCCGGCCACGCGGACGCTTACGGGCGACAACCTTTCCGTAGAGCACCAATTCGCCACCCCACACACCCCAGGGCTCAGCCCGGTCCAAGGCGCCCCGCAAACATTCCACCCGCAACGGACATCCCCGGCACAGCGCTTTGGCGGACTCGACATCCAACGGGCTCTCGGCAAACCACAATTCACCGTTCCCCTCCTGGCAGGGCAAAGCCTCAGGAGAGGGAAAACAACTGTCGACAACACTCATCAGTACGTTCTTCCTGCTAGCAAAGGAAACAGCCCCGCGGCGACACCGCCGATGAAAAAAGCCGCAGGACCCCGTAAGGGTTCTGCGGCCGGAAAGGCGGTCCGATGCTCAGATCATCGGAGCCCCCATGCGGGCGAACCACGGACGGAAGAAGGGATTGACAGCCGACGCCAGGAGACGCACCGGCACCGGAGAAGGCACGACTACCGCTGAGAGGCCGGTGGTATCGCCGAACACACCGAGGCCAGCGTCGTAGCACACCGGTTTCGTCGTCAGCATGATCATCGTCGCCACCTCCTGTCGGGCTCACAGAGTCGTCCACGGCATGAAGAGCCACCGCTCGACCGCCGATCCAAGGGTATGAACCCCGACTACCTGAACGCAATCATTTTTTGACCTGCATATTCACTCAGTTCGACTGCCGTCCGTATTTTTCCCCCGGGGCCCCGTATCGACCAGTGCCACCGCCCGGTCCACGTCACCACCGGCAACCACCGTCAACACGGCCAGTCCGTAACGCCCCACCTTCCGGGCCCCCACCCCCGGCACCTGGGACAAGGCCGCCAGATCGCGCGGCTCCCGTTCGGCGATCACCGTCAACGTCGCGTCCGTGAACACCACGAAGGGCGGTACCCGATCACGCCCGGCCACCGCCGACCGCCATCGCTGCAACTGCTCGAAGATCTCCGGATCGTAGGACGGCGGACAACCGACGCAACGCCCCATCTTCCGTTCCGCCGCCGACTCCAAGGGACCCCCGCAGGACCGGCAGGTCGACGGCAACGGAGCCCTCCGCACCCGACCCCCGTCTCCAGCGCTGCCACCGGCCGGACGGCCCCCCGCGCCCGGCGCGCTCTGCGAACCCACCAAGGTCGAGACCTCCGCCAGGAAACGCGACGGCCGACGAGTCTGCCGTCCACCCGGCGCCCGGGCACCGGCCCACGACAGGCGGAGCTCACGACGGGCCCGGGTCAACCCCACGTACATGAGACGACGCTCCTCCTCCACCGCGTCCGGCCCGTCGGCCATCATGATCGGCATATACCCGTCGCTGCAGCCGGCGAGGAAGACCACATCCCATTCCAGACCCTTCGCCGCGTGCAAGGACGCCAGAGTCACCCCCTGCATCGACGGCGGATGCTGAGCCGCGCTCCTCTCGTCCAGTTCTCCCACCAGGTCACGCAACCGTGCCCCGGGCGAAACCGCCACCAGATCCTCCGCGACCTGCACGAGCGCCGCCAAGGACTCCCAACGCTCCCGCACCGCGCCTCCGCCCGACGGAGCCTGCGGGCTCCATCCCACCCCTGCCAGCACATCGCCCACCAGCCCGGGCAGGGCGGACGAACCGTCATCGGAAACCGCCGCGCCCCGCAGCAGCACCAGCGCCCGCCTGACCTCGTCACGACGGAAGAAACGCTCACCCCCCTTCACCAGATAAGGAACCTCCGCCGCCGCCAGCGCCTGTTCGAAGACCACCGACTGGGCATTGGTCCGGAAGAGAATCGCCATCTCCCCCGGCGGGGTACCTGCCGCGATCCGCGACCGGATCTGCGCCACCACCCCGGCCGCCTCGCTCTCCTCATCGGGAAAAGCCGTCAGCACCGGAGGCGGGCCCGACGCGCCCTGCGCCTCCAGGCGCAGCGGAGCCGACATCCCTCCGGAACGCGCACGATCTCCCCACACCGCATTCGCCAAGGAGACGATCTGCGGGGAGGAACGGTAATTACGGACCAGGCGAACCAGCGCGGCCTGCGGGCGACGGCGGGTGAACTCCAACAGATGACGAGGATCGGCTCCGGTGAAGCTGTAGATCGTCTGCTGCGGGTCGCCGACCACGCACAGGTCCTCCCGCTCGCCCACCCACAGGTCGAGCAGCCGCTGCTGCACGGCGTTGACATCCTGGTACTCGTCCACCACGAAGTGTCGGTACTGGGTACGCACCTCACGGGCGATGTCCGGTCGATCGGCGAGGATCCCGCACAGGATCAACAGGACGTCCTCGAAATCGATGACCGCCCGCCCCGTCTTCACCGTCTCGTAGGCGTCCAACAGCCTGGCCACGGTGGTGAGATCCACCCCGGCCGGGTCACGACGCGCCCTGCCGGCCGCCGCGGCATAGGTCTCCGCCGTCACCCCGGAGACCTTCGCCCACTCGATCTCGGCCGACAGATCCCGGATCGTCGCCCGGTCCGCCTGGATACCCAGATGATGGCAGGCCTCGGAGACCGCCCCCGACTTCTGCGGCAACAGCTGCGGGGGCGCGCCGCCGATCGCCTTCGGCCAGAAATAGGCCAGTTGGCGCAAGGCTGCGGCGTGGAAGGTCCTGGCCTGCACCCCGCCCACCCCGAGGGCACGCAACCGGGTGCGCATCTCCCCCGCGGCCCGCGAAGTGAAGGTCACGGCCAACACCCGCCCGGGCACATAGGCTCCCGCATGCACCCCGTAGGCGATCCGATGGGTGATCGCCCGGGTCTTGCCCGTCCCGGCGCCCGCCAGGACACACATCGCCCCCAGCGGTTGAGAGGCCACCTCCCGCTGCTGCGGATCCAGGTTGGACAGCACCGCATCGGCGTCCGCTACAGGTCTCATCCCTGGCATCCTCCCAAGAAGAACCCGTCATCGCGCAAAATGTTCCAGCCCAGATCTCGTCGAGGTCGTCCTCGGCAGCTCGCCCCGCACGTCTCATCGATGCCACGCGACCTGCCCACGGGGGACTGGTTCCTCAGGCTGAGCGGTCAGACCACCGACGAGGGGACCTGGCCCATCGCTCGCTGTGTTTTCACGTAGTTCTCCCAGCTACCTTCTAACCAACGATGTTTGAATGACCCCCGTGGGCGCATTAACACTTATTATGGAAGCATATGGGGCATCTTTTGCCACGGTGGCCATTCTGGTCTCCGCCATCACCGCCGCCGTCTTTTTAGGCCTTTACGCTCTAAATCAGAAACGGCGCGGCCGCACGTGGGGCAAGGGAATACCTGCCCTACTCGTCGGCACAGCCGTAATCGTCGGAATTGTCAGCAGTGGGGCGCGGGTTCTGCAGCAACTCACCGGGCTCCAGCGGCAAGAGGGCAAGGTCCTCACACTGGACGAGGACACCAACCATTTCCCCCGGCAGACCGAAGTCAACATGGCCCCCTTCGACCGCCTCATCGACCGCGTAGGCGAAAGCCGCCTGAAAGAGATGAAGACGCGGTTCGCCGACGCCGACATGACGGCCCGCCATCAGCTGCGCCTCAAACACGGTTACACCTCGTCCGACATGCTCGCTTACTACGCTTGGCGGATGAAGGGCCAGGATGCAAAGGGAAATACCTACTACCGCGCCGTGATGGAACTTGATCAGCGCGCCATCGACGCCGCCGAAAAAGCCGGCAAAGCGGATCCGAACAACCCGATGCACGGCGCAATCGTCCTGGTGAAAGGCAATATCGCCGTCAACGGATTGGTCAACGACTCCGGAAGCTGGGCACTGGCCGACTCCACCGCGACGTCCGATGCCGATATCGTCCGACGCCTCCGCGACGGCGGCGCCATCATCGCCGGGCGGGCGAACCTGTCTGAGTTCGCGAACTACCTCACCTTCGGAGGCCCCAACGGCTTCACCGGCAGGTCAGGTCAGACACTGAGCCCGCAAGGACCGCTGACCGTCGATCCGCTGGGTTCGTCGACAGGCTCTGCCACCGCCGTCGCACTGGACTACGCCGACTTCACCGTCGGCACCGAGACCTCCGGCTCCGTCCTCGCACCCGCCGGAGCCGCCGGCGTGGTGGGCCTCAAGTCATCGCATGACGGCTGCTCGATTTCCGGGATCGTTCCCATCGACGACCGCGTCGACTCCGTCGGCTTCCTCGGCCGCAGCACCCGCGACGTGCAGCTCGCCCACAGCATCGGATGCCAGCCCGCGAAGGACTCGGGCTCCGCATCGCCCGCCAACGCTGCCGCACCCACCAAGATCATGGTGCTCGGCGAGGTCCCCCAGTCACTGAAGGACCTCGCCAAGAAGGGCAATATCAACATCGTCGAGGCACCGGCGAAAATCACCGAACTGGTTTCGAAAGTGGACGAAGCGAACCCGGAAACCATTTTTAAGGCCGGATTCGGACCCTCGCTGGAAAAGCACTTGCGAAGCTCCACAGGGAAAGCGAAAAAAGCGGCCGACGTCACAAAGTATTACGAAGACAACCCCGACACCGCACCCTACGGTTACACCATGCTGGGCAAAACCGTCGACGTCGACGACGAAGGACGCGCCGAAGGCCAGAAGGAGTTGGAGAAGGTAAAGCAGATCGTGGCCAAGGTAGACGCCGAACTGCGCGCAGCCAATGTCGATGCGCTCGTGACATCGACGTCCAACCTGGCAGCGTTCTCACTGGCCGGTGTGCCGCGAATCACGGTGCCGCTGGAGAAGCAGGCCGATCCCGTCGGCAAGGAATCACCGGAGGTCTCCTTCCAGGTCACCGCCGCCAGGCAGGACGCCGTACCCCAGGTGATCGCCATCGCGGCAGCGCTCAAGCCCTCGAAGTAGCGCGCGCTGCGGCGAAGGACGACCGACCCGAGCTTCGCCGCCGATCATTTCCACGACCCGTGCCCGACCTCGACACCGAGGCCGGGCACGGTTTTCTTCCTCACCGTCAGACATCGATCCGCACTGGACGCTGTGCACGCATACGACCCGATATGCCCTCGACGCCCCCTTTGCGGCACACTCGGCTGACACCGATCGCCGTTTGAGGAGAATTCATGACCAAGGGGCACCTGCCCACCCCCGGGGCCGTCACCGTCTATGCCACCGGTTGGTGCCCCTTCTGCACCAGGCTGCGCCAGAACCTGGACGACCTGGGCATGGACTACGACCTCATCGACATCGACACCGATACCCAGGCAGCCGCTTTCGTCGAGCACGTCAATGGCGGCAACCGGACGGTGCCCACAGTGCTCTTCGCCGACGGCGGAACCCTGACCAATCCGATCGCCGAGGCCGTTCAGGCCCGCGCCACCCGCTAACCCACTGAGCCGCAAGGGCCAAGCCTCGCCGCTGCGCCCGGCGCTGCGGAACACGACCTCGGCGACGCGCCGTCGTACCGTGTCTGTCGTGACCTCCGAAGCGCTCGTCCTCGCCGCCATGGCCAGTGCCGCCATGCCCGGGTTGCGTCCCGTCAAAGCCGAGGCCGTCCTCGGTCGGATCGGGGAGCGTTTCCAGGTGGCTTTCGTCGAGGACGTCGAACACCGGCGCTGGGTGATCAGGCTTCCCGTTGACGCGGTCGCTGCTGCCCAGCAGGACGCCTCGGTGGCCCTCCTGGGGATGCTGGCGCGCAGGCTGCCCTTCGCCGTGCCTGCGCCGAAGGGCTTCGCCGAACTGGACGACGGACGACGCGCGATGGTGTATCCGATGATCAGTGGGCAGCCGTTGTCCTTCTACTCCTTGCCGCCGGGCCGCGGCCTGGCTGCCGAGCTGGGACGGGCCATCGCTTCCCTGCACAATGTGGATCGCGGGCTCTTCGACGAGGCGTCGGTGCCGGTATACGACGCGGAGGACTGCCGTCGTCGTCATTTCGCGACCCTCGACCGGGCGGCCCAGACCGGGCGGGTCCCCTCGGGTCTGCTCTCGCGCTGGGAGAATTTCCTGGACACCATCAATCTGTGGCGGTTCGCCCCGACCCCGGTGCACGGACGGCTGGACGGAACACACATCCTGGCCTCCTTCTCCAGCACGGAAGATGTCACCAGCGGGCGTATCCGGGCGGTGGTCGGCTGGGAGGACGCCCGGATCGGGGACCCGGCGGAGGACTTCGCCGCGCTGGTGGCCTCGGCCGCTCCGGACGCGATCGAGACCGCTTTCGACGCCTACACGATGAGCCGGATCGAACATCCGGACGCCCATCTGGAGCAACGTGCCCGGCTGCTCGCAGAACTGCGTCTGGTGGAGGACCTGCTGGCGGCGTTGAGCGCCAAGGACCGTCAGGAGGTCGCTGCCACGATGCTGGCCCTGCAGCGATTGGACGAGGAGGTCGGTGAGCCCGGAACTCCACTGGCTCCTCTGCGAGCCGGATCCGCCACCGAGGATGAGGAGAAGCGGACGGCTCCCGTGGAAGGCATGGGCGGCGCCGGCACGACACCGTCTCCCCCGCCCGTGGCGTCGGCAGCGGTGCCGCCGGAACCTGCGGCAGCGGCGGCCGGAGAAGGAACCGTCCGGCAGGAGGGCGGACGTACGCCTCGGGTGGCCACTCCCGACCGGATCTACCGCGCCGGTCAGATCGACGACGCCGGAATGGGCTCATGGATGAGCGATGCCCGCATGGTAGACGCCGGAGAGACCATATATCGAGCTTCTTCGGGAAATCCCACCGCCGAGGAGCCGCAGCCCCTTCCCCGGACGAGCCCACGAGACAGCACGGCCCGCACGCCCCGCACCGAAGAGATCCCCCTGGACGAGAACACCCGCGACACCACGCCCATCGCCTATCCGAGAACACCCCCGGCCCGGCAAGAGCCCACCGGCCCGGCCACCGCCCCCCGCACCGAGGAACTCCCCCTCCACACCGCGGCCCCCGCCCCTGCCGAACCGGAGGCCACGTCCACCGCCCGGACCGACACCCCAGCCACACCTGACCCGACCCGGAAAGAGACCACCGCGGCAACGGACCAGACCGGCCCCGACGCTGCCACCCAGCCCCCCACAGCAGAAGAACACCAGACCATCACCGCCTCCCTGCGCGGCCTCGGACGGCGCCTCTTCGGCCACGGCAAACGCTGACCGACCTCCAGCCCGGACCACCGGCCACCCTCAGGGCAGCGTCCCACCCCGGACGATCTGCGCCAACTCCGCAGGGCCCGGCAACGGCGGGAAAACAGTCTCCCCCGACGACACGTAATAGAAAGCGCCCCGCACCGACTCCAGATCCAGCCCCCGCAGACGGGCATAGGCCAAGCGGTACACCGCCAGCTGCACCGCCGCAGCCCTCGCCCGGTGCCCCGTCGGACGACGCCCCGTCTTCCAATCCACCACCACCGCGCCCGGACGTGGACCATCGGGCCCGGCGCCGGTCTCCGGGAAGACCGCATCGATCCGGCCCCGCACCGCCACCCCCTCGATATAGGTCTCCACCGCCAACTCGATCTCCGAGGGAATCCTCCCGGCCCACTCACTCGCCAGGAAACGTTCCTTCGCCGCGCCGATGTCCACCACCTCGTCGTCGACGTCGACCCCTGGCCAGATCTCGTCGATATCGACCATCGCCGGATGCCGGAAGAACTCCTCCACCCAGGTATGGAACGCCGTCCCCGCCCGCGCCTGCACCGCCGGAGGCATCGGCATCGGCCGCCGCAGTCGCGCCGTGAACTCCTCCTCGTCGACGAACCAGGACACCAGAGACGACGTCGACACATGATCGGGAAGAGCCACCACCGACGGCGCCGTCACCGACGCGAGCCGTTCCCTCCTCTCCCGCACCACCGCCAACAGCTCGGCATCCGACGAGAATCCATCCGCCGCCGAAGAAGCCACCTCCGCCTCCACCACGGCCACTGCCTCCTGCGGATGCACCGGCAAAGCCGCCACCTGATCCCGCCAGACCGCCACCCCCGAGGACACCAGGGCCCGGCGAGCCGCCAGGAGATCCACCGGCCACAGCACCTCCTCGGCCTGGTCACCCCCCGGCCGGGCCACCTTCTCCCCCGGCTCCGGAACCGGCATCCCCGCCCACGGCCCCACCCGGACCGGTTCCCCGTCCGCACCGGAGACGACCGTCCCACCCTGGGACGGCTCCACCCCGCCGACCAGCTCCATCAGGAACCGGGAAGTCACCCGCGGCGACACCCCCTGCGTCCACACCGAGGCGCTGGCCACGACCAGATGACGTGCCCGGGTGAAAGCGACATACGCCAGACGCCGTTCCTCCTCGACCACACGCACCCCGCCAGCGACGAAAAAATCCTCGACAGCATCCTTCAACCCGGTCAGGTCCTCCGCACCCCGCCAAGGAAGCTCCGGCAACCCGTCGGCATCACCCCGCAACTCGTACGGAAGCCGTTCCACCCCCACGCACCAGCCCTTGTCCCGCACCACCGGCAGACACCAATCGCCCCCACGCCAGGTCGGAGAAGACGCCGACGTGCTCGGGAAGGCTCCTTCCACCAGTCCAGGAACCGCGACCACATCCCACTCCAACCCCTTGGCCGCATGCACCGTCAACACCTGGACCGCTGCATCCGAGACCTCGGCCACCGGCATGTCCAGACCCCGCTCCTCGTCCACCGCCACCTCCAGCCAGGCGAGGAAGGCACCCAAGGTCGGACGGTCCGTCGCGGACTGGAAGGACGCCGCCGCATCGGTGAAGGCGTCCAGATGGACGCGCGCACCCTCCACCGGCCGATCCGGACGGGACAGGACCTCCACGTCGACCCGCAGCAGTCGAGCCGCCTCCATGACCGTCTCCGCCAGACCCGCACCCGTCATCGACCGCAACCGGGCGACGATCTCCGCCAGCTGAGCCACCCGCAAGCGGGCGACGTCCCCGACGGTCTCCCCCTCCGGACCCACCCACCCCGGCGGAGGAGGCACCGCCAAGGCCTCGGCCAACCCCGGACGGTCCTCCGGCCCCACGGGCACCCCCCGGGGCTCACCCGAGGGGACGGAGGTTCCGACCGACCCCTGACCGGCGGGCCCGCCGTCCGCCCCACCGTCACCCGCCTCCGGCGACTCAGGTCCCGCCAACGGCCTGATCCGCTCCCGGCGCCACAACTGTCTCGACCAGGCCGCCAGCCCGTCCAGGTCCGCCGCCCCCAACCGGAAGGCCGGACCGGTCAACAGGCGCATCAACCGGTCGCCCCGGGCAGGGTCGGCCACCACCGACAGCACCGCCACGACATCCATCACCTCCGGCATCGACAGCAGACCCCCCAGGCCCACCACCTCCACCGGCACCCCCCGGGCACGCAAGGCCTCGACCATCGGCACGAACTGTGCCCGGCGACGGCACAGCACGGCAGCGCTGACCCCCGAGTGCGCGCCATCGGCATCGAACCAGTAGCCGGCGATCCGACCGGCCACATAAGCGGCCTCCTCGTCATCGGTGACGAACCTGGCCACCTCGACCTCACCGGGTCCGGCACCGGGGGCAGCCACCAGACGCCGCACCGGCACCGGAGACGCCGCGGTGAGCGGCTCCGCGGCGCAGTTCGCGACCGACAGAATGCGTTGGTCGTTGCGCCAGCTGACCGACAGATGACGCACCTGTGTCGGAGCACCGTCTGGGTCGGCGAACTGCTGCGGGAAATGGGCCAGGGTCGTGGCGCTCGCCCCCCGCCACCCGTAGATCGACTGATGCGGATCACCCACCGCCATCACCGGAACCGGCGCCCCGACACCCGGCCGGTCCACGGCGAAGAGCTCACGCAAAAGCACCATCTGCGCCTCGCTGGTGTCCTGGAACTCGTCCAGGAGGACCACCCGGTAGCGAGAACGTTCCTGCCGGGCCACTTCGGCGAACTCACGGGCCAGCCTGGCTGCCAAGGCGACCTGGTCGGAGAAGTCCAGACAGTCGCGCTCCCGCTTGGCCGACGCGTAGGCCGTGACCAACGGGAGGAGCTGCCGACGAGCGGCGACCACCTCCAACAGATCCCGCACCGGCTTCGGCGCACCCCGGGCCCGGGTGCTCCCCAACGGGAGCGCCGTCACCCGGTCGACGAATCCGGCGTAGAAAGCCTCGACCTCCTCCACGGTACGCAGATGCTCCGCGAGCTCACCGGAGAGCAGGACCACGGCCTTGGTCACGGTCGACTCCGCCTGGGTGACCGCATCCATCGGCCCGTCGTAGGCGGTGACGACCTCGTGGGCGAGCTGCCAGGCCGCCGCTTCGGTCAACAGACGGGCATCCGGCTCGACCCCCAACCGAAGTCCGTGCTCCTCGACCATCCGCCCGGCGTAGGCGTGATAGGTGGACACCGTGGTCGCCTTCTCGTCGACGAACCAGGCAGCGTCGCTCCCGGGGGCGTCCGCATCCCCACCGGCGCCCCCCGGCGCCCACAGTCCGGCCTCGTGCAGCGCACGCAACCGGGAGGAGATCCGGGCGGCGAGCTCCCCGGCAGCCTTGCGGGTGAAGGTCAGCCCCAGCACCTCCTCGGGCGCAACCAGGTCATTCGCCACCAACCAGACCACCCGGGCAGCCATCGTCTCGGTCTTGCCCGATCCTGCCCCGGCAACGACCAGCATCGACTCCAACGGCGCCTCGACGACCTCACGCTGCTCAGGCGTCGGACACGGCCGTCCCAGGGCCACCGCGATCTGATCGGCGCTGAACCGTACTGTCATCTCAGACGACCTCCCCGTCGCCGCTCACCGGGCAACTCCCCCGCACCGGGCAGGACCGACACCAACTACCCACGCAGGCACGATAGTGGGCCGCTGCCATCCCCTGCGCGCTCTCGTCGAGCAGGCGATGCGCCCACGAAGGATCCTCGTCCTCCTGCAGCGGAGGCTGCTCCTGCAGGACGGCCCGGGCCCCGCTGCCGATCTGCAGGAGCGCAGCCCCCGCCGAACGGCTCGGCCCCTCGCCCTCCGCGACGCCCACCGCCTCGTCGAAAGCGCCTTCCTCGACCAACACCTGATAAACCCCCAGCTGAGGCAGCCTCGGCAGATCGTCCTGGCGTCTCTTCGCCGCCCCGGTCTTCAGATCGACGATGCGCAATCCGCCGTCCGGGGAACATTCGATCCGATCGACCCTGCCACGGACCTCGGCCCGTCCCACCGTGATCCGACCGGCCAACTCGCATCCGGCGATATGCCAGCCTGCTTTCTCCGCAGCGACCTGGTAGCCCGCCAGACGCCCGAGCATGTCCCGCGCCTGCACCCGTCGACGCTCGCTGATCCACCCCGGAGGCAGGCCCAGCTCAGGCCAACGCCGGTCCAACTCGGCCTGCATCGCCGCGGCGTCGGTGTTGTCCGACTCGGCGGCGATGTCATGGACGAGCGAACCGACCGCATCGGCACCGCCGGTCCGGGGGCGATCTCCCCCGGCCGTGGTCAACAGCCAGCGCAGCCCACACTCCCCGAAGGCCTCCACCCGGGAGGGCGATACCTGGACCGTGGCCTCCGGAGGGCGCCGCTCCCGGTCGTCGCTCAGCTCGGTCAACGCCCACCACTGCGCCGGGTCGGCGCCCTGGAAACCTTCCGCAGCCAGCAGGATCAACCGCCGGGCGACCGCAGCCGCCTCCTCCGGCGCCGTCGCCCGAGCCAGTTCCCTGCGCAACCGGGCCACCACGCCGGCCGGAGTGGTGCTCTCCCGGACCGCGGTGACCTCCCGCCCCCGCAGGTCACCGGCCGGAACCGGATCGACCAGGTCCACGAATCCCGACGGCTGCTCCTCCTCATTGCTCACCGCAGTGACCAGCAGGCGGCGGCGCGCGCGGCTGACCGCCACGTGGAAGAGCCGGGTCTCGTCGTATCTAACTGCGGCCAGGGCCTGGCGGTGCCCTGTCGGTCGCCCGGAGAGGAGGTCGGAAAGCTGTTGGGATCCCAGGACGGAGCCGCGGATCCGCAGGTCGGGCCAGACCCCTTCCTGGACTCCGCAGATCGCGACGAGGTCCCATTCCTGGCCGGCGGCCCCGGCGGGGGTGGTCAGGTGGACGGCGTCGTCACTGGGCGCCCGGTCGGTGAGCATGTCCCCGGCGACGTCCTGACCGGTGATGTGTTCGAGGAAACCGTCCGGTCCTCGACCCGGGAGTCGGTCCACGTAGGTGGCTGCGGAGCCGAACAAGGCGACCATGGCGTCGAGGTCGCGGTCGGCGCGGGCTCCGGCGGGGCCGCCGTCCAAGGCTGTCGAACGCCAGGTGTCGGCCAGGTCGAGGCCCTGCCAGAGTGCCCAGAGAACGGTTTCGGCGGTGACCCCCGGCGCCCAGCCGTCGGAGGTGCGTGCGGCAGCTTCCCGTCCGGCGGCGAGGGCTCGGGCGAGGCGGCGTGCCGATTCCCCGTCTGGGCCGGCTCCGTCCAGGGTTCCGTCGCCGAGGATTCCCCGGACGAGGGCTTCGTCGGTGGGGCGGCCTCGGCCGGTGCGGATTTCCTGGGAGCGGAGGCGGCGGCGCAATCGTCTGAGGGCGACGGCGTCCATCCCGCCCAGGGGCGAGGAGAGCAGGTCGACGACCTGTTGGGCGCGGTAGCCGTCGTCGCCCTGGGCCTCGGCCAGGCAGATCCGCAGCAGGGTCAGTATCGCGGCGACCGGTGCTTCTTCGGCCAGGGGGATGTGGGCGCCGGGGACGACGACGGGGATCCGTGTGGAGGTCAGGACTCGGCGTAGTGTGGCGGTGCGTCCCGAGCCACGGACCAGGACGGCCATCTGTGACCAGGGCACACCGTCCAGGAGGTGCGCCCGGCGGAGTTCTTCGGCGACGAGTCTGGCCTCCTGGGCTGCCGAATGGGCCAGGAGGACCTCGGCGCGCCCGTGTTCCGGGGTGTGGTGGGGGCTGGTGGGGCGGCGGTGCGCGGTGCCACCGACCGCTCCGATCCGGGTGGTGACCCGGTGGGTGATCGTGGCGAGTTCGGAGGTCTGGCGCCAGCGGCAGCCCAGGATGTAGCGGGGGCCGTCGCCGACGAGGTCGAGGAACAGTCGTGGGTCGCCGCCGCGGAAGCCTTCGGTCCCGGCGTCGGGGTCGCCGATCAGGAGCAGGTCGACGCCTCTGCGGGTCAGGGTGGTCAGGAGTCGGGCGCCGGGCGGGGTGAGTTCGTGGGCGTCGTCGACGATGACGGCACGGAGGCCGGGCAGGAGGGTGTCGATGAGTGCCGGGTCGTGGTCGAGGACGTCCACGGCGGTGGTCAGGAGTGCTGCGGGGTCGAAGGCCCCGGCTTGGGAGAGTGCGGTGACGTGGTCGTATTCGTCGGCGACCCGGGCAGCGGCGACCCATTCTGGGCGGTGGTGGCGTCGGCCGAGTTCGGCGAGACCGTCGGGTCCGAGGCCTCCTTCGGCGGCGCGCATGAGCAGGTCGCGCAGTTCGGTGCGGAAGCCGCGGGTGGTGAGTGCTTCGGTGAGTTCGGTGGGCCAGCCCGGGTCGGTGCCGATCCCTTGGGCGTGGCCGGCGAGGAGTTCGCGGAGGACGGCGTCCTGTTCGGGTCCGCTGAGCAGGCGGGGAGGTGGTGCGCCGTGGGCGACGGCGTGGGCGCGCAGTACGGCGAAGGCCAGGGAGGCGATGGTCCGTGCGGTGGGTGTGGTGGAGGTGAGCCCGGCTGCGGCGGAGATACGTTCGCGCAGCTGTGCGGCCGCGGTGCGTGAGTGGGCGAGGACGAGGCAGTGGTCGGCCGAGTGCCCTTCGTCGATCCGGGAGAGGACGGCGGCTTCTGCGGTGGTGGTCTTGCCGGTTCCGGCGGCGCCCAGGACGGCGGCGGTGCCGCCGCGGTGTGCGGCGGCGGCCTGCTGGGAAGGATCTGTCGCAGGTCGGATGCGGGTGTGTCCGGGGTGCGCGGGGCGGTGCAGCTGGACCATGTCCTGATTTCACCATCTGCCGGGGACAGCGGTCGCGGCCGTCGCCGGGCGGTTGCGCCAGGGCGTCGGTCGGCGTGGACGGTACGGGCTCGCTGTCGACGGTTCGGTTGGCGGGTCAGTAGCCTGGCAGGCCCGGGTCGATCTGTGCGCGCCAGCGCAGGATTCCTCCGGACAGGTGGGTCGCGCGGTGGTAGCCGGCGTCCCGGAGCAGGGTGAGGGCTTCGGCGGAGCGCATTCCCGATCGGCAGTACACGAGGATCTCCCGGTCGTGGTCGATCCCGGGGAGGCGGGCGTCCCGGTGCAGGTCTCCCAGTGGGATCCACAGTTCCTCGTCGACGGGCAGTCGGACGATCTCCCGTTCGGCGGCTTCCCGGACGTCGACCACGAGGGGCGGGTGGCCTCCGGTGAGCCAGGTGGCTGCGGTCTGCGGGTCGATCTCGCCGGCGGTCCTGGATCTGTCGCCGTCCGTGGGAGCCGTGGGGGTGCGCTCCGTCCGCCGTTCCGGGTCCGTCGGGTGGGTGCATCCGGCGGCCAGGTCGGTCAGGGTGACCGGCCGGGCGTCGGCGGAGCAGAGCGGGCATCGGGGGTGGCGGCGCAGGGGCAGCGTCTCAACGGTGGCGGTCAGCGCGTCGTAGACGAGCATCCGCCCGACCAAGGGTTCCCCGATGTCCAGCAGGATCTTGATGACCTCGGTGGCCTGGAGGGTCCCGACGACGCCGGGGAGGACGCCCAGGACGCCGCCTTCGGCGCAGGAGGGCACCAGCCCCGGCGCGGGTGGTTCGGGGAAGACGCACCGGTAGCAGGGTCCTCTGCCGGGCCACCACACGCTGACCTGCCCGTCGAAGCGGGAGATCGCGCCCCAGACCAGGGGGGTCCCGGTGAGGACGGCGGCGTCCGCGAGGAGGTACCGGGTGGGGAAGTTGTCGGTGGCGTCGACCACGACGTCGTAGCTGCGGAGGAGTTGCTCCGCGACGTGGGCGGTCAACCGTGCGGGGTGTGTCTCGACGCGGACGTGCGGATTCAGTGCGGCGATCCGGTCGCGGGCCGAGTCGACCTTGGGGCGTCCGATGTCCGGGGTTCCGTGCAGTACCTGCCGTTGCAGGTTGGACGGGTCGACCCGGTCGTCGTCGACGACGCCGAGCGTGCCCACTCCGGCAGCGGCGAGATAGGTCAGCACGGGGCTGCCCAGGCCTCCTGCGCCCACCACGAGTACGCGTGCCCCGCGCAGTCGTAGTTGCCCCTGGGTTCCGACACCGGGCAGGAGGAGGTGGCGCGCGTACCGTTCGCGTTCGGGGCCGTCCAGTCCGGCGGTCGTCCCGGTCGCCGGACGGGCGACGGCGCTCTCGACAGGGGGTTCGTGGCCTGCGGCCGGGCCGGCCGACACGGGGTCGCTGCTCGACGAGGTCTGCATGTCGTGAGGCTACCTGGCTAGGATGTTCGCCACCGTGAGTGACCGGCCCACGAGGACCCCGAGGAGCGGCTTGATGATCTACGACGGAGACGCACCCTTGTCACGTGGCGGTCGTCTGTCCCGTCAGGAGCGGCGTGCCCAGCTGTTGGAAGCCGCCCAGGACGTCTTCGTCAGCTCGGGTTATCACGCGGCGGCGATGGACGAGATCGCCGAACGGGCCGGGGTCAGCAAACCTGTCCTCTACCAGCATTTTCCTGGGAAGATGGAGTTGTACCTGGCGCTGCTCGACGATGCCAACGAGCAGCTCACCGACACCGTGCTGAGCGCCTTGGCCGAGGCTCCTACCCTCGCGGAACGGGTCGTGGCGACCATCGAGGCCTATTTCGAGTTCGTGTCCCGTGATCGCACTCCTTACCGTCTGGTCTTCGAGTCCGACCTGGTGAACGACCCTTCCGTCCGGGAGCGCCTCGAGTCGGTGGAATATGCGATCGCCGAAGCCGTTGCCCCGTTGATGCAGGTCAACACCGATTTCTCCGACGCCGAGGCTCGCCTGTTGGCCACGGCGATGGTCGGTATGGCCCAGCAGTCGGCGCGGTTGTGGCAGGAGGAGGGACAGCAGATCCCTCGTGTGCACGCCGCTCGCCTGGTCGCAGCCTTGGCCTTCACCGGGGTGAAACGGTTGCCCCGCACGTCCGCCGAGGTGGACGGTTTCTTCGTCGAACACTGAGCTACGTACCGAGGAAAGGAAAGACACTGTGGAGATCCGTATCGGCGTCCAGCACTGCAGCCGTGAGGTGGCCTTCGAGAGCGATATGACCCCTGAGGAGGTCGAGGCCCAGGTGGTGAAGGCCACCGGGACGGGCACCGTGCTGCGTCTGCTCGACACAAAGGGCGGCGTGGTGGTCGTCCCGGGTTCGAACATCGGTTATGTCGAGATCGGGGCCCCGCGCAAGGCCGGAGTCGGTTTCGGGAAGATCTGAGCCGACGACATACCGGGGGCGTCTCTCACGGGGAGGCGCTCCCGGTTCGTGTCCGGCCGGTGGTTCTTCCACGAGTCTGCCTGATGGTTCCCACCGGCGGTCACCTTCCCCGGGGGAAGGCTTCGGCGTGGCCCTCCCCTGCCCTGAGATACGCCATGAACAGGTCCGGTAGGGGTTTTGGGTGTGCTGCCCCTACCATGGAGGCACTGATGTGTGCCCGATCGGCCCGAAACATTTGCCCGCGCGGGGAGAGCGCGAGCCATCGCTGAAAACCTCCGATCGGCTCAGGTACGTCCGCCCAGTCTCCCGGTGTCCCCGTTCATATCCGACGACGGGACACGTCCAGAGGTCTTTGCGGCGGACCCGATCGAGAGACGATATGAACACGAGAACTGCTGCTGACCTGCACACCGACGTCGATCATGACCTGCCGACGATCGATGCGGACAGTGCCCCGGAGATCGCTCCGGGAACAACCTTCGCCAGCTTCGGTATTCACCCTGAGATCGCCGACGCTCTCGCCGAGCACGGCATCGTCGCCCCTTTCCCCATCCAGGCGATGACCCTCCCGGTGGCCCTCGGCGGCCACGACATCATCGGTCAGGCGAAGACCGGGACCGGCAAGACTCTCGGCTTCGGTGTCCCTCTGCTGAACAAGGTCGTCGCCCCCCAGGACCCGGGGTACGCCGATCTCGACTACCCGAACCGTCCGCAAGCCCTGGTCGTGGTACCCACCCGTGAGCTGGCCGTCCAGGTCGCCGCAGATCTCACCCGGGCCGGCAAACGACGGGGTATCCGCGTGGAGTGCATCTACGGTGGTCGGGCCTTCGAACCTCAGATCACCGCGTTGACCCGCGGGGTCGAGGTCGTGGTCGGCACACCGGGGCGGCTCATCGACCTGAACCAGCAGCGGCATCTGAACCTGCACTCGATCCGCACGGTGGTGTTGGACGAGGCCGACGAGATGCTCGACCTGGGCTTCCTGCCCGATGTGGAACGCATCCTCGGTGAGACGCCGACCTCCCGGCAGACGATGCTCTTCTCCGCCACGATGCCTGGGGCCGTCGTGGCTCTGGCCCGCCGGTACATGACCCAGCCGACGCATATCCGAGCCATGACCACCGGCGACGACAGTCACACGGTGCAGGCCATCGAGCAGTTCATCTACCGGGCGCATGCGATGGACAAGACGGAGATGCTCAGTCGGATCCTGCAGGCCAAGGGTCGCGGGCTCACCATCGTCTTCACCCGCACCAAGCGCACTGCGGCGAAGGTCGCGGACGAGCTGACCGATCGCGGATTCGCCGCCGCGTCCTTGCACGGCGACCTCGGTCAGGGCGCCCGGGAGCAGGCGATGCGTGCTTTCCGCAAGGGCAAGGTGGACGTCCTCGTCGCCACTGATGTCGCCGCCCGCGGGATCGACGTCGAGAATGTCACCCACGTCGTGAACTACCAGTGCCCCGAGGACGAGAAGACCTACCTCCACCGCACCGGGCGCACCGGACGCGCCGGACAGACCGGCATCGCGATCACTCTGGTCGACTGGGACGACTTCCCCCGGTGGAGTCTCATCAACAAAGCCTTGGACCTGGGGATCACCGAGCCCATCGAAACCTACTCCAGCAGTGAGCACCTCTACTCCGATCTGGCGATCGACCCATCCGCTACCGGGCGCCTGCCCAAGGCAGCTCGGGTCCGGGTCGGTCTGGCCGCCGAGGAGTTGGAGGACCTGGGCGAGACCGGCGGCAGGTCCGGGCGTCGTGGCGCAGGGCCGGGCCGTTCCTCCGGCGGGGGTCGTCGACGCAGTGGGGATTCCGCGGGGAAGTCGTCCTCCTCAGCAGGTGAGGGGCAGGCTTCGCGGCCGGCGCGTCGGCGGCGTCGCACCCGCGGTGGCGGTGCCGCCGTGCCGAAGAGCGAGTGAACAGGTGAGCGTGCGGGCCGTCCGGGAGATCGGGCGGCCCGTTCGTCGTCGGCCTGTCGTTCAGACGAGCCGGACGAAGCCGATCACCCCGTCGGCCATCATCTGTACTGCGATCGCCGAGCACAGCAGTCCGGCGATCCGGCTGACCAGGATCGTCCCGCCTTCACGGAGCACCCGGTGGATGGCCCCGGCATAACGCATCGACAGGTAGACCACAGCCATCGCGGCAGCCAGGGCGAGGATGATCGCGCCGCGCTGTCCTGCGGTGGTCGCCCGCTGCATGGACACCATGATGGTGACGATGACTCCGGGCCCGGCGAAGAGCGGGACGGCCAGGGGGACGAGCGCGACATGGGTACGTCCGATCTCGGTGGGATCGGCCTCCTTGCCCATGAGGAGTTCCAGGCCGATGATCAGCAGCAGCAGCCCTCCGGAGATCTGCAGGGCAGGCACCGAGATCTTCAGGTAGTCGAGGATCTCCTTGCCGATCAGCGCGAAGGTGAGCAGCAGCCCGAAGGCGACCCCGGCGGCCCTGGCCGCGACGAGAAGTCGCTCCTGGCGGGTGTAGGACTTGGTCAGACTGATGAAGACGGGCAGCGCGCCCGGCGGGTCGAGGATGACCAGCAGGCTGATGAACACGGAGCCGAAGACGGCGCCGTCGATGACGTTCACGGCCCGATCACCTCGGTGGCGGTCTCCCGGTCCAGGAGAGCCCGGAACTGTCCGGGGTCGGTGGTGCGGTCGGCGAGTCGGTGGGTTTTTCCGGTGCCGTGGTAGTCGCTGGAGCCGGTGACGACGAGGCGGTGTCGGGCTGCGGTCTCCAGGGCCTGGCGGGTCTGTGCCGGGGTGTGGTCGAGGTGGTGGGCTTCGATTCCGACGAGTCCGGCGTCGGCCAGGTCGGCGAGGGTCCGCTCGTCGAGGATCCGCCCGCGACGGGCGGCAAAGGGGTGCGCGATGACGGGGATGCCTTTCGCGGCGAGGATCAGCCGGAGTCCGTCGAAGACGTCGGGCGAGTAGTGCGGCCGGTAGTAGGGCGATCCGTCGTGCAGGTACCGGGCGAAAGCTTCGGCTCGGTCGACGACATGTCCTCTGGCCACGAGTGCGTCGGCGATATGGGGGCGTCCGACGGTCGCTCCGGGGGCGACCTGGGCGAGGACGTCCTCGTAGGTGAGGGTCAGGTCGGCGGCGAGCGCGGCGGTGATGGTCTCGGCGCGGCGTTCCCGGCTGGTGCGGGCCCGGGCGATCTCGGTCAGCATCGCCTGGTCGGTGGGGTCGTGGAGGTAGCCGAGCAGGTGGACGGTGGTGTCTCCGCTGGTGCAGGTGAGTTCGATGCCTCGGACGAGGGTGATGCCGTGGGTGTGGGCGGCGGTGGCGGCTTCGTCCCATCCGTCGGTGGTGTCGTGGTCGGTGATGGCGACGACGTCCAGTCCGCAGGCGTGGGCTTGTGCGACGAGTTCGCCGGGGGTGTCGCTGCCGTCGCTGGCCTGGCTGTGGGCGTGGAGGTCGATGAGCACGTTTTCCAGCGTATGGGATCGGTCTGTTCGGTCAGGTCAGGCTGGTGGTTGGGCTGTTCGTCCGGGCCGGGTCGTGTGTCGGGGAGCTGTTCCGTGGTGAGGAGGGGCTTGTCCTCCGGTGGGCGGCGGCGGTGGGCCGTCACCGGCGTGGCATGAACACCGTGTAGTCGAAGTCGAGTGTGACCTCGGGGAGGCATTTGCCGTCCTCCCCCTGGTAGGGGAAGTCCGCGCAGGCCCGGTCCTTGGTCGCGACGGTGCGCAGCCGGAGCGCCCCGATGTCGTCTCGTCCGGGGATCGCCATGCGGTCGAGCACCTCCGACCAGGCGTAGACGGTGTGTCCGGCGAAGGTGGGATTGGTGTGCGATCCGGCGTTGATCGCCGCGACGGACAGCGCATTGCCGAGGCCGTTGAAGCTCAACGCCCGCGCCAGGGAGATGATGTTGCCGCCGTAGACGATCCGTCGCCCGTTGCGTCCCTGTCCCTCGGTGTGCTGGTTGAAGTGGACCTTGGCGGTGTTCTGGTAGAGGCGGGTGGCCATCATGTGGTCGGCTTCCTCGATGGTGTTGCCGTCGACGTGGTCGATGCGCTCGCCGACCTCGTAGTCGTCCCAGAGGTACGGTGAGCCGGCCAGTTCGGTGTCGTACGTCCCCTTCGCGATCTGCCAGGGGACGTGGAGGGATTCGACGGGTACGGCGTCGGGCAGCGACGGCAGCACGGTCTCCGGTGCCGGTGAGGAGTGGTCGCGCTTGTTGACCATGACCCAGCGGTGGTAGTCGAGCACGACCTCGTCGCGCTGGTTGACGCCGGTGGAGTGCACGTAGACGACGCCGGTCCTGCCGTTGGAGTTCTCCTTGAGTCCTTCGACCTCGGACGTGGTCGTCAGGGTGTCGCCGGGGTAGACGGGCGCGCCGAAGACGCCGCCCGCATAGCCGAGGTTGGCCACCGCGTTGATCGATACGTCGGGCACGGTCTTGCCGAAGACGATGTGGAAGACCAGCAGGGAGTCGACGGGCAGCCGTTCCTGGCCACAGGCGGCGGCGAAGGTGGCGCTGCTGGTCGTGGCGAATCGTGAGCCGTAGAGCGCCTGGTAGAACGCCACGTCGCCGTCGCTCACGGTGCGTGGGGTGGCGTGGCGCAGGCGTTGCCCGATCTCGAAGTCCTCGAAGTAGTTGCCGCTCGTCACCTTCGCGCTCATGGCTCGCATCCTGCCGGACCGGGTGCGCGGCTTCGTGCGGTAGGGCACGTGGCTCTGCTCACTCCGGTCCGGGGTGGCTTCGTCCGGGGGCGTGGAGCGGGAGGATGACGGTCATGAGCGATGTGCGTGCGGCGGGTGTCTCGGAGTATCCGGCGGTGGCTGCGCTTCTGGGGCAGGCATTCTGTGACGATCCGAGTTTGGGCCCGGTGGTGCGGGGTTCGGGTGATCCGGCGGCCAGGTTGGCGAGGATGTTCGCCCAGCAGATCGAGGAGGTCTTCGCGCGTGAGGGTGCGGTGGACGTGCTGACGGACGCCGGTGGCAGGCTGGTGGGGGCCTCGTTGTGGGCCGAGCCGGGGGCATGGGGGTCGTCGTGGTGGGCCGGGTTACGTGCTCTGCCGGCCTCGGCGCTGGCGTTGGGTCGCTGTCTCCCGGCTGCGTTGCGCAGTGAACGTGCCTGTGCAAGCAGGCATCCCACTTTTCCCCATTGGTATCTGTATGTGGTCGGCGCGGCTGTCGATGCGCGCGGCCACGGGGTGGGGACGGCGTTGTTGCGGCATGGGCTGTCCCGGGCGGATGCCGAGGGTGCTCCGGCGTATCTGGAGGCGACGACTCCGCGCAGTGCGCTCCTGTACGAGCGGTGGGGTTTCGTGGAGATGGGGCCGGTGCCGAATCCGCTGGGCGATCAGGAGGCGGTGGGCATGTGGCGTCCGCCTCGGCGGGGCGTGCAGGGTGCGCCTGGGGTGGAGGAGTCGCTGCGGAGCCGGTGATCCGGCGGGTGGGGAGTTTTTTCGGCGGTCGGCAGGGGTGTCGTGTGGGCGTCCCTACTTTTACTGTCTATAGTGCATATGGACAGTAAAAGTAGGGGTCGATATGACGCTCAGCATCACGCTCTCCAACACCACCGGACAGCCCATCTACGAGCAGATCCGGGAACAGATCCAGGCGGCGATCCTGGCCGGGCAGCTCGCCCCGGGCCACCCTCTGCCCTCCATCCGCGGCCTGGCCAAGGACCTACAGGTCAGTGTGATCACCACCACTCGCGCCTACAGCGATCTGGCCGCACTCGGTCTGATCACCAATGTCCCGGGCAAAGGCAGCTACGTCCTCGACGTCGACACCGCAGCACTCCAGGCCCACGTCCGCGATCTCGTACACCGCCATTTCCTCGACGGCGTCCGGCAAGCGTCCCGAGCAGGCCTCTCCCCCACCGAACTGCATAGCCTGCTCGACGCAGCCATCCATTCTGCGAAGGATCTCCGATGAGCACTGACCGGACATCTCCCGACGGCCCATTGCTGTCGCTGCGGCAGGTCAGCAAAAGCTTCGGCTCCTTCGCCCTGCAGTCCGTGGACCTGGAGGTCCAGGCAGGGCAGGTCGTCGGGCTGATCGGCGCCAATGGGGCAGGAAAGACCACCGCCATCAAGTGCGCCCTCGGAGCCGTCCGCCCGGACAGCGGCAGCACCCACCTGATCGACAAACGACGAGTCGGCGTCGTACTGGACTCTCCCCCGTACCTGCCGACGTGGACCGTCGCCGACGTGGAGCGCGCGCTGGCTCCTTTCTACCCGCATTGGCGACGGGACACCTTCACCCGGTTGTCCGAGTGGGCCGGCTTGAAGCCCTCCGCGCAGGTGAAGGACCTCAGCCGGGGAATGAGCATGCGTCTGCAGGTGGCCGTCGCGCTCAGCCATGACGCCCAGCTGCTGATCCTGGACGAACCCACCAGCGGGATCGACCCGGTCGGACGCTCCGAACTCCTCGACGAACTCTCTGCGTTCATGCTGGACGAGGACCATGCCGTGCTCTTCTCCACCCACATCACCGGGGACCTGGAGCGCATCGCCGACCGACTGGTCGTCTTCTCCGGCGGGCGGGTGGTCGTCGCCGGGGACACCGTCGACGTGTTGGAGTCCTTCCGCATGGTGCGCGGGGGCGTCGGCGAGTTGCCCGACCGACTCCGCGACCTGATCCACGGATTGCGTGAACATTCCGTCGGCTGGTCCGGGCTCATGTCCACGGAGGACACCGTGCACCTGAAGGGCACGGTCGTCGCGGAGCAGCCTTCGTTCGACGACCTGGTCGTCCACCTGACAGCTGATGACACCTGGGTGGACGACTGATGTCCGACCCTGCTCTGCCCCTGTCCCTGCTGGACATGTGCGTCCTGCACGCCGTCGTCCCGATGGCGTTCGCACTGGCCGTGATGGCGCCGGGAAACACCACCACCGTCCGCTGGTCGACAGCTCAATGATCCTGATGCTCGTAGAGCCGCATCGTGATCCGGTAGGACGCCCACCACGATGCGGCGACTGCCACCGGTGCAAGCCATGTCGCCTCGGGAGGGGGCCCGCTCAACGGCAGCGACGACGTCATCCGAGTACCTACGACGACGAGCACGCCAAGGGCGGCTCCGCACACCGTGAAGAGAAAGAGATTCGCCCTCTGCACGCCGTATCGCACTATCACCGGCACGAGGAAGGACTGCACCACGGCGAGGGCCCCGATGTGCCCTGCCACCCCGACGAGGGCTTCGTCCAGCGACGAGCGGCCACGGACGGAATCCACGACGGCCAACAGGTTGCCCACGCCTGCCAGAGAGGCCAGGAGGACGAGGATGAGCAGATAGCGCGCGTGGACGACCTCGCAGCGTTTCAGGGGGAGCTCGTCGCACAGCAGAGAAATCCTGGCCGTCTCGTCCGCCCGGAAGAGCGACAGGAGGGCCATCATTCCCATGATGAAGAGGAACAGCATGCCCTGTTGGGCACCGAAGGCCATTCCTGAGCCGAGGGCGCATATGAGAAGCGCACCGATCTGTCGTCGATCCGAGTACACCCTCAGCAGGTCCATGCGCAGCATGGAGAGTGTGGGCGATTCAGAGGTGAGCGGGGGCGTGTCAGACATGGCAGGTCGCCTTCCGGGCTGACGGGTGGATGTCCGGGCCACCCCAGGAAGGAGGTTCGGACATATCGAGCAGAGTGTGCAGATCGGTGGATGTCGTTCCGGGCGAGGAGCGCACCCTCTTTGAACCTACTGTACATGGACGATATATACAGTTGGGCGCGATCGGGAGGCAAGCCGCTGCTGAACACGGACGACGAGGCCTAGGGCCTACGCATGGACACCGGACGGCCCCTCCCAGGAGCAGCACCACGACACCGTGACCGACAGTGCTGAAAGTCCCGGATAGGCTTATCCCCATGGCTGACTTCGATGTGGTGGTCCTGGGCGCCGGCCCGGGTGGATATGTGGCGGCGATCCGGGCAGCACAGCTCGGCAAGAGTGTCGCCGTGGTGGAGAAGAAGTACTGGGGCGGGGTCTGCCTCAACGTGGGCTGCATCCCCAGCAAGGCCCTGCTCAAGAACGCCGAGCTGGCGCACACGCTGACCCACGAGAAGGCCAAGTACGGCATCGAGGGCGACGCCACGATGTCCTTCGGCCCGACACACAAACGGTCCCGCCAGGTCAGTGCGGGCATCGTCAAAGGCGTCCACTTCCTCATGAAGAAGAACAAGATCACCGAGATCGACGGCTGGGGCACCCTCACCGGGACCAACTCGATGGACGTGGCGCTGAACAACGGCGAGACGAAGTCGATCAGCTTCGACAACCTGATCATCGCCGCCGGCGCAGTCACCCGGATGCTCCCGGGCGTCGAGGTCAGCAAGAATGTCGTGACCTACGAGGAGCAGATCCTCGACGAGAACCTCCCCTCCTCGATCATCATCGCCGGATCCGGCGCCATCGGCGTTGAATTCGCTTACGTGATGGCCAACTTCGGCGTCGATGTGACGATCGTGGAATTCCTGGACCGCATGGTCCCCACCGAGGACGCCGACGTGTCCAAGGAACTCCTGAAGCACTACAAGAAACTCGGCGTGAAGGTCATGGTCGGCACCAAGGTCGACTCCGTCGAGGACACCGGCTCCGGCGTGAAGGTCACCGTCACCCCGGCCGCCGGCGGCGAGAGCACCGTCCTGGAGGCCGACCGTCTGCTCTCCGCCATCGGCTTCGCCCCGCGCACCCAGGGCTACGGGCTGGAGAACACCGGCGTCGAGCTGACCGAACGCGGCGCGATCAAGGTCGACGACTTCTGCCGCACCTCCGTGCCGAATGTCTACGCCATCGGCGATGTCACCGCGAAGATGATGCTCGCCCACGTCGCCGAGGCCATGGGCATCGTCGCCGCAGAGACCATCGCCGGCGCGGAGACCATGCCGGTCGACTACGCCAACATCCCCCGGGCCACCTACTGCCACCCGCAGATCGCTTCGATGGGGCTCTCCGAGCAGCAGGCGAAGGACGCCGGCCACGAGGTGAAGACCGCGTCCTTCCCGTTCGCCGCCAACGGCAAGGCCCAGGGCCTGGGCGAAGCCGCCGGTTTCGTGAAGGTCGTCGCCGACGCCAAGTACAACGAGATCCTCGGTGTCCACATGATCGGACCCGATGTCACCGAGCTGCTCCCGGCCGCCAATGTCGCCAAGCAGTGGGATCTGACCGCCGACGAGGTGAGCCGCACGGTCTTCGCCCACCCGACCCTGGGTGAGGCTCTCAAGGAGGCCATGCACGGCATCAGCGGACACATGATCAACTTCTGATCGACGACGCACCACGCGACCGGATCGGGCCCGGCCACCTTTCGAGGGTGGCCGGGCCCGACTGTTCCCTGCTGCACCGCAGGAGAGGTCAGTTCAGCACCCGAGGCACTCCTCGCGTGATCGGGCAGGATACGCACACCCGGTCGGACACTTCGACCGTGCGGTCGGTGAAACCTCCTCGCAGGCCGACCATCCGAGGCGAGTTCCACAACGCGTCGAAATCCTCCCGAAGAATGTTGCCGATACCGGGCGCATCGGAATCCTCCTGGAAATCACAGCTGTACAAGGTGCCGTCGATGTCGAAATCGGCAATCGCATAGAGATCGAAACATCCGTAATGGGAACGTGGGAGCCCCTTCAGGCTCGCATGATCGGCCAGTTCCTCAGCGAAGGGCAGGAAGCAGTTGACATGGTCGGCTCCGTGCTTCTCGGCATAGGCGACGACGGCGTCCTTCTGGTGCGCATTGAAGTCGAACTCGATGAACTGGACCTCCACCCGGGTGTGGCTCCGGGAAGGATGACGGCGGCGATACTCCATGATCCGTTCGAAATTCGACTTCACCCAGTCGACATGACCGCCCTGACGGTACTGCCCGTAGACGTCCTGGGTCAGGCCGTCGAGGGCGACCACGAGATAGTCCAGGCCTGAGTCGTGCAATCGCGCGATGGCCTCGTCACTCATCCTGAACGACAGATTGGAGCTGATCACGGTGCGGATATTCCGGGCGTGGGCATAGGCCACCATGTCCCAGATCCGCTTGTTCATCAGCGGCTCACCCTCGTCGTAGAGGATCACCTGGAGCAGGGAACCGTCGAGGCTGTCGATGATCCGACGGAAGGTCTCCATCGCCATCATGCCCTTGGGCCGGATGTACTCCTTGAGTCCTTCCTTGTCGGCATAGATGAGGCAGGCCGGACAGGACAGGTTGCACAAGGAGCACGGATTGATCCGGGCGAAGATCGGGCGGGAACCGACGACCGTCTCACGGCTCCTGATGTCACGGACCAGCCGCCCGAGATTGACGGTCCGGGCGGGGGTCAGATGGCGCACGGCCGACAGATGACGGACGATGCGACGCCTTAAGGTCTTGTACTCGCTGACGGCAAGGGACACGGAAAAGCCTCCTGGAGGACAGGATCACCCCGAGGAGGCCCATATTTGCCCTGATATGTTCGATATTCCATAGTCGCCTCGTGAAATTCAGCTGATGTTCCGACGTTCGACGACCTGCGGACACCGCAGGTGGGGCCCGCGTACCCTCCACGCGGACCCCACCCAGATCACCGATGCAGAAACTCACACCTCCGGGGCCGGACCACCCCTTAAGTCCTCGTCGACGGTGACCAGCGCGAACCCTTGGCGCTCGACCGGATGCCAGCTGAGCTCCCGGTCGTAGAGACGCCTCAGGTAGGGAATCTCCCGGTGGTAGACGAAGACCGACGAGTCGACTCCGACGATGCCCGGGGTATCGATGAACATGGGCAGCTCCTCCAGGAAATACTGGACGGCCTGCTCCTCCTGGTTCTCCTGGGGCGGATTCCCTTCCTCGGCCCAGGCCTGCAGGATCCCCCGCGATGTCGCCACCGTGGCCTCCTGGAAGCCCGGCTCCTCGAGATAACGCCGCCGTCCTTCCTGGAGAAGCTCCAGATAGCGAGGGTTCACCGAGAGGTTCTCATGGCAGAGCACCATCCCCGGCGTCTCCTCCACACCCGCCTGAGCCAACGCCGTCCGAACCTTGTTCAGCACGTACTTGCCCTGTTTACGGGCCTTGGACTCGGCCTTGGCCTCGGCATAGCCCAGAGCACGCAAGGTGTGCGCCGCCGACTTGTCCGGTACGAAGAAACTCGCCTGCGGGTAGGTCTCGAACGCCCACTGCACCAGCGCGGTGATCCGGGCCTGGTTGAAATAACCGTTGAACGGGCTGACCCCGACGCAGACATGCTCGGCCTCGGCCACGATCTGCGCACAGGACTCGGTCAGCGGCTCGCGCCGGAAGACGACATCGCGGAGAAGGACCTCAGTCACGGTGGCCATCCGTCTCGTCGGCCCATAGGACGTGCTTCTCCCCGCCGCGGACCGGTGCTTCGATCCGGTTCTCGGCCGGGGGCAGCGGACAGTTGAAGTAGTCGGAGAAACCGCACGGCGGGATGAACGCCTGGTTGAAGTCGACCTTGACCGGACCTGCGCCGGTGACACCGGACAGCTTCAGGAAACGTCCGGGCGCATGACTCTCCCGCCCGGTGGTGCCGTCGGCGAAGACGATCACCAGCAACCCGTGGTCGAGGAAGGCCACCAGGTCGTAGCGCTTCCCGCCGACCTCGACCTCCACGACCCCGGGCACCTTCTTGTCGTGGCCGTCGTCGGATTCCCGGGAGAAGCCCCACGTCACGTCAGTGGCCTGGCTGTAGGGACGGAACTCCCCGCGGACGACCAGCTCCGGGTCGAAGGGGTACACCTCGATACCCGCGAAGCGCTGCGCCTGCTCGTTCTCGGCCCGGTAGATCCGCAGCTCCACGGAGTCACCGTCCAGGCTGAAGGCATCCACCACGGTGCCGCCGCAGGTCAGCAACGGAGTGCCGTCGCCGCGCAGCAGAGAGAGCACCGTGGGCTCGGTGACCGGTGTCCCGTCGATGTCGATCTGCGCGCCCTCGTCGGGAACGATCAACACCCCCTGGCCGTCCGGACCGGGCTCGGCCGACATCGGCAGGTCGATGACGCGTTCACGCCCGCTGACCTCGTGGAAATCCACCAGGGCCAACGGCCCGTGGGCCCCGGTCACTGCGGTCAACCGTTCCTGCGCCCATTCTCGGTGGGCGAGTTCCTCCGGGGACAGGACGGCTTCGGTCTCTTCGACACCAGCGGACATTTCTCTCCTCAACAAGGGTTGTACGACGCCGACGGGGCCGGGTACGAAGACCTTCTCGTACCCGGCCCCGCCGATCAGGAAATGATGGGACTTACTTGGTGGGGTACTTCGTGCTGAGCATCTTGGTGACCCACGCCTCCATCTGCGGCTTGCCCTGCGGGCCCTGCAGCGGAGGAACCGAGGACTGCAGCTTGCCGTTGTAGATGACGACCATGGCCGGCAGACCACCAGGAAGCTTCACGCCGTTCTTGGCGAGGATCTTCCGGACGGCGGAGTCGTTGGACGCCACATTGGCCAGGGTCCACTTGCCACCGCTGGCCTTGGCCAGCTCGGCAGCGGTCTGTCCGTGACGCTTCGACGACTGCGAGTAGTTGTCCAGGTGCAGGCGCAGCGCGACCGGGTGCCGCTTGGAGATCGCGACGACCTTCTTCCAGGAGTCCTCGTCGCTGATGTTCACCGTCGCCGGGTCGGCAACGACCTTGCCGCCCTTGACCGCCTGGTCGATCCAGGTGTTCACGGCGGCCTTGTCGCCGTCGTAACCGCTACGGCGCGAGGTCTCCTTGCCGTCGATGATGGAGATCAACGTCGGGAACCACGGCTTGTCGAAACGCTCCCAGATCTTCGGGTACTTCGTCCCGTCGATCTTGCCGATGACGAAGGCGCCGTTGCCGGCCTTCGCCTTCTCCGCCAGCACCGGGGCCAGCTTCTCGCAGGGGTCGCAGCCCTCCTTGGAGAAGTCGAGGATGAAGGGAACCTTCTTCGAACCGGCCATCAGCTGGTCGAAGTTCTTGTCGGTCACCTCGACGATCTTGCCGGGGGCAACCGGCTTGACCGGCTTCTGGCCACCGTCGGCCGGGGGCTGTCCCGGCTTGACCGGCTTCTGACCGTCACCAGGGCCACCAGGCTGACCCGGCTTGACCGGCTTCTGGCCGTCACCGGGACCACCAGGCTGTCCCGGCTTGACCGGCTTCTGGCCACCATCCTCGATCGGGATGTCACCGGCCGGGGGCTGACCCGGACGGACCGGCTTCTGGCCGCTACCGGGCTGACCCGGACGGACCGGCTTCTGGCCGTCACCAGGGCCACCAGGCTGACCGGGCTGCCCCGGTTGACCCGGACGGACCGGCTTCTGGCCATCGCCAGGGCCACCAGGCTGACCCGGCTGCCCCGGGCGAACCGGCTTCTGACCACCGTCGTCGATCGGCAGTTCACCCGACGGCGGCTGACCCGGACGTCCGGGCTGGCCAGGCTGTCCCGGGCGGCCAGGACGTCCCGGCTCCTCGGGCTTGTTCGGCGGGTTGGAGTCGACCGGACCGAAACCGCTGACGGTCTTGTCGATGAAGGACTTCAGCCCTGCCTCACCGGGGAAGCCGGACAGGTGCGACCCTTCCTTGCCCTTGGCGTAGGGGACGATCGTCGGGTAGCCACGCACCTGGAAGGCACGCTTGGCGTCGGACCGGTCGGCGTCGATGACAGCCAGGGTCCACTTGCCCTGAGCTTGTTCGGCCATCCGACGGATGACCGGGTCCATCGTCCGGCAGGCACCGCACCAGGCAGGAGCGGTGATCAGGAAGAACACCGGCCGCTGGCTGCTCTGCTTCTTCAGCTGCTCGAGGTTGCTCATGTTCACGTCGACGATCGACGCGCCGCCCTGCACCGCAGACACCTCGGCCCCGAACGGGGAGGTGGTGGCGGCATTGGACACTCCGGTACCGACACCGGTGAGGAGCAGAACACTCGCAGTCACCAGTCCCACGGAACGCCGTGCAATCGAATTCATAAAATCTTTCCCTTTCGATGTGTGGTCGACAGTCGAGTCCGTCTACCTTTTCAGTGGGTCTCCGCGTAATCGGAAAATACAGATCACTTAGCCACCTCCATCTCTTCGGATCATCCGCGTCGCGTCCTCTCATGAGGACACGAAATCTTTGGTATCCGGGCAGGGCCGATCGAGATTTCGAAGGTAGACGGCCCCGGGCTTGCATCATGTTTCGGAATGTCTCCGAAGATGCCGCCCCACATATTCAGATCAGCTCAGAGGTCACGCCGGTTGAATTCACCGGATACATGGGAGCGGAGCTGATCATTCATGGGTTCAAAAGACCTGGTTCAGCTGATCTTCCGGATGCCGGACCCGCGGGCCAGGCCGAATCGAGCTGCGATCAGGTAACAGAGGAAGGCTGCGATCATCGATGTCAGGGCCGGGATATTCCAGCCCCACAGCAGGTCCGGAACCATGGCGGACGCTCTGGCGACCACATATCCGATGACCCAGGCGATGATCCCTGCCGGCACGTAAGTCGGCGCCTCCGAAGGAAGTTCGCCACGAAGGCGAGATTCGTCGAGCTCGTCGCGCCATGACCGGCAGACGAAGTAGTCCGCGATCATGATCGCTGCGATCGGCGGGCACAGGATGCCCAACTCGAACAGGAACGGTTGGAAGAGCTTGGCGAAGCCGAGTGCCGACATCAGCGATCCGACGAGGCCCAGCGCCACAGCGACCTTCGCCCGGGAGAAGCTGACCCCGACGAGAGCGTGCAGAGCATTCACCACCCCCAGGCTGGAGGGGTAGAGATTCCAGTCGTTCACCTTGATGATCGACAGGACCAGGATGATGACACCTACGACACCGGAGGTCGACTGGATGATCTCGATGACCACCTTGGCGTCGTCCGGGGTCGTGATCTTCAGGGCGTGGGCGAGCAGGACCCCGATGACTCCGACGAAGTACTCACCGAAGGTGACGCCGAGGACGGTCTGTTTCACCACATCGGCGACGCTGCGGTTGTACCGCGACATGTCAGGGGTGAAGATCGCGCCGATGATGAACCCGCCGGCGACGAAAGTGGTCGCTGCCGCCAATGAAATCGGCTGTCCAGGAGGCGGAGTGGAGAAGAGCGCCGTTCCGTGCTGGGAGAGCACCTGCGAGACCGACCAGACGCACACCAGGAGGAAGGCAGGCACCGCGACCCAGGCGACCCAGGACATCGCGGAGAAACCGAGGGTCACGATCGCGGTGACTCCCAGGCCACCGAGCACCGCCCAGGCCCATACCGGCAGCACCGGCATCAGGGTGTAAAGGCCTTCGGCGAAGACCGCATTCTGGATCGCGAACCAACCGACCAGGGTGACGGCGACGACCAGTCCGACCACGGCGGATCCCGCAGTGCCGAAACCTGACCAGCGGGCCAGCACCGAGGTCGACAGACCTTCACGGACGCCGGCCACACCCAACAGGATCGAGACCACTTCGAGGATCACCGAGCCCAGGGTGATGGCGATCATCGCGTCCCAGAAGCTCAGGCCGATCCCGATCGAGGCCGAGAGCAGGAACTGGGCAAGGGCCGACAGCATCCCGAAACGTTGGACCGCGACGGTCAACCATCCGTAACGGGCACTTTCGGGGACCCTGGTCAGGGCGTAGTCGTCGTGTTCAGGGATTGACGACGCATCGTTCACGGAAGTTTTCTCCGCGGGGGCCGTGCTCTGGGCAACAGGGGGTGTAGCCATGATGTCCTTCCAGCTCAGCCAGGGTCAGGGGCACAGGTACTGCTTCGCGGCCGCGATGACGACCTCGGGTTTCTGCGCGGCCTGAGGGACCTTGCGATCCTTTGCCTCGGTGCGGATCTGCTCGGCGATCGCGTCGTCCTTGACGTCGGACTGCTTCACGACGCAGGCGAGCTTCATGAGTGCTTCGACATCGTCCGCCTGGGCCGGTTTAGCGCCGAGTTTGGTGACGGTGTCCTTGGCCCCCTCCTCCACCTTTGAGACCGGGTGGGCCGAGACCGCCGGTGCCGGCGGGGTGCTTTCGGAGCTTCCTGCGGCGCCGCCTTCCTTGGCATCTCCACCGCAGGCGGACAGCGACAGCATGGACAGACAGATCATGGCGACGCTCATCGACTTTGCGATCGTCTTCGTGCCTGCCAGACCGATCCCAGATCGATCGTTATACATCAACAACCCCTCGCTGACCTCGAGAAACGTTGCAGCACTAGGACGTTCGAAGCCCTGGCCGCACGACAGGGGAGATTCAACTACGTAGAGCACGAAGATGTAAAGCCCTGAAGACAATTCACTTACATTTTGGCTCCATTTTTCACCCAAAACGAGGGGGAGAAATCACCCAGATCGAATCTGACCAGCAGATTCGTCGTCGAAAATCCGAAATCGAGCGTTATGAAACCGAGTTGCTGGCATGAAAAAACAGGCGTAGGGTGCCAGCGGCCAGACGTCCGGGGCAGAAGTTAGGCAGTGGTATGCCATTCCCCGGAGGCCCGCCAAAATCATTGAACCTTCATCAAGGTTCTATGTCCGAATTACACTTAATTCGACACTATTCGCCATAGGTCGCATTCATGCGGACCCACTTTTCCGGAGAAAACCTTCGGCTGTGCCTCGAAGCCCTCTGAACGGGGAAAACAACACCCTTCGACATACCGGAACCCGGCCGTCGACGCGAACGCATCGAACCCACAGGGCCCGCCGATCCAGTCCGGTCACGACTCCGCAGACCGCCGAAGGCGCCGCTGCGCCACCGGCCACGACGAACCCACCACGAAAAGGCTGCGACCTCCCCGCCACGCGCCCTCCCCCGGGCGCCTACCGTGCGACAGCGCACGAAAAACCCGGAGGGTCATCTCCCACCGGACATCGGAGAGCACCTCCGACACAGCTGCGATCAGCTACACAAGGGTGGTCAGTCCCCCGGAGCAACGATGTCACGCGGTCAGACCCCCCACCCGAAGATGAGGAGAACGTACACCGCCGCCGCAGCCGATCACTCCCCGATCAGAACACAGCTTCTCGACCGTCAGCTGAGAATCTCAGCACCGTTTCCTCAAAGAACACCAGTGAACGACAAGGGTCCGGTGGGCGGCCCGCAGACCACCGACCGGACCCCGTCCCGTACGACAAAGGCTCAGCCGGTGTTCTGCAGACCCGCTGCAGCCCCGTTCATGGTCAACAGCAGCACCGTCCGCCACCGCTTCACCACCTCCTCGTCGAGTTGCCCCTCCTCGACAGCCGCGCCCTCCCGCACCATCCGCAGAGCGCGGATCTGCAGATGCGACAAAGCATTGATGTACGGACGACGCATATCGATGGCATGCCGCAGATGCGGCTTGCACTCCAACAACTCATCCTGATCCAAGACCGCCAACACCAGCCGACGACTCAGGTCGTACTCGGCCAGGATCATCGTCACCAGCTCAGGACGCTCCCCCAGATCCAGGAAGGCCTCGGCGAGCGCACGGTCCGCCTTGGCCAGGCTCATCTCGGCCACATCGATCAACGAAGCGAACAACGGCCATTCCCGATAGGCCTGCCGTAAAGCCCCCAGATCGTCGACAGCGGCCAAACCGGACCCGAGCCCGTACCAGCCCGGGATGTTCACCCGCGCCTGCGCCCAGGCGAACACCCAAGGAATGGCCCTCAGGTCGGCCAGCGACCGCCCGGACTCCACCCCGCTGCGTCGGGAAGGCCGTGATCCCAGTCGTAGCTCACCCAGCTCGTCCAACGGGCTGGCCTGAGCCAACAGGTCCGCGATACCCGGAGACTCGACCAGAGCCCGATAAGCCCGTTGCGAAGCCTCGTCGATCGTGGAGGCCAGCACCGCGTGGGAACGGCCGGTCTCTCCCCTTCGGCGTGACCGCTCCGGCTCGTCGGTCAACAGGACCGCACTGGTCAACCGCTCCAGATGCCGCTGCGCGATGATCACGTCGCCGTACCGGGCCGCGATGACCTCGCCCTGCTCGGTCACCTTGAACCGGCCGCCGACCGACCCGGTCGGTTGCGCCAGGATCGCCCGGTGCAGAGGCCCGCCACCCCGGCCGAGCGAACCGCCCCGGCCGTGGAACAAGGTCATCCGCACGTCGTGTCGACGTGCCCACGCCGCCAACCTCGACTGCGCCCGGTCGAGAGTCAACGTCGCGCTGGCCGGGCCGACGTCCTTCGCCGAGTCCGAATAGCCGAGCATGATCTCCACGTGACGTCCGGTCGACTGCAACCAGGCGACCGTGCTGGGCAGCTCCACCCACTCGTGCAGCGTGGCTTCCGCGCCCCTCAGGTCCTCACCCGTCTCGAAGAGGGGCACCACGTCGAGCCGGAGCGGTCGGTCGCCCACGGCGAGACGGGCCAACGCACGGACGGCCACCAGATGGGCTGCGCACTGGCTGAAGCTGACGATATACCGGCCGCAACTCCGCTCGCCCCATCGTTCCTGCAGGTAGGCCATCACCCGCAAGGTGTCGAGCAGCTCAGTGGTGCGCTCGGACAACTCGGTCATCCGTCGCCCGGAGACACCCTCCGGCCAACCCTCGACAGCCAACCGGTCCAGGAAGACCGGGTCCTGCGCGGCGGCCTCCGCATCGTCCACCGCCTCGACCCCGCCGAGCAGCTCCACCAACGCGGCATGGTGCACCTCGCTGTGTTGGCGCACCTCCAACTCGGCCAGATGGAAACCGAAGGTCTCGACCAGCCAGATCAACTGCTGCAACTCGCCACCGGCCGCTCGAGTGTCTCCGGCCGCGATCAGACTGTCCTGCACCAAGGCCAGGTCCGCGAGCATCTCCTGCGGGCCCGTGTAGGCCATCCCGGCCTTCTCCCGACGGGTCAGATCCAGCCGTGCCACCACCACCAGCATCTTCTGGCGGTGCGGTTCACCCGGCGAGTCCTTCACGATCTGGGCGATGACATCGGGCAGACGCACCGCGTCATTGGCCAGGGCCTCCATGAGGGCGTCCGAGGGAGGCGTGCTGCTCTCGTCCATGGTCAAGGTGCGGGCGATCCGGTCCGCGTGCTGGGCCAGGGCAGCCAACGCGTGCTGGGCCTGAGCAGCCATGGTGCGCCGGGTCACCTCCGCAGTGACATACGGGTTGCCGTCGCGGTCGCCCCCCACCCAGCTGCCGAAGCGGACGAACGCCGGAGGGAGCTCCCGGGCGCCGAGCCCCTCGTGCACGGCCCGGTACAACCGGGGCACGGCCCGGAACAGGGTCTGATCGAAGACCGTCAAGATCGACTTGACCTCGTCCCCCGGCTCGGGCCTGGTCCGCCGCAAGGTCGACGTGCGCTGCAGGATGTCGATGTCCTCCAGCATCCGGCGGCGGGCGAAATCACGCTCCAGATTCCCCGACCACGGATCGTCGAAACGATCCAACTGTTCGGAGATCCGCGCCAAAGCCGTGGTGACCGCCCGGCGACGCGCCTCGGTGGGATGCGCGGTCAACACCGGGTGGATCCGCAGCTCCTCGACCCGTTGTGCCGCCGACTCACCGATCTCGGCGATCGCAGCGCCCACTCCCCCGGCTTCGACACCGGTGCCGAAGTCCTGGGCCTCGGCACGCAGGGCCCGTGCCCGCATCCGCTCGTCGGCCAGATTCGTCAGGTGCAGGTGGACCGTCACCGTCCGGGCCAACAAGGCCGCTGTCTCGTCGTCCATCCCGGCCACGACCTCCCGGGCACGGGTGAAGGCCCCAGCGTCACCGGTGTCGGCGGCCGCCTCCACCAAGGTCTGCATCAGATCGACGAGATCGGACAGCCCGGCCTCGCGCAGCACGGTGGCGTGCAAGGAGGTCAACAGGTCCAGATCACGAGATACCCGCGGCAGTTCGGACGAAGCCGGTGCCACGGAGGAAGCTCCGCTCATACCCTCCATGCTAGGAAGCCCCACGCTCTGTCCTTCCTGCAGGTTCGCCGTACGGACGTTCCCGTCCCGTCGGCCACGACCCCGACGACCACGGCAGAACCGCTGTGGCAGGCTCAGGTCCGGGTGCGCCCCGATGGCGCCCAGGACGATCCCGACCGGTTCACCGGGTGGTCCGCCGACGCCGCAACACCCGACGCAAAGCCTTCTTGTGCTCCGTGGAAGCGCGGGTCTCTCCCATCGGACGACCCACGTAGGTGCCCAGGCTGACCCCTGCGGCGAGCGCCAGGCCCACCGTCCCGGCGGACATCAGCGTGGCGAGCCCCTCGTCGGAGGCCGCGCCGACATAGTCGTACAACCCCCGGTAGACCATCCCGCCGGGCAGCAGGGTGACCAGCCCGGCGGTGGTGATCGCCAGGGAAGGGACCCGGCAGATCCGTCCCAGCGCGGGTGCGAGAGCGCCCACCGCGAAAGCGCCGATCGCACTCGCCGGGGCGATCGACAGCTGGAAGAAGACCCCCACCAGGTAGGCCGACCAGCCCAACGCCCCGGTCAGCAAGGAGACCAGGACGGTGCGCGGCCCCGAGTAGGTGGTGATCGCGAAGGCCGCTGAGACCAGACCGGCCAGGCTGATCTGCAAGGTCACCGACGGCGCGAACCCGAGGGTCGGTGAGATGTACGCCGGGACGCCCGCCCTGTTACCCAGTCCCAGCACCATCAGGATCCCCACGACGACGCCGAGAGTCATCAGGAGGACCTCGAAACCACGGCCGGTCGCCGTCACGTAATAACCGTCGATGGCGTCCTGGGCCGCGCCGACGAGTTGCAGTCCGGCCAGGAGCACCACGATCCCCGCGGTGACGACCACCGAAGGTGACACCGATCCCAGCCCGGCCACGTCGTGGGCTCGCGCATACATGAGGATGACGGCGACGCCGGTGGGGATCGCTCCCCCGATGATCTGTGCGAAGAAAGCGGCCAGTCCGCGCCGGGAGACCCACAACAGGGACCGGTCGATGAACGCCGCGGTGACCAGGGTGAGGACGATCTCCTGCCAGCTCCCGTCGAGCAGAGCCGCGATCGCCGCTGCCAGCCCGGCGTTGGCCGCGGTGACCACGTCCCGGTGGTAGAGGTGGGGGCGGCGCATGATCTCGGTGAACCGCTCCCGGGCCTCCTCGATGGGGATCGGGTCCTGGGCGAGAGCGGCCACCAGTTTCTGGATGCGGCGCAGCCGGTCGAAGTCGGAGGTGCGATTGGCCACGACCCGCATCACCGTGACCGGGTCGTGGCGTTCTCCTCGGTGGTGGGAGACGGTGATCGAGGTGAAGGTCACGTCGACGTGCACCGAGCGCAGACCGTAGGCGTGGGTCAGTTGGATCGCGGTGGCGGTGACATCGGCGGCCGAGGATCCCGTGGTGAGCAGCGCCTCGGCGATCCGCATCGCCAGGTCGATCACGGCCCGGGCCCGGGCTTCCTCGACTCCGTCGTCCGCCGGTTGTATCCGCATGCCCCAGGTGGGTGGGGCCCCTTCGACGGCATGCAGGAAACGGTTGCGCAGGCGGGTGCGTCGCTCGGCGTCCAAGGGCCAGCGTTGGATGGCCGACCGGGTGCGGAAGACCGATTTGGCGGCGGCGCTCTCCGCAGCCGGGGCCGCGTCGTCCAACGGGCTGCGCAGTTCCGGTTGCGCCGGGGTGAGCGGAAGCGGGGAGGTCACCGATTTGGTGGCGATCGGGCCGGTCTCGTGGAGGCTCGGTACCGGCTGGGGATGGTCGTTCCCGGCAGGCCGGGTCATCGCAGCACTACGTTCACCGCCTGCCTGGTCGGACGCCTCGGAGGGCTTGCCGCGGTCGTCGTCCGGCTTGTCGTCATGTGCCATGTCCCGCCCTGTCCCCGCTTTCACCCCGCCCAGTGTTCGACCAGATTCAGCGACGCCGGGCACCTATCGCAAATCGCCTGATCACAGAACTGTTCCGGGCGTTTTGCCGCGCCTGACGCTGCCGTCGATACTGCCGTGGCAGAGTGGCATTCGTGAGCGAGAAACAGACCAAGGCAGAGCACCGAGGCATCCCTTCCACCGAAGCATTCCGTCGTTATATCTCTTCTGGATGGGCCCCCTCACCGGAACCCTTGCCCGAACGGGCCGAGGTCGCCGATCACGCCGCGCGACGACGGGCACGACTGTCCGAGTTCTTCCCCGGCGAACGGCTCGTGATCCCGGCCGGGGGTCTGAAGGTGCGGAGCAATGACTGTGACTACATGTTCCGCCCGCACAGTGCTTTCGCGCACCTGACCGGTCTGGGTGCCGACCGGGAACCGGACGCGGTGCTGGTGCTGGAACCGGCCGAGGACGGCGGGCACGAGTCGATCCTGTACTTCCGGCCGTCCGCCGGACGGGACAGCGAGGAGTTCTTCACCGACAGCCGCTACGGGGAGTACTGGGTGGGCTCCCGTCCGACCCTGGCCTCCACCCAGGCCGAACTGGGCCTGGAGTGCCGTGATCTGTCCGCCTTCGAGAACGAGGTCGGCAAGGATGTGGGCTCCGTCCAGGTCAGGGTCGTCCGGGATGCCGACGACCAGGTCGCCGCGCAGATCGACACGGTCCGGGCGACGGCGCTGACCGAAGGCGGGTCCGTCGAGGAGGCGGCGCAGGTCGCCCAGGAGTCCGACCTGGAGCTGGCGCGGGTCCTGTCGACGATGCGCCTGGTGAAGGACCCGTGGGAGGTCGATCAGATGCGGCAGGCCTGTGCGGCCACGGCCCGGGCCTTCGAAGCGGTGGTCGCCGAGTTCCCCGAGGCGATCCGTCGAGGACGCGGAGAACGGTGGATCGAGGGCACCTTCAACCGTACGGCCCGGCACGAGGGCAACGGGGTCGGATATGAGTCGATCTGTGCCGCAGCCGATCACGCAAATACTCTGCACTGGATCCGGAACACCGGGGACATCCGGGAAGGTGACCTGCTCCTGCTGGACGCCGGTGTGGAGATGGACTCCCTGTTCACGGCGGACATCACCCGTACGATGCCGGTCTCGGGAACCTTCACACCCGCCCAGCGTCGCGTCTACGAGGCGGTCCATGCCGCGCAGGCCGCCGGTTTCGCCGCGATCCGACCGGGCCACCGGTTCAAGGACGTCCACGCCGCCGCGATCCGGGTGATCGCCGAACATCTGCACCGGTGGGGGCTGCTGCCCGAGGGCGCTTCGGTCGAGGACTCCCTGGATCTCGAACACGGGCAGTGGCACCGACGGTGGATGGTGCACGGGACCAGCCACCACCTGGGGCTGGACGTCCACGACTGCGCCCGAGCCCTCCGGGAGGACTACATGGACGCCGAGCTACGTCCCGGGATGATCCTCACCGTGGAACCGGGCCTGTACTTCAAGGAGGACGACCTGCTCGTCCCCGAGGAATTACGCGGCATCGGAGTACGGATCGAGGACGACGTCCTGGTCACCGAGGACGGATGCGAGATCCTCAGCCCGCATCTGCCCTCGCAGATCGACGAGCTCGAGTCCTGGCTGGCGAAGCTGCTGCCCTGAGCCGACCCGGTGGTGTCCCCCGGAAGCCGGGAGACCCGGCCCGGGGGCACCCACCAGCAGGTGCTGGACACCCCCGGGCCGTGAGCTCATTCGGCAGCCAGGGCCTTGCTCGGAGAGACCTTCGCGGCACGTCGACCCGGCACGACCGAAGCCAGCCAGCCTGCGGCGAGGGCCACCGCAGCAACCAAGGCCAGACGCCCCCAGGGAATGACGACCACGAGCGCTGTGACGCTCGAGCCCAGCAATGCCTGAGCCGCCGCAGCCCCGTAGCCGATACCTGCGACGATCCCGGTCGTCGTACCGACGGCAGCCAGGACCAGCGCTTCCACGCCGAACATGCGGCGCAACTGGCTACGGGTTACGCCCAGGGCCCGCAGCAGGCCCGATTCACGCCCACGTTCCAGCACCGACAGGCCCAGGGTGTTGCCGATCCCTACCAGAGCTATGAGCACGGCCACCCCCAACAATCCGATCACCACGTAGAGCATCCTCTGCATCAACTTGTGCATCTCGGCTCGCTCCACCGCGCTCCCTCCTACCCGGGCCTGGTCACCGGGCAGGAGGGCAGAGATTTTCTCCACGGCGGCGGCGGGGTCCTGCCCGTCGGCGAGTCGCACCGCGATCGCCTGTCGGGAAGACGGGTTCACCTTCCGAAGGTTGTCCGCGGTGAGCATCGGGGACCCCGGGCCCCCTTCTCTGACCACGGCGCGTACCGTGAGCGTGTCCCCGCGGGGCCCGGTCACCGTGACCTTCGCACCGTCGGGCACCCCGCGATGGCGTTCGCTGCTCAGCAGCACCGTGTCCGGGCCGACGCCTTCGACGAAACCGCGGTAGCGGATCACCTGGTCGGCACCAGGGCCCAGTCCTTGGGCCTCCGCCTTGATCTCGAAGGTCCTCGCCGGGTCCGCCGAGGTCAAGGTCACCTGGCCGGTGCTCTGCTGAGCGGCCGCCGCGACCACCGGAGAATGCCGGATCTTCTCGAAGACGCCCTCGGGAAGTTTCTCCTCGGAGGTGATCAACGCGTCCACCGAGGCACGACGATCGAATTCCTGCGAGAGACTGGCCTGTCCGCTCTCGGCTCCCACGCTCATCATGGTGATCAGCGCGACCCCGACGAAGAGGGCACTGGCAGTCGCCCCTGCCCGGGCGGGGTTCCGACGGGAGTTGTCGACCGCGAGCTGCCCGGGCAGACCTGCAACCCGGGCCGGAAGGGCACCGAGCAGACCTGCCAGAGGCGGGACGATGACACCGCCCACCATGACGATCCCGATGACGGACAGCCCACCACCGATCATGGCCGGAACCAGCTTGCTGCTCGCTGCACCCACCACCAGAGCGCTGGTCCCTCCCAGGAAGGTCAGGAAACCGAGGAAAGTCCGGATCCGCCCGGACCTGCTCCTCACCGGCGAAACGAATTCGGGACGAAGCGCAGCCATCGGAGCCACCCGGGTAGCGCGATGAGCCGGCACGACCGCGGCGAGGGTGGTCACAACCATCCCGAGCGACATGGGCAGGGCGACCGCCGCCGGGGACACCCATTGCCAGCCCAGTTCCGTCGAGCTTCCTGCCGACAGCGCGGAGACGACGGCGACAATTCCTGCGCCGAGGATCACCCCCGCCGCAGACGCGACGAAGGACAAGAACAGTGCCTCGCGCAGCACCAACCCGAAGACCTGGCGTCGCCTCGCTCCGACACAACGCAGTAAAGCCAGCTCACGGACTTGCTGGAGGACCAGGATGGAGAAGGTGTTGGCGATGACGATGGCGCTGACCACCACCGAGACGGCAGCGAATCCCAGGAACAGTTTCTTCGTCGTCTCGACCGCCGTCTTGGCCTGGCCCACCCGGTATTCGGCCTCGTCGGCCTTGGTCCGGATGGTGAAGGCGCCGCCGCCGGGGAGCGCTGAGGTGCGGGTCCGCAGGCTTTTTACGTCGACATCCGGCGCGATGACCTGGACTTCGTCGGCTCCGGGCTCTCCTGACCATGCGGCGATATCGGAACTGGCTGCGAACAGAGTAGGAAGAGGCGAACTGGTCCCGTTCGGGCCCGGATCGACCACACCGACGACGTGGGCTCGGACTGTCGGGGCATCGAAGCCGTGTCCGATGCGGAGGTCGTTCCCTTCCCGGACGCCTCTGGCAGCGGCCAGCGCAGAGGTCACCGCCACTTCGCCGGGCTTCTCCGGTAGCCGCCCGGAGGTGACCGTGCCGATGCCTTGCGGGAGGACAGTGCGCACCGAGGTCGGGCTGCGATGTCCGCCCATGTCCTGGAAGAATATTCGTTCGGAGAGCACCCGTGTCCCAGTGACGCCGGGAAGGCTGCGGACGGCTGCGACATAGGTATCGGAAATCGCGGGCCCGGTCGGCCCCCTTTCCTGCTTCTTGCGGGTGATCACCACGCCGGCGTCGGCAAGGTCTCCGACCACTCTCTGCTCCGTCGAGGAACGGATGGCATTCCCCAGGAAGAGCGCCACGGCCACGAAGGTGACACCCAGGACGATGGCCAGTGCTGCGGACACGAGTCGACGAGGTTGGGTGAGCATCTCAGACCTCGGCCCCGGCGCGGATGTCGTCGGAGACGATCCGCCCGTCGGTGAGAGTGATGATCCGGTCGGTGTAGGAGGCTGCGTGGTCGTCGTGGGTGACCATGACCACGGTCTGGCCCAGCTCTCGGACGCTGTGGGACAGGAATTCGAGGATCGCGTCGCCGGAGGCGGAGTCGAGGGCCCCGGTGGGTTCGTCGGCGAAGATCACGGCAGGCCGGCTGAGCAGCGCCCGGGCGATGGCGATGCGCTGTTGTTGCCCGCCGGACAACTCGGAGGGACGGTGTCCGAGTCGGTCTCCGATGCCGAGCACGGTGACGACCTGGTCGAACCAGTCCTGCTCGACTCGGCGACCGGCGAGTTTGAGGGGGAGCAGCATATTGGCCCGGGCGTCCAGGGTGGGCATCAGGTTGAAGGCCTGGAAGACGAATCCGATGCGGTCGCGTCGCAGCCGGGTCAGTTCGTCGTCGGACAGGCAGGTGATTTCCGTCTCACCGATCCAGGAACGTCCGGAGGTGGCCTCGTCGAGACCCGCGGTCACATGCATGAGGGTCGACTTGCCCGACCCGGAGGGGCCCATGACGGCGGTGAACTCGCCGGCGAAGATCTCGACGTCGATCCGGTCGAGCGCGGTGACACCGGTCTGTCCGCTGCCGTAGAGCTTGGCCAAGTGTTCGGTCCGGATGGCTGCCCGGGTTCGTGGCCGAGTGAAAGCGGTGGTCAAGGTCCCCTCCGTGGAGTCATGTCGTGTGCTTTCGCACGTCAACGACCCTACGGAGGGGACTTTTTCGACGAATCGGCCAGAAGTACGATCTCAGGGCCTTCCTGATCGCCCTTTAGGCTGATCAGGGCTGATCAGGTTCGACTCAGCTGTCCTTCTTCTCCTGGTGTTCCGACGCGGGGGTCGGCGTTTCCTGTTCTGTCGTTCCTTGGGGAAGGGCGGTGGTCGGTGGCGCTGGTGGTTTCTGGGGCATGAGGGTCGTCGGGGTGGGTTTCTGCCGTCCGGCCTGTTCGCGGGCTTCCCGTTCGGCGCGTTGGGCGTCCAGGGCTTCACCGTAGGTGCGGTATTTCGGTTGGGGTGCGGCGTCGGTCGGCTTCTTCGTCGGCGCGGTGGGGTGCTGCGGCGTGCCCTGCCCGTCCCAGACGGCGGGCGGCGGGGGCGGGGTATTTCCCTCGGACGGCGGGGTGTGCGCTCCCCCGGCCCAGGTGCCGGGGGCGGACGGGTCGTGGGGGTGTTCCTGGGATGTAGCGGTGTTTCCGCCGCCGGGGATGCCTTGTCGCATCTCCTCCATCAGGCGGCGGGCGTCCTCGATGAGGTGGTGTTCGACCAGGACTTCGTACCGGGTGGCCACGACCTGGCTGACGGAGGTGAAGTCGCGGGCTCCGCCGCTGAATCGGTAGGCGATGACCGCCCAGATCATGCCGAAGACGGCGCCGACGAGCACGGCGGTGAGGAACTGTCCGGGTCCGGCTCCTTCGACGAAGAGCCACATCAGGGACCCGAAGAACATGCCCATCCAGGCTCCTGAGCCGGCGCCGGAGGCGAGGACCCTGCCACCGGTGAGTCGTCCGGTGACTCGTTCGACCTGTTTGAGGTCGGTACCGACGATCATCATGTTCTCGACGGGAAATTCCCGGTCGGACAGGTAGTCGACCGCTCGTTGGGCTTGTTCGTACTCTTCGAACACGTGGAGGCTGACCGGATGCTGCAGTTGCAGGGTGCTCATCGGTATCCTCGGCTGCCCACCGGGCTGGGTCATGTCGGCTCACTTCCTCGACTGGTATGCCGGACTCGCGGTGCGACCCGCTGGAACGCCTCACGCTAGTCGATCGACAACGTCGTCGGCTTCGTGATCATTCCTGTTCGGGGGCGGGCCTTCTTCTGGTGGCGTGGGCGCTCGTCCGGTGACGATGCCGGGACAGTGCTGTGCCCCGGTCGGTGTGGACCATCGTCCCACCCGACCGGGGCACTGTGGGTCATCGGCGTGGATCCCCGCCGATGATTTCAGCGAGGGTCGCCGTGGCTCACCGGGCGGCGAAGACCGTCGTTCCGCTGTCCCGGGTGAGGGTCAGGGTGTTGCCGTCGACGCGGTATTGCGCCTGGCCTTCGGAGAGGGCACGGAAGAGTTTCTCTTCGACCTGTGCCGCGGTGCCGTGGCAGCCGACGCGGGTGGTGACCACGGTGTCGAAGGTGACCTTGTCGCCCTGGACGACGGCGTGGGCGTTGATGGTGTTGCACGGTCCTGCGCCGTTGAGCTGGTCGCCGTTGATCTGGAAGTAGGCGGGTTGTGCTGCGGCATTCTGCAGGTTCCACTGCGGGCCGGCGAGACCGGGCTGCGCGGCGGTCGCGGCGGGTGCCACGGCCATGGTGAGCGCGGCGAAGGTGGCGAGTGCACCGGTGAGGACCCCACCGCCGGTACGGGTACGAAGACGCATTGCTCTTTTCCCTTTCTGTTTCTGGTTTCGCTGGTCGGCGCAAGGGTGTGGCAGGAGATCACTGTTGGCACTGGCCTGCGGCCCTTTCGCCGTGGCATGTCTATCACCGAGACTCCGAGAAACCCGGGAAATTCATTGCTACACAAGCAATTTGGCAAAAAACTCCGGGGGTGCGCCATCTGTTGTATCTATCAGAGGAGTTCAGCGGTCCGCCTCGCTCACGGCTCGGGACGGCTCGACGTGTCGTCCGACACGCCGGTCATCCCTTGAGCTTGTAGTCCTTCAACAGTGAGCGCCCGATGATCATCTTCTGGATCTCCGCGGTACCCTCGCCGATCAGCAGCATCGGCGCCTCGCGGTAGAGCCGCTCGATCTCGTACTCCTTGGAGTAGCCGTAGCCACCGTGGATGCGGAAGCTCTGTTCGACGACGTCGGCGCAGTACTCCGCCGCCAGGTACTTCGCCATGCCGGCCTCGACGTCGTTGCGCTGACCGGAGTCCTTCAGCTTGGCGGCCATGACCATCATCTGATGGGCGGCCTCGACCTTCGTGGCCATGTCGGCGAGTCGGAAGAGGATCGCCTGGTGGTCGACGAGTTTCTTCCCGAAGGTCTCCCGCTGTTGGGCGTAGGCGATACCCAGTTCGAAGGCGCGCCGGGCGACACCGCAGGCCCGCGCCGCCACGTTGACGCGGCCGACCTCGACGCCGTCCATCATCTGGTAGAAGCCCTTGCCGGCCTCTCCTCCGAGGATCTGCGCGTCGGTGGTCTTGTGGTTCTCCAGGATGAGTTCGGTCGTGTCGACGCCCTTGTAGCCCATCTTCTCGATCTTGCCGGGGACGGTGATGCCGTTGTCCTGCGGCCCGAAGCCAGGTTCCTTCTCCACGAGGAAGGTCGTCATGTTCTTGTAGACGCTGTCCGCACCGGTGTCCGTCTTCACCAGCACGGCCGTCAGGTTGGACGAGCCGCCGTTGGTCAGCCACATCTTCTGCGCGTTGATCGTCCAGCCGTCGCCGTCCTTGACCGCGCGGGATTTGATGCCCGACACGTCCGACCCGCAGCCGGGCTCCGACATCGAGAACGACCCGCGGATCTCGCCGGTGGCCATCTTGGGCAGATAACGCTGTTTCTGTTCTTGCGTGCCGTGCTGAAGCAGCATGTAGGCCACGATGAAGTGGGTGTTGATGATGCCGGAGACGCTCATCCATCCGCGGGCGATCTCCTCCACGGACAGGGCGTAGGTGAGCAGGGATTCACCGAGTCCGCCGTATTCCTCGGGGATCATCAGGCCGAAGATCCCGATCTCCTTCATCGCGTCGACGATGGCCTGCGGATATTCGTCCTGGTGCTCCATCTCGGTGGCGACGGGGAGGATCTGGTCCTCCACGAACTCGCGGACCAGTTTGATGAGCTCGGTCTGCTCCTCGGTGAGGCCTGCGGTGCGCTGCAGTCGGGACATGGTCATCCTCTCGTACACCGGTCCACCCGGCGGGTCGATTCAGGCTGTGGCTACGTCCGATTCATCCGCTGTGCGACTTCTGCGGGTATCGGCGTACGGCGCGAGTATCCCGCTGTTCCCAAGCCTTCCGTCCCGCTGGGGTCCGTGATGATCGACACGTGCCACCCGATCTCCCCTGAGCCGTCGATCAGGGGAGACCTCCGCGAGGCGCCCACCCCCTGGGGGCGGCGCCATTGCGCACGGCGAGCAGGGGTCAGTACGCGAGATGCTGGACGAAGTCAGCTTCGGACATCACCTCGACCGGCAGCCCCTTTGCTTGAAGTCCGATCGCCACCCGGTGGTGTTCAGCCAGCTCCACCAACGAGGACACCCCGGCGGCCGCTACCGGATGATCGACGATGCCGATGACTGCCCGGGCGTCGGCCAGGGCCTCGTGATGGTTGGTCATCTCGAAGCCACAGGCTTGGGAGACGAAGGGCAGCCGATAGGAGGGAAGCGCGAAAGCCGCTTTCGACAAAGCCGGAGTGCACAGGAAGTCAATTGAAGGACAGGGTAATTCATCCACCGCGCAGGCTTCGCGAATAACGCTGATGTCGAAAGCAGCATTATGGGCGACGACGGGGTCCGAGCCGATACGCTCCACGATCTCGGGCAAGATCTCACGCCGTCGAGGCGCATTCGCGACCATCTCGCGCGTGATCCCGCGAAGTCTGTTCACCCCGACCCCCACACCGGTCAAGAAAAGATCTGCAAGTGTCTTCGTCCGAACGGACATTGAAGTATCCAGATGCACCTTCCTCATCGTGCGACCGGGTACCCCGTAGATGTCCCGGTCGCACGATTCGGTCACAGGTCGATGGTGCTTCCCCGCCCCTGCGCGACGGCCTCGGCGTAGATCCGCTGGGCGACCACGACGTCGAGCACCGCATTACCGGTGCTCTCGAAGTAGGTGATCTCCTCGGCGGACTCACGCCCCGGCACCGCTCCCAGCAATGCCTCTCCGAGTTCTCCAGTCACCTTGTCGAGATCGAACCTGCCGTCCCGCAAGGGGATCTGGATGTCCCCGGACTCGACGAGAGCGTCCCGGGTGTCGCAGTAGACCTTGTCGGCGGCCAACAGCACCACCGGGTCGACCTCGCACATCTGAGGGGTGTACGACCCGACAGCGTTGATGTGGGTCCCCGCCTCGACCAACGAACCGTCGAAGACCGGCTCGCTGGCCGTGGTGACCGTGGTGATGATGTCGGCGCCGGTGATCGCGGCGGCGGAGCTGTCCGCCCGCTCGATGACAGCCGGGAAGCGACCCGCGAAACGCTCGGACATCCGACGGACGAAATCGTCGGCCCGCTCGGTCGACAGGTCGAACACCCGCACCTGAGTGATACCGGGACGAACGGTGAGGACAGCCTCCAGCTGGCATTCGGCCTGGCCGCCTGTACCGAAGAGAGCGAAGACCGCCGCGTCCTCCCGGGCGAGCAGTTCGGTGGCGGCTCCGGCGACCGCGCCGGTGCGCTGCTGGGTCAGCCAGGTGCCGTCGAGCAATCCACAGACCATCCCGGTCTGCGCGTCGAGCACCACCATGGTGGCGGGCACGCTGGTCAACCCCCGTTCGATATTGCGCGGATAGACCGAGACGATCTTGATACCCAGAGCTGATTCCGGGGCTGCGTAACCTGGCATGTACAAGCTCTGCCCCTCGTATTCCGGGACATCCAGGTTCACCCGCAGCGGGATCTTGCACTCTTTCGCCGAATAGGCTTTCAACGCTTCCTTGTCGGCGTCGACAGCTGCGCGCATGTCGAAGATGCACTGCATCTCGCTGGCATTGACGGCAGTGATCTTCATGCGTGGTCCTTCTTCTCACTCGTCTCGACAGCGGCAACGGCTACCGAGGAAAATTCTTCCTGGGGTTTTTTCTTCTCGGACAGGAGATCCAACAGCATGCTCACCGCGGTGTAGGCGATCACCCCGAGGACGACCCATTGCAGGGCGGAGACGTTCAGGCTCTTGACGAAGAAGACCGCGACCAGGACGCCCAAGCTGCCGAAGACCGCGGAGAAAAGGGTCAGCTTGCGCGCATAGGCGTCATGGCGGATGAATTGGACCGAACCGATCGGCACCGAGAAGGTGCATGCCGCCATCATGATCGGAAAGGCGACGCGGGGATCCATTCCCATCGAGTAGACCGTGGCCATGGTGAGCGCGAAGGAACCGATGCCGATGTTGTTGAGCGCGCCGTAGATCAGGGAGAGCACACCGAACGCGAGGAGTTTCCCACCGGTGAGCCCTGTGGCGTCGCCACCGGACGGGGAAAGGCCGGTCTTGTGCATGAGGATGAGGCCACCGGCGACCAGAAGACCTGCGATGATGCCCCATTTGATGATCCGTGCCGGAAGTTTCGCGACGACCGGGGCGCCGAAGAAGGCACCGACGACCTGGGCGAGTACGGCCAGGCCCAGAGTGAACAGGTCAGTCTCGATGGAGGAGATGTAGCTCAGGGCCATCACGGCGACCGGGATCACGCAGGCGGTGTTCAGCGTGCCGGGAAGTTTCCGATCCACGACCCATTTGACTTTGGGATAGAGCGCAGAACCGATGGCGAAGTCGGAGATGCCGAAGGTCGAGAAGAAATAGATGATCGCCTGCGAGCCTGCCATCTGGGCCCGGTTTCCAGGTTCTTCCCACAGCTGGTGGCGGTGATGATGAAGATCCTTGACCAGAGTGACGACAAAGAAAAGATTGACCAGAACGATCAATGTCAAGACAACAGCGAGCATTGTGATTCCTCAGTGAAGAGAAAGAATATGCGCGGATATCCCCAAGCGCACTCACCACTGCCCCAGGTGGATCACATGGATGGGGCATCTGATAGGCCCCGTTGCCAGTCCCGATTGGGGATCGATCACAAATAAGCTTAACGAGCGGCAGCATATTCCTGTCAATCATCGGCAGGATAAAAAAATCCCTACCTCATCCATTCAGAATATGCCACAAAATATAGGACGACACCCGGGTGCACAAATATCCACCCGGCAAAAACGCCCTATGCGTTAGCCTCACCTAAAGCGTACATGACCCGGAACATTCGACACCCGGGGCCCTCGGTCACATATAGATATGCAACAAGACCTCCGCCGAGAGAAAAATGTGCATATTAAGGCCTAAAGTCCCGACCGTGAATCCGGGAAAGATCAACCCCCGTCAACGGGCAACCCCTCGAATCACCAGGACTGACGCAGTAACCCGATCGTCTCGGACAGATCCAACCCGTGCCGCCGCGCCGCCCGTACAAGCTCCTCCGCCGCCGCGCAGACCTCGTCCCCGGCTTCCGAACTCGCGCCGCCCGCGGTGAGATCGCCCCCCGCCGACTCGTCCCTGCTCACCACCCGACGTGGCAACACCACCGTGCCATGGCGTCCACGGGTGGCGACATGACCCTCGGCCTCCAACCGTTTATAGGCCTTGGCGACAGTGTTCACGGCCAGACCGAGATCACCGGCCAGCTGACGGACGGTGGGCAGACGAGCGCCGGCACACAGTGCTCCCCCGACGATCGCCTCGACGACCTGATCACGGATCTGTTCGTAGGGCGCGACCGACGAGCCCGGATCGAGGGTGATGACCACGTCCGCCAACCTATCCCGGGTGATCGCCGAGGGCGTGCATCTCGTCGCCACCGGCCACGACTCCGACCATCGCGCCCACCCGACCCGGCATCATGCAGAGGCCAGAGCGGGAGGGCGCGAGAAACGGCCAAAGAGTCAGCCGAGCGGGATCGTCAAGGACGACTCCGCCCCCTTGGGCGAGGAGAAGGTCACCGCGCCATCCGCAGCAGAGACCGACTGCCACCGGGGATCCTTCGTGTCGACCACCAGACCGAACCGATGACCTCCCTTGACCGCCCAGTGTTCAGCAGCCAAACGCACCGTGATCGTCTGCGGCTTGCCCGGGGTCACGCCCCGAAGGGTGTACGGATGCGCGGTCAACAGACCGCCCATCCCCGCCTTGTCGACGTCGTACAGATAGAAGAAGAGCGTGGTGTCCGCCTTCGTCGGGGTGACAGTGAGCTTGACCGTCGGCGCGCCGGCCACGATCGCATCCTTCGACAACGGCTGGCCGAGCCACACCCCGGCAGCCGTACGATCGACCAAGGGCATCGAGGCCAGGGGCGGCAACTTCATGAAACCTTGGAGCGCCCCGCTGATCAGGAGTGCACCCGAGTCGGCGACCGTCCCCTTACCGCTGTAGATCGAGGTGTTCCAGCCACTCGCCGGTTTGTCGGAGAGCCGCCCGGTGGGCTTGCGCTCATCAGGGTCCGCGCCGGTCAGATAGTTCACCGACTGACGACTGGCCAATGCCTTCACCGTCGGAGCCACCCGGGGCATCCGGGTGTTGGCCACCACCGCTTTCACCGGTGGCGCGGCATCAGCCTTCGTGGTGACCCCGCGAAGATGGTGGTCCATCCAGGCGAGGGTGGCATCCCAGGAGTCGCTCGGCAGTCCGATGAGACCGGGGATGTCAGGGATCGCATGGTCACCTCCGGCCATCAACATACGCTTGGGAACCGTCAGCCGATCGTAGAAGTCGGTCATCGTGTTCACCGGGAAGAAACTGTCATCCGTGCCGTGGGCGATGAGCACCGCGGCCCCGTTCGCGTTGATCTCCTTGACCTTGTTGATCGCCGACCTGCTGGCGGACAATTTGTCCAGAAAAGCCTCGGCCGCGGCGGCGTCGGGGGACTCCAGTTTGGCCTGGGCCTCCTGCAGGACAGGAGCAGGACGCCCCGTCAGGTTGCCGAGCTTCACCAGGAGCCCCATCGCAGACGAACTGATCGTCCGGTTCGGGAAGAAGGATTCCTTCAGGTCGGCGAAGCCCGACATCGAGGAGACCGCTCTGACCCGGCGGTCACGAGCCGCGGCCAACAGACCGGCTCCCCCGCCGTAGGAGATCCCGACCACGCCGACCTTGGCACTGTCCGCGCCAGGCTGTTTCAGGGCGTAGTCGATGACATCGCTGACATCACGTTGGGTGTCCTCCCCCATGATGTCGATCTGACCGCCGGATTCCCAGAACCCCCGGCTGGTGTACGAGACCACGATGAAACCGCGGGCGGCCATCTCCTTGGCCTTGACGAGATATTCGGCCCGGTTCATGCTCCAGCTCGCCGGCATCACGACGACCGGGAATTTTCCCTGACCGGCGGGTCTGACCAGGTATGCCGACAGCTTGACACCGTCGTGGGCGGTGATGGTGACCGCTTCCTTGGTGGTGTGCGCCCCATCCTTGTCGTTCGCGGCCCGGTCGACCGTGGCCACAGCCCGAAGGTGCTTCCCCGGGAGAGGCGCCGCGGTGGCGAGGGTGGGGGTGAGGAGAGCTACGACGGCGGCGATGCTGGTGACGGCCACGCCAGACGCAGAGCGATTCGACACTAAATATTCCCTTCGATAGAGACGGGGGTGCCAAGGACGCTACTGGTCGACCAACTCACCCAGATACCCCAGTTCGTAACAATGCGGACGAAGGTTGGTGAACTCCACGCCGAAGCCGGGCAGGTCGAGGCAAATCAGGGAAAACGCCCAGTTACCTGCGCTTTCAACAACTTTTCCAAATGTTGAAACGATGTGCTCAGCCCCCGGACCCCCATTGCCCCCAAGCACTCCCCCGGCCAGGCACGACAGGAGCCGCCCGTCGAACCCGACGGACGGCTCCTGAGACGACGCGCCGACGACCTAACCGTCCGACAAGGCCCGGATCGCCTCGTGCATGGCGAGCGCCCTGCGGGCCGACTCGACGTGGAGGTTCTCGATCATCCGGCCGTTGTAGGTCACCACGCCGGAGCCTCGGCCTTCGTCCCAGGCCTGCACGATGCCGCGGGCCTCCTCGACGGCTTGCGGGCTGGGCGCGAAGGCGGCATTGGCCGGCTCGACCTGTCCGGGGTGGATGAGTGTCTTGCCGTCGAATCCCCATTCGCGGCCCTGGGCGCACTCGGCCTCGAAGCCCTCGGCGTTCTTCACGTCGTTGAAGACACCGTCCAGGATGACCTTCCCCTCGGCGCGAGCGGCGAGCAGGCAGAGCTGCAGGGCGGTCTGCAGCGGTGCCCGGCCCGGCACATGCTCGGCGTAGAGCTCCTTGACCAGGTCGTTGGTGCCCATGACCAGGGTGGAGAGCCGCGGTGAGGCGCCGGCGATCGCGGCCGCGTCGAGCATGGCCCGCGGGGTCTCGATCATGGCCCACAGCGATGTGTGCGCCGGCGCACCGGCCTGCTCCATCGCCGCGACCAGGTCGCGTACCTCCTGGGCGGAGGACACCTTCGGTACCGCGATCGCGTCGGGCCCCGCCTCGCAGGCCGCCCTCATGTCCTCGGCATGCCACGGCGTGTCCATGCCGTTGATCCGGATGACGAGTTCACGTCGGCCGTACTCCCCCGAACGCACCGCGGCACAGGCGGCGTCCCTCGCGTCAGGTTTGGCATCGGGGGCGACGGCGTCCTCCAGGTCGAGGATGACCCCGTCGCAGGGGATCGACTTGGCCTTCTCCAACGCCCGCGCATTCGAAGCGGGCATGTAGAGCACGGAACGGCGGGGGCGGAACTGGTCCTCGGTCATCGTCGTCACTTCCCGGCGGTCTTGTCCTGGGCGGCCTGCTTGGCCGCGGCGTACGTCTCCTGCAGTTGCGGGTCGATCCGGGCCAGCTGCTCGGCGAGGTCGACCACCACGAGGCACTGTTTGCAGGAGGCGTCGTCCTCCATCTTGCCGTCCACCATCACCGCGCCGGTGCCGTCCCCCATCGCGATGACGACCTCGTAGGCGTGTTCCACCTCGTCCGCGGCCGGGCTGAACACGCGCCGCGCGATCTCGATCTGCTTGGGGTGCAGCGTCCAGGTGCCCACGCAGCCGAGGAGGAAGGCGTTGCGGAACTGGTCCTCGCAGCCGACGACATCGGTGATGTCTCCGTACGGGCCGTAGTAGGCGTAGATGCCGTGCATCGCGCACGCGTCGACCATCCGGGCGATCGTGTAATGCCACAGATCTTGCTGGTACGTCGCCCGCGGCGTGGTCTCGCCCTGGACGTCGTAGGCACCGTCGGCGCCCTTGGCGGCGTCGGCCCGTACCAGATAGCCGGGGTGGCCCCCGCCGACGCGCGTGGTCTTCATCCGCCGGTCGGCCGCGAGATCGGCCGGGCCGAGCGAGATGCCCTGCATGCGCGGGGAGGCCCCGCAGATCTCCTCCACATTGGCCATGCCGCGGGCCGTCTCCAGGATCGCGTGGACCAGGATCGGCCGCTCCAGACCGGCCTTGGCCTCGAGCTGGGCGAGCAACCGATCGACGTAGTGGATGTCCTCGGCGCCCTGCACCTTGGGGATCATCACCACGTCGAGCTGGTCACCGATCTGCCCCACCAGGGTCGTGATGTCGTCGAGGAACCAGGGGCTGTCCAGGGCGTTGAGCCGGGTCCACAGCTGGGTCGCGCCGAAGTCGGTGCCACGGGCGACCCGGACCAGCCCGTCCCGGGCCTTCTCCTTGTTCTCGGCCTTGACCGCATCCTCCAGGTTGCCCAACAGCACATCGACGGAGCCGACCATGCCGGGGATCTTCGCCGCCATCTTCTCGTTGGAGGGATCGAAGAAGTGGATCGCCCGGCTGGGTCGTGCCGGGATCTCCCGGAGCGGTGCCGGGGCACCCACAGCGAGGGGCGCGAAGAAGTCCTTGGCGGTACGCACGGCTACCTCCTGAACGGCAGGGTTCGGACCGGCCGGAGCCCGGCCTCGTCCGTGTCGACGCTAGCAATGCCGACCCGTCCGTTCCGGCCTGCGGATTGTGACAGCCTTCACGCCGCCCGGCGCCTGTCCGCAGACCAGGCCCGCAGATGCCCCGACTCCTTCGCCGAGCTGCACTCACCTGCAGGTCAGCCGGTGAGAAAGCGGAAAACGGACGATTCCTCCCAGTCCGTTCACAATCCTGGACGGTAGCCTCATCCCGTGACGAGTCGTGTGTTCGTAAGCCGCCTGGCCAATCTCAGCGTCTTCGACCCGCTCGGTGATCAGGTGGGCCGGGTCCGGGACGTCGTCGTCACCATCAGCCCCGCCCGCCGCCGCCCTCGCGTCATCGGCCTGGCCGTGGAGGTCCCCGGCCGTCGCCGGGTCTTCGTCCCCATGACCCGGGTGACCAGCGTCGAAGGCGGACAGGTGGTCACCACGGGTCTGGTCAACATGCGCCGTTTCGAGCAACGCCCCAACGAAACCCTCGTCCTGGCCGAGGTCTTCGACCGAGCGGTGACGGTGCGCGACCCCGAGGGTGACTACCGGGCGATCGTCGAAGACATCGCCGTGCAGCGGGAGGGCGCCCGCGACTGGTCCGTGGTGAAGGCCTTCGTCCGCAAGGGCGAGCCGGAATACCACCGGTTCGGTCTGCGCCGACGCCGCGGAGAGACCCTGATGGTGCCGATCGAGGACGTCGTCGGGTTGTTGACGGTCGACTCCGCCCAGGGAGCCGACAAACTCCTGGAGAACTACGACGACCTGAAGGCCGCCGACCTGGCCGAACTCATCCACGACCTGCAACCGATCCGGCGGGTACAGGTCGCTGCCGCGCTCGACGACGAGAAACTCGCCGACATCCTCGAGGAGCTCCCCGAGGACGACCAGGTGGAGATCCTGGCCGCACTGGAGTCCGATCGGGCCGCGGACGTCCTGGAGGCGATGCAGCCCGACGACGCCGCCGATCTGCTCTCCGAACTGACCCCGGAAGCCCAGGAACGCTATCTCCAGCTGATGGAACCCGACGAGGCCGCCGATCTACGTCGACTCCTGGAGTACGACGAGGACACCGCAGGTGGACTCATGACCACCGAGCCGGTCGTACTGCCCCCGGAGGCCACCATCGCCGAAGCCTTGGCCGTCGTCCGCCGGGCCGAGATCTCCCCGGCCACGGCCGCCACCGTCTTCGTGTGTCGTTCCCCCCTGGAGACGCCGACCGGTCGATATCTGGGCATGGTGCACATCCAACGTCTGTTACGCGAACCCCCGCACGGCGCGGTCGGCTCCATCCTCGACAAGAGTGTCGAACCGATCCGCCCGGACGCCTCCATCGGCACGATCACCCGTGAGATGGCGACGTACAACAATGTGTCGGTCCCCGTGGTGGACGAGGAAGGCCATCTCCTCGGCGCGGTGACCGTCGACGACCTGCTGGATCATCTGTTGCCGGATGACTGGCGCGAGGAACGCCACGAGGTGACCGATGACTGAGACCCGCCGCGACCCCTACCGGCTCGACCAGCCCCGCGAGGTCGGTTCCCGTTCCTTCCCCTGGCCGCGGCTCTCCTTGGACAGCGACCGGTTCGGGGTCTTCGCCGAGAAGTTCGCCCGGTTCATGGGCACCGCCCGTTTCCTGGTGTGGATGACGATCTTCGTGATCGCCTGGGTGACCTTCAACCTGGTCGGTATCTTCGGCCTGCAGTTCGACCCCTATCCCTTCATCCTGTTGAACCTCTTCTTCTCCACCCAGGCGTCCTATGCCGCCCCGCTGATCCTGCTGGCCCAGAACCGGCAGGACGACCGCGACCGGGTCGCTCTGGAGCAGGACAGGGCCCGCGACGAACGCAATCTCGCCGACACCGAATATCTGACCCGAGAAGTCGCCGCGCTGCGTATCGCGATGCGGGAGATCGTCACCCGCGACTACCTCCGTTCGGAGTTGCGTGATCTCCTCGAAGAACTCAAGGAGCAACCGCCGACGACCCGTCCGGAACCGGTGCCCCCGCCGGCGCCCGCGGTTCCCCGCAGGACACGCCAGATGAAGTCCTCGACCAGGGAGAAACAGCGACGCAAGGCGTTGTCCGCCACGCGTCCCACGGAACACGACCCGATGGCCGATCAGGCGCGGGCACTCCTGGCCGGAGAGCGTCGGGCCGGGCAGGAGGACACCCCTGATGGCCGATAAGGTGGGCGACATGTCAGCCCCGTCCCATGAAGCTCTTCTCGCAGCTCTGGCCACGGTCGAGGATCCCGAGATCCACCGACCCATCACCGAGCTGGAGATGGTGCAATCCCTCAGCGCCGACGACGACGGTTCCGTCCGGGTCGAGGTGCTCCTGACCGTCGCCGGATGTCCCCTGCGCGACAAGATCACAGCGGATGTCACCGCGGCCCTGAAAGCCGTCGAGGGCGTGACCGAGGTCGAGGTCGTCCTGGGTGTGATGACCGAGGAACAACGCACGAACCTGCGTAAGTCCTTACGCGGCGGTGCGGCTGAGCGGGAGATCCGTTTCGCCCGAGCCGACTCGCTCACCCGTGTCTACGCCATCGCCTCCGGGAAGGGTGGGGTCGGGAAGTCCTCGATCACCGCGAACCTGGCCGCGGCCTTGGCCGCCGAAGGACTGAAGGTAGGGGTCGTCGACGCCGACATCTACGGTTTCTCCATCCCCCGCATGCTGGGGGTCGACCAGCAGCCGGCCCAGGTCGAGAACATGATCATGCCGCCGAAGGCGCACGGGGTGAAGGTCATCTCCGTGGGCATGTTCGTCCCGGACAACCAGCCGGTCGTCTGGCGCGGGCCGATGCTGCACCGCGCCCTGCAACAGTTCCTCGCCGATGTCTACTGGGGTGACCTGGACATCCTCCTGCTGGATCTCCCCCCGGGCACCGGCGACGTAGCCATCTCGATCGCCCAGCTCATCCCGGGGTCGGAGATCATCGTGGTGACCACGCCTCAGCAGGCGGCTGCCGAGGTCGCCGAACGGGCCGGTTCGATCTCCACCCAGACGCATCAACGACTGGTCGGCGTGATCGAGAACATGTCCTGGCTGGAGATGCCCGACGGCTCCCGTCAGGAGATCTTCGGCTCCGGCGGGGGGCAGACCGTGGCCGATTCGTTGAGCGCCGTCTCCGGCACCGCTGTTCCCCTGCTGGGCCAGGTGCCCCTCGACCCGACCCTGCGCGAAGGCGCCGACGCCGGTGTCCCCGCGGTGCTCGACCCGGAGAATTCACCGGCAGGTGCGGCGCTGCGCGATGTGGCCCGTCAGCTGGCCTCGCGAGGCCGTGGGCTGGCTGGGCGTCGCCTGGGAGTGACCTTCTGACCGTCCTCCCCCGAGTACACCGTTGAGGGCCCCGACCGATGATCGGTCGGGGCCCTCAACGGTGTTTCGGCTCAGGTGGCCTCGTCGTCGTACGGGGTGGGCGATGTCGGGTCGTAGACGACGGACGGATACGCCATCGCTGCGGCAACCGGGGCGGTAACGGTCTCCGCTGCGACAGTCGGTGTACGTCCGGGTTCCTCCAGGAGAGCTTCCCGCACGATCTTGCGCGGATCGTACTGGCGGGGGTCGTAGGCCTTCCAGTCCACCGCGTCGAATTCCGGACCGACCTGCTCGCGCAGCTGCTGCTTCGCGCCTTCAGCGGTCTTCTTCATCCCCTGGACGAAGTCCCGCAGCCGGGAAGCGTACTCAGGAAGACGCTCCGGCCCGATCAACACCAGGGCGAGGACGACGATGAAGATGAACTCCCAGCCGTTGATGTCCAATAACACCGCAGGCCTCCTCGTCGTCCGAACCGGCCCCTGTGCTGGTAGCCGCACTCATCCTGCCATGAACCCGGCTCCCGGGAGAGCCGGACATCGGCGCGGGCGGATCAGGCCGGGCTGGGTGCGGATCGCAGCATCGGCACCCGGGTCGCCCGGGAGCGCTTCGAGGTCGGGGCGCGGTGGGCCAGCGCCTGACGCAGCTGGGAACGTCCACGGTGGATCCGGGATCGGACGGTGCCCAGCTTGATCCCCAGGGCCGCCGCGACCTCCTCGTAGGAGAGTCCCTCGATGTCGCAGAGCACGACGGCTGCCCGGAACTCGGGAGCCATGGCATCCAGGGCCCGCTGCACGTCGTCGTCGAAGGTGCGCTCTTCGTAACGCTGTTCGGGCCCGGCTTCACGGCTGGGCAGCCGGGCCGCCGACTCCTCCGCGAGAGCGTCGAACCGGATCCGCTGTTTGCGTCGCATCCGGTCCAGGAAGAGATTGGTGGTGATGCGGTGCAGCCACCCCTCGAAGGTGCCGGGCTGGTAACTGTCCAAGGAACGGAAGACGCGCACGAACACGTCGTGGGTCAGGTCCTCGGCATCATGGGGGTTGCCGGTCAGACGATATGCAAGACGGTAAACGCGAGACGAGTGCTCCCGCACGACCTCTTCCCAGGTCGGCGCGACCCACCCCGCGGTGTCAGCGGAGTCGACATTGACGGGTGCCTTCACGGGTCAATCCTTGGGGTCGGGGATGGTGGCGCCACCGGGTGCGTCGGCGCCGTCTGCTGACCATGGTGCCCGCTCTGTCTGGGAAAGCGCTGAACGATGCCAGGATGTTCTCCCCCAGTTCAGAGGCCCGGAAAAGGAAAGACACGCCGGCTCATGACAGCCCGGCCCGGCCCTGTCCGGAAGCTGTTCACCGTGATGAGAGGCCCGCGAGGCCGCCACCGCGACCGTGGACGGCGCCGAGGCAACTAGGCTGATCGCCATGAGCGCGCAAAAGGTGGCTTCCTGGGCCTACAGCGAGGACTTCGTCGGCGAGACCGTCGCCCAGGAACACGCGCGCGCACGCGGGGAGCAGCTGGGCGCCCCGCCGGTACTTCCCGGCACCGGAGCGGCCCTGCGCCTCCTGGCAGCGGCCTGTCATGCCCGAGCCATCGTGGAGATCGGTTCGGGCGCCGGGGTGTCCGGGCTGTGGATCCTGGAGGGGATGCCTGCTGACGGGGTGCTCACGACCATCGACATCGAGGCCGAGCACGGTCGGGCCGCGAAGCAGGCCTTCATGCAGGCCGGGGTTCCTCCGCAGCGCACCCGGGTGATCACCGGGGATGCTCTGGACGTCCTGCCCCGGCTGACCGACGGCGCTTATGACATGGTTCACGTCGACGGGGAGAAAGAGGATTACCCGGAGTATGTCGAGCAGTCCATTCGTATTCTCCGGAAAGGCGGGGTACTGGCCATCGACAACATGCTCTGGCATGACAAGGTGGCCGATCCGGCGGACCGGGACGAGGTGACGACCATTGTCCGCGATCTGGGAAAACGTTTACGTGACGACGAACGATTGATGCCGACGCTTTTGCCGGTCGGGGACGGACTCTTCGTCGCGGTGAAACGGTGATCTTCGTCGAATAAAGCCTCGGGGCCACGTCCGATGGACGTAGCCCCTGCTCACTGCTCACCTCAGGCCGGGTTTCCTCGGCCTTAGTGCCTCTTCGGTCGTCACATGGGGACGTTCTCGCACCCCTGGATAGCGCGTCCGAGATCGGCTGCCTCGTCGGGGGTCATCTCGACGACCAAACGCCCGCCACCTTCGATCGGCATGCGCACGATGATCGCGCGCCCCTCCTTGGTGACCTCGAGCGGCCCGTCACCGGTGCGCGGCTTCATCGCGGCCATGTCTGCCCCTTTCGTCGAATTGCGGTGTGCTGCTCTGGCATCTCGGCGCTGTGGACCCCGTACGCTGCCTTCGAGGCGACACGGTCGACGCCCCTACGCCGATGACGCACACCTGTCCTTGTCATTATCTCTTGTCACGGCAGTCTTGCGAAATCGGGGGCGGAATTCCTCTGTGTTTCCAGACGTTTGACGAGGCTTCCCCGAGCGAAGGAGCTTGGCCGTGGTCAAGGCGAACCCGCAGAACCCTGCCGTGACGGTGAATTATGAGGACGGAGTTGCCACAGTTCGCTTCAATCGCCCGGAGGCAATGAATGCGATCGATCTGGCGACAAAGGAATCACTTCTGAAGATTTTGTGTCAGGTCGCCCAGGATCCGGACATACGCTGCGTGGTGATCACCGGATCAGGTCATGCCTTCTGCGTCGGACAGGACCTGAAGGAGCATGTCGTCGGCCTGGCATCCGGTTCCGAGGAACTGGCCGCCACGGTGACAGCGCACTACAACCCGGTCGCCGAGCTGATCGCGACGATGGACAAACCGGTGATCGCCGCGGTGAACGGTGTTGCCGCCGGGGCAGGCGCCGCTTTCGTCATGGCCTGCGATCTGAGGATCTTCTCGACCGGAGCCGGAGTGAACCTGGCCTTCGCCGGGATCGCACTCTCCTGCGACTCCGGCACCTCCTTCTGGCTGCCCCGACTGGTCGGCGTCGCCAAGGCCCACGAACTGCTGTACTTCCCACGGACGCTGCCGGCCGAGGAGTGCCTGGCCCTGGGTCTGGCGACGAGTGTCGTCCCCGAGGAGGAATTCGATGCCGAGGTGACCCGGACCGCTCACGCCTTGGCCGAAGGACCCACCCGCGCCTACGGCGCCATGCGACGTTCCCTGGCCTTCGCCCAGGGTCATGACCTGGCGGCCTCGCTCGCCTTCGAGGCCGAACAGATGCGCGCCACCGGGAGCTCGTCAGATCACCGTGCCGCGGTGGACGCCTTCCTGGCCAAGGAGAGACCGGCGTTCACCGGACACTGACCCAGGCCCGGTCACGGCGGGAAATCGCTGGGCGGGACGAAGCGCCACAGTTCGTAGAGCCACCACCACTGGGTGGCCAACCCGAAGAGGACCCACCCGGCGGTCAACGACCACAGCCTGAGTCGACTCGGGGTCCGCGTCTCGACGATCGATTCCCCGTACCCGGCGGTTCCCGGGCCTTCAGCGGCTGTGGCCCTCTCCTCGAGTCTCCTTCGACGCCGACCCCGCCAGGCGGCGTCCACGGCGATCGCCGCCCAGGGAAAACAAGGCAACAGATAACGGAACACGCTGGTGCCCGGGTCCAGGACGACCGCCAGATAGAGCGGATAAGCCAGGATCCAGGCCCGCATGACCGGGCCCAGCCGGGAAGCCCACGGCCCTGAGGCCACCCCGACGACGAGAACGACCAGAGCAGCGAGGGCCAGGGGCCCGGCCTGCCCGAAAAGATAGTGGGAGATACCCACCCAGGGTTGCAGGGGGACGATGTCCTGCCCCTGCCGCCAGGTGGCCATCGTGTCGGTGTATGCCGTCCGGATACCGGTCCCCCACCAGGCGATCATCGGCCAGGTCAATCCGGCCAGCCCGCAGCCGCCCAACGCCCCGGCCATACCGATGTACTCCTCGCGTGGGATCGGCCGGACGCTTCGGGCACGCCAACGCATCACGACGGCGACCACTGCGACCAGGCCCAGCGGGACCGCGATCGGCCGGGCCAGTCCGGTCAGGAAGGCCGTGCCAGCGGCCCACCACCAGCGTTCCTGGTCCAGATGGCTCAGTACCAGCACCAACAACAGGATCGCCAAGCTCTCGGTGTAGGCCACCTGAAGCACCGGTGAAGGAGCACAGGTCGACCAGACCGCCACAGCGGCCACAGCCGATCCGCTGCCGATCCGGTCCCGCAGCAGGAACGCCATCGCCACTGCGGCGACACCGCCCAGCACGAAGGCCAGCACGGCGCCGGTGATCGGGAAGGGCGCACCGGTGACAGCCATCAACAGCCTGGTCATCATCGGGAACAGCGGATAGAACGCCCAGGGGTTCTGTTGGAGTTCGCCGGTGTCCGGATCCCGGGGCAGGGTCCCGGGGTAGCCCTTCGTGGCGATCTCCTGATACCAACCGGCGTCCCACAGGCCGACGATCGTCCCGTAGTTCACCTCCGGACCGGTCCAGGACACCGCCACCTGATATCGCGTCAGGACGACCAGCAGGAGCGCGCTGAAGGCCCGAGCCGCGAGATAGACCGACAGCACGGTGAGCACGAAAGGATCCGTGTACTTCCGCCACCGGACGGGCACCTCCGCCGACCGGAGGGCCGGGCTCCCGGTCGTGGTCACGTCGAGGATCCGCTGGTACCGGGCAATGCTCCGGGCTCGACCGGATCTGCGGAGACGACGCTGTCGGATTCTTCGATCTGAGTCTGCAAGCGGGCGATCAACCGATCGCGTTCAGCCAGTTCTGTGGCCAGACGACCCAGGACGATATCGACCTGGTCCATCCGGTATCCCCGCAGTGCACGATCGAGGAAAAGCCTGTCCAGGTCCTCGGCGTACAGGGTGTCGACCCCTTCGAAAGGATCATGTCCGCTGGTCCGGACGGGATCGGCCGCGGCCACGCTCATCCCGGTACCTATCCGCCCGGCGGCGAGTGCGGCGACAGCACCGGCGAGCAGCACGACGAGAACGCTGAGGAGCACCATCACGCACTCGATGGTGCCATGTCGCGGCGATTCTGGGAGAAAGCACGCCCCACCGGAGTCCACACACCTGTCGTCGACTCCGGCGCAGACTCACTCAGGATGCCGTCGGGGTTCGGTCTCACCGCTGGAACGGATGATCCGCACCGCTTCGTCCACGTCGTCGGTCAGATGCAGCAGGTCGACGTCACCGGACGACATCGTCCCGGCCGGGACGGCGACCTCCCGTAGCCAGGACAGCATCCCACCCCAGTAGTCCCGGCCCAGCAGGACGATCGGGAAGGAGGTCACTTTCCTGGTCTGCACCAGGGTCACGGCCTCGAAGAGTTCGTCCAGGGTGCCCATCCCCCCTGGTAGCACCACAAAGCCCTGGGAGTACTTGACGAACATCGTCTTACGGGCGAAGAAGTACCGGAAGTTCACGCCGAGGTTCACGAAACTGTTCAACCCGTGCTCGAAGGGCAGCTCGATGCCCAGGCCGACCGAGATCCCGCCGGCCTGCGCTGCGCCGGCATTCGCGGCTTCCATGGCTCCTGGCCCCCCGCCGGTGATGACGGCATATCCGGCGGCGACCAAGGCCTTCCCCAAGGCGACGCCGGTGAGATAGTCAGGATCTCCAGACTGGGTCCGCGCCGATCCGAAAACACTGACAGCAGCGCCGAGTTCGGCCAAGCTGCCGAAACCTTCGACGAATTCGGCCTGGATCCGCAATACCCGCCAGGGATCGGCGTGCAACCAATCGGACCGGTTCGTCGAGTCCAACAGCCGCTGATCCGCGGTGACCTCCGGGATCTGATGACCTCGCAGGATCACCGAACCGCGTTGATATACCTCTTCGTCGCTCATCCGGTCACGCTATCGACGTCATCCCGGCCTGGGCGGGTCCTGCTCCCGCGTGTCCGCAGAGCGCTTCGTTCACAGCGGGGTCACGTACGGCAAGTCCCGCAGCACTTCGGCGACCCCTTTGAGCAGCGCCACGTCCACATGGCTGGCTCGACGGACCAGGGCGATGTCACGGTGAGGCGCCGGGGAGTCCATCCGCTTGACGACGACCCCGGCGTGGTCGGCGACCGGCGGGCTGACCGCCAGCTCCGGCAACAGGGTCATCCCGGCGCCGGTGGCGACCATATGCCGGAGAGTCTCCAGACTGGTCGCGCGGAAACCGTCCCTTTCCTGCCCGCCGGATCGGGAACAGACGTCGAGGGCCTGGTCACGCAGACAGTGTCCGTCCTCCAGGAGGAGAAGCTCCTGACCGGCGAGGACGGCCGGTGACAACGGTTCGGCATATTCGGCCACGGCGTGACCGTAGGGCACCGCGAGGAGGAAGTCCTCGCGGAAGAGAGGCTCCCAGGCCAGGGATTCCTCGTGCAAGGGCAGGGCGAGCACGGCGGCGTCGAGGGAACCTGCCCGCAGCCGGTTGACCAGCTCCCCGGATTTCTCCTCCACCAGTTGCAGGTCGAGCCGGGGGAAACGTTCGTGCAGAGCTGGGATGACGTGGGGTAGGAGGTACGGGGCGATCGTGGGGAAGAGACCGATGCGTAGGGTGCCGGATTCTGGATCGGCGACGGCGCGGGCGATCCTGCGGATCTGGTCGACCTCGTCGAGCAGATGACGTGCGCGGGCTACGACTTCGTGCCCGGCCGGGGTGAGCAGCACATTACGTGCTCCTCGTTCGACCAGAGGCGTGCCCAGCTCTGATTCCAGTTTCTTGATCTGCGTGGACAGGGTCGGCTGGCTGACGAAGCAGGATGCGGCCGCTCGGCCGAAGTGCCTGTGGTCGGCCAAGGCGACTAAATACTCCAGGTCCCGCAGGTTCATTCGTCCGTCTCCTCAGTTAGTGCGTCCCCGCCGTCCGGCCGTACCCTTCAGCATCTCCTTGGAAGCTGTACGGACGGACGGCAGGGTGGGTGGGCCCGCTCGGGCGGGCCGGATCGGTGTGCTCCGGCGCCGTGGTCGGTGGCGGCCTCCGTCGCACGGGTGAGCGTGGACTCAGTGGTGAGCAGCAGGTGCGCTCGTGCGGATGAGGTGGTCGAAGGCGGACAGCGCTGCGGTGGCGCCGGTGCCCTCGGCGATGAGGATCTGCTTGTACGGGACGGTGGTGCAGTCGCCGGCGCCGAAGATTCCGGGGATGTCCGTGGCTCCGCGCACGTCGGTGACGATCTCGCCCCGTTCGGAGAGCTCCACCGCGCCCTTGAGCCACTCGGTGTTGGGCAGCAGCCCGATCTGCACGAAGATGCCCTGAAGCTCCAGTTCGCGGATCTCCCCGCTGATGCGGTCCTCGTAGGTGAGGCCGGTGACCTGGGTGCCGTCGCCCAGGACCTCCGTCGTGCGGGCGTTCATGATGATGTCGACATTGGGCAGGCTCTTGAGCTTGTCGACGAGGACTTCGTCCGCGCGGAGGACGTCGAGGAACTCGATGACGGTGACATGCCCTACGACGCCGGCCAGGTCGATGGCGGCCTCGATCCCGGAGTTCCCCCCGCCGATGACGGCGATCCGCTTCCCTTTGAAGAGCGGGCCGTCGCAGTGCGGGCAGAAGGTGACGCCTTTGTTGCGGTACTCCTCCTCGCCGGGGATGCCCATGTGACGCCAGCGGGCCCCGGTGGCCAGGACCACGGTCTTGGCCTTCAACGTTCCCGCGCCGAATTCGACGGTGTGCAGTCCACCGAGCTCGGCGGCCGGGATCAGTTTCGTCGCGACCGGTCCTTTGACGAGATCGACCTCGTACTGGGTGACATGCTGTTCGAGGTTGGCCGCGAAGGTCGGCCCTTCGGTGTAGGGCACCGAGACGAAGTTCTCGATCGCCATGGTGTCCAGGACCTGGCCGCCGAAACGTTCGGCGACGAGGCCGGTGCGGATGCCCTTCCGTGCGGTGTACACCGCGGCGGACGCCCCGGCGGGTCCTCCGCCGACGACGAGGACCTCGAAGGGCTCCTTCTCGTTGAGCTTGGCGGCGGCGCGTTCGGTGGCTCCGGAGTCGAGCTTGGCCACGATCTGGGCGGCGTCCATGCGTCCTTGGCCGAAGAGTTCACCGTTGAGGTAGATGGCGGGCACCGCGAGGATGTTCTTCTCGGTGACCTCGTCCTGGAAGAGGGAGCCTTCGACGGCGGTGTGCCGGATACGGGGGTTGAGCACGGCCATCGCGTTCAGGGCTTGGACGACAGCCGGGCAGTTCTGGCATTCGAGCGACATGTAGGTCGTGAACTCGTAGGTCCCTTCGAGGGACTGGATCGCGGCGATGGTGTCCGCGTCCTCTTTGACGGTGTGCCCACCGACGTGCAGCAGGGCCAGGACGAGAGAAGTGAATTCATGACCCAGCGGCAGACCGGCGAAGGTCACCTTGATGTCTGTTCCGACGCGGACGATGTCGAAGCTGGGATGGCGGTCGCCGGTGCCGTCGTATCGGGCGGTGACCTTGTCGGAGAGCGCGGCGATCTCCTCCAGCAGAGCGCGCAGATCAGCCGATTTGGGGCCTTCACCGAGCGTGGCGACCAGTTCGATGGGGTCCTTCACCATCTCCAGGTAGGTCTTCAGTTGATCCTGCAGGTCCTTGTCCAGCATGGCTCTCCTCGGTCGGGGCGGCGGCGTGCGGGCAGGGCTGATCGCCCGTCGACGGGTGCCCGCAGCGGTGGTAGGTGGATGATCGGGTGGTGCGATCGTCAGTCGTCGTGAGGGTCCGGGGCGTTCCCCGGCCCGACAGGGCGGATGACGAGGCGTGGTGCGGCCGCGGCGAGCGTTGCGTCGGGACGCTCGCCGCGGCAGTGGCCACGGGGGCCGGTGGGAGGTGACTGGGTCAGATCTTGCCGACCAGGTCGATGGAGGGCTTGAGGGTGGTCTCCCCTTCCTTCCACTTGGCCGGGCAGACCTCGCCCGGGTGCGCCGCGACGTACTGGGCGGCCTTGACCTTGCGCATCAGCGCGTCGGCCTCGCGGCCGATGCCTTCGGCGGTGGTCTCGATGTACTGGATGATGCCCTCGGGGTCGACGAGGAAGGTGGCGCGGTCGGCCAGCCCGGCGCCCGGACGCATGTTCTGGAAGTTGTTGGTGATCTCGCCGTTGGCGTCACCGAGCATGTAGTACTTGATCTTGCCGATGGTCTCGGTGGTGTCGGCCCACGCCTTGTGCACGAAGTGGGTGTCGGTGGAGACCGAGTAGACCTCGACGCCGAGCTTCTGCAGCTCCTCGTAGTGGTCGGCGAGGTCGCCCAGCTCGGTGGGGCAGACGAAGGTGAAGTCGGCCGGGTAGAAGAAGAAGATGGCCCACTTGCCCTTGACGTCGGCGTCGGAGACCTCGACGAATTCACCGGCCTTGTAGGCAGTGGTCTTGAACGGCAGGATCTGGGTGTTCATGAGCGACATGGGTGGTGCAGCTCCTTCGTGGTCTCGGGTGAACTTTCGATAAGAACCCTATATCGAAAGAAATGTAAATGCTAGGCAGCGTCGATCGTTTGTATGGATATCGACCATAGGGGAAAGCTATGAACTACGCCCCTGCACATCACGCCCTTGCCCCTCCGCAGCCGATCCATGCCCCCACAGATCCCACCGCTCGACGAACGGTCAGCTGGCTCCCGGAACCGAGTCGGTTTCGACGCCGACCAACCAGCGACCCAAAGCTTCCTCCGCGGATCGCAACTGCGACAAAGGAACTCGCTCATCATCCTTATGGGCCAACAACGGATCCCCCGGGCCGAAGTTCACCGCAGGCACCCCCAACGCCGAGAAACGCGCCACATCCGTCCACCCCTGCTTCGCCGAGACGCGTACACCCAACGCCTCCACGAAGGCCTGCGCCACCGGCCGGTCCAACCCGGGCCGAGCACCCTCCGCCAGGTCGACCACCTCCAAGGCGTACTCGGGAAAACACTCTCGAAGATGAGCCACCGCCTGCTCGCCCGTCAGATCCGGCGCGAAACGGTAGTTCACCAACAACGACGCCTCGTCGGGGACCACGTTGTTCCCCGCACCGCCGGAGATCCCCACTGCTGACAGCCCCTCCCGGTAGATCAGACCGTCCACCTCCACCGTCCTGGCCTCATAGGACGACAGGAAGGACAACGCCGGTGCCAGCTTGTGGACCGCGTTCTCCCCCGTCCACGGCCTCCCGGAATGAGCCGCCACCCCCGAAGTCGACAGACGCACCCGCACCGTGCCCTTGCACCCCCCCTCGACCTCGGCGCACGTCGGCTCCAAGAGCACCGCGAAATCTGCCGCCAACAGGTCCGGATGAGACAACGCCATCCGCCCCAACCCGTTCCGCGCCGACTCCACCTCCTCGCAGTCGTAGAAGACATAGGTGACATCCCGGTTCGGCGCGACGAGCGTAGCCGCCAACCGCAGCTGAACCGCCACCCCGCCCTTCATATCGACCGTCCCGCGCCCCCACATCTCCGGAAGACCCTGGGCGTCCGCCACGATCCGGGTCGGCAGATTCGGCGGCTCGGTCAACGGAACAGTGTCCAGATGACCTGCCAGGATCACCCGCTCGGACCGACCCGACTCCGTACGGGCAACCACCACATTCCCCGATCGGGTCACCACCAGATGGTCATAGCGACGCAATGCGGCCTCCACCGCATCCGCCAGCGGCCCTTCCTGCCCACTCACCGAAGCGATATCGCAGATCGCCGCGGTCAGATCCACCACGTCGAGTTCAAGATCCAGATCTGTCATACCGGCCAACCTAGCCCGCACCCCGCACGGACCCAGCCTCAGCGCAAGTGCAGACAACTCCTCTACGCTTGGGCGTCATGACTATGCAGCGCGCCGCGTGGGGCTGGGGCCTCGCGACCACTACAGAATCAGGCACGATCCTCGACACCTGGTACCCCGCGCCAGAAATCGGCGAAGCACCCGCGGACAGCCCGCATGCTGCGCCCGTGGAACTCGCCGCGCTGGAGAAGACCGACCCTCGACGTGGCGTCCACACCACCGTCGTCCAGACCCGGATCGACCTGGATGCCCCTCCGGCCGACACCCCTGACGCCTACCTGCGTCTCCATCTGCTCTCGCACCGCCTCGTCGAGCCCAACAGCATCAACCTGGACGGCATCTTCGGGAAACTCCCCAACGTCGTGTGGACCTCCGCGGGGCCCTGCTCCCCCGAAGGTTTCGAAACGACCCGTGCCCGGCTGCGCGCCGACGGCCCGGTCACCGTCCACGGCGTCGACAAGTTCCCCCGCATGGTCGACTACGTACTGCCCAGCGGGGTCCGCATCGCCGACGCCGACCGGGTCCGCCTGGGCGCGCACCTCGCCGAGGGCACCACCGTCATGCACGAAGGATTCGTGAACTTCAACGCCGGAACCCTGGGGCACTCCATGGTCGAAGGCCGCATCAGCCAGGGCGTCGTCGTCGAGGACGGCTCCGACATCGGCGGCGGCGCATCCACCATGGGCACTCTCTCCGGCGGTGGCACCCAGCGCGTCCGGATCGGCAAGCGTTGCCTGCTGGGAGCCGAATCCGGGCTGGGTATCGCCCTGGGCGACGACTGCGTCGTCGAAGCCGGGCTCTATGTCACCGCAGGCACCAAGGTCACCCTGTCCGACGGCCGCGTCACCAAGGCCCGTGAACTGTCCGGCCAGTCCGGCCTTCTGTTCATCCGCAACTCCGTCTCCGGCACCGTGGAGGCCCGTTCCCGGGACGGTCACGGCATCCAGCTGAACTCCGCGCTGCATGCGAACGACTGACTCGTGGGGATCCCCCGGTTGGGGGGTCGCTGAGCCTCAGCGACCCCCCAACCGGACCCGCCGCAACCGCTTCATCGCAGGATTGGGCGCCCTCGTCCTGGGCGCCACCGGAGTGGTCTTCGTACACCATCTCCTGGACACCGGCTTCATCGGACCACCCCGCTGCACCTTCACCAACCAGCGAGGTGCCGAATTCGACCTGTCCACCGAACAGGTCCGACACGCCTCGACGATCTCCGCCGCCGCCAGCCGCCGCCAGCTGCCGCCCAGAGCCGCCACCATCGCCATCGCCACCGCGATGCAGGAATCAAAATTGCGGAATCTCGCCGGCGGCGACCGCGACTCGGTAGGGCTCTTCCAGCAGCGTCCCAGCCAAGGATGGGGAACCGTCGCCCAGATCCGCGACCCGGTCTACTCCACCGACAAGTTCTACGACGGGCTGGTCAAAGTGCCCGGCTGGCAGGAGATGCCGCTGACGAAAGCAGCCCAGAAAGTCCAGCTCAGCGGATTTCCCAATGCCTACGCACAACACGAGACCCCAGCGGAGGCCTATGCCGCACCGCTGACCGGAATCCGACCGCTCAGCATGAACTGTTCGCTGGGCAAGGCCGAAGCCGGATCATCCGCCGCCGAGGTACAGAAACTTCTCCTGCGGGAAACCGGCCTGCGCGCCCAGGTCAAGAACAACACGCTGGTCATCGAGCCGAGGACCGCGCGAGCCGCCGGTACCGCAGCCACCTGGGCGCTGGCCGGAGCACACGAATTCGGGGTCTCGGAAATCAGACTGGGCAAAAAGGTCTGGAAACGGGATGCCTCTTCGGACGCCCCGGCCTGGGCCGATCACGGTGAACCGGCGGCAGACAATGCCGTCCGGATCACCATGATCAGGCAGTGAACCCCGATCCTCGAAAGGCCCCGGAGCCGATCAGGACCTGACGGAACCGACGAGCCGTGCAGCCGCAGCCGCGATCCGCTCGTCGGTCGCCGTCAGAGCGATCCGCACATGCCGGGAAGCCGCCACACCGTAGAAAGAGCCCGGTGCCGCCAGAATGCCCAGCCCGGCCAGGAAATCAACCGTCTCCCAGCAGTCCTCATCCCGAGTCGACCACAGGTAAAGACCTGCCTGCGACTCCTCGACCTTGAAACCCGCACCGAGAAGAGCCGGCAACAGCACAGCACGACGCCGCGCATACCGCTCCCGCTGCTCGGCGACATGACCGTCCTCGGCCAGAGCGACCCTCATCGCCTCCTGGACCGGGGAAGGCATCATCATCCCCGCGTGCCGCCGCACCTCCAACAACCTAGCCACCAGAGCCGGGTCACCAGCGACGAAAGCAGCCCGATAACCGCCCAGATTGCTCTGCTTGCTCAGCGAATAGCACACCAACAACCCGGTGTGGTCGCCACCGCACACCCGAGGATCGAGCAGGCTCGGCACCGAGCCCCGCACACCGGAAACAGCATCCGGAACGTCCTCACGCCAGTCGAGCTCGGCATAACACTCGTCACCGACCACGACCGCGCCCCGACGACGAGCCCAGGCCACGATCTCCGCCAATTCCCCGACGTCCAAAACCTTCCCGGTCGGGTTGCCCGGGCTGTTCACCCAGACCAGAGCCGGCGCATCAGCGGACTCCGCCGGGCCGAGCTCTGCCACCTTGTCGAAAGGCAGCGGCCTCGCCCCGGCCAACCGTGCACCCACGTCATAGGTCGGATAGGCCACCGACGGAAAAGCCACCGCATCCCCGGGGCCCAGCCCCAGCAGCATCGGCAACCAGGCCACCATCTCCTTGCTCCCGATGGTCGGCAAGACACCTGCCGGATCGAGCCCGGCCACACCCCGACGCCGCTCGAACCACTCGACGACCGCAGCCCGCAGAGCCGGCGTGCCGTGCGTCTGCGGATAGCCGTGCGCATCCGCAGCCTCCGCCAGAGCCCGACGGATCACCTCCGGAGTGGGATCGACCGGAGCACCCATCGACAGATCCACGATGCCATCAGGATGCGCCGAAGCCCGCTGCTTGGCCGGCGCCAACGTGTCCCACGGAAAATCAGGCAGACCGAAACGCTGAGCGGGCGGGAGACCCGCCGGGGAGTTCCCGCCCGCCCGCTGCGATGCCGAGCTCACTCGCCCTGAGGGGGCAGAGCCGAGATCAACGGGTGATCCTTACCGATCTGTCCGAGCTTGGCTGCGCCGCCTGGGCTACCGAGGTCATCGAAGAACTCGGCATTCGCGCCGGTGTAATCGGCCCACTCGTCCGGGACGTCGTCCTCGTAGAAGATCGCTTCGGTCGGGCAGACGGGCTCACAGGCCCCGCAGTCGACACACTCGTCCGGATGGATGTACAGAGAACGTTCACCCTCGTAGATGCAGTCGACGGGACATTCCTCGATGCAAGCCTTGTCCTTGATGTCGACGCAAGGCTGAGCGATGACGTACGTCATGGGATAGGTCCTCCTGAGCTGGTATGACGCCAGACACAGTATCCCCCCGACAAGCCCCGATGTGGAACGGGCCCGGCACGGAGAAACATCCGCTCACCGCGGACACACCCCGGCAAAGACCGCCGGCGAAACCCCCATCAGCGAGAACGGTCAACCACAGGTCACCGCAGGCACCGGGGCGTACCGGGTGAAGATCTCATCACGACGCTCCTCACGTCCCTGCACCGTCCACACCCGACGCACCGTGATGTCGAAACCCGGTTGCAGGGTCCGCGCCCGGCACCCCGCCGACCGGTCACGCACCGCAGCCGGACGCGTCACCTTCGTCGGACGCAGCGCCGTCACCGTCGTCCCCGTGTCCGGCGGACCCCACAGGACAACGTCCACCGAAGTCCCGGTCGTCCGCGCCGTCACCAACACCCCGCCCGCAGCATCCGCCGAGAAGGAGACGTCCGGCCCCTCCGGACCCACCCTGGCGTCCAGGCCCGCCGACAACCCCGGCACATAGGAGGAGAACGCCGTCCTCGGGCCCATCACCAGCCCCGCCCGGAAAGCCGCCTCGTAGACCGCCGACGCCACCTGGCCCACCCCGCCGTCGTCCTGCCTGCCGACCCCAGGCAGAACACCCGACGTCGCCACGAAACCCCGATCTGCCGTCCGCGCCCCCACCGTCGCATTGAACGAGAACGACTTCCCCGGCCCCACCAACACCCCGTCCAACGACTTCACCGCCTGAGCGGCATTGGCCAACTTCCCGCTCTCCGTATCCGCCGAGAAACGCACCGACGCCCGGCCGACCTCCGAGGAAATCCGATAACCGGAGACCTCCGCCGCAGTCAGGGTCGGCGCCACCGGCACCGACTTCACCTCGGCCCGACGCGGAGTACCCGTCAACGCCTTCGTCACCTCCGTCACCGCAGAAGCACCCTCGAGCTGCGAACCCGCCCGCTCCTGCACGACCACCGGGCGCAGGCCCTCCACCCGGACCGTCGCATTCACCGGAGCACGCTCCACGGCAGGCCCCACCGTGCGCAGCACATCCAGGATCTCCCGCTCCCCCACCTTCAAGGACAACACACCCCCCTCCTCGACCATGCTCAACGCCGGAGCGAACTGCGCCGGCTGCACCGTGACCGCGCCCCCCGCCGCCACCACCTCCACCGGACCGGCCACCGCCTTACGGGCGACCGACTCCACCGCCTGGTCGAACACCTGCGCCGACACCCGCGGCGACAACTCCTGCACCACCCCACGCACCGCAGGGGACTCCGGCCACCGCTCCTCCACCGCGCGCGCCGTGGCCGCGACATCGACCGTCCGTCCCGTCACCGGACGGTCCGCGACGACCACCCCGGCGGGGAAGGTCACCGTTCCCTCCTTGACCGGACGTTCCACCTGGGCGACGACCGGTGCCAGAGCCGTGCGCAGGACCGCCTGGTCGACGACGGAACGCACGGGGACATCGAAATCTCCCCGTAGGCGCTGCCACACGGTCGCCGGGTTCAGATGCAGGCCGGTGACCTGGGCGACCGTGGCCGTGCTGTCGACCCGGACGCCCGAAGGACGGGGTGCGAGCATCGCGGTCCGGTCCTCCAGGCGCACGCTCAACGGCCTACGTTCCCACCGGGCGGATGCTGCCTCGATCCGTTGACGTGCGCTCTGCGGATCCAATCCGCCGATCTCGACGCCACCGGCGGACACGTGGTCGGGGACATCACGCCCGGCGTACCAGGCGAGCAGGACGTACGCGGCACCCAGGGCTGCGGCGGCGATGGAGACCCAGGCCACCACCCTCATCCACGGACCGACCGGTTCCTCCTGGCCGTCGCCTCGGGGGCGGAGCCGTCGTTCGGTGAAGAAGGCGACCGGGCCCCGGGCGGTGGCGCGGGAGGGGAACCTCAGTCGACGTCCGCTCATCCGAGGCTCCGGTATTCCCCACGGTAGAAGACGAGCGGTCCGTCCGGGTCGTCCGGAGCCGACAGGCCGACCACTTCACCGACCACGATGGTGTGGTCGCCCGCCGGGTGAGCGGCGGTGGTGCGGCATTCCAGCCGGGCCAGTGCCTGCGTCAGCAAAGGCACCCCGGTGATCTCTCCTGGATGGTGGGCTACCCGGTCGAGCTGTCCCGTCAACGGGCGTCCGGGGGTGGCCAGCCAGTCGGCCACCGCGCGCGAACGTTCGGAAAGGACGCTGACCCCCCACGCCCCGGAGTCGAGGAGTGCGTCGTGGAAACGAGCGTCCTGATGGATGCACACCAAGATCTGCAGAGGTTCCAAGGAGACCGAGGTCACCGAGTTCGCCGTCATCGCGTGTTCGTGGCCCTCGCACCGGGTGGTGATCACGGTGACGCCGGTGGCGAAACGTCCGAAGACGCGACGGAAGAGCCCGGGGTCGATCCCGGCAGGGCCCGTCGTGCCCTCGATCGGGGGCTGTGCGCCTCTCCCTGGACCGGCCATCAGCTCGACACCGGCGTTCATGGCGCCGTCCGCGGGTCGACGTCCTCGTCCAGCCCGGCCCTGGCCAGGAAGGCGCCGGTGGCGGCGTCCAGCGGGGTGAACGACTCGATATCGCTCAACCGGGCAGCGATGTCATTCGACAGGGCGTACCAGCCCTGGCCGACGCGGATCTGTGTCTCGTGGCAGCGCAGGGCCTCGTTGCGTCGGCGCAGCGCCTCGGTGCTGCCGCGTACGTCCCAGGCCACCAGTCCATCGTCCACCACTCCGGGCGGAAATGCTTCCCGAGCCCCGGGGACGACCAGGCCGGCGTCCGTCGGGGTGTGCTTCGCCACCCATGCGCGGTCCGCGCTGGCCTGGCTGCGCCGGACCACGACCGCCCACAAGGCCGGGCGTTCCTTCGGTGGCAGGGTGGTCACGGCGGCGCAGGTCGCCTCGTAGACCCGGACGTGGTCGGGGTGGGAATATCCTCCGTGCGGGTCATAGGTCACCACCACCTGGGGCCGCAGGGCCCGTAGATGATCGGCGACGGCCGCGGACACCTCGGGCAGGGGGGCCCGGCACAAGGCCCGAGGGTGTTCCATCGACGCGCTTCCGGCCATCCCCGAATCCCGGTACTTGGCCCGGCCCGGCCCCAGCACCGACTCGCCCAGGACGTGTTCGATGACCCCCAGTTTGTCCATTGCGGCCCGTAGCTCGACCCTCCGACGGGCTTCGAGTCCTCCCTCCTTGTCGGCGGCAAGATGTGCCAGGTCGGGGGGGATCACCTCGCCCTCGTCACCCAGGGTGCAGGTGAGGACATGGACGTCGTCGCCGTCGATCACACGTTGGGCCAGGGTGACGCCGGTGGCGAGAGTCTCGTCGTCGGGGTGGGCGTGCACGAAGAGGAGCGTGCGCCGGGTCTGTTCGCTCATGATCTCACCACGGTAGCGGGATCGTGCCCGATCCGCCCGTACCCTCGTCCCAACGTCCGTTCATGAGGCATTCGCCCGGTCCGGGCAGGCCCGGGGAGGGGCAGCTCGCCGAGCGAGTCAACCCCTCCCTGTCCTGTCATTCCGGCCCGGTGGGGCCTGCCGGTCGTTCGTGCGGCGGTGCCGGGAAGTCGGTGGGCCCGGACGGGCCGTCGATCACGGTGTGTGACTTCGACGACACCCCTGCCGGGACCGTGCTGACGCCCCGCTGACCGTGTCCGTGTCTGCCGTGCGGGAGATGAGGCACCCGAGGTTGCAGCATCGGACGGTCGTGCACCGGATGCATCGGGGGGACATTGGGTCCGATCTCGTCGACGGCGCTCTCCACCTGCGGCAGGTTGTGGGTCGCTCGGAAGCGCGAGCGGTCGACGGCCAGCACCACCACGAAGGCCGCTGCTGCTGCGATCCCGAAACGCCACCAGGGGTGGATGTCCGGGTCGGTGGACAGCTGCACCACGGCAGGTGCGATGAGGACCGCCACCAGGTTCATCACCTTGAGCAGCGGGTTGATCGCCGGGCCTGCGGTGTCCTTGAAGGGGTCGCCCACGGTGTCCCCGATCACCGTGGCCGCGTGGGCGTCCGACCCTTTGCCGCCGTGTGCTCCGTCCTCCACGATCTTCTTGGCGTTGTCCCATGCCCCGCCCGCATTCGCCAGGAAGACCGCCATCAGCACTCCTGCGCCGATCGCCCCGGCCAGGAAACCGGCCAAGGCCCCGAAGCCCAGGGAGAAACCGATCACCACCGGTGACAGAGCCGCCAGCATCCCAGGAGTAGCTAGCTCCCGCAATGAATCCCGGGTGCAGATGTCTACGACGCGCCCGTATTCCGGTTTCTCCGTGCCCGCCATGATCCCCGGATGCTCCCGGAACTGACGACGCACCTCCAGGACGATCGCCCCGGCCGCCCGGGTCACAGCGTCGATCGCCAGACCGGAGAACAGGAAGACCACTGCGGCGCCGGCCATCAGACCGACCAGGGTCGGCGGTTCCACCACCGAATAGGCCGCCACCGTCCCGGCCGTCTCGACCCCGGCGGTCCGCAATGCCGTGATCACCGCATCGTTGTAGGAACCGAAGAGCGCGGTCGCAGCCAGGACCGCCGTGGCGATGGCGATGCCCTTGGTGATGGCCTTCGTCGTATTCCCCACCGCATCGAGATCGGTCAGGACCTGGGCACCGGCCTCGTCGACATCCCCGGACATCTCCGCGATGCCCTGGGCGTTGTCGCTGACCGGACCGAAGGTGTCCATCGCCACGATCACACCGACCGTGGTCAGCAGCCCACACCCGGCCAAGGCGATCAGGAAGAGGGAGACCACGATCGATCCGCCGCCGAGCAGATAGGCCGCGTAGACGGCGATCCCGATGATGGCCGCGGTATACACCGCGGACTCCAGGCCCACGCCGATCCCGGCGAGCACCACCGTCGCCGGACCGGTCACCGAGGTACGGGCGACATTCCGGGTCGGCTCGCTCTGCGTCCCCGTGAAATGACCGGTGATCGCCAGGATCACCGCGGCCAGGACGATCCCCAGCAGCACTGCCAGGAAGGACAACAGCCGGGGGTCCCGTCCCAGCCCGGCGATCTCGGCGGAGACCCCGGACAACTCGCCGAAGCTTCCCGGCAGGTAGACGTAGGCAGCCGTCCCGCAGGTCACCGCAGACACCGAGGCCGCGACCAGGAATCCACGATTGATGGCGGTCAGCCCGTTCTCCCCCGGGCGGGAACGGGTCGCCACTACCCCCAGGACCGCGGTCAACGCCCCGATCGCCGGAACCATCAGCGGAAAGACGAGCCCCTGCTCACCGAAGGCGGCCCGCCCGAGGATCAGCGCAGCCACCAGGGTCACCGCGTAGCTCTCGAAGAGATCGGCGGCCATGCCTGCACAGTCACCCACGTTGTCGCCCACGTTGTCGGCGATGGTCGCCGCATTGCGGGGATCGTCCTCCGGGATACCCTGCTCGACCTTGCCGACCAGGTCGGCCCCGACGTCGGCGGCTTTGGTGAAGATCCCTCCCCCGACGCGCATGAACATCGCGAGCAGGGCCGCGCCGAAGCCGAATCCCTCCAGAACTGCAGGGGCCTGCGTCCGGTAGAGCAGCACCACCAGTGCCGCGCCGAACAGCCCCAGACCCACCGTGGCCATTCCGACGGCACCGCCGGTGCGCACCGCGATCCGGAAACCCGGAGCCTGCTCACCGTCGCGAGCCGCCGCTGCGACCCGGACGTTGGCCTGGACCGCCAAGGTCATGCCCAGATATCCGATGGCGGCGGAGAAACCCGCACCGACGATGAAGAAGATGCTGCGCCCGGCCCGGATCGACCAGTCGTCGGCGGGAAGCAGGAGCAGCAGACCGAAGACCAGGACGACGAAACCTGCCAAGGTCCGCATCTGACGGTTCAGATAGGCAGAAGCCCCCTCCTGGACGGCGCGGGCGATCTCCCCCATGCGTTCCGTGCCGGTGTCGCAGCGCAGGACCTGTTCTCGAAAGACCGCGCCCACCATCAACGACGCCAGAGCCGTTACTGCCACGGCACCGATGATCATCGAGCTTTCCGCCCCGAAAGAAATGGCCGACGCCGTTGTCGCCTGGAACATCATGCCCCCTCTGCATCATGTGAATTTCTGCACGATACCCGGCCTGATCCCACCGAGCCGTCATTGAAAGTCACACGGCGATCTCATGCAGAGGAATGGCACAGAAAAAGAGCCCACTGTCGGGTCGGACCGAGAATTCCTGGGCACCGACCCGACAGGCCGGGCTCTTCAGCGTGTCGTCACAACAGTTTGTCGGCGGCGGCGACGATCACGCAGGTCGTCAGCACCTTCATCGCCGCGGTGAGGTCCTCGACGGTCGGGAAGCTCGGCGCGATCCGGATATTGGTGTCCTGGGGGTCGACCCCGCCGGGGAAGGTGGACCCGGCAGGGGTGAGTGCCACTCCTGCAGCCTTGGCCAGTTCGACGACCCTGGCCGCGGTCCCCGGCAGGACGTCGAGGCTGACGAAGTACCCGCCGCGGGGTTCGGTCCAGGTGGCCACACCCAATGCGGACAGGTCCTCGGTGAGCGCCGCGTCCACGATCGCGAATTTCGGCGCCAGGATCTCCTGGTGTTTCTTCATGTGAGCGACGACACCGTCGGCGTCCCGGAAGAAACGCAGGTGCCGGAGCTGATTGATCTTGTCCGGGCCGATCGCGCGCATTTCGTCGCGGGCGAGGAACCATTCGACATTCGACGGAGAAGCTCCGAAGAACGAAATGCCGGAGCCGGCGAAAGTCACCTTCGACGTCGAGCCGAAAACGAATACCCGGTCAGGGTTCCCGGCGTCTGCACAGGCTCGGAGGATCGACATCAGCGTGTCGTGCTCGTCGCCGAGGTGGTGGATCGCGTAGGCGTTGTCCCAGTAGATCCGGAAGTCGTCGGCCGCGGTCGGCATCGAGGCCAGCCGACGCACCGTCTCCTCCGAATAGGTGACGCCGGTCGGGTTGCTGTACTTCGGGACGCACCAGATGCCCTTGATCGTGGGGTCCGAGGCGACGAGCCGTTCGACTTCGTCCATGTCCGGGCCGTGATCGGTCATCTCGACGGTGTGCAGCTTCACTCCGAGTTCGTCGCAGACCGCGAAATGGCGGTCGTAGCCCGGCGACGGTGCGAGGAAGGTCATCTCGCCGGAGCGCCACGGTTCGTTCCCACCAGGCAGGGCGTGGAAGAAGGAGGAGGAGATGCACTGGTACATCAGCGCCAAGGAGGCATTGTCCCGCACGACCATCTGATCGGCGGGGATGTCGAGCAGCGGGCCGAAGATCTCGCGCAGCTCGGCCAGGCCTCGCGGGACGCCTCCGTAGTTGCGCAGGTCGCCCTCGACCGAGGTGGAGTAGTCCCCCGCACCTGGCAGGGAGAGCAGCGCCTCGGAGAGATCGAGCTGGTCTGTGCAGGGCTTGCCCCTGGTGATGTCGAGTTTGAGCCCGGCCGTCGCATATTCCTCGTAGCGACGGCGCGCGTCCGGCGCGACCGCAGCCAGAGCTGCTACGTCAACCTGTGACATGGTCTTCCTCCCAAGGGTTCGAATGCACTTACCGGTGCCAACGGTAGTCACCCGCGAGGCGTACCCCCAGCTGCCGTCCCCGTCCAGGTGCCGCGGCGACGGCCGGTGCGAGACTGTGCCCTACCCGGACCGGAGGAGGACCACCGAGATGCCCGACGCGCAGGACTGCCCGCAGGAGGCCGTGTCCATCGCCCGCGCGGTGCATTCGGGCCGGTGCACGGCCCGGGCGGTCACCGATGCGTCCTTGTCCCGGATCATGGCACGCGACCCGGCTCTCCACGCCGTCGAGCAGGTATTCACCGGTCGTGCCCGCGCCGAGGCCGACGCCGTGGACGCCCGGCCGGTCGCTGTGCGAGGCGCCCTGGCCGGGGTCCCGGTCGCGGTCAAGGCCGAGAACCGGATCGCCGGAGTGGTGACCACTCACGGTGGCCGCACCGGTTCGTCTCCGTCCGAAGTCGACTCGGAGGTGGTCGGTCGGCTGCGCACGGCCGGGGCCGTCCTCGTGGCAACCACCAGGATGCCGGAGCTCGGCCTCTTCCCGTTCACCGAGGGCGACTGGGGTGCCACCGTCAATCCTTGGCGGACGACCCACTCCCCCGGTGGGAGCAGCGGCGGGTCGGCGGTGGCAGTGGCTTCGGGGATGGTCCCGGTCGCGATCGGTAGCGACGGCGGTGGGTCGATCCGGATCCCGTCCTCCGCGTGCGGACTCGTCGGGTTGAAACCGGTCCGTGGCCGGGTGAGCACCGCACCGTCTCCGGACCTGTGGGGACCGTTGGGGACGATCGGTGTGATGTCCCGCACCGTTGCCGACAGCGCCTTGGTCTATGACGCCGTCCGAGGGTCGACCCGGGTCGATCGTTATGCGGCGCCGGAGCCCGGTGAGTCCTTCGGGCAGGCGGCAGCCAGGGAGCCGGGGTCGCTGCGTATCGGCTGGTTCACCCGCTCCCCGTGGCCTGGGGTCCGGGTGGATCCGCGGATCTGCCGGTTGCTGGCGGAGACCGTCGACGTCCTGGCCGCGGCAGGGCACCGCATGGTTCGGCTGGACGGACGGTGGCCGGACAGTTCCCGAAGCTTCACCACGCTCTACTACGCGGGGATGCGGGCAAGTCTGCGTCAGGTCGAGCATCCTGACCTGGCCGAGGCCCGCACCCGTGAGGTGGCCCGGTCAGGTTCGTGGGTACGCCCGCTGGTGCGTCTGTCCGCGATCAAGGCAGCCGGGCGCCTCGCAAAGCGGGTCCGTAGCGAATTCTCCGAGTACGACCTTCTCCTCACCCCGACATTGGCCGCGCTTCCGCCGCGGGTCGGGCAGCTGTCCGCAGTCGGCGCGGCCAGGTCGTGGCAGCGCTCGTTGCCTTTCGTCGCCTTCACCACTTTGGCGAATGTCACCGGGCATGCGGCGGTCTGTCTGCCCGCAGGGACGATCGAAGGGCTTCCGGTCGGGGTGCAGTTCTACGCCCCCGGTGGTGACGAGACCCGGTTGTTCCCGATCGCCAGCCAGTGGGAACGGCTACGGCCGTGGCCGAGAACGGCTTCCGCTGGCGGTGGTCTGTTGCTGTGACCGTGCCGAAGCGACCCGGATCGCGGTGGACAACGGGTGGTTGTGAACGCAGGTCATTCCTTCGGACTCCGGGAAGGCCGTTGCGCGGTCGTGTCGGCGGCGACCAGGAGCAGCGCCCGGATCTGGTCGTTGATCATCTTCCGATTGGCCTCGAAGGTGGGATTGCTCAGTTCGTCCCGGTCGGTGTCGCTCAGCCCGCCCAGGACCGGAGTGTGCAGGTGCCCGCCGGGCAGGTCGGCTCCCAATGCGTCCCGGAGCAGGGTCGCCCGGTAGGCGATCTCGTTGGACAGGTAGTTCCCCCCTCCCCCGGAGCGGGCCTTCGATCCGCGGGTGGGCCCGTCCGGCCTGGTGGTACCGGTACTGGGCGGTGCAGGGCAGGTCGTGGTGACAGGTTCGGCCGGTGTGTGACCGGGGAGTTCTTCGACCTCGGTGTTGTCGTACACCGGGAAGGGGCCGGTCTGTGCTGCGATCATCCGGGCAATCGGGAGAGTGGACCGCGTCCATTGCGGTGCGGGGGTCAGAGTCGGTAGCCCGGCGGGGATGGGAGCCTGGCCGCGGTAGCAGGCGTCCTCGTTGTCGGGGAAGCCACCGCGCCAGATCCCGTTGTGTCGTTCCAGGTCGATGCGTCCGTCACGCCCTTGGCTGGTGGTGATCCACAGGTCGACCTGATTGCGGTCCGCTTTCAGGTGCGGGAGCAGCGCTTTTTCCACCATGCCGTCGCCGAAGTCACGCCAGCGCACGGGGAAGAGGGCCGCTTCGACCCGCACCGGCCCGGTGGAGGTCTGGAAGGTCTGCCCGTCGAGGGCCAGTGCGCTCGCCCCGGAGGGATTGGCCTGTCGTATCTCGTCGGAGAGCATGAACGGGTCGAAGCCGGTGATCAGGACTTTCCTGATTCCTGGCGCGGCGGGGAAGGACAGGTCGAGCTGTCCTCGACTGATGCGGTCGACGTCGGCGATCAACCCGGCCCTGCTCGTGTCTCCCAGCGGATACGGTGGTGTCCATCTGCGCAGGTGAGCGGTCATCGTCAGCCTGGCCCAGTAGAGCGGACGGTCATCTCCTGCACTGAGGGCTCCGGTGGTGGCGCGGCCTTGGGCCCGGTCGACGGCCCGACGCCACAGGTCCTGGGATGCGGCGGTGGTGGTCCGGGTGGCGTCGGCCAGGTTCGGTGCCCGGCAGATGTCCGAGGTGAACTTGGCGAGCAGGTCGTCGAAGCCGCCGCCGCTGATGAAGCGGGTGGCTTCGGGCCGGGCCAGGAGGTTTTCCTCGGCGGTGAGCGTCCTGGCCTGGTCGATGCACGTCGCGCGGCCCGGGCGTATGTCGGCGCTGTGCGCGGCGGCGGAAGGGTGTATTCCGGTGAGCCCGACCACTCCGGCGATCAGAATGGGCAGGGCGGCGCGCGCTGGCATGACCGAACTCCTCGTCGAGTTGGATTCTGTTCTGTGACAGAACTTTCCCGAACTCTAAGAAGTCGGACCCCGGCCAGCAAGCGATATGCGTTCTTTATGCTTTTTCTTTCCTGCTCGTCCAGGATGGACGGCCGGATCCGGTTCAGCCGCGTTTGTGGTTCATGGATCGCACGACCGCGTCGCCGATCATCTGGACGGCCTGCACGATCACGATGAGCACGACCACGGAGGCGAGCAGCACCGGGCCGTTGAACCGCTGGTAGCCGTAGCGGATCGCGAAGTCGCCGACGCCGCCTCCGCCGATGGCTCCGGCCATCGTCGAATAGCCGATGAGGGTGACCAGGGTGAGGGTCGCTCCGGCGACGAGGCCCGGCATCGCTTCGGGGATCAGTACTTTGCGGACGATCTGCCAGGTGCTGGCGCCCATCGACTGGGCTGCTTCGATTTTCCCTTGGGCGACTTCCCGGACGGCGGATTCCACGACTCGTGCGTAGAACGGGATCGCACCCACGGCCAGGGGGACGATTGCAGCGGTGGGGCCGTAGGCCGTCCCGACCACGAAGCGGGTGAAGGGGATCAGCACGATCAGCAGGATCAGGAAGGGCAGGCTCCGGGTGAGGTTCACGACGGCCCCGAAGAGTTGGTGGAAGGCCCGGCGGGGAGTCATGCCGTCGGGCGCGGTCAGTCGCAGTCCGATCCCGGCGATCATGCCGAGGACGAGGGTGATCAGGAAGGCCCAGATCGACATCCAGGCGGTCTCACCCAGCGCGATCATCAGTTCGGGCAGGGCATCGGTCAACGAGGTCGTCTTCATGCCGCTTTCACCGTGACTCCCCGGTCACGAAGGTAGGAGGTGACGGTCTCGTCGGGGACCGCGCCCGGGAGGTAGGTGACCCGGAGGCGGCCCACCTGGCGACCGGCGACCCGTTCGAGGGTCCCGCCGAGGACGGAGAGTTCGACGCCCAGGTCGGCGGACAGCCGGGACAGGGTGGGTTCGACGGCTCGTTCGTCGGCGAAGGACAGGGTGAGATGTCTTCCCGGGATGGTCAGGTCGTGATCGCCGGTGGGTAGCAGGATCTCCGCGAGTCGTGAGTCGGGGTCGGCGACGAGGTCCAGCAGCGGGCCTTGTTCCACGAAGCGTCCGGCTTCCATCAGCGCCGCCGAGTCGCAGATCCGCCGGACGACCTCGGCTTCGTGGGTGATCAGGACGACGGTGACGCCGGTGGCCTGGTTGACGGCTTTGAACAGGTCGAGGATCTGTTCGGTGGTCGCCGGGTCGAGTGCGCTGGTGGCTTCGTCGGAGAGCAGCACCGAGGGGCGTGCGGCGAGCGCACGGGCGATGCCGACCCGTTGTTTCTGACCGCCGGACAGTTCGGAGGGGTATTTGTCGCCGCGATCGGCGAGTCCGACCAGGTCGAGCAGTTCTGCGACGCGGTCGGCGCGGTCGTTCTTGTCGGTCCCGGTGACTTCGAGGGGGAAGGCGATGTTCTGTGCGGCGGTGCGGTTGGACATCAGGTTGAAGTGTTGGAAGACGGTGCCGATGCGTTGTCGGGCGGCGCGTAGGTCGCGGTTGTTCGTGGAGGTGAGGTCGAGCCCGTCGACGGTGATGCTGCCGGAGGTGGGTCGTTCGAGCAGGTTCAGGCAGCGGAGGAGGGTGGTCTTGCCGGCGCCGCTGCGTCCGAGGATGCCGAAGATCTGGCCGGGTTGGATGGTGAGGGAGATGTCGTCGACGGCGGTGACGGCGGTGCCTCGGTCGGAGTAGATCTTGGTGACGTGGTCGAGGGTGATCATCGTTCAGCCTTGTGCGGGCAGGACGGAGCCTTTGTAGGTGTCCTGGATGAAGGTCTTGGTCTTGGGGTCGCGCAGGGCTTGGGCGAGTTTGACGACCCGGGGGTCTTTCTGCAGGGCGGGGCGGGTGGCCAGGATGTTGACGTAGGGGTTGTCGGCTGCTTTTTCGAGGACGAGTGCGTCCTTGCCGGGGTTGAGCCCGCCTTCCAGGGCGTAGTTGCCGTTGACCACGGAGAGGGTGATCTTCGGGTCGCTGAGGGAGGCGAAGAGCTGGGGGCGGTCGATCTTGGTGAAGGTGACCTGCTTGGGGTTGGCGGTGATGTTCTTCTCGGTGATCTTGGCGTAGTCGACGTTCGGGTCGGTGGCTTTGACGTCCATGGTGAACAGGCCGGCGTCGGCGAGCAGGAAGAGCGCGCGGGCCTGGTTGGTGGCGTCGGCGGGGAGCGCGATGTTCGCGTTCTGGGGGATGTCGTCGACCTTGTTGATCTTCTTGCTGTAGAGGCCGAGCGGTTCGATGTGCACGGCGCCGGCGTCGATCAGGTCTGACTTGTGTTCGGCGTTCCAGTTCTTCAGGTACGGGGTGTGTTGGAAGAAGTTGACGTCGACGTCACCGGAGGCCACCAGCTGGTTGGGGTCGACGCCGCCGGAGATCTCTCGGATCTGGAGTTTCACGTCGCCGAGCAGGCCGTCCTTCTGGATCTGTTTGAGCAGGGTGCTGTGCGGTTCGGCGTCGGCGACGACGGTCAGGGGCGCGCCGGGGTCGGAGGCGCCGTTGTTGCTCTGGAATGCTCCGCAGGCGGACATGCTCAGTGCGGCGAGGGCAGTCAGGGAGATGGCGGCGCGTCGGCTCAGCATGGCGGTCCTTCGGTAGGTGGGCGGTCCGCCGGTTGCTCGGCTATACCGAGTGAAATTTTAGCATTCAACTGAATGAAGCCAAACTTTTAGTTATGAAAACCTGCTGCTCAACCCGCATCACCAACCCCAAGGCACATCGCACCCCCAATCCCCTTACGCACCAAAGGCCCCCAAGTCACCCCAGTCGGCCGAACCCCAGCCCAACCTCACCCCCACCTCCGAACCCACAAGTCCTAGGCTGCGCTATGCCATCAACCACGCCAGCACCCCACCGAGGCCCCCAGAATCAACCGACTCAGCGAACCCCAGCCGTTATTGGCAAAGTAGCAACCAGGGAAAAAGACCGGGCTTAACCGGTCGCTGCAACACCGGCTTGTTGGAACAACAACAGTTGCTCGTTGAATGCTTCGGCGGGGGTCTTCCAGCCGAGCATTTTCCGTGGCCAGGTGTTCAGCGCGTGAGCGACCCCCTCGATGTCCTCGGCGGACCAGCGGAAGAGGTCCTTGCCCTTCGGGAAGTACTACCGGAGAAGTCCGTTGGTGTTTTCGTTCGTTCGTCGCTGCCAGGGTTATTGGGAGTCGGCGAAGAACACCGGCATACCCGTCTCGACGCGGAACTGGGCGTGCGCGGACATCTCCTTCCCGCGGCCCCAGGTCAGCGACCGCGCCAGCTGGGTTGGCAGCGTCGACATCGTGCTCGCGAGGGCCGTTCTTCATCGTGATCGCGCCATAGCCAGCCAACGCGGGCCCGTTCTTCGGTGTCCCCTTGTGTCGGCAGCCCTCCTCCCGCGGCAGGTACACGAGCAGCGTGTAGCGCGTCTTACGTTCGACGACCGTTCCGACCGCGGAGCATTCCATCCGATCAGTAAGTCGCCTTCCCAGCGTCCGGGGACGGCGCGGTCTTCGGCCTCGGCGGGCCCTTACTCCAGGCCCACAACCACGCCCTGTCCTTGCGAGGAGGATTGTTCCGCCCGGTGAACCGCGGAGGTTCGGGACCTTCGATCCGGATCTCGTCGACGCGAGTGATGCGCCCCGCAAGTCGCTCCTCGACATAGGCATGAAGCCGAAGGTTCGCGACCAGCTTCGCGTTTTTCAAGCGCTTCGCGGCCGCAGCTGCCTTCCTCTGAGCGCCCGACGCCCGATACCCGCTGCCGCCATGGCGCACTGCGGCGTTACGGCGCAACTCGCGAGAGATCGTCCCCGGATCCCGGCCGATCTCTCGCGCGATCTCACAAACGTCCTTCCCCTCCGCTCGCAGCAGCGCGCTCCGACTGCCTGCGCGACACCGACAGCCCCCGCGGCTTCTTCGGCGAGCAGCCCTTTCGCGATCTTTTCCCAGAACGCGACCTCGACCTGGCGCGGGAACTTCAGGCACCCCGGCGACCACAGCTTCGGCCGGATCGCCCGATCGAGTGCTTGCTGTCGTCGAACCATCACACACCTCCGGATCGAGGTGTCGCGACGACCAGTTGAATCCGCCAAGCCGCCGAGAATCACAACGCAATCGCCACTCATAAAGCTGACCCAAAATCCAGGACCAACTCTCATGAAAAACATAAATTTACAGACTTTCGCCCAAAAGAATTAGGCCATCAGCCTCCCAGATCGGCCAACATCAGAACCTAAATTTATCCTTACCCAAAGCAAGCTTCTTTAATGCAGTAACTTACTTACATTATAAATGTGATTAATTTCTGTCTTCTGATGCAATCTAGTCACCACATGTGACCCACACAACCCTCCACCTTCCACGGGAAAGGCTCATCGCGATGTATTCTACGAGAAAAACTTCTCGGGGAAATTTCCCCCAACAACAGGAGTCATAAAATGCGAAAACTTCTTCGTGGAACAGCAGTAACATCTTGCGCAATCAGCTGTTGCCTTCTCCTTTCAACATCCCCCGCAAGCGTATAGCCCGGCGGCGAGACAATAAAGCTAAAAATCAGGGTTTCTTGCGATTATGGAGTCTGGTCTGATATGCATCAATTCACCTCAGGTGGGACAATAAGACTTACCCAACACACTAGCGACCCGTATCCAACCAAGGTTGCCAGACTGAAGTCCATATCCTCCGTGAGAACCACCGATGAGATCACTACATTTAATGTAGACAGAAGACAGTGGACCGGAGTTCGCAACGCAACATATATCCTTCAAGGAATTAGAGATAATGTTGCAAATTGCAAAGGATGGCATGGGGCAGGCAAAAATAAGTTCACCGGAACCTATGACCTTGACATCTGACTGACCGTCAGCCTGGTGGCGACGAGCAACTCTCTCGCCACCAGGCGAAATATAATTCGCCAGGACTGGGTAGCTAAAATGGGATCGGATAAAAAGAAATACGCGACAGCATCAGCAACACTGATATTAATCTGCTCTTCCTTGACCGGATGCGCTGAAACCACAGAACGACAACTCACCAGGGAGCATCCAATATTTTCAGGACTCCCGATCGAAGTTATCGATGAAACAATCTCCACCCCAGGGATATCTGACCAGTACAAAAATACTCAAGATGAGACCATTGCTGAACAAATGACACAGGCGCGGGCCTATGACATCATCGCCTGTCGATCCGCATACCAAACATATATGACCTGGCGCGCGACTGGAAGGCCAGGGAAACTGGAGAAACTGCCTGTTCCTCAAAAAAGAAAAACCCAAGGTTTCATAACCATTGATGACGAAAACAACAAGCGCATAGAGATGGCCAATTCACATGACATCGAGGGTTTCAAAGAAAGCATGATCGGCCAACTCAAATGCGGAAAAGAGATACCGGTCAACCCTAAGGACCATCAAGGGAAGACCATCGAAAAGGCGCTCATGGAAACCACCTCCCAGGAAGCCCGATGACATACAGCGGTCGCTGCCGTGTTGTCATCCCCTTGGCCGCAGTGGTCCTCCTGGGAACAGTGGCCTGCGGAGGACCACCACCCACTCCCCCGACGACCAGCGCCCCTCAATCCGCAGCCGCCACGACCGCCACCACCACCTACGAGGTGACCGCGCCGACGGCCCTGTCCTTCTCCGCGACGTTAGAGGCGAACACCGCCAAGCTCGACGAGCTGGTCATTCCCCTTCCCGAGGGCATCGAGTTCACTCCGGCACCGAGATTCACCAAGGCTCGAGCCTGTGACGACTCCGGCGGAGCTGTCATCCCCTGCCCCGGCGACGAGAAGAACACCCCGGACGTCGCGGCCCCGACAGCCCCCCGAGGCGCTTCCCGGGTGCGGACGGTGGCCTTCCCTGCGGGGGATCCGCCCCCCTCCCCCACGCCGACCGCACCATCCAAGAACCCCTCAGGAAAACCGGGGGCGCCACCGTCGGATCAGGGACGGGCCGTTCCACCGAGCCGCACGGAGGCTCCCTCCACCACGCAGATCCCCTCCGTCCCGGTCGCCGCAAACACCGAACTGGGCAGGTTCTCCCTGGCGAAGGCGATCAGCAGCAAGAAAGCCGGCACCGTGGCGAAATCCCAGCTCGCCCAAATCAGCAAGTCGACAGGACCTGCTTTCGCAGCTGTCGGTGGCGCTTTCACCTTTACCCCCACCAAACTTCTGATCCGTGGCTGGCTGACGGTGCTCTCCGCGCCACTCACCGCCACTCAAGCGATCCGTTTCAGCCACGCCGAGATCACCGGCAAAGCGACCTTTCCCAGCACCCTGGGAAAGCGCACCGCAGACTGTCAAGCACTCGTCCTAGCTCCGCCCGGTTCGTCCACCACTGAACCACGGGCGTTGTGCGTGCTCCCCGAGTTCTCCGGAACGATGCCTAATCTGAAGGCCACGCTGAAGATCAGTCACGCCTCTGGACAGGCACACCCCGTCGTCCCCGAGATCTACATCCGTACCGACGAGACCGGGAAAGATCTCATCGTGACGACACTCACCGGGGACGGCGGTACCCAGGAGGTTCCCGTCGTCGTCGGGCCTGGGGACGGAGTGCGCAGGACGGTCTTGTCCGGTGTGGCGCCTGGCGACAAGATTGTCGGCGCCACGCCATGAGCCGCCCCCCTGATCTGGAGATCAGAAACGCAGGCGTCGTCTACCCCACTCGTCATGGCCCGGTATCGGCCCTCGACGACATCAGCTGCTCCTTCGAGGCAGGGGGCAGCACCACTGCGATCGTCGGACGTTCCGGTGCGGGCAAATCGACTCTTGTCTCCGTGCTCGCGTTGATGCGCACCCCCACCACCGGGCAGGTGTTCGTGAATGGGGTGGCCGTTCCTACCGGTGAACGGGCCCGCACCAGGATCAGGGCAGCCACCATCGGGATGGTCTTCCAGTCCTTCCATCTCGATCCTGCCGCCACTGCTCTGCAGAATGTCCTGCTCCCGTGGCACTTCAATCCCCGTCTGAGTCGACGGGCTGCCCGTGCCCAAGCAGTGGAGGTCTTCGATCGGTTGGGCGTCGCCGAGTTGTTGCACCGCCCGGTGAGCGCCATGTCAGGTGGACAACGTCAACGTGTGGCGATCGCCCGCGCCATGGCATCGCAGCCTCGGGTTCTCGTTGCCGACGAGCCCACCGGAAATCTGGACGAGGAGACAGGTAACGCGGTCGCCGCAGATCTTTACGCGTTGAAGGAGATCGGCACGACCGTGATCGTGGTCAGTCATGATGCCGCTGTTGCGGCGATGGCCGACCGTATGCTTCATCTGTCCCGCGGACGGCTGACCGTGGCGGCAGGAGGTCTCCGGTGAGTCGGCTCTGGCGGGTGACCATGTTGGCGTTAGCTCTGGCTCGCCGCAGCATCGGGCGGACGGTCACGATGATGACGATGTTGGCCCTGGCTCTAGTTCTTTTCCTCGTGACCTCGGCCCTGGCGGATGCTTCCTCCTCCGATCTGCGCAGTGCGGTCCGGGAGGTGAACGGCCCGCCGGGTCTGATGTATATCGACGTACCTCGGATCCCTTCACTGTCCCGCAGCGAGACAGCCTCGGCTCTGGCCGAGGCATTGAGCCGGGAGGCAGGTCTGCATCATCTGGTGGTGGAGCCGCTGCCGGACCTTCGCGTCTCCTGCACCGGGCAGAGCGGCGATCAGCGCTCCCCCGGAGACGGGCGCGGCCCGTCGAAGCGCACCTATGTTGGTGTCGTGGCTACCCGTGCTGCCTCAGCTACGGCCGGGGTGTCGTTGACGGGCGCGGAAGGTTCGTCCATGGCGGTGAGTTCCGCGGAAGGCGTCTCCGTCGGCGGTTGTGTCGATGGAGTGTCCGTTCCTGCAGAGGCTTTCCAACCGGCTCCGGCAGCGTTGGCTTTCCTGCAGCCGGATGCGGTCGTCATCTCTCCTGCTTATCTGCCGTTGGCCCGAACCGGGGTGTCGGCTGAGTCGCACCGGTCGGCGTCATGGCGGGTGCTGGCTTGGTCGGACGCTCCGGGGGTTTCCCCGAAAGAGGATGTGGCGCGTGCCTGCCGTGAGGCTACCGACCTGGCCCGGGTCATGGATGGTCTGTCCGATGACATCTGTGTCGTGCAGCAGCCACCCGATCACGCCGGTCTGCGCCGTGCTGGCGCCGGAGTCGAACTGGTGTACCGGGTCTTGGGTGCGGCGGTGTTGTGTCTGGGCGCGGTCGGAGTGCTGGTGGCGGAGAGCATCATCGTGCGCGACCGTCGGTGGCTGTTCGGCATGGCCAGGGCGTACGGAGCGCGGGGGACGGACATCGGTCTCCTCGTCGTCCTGGATGTCGTCGTCGTCCTATGTGGTGCCGGGCTGATCACGGCAGGCGCCGTTTCTGTGTGGCAACCTTTCGTGGAGGAATGGTCGCGGTCGACGTTGAGCACCCAGATCACTCTCTACCGACCTTCCGACCTGGGCTATCTGGCAGCAGGCTGCGCCGGGGTCCTCCTGGTGGCAGGTGTCGGACCTGCATTCAAGGCCGTACGAGGCGACCCACTCGATGTCCTGGAACGGCGCGACTGATCCTGGGGTTTTCTCCTTCCCCGATTTCTAGTCGGGGCTACACCAGGCGCCACGGCTATATGGCCATTTCTACTGAACAGCCAACGCAGATATTGACACAATCTATTTTGACGTGAAATCCAACAAAATCAGGAGGCGGTGTCATAGCGTCGTAACAACGGTGCTGGTGGTGGTGGGTGGTGCGCAGGATGTTGAACATTTGTGGATCGGGCGCAGATCGCTGTGGGGATCGCGCAGGGGCTTGATGATCGATAGATCGGGATGTTGATCGACCGGGATCACACGGTGGTGTGGCGAGAGCGACACCGGAACTCGACAAAAGCCGACCCGCTCGCGGACGTGCTCATCGATACCGTCAACGGCTTCGGCCGGCATGTGTTCGGTTCGCTGACCTGGGACCAGGAAAGCGAGATGGCCCGCCACGCGGCCCTGACCGTGGCCACCGATGTCCCGGTGTACTTCGCGCTCCCCCATTCCCCGTGGGAGCGGCCTTCCAGCGCGAACACCAACGGGCTGATCCGTGAGTACCTGACCAAGGGCACCACGATCCCGCAGCACCAGCCCTACCTCGACGCCATCGCTGACGAGCTCAATGACCGACCCCGAGCCACTCTGGGGTACTACACCCCACGCGAAGTCTTCACCCGCCAACTACTCAACACTTCTGTTTGAGCAGGGTGCTGTGCGGTTCGGCATCGGCGACGACGGTCAGGGGCGTGCCGACTCAGCGTGGCGTTCCTTCGATTCGGGGGTGTGGTCTGCCGGATTGGTCGGCTATACCGGGCAATAATTTTAGCATTCAACCGAATATGTCAAAACTTTTGGTTATAGAACCCTGTGGGAAGCCATTGGGTATTCCGGCTCGCCTCCACGCCCCGACCCAGATCCGTTGCCCACCAAAGATCCTCGAGCCGACAGCAGATACCAGGAGGTCACCGGGGCCAAAGATCGGAGAACAATTCCTGCGCGGCCGTCGATCCGACCTAAACTCCCCTTGTGACCTCCGACTCCGGCGCCACCTCCGAGTCCACCTTCTCGGACGTGCTGGATGCCCTGGCCGCCGAACTCGACCCCCTGCGCGACCAAGTGTGCCGCGACATCTGGAGCGAGCTGCGCACCTATGCCTCGGTCGGCCGCGACCCCCTGGACGCCTCCATCCAGCGAGATCTCGAGATCGCCCTGGCCGCCCTCCGGACAGGACGCCCACCCACCCCGGCCACCCTGGCCGGGGCAGCTCAGACCGCTACCGAACGTTTTCACGCACACGTGCCCGTCGAGGACATCGTCCGGGCCTACCGCATCTGCAATGCGGCGATCCTCGAACGGTTCATCCGGATGTGCACCGACCACGGCGTCCGCCCCGAACGCACCGTCCAGGGGATGCAGATCCTCTGGGACGTGGGGGACGCCTTCTCCTCACGCGTCGTCACCACTTACCACGCCCTCAAGCTGAATGCAGCGCTCCGCGACTCCCAACAGCGGGCCAGCGCGGCCCGCTCGTTGCTCGCCGGACGCGCCCGAGTCGTCGACATCGCCCACTACTGCCTCGACCCGGACGCCCCCTACGCCGCGGTCCGCGCCTCGGTCGCGCCCGGAGCCGATGCCGAACAGCTGCGCCGCCGCCTCGAAACATCAGGCAGCACAAGCAGATCCCGTGCATTTGTGGCGATCGACAACGGGTGGTGTCTCGGCATGGTCGCCCAGACACCGACCTCGGGTGACATCCCGGTCGGCATCGGACCTTTCGTCCCCCTGGACGAGCTCGACACCTCCGACGCAGTAGCCGTCGTCGCACTCAGGGTGGCCCAGCAGATCGGACGCCGCGGCGTCCAAGGCGTCGCCGAGCTGGGTTGGCGTATGGCCGCCAGCGAACATCCCGAGATCACCCAGCTCTACACCGACCGCTATCTCGCTCCGGTCCTGGCCCAGGGCGCCTACGGCGAGGAGATGCTGGCCGCGGTCCGCGCCCATCTGGCGAACGGGCTGAGCATCCGGAATACAGCTGAAGCCCTGCACGTCCACATCAACACGGCACGCTATCGGCTCAACCGATTCGAGGAATCGACCGGCGCCGACCTGTCCGACCCCCAGACCCTGGTCGAGCTGATCTGGGCCCTGGAATTGAGAGGCACCGCCTCCGCGCCGATCATCGATTCCCGCTGACCCCGGCAGCTCCCGCCTGCTTTTGTTCTTCCGTACAAGGAGGACGTCCAGGTGTTGTCGCCATGGACCTGGCATCTGGAGCCTCATGGCCGCACAGTGGGGCGGGGACCGTCACGGCCACATCCTGCGTGCCGGAGACAGCCCTGCCAAGACGGGCCGGAGCAGCCCCGTCGTCAACGCGAGAGGACCACCGATGAGCATCTACCCCCACTGCCACGACGGACGCCGAGCCATGGTGACCGGGGCCGCATCCGGGATCGGACGCGCAGCCGCCGTCAGCCTTGCGGCAACCGGAGCCCACGTGCTCGCGGTGGACATGAACCAGGAGGGCCTCGACGCCCTGGCCGCAGAGGTTCCCAACATCGAGGGAGTCCGCTGCGACCTGTCCAAGCTCGAGGAGATCCAGCAGCTCCCCACCGACATCGACATCCTGGTCAACAACGCAGGAATCCAGACCGTCAGCCCCATCGAGGAATTCCCGGTCGAGCGGTTCGAGCTCATCATGCGTGTCATGCTGCACGCCCCCTGGTACCTGATCCGCCAGTCCCTGCCCCACATGTACGAGAAGGGCTGGGGCCGTGTCATCAACGTCTCCAGCGCCCACGGGCTGCGCGCGAGCGAGTTCAAGTCCGCCTATGTGACTGCCAAGCACGGACTCGAGGGGCTCTCGAAGGTCGTCGCCCTCGAAGGAGGCCCCCGCGGCGTCACCAGCGTCACCATCAACCCCGCCTATGTGCGTACCGCGCTGGTCGAGAAGCAGATCGCCGAGCAGGCCAAGGCCCACGGCATGAGCGAGGACGAGGTCGTCGCGAAGATCATGCTCGATCGCGTCCACGTCAAGCGTCTGATCGAACCCGAAGAGGTCGGCGAACTGGTCGCCTTCCTGACCGGTCCGGCTTCGGCGTCCATGTCGGGAACCTCTTACCCGATCGACGGTGCCTGGTCCGCTTACTGATCCGGTGCCCACGACGATGGACGCAGACCGCGACCCGATCGTGGTCGTCGGCTACGCACGCACCCCTGTGTGCGAGTTCGGTGAATCCTTTGCCGGTGTTCCGGCAGAGAGCCTCGGCGCGGTCGCGGCCGAGGCCGCCCTCGAACGGGCTGGGCTGTCCCCGGTCGACGCCGACGAATGGATCATCGGAACCGTCGGCTCCTCGGCATCCGACCGGTGCATGTCGCGCCTGGTCGCCGCCGAGGCCGGCGGGTTGCCGTCCTCGACCGCCATCGACGTGAGTCGCCAGTGCGGCGCCTCCATGCACGCGGTGATGATCGCCGCCCACGAACTCCTCGGGGGCGGCGTCGACATCGTCGTGACTGGAGGCGTCGAGAACATGACCCGGGAGGCCCTGCGCGACCAGGCCTCACCGGGTCGGATCTCTCGGACCGGGCATCTTCCACCGGTTCTCGACCAGGCCTTCCAGAGCACCGCGATGGGTCTGTCCGCCGAGAGAATCGCCGGACGCTACCGCCTGTCGCGGCGGGATCAGGACGTCTATGCCGTCGAGTCACAACGCCGCGCGCAGGAAGCCCTGGACGACGGCGCGGTCGAGAAGGAGATCGTCCCCCTGCTGCTGCCCTTCGACGGCCAGGGAGATCTCCTGATCGACACCGACGAGCATCCTCGGGCCGATGTGACAGTGGAAACGCTCTCCTGCCTCGCGCCGATGTACACCACCGACGGAACCGTCACCGCAGGCAATGCCTGTGGGGTGAACGACGCCGGTAGCGCACTGGTGCTGATGCGTGCCTCGGTCGCACGACGACGCCGGCTGGATCCGCTGGCCGAACTGGTCGACTTCGTACGGATTTCGCACGACCCGGACCGGATGCCTTGGCTGTCCTCCCCGGCGATCGACGCCGTCCTGGGCCGCAACAGGATTCGCCCGCAAGACCTCCGGTGGGTCGAACTCCACGAGTCGTTCGCGGCATCAGCCCTCGCGACGATCCGGGAGTCCCGACTGGAAGACCAGACGGTCAACCCGCTGGGCGGCGCCATCGCCTGGGGCCACCCTGTCGGCGCCACCGGCGCGATCCTGACGGCACGGACCATCGCCAACCTCGACTCCGGTCAACTCGGCCTGGCCACCATGCCCTTGGACACCGGCACCGGTGTGGCCGGTCTGTGGCGCGGTCTCTGAAGGGATAGCGGTGGGGTGAGGGGGAGGCGCCGCGGCGCCTCCCCCTCACCCCACCGGCCCGTCATCTCAAGCAGGTTCAACAGCCAGCCAGGGTTCCACGAAATGCGCGATGACGCTCTGCGCCCAGCCGTCGAGTTCGCTCAAGACAGAAGACCGTTCGCTGACCGGCGTAGCGACAGCACGGGCGAGACAGACGCCGTCGAGCGCTTCCGCGATCGCCGATGTGGGAGCGCCCGCCACCAGTTCGCCCTTCTCCGACGCGGAGGTCAGCAGGGCCCGTGTCGTCTCCAGGCTCGCCCCGATGACAGTCCGCCAGGAAGCGTCGAATTGTTCGGGATCGGCCTCGTACTCGACCTGCAGGCGCATCAACGCCAAACCGACGGGGGTGAAGTAGACGGTCACCCGTTGCACGAGATGCGCAGCGACCGCCTCGCGCACAGAACAGACATCTGGAGAGGTCTCCTCGAACGGGCGGATCTCACGGAAAGCGTCCAGAAGGAGCTGTTCACGACTCCCCCAACGCAAATAGATGGCTGATTTACCGACCTTGGCGCGCTGGGCCACCGCGCCGATCGTGAAACCGAACCATCCTTTACGGCTGAAGATCTCCAGCGCTGTCTCCAAGGCGCGGCATTCGACGTCAGGATCGCGGGGGCGCCCTACAGCCGTCGTATTGTCGCCTTTAACCACCTTTGTCCCCCGCAATTCTCATCCGTCTTTTTCGCAAGGCTATCCCTTCACCTGTCACGCCGAAGACATTCTCTTCCGACGAACGAAGAGTGGCGCCATCCTGGAACGGCGCCACTCTTCCGCGACGGCTCAGTAGATTCCCGTGATGTAGTACACGGCGATGATGACGAACACTGCCAACGTCTTGAGCAGGGTCATCGCGAAGATGTCCTTGTAGGAGGACTTGTGGGTCAGCCCGGTCACCATGAGCAAAGTGATGACCGCACCGTTGTGCGGAAGCGTGTCCATACCACCCGAAGCCATCGAGGCCACCCGGTGCAGCACTTCCATCGGGATACCCGAGGCCATCGCCCCGCTGATGAACTGCTCCGACATCGCGCCGAGTGCGATCGACATACCGCCGGAGGCGCTACCGGTCACCCCGGCCAGCAGATTCACCGTCACCGCCTCGTTGATGAGCGGGTTCGGGATCACCGACAGGCCCTTGGCCACCACGGCGAATCCGGGCAGGGAGGCGATCACGCCACCGAAACCGTATTCCGACGCGGTGTTCAGCGATGCCAGCAGGGCACCGGCCACCGCTTCCTTGGAACCTGCGGTGAAGTGCTCCTTGACCGGCTTCCACGCGAAGATCAGCACACACAGGATGCCGGCGATGAGTGCACCCTCCACCGCCCAGATACCGAGGTTGTCCTTGGTGACGACGATCACCTCGTGCGGTTTGCCGACCACCGTGCCCGCGATGACCGTCTTCTCCCCCAGGATCCCCGGGAGGATGCGGGTGAACACGGCGTTGAGGACACCGACGAGGACCAGCGGAAGCAGCGCCAGCAGCGGGTGCGGCATCTTCTCGCCCTCGGCGTAGACGGTCGGCTCGTTGATGTGACCTTCGCCGTAGCCTTCGCCCTTGGCCGCGGCGGCGCGGCGGCGCCACTCCAGGTAGGCCATACCCGTCGTCAGGACGAAGAGTGCGCCGATGATGCCGAGGATCGGCGCGGCGTAGGCGGTGGTCTTGAAGAAGGTCGTCGGGATGATGTTCTGGATCTGCGGCGTGCCGGGCAGGGCGTCCATGGTGAACGTGAAGGCGCCCAGGGCGATCGTCGCCGGAATCAGTCGCTTGGGGATGTCCGCCTGACGGAACATCTCGGCCGCGAACGGGTAGACCGCGAACACCACGACGAACAGCGAGACACCGCCGTAGGTCAGCAGCGAGCACACCAGGACGATGGCGAGCATCGCACGTTTGGCGCCGACGAAACCGATCACGGTCTTCACGATCGACCGGGCGAAGCCCGACATCTCGATCACCTTGCCGAACAAGGCGCCCAGCAGGAAGACCATGAAGTAGTTCTTGATGAACCCGACGGCTTTGTCCATGAACAGCCCGGTGAAGACCGGTGCAACGTCCTGCGGGGTCGTCAGCAGAACCGCACCCATGGCGGCGATCGGTGCGAACAGGATGACGCTGTGGCCTTTGTAGGCCATATACATGAGGAAGGCCAAGGCGGCGAGTACCACCGCGAGGGCATAGAAGTCCACTGAAGCTCTCTTCTGTTTCGGGGCAACAGATCAGCTGCCTGAGCTGGCCAGTCGAAGTGCGAAGCTCAGGCCGCGCAACGCCGTAGGAGAATGGCTACGGCCTGGCCGCCGCCGATGCACATGGACGCCACACCCAGGTTCAGCTCGTGGCGCTGGAGGTTGTGCGCCACCCGGGCGGTGATGATCGCACCGGTCGCGCCGATCGGGTGGCCCCAGGCGATCGCGCCACCGAGCGGGTTCACCTTGGCCATGTCGAGCCCCAGGTCGCGTGCGCAGGCGACGGCCTGAGCCGCGAAGGCTTCGTTGAGTTCGTACCAGTCGACGTCGTCGGCCGCGAGGGAGTTGCGGGCCAGGATCTTCTGGACGGCCGGCACCGGGCCGTAGCCCATGATGTCCGGGTCCACGCCCACCTTCGTGAAGTCCACGATCTCGGCCAGCGGAGTGAGTCCGCGCTCCTCGGCGACCGAACGGCGTGTGAGGACGAGGGCCGATCCGGCGTCGTTGATCCCGGAGGCATTGCCCGCGGTGACGGTGCCGTCCTTGGCGAAGACTGTCCGCATGCCGGCCAGTTTCTCCAGGGTGAGTCCGGCCCGGGGGTGCTCGTCGGTGTCCACCACGACCTCGCCACGGCGGGTGGCGACCGTCACCGGGGTGATCTCGTCGGCCATCGCACCTGCGGCCAGGGCCTCCTGGGCGCGCCGCTGGGATTCCAGGGCGAAGGCGTCCTGCTGCTCACGAGTCACCTCGAAGCGGGTGGCGACGTTCTCGGCGGTGACGCCCATGGGCACCTGGGAGAAGGGGTCGGTCACGAGGATGCTCGTGCCGTCGACGAGGGTGCGGGCGCCCAGCGTGTACCCGTCCTTGGCCTGGAAGTCGAGGTAGGGCTGTGCGGACATGTTCTCGCAACCGGCTGCCACGACGATGTCGGCCTCCCCGACCATCAGTTCGTAGGCCGCCGATCCGACCGCCTGCATGGAGGAGCCGCACAGCCGGTTGATCGTCAGTGCCGTGGACTCCTGGCTGGCGCCGGCCTCGATCGCCACGCGGCGGGAGACGTAGGCGTCGCTGCCGACGGTACCGACGCAACCGACGATCCACTCGTCGACGTCCTTCGCTGCCACTCCGGCGCGTTCGAGGGCTGCTTTCGCCGCGGTCGCGCCCAGGACGTGTGCGGGCACCTTCGACAGGGATTTGCCGAAACCGCCCACGGGGGTACGTGCGTAGCCCACTACCACGATCGGGTCGTCGGTCTTCTTCATGGTTACTCCTTTGTAAAAAAAGTCAGGGGTGGGCCCGGCGACGGCCGGTGAGGGCCGCCGTCAGGAAACAGGGGGTGCGGACGCCGAAGCGTCGTTCAGGCGATCGGCACCAGGTCGGGACTGATGATCAGTTCGGCCTCGGTCGCTTCCTGGATCTGTTCGATCGTGAACTCGGGGTTGTACTCGGTGAGGACCAGGCCCTCGGCGGTGACCTTGATCACGGCCATCTCGGTGATGATCAGGTCGACGCAGCAGGCCGCGGTGAGCGGGAGGGTGCAGCGCTTCTTGATCTTCGGCGCGCCCTTCTGGGTGTGCTCCATGGCGACGATCACGCGTTTGGCACCGACGACGAGGTCCATCGCGCCGCCCATGCCGGGGACCATCTTGCCGGGGATGATCCAGTTGGCCAGGTTGCCTTCGGCGTCCACTTCGAGCGCGCCCAGGACGGTCGCGTCCATGTGCCCGCCACGGATCAGCGCGAAGGACATGACCGATGAGATGAACGAGCCGCCGGGGACGCAGGTGGCCGGGCTACCGCCGGCGTCCACCAGGTATCGGGGGTCTTCCTCGCCGGCCGGCGGGCGAGGGCCGGCTCCGACGATGCCGTCCTCGGCCTCGATCGTCACGTGGACGTCCGGTGACAGGTAGCCCGGGATCAGCGTGGGGACGCCGATGCCCAAGTTGACGAAGTCGCCGTCCGAGAACTCACGGGCCGCCCGACGTGCGATGTAGTGCTTGATCTCGTTGCGGTCCATGCTCAGTTCTTGCCTTCCACCACGTAGTCGACGAGGACGTTGGGGGTCACGACGTTCTCGGGTTCGATCGCGCCGATCTCGACCACGTGGTCCGCTTCCACGACGACGGTGGTCGCGGCGAGCGCCATGACGTCGTTGAAGTTGCGGGCGGTGCCCTTGTACCAGATGTTCCCGGAGCGGTCGACGGTGTGCCCGCTGATCAGTGCGAGGTCTGCCTTGAGCGGGGTTTCGAGCAGATAGTCGATGTCGTCCACCGTGACGACCGGTTTGCCGTCGGCGACGAGTGTGCCCAGGCCGGTCCTGGTCAGGACACCGCCCAGCCCGGATCCGGCGGCGCGGATGCGTTCTGCGAGCGTGCCCTGGGGGACGAGTTCCACGTCGAGGGTTCCGGCGTTCATCTGGGCTGCTACTTCGGGGTTCATCCCGATGTGGCTGGCGATGACCTTGCGGACCTGCCGGTTGGCGACCAGTTGGCCGAGGCCCACTGTGGGGCGCGCCATGTCGTTGGCGATCAGGGTGAGGTCTTTCGTGCCCTTGGCGACGAGAGCGTCCATGAGCATGTTGGGCCCGCCGCACGCGAGGAACCCACCCACCATGACGGTCATTCCGTCTTCGACGAGCTCGACGAATCTGTCGAGCCCGATGACCTTGTCCATCTCAACTGCCTCCTTGCAGATGTGTTCCCAGCGTCCTTGCGACTCCCCGAGGAGCATGTCGCATGTTAAATCGGACTTTATCGGTCCGATTCTGACATGCCTGGTGAGGAAGTTGAACATCGGAGCCAAAAAATCGGACCGGATGGGTCCGAATGCGGGAGGGAGGTCTCTGGGAGGGGGCTGTACCGGACCGGGTCGCCCTCGCCAGAACACACGCCGTTCCCACGACACGTGCCGCCATCTCGTCCACGGAAGGCACCGCCCGGGGAGCGACGTCCCGGCCGTGGTCGCCATCCACCAGCACCCCGGCCTCGCGCGTTTCATCCCCTCTGCCATCTGCCGCGACGAAGGCGAAGCCGCCGCGCTGCTGGCGCGGTTCGCTGCGTACGACGACGGCCTCCGTGGGATCCCCGCGATCGAGCTCGTCGACGGCCCCGAGGCGGGCACCGTGGTGGGGCTCGTCATGCTCAAGTACATCCCCGCGTCCGGCAGCGCCGCAGCGGCCGCCGTCGCCACCGCTTCGCGCCCGGTGGCTGCCCTCCCCGGACCAGGCGAGCGCTGGCTGGCGCGTGCACCCCGACCACGAGGGCTGCGGCTACGTCGCGGAGGCGGCTCGCGCGGTCCTGGCGGCTGCCTTCGACGGCGGTCTCGACAGGGTCGTTGCGGTCACCCATCCGGACAATGCCACGTCGCAGCGGGTCGCCGAGCGGATCGGCATGCGTCGGCTGGGCGCGACCCGTGCCTATTACGACGAGGAGTGTGAGCTCTTCGAGGCCCGGCGGTGACGCCTGCCGCTGCCGGAGCTGCACCCGCTGTGTTGCCTCCTGTTGGCGGCAGGGCGCATCGGTTGTGTCCTTCGTGGGGGTGCGATGGGGCAGCTGGACGGCGCTGGTCAGAGTGCAGCGACGGCAGCCCCGGACGCGAACACCAGGATCATGAATCCGACGGCGTGGGCGGTGTCGCTCACCTGAGGCGGGCGGCGCCGCAGCACGAGCACGACCGGGATCGCGCCGATCATGAGGGCCCCCGCTGCCCACAGGTCGATCGAGCCGGCCGTGCCTGCCCCGGCACGCAGCGGCCCGAGTATCGGCGTCATCGCCCCGGTGAATGCCGCGGCCGGGGTGACGACGGCCAAGGTCAGCGGGTTCGCGAGCGCGGTGTCCTGGTCCATCGAGATTCCGGTGCGGCGTAGGGCGGGTACGGTCATGGCGTTTCCTCCGACGCCCAGCACGGTGGCGATGCTGCCGATCTCGACGTCGTACCCTGACGGCCATCATCTTCCGACTCATGTGCGTCGCCGTGCCCAGCTGCTGCATGCGGAGAGCGGGACGATGCATGTGCAGGTGACGGAGGCGATGTGGGTGGTGTGTCGCGCAGGCGGTGCTGATCCCGGCGGGTGCGGTGCACGAGGTGTGGTTCGAGGGTGTCCGTACGTTGAGTCTGTACGTGGAGCCGGTGGCGGTGACCTACGAAACGGGCCCGACGGGGTTCGTGCTGTACCGCGGCGAGGTGCCGCGGCGACCAGGGCAACCGGCGTCTGCACGCCCGGATAGACCGGGCCCTTCTGATCTGCTTCGTGAGCCCGTCCACCATGGGTGGGGTGGCAGCGCGTGGAACGACCCGTGGAACACCTATGAGCAGCCGAACCGCACCGCGGCCCGGCCACGCTCGCCACACCCGGGCACCCCCACGAAGTACAAGACCCCCAGCCCCATGGAACAGGGCTGGTCATCTCACCCTCCTACCTGACAGAACTGCACCACATTTCAGATGTTGCACAGCTCGTCATTCAATATGTTTCACCTGCAAATGAAACCCTCTACGCTCACTACTGAAAAGGGGGTCTTCCATGACAACGCGATCCAACGTCCACTGGCGACGGCTGGGCAGAACAACCGGGCACGGCGTGTCTTCGATAATCGAGTAGCCGGCCAGCCAGCTCTCTTCAGTGAGGCATCCGGTCAGCCGCAGTCGATCCCGGCTGAGTTCACACGGGGGCTGGATGCTGTCCTCCATACCCTTATGGCTGGAGGCTCCTTCACGATCGAGACCATGCCGGAATTCCTTACCACGACCCAGGCAGCAAAGCTCTTCGGAGAATCGCGTCCGACTTTCTTGAGGATGAGCTCGTTCTCTGAACCCTTGATTCGGGGGTGGAGGTGGCGACTCAGGCTGCCACCGACGGCCGGGCGCCCACCAGCAGGGCATCGCTCAGCGCTTCAGGACGCTGAGGTCAGTAGGTCCTGAACGCGACGGCAAATCGGTTATCGGTGTGCCTATGTCACTTCGAAAGCGTGCCAGGTAGGCGTCTGCAGCCGACCCTCAATCCCTGCCTTCGCAGCGGCGGTCGAACAACGAACAGCCATAGCCGACCAGCAGTTCTTTCTGCTACCTGACACGCGAGCAGCGCCGACGCGTTACCTGGAGATAGGCCAACAGCATCAACATCAGCCGCACCGGAAAACAAATCCCCACTCACGAAACTAGCTCTCGTCCAGATAGGCGAGAACTGCGAGAACGCGGTGATTCTCGTGCCCCGCTCGCGAGGCGCGAAGAGTTGCTCATATCGCACTCTGACGGCGTCGATTATCGGGCGGGCAGTTGTGCCTCGGCCACCGTTTTCTGGTTCGCGACCACATTGCGGAGTCGTCGGGAGCCCATGAGTGCGACGAACAATGCGGTGGTGGCCGCGGCCGGCTGCAGCCAGAAACCGGTGTGAGCGCTCATGTGTTCAACGGTCCAACCACCGACCGCGCCGCCCAGCGATATGCCGCCGAGCAGGGCGGTGACGGCGAGGGTCATGCCCTCGTTGAGCTGGGAGCGTGGCACCAGTTCCTGCACCAGCGTCATGCTGGTGATCATCGTCGGGGAAGTCGCCGCGCCGGCCACGAACATGAGCAGGCACAACGTGACCAGGTTGCCCACGAGGTTCAACGGCAGCATGAACAGAGCCATCGCGCCGACTCCGAGGAGGAACCGGGTCGTGCTGCTGCCTCGCGGTGTGATGAGACCGAACGACATCCCGGCCAGCGCCGACCCCACCGCCTGCAGCGCCAACACGAATCCGGCCAGTGACTGGTGACCGAGTGAGGCGACGTAGGCAACGGTCACGACCTCGAGGGATCCGAAGATGACCCCGGTGAACAGGAATGTTCCCAGCATCACCTGCAGGCCCTCGTGACGCAGTGGCGAACCCGCGCCCTTCGGGTCCTGGGGACGAGCTGGGGGCTCGGTGTCGCGTTGGGCTGCGAAAAGCAGGGTGCCGACCAGTGTCAATACGGTCGCGGCCACACGGCCTGCCTCGGGGAAGAAGGCCGTGCTCAATCCCACCGCGAGAATCGGCCCCAGAATGAAACAGACTTCGTCGAGGACCTGCTCGAAGGAATTCGCGACGTGCATGGACTTCTCGTCGTCGCGGTAGATCTCATCCCATCGGGCACGGACCATTCCGCCCGCGTTCGGCGCTGTGGCGGACAGCATCGCCGTCGCGAACAAGGTCCATGTCGGGGCGTCGAAATGCGTGCACAGGATCAGGGCCAGCGACATCAGCGACGCCATCACGGCGGCGGGCACCGCGACTTTAGCCTGGCCGCGCCGGTCGATCTGCCTGCTGATCCACGGCACCGTCACGAGAGTGGTGGCCAGCGACGCCGCAGGTACGGCACCGGCCAACGCATACGAGTCGCGCGTCTGCGCGATCATCACCACCGTCGCGACGCCGTACATGGACAGTGGGAGCCGCGAGAGAAAGCCGGTCGCGCTGAATGCAAGGCTCCCCTTCGCCGAGAAAATCCGGCGGTACGGCGAAAACAATACTTCTCCTCATGGTGGTGCGATCCACCGGACGCAGTCGTCTCGAGTCGGGTGGAACAGCCTGAGCTGGATAGCTCAGCCGGGGGAACATGCGGCAGAAGGTCACCGCCGCTGGCGTCGAGCAGCTTATCGACTGTTGGGCCGGGTTTTGCACCGAATTTTCTGAGACCGGAATGGCCAACTGCTCCGGCGGGTCTTAGCGGACCGTCGCTGTCACGTACGGCTACTGATCTGCTGCAGCACGTCGCTGGGGCGTGACGGACCCGACGACCCTTCGAGGGGTCACACCCACAAAGAGCTGCGGCTCTCATGGCTGGCAGACCCACCGAAGTTTGCGCGAATTAAATTCGCGGCGCCGTGACGTAAGAAACCATCGCAGCGCCGACAATCAATGAATTTTAGGGCTGCCTAGACCCCTTGAAGTAGGCCATGGCTCCCTGCGCCCCGGTGAACAATAGTGCGCATCCCATCAGTCCTCCGATGGGGCGGTGCCAAAACACGGCGAGACACAGTATCGATGCCAAGAGGATCCTCAGGAGTGCTCCCCCTGCCGCATCCCGTCGAGAGTCAGGATTCCAAGCACCAGGAGGCATTAGATAATTTCTGGCCGCTACGGCAAATAGGAGTGCGATGAGAAAGTTGGCAAAAAGCCATACTTTTGACCCGGAGGAGATGGAAACCATGAAGCATGGAGATGCTGACCAGCCCTTGCGCTGATAAGTTCAGTATCGTCACAGGCTGCAGGCCGTTGTCCTTAACCACAGATTAACCCCACAGTGCACAGGCGGCAGCAAAGCCAGCGATTGTAGCCGCGAACCCTATCGGAGTAATCTTCGCCACTTCCTTGAAGTCGTACTTTGCGGCGCACCTTCCAACATGTGCACCAATTGCCTTGTATGCCTTCTGGGAAGCCATAGAGGCGACCTCTATCCCAGCCCAGAAGCGTGAGAGACCGAAGAGGAGGACGCTCTTGAGGGTGCACTTGGCGAAGTTCTTCCAGCCACCCTTGGGTCCAATGCCAAACAATGTTGCCCTATAAGGAGATTCGCCCTTCGTGAAGGTCGACGACACGTCGGTAATCGTAGATGAGGCGGGGAAGGAGATGAACATATTGATACCCTTAGGGTCACTTCTTAAACGAAGAGGGTCCATGTGCATTCATGGCTGATGACTCACCCTTGTTCGCGACCCACTATCCATCGGGTTCCTGCTCCACAATCTGCGCCAGGAGAATCTCAAATACTTCCGATATGTTCTTCTCGATCTGAGCCCGCTGGCCACCCGTAAGTGATTCCCCTTCGGCGGCGATACGAGAGTTACTCACAGCGCCAGCCACTGCTGGCGCAGCAGAGAACCCTGCGCCGATGAAAACTGGGCAACCGATGGCAGGGCAGGCAGTTCGAATGAAAGCACGATTCATTTTAAGCCTTGCTTATTTAGATGCGGTCACACAAGTGCAAACAAGTCATTGATCGCAGAAGGAGAAATATTTGCAGTAGAGATCCAGGAATCGTCCACCACGCACTGGACGATACAGTAGCGTTGGGTTTTTGTAAGGCTCTTTAGGAAGAGTCTAGGCCAGGGCCTCAGCGAAGACAGAGGATCGGGTTTCTGACCTGGGAAATTTTCCAAGACGGTGCCGAAACGGAGCCCATGACACACCGTCATCGATGTCTTCGGCGAAGCTGAGGGGAACACGCTGACTACGACCTCCCGCGAGGCACAGCCGTAGATCCATGCACTTGCCTGAATCCCTTGCCTGGCCGGCTGTCACGGCCGCGGAGGCCACCGCTGAGCCCACGTGAACCGTAACCGCCCAGGTCTTCGCGTTCATGGAGCGTCGGCCCAGCGTTTAGCGGGACTCGCGTCGAGCCAGAAAGCGGCACCAGCGGGTTGGTCCAGCCGTAGAACTTGGTGGTGGTCCGGCGGTGCTCCTAGCAGCGGTCTCTGCGTCAAAATTAGAGATTCATGGGGTAAATCTTAAGGTCATCGACGACTAGGTGTACTGATCAGAGACGTTGATCAAACGTGAGAAGGGTGACTGGTTGTCGCACGCCATGTGCGGACGATGCTGGTTGTACTCGTGCAGCCAGCCGGCGAGGGCGTCGCGGCGTTCTTGTTCGCTGGTGTAGCAGCGGGCATAGGCCCAGCCGTCGGTCATGGTTCGGTGGAAGCGCTCCACCTTCCCGTTGGTCTGCGGCCGGTACGGGCGCGTCCGCCTCGGCGTGATCGACAGGGCTTCACAGGTGTCGCGCCACAGGTGCGACCTGTACGCGCCACCGTTGTCCGACAACACCCGCTCGATGGCGTCCCCGCGGTCGGCGAACCACTCGACCGCGCGGTGCAGGACAGCGACGGCGGTGACGGCAGTCTCGTCGTCATGGACCTCCGTGTACGCAACACGAGAGTAGTCGTCGATGACGGTGTGCACGAACGCGTACCCGAGCTTCGGGTTGCGCCACCTGCTCCTCGGCTTGCCCGGCGTGGCAGCCCGGTTGCGGTCGCCTTGGAGTCGGCCGACGTATCGCCAGCCGCCGCCGTCGGGGATGTTCCCGAGCTTCTTCACGTCCACGTGCACCAGCGACCCCGGGTGGGGGCGCTCGTACCTGCGGGTCGGCTCGCCAGTGGCACGGTCGACGTACGACAGCCGGTTGAGGCGCGCGGTGGTGAGGATGCGGTGGACCGTGAACGGGGCGATGCCGAGCCGAGAGGCGAGCTGAACCGGTCCTTTTCGCAGTCGGATTCGTAGGATGACGCATCGCTTCGTCACCGCCTTCGGGGTCTTGTTCGGCGACGTTTTCGGGCGCGACGAGCGGTCGTGCATCGGCGCGTCCTCGAGGTAGCGGTCGACCCATCGCTTCACCGTGGGCCAGGACACCTGGAAGCGGGCGGCGATCTCACTGACGGGCCAACCGTCGTCGACGACGAGGCGGGCGACCTTGAGGCGGTGGCGGGGTGTGAGGGCGGCGTTGGCGTGCATCACGCTTGTTCCGCTTCGGCAAGCGTCTTCCGCGACATTCTGAGTTGGCCCAGTGCTGCGAGGAGGGCTGCGGTGGCCAGTGGTACGAGGCCGGCGGTGACGAAGAGAGTGTGGGTGTCGATGTGGCGGCTGAGGAGCCCGGTGAGGGCGATGGACAGGGGCATGAAGGCGATGGAGATGAAGAAGTCGAGGCTGGCGACCCGGCCGAGCATGTCCAGGGGGACGTGTTCCTGGAGCACGGTGCCCCAGACGACCATCCCGATCCCGATCAGCGCTCCGTAGACCGCGAGCCCCGCACCGATGGCCCAGGGGTTGCTGGTGAACGCGGGGATGGCGAGGGGCACGCAGCCGAGCGCCCAGGCGCCGACCATCGCGGGCAGGAAGCGTGCCGGCGTGCGCCATGACCCCGCCAGCAGGGAGCCCACCAGCCCGCCCGCACCGAGGGCCGCGAGAACGGCCCCGTACAGGGCCGGCCCGTTCTCGTGCGAGGAGCGGATGAGGGCGGGCAGGAGCACTTCGAGCGGGCCGGTCACGACCAGGCCCATGACGGCCGCGAACAGAACACTGGAGCGGACCCAGCGTGTGCGGGCGACGTAGCGGAAGCCCTCGAGCAGGTCGGTCAGCGGTGAGGTGGCCGAGGCGTCGTCCCGGACTTCGGTCGGGGTGGGGGCGGGCAGCCGCAAGGCGGCCAGCAGGGCGAGTCCGAGGGCTGCGGCGATGAGGTACCCGCCGGCGGCGGGCATGGTCGCACCGATGACTACTCCGACGGCGGCGGGCGCGAGTGTCTGTCCGATCACGGGGCGGGTGGCGCCTTCGAGGCCGTTGACGGCCATCAGGTCGTCGCTGGCCACCAGCACCGGCACCAGCGCGGTGTACGCGGGGAAGAAGAAGGCGGTGGAGACACCGATGATGAACGCGGAGGCCGCGAGCATCCAGAAGGTGACCATGCCGAGGATGGCTGCGGTGGAGGTCGCCGTCGCGATGGTGAGGTTCAGTGTGAGCACGCCCACGATGACGGTCTTGTTGGGGACCCGGTCGGCGAGTACGCCGGCGGGCAGGGACCCGGCGAGCAGCCCGATGCCGCTCCACGCCACGACGCCCGACAGGGTGGCTGGTGTGGCACCGAGGGCGAGGGTCTGCATGGCGAGGTAGAGGGCCCAGGCGCCCTGGGCGAAGATGATCAGCACCATCGCCGCGAACAGCCGACGGTAGGTGGAGATCGTCAAGGGGCGAAACGGGGTCATGGCAGGTCCTTCGGGTCAAGGTTCAGGCGCGGACAGTCGGCCAGATCGGCGAGCATCTGCCGGTCATGCGTGGCGACGACCACGGCGCAGGAGGTCTGCAGGAGCTCGGTGGTGATGTCATCGACGAGGCTCGAGGAAAGATGGTTCGTGGGTTCGTCCAGGAGCAGCAGGTCCGGGTCCTGGACCAGGCACATGGCCAGGTGGAGACGCCGCTGCTGCCCTTGCGACAGCCGTCCCACAGGGGTTCGGGTTGTCGAGGGCTCGAGCAGCCCGAGCGATCCGAGAGACGGCGCCTGGGATCGGTGGCCTAGTTTCGCCAGGTACGTCTCGTAGGCCACGTGGGCGGGGCTGGAGTGGTCCCAGTCGAGGACTTCCTGGGACAGCAGGGCGATGCGTGCTCCTTGGTTCACCCGCAGCTGGCCCTTGGTCGGGTCCAGTCGCCGACCGAGGACCGCCAGCAGGGTCGATTTCCCCGCGCCGTTCGGCCCGGTGACCACCAACCGGTCGCCAGCGCTCACGTCGAGGGAGATGGGGGTGTTCAACCGGTGTTCCACGGTGATCGCGGAGGCGTCCACGATGCTTTGCCCGGCGCGCGAGGAGGACCCCGGCCACGCGAGGCGTAGTGGTGGCTCCGGCACGTCGATCTCGTGACGTTCCAGGTCTTCGACACGTCGATTGAATGACTGGACCACCCCTGCAGCCCGGGTGGCGCGTTGGTGCTTGCCCGTGCCCTTGTCAGGTCGCCATCCCCCCTGGGACAGGCGGGAGCGTGCCTCGGCTGCAGCGCGTGTCAGTTCTGCGTGCTGGGCGACCTGGGCGGCGTGGTCTTGCTCCCACGCGACTCGCTCTCGTCGTCGGCCGTCGACCCAGCCCTGGTACCCGCCCGCGTAGGTCCGCGGCAGGCCGTCGCGGGTCGGGTCGAGGTCGAGGAAAGTGGTCGCCACGTCATGAAGCAGAGCGCGGTCGTGGCTGACCAGGGCCAGGCCACCGGGATGTTCCTGGAGGCGCTCGGTCAGGAAGGACAGCCCTGCAGCGTCCAGGTGATTGGTGGGCTCGTCCAGCAGGAGCAGGTCTGGGGTCGATCCGAGTGCCACGGCCAGCCGAACCCGGTACCGCTGGCCGACGGACAAGGTCGACAGGACGCGATCGCGATCGCAGCAGGCATCCAGACCGGCCAGTGCGATGTCAACGCGTCGTTCGGCGTCCCACGCGTCCAGCAGTGTTGCTGTATCGAGTGCGACCGAGTAAGCGTCGGCCGCGTCGTCACCCGCGGCCAGAGCAGCGCTGGTCACGTCCAGCTCTCGGAGCGCGGCTCTGGAGGGGGCAGTCGCCTCGGCGATGAGGTCGCCGACCGTGCGCTGGCCCTCGATGGCCATGTCCTGCTTGACCAGGACCAGGGAGCCCACCCGGGCCACGGCTCCTGAGTCGGGCGGCAGGATCCCAGCCAAAACGTGGAGCAGAGTGGTCTTGCCCCGGCCGTTGTCCCCGACGATCGCCAGGCGCGAAACAGCGGAGACCGTGACGTCCACCCCGTTCAGGACATGCCTGTCCCCCAGAGTGATGTGCAGTGATTTAGCGCGGATGTGTGCAGCAGGCCCGTGAGGTATACCGGTCCACACACACGACCGCAAGGCTGGTGTGATTGGCATTGCGTACTCTCAGCTCGTCATGGAGCCGGGCACCACGAAACAGCCGCCCGGCAGATGGCCAGGACGGCGAGCGAGATATCAGAAAGGGTCCCGCCGCCGTCAGCGGGCGGAACGCAGCTTCATCGAGGCGATGCCTGAGTACATGCGGTTGAGGTTACCCACTCGGGCTGGCCCCCGGCGAATCAATCAACGTTCTCGGTCAGTACAGCTAGCAGACAGGTGGCAAAGCCCAGGGCCACCTGGATGAGAAGCAGCGACGTGTACCGATCCGAGGAAGGGACGAAGAGGATAGTCGCAGCCGACCAGACGAGGAGGGCAGAGGCGAGCATGGTCACGAGACTCCGAGACCATAGGCGTGTCACGAGGCACCTCCCGATGCGGCAGGCTCATGCGCGGGTAGGCGGTCAAGCGCCCGACGCTGGCCGCGCGTCCGAGTGCGGCGGGCCAGCATGTCGATGATGCACTGTCGGGAGATCTGCGCTCCTGGGGCGATGGCGGATGCCAGCGCGAAAAGGACGATGATCGCCAGCACGATGAAGATCTGCCAGACCATCACCTCGGGGTAAAAGTACTGGCCGCCGAAGATGGCGGATGCGGCCGGGCCCACGAATACGCCCCGCGATCCGAAGACCAGGCTATAAATGAGCGCCACGACCAGGCTCGGCACGAATGCGAACAGCGCGAGGGCCAAGGTTTCGAAGAAGACCATCAGGAAAATGAGTCTGCCGGAGTAGCCGATCGCACGCAGCGAGCCGATCTCCTTGAGCCGCTGGAACAGCGTTATCCGTATGGTCGACTGCATCCCGAGCGCGATGATGAGCAGGACGAAAGCAATGAAGATGGAGAAGGCCACCTGGATCATCTGCGGCGTCGTGTTGAAAAAAGTATTGGCCTCGAGGTATGACTCGGCGTGCAGCGGTCCGCCCTGCGGCAGGGCTGTCTTAAGGGAGTCAGCCATGACCTGTGCTGCGCCCTGGTCGCGCAGGAAGATGAGCATGCTGTCGAACAGCGTGTCGTCCCTGACGCCGAACATCGTCCGAGCCTGCGCGACGTCGACGAAGCCGTAGAAATTCTCGTAGAAGGCACCATCCTTATAGAAGCCCGTCACCGTGATGGGAGTCTCCACGTAGTCACCGGCGTCGGTCTGCGTCTTAATTGTGACCTTGCCGCCGATGCCGATTTTGAGGGCCTTCGCCTTGTCCTCGCTGATGACGGCGGCGGCCTCTCCCGGTCGCGCCAGTCGACCGGCTACCAGCTGCAGACTCTTCCGATCCTTGAGGAATCCGAACTGGTCCGGGGCCATGCTGTACAGCACAAACGTGTTGTCGACTACGTCGCCGGCCTCGATGCTCGCATTTCGGCGCAGGATGGGGAAGTTGACTTCGATCTGATCTCGGTGCTGGTCCATCCATTTCGTCATGGCTGCAATGGCCGCGCTGTTGTCTGCCTCATCCTTGGCGTGATAGGTGAGCGGTTCGAAGACGTTGATGAAGCGCTGGGGCGAGGTCTTGCCCGACTCCGCCAAGTCGGTCCAGACGGCCGCGACGTGCCCGCTTTGAACATTGAGGTAATTCCTCATCGTTTGACGCTGTACGCCATTGAAGGAAAAGAGTGCGATCAACAACAGCGTGGAGCACAGGAAGATCGCTCCGACCAGCAACAGCGTCTTTCTAAGATTCTTCCGGGCATTGCGGAAACCGATGCGCAGGACGGCCAACATGACGCGCCATCCCCTCCTAGTCTTGACTCAGGGCTTCGGCGGGCGGCCTGGCGGAGGCCCGGACGGATGGGTGGACAGCGGCGAGTGCGACCAGCAGCAGGATGGCGATGACACCTGGCAGACCGCTGAGCCAGGAGAAGCTCAGTCTGAATGTCGACCCGACAATTGCGTCGAGCGGTGGGCCGACCGAGAATGTCCGCGCTGATAGCAGCGAGCCGACAACAGCCGCCAGCGCGATCGCTGCAAGTGCGCCGACGAGGGCGGCGGCGATGACCTCCGCGACGAAGAGGAGGACCACGCGCCGGCGGCTGAAGCCGATGGCGCGCAATGCCGCAGTCTCTTGCCGGCGCTCCAACGAAACCACCGCAACCATGTTCACCACAAGAATGCAGACGATGAGCAGGATGACGGTGAGAAAAACGTAGAAGATGCCGGTGTAGGCGAAGTTGATTCCTGTGACGTAGCCGCCTTGATCGCTCCAATCAGTCACGCGGAACCGCCCGGAAAGATCCGCGAAGGTTGCATCCCGAACCTGTGGCGATCGGGCCAGATCCGTGGTGTAGCCCAGGACATCGGTGGCCGCGCCCTGCTCGAAACCTTTAAGTGCGACCGCCGCGTCATAATCCAGATACGTCAGGCGACTCTCGAAGCCGGCCAGGCTCTGCCCGTCACCGACGCCGACCACCTTCGCGTCGACGTGGCGCCACGATCGGTCGCGTCCCTGGCTCATGAGGACCACGGCGTCACCTGCTGTGACGTCGAGTTGCTTGGCAATGCTGGCGCTCAGGACCGTTTGCTCCTCCGACCCGGACGACAGCGCGGTGCCGGACTTCATATCGAGGTTGCCGGCGTACGTCGTCATTCCCTTGGGCACACCCATCGAAACCGCAGGCACCGTCGCGCCCCGGCTGGGTACCTTCCTCCCGAAGCTGGTCGGGTCGAATCCGGCCCGGGCAATGAGCACATTGCCGCGCACAACAGGGTAGGCGTCAGCGCCCTGCTTGTTCAGTGCCGTCACGGCCTCCTGGACCTGGGCTGAGGTCAGCTTGTCCGCTGCCTCCCAATCGGCGCTCATGTCGATGATGGGCGTCGGCTTCTCTACCGTCGGGCGCACCTGCACGGTGCCCAGCAGAGAGGACACGATCGCGTGGTCGGCCTTCTCCTGGGCAGTGTGGACAAAGGAGTTCAGCATCAAGAAGCTGAAGGCGGAGACCAAGACGAAGAGACCGATCGTCGCCGCCTGTCGGACGTTGTGTTGAAGGTTGCGCCAGGCCAGCCGAAGGTAATTCATTTTGCAGTCACCGCGGCCGCGCCCCTATCCACCCCTGACATGGCGCGCGCACGTTCGGCGATCTTCATCACATCGTCAATCTCTTCGACGATTCTTCCATCCTCCAGCTGGATCAACCGGTCCGCCCGCGACATGACCTTGGCGTCATGTGTCGAGAAAAGGAAGGACGTTCCCTCTTCGCGCGACATGGCGTGCATCAGATTGATGATCTCGAGCCCGGTATGAGTGTCCAGGTTGGCGGTTGGTTCGTCCGCCAGGACGATACCCGGCCGGGTCACCAGCGCGCGAGCAATCGCGACGCGCTGACGCTGGCCACCGGAGAGCTCGTCGGCCCTGTTTTTCGCCCGATCAGACAGCCCGACCTTCTCAATGAAGAAGTTCACTCGCTGCCGACGTTCCGCAGACGACACGCCCCGGTGGATCAGCAACGGTAGCTCGATGTTCTCGTACACGTTTAACGCGGAGATCAGATTGAACCCCTGGAAGATGAACCCGATCTTGTGCAGGCGCAACTCGTCGAGTTCTCGCTCTGACATCTGGTCGGTCAATCTGCCGTCGATCTCCACCTGACCACTGGTTGGCCTGTCGATACATCCAATGATATTGAGCAATGTTGATTTTCCGCTGCCCGATGGGCCACCGATTGCGACGAACTGTCCCTCGTCAATGTCGACAGACACGCCCGCCAGCGCGGCGATCGTCGTCTTGCCTAGCGCATAGCTCTTGGTGACGTCTCGGACGGAGACCACGTGTTGTCCTTTGCAGGATTCGTAGGGTGAGTCGCCTTCTCACGACGCAGCGGAACGGTTTTAGTCTGGATCAGTGAGCCACCAGGTTGGGGACGTCACTGAGCAGGTCTGCCGCTGCAGTGAGCAGGCGAGTGTTGGTCGTCGCCACTGGTCGAGATCGCCACGCCTCGAGATCGGTGCCCTTCACCCATTCCATACTTACACCTTCAGTCCCCGGCACGGACAGGCCGAATGAATGGCCCACTCACCTGCTGAGGCGAGCACCTCTCCCGCAGCCAGGACAACGCTACCCAGCAGCACTGTGACAGCAACTACCCATAACTCCTGAAAACAAGAAACCAGCGCCTATGGTACTCATTCCCGCCGCCAGGAGCCAGGTTTCGCGCGAATAGGAAGCTACCCCTTCTTGCACCGTTTTCGCACCATTGGATAGCGGAATCTGCAGCAGAATGACGACGACGGCGTTGACAATGATTTCCCCACTCACAACCCAGGAGGGATCTGCATCCCGCCCGACTAGCTGCATTGGTATCGCTCCTTCTAAGACCCAGCACTAGAGATACATAAAGTTAACGCACATGGACGATGCTATGAACTTTGGGGCCGGAATATATGAGGCCAGCCTTGCCGGGTACCCGACATTCGGGCAGGGGAGCTGTCAACCCAGTTGCGACAACGAGCAGTGAAAGGAGGGCAGTGGCGAGAACGGCTAGAAGGCGCGACCCGTCAGAAGCCCAATCCCTATTCATCGAGCTCCATTCCATCTAGTCGCTGTCGGACCAACGTCCGCGCTGCATCTATGTTCTCCCAGGCGGCTTCGCCTGGCACGTGCGCCAGCAGTACGGCGATGTTTCCGGTGGCCGTGAACGCAACAAGCAAATTTTCCTTCAAGCGGCCGGGGCCGCGCCAGAACTCAACCGTTTCGCTGGCCCCATTAGCCGTATGCGTCATAACCAGATCTTCACCAAGTACTCGCACAGCCTTCATCGCAGGCCCACAAAGGTCCGTCCGCCGTAAAGGCGGCTCCCTGACCGCTTGGAAGGCGGTAAACGGAAAGGTCCTGCCGCATCACAGGCGTCCCGGCTCGCCCGCTCTCGATAACTGGCAACCTCTTGGACTCCGCCGACTCCTTCAAAAACTGTTTACCCCTTGCGTTGTAGCTAGCGGCAACACAGCAGCCCCGAAGCAGTGAGAGCTCCCCATCGATACGCAGCGCTAGCTCGGTGTTCGCACCCAAAGCCGCAATGTCCTGCTCGAGGCGGGCGGGGCCGTCGTAGTTGTAGGCGGTCGAGGCTGCGGTCAACCGGGAGCACGCCGAAACACCGCTCGGCCAGCGATCAGCTGCGGCGTAGGTGTCCGTGTCGGCGCATGCTGGTGGACCGTGTTCGCTCGCCCCATGCGTCATAGATCGGAGCGTCGTAGATGTGCGAAGTCACGTACTCATTGAGCGCCGACCCGACCTCGTCCACATGCCTCGCCAATCCATCCGATGACGCCGGTGACCAACGCAGCGAGCAGCCGCGTCCACACCCTCATGAGATGCGAACGCTTTCCATCGAGGGCCAGGCGGTGGGCGGGTCATCAGTGAATCAGGCCTGCTCAAGAAGCGTCGTTCGACCCGACGAGACCCAAACGGGGACTTCACCCACAGGTTCGCCGTCTTTGTCCGTCACCAGCGGCTTAATGTCGAGGGGTCCGTCCTCCCAAGTCCCTAACTCGCAGCACTCGGGAACGTCTAGATCAATGTACGTAAGTGAATATCGGGCCATTCTCGCGTAGCGCGCCTGTATCGTGAGGGACTGCCCGGCGTCTCCTATATGCGCCGCAATGGCCAACAGCAGGTCCGTGACCTGAGTGGGAAAGGTGGTCTCCTGGTTCATGGCTTGATGTACGCCGTTCCAATGCGAGGGATCCCGTTGACCACTCGACCATCAATCGTCACGGCTTGGCCACCTATTGTTCGGGTGACTGAGAACAGGCCATCGCGCGGGGTGACGCCAGCGAGGCCTCTGTACATCTGCTCGGCGACGGTCTCTTGACTGCCATACCGCTTGACGAGTCCATCCAGACCGTCGGCGAGCTTAGTCGACGGGCCGAAGCGCTGCTCGTGTCAACACCCTGCGAGCCACCGTCGTACACGACGGTCGCGGAGTCGTAGGTTAACGTAGGCTGGGCCGACTCGGGCGATGGCGCTGCATGCGATGCAGCCGCTGCGCCGAACAGCCGGAAACACAATGCGACGACCACGCCGACCAGCATCCGACGGATCATGATGTCCCCGTCACAACCCTTAGGAACCGGTTAAGGAGCATTTGGAGTTCGTCTGGCGACGCCAGTTCAACGTGCTCAAAGACTGAGCTAGCGAAGGAACTATGGTTGAACTCGGCCTCTCCCGATTCCCAAACAAGGAGTTCGACGTCCTCGTCGTGCGACACCACGACCAGAAGGTGAGCCGATGGGTTGGCCGTGCCTGGTGGCCCGAAGATGAAGAACAATTTGCCATGGCGTTCAAGGTCCGTGCGGTTCGCATCGATCCAAGAAGCCAGATCTTACAGATGCGTCATCGGCGACACACCACCGAAATGCACGTGGCCAGCGGCATCTGACTCGGAGGTGGCCCGAATCGTGTGGTACCGACATTGGGGCCGGGTATGACGAACCACTCTGGCTTGCCCGCGGGAAAGAGCGACTTTATCGGTACGTCGAACTCAGCGAAGACGCCCTTGCCCGCCGGGTAAGCAGCGGCGACCCGCCTTCTCGGGCATGGGAAACACAACGACGTCACCTCTAGATACCTGCAAATGCGACTCAAGCACAGTCCCTCCTTCCAGTTCCGCCCCACAGCGAACCAGCGCAGTCACCCTTGTCAAAGCACCGATCCATCCCCTCGGACCATCCACCGACTAAGCCCCCCCATCATCCTGAAAGCCCAACTGCTTATATAGCTTTTCACCTGCCATTGTTGCCTGCAAAAGCACCTCCCGGCACTCGCATTCAGCCGCCCATCGGCACAGCTCTTGAACGACCTGACCACCAAAACCGTGACCTCTAACGCGCCTCAAGGTGTAGATCCAAAAGAGGCACGCCATTTGCCCTTCGATCCACATATTTCCCGACGCCACAGGTATGCCGTCGGAGAACACCACTACCGCACGCTGTCTTCCTGATCTGAATAGCTCCTGTTCAAGAACATAGGCGCGCTCCGCCACGCCAAGCTCCCCTAGGCCAAAATTCTCACATTGAACATCATGCAGCGCCCTATAGGCGCCGGGGTTGACCTTATTCCCCAGGCGATACACGGATCCCCTCCCCCGTGCAGCGTACTGCTGGTTATACGCCCTCGGCGTAAGGTGCATTAGGCGCACATTCTGGAGCGCCTCAACCTGCACCCGCGCGTCACAGAACCCAAACTCCTCGGCGCCAACTTCGTCGAAGTCCCAGATCACCCCGTTGGCCTGTCGGCAGGCTAGATGCTCCGCTGCCTCCCGAGTGAATCGTGCGCACGGCCCCCCTTCACTGGGCAGGCAAAAGCTAAACAGGGCGCGAGGTGACGGAACGCATGCGCGAACAAATACGCCGCAGTCAAAGTCCTCCAATGAACACGACGGATGCACACTGGCAAGCGATTCCGCAAACGACAACATAAATCGACTATGACTGCTGCGCATTGTTACAACCACTCACTCTCCGACTGCTGATGGCAGGCCGCAAAGGAGAAGCACGGCTAGACCGAATGAAACGGCCCGTTCACCTACTGAGGCGAGCACCTCTCCCACAGCTAGGACAACGCCACCTAGCAGCACTGTGACAGCAACTACCCCTAACTCCTGAAAACAAGAAACCAGCGCCTATGGTATTCAGTCCCGCCGCCAGGTTCTGCGCGAATAGTCCGCGGATCGAGAAAATGCCTGACGGTGTCACCGCCATAGGTCTGGACGCGCGGACTGTTGACCGGCGTCGCTGCCGCGGTCGACGGCGCCACAACACCGAGCCAGGCGGTGGGCAGCCCCAGTAGGACATCCAGGGTTCGCTTCACTGCCTGAACACCTTGTCAGGATCAACGCCGAGTTCCCAAAGGTCCGCCTCGACCCTTGAGACGAAACTTCGGCAGCACCGCTCCACCTCGTTGCGATCGATTGGAGCCGTGACTGCGTCCGGTGCGAACACCGACGTGAACGTCCAGCCCAAAGCATCTTGACGGATGATGACGGAGCCCACCTCCTCGTAGGACATAGAGTCGAAGATGAAGTCGCGGTTGTCCGGGTTCCGAAGCCACAGCACCATGCTCCTTGCGAGTTCTACAACTGGGAATCCAGGCTCGTCATAGATGGTCGTGTCATCCTCAATAAGCATGAAGTGAGCGTCGAGAGCGACCAAATAGTCGGTCTGCGTTGTACCTGTCAACTCATGGCTGTTCAGACGGTCGTAGGCGATCTCCATCATGGTCACCTCACGTTGACGGGGAAGGCATTAATGACCCGACCGTCGCCAGTCACGATGACGCAAATGAACTCCTGCCCGCGGGTGCCGATGACACCGCCGCCGGGAACGATTGCCCGGAAGGTGTCATCAACTTCGTTCGGGAGGAACTGCACGGCGTCGAATTGCAGGCCACGCGAGATCCACCCCTGAATCTGGGCGATATCGTCCGTCGCGAACTTGGTCCCCTTGCCCCCCGCAGACGCAAGCGTCAGGGCGTTCCCGTCGCTGGTCAGCATAATAAGCCGTTTACCGAGGGGTGGGACCTGTGACACTGCGAATCACCCCGGTACCGCCATCGACTACCACATAGATATTTTCCCCCTACCCGCAGGTGTCGCGAGGTCGACACCTATGGGCCCCATGACTTCGAGATATCGCCATACGGCAACCTTGACTTCAGACAGGGCGCCGCCGCGCCCGGACCAATGGCTAGCCGCCTGATCCAGCGCGGGCTGAAGCGCGAGCGGCAACTGCATACCTTGGAGTCTCGCCACAAGGACCCGCATGAGCGCAGTCCACGCATCCAGCCCCTCAGCCGTCTCAAACTGCTTGGCAGCACGCAGATAGTCCACTCCCTTCATCGCCGCACTCCAAAGACATCCAGAACAGCTGAACAGCTGGTGCAGATCACCTTCGGCAACCCGTGGCTCGGATTCGACGTGCCGATCGCCACCGCGGCCGCCGCTCTCGCAGTGTTTGCGGCAACACCAGAGCCCGCCGTCGTTTCGGCCTGCGGTGGGGCTTTCACCCACTGTTGACCTGCGGTGATGCACTCATGCGGCCCGACAGAAACCTGGCGGGCGGGGGTTGAGGCCCCGACGCGAGTTTCCAGTTCGGGAAGGGTCGCAGCCGACGCTGAGCCGGCGCAGAGCAGGCCGATGAGGGCGGCGGCCAAGGCGGCTAGGAGAAGACGCCACCACACCGCCCTGCTCGGTGCCTGCGGGGTGTTCATGTGGTCCAAGATGGCAGCCCACAACGGTGGGCGCGGGTTTGTGACGCGACCCCACGCCCGCCACGTGCTGCTATCGGCGGCGGTGCAAGGCTTCGATGAGGCCGTTGACGGCGTCGGTGATCACCGGCAGGTCCCGCTGGTAGATGCGGCCCGCATCGACCCTTCCCGCCAGCGCGGCCAGGACGGCGGCGTACTCACCGGCGGTGCGTGGCTGCACCAGCACGGGCACCTCGACCCGTTCCCGCTGGACGACGGTGACGGTCTTGACGGTCTCGATGGTGCGGTCGATGACGTGGACGGCGGATCGTCCGGACGCGGCCGCGCGCCGTTGTTCCCAGGCCCGGTGACGGCAGGTATCGGAGCACCATTTCGGCACCCTGCCCCGGGCTGGCACCGCTACCGACGCACCGCACCAGCCGCAGGCGGCCTGCTGGCCGGCCACCCGCGGCGGGCGTCGGGAACGAGTCGTGGGCGGGGCTGGCTGCTCCTTCCTAGCTGCTGTTGGTGGCTGCTCCACGGCCAACGCTTGCCGGATCGTGCGACGGTGCACGTTGTACTTGCGGGTCAGCTCCCGGATCGAGAGTTCCTCCACCCGCGCGTCGCGTCGGATATCGGCGTACAGCTGCACTCGTGACCCCATCCCGGTCCCTCACCATCAGCTCGTCCCAGCGCTACCGGGACAGACTCGCGAGGGTGGGGCCAAATCAGACCGTCATCACCCCGGCATGTCGCAAGTGGGGCCAGATCAGGCCGTCACCACGGGGCCAGGCCAAGCTGTCACAGCCACCCGAGAGCGCGGCCATCTCGTAGGCGTCGGCGGCGTGCACGGTCAATGGGGTGCCGAACGCGCCGGCGCGTCAGGCTTTGAGGAACTCGTGTTCGGCTCGGGCTGCGGTGGTCGCGGTATACCGCATGAGCATCTCGGGGGAGACGTGCCCGAAGTAGCGCTGGACGACGTGGATGGGTACGCCAGCGTCGATCATTTCGGTGGCCTTGGTGTGGCGTAGCCGGTGGGTGGAGGCGAACTTTAGCGGGCGTCCGGCGGAGTCGGTCAGTTGCGCGACGGCGTCGAGGCGGGCGAGGGCCTTGGCGTACGAGGGGTAGCTGCGTGGGCGGAGGCCTTTGTGATTGTGCCGAAGGACCCCGACGAACAAGCCGCCATCCGCACCCTCATCGAAGGAACCCTCCTCCGACACCAAGCCCGCAAACTCGCCGCCAGCTAACGTGGCGCTACTGAGGCCGGAAGGCACCCCGAAGAACCTCGCCGATCCGCTGTCGCAGCGCCCGAGCCTCCTCCGGCGTGATACCCAGCCGGGTCTGGAACTCCCAGCCCTCGACGGCCTCTAGCGCCTCGTTGAGCGCCCCCGCAAGCCCGGCCAGCTCCTCGCGAGTCGCCGAAAATACGACCTCGTCGTCGGCGATCTCTTGGTCACCGACCCAAGGCACCTCCGGCTCTAGCAACTTCATCGGATGCACACCCTCACGGCACGTTGAGAAAGTAGTCGTAGCCATCCCTAGGCCTGAAGGCCGTCCCGCCGTCAGCGTCCTTCGGATTACGGCACAATCGTCCCATCTCGCCAGTAGGCCGCCCGACCCCCGCTCAGGGGGCGCATCTCACTATTAGCGACCACATCCTCGATGTGAGATGCGAACTGCGATCGCGTAGTGATTCCAGGGAACTCCGCCTGATCGATCACGTGCTTCTGGAACGCATGACCTCCAGCGATCTCCTCGCCAGTCAGCTGCGCCCTCAGCCGCACTCCGTTGACGACATTGTCAGCACCAGATCCCACTTTTGCGGCGGTGTTGCCCAGCTTGTAGGGGGCGTTGATACCAGCCTGCTTGGACGGCGAATTCAGCGCCGACCTGAAACACCACGTCAAACCTAGCGGGTCAGCCCACGTCAGCGGGTTCGGCGCCCCGGCGTGCGGATTAACCCCACCCTCGACACCGATCGGGTCCGGGCTGACGAACCCACCCAACACCGGGTCGTAATACCGGTGGACGTTATACACCCACCCCGTGTCCTCGTCATACACCTGCCCCAACGACCCCAACGGACACAACCCCACCCCGGCACGGCCAGGCACACCCCACAACGACCCATCCCGACACCACGCCCCATCCCCCCTCAGGGGTCACCAACTCCGTCGGGACACCTGCCAGGTCAGCCACGAGCGCGGTCAGGAGCACGCGCATCAGAGCCCTGATCGAGGCCCACTCCCGTACTCTCGAATCCGCCGCGCAAACTCTTCGCGATCGGCGTCGCTCAGATTGGCTCCCCAGCCAGCCGGGGAACGAATCGAGTCGAGATCGACGTCGGCCCCAAACCAAGGGACTCCGGCGGCGAGCCACCCACCATGCGAGTCGGGGGCAAGAAGCAGGCCGATCTCCCAATCCCGCTGACCGAACACGGCCCATGCGCCTGACGAGCCGGCGACAGCGATGGCATTCAGTGAGTCACCCAGGGAGCCGGTTGGATCTCCCGCAGGCTCGAACCTCAACGCCGCGCCATACTCGCCGCGGACGCGATCACCCTTGACCTGGAAGGCGGGGAAGAGCCCGTACTCATCCCGGTAGTAGGCCGGCCGAGGATCGATCCCAACGGCGGTCACCTCGTCGTCGCCGTAAGTCTCCGCAAGCTCGGCCAGGACATTGCCGAACCTGCCGCCCAGGAGCCGGTCGTACTCGAAGATCAACGCGTATCCGCGCGCTTCTCGGAACGGCCAGCGGGGAAGGCGCACGTCGAGGTCGACCCGGGCTGCCACAGAGGCCTGCAGGGTTTGGAAGCCGAGCTCGGTTGTCTGGAAGATGCTCGAGGTCATGGCGTGTACCCCAAGCGGATCTTCAGTGTGACGTCCTGAGCGCCAGCCGGGGTGAAGTCCGCCGTCCATCCGCCGTAGCTTCCAGCGCGTTCGCGGAGCACATACTTGGCGCCGTCCCGTTGGAAGATCTGGACTGCTCCGTCCCTCGATGTGCGCGAGATCCGTCTCCCCGCTGTGAGGGTGTCAGCGAACTCGGTGTGGGTCGCGTTCGTTCCCACGTTCCTGATCGATCCACCCTTAGTCAGGTCGATGTACGTGCGGGATTCGGCGATGCCTTTAACGACCTCGTCTGCCGACTTTGCGGCGGTGTTGTCCAGCTTGTAAGGGGCGTTGATGCCAGCCTGCTTGGCATCTGAATTCAGCGCCGACTTGAAACACCACGTCAACCCTAGCGGGTCAGCCCACGTCAGCGGGTTCGGCGCCCCGGCGTGCGGGTTGACCCCACCCTCGACACCGATCGGGTCCGGGCTGACGAACCCACCCAACACCGGGTCGTCATACCGGCGGACGTTAGACACCCACCCCGTGTCCTCGTCCCACACCTGCCCCAACGACCCAAGAGGGCACAACCCCACCCCGGCACGGCCAGGCACACCCCACAACGACCCATTGTTTGCAGCAACACAGGAGCCCACCACCGCCGTGGCCTGTGGAGGGGCGTTCGTCCAACACAATTCCCTCTCGGCGATTGGGCACCTTGCCGAGGAAGTGAGCTGCTGGCTGTCGTAGACGTAGCGGGATGCAAGTTGAACCGGGGGTGCCTCGGCCGCGTTGCAGGAAATAGGAAAGAGCCATCCGAGCAGCGCAGATATGAGCGCAACCAGCAGAGGCCCCATGCGCTTCATCGGTCGACAACCCTGACAATCAGTTCTCCACCAACGACACGGACGCCAACCACTTGTTCCTCGAAGGCGACGCTGAGGCCCGTTAGTTCACCAAACTCGTTGAATTCCGGCGCTGCTGAGGTTACTGCTTGTCCGATGAGTCGGCTCATGGCGATCGGAATGAGTGCCGCCTCCCAGAGCCCAACCTCCTGCGCTAGCGCATTCCTCTCGAGTTCCGACGCGTCGGCGTAAGGATCAGCCCAGGGCTTGCTGGACAAATTGAGAGTCCAGTCGGCGTTGGCGTCCAGAGTCAGCCGGGTGCCATCGTCCCATGTGAATTCGATCGGTCCAGGCTCGCTGGGTGGATGATCTGCGAATCGGTGTTGGAAGCGGCGAATAGACGCGCAGCTACGACCGGGGAGTGCGTCGATCAATGCGGGTTCACCTCCGCGCCCTTGAACCATGCGTTGGAACTGCCTCTCGGGAACATGGTGACGAACTCGCCGCCTGGCTGCGTAATGAGGAGATCGTCGCCTCAGCGGAAGAAGAAGTAGTTCTCGCCACCCCCTCCCGCGGGGTTCCAAGCTCCGCGACGCACCTCATCGGGGTTGAGATGCACATCGCGCGCACGGTTCATGAACCAAGTCCGCGACGAGCTGCTCTCAGGGTCCAGCCCGTAGTCGGCTGCGTGCTTGTCCCACTTCGTGCCGAACTGCTTCGACCCGATTGACAGCGGCGGGCGAATGTCAATAGCGCCCTTTGCGGCAACGCTCAATCGCTCAACGTCGACGAGGTCGCCGGTCGGGTCGCTGATTCGCTTCTCGGCGCCCAGGCTACGGTGTGCGATCTGCGCGACCTGACCGAGGTCGTTGTCGTCGTGCGTCGCGTTTGCGGCAACACGACCACAACTGAACGTCCGAAAGCGCGCCGCAGACGTCCCTCGCAGCCGCTCAGGGAAGTTCGCCGCGCTGGCGCCCTGCGCTAGCGGTGCGGACTGGTCGTAGCGGGAGGTGACGGGGGCGGCACTGTTGTCAGCGCGCACCATGCTGCCCTTGGACCAACGATCGTCGTCGCCGATCGCTGCGGCAGGGATCGTCCGACCCGAAACACCACAATTGACGGAAACCTGGGTCACGGCCGTAGGACGGCGCACGCCTTCGCAGGCACATGCCGGCATCCACCCCGGCGCGTCGATCGCCGTGGCCATGGGAGAAGGACCACCGAACAGCACCAGTACGGCGGCGATCACGGTGGCGAGCATTGACCCAACTCGGTTAGGCGTCAGCGGCGTCGTCCCATGCATGGCCAAGTGCAGCTCCCGAGAGGGTGTAGCTCTGACTCGCGCAGCTGGGCTGGAGCGGCTCATCACTGCGGCTCTATACGGTCAACGAGGTCGCGGATCGCCGCTCGGGCTCGATCGTCGCCGCCAGCGGCAGCCGTCTGCAGGCACCGCATCCCCTTCCGTATTTCGTCGCGGCAGCGATCCCCGAGGCTTACATTCCCGGCGGCAACCTCAGAAGCATCCGCCTCGCCGTATGCAAACTCCACGAGAAGGTCGAGGGCCCTGGACAGTCCGGGTATCGAGGCCCCCCGAGCAGATGCGAGTGACCAGCTCGTGCGCAACGGCTTCCGCCGCCTCGAAAAGCTGCCCCTGAACGACAACACGGTTGTCGAGTTCCCAGTAGGCAGTACTTGCCTCATCATCCGTAGTTGCGGTCAGTAGACGGTCGATGACTGTCGGAACGAAATCCGCCGGGCCGATCAGTGTGCGCAAGGACCGCCAGTCCGGCACGCCTACGGGAAGCGAACCGTTCACCGTGCCCCCCACGGCCCAGCAGGGTCGAACAACGTGCCTGGCGGGAACTGCGACTGATCGAAGGTGGCCTGGCATCGCTGACAAATGGGGACCTGGTCACCAGTCCGCGGCCTGATCGCCTCCGTGAAAGTAATGTCTTTGGGATTTCCCCCAATCTGGCGTGCCACGTCATCCTCAGCACCCCCGATAGGACTGCTTGAACACCTAGCCCTCGGAACACCGTCTCGGCCATATCCACCTGTCACTGTGGCCTTGGAGCGTCCAACCTCGGCCGCTTTGGCGTCCCGAGCAACACGAGCGGCATCCAGCAGCTCATCGCCGCTCTTTGCGGCACCACCGGTAGCCACCACGAAATCCGGCTCGGCAACGTCGTTTCCTAGCCGCTGACCTGCGGCGATGCGTTCCGTCGCCCCGACGGGAACCTCGACCACAGCGGCCGAAGCCCGGACGCGAGTTTCAGCCGCTCCGGCCGCGGACGCGGATGCGGTGGTGAAGCCGAGGATCGCCGCCAAGACGGCGATCAGAGCACCGACAAGCACCGGTAGCCGGGCCGGTCTCTCCGGCGAGGGCACCCGCGCCAACATGACATCCTGGATCAACACTCGGCCCCCTACTCCGCCACGACAGCCAGCCCGGACGCCATGACTGCGACGAGCTCGCCCTCCATCGACACACCAACCTCAACGGGGCCAGCCTTCAGAACCTGAGCGACTGGCAAACTGGAGAACCAGACCGTCATCTGGTCCGATGCTGTCGTCAGCGACAAGGGACACTCCACGTCAATGTCGCGGCGGGCCGGTTCCCGATAGTCCGGGTTCTCTTTCCATGGCCAGATCTCCAAGTCGAGCACTGCAGTCTCGGACCTCTGTGGCGTCGATGCACCTCGCAACCGTCGCAAATGCTCGTCTGGACGAGGCAAGTCAATGATCACCGCGCCAACCAAGGCTCCCGACTCTGGATGAACCTTGAGCTCCACATACCCCTGGTCAGGGTCCCGAACGAAGAGATAGAGCGGACTGACATCGGGCTCGACATCCCAGACCACGGACAGTGGAATCCAGGGATCGACCGCCACCTTCGCCGCCGGACTGGGTGCCGATGCCAAGAGCCTGATCGCCATGTCAGCCGGCCCATCGGCCGTGAATCAAGGCAGGGAGCACGTCTCCTGCGCGCTGTCTGAACTCCAACTCCCAACCGCCAACTGTCATTCTCTGGTTTAGTGGAACCCCGCCACGAGTGGCGTCCCCAACAGCGGCCTGCAGACTCCGCAAGCGCTGCTGCGTTCCCAGTCCGACCATTTCCGGGCGCTGCCCACTCCTCGCGGCACTTCTCGCCGCGTCAGCCAAGTGGTCGGTCACATTGCCGTGCACCCACACGCGAGAGTTGCCAGCGGTCAGCTCAAAGGACTTCGGCAGCCCCCCGTCCCAGGGATAGCGCTGGCTGTCCCGACAACATCATCCCAAACCGTCCCTGTCTTTGCGGTTGGTGCGTTGCGGTTGAAAACAGATGTGGTTTTGTTCTGCGCCGTATCCAACGCGGCACGGAAACACCATGCTAAACCCAAAGGGTCAGCCCACGTCAGCGGGTTCGGTGCCCCGGCGTACGGATTGACCCCACCCTCAACACCGATCGGGTCCGGGCTGACGAACCCACCCAACACCCGGTCGTAGTACCGGTGGACGTTATACACCCACCCCGTGTCCTCGTCATACACCTGCCCCAACGACCCCAACGGATACAACCCCACCCCGGCACGGCCCACACACACAACGATTGAACTGCGGTAATGCACTCATGCGGCCCGACAAAATGCACCGGGACGGGCGTTGAGGCCCCGATGCGGTTTCCCGGCTCAGGAAGGGTTGCGGCCGATGTTGTTCCGGCGCCGATCAGGCCCGACCAGGGCGGCGGCTACGGCGGCTAGGAGAAGACGCCACCACCCCGCCTTCGTGGGCCGACTCACCGCGGTCATGGGTCGAGGATCGCAGCCGTACGCCGTTCCCTGCTGGCTCGACACGGAGCTGTCGCCACCGGGGAGCGGCCGGTGGTCTTCTCCCGCCGTGACAGTAGGCGTAGGCGCTCTACGTCGTCGTTGGCGTTGACCAGGTCATGAGACGCGAGCACGCCCCCTCGGTGCTGGTGTCATCGATCGTCCAAGGAACGCGGCTGCAGCCGCTGAAGAAAAGCGAGCATGGACGGGTTTTCGCAGCCATCGCGACGAACTCGCCGAGCAAGGTCGAGACGAGCCCGAACACGACAGCAATGATGCAGTGAGCGCCATCAGCGTGGTTTGCCTGGGTCACCTCATCATCCCCCACTCTGGTCGGCACCGGGGGCTCGTGACCGATGTCGCCGTCCGCAGTCTGCTCCCGACCCGAGTCCGGCCCGTGCCGGACACTCGTTCTTATCGGCACGCAACGGTGAATCGGGGTTTATCAGAAGCGTCGATCACGGGCAAGCAAGGCTATGTATCCAGATGGGCCTAAGTTTCTAGCTACCCGTGATCGGGGATCGCTTTCTCATCATTCAATTGGGCCGACACCGCAGATTGCATCATTCTGAACTATAACGATGTATCGCCCTTCAAACCCGCAACTTTCACTCTCATCTATCCAGCCATCGACGGCGACCCGACTTTCTCCGGGCCACCTCTGCGTTTACCCCAAATGAGACTCGATCCGAGTGCGCATCTGTGATGCCGAACATGACCATACCGAAGCTGAATCTCTCACTTCCTGACAGCACCACAAGAAGTCCGGACGCGGTTTCCCAGGTCAGGATGGGGTCCCGTCAGCGCGTTCCCGTCGCTGGTAAGCATAATAAGCGGTTTACCGAGGGGTGGGACCCGGGACACTGCGAATCACCCCGGTACCGCCATCGACTACCACATAGATATTTCCCCCCGGCAACTCGCTCTGGTGCGTATCGACCAGTCGCCGAAGTCGCGAAAGGCCCGGACCGGATCTGCCCAAGGTAAGCCGCGCGAAAGCACTTCATCCCGAGCCAGGCGGATGGTTCTGCACCGGGAGATGTGCCAGGTCGATGTAGGCAACACCGCGCGAAGGACGAAGGGGACGGCAAATTTCATGCCGAGTCCCCGTGCGTCAACCGCATCAACTCAAGTCGTCTCCGCTCAAACGTGGCGACAGCAGCAGCATCCCCGTCGACTAGTCGCTCATAAAACTGGTGATCGTGGGCCCACTCGGGGAACGAAAGGATCGGGTACTGGTCATCACGGCCGAAACGGAAATACCCCAGGCACCAAGTGGGAGATATCGATCCGTCCTCAACGTCGAATAGTGCCGCGGGCACCCACGTTGGCCAAGGATTTCCATCATCGTCCATCACGTAGTACCAGGTCGTGCCCAAGAAAACGGTCACAGCGAAGACCTCATACTCGTCTTCGAGCGTGAGCGCAAACTCAGTGTCGGCGCTGACGCCTTGCGCCGGGTCGCGAGCCGTTAGGGGTAAAGCTTCTCCAGTAGTAGCCACGCATCGAACGATCATTTGAACTTGAACTCCACATCCAGATTGCTAATCAGGTTTCTGAAGTAGTGAACAGTGACATTCGAATCAGTCCCGCGCAGCACGTACTGCATCTTGACCCATTCGCCCTCGCCGTAGTTGGCCACCAAGCGCGGCGTATCCACCAGGTTACGCATGATGACCGTTCCCTGACCATCGCGCGCGGCCCCTAGGGCAAGTTGCTCCGGCAGGTTCCGGGGAACTGCATCAGCGATCGGCCCTTTGAGAACCTTGGCGCCGTCGGCCATGGCTTCACCGCTCTTTGCGGCGGTGTTGCCCAGCTTGTAGGGGGCGTTGATGCCAGCCTGCTTGGCATCTGAATTCAACGCCGACCTGAAACACCACGTCAAACCTAGCGGGTCAGCCCACGTCAGCGGGTTCGGCGCCCCGGCGTGCGGGTTGACCCCACCCTCGACACCGATCGGGTCCGGGCTGACGAACCCACCCAACACCGGGTCGTAATACCGGTGGACGTTATACACCCACCCCGTGTCCTCGTCATACACCTGCCCCAACGACCCCAACGGACACAACCCCACCCCGGCACGGCCAGGCACACCCCACAACGACCCATCCCGACACCAGGCCACCTCCCCCTCAGGGGTCACCAACTCCGTCGGGGCACCTGCCAGGTCAGCCACGATCGCGAAGAACTCCGCATCGACCCGCTCCTGGGACCACCCCGCCGAACCACCACCCGCCCCATCGACATCAAGACCCTCACTGCCGCCCGACCTTGGCACGGGAGCACCACATTGGGTCAGCGGGACCCCGGTGAACGGATCGTGACCCCACGTCACCACCGACACCCCACCACCAGCACCACCCTGACCACGGCCCCCGTTCACGCCACCACCGACCAGGGCAGGTTCCCGCTCACACACCCGGATCGCCTGCTCAATCAGCAAACTCCCCGTCCAGGCATACGCGCGAGACTCATCCACCACCCCAGCCACCGACCGAGTCCGTCCCACCCTCCGCCCAAGCCCGTCATAGGAATACCGCCACACCCGACCCCCCGGACCCGCCGTCGACACCAACCGATCCTGGGCATCCCACCGGTAAGACCACTCCACCCGCCCCCCAGACAAGCCCCGCCGCCACCGCGACACCACCCGCCCCGCAGCGTCATAGTCGTAATGCCACCCCCCAGCAACCCGCGTCAACGACCCCGACTTCACAAACCCCCCACCACGCAAGGAGCCCCCACCAACACCAGCCCCAGATGCCCCCTCCACAGAAGCCACCGCCGAATACGCACCAGCCAAGGCACCCGTGGAGTCATAGGCATACCGCTCCCGGGCCTGCCCGTCCACCACCACGCCCAACACCCGGCCCGCCGGGTCCAACTCGAACTCCGAAACCCCCCGCACCGCGTCAGTGAAACCCGTCACCCGGCCCGCACCGTCATACCGATACTCCCGGCCCGCAACCAACCCCCCACCGCCAGTGCTGCCACCACCAGTGACACCATGCACCAACAGCTGCCCCGCAGGGCTCCACCGCGACACCAACTCCGCCCCGGCATCAACCACCCTGGCAGACTCCCGCCCCGCACCATCGACCTCGAAAACGATCCGGTGCGCACCAGCCTGCACCGCGGACAGCGCCCCACCCGCGTCATAGGCGTACTCCAGCTCACGCCCCGACGGAGCCACCCGCCTCGTCAACCGCCCCACCGCGTCGAAGCCCGACCGCACCACCTGACCGGAAGGTCCCTCAGCGACCACACGACCCAACACATCCCAGGCAAAACCGACCGACACCCGGCCGCCCCCAGCCAGGTCACCACCCACCGCACACGACAACAGCCGCCCCGCCAGGTCATAGGAAAAACTCGTCACCACCGCAGCAGCATCATCATCCAGGGCAGTATCACGAGCAGACGACTCGACCATGTCGCCATGATCGTCATACCGGTACACCACGACCTGGCCCACCGCATTCCGCCGCGAGATCACCCGGCCCACCGCATCCCGCGCCAACTCCACCCTGGCGCCGTTCACATCCGTGACCGCGACCACCCGACCGGCAGCGTCCCGCTCATACAGCCACGAACCACCACCGGCATCGGTCACCGACACCAACCGGCGCTCCCCGTCATAGGCGAACTCCGTCCGAGCCCCATCCGGACCGACCGTCGCGGTACGCGCATCGAACCGGCCGTACTCGTGCCGCGTCACCCCACCAGTCGGATCCACCTGCTCCAGAAGATTGCCTTCACCATCCCAGCTATACCGCCACACCCCACCATCAGCATCACGTGCCCACACCAACCGACCCGCGGCATCGAACGCCGACGCCGACTCCCCCGCCGCGTCCTGCGAAGAAACCACCCGCCCGAACACATCCCGATGCACCCGCGCCACCCGGCCCGCCGGATCAGTCACCACCAAAGGCAGACCCGCAGCATCACACTCCACCGTGGTCACCGCGCCCAGCTGATCCGTCACCGACGTCAACGCGCCGCGCTCGTCACGGACGATCCGCACCACGCCACCAGCCGGGTCGGTCACACTCACCAACAACCCACGCTCGTCATAGCGATACTGCGACACCCCACCATCGGCGCCCACCACCCGGGACGGCACCCCAAGGCCCGGCAGATAGTCCACCGAGACGCTCCGCCCGCCCGGGCCGACCATCTCCACCACATTGCCGTCATCGTCATAACGCCACGACGACACCCCACCCGACGCATCGATCTGACGGACCCGCCGGCCACGCTCATCCCACTGCGTCCGCGTCACCCCACCCAACGGGTCAGTCACCGCCACGACCCGCCCCGACGCATCGTACTCATGAATCCACCAGGCACCGGTCGCGTCCTGAACCCGCGTGACCGGCTCATCCTCGGCATAGACCAACACACTGCTCAACGTGCCGCCAGCACCCACCCCCGCCACGCAGCGGCCAGCCGCGTCATAGGTGTAGTCATAACGCTCACCATTGGAATCGACCCACCACGTCATCCGCCCAGCCACGTCATAACCACACCGGGTCCGAGGCTCCGACTCCCCCTCACCCGGCGCCACACCCGACGCCTCCGAGGCGAGCAGCCCCGACGCGTCATAAGTGAAACGCGCCACCACCACCGGGCGACCACCGCCCCCACCAACCGCGATCTGGCCCACCCGCGTCCCCGACGGATCCGGAGAAAACTCCACCACATAACCACCGCTGTGCCGCCACACCGTCGGCACGCCCGACTCGTCGTACGACATCTCGATCCGGTTACCCGCCACATCGACCATCGCCGCCAGCCGATACGACGACAAGCCCGCGTCCACATCCCCCGCCGGACGACCCAGCCCCGCCACAGAGGCCTCGCCCAACAGACGACCAGCCAACAGCGGCGCGCCCACCTCCTCGACGAAAATCCGATGCACCCCCGACGACGGATCGAACACACCGAACACCGCATCAGGCACCCCGAAACCCTCGGCCTGTTCAGCGGTCAACCACGTCAACGGCCAGGAATCACCCCCCAGCGAACCAACCGGTTGACCCTGCACACCCACCGGATACGCCAACGACGACTTGTCAGCCCGGTAGAACATCGCCACACCCGTCGCGACATCCACCTCGACATGCTCGTCCAAACTCGACGCCCACGTCGTCCCGAAGAACCGCCCCCGGCCGTACCCCGAGGAATACGTGCGCCCGATGACCAGCGGCAACACCCCCGGAAGCTCCACGTCCACCATCGACATGAACACTTCACCCGTGGCCACATCGATCGGATCGCCACACTTGGACACATCCGTCAGATTTCGGGCCGCGCGCGACCACAACGACGTCTTCTCCCCCGCCTTCGCCGCCGCCGCACCACCTCGCGCCAACCCCCGCGCGCCCCGAGCCGCCGCGCCCCCACCCGCAGTGGCCAATGTCGCCACCGCGTCCGGCAGCAGCCGACCAGCCGCAAGAGCTGGACGGTCCTTCCACGTATCCACATCCAGGATCGCCGAACCCACCTGCTTGGCGACACCGGCCGGGTCATTCCACACCGCACTGGCCAGCGAGAAAGCGCTTTCGGCCTGCATACGCTTCTGAGCCATCAGCTCCTCAGGTGTGAACCTGCCCGAGCCCAGTTTGATCAGGTCGTCACGCACCCTCGACGCCGGATTCAGCTGATCGACCATCGAGGCCAGCTCCATCACACTCTGGCCAGCGCCCAGCGCGAAATCCCCCGCAGCATTCACAGCAGAATCCACCCAGCTGCGTTCCTTCGGAGCCGCCTCACACCCCGCACGCACCCCCGCCGCAGCCTGCTGCGCCGCAGCATCCAACTGCTTCTTCGCCGCAGCGAAGGTCGACTCGGCCCCCGCCCGAATCGACTGCCCCGGATCCGAAAACGGCAGGACCGTCGCCGTATAAGTGCCCGGCCCGTTCGCCGCCTCCCACGCAGACTTCTTCGCCTGGAGATCCTTCACGCCCTGGTCATAGGCTGCTTTCGCCGAAGACGTCGCCTCCTGGCCCCGCTTATACTCCTTGGCACAAGCTTCCGCCGTCGACTGAGCCGACTCCAGTGCCTGGGCGAACTCCTCCAAAGCCGTTGCCGCCCGACGGAAACCCGCCGCCGCATCAGCCCACTTCTTCGGCTCGAACTGAAAACGCTCCCGGAACCGGTCGGCAGCCCTGCTCCTCCAACCCTCCGACGAAACCCGTGACAGATTCGACGCCACAGAGTCGTACAGATCCGCCTGTGCCCGCATCACACCGACACGGGTACGGATCCCCGACGGATTGCCCTCGATCCGGAAATCAGCCACGACTCGTCCTCACTGCCCCGGCCGCGGAACCCGCGGCAGCTCCCCGACCGACCCCGACAGACGAGCCGCGCCCTGCTCCTCGAAATCGGCATACTTCGCGGCCACCCTCGACAGCCGTGAAGAAATCTCCTCGACGTCGTCGACCATCGCATTCGTCCCGATCTCCCAGCGGTTCATGAACTCGCTCACCGCAGCCCACACCACCTCATGACGCAGATCGTCCTTCATCGGAACATAATCGACAACGTCGTTGTCTTTCTTTCCCTGAACAGCCTTCTCCACCGCATTGGCCGCAGCGGTCAACGTCGGAAGATCCACCTCGAAGTCATACGACGGCATCGCGCTCTGCTCCTTCCCCTAACCCCACCAACCCCAGCACGATCAACTCATGATCACTGTCGCATCGACCTCGGTTTGATGCGCCAACGCGGCCACATCGTCCAATGCCGCCTTGAGCCGGCCGAGCGCCGCCGACATCTCCTGCACCGAAGCCGAAAACCGACGGTCGAAATCATCATGAGCCGAACGGGACTGCGTACCATCGCCCCACTTCGACACCCGGCCACGCACCTGATCCCGGATGCCGTCCACCCGAGTGGTCAGATCACGCTGAGCATCCTCCAACTCCGTGATGACCGCCCGCAAAGCCTGCTCATGAACGACCAAGGTGAAACCGCCACCTCCACCGCCGTCTCCTGCCGCCATCACTCCATCCTCAGACCCGAAGAAAACCCGCCGACAGGGCTTCCCCCACTCGACGCCGACGACCTCAACCCCTGAACATTGCTGCTCTCCGTCGCCGCCGACAGCGCATCCACCTGAGCCAAGGCGTCGGCATAGTCCACCAGCGCCGGAACCAGATCCGAAGCAGCAACCAACCACTCAGAGACTTCCCCAGCCAGCGCCGAAGCCGCCTGACCACGAAAACCCGTCGACTGCGCCTTCACCGCATCAGCCACCCGGACCAAGACAGCATGGACATCAGGCACCCCGCCGCGCACCACAGTGGCAGCCATCCGCTGCGCACCGACCTCGAGCTCCATATCACCGGCCACACGAACCTCCTCCGACGAACCGCATGCGAAAGCATCCTAGGCATTCCCCCTCGCGGCACACCATGACGAGACGCCCCGACCCGGAACAGGTCGAGGCGTCTCACCATGCGTGAGCGAAAGACTCAGCCCTCGCGTTTGGCCTCGCTGCGCGCACGAGCCGCCGTACGGGCCCGTTCCGTGCCGTCCAGGACGACCTTGCGGATACGGACCGCTTCGGGAGTCACCTCGACGCATTCGTCCTCGCGGCAGAACTCCAGGCACTGCTCCAAGGAGAGCTTCTTCGGCGGGATCAGCCGCTCGAGCACATCGGCGGTGGAAGAACGCACGTTGGTGAGTTTCTTCTCCTTGGTGATGTTGACGTCCATGTCGTCGGCGCGGGAGTTCTCCCCGACGATCATGCCCTCGTAGACCTCGGTGGTCGGCTCGACGAACATCGTTCCGCGTTCCTGGAGGTTGAACATCGCGTATGTCGTCGCAGCGCCGGTCCGGTCGGCGACCAGGGAACCGGTCAGCCGGGTGACGATGGGGCCGTGCCAGGGCTCGTAGCCCTCGAAGACGTGGTGGGCGATGCCCGTTCCGCGGGTCTCGGTGAGGAATTCGGTGCGGAAGCCGATCATGCCGCGGCTCGGCACGAGGAACTCCATGCGCACCCAGCCGGTGCCGTGGTTGACCATCTGTTCCATGCGGCCCTTGCGCGCCGCCATCAGCTGGGTCACCGATCCGAGGAATTCCTCAGGGGTGTCGATGGTCAGGCGCTCCACCGGTTCGTGGACCTTGCCGTTGACCTCGCGGGTGACGACCTGCGGTTTCCCGACGGTCAGTTCGTAGCCTTCGCGGCGCATCTGCTCGACCAGGATCGCCAGGGCCAGCTCGCCACGGCCCTGGACCTCCCAGGCGTCGGGGCGCTCGGTGGGCAGGATGTTCAGTGAGACGTTGCCGATGAGCTCGCGGTCGAGCCGGTCCTTGACCAGGCGAGCGGTGACCTTGGCGCCGCGGACCCGTCCCGCCAGCGGCGAGGTGTTCGTGCCGATGGTCATCGAGATGGCCGGCTCGTCGACCTTGATCAACGGAAGCTGACGCGGGTCGTCGACGTCGGCGATGGTGTCGCCGATCATGATCTCCGGGATGCCTGCGATGGCGATGATGTCGCCGGGGCGGGCCGCGCCGCTCTCCAACGGTTTGCGTTCCAGGCCTTCGGTGATCAGCAGCTCGCTGATCTTGACCTTCTCGATGCTGCGGTCGTGTTTCATCCAGGCGACCTGCTGGCCCTTGCGGATCTCCCCGTTGAAGACGCGCAGCAGCGCCAGACGGCCGAGGAAGTTCGAGGAGTCCAGGTTGGTGACATGGGCCTGGAGAGGCGATTCGTCGTCGTACGTCGGCGCCGGGATGGTCTCCATGATCGTCTTGAACAGCGGTTCCAGGTCGGGGCTGTCCGGCAGACCGCCGTCGGCAGGACGCTCGGTGGACGCCTTGCCGGCCTTCGCCGAGGCGTAGACGATCGGGAACTCGAGCTGGTCGGCGTGGTGGTCGGCGTCCTCGATGAGGTCCATGAAGAGCTCGTAGACCTCGTCCTCGACCTCTTCGATGCGGCTGTCGGGGCGATCGACCTTGTTGATACACAGCACGACCGGCATCTTCGCCGCGAGCGCCTTGCGCAGCACGAACCGGGTCTGGGGCAGGGGCCCTTCGGAGGCGTCGACGAGGAGGACGACACCGTCGACCATGGACAGGCCGCGTTCGACCTCGCCGCCGAAGTCGGCGTGGCCGGGGGTGTCGATGATGTTGATGGTGACGCCGTCGTGGCATTCTGCTGCGCGGGCGGAGGGCCCGTTGTAGTGGATCGCGGTGTTCTTCGCGAGGATCGTGATGCCCTTCTCGCGTTCCAGGTCGCCGGAGTCCATCGCGCGTTCCTGGACGTGGTCGTGTTCGCCGAAGGCACCCCCTTGCCAGAGCATCTTGTCGACCAGGGTGGTTTTTCCGTGGTCGACGTGGGCGACGATCGCGACATTCCTGATGTCGGTGCGGGTCTGAAGGGCCATATGGCCCATTCTCTCAGGTCGGCGGGGGTGCCTGCGACGTCTGGGCTTCCCGGGTGTTCCGGGAAGGCGTGGTGGGGGCTCGCCAGTGCCGGTCCCAGCCGTGTGCGGGGATGTTCAGTTCGCGGAGGGGTCTGGCGGGTGATCCTGCGGCGAAGACGCCGGGAGGCAGGTCGCGGGTGACGACGGAGTTGGCGCCGACGGCGGTTCCCCGTCCGATGCGGACGCCTGGGGTGACCAGCACGTTACGTCCGAGCCATATGTTGTCCTCGAGGACGGTGGGTCCGCGATGGGTCGGACGGGCAGGTTCCAGTGGGTGGAAGTCGTCGTCGAGGACGGTGGCATTCGGGCCGAAGAGGACGTCGTCGCCGATCCGGACCTCGTGGAGTGCTTCGACGGAGGAACCCCGGTTCAGATAGACCCGTTCGCCGAGGATCAGGCGTCCTCCTTGGCGGGCGCTGATGAGGACGGTTTCGAGCCTGCCGTCGGCGTTGAGTTCGGCGCCGATCCGACTGTGCGCGGTAAGCGTGATGCGGACGTCACCACGGATGAGGGGCGGCCCGGCGAAGCATCCGGGATGACGGCGCATAGCGGCATATGCTCTGGCGCGGTGTATCCGCCGTTCTGCTCCGTCCTGTCACCGGGAGGTCCAACGGTGGGGAGGGTTGGGCATGGCTCTCCAGGTGGACGAGCCGTTCCTTCGGCAGGAAGGTGCGGTCCGTCCTGGCCGCTTCGTCCTGTCACCGTATGTCGGGGCCGCCCGGAAGTCGATCCTTCAGGGCGTCGACGGCGGGCAGGTCGCCTTCCAACCAGTCGACGTCGTGGATCCGCTGCCCGGTGAGCCAGCGGATCTCGTCGTGGTCCTGGTGTGCACGGGGGGTGCCGAGGGTTGCTTCGGCCAGCCAGACGGCCATGACGTGGCGGGGTCCGAGTCGCCAGAGCTGTCCCGGCCCGGGGCCGGGGAGGAAGTCGCCGAGGCGGATGTCGACGCCGAGTTCTTCGCGGATCTCCCGGTGAGCGGCTGACTCCCAGCTTTCGCCGGGTTCGACCTTGCCGCCTGGCAGTTCCCATCGTCCGGCGAGCGCGGGGGGCCCGTTGCGGCGTGCGCTGAGGAGCTGGGTGGGTTGGTCGAGGCAGTCGACGAGAGCGATGCCGACCACGCCGATGTGCTGGTCGTCGCCGTAGGGGCGGTAGCCGGGAACGGTGGGTCCGGTGGCGGGTGCGCTGTGGTCCTGGTCCCGAGTCATCGGGTCAGTCTGCCAGGTGGTCGGGTGTGTTCTCCGGCGGTGCGGACGGCGGGGACTTTGGTCCTTTACCGGGATCCCCGGGCAGGTCTGGAATAAGGTTTGTACCGCGAGATACACGGCACTTTCCTTTGGATGCAGGAAAATTCGCGAGAACGGACTGTCATGTCTCTTCTGTCGCTGTTCCCGCCGCCTGCTGTCGGGGTCCTGCCTGCCAGCAGCGAGGCGGACCTCCGACTCCCCGACCTGGGCTCGGTCGACTTCCTGTCAGGAGCGATCGGCGGGCGCACCCTGTTGGGCGCCGGGCTGATCGTCTGCCTCTTCGGCCTGGTCTTCGGGGTGGCGGCCTACCGTCAACTGCAGCGGATGCCGGTACATCCTTCGATGCAGGAGATCTCCGAACTCATCTACGAGACCTGCAAGGCCTATCTGGTGCAGCAGGGCAAGTTCCTGATGATCCTGTGGGCCTTCATCGCCGTGGTCATCGGCGTCTATTTCGGTGTACTGATGCATTTCTCTCCCGAACGGGTCGCCATCGTCCTGTTGTTCAGCCTGATCGGGATGGCCGGTTCATATGCGGTGGCCTGGTTCGGCATCCGGGTGAACACCTTCGCCAACAGTCGTACGGCATTCGCGGCACTGCCGGGGAAACCCTTCCCGGTGTATGCCATCCCGATGAAGTCGGGGATGAGCATCGGCATGGTCCTGATCAGCGTCGAGCTGCTGATGATGCTGGTGATCATGCTCTTCCTGCCCGGGGAGATCGCCGGGTCGTGTTTCATCGGTTTCGCGATCGGCGAATCGTTGGGTGCGTCCGCGCTGCGCATCGCCGGGGGCATCTTCACGAAGATCGCCGACATCGGTTCGGACCTGATGAAGATCGTCTTCAAGATCAAGGAGGACGACGCCCGGAACCCCGGGGTCATCGCCGACTGCACCGGGGACAACGCCGGGGACTCGGTCGGCCCGTCGGCCGACGGTTTCGAGACCTACGGGGTGACCGGTGTCGCCCTGATCACCTTCATCCTGTTGGCCGTCCCCGACCCGAAGGTCCAGGTGCAGCTGCTGGTGTGGATCTTCGTGATCCGCGCGGTCATGGTGGTCGCGTCGGGGCTGTCCTATCTGGGCAACGAGATCATGGCCCGTCACCGGTACGGCGACTGTGACACGATGGATTTCGAGAAGCCGCTGTCCGCCTTGGTCTGGTTGACCAGCGCGGTGTGCATTGCGATGACCTTCGCGACCTCCGCCCTGCTGATCGGTCCGCTCGGCGACGGCTCGTTGTGGTGGAAACTGTCGATCATCATCAGCTGCGGGACTCTGGCCGGAGCATTGATCCCCGAGCTGGTGAAGGTCTTCACCTCCACCCATTCCCGCCATGTGCGCGAGGTCGTCATCTCCTCCCGGCAGGGCGGGGCCTCCTTGGACATCCTGTCCGGCCTGGTCGCAGGAAATTTCTCCGGCTACTGGTTGGGCATGGCGATCATCGCGCTGATGGGCACCGCGTACGGCATCAGCGGCATGGGCGTGGACACCTTGATGGTCGCCCCGGCGGTCTTCGCTTTCGGACTGGTGGCCTTCGGCTTCCTGGGGATGGGGCCGGTCACCATCGCCGTCGACTCCTACGGCCCGGTGACCGACAACGCCCAGTCCGTCTTCGAACTGTCGGTCATCGAGGAGATCCCCGACATCGACCTGCGGATCGAACAGGACTACGGGTTCGTCCCCCGGTGGGAGCGCGCCAAGACCCTCCTGGAGGACAACGACGGCGCCGGGAATACGTTCAAGGCGACAGCCAAACCGGTCCTGATCGGCACTGCGGTGGTGGGGGCGACCACGATGATCTTCTCGATCATCATGGCGTTGACCGGCGGGATGAGACATGACGTCGACAAGTTGTCCCTCCTGCATCCGCCTTTCCTGCTCGGCCTGATCACCGGTGGGGCCGTCATCTACTGGTTCACCGGGGCGTCGATCCAGGCGGTCACCACCGGCGCTTATCGAGCAGTGGAGTTCATCAAGGAGAACATCCGGTTGGACGGCGTCACCAAGGCCAGCGTCGAGGACTCCAAGAAGGTGGTGGAGATCTGCACCCAGTACGCCCAGAAGGGCATGTTGAACATGTTCCTCGGGGTGTTCTTCTCCACGCTGGCCTTCGCCTTCGTCGAGCCCTTCTTCTTCATCGGCTATCTGATCTCGATCGCCCTGTTCGGCCTCTACCAGGCGATCTTCATGGCCAATGCGGGCGGCGCCTGGGACAATGCCAAGAAGATCGTCGAGGTCGACCTGCACGCCAAGGGCACAGCACTGCACGATGCCACGATCGTGGGCGACACCGTCGGTGACCCCTACAAGGACACCAGCTCGGTGGCCCTGAACCCGGTGATCAAGTTCACGACCCTCTTCGGTCTGCTGGCTGTGGAACTGGCCGTCCAGATGAGCGAACAGGCCGGTTCCACCCTGCTGACGCGGCTGCTGTCCGCAGCTTTCTTCCTCGTCTCGGTCTTCTTCGTGTACCGCTCCTTCTACGGGATGCGTATCGGCGCCGGCGACGACTCGTCCATGCTCGCCGAGACCCGTCCCGCCGTGGGCGTTCCCGAACCCTGAAACGCCACGACGGCGGGGGAGCCCGCGGGGGGACAGTTCTTCCTCGCGGGCTCCCCCGCCGTCCGGACCGGCTCAGGCCGGCGGTGCGGGCGTCGTCAGAACGGCATCTGCGTCACCTGGGTGGCAGGCGGCGCGGTGATCGTGACCGGTTCGCCCCACTTGCTGTAGGTCAGCGTCATCTTCGTGGCTCCGGCACCGCTGTCCATTTTCAACAAGCGCCCTTTCTCGTCGACCCATTGGTCCGCTTCCTGGGTCTCCGGCATCGCACTGGATGCGCCTGCCGCCGGAGAGGTCGCAGAACCACTGGGTTTGAGCAGCTCGGCGGCTTTCCTGGTGTCGAGGGTCGTACGGATACGTGCCGTCTTGGCTCCGGAGAGGTCCTCGCGTCCGACGCAGGAGACCTTGGTGACGGCGCCCTTCGCCTTCTCCAGGTACGCGCTCGGATCGGTCATGGTCTGCATGTCCACACCGCTCTTGCTGAGCATCTCCTGCATGCTGAGCTTCAGGTACATGTCACCGGTCAGGGGCTTCGCCTTCATATAGGTGAGCTTGTCGATCATGACCATCTCCATGTCCATTCCCTGCACGCTGATCTTGAGGGATGCCTTGGGGTTGGTCTGGTCGGTGACATCGATGTCACCGCTGATCTTGCCCTCTGCTGAGGCCTTCCCCGAGGGGGTCGCACTCGAGGAGGAGCCTGCCGCGGTCGCCCCCTCCAGATGGGCGGTCCTCTCCTTGGGGCGGCTTTTCACACTGGCATCGAAGTAGGCGTCCTTGTCCAGGTCACCGGCCTTCGAGCAGAGCTCGTAGACCGATGTACCCCCTTGGGACGAGGCCGGCCCGGAGGCTTTTCCGTCGCCTCCTCCGCAGCCGACGAGACCGAGCGGAAGAAGCCCGATGAGCAGAGCGGCACTACGACGACATGTCATGACCGAAAACCTCCAGTGCGTATACCAGTCCCGACCAGGGGTGCACCCTGGGTCCCGGATCGCGCGGGAGCGCCGGATGGCGTCCTTCGTCCGCGACCACCAGGCCACATATATCGCCATTCTGCACTTGCCTGACAAATACGGCATATTCACGGCCTCAACAGCAGCATCCCCGCACACGTCGCCACCCGGGCACTCTTCGAATTCCATTCGCCCACAGCGCGACCCATCGGAGATTTGTCCATTTCGTGGAATGCCCCTTCCGCACCACGGAAGCCCCCCACTAGCGTCTGTCCATGCTGATCTCCGACGTCCTCAAGAACAAAGAACACCCGTTCGTGACGACCATCCGGGAGGACGCCAGCGTCACCTCCCTGATCGCACTCCTCGCCGAACACCGCATCGGCGCCGTGGTCGTCAGCAACGACGGCACCACCATCGCCGGCATCGTCAGCGAACGCGACATCGTCCGATGCCTCGCCCGCGACCCAGAATGTCTCCACGCCTCCGTGCGCGACATCATGACCGTCGAAGTGCACACCTGCCCTCCGCAGATGCCTGTCGCCGAACTCTCCCGCGAGATGACCACCCGGCGGATCCGACATGTCCCGGTCGTGCGCGACGACCAGATGGTCGGGCTGGTCAGCATCGGCGACGTGGTGAAAGAACGCATCGGACAACTCCAGGACGAAGCCGACCACCTGGCCGAGTACATCCAGCAGTGAACCTCCGCGACAAACACCTTCCACAACTTCCCCGGAATCAGGAAAACTCCTGGGCCACAACGACCTACGATCAGGATGTCCTGTCCCCGAAGTGACATCCAGGAGCACAGGTGTCCGTGTCCGAACTCACCGACCGGGCCCTGGCCGCCGCGCTGCGTGACCTCCTGCTGACCCACCGCCTACCCAAGATCACCGTGCGGATGATCACCGACCACTGCGGCGTCTCACGACACACCTTCTACAACCACTTCTGCGACGTCTACGACCTCCTCGTCTACCTCTTCCGCACAGAGATCGGACACGAGCTGTCCCGGCACAGCCACGAGAACACCTGGCCCATCGCGATCCAACGCCTACTCGACTACACCGTCACCAACCGTGAACTCTGCCTGAGCATCCACCAGTCCGTCGCCCGCACCCGCCTCGAACGGATGCTGCTGGAGATCTTCAGCCTCCTCCTGGAGAAAGTCATCGACGAACTGCCCCCCGGCCCCCACGGACAAGCCACCCCCCAGACACGACGCCGCACCGCGCATTTCTTCGGACACGCCCTCCTCGGCGTCTACCTCGACTGGATCGACGACGGCCTCGACGAACCCGCCTCCGAGGTGCACCACCGGGTCTGCACCATGCTCAACGGAACCATCCGCCACGTCCTGAGCAACCAGAGCGCCGAGGACGCCGCCTGAACCCGACACCCAGGACGACCGGAAAGACCTGGCACACCCACCCGACGACACAACCACGCCGACCTGTGCAGATCTGACACAACCGCCGCAGGTTGTCCATTGCCCACCCCGCCCAGCGTCACGAACAGTGAAGGCCTACGAGGCAGAACAGCTGCCTCCTCCGCTACGGAAGGCCGATGCCACATGGGCAACTACAACCTGATCTCCCCCCGCCCGCCGCACGATATCGACCAACGGCACGCCTACCTGATCGGCGGCGGCATCGCCTCCCTGGCCGCAGCGGCCTTCCTGGTCCGCGACGCCCGAATGCCCGGGGAGAACATCCTCGTCCTGGAATCCCTGGAACGCCCCGGAGGATCCCTCGACGGAGCAGGCAGCCCCCAACAGGGTTACGTCGTCCGCGGCGGCAGGGAGATCGAAGCCCACTTCGAATGCTTCATGGACCTGTTCCGCTCCATCCCCTCACTGGCCGACCCCGACCGGTCCGTCCTGGACGACTTCCACGAACTCAACCTGGCCGAACCCATCGAATCGCACTGCCGGCTCACCGAGAACCAAGGGCAGATCGCCGACTTCTCCCAACTCGGACTGTCCTCCGCCCAAGCGATGACCCTGGCCCGTCTGCACCTGACCACCGAAGAAGCCCTCGGCGCGACCACCGCCGAAGAATTCTTCCCCGCAGACTTCTTCGAGACGAACTTCTGGTACTTCTGGGCCTCGATGTTCGCCTTCCAACCCTGGCACTCCGTGGTCGAGTTCAAACGCTACATGGAACGATTCATGCACCTCATCAGCGGGATGAACCAACTCAAAGGCATCCTGCACACCGAGTACAACCAGTACGACTCCCTGGTGCTCCCCCTGGTGCGCTGGCTGCAGACCAAAGGGGTCCAGGTCATGCTCGGAGCCACCGTCACCGACATCGAAGTCGACACCGACGACGACCAGATCACCGCCACCGCAGTGCACTACCGGGCCGACGGCCAGGAACACACCATCACCCCCGAACCCACCGACCTGGTGCTCTTCACCAACGGATCCATGACGCAGAACAGCACCTACGGCGACCTCGACCACCCCGCCGTCATCGACCGCAGCGACGACAAAGGCTGCTTCAGCGTGTGGCAGAAGATGGCCCCTCAGTCACCGTTCTTCGGACATCCCGACGTCTTCTGCGAAGACATCGACCGCACCAAGTGGCTGTCCTTCACCGTCACCCTCGCCGACGACGACCTGCTCTTCCCCTATCTGGAAAAACTGACCGACAACCCTTCCGGGATGGGCGGGGTCACCGCAGTCAAGGACTCGGCCTGGATGCTCAGCTGGGGCCTGCCCAAGAACCCCCACTTCGCAGACCAGCCGGACAACGTGAAAGTGCTCTGGGCATACGCCCTCAACATGGACACCCCCGGCGACTACGTGCAGAAGAGCATCTCCGAATGCACCGGGCGGGAAATGTTCACCGAGCTCCTCTACCACGTCGGCATGAAAGACCGGATCGACGAGGTCCTGGAGCACACCGTCAACGTGATCCCCGCGATGCTGCCGTACATCACCTCGCAGTTCATGCCCCGCGTCCCCGGTGACCGGCCCCAGGTGATCCCCCAGGGAAGTCGCAATCTCGCCTTCCTCGGCCAATTCGCCGAGGTCCCGGACGACTGCGTCTTCACCGTGGAGTACTCCATCCGCACCGCCATGACAGCGGTCTACGGCTTGTTGGGGATCTCCCGCCCGGTCATCCCGGTTCACCCGAGCCGGTACGACATCCGGGTCCTCGCCGAGGCGGCACAGGTGCTGCTGGGACTGGACAAGATCCCGGTGAAGGACCTGCCGTTGAGCGCACTGCTCGCCCGAACCGAACTGACCCGCCTGCTGGGTTGAGCCCCCGGGCCGAGGAACGGTCCGTGGCGGGCGGCGGCCCCTCCTCCGCCGCCCGCCACGTTCCGCAGTCCTTATCGACGCATGGCGCGCTTTCCCGAGCCTTTTGACATCGAACGGTCACAACCATCGCCCTGACCGGTCTGCCGCACAGGGCAGCCGACCCCCGGCCGATTCGTCGCACCGACGTGCCGCTTTTCACTTTTACCTACGACAAGCACGTGAACTGCACCGATACGCCCCTCCTGGACACATCTCCTTAACAGTATGGCCGTAAGTGAACGTCGAGTCGATCTCAGGTCCACCGCCACCCACTGCAGATTCCCTAAGGTGCTCCTATGCAGTCACTCCCCGTCCTCGTCATCGAGCACGAGGAGGAATGCCCTCCGGGACGGCTCATCACCTGGGCCGGTGAAGCACACACCGACCTCGATATCCGACGCTGCCACGCCGGCGACCAAGTGCCCACGCACCTCAGCGAGCACAGCGGATACATCGTCCTCGGCGGCGCCATGAGTGCACATGACGATCTCCACTACCCCTGGCTGGTCGGCACTAAACATCTCATCGCGCAAGCCGTCGCCCACGCCGTTCCCTTCCTCGGGATCTGCCTGGGACACCAACTCGCCGCCCTCGCCCTCGGCGGCCAGGTAGCCCCCCACCCGCAAGGCCCACGCCGCGGCGTCCGTCCCGTCTCCCTCACCGCAGCCGCAGCCGACGACCCCCTGTCCCAGACCCTCCACCGAGGAACCCAGCTCCTGCACTGGAACAGCGACACCGTCACCGACGCCCCCGAACACACCGTCGTCCTCGCCACCGATGACACCGGACACATCCAGATCGCCCGATACCGCGACACCGCCTGGGGCGTCCAAGGACACCCCGAAGCCGATGACACCGTCGTCCGACGATGGGGACACGACGAACAACCGACCGCAGAAGGACTGCCCACCCCTGCAGAAATCACCCGGGAAGCCCACGAACACGACCGCGAACTCGCCGCTCACTGGGCCCCCTTCGCTGCCCGCTTCTTCGCCCTCACCCAGGACGAACACCGGTCGCAACGCGTCGTCCTGCCCCATCCTCCGTCCGCGCCACAGCACCCCCCCACCGGGATCTCCCGGATCGCCCGCCACTGACTGAACACTGAAGGTGCCTCCCTGACAGGACGTCGGCGCCGAGATCACCCCCGCGGGCAACGGGGCAGGAAACGATCCCAATCAATCAGATGACCGTCCATCTCAGGACCGTCGACACACGCACGACACCACGACGACTCCCCCTCCTGAGACATCGGCACCAGGCAGGCACCGCAGGTACCGGTAGCATCCACCACCGTCGAGTTCACGACCACCGAACAGGGCACCCCCCACGATCGACACTGTTCGGCCACCGAACGCAGGAAGAACGACGGCCCTGCGGCCAGAACCCCGGCGATGGGGCCCTTCCCAACCAGCAAGGACTCCACGACCTCCCGCCGAGGACGCGACCCGGCGGTACCGCACGACCACACGACCAGACGCTCCGAGAACTCCCCGCGCAACCGGTCGAAAGGACTCCCCGGCCCGGTCCACACCGAACACCCGTCCTCCCCCGACACCACCAGATGGACCCGGCGCCCCACCCGCAGACAGGCACGCACCACCGCATGCACCCGTGGCGCACCACCACCGGCCACCACGACGAGCAGGCCCCCGCCGTCCTGACGGTCGAAACCGGTGGCCCGCCCCAACGGACCGGCCAACCCGGCGAGCTCCTCCCCCACCCGCATCGCCGCGAGGACGCCCTCACCGCCCCTCCTCTCCCGGACGACCAGGGTGACCGTGCCTCGCAGGACGTCCCAGTCCGCCAAGGACAACGGGACCAGCTCGTCTCCGACACCAGCCCGCACCCGGACGAACTGGCCAGGCAGTGCTGCCCTGGCGACCAGCGGAGCCGTCAGCTCCACTTCGACGAAACCACCCGCGAGCACCCGACGGGCGATCACCCGATGCGGGTGCTGCGCCAGATCGGTGAACTCGGCGGCCCGACACACCCGATCGGCGACATCGTCGACCTGCACATCGGCCCGCTCCAGAAGATCCTCCGCCGCAGTGCGGGCAGCCCCGGCAGCGACCGCGGCATCGGGACCGACCGAACCACCCAGCGCCACGACGACCAGACCGGCGGGAAGCACCTGCCTCGCCGGAATCGACCGGCTCGAGCACACCTCGACCCCCGCTACCGCGCCGTCCTCTCCTGGTACGAAACCGGTCACGGCGGCCTCGGCGCGTAACCGGACGCCTTCCTCCACCGCATACCGGAGCTCGATGTTCCGGGAGGGGTCGCACACGTCCTCACGGACGACCATGGCCTCACCGCCGAGACGTCGCACCGTGCGGGCCACGTCGAGAGCCATGTCCCCGTCCCCGATCACCACCGTCTGTTCCCCGCGCAGATCGAGATCCCGCCGTCCGGCGGGATACGGGCCTCCGGTCAGATTCGTCCGGAGCAGGAATTCGTCGGCGCTGAGGATCCCGGGAAGCCGAACCCCGGGGACATCGGGGAAACGAGGACCATCGGAGGCGCTGCTCGGGACGACACGCCAGTAACCGGCTGCCCGCAGATCCTGCACCGAGGCGGACCGGCCGACCACGAAATCAGGGATGAAGCGACCCCCCAGCGCGGTGATCCGCCCGACGATGTCGTCGATCAGGTGGCGGGGCAGCCTGAACTCCGGGATCCGGTAGCGCAGGGTGCCGCCGAGGTCGGGCAAGGCCTCGAAGACAGCCACCGGATATCCGCGCGCCGCGAGCAGATAGGCGTGGATCAACCCGGAAGGTCCCGAGCCGACCACTGCGACCGGAGGACGACGCGCCACGGTCCAGGGGTCGGGTACGGTTGCCGAACCGCCCTCCCGGCGGTTGTGCAGGCGTGCCCGGGCCGGGAGGAAGGCCTCCAGCTGACCGATCGGGATCGGAGCACCGTAGATGCAGGCCCCGCGGCAGTGCTCGTCCTGCGGGCAGGTCAGACCGGTGAGATCCGGCAACGGATGGCACGACTCGACCAATTCGAAGGCCTCGTGGAAATGTCCTCGTCCGACGAGGGCCAGGACCTCGGGGATATGCACCTGCAGAGGGCAACCCCCTGCGGTGGCGGGTGGCCGACCGAGCCGGGACGCCGTAGTCCGCCCGCCGACCTGGCAGGGGCGATCGCTGCACTGCCGGTCGCGCAAAGCCTCCAACCACACCAGGAGTTCGACCTCGCGTTCGGTGTATCCCACTTTCAGGTAGCCCAGGTAGCCCTGGTCCACCATCTCGAAATCACCGACCCGTTCGGTGGCGTCCCGTACGTACGGGGGGATGGAGTTCCCGCCCGGCCATTTCCGGGAGAGTCCGGCGAACATGGGGTACGGGCCGGAGAGATATCTGTCCAACCCCCTGATGAAACGTTTCTTGCAGGGCAGGGTCGACACCCACAGGAAGTGCATGAGCGATCTGCTGTTCGCGTCGTCGACCAACAGGACGTCCCACAGCCGGTGGGTGAGTTCCTGTCCGATGTCGTCCTGCTGGAGTGCGTCGACCAGGGATTCGCAGCCGGGGATCGCCGCCACCTGGGTGAACAGGTCAGGATCGAGTCGCATACGGCGACGGAGCAACTCGTACTCGGTGACGAAGGGGTCGGCCGACCCTTCGCTCTTCGCCGAGGCTCCCGGATCTTCAGGAGTGGTCATGTCCTATCCGGCTGCTGGGCTGGCGCGCTCCGAGGCCCACGCCAGGTGGATACGAACCCGGTCAGACTATGTCGGACGTCTCCCTCGACGGCATGACCAAGGTCCTCCTCCGGCCCGGTCAGGAGCTCCAGCAGGTGAGTCCGGGCCGGTCGTACTGTCCTTCGGGCCAGACGGCACGGACGATGCCGGCGGCGGCGAGCGCCTTGCGACATCCCGGGCAGGGCGGATCGGTGATGTACGCGGTGGCGCCCTTGGTGTCCCGGGTCGCGAAGAGCAAGGCGTTGACCTCGGCGTGGATGGCGATACAGAAGCCGGGGGTGCCCGGGCGGTCGTAATCGCCCAGTCCGGGTATCTCGTCGTAACCCAACCGTCCTCGGGGGCAGGCTCCGTCGAGGCAGTCGGCCTCGCCTGGTGCGGCGCCGTTGTATCCGGTCGCGATGATGCGACGGTCGATGACCAGCACCGCGCCGACCTTGCGCCGGCGGCATTTGGCCCGCGCGGAGACGGCGTCGGCGATGCCGAGGAAGTAGTCGTCCCAGTCGGGGACCTGCGAGTGCGGTGCCATGACGGGTCACCCTACTTCGCGTCGGTGCCGTGGTGCCGGTCGACCGCGGTCAGCCGATCAGTTTGGCTCCGTTCCAGATCTTCTCGGGGATCTTCAGGGTCGGCTTCCACTGTCCGTCGCCTCGGGTCGGGTACACGTAGGCGGTGCCGTCGTCGGCGACGGCGAGGATGTCGTCGAGGCCGTCGCCGTCGAAGTCGCCCACGCTGGTGATGGCGCGGAATCCCCAGCCGTTGCCGACGCGTTTGCCCCAGCCGGTCATCGCACCGGACGAGGACACCGTGTAGGACTTGAGGTCGCCGTGGGCGTCCACGGCGTACAGCCGGGTGGGTATGCCTGGTTTCGTGGAGGTGCGGATACCGACCACGTCCTGGAAGCTGTTCCATCCGGAGCCGACGACCTTGCCTCCTTCGAGTCCGCCGTCGGTTCGGAAGGAGTAGAGGCGCATGGTTCCGGCCTGGTCGCGGGCGATGAGGTCCTGACGTCCGTCGCCGTTGACATCGCCGACCGGGATGATCGAGGTCATCGACTGCCAGCCGTTGCCGATCTTGCGTGAGCCGGTGAAGCCGCGTACGCCGTCGCCGTAGTAGGCGAGGAGGTCTCCGGTGGAGGTGCGGGCCAGCAGGTCGGTGAATCGGTCGCCGTTGGTGTCGCCGACGGATCCGATCCAGGTCATGGTGTTCCAGCCGACTCCGCCGAGCCACAGCGAGTTCGGGGTGATCGGGCTTCCTGCGCCGAGGATCAGTTCGCCGCCGTGCATGGCGAAGACTGCGTCGGCGAAACCGTCGCCGTTGAAATCGCCGGGTTCGCCGACCGGTGCCGGTGTGCACTGGTAGATCTCGATGTTGTCGATGTCGACGGTGCTGGCGGTCTGTTGTTTACGGAGCCATTGGATCTTGAGGTCGTTCTTCCAGGCGCCTTCGTTGGCTCCGTCGGTGAGGTCCATCCGGACGGTGCGCCAGGTGTCCGGGGCGGCCGGCGGGTCTGCAGAGGCGGCGGGGGTGACGACCCATCCGCCGGAGGCATTGTTCGGGGCCACGGCGATCTCTCGACGGCCGAAGTCTCCTCGGACGTCGAATTTCACGTAGATCCGGTTGTGACCGGTGGTCAGGACGCGGGTGCGGAGCAGGGTGGCGTCGGGGGCACCGACCTGTCCGATGTGTTGTTGGTGGTGTCCGGTGGTGCCGGTGGTGGTCGTCATACCGGTGATCTCGAACAGGGTCGAGGTGGGGTTCTCGAAGTTCTCCGCGCCGATCAGGGTGGGGAGTTTGGTCGAGTTGGCCGGGCAGTCCTGCCCGGGGGCCGGGGTCACGCCCCATTGGGGGTGGAGTCCGTCGGAGCCTTTGCCGTCGCCCTGGTCCTGGAGGATTCGTGGCCGTTCGTCAGGGTTTGCGGGTTCGGCCTGTGCTGTCGGGGCCGGGAGCCCGGCGACGAGGAGGGTGAGGGCACCGAGCGGGACGGCTGCTCTGAGGCTGCGTCTGTTCACGGGTTTCTCCAGGTGTGGGCGTGGTCTGCTGCGCTGCCGGGCGGTGGCTTCGCTCCCCCGTGTGTGGTGTTGTGGGTGGGTTCCGTCCTGAGGGTGGGCAGGCGGCGACGCGGGTCGGTCATGGCCAGTGTCCGCCCGGTCGGTGGGTCTTCCCGGCTGCGCCACGCGCACGAGGACGACCAGAAAAAATAGGATCGTTCTTCGGGTGGGTTCACCCGGTGGTGGCCGGGCGCAGCTGTGGTGGCACCGCGTCCCGGCCGGGCCGGAGATCAGTCCGTCACGGGGCTGTCCGTCGAGTGCTTGCTCTCCAGCCATCGGTCCACGATGTCGTAGAACCTGGCAGGGTCGTCGCGCCGGATGCAGTGGCCGACGCCGTCGAGATATTCGATCTGTACCAGCGGGTTGTCGATCCCTTCGCGGGGTACGGCCAGCATGCCGTCGGCGTCGTAGAGCACGAGGGTCGGAACGGTGAGGGCGTTGTACGCGGTCGCAGCGTCGAGGTCTCCGAGGTCGAGCCGGTCGATCATGCGCAGGTCGACCCTGGTCTTGCATTCGGCCCAGGCTTCGATCTCCACGGTGGACCAACCTGCGGTTTCCTGAACCCGCACCTGTTCGGCGGCGCTGTCGGCGTCGTCGAATGCGGCGAGGAAGCGTCGCTGGTCGCGGGTGAGTCGCGGGGAGGTCACCGGGCCGTCGGTCAGGGCGGGGTCTTCCAGGACCAGGCCGGTCACGAGGTCCGGTCGGCGGGTCGCGGTGGCCGCCGCGATCCGGCCGCCCAGGGAGTGTCCGATCACGACGCCCGGTCCTTCTTCCTCCAGCACGCCGATCAGGTCGTCGATGAAGGTGGTGAACATGTCGGACAGTCCGTCCGTGTCGAAGTGCGGTGACCTGCCGTGACCACGCTGGTCGATGGCGATCACCTGCCATTCCTCCGCCCAGTGGGCTGCGGCTTCGGGCCAGCACGTCCCGGCGTCCGTCAAACCGTGCACCAGGAAAAGGTTGGGATTCGCTTCTGTTCCATACACATAGCGACGCAAAACTGGTTCACTCACGGGCGGACAGTAGCACCCCGTAACTAACCTTTTCCGCTGTCAGGTCTGCAGATCAGCGAATCCAGGGGGGCCCGGAAGCCGGGGTCGTCTCTCACGTCCCCGGCCGACCATTAGCGTGGGCTCCCATGAACGAACGTCTTCCGTCCCCGTCGGTCCCGGGCGACAGCGCGGGTGAGGACCTCCCGCACAACGCTCGCGCAGTGGACGTCCTCTCGCGGGTCTTCGGATATGACAACTTCCGCGGCGAACAGGCACAGATCATCGATCATGTCACCGCCGGGGGCGACGCCGTGGTCCTCATGCCGACGGGTGGCGGCAAATCGCTCTGTTATCAGATTCCCGCACTGCTACGACCGGGCACCGGAGTCGTCGTCTCCCCGCTCATCGCGCTGATGGCCGATCAGGTCGCTGCGCTCGACGCGGTAGGGATCCGGGCGGCCTTCCTCAACTCGACCCTCACCCCAGGCGAAGAACGGGCCGTCGAGTCCCGTCTCCTGGCAGGCGATCTGGACCTGTTGTACCTGGCGCCGGAACGCCTCGTCCTCCCCCGCACGGTCGACCTTCTCCGACGGGCCGACATCGGGTTGTTCGCCATCGACGAGGCCCACTGCGTCTCCCAATGGGGGCACGACTTCCGGCCCGACTATCTCGGCCTGTCAATCCTCGCCGACCTCTTCCCCGCCGTCCCGCGCATCGCACTCACCGCGACCGCGACCCGAGCCACACACCAGGAGATCACCCAGAACCTCCGCCTCGGCCAGGCCGCGCATTTCGTCTCCTGTTTCGATCGGCCGAACATCCAGTACCGCATCGAACCCAAGGACCGTCCGCGCGACCAACTGTTGACGCTGATCCGCACCGAACACGCCGGCGAGTCGGGGATCGTCTACTGCCTGTCGCGAAAGAGCGTCGAACAGACCGCGACCTGGCTCGTCGAACAGGGCGTCCCGGCCGTGCCTTATCACGCCGGCCTCGACGTCTCGGTGCGTCGCGACCACCAGGAGCGTTTCCTCCGGGAGGACGGGCTCGTTGTTGTCGCGACGATCGCCTTCGGGATGGGCATCGACAAACCCGACGTACGTTTCGTGGCCCACCTCGACCTGCCGAAATCCATCGAAGGTTACTACCAGGAGACGGGGCGGGCCGGACGGGACGGCCAACCGGCGACGGCGTGGATGGCGTACGGGCTCGGGGATGTAGTGAGCCAGCGACGGTTCATCGACACCGGTGAAGGTGACGACACGTTCAAACGCAATGCCCGCGCCCATCTCGACGCGATGCTCGCCCTGTGCGAGAGCGTCACCTGCCGCCGGGTCCAGCTGCTGCGCTACTTCGGCCAGGAGTCCGCCCCCTGCGGCAACTGCGACACCTGTCTCGCACCACCCCAGACCTGGGACGGCACGGTCGCCGCTCAGAAGCTGCTGTCGACGCTCATCCGTCTCGACCGCGAACGGGACCAACATTTCGGCGCAGGGCAGGTCATCGACATCCTGCTCGGCCGGGAGTCGGAACGGTCCCGCGCTTCACGACATGCCGAGTTGACCGTGTGGGGCATCGGCACCGACCTATCCGAACGCGAGTGGCGTTCGACGCTGAGGCAGCTGCTGGCCCGTGGCATCGTCGAAGCCGTCGGTGACTACGGCGTCCTCACTCCCGGGCCAGGCGCCGGAGCCGTGCTGCGAGGCGAGACCGTCGTCGAACTCGCCGTGTACCGCGCGCCTACGAAGACGCGACGCACCCGCCGCCCGGCTGCCCCCGGTGAGAGGTCGGCCACCCCACGCGCGGCGACATCCCTCGGCACCGCGGACCGGGAGATCTTCGAACGGTTGCGGGCCTGGCGCACCTCGGTCGCCCGGGAGAAGAAGATCGCCCCGTACATGGTGTTCTCCGACGCCACTCTCGTCGGCATCGTCGATGCTCGCCCGACGACGTCCGCCGACCTCGCCGCGGTGAATGGCATCGGTGCGAAGAAACTCGCCGACTACGGCGAAGAGGTCCTCGCCGTGTTGGAAGACCAGGTCACGACAGGTCAGCACCTCGCCCTCGAAGAGCGATGACACCGACCGGGCGCCCTGCACTCACGCTCTGATGACGCGCAGGGCGCCTGAAGGGCAGGCTTAGCGCTACGGTCGGCCCATGGAGCCACACCCGGGTGAGCGGCACAGTCGCGCCGAGCGCGATAACCCGTTCGAACAACACGTACGTGCCGGGTGCGAACTCGCAGAGGCACTCGCGGCGCGCATCGCAGTCGAAGGTATCGAACCTTTGATCCCCAGCATCCGTCATGCCTGGGTCGAGGCGGAGTTGCCGTCACGGTGCCCGGATGCCTGGGCAGCGATCTGGCGTGCGGTCGCCGCTGCGGATCCGGCGTGCGTCATGTCGCGTTGTGAACTCCGCAGGTACGCCACCTTGCCTGCGTCTCTCATCGCCTACCGTGGTTTCAGCGGAGAAGGTGCCCGTGGTTGGTCATGGAGCCTCCAGCGTGAGGTGGCGGAGGATTTCGCCGTACGTTACGACCAATTCGGCGAGAACTCCGCCCCCAGGGTGTGTATCGCCCAGGTCGAGTCGACGGCGGTCACCGCGTGCCTCTTGTTCGGAGGCGAGGACGAACTCATCATCGACCCGGACCGCATCGACTGGAGAAGCGCACGCGTCGAGCCTGTCGGTCAAGCTCCCGGCGAGTGAGGTCGTGGTCGGGCGCGAGTAGCCCACCGGCTGTCCGGCCTTCGAACCTTCAGCGCGACGTGGCCAGCCAGCACCCAACCGCCCCTGCCGGGCCGGTCCGGCCTGGCAGGTTCTCCTCACAGGTCACCGCCAAATCCGCCTTGCGAAACGACAAGCGGAAGGACACGCAGCGCGCTGGCTGCAGTGACTACACGTTGAAGCGGAACTCCACCACGTCGCCGTCGGCCATCACGTAGTCCTTACCCTCCATCCGGACCTTGCCTGCGGCTTTCGCATCGGCCATCGACCCGGCAGCGAGCAGGTCGTCGAAAGCAACGACCTCGGCCTTGATGAAACCCCGCTGGAAATCGGTGTGGATCACACCTGCAGCTTGCGGAGCCGTCCAACCCTGCCGGATCGTCCACGCACGGGCCTCCTTCGGCCCGGCCGTCAGATAGGTCTGCAAACCCAACGTGCGGAAACCGGTGTGTGCCAGCTTGTCCAACCCCGGCTCGTCCACCCCGACCGATTCGAGCAGCTCCTGAGCCTCCTCGGGCTCCAGCTCGGTCAGTTCCATCTCCAGCTTCGCGTTCAGGAAGACCGCTTCCACCGGAGCCACCAACGCCTGCAGGCGGGTCTTCTCCTCCTCGTCGACCAGCTGGTCCTCGTCGACGTTGAAGACGTACAGGAAGGGTTTGGTCGTCATCAGACCCAGTTCACGCAGCTCCGCAAGATCGATACGGTCCTTCTTGCTGAACAGGGTGTCGCCCGCCTCGAGGATCTCCCGCGCCGCGAGCGCCGCATCCAACAGGCCTTTGTCGGCCTTCTTGGCCTTGACCTCTTTCTCCAACCGCGGGACGGCCTTCTCGAGGGTCTGCAGGTCGGCGAGGATCAGCTCGGTGTTGATGGTCTCGATGTCCGAACGCGGGTCGACCTTGCCGTCGACGTGGGTGACATCATCGTCGACGAAGGCGCGGATCACCTGGCAGATGGCGTCGGCCTCACGGATGTTCGCAAGGAACTTGTTGCCCAGGCCTTCACCCTCGCTGGCTCCGCGGACGATGCCGGCGATGTCGACGAAGGAGACCGTGGCCGGGATCGTCCGCTCGCTACCGAAGACGCCGGCGAGCTGATCCAGCCGAGGGTCCGGAAGGGGGACCACACCGACATTCGGTTCGATGGTCGCAAAGGGGTAGTTCGCGGCGAGCACATTGTTCTTCGTCAAAGCGTTGAACATGGTGCTCTTGCCGACGTTGGGAAGTCCGACGATGCCGATGGTGAGAGCCACGAGGTGGAAGTCTACCGGCCGGGCGAGGGTGCCCCGGTCTGCTGTCCGCGAGGCACACCCCGATGGAAGTCCCGATTTGCCCGATGAATGTCGGTACGTTCTGCCACAGTGGGCGACATGACCGAATCGTCGCTGGGTTCCTTCGTCGCCCTGCTGTGCGCGGCAACCTTCGGCGCCGTCCTCGCCTGGCTGTTCTCCACCCGTCGTCAGGCCGTGCAGATCGCCGCGTTGACCACCGAGCGGGACATCCTGCGGGAAAGGGAGATCCACCACCTGGAACGTATCGCCCAGATCCAGGCTTTCGCCGACACGGACGATGCCACCGCAGCCGCCTTGGCGCCGCTGCGGGAGGCCATGCTGCGGGTGGAACGGCAGGTCGGCGTCCTCGAACGCGACCGGGTCGAACAGTACGGTCAGCTGGCCGAACGGCTCGCCGAAGTCAGCACCCAGGCTCACGCGTTACGTCAGCAGACCGCAGGCCTGGCCGGCGCATTGAACTCCTCCCAGGTACGAGGAGCCTGGGGAGAGACCCAATTGCGTCGGGTGTGCGAACACTCCGGGATGCTGCCGCACTGCGATTTCGACGAACAGGTCAGCGCGGTCTCCGACCACGAAGCGACGGTGCGCCCCGACCTGCTCGTACGACTACCCGGAGAACGGTGCCTCGTCGTCGACGCCAAGGCCCCGTTGACAGCCTTCCTCGCCGCCCAGGCCGACGATCTGCCCGACCGGCGACGTACCGAACTTCTCGCCGAGCACGCCGCGGCGTTACGCGCCCATGTCGACGCCTTGTCGGCGAAGCGGTACTGGTCGGCGTTCTCCACCTCACCGGAGATGGTGATCTGTTTCGTCCCGGCGGACGCGATGCTCGCCGCCGCGCTCTCCTCCGACCCCGGGTTGTACGACGCCGCGCAGTCCCGCAAGGTCGTCCTGGCCAGTCCAGCGACCTTGTTGGCACTGCTGCGCAGTGTGGCCTTCGCCTGGCGTCAGGACGCTGTGGCCACCAGTGCCCGCGATCTTCTCGCGCTCGGGGAAGAACTCCACGAACGGCTCTCGACCCTGCACGGGCACCTGGCGAAGATGGGGGGGAGTCTGCGCCGTTCGGTCGACCACTACAACGGTCTCGTCGGCGCGCTGGAGGGGCGGGTCTTCGTGACTGCACGGCGAATGCACGAGTTGGGCCTGGCCGGCCGGCCCCTGCCCGACGTGCCCACGGTGGAAGCCACCCCACGACCGATCACCGCAGCAGAACTCTTGGCAGCGCAGGCACAAGAGGAGACGAAGGGCAAGGATCAGGGGCTGCCCCGGCTCGCCGGTCTGGACAGCCCCTCATCACGTCAGGACACTGCGTAGGCCCGCCCGTCCCGGTCGGACCGGCCGGGTCAGGGAAGCGCGCTGCGGTAGATCTTCTCCAAAGCGGAGGCGATCGCCGTCGGTCCGAAACGGGAGACCGCCGAGGCCCGACGTGCTTCGTCCGCAGCCCGGTCAGTCGGCGCGGTCAACGCGGATTCGACGACCCGTGCCAGCTCGGTCGGATCGGTGGAGTCGACCAGGTGGCCCAGCCCGGGCTGCCAGATGTCACGGGGACCACCGCTGTCGGTGGCGACGAAAGGAACCCCGGCAGCCAACGCCTCGATCATGGTGACTCCGAAGGTCTCCACCTCGCTCGTGGAGACGAGGAGCGCAGCCCCGGCCATCTCCTCGACGATCTGGGAGCGGCTGCGCTGGCCGACGAGCACCCCTGACCCCAGCCCCAGGGACAACGCGATCCCGGTCAGCCGTGTGTGGTCCGGCCCCGAGCCGATGATCCGCAGCGGGTGCGCCGACCGGACCTCCTCGGGAAGCTCCGCATAGGCCCGCAACATCAGGTCCATCCGCTTGTGCGGAGTGAGTTTGCCGATGCACAGCACCGGGCCGGTGGCATGGGCCTGCGCGTCGCGCAGCCGGAAGTCGTCGACGGCCACGACATTGGGCACCACGGTGACACGTTCCTTCGAAACCGGCAGCGCCTTCGCCTGGGTCGAGCTGACGGCGACCACCCACCAGGAGTGGTCGAGCACCCACCCGGCGAGGGCCAGCTCACCGGCAGAGTACTGGCCGCGCAGATAGGCGGTCATGTGCTCGGTCATGATGAAGGGAATGTAGTTGTCCTGGGCGAAACGCTCGGTCGCGACACCCGCAGGGAAGACATTGTGGGCATGGATGACATCAGGTTTGCCCTCCCTCGCCATGAGGGCCTTCATCTGCGAGATCATCCGGGCGACAGCAACCTTGGTCCCCACAGCATCGTGCACGATGCGCCCTGCGCCGGTGGCCGAACGGGCCGCCGAGGCCGCAGCGCCTTTCAAAGGCACAGGGCGTAGTTTCCGCCGCGCCTGCCCCGGCAGGGTCGACGCTGCCGGCAACGCCGTCACCGCAGCCTTCACCGGCATACGGCGGCCCCGTCCACGACGGACACGAGGACGACGCTTGGGCTTGGGGACCTTGGAGAGCACGGCGCGCGCAGCAGGCTTGGCCTTGTTCGCCAAGGGCCGCAAGGACGGCGGCAGGGATTCGATCACCCGCACCTGATGCCCTGCTGCGGTCAGGGCAGCCACCTGGTCCGCGACGAATGTGCCATGTCCCGGATGTGCGGGCGTCGGGTACTCCCCCGCCACGACCCAGACCTTCATGCAGTTCTCCTCATGTGATCGCTGTTCATGCGCGTAGAGCCTTCAGGACACTCAGGCCACCGATTCCGGCGGCGACGACCGAGACGGCCAAGGACACCCCTACATAGGCCATCTGATCGACCAGGACACGGCCTTCAAATGACCATATCGAGGACATCAATGCGACGACGAGAGGGATGGCCACCGCGCCCCAGCCACGGGCGAGTCCTGCTCCGGAGAGCGTCGTCACCCACAGAACCCAATAGAGGCAGATCAGCAGGCCGGCAACGCTGTAAGCCAGGATCCCCATGTAGGGACCGCCCCACCAGAGACCGAGTGCCAGCGCGGGAATCCGCAGTCCTGCCTCGATCCAGGACAACAGGAACTGCCGACGGACCTCGTTCTTCACCGCGGCATAGCCGGACAGGGGCGAGGAGACGAAGTTGACCATCAGATAGGGCGCCATGATCCCGCAGATGAACCCGGCAGTTTCCCATTTTCCGTCGGCCCAGATCAGGTTGAAGGCTTCCCTTCCGAGCAAGGTGATCGGGACGAAGATCATCAGGGCGATCCCCATCAACACTGTGGCCAGGCGAATCATCGCCTGGGAGGTGTCCTGGGAGTCGCGTTGCATCGCAGCGAAGCGCACGTAGAAGACGCTGGCGACGGCCTGCCCGAGCATCGCCACGGGCACGGCCAGCAACATTTGAGCGAAACCGAACTGACCGGCGAACTTCGGCCCGTACAGCATCGTGACCAGCGGAGATACTGCACCGACAGTGATCGCGTTGAGCACTGCGGGCAACAACATCCAGGTGGGAAACTGCTTCCAGGTGCGGATGAGTCCGAAGTCGACCCGGCCTTTCAACGCCAGGGTGCTGCGCCGGATCATCATGAACACGGCGGCGAGCCGGCCCAGTCCGTAGCCCAGTCCCAAACCGGTGGAGGTGAATCCCACTCCACCGAAGCCGACCTGGGTACCTGCGGTGAAGACTGTCCCAGCAATATTGGCATCGCTCATCTGCCGGAATTGCCCTTTACGGCTTTGATAGGCCCGCAAAGCTGTGAAACAGGCACTGGCCCAGACCACGAAAGGCGCGATCAACACGGAGAGCCGGTATTCCTCCGGAACAGCCCACCCTCCGACAGCCAAGACGACAGCCACGGGAAGACATATGAGAGATGCCCCTGTGGCAAGAACGACGACCAATCGGGTGATGTCGTCGGCGCCGCTCTCCTCCTCCGCCAACGGGATCGTCATTTCCAACCGCAGGGTCGCAACCATGGCGACGATCGTGGCGAAGGCGACGAGGTTACGGAAGGTGGCGAATTCGGCGTCCGAATACCAATGGCCGAGGAGGACCTGAGCCCCCAGTTGGATGGCCATGACGACAGCGGTACCGCCACCGAGCTGGGCGACATGACGCCCGGCGCCACCGTTCCCGAGTCGGGCCAGGGACGACAGACGGGTGAGCCTCCCAGGTGAGGGAGGACTCTGTTCAGGAGCAGGTTCGGTCACAGGCCTGATCCTAAGCCGCATAGGTCGGACGTCCGACCTGGTGCGTCTGCGCCCGTCGTCGTCATCGTTCAGCCCTTGGCCACGACCTTCACCGTCGACCCGAGAAGCCGTAGATCACCGAGGAAACTACGGTTCCGTACATATTCGGCGTAGAGGCGTGCCTTCCGGGGCAGGATCGAATCCACATAGTGCCGTTCCGGGTCGTCCGCCTCGGCGAGTTCCTCCGCTTCGTTGCGGAAGACGATGCTGCCGGGATCGGTGATCCCCGGACGGACCGAGAGGATCAACGGGCGCAGTTCCTCGGGCCACTGCCGTACGAAGACTGGCACCTCCGGCCGAGGACCGACCAGGCTCATCTCGCCACGCAACACATCGATCAGCTGAGGAAGTTCGTCGAGTTTACTGGCCCGCAACACCCGACCGACCCGGGTGACCCGGGAATCGCCGGTGGCACTGACCAGTTTCCCGTCATGAGAGGCCGCCATCGTCCGGAACTTGTGGATCCGGAAAGTCTTGCCGTTCAACCCCACCCGCTCCTGACGGAAGAGCACCCCGCCGGGGCTCTCCACGGCTACCGCCACGGCGATCGCCGCCATCACCGGTGAGGTCACGATGAGACCCACAGTGGCGCAGGCCGCATCGAAGGCACGCTTCGTGCCAGGCGAGTCGAGGGAAGTCAGATGGCTGCCGTGCGGGGGCACCGGCCCCATGTCGTCCCGAGGCGGACGCGATCCACGTGGCATCGTCATGACAGGACCTCCCGTACGGTGGCGACCACTTTCTCGCGTTGGTCCTCAGTCATCGAGGAGAACAACGGCAGACTGACCGCTCGGCCGATCTCGGCCTCCGCGACAGGGAACTGCTCCGCGGTCAAGGAATACCGTTCACGGTAGTACGGCTGCCGGTGCAACGGAATGAAGTGGACACTGCATCCCACCCCGGCCTCAGCCATCCGGGCGATGAAGGTGTCACGGTCCACGGGGGCGTCCTCCCGCAACTTCATGACGAACAGGTGCCAGGCGTGCGTGCTCCCCGGGACATCCGGTTCGGCAGGCAGTTCCACCGGGAGATCCGCAAACGCTTCGAGATAGCGGACCGCCAGTGCTCGACGGGCAGCAGCCATCTGCGGCTGACGGCGCAACTGCACCCGTCCCATCGCCGCGGCCGGATCAGTCAGGTTGTACTTGTACCCCGCCTCGACCACTTCGTAGAACCAGCTGGGTTTCGTACTGCGATACCGGTCGAAGACGTCACGGTTGATGCCGTGCAATCGCATCGTTCGGATACGACGGGCCATCTCCTCGTCCCGGACCACGACCATTCCGCCTTCACCGGTGGTCATGGTCTTGGTGGCGTAGAAACTGAAGACCACGGCCTCGGACTCGCCGTCACCGACGATCCGGCCACGGGAGTAGGTGGGCAGCGAATGCGCAGCATCTTCGACGACCTTCAACCCGTGCTCCCGGGCGAAGGCCGCTGTGGCCTCCCGGTCGACCGGCGCCCCGGCGAAATGCACCGGCATGACAGCCTTCGTCCGCTCGGTCACCGCAGCAGCCGCCGCCGCATAGTCGATACACAAGGTGACCGGGTCCACGTCGACCATCACCGGATCGGCATCGAGATAACGGACGACCTCAGCAGTGGAGGTGAACGTCCAGTCGGGCACGATGACTTCGTCACCGGGGCCGACGCCGCAGGCATCCAGGGCGAGATGCAACCCGGCCGTCGCCGAGTTGACCGCGATCGCGGTGACCCCGCCACCGAGGAAGTCGGCGAACTCCTGCTCGAAAGCAGCAGCATTCGGGCCCGTGGTCAGCCATCCGGAACGCATGGCCGTCACCACGGCCTCGATCTCCTCTTCACCGATATCCGGTAGGGCGAAGGGGATGAACGAATCCTGGCTCACCGTTTTCCTCCTTGATCCTGGGCAGTGCGGACGCCTGTCGTCCTACCCGCTCGGTAGGCTACCCCCTAGGGGGAGAGCGCCACGCTGCGACTGCGGTGATGGGCTGGAACGACGTTCACCACGATTGACGTTGTCCACGCATGACTGTGTGGACTGATCCCTATAGGGGGAGGCTGACCTTTAGATGATCAGCAGGAACGCGACTCCGTCCGATGACGGCACCGGCCTGACCGGAAAGATCATGAACCGTTACCCGATCGCGCAGAAAGCGCTGATAGCCGTCCCCCTCCTGGCCTTCGCCGGGCCTTTCGCCTCCGTCGTACCCGGCGCATCGGGCTTCCCCTACTTCTACCGGATCCTGTGGGCGGTCGGCCTGATCATCGCAGTCCCCCTGTTCCTCATGGAAGTCCGCCGACGCACATTGCCGATGGCCTACTCGGTGATGGTGCTCTGCTGGACGGTGTGGGCCCCCCTCACCCTGATGTGGTCCCCCGCACCCAGCACCGGACGCACCGAAATCCTGGCCGGAACCATGGCCATGTGGGGTTCCTGGGTGGTGCTCGTCCTCACCCGGGGCAGTTCACGGAGCGTACGTCTCCTCCGTCACGGCTGGGTCCTGGCCTTCGTCGTCACCATGCTCTTCGTCATCTGGGAATTCTTCACCGGACGGCATCTCGGCGAGGTCACCGGCGTCCAGGAGTGGACCTACTCGGTGTACTCGGTAGCAGGCCTGGACACCAACCCGAACGGGCTGTCCAACTTCATGGTCGCCGTGGTGGCCGTGCTCTGCGCCCAACTCGTCCGTGAGGTCGGTGGGCACCGTCCGCACCGGAATCGCATCGATGCCGCCGAGAACGACATCGCCGCCCCGCCCCCGGTCGCTGCCAACACCCGTACCTGGCGGATCGTCGCCATCTTCGGGTGTCTCCTCCTGGCCGGATTCACCGTCTACCTGACCGGCAGTCGGGCAGGCGCGCTCGCCTTGATGATGCTCTTCGTCGCCACTGCGATCTGGTGCCTGCCGACCCGCCGGTTCCTCGTCCCGGTCGCCCTGATCGTCCTGACCGTCGGCATGCCCTTACTCCAGGATTCCGATCTCAACCGGGTCCGTCCCGAACGGGTCACCGACCAGGCCTCACGCCCCAACAAGTCAGGCCGCTACCAGGACAACATCAGCGCGGACAAGAAACAGGCCGATGTCGCTTCCGCGGACAAGCTCCGCCTCAACCTGACCGCGCTGGGTCTGCGCTACGTGAGCGAGAACCCGGTCCACGGGGCCGGAGCAGGAGCCGCACTGACCCTGGTCGCCCAGGACCCGGACTACCAGCCCGGAGTACCCGCTGCGAAAAAACATGTCCTGAACCTGCACAACACCTACCTCGAGATCGCCGTGAACTACGGCCTGATCGGGCTGCTTCCCATCGTCGCCGTCATCCTGCTGTCGCTGCAACGACTCCTACGGATCCGCCCCTTGCGTCAGTGGTGGCCGGACCCACTGGTCTTCGAGGGCCTGGGCATCCTGTTGGCACTCGCCGTGACCAGCGTGATCACCAGTTCGTCGATCGGGACGCCCACGTTCTGGCTCCTGGGCGCCTATGCTGCCGCCCTGGCGTGGAACTATGAGCACGTCACTCGTCAGGCCGACGCCGCGTCAGAAGCTGCGCCCGCAGTCCTGGCGCACCCCGAACCCACAGAAAGGTGATCGGTCGGTGAAGATCTCCGTCCTCTCCCCGGTCTACAACGAGCAGACCCACCTGCCGGAGATGCTCGATTCCTTGAAGGCACAGACACACGAGGACTGGGAGGTCCTGTTCGTCGATGACGGTTCCACCGACGACACGGTCCAGGTGATCCGGCAGGCCGCCGAGGCGGACCCGAGGTTCCGTCTGGTGGCCCACGGTGAAAAATTCGGCAAGGCCAAGGCCTTCAACATGGCGTTCGAAGCCTCCTGCGGAGATGCCGTGGTCCTCCTGGCCGGGGACGACCGGCTCCCCCAGGACTCCTTGGCGGTACGGGCCGCCGACATCGCCACCTGCGTCCCCGGCGACCTGGGACTGGCCGCTTACAAACTCCGTTCCTTCTCCGAGGACGCCGAATTCGACGGGATGGAGCTTCCCCGAGGGGACGCCACCAGCGCTTCCGGCGGAGTCCTGACCTTCACCCGCGAGTTGGCCGATCTGGTCTTCCCGATTCCAGAGAGCCTGCCCAGTGAGGACATCTGGCTGGGTTTCGCCGGCCCCGCCCTGACCCGTCGGTACATCCGTAACCCGGTGGTCGTCCTCGAATACCGGATCCACGGCGGCAACTCGAACCCGCGCGGGCGTGATTTCGAGACGATGAGCGCTTCGATCGCGCCACGCCACGAAGCCTGGCGGTTGTTGTTGGAGCAGGAGCGTTTCCTGCTCCCCGCCGAGGACCGCGTCCACCTGGATGCCTTGTACAGCGCGGAGAAGTCTCGCCGTCAGGGCAACGTCCTGGGCGTCCTGACCCAGCGTGGGTTGTCCAAAGCGGAACGTGGATCGCTCGCGGCCATGTCGGATCCCCGCCTGTGGTCGCTGCGTCAGCGGTTCTACAAGATTCTCTCCGGGCGCCAGGGCCGGTGAATCGACCGCTGTGAAGATTCTCGTTCTGGGCCGTGGGGTTCCCGACCCCCGGCAGCCTCTCCTGGGCATTTTCGAGTTCCAACAGGCCAAGGCGCTGGCTGCCGCCGGACACCAGGTCGTGTACGGCGCTCTCGACATCCGTTTCGTCCAGCATCGCCGTCCGTGGGGTGTCCGACACCGCGAGGTGGAGGGCATCCCGGTGGTGGAGGTGAGCCTCCCGCTGGGTCGTCTCCAGTACCGGTGGGGTTACCGGTGGGTGGCTGCGTCGTGGGAGTTGTTGTACCGCACCGCGGTGCGCGCCCATGGCGCCCCGGATCTCGTCCACAGCCATTTCATCGGGTGGTCCGCTGCAGCGGCCCGGATGCGACACCGTCACGGTTACCACCTGGTCGTCACCGAGCACACCTCCGGTTTGATGGCCGACCAGGTGGAGCCGACCATGCTGGAAGGCGCCCGGATCGCCTACAGCGGCGCTGACGCCGTGATCACGGTCAGCCCTGGGCTCCAGGACCGAGTCGCGGCCCTGACCGGCCGTGACTCGGTGTACATCCCGAATCTGGTGGATGCGGAGAATTTCACCCGCCTGCGCTGGCGGGAGCATTCCCCGCGTCGGATCGTCACCGTCGGCAACCTCATACCCCGCAAACGGGTCGATGCGCTCATCGAGGCGTTGGCCTCGTCCTCCTTGGACGACGTCCGTCTGAGCGTGATCGGTCGCGGACCGCAACGGGAGGAGTGGACGGCCAAGGCTGCCCAGCTGGGGATGGCAGATCGGGTCTCCTTCGAGGGCTCCTTGTCCCACGCCGAGATCGCCGAGCATTTCGCCTCCGCCGACCTGTTCGCCCTGGTCTCCCGGGCGGAGACCTTCGGAGTGGTGCTCATCGAGGCGATGGCTGCCGGGTTACCGGTGCTGAGCACGAGGTCAGGGGGCCCTGAAGGTTTCGTCACCGAGGACACCGGCGTGTTGACCGGGCACGACGTGCCGCAGATCGCCGCCGGGCTGGAAGAGGCCTTCCGCCGCGGATGGGACCGGGAAGCGATCCGTTCCTATGCCGTCGACCACCATTCTCCACAGGTCATCGCGACACGACTGTCCGAAGTCTACGAACAGGTGATCAGCGGACGAACGGCCTGACACGAGGTGCCTTCCGGTGGAAATCCACCGGAAGGCACCCGCACTGTCAGTGCAGGTGGCCGCCGATATCGGACCGATGGATCTTCGAGGAACCACCTCGGGCCTTGATCTCACGACGCAATTCGTTGGGCAGAGCGAAGAGCAGACTCTCCTCCGCGGAGACGACCGTGTCGACGTTCACATACCCTCGTTCGGCGAGCGCGGCGAGCACATCCCGGACGAGGATCTCCGGTACGGAGGCCCCCGAGGTCACCCCGATGGTGTTCACCCCGTCGAACCATGTGTCGTCGATCTCGGCGGCGTAGTCGACGAGATGCCCGGCCCGCGCGCCGTGCTCGACGGCGACTTCGACCAGGCGTACGGAGTTCGAGGAGTTGCGGGAGCCGACCACGATCATCAGATCGCATTCGGCGGCCATCTGTTTCACAGCGTGTTGCCGGTTCTGGGTGGCGTAGCAGATGTCGTCACTCGGTGGGTCGATCATCTGGGGAAAACGTTCCCGGAGACGGCGGACCGTCTCCATCGTCTCGTCGACGCTCAGGGTGGTCTGGGACAACCAGACGACCTTCTCGGGGTCGCGGACCTGGACGTTGTCGACGTCGTCGGGTCCGTCCACGATCGTGATGTGCTCGGGGGCTTCTCCGGAGGTGCCCACAACCTCTTCGTGGCCTTCGTGGCCGATGAGGAGGATGTCGTAGTCGCTGCCGGCGAATCTGCGCGCTTCCCGGTGAACTTTGGTCACCAGAGGGCAGGTCGCATCGATCGTCTTCAGTGAACGGGTCGCGGCTTCCTCGTGGACGACCGGGGAGACTCCGTGGGCGGAGAAGACGACGGTGGCCCCTTCAGGGACCTGTTCGGTCTCGTCGACGAAGACCGCGCCCCGCCGGGCGAGGGTGTCCACGACGTGTTTGTTGTGCACGATCTCTTTACGCACGTAGACCGGGGGCCCGTACAGCTCCAGGGCTTTCTCGACGGTCACGACGGCGCGGTCGACGCCGGCGCAGTATCCACGGGGCGCTGCCAGCAGCACACGTTTGCTCTCGCTCACCGGACCATCGTAGGAGCAGCCGCGGAGATTACGCTGATCCGTGTGTCGTCCTCTCCTGCTCAGCCGAGTCGTTCCTACCCGGATGGTCTGCGGGGCGATCCTGCCAGTGGACGTGGCGTTTCCCGGAAGACGTTGCCGGAGAAGGCTGCTTCGACAACGGTCGACGATCCGTGGCCGGTACGTCTGTTGTCGACGAAGATCACCGAGTACGTCGGTCGGATGAGCCCGTTGTGGGTGGAAGGCCAGGTCGTCCAGTTCAACCGGAGGTCGGGTCGCCTGTGTTTCCTGACCTTGCGGGACCCGGAGGTCGACATGTCGCTGACGGTGACTCTGCCCGGTTCCGTCGTCGATGCCCTGCCCTCCCCGTTGACGAGTGGTTCTCGGGTGGTGGTCCACGCGCGGCCCACATTCTGGGCAAAACGGGGAACTTTGCAATTGGAGGGGAAGCAGATCCAGCCGATCGGCGAAGGCGATCTCCTGGCCCGAATCGAACAATTGAAGAGAAGCCTTGCCGCTGAAGGACTTTTCGCCGCGCACCGGAAACGCCCGCTGCCTTTCCTACCTCGCACGGTCGGCTTGATCTGCGGGCGGGCCAGCGCCGCCGAGCAAGACGTCCTGGAGAACGCCCGACGTAGATGGCCTGCAGTGCATTTCCAGATCCGTGAGGTCCCCGTCCAGGGAATCGACGCCGTGCCTGCCGTCCGAGGCGCGCTACGCGAACTGGATGACGACGAACAGGTCGATGTCATCGTCATCGCTCGTGGCGGCGGCTCCTTCGAAGATCTGCTGCCGTTCAGCAGCGAAGCACTCGTCCGCGCGGTCGCTGCCGCCCGCACCCCGGTGGTCAGCGCCATCGGGCACGATGTCGATACTCCGCTACTGGATTTCGTTGCCGACCTGCGAGCTTCCACACCCACCGATGCCGCCAAACGCATCGTTCCCGATGTCGCCGAGGAACGAGCTGGGCTGACCACCGTCCGTGTCCGGCTCGGCCAGGCCATCAGTACGCGACTGTCCGGCGAACGACGCCACCTGGAAGGGCTGCGCAGCCGGCCGGTGCTGGCCGATCCTGCCTCGATGCTCGCCCCGTATCGGCAGGAGACCGCGGCCCTGCGCTCCCGGATGCGCCTCTGTCTGACTGCGCGTTTCCATCGTGAGAAGGACAGTGTCCACCACCTCCGGGCCAGGGTTCGCACGCTCAGCCCGTTGTCGACCCTCCAGCGAGGGTACGCGGTGGTCGAACGCCCACGCGGCGGGTTACTTTCCCACAGCACGCAACTGGCCCCGAAGGAATCTGTACGGGTGAAAATGGTCGATGGTTCCTTCGACGCCCAGATCCTGACGGTGATACCGGCTCCGCGGCACGCCCCTGCCGAATGTCCCGATACGTCCTCGTCGACCGCCACCGGCGTAGGGTGACCTCCGTGAACGATGAAACGCCCGTCAGCAGCGATCTCCAGGAGCCGCCGTCGGCGCAGCTCGACGTCGCGAAGCTGTCCTACGAGGAAGCCCGGGACGAACTGGTCTCCATCGTGAGTCGCCTCGAAGGCGGACGCATCGGCCTGGAGGAGAGCATGCATCTGTGGGAACGCGGTGAGGCCCTAGCCGATCGCTGCGAGTCCTGGTTGGAAGGCGCAGAACGTCGGCTACAGAGCGGCGAGGAACCTGCGGACCTCACCTGAGACCACGGCGCTTCGCGGCAGAGGACTCTTCCTCATCTCGACATCGGCGAGGCCTGCGCGGACTCGGGCGCACGCAACGCCGCAGCGAAAGTCATCAACGTGTTCTCATCGACCTCTCCGCTCAGCACGGTCACGAGACCGTCGGCACCGGCATCCGTAGTAAGGCTGCGCCGGACACGTTCACCGGCCCCGCCCTCGATCGAGGCGCTTCGCCGATGCCACCGTCGACCGGCGATCTCGACACCGTCCTGGGCCTCTGACCGCAAGGTCTCACGTTCCAGCCAGGCGTCCAGAACACCCTGCCCGGTGAGGTCCCCGGGCCGGGCCTGGCTGAGCACCACATAACGGTCGTCATCGGGCCGCCGGTGATATCCCACCCGCCAGGTGAGGACACCTTTGCTGTCAGCGGCGTGCCGGACGAGGGTGGGATGCCACCCGTCGCCGGTTTCCACAAGTGCGACCGGCCAGGTCGGATCGCTCCGGATCTGGTCGGCAGCACGCCGGACGTCGACGGTGACGCGTTCCCGCGGCATCGGACGCGGCATCAGCGCGACGACGGCGAAGACGATCAAGCTCATCACGACCATGGAGATCACGAGGCTGCGCCAGCTACCCCGTCCATGGGTACTCGCCACTCCGCTCCCCGAAGGGTTCCTGTCCGGTGAGGAGACCTGTCCGCCACCGGGTTGACCGCCTCTGTCCGGGGCGGGGGTCTGCGTGGGGTCGATGCCGGTCACCCGGTCCATGCTAGGCGTCACCGCTGCCCTTTCAGCGAGTTCGCGCACCCTCTTCCTCACCGGGTTTCGGGACGGGCTTCCGCGCGTTGACGATCCTGTGCACGTGCGAGCGCCCGCTGCCTGTCCTGCTCGCTCTCCTCGGCGATCCGTGCGGCCTCGTCGTCGTCCCGGCTGAGGCAGAGCCCGCTCTCCGGGTCGAAAATGTGTATGTTCCCGGGCTCGAAGAAGAGGTCGGCGTTCTCACCTTCACGTACTCTGCTGCGGGCGTCCAGGTTGACGACCATCTGGGTGCGCAGCCCTTCTCCGTCGAGTTCGCGGTCGAGTTCGGCCAGTCTGTTCTGCACCTGGGGGTCCGGTTCGTAGGGGACGTAGGCGTACTGTTCGTTGCCCAGCCATTCGGTGACGTCGATGGGCACGGTGAAGTGCACGGCTTCGGGGGACGGCTGTTCGTGGAGGTTCCTGTCCTTGAGATGTTCGGGGCGGATGCCGACGATGACGACGGATTTCTCGGTGATCGTCTTCAGCGTCGATGGGACGGGTACTTCCCCGAAGGGGAGAGTCATCCGACCGTCGGCGACCCGGGCGGGCAGGAAGTTCATCGGGGGCGAACCGATGAATCCGGCGACGAAGAGGTTGACCGGTTGTTCGTAGAGTTCGCGCGGGCTGGCGCACTGTTGCAGGACGCCCTTCTTCAGCACGGCGACCCGGTCCCCCAAGGTCATCGCCTCGGTCTGGTCGTGGGTCACGTAGATGGTCGTCATCTGCATGGAGCGTTGCATCCGGGAGATCTCGGTGCGCATCTGTCCGCGGAGCTTGGCGTCGAGGTTGGACAGCGGCTCGTCGAAGAGGAAGGCGTCCGCGTCACGGACGATGGCCCGTCCCATGGCGACTCGTTGGCGTTGTCCTCCCGACAGATTTCCGGGTTTGCGGGAGAGGTGTTCGGTCAGTTCGAGCATGGCTGCAGCTTGTTCGACGCGGTCTCGGATCGAGGCCTCGTTGAGGCCTCCTTTGTTCAGCCGCAGGGGGAAGGCGATGTTCTCGTAGACCGTCAGGTGGGGGTAGAGGGCATAGTTCTGGAAGACCATGGCCAGGTTGCGTTCCCGGGGCGGCAGGTCGTTGATCCGCCGCCCGTCGACGCGTAGGTCTCCGCCGGTGATCTCCTCCAGACCCACGATCATTCTCAGTAGGGTCGATTTTCCACAGCCGGAGGGGCCGACCAGGATCATGAGTTCCCCGTCCTTGATGTCGAGGCTCACGTCGTTGACCGCGGGATATCCGTCGCCGTACTTCTTGACCAGGTTGACGAGCTCTATGTAGGACATCGAGGCTCCCTGCCCCCTTTCTTCGTCGTTTCCTACCCTTTGACGGCGCCTGATGTCAGACCGGCGACGATGCGCTGTTGGAAGACCAGGACCAGGAGGATCACCGGAATGGTGACCACCACCGAGGCCGCCATGATGGCCCCGGTGGGTTGTTCGAACTGCGAGGATCCGGTGAAGAAGGCCAGAGCAGCCGGCACCGTCCTGGCTTTCTCCGACGAGGTCAACGAGATGGCGAAGACGAAGTCGTTCCAGGCGGTGAAGAAGGTGATGATCGCGGTGGTGAACACTCCCGGCATGGCCAGCGGGACGATCACCTTCCGGAAGGCTTCCCAACTGGTCGCTCCGTCGACCTGAGCGGCTTGTTCCATCTCCCAGGGAATCTGTTTGAAGAACGCGGTCATGATCCAGATGGACAGCGGCAGGGTCAAAGAGAGATAGGGCAGGATCAGGCCTGGGATGGTGTCGAACAGACCGATCCGGCGCCACAGGTCGTACAACGGTGTGACCAGGGAGATCACGGGGAAGAAGGAAACCACGAGGGCAGTTCCCAGGATCAGCCGTCGTCCCGGGAAGGACAGTCTGCTGATGGCGTAGGCGCAGAACATCGCCAGGATCACCGATATCAGTGTCGCGGAGAGGCAGACGACCAGAGAGTTCCGCAGTGCGGGCAGGAAGAGCTCGCGCGCCGCACCGTTGAAGATCAGGTCGTAGTTCTCCAGGCTCGGTTCCTTGGGCCAGAAGTTGCCGAAGAGGTTCTGGTCGGCATCGGACTGGGATCGGGAGTTCTTCAGGGAGAGCGCGAGCATCCAGAGCAGTGGCAGAACGGTCCACAGCATGATCGGGACGGCCAGGGCGGTCATCACCCAGGTCTTTTTCCGGCTGGCGTCGGAGGTCACGGGTCACCCTTTCCCTTCGACCAGGTCGACCTTGAAGAATCTGATGAAGATGTAGGCGATGCCCAGCACACAGAGGAAGAGCAGGACGGACAGTGTCGATCCCATCCCGACTTCGACCCTGCTGATGGTCTGGTCGTAGGCGAGCAGCGAGAAGGACCGGGTTCCGTCGGCGCCGCCGGTCATGATGAAGATGTTGTCGAAGATGCGGAAGGCGTCCAGTGTCCGGAAGAGCAGCGCGACCATGATCGCGGCTTTCATGTTCGGAAGGATGACGCGGGTGAGTACCTGGAGGAAGGTAGCGCCGTCGACCTTCGCGGCCTCCTCCATGGTGGAGTCGACCTGTGCGAGGCCGGAGAGCAGGAGCAAGGACATGAACGGGGTGGTCTTCCAGATCTCGGAGAGACAGATGATCGCGAGGGCGCTCCAGGTGTCACCGAACCAGTCGTAGGTGAGGGGGAACTGCCCGCCGGACAGGAAGTTCAACCAGTGGTTCGTGAATCCGGTGGTGACTCTGAACCCGTAGAGCCAGGCGAACCCGGACACGACGGTGATGATCGAGTAGGGCAGCAGGACGATGGTCCGGAGCGCTTTGCGGGGGAAGACGATCCGGTGCATGACCATGGCGATGATCATGCCGAGGACAAGTTCTGCCACGACAGTGACGGCGGTGATGGCCAGAGTGACGGTGATCGCTTTCCCGAATTCGGCATCGGTCAGTGCGGTGAAGTAATTGTTCGCTCCGACGAATTCACGTCCCTGAGGGTCGGTCAGCCGGTGGGAGAAAAGGGAGGCCCAGATCGCCTGCAGGATGGGATAGGCGGTCACTGACAGCATGATGACGAAGGCCGGTCCGGCAAGTTTCCATCCGAGGAAGTATTCGTCCCGTCTTCGGTTCAGCTGATGCGGTGTCATTTTCTTCCCGCCCCTTGTCCGTTTCCCTTCTGGGCGGATTCCGGTGCTGGCAGTCACAGGAGTGCCTTTCCCTGGATGACTGCTTTGATCTTGTGTGCGGTCTCGGAGCCGATGGCGTCGGGGTCGATGGCGTGCGGCGGGCTGTACATCTGGTAGATGGCGGTGGAGATGTCCCCGTAGTACTGGGATTTGGGGCGGGGCGCAGCTGCGTCCAGGGATTCTCGGATCATCGGTGCCATCGGGAATTTCTGGAGGATCTCGGGATCCGTGTAGACAGCACGCCGGGCTGCGGGGTTGCCGCTGCCTGACATGTAGAGCTTCTGCCGGGGTGTATCGGTCAAGCAGCTGATGGCTTTCCATGCTTTCTGCTGTTTCGTACTGGCCCGGTTGACTCCTAGGACGATGCCGCCCAGGGGCGGTCGGGACTCTTTGTCCGGCACGGTCCTGGGATATCTGGCCCATCCCAGGTCCTCAGCGGCCTTGGGGTTCTTCTCCTGGAGCGCTGACCACACGTAGGGCCAGTTGACGAGGAAACCACCGTTCTTGTCGTCTGAGAAGAGGTCGAGGGATACCGGCTCGTCGTTCGCGCCCATGGCTGGCCCGCCGACATTGCGCTCATCGAGCTTCTTGATGATCTGCGCGGCTTTCCGTCCAGCTTCTCCGGCGAGTCCGAATTCCATGTTCTTGGGGTCAGCGGGATGTTTTTCGATGATCTTGCCGCCCGCGCCTTCGATGAGGGAGTTCACCCAGACGGTGTATCCCTCGTACGGTTTACTCTGTACGCCCACGGTTCGGTGTTGTGCTGCTGCCGCATCGATCACTTGGTCCCAGGTGACGGGTTGGGTCAGATCCAGGCCGGCGGCTCGGGCCACCGATTTGCGATACCACAGCAGTTGGGTGTTGGCCCACAGCGGAGCGCCGACGAGTTCGTTCTTCCAGGTAGAGGAGTCGACTGCGGCGGTGACGACGCCATCGGTGAATTGGGCGCGCAGGTTCTCAGGCACTCGAACCAGGTAGCCCGGTTCCGCGAGTTCGGAGACGAAGGCCGGGTCGACCGACATGATGTCCATGGAGGCGTCATTGGCCACCAGGCGTCTGAGCAGTTGTTGGCGTTGGTCGCTCGCGCTGTTCGGGAGCATGACCACTTTGATGGAGTATTCACCGCCGGAGGTCTGCGAGCACTCTTTGGCGAGCTGGGCTTGGCCACCGCGGGTGGGGTCGGTGTTCCCTCGGTCGGGGTTGATGTACCAGACCACTTCGTGCGCGGAGGGAGGGTTCGAGCAGCCAGTCGCGCCGGCACCGGCCAGGACAGCTGCGGTGACGACGGCTATCGTCTGTCCGAACTTGTGGCTTCTGCGCATCACGGCTCCTCGGACCTGCCGGCTCGGTCTGTGATCGGGGCCGCGCCGGGTCAGGTCTCTTTGCGGCTCAGTTCTATGGCAGCTCGGGCATCGCACCGCGAGCGATGCCTCTCCCTCACCCTGCCATTAGGTGAGGCCGGAGTCTCCGATCCGCGGGGTCCGGCGAGTCGGGGGCTTCGATGTTCCCCGATATCCGGTTCGGTGGGGGGCCCGGGCAGTGATACCGCGAGGCCGGGAGTCGAAGGTCCCACATCGGACGACCTGCGGGGAAGCGATCTGAGCAGTTCCGACGCGGCATACCCTGAAGGGGGTACGGCAGCTGGTGCGGGGCTTTCTTCCAAGGCGTTTCACCGGCTGCCCCGCCACCCCCGGCAGCGCCGCCCGCCTGCGTCGCTGATTCCGGCCCCGAAGGCAGAGGAGAAGATGATGAGCGACTTCGTGTATGAAGATCTGTTGCCGATCGGCGAGGATCCGACCCCTTACCGGAAGCTGAGCGACGACGGCGTCCGAACGGTCTCCGGACCGGACGGTCGGACCTTCCTCCAGGTCGATCCGGAAGCTCTCACGTTGTTGACCCGGACCGCCATGCACGATATCGCCCACTATCTGCGGCCGGCTCATCTGCACCAGCTGCGCTGCATCATGGATGACCCCGAGTCCAGTGCCAATGACAAATTCGTCGCTCTTGACCTGTTGAAGAACGCCAACATCGCAGCCGGCGGCGTCCTGCCGATGTGCCAGGACACAGGTACCGCGATCGTGATGGGCAAGCGTGGTCAGCATGTTCTGACGGAGGGCACCGATGAGGAGCCGATCAGTCGCGGGGTGTACGAGGCCTACACGAATCTCAATTTGCGGTACTCCCAGAACGCGCCGGTGAGCATGTTCGAGGAGAAGAACACCGGAAACAATCTTCCTGCACAGATCGAGCTGTATGCCGATACTGCTCCTGGGCATGAGAACACGTATAAATTCCTGTTCATGGCCAAGGGCGGCGGCAGCGCCAACAAGTCGTATCTCTTCCAGGAGACCAAGGCCATCCTGAACCCCGAGTCGATCATGAATTTCCTTCGGGATAAGATCTCTTCACTCGGCACCGCCGCCTGCCCGCCTTACCATCTGGCTATCGTCATCGGCGGAACCTCAGCTGAGTTCGCCTTGAAGAGCGCGAAGTACGCTTCCGCTAAATATCTCGACGAATTACCCACCGAAGGAAATGCTGCGACCGGCCGCGGATTCCGCGATGTCGAGATGGAGCAGAAGGTTCTGGAACTCACTCGAGAATTGGGCATCGGAGCTCAATTCGGTGGGAAATACTTCTGCCATGACGTACGAGTGATCCGCCTTCCCCGCCATGGCGCCTCCCTCCCGGTGGCCATCGCCGTGTCCTGTTCAGCAGATCGGCAATGCCGCGGGAAGATCACACCCGAAGGTGTTTTCGTCGAACAACTCGAGTTCGAGCCGGTGAAGTATCTCCCCGAGGTCACCGAGGACGATCTCCCCAGTCAGGATGAAGACGTAGTTCGGATCGACCTGTCCCGTCCGATGCCCGAGATCCTGCGTGAGCTTTCCCAGCACCCCATCAAGACCAGGGTCTCTCTCACCGGAACCTTGGTCGTGGGGCGAGACATCGCCCATGCCAAGATCAAGGAGCGACTGGACTCGGGCGAGGGGATGCCTCAGTACATGAAGGATCACCCGGTGTACTACGCCGGGCCGGCCAAGACCCCCGAGAGCATGCCTTCCGGTTCTTTCGGACCGACCACGGCTGGCCGAATGGACTCCTATGTGGAGCAGTTCCAGGCAGCAGGCGGGTCGATGATCATGCTGGCCAAGGGGAACAGGTCGAAGCAGGTCACGGACGCCTGCGCAGCCCATGGTGGTTTCTACCTGGGGTCGATCGGCGGGCCGGCAGCACGACTTGCCCAGGATTGCATCAAGAAGGTGGAGGTGTTGGAATATCCCGAGCTAGGCATGGAAGCGGTATGGAAGATCGAGGTCGAGGATTTCCCCGCTTTCATCGTCGTCGACGACAAGGGAAATGACTTTTTTGCCACGGTCGGTCCGAAAAGTATCCAGAGCACCATCACGACCCGGCCAGGCCTGGATGATCAGGGCCCTGGCCCCGATTCCGGAACGGTGAAGTGACTGCAGATCTCTCTCAGGAGAAGGCCGGCCCCGCCTCCACAGCGGGCCGGCCGATCTCCCCTGCTCAGGCCTGGGCCGAGTTGCGTTCAGGCAACGATCGTTTTGTCGCTGGGACCCCGGATCATCCCAATCAGAATGCAGCCAGGCGAGGGGAGATCGCCGGTGGACAGGCTCCGTTCGCGGTCTTCTTCGGGTGTGGCGATTCCCGCGTAGCCGCCGAGGTGATCTTCGATCAGGGGTTGGGCGACCTGTTCGTCGTCCGCACAGCTGGTCACATTTTGAGCGACGGAGTCCTGGGATCCCTCGAGTTCGCCGTGGAAGAGCTCTCGGTACCTCTCATCGTGGTGCTCGGTCACGATTCATGTGGCGCCGTCAAAGCAGCGATCAGGCACTACAACGACGCGTCGATGCCCAAGGGCTATATCCGTGACATCGTCGAAAGGGTCACACCCAGTGTGATCTCTGCGCATCGAGCCGGCGCTACGACCACCGACGAGGTGGAGGTCGAGCATGTGCGCCAAACGTTGCACCTCATCTACGAGCGCTCTCAACTCATCAGGAATACCGTGGATCGAGGTAGTTGCGCGATCATCGGGTTGACCTATGCCTTGGCCGAGGGGCATGCCACGGTCGTGGACTATCTCGGAACGATCGTCGAATGATTCTCTGAACGCAGTCGTCCTCCGCCTGATGTGCTGGGGCGGAGGACGAGCAGAGCAACTTGCTTGAGGTTCAAGAGGCCTGGGAGCGGATCAGGCAGACAATGCCAAACGAGTACGAACCACAGCGGCGAGCTGCTCCGCAGCCTCCTGGGCACGCTCCTGGGTATCTGCTTCGACCATGACACGAACCAAGGGTTCGGTGCCTGATTTACGGAGGAGTACTCTGCCTGAGCTCCCGAACTGTGCTTCGATCTCATGAACGGCTTGTTGTACGCCTTCGTCGCTCTGTACCCGGTCTTTGTCGACGCCTTTGACGTTGATGAGGACCTGGGGCAGACGATGCATCACCGAGGCCAGGTCGGAAAGGCTACGCCCTGATTCGACGACCCGTGCGGCGATCGCAAGTGCGGTGAGGACACCGTCACCGGTCGTTCCGTGGTCGGACATGATCACGTGGCCGGACTGTTCACCACCCAGGGAATATTTTCCGGCACGCATGTCCTCCAGCACATAACGGTCACCGACCGCTGTCTGGCGGATGACAATGCCTTCCCGATCCATTGCCTGGATGAGTCCAAGGTTGCTCATCACGGTGATGACCAGGGTGTCGTCGACGAGCTTGTTCTGCTCCCGCAGAGCCAACGCCAGGATGGCCATGATCTGATCACCGTCGACGATGCTGCCTTCGGCATCAACCGCGAGGCAGCGGTCCGCGTCTCCGTCCCAGGCAAATCCCAGGTCTGCTCCTCTAGCGACCACGGCTTCCTGAAGCCTCTCGAGGTGGGTGGAACCATATCCGTCGTTGATGTTCAGACCGTCGGGGGAGGTTCCGATCTCGTCGACCGTCGCGCCTGCTCGCTTGAAGACCTCAGGGCCGACCTCGCTGGCGGCCCCGTGCGCGGCGTCAACGACTACGTGTAATCCGTCCAAACGGGTGGGGACGCTGGTGAGCAGGTGTTCGATGTAGAACTCCGTGCCTTCGGGGAAGGGACGCACACGGCCGACACCCGCGCCAAGGGGTCGTTCGGTCCAGGGCTCCCCCATCCGGGTGCTGATGACATCCTCGGTGGCATCGCTGAGTTTGTGCCCACCTTTGCCGAGGAATTTGATGCCGTTGTCCGGCATCGCGTTGTGTGAGGCCGACAGGACGGCTCCCATGGAAGCACTCATCCGAGCGGTCAGGTAGGCAATTGCCGGTGTCGGCAGAACGCCGGCATCGAGGACGTCTACCCCTGCGGAGGCGAAGCCTGCACACACTGCGGCTCCGAGGAATTCGCCGGAAGCTCGTGTGTCCCGGCCGACGACGGCAACGGCTCGGTGTCCACCGAAGGCGCCCCGGTCTCCCAGCGCTCGTGCGGCTGCCACGGACAAGTTCAGTGCCAGATCGGCAGTCAGGTCCTTGTTGGCGAGGCCACGAACCCCGTCAGTACCGAACAGACGTGCTCCCATTAGCAGCGTTTCCCCTTCTCATCCCAGTGAGGCGCGCGATTCACTGCACCAATCTAGCGGGCAGCTTGGAAAAGTCACCGGCCGGTACTCTCCCACTTATGAAAAAACTTGAGTGACAACGGGGGTCGCATCCGCGCCATGGCGCGGATGCGACCCCCGAGAAGAGAGCACGCCCTATTGACGAAGCACTACTCTTTCCAGACATATAGGCAGCAACCAAACCTGCCCCGCCGAGCGGATGGCATCTGACTTCATATGAACAAGGGCAGTTGCCATACAGCTCAAATGCACAAAATAAATTTCTGCGCGGGGATATCCAGTTGCCAGCCCTGTGGTGCAGAAATCAGCGCTTGGAGTACTGGGGAGCCTTGCGCGCCTTCTTGAGTCCGGCCTTCTTGCGCTCGGGAACACGAGCGTCCCGGGTGAGGAATCCAGCCTTCTTCAGCGCGGGGCGGTTCAGCTCGGCGTCAACCTCGTTCAGACTGCGGGCCACACCGAGGCGGACAGCTCCGGCCTGACCGGAGGGACCCCCTCCATGGACACGGACGAGCACGTCGTACGATCCATCGAGTTCAAGCACCTTAAGAGGTTCGTTGACGATCTGCTGATGAACCTTGTTCGGGAAATAGTCTTCCAGGGAACGGCCATTGATCTTCCATTCCCCCGTCCCCGGGACGATGCGGACCCGAGCGATGGCCTGCTTGCGACGGCCAGTCGCGGAACCCGGCGCAGATGCGGACGGACGCTGCACCGGAGCCTCAAGGCTGGCATCGGATTCGGTGGTGTATTCGGACAGCGCGGGCTCGTCGAGCTCGAGCTCAGTGGTGATGTCGGACACGGTTCTCCTCGTGTTCTGGGCGTCAGGTCAGCGCGCGGCTGATTACTGCGCGACCTGCGAAATCTCGAAGGGCACCGGCTTCTGGGCCTGGTGGGGGTGGGCGTCGCCCGCGTATACCTTCAGCTTGCTCAGCTGCTGACGCGCGAGGGAATTCTTGGGGAGCATGCCCCGAATCGCCTTCTCGACAGCACGCTCCGGCGACTTGGCCATGAGCTCGGTGTAGGAGGTGGAACGGAGTCCGCCCGGGTAACCCGAGTGGTGGTAGGCCTTCTTCTGCGCCAGCTTGGAGCCGGTGAGTGCCACCTTGTCGGCGTTGATGATGATGACGAAGTCGCCGGTGTCGATGTGCGGCGCGAAGGTCGGCTTGTGCTTGCCGCGCAGCAGAACCGCGGCCTGCGACGCGAGGCGGCCGAGGACTACGTCCGTCGCGTCGATGACATGCCAGGCCCGGTCGACGTCGCCCGGCTTAGGGGTGTAAGTACGCACGGAACAGCCTTGCTTTCTCTCGTGATTGCTCAGCGTGGGGGTCGTGCGGGCGCCGCTCTCGCGTCAGCCCTGCGCGACCGTACGGCCGCAAATGCACAACGCTTCAAGGATACCGGCACGCAACTCACCCCCAAAACTCAAACACCAAGCTCTTGACCTCTGCATTCGTCATAAAATCGCCTCCCACGAAGTCATCTGCAGAAGTTTTATGCATAGAAAGTATGCAGAACGGCTATGCTGGAGCATGCCCGCACACGATGATGCCCCTGACATGCACCCTGACGAGCCAGCGAGCCCTGTTGACGCTCAAGCATTACGTGTACTGGCGCACCCGCTGCGTTCTCGACTGTTGTCGGAGTTGCGGTCTCTCGGCCCGTCCACTTCTGCAGACCTGGCACGAGCGTTGAGTACCAATACAGGCGTCACGAGCTACCACCTCCGCAAGCTTGAGCAGGCCGAACTTGTGGTCGACACCGGTGCTGGAGCCGGTCGGCGACGCGTCTGGCAAGCCCAGACAGAAGGACGGTCGGTGGAGATCGCAGCTGAGGACGAGAGCACCGAAGCTGCCATGGAGTGGCTGGCCCGCGATTACGTCCAGCACTTCTCAGAAAAAGCCCAGGAGTGGATCTCGCGATCTCCCGACTGGTCTCCCGAATGGCAGGAGTTCGCCGGGCTTGAAGATCATCTCGTCCTGGTCAGCAGCGAACAATTGGCTTCACTCCGCGCGGATCTCTCCGATCTTCTGGAACGATATCGACGTGTCGGCGCTGGCAACCCTCAGGCGAAACGAGTCGTGGTTTATGTCGCAGCCCTACCTGTCGACCGTCCCAATCGCTTCTAGACCGGCCCATCTGACAATGTCCGCAATGACCTGGCCGCTTCCGCTCGCGCGGCGAGCTCAGCATCCTCGGGATAGAGCACTTCCTCCAGCACTAGCCCGTGGGGCGGCATCACAGTTACCTCGGAGTGACGCGTGCCGGATTGCAGCACCGTCTGAGCCCAGCCGACTTCCCTGCGGCCTTCAGCTACAGGAATAACTACGCCGACCAGGGAACGAACCATCGAGTGGCAGAAAGCATCTGCGATGACAGTCGCCTCCAGAACACCGTCCTTTCCCCGTGCCCAGGAGTAGTGCTTGAGATGCCGGATGGTGGTAGCCCCTTCTCGTTTCTTACAGAAAGCAGCAAAGTCTGCCAAGCCTTCCAACGATCGGGCTTCGCTGTTGAGTCTGACAAGGTCTAGAGATCGACGATGAAAAACCGTGTCATGCCGGCGTAGAGGATCTCGCCGACCTGAGGGGTCGGCGATCCGGTACGAATACCGTCGTTGCACGGCAGAGAACCTGGCGTCGAAGCCGGGGGGTGCGACTTTGACGTGGTCGATGACGATATCCGGTGGGAGGACTCCTGCCAGTCGAGTTGCTGCAGCTTCAGCCGGCATCCGGTCTGATCGGCCAGGAAGTCTTTCGTAGGCTTCGGAAGGTACATCGACGTGAGCGACAGCGCCTCGCGCGTGGACTCCGGCGTCGGTGCGTCCGGCGATAGTGAGCTTCGATATGTCCGTTCGAAGGATTGTCTGCAACGCACGAGTGAGCTCGCTCTGCACGGTTCGCAGGCCAGGCTGCGCGGCCCAGCCGGAGAAACCAGTCCCGTCGTAGGAGAAATCTAATCGCAATCGGACGGTAGAGATGTGCGCCCTCTCAGGGGATCCTTCGGCCTCCATGGCTTCCTCCATCTGTTCGTCCTCGCGCACCATCATCTTCCCGGGAAAATACCGAGGGTGCTGCTGCACTGGTCAGTGCGGCAGCACCCTCGGTGCTGAGCAGGACAGATCTGCTCCTGAAAGAACTAGGTCGATGCTCAGTCCTTCTCGGCGTCTTTGGCCGCACGCTTTGTCGCGGCTTCCGCTTCCTTCACCGTGGCAACCTTCGGCGAGTAAGGCTCACGGACGAGCTCGATCACAGCCATCGGCGCGTTGTCACCTTTACGAGGACCAATCTTCGTAATACGGGTGTAACCGCCCGGGCGTTCGGCCATGTCAGGGGCGATCTCGGTGAAAAGCCGGTGGACGACGCCCTTATCCCGGACCACAGTCAGCACACGTCGACGCGCGTGCAGATCGCCACGCTTAGAGAAGGTGATAAGCCTCTCCGCGAGCGGACGAAGGCGCTTGGCCTTGGCCTCGGTGGTCGTGATCTTGTCATGCTCGAAAAGGGCCGTAGCCAGGTTCGCCAGCATAAGGCGTTCGTGCGCAGGACCGCCGCCGAGACGAGGTCCCTTCGTGGGGGTAGGCATGAAATCTCCTGTGGGTCTGCTGACCGATCCGCGTGACTGCGGTCAGTCGCTGATGTCGGTCAGTACTGCTCATCCTCGGCGAAAGCCGAGTCCTCGTCGTCGTCATAACGGTCGACGATTGCTGCAGGGTCGAATCCAGGCGGGCTGTCCTTGAGGGCTAGACCCATCCCGACGAGCTTGGCTTTCACCTCATCGATCGACTTCGCACCGAAGTTCCGGATGTCAAGCAAATCGGCTTCGCTACGCCCGACAAGCTCTCCGACGGTGTGGATACCTTCACGTTTGAGGCAGTTGTACGAGCGCACGGTGAGATCGAGGTCTTCGATCGGCAATGCCAGATCTGCTGCCAGAGCCGCATCCGTAGGAGACGGTCCCATGTCGATGCCTTCGGCTTCGACATTCAATTCCCTCGCCAACCCGAAAAGCTCCACGAGGGTCTTTCCTGCGGAGGCCAGAGCATCTCTCGGAGCCATTGAGTTCTTCGTCTCGACATCGACCACAAGCTTGTCGAAGTCGGTACGCTGCTCGACTCGGGTGGCTTCCACTCGATAGGTGACCGTCAATACCGGAGAATAGATCGAGTCAACCGGAATGCGACCAATCTCCTGGTCGCCTGACTTGTTCTGATGCGCCGAAACGTACCCGCGTCCGCGTTCTACGGTGAGTTCCATCTCGATCTTGGCCTTGTCATTCAGCGTGGCCAAGTGCAGGTCAGGATTATGCACCTCAACCCCGGCGGGAGGCGCGATATCAGCAGCAGTCACTGCACCAGGGCCCTGCTTCCGCAAATACATAACGACAGGTTCGTCATGCTCACTGGAAACCACAAGACCTTTGATATTCAAAATGAGCTCAGTGACATCTTCCTTAACACCCGGGATGGTGGTGAACTCATGGAGTACACCATCAATCCGGATGCTTGTCACTGCAGCGCCGGGGATGCTGGAAAGCAAGGTCCGCCGAAGTGAGTTGCCAAGCGTGTAACCGAATCCCGGCTCCAGTGGTTCAATAACGAACCGAGAGCGCGAGTCCGAGAGGACCTCCTCAGAGAGGATGGGCCGCTGTGCGATAAGCACGTCGATATCCTTCCCGTGAACCACCGCTATATGAAGTTCACGTATGCCGGGCCCTGCCCCCGGCGCTACGTCGCGCCTCTGTCCACGCAACGCACCTGAGAAAGACAATCAAAGGTACCCCGGCCGCGAACAGAATTTTCGAGTTCCAATTCAGAACTAGAAATCTCTCGAAACCTAGAGCTAGAACTTTATTGTCGGTGATGTCAGTGCTTAAGGGATGGGCACGCACTTGAAGGCGCGTGCCCATCCCCTTGTCATTTGAGACAGGCCACAGAAGTTCTGCTCAACATCCCAACAGAAATCATGTGAAAAACTGTCCATCTCAAGCTCAGCAGTGATCAGTTCTTCGAGTAGAGCTCGACAATCAGCTGCTCGGTGAGCACCGTGTCGATCTGTTCCCGGACAGGAAGCTGATGGATGAGAATCTGCAGTGTGCCAGGAACAACCTTCATCCAGGCAGGAACTGGCCGCTCTCCATAGGTCTGTCGGGCCAGTTCGATCGGGAAGGTTTCCCTGCTCTTCGGACGAACATCGATGATGTCGTACTGGCTTACCCGGTAACTGGGAACATCAACGCGTGTCCCGTTGACCAGGAAATGGCCGTGCGTCACCAGCTGGCGCGCAGCGCGACGAGTTCGGGCAAGCCCAGCACGGTAAATCACGTTGTCGAGCCTGGACTCGAGGATCTGCAGGAGGTTCTCGCCGGTCTTACCAGACTTGCGGACAGCTTCCTCGTAGTAGCCGCGGAACTGCTTCTCCATCACCCCGTAGGTGAAGCGAGCCTTCTGCTTCTCCTGGAGCTGGTGGAGATATTCCTTCTCCTGGATACGACCGCGGCCATGCTGACCGGGGGGGAATGGACGGTTCTCGAAGTTCTTGTCACCGCCGACAAGGTCGGTCTTCAGGCGGCGAGACTTCTTGGTGATTGGGCCGGTGTAACGAGCCATGGTGTCGTTCTCTCCTTGTCTTCGCTACTCGCAGCTCAAACGCGACGACGCTTGGGCGGGCGGACACCGTTGTGCGGAGTCGGCGTGACATCGCTGATGGCACCGACTTCCAGGCCTGTAGCGGTCAGCGACCGGATAGCCGTCTCGCGTCCTGATCCAGGCCCTTTAACGAAAACATCCACCTTCCGCATGCCGTGTTCCATAGCCCGGCGGGCTGCTGCTTCTGCAGCCATCTGGGCAGCGAAAGGCGTAGATTTTCGGGAGCCCTTGAACCCGACCTGTCCTGCAGAAGCCCAGGAAATAACAGCTCCTGTGGGATCGGTAATAGACACGATCGTGTTGTTGAACGTGCTCTTAATGTGAGCGTGCCCGTGGGCAACGTTTTTCTTCTCCTTGCGGCGCACCTTTTTGGCGCCTGCCGCCATGCGGCTCTTCGGAGGCATGTAGTGATCTCCTGCGTGCGAAGTGTGTGATCTAGCTGTTGCGCGCGGTCTTCAAAAAGGCCGACCTGGCCTCTCATCCCTTCAACAGGATAAAAACCAGAGCTTCTGGTCCTCCCTGGCCTGTCTGCGACGAGAAGTCGCAAAACTAAGCGCCAAAAGAAAACCCATATTGGTGATATATCCCGCAAGCCGCAAAGCGGCCTGAGCGAATTACCTACCAGCCTTTTTCTTTCCGGCGACGGTGCGCTTCGGCCCCTTGCGCGTACGCGCATTAGTCTTCGTGCGCTGCCCGCGCACCGGAAGACCCCTGCGGTGCCGGAGCCCCTGATAGCTTCCGATCTCCACCTTGCGGCGAATATCGGCCGCCACCTCACGGCGCAGATCTCCCTCAAGCTTGAAGTTTCCCTCGAGGAAGTCACGCAGATTGACGAGATCGGTCTCGGTGAGGTCCTTCACACGTGTGGACGGATCCACACCAGCAGCTTCGACAGCTTGCTTCGCGCGAGTACGGCCCACACCGAAAATGTAAGTGAGTGCGATCTCCACGCGCTTTTCACGCGGCAGGTCGACTCCTACAAGACGTGCCATTCGGTACGAATCTCCTGATCAGTACGGAGGTCTGGAGCAACACCGTCCCAACTGCTGTTGGTCCTCGGCCTCCGTGCCGGGGGTGACATCCGGATCATGGATCCGGGGCCGGGTGTTGCAAGTGTGCGATTTTGTCGCGTCACTTGAGTAGATCAAACGACGACGTACAAGAAAACTGGTAGATCAGCCTTGACGCTGCTTATGACGCAGGTTTTCGCAGATCACCATGACTCGCCCGTTACGGCGGATCACCTTGCACTTGTCGCAGATCTTCTTGACGCTGGGCTGAACCTTCATCTGCCTGCTGTCTTCAGATCTGGGTCCAGGACCTTGTTAAGAGCATTCACAACGCAGTCCTTGAACCTGTGGTGGGTTGGAATTGACGCCTGCATCTCCACCTAGGCGGCGAAGCAAGCGACTAGCGGGTGTCGCTCAACGGTAACGGAACACGATACGGCCCCGAGACAGGTCATAGGGGCTCAACTCGACGACCACCCGGTCCTCAGGGAGGATCCGGATGTAGTGCTGACGCATCTTGCCCGAGATATGAGCGAGAACCTTGTGACCGTTCGAGAGCTCAACCCGAAACATCGCGTTCGGCAGAGCTTCAACGATCGTTCCCTCGATCTCGATGACACCGTCCTTCTTGGCCATGTCCTCCGCAATCCGTTTAGCTCAGTCGCTCTAATCGAACGATTGAGCACCCTCCGGGCACACCCGGCTGTCTGGCATCTCCTGGTAGCAAGCAACCAGCGAGTCAACGTCGTTGTCACTCTCTGGGCGTCACTGAACGCGCCTGCAACTTGAAAGCAGAAAGGTGCCGAAGGTCAAGTCTAGTGCAGCCGCCCAGGAAGATGAAATCACCACACAGTAGTCTCCTGCTAGGCCCTAGTTCAGCTGGCCGCGGAGGCAGAGTCAGTCAAGATGACCGCATCTAACGCCCATGGATCCAAGCCGGGACTTTCCTCCGTCCTCAGCAGTGAGAACCCACACCCCGGCTTCAGTCACCGCGACCGTATGTTCCCAATGCGCCGCAAGACCCCCATCAGCGGTTACGACTGTCCAGCCGTCCTCCAAGACGGAAGTGTCACCACTCCCCAGCGCAACCATCGGTTCAATAGCAATAGTCGCACCTTCACATACCTTCGGAGTGCGTCCTTTAATCCGATAGTTGTAGACATCAGGCGCCATATGCATTTCTCGGCCGATACCGTGCCCGGTATAGCCGTCAACTATGGCCATATCTAGATCATGGATGTCAGCAAGCCGATCAATTTCATCTTCGATTGCACCGCCGACATCATTCAAAACTCCGTCGATCTTTAAAGCTGCAATCCCAGCCCACAAGCTAGATTCAGTTGAATCCATCAAGGCTAGCGCTTTTTCAGAGGCTGAAGCTCTTCCACCTACAATAAAACTCACCGCAGAATCGCCATGCCATCCATCCACGATCGCACCACAGTCAACTGAGACCAGATCCCCATCGGCAAGTTTTTTATCATTCGGAATCCCGTGAACAACAGCATGATTTACGCTAATGCACAAGGTGTGTTCATATCCAGGAACACCTGGAAAAGATGGCATTCCCCCCTTGGATAAAATCACTGAACGAGCAATTTCATCCAACTCAAGAGTTGTAATTCCAGACTGGGCCTGATCCTGCACGGTAGCTAATGCTGCATGTACAACAAGACCAGCATGTCGCATCATCAGAATCTGCTCACGAGTTTTCGGCTCAAGAACTTCGCGGCGCCCGAACATCATTTACCACCCTCACGGGTAGGGCGCGGAGGTTTCGGAGCTTCTACAGCCAAAACCTCCATACACCTGCGGAACACGTCTTCTACGCTTCCCGTCCCATCGATCTCGCGTAATAGCCCACGAGAACGAGCCATATCAGAAATAGGAATAGTTTCAGCCTTGTAGACTTTCATCCTCTCCCTGATCACGTCTTCAGTATCATCAGCTCGCCCCTCGATCTCAGATCGTTTCAAAAGCCTCGATACCAATATCTCATCGGGGACGATAAGTTCGATGACGTGATCTAAATCAACCTCACGAGCCCAGTGATACTCGCGAAGAGCCCAAGCCTGTTCGACAGTGCGAGGATACCCATCTAAGAGGTAACCCCCCTCAGCATCCCTCTCCTGAAGTCGCTTAAAAACAATCTCATTCGTGACTTCATCGGGGACGAAATGCCCAGATTCAATGATCGACTGGACCTTCTGGCCCAAAGAGGTCCGCTCTTTGATATGGTTTCGGAATATATCACCAGTCGAAATTGCCGGAATCCCCAAGGCTTCCGAAATCCGAGCAGCCTGTGTACCTTTACCGGCCCCGGGGGGGCCGAGAAGCAATAGTCGCAACGCTGAATCTCCTTCCGAAAGCGCTGATCAGCACCCACTGACCCCGCACATCTCGACGGGAATCTTAGTACGTTCTTCAACCGTTCCGTGTTCATACACACGTATTCGCGCGGAACGAGACGGGCAGGATCCTCTTCACGAAGAGAACCCTGCCCGGAGAGGGAACAAGCGCGTCAGCGCAAGAAACCTTCATAGTGTCGCTGTTGCAGCTGTGACTCAATCTGTTTGACGGTCTCGAGACCGACACCCACGATGATCAACAGCGAAGTGCCTCCGAAGGGGAAGTTCTGGTCTGCATTGAGCATCACGAAAGCCACAATCGGAATCAACGAGATAACCGCCAAGTAGAGCGCTCCGGGCACGGTGATGCGATTCAACACATAACGCAAATATTCCGCAGTTGGCCGCCCAGCCCTATAGCCTGGTATGAAACCACCGTAGCGCTTCATATTGTCAGCGACCTCATCCGGATTAAATGAAATCGACACATAGAAGAAAGTGAAAAGGATAATCAATGCGGTATAGAGGCCGATATGAATCGGACTGTGTTGCGAAACCACATTTGCCTCAAGCCAATTTACCCACTCTGGCCGTTCAGCACTCGCTCGCTGGAACTGAACAATCAACCCAGGGATAGCCAACAGCGAAGAAGCAAAGATCACCGGAATAACGCCAGCCTGGTTCACCTTTAAAGGAATATAAGTGGTCGTGCCACCATACATTCGCCGACCGACCATGCGTTTGGCGTATGTCACCGGAATCCTTCGCTGACACTGCTCTACGAATACAACCGCAGCAATAATGGCCAGCCCGATAACAATCACCAGAAGAAAGGTGCCCCACTTTCCATCGCGCTCCTTGATCGACCAAAGCGAACTCGGAAAACGCGCGGCGATTGAAGTAAAGATGAGCAAGGACATCCCGTTACCGATCCCTCGCTCCGTAATGAGCTCCCCCATCCACATGATCAGACCAGTGCCCGCCGCCATGGTGAGGATCATAATAACTGGCGTCCACCAGTTATTATCCGCCATGATGTTGAGGCAGTTCCCACCAAAGAGCGCCTGAGGGTTATGTGCGAAAGTAACGAATGTGGATCCCTGAAGAAAAGCAAGTGCGATAGTCAGATATCGCGTATATTGAGTCAGCTTCGACTGCCCCGACTGCCCTTCTTGCTTAAGGGTTTCAAATCGAGGGATCACAACAGTAAGCAGCTGAACAATAATACTTGCCGTAATATACGGCATGATTCCAAGGGCGAATATTGATAGCTGAAGCAGCGCGCCACCACTGAACAAATCAGCTAGGCCGAGAAGCTGGTTAGCTCCCCCACCGTGAGCTTGACACTTTTGAACTTCTTTATAGCTAATTCCTGGAGTCGGCACAAAAGAGCCTAGTCGGAAAATAGCCATGATGAAGAAGGTGAAAAGGAGCTTCTTACGCAGATCGGGCGTTTTAAACGCTCGGGCGAAGGCCGTGAGCACGAATCCTCCTGGTGAGGGGTGCACACCTGCCGCTCATAGGAGGCAGGCACGCTTAACATCTCTGGGGACGATAACACCCCGGGTCCGGTGTACCCGGCACCCGGGGTGTTATGTAGCGGTGGCTTCCCAGTCCCGGGCTCGTCAGAGCTGCGTTACGGTTCCGCCAGCTGCCTCGATCTTTTCCTTCGCAGAAGTTGAGAACTTGTGCGCTGAGATGTCCACCTTGACGGTGATCTCGCCATCACCGAGAACCTTGACCAGGTGTCCAGAACGAACCGCTCCCTTAGCGACAAGGCCCTCAACCGTGATCTCTCCGCCTTCGGGGAAGAGCGCAGAGATACGGTCCAGGTTCACTACCTGATACTCGGTACGGAAAGGGTTCTTAAATCCTCGGAGCTTCGGCAAGCGCATATGAAGGGGCATCTGACCACCTTCGAAGCGCTCAGGTACCTGGTAGCGAGCCTTCGTACCCTTGGTTCCTCGGCCAGCAGTCTTACCCTTGCTTCCTTCACCGCGGCCGACGCGAGTCTTAGCGGTCTTGGCTCCAGGGGCAGGGCGGAGATGGTGAACTTTGAGCGCGTGCCCGGTCACCTTCTCCTCGGCAGATTTGTCATGAGCTGCCACGGTCAGTCAACCTCCTCGACGGTCACTAGATGCATGACCGTACGGACCATCCCGCGGATTTCAGGACGGTCCTCTTTGACGACGCAATCTCCGATGCGCTTCAGTCCCAGAGTACGCAAGGTCTCACGCTGGTTCTGTTTGCCACCGATCTCAGAACGGATCTGAGTCACCTTCAAACGAGCCATCACGCACCAGCTCCAGCAGCTCGTGCTCGGAGCAATGCTGCAGGGGCCACGTCCTCAAGCGGCAGGCCTCGGCGAGCAGCGACGCTCTCAGGCCGTTCAAGACCCTTCAGAGCTTCCACAGTCGCGTGGACAATATTGATCGCGTTGTCCGAACCGAGAGACTTAGACAACACATCACTGATCCCTGCACATTCCAGTACCGCTCGCACAGGACCGCCAGCAATCACACCGGTACCCGGCGCTGCGGGGCGCAGCAAGACAACACCAGCGGCAGCTTCACCCTGAACAGGGTGAGGAATGGTGCCTTGGATACGAGGAACCTTGAAGAAAGCCTTTTTTGCTTCCTCGACACCCTTAGCAATTGCTGCAGGTACTTCCTTCGCCTTGCCGTAGCCGACACCAACGGTTCCTTCGCCATCCCCCACTACGACAAGTGCAGTGAAGCTGAAACGACGGCCACCTTTGACGACCTTCGAGACACGGTTGATCGTGACGACTCGCTCAACATACTGATTACGGGCGTCGTCCTGCCCGCCACGGCGGTTGTCACGGTCGCGGCCACGACGGTCGCCTCGCTCGTTGCGGTCGCCGCCGGCACGGTCGGAGCCACCGGCGGCACCGGCGCCAGTGCCTCGGCGCTGGGGTCCAGCCATCAGTCGATCCTCTTCTCGTAGTTCATAGTCATGACAGCCATCACAACGCTAGGCCGCCCTCGCGTGCACCGTCAGCAATAGCTGCGATACGTCCGTGGTACTTGTTACCGCCACGGTCGAAGACCACTGACGAGATCCCAGCGTCCTTCGCACGCTGGGCAAGCAACTCGCCGACCTTCTTAGCCTTAGCGGTTTTGTCGCCCTCCATGCCGCGCAGGTCCGCTTCCATCGTCGAAGCCGATGCAAGTGTCTTACCGACAACGTCATCGACGATCTGAACGAAGACGTGGCGCGATGAACGAGTCACTACCATACGCGGCTGCTGAGCAGTACCGGATATTTTCTTCCGGAGGCGGAAGTGGCGCCGAGTACGTGCCGCAGCCTTGCTCTTTCCGCGTTTGACGATCATGGCCATGACTTACTTACCAGCCTTTCCGACCTTGCGGCGGACAACTTCGCCGGCGTAACGCACGCCCTTGCCCTTGTAGGGGTCAGGCTTACGCAGCTTGCGAATGTTAGCCGCAGTTTCACCCACAAGTTGCTTGTCAATGCCCGCAACGCTGAACTTAGTCGGACCTTCAACAGCAAAGGTGATGCCAGCCGGCGGCTCGACAACGATAGAGTGGCTGTACCCCAGGGCAAACTCGAGGTTTGAGCCTTTAGCCAATACGCGATAACCAGTGCCCTGGATCTCCAGTTTCTTTTCATAACCGCTCGTCACGCCGATAATCATGTTATTAATCAGCGTGCGAGTCAGCCCATGCAAAGAACGTGACATCCGCTCGTCGTTAGGACGTGAGACCTGTACGGACCCATCGTCACACCGCGCCACCGTAATCGGCTCGCGCACATGAATGCTGAGCTCGCCCTTGGGCCCCTTGACGCGTACGTCCTGGCCTTCGATGGTCACTTCGACGCCGGATGGCACGGAGACAGGGAGTCGTCCGATTCGGGACATGTCTTCTCCTCCTTGGTTTCCGTCACCAGACGTAGGCGAGGACTTCCCCGCCAACGCCCTTAGCCGCCGCCTGCTTGTCCGTCAGAAGGCCTGAGGACGTGGAAATGATCGCCACGCCGAGGCCACCGAGAACCTTGGGCAGATTCGTCGACTTCGCGTACACCCGAAGCCCTGGTTTGCTCACGCGGCGGACACCAGCGATTGAGCGTTCCCGGTTCGGGCCGTACTTAAGGTCGATGATGAGCGTCTTGCCCACCGTCGCCTCTTCCACACGCCAACTTGCGATGTATCCCTCTTTCTGAAGGATTTCCGCAATGTTGGACTTCAACTTTGAAAACGGCATCGACACTGTGTCATGGTGTGCCGAATTGGCGTTCCGGACGCGCGTCAGCATGTCCGCAATCGGGTCGGTCATGGTCATTGGGCTTCTCCGCCCTTCCTCACCGGGGTTTCACCTTCCGCGTCAGGCGCGGGGCGACCTACGGTGTAGAAGCTTGTTGTCTCGATTACCAGCTGCTCTTGGTGACGCCGGGCAGCTCACCACGGTGTGCCATCTCCCGAAGGCAGACACGGCACAAGCCGAACTTCCGGTACACCGAGTGGGGTCGTCCACACTTCTGGCATCGGGTGTAGGCGCGTACCTTGAACTTGGGCTTGGCGTTCGCTTTGTTGATCAGCGCAGTCTTAGCCACGATCAGTTCTCCTTGAACGGGAAGCCGAGGTGGCGAAGCAACGCACGGCCCTCGTCGTCATTCGTTGCGGTTGTGACAATGGTGATATCCATACCACGCACGCGGTCGATTCGATCCTGGTCGATCTCATAGAACATTGACTGTTCGTTAAGGCCGAACGTGTAGTTTCCACGACCGTCGAATTGTTTCGGTGACAAGCCGCGGAAATCACGGATCCGCGGCAGGGCCACGGTCACAAGCCGGTCCAGAAATTCCCACATACGGTCGCCACGCAATGTCGCATGGCAGCCAATAGGCATTCCTTCGCGCAGTTTGAACTGTGCAATTGATTTACGGGCCTTAGTAACCACAGGCTTTTGTCCCGTGATCACAGTCAGGTCCCGGACCGCGCCCTCAATAAGCTTGCTGTCACGAGCTGCTTCGCCGACACCCATGTTGACGACGACTTTGGTCACCCCGGGAACCTGCATGACGTTGCCGTAGGCAAATTCCTGCTGAAGCGCAGAACGGATGTCCTCACGGTAGCGCAGCTTAAGACGAGCCTGAGGAACAGAAACCGTACTCTCAGTCATCACAGGTCCTTCCCAGAACGTACTGACACGCGCACGCGCTGCGTCTTAGTACGCCCGTTGCGATCAACCGTCTCGATGCGCGTCTTGATCCGCGTCGGAGATTTTGTCTCCGGGTCTACGATCGCGACGTTGCTGACGTGAATCGGCGCTTCTGCGTGAATGATTCCACCAGTGCGCGAACCGCTCGCGGTGGCGCCTGGTTTCACATGCTTGGTCGCTCGGTTAATTCCCTCGACCAACACTCGGTTGCTCTCAGGGAAAACCTCAATAACCTTGCCTTGCTTTCCGCGGTCTCCGCCTTTGTCCTGCTTGCGACCTGTAATGACCTGGACCAGGTCGCCCTTCTTAATCTTCATCTTGGCCATAGCCTCAGAGCACCTCCGGGGCGAGCGAGATGATCTTCATGAATTTCTTCTCACGCAGCTCACGCCCCACGGGGCCAAAGATGCGAGTACCTCGCGGGTCGCCATCGTTCTTGAGAATAACGGCAGCATTCTCATCGAATTTAATGTAGGAACCATCAGGCCGACGACGTTCTTTCTTCGTCCGAACGATAACGGCCTTCACCACGTCACCTTTTTTGACGTTTCCACCCGGGATGGCATCCTTCACCGTTGCAACGATGACGTCTCCCACGCCGGCATACCGCCGACCAGAGCCTCCGAGAACACGGATGCAGAGAATCTCCTTCGCACCCGTGTTGTCGGCGACACGCAGTCGCGACTCCTGCTGAATCACTTCTCACTCCTGTCGTCGCGCTGGTTCTCTCCGCCTTAATACGGTCGAGCCTTGCGGAACGGATCTTGTGGTTCGTGGTGGGGCCAGAAAAATTCGTTCTAGCCCCACCACGGGAGGCTTACTTAGCGCGCTCGAGAATCTCCACGACCCGCCACCTCTTGGTAGCAGACAGCGGCCGAGTCTCCATCAACAGCACGCGGTCGCCGACGCCACACTCGTTCTGGGCATCGTGCGCCTTCAGCTTGCTGGTCCGACGCATGACCTTGCCGTAGAGAGGATGCTTCACGCGGTCTTCAACTTCGACGACAACAGTCTTGTCCATCTTGTCGCTGACCACATAGCCCTGGGCCGTCTTACGAGCGCTACGCTCCAAGGCCTCCACGGTGCTCTCCTTGTTCTCAGCCATCACTCGGCCCCTCCGATGTTCAGCTCACGCTCACGCATGATCGTGTAGATCCGTGCGATATCGCGCCGCACCGCACGCAGCCGACCGTGGCTTTCCAGCTGCCCTGTCGCCGACTGGAACCGAAGGTTGAAGAGCTCTTCTTTGGCTTTGCGAAGTTCATCGACGAGCTTCTCGTCAGAGAGCTCACGCAGGGTCTCAGGAGCAAGGTCCTTGGAACCAATCGCCATCAGTTGTCACCACCCTCACGCCGAACGAAACGGCACTTCATCGGGAGTTTGTGCATTGCGAGACGCATAGCTTCGCGCGCAACCTCCTCGGACACGCCAGAAAGCTCGAACATGACTCGGCCTGGCTTCACATTCGCCACCCACCACTCAGGAGATCCCTTACCGGAACCCATCCGAGTTTCTGCAGGTTTTTTCGTCAGCGGACGGTCCGGGTAGATATTAATCCACACCTTTCCACCACGCTTGATGTATCGCGTCATAGCGATACGGGCAGACTCGATCTGTCTGTTGGTGACATAAGCAGGTTCCATAGCCTGGATACCAAACTCGCCGAAGGCGATTGTTGTACCGCCCTTAGCCTGTCCGTGTCGATCCGGGTGGTGCTGCTTACGGTGTTTGACGCGACGCGGAATCAGCATCAGGATTCAGCCCCTTCAGAAACAGGCGCAGGCGCTTCCCCAACGGCGGAAGCATTAGCAGCTGCGGAATCGTTGCTTTGACGCTGGCTGCTGCGGTCACCACTCTGGCGCCGCCCCCGGGACGGGCGGTCTCCACGTGCACCACGAGACGGCCGACCAGGAGCAGACGCCTGCTGAGCTGCCAGCTCCTTAGCGGTCATATCGCCCTTATAGATCCACACCTTCACGCCGATACGACCGAAAGTGGTCTTTGCCTCGTAGAAGCCGTAATCAATCTGGGCACGCAATGTATGCAGCGGAACGCGCCCTTCTCGGTAGAACTCCGAGCGGCTCATCTCAGCCCCACCCAAGCGGCCAGAACACTGGACGCGGATACCCTTTGCGCCAGCGCGCAAAGAAGACTGCATTCCTTTACGCATAGCGCGACGGAAAGAGACTCGAGCCGACAGCTGCTCGGCAATACCTTGAGCAACAAGCTGAGCATCCATCTCGGGGTTCTTCACCTCGAGAATGTTCAGCTGAACCTGCTTCCCAGTGAGCTTTTCAAGCTCACTCCGGATACGATCCGCCTCTGCTCCACGGCGGCCAATCACGATGCCCGGGCGCGCAGTGTGAATGTCCACACGCACTCGGTCCCGAGTGCGCTCAATCTCAACTTTGCTGATGCCAGCGCGCTCCATGCCGGTCGACATCAGTCGACGAATAGCTACGTCTTCTTTGACGTAATCACGGTAACGCTGTCCGTTCTTCGTGCTGTCCGCGAACCAACGGCTTTTGTGGTCAGTCGTGATACCAAGCCGGAAGCCGTGCGGGTTAACTTTCTGACCCATCAGCGGGCACCTCCCTTGTTCTCCAGCTGGCTCACGACGAGCGTGATATGACAAGTTCGCTTATTGATTCGGTAGGCCCGCCCTTGAGCTCGAGGCTGGAACCGCTTCATCGTGGGGCCTTCATCAACGTAGGCCGAGCTGATAACGAGCTGGCTCTCGTCAAAAGGCATCGCAGTCTTGTCGGACTGGAAACGTGCATTAGCAATAGCCGATGCAAGCAGTTTACGAACAGGCTCGCTAGCTGACTGCGGCGCAAACTGCAGCACTGCCAGCGCTTCTACGGCTCGCTTTCCTCGGATGAGGTCCACGACACGGCGGGCCTTCATGGGCGTGACGCGCACATTGCGCGCCTGCGCCTTGGCTTCCATCACGTTGTCCTTGCTGTCAGTAGGCATCAGCGACGACGCCCCTTCTTGTCATCCTTCACGTGACCTTTGAACGTCCGGGTCGGGGCAAACTCGCCGAGTTTATGACCGACCATGGACTCAGTCACAAACACAGGAACGTGCTTACGACCGTCGTGAACGGCGAACGTGTGTCCGAGAAAGTCCGGCGCGATTACAGAGCGACGAGACCACGTCTTGATGACGTTCTTGCTCCCGCTCTCATTGGCGACGTCCACCTTTTTCTGCAGGTGGTCATCGATGAAAGGGCCCTTCTTCAGGCTACGCGGCATGTCTCCAGGCTCCTATCAGCGCTTCTTGCCGGTCCGGCGACGACGGACTATTAGTTTGTCGCTTTCTTTCTTCGGGTGACGAGTACGTCCCTCAGGCTGGCCCCACGGGCTCACCGGGTTACGTCCACCAGAAGTACGACCCTCTCCACCGCCGTGCGGGTGGTCAACCGGGTTCATGACCACGCCTCGAACGGTGGGTCGCTTACCCTTCCATCGCATGCGGCCTGCTTTACCCCAATTGATGTTGCTCTGCTCGGCGTTGCCGACCTCACCAACTGTGGCGCGGCAGCGAACATCAACGTTACGGATCTCACCAGAAGGCATACGCAGCTGGGCATAGGGCCCGTCTTTGGCTACAAGCTGCACTCGTGCACCAGCACTTCGCGCGATCTTGGCTCCGCCACCTGGGCGAAGCTCAATCGCGTGGATAACCGTACCGACAGGAATGTTACGCATCGGCATGTTGTTACCGGGCTTGATGTCAGCTCCCGGACCGTTCTCAATCCGGTCACCTTGCTGCAACTTGTTAGGTGCCAAGATGTATCGCTTTTCCCCATCCGCATAATGCAGCAGCGCAATGCGAGCGGTGCGGTTGGGGTCGTACTCAATGTGCGCGACCTTGGCAGGAATGCCGTCCTTGTCATGACGACGGAAATCAATCACACGATAGGCGCGCTTATGCCCACCACCGATGTGACGTGTCGTGATACGACCCTGGTTGTTACGGCCACCGGTTTTCGCCAGTGGACGCACAAGGGATTTCTCCGGCGTAGAGCGTGTGATCTCGACAAAGTCGGCCACGCTCGCGCCGCGACGCCCCGGGGTCGTCGGCTTGTATTTGCGGATACCCATTGTCTAGTCCTTCGTCCTCGTAGCTCAGGCGCTCGCCGTGCCGAAGATGTCGATCGAGCCTTCCCTAAGCGTGACGATTGCGCGCTTTGTGTCCTTGCGACGACCGACTCCGAACCGTGTACGGCGGGCCTTGCCCTGACGGTTCAAGGTGTTCACCGAAGCGACCTTGACATTGAATACACGCTCGACAGCGATCTTGATCTCAGTTTTGTTAGCCCGCGGATCGACGACAAAGGTGTACTTGCCTTCGTCCATCAAGCTGTACGACTTCTCAGAAACGACCGGCGCGATGAGGATGTCGTGCGGGTCCTTGTTCAGGATGCTCACTTGCTCTGCTCCTCGTCCTTAGCGACCTTGACCGGGCCAGTGATGAAGGAACGGAGAGCGGCTTCCGAGAAGACGATGTCGTCCGCACACAGCACGTCATAGGTGTTCAGCTGGTCAGCAGCCAGGCAGTGCACCGCTTCGATGTTCCGAATGCTACGAAGTGATACCTCTTCGTCGCGCCCGAGAACCACAAGCAGGTTGCGCCGCTCGGTCAGCTTATTGAGGAGGCTGGCAGCGACCTTGGTCGACGGAGCATCGCCCTCAACGAAACTGCTCACACAGTGGATCCGGCCGTGACGCGCACGGTCAGAAAGAGCTCCACGAAGAGCAGCAACTTTCATCTTCTTGGGGGTGCGCTGGGCGTAGTCCCTAGGCTGCGGCCCGTGGACCGTGCCACCGCCCGCGAACTGTGGCGCACGCGTCGAACCCTGCCGTGCCCGTCCGGTCCCCTTCTGGCGGTAGGGCTTCTTGCCACCACCGCGCACTTCGCCTCGAGTTTTCGTGGCGTGGGTTCCTTGGCGTGCAGCCGCAAGCTGTGCCACAACAACCTGGTGAATCAACGGAACATTCGTCTGCACATCAAAAAGCTCAGAGGGGAGCTCAATAGAGCCGCTCTTCTGGCCTTCGGCGTTAAGGATATCGATGGTCGTCATGTCGTCAGGCTCCCTTGGCAGCCGTGCGAACGAGGACGACGCCGCCACGGGGGCCAGGAATGGCGCCCTTGATGAGCAGCAGGCCCTTCTCGGCGTCCACGGCGTGGATCGTCAGGTTCTGCGTGGTCTGGCGGACTCCACCCATGCGACCAGCCATCCGGACGCCCTTGAAGACGCGCGCCGGAGTAGCACAGGCGCCGATTGAGCCCGGCTTACGGTGGTTGCGGTGGGCACCATGTGAAGCGCTGACACCGGCAAAACCGTGCCGCTTCATTACACCAGCGAAGCCTTTACCCTTGGTGGTTCCGGAGACATCGACCTTAGCGCCGGCCTCGAAAGCCTCAACGGTCAGTTCTTGACCGGGGGTGTATTCACTTGCATTCGCAGTGCGGATTTCCACCAGGTAGCGACGGGGGGTAACTCCCGCCTTGGTGAAATGACCCGTCTCCGGCTTATTGACCTTGCGAGGGTCAATCGCGCCGAAGCCGAGTTGGACAGCGCCGTAGCCGTCGGTCTCGGGAGTGCGGACCTGGGTCACGACGCACGGGCCGGCCTTGATGACGGTCACGGGCACGAGGCGGTTCTCGGCGTCCCAGACCTGGGTCATCCCGAGCTTCTCGCCCAGCACGCCGGTGACGGTGCGCTCAGCAGCGTTAGTCATGGGTGCGTCCTTCAGAGCTTGATCTCGATGTTCACGTCAGCCGGCAGGTCGAGACGCATCAGCGAGTCGACTGCCTTGGGCGTCGGATCGACGATGTCGATCAGACGCTTGTGCGTGCGCATCTCGAAGTGCTCGCGGCTGTCCTTGTACTTGTGTGGTGACCGGATGACGACGAAGACGTTCTTCTCCGTCGGGAGCGGCACTGGGCCCACCACCGTGGCGCCGGCGCGGGTGACCGTGTCGACAATCTTACGCGCCGAGCTGTCGATGACCTCGTGGTCGTACGACTTCAGCCGGATGCGGATCTTCTGTCCCGCCATCGCTTCGTCTGACTCTCTCTCGTCGTTCCACTGATTCTATGTTCGTTGTGGATATCAAGCGACCCCCGCGGTCGGGCGTGTCGCCCTGCCGACAAAGAGCACAGAGCACCCAATCGGTACTTCTACGTCATCTCGATACCACTGGTCCTGACCAACCCTCGGCGCAGGACCAGCCCACGAACAAGATTCGTGGCAGCTAGTAACCTCTGTTCGAGGGACCGCGGCACCACCCAGTAGGCAGCCCACGTGTCAAGCAACCTGTCTATAGTGCCAGAGCTGAAGCCCTTAGGACAAATCGCGTCCCATTAATCAATATGCAGACCAGCCCAACCTGCCCGGGCACCCCGCCCGATTTTTTTCATCACTCCTGGAGGATCCCTTGAAGATCGGGTTTGTCACCCAGTACTACACCCCCGAACGAGGTGCCGCAGCGCTACCCGGCGTCATAGCGTCCGCACTCTCTCAGCGCGGCCATGAGCTGAAAGTCGTGACCGCCTTCCCCAATTATCCTGACTCTCAAGTGTATGAGGGGTACCAACAGAGGTGGCACCATCAGGAGGAGATTGACGGGGTCATCGTCCATCGAGCCCCACACTACTTGAGCCACGACGACCGTGCGATACGACGTATCGGCACGTACACAACCTTTGCCGCCACTGCCACAGCGCATGCGCTCCGGCATCTCAGAGATGTAGACGCCGTCTGGGTGCATTCAAGCCCGGCCACCGCCGCGATGCCAGCCATGGCCTTACGAGCTCGCTTTGGCATCCCCTACGTATTACACATCCAGGACATATGGCCGGAAACGGTAACTGCCAGCGGATTCGTCTCGGAAGGGACTGCGCGCAAACTCGAAGCCGGCATACATCCATTTACGGACTACGCATACCGATTGGCTTCCTCTATTCAAGTGTCTTCACCTGGAATGATAAACAAAATTAAGAAACGAGGAATTTCAGAGGAGAAAGTAGGTTTCATCCCAAATTGGTGCAATGAAAAAGCATTTCACCCCACCACTTGTAGTGACACACTGAAGAAAGAAATAGGAATCGACCGGCCTTTCACGATCATGTACGCCGGCGCCATGGGAGAAGTCCAGGGACTAGATACCCTTCTAGATGCCGCAGGCATCCTCCGCAATCAAACAGAGATTGGATTCACCCTGGTGGGTACAGGAGTCGCGAGAGAAAGACTTGAGAGAAGAGTTCATGCAGAGGCACTCACAAATGTCCGCTTCAGCCAACCTCAGCCTTTTAATCAGATGGCTGAAGTCATGGCAGCAGCCGATATGCAACTCATCATCCTCAAAGACCTTCCGGTCTACCGTTTAACCCTTCCCAGCAAAACACAAGCCACCATGGCGGCGGGGCGCCCGATGCTAGTCTCGGCTGCTGGCGATGTCGCAAATGTCGTCGACAAATATGAGACTGGCCTCACGTGTACGCCTGGCTCCGGACCCGCACTGGCTGCTGCAATCATGGACGCATACCGGGCGACCCCTGAAACCAGGTCCAGATGGGCGCACAACGCACGTCACGCATATGAGTCTCATTTCTGCGAGGAACGCGGCGTCATAGCCATTGAAAGAGCTCTAGAAAATGCTGTTACCCGGAGCCTCAACTGATCAGGTTCTATTTCTGACACGAGTGAGGGCCGAGATTTAGAATCTCGGCCCTCACTCGGGAATTGTCTACTTATGAATCACATAAATAGACGATAAATCCAATCAGATCACTTGATGATCTTGGTAACTCGACCCGCACCCACAGTTCGCCCACCTTCACGGATAGCGAACTTAAGGCCTTCCTCCATAGCGATGGGCTGGATGAGGTCAACCTTCATCTCAGTGTTGTCGCCAGGCATAACCATCTCAGTGCCTTCAGGAAGATGCACAACGCCGGTCACGTCAGTAGTACGGAAGTAGAACTGAGGACGGTAGTTGTCGTAGAACGGCGTGTGACGGCCGCCCTCATCCTTGGAGAGGATGTAGACGTTACCTTCGAACTCCGTGTGCGGAGTGATGGACGCCGGCTTACACACAACCTGGCCGCGCTCAACCTCTTCACGCTTGATACCGCGGAGCAGCAGCCCCACGTTCTCACCCGCGCGGCCCTCATCCAGCAACTTACGGAACATTTCGATGCCCGTGACAGTGGTCTTGTGGGTCTTGTCGTGAATACCGACGATCTCGACCTCCTCGTTAACCTTGAGGATGCCTCGCTCGATACGCCCGGTGACCACAGTTCCACGACCCGTAATCGTAAAGACGTCCTCAATCGGCATGAGGAACGGCTTCTCGGTCTCGCGCTGCGGCTCCGGAATGTACTCGTCGACAGCAGTCATGAGCTCGACGATGGCTTTGCCCCACTCGGCGTCGCCTTCCAGCGCCTTAAGAGCAGAAACCTTGACGACCGGGAGGTCATCGCCGGGGAACTCGTAGGACGAAAGAAGCTCACGAACCTCCATCTCGACGAGCTCGAGGATTTCCTCGTCGTCGACCATGTCGGTCTTGTTGAGTGCCACGACGATGTAAGGAACTCCAACCTGGCGGGCCAGGAGGACGTGCTCCTTCGTCTGGGGCATCGGGCCATCGGTCGCCGCGACCACAAGGATCGCACCGTCCATCTGAGCCGCGCCGGTGATCATGTTCTTCACGTAGTCAGCGTGACCGGGGCAGTCAACGTGAGCGTAGTGGCGCGTCTCGGTCTGGTACTCGACGTGAGCGATCGAGATCGTGATACCGCGCTGCCGCTCCTCAGGCGCCTTGTCGATCTCATCGAACGGCGTGAAGGGGTTCAGTTCCGGGTACTGGTCATGCAGAACCTTGGTGATGGCCGCCGTCAGCGTCGTCTTGCCGTGGTCGATGTGACCGATGGTGCCGATGTTGACGTGCGGCTTGGTCCGCTCGAACTTCGCCTTCGCCACTGGGGTCCTCCTGTTGGACTTGGTGTTCTAACGCCGTACGCCAGGGTGGACGTGGCGACGTATTGCTTCGGGAAAAAGTTACTGCTGTTTGACGCAAAGGTTGTCAGCGGGACAGTCTACCCGCCTTACTCGCCCCGCATCTTCTTGATGATCTCATCCGCCACGTTCCGAGGAACTTCGGCGTACGAGTCGAACTGCATGGTGTAGTTCGCCCGCCCCTGCGTCTTCGATCGAAGGTCTCCGACGTAACCGAACATCTCCGACAAAGGAACAAGAGCGCGTACCGACTTGGCACCACTGATGTCGTCCATGGACTGAATGTGCCCACGGCGGCTGTTCAAGTCACCGATGACGTCGCCCATGTAATCCTCTGGCGTGCGAACCTCAACAGCCATCATCGGTTCGAGCAGGACAGGCTCTGCCTTGCGGACGGCTTCCTTCAGGACCATGGATCCCGCGATCTTGAAGGCCATCTCCGAAGAGTCGACCTCGTGGTATGCGCCGTCAAGCAGCGTGGCCTTGATACCTACCAGCGGGTAACCCGCGAGCACGCCAACCTGCATGGCGTCTTTGATCCCGTGGTCTACGCTCGGAATGTACTCACGAGGAATACGTCCACCAGTGACTGCATTCTTAAATTCATACATCTCACCCTCGGAGGTCTCGAGAGGCTCAATGGTCACCTGCACCTTTGCATACTGGCCAGACCCACCAGTCTGCTTCTTATGGGTGTACTCAGCTTTCTCCACCTTGCGGCGAATGGTCTCCCGATAAGCAACCTGCGGCTTACCGACATTAGCTTCAACCTTGAATTCACGACGCATGCGATCAACAAGGATATCAAGGTGGAGTTCGCCCATACCCTTGATAATGGTCTGCCCAGTCTCTTGATCCAACTCGACCTGGAACGTCGGGTCTTCTTCGGCAAGCTTCTGGATAGCCGTAGAGAGCTTCTCCTGATCACCCTTGGTCTTGGGCTCAATAGCGACGTTGATGACCGGGTCCGGGAATGTCATCGATTCAAGAACAACATGGTCGTTCAAATCGCACAAGGTATCGCCAGTTGTCGTGTCCTTCAGACCAATCATGGCGTAGATATGTCCAGCAGAAACCGAATCGACCGGATTCTCCTTGTTGGCATGCATCTGGAAAAGCTTTCCGATGCGTTCCTTCTTCTGCTTCGTCGAGTTGTAGACAGGCTGCCCCCCGGCGATATGCCCGGAATAGACCCGAACATAGGTCAAACGACCGAAGAAAGGATGACTGACAACTTTAAATGCCAGTGCCGCAAAGGGTTCCGAAGCATCCGAATGACGGATGACTTCTTTCGTCTCATCCTTAGGATCATGGCCAACCATTGCCGGAACGTCCAAGGGAGCAGGCAAGTAGTCGACAACTGCATCAAGCATGGGCTGGACGCCCTTGTTCTTGAAGGCCGAACCACAGAAAACGGGATATGCCTCTCCCGCAATCGTCAGTTTGCGGATACCAGCTTTCAGCTCTTCGACAGTCAGTTCCTCGCCCTCGAGGTACTTCTCCATGAGGGCGTCATCGGACTCCGCGACCTTTTCGACGAGCTCTTGCCGATACTGTTCCGCCTGCTCTCGGAGATCCTCAGGAATCTCCTCGATGGTGTAATCTTCGCCCTTCTGCACTTCACCGTGCCAGACGAAGGCTTTCATGGACATGAGGTCGACCATGCCAGCAAAAGTGTTCTCAGCTCCGATAGGAAGCTGCATCACCAACGGCGTAGCTCCCAACCGGTCAATGATGGTCTTGACCGTGAAGAAGAAGTCAGCCCCAAGTTTGTCCATCTTGTTGACAAAACAGATCCGCGGAACGTTGTACTTATCCGCCTGCCGCCATACAGTCTCGGACTGAGGCTCAACCCCTTCCTTCCCATCGAAAACCGCTACCGCACCGTCCAGGACGCGCAGTGACCGCTCAACTTCGACAGTGAAGTCAACGTGACCAGGCGTGTCAATAATGTTTACCTGGTGGTCTTTCCAGAAACAGGTCGTTGCAGCCGAGGTAATGGTGATCCCTCGTTCTGCTTCCTGCTCCATCCAGTCCATCGTTGACGCGCCGTCATGCGTCTCACCGATCTTGTAGTTGATACCGGTGTAGAACAGGATGCGCTCGGTGACAGTCGTCTTGCCGGCGTCGATATGCGCCATGATGCCGATATTGCGAACCTTCGAAAGGTTCGTGAGGACATCCAGTGCCACTAGATCTCTCGTCTCGTCTCGTTGCGATAGTGGTCGTCTTCCGGTGCCACTTTTCTAAGCCTGGCACCGAGAGCGCCCTGTGGTTCACTCCAGGTGAACCACAGGGCCTCGAAGTGCTTACCAGCGGTAGTGCGCGAAAGCCTTGTTGGAATCGGCCATCTTGTGCGTGTCCTCACGCTTCTTCACGGAGGCACCCAAGCCGTTGCTGGCATCGAGGATCTCGTTCATAAGTCGCTCGGTCATCGTCTTCTCACGACGCTGGCGGCTGTAACCGACAAGCCAGCGAAGAGCCAGCGTCGTAGAACGGCCCTGTCGGACCTCGACAGGAACCTGATAAGTCGCGCCACCAACACGGCGGCTGCGAACCTCAAGGGTCGGCTTCACGTTGTCGAGGGCACGCTTCAGCGTGACAACCGGATCGGTTCCGGTCTTTTCTCGGCAGCCTTCGAGCGCGCCATAGACAATCCGCTCAGCAATCGACTTTTTACCGTCAAGAAGGATCTTGTTCACGAGCTGAGTGACCAGTGGCGACCCATAAACGGGGTCTACAACCAGAGGGCGCTTAGGAGCGGGGCCCTTGCGAGGCATTACTTCTTCTCCCTCTTCGCACCGTAACGACTACGTGCCTGCTGCCGGTTCTTCACGCCCTGGGTGTCGAGCGATCCCCGAATGATACGGTAACGAACACCGGGGAGGTCTTTCACTCGACCACCACGCACAAGCACAATTGAGTGCTCCTGCAAGTTGTGACCGACTCCGGGAATGTAAGCAGTGACTTCGATGCCAGAGGTCAGCTTTACACGAGCGACCTTCCGCAGCGCCGAGTTCGGCTTCTTAGGCGTGGTGGTGTAGACGCGGGTACAAACACCGCGCCGCTGAGGACTTCCCTTCAACGCAGGAGTCTTGGCCTTGCTGGCCTTGTCCTGCCGTCCTTTGCGGACGAGCTGATTGATGGTAGGCACAAACTCTCCGTGATCGATTCGTCGTGGCCAGCAGCAGCGAAGCCGCCTGGCCTTCCTAGTAATCCCGTATGGACAAAATCGTCTACACGAGTGCTCTCCCCCGCACTTCCGACTCCCTGTGACTGTGCACAAAGGCTGCGTATCTAAGCCTCGGAGTACTGCCGGCTGCCCGGCGAGAGGACAGACCGGATCGCCTTTGGACCCGGTACATGCTTTTCCAGGTTACCGGGTGCCTGTCCGCGCTCCAAATCGCATGCTAGAAATCTAAACACTGTGCTCCTCACCTACACAGACTTAGAGCAGCACAGGCACGCTTCCACCCTTGTCATCCTTGACAAGGCAGCAGGTGGTGCCCGTGACGAGGGACACAAGTCAGCTCGTCACGGGCACCACCTGGCCGGTCAGTCCCTGTCCAGTCCCAGTGAAGCGTCATCCAACCGGACGGCCTCACCAGTTCCCGGACCGAAGACCGGGTAGTCATACTGCTGGTAGTCAGGCATCGCGTACATCTCAGCCTTCGCCTCTTCCGTCGGCTCAACCTTGACGTTGCGATAACGGGGAAGGCCCGTACCAGCGGGGATCAGCTTACCGAGAATCACGTTCTCCTTCAGACCCAACAGCGGATCGCTCTTACCGTGAATAGCGGCATCGGTAAGCACCCGGGTCGTCTCCTGGAAGGAAGCAGCGGACAGCCAGCTGTCAGTCGCCAGCGAAGCCTTGGTGATACCCATCAGTTCAGGACGACCTGAAGCTGGCCGGCCACCTTCTGCCACCACACGCCGGTTCTCTGTTTCGAAGGCCCCACGCTCAGCCATCGAACCCGGCAACAGTTCTGCATCGCCAGCCTCGATGATGGTGACCCTGCGCAGCATCTGCCGAACGATGACTTCGATGTGTTTGTCGTGGATCGACACGCCCTGTTGACGGTAGACGTTCTGGACCTCGTCCACCAGGTGCATTTGAACCGCGCGGGGGCCTTGTATACGCAAGACCTGTTTCGGATCCACAGCTCCTTGCACCAGCTTAGTCCCTACCACGACATGTTCGTCATCGCTCACCAGGAGACGAGCTCGCTTACTTACCGGATAGGCGTGCTGCTCTGAACCGTCATCCGGCGTCAACAGGATCCGACGTGCCTTATCAGTCTCCTCGATCTGAATACGGCCGTTCGCCTCGGCGATGGGGGCCACACCCTTCGGAGTACGTGCTTCAAAGAGCTCGACCACACGAGGAAGGCCCTGCGTGATGTCATCACCGGCGACACCACCGGTGTGGAAGGTACGCATGGTCAGCTGGGTGCCGGGCTCACCGATGGACTGCGCCGCGATGATACCAACCGCTTCGCCGATATCGACCAGCTTGCCGGTTGCCAAGCTCCTGCCATAGCACCGAGCACAGGTTCCGACATGGCTGTCGCAGGTCAGGACCGAACGAACCTTAACCTTCTCCACGCCGGCAGCAATCAGTTCTGCGATCACTACGTCACCGAGGTCAATACCGGCCTCGGCCAGAACCACGCCGTCCGCGTCAACAATGTCCTCGGCGAGAGTCCGCGCATAGACGCTAGTCTCGACGTCGTCATGGATGGACAGCGTGCCATCAGCATTCTTAACAGCGATTGGCATAGCCAGACCACGCTCGGTTCCGCAGTCGTCCTCACGAATGATCACGTCCTGCGACACATCCACCAGACGACGGGTCAGATAACCCGAGTCAGCCGTACGCAAAGCAGTATCGGCCAGGCCCTTACGCGCACCGTGAGTCGAGATAAAGAATTCGAGAACAGAAAGACCCTCGCGGAAATTCGACTTAATCGGACGCGGGATGATGTCGCCCTTCGGGTTAGACACCAAACCTCGCATACCGGCGATCTGCCTCAGCTGCATCCAGTTACCACGAGCACCCGACGACACCATCCGGAAGATCGGGTTGGTCCGGGGAAGGTTGGTTTCCATCTCCTTGGCAACCTCATTGGTGGCCTGAGTCCAGATCTCGATCAGCTCTTGACGACGCTCATCATCAGTGATCAAACCACGTTCGTACTGAACTTGGACCTTCTCGGCCTTGGCCTCGTAGCCAGCAAGGATTTCTCCCTTGCGTGGGGGCGTCACCACGTCCGAAACAGAAACCGTGGTGCCGGAACGGGTCGCCCAGTGGAAACCGGTCTCTTTAAGGGCATCCAGGCTGGCTGCGACCTGCACCTTGCTGTAACGCTCAGCGAGGTCATTCACGATCGTCGACAACCGCTTCTTGTCAACCGGCGCGTCCACGAACGGGTAATCGAGGGGAAGAGTCCGGTTGAAGATCGCACGTCCCAGAGTCGTCTTCAAGGTCAGGTTGGCCACACGACCGTCTTCGTCTACCTCGGTACCCTCGGCAAGTTGAGCATCAGCCGGCGGCACCGTGTCGACCACGCGCAAAGTAATTGGCGAGCCGATCTCCAACTCACCTGCGTCAAAGGCCATCCTGGCCTCGGATTCCGTGCGGAATGCGCGTCCGGCCCCCTTGCCTTCAGGAACCTCACAGGTCAAGTGGAAAAGTCCGATGATCATGTCCTGGGTAGGCATGGTGACCGGACGTCCGTCTGCAGGCTTGAGGATGTTGTTGCTGGACAACATGAGAATGCGCGCTTCGGCTTGTGCCTCGGAAGAGAGAGGCACGTGAACAGCCATCTGGTCGCCGTCGAAGTCCGCGTTGAACGCAGAGCAGACCAAGGGGTGGATCTGGACTGCTTTTCCTTCGACTAGCTGCGGTTCGAACGCCTGAATACCCAGACGGTGCAAGGTGGGCGCCCGGTTGAGGAGCACCGGATGCTCGGTGATGACCTCTTCGAGAACGTCCCACACAACAGGGCGGGCACGCTCGACCATGCGTTTGGCACTCTTGATGTTCTGCGCGTGGTCGAGGTCGACCAGTCGCTTCATCACGAATGGTTTGAACAGTTCCAGGGCCATCTGCTTGGGAAGGCCACACTGATGCAGTTTCAGCTGAGGACCAACCACGATGACGGACCGGCCCGAGTAGTCCACGCGCTTACCGAGCAGGTTCTGACGGAAACGTCCCTGCTTCCCCTTGAGCATGTCAGACAAGGACTTCAACGGCCTGTTACCGGGCCCAGTCACCGGTCGTCCACGACGCCCGTTGTCGAAGAGCGCGTCAACAGCTTCCTGCAACATCCGCTTCTCGTTATTCACGATGATCTCAGGAGCACCGAGATCCAGAAGACGCTTGAGGCGGTTGTTCCGGTTGATGACGCGCCGGTACAGATCGTTCAAGTCCGAGGTGGCGAAACGCCCACCATCAAGCTGAACCATGGGGCGCAGATCCGGAGGAATCACCGGAACGCAGTCGAGCACCATGGACACCGGGGAATTGCCTGTCGTCTGGAAAGCGGTGACCACTCGAAGGCGCTTCAGGGCCCTGGTCTTACGCTGCCCTTTACCAGTGGCGATGATCTCTCGCAGCAGCTGCGCCTCAAGTTCGAGGTCGAAGGTCTCCAGCCGCTTCTGGAGTGCTGCGGCTCCCATCCCACCTTCGAAATACATCCCGTAACGGTCACGCATCTCGCGGTAGAGGATTTCATCCCCTTCCAGGTCCTGAACCTTGAGGTTCTTGAACCTGTCCCACACCTGTTCGAGCCGCTCGACCTGAGCATCCGCACGCTTCCGGAGATTATTCATCTCCCGTTCTGCGCCTTCGCGGACCTTCCTGCGGACATCGCCCTTTGCGCCCTCTGCTTCCAGTTCCGCGAGGTCGCTCTCCAATTTCCGAGCACGGTTCTCGATATCAGCGTCGCGCTGATTCTCGATGACCTTCTTCTCGGACTGCAGCTGTGCCTCAAGGCTAGGAAGGTCCCGGTGCCGCCCTTCCTCGTCGACCGACGTAATCATGTAGGCCGCGAAGTAGATGACCTTTTCCAGGTCCTTCGGCGCCAGGTCGAGCAAGTAGCCCAGACGACTCGGTACACCCTTGAAGTACCAGATGTGAGTTACCGGCGCAGCGAGCTCGATGTGCCCCATCCGCTCACGACGGACACCTGAGCGAGTCACCTCAACTCCGCAACGTTCGCAGATGATGCCCTTGAAGCGAACTCGCTTGTACTTACCGCAATAGCATTCCCAGTCGCGGGTCGGACCGAAGATCTTCTCGCAGAAGAGACCGTCCTTCTCCGGCTTCAGAGTGCGGTAGTTGATGGTTTCCGGCTTCTTGACCTCGCCGTGGCTCCAGGCCCGGATGTCGTCTGCGCTTGCCAGCCCGATGCGCAACTCGTCGAAGAAGTTAACGTCCAGCACTTAGTGCTCCTCGCTTACGTTCCGTAAGTTCGTCTAGATGTCTTAGTGGTGAAGAGCTGCTCAGCATCAGCTGCGCAAGTCCTCCACATTCCGGGGTTCCGGATGGCATTCCGGGTCCCCTGGCTGCGGTCGGCAGCCGAGGCTTCCGACCGCAGCGGGACGCGAGGGCAACAGCCCTATACCTCTTCGACGCTGCTCGGTTCACGCCTAGACAGGTCGATACCGAGCTCTTCAGCAGCCCGGAAAACCTCCTGGTCAGGCTCGCGCAGGTCAATATGCGAGCCGTCGGACGAGAGAACCTCCACGTTAAGGCAGAGGCTCTGCATCTCCTTGATCAGAACCTTGAACGACTCGGGAATACCGGGTTCAGGAATATTCTCACCCTTGACAATGGCCTCGTAGACCTTCACACGGCCGGTCACGTCATCAGACTTGATCGTCAGGAGCTCCTGCAGGGCATAAGCAGCTCCATAAGCCTCCAGCGCCCACACTTCCATCTCACCGAACCGCTGCCCACCGAACTGGGCCTTTCCTCCGAGAGGCTGTTGAGTGATCATCGAGTAGGGGCCAGTGCTGCGTGCGTGGATCTTGTCGTCGACCAAGTGGTGCAGCTTCAAGATGTACATGTAACCGACCGAGATCGGAGCAGGGAAAGGTTCTCCCGAACGCCCGTCGAACAATCGGGCTTTACCAGAGGCTCCGATAAGCCGGACCCCGTCGCGGGTAGGCAGTGTCGAGTCGAGCAGACCGGTGATTTCGTCTTCGCGGGCGCCGTCGAACACAGGGGTGGCGACCCGGGTTCCGGGCGCAACCTCACGGACCTCGTCCGCAATGTTCATCGCCCATTCGGGCTCACCCTCGATCTTCCAGCCTCGGCTGGCAGCCCAACCCAGGTGAAGCTCCATGACCTGACCGATGTTCATTCGGCCGGGAACACCGAGCGGGTTCAGGATCACATCGACCGAAGTCCCGTCTTCCAAGAAGGGCATGTCCTCCACCGGGACGATCTTGGAGATGACACCCTTGTTCCCGTGTCGACCTGCAAGCTTGTCACCGTCGGTGATCTTGCGGCGGTTCGCCACATAGACACGCACCAACTGGTTGACACCCGGGGGGAGTTCGTCTCCATCTTCCCGGTCGAAGACCTTGACGTGGATGACTGTCCCGGTTTCTCCGTGAGGCACCTTCAACGAGGTGTCTCGCACCTCCCGCGCCTTCTCACCGAAGATGGCGCGCAACAGGCGTTCTTCCGGAGTCAGCTCGGTCTCTCCCTTGGGCGTGACCTTACCGACGAGCAAGTCCCCGTCTCGGACCTCGGCGCCGATCCGGATGATGCCGCGTTCGTCGAGGTCCGCCAGAACATCCTCTGAGACATTCGGAATGTCGCGAGTAATTTCCTCCGGTCCCAGTTTCGTGTCACGAGCATCAATCTCGTGTTCTTCGATATGAATTGAGGAGAGGACATCGTCCTGCACCAAGCGCTGAGAAAGAATGATGGCATCTTCATAATTGAGCCCCTCCCACGGCATGAACGCCACAAGGAGGTTTCGGCCCAGGCTCATCTCACCACCGTCGGTCGCCGGCCCGTCGGCGACAACGGCACCCGCTTCGAGCCGCTGCCCTTCGCTCACCACCACACGCTGGTTGTAGCAGGTTCCCTGGTTGGAACGCATGAACTTCGCGATCCGGTAGGTCTGATGTGACCCGTCGTCGTTGGCGACCGTCACCATGTCGGCGGCAACAGACTCGACCACACAGCCCTGCTTCACACGGACGACGTCCCCAGAGTCGAGAGCTGCACGGAATTCCATACCCGTACCGACCAGTGGCGCCTCGCTGCGGACCAATGGCACTGCCTGACGCTGCATGTTCGCACCCATCAGGGCACGGTTTGCATCGTCGTGCTCGAGGAAGGGAATCAGGGCAGTCGCAGCAGAGACCATCTGACGCGCGGAGACATCCATGTAATCGACTTCCCCACCAGGAACGTCGATTGCTTCTCCACCCTTGGTCCGAACAAGGACACGCTCTTCAGCGAAATGCCCGTCCTCGGTGAGAGGCGCATTCGCCTGCGCGATGACAAACTCGTCCTCCTCGTCGGCAGACAAGTAATGCACCTCATCGCTGACCTGACCCTCGACGACCTTGCGATAGGGCGTCTCGATGAACCCGAAGGGGTTGATCCGCCCGTAGGAAGCGAGCGACCCGATCAGACCGATGTTCGGGCCTTCAGGCGTCTCAATCGGGCACATGCGTCCGTAGTGCGAGGAGTGGACGTCACGAACTTCCATACCAGCACGGTCACGTGAAAGACCGCCAGGACCCAATGCTGAGAGTCGGCGTTTATGGGTCAGTCCGGCCAGAGGGTTGTTCTGGTCCATGAACTGCGACAGCTGGCTGGTACCGAAGAATTCCTTGATGGAAGCGACGACCGGCCGGATGTTGATCAGGGTCTGCGGTGTGATCGCCTCAACGTCCTGGGTGGTCATACGCTCACGTACGACCCGCTCCATGCGGGACAAACCGGTGCGGACCTGGTTTTGAATCAGTTCACCGACGTTACGTAGACGACGGTTGCCGAAGTGATCGATGTCGTCGACTTCAACGCGGACGTCAACTTCGGCACCGTGCCGGATTCCCTTGAGAGAGGTTTCCCCAGCATGCAACGCCACGAGGTAGCGGATAGTGGCCACAACGTCGTCCACGGTCAGGGTGGATGAAGAAAGGTCTGCATCAATCCCGAGTTTTTTGCTGAGCTTGTACCGGCCGACCTTGGCCAAGTCGTAGCGTTTTGGATTGAAGTAGAGATTGTCCAAGAGCGCTTGAGCAGCCTCACGCGTCGGAGGCTCTCCCGGCCGCAGCTTTCGGTAGATGTCGAGCAGCGCTTCGTCCTGACCCGCTGTGTGATCTTTCTCCAGGGTGAGTCGCATCGACTCGTACTCCCCGAAGGTCTCCAAGATCTGAGCGTCCGTCCAGCCAAGCGCCTTCAGGAGGACCGTAACCGACTGCTTCCGCTTCCGGTCCACGCGCACGCCGACCATGTCGCGCTTATCGATCTCGAACTCCAGCCAAGCGCCTCTGCTAGGAATGACCTTCGCAGAGAAGATGTCTTTGTCAGACGTCTTGTCGACGGACTGTTCGAAATAGACGCCGGGGCTACGCACCAGCTGGCTGACCACGACACGCTCGGTGCCGTTGATCACAAAGGTCCCCCGATCTGTCATGAGAGGGAAGTCGCCCATGAACACCGTCTGGCTCTTGATCTCGCCGGTGTTGTTGTTCATGAACTCAGCGGTGACGAACAAGGGCGCACTGTAGGTCATGTCGCGCTCTTTGCACTCCTCGATGGAGTACTTCTGCTCCTCGAACCGGTGATCCCGGAAGGACAGGGACATCGATCCGGCAAAGTCTTCGATCGGGGAGATCTCCTCGAAGATCTCCTCCAGTCCAGAACGCTCAGGCACGTCGTTACGGCCAGCTTCGATCGCGTCCTCGACACGTGCCTGCCAGCGCTCGTTCCCGAGTAGCCAGTCAAAGCTCTCGGTCTGCAGGGCCAAGAGGTCAGGGACCTCGAGCGGCTCACGGATCTTGGCGAACGACACCCGGCCGGAAGCGGTGAGTGCGGTGGACATCTTCTGGTTCGCAATGCGCGAGGCAGCCAAGGAGGGTCCTTCCACGGGCCTTTGTCACGATAGGCGGTTTCCACGCTCACCCCGACACACCATGTGAACCTGCCCCGACCTGGCATAAGCCACTGCTCGAGGTTCTTACCTAAACCGGTCGCAGGATCACATGCGCATCGTCAACCATATAGAAATGGGCAGCGCAAATCAACAGCATACCGATACAGAAGCTGCAAGTCTAATCCATTCACAGGCATCCGATCCCGACGGCCGCCATAGGACGCCAAGCCTTCTACACCATGAACCCTGACCCGGCAGACGAGTGCAAGCTCACCGTGCTCACGAGAATGCACTGCAGTTGGTCAGACGTCAAGGTCCAAACCAAAGGCGGGCCAGCTCTCGCAAGAGAGCTGGCCCGCCTTTGATATCACAATCCAGTGTTCACAGATAAAGCGAACACCGCACACTGCCCCGCTTCTACGGGGCTGCGATCACTTGAGCTCGACGGAAGCGCCAGCGCCCTCGAGTGCAGCCTTAGCCTTTTCCGCAGCGTCCTTGTCGACCTTCTCCAGGACCGGCTTCGGCGCACCGTCAACGAGGTCCTTGGCCTCCTTCAGGCCGAGGCTCGTCAGGGCGCGCACCTCCTTGATCACCTGGATCTTCTTGTCGCCAGCGGCGGTCAGGATAACGTCGAACTCATCCTTCTCCTCCTCCGCAGCGGCGCCGGCGTCGCCCCCCGCAGCGGGAGCCATTGCCATCGCCATCGGAGCGGCGGCGGTAACCTCGAAGGTCTCCTCGAAGGCCTTAACGAACTCAGAGAGCTCGATCAGGGTCATCTCCTTGAACGCGTCGAGGAGCTCTTCAGTGCTGAGCTTGGCCATGATGGCTTCCTTCCTTGCTTCTGCCGTGAGTGGCTATGTGTGGAATGAACTGCTACCCGATTGGGTTCAGCTCGCGTCGCCACCCTCGGCGACGTCGGCGGTGGTCTCAGCGTCTGCCGAGACCGGGGTGTCCTGCTCCCCTGCCGCGGCCGAGGAAACAGGTCCCTCAGCCTCGACCTTGGCCCGCAATGCGTCGACAGTGCGGGCTGCCTGCGACAACGGTGCGGCAAAGAGGTAAACGGCCTGGCTAAGCGACGCCTTCATGGCGCCTGCCAGCTTGGCCAGCAGCACCTCGCGGGACTCGAGGTCCGCGAGCTTGTTGATCTCCTCGGCCGAGAGCGACTTACCGTCGAGGTAACCGCCCTTGATAACGAGGAGAGGATTCGCCTTGGCGAAGTCACGCAGACTCTTGGCGGCTTCCACCGGGTCGCCCGTGATGAAGGCGATCGCGGAGGGCCCGGTCATCTTGCCCTCGAACGCCGTGACGCCGGCTTCCTTGGCAGCGATGTCGGTGAGCGTGTTCTTCACCACGGAGTACGTTCCGTTTTCACGCAGCGAGTTCCGCAGCTCCTTGAGCTGGGCCACGGTCAGACCGCGGTACTCCGTGAGAACGGCCGCATCGGACTCACGGAACTTGTCCCTGAGCTCGGCGATGGCTGCCTGCTTCTGCGGCGTTGCCATGGGGCCTCCTTCTCCTGGTGTGCCGGCACCCATCAGCCCCACGAAAAAAGGCTCCCGGCGCAGGTCACGGGAGCCTGAAAGAGCGTTCTAGAACGCTTACTCTCATAAATCGTGGCCTGCGCCGGACGCCCTAAATCGATGTTTAGGGGCCTTCGGCTACCCAGGGAACGAATCCACAGAGGCAGCAACCGGCGGTCATGGGTCAACGAGAAGTTTACTGGCAACCCGGCCATTGCCAAAATCGAACAGACAAAACCTGGACCTATGCAGTCGAGAGGCCTGCCCGTCAGCAGCTGACAGGCAGGCCTCTCGACAATCAGGAAAAAGCTTTCAGCCGTTCGCCTGGTCCTCATCCATCAAGCTGCGGGTCTTTGACGAGTCCAGGGGGATGCCCGGGCCCATCGTCGTCGACATCGTCGCTTTGATGATGTAGCGGCCTTTGCTCGCAGAAGGCTTCAGCCGCAGGATCTCCTCCATCGCAGCAGCGTAGTTCTCGACCAAAGACTGCTCAGAGAAAGACGTCTTCCCAATGATGAAATGGAGGTTGCTGTGCTTGTCGACGCGGAATTCGATCTTTCCGCCCTTGATATCAGTCACAGCTTTGGCGACGTCCATCGTTACCGTGCCGGTCTTCGGGTTCGGCATCAGACCGCGCGGGCCCAGCACCTTGCCGAGGCGACCGACCTTACCCATGAGATCCGGGGTCGCAACCACCGCGTCGAAATCCAACCAACCGCCCTGGATCTTGGTGAGCAGCTCGTCAGAACCGACGTAATCTGCTCCAGCTTCCTTAGCAGCCTCTGCGTTCGCTCCGGTGGCGAACACCAGCACCCGGGCCGTCTTACCCGTACCGTGAGGCAAGTTGACCGTGCCTCGAACCATCTGGTCAGCCTTGCGGGGGTCGACACCCAAACGGAGCGCAACCTCGACCGTAGCGTCGTACTTCGTCGTGCTGGTCTCCTGGGCGAGACGCACAGCCGCGAGCGGGGCATACAGCCGATCAGCTGAGATCTTCTCTGCCGCTGCACGGTAGGACTTGCTGCGCTTCATGACTTCTCCTTGAGATCACTGCGAAAGGAAATCGTGGTGCGGGCTAGCGCTGCCCTCCCACTATGGCGAGCGATCCCAGATGGCCAGCATTTATCGGAACCGATGATCATTGCCGAACGGCCCGGTAAAGGCTGCCATCAGGGTCACCCTGGATGTGGTCCTCGTAGACCCGAGGACCACCGAAAGATCATTCGACCGTGACGCCCATAGAACGCGCAGTACCGGCGATGATCTTCATGGCCTGCTCGATGTCGTTGGCGTTCAAGTCAACCATCTTCTGCTGGGCAATCTCACGAACCTGGTCCTGGGTCAGGTTCGCAACCTTGTTCTTGTGGGGCTCTCCCGACCCCTTCGCGATACCGGCTGCCTTCTTGATCATCTCAGCAGCGGGGGGAGTCTTGGTGACAAAGGTGAAGGAGCGGTCTTCGTAGACAGTGATCTCAACCGGGATCACACTTCCACGCTGAGCTTCTGTCGCAGCGTTGTAGGCCTTGACGAACTCCATGATGTTGACACCGTGCTGGCCCAGTGCGGGACCCACCGGCGGCGCCGGAGTAGCCTGACCAGCCTGGATCTGCAGCTTGATGTAACCGGATACCTTCTTCTTGGGAGGCATATCGATCTGTCCTTCTCAGTGTCGTAGGCCGACGCCGTGGGCGATGACCTGGTTGCATGACCGCGCGGCGAACCGCACTTTTACTCTTCGTCCCAAATTAGATCTTCGCGACCTGATTGAACGAAAGCTCCACGGGGGTCTCACGCCCAAAGATGGAAACCAAGACCTTCAGCTTCTGCGTCTCCGGGATCACCTCGGAGATCGTCGCAGGCATCGTCTCGAAAGGACCTTCCATCACAGTGACAGATTCCCCGACCTCGAAGTCCACGGCAGTCGCATCCGAGATCACCTTGGGCGCAGGCTTGGCCGCGCCGACCTTGGGCTCTTCCTCGATCGAAGGCGCCAACATCGAGAAGACCTCATCCAGGCTCAGCGGAACCGGAGAGTAGGCATTTCCAACGAAGCCGGTGACTCCAGGGGTGTGTCGAACCGTCCCCCAGCTCTCGTCGGTGAGGTCCATCCGAACGAGCACGTAACCAGGCATACGTACCCGGCGTACCAGTTTCTTCTGACCGTTCTTGATCTCGGTGACCTGTTCCATCGGTACCTCGACCTGGAAGATGTAATCCTCCATGTTAAGAGACTGGGCGCGCTGTTCAAGGTTGGCCTTGACCCTGTTCTCGTAACCGGCATAGCTGTGGACCACGTACCAGTCACCGGCTTGACCACGCAGCATGGCGCGCAGTTCTTCCATGGCCTGCCCCTCTTCGGGCTCGCCAGAAGGATTCGCAGAATCAGTCTCCGCCTCGGCCGCAGCCTCGGTCGCAGCAGCTGACTGGGCGAGAACGGGCTCCTCGACGTCGGAGGTGACCCCGTTGGGGTCGGCCCGGTCTTCCGAAACGTCGGAAGTCCACTGATCAGACACGTCGATGACCTTTCCTGTGCTGGCGGCCGGCAGCAGCTGCCGGGGTCGTAACAGAGCTGGAGAAACAGCTAAGAATCATTACCCGCAAACACCCAGAAGACAAGCTTGGTGAAGAGCGTGTCCATCCCGAAGACGAAAAGCATAATCACCACGACAAAGATGATGACCACAGTTGTGTAGGTGGCCCACTCCGAACGAGTAGGTCGAACAACTTTGCCCAGTTCGTCCAGAATCTGCCGGATGAAGAGGCCAATAGCCGCGAACACACCTCTGCGCTGACCCGTTTTCCGCTTATCAGAACGCGAAGAAGCCGAGCGCGAGGCGCCTGTCAGGCTGTCGTCGGCCACCGTTCTCATCTCCTGCGCTGATCGGCGCCACAGCGCATGCAGTGCTGTGGCGCCGGTGGCGGGTACTTATGTGAAGTGTTGTCCTGAGTCGGTGGCAAATCGACCAAATACAGTCGACCGCCACCTCACCGCAGGGCAGGAGGGACTCGAACCCCCAACCGCCGGTTTTGGAGACCGGTGCTCTGCCAATTGAGCCACTGCCCTAGGTACTTCCTCACTCCACCCTCCAAAAGCTCCATCAAGATGTCAAACACCTTGGAGGAACACTCGGAATAGCTTTGTAAGTGCGTCCGAGGGTAGAGCATACGTGAACACATGCCGAGCTGGCCAACCAGGCACCCCCGAGACTGATTCAAGAGGTCACAGTTCCACGCCCACCATGACCGGTTCGTTCACGAGCGTGACTCCGAAAGCCTCACGGACCCCGTCCCGGACCTGCCTCGCGAGGGCCAGGACGTCATCGGCTCGAGCATGCCCACGGTTTGTCACCGCCAACACATGCTTAGTCGACAACGAGGCAGGGCCCGGAAGCCCATGGCCCTTACCGAATCCCGCCCGATCAATGAGCCAAGCTGCACTCGTCTTGATCTGTCCCTCACCTGCAGGGAAAGACGGTGGGGGCGTAGCGCCAACCTCGATGGCGGTCACCTTCTCGCACAAGCCGTCAAACTCGACCTGAGACAAGACGGGGTTCGTGAAGAACGAGCCACAACTCCACGTGTCATGGTCGGCTGGATCTAGCAACATGCCGCGCATCCTGCGCTGCACCAGAACGGCATCCCTGACCTCTGCAAGAGGAAGCCTGGCTCCCCGCTCCGCTCCCAGCCCTTTGGCCAGATCGGCGTAACCCAGCGGCCCGGAGAGCCGACTCCGGGACAACTTGAAGAGCACATCGAGAACGGCGTACCGATCCGAGTGCTTGAAACGGCTGTGGCGATAGCTGAAAGCACACTCCTGAGCGGAAAGATCCTCGACCTTCCCGGTTTCCCGGTCCCAGACCCGGACCTGAACGATGGTCTGTGACACGTCCTGGCCGTACGCCCCGACGTTCTGCACCGGCGTCGCCCCCACCGCACCCGGTATGCCTGCCAGGCACTCCACACCGGACCAGCCCTCGACGACCGCTAGATCCACGAAGGCCCCCCAGTGCTCCCCTGCAGACACCCGGACCAACACCGTGTCGGCCGAGCTCTCCTCGACAGAGATGCCCTTCGAAAGAATCTGAACGACGGTCCCGTCGAACCCATCGTCACCGATCAGTAGATTGGATCCCCCCGAGAGCAACAAGACACGCTCGGAGCCGCAATCGGCCTCCTGCAGAGCAGCCACCAGCTCCTCCGTAGTCCGAGCAGAGACGAACCGGCGAGCCGGCCCTCCCACACGCATCGTCGTATGATGCGCCAGCTCGACATTGGCCTGTTCATCCATCAATTCGCAGCCTTCTCCTGGTCGGAAGCCAATACCACTCTCGTCCGTGAGAGCACTTTTTCCTGCGCGCACCGCACTTCGAGCTCGATCATCACGTCGCAGGCGGTGACCTTCTTCACCTCCCCGACCACCGTGATCTCCACGGCGCCGGAGGACGGAACCACCACCGGTGATACAAACTTCGTGCTGTAATGCCTGATCGAACCCGGATCCGCCGCCAGGGGACCCAATACCTCGATCGCCGATCCCATCGTCCACATGCCGTGAGCGATCACATCAGGTAGCCCTACCGATCGGGCGACCTGGGAGTCCCAATGGATGCGGTTATGATCGCCGCTTGCCGCCGCATAGGCGAGCAGGCGTTCGCGGTCGACAGGAACCGTCAGGGGGCCCAGGACGTCTCCTTCTGCTACATCCGAGATCTTCATTGACGTCATAGTGCTTCCTCGGCCCGGACGAGCAGGGTAGAGACAACCTCACCCACAGGTTCTCCGCCGACGAACAGCTCGCAACGGGTAGTGATCATGCCGTTTCCTCTCATCGCACGAGCTCGCTCGACCTGGAGCACAGCTATCACCTCGTCTCCGGCCACCAACGGGCTGCCCATCTCGAAACGCTCCTCCACATGGACCACCCTGGAGAAGTCGATACCTGCCTCCGGATCCCCGATGTACTGAGATTCACAGCGTTGCGCGATCACCACGGCATAGGTCGGCGGTGCTACGACATCGCGGTAACCTGCGGCTCGAGCAGCTACGACATCGTGATGCAGCGGGGATCGTGCGCCCACAGCGCGAGCGAAATCCCGCACGGACTCCCGCCCCACAAGAAAAGGCGGACTCGGATCGTACTTCCGTCCCTCGAAGTCGGAGTTCACAGCCATATCGGTCAGCCTAGAACACGCCAAGAACGTCGTAGGCGGTCACACCTCAGAGGTGTGACCGCCTACGACGTTCGGCTGAAATGGCTCAGCGGGTCTCTCGATGTGCCGTGTGCTTGTGGCACTTCGGGCAGTACTTGTTCATCTCAAGACGGTCGGGGTCATTCCGACGGTTCTTCTTGGTGATGTAATTCCGGTCCTTGCAGTCCACACAAGCAAGCGTGATCTTCGGACGGACGTCAGTGGACTTGCTGGCCACGGGGCTACCTGACTTTCAGCTCGAGATATTCGCAGATACGACGTCTCCGGGGCGAGACGCATCGAGACAAAAGAATACGCGATTCCGGGCAGCACCCGAAATCGCGTCAGTAGCGAGGGCGGGACTCGAACCCGCGACACCACGATTATGAGTCGTGTGCTCTAACCACCTGAGCTACCCCGCTAAGGGACTAAAGCAGGCCGCCACCAATGATGACGACCTTGCCTCAGAACCAGAGCCCCGATAGGGAATCGAACCCTAGACCTTCTCCTTACCATGGAGACGCTCTGCCGACTGAGCTATCGGGGCTTGCTGCCGCAGTTCGTTTGCGGCTGCTCGGTAACTGTACAAGGTCAACCCAGGAAGCGCGAAATCGACGCCTCGCGGGCCGCGCTCAATCGTCGACACCCCTCGCGGCCAACGCATCACCGACATGCCCCGCATGATGAATAGTGCGGATCACCGTTGGGGTGGCCAAAGCTCGCAGACTACGCTCCAGTCCCCTTGCGCGACGTGCATCCCTGGTCTCCTCCAGTAACCGGCCGACCACCGGGATCGACCGCACCGTCAGCGCACAGAGCAATCCCCACCGCTCGGCATCAACCAGTCGGCGAGGAAGCCGTTCCGCCAGAACCACCGTCGTCTCCAACATGTCCTGAACCCTGGTCGTCAACGTGACCAGGCTCGCCCCAGCAACGGCCACCACCAGATTGGCGCACATCACGGCGGCGAACAGCCAGTCCTTCGACCACCACTGGTAGGCAAAGAGCATCAGGACGAACCATCTAAGCGGCCATATCTGGGCCACCGCCACCTGCGTCGGGACCCCGGCCGTCACATAGAGCACGACGACAACCACAGCCACTGCAGACACCGTACGAAGATCCGAGAACACGAAGAGCAGGATCGTGACCGCCATGAGGAAGAGCATCTTGACTGAAGGCCACGCCCGATGGACCAGCGAGTCGCCCGGAAGATACAGGCCGGTCAACATGACATGAGTTCCCGGTAGAAAGCCACCGAGTCCCGACCCGGACCATCGTGAACGATCCTGCCCCCGTCCACCACCACCACACGCGCCCAGTCCACGAGCAGGTCCAACTGGTGAGTGACCATGATCACCTGCTGGGAGAGCCCCTCCAGGAGATCCGCCACCTGACGCGAATGCCTCAGGTCAAGCAAGGTCGTCGGCTCGTCACAGACCAGGACCGAAGGCTCGGTCACCATGATCGCCGCGATGGCCAGCAGCTGCTTCTGCCCGCTCGACAGGAGATGCGCAGGATGATCCCGGTGCCCGTCCAGGCCGAACCTGATCAGAACCTCCCCCACCAGATGATCCACCTGGTCCCGAGGCAGTTTCCTCCGACGCAGCGAGAAAGCGACATCCTCGGCGACGGTCGGCATCACGATCTGCGCATCCGGATTGGGAAAGACGAAACCGACGCGCCGCCGCACCGCCGCACCCTGCTTAACCACGTCGAGCCCGTCGACAGTAACCCGGCCCGAGGTCGGCGTCACCAACCCGTTGATCATCCTCGCCAAGGACGACTTACCCGACCCGTTCGCACCGATGATCCCCACGCGTGGCTCGGAAAGGACCAGGTCGATCCCGTCCAGGACCTGACGTTCGCCATAGGCGTGACGAATACCGGAAAAGACGATTCCACTGTTCACCGAGGGCGCCACTTGTTCACCGACCTCGACGCAGCGCAGGAGTCAGGCCGGGAACCCCGCGATGCACCGCGGTGGCCACTGCGGTAGCCACCGCCGCCTTCAACAGGTCACCCGGGAAGAAAGGAATGTGGAGCACGAACTGGGCCCACAGGCTCGTCCTGGTCCGCACGGCGGCGTACGGGATCCCAAGAGCATGCATCACGACGATCCCACCGACGACGCAGGACAAGGCGATCCACCACGGCTCCACCTTGGGGAGACGGGACTGAACCATCGCCCCGATAACGGCTGCGCCGATGATGAACCCCACGAGATAGCCGACGGTCGGACCAGCCAACGCCGCCACCGTGGAGCGTCCCCCAGCCAGCACGGGAACTCCCAACAAACCCACTGCCAACATCAGAGCGATCGCCGCCGAGCCGCGCTTCCACCCGAGAATCGCACCGCACAACGAGACGCCGAGATGTTGAAAAGTAAAGGGGACCGGGGTTCCTGGAATGCTCACCGGAGGCGCAAGTCCCAGTACGACGGTCAAGGCTGCGAAAGCTGCGATGAGCGCGAGATCCTGCGCGGAAAAGAAGCGGCCCCGAGGCCGCCCCGAAGAATCAGAATTAGCCACCTCAGCGGTGACCTGGGTTTGTTCAGACATCCCTGCTCTCCTGTGAGCTACCAGCCATGAAGAGGGGAGTCCTCCCTCTCGGCGGCTGAGCCTAGCATCCACTTGAACACTGTTCAGTCAGTGCAAATCACGGAGAAGAAGGCCTCAGGGAGAAGACACCCGTCCGACCCCGGGAAACACCCGGCAACAAAAACCCCCGGAACCTCCACATTGCCCCTGCGCTCCCCTTACTATTCCCAAGGTCGATATCAGGACCTTCGGCCTTGACCATCTTTCCCCCCACCACGAACGTGGGTCCTGCCTGCGCCTGCCAGGGCGCGCCTCGCTGCGAAGGAGTCCTGCCGTGCGCATCGGCATACCCAAGGAGACGAACGCGGGCGAGACCCGCGTCGCCGCCACACCGCAGACCGTCGCACAGCTACTGAAACTCGGATACGAAGTCACCGTCGAGGCCGGCGCAGGGCAGCACTCAGCCCTGGCAGACGCCGCCTTCGCCGACTCCGGCGCCGAGATCAGCATCGCCGAAGACGTCTGGTCAGCCGACATCGTCATCAAGGTCAACGAACCCCACGACGACGAACTCGCCCTCCTCCGCGACGGCGCCACCCTCATCGCGCTCCTGTCGCCCAGACTCAACCAGGACCTCGTCGACAAACTCGCCACCCGCAAGATCACCGCCCTGTCCATGGACGCGGTTCCTCGCATCTCCCGCGCCCAAGCCCTCGACGTCCTCAGCTCCATGGCCAATATCGCCGGCTACCGCGCCGTCGTCGAAGCAGCCCACGAATTCGGACGCTTCTTCACCGGCCAAGTCACCGCAGCCGGAAAAGTTCCCCCGGCCAAGGTCTTCGTCGCCGGAGCCGGCGTGGCAGGGCTCGCCGCCATCGGAGCAGCCAATGCCCTCGGCGCGATCGTCCGAGCCAACGACGTCCGCCCCGAGGTCGCCGAACAGGTCGAATCAATGGGCGCCGAATTCGTTCATGTCGACGACCCCGGCGCACAAGTGAGCTCGGACGGGTACGCCAAGGAGATGGGAGAGGAGTACCAACGCCGACAAGCGGCGATGTACGCCGAGCAGTGCAAGGACGTCGACATCATCGTCACCACCGCACTGATCCCCGGGCGCCCGGCCCCACGGCTCATCACCGCCGAGATGATCGCCACCATGAAATCCGGCAGCGTCATCGTCGACATGGCCGCAGCCACCGGCGGCAACGTCGAAGGAACCGTCGCCGGAGAGAAAATCGTCACCGACAACGGTGTCACCCTCATCGGATACACCGACCTCGCCGGACGACTCCCCACCCAGGCCAGCCAGCTCTACGGCCAGAACATGGTGAACTTCCTCAAACTGGCCACGCCCGACAAGGACGGCCAGCTCCGCCTCGACATGGACGACATCGTCATGCGAGGCATGACCGTGGTCAAAGACGGCGAACTCATGTGGCCCCCACCGCCCGTCCAGGTATCCGCCGCACCGCCGCCAACACAGCCGACCCCCGAGGTACCAGCCCCCCAGCCCCCGAAGAAGACCTCGCCCGCAACCAAAGCGGCTGTTCTCACCGGAATCGGAGCTCTGTCGCTCCTGCTCTTCGCTTTCTCCCCCGAGCCCTTCCTCGGACACTTCATGGTCTTCATGCTCTCGGTGGTCATCGGCTACTACGTGATCGGCAACGTCCACCACGCACTCCACACGCCCCTGATGAGCGTCACCAACGCCATCTCCGGGATCATCATCGTCGGCGTACTCCTCCAGATCGGACGAGACAACTCCCCCGTCTTCGTCGACGTCCTCGCCTTCATCGGCGTCCTGCTGGCCAGCATCAACATCTTCGGTGGTTTCACCGTCACCCAACGCATGCTCGGCATGTTCCGGAAGGACTGAGCAGCCATGACCCTCACCCTGGTGCAAGGCTCGTACATCATCGCCGGGCTGCTCTTCATCCTCAGCCTCGCCGGGCTGTCCAAACACGAAACCGCCGAAGGCGGAAACCGCAACGGCATCCTCGGGATGGGCGTAGCCCTGCTGATCACCATCCTCGCAGCCGTCATCGGGATCGACGCCGCAGGAGAAACCAACGACCGCGACGGCAGCGGAAGCACCGGCCTGGGCCTGATGCTCCTCGCCATGGCCATCGGAGCAGCCATCGGCATCTGGAAGGCACGCAAGGTCGAGATGACCGGCATGCCCGAACTCATCGCGCTGCTCCACAGCTTCGTCGGACTGGCAGCCGTCCTCGTCGGATACAACAGCTTCTTCGAAGCCGAACACCGCATCCACGAAGCCGGCGGAATCGCCGACCGGATCCCCGACCTCGCCGGGACCCTCGGCCCCATCCACAGCGCAGAAGTCTTCATCGGCGTCTTCATCGGCGCCGTCACCTTCACCGGCTCAGTGGTGGCCTACCTCAAACTCAGCGCCAAGATGAAGTCGGCGCCGCTCATGCTGCCCGCACACAACTGGATCAACCTGAGCATCCTCGCCATTTCCACAGCGCTCACCGTCTTCTTCGTGAAGACACCGAGCCTCGCCCTCCTCGGCGGGATGACCGTGCTCGCCCTGGCGCTAGGGTTCCACCTCGTCGCCTCCATCGGTGGCGGTGACATGCCCGTCGTCGTCTCCATGCTGAACAGCTACTCCGGGTGGGCCGCCGCCGCCGCCGGTTTCATGCTCAACAACGACCTCCTGATCATCACCGGAGCCCTCGTCGGATCATCAGGTGCCTTCCTCTCCTACGTGATGTGCAAAGGCATGGGACGCTCCTTCATCAACGTCATCGCCGGTGGATTCGGCTCCGACGGCGGAGTCGTCGGCGAGGCCAAAGACTACGGCGAACATCGTGAGGTCGATGCCGAAGCTGTCGCCGACCTCCTCCTGGAAGCCAAGAGCGTCGTCATCACACCGGGATACGGCATGGCGGTCGCCCAAGCCCAGTACCCGGTCGCCGAGATCACCGAAACACTCCGCAAACGCGGAATCACTGTCCGCTTCGGTATCCACCCGGTCGCCGGCCGCCTCCCCGGACACATGAACGTCCTGCTCGCCGAAGCCAAAGTGCCCTACGACATCGTGCTGGAGATGGACGAGATCAACGACGACCTCGCCCACACCGACGTCGTCCTGGTGATCGGAGCCAATGACACCGTCAACCCGGCGGCCCTCGACGACCCCCACTCCCCCATCGCCGGAATGCCAGTGCTCACCGTCTGGGAAGCCGGGCAGGTCATCGTCTTCAAAAGGTCCATGGCCACCGGATACGCCGGCGTGCAGAACCCCCTGTTCTTCAAGGAGAACACCGCCATGCTCTTCGGCGACGCCAAGGAACGGGTGGACGACATCCTGCGCGTCCTGCACACCCGTGCAGCCGCCGGAATCTGAACCGCGCACCAGCTCCGGCAATCAACCCGGCACCACGTCGGCCCGGTCCCAGTGTGGGGCCGGGCCGACGTTCATTCAACGCAGATCAAGAATGGGCGCTGTCCTTATCCAGATGACGAAGCAACGCCGAGAGAGCCAACTCGTACCCCAAGGTTCCGCAACCGACCACCAAACCCACCGCTACGTCGGACAAATAGGAGCGGGAACGAAATCCTTCCCGCGCATGAACATTGGTGATGTGTACCTCCATGAAGGGAAGACCTGATCCCACCAGGGCGTCCCTCAGCGCCACCGAGGTGTGGGTGAATGCGCCCGCATTGACCACCACGCCGACGACCCCCTCGTCCGTCCACGCCTCGATCCGATCCACCAAAGCGCCCTCGTGATTGGATTGGAAATCCACCAGCTCGACACCACGGTCAGCCGCGAGCGCCCTGCAACGGGTGATCACTTCCGGCAGGGTGTCCGTGCCATAGCGTTCCGGTTCCCGCACGCCCAACCGGCCCAGGTTGGGGCCGTTCAGTACCGCGATCTTCCCCGTCATGAAGGTTTCTTCGTGTTCTCGTCGTCGGTGGGTTCCGAATCCACGGCGGTGTCCTCGACGGTGGACGGAGAAGTCCCCTGTCCCGGCAGGACGATCTTCGGGTAGACCGGTTGCCACATCGACTCGTACACCTGCTGGACCGGGTCCTTCATCTCGATCTTCGACAGTCCCTCCGCGTGGGCGGTCTGAGCGACCCGGATGGCCACAGTGCCCGAGACCCTCCGCAGGTGGGAGATCGACGGAAGCAGAGCTTTACCCGGGGGAACGACGTCCACGATCTCTGCGACGGCCTCGGCTGCGGCCGAGATCATACGGTCGGAGACCCGTTCGGCTTTGCTCACCACGACGCCCAACCCGATCCCGGGGAACACCAAGGCGTTGTTGGCCTGGGCGATCTGATAGGTCTTGCCTGCGTGGACGACCGGCGCGAAGGGAGAACCTGTGGCGACCAGTGCGCGACCGTCCGTCCACGCGACGATGTCCGCAGGGACCGCCTCGGCCCGGGACGTCGGATTCGACAGCGGCATGATGATCGGCCGGTCGACGTGGGCGGCCATCTCCCGGACGATTTTCTCGGTGAAGGCGCCGGCCCGGGCCGATGTCCCGATCAGCATGGTGGGGTGCACATTGCGGACCACGTCGGCCAAGGAGATGTGCCGGGAGTCGTCCAGGTCCCATGAGGAGATCTCTTCCTCGGGTCGGGCATAGGGCCGTTGAAAAGGTCGGACGGCATCGCCCAACCCCGTGGTGATCAGGCCCTTGGAGCCCAGGCACCAGAACTGGCGGTTGGCTTCCTGCGGGGTCAGTCCTTCCCGGACCATCCGGTCCCGCATCAGGTCTGCGATGCCCACTCCGGCCGTGCCTGCGCCGAAGATGACGACGCGCTGTTCGCTCATTCTGCTGCCGGTGGTCTTCACCCCGGCGATCGCGGCAGCCGTCACCACAGCTGCCGTCCCTTGGATGTCGTCGTTGAAGGTGCAGCACCGGTCGCGATACTTCTCCAGGATCCGGTGGGCGTTGCCGGCGCCGAAGTCTTCCCAATGGATCATGGCGTGGGGGAAGAGCCTGGTGGCCGTCTCCACGAAATGTTCGATGAACAGGTCGTACTTGCGTCCGCGGGTCCGGCTGTGTCTGGTGCCCAGGTAGAAGTCGTCGTTGAGCAGTTCCATGTTGTCGGTGCCGACGTCCACGACGACCGGGATCACCCGGCGGGGGTCGATCCCGGCGGCTGCTGTGTAGACCGACAGCTTGCCCACGCAGATCTGGACCCCGCCGACGCCCTGGTCGCCGATGCCGAGGATCCCCTCGGAGTCGGTCACCACGATCAGATCGCACTGTTCGGGGTCGAGTCCGTAGTTGAGTAGTGACTCCTCGACCTCTCCGGGGTAGTCGACCGACGTGAACACGCCCCTCATGCGGTGGTATCCGTGGCTGAACCGTTCGATCACGTCCCCGATGGTGGGCGTGTACACGATCGGGAGCATCTCCTCGAGGTGTTCGGCGAGCACCCGGTAGAAGAGCACCTCGTTGCGGTCACGTACCGCTGCGAGATACGCATATTTGGTGATCTCCGTGGGCTGTTCCGAATACTGCTCGTAGCATCGTCGTACCTGCTCGGCCAGGGTGTTCACCCCTGGCGGGAGCAGCCCGGCCAACCCCAGTGCGTGGCGTTCGGGCCAGGTGAAGGCTGTACCACGGTTGATCGTCGGGTTCGCCAGGATCGTGTTTCCCCGCACGTTGATCTTCAACCGTGGCGCACCTCGGTCAGGGACGAACTCGTAATTGGGGATCGGCATGCCTCCCAGCCTAATCCGCGTCTTCTTCCGGGCCCTACCGGATGCTGTCGATCGGGCCCCGGGCCGAGGCGCCGCACGGACCGTTCAGGGCAGACTCCGGAAGTCCGGGCGTTCCTTCGCCAGGAAGGCCCGGACGCCTTCACGAAAGGCCTCGCTGCCATAAGCCGCCTCCAGCAGGGTCTCGTCAAGGACCGGGTCCTCCTGGGACGCGCTGATCCGCCGTAGCTGTTCCTTCGTGGTCCGCACGGTGATCGGTGCAGCATGCAGGATTCCCTCCACCAGATCGTCCAGCTCCCGGTCCAGTTCTGTCCTGCTCTCGCAGACGGTCAGCAGCACACCCAGTTCGTAGGCGCGGCGGGCATCGCACAGTCTGCTCGCGAGGAGCATCTGCCGGGTCGTGGACTCCCCGAAGATGTGCACGCACCGTTCCAGCAGTGGACGGGAGAGCGCGTTACCCAGGGTGCGGGCGATCGGATACCCGAAGCGTGACGAGGAGGTGGCCACCCGGAGGTCGCAGTAGGTGGCGACGGCCAGGCCACCGCCCACGCACAATCCGTCGATCGCGGCGATCGTGACCTGGGGCAGGTCCGCCAATGTGGTCAGCATCGACCGGACCCGTCGCTCGTAGGCCACCGCCTGGGCGCCTTCGGTCATATCGGCGAACTCGGCGATGTCGTTCCCGGCGGCGAAAGCCAAGGCCCCTGCCCCACGGAGCAGCACGACTCGCGCGGCCCTGTCGGCTGCGAGCTCTTCGAAGACCGACGTCAGCTGTTCGTACATCACGGCGGTGAAGGCGTTGTGCCGGTGGGGACGGTTGAAGACGATCTCGGTCAGTTCCCCGCCGTGGCTGCGCGTCACGATCAGGTCCTCGCCACGGTGTGTGCTCATCGTGTGCATCCCTCCTGTGGGGTGGCCCGTGCTCTCATCCTGGCCCGGGATCAGTGCAGAGCCGCCCGTAAGGAGCCGACGATTTCTGTCGGCGCCTCGACCATCGACGGCCCGTACCAGGTCAGCATGCGGCCGGCCAGGTAAGCCACCGGACAGGAGAAGACTTCCGGACCGTCCGATGCGGAGAAGGGGTACGGCTCGTCGGGCAGGAGCACCAGGTCGATCTCATGAGCTGCGACGATGTCCTGCGGGGAAAAGCGAGGATAGCGGTCCGTCCCTGGGGGAGCCACGGGCTGGACCCCCAGTCGTCGCAGGACGTCCGCGGCATAGGTGCTCGGCCCGACGCACATCCATGGACGACGCCATATCGGCACCATCACCTGCAGCGGCCGTCCAGCGCGGACCTGCGGCGGATCGGACCAGGCCTGTTCCGCCTCGACCAGCCAACGACACGCCCGGGAAGGCCGCAACAACTCCAGTATTCGGCCCAGCGACCGGAGAGCTCCAGGAACGTCCATGACATCGGTCACCCACACCGGGACACCGGAGTTCTGCAATGCTTCCACGTCGACGCGCCGGTTCTCCTCCTTGCCGGCGATCACCAGGTGAGTGTCCAGTTCGAGGATTCGGCTGATGTCCGGGTTCTTCGTGCCACCCACCCTCGCTACCGAGAGTCCGGTCGGATGAGTACACCAGTCGGTCGCCCCGACCAGGAGTGCAGGATCAGTGCAGGCTACGGCCTCCGTCAACGACGGGACCAGACTCACCACCCGTTCGACCGGGCGAACGAGCGTCAACGCACGGCCTAGGTCGTCACGGACAACGCCGGGTCGGGAAAGAGCCATACGATCATTCTCGACCGCACCACGAACAATGGGGCCTGACTCATCGAGTCAGGCCCCATTGTTGCGCTGGTGGCAGGTGAAGGATTCGAACCTTCGTAGCTTTCGCGACGGATTTACAGTCCGCTCCCATTGGCCGCTCGGGCAACCTGCCGTGGTGCGCCCGCACAGCATAGCAACGATCCCCCAGGGTGAGTCCAATCCGCTGCCCACAAGGGGCAGAATGGTGCGTCGAGACAGCGATGAGAAGGCTCCGCGCCGCCTCACCGCCGCGAGATCCCCTTGTCCCGCGCCGTCCGACATCACATCCCGACCCAGGAGAGACATGGCCGACAGCTCATTCGACATCGTCAGCAAGGTCGACCGTCAAGAGGTTGCCAACGCCCTCAACCAGAGCCAGAAGGAGATCTCCCAGCGCTACGACTTCAAAGGGGTCGGTGCCAGCATCGACTTCAGCGGCGAGGACATCATCGTCATGAAAGCCAACAGCGAAGAGCGCTGCCTCGCCGTCCTGGACGTCTTCCAGACCAAGCTGGTCAAACGCGGCGTCTCCTTGAAGTCCTTGGACACCGGTGAGAACCAGCCCAAGGCCTCCGGCAAGGAATACCGGCTGGAAGGCCAGCTGAAGAACGGCATCAGCCAGGAGAACGCCAAGAAGATCTCCAAACTGATCCGAGAAGAATTCCCCAAGTCCGTCAAGCCTCAGATCCAAGGCGACGAGCTGCGGGTCACCAGCAAGAGCCGCGACGAACTCCAAGCCGTCATGCAGATGCTCCGCGAGTCGGATCTGGACGTCGCCCTCCAGTTCACCAACTACCGCTGACCGCCTGCCGCCGGGAGGAGACCCCCTCCCGGCGGCGCGATTCCCCCGTCGGCGCCCCACTCATGAGCCGAGGACCATCATGAAACCTGTATCGTCCGACCCCGGCGCGCTCCCGCAGCACGCCCATCGACCCGGCGAAGGCGAGCGCACGCGCGACAGAGCGACGACGCAGGTCGAAATAACCGACGGGAACACCCACCCGCCTCAGAACGACGGACTGCACCGAACGCTGAAGAACCGGCACATCCAGATGATCGCCCTAGGCGGAGCCATCGGGACCGGGCTGTTCTACGGGTCGAGCGCCAGCATCAAGATGGCCGGGCCCGCCATCATCCTGGCCTACCTCGTCGGGGGGTTGATGATCTTCCTGATCATGCGCGCTCTGGGCGAGATGTCGGTCCAGAACCCCGTGTCGGGTGCCTTCGCCCACTATGCGCACGAGAACGTGGGACCCTTCGCCGGTTTCTTCTCCGGTTGGAACTACTGGTTCAACTACGTCACGGTGAGCATGGCCGAACTCGCCGTGGTCGGCATCTACGTCAACTTCTGGTTCCCAGATATCCCCAAATGGGTCAGCAGCGCGGTCTTCCTGGTCCTGATCACCGCGGTCAACCTCGTGAGTGTCAGCGCCTACGGAGAATTTGAGTTCTGGTTCGCACTGATCAAGGTCGTCGCCATCATCGCGATGATCATCTTCGGGCTGGCGATGGTTCTCTTCGGCCTGGGCAACGACGGGACCCCGGTCGGGTTGAGCAATCTGACCGATCACGGAGGCTTCTTCCCCCACGGCTGGTGGGGTGCCACCACAGCTCTCGTGATCGTCATGTTCTCCTTCGGCGGGGTGGAACTCATCGGCATCACCGCCGGGGAGGCCGCAGACCCTGCCCGGAGCATCCCCAAAGCCATCAACGAGGTCGTCCTGCGGATCTTCGTGTTCTACGTCGGCGCGATCTTCGTGATCCTGTGCATCTTTCCCTGGGACAAGGTCGGCGACGAGGGCAGCCCGTTCGTCACCGTCTTCGCCAAGATCGGCATCCCTGCCGCCGCCAGCCTGCTCAACGCCGTGGTACTGACCGCGGCGATCTCCGCCTACAACAGTGGTCTCTACAGCAACGGCAGGATGCTGCTCTCCCTGGCCAGGCAGGGAAATGCGCCACGATTCCTCCAGCGGGTCAGCGCTCAGGGATCGCCCTACGCGGGGATCCTGGTCTCCTCGGCGGTCACCGGCGTAGCGGTCCTGCTCACCTATCTGCTCCCGGAGAAGGTCTTCCTGTACCTGATCTCGGTGGCGCTGACCGCCGCGAATCTCAACTGGATCCTGATCGTCTTCACCCAGTTGAAGTTCCGGCGGCGCATCGGCGCGGAAGAAGCACGGGCGCTCAAATTCCCCATGCCTTTCCACCCCTTCTCGAATTACCTCGTCCTGGCTTTCTTGGGACTCATCACCGTGCTGATGTGGTTCCTCCCCGACTTCCGCTACGCCCTGTACGTCGCCCCGGCCTGGATCGGCACCCTCAGTCTCGGGTACTTCCTCAAATGCCGCGCGGAAGCCAGGCACGGAACGGGATCCCCGATGCCGTGACGAAATCCGGCCGGGCCCCCAGAACTCACCCGGGCACAGGCCAGAATGGAGTCATGACCGCGGCCGATGCCCTTCCTCCACGCCCACGCATCCTGATCCTGGCTACCGGCGGCACCATCGCCGGTGCCAGCGACAGCACCGAGACGGTCGACTACACCGCAGGCGTGATCGGAGTGGCCGAGCTCGTCCAGGCTGTCCCCGACCTGACCAGGATCGCCGAGATCTCCCACCAGCAACTCTGGCAGCTGGACTCGGTGGACATGGACCCGGCCCGCCAACTGGAGTTGGTGCGTCAGGTGCGCGCGCAGGTCGCCCGGCCCGATGTCGACGGGGTCGTCGTCACCCACGGAACGGACACCTTGGAGGAGAGTGCCTACCTGTTGGATCTCCTGGTCGGGTCCCCGAAACCCGTCGTGGTGGTGGGTGCGATGCGCCCGGCCGATGCGCTCGGGGCCGATGGGCCGGTGAATCTGCGCCATGCCGTGATCGTGGCGGCCTCGCCCTCGTCCTGCGGGCTGGGCGTGCTGGTGGTCGTAGGGGAGGAGATCCATGCTGCGCGATCGGTCGGCAAGGTCCACACCACGCGGACGAATGCTTTCGCCTCCCCTCACGGCCCGCTGGGAGAGGTCGTGGCCGAGCGAGCTTGTTACTTCCGCACCCCCCACCGGTCGTCCGCTGTGGACGGGACAGCTGCCGCAGTCATCTCGGCGGTCGGGCAGGAGCTGCCTGCGGTCGAGGTCGTCCAGGGGCGGGCCGGGTTGCCTCAGCAGATGCTGCAGGCGGTCCTCGAGTCAGGTGCTGCCGGTGTGGTCTACGTCGGACACGGCGCAGGAAATGTCCCGTCCGACGTCCTGCCCCGGTTAGGTGCCCTGGTCGATGCCGGCGTGGTCGTCATGCGGGCGTCCAGGGTCTGTTCCGGGCCGGTGACCCGCGGTGGTGCGGTTGACGACGACCGGTACGGGTTCGTGGCCGCCGGTGACCTGACGCCGCAGCAGGGCCGGATATCGCTGGCTGTCGCCTTGGCTCAGTCCCGGGACCCGCGGCAGGTCCAGAAGTTCGTCGACACCCATTGAGCTCGACGAACGACTTCCTGCCGCGGGAGACGGGGGGCACTCGTCGTTGTCACTCAGGCCGGGGGAAACGTTCCTGCGAGGAGACTGCCTGTCGGACCAGTGCCGCGCCGTCGATCATCGCCCGTCGGACCGGTTCGCTCATCGGTGTCCGGGCCAGTGCCTGTTCTGCCAGAGCGAGGATTTCGGGTTCAGCCAGAACGTAGGGGAAAGCCACAGAGGCGAGGGCGCCCAGCGCATAGTCGCCCAGTTTCCCTGACAATGAAGGCATCTCGGTGAAATACCGTTCTGCGTAGGGCCTGAGCGTCCGGCTGTCCTCAGCGCGCCAGAAACCGGTCGCCAGGGAAGAGAGTTCGTAATAGGAACGTTCGCCTCGTACGATCTCCGACCACGCCCAGGACTTGTTCTCCTCCCCCGGCAGGGCTGCGCATGCCCTCAGATGTGCCATACGACCGATGAGAGTCTGATCCTGCGCGGCAAGTCGATCCAGATCAGCACGATCCACTGAGCCGTGCTCCGCGAGTGTCGTGGCCGCCACCCACCGCAGATCCGAATGGTGGGCCAGTGGCTCACGGGAGGTGTCTCCTTCCGCCAACGCCCGCAAGTAGCCTTCGTCGGTGCTCCATCGGGCACGCCCACGCACGGCGGCAGGATAGGTGGGGCCGTCCGGATCAGAACGCGTGGCGACCGCGCCGAAGGTGTCGGCCAGAGCTCGACGAGCCGCGGCCTGCTCGTCCGCGGGCAGAAAATGCGTCGCCAACAGTTCCAGGATCCCGTCGAGAGCCCCTCGCAGGATGGCCGGTTCCTGTTCTTCAGGAAGCGCCCGGACCGCGATGCCGAGCACCTGGCGTGGATCGACGAGAGCATCGACCATCCCCGCGAAGAGCGCCGACCAGATCACTGCCCGAACGACCGGGTCCTCAATGAGAGGCAGTTCACCCGCGACGGCGTCCAAGGTGGGTCGGCTGAGTCGGGGAGTGGCCCAGGTGTGCGACCCCGCGTCAGGGATGACGACGGCAGGGAGATGTTTCCCGATCAGTTCTTCGACCACGGTCTGCGGCCGGTCGAGGGTCACCGGAACCCGCCAGATCTCCCGACCCCCGGTGAATCCCGCGATCTCGACGGCGTGCGGTCGATCTGCCGGGGATTCGGCAGGAGACTCGCGATGCACCGTCGCCCCGGTGATCCGGTCTCCGTCCGTCTCGATGTCCACGGCGAGCGCGTCCATCCGTGAGGTCCGCAGCCATTCCTGGGACCAGCTCGACAGTGAACGACCCGATTCGGTTTCCATCGCCTCGAGGAAGTCCGCGAGATCGGCGTTGCCGAAGAGGTGTTCGTTCAGATAGCGGCGCACTCCGGCGTCGAATTCGTCCTGGCCGAGATATCGGACCAGCTGGGCCAGGACGGCTGCCCCTTTGGCGTAGGAGATGCCGTCGAAGTTCTGCAGGGCGCTCGGTGCGTCGCGCGGGGTCTGCCCGGCCACCGGATGTGTGGAGGGGCTACGCTCGGCAGCTGCTCCCCATACCTTGCGAAAGATGGTGAAATCGGTCCAGGCCGAGGTGAAGTCGGTGGCTTCGAGGCAGGCCCTGTGCGCCATGTACTCCGCGAAGGACTCGTTCAGCCACAGGTCTGCCCACCACCTCATGGTGACGAGGTCGCCGAACCACATGTGCGCCATCTCGTGCAGGATCGTATTCGCGCGCGAGGCGCGTTCGGCTCCGTCCGGCGCGGACCGGAAGATCATCTGGTCCCGGAGGGTCACACAGCCGGGATTTTCCATCGCACCGGCATTGAACTCCGGGACGAAGACCTGGTGGTAGGCGCCGAAGGGGTATCTGATGCCGAACAGCCGGTGATAGTGGTCGAACCCGGCTTTGGTCAGTGCCAGCAGCTCGCCGCTCTGTTCCTTCAGCAGTTCTGCCAGCGAGGCCCTGGCATGGATCCCCAGGGGGATCCCGTCGTGGGTGTCGGTGATGCTGGCATAGGGGCCGGCGCAGACGGTGACGAAATAGGTCGACAGCGGTTTGGTTTCGGCGAGCCGCCAAGTGCCATCGGCGTCCTGGCTGGCTTCGCCGTTGCCCAGCACGATCCAGCTTTCGGGTGCTCGTACGGAGATCTCGTAGACGGCTTTCATGTCGGGTTGGTCGAAGCAGGCGTACACCTGGGGCGCGGCGTCGAGGAAGAGCTGACCGTAGACGTAGTGGCAGCCGTCGGCCGGATCCACCGCCCGGTGCAATCCTTGGCCGTCCTTCCCGTAGGACATGGTGGCTTCGACGACCAGTTCGTTCTCTGCGGCCAGCCCGCCGAGGGGGAGACGCCCCTGATCGGCCTGAGCCGGATCCAGGTCGTCCCCGTTCAAGGTGAGCCGATGCACCTCGTGGGCCTTCAGGTCGATGAAAGTCTGTGACCCGGGCTCGGCGCAGGAGAAATGCACGGTGGTCCGCGATCCGAAGAACTGTTCACCACGGTCCAGGTCCAGGTCGACGGTGTAACGGGACACCCCGATCAGGCGGGAGCGTTGCTCGGCTTCGGTGTATAGCAAACCTGTCATTCGCCCACTGTGTCATGCGTCCTGGTTCGAACGGCTGCTTTTGCGCTGGAGCGCGACACGGCGGACGGCATTGGTCTGCGGGCGCCGGGCATGGTCAGAGCTGACGGGACATGGCCTCCAGACGTGCGATCCGCTGGTCCATCGGCGGGTGGGTGCTGAACAGTGCCGACACATCCTGCGGGCGGAAGGGGTTCGCGATCATGAGATGACTGGCGTTCACCAGGTCCTGTTCGGGTTCCAGGGGCGCTCGCGCCGTTCCTGACTCCAGTTTGCGCAGCGCGCTCGCCAGGGCCAGGGGATCACCGGTCAGAATGGCTCCGTCCTGGTCTGCGTCGTACTCCCGGGTCCGGGAGATCGCGAACTGGATGACGGTGGCCGCGAGCGGTGCCAGCAGAGCCAGCGCGATCATCGCGATGGGATTCGGCCGGTCTTCGTCTCGACTTCCGCTGGTGAACATCAACATCTGGGCCACGCTCGTGATGACACCGGCCAGGGCGGCTGCGACCGACGAGGTGAGGATGTCCCTGTTGTAGACGTGCATCAGTTCGTGACCCAGCACACCTCGTAGCTCGCGTTCGTCCAACAGGTGAAGAATGCCTTCGGTGCAGCACACTGCCGCATTCTTGGGGTTGCGTCCCGTCGCGAAGGCGTTAGGCGCCTCGGTGGGCGAGACATACAAGGTCGGCATCGGTTTCCCGGCCTTGGCGCTCAGTTCCGAGACGATCCGGTACATCACCGGCTGTTGCTCGGGCGTGACCGGGTAGGCCCGCATCGAACGGATAGCGATCTTGTGGCTGTTCCAGTAACCGTAGAAGGTGACCGCGACCCCGACGAGAGCGAACAGCCAGATGAATCGGCCGCGCCCCACCAGGGCACCGATACCGAGCAGCAGCGCCCAGATCACGCCGAAGAGGATGGCGGTCTTGAGCCCGTTGTGATGCCGATGCATATCTCGAGCAACGATCTCTCCGCAGGACCTTGTTCCCGTACCAGTGCGGCCTTGTGTTCAACGGTTCCGTCTGCCGCCCCCGTGGCCTCGGCCCGAGTCCTTCGGACGTGGGGCCACCGCGCCAGACTCGAGAGCTCCTGCCGGGGGGATCTGCGCGCGCCATGCGTCGAGGCGGGTACTCTCCGCGAGCAGGTCGTGAACCTCGCCCGCGCGTGCGTTGGCCGGCGCCCAGAACAGGGCATCGAAGGGGCAGACCTCCACGCAGATGCCACAGAAAAGACACAGTCCGAAGTCGATGGCGAAACGGTCCAGACGGTGGACGGTCCTGGTTCGGCGGGCCGGCACACCGTCCTCGGGGGGAAGTTCCTCCGCGTGAGCGGAGATATGGATGCACCAGTCGGGGCATTCTCGAGCACACAGCATGCAGCTGGTGCAGGCCTGCGGGTCGAGGGCGATCACGCCTCGGCTACGGACCGGAACTTCAGCCGGGGCGCGGTTCACGACGGCCACTCCGTGGGGACGCCGGGCGGGCTGAGCCTGCGCCGCGTATTTCGTCGCCCGGCCGCCGTGCCCTCCCCCGGTTCGACAGATCCCGGCCAGGGGGTGCTTCCCCGTGCGGTGAGGGGTGTCGTCCTGGCCAGCGGAGGTGGCCCTTCGTAGCTGGCCGGCAGCAACAGCCGGTCGGTGTGGCCTTCGATGTCAACCCCGGTCATCTCCACGGCGACCCTTTCGAGCCAGCTGGCGCCGGGCCAGATGCTGCTCAGACCGGCCAGTCGAGTGCCCGTGCGGACCCTGGTCCAGAGCTCACGGCGGCGCGGCGCCGTCGTCAGGTTCAGGTCGAGCAGGTGGACCATCACGTCGATGCCCGGATCACTGGGGTCCTGGTTCTCGTCGACGGCGGTGAGGAGCTCGAGGACGGTGTATCCCTCCTGGTAAGCGTTCCGGGCCGTGTCGAGCCAGTGGGAGGCCTGCACCTTCAGCACCTCGACCCGGGTCATGTCAGTTCTCCCATCGCGTCCAGAAGCGCCTCCGGGCGTGGCGGGCAGCCGGGGACATAGGCGTCCACGGGGACAATCTGGTCCACCCCCTTGGTGACTGCATAGGAATCCCAATAAGGACCCCCGGTATTCGCACACGATCCGAAGGAGATGACCCGCAGCCCCGAGCCCGCTTCAGCGGAGAGCTCCTCGTACTGAGCCTTGATCAGCGGAGCCATCGCATCGGTGACCGTCCCCGCCACGACCAGGACGTCCGTCGGTCCGCAGTCCGACGACCCCGGATCGTCCGGACCCGCCCCTGCGCACCCGGCTCCGGCCGAGGTGACCTCGACCGCGCAACACGCCAACCCGGCATCGAGACCGTGGACGCGTAAACCCGGCCGGAGGGGAAAAAGACACATAGGTTCAGGGTAACGAGAACATCCGAACCTGATTTTCCACAGGTCCTGCCGGACTCTCAGCGAAGTCGAAACCACTCCCACCAGAGTCAACCTTGACGTCGTCCCACCCACGACTCTTCCCTATGATGGCCGAGTCCACGAGCGCCATCAGCCTCGGAACCACACCACCCTCCCCCCAGCAAAGAGGTTCGGTGAAACTGCTCATGAACACGAGCGACACCACGCAGGTCCGATCCGTCGACCGGGTCGTCATCCGCTTCGCCGGCGACTCCGGCGACGGGATGCAACTCACCGGTGACCGGTTCACCTCGGACACGGCCGGCCTGGGCAACGACCTGGCCACCCTGCCCAATTTCCCCGCCGAGATCAGGGCACCCCAGGGAACCGTCCTCGGCGTCAGCAGCTTCCAATTGCATTTCGCCAGCTTCGACGTCCTCACCCCCGGCGACGCACCCGACGTACTGGTCGCGATGAACCCGGCGGCACTGAAGTCCAACCTGCGGGATCTGCCCCGCGGAGGCATGATCCTCGCGAACAGCGACGACTTCACCAAACGGAACCTCGCGAAGGTCGGATACGCCCAAAGCCCCCTCGACGACGGCTCCCTGGAGGCCTACCGGGTGCACGCCGTCCCGTTGACCTCCATCACCGTGGAAGCGCTCGCCGACTCCCCGCTGACCCGCAAGGAGAAGGAACGGGCGAAGAACATGTTCGCGCTGGGCCTGCTCTCCTGGATGTACAGCCGCAACATCGAAGGCACCCGGTCTTTCCTCAAGACGAAGTTCGCGAAGAAACCCGACATCCTGGCCGCCAACCTGACCGCACTGGAAGCCGGGTGGAGCTACGGGGAGACCACCGAAGCCTTCGACGTGCGCTACACCGTCGACCCTGCGCCGATGGCCCCCGGAAGGTACCGCAACATCACCGGAAATGTCGCCACCGCCTACGGGCTAGTGGCCGCCGCCCACCGTTCCGGGCTCCCCCTCCTCCTGGGCTCCTACCCGATCACCCCGGCCTCGGACATCCTGCACACTCTGTCCGGGCTGAAGAAGTACGGAGTCACCACGGTCCAGGCCGAGGACGAGATCGCCGGCGCCGGGATCGCCCTGGGCGCCAGCTTCGGCGGGGCGCTCGGCGTCACCACCACCAGCGGCCCCGGACTCTGCCTGAAAAGCGAGACCATCGGCCTCGCCGTCGCCACCGAGCTCCCGCTGGTCATCGTCGATGTCCAACGAGGCGGGCCCTCGACCGGCTTGCCGACCAAGACCGAACAGGCCGACCTGCTGCAGGCGCTCTACGGACGTAACGGAGAATCACCGGTCGCCGTGATCGCCGCGAAATCACCCATCGACTGCTTCGACGCCGCCTACGAAGCCTGCCGGCTGGCCGTCACCTACCGGCATCCGGTCATGCTGCTCACCGACGGCTACCTCGCCAACGGGTCAGAGCCGTGGCGGCTGCCCGCCATGAGCGAGCTCCCCGCCATCGAAGCGGACTTCGCCAGTGAGCCGAATGCCGAGGACAGCACGGGCAAACCGGTATTCCACCCGTACGCCCGCGACGAGGACACCCTGGCCCGCCCCTGGGCCGTGCCCGGGACGCCAGGTCTGGAACACCGCATCGGCGGCATCGAGAAGGCCGACGGACACGGGGCCATCTCCTACGACCCGGCGAACCACGAACTCATGACGAGGCTCCGGGCGGAGAAGATCGAACGGATGGCTCGCACCGTCCCACCGTTGGACGTCGACGACCCCACCGGGGATGCTGAGATGCTGGTTCTGGGGTGGGGATCTACCTACGGTCCCATCACGGCCGCAGTACGGAATCTGCGACGCAACGGCATCAAGGTCGCTCAGGCCCACCTCCGCCATCTGAACCCCTTCCCGGAGAACACCGGCGAGGTCCTGCGTTCCTACCGACGGGTACTGCTCCCGGAGATGAACAGCGGCCAGCTCGCCCTGGTCCTGCGCGGACGCTATCTCGTCGACATCCGCTCGGTCACGCAGGTGCGTGGTCTGCCTTTCCTCCCCGGGCAGATGCGCCAGATCATCAAGGACGAACTCGCCGACCTGCTCGGGTCCACGGCCGTCCACACCGGACGTCAGGAGGCATGAGATGAGCCCGATCGACCTGGGAATGCCCGTCCACGGACTCAGCCGGGTCCCCCGGATCCCCGAGGACGCACCGCCGTTGAAACGGAAGGACTTCGTCTCCGACCAGGAGGTCCGCTGGTGCCCTGGGTGTGGTGACTACTCGATCCTGGCCACCTTCCAGTCGGTACTGCCCGAGCTGGGCATCCCGCGGGAGAATGTCGTCGTCGTCTCCGGTATCGGATGCAGTTCACGATTCCCCTATTACGTCGACACCTACGGGATGCACTCCATCCACGGGCGGGCACCGGCCATTGCGACCGGACTGGCTACCGCCCGTGAGGACCTGTCCGTCTGGGTGGTCACCGGCGACGGTGACGCCCTGTCCATCGGCGGCAACCATCTGATCCACACGCTCCGCCGCAATGTGAATCTGAAGATCCTGATGTTCAACAACCGCATCTACGGGTTGACCAAAGGCCAGTACTCACCGACCTCGCCCGAAGGACTGGTCACCAAGTCCTCCCCTGCGGGCGCTCTGGACGCACCCTTCAACCCGGTCGCCTTGGCCTTGGGGGCGGGCGGCACCTTCGTGGCACGCACGATGGCCAGCGACCGCGAGCACCTCTCGGGTGTACTGCGTGAGGCTGCGGAACACCGCGGGACGGCTTTCGTGGAGATCTACCAGAACTGCCCCATCTTCAACGACGGTGCTTTCGACACTCTCCGGGACGCCAACCAGTCCGAAGCACGACTGTTGCGGATGGTCGAGGGAGAGCCTCTCCGAGTCGGCGACCGAGGAGTCCAACCGGACGGGCGAGGCGGTCTGTATCTCACCGAGGTCGTCGACGACGGAGCGGTCCTCCCGCACGACCCGTCCATGGCGGACAGTTCTCGGGCCTTCGCGCTGGCCGGTCTCGACGACGCTGACATGTCCTGCGTCCCGGTCGGGGTCTTCCGCAAGGTTTCCAGGACGGCCTACGACGATCAGGTACGCGCTCAGGTCGCCCAGGCCATGGGCGACAGCCTTTCTCGGACCGACGAAGAGATGGAACAGATGTTCGCCGGGAACGACCCGTGGATCGTGGAATGACTGACCGGTGACGGAAGCTCCGGGAGCGCCGATCCTGCGGGGGTCCGGCGCCGCCCGGGGCCGGTCAGGCGGACGCGGACTGGTCGGCGACAGTGACCAGACCGGCTCCCCGAGCCTGCTCGACAACCGCCAGCAGTACGCCGATGAAGCCTTGCAGGACGTCGAAGGTCGCTTCGTCGTCCCGGTCGACCAGCCAGTTGAGCATGACCCCATCGGTCACTGCGAGTACCATCCGGGCCAAGGTCCGGGTAGGCAACCCGTCGCTCCCGGTGACTCCCATGGAGCTGGTGATCATGCGCTCGATGGCGTCCTGGTAGGTCTTGTACAGCAGTCGGGCAGACTCCCCGTCGCCACGGATCGACCAAGCCGCCAGCTCATAGGAGAGCAGCTGCCGCCCTGGTTGGTTCTGGGTGTGCTCCCAGAACGCTTTGAACGCGGCGTAAGCCTTCTCCTCGAAGGTCCCGGTGTGCCCGTCGAGAGCCAGCGATACCGCGGCGATGATCGGCTTGATGAATGATTCAGCGACGGCGTTCAGCAGCGCTTCTTTACTGCTGAAGCAGTAATGGACCACGCCTAGCGAGACGTTGGCCTCATCTGCGATACGACGCACCGACGCTGCTGCCAGACCCTCGCGGATGGCCAGCTCGATCGTTGCCTCGATGAGCTGCTCACGACGCTGATCCGCAGGCACCCGTGACATATGACCACCTCACGACCAAAGTCCTTGCGACAAACGGATGTCACCGTGTCGCCCCCAACAGTAGCCAGAATGTCACGTTATGAAAGGCGGTGCACGGAATGCCATCGATAAAGCATTCCAATGATTCCGCTTCGTGACATACCGGTGAATTCCTCACGACCGTCCCCACTCCTCGGCCCAGAACATCCTTGACCGGAGAAGAGCAGACCGACGCGTGTCATCGTACTCGGTTGAGGTTCAGGACATTTGGCCTGACTCGCCGCAATATTCAGTGGCCGATGTATGAGAGAGCGCCCCACGCGACGAACGGGCTCCGACAGAGAGATACCTGTCGGAGCCCGTCCTGAGCACATCAGATCCGTCCCGCAGAGGCCTGCAGCCTGCGGAAACAGTCACCCACCGCAGCCCGGATCACACCTCACGATCCACCACCCCGGCAGCTACCTCCCGCAATGCCCGTACCGCTGGGCCGTCGCCGAGCGGTCCCACCACTTCCTGAGCCTCCCGGGCCACCGTCCACGTATGCTCCCGAGCGCGCTCCACAGCCGGATGCACCCGGAGCAGCTCCAGAGCGCGAGCCACGCCGGCATCGTCCGCCCGAAGGTCACGATCCAACAGTTCCAGGAGCTCACCGTCCTCAGAGCGGTTCTCCGCCCGGGCGTAGATCACCGGCAAGGTCGCCACCCCCTCCCGAAGGTCGGTACCCGGCGTCTTCCCCGAAGACTCACCCTCGGAAGAGATGTCGAGCAGATCGTCGGCGAGTTGGAAAGCGATCCCCAACTTCTCCCCGTACTGACGCAGGATCTCCACCTGATCATCAGCACAACCGGAGAACATCGCGCCGAACCGCGCTGCCGTGGCGATGAGGACACCGGTCTTGTCAGCCAGCACCCCCAGGTAGTAATCCACCGGGTCCTGACCCGGAGGGCACGGACGCGTGTCGCGGATCTGACCTGAACACAGGCGGACAAAAGTCTCCGCCTGGATCTTGACCGCCTCCGCGCCCAAGTCCGCCACGATCGAGCTCGCCGTACCGAAGAGGAGGTCGCCCACCAGGATCGCAGTCGAATTACCGTACGCGGCATTAGCACTCACCACATGGCGACGCACATCGGCCTCATCCATGACGTCATCGTGATACAGAGACGCCAGATGAGTCAGCTCTACCGCCGCCGCAGCACCCACAACCTCATCGTTGACACCTGAACCGACGTGAGCCGCCAACAAGGTCAACAGCGGACGGAAACGTTTACCTCCGGCGGCCAACAGGTGCCCATTCGCCTCCGCGACGAAAGGGTCCTCATGATCCACCTTCTCCCGCAAGAAAGCATCCACCCGGCCTAGACCGGCCTGCAGAGCATCGGCCAGAACCGGATCGACATCAGGGAACACGGGCAACGGCTGTGCGCTCATGGCAGGAACTGCGTGGTCGACTCGAACACCTGCAACAGCGGCGAGGGGAAGACCCCCAGAGCCAGCGTCACCATCACACCCACCGCGATCGCGAAGGTGCTGGTACTGGACGCCACCACGACCTCGGTGCCCTCACCCTGCACCATCTCCTCCTTGTCCGGCGCACGGAACATCAACCCCGCCAGGCGGAAGTATGCGAACGCAGTCACCAAGCTACACAACACGCCGATCACCACAAGGACCGCCCCAGGGACACCGCCATGCGCGACCGCAGGCATGAAAGCCGCCACCTTCGCAGTGAATCCGCTGGTCAGCGGAATACCCGCGAAAGCCAGCAGCAGGAAGAAGAAGATCGCTGCGAACACCGGATGCTGACGCCCCAGACCGCTCCACTGCGACAAAGTCGTCGCCTCGGACCCGCCCGCACGCACCAGGAAGACCATCCCGAAAGCCGCCACCGTCGTGAACCCGTAGGCCACCAGGTAAAAGAGGACGCCGCCGATAGCACTGCGGTCGAAAGCGAGGAAACCCACCAGAATGAACCCAGCGTGGGCCACAGAACTGTAGGCCAACATCCGCTTGACATCCGTCTGGGTGACGGTCAACACCGAACCGACCACCATCGTCATCCCCGCGACCACCCACAACGCGATCGACCAGTCCCACCGGGTGGATCCCACGCCGACATACACCAGGCGGAGAAGCGCACCGAAAGCCGCGACCTTCGTGCACGCACCCATGAAACCCGTGACCGGAGTGGGCGCACCTTGGTAGACGTCCGGAACCCAGTTGTGGAAAGGCCACGCACCGATCTTGAAGAGCACACCCAGGAGCAGCAGCAACACCCCCGGGACCAGAAGCCCCGGGTTCACCGTCGTCGGGATCACCCGGGCGATACCGCTCAAGGAGAGAGTGCCGGCGAAGCCGTACAACAAGGCTGCGCCGAAGAGGAAGAACGCCGAGCTGAACGACCCCAGCAAGAAGTACTTCAACGCAGCTTCCTGGCTGAGCAGCCTGCGACGGCGAGCCAGCGCCGTCATCACGTACAACGGCAGGGAGAGCGCCTCCAAGGCGACGAACATCGCCAACAGGTCCCCCGCTGCCACGAACATCATCATCCCGCCGGTGGCGAACAGCGCCAACGGGAAGACCTCAGTGGTCGCCGCACCGATCCGCTGAGCGATCTCCTCCTGCTTACTCCCCGGAATCGAAGAGCCCGACGGGGTGAAAGCATCAGCCGACTGACCCGACATCCGATCGCCCATGATCAAGATCGACGCCAGAGCCAACAGGATCAACAGACCCTGGAGCACAAGCGCGACCCCGTCCACCACCACGGCGCCGGCCAAGGTCGAGACCATGTTCTTCCGCGCGAGCAGAAGAAGAGCCGCGAAAGAGCCCAACAGCGCCACCACCGCGACACCGAGCTGGGTCTCGTGTCGGCTGTGTCGAGCGGCAAAGGCCTCGACGAGCACCCCGATCAGGGCTCCCCCGAAGACCACCAGCATGGGAGCGATGCTCCCGTAATTGATATCGATCTTGCTCAGCGGTTCGGCCGCTGTCAGCACCGGAATCACTTGGCACTTCCCTTCGCAGCATCAGCAGCCGGCTCCGGGTCCTTCACGCCGACGATGGTCAATGTCTTGTCGACGGACGGATTGATCGCCTGCAAGGCAAGGTTCGGATAGAAACCCAACACCACGAAGATCACGATCAGCGGAGCCATCACCAACTTTTCACGGACCACCAGGTCAGCCACCTTGACCGGAGCGGACTCGGGGTCCTTCTCCAGAGTCGCGTGACCGTGATCGGACACCCTCTCCCCGGGCGGAGGCCCGGTGAACACACGCTGGTAGAGCAAGAGGATGTACAACGCGGCCAAGATGATCCCGACCGAGGAGATCGCACCGACCCACGGGTAACGCTGGAAGGTCCCCATCATCACCAGGAACTCGGAGACGAAGCTCGACAGACCTGGCAACGCCAAGCCCGACAGCCCAGCCACCAGGAAACATCCGGCAAGGACAGGAGTGACCCGCTGCCAGCCGCCGTAGTCCCGGATCAACGCGCTGCCATGACGTTTCACGAGCATCCCGGCCACCAGGAAAAGCGCCGCCGTGGAGAAGCCGTGATTGAGCATGTACAGGACCGACCCCTGCCCCGCCATCCGGGTGAAGGCGAAGATGCCCAACACGATGAAACCGAAGTGGCTCACCGACGTGAAAGCGACCAGGCGCATCATGTGCTGCTGCCCGATCGCGGCAATCCCACCGTAGATGATCGACAGCAATGCCAAACCGATGACGACCGGGGTCGCCCACTGGCTCGCGTTCGGGAAGAACTGAAGGCAGAAACGGATCATGCCGAAGGTGCCGACCTTGTCGAGGACCCCGACCAACAGGGTGCTGGTCGCCGGGGTCGCCGCCTCAGCTGCGTCGGGCAGCCAGGTGTGCACCGGAACCATCGGCGCCTTGATCGCGAAAGCGATGAAGAAACCGAGGAAGAGCAACCGCTCAGTGTTCGTGTCCATCTGGAGTCCGGTCAGGGAGGACACCAGGAAACCGGTACTGCCTCCCTTGCCCTGCACGTAGAGCCCGATCAACGCTGCCAGCATCACCAGACCGCCGGCCAGCGAGAACAGCAGGAACTTCAACGCCGCCCGACGCCGATCCGCACCCACACCGTAGGAAGCGATGAGGAAGTAGACCGGGATCAGCATGCCTTCGAAGAAGACGTAGAAGAGGAAGACGTCCACGGCCGAGAAGACACCGATCATGAAGGTCTCCAACACCAGGATCCAGGCGAAATAGCCATTGTCCCGGCTACCGTCCTCCGGCATGTCGTCCCAGGCGGCAAGAAGGCAGATCGGAACCAGCAGAGCCGACATCACGATCATGGCCAAGGCCATCCCGTCAGCACCCACCGCATAGCTGACGCCCCACTGCGGGATCCACTCATGTGTCGCCCGCATCTGGAACTGCTCAGAGGAACCCAGATCGTAGGAGCTCGCCGTGGCCACCCCGGAAAGGACCAGGACCAGCAAGGAAATCGCCAAGGACACCGGCCGAGCCAAACGCCGGCCACCCCGAGGAAGGAACGCCACGATGAGCGCACCCACCAGGGGGACGACCATCATGACGGTCAACCAGTCAACGTTCTTCATCACTGCACCACCCAGACGGCACCGAGGAGGACGACGATGCCGACCAGCATCGTCAGGGCGTAGGAACGGACAAACCCGTTCTGGAGTTTGCGCAGGCCGCTACTCGCCGCCAGGACAGCGGCGCCCAGACCCGTCATCGAACGATCGACACCACCGGTGTCCGTGAGCACCGTGGCCCGCACCAGCAGATTGCCCGGCTGCACCAGCGCGACATCGTTGACATCGTCCTGGAAGAAATCGTTCCGGGCGATCTTTGCCGCGAGATGCTCAGCAGGAGCGCCCACCCGTTTCTTCGCGTACTGCATCCACGCGACAGCTGCGCCGGCGAGCACCACCGCGAGAGTTCCGACCTGGATGGCGACCTCAGGGATGACCGGATGCGGGTGTTCGTGGTGTCCCGCCAGCCCCAATGCCGGGCTCAACCAGTCGACAAAACCCAACAAGGACAACGCCAGCCCCAGGAAGGCCGAGCCGAAGGCCAAGACGACCATGGGCACCGTCATCGTCGCAGGAGACTCGTGCGGGTGGTCGTCCTTGGTCCAGCGACGCTCACCGTGGAAAGTCATGAAGAACAGGCGCGACATGTAGAAAGCGGTCAGCCCGGCGACCAACATGGTCAGGCCACCGAAGACCCACGGACGCCACCCCTCGCCGACGAAGGCCGCCTCGATGATCTTGTCCTTGCTCCAGAAGCCGGCGAAGGGCGGAACACCCAGGATGGCCAGCCAGCCGAGCATGAACGTTCCCCAGGTCACCTTCATGACCGTCCGCAACCCGCCGAAGGTCCGCATGTCCACCCGGTTGTTCATCCCGTGCATGACCGAACCTGCGCCGAGGAACATCCCCGCCTTGAAGAAACCGTGAGTGATCAGGTGGAAGATCGCGAAGGCATATCCGACCGGACCGAGCCCCGCCGCCAACATCATGTAACCGATCTGGCTCATCGTGGAGGCCGCCAGCGCCTTCTTGATGTCATCCTTCGCGCAACCGATGATCGCACCCATGGTCAACGTGATGGCTCCGACGACGGTGACCGCCAATTGTGCCTGGGGGGCCAGGTTGTAGATGGAGTGGCTACGCACGACCAGGTAGACGCCCGCAGTGACCATGGTCGCCGCGTGGATCAGCGCCGAGACCGGAGTCGGGCCGGCCATGGCGTCGCCCAACCAGCTCTGCAGCGGGAACTGTGCGGATTTACCACAGGCCGCCAGCAGCAGGAAGAGCCCGATCGCGGTCAACGTCTTCTCATCGGCCTGCGCCGCAGCGCCATGGACCCCAGCGAAATCGACCCGACCGAAGGTGAAGAACATCAGCATGATCGCCAAGCCCAGGCCGAAGTCGCCCACCCGGTTCGCGATGAACGCCTTGTTCGCTGCAGAAGCGTACGGCGGATTCCAGTTCCAGAAGCCGATCAGCAAGTACGACGCCAAGCCGACCCCTTCCCATCCCACGTACAACATGAGATAGGAATCCGCCAGGACCAGCGTCAACATCGCGGCGACGAAGAGGTTCAGATAGGCGAAGAAACGCCGCCTGTCCGGATCGTGTTCCATGTATCCCAGGGAATACACGTGGATCAACGAACCTACGAAGGTCACCAACAGGACGAAACTGATCGACAGCTGGTCGATGAGCATCCCGGCCGACAGGTCCAAAGAGGACGTCCGGATCCAGGTGAACAAATTCAGGTGCTGAGCCCGTTCCCCGGGAGTCTGGCCCAGCATCTGCATCAGGATGGCGGCCCCGACACCGAAACTGCTCCAGGACAACACGGTAGCCAGCAACGGGCCGAATTTGTCGGTGGCCCGGCCACCGACCAAGAGAAGTGCCGCGCCCAACAAAGGCAGCGCCACCAGGAGCCAACCGAACTCAGCGGTGCCGGTGGCAGCCGCTGCTCCCGTCGACGGGGACGAAGCCGCGATCGCATCGACGGCTGAGGGAAAGAATTGCACGCCTTCTCGCTCCTTACAGCTTCAGCAGGTTGGCGTCGTCGACCGAGGCCGAGCGGCGAGCACGGAAGATGGCCATGATGATCGCCAACCCGACGACCACTTCGGCGGCTGCCACGACCATGACGATCAAGGAAATGACCTGACCGTCCAAGGAACCGTGCAGGCGCGAGAAGGTCACGAAGACCAGATTGACCGCGTTGAGCATCAACTCGATGCCCATGAATACGACGATGGCGTTCCTCCGGGTCAGCACGGTGGCCGCACCGATCGAGAAGAGCACCGCCGCGAGGTAGATGTAGCTCATCAGGCTCATCGCTGCGAACCCTCCTCGATCTCCTTGTTCATGCCGTCCACCGCGTCCGTGAACTGCTTCGGTTCCTCGATCTGCTGACGCGCCGTCAGCACACGACTCACCGAGAGCTCACTCGGAGTACCGTCCGGCAGCAGCGCCGGGGTGTCGACCGAGTTGTGCCGGGCGTACACGCCAGGTGCCGGCAGACCGGCCACATAACGGTTCTCCCGGATACGACGGATCGACCATTCACGCTGACTTGCCTTCGGGAGCAGACGTTCCCGATGCGCCAACACCATGGCAGCCATCGCCGCGGTGATGAGCAGAGCACTCGTGATCTCGAAGACCCAGACGTACTGTCCGAAGATCAGCCCGGCCACACCGACCACATTGCCCTGTTTGTTCGCCGCTTCCAGACTCTCGCCGCGTTTCACGAAGGTGGCATCAGTGAGCGTGCTCAACAGCAGGCCGCCGAGCCCGATCGCGAACAACAAGGAGACCCATCGGTGGCCCTTGATGGTGTCGACCATCGATTCGCTGGCCTCGACACCGATCAACATGATGACGAACAGGAAGAGCATCATCACAGCGCCGGTGTACACGAAGACATGGACGACACCGAGGAAGTCGGCACCCTGGGCCAGGTAGACGACGCCCAACATCACCATGACCAAGGCCATGGACATCGCCGCGTAGACCGCCTTCTTGGCGAACAGCAATCCCAGCGAACCGAGCACCATCGGAATCGCGACGACCCAGAAGAACACCGTTTCCCCGGTGGACATGACTGGAGTCTCGGTCATTTCCGGTCACCACCTTTCGTGGTCCCGTCCTTGTCACGAGCACCTACGTACTCACGCTGTGCAGGGGTGGCCTTGTCGACCTTGCCCTGGTAGTAGTCACGTTCCTCCAAGCCCTCCACCATCGGGTGGGGCGGGGAGACCATGTCGTCACCGAGCGGCGCCAGCAGCTGATGCTTCTCGAAGATCAGGGCGGACCGGGAATGGTCGGCCAACTCGTAGAAGTTCGTCATCGTCAACGCCCTGGTCGGGCAGGCCTCGATGCACAACCCGCAGAAGATACAGCGCAGATAGTTGATCTGATAGACCCGACCGTAACGCTCACCCGGTGAGAAACGTCCTTTCCCTCCCTGGTCGATCGGAGTGTCGTCGTTGTCCGCGCCTTCGACGAAGATGGCGTCTGCAGGGCAGGCCCAGGCACACAACTCGCACCCGACGCACTTCTCCAGTCCGTCCGGATGCCGGTTCAGCTGGTGACGACCGTGGTAGCGCGGAGCAGTCGGAGCCTTCACCTCCGGGTACTCCACGGTCGCGACCTTACGGAACTGTGTCTTGAAAGAGACACCGAAACCCGCGACCGGTGCGAACATGTCAGCGAAAAAACCGCCAGGTTTCTCCGCTGCGCTCTCCTTGCGCTCTTCGCTCACTTGTCGTTCTCCTCACGCTCGGCTCGGCCCGGTTCGCCGTTGTCGAGAACCACGGACTTACCCCCGGATCCGGTGGGCACCGCAGCCGCAGCCGACACCGTCGGCCGTGCGGTGCCGGGATTCTCTGCGGTCGGCTCGAGAAGGGTCTGCCCCGGCAACGGCGGCACAGGATAGCCACCGGCGAAGGGGTCGATCTCGGACGGGACCACCGTGGCCACATCCCGTTCGGTCATCGCCCGGTCCCAGGCCATGATCGCCAGGAAGGACACGCCCAGGATCACCACCAGGACGACGATCAGCGATGCATTGAAAGGTCCCACGAAGACATTGCCGAGGAAGCCGATCTGCGCACCCTTGATGAAAGCGGCCGCGATCACCCAGAACAAAGTCACCGGGATCAGGAACTTCCACCCGAACTTCATGAACTGGTCGTACCGGGTGCGAGGCAGAGTGCCCCGCAACCACACGAAGAACCACATGAACACCCACAGCTTCGCGGTGAACCACAACAGACCCCACCATCCGGCGCTGAACTGCCCGTCGGCGATGTAGTGCAGACCGAAGGGTGCCTGGTAACCACCGAGGAAGAGGGTCGTGGCCAGGGCGGCGACGGTGAACATGTTCACGTACTCACCGAGGAAGAACATGCCGAACCGCATACCGGAGTACTCGGTGTGGAAACCGGCGACCAGCTCGCCCTCGCCCTCGGCGAGGTCGAAAGGAAGACGGTTGGTCTCCCCCACCATCGTGATGATGTACACCACGAAGCTCACAGCCAGGGGGAACATGTACCACAGCCGGTCCTGGGCTGCCACGATCTGCCACGAGGTCATCGACCCGGAGTAGAGGAAGACCGCCACCAAGGACAGACCCATCGCAATCTCGTAGCTGATGACCTGCGCCGTCGACCGCAGCCCGCCCAGGAGCGGATAGGTCGACCCGGAGGACCAGCCGGCCAGGACGATGCCATAAGCGCCCACGCCTGCTGCGGCAAGCACCAACAGGGCCGAGACCGGTGTATCCGTGAGCTGCAACGGCGTCCGATATCCGAAGACATCCACCATTCCACCCATCGGGATGATCCCGAAACTGATGAAGGCCACCGACCCAGCGATGATCGGAGCCACCAGGTACATCAGCTTGTCCGCCTGGCGGGGGATGAAAGTCTCTTTCCAGATCAGTTTGAAGGCGTCCGCGATCTCCTGGAATATGCCCCACGGTCCGAAACGGTTAGGTCCGGGACGCTGCTGCATCCGGCCGATGACCCGGCGTTCGAACCAGATCACGATGACGACCTGGATCATCAGATAGGCGAAAATCAACACCGCCTTGATCAGCGACAGCCACCACGGGGTCTGGCTGAAGTCCGGGGCTTCGATCTTCCCCGGCAGGACCATGAGCGCGTTCACGCCGCACCACCCTTCGTGACAGTCACGACGTCGCCGGCATCCGCGCCGAGAATGGCGCGGACACGGGACCCCGCAGAATTCGTCGGCAGCCACACGACGTGGTCCACCATCGGTGTGATCTGCGCCGGGAGGGTGATCGATCCCCTCATCGTGGAGACGGTCACGGCCATGCCGTCCACGATGTCCAGCGCTGCGGCGGTGGCCGCTGACAACCGGACTACCGCCAGCGGCGCCGTCCCGGCCAGATAAGGCTCGCCGTCCTGCATCCGGCCCGCGTCCAGCAGCTGGTGCCAGGTCGCCAGTACCGCCTGTCCCACAGCCAGTGAAGGCACGGGCTGGGGATCGGCGGTCGGCGGTGCCTGACGACGTCCGGACCATACGGGAAGGCTGTCGAGCTCGGCCCGGATCTGCTCTACCGATCGGGTGCCGAGGTAGCCGCCCATCTCGGCTGCGAGCAGGTCGAGAACCCGGTAGTCCGCCATCGCGTTGGAGTTCAAGGCCGCGGTGAAGGGGACAACCCTGCCTTCCCAGTTGAGGAAGGCGCCGGTCTTCTCTGCGACCGGGGCGACCGGAAGAACGACGTCGGCGGACTCCGTGGCCAGGCTGTCCCGGATCTCCAAGGAGACCACGAAAGCCCGTTGCAAAGCTTCGGACACTGTGCCCTGATCAGGAAGGTCACTGATCTCCACGGCGCCGACGACCAGACCACCGAGTTGGCCGACTGCCGCCGCCGTCATCATCGAACCGGCATCGCGGCCCGTGGCCGACGGCACTTCGTCGACCTCCCACAGCTTCTGCAGTTCGGCCCGGGCAGTGTTGTCCCGCAGCGGCCGACCACCTGGGAGCAGATCAGGAAGGCAACCTGCCTCGAGAGCGCCCCGCTCCCCCGCACGACGCGGGATCCAGGCCAGCTTCGCCCCGCAGGACTGCGCCAGCACAGTAGCTGCCGAGAGCGCTCCGGGCACCCCGGCAAGACGCTCACCGACGAGCAGAACTGCTCCTTCGCCGAGAGCATGACCGGCTTCGCTCAGCTCAGGACGTTTCTCCCGCAACGCATGCAGCAGCTCAGTCTCGGTGCCGGGCGCCGCCGGGATGAGAGTGCCGCCCAGCTTGCTCAACCCCCGGGTCGCAAAGGGCGCGATCCCGAAGATCGGCGTTCCCTTCTTCCGCCACGCCTTCCGCAGACGCAGGAAGACCATGGGCGACTCTTCCTCCGGCTCCAGGCCTACGAGAAAGACCGCACTGGCCTGTTCGAGGTCGGCATAGGTCACACCTGTGACGGCGTCGGAACCGGCCACGCAGGCCGCGAGGAAAGAGGCTTCCTCCCCGGAGTGGGGGCGGGCCCGGAAGTCGATGTCATTCGTTTCGAGCACCGTACGGGCGAACTTGCTGTAGGCATAAGAATCCTCGACGGACAGCCGTCCTCCGGTGAGAACACCCACTCCCCCGTTCTTCTTCGCCTTGGCCAAGCCGTCCGCGGCGAAAGCCAGGGCTTCCGGCCAGCTGGCAGGTCGCAGCTCGCCGTTCTCCCTGATCATCGGAGTAGGAACCCGGTTGGGCTGGGTGGCGTAGGTGAACGCCCAGCGACCCTTGTCGCAGTTCCACTCCTCGTTGACCTCCGGGTTGTTGGTCGCCATCCGCCGCAGGACCGTGCCCCGACGGTGGTCGACCCGCAGCCCGCATCCGCCGGCGCAGTGCTCACAGGCGCTCGGTGTAGAGACCAGGTCGAACGGTCGGGAGCGGAACCGGTAAGCCGCTCCGGTCAGTGCACCCACCGGGCAGATCTGCACGGTGTTCCCCGAGAAGTAGCTCTCGAAGGGATCTTCCTGGTAAATGCCGATCTGTTGTTGGGCACCCCGTTCGACCAGCGCGATGAAAGGGTCACCGGCGATCTGGTCGGAGAATCGGGTGCACCGTTGGCAGAGCACGCACCGTTCCCGGTCGAGCAGTACCTGGGTGGAGACGTTGATCGGCTTGGTGAAGGTGCGTTTGACGTCGTCGAACCGGCTCACCGCGTGTCCATGGGACAACGCCTGGTTCTGCAGAGGGCATTCGCCACCCTTGTCACACACCGGGCAGTCCAGCGGGTGGTTGATGAGCAGGAATTCCAGGACACCCTTCTGGGCCTTGTCGGCCGTCTCGGAGGTGTGCTGGGTCTCCACGCTCATCCCCTCGGAGACCGTCGTGGTACAAGCAGCCTGAGGTTTGGGCATCTTGCGCAGCGAACCGTCCGGGCCTGCCGTCGCAACGTCGACCAGACACTGTCGACAGGCTCCTACCGGGTCGAGCAGAGGATGATCACAGAAACGGGGGATCTCAACGCCGAGTTTTTCGGCAGCTCGGATGACCAGCGACCCCTTCGGCACCGACACCGGGACGCCGTCGATGGTCAGGGTGACCATCTCCACAGGGGGCTCCACGTGGACGCTGCCCACGCCGCCGGAGCTCGGACTCTTCTGGACCGTCATCGGGTCACGCTCTCCTTCGCGAACAAGGTGGACGCCTCCGGCGGGAAGAGCACATGGGCCGGGGTGTGATATCCCTGCTCGAACTCTTCACGGAAATGTTTGATCCCGGACTGCACCGGGGTCGCGGCCGCGTCGCCGAGGGCACAGAACGAGCGGCCCATGATCTGGCCCGACACGTCGAGCAGTTTGTCGACATCGCCTTCCTGGCCTCGACCGTCCACAAGACGTTGCAGGACCTGACGCATCCACCAGTTGCCCTCACGGCAAGGGGTGCATTTACCGCAGGACTCATGGGCGTAGAACTCGATCCACCGCGACACCGCCCGCACCACCGAGACCGTCTCATCGAAGACCTGCAGGGCACGCGTACCGAGCATCGACCCAGCAGCTGCCACCGACTCGTAGTCGAGTGGGACGTCCAGATGTTCCTCGGTGAACAGTGGCGTACTGGATCCGCCCGGGGTCCAGAACTTCAGCGTGTGCCCCTTCCGGACGCCACCGGCCATCTCGAGGAGCTCACGCATGGTGACCCCGTAAGGAGCCTCGTACTGGCCGGGACGCTCCACGTGGCCGGACAAACTGAACAGTCCGACCCCCTTGGACTTCTCGGTGCCCAAGGAGGCGAACCAGTCCGCCCCGTGCAAGAAGATCGGCGCGACCTGCGAGATCGTCTCCACGTTGTTCACCACGGTCGGACGGGCGTACAGCCCGGCCACCGCGGGGAACGGCGGTTTCAGTCGGGGCTGCCCCCGACGACCCTCGAGCGAGTCCAGAAGCGCGGTCTCCTCACCGCAGATGTACGCCCCGGCACCGGCGTGCACCGTGATGTCCAGGTCGAACCCGCTCCCCATGATGTCCTTGCCCAGGTATCCGGCGGCATAGGCCTCCTGAACGGCGTGGAGGAGCCGCCGGTAGACGTGGACGACCTCGCCACGCAGGTAGATGAAGGCGTGATTGCACCTGATGGCGTAGCTGGTGATGATCATGCCCTCGATCAGGAAATGCGGGGCATTGAACATGAGCGGGACGTCCTTGCAGGTGCCCGGCTCGGATTCGTCGGCATTGACCACGAGGTAGCGGGGGTTCCCGTCGTCGGGGGGCAGGAATCCCCATTTCATGCCGGTGGGGAATCCGGCGCCGCCACGCCCCCGCAGGCCGGAATCCTTCGCCTGCTGGACGAGGTCCGCCCGGTCGAGTCGGAGGGCTTTGCGCAGTGCCCGGTACCCGTCATGGCGTTCGTAGGTCGCCAGGGTGAACGACTTAGGCTCATCCCAGAACTGGGAGAGCAACGGAGTCAGCTGGGTCATCAGTTCGCCTTTCCGACGTTCCCGGAAGCACCGGGCTTCTCACCCGGAGCATTCGACGGGGTGTCCTGACTTCCGGTGGACCGTGCAGGCTGATGCCCGGGCACGGAGGAGGCGGGATATGCCGTGCCCGTCGCACCGGCCCCTTCGCCGGCCGCTGCGGGGACGTGCCATCCCTTCTCCTTCGCATGGCGCAGCCCACGGACCGTCGCCGGCCCCGCGGTGTCGCCTTCGACCGCCCGTCCGTCGTGGAAACCGGCCAGGACCCGGCTGACCTCCTTGAAGGTGGCCACGGTCGCGGCACCTCGCGTGGGACTGATCACCTTGCCCTCACGCAAGGCGTCGACCATCCGGATCACGGATTCGGGGGTCTGGTTGTCGAAGAACTCCCAGTTGGCCATCACCACCGGTGCGTAATCGCAGCCGGCATTGCACTCGACCCGTTCCAGGGTGATCCGTCCGTCGGTGGTCGTCTCGTCGTGCCCGATCGCGAGATGCTCACTGACCGCGTCCCAGATGGCGTCACCACCCATGACGGCGCACAACGTGTTGGTGCAGACCCCGATGGTGTAGTCCCCGTTGGGGTGCCTTTTGTACTGGGTGTAGAAGGTCGCGACCCCGCTGACCTCGGCTGCGGTCAGCTCGACCGTCTCGGCGCAGAACTCGATGCCGCGAGTGCTCACGTAACCGTCGACGCTCTGCACCAGGTGCAGCAGCGGGAGAAGCGCGGACCTCTTCTGCGGGTAACGTCCGACGACCTCTGCTGCATCGATCCGCAGCTTCGCGAGGATCTCGTCGGGATACGGTTCGGTCGCGACATTGGGCTGGGAGCCGTAGTTGGGCTTGTCACCGTGCGACATCAGCGGTCCACACCTCCCAGTACGGGGTCGATCGAGGCCACGGCGACGACGGTGTCGGCGACGGCGCCGCCCTCCACCATCGCGGCGACGGCCTGCAGGTTGTTGAATGCCGGGTCACGGAAATGAGCCCGGTAGGGCCGGGTGCCGCCGTCGGAGACCAGGTGGCAACCGAGTTCTCCCTTGGGGGATTCGACCGCGATGTAGGCCTGCCCCGGCGGGACCCGGAAGCCCTCGGTGACCAGCTTGAAGTGATGGATCAAGGCTTCCATGGAGGTGCCCATGATCTTCTTGATGTGCTCCAGGCTGTTGCCCTGACCGTCCGGGCCGATGGCCAGCTGCGCAGGCCAGGCGATCTTCTTGTCGGCGACCATGACCGGCTCGCCTTCGCACTTCTCGAGGCGCTCGATCACCTGGTCGATGATCTTCAACGACTCCCAGATCTCCAGGAAACGCACTCTCATCCGCCCGTAGGCATCGGCGCTGTCCCAGGTGGGGACCTCGAAATCGTAGGTCTCGTAACCGCAGTAAGGGGCATTCTTACGAAGGTCGTAAGGCATTCCCGCTGATTTGAGGATCGGCCCGGTGACCCCCAAGGCCATGCAACCGGTGAGATCGAGGTAACCGACGTCCATCATCCGACCCTTGAGGATCGGGTTCTCCAGACAGAGGGCCTCGAGTTCCTTGACACCCTGTTTGAGCAGTGGCCACTGGTCCTCGATGATGGCTTTCCAGTTGCTCGGCAGGTCGTTCGCGACCCCGCCCGGGCGGATGTAGCCGTTGTTCATCCGGAGCCCGGTGGTGGCTTCGATGAGCCGGAAGATCCGCTCTCTCTCCCGGAAACCGATCGTCATGACGGTGGTGGCCCCGAGCTCCATCCCACCGGTGCCCAGGCAGACCAGGTGGCTGGAGATCCTGGTGCATTCCATCATGAGGACACGGATCAGTGTGGCGCGTTCGGGGATCTGGTCCTCGATGCCGAGGAGACGCTCGACCGCCAGACAGTAGGCGGTCTCCTGGAACATCGGTGTCAGGTAGTCCATGCGAGTGCACAGGGTCACGCCCTGGACGAAGGTGCGGTGCTCCATCGTCTTCTCGATACCGGTGTGCAGATAGCCGATCCCGACGCGGGCCTCGGTGACGGTCTCCGCGTCGAGCTCCAGGATCAACCGGAGAACACCGTGTGTGGAGGGATGCTGCGGCCCCATGTTGACGACGATGCGCTCGTCGGAGTGTTCGATGGCCTCGGCTGCCAGCGAGTCCCAGTCACCGCCCTCGGCGTGCAGGTGGTGGTCCCGAGGGCTCTCATCGGTGCCGGCGCCTGCTGTGGCCTGTACTTTCTCATTCGACGTGGTCATCAGTTGTACGACCTCCGCTGATCGGGGGCAGGCACGGTGGCGCCCTTGAACTCCACGGGGATCCCTCCGAGGGGGTAGTCCTTGCGCTGGGGGTGGCCGGGCCAGTCGTCCGGCATCAGGATCCGGGTCAAGGCCGGGTGGTCGTCGAAGACGATGCCGAAGAAGTCCCAGGTCTCCCGTTCGTGCCAGGTCACCGACGGGTAGGTGTCGACGATGCTGGGGATGTGCGGATCGCTGTCCGGGCAGGTCACCTCGATCCGGATACGACGGCTGCCGTGGGTGATCGACAGGAAGTGGTAGACGGCGTGCAGTTCCCGTCCGGTGTCGGCCGGGTAGTGGACTCCGGAGACTCCGCTGCAGATCTCGAAACGCAGTGCAGGTGCGTCGCGCAGCACGCGGGCGACCGAGGGCAGCGCCTCCCGGGAGACGAAGATCGTCATCTCCCCGCGGTCGACGACGACCTTCTCGACGGCGTCCTCGTAGGAGGTCGACTCATCCTTCAACGCCAGTGCGAGCTGGTCGGCCACGTCGTCGAAGAAACTTCCGTACGGACGAGAGGCCTGTCCGGGGAAGAGGATCGGGCTGACGAGCCCTCCGTAGCCGGTCGTGTCCGCGCCTTTGGTGGCGCCGAACATTCCTCGACGTTCGCCCCGGGCCTCGGGGTTGGGGGTCGCCTCGGTGGGCAGGTTCGCCCCGCCGGTCTCCTGCGCCGCAGCCGTCTGCGACTTCACGGTGTTCTTATCGCTCATGCCAACAGACCCTTCTGCTCCACCAGCGGGGTGGCCGACATCGCAGCCTGTTCCGCGGCCCGGGCCGCTTCACGGCGGCGGCCGGGGGTGTACGGGGTGGCCATCATCTGGTCGTGCAGGGTGATGAGCGCATTCAGCAACATCTCGGGCCGGGGCGGACACCCCGGCAGGTAGACGTCGACCGGGACGATGTGGTCGACGCCCTGGACGATCGCGTAGTTGTTGAACATCCCACCGGAACTCGCGCAGACTCCCATGGAGATGACCCACTTCGGCTCGGCCATCTGGTCGTAGACCTGGCGGACCACAGGAGCGAACTTCTGGCTGACCCGACCGGCGACGATCATGCAGTCCGCCTGGCGGGGGGTCGCGGCGAAACGCTCCGAGCCGAACCGGGCGATGTCGTAGTCGGGAGTTCCCGAGGCCATCATCTCGATGGCACAACAGGCCAGGCCGAAGGTTGCCGGCCAGATCGAGGTCTTGAGGAGGAACCCGATGGCCTCGCTGACCTTGGTCGTGTAGACCCCTTGCGGATATTTCTCGATATCGACCATGTCAGTCCCACTCCAATCCGCCACGACGCCACACATAGGCGTAGGCGATGAACACCGTCAGCACGAAGAGCACCATCTCCACGAGAGCGAACAGCCCCAACCGGTCGAAAGCCACTGCAAAGGGGAAGAGGAAGACCGACTCGATGTCGAAAATGATGAAGAGCATGGCCGTGGTGTAGTACTTGACGGGCACACGGCCCCCGGCCTCGGCATGCGGTGAAGGCTGGATCCCGCACTCGTAGGCATCGAGTTTCACCTTGTTGTAGCGACGGGGCCCGACGAAATCGAAGAGCAGGACCGACGCGGCGGCGAACCCGATGCCACACGCGAGGAAGAACAGAATCGGAAGATAGGGGCTGGTCATCTCGACGCGCTCCCCTTTCGGTGGATGTGGCGGCGGTGAATCATCTTGTCCGTCTCGTCTGCAGTTTCTCGCAGGGCGATCGCACCGGAGCGCAGGAACTCCAGCGTTCTCCCCCTAGATATCCTAGTGAATGACACAGGAAGCTCAGGCCGAAGGAGCAATTCGCGACAAGGCTGTGATGAGCCTGTCGTCGATTCCTCCGCCTCGTGGTTGAGCCAGATTGGCCATCGTCTTGAGAAGAACTCTCATCAACGGCGTGATCGGCAAACCGTACTTCACGCACAAACGCATGACCTCAGGTTTTCCGATGAGCGCCGCAAATCCCCGGCCCAAGGAGTAATAACCTCCGAGGTGTTCTTTCATCACCGAGTTGTACGACATGAGCACACGCTCCCGGCCGGCGTCATCAGCCCGGGCCATCGCCTGCACGATGATCTCCGCAGCAGTTCTTCCGGCCTCCATCGCATAGTCGATGCCCTCCCCGTTGAACGGGTTGACCATCCCTCCGGCGTCACCCACCAACAACAGCCCGTCTGCATACAGCGGCTGGCGGTTGAACGCCATCGGCAGAGCCGCGCCCCGGATCGGCTGGACCGCGGTCTCCTCGGTGAAAGACCATTCCGCCGGGAGAGTGGCCACCCAACGACGCATGACGTCCCGATAGTCGACCCGTCCGAAGGCCGGCGACGTGTCGAGCATCCCGAGGCCTACATTGGCCGTCCCGTCGCCGCAGGCGAAGATCCACCCGTACCCGGGCAAGAGGATGTCCTTCCCTGCCGCGCCCGCGCCGGAGAGGCCACGGGAACCTTCGTCCTCCGGGACCCACAGCTCCAGCCACGACTCCATGTACTCGTCGTTCGTCCGCACCGGCGACTCGTAATAGGTCCGGACCGCGACACCCATCGGCCGGTCGTCCCGCTTCGGACGACCCATCGCCATGGACAGCCGTGAGGAGACCCCATCCGCCGCGACCACGACCGGCGCACGGAAGGAGACGGTTTCCCCGGTGGCTCTTCCGTCACGGCCCATGACCTTGGCGGTCACGCCCTGGATCCGGCCGGAGGACTCCTCCCGGATCGCCTCCTGGACATTGACACCTTCCAGGAGCCGCGCTCCCCGTTCCGCGGCGTACCGGGCCAGAATCTCGTCGAGTTCCTGCCGCTTACGGACCATCCCGTAAGGCGGGAAGTAGTCGGTCTCGGGCCAGTCCAGTTCGAAACGCCGCCCGCCACCGACGATACGCAGACCCTTGTTACGGATCCACCCGTCCTCCTCGGCGGTAGGCACGCCCAGCTGGGCCAGTTCACGAACCGCACGCGGGGTCAGCCCGTCCCCGCAGATCTTGTCTCGAGGAAAATGTGCTTTCTCCAGCAGGAGGACATCCAGGCCCGCCATCGCCAGATAGGCAGCGGTCGCGGAGCCACCCGGACCGGCGCCGACCACGATGACATCAGCGGTTTCAGCGGAACCGACAGCCTGCGATGGATGAGAGTCAGTCACGGCGTCCTTCAAGGGTCAGCTCGGGACGGCCCACGGTCGACTTCCGACCGCGGCGTCCCTCACGGATTCACGCGGGGGCAAACGACTTGACCTTACCGGACTCCGGAGCAAGCGAAGCCACAGCGGACCAGCCATATCGAGAACGGTAGAGGCAACAGGGAACGTCCTTCAGCCCCGCACCGCCCGGTGCAGAGCGACGATTCCTCCATTCAGGTTGCGCCACTGCACATCTCGCCAGCCAGCCTCCTGAATTGCCACGGCGAGCTCCTCCTGGCACGGCCACGACTGAATGGATTCGGCCAGATACACATAGGACTCGGGATTCGAGGAAAACCGGGCCGCCATCGCCGGAAGAGCCCCCATCAAGTACTCCTGATACACCCGTCGGAAGAGCGGATTCACCGGTTGTGAGAACTCGTTGACGACCAGACGACCCCCAGGACGGGTCACCCTGGCGAACTCGGCCAAGGCACCCCGAAAGTTCTGCACGTTGCGCAGCCCGTAGGACATGGTGACCGCATCGAAAGACGCATCCGCAAAAGGCAACCGGGTGGCATCGGCCGCGACGAAAGGCAGCTCGGGATGCTGACGCCTACCCTGCCGGAGCATACCGAGGGAGAAATCGGCCGGCACCACCTGCACACCCGCCCGGTAGAAAGGCATCGACGACGTGCCCGTCCCCGCAGCGATGTCCAAGACCCGTTGGCCAGGACGCGCATCGACCGCAGCGACCAGAGCCCGGCGCCACAACCGGGCGATCCCCCCGGTCATCAGATCGTTCATCAGGTCGTAACGGGATGCAACCTGATCGAACATCGACGCTACGTCACGGGGTTGCTTGTCGAGGCTGGCGCGATTCACAGTGGTCATCCTCGCAGAAGACCGAGGCCGCCTGCGCGCACCGGCCACGGTCCCGACCTCCTGCCTGCACCACAGCCCCACCGATGACGAACAGACCCCGGCCAGGGATTATCCTGAACGGGAGATGTACGACACCGCCGCCACCCCCCCTCAGCAGCCGATGCACGAAACCAACCCGGCAGCGCTCTCCTTCCACACCCAACCTCTGCGGAACCCGGTCGACCTCCTGTCGTCCTTGCCCGGACGAAGGGCACCCTCGAAGATCCACGCCTGGACACGTGAAGGAAACGGGAAAGTCGGTTGGGGACAGGTCGCATCGGTCGCCACGAACGGGCCTCGACGATTCAGCGACGCCGAGCACTGGTGGCGTCAGGTGGTCACCCGCGCCGAGGTGACCTCGACCCAGGACAGCGGCCGGGCAACGGAAGAACCACTGGCTTTCGGCTCATTCGCCTTCGCCGACGACTCCGAACACGGCGGACTCCTCACCGTCCCCCAGGTGATCCTCCGCCGTGAGGGTGAACAGTGCCTGTTGACCACGGTGGTCGACACGCTGACCGTCCACACCACCGGCGAGCTCCGGAACGCCCATCGACAACTCGTCGAATCCTTCGTCACCCGCCATCAGGCCACCGACACATCGCGAAGAGCACCGGCCTCTCCTGGGGAGACCGCCTTCTCCGACGGCGCCCACAGCGGACCGAGCTGGCAGGCCGCCGTCGCAGACGCCGTCGAACATATCTCCCGCACCGACCTCGACAAGGTGGTCCTCGCCCGGGATCTGCACGTCGAGACCGAAAATCCGCTCTCCGTCCGATGGCTGCTCCGTCGGCTGGCCGCCGACTACACCCCCACCTGGGTCTTCGCCGTGGACGGACTCGTCGGAGCTACCCCGGAAATGCTCTGCAGATTGGAGAAAGGCCTGGTCACCTCACGGGTACTCGCCGGAACCATCCGACGAACCGGCGACGACGAACGCGACCTGGCCCTCTCGGCATCACTCGCCCGCAGCAGCAAAGACCTCGAAGAACACGAGTACGCGGTCCGTTCCGTCGCCGAATCGTTGACCCCCCACTGCACCTCACTGAACATCCCCGAGACCCCGTTCGTGCTGCACCTGCCCAATGTCATGCACCTCGCCACCGATGTCACCGGCTGGGTCTCCGACAGCGCGACATCGCTCTCGCTGGCCGCCGCGCTGCACCCCTCGGCCGCAGTGTGCGGAACCCCCCGGCAGCTCGCAAGCCAGACCATCACCGAACTCGAGAAGATGGACCGAGGCCGATACAGCGGCCCGGTCGGCTGGATCGACGCCTCCGGGGACGGGGAATGGGGCGTCGCCCTACGATGCGGTGCCCTCGACCCGGAGGACACCCGTCAGATGCGCATCTTCGCCGGCTGCGGCATCGTCGCCGGATCGGACCCTGCTGCAGAGCTCGCCGAATCCGACGCGAAACTGGTACCGATGCGTTCCGCGCTCGCCCCCGGCCCGTTGGCTCCCTGAACCCACTCAGAGGAACGGCTGCCGCCCTCCGATATCACCCTGGTCAACAAGCGGACAGGACTTCTGCGGCAGCTCCCTGAAGACGTCGGCCGACCTCCCGGTGTACCGAACGATCCAAACTCACCCGCACCACACGCACCCCCCGCGGAGGGGCCGACAGCTCAGCCATCAGTGCCGCCCGGTCATGGGCCTCCACCGTGGAGATACCGCTGGCGGCAGCGACAACAGCCAGGTCCGTCCGGACCGGCGTGGCGAACACCCGGTCGAAGAAACGCTCCCGGCCGGCCTCCCCATACTCCAAGGTCGCGAAGATACCCCCGCCGGAATCGTCCGCCACCACGAAGGTGATATCGGGTTCCGGTTCGTCAGGGCCCAGGAGCAGAGCGTTCGCGTCGTGCAGGAAGGTCAGATCACCCATCAGAGCATAGGTCGGAGAGCCTCCGGCCAAGGCCAGGCCGCAGGCCGTGGAGACATTGCCGTCGATGCCGGCCAACCCCCGTGAAGCGAAGACCACCACCTCGTCCGCAGAACGCGCCAGATCGACATCCCTCGCCGCATTCGACGAGCCGACGAACAACCGGGAGCCCGCGGGTAACGCCGAGAGCACCGCCTTAGCCAAGGCCGGCCCGCTCGGCCAGAGCTCCTCCGACTCCAGGAGTGTGCCCACCCGCGCGCCCAGGCGACGCCCAGCCTCTGCCCACGCCGCAGTCCACGAACAGTCCTCGTCGCTCCGGGCCACCCCGTACCCGGACTGCCGGCGGGCCTGCCACGACGCCCAGGGGTGCACCCGGGAGAGCACGTGCCCAGGATCGGGCCAGGCCTGCGAAGCCGCTACCGACTCGACCGGAACCCCCGGAGTGCGCAGCAAACCGGCCAACGAACGCGTCAACGTGAGCCGCCCGAAGACCAAGATCCGCTCCGGAAGATGGGAATCCAGAAACCCCGGGACCGTCACCGCCAGGGGCCCATGGGGAACCACTCCTCGCAAGTGCCTCCGCCCGAAAGGCTCCGCAACCACAGGCCATCCCATGGACTGAGCACCGTCGACCACGTCGAGGCAGGCCTCCGGATCGTTCATATCCCCCAACAGCACGAGTGTCCGTGGCACATCGGGCAGCGGCTCAACGACAGACGACGAAGTGAACGCGCTCTTCGTCTCCGGCCCGGTCGCCGTCCACGGCCGCCCCTCCGGACGTCCGTCGAGATCCTCGGGCCACTGCTCAGACCTCTCCGAGAGATCCGGGAGCAGCGGGTCCCGGAGCGGAACATTGACATGCACCGGGCCAGGCCGCCCTCCGAGATCACCGACAGCAGCCGACCAGGCCCGGTCGAGACATGAACGCCATACGGACTGCTGCCCCGCCCGCATCTCCGGCACACCCAGGTCGTGGGCCCACCGCACAGCGGCGCCGAAAAGCTTCACCTGATCCATCGTCTGGTTGGCGCCCGTGCCCCGCAGCTCCGGCGGACGGTCTGCGCTCAACACCAGCAGCGGAACCCCTGAGCTGTCGGCCTCAAGAACCGCTGGATGCAGATTGGCCACGGCCGTCCCCGACGTGGTCACCACCACTGCCGGCACACGGTTCTCCTTGGCCAGCCCCACAGCCAGGAAGGCCGCACTCCGCTCGTCCACCCGTACATGCAAGGTCAACCGACCTGCGGCATCAGCATCGGCCAAGGCATAGGCGAGAGGCGCCGACCGGGAACCCGGGCAGAGCACAGCGTGCCGCAGACCGAGCCTGATCAGCTCGTCGACCATCACCACGGCGCAGGCCATCGACGGATTCATCCCAGTTCCTCCACGTCCAGGCGCAGATGTGCCCACGGTCTCAGGTTCAACCATGCTGCGCTGCCGGGCTCAGCAGACGCCGAAACAGCGCCCGTCATTCCCGGGTCGTCCGATGTCACGACGAGTTGCCCCGCCGCGGACAATGCACCCTGAGCCGCCTGGGGTCGATCGTCGCCACAGGCGAGGCGCCCGGCGATCGTACCCGCCAATACGGCGTGCCCGCGTTCGTCGGTAACCACCGCCGCGGTCGACAGCCCCTTCGCGACCGGTGCCACAGAGGTCTGGCCGTCCCAGGAGAGACCGTAGCCGGGGAGGGTGACACACAAAGAGCCTGGGAGTTCACCCGCATCAGCCAGCAGAGCCGCTCCGGCCCGGTCCACCACTGCCACGTCGACCAGTCGCAGGTCGATCGGAAAGGGAGACACGGGATAGGGCGCGAGTAAAACCATGATCTGCATGTCACGTTCATAGGCTGCCCGGACCAACCCGTCGGCATCGGGAAGCGCCGACCATTCGATGAGAAGCACATCACCCGGTTCGCAACGCCCCAGGACACGTTCGGTCTGCAACCCCTGCGTCGGCCATCCCGCTCCAGGCAGGATCAACAAGGAAGAATCGGCCGGGTCCTCGGACAGAGCTCCCGTAGAACCCACCTCCGCAGCGCCGGCAGCCGACCGTCGAATCAACCTGGTCGTGGCCCCCTCCAGAGGAAGGACGCCGGTGACATCGACATCGGCGCGGGCCAGATGCTGTCGACAGAGGACACCGGCACGGTCGGTGCCGACGGCCGCCACACATCGCACTGCGGCCCCGGCCGCCGCGGCAGCCACACAAGCCCACGCCGCAGCGCCACCCACGGTCGTCGCGACCCGCTCCGCCACCTCCACCGAGCGGTCCACGACCACCCGGCGCACATGAACGGTCTCCTCGAGACCTATGCCACCGACGACGACAACCTGACCACTCATGACATGCTCCCTCGTCCTGCAGGCCTGCGACGTCCGCGGCTCAGCAGCGCCTCAGACCAGCACCTGCGCGACGGTCATCGAGGAGTCCGCGGTCAGGTCCATCCGCGACGGGCGGTGCCCGCGCATGACCATCTGCGCGCCCAAGGCCGCGATCATGGCCCCGTTGTCCGTACACAGACCCGGGCGGGGGACCCGCAGCCGGATCCCGGCCTCCTGACAACGCTCCTCGGCCAGCGCTCGCAACCTGGAGTTGGCCGCCACCCCGCCGCCGATCTGAAGATCCGTCACCCCATGCTCCCGACAGGCCAGGACGGCCTTCTTCGTCAACACGTCGGTCACCGCCTCCTGGAAACTGGCCGCGACGTCCGCGATCGGTAGCCCCTCCCCGCCGCCTCGCGCCTCCACCCACCGGGCCACGGCCGTCTTCAACCCGGAGAAGCTGAAGTCGTAGCGATGACGCTCCATGTCCCGACCGCTGGTCAACCCGCGAGGGAAAGACACGAACGCCGGATCGCCAGGGCCGGACTGCGGATCCACGCCGGGCACATCGGCCATCCCACGGGCGGCCTTGTCCACCCAGGGCCCGCCGGGGAAAGGCAGCCCGAGGACTCTGGCCACTTTGTCGAAGGCCTCTCCCGCAGCGTCGTCGATGGTGTCCCCCAGGCTGGTGATATCACAGGTCACGTCCTTGACCAGCAGAAGAGAGGAATGCCCTCCGGAAACCAGCAGCGCTACCGTCGGTTCGGGCAGCGGACCGTGCTCCAGGATGTCGACAGCCACGTGACCGGCCAGGTGGTTCACCCCGTAGAGCGGCTTGTCCAGCGACGCTGCCAAGGCCTTCGCCGCTGCCGTCCCCACCATGAGTGCCCCTGCCAGGCCAGGACCGGCGGTCACCGCGATGGCGTCCAGGTCCGACAAACGGACACCGGCCTCACGGCAGGCCCGTTCCAAGGTGGGGACCATGGCCTCCACGTGTGCCCGGCTGGCGACCTCCGGGACGACACCTCCGTAGCGCGCATGCTGTTCGACGCTGCTGGCAACGGCATCGCACAGGAGTGTCTCACCGCGGACGATGCCGACACCGGTCTCGTCGCAGCTGCTCTCGATCCCCAGGACGAGTGGCCCGTCAGACGTCATCGCACAGTTCCTTTCGCATGATGTAGGCGTCCACGTCACCGGGTTGGTAATACCGTCTCCGGACGGACAACCGCATGAATCCTGCCGTTTCGTACAAGCCGATCGCGGCGTCGTTGTCGGCGCGCACCTCGAGCATCAGATATCGCGCACCGGCATGGCGGGCCGTCGACATCAACCAGTCGAGAAGCATCCGACCGTACCCCCGCCCCTGAGCTCGAGGAGCCACGGCCACGGTCATGACATCGGCGACCTCACCACCGAGATCCAGACCTGCATAACCGCAGATCCCTTCCTCGTCCTCGCCCACGACATAGGTCCGCCGCGGACGACCCGCGAGCTCCGACCACCAGGTGTTCTCGCTCCAGGCGTCGTGGTGGAAGAGCTCTGCTTCCATCCCGGCCAGCACCGGGATGTCCTGCCAGCGCATCACCCGCAGGACGGCTCCGACGGATGCTCCAGAACCCGGAGAAGGAAGTGATTGCTCAGCGCGGCCGTCCCCGCCGGCGCTCATCGACCGACCGGGATCACCGGCTTGGCCTGAGCGGGCACCGCGTCAGGGCGGCGAAGGTAGTCGGGATCGGCGGGGCCCAATACCTGTCCGGTCTGAAGACGACGGACCGCGAGATCGGACATCGCGCCGCCGTCCACGTCGAGGACGTCCCATCCCTGCCGGAGAATCTCCGGGTAGAGCAACGGGCCTCGCCCTGCACAGGGCAGCGCCGTGACCTCATCGGGGAGTTCGGACGGGCGCGTCACCGCCGGACCTTCCTGTCGTTCCACCACACCCGAAAGCACCCGGTAGGTGGCCCAGTAGACCTCTTTGCGGCGGGCATCCGTGGCGACGAGGAACTCCTGTCCTTCCTCGACCGAGCCGTCGAGCAACACCCGGTGCGCCAGCGCGTCCAAGCTGCACACCCCCGCAGCCGTGAGCCCCACCGACCAGGCGAAGACCTGCGCGGTCACCAGACCCACCCGTAAGCCGGTGAACGGGCCAGGGCCCGTGCCACCCACGACATGGGTGACATCATCCGGTGTCGCACCCACCCGGCGGAGCACCTCGTTCACCGAAGGAGCGAGCCGTTCGGCGTGTGCTCGAACGTCGATCGTGGATTCACTTGCGACGATGGACCGACCATCGTGCAGACCCACGGTGATGGCACTCGTCGAGGTGTCACAAGCCAGCAGAAGCACGTGTTCCAGGCTAGACCATCCGGCGAATACCCCGGACCAGGATCAGTTCGAACGGTTGTCACCCGTCACCCGACGGCGCCGGCGAATCCCTCCCATCGAGGACCGTGCCCGACCGCCCGGACGGTGCGAGGATCGGAGACCTCCTCCTCGTCCTCCCCTGCACCGCACAGCCCAGGCCCTTCGTCGGCGAGCGCCCGCCTGAGGTCGACCTCCAACCAGCTTTCGGCGAGGGTCTCGGCCATGCCGTGGCCCCATTCGACGACGGTGACGCTGCGGTCGACGGAGGCGTCGAGGTCCAGGTCCTCCAGTTCGAGGGAACCGCCGATCCGGTAGGCGTCGACGTGGACCAGGTCAGGGCCGTCCACCAGGGAGGGGTGGATCCGGGCGATCACGAAGGTGGGGCTGGTGATCGGTCCTCGCACCTGGAGTCCTTCGGCGAGCCCTTGGGTGAGCGTGGTCTTCCCGGCGCCGAGTTCCCCGGTGAGTAGGACGATGTCCCCGGCCTGTAGCACAGAGGCCAGGGCTCGCCCCCAGGACCGGGTGTCTTCTGCGTCGACCAGTGTCCGCCTTGCCGAGACCTCGATGCTCACCGAGTTCCACCTCCGCTGTGTTGTCCGGGTCGCCGGATGTGAGACGACCTGGGCGTGAGGACGGCCTGTTGCGGGCGTCGTCCTGCTCGTGCCGTCAGCTACCGTACGCGTTCAGGACCGGGTCCGTCTGATCCGGTTGTTCGCCTGGCGGGCGGCGCGGCGACGGGCGACGTCGACGACCCGGACGGGGTGGGTGGACTCCGGGGGATCGGTGAGGGGCTGGCCTGCTCGTTCGGCCCGGTTGAGGAGCGCGAGGAGCTGTTCGTTCAGGATGTCCGGGTGTTCGAGCATGATGACGTGTCCGGCGTCCTCGATCACGATGTGTTCGGCACCGGGGAGAAGCCGGACGATCTCGTCGCTGTGCGCGGGCGGGGTCAGTTTGTCGCTGCTTCCGTTGAGCACCAGGGTCTCGATGCCGCGGAAGGTCGCCAGGGCTTCGCTCTTGTCGTGTCGGTCGAAATGGGGCATGAAAGCGGAGATGACCTCCATGCGGGTGGCGAAGATCATGTCGGTGGTGAGTTCGGCGATACTCATCGGGACCGGGGAGCCGAAGGATCCCCAGTCGACGACGAAGTTCATGACGTCCTTGCCTGCCCGGACGGCGCCGTCGACAGCGCCCTGGAAGCTGGCCAGATGCCCGGCTGCGGTGGGGCCGAACAGGTGCACCGCTTTGCCTGCGGCGGCTCCCAGTCCGTAGGAGACGGTGGACAGGCCTCCGGTGCTGGTGGCCACGAAGGCTGCGCCCACCACTCTCTCGCGGACCAGTTCGGGGTAGTCGAGGCCGAGAGCCATCAGGGTCATCCCGCCCATGGAGTGTCCGACCAGGATGAGAGGCCCTTCCGGTACCACTTCGGCGATGACTTTCTCGAGGTCTCTGCCCAGTTGGTCGATGTGGTAGCTGTCGGTCTCCCCGGTTCCGGACAGGCCGTGGCCTCGTTGGTCCCACAGGACGACTCGGTATCCGGCTTCGCGTAGAGCTCTGCGTTGGAAGACCCAGCACCGTCGGGAGAGGCAGTATCCGTGGCTGAAGACCACTGTGGGCCGGGCCGGGCGGTCTCGGTCCGGGCCTCGTGCTTCGTCGATCTCGACGTGCAGGGGGACGCCGTCGCTGGCCAGGACGACGAGCTGCCGGTCCGGTTCGTCGTGGTAGGTGGAGTCCTTGGTCGTGCCTCGCTGTTCGTCGAGAGCCAGGGCGATCCTCCGGTCCCTGCTGAGCCGGTCCGCGGCGACCCCGGCTGCAGCGGTGAGCCCGGCCGCTGTCAGCCCCAGGGTGAGGCCGGTCACCGTGCGTAGGGTGCCCATGCCCATCCGCCAGGGGAGGCGGCTCGCCTCGTCGTTCACGGTGTCTCCTTCTGCACGTATTCTCGCGGCAGCCGGGTACTCATCCTGGTGATGATCTCGTAGCTGATCGTGCCTGCGGCGTCGGCCCAGTCCTGCGCCGAGGGGACGCCGAGGGCCGGGTCGCCGAAGAGGATCACCTCGTCCCCGGCCCGGCAGGGGCTGTCCGGTCCGAGGTCGAGGACGTACTGGTCCATGCAGACCCGGCCTGCGATCTGCATGCGTGTTCCGCCTACCTGAACCGGCCCCGTGCCGGAGGCACTGCGGGGGATGCCGTCGGCGTATCCGACAGGGACGACCCCGATGCGGGTGTCCCGGGCCGGACGGTATTCGTGTCCGTAGCTGACGCCTTGTCCTGCGGGGATCGTCTTCACCAGCGCCAGGTCTGCTGAGCAGGTCATGGCCGGGCGGAGCCCGAAGTGTTCGGGGTCACCTGTCTGAGGCACCGGGGACAGCCCGTAGAGGGCCAACCCTGGCCGGACCATGTCGAAGGCGCAGTCGGGGTCGGTCAGGGTCGCCGCGGAGTTGGCCAGGTGTCGGACCTCGAGGTCGATCCCGGCACGTTCGCAGTCGTCCGCATATCCGCGGAAGGTGTCCTGCTGTGCCCGGACCGTGGGGTGCCCCGGCGCATCGGCGTAGGCGAAGTGGCTCATCAATCCCACGATCGACAGAATTCCTTCGCGTTCCAGTTCGGCGGCGCGAGAAATCAGTGCGGCGACATCGTCCCCGTAGGCGCCGTTGCGGCCCAGTCCGGTGTCGACCTTCAGGTGGACGCGTGCTGTCCTGCCGGCGAGCCGTGCTGCCTGGGCGATCTCTTCCAGGGACCAGGTGTCCGCGGCGGCGAGGTCGATATCGGCCAGGATCGCGTCGTCGAAAGCCGATCCGGGGGTGTGCAGCCAGGACAGGATCCGACCGTTGATCCCCTGCCTACGTAGTTCCAGTGCTTCCCCCAGCAGCGCGGTTCCCAGCCAGGTGGCGCCGCCGGCGAGCGCGGACCGGGCTGCGGGGAGGAGCCCGTGCCCGTATCCGTCGGCTTTCACCACGGCCATCACGTGGGCGTCTCCGCTGCGTCGGCGGAGTTCGCGGGTGTTCTCCTCGATGGCGTCGAGGTCGATGATGAGCCGGGCCGGGCCGACTCGTCGCTCGGTGGTCATCCTGCGGGGCCGACGCTGGGACAGGGTCTCGGCATGCTGAGTCACCTCTCCATCTTGGCGCAGGAAGGCGACAGCTGACTGTTCAGGAGGAGATTCGACAGGTGTCCTCCGGTCGGCGGGTCACTGTCTCGACAGTAGTGCTGCGATGGTCGGGGCAAGTTCTTCGGCGAGGGACCGGGCCCGTATCGGCCCGCCTCTGCTGAGTCTTTCTGCGGCGATGCCGTGGACCAGCGCGGCCAGACTTCCGGCGTCGATCGCGGGCAGACCTGCACTGAGGAGGGTTCCGGCCAGTCCGGCGAGGACGTCTCCTGAACCTGCGGTCGCGGCCCAGGCCGGCGCATCGGATTGGGCTCGTACGGGCAGTCCGGAGGAGGTCGGCGGGACGATATAGGTGATCCGTCCTTTGAGGAGCACGGTGGCGTCGAGGAGATCCGCTGCGCGTCGTGCGTGGGTGACCGGCGCGGATTTGATGTCCTGGCGGTCGACCTGTTCTCCGGCGAGTCGGTGGAGCAGTCGGGCGAGTTCGCCGGCGTGTGGGGTCAGCAGCGTCTTCTCGTGTCCGGTGCGGACGGGCCCGTCCAGAAGTTCCAGCCCTCCGGCGTCGATCACCTGGGGTGTGTCCGTGGACAGGGCGAGACGAGCGTCGTCGACGTGTTTGGCTGCGGCTCTGGACCGGGTGTCCGTGGCGTCGATGCCAGGTCCGACCACCCAGGCGTTCACATGGGTGTCGCGGACGGTGGGGGTGATCACGGCTTCGGGTGCAGCCGCCCGGACCAGGTCCGACGGAGTCTGCGGGCCGATATACCGGACCATCCCGGCTCCGGAGCAGATCGCGCCCAGGACGGTCAGTACGGCAGCTCCGGAGTAGGTGGAGCTCCCCGCCACCACGCCGAGTACGCCACGGGAGTACTTGTCGTCGTCGGGGAGGGGGATCGGCCAGAGTCCGGCGACGTCGTCGTGGTCGAGTCGTTCGGCGGTCGGGATGCTCTGCGGGGTCAAGCCGATGTCGACGACGGTCAGTACTCCGCATCGGGGTTCGGTGGCCAGGACGTGTACTGGTTTGGGAACACCGAAGGTCACGGTCTCGTCCGCCCAGACGCTGGCGGCCTCGACGTGTTCGCCTGCCGGATCTGCACCGCTGGGGAGGTCGACCGCGATGATGTGGGCGTCGCGCGGTGCTGCTTCGAGAATTTCTTCGATCAGGTCGGCGATGATGGGTTGCCATCCGGGACGTCCGCCGATGCCGGTGACCCCGTCGACCAGGATGTCGGCCTCGGCCACGATGGCCAGCACATCGCCGGCCTTGGCTGTCAGGGCGTCGACGATCTGGACGCCGCACCGGCGGGCCGTGTCGAGTGCGGAGGTGTGGACGCCGCGTTCGGAGAGCAGCAAGGCGGCGACACCTGCAGCGGATTCCTTGCGAGCCAGCCGGGCCAGAGCGTACAGGGTGTCGCCTCCGTTGCCGCCCGAGCCGACGAGCCCGACGACACGGGCCGGGCCGGGGCGTCCTTTGACCCGGCTACGCAGAACCTTGCTCAGACCTTTGGCCGCTCGCTGCATCAGCTCTCCCTCGGGGAGGCGCTCCATCAGGGTCGCTTCGGCCGACCGGACGTCCGATACGGACCACGCCTGCAGAACCATGGGTTCCCTTTCGCTGTCGTTGCCCGGGTCGGAGCGCCTCAGTGTTCGGCGACGACGAAGGCCGTCGCGATGCCTGCGTCGTGGGAGAGCGACAGATGAACCCGGGTGACCCCCAGTGCTTCGGCTCGTGCTGCCACGCTACCTCGCATCACCACGGTAGGTGCTCCGTCCGGACCGCGCAGTACCTCGGCGTCCGACCAACTCAGCCCGGCGGGGGCGCCCAAGGCTTTGGCGAGGGCCTCCTTGGCCGCGAATCTGGCGGCCAAGGATTCCAGCGGGAGTTCCGCTTCGGCGTCGGTGAACAGTCGGTGGCGTAGCTCAGGGGTGCGGGAGAGCGCTTTCCCGAGTCGTGCGATCTCGCAGACGTCGATGCCGATCCCCACGATCATCGAGATCGACCCCTGAGCCGGGGGCGCGTTTCGGGCTGGCGGGGAACGACCGACCAGACCGGGCTCGGCCGTTGCCCGGCACGGCCCGACCCGGTCGGCTCCGAACTCATTCGACGGTGACGCTCTTGGCCAGGTTGCGCGGCTGATCGACGTCCAGTCCCTTGGCGGTGGCAAGTTCGCAGGCGAAGACCTGCAGGGGGATGATCGTGAGTAGCGGGGCGAGCAGCGGGCTGGTTGCCGGGACCTCGATGACCTCGTCCGCGAAGGGCAGCACGGCCTGGTCCCCCTGTTCGGCGATGACGAGGGTACGGGCTCCGCGGGCCCGGATCTCCTGGATATTGGAGACGACCTTGTCGTGCAGGTGATGCGGGGTCGAGGGCGACGGCAGCACGATGAACACCGGCTGTCCTGGCTCGATGAGCGCGATCGGCCCGTGCTTCAGCTCGCCCGCGGCGAAGCCTTCGGCGTGGATATAGGCGATCTCCTTGAGCTTCAGCGCTCCTTCGAGCGCGATCGGATAGCCGACGTGCCGCCCCAGGAAGAGCACCGAGCGGGTGTCTGCCATGAAGTGCGCGATCTCACGGACCCGGTCCATTCCACCCAGGACGGTCTCGACCTTGGCGGGGAGCTCGGACAGCTCGGTCATCACCGCTCGGGCGGTGGCATTGTCTCCGCGCAGTTGGGCCAGGTACAGCCCGAAGAGATAGCAGGCGGCGATCTGTGCCGTGAAGGCCTTCGTCGAGGCGACCGCGATCTCCGGACCGGCGTGGGTGTAGAGGGCGGCGTCGCTCTCCCGGGGGATCGTCGCACCGTGTGTATTGCAGATCGACAAGGTGAGCGCGCCGAGTGCCCGGGCGTGCTTGACCGCCATCAAGGTGTCCATCGTCTCGCCGGACTGGCTGATGGAGACCACCAGGGTGGAGTCGTCGATCACCGGGTCGCGGTAGCGGAACTCATGTGCCAGCTCCACCTCGCAGGGGATGCGGGTCCAGTGTTCGATGGCGTATTTCGCGGTCAGCCCGGAGTAGAAGGCTGTTCCGCAGGCGACGATCACGATCTTGGTGACCGCGCGCAGACGATCGGGGTCGATCCGCATCTCGTCGAGGACGAGGTCGCCGTCGGTGTTGGTCCGGCCCAGGAGGGTGTCGGCCAGGGCATGGGGTTGTTCCAGGATCTCCTTCTCCATGAAGGAGCGGTGTCCGCCCTTTTCCGCCTGCGCGGCGTCCCAGGTGACCTCGAACCGTTTTCCTTCGGCAGGTGCGCCGTCGAAGGAGATGACCTTGACGTCCTCCGCAGTGATCGTGACGATCTGGTCCTGGTCGACCTCCATCGCCATACGGGTGTGCCCGATGAAGGCCGCCACGTCGGATCCGAGGAAGTTCTCCCCCTCCCCCAGGCCGATGACCAGTGGGGAGTTCCTGCGGGCGGCGACGACCGTTCCGGGCGAGTCCGCGTGGACGGCCAACAGGGTGAAAGCCCCCTCCAGGCGGTTCACCACGGACTGCATGGCCAGGGTCAGGTCGCTGGTACGGGCGTAGGCCTGCGCCAGCATCTGCGCAGCGACCTCGGTGTCCGTCTCGGAGCGGAAGACGACGCCTTCCTCGAGGAGTTCGGACTTCAGGACGTGGAAGTTCTCGATGATGCCGTTGTGGATCAACGCCAGGCGGTCGTCGTCACCGCCGAGATGCGGGTGGGCGTTCTCGTCGGTGGGCCCGCCGTGGGTCGCCCAGCGGGTGTGCCCGATACCGGCGCGAGCCGCGGGCATCGGCTCGTTCTCGAGCTGAGAACGCAGGTTCACCAGTTTTCCGGACTTCTTCGCCGACACGATGTTTCGATCGGCCACCAGGGCGACTCCAGCGGAGTCGTATCCGCGATACTCGAGCCGAGCCAGGCCCTCCATGATGACTTCGAGCGCCCGCTGGCCGGCCTCCGGCCCGACGTATCCCACGATTCCGCACATGAGGGGGAGTGTAACGGAGCCCGACGCGCCCACTCCTCAGTGCTGGCGTGTCGTGGTCGTGCGGGAGAATGCCCTGGTGTCTCATTCGCATGACTCGATCCCCTCACCGTACGTCGAGCTGGACCGGTCGGCCTGGGCGCGGTTGCGGGAAGCGCATCCGCTACGTCTGACCGATGCCGATGTCGCCCGTATCGCCGGTCTGGGCGAACAGATCGACCTGCGGGAGGTGGAGGACGTCTACCTTCCTCTCTCCCGGCTGCTCAGCTTCTACGTCGAGGGAACGGATTCGCTGCACACGATCACCAGTAACTTCCTCGGCGAGCGCCCGGAGCGGACGCCTTTCGTGATCGGAGTGGCCGGTTCGGTCGCTGTGGGCAAGTCGACCACGGCGCGCCTCCTGCGGGAAATGCTGGCGCGTTGGCCGAGCACGCCCAGGGTGGAGCTGGTGACCACCGACGGTTTCCTCTACCCCAATGCCGAATTGGAGAGGAGGGGTCTTCTCGAACGTAAGGGTTTCCCTGAGAGTTACGACCAGCGGGCCTTGTTGCGTTTCGTCGCTGAGGTGAAGGCCGGTGCCGACGTGGTGACCGCTCCGGTCTACAGCCATCTGGTCTACGACATCGTCCCTGACCGGCGGATCGAGGTGCGCAGGCCGGATGTGCTGATCGTGGAAGGTCTGAATGTCCTGCAGAGCCCCCGGTTGCGGCCGGACGGCCGGTACGGGCTGGCCGTCGCGGATTTCTTCGACTTCTCGGTCTACGTCGATGCCCGGGTAGAGGACATCAAGCGTTGGTACATCAATCGTTTCCTGACCTTGCGACGTACTGCTTTCGCCGATCCGGGCAGCTATTTCCATCGGTATGCCGACCTGTCGGATGCCGAGGCGGTGTCGATGGCGTCGGGGATCTGGGAGGCGATCAACGGACCGAATCTTCGTCAGAACGTGCAGCTCACCCGGGCACGCGCGACCTTGGTGCTCACCAAGGGGGCCGATCACAGCGTGCGGAACGTCCGACTGCGGAAGTTGTGATTCGGGCACGGGGACGTGGGCGTCCGCCACGGCTCGGAGAGCCGTGGCGGACGCGAGATGTCGACACCCGGATCGGAGGGGTATGTCCGGTGTCGGCACCGTCTTGGGTCGGGCTGCGCTCTTGCGCCGCGCCGTGACCGTGTTCCTTCCCCCTGCAGGTAACGCTAGTACCAGTTGTGCGACTGGCTGTGGCCCCACGCCGCACAGGGGCTGCCGTATCGCCCGGAGATGTATCCCAGACCCCAGGTGATCTGGGTGGTGGGGTTCACCTTCCAGTCGGCGCCGGCCGAGGCCATCTTGCTGGCTGGCAGGGACTGGGGAATTCCGTAGGCGCCGGAGGAGGCATTGGTGGCATTGAACTGCCATCTGCTCTCCTTGTTCCACAACTGGTCGAGGCAGGCGAATTCTCCAGGGCCCCAGCCTCGTTGCGCGACAAGTGTTCGGGCGACCGAGCGGGGGTCGGCCTGGGCGCGGGCCAGGGAGGCCGCCTTGGCCGCTTCGGCATCGGCTTTGGCCTTGGCTATCGCTTTGGCCTTGGCTTCTTTCTCTGCGGCGGCGCTCTGGTAGGCCTGTCCGGCCTGGCGTGCGATGCCGATGTGGGCCTGGCCCATCCCCCAGTAGCTGTCACGCACTCGCCCGTTGTCGTAGATGGCCGCGACATTCCGGTTGGGGGGCTGCGCAGGTTCCAGCGGCTCCTCCTGGGAGACGGAGGCGAAGCCCAGTGCCTTGCCGCCACTGGTGTTCGGGGCCGCATGGAGCACCCCTGCACCGATCCCGAAGAGGGTGACGACCCCGGCGCCGGCGACCAGTGGGCCTCGGCGCTGCTTAGCGATACGTTCTGCGGCGCGGCGCCTCGACTGGACGTCGCGGCGACGCATTCCCCGGTGGGATCCCTCGTAGTTCGACACGGGACGACCTCCGCTGTAGAGCAACAGCGATCCGTGGAGATGGACCTTGGCCGCCTGCGCGACCAGTGATTCACATAACCTTTATCGGATCGATACCTTGCCCTAGCCTGCACTAGGTCGAACGATCGACAAAGTCCTTTCCCGTTATCGTCTCGATATCTGAGCGGCGTGATATCAGATCTCTCCGCCCTCCAACAGCCGAGTCACCAAAGCGGCGATCGGGCTACGTTCGCTCCGGGACAAGGTGACGTGCGCGAAAAGAGCGTTCCCCTTGAGCTTCTCGATCACCGCGGCGACACCGTCGTGCCGCCCCACACGCAAGTTGTCCCGCTGCGCCACGTCATGGGTCAACACCACCCGGGAATTCTGCCCGATCCGGGACAGAACGGTCAGCAGAACGTTCCGCTCCAAGGACTGGGCCTCATCGACCACCACGAAGGCATCGTGCAGCGAGCGCCCCCGGATATAGGTCAACGGCAGTACTTCCAACAACCCCCGGTCCAGCACCTCCTCCACGACCTCGTTGCTCACCACGGCGGACAAGGTGTCGAAGACGGCCTGAGCCCAAGGACCCATCTTCTCGCCCTCGCCTCCCGGCAGATAACCGAGCTCCTGTCCTCCTACCGCATACAACGGACGGAAGACGACCACCTTGCGATGCTGGCGTCGCTCCAACACCGCCTCCAGCCCCGCGCACAAGGCCAAGGCGCTCTTGCCCGTACCGGCTCGTCCCCCCAGGCTCATGATCCCGATGTCCGGGTCCAGGAGAAGATCCACTGCGATCCGCTGCTCCGCACTCCGGCCCTGAAGACCGAACACATCCCGTTCACCGCGGACCAGACGCACCGACCCGTCCGCCATCACCCGCCCCAAAGCATGCGTACGCGGTGCGGACAACACCAGCCCCGTATTCACCGGCAACACCTCCGGCAAGGACAACACCGCCCGGCCCGTCTCGTACAGGAGATCGATCTCCTCCGGATCGACCTCGAGCTCGACCAGCCCCGTCCATCCCGAATCGGCCACCAACTCGGCCCGGTACTCCTGGGCGTCCAGACCCATCGCCGACGCCTTGATCCGCATCGGCAGATCCTTGCTGACCACCACCACCGAACGGCCGTCCATCGCCAGGTTACGAGCCACTGCCAGGATCCGGCTGTCGTTGTCCTCCGATCGCAGGCCGTAGGGCAGATGCTCCTTGTTCTGACGGTTCAGCTCCACGTGTACCGTCCCCCCGCACTCCCCCACCGGTACCGGCTGGTCGAGATGACCATGTCGCACCCTCAGATCGTCCAGAAGACGAAGAGCCTGGCGTGCGAAATACCCGAGCTCAGGGTCGTGTCGTTTCGCTTCCAGCTCCACGATCACCAGCACGGGAAGAACCACGTCGTGTTCGGCGAAGCGCAACATCGCCCGCGGATCGGAGAGCAGGACCGAGGTGTCCAGAACGTAGGTCAACCGACCTCGAGTGTTCCCGGAGGACTCCATGAATGAGCTCCTCGACGTGCAGAGTGGGCCAGCACCCGTAAACCGGTGCCGGGGACGGACAGATCCCTCCCACCCTAAGGAGACCGATCGGTCCGCAGGCAGATCACGCAGGTCGGTCGCCGGCTGGTCTCACGGAATTCATCTCGCGGCCACCCACGTCCATCCGGCGCCGGAACAGTTCAGCTCGACGACGTCGGGTGGCGGGGAGAAGGAGGCGAGGCGCTCATCTCGGCGGAACCCTTCTGTTCCGCAGAAGACTCCACCGCCGACATGTCGTTCAACGGGGCCACCGCCCACGGGCTCGGGCCCAACAGGCCGCTGGGTTCGTCCGAGGCCGCCCGCTGCGGGCCACGGAACATGCCCTGAACGCTCCAGATGACCAGGGCCAACGCCGAGACGATCAGGGCTGAACGGTCATTGCTGAAAGCAGCATCGATCATCGAGTAGGTGCACAGGAACAAGGAGACGTAGACCGCAGCCTTGAAGGTCCACCGGTCCATCCGTGTAGCCGCCAACAACGTCCCGCCCCACAACATGTACCAGGGGTGGATCACCGGCCCACACAGACAGAAGATGATCAGGGCCAACGCTGAGGCCATGATCGGCCGGCGAGGCGCCAAACTCCAGGTCAGCCAGAACGCCACCGCAGCGAAACTCACCATCCCGATGCTCTGCATCAAGGGAACCGGCACCATCTGGACCAGCTTCGGCAGACCCATCAGATAGAAGATTCCCTCGAAGATACTCCCCACCAACGTAGGCGGGGAGAGCAGCGAACGGATCGACGCAGGGACGGTCAAGTTCGGGATCCACCCCCAACCCAGACCGGTCGCCAAGGTCATCAGCTCGAAGGAGATCATCCAGATCACACTGCCGACGAACAACCCAATGACATAAGGCTTCTGCTTCACCTCGCCCTGCCGGTACCGAATCGCCAAGGCGACGACCCCGATGATGGCCATCAAAGCGGTCTGCTTGAAACCTGCAGCCGCAGCCAAGGTGACACACCCCAGGACCAGATGCCCCTGGCTGGCCAGCAGCAGGGCCACCACCGTCAAGGCGATCATCATCGCGTCATTGTGCATGCCGCCCACGATGTGCAGCATCACCAACGGGTTGAGCACCGCCAGCCAGATCGCCTGCTGACGGTTCACCCCCACCCGGCCGGCCAGCCTCGGCAAGGCGTAGGCCACCAAGGCCATCGACAGCAGCGCAGGAACACGCATCATCACCGCAGCCACATAGGCGTTATTGCCCACCAGAGCCACGATCAGGTGCTGAAGCTGCAACGCCAGCGGGCCGTAAGGCGCAGGAGTGCCGAACCACATCGGATCGACCTGGTCACCGAAAGGACCGGGAACCGCGATCGGCCCGGACTGATAGGGGTCGATGCCACGCATGACGACCAAACCCTGCGCCGCGTAGCTGTACGCATCCCGGCTGAACAACGGTGGACACAACAGCACCGGAACCGACCAGATGGCCCAGGTGATCGCCGGCGCCGTCTTGCTCCCGGCAACAGGACGCAGACGCAACCAGGTGTCCAACAAGAGGATCACCCCTGCGGAGAGCACCACCGTCGCAGCAAAACGCCCCGGACCGTGCTGCAACCACTGCAGGTGCAACAACTCGACGATCCAGGCGCTCCGGCTGGAACTGTACTGGTCCAACGGCAGGAAAGCCGGAGTCAAAGACCCGGAAGCGATCAACAGCATCGACAGGAACCCGCGCCGGACCAGAGGCAGTGCCCAGGCCTCCGCCACGTCCCGCCGCAGCTTCGACCACAACTGGCCGAGATCGGGACGTGGTCTCCGAAACGCCCTGATACCCACGTCACGCACGACTGTTGTCCTCCGTCCCCGAGCACTGCTCATCATCGGCATGAGCCGAGCCGACGACGACCCCCATGACGTCACCGGTCGGCACCTGTCAATTCTTCAGGTTCCGAAGCGCCGCTCCCGATCCGCGAACGACCGCAACGCCCGTAAGTAGTCCACCCGACGGAAGTCCGGCCAGAAAGCCTCACAGAAATAAAGCTCGCTGTGCGTGCTCTGCCACAACAGGAAACCGCCGATACGTTGTTCTCCCGACGTGCGAATCACCAAGTCCGGATCGGGCTGACCTTTAGTGTACAAGTGGTCCGCGATATCGGTGACGTCCAGTGTCTCGGCCACCTCAGCCAAGGTGCGCCCTTCCTGCTCCGCCTGACGAAGCAGCGAACGCACCGCGTCGGTGATCTCATGACGCCCGCCGTAACCCACCGCGACATTCACCACCAGCCCCTCCACCGCAGCGGTCATCGCCGCGCACTCCCCCAACCTGGCGGCGGTCTCCGCAGGGAGCAGACGTGTGGCACCCACGATATTGACCCGCCACCGACCCGTCGCACACAGATCGGCGACGACCCGCTCGATGATGCCCAACAACGGACGCAATTCCACCTCAGGCCGGGCAAGATTGTCCGTCGACAACAACCACAAGGTGACGACCTCGACGCCGACCTCCTCGCTCCAGGTGAGAAAAGGAAGAATGTTGTCCGCGCCGGCCTGATGGCCCTGCGCCGTGTCAGCACCCTTCTCCCTCGCCCACCGACGGTTGCCGTCGAGCATCACTCCCACATGCCGCGGAACCCGCTCCGGCCGCAGACCCGCCGCCAACCGCCTCTCGTAAGAGGCGTACAACAACCCGCGAAGACCCACCGACTCCCCCGTGTCACTTCCCGGACGGAGCGGCCGGGCTCGACCCGCCGCTGCCCACGCGGGCCCCGTCCTGACCGTCCGTACCCGACCTGCCGCCCTGTCTCGACGACCCCGTGTCCACGTCTCCTGGTCCTTCCTCGTCCTGAGCCACTTCACGCTGGTGACGCAGCTCCTCGTCGTACTTGACGTTCTGCAGGCGTTTATTCATGTTCATCATCAGCAGCCACAGAGCGCAAGCCAAGAGGAAGAACGCCAGGAAACCACCGATACCGCCGGACACAGCCTGGTTGGCGCCGTTCATGAGGCCTCCTTCACGACGTCGTAGACGGGCCGAGCTACCTCACGGGCGATCCGCACAGCGAACTCGTCGGCAGCGACCGGATCACCCAGTCCCGCGAAGAGGTCGTCCTCCCCCACTGCGATCCCGACGTAGCTGATCGCAGCCTCGAAATCTTCGTGAGGCCATACCCTGCGCTCCACGTCCAGCGGCGCCGCGAACCACCACCCGTCCGGGTCGATCTGCGTCGCATGGGCCATCAGCGCAGCATTGCGTTGTTCGAAGTACTCTCCGCAGGCTACTCGCGTTGTGACATCGCGTCGGGGCAACCCGGAACGACGACGCAACCAATCGCCGTACGGACTCACCATCCCCAGACCCTCCAAAGCCTCGTGCAAGGCACGCATCCGCTCCAGGGCGATCGTCTGGTTGTAATACAACTTCAGCGGCTGCCACGGCTCCCCCGCATGGGGGAAGGCCCCCGGATCACCGGCAGCCCGGAAAGCCGAGACGCCCACCAGATGGGTCATGACATGATCCGGATGCGGATAGCCGCCATGCTCGTCATAGGTCGTCACGACATGCGGGCGGAACTCCCTCATCACCCGCACCAAGGCCTCGGTCGTCACCGTCAAGGGCTCGGCAGCGAAACACCCGTGCGGCAGGGGAGGAAGCGGATCCCCTTCCGGATAACCCGAGTCCACGAAACCCAACCAGGTGTGCTCCACCCCCAGGATCTCCTGCGCCCGCGCCATCTCCTGACGTCGGAACTCGGGGAGGTCCCGCAACAGGTCGGCGTCGTGCTGCAACCGCGGGTTCAAGACGTCGCCACGTTCACCGCCGGTGCAGGAGACCACCATGACCCGGGCACCTTGCGCGACATAGCGCGCGGACGTGGCTGCGCCCTTGCTCGATTCGTCGTCGGGATGTGCGTGCACCGCCATGAGGCGCCATTCGGTCCGCTGGGTCACACCGCTCTCTTTCGTCCGGCTGCCATAGTGCCTGAAACCGCCTCGCAGATGTGGTGGTGCGCCGAAGAATATCGATCGCACACGGGCACGGACCGGCCCCCGCAGCTCTCGGCACCATATCTGTGTCGAGCATAGGCCCCCTGACCTTCCGGCGACTCCTACAACCGCCCGCCGCATCCTCGACAGGGCCGCGGACCATCGCCCCCGATCCCGCGAGCGTCTACGCCCTCGTCCGAAATCGAAGGATGACAAGCGCACAGTGCATACCCCTCACCGGAATAGGCTGAGCACGTGCGGATACCTCGCCCTGCCCCCGGTCGCGCCAAGATCTGGGTCGTCGCGACCCTCGGCCTGGTCGTGATGACCGTGGGAGCGGTCTGGTGGGGGCTCGCCGCGACCGTCGGCAAACCGGTCTGGGCGGACGTCGACTGGGAGGTGAAGGACGAACGCACCGTCGTCGTCCGCTACAGCATCACGAAACCCACCGACATGACGGTGCGCTGTCTGGTGGAGGCCCAGGCCGTGGACTACTCGCTCGTCGGCTCCCGGGACGTGGAGATCGGGCCGCAGCGCGAGAAGGAGCGCATCTACGAGACCACCGTCTCCACCACCTCCAAAGCCCTCAGAGGGCGGCTGCGCAACTGTCGCGAGATCCCCACGACCTGACCCGTAGCGAGGCACCGACACCGGTGATCCCGGGAAAAGTGCAGGCGACGCGGCAAAAAGCTGACGTAACACGCCCTCCCAGCGTATAGTTGATGACTTCCACGCACCCGGCGCCAGCCGCCGGGTGCCCTCGCGTCAGGGGCACTCCGGTCCCGTCGCAGACGAGGTGGACGCGCCGGCACACCGCCGAAGGCGTGACCCGTCAGCCACAGGACGGCGGGCTCGGGAGATTCGAACCGGAGCCCTGGACGCAACACCGACGCACAAGGAGTGTGACCGTGTCCGACACTACGACGCCGGCGGCGAGCTATCTGACCCAAGAGGCTTACGACCGCCTCAAAGGAGAGCTCGAACACCTCAGCGGCGAGGGACGCACCGAGATCTCCAAGCGCATCGAAGCAGCCCGAGAAGAGGGCGACCTGCGGGAGAACGGCGGCTACCACGCCGCCAAGGAGGAGCAGGGCAAGATGGAGGCCCGCATCCGTCAGCTCACGCAGCTGCTGGAGAACGCCATCGTCGGCGAGACCCCTCCCGACGACGGCATCGTCGAACCGGGCATGGTCGTGACCATCGACATGTTCGGTGACGAGATGCGATTCCTGCTGGGCAGCCGCGAGATCTCCGGCGAGGACATCGACGTGTACTCCGAGAAGTCCCCGCTCGGTGAGGCCATCATGGGCAAGAAAGCGGGCGACGACGCGACCTACACCGCCCCCAATGGCAAAGAGATCACCGTGAAGATCCTCCAGGCGAAGCCCTACCAGGGCTGACATCACGGCGACCGGGTGCGGTAAGCCCGGGACGGACTGTCGACGAGGGGCGTCACCTGCCAGGGGTGGCGCCCCTCGTCGTACTCGGACACGACTTTCGACAGCCGGGCAAGAATCTGGCGTGCCGCCAACGGGGCATGTGAGACTGACCGCATGTTCGGACTCGGCGCACACACGATGGTGGATCCTCGGACGGCGCTCGCCGGGCGGCCGTACCCGATCCCGGACCTCCCCGACCGGAACGCGGTGACCGGTCTCTCCCTGCAAGGGCCGTGGACGCTGGACGACGGCACGGACGCAGCGGTACTCCATCTGGCCTTCGGCTGTTTCTGGGGCGCCGAACGCATCATGTGGTCCCGGCCGGGAGTGATCACCACGGCGGTGGGATACATGGGCGGTTACACACCTCACCCCACCTACGAGGAGGTGTGCACCGGCCGGACCGGTCACACCGAGTCCGTGCTGGTCGCCTACGACCCGGCCGTCACCGGACCGGAGATGCTCCTCAAGGCCTTCTGGGAGAATCACGACCCGACGCAGGGAATGCGTCAAGGCCATGACGTCGGGACGCAGTACCGGTCGGCGGTCTACTGGACGACACCGGAACAGGAGCAAGCTGCCCGGGAGACATATGACGCCTTCAGAGCCGTCCTGCGTGAGACGGGCAGTGCCCAGCCGATCACGACAGAACTGCTGCCGGCAGGTGGTGATCGGCGCGAGGACGAGACCGTCGCCGGTCCTTTCTACTTCGCCGAGGAGTACCACCAGCAATATCTGCACAAGAACCCCAACGGCTACTGCATGCACGGCCCCAACGGGTTGAGCTGCCCGATCGGTGGACGCTGACGGCAGCCCCGTTCACCGGCCGATGAGGACTCCCCTGGCCGGGTCACCGTCCGGGAGACGTCATCTGCTGCCCCAGCCACTCGCCCTGGTCGTGGAGCTTGGCCAAGACCGCGATCAGTGCCCTTTCCTGCCGGTTCAGGTCGAAGGTCGGCCTGTGGTCGTTCCCGGAACGGTGGGTGTCCGGCGGGGCGTACAGCCCAGTCCGCTCTCCTCCTTGGGCGGCCCGAGCCGCAGCGTAGGCCTCCCAGGTCGGAGTATCCCGATCAACAGCTACCGCGCCGAGAGCCCGGACAGCCATGGTCACCTGTTGGCGGGTCCCGTCCAGGTCACGGTCATAGGCCGCAGACAGCTCCGCCCGGTTCAACGCCGGGTTCCCGTCCCGGTCGAGACGGAGCCCGGGGAAAGCAGGCCGCGGCCCCGGCCGCGCACCACTATCGGCAGCCGCCGACGCCGCCGCGAGTGTGCTGCCGACCGATGACGTCACCGCCGGCGATGATCCGGTCGGGTCGTCCAGGCCCAGAGCCCCGAGGACATTCCCTGCGGTTCCCATGGCGCCGGCTGAGCGCGCGGCCGACAACATCGTGGCAGCCCGATCCACCAGGTCGCCGACCCTGTCCAGGGTGCCGCCGGTCTCCCGCCGGACCCCTACGGTGAACGGCCGCGTCTGGTCAGCTCGATGCACCTCGAGGTCGACCCCGGGGAGAACCTCGGAGACCCTGTTGCCCGCCGTCTCATGCACCTCGGCGGCTTTACCCTCGGCACGGACCTCGACCACCGTGTCCCGGGCCACGTTCAACCGGACCACTCGCCCCAGCACGGAGGATGCACTCGGCGGCTGGCTACCGTTGGTGATCGTGATGTTCTCCCCCGACCGGTCGCCAAGGACTCCAGACGCACCTGGACCGTCCCGCCGCCCAACTGGGCCAAGGAAGCCCGGACACCGAGGCTGGCCTGATTGATCAGAGCGACCAGGTCGGTGGGTGTCGGATAGCTGCCGATGTCGACCAGGGTGGTGTGTTCCTGCGCGGTACCGACCTGTTCCACGATGCCCAGTACACGCTCGCGTCCGTCGCCCAGAGGGGAGTCCGGATGGAAACTCTGTGCGCTGGCCACGACACCGCCCGAAGCCACGGAGACGACCCTGACCTCGGCTTGTCCGGCCGGTGCCTGCGGATCGGCCTGCACGCTGACCAGTCCTGGGGCTCCGTTCAACACCGTGGTCGCCGGGGAGACTGCTCCGGGCTGTCCGAGGGCCTGCGTCACATTCCACAGGCCGTTCAACGAGGAGTTCAGGGGTCCTACGGTGTCCGTCGGGATCAACTGTGGCGGACGCAGGTCCTCCTCGGTGAGGGCGCCGAGCACCAGATCCGATCCACGTGCGGTGGCCGGGATGTCACCGCGGGAGAGCCGGAAGACCAGGTCTTCCACCCCGGCAGCGACCTGAGCGTAGGCTGCGCTGCTCTCCGCAGCCCGGGAGACCTCCCGTAGGGAGCCGGACAGCAGAGCCGATGCCTGGGCTCCACCGGGAACCGGCGGTCCGGCCGGGTCCAGGGCCTGCGCAGCCAGCCGGTCCAGGACGACAGAGGTTCCGGCAGCCAGACCGGGCAGGATCCGGTTCAGTGTGCCCAGTCTGCTCGCGAGCACACCGGAGGTGATCGTGAGATTCCGGCCGTCGACCAGGGTGATCCGGTGGTCGCCCTCGACCCCTCTGGTCTCGACCACCGGTAAGGTCTCGGTCCCGGTCACCAGCGGGCGTCCGTCCACCAAGACGTCCACACCCGCGCCCGCGGAAGGTTGAGCCGTCGCACCGGTCAACCGGGCCAAGGCGACCACGAGCTGTTCCCTGCGCCGGGATAATTCGGGGATCGTCTCGCCGCCGCCCCGGCCCGCTTCAGCGATCCGTCCGTTGACTTGAGCAACGGCGCCAGCCAATTCGTTGATCTCGGCGACCGATCGGGCGAGCGCTTCCTGGGCGGAGACGTTCAGGTCGTCCACGGTCTCCCGCAGTCGTCGGACGTCCTCGACCGCCGCAGCGACTCTCGACCGGGCCTCAGCGGTCGTCGAGGAGCTTCCCGACATCCGCTCCGGGACGCGGTCGTCAACCGGTTCGGTGCGGGTGCGCCCTCTCCGCTCCCTGACATCTTCGGTCCGGTCCTGGGCTGCTCGCGAGGCTTCCTCGACTGCTTGCTGTTGAATGAGTTCAGCGCGGTGCTCGGCTTCCCTGCGGGCACGTCTGAGTCGGCGTTCCTCTTCCGGGGAGCTGACATCCTGCGCAGAGGTGTCCCGCATCGTGGCAGCGGCTCGGGCGTCAGGACGGTCTCGGTTCTCCTCCGGCCAGACGTCGGCCAAGCTCTTGTGGGCTGCCGCAGCGGGCGCGGCGAGCTGCCGGTCGGCGCCGACCAGATCTGCACGTCGGGTCTCCAACAGGCCGGTGACAGCCTGGGCCCTCAGGAAGGTCGGTGAGAGCGGAGGCAACTCCGGCGGGGTGGACGCCGCGGGGGTGGGCGTGGGCAGGCTCGAACCGGCCGGGGCGCGGCCGTCCCCGTCCATCCGGGTGCCGACCCGCAGCGACGGGGAGATCGGGACGACCGGGGGTACCGGGCGGATCCCGACAGGTGGTGTCCACAGGCTTCCGTACGACATGGGCGTGTCTCATCCGTGAGAAGGGACCGCGTGGTCCTGTTGGCTGTCCGATAGCACTGTCGCCGGAGTGGAGGGACTCCTCCAGTACGTCGACCTATCGGACGGATGCCCGCCGAGTTGAGCCATCCCCGTAGACGACCCAGATCTGTTGGTGGAGAAAACGATGCGACGGGCCTGCCTGGCAGGCCCGTCGCATCGGGATGAACCGGTCGTTCTCACCGGCAGGAGGCTCAGGAATGCGTCTTCCTGGCCTTGAGGTCACGCGCGGCGAGCTCCCTGGTGAGGACGCTGTCCTCAGGTCGGCCGCGTCCGGCCTGGTCGGCGAAGAAGAAGCCGAGCAGCAGTACCAGAAGGTACGGTCCACCGATCTGCCATGCGATCGCCAAGTCCGGCAGGAAGGACAGGGAGACACCGACGGCAAGCAGGATCACCAGACCCAGCACCGCCATTTTCGTCCCTCCGATGAGTCGCACGGGCGATTCGGGAAGGCCGAACCTGGCACGGGTGTTCTTGAACGCCAGATAGGTGACGACTGTCAGCAGCCAGGTCATCCACAGTCCGAAGATCAGGACGCCGAAGAGCAGCTTAAAGGCGTCGTCGGGGCGCCACAGCGCGAGGACGGAAGCCACCACCATTCCTACGGATGCCGCAGCGACCGCGACCCGGGGTGAACCGTCCTTGGTGGTGGTGCCGAAGGAGCGCGGTGCCATGCCATCGGTGCCCAGGCTGTGCAGCATCCGTGAGCTGGCGTACAGGCACCCGTTTCCGGCGGAGAGGGCCGCGATGATGAGCACCAGGTTCATGAAGTCCGCTGCACCGGGGATCGCGGCGGCGGAGAGGACCTTGACGAAGGGGCTGGCCTGGAGGCCGCTGCCTTCGGCCGACACCGTCCACGGTTCGAGTGCCACGACGACCGCGATCGCACCGACGTAGAAGATGATCAGACGGAAGATCATGGCTTTGGCCGCGTGGGGGATGTCATGGACCGGGTCTTTGGACTCAGCAGCCGTGACCGAGACGTTCTCGGCCCCGCCGAAGCTGAAGATCGCCATCACTGCCGCTGCCAGGATCCCACCGATGCCGTGAGGGGCGAATCCGCCATGTGCGGTCAGATTGCCCAGACCGGCGGCCGGGCGACCGGGGAGGCCGACGAAGATCATGAAGGTCCCGAGCATGATGAAGACGATGACGGTGACGACCTTGAGGATCGAGAACCAGTACTCGCTGGCCCCGTACAGTTTCACGGTGGCGAGGTTGATCACCACGAGGACCACGCTGCAGATCACTGTGCCTATCCCGGCGTTCAGGTCCGGGAACCATCGCTGGAGATAGGTCGCCGAAGCGGTGACCTCGGCGCCGACGGCGATGCACATGGTGACGGCGACATTCCACCGGGCGACGAAGCCACCGATGGGCCCCAGATAGGCGTGAGCGGAGGCACCGAAGCCACCGGCTACCGGGTGCTGGGTCGTGATCTCGGCGAGCGCCCAGATCACGATCAGCGCGAGGAGGCCGGTGAGGGTATAGGAGACGATGATGCCCGGGCCGGCAGCCTTGATCATCGATCCGGATCCGAGGAAGAGCCCGGTGCCCAGAGCGCCGGACAGCCCGATCATGGAGATCTGACGCGTGGTCAGCCCCTGTTGGAGACCGCCTGCCTCGTCCCGTTCCGTTGCCTCGGTCGATGCTGAGCCAGCACCGGCGCCTTCCGTTTTCGCCGCGGGACGAGCCCCCCGGCGGTTCTTCTTTTTTGTACTCATGTCAGCCTGCTTCGACAGTGGGGTGGTACAGACGCCGGACCAGCGTCGTGTACGGCTTTCCCCAAGCCCTATGGACCGAAGTCCCGGAACCGGGAACACGGTGCCCCGGCCATGGCCATATTGCCCATCGCATCCCACAACCTGGCGTTGGCGTCTCACAAAATGAGAGCGGTTGAAAATATCGGTGAACGGCCAGGCCTTAGCTAAGCACCCTGTCCTCGTCGGCGCCGGATTTTCCGGAAGTCCGCTGTCCGACCTGGCCGGTGACCTGCCGCCGAAGAAGGACGAGCCGTTTGGCGAGAGCGTCCGGACCGTCTGCTCCTCGCAGCGCGGAGAGGTCGTAGGTGACCACCATCACTTGGTCCCACAGGGTCGCCGGCCCGAGATCGGGCAGCTCCTCCTGCGGACGCCCGAGGAGATCTGCGCACTCGTCCGCGCAGGACTGGGCGTAGGACCGTAGTATCGCGACACGAACGAGCGCCTGGGGCAAGGGCAGCGTCCGCCACCATCGTCCCAGGCGCTCGAGTTCGGCCCTGATCGCGTCGTCCACCTGGTGTGCCGCCATGGGCACAGCATCCGCAGAACGACGGCGAAGGTCAATCCCTGAGCTGCGCGATCAGACGCAAAAGCTCCAGGTACAGCCAGACCACGCTGACCATCAGACCGTGAGCCAGCAGCCAGGAGTATTTCTCCGGCATCCCTGCATCGACCGCTTCCTGGATGGACTCGAAGTCCACGGCCAGCGTGTAAGCAGCCAGGCAAACCACCAACAGGGAGACACCGATGCTCAGGGGCGAACCGAAGGTGAGCAGGCCGCCGCTCTTACCGGAGACCAGAGCGAAGACCAGGTTGATCACCATGAAGAGGAGGTAACCCATAATGATCATGCCGACGATGCGACGCGAGCGGGCTGTGACCTTGATGTATCCGGCTTTCCAACCGACGAACATCGCCCCGAAGACGCACAGCGTCGCCAGCACAGCAGTGGAGACCACACCGGGGAACGCCCGCTCGAAGACCCGGCTGATCGCGCCGACGAAAAGACCTTCCAGCACCGCGTAGGTCACGATGAGTGGAATATTGACGGACTTCATGAAAAACATCGCGATGCCGATGCCCAAGGTGCCCACCAAGCCGACCATCCACATCAGCATGCCGATGGCGGGGTTGACGGTCATGGTGAACCAGGAGACGACTGTCGCGACAGCGAGCAAGCCGAAGAGGGTCATCGACTTCATGATCACGTCGTCGACGGTGACCCGCCCGGTCTGCACAGGGCCGGCAGCAGGCTGCTGGTACATCTCATTGAGTTGGTCGGCGCCAGGGGTGCCGTACCCCTGCGTCTGCTGGCCGTAGGAGGACTGCCCAGACCCGAAACCGGCGTAGCGTTTTTCCTCGACCTGCTTTTTCACTTGGTTGAAGACAGGGTTGCTCATGGGGAAGGTGTTCCTCCGAGTCGTCGCGCGCGTTTCGCGCTCCTCAGAAGGGACCAACGTCACAGAAGCGCCGAACGTTCCCTCTCGCCACCCTGATAAAGGTCACAGTTCGGTCACTGAGATAAGGCCTGGAATACGCCGAAGAAAAACCGAAAAGCCTTCCAAGAGAAGTGCCCCCGACGGGACTCGAACCCGCACTCGAGCCATTTTAAGTGGCCTGCCTCTGCCAATTGGGCTACGAGGGCGCCAACCAGCTTAGCCAGTCACCGAGCCGACGCCACGACCGCCCTGGTCGAATCTCCGAGGCGCGCCCCGACCAGCAGGAAACCCCTCATCACCGCTCCGGCCCTCGTCCACCAGAGCATGAACCACCCCGTCCAGGATGTCGTGCACGCTGGTGACCACAGAATCCAGGCCAGCAGCCTCCCCGACCCGCTCCACGATCCCTGCCCACACCAGAGCCCCGGAGACGATCACATCCACTCTCCCCGGATGCATATACGGCAAGGCAGCCCGCTGCTCCCTGGTCATCGACGCCAGCTCCGCACAGGCCGAGAGCACGTCTTCCACCGACATCCGTGACAGATGAACCCGGCTCATATCCGACTCGGCGACGCCCAAGGCATGCGCCGCGATCGTCGTCACCGACCCCGCCGCGCCCACCAAAGTACGCACCCCGGTGAAACCCACCAGGGACTCCACCCGATCCAACACCACCTGAGTCTCCCCACGGATCGCCTTGACCGCAGCCAATCCCGGCGCATCGTCCTGGAGATAACGCTCCGCAAGACGCACACACCCGATATCCGCCGACAAGGCCCTGCGCACCCCGGAGAACCCCCGGACGAATTCCGTGGACCCCCCACCCAGGTCCACGACCAGGTAGTCCCCCGGAAAACCAGCTGCCGCGACCGCCGAGGTCGCCCCCCGGAAGGTCAACGCGGCCTCGGTCTGGCCGTTGACGACCTCCGGCACCACCTGCCAGGGCCGGAGTCGATCAGCGACACCCTGGATGAAAACTGAGGTGTTCCCCGCCCCCCGAGCCGCCGAGGTCGCCACGAAATGAAGCTTCTCGACATCCATCCGGGAACACACACGAGCGTATTCCTCGGTCACCTCCCAGGCCCGTGACATGGCCTGGGGAGTCAACGAAAAGCTCGAATCCACGCCCTCGCCCAACCGGACGACCTCTGCACGTCGCAGCAACTCGTGCACCACAGGACGCCCCAGCCGCCCAGGCACCGAACAATCAGCGACCAGCAGGCGCAGAGAGTTCGTGCCGCAGTCGATCGCGGCGACCCTGGTCACGCAGTTTCCCCGACCGCGCCCCCGCCGCCGGGACAATGGCACTGTTCCCGCCAGGACGGCAGCAGCGCCAGCGCCTCGTCCCCGAACGGATTGACCCCAGGACCTGCAGCCAAGGCGTGCCCGACCAGCACATGCAGGCATTTCACTCGAGACGGCATACCGCCGGCCGAGATCCCTTCGATCTCCGGCACATCGCCGAGACTGCTCCGCCGGGCGAGATAATCCTCGTGTGCCGCCGCATAGCGAGCCGCCAGCTCCTCGTCCTGGGCGAGCCGTTCGGTCATGTCCTTCATCAGACCGGTCGACTCCAGCGTGGAGATGGCCCCCGTCAGTCGAGGACAGGTGACGTAGAAGATCGTCGGGAAGGGCGTCCCGTCAGGCAGCCGCGGAGAAGTGACCAGGACGTCAGGACGCCCGCAGACACAACGATGACCCACTCCTACGACTCCACGCACTTCTCGCCCCAGCTGCTCGGCAGCAACCTTCAGGTCTTCCTCCGAGGCCGGCTCGTAAAGGGCAGCACTCATCTTCGTTTCTCTCCCTGCTCGTTCTCGCCGGACCGGATCGGCCTGTTCAACGACCTTCGCCTGCAGTCGGCTGTCCGTTCGTGGTGGGCACCGGGGACGGTGTCCTCGATGTACTCGGGGCCGTCGACAGACGACGGGCACCGTCCCCACCGGCACCGGGCACAGACTGTTTCGGTGAGGAAGGCGCCATCGGTGTGGTGCTCGGGTTCAAGGTGGGCGTCGGCGGGCGTCCACCTTCCAGACGAGTGCGCCCACCGCGGATACCGTCGGTCAGCTCCACCGATGCCCAGATCTTCGAGAACCACGACATCTGTTCGTCCTGGACCGGCGCCACCAGGGATCCACGGATCTCCCCCTCGCGGGTCTCATCGACGCCCTCCGCCCCGATCACCGTGTAGGCGACCTCGCCCGGCTTGACGAGCTTCAGCCGTTTACGGGCCTGCTGCTCAACATATGCCGGGTCCTCCCAACGACCCTTCTCCTCGGTGAGCTCCCGAACCGTCTGCTCCTGAGAGGCCACCTTCGCACGCATCGCATCCAGTTCGTGCCGCTGTTCGTACCAAGCACGCAGGGTCGGCATCAGCATCAAGGCCAGGAAGAGCAGCACCGCACCGAGCATCGCCAGCCGGCGGGTCGGACCGGTCACCTTGATCAACGCTTCAGGCGTGTTCTTACGGGCGTGGTCCTCCACCGGAGGCGCGGCCTTCACCCGAGGACGTTCGACCTTGGCCGGACGAGTAGGCCCCTCCCCCCTGCTCGGGGAGGAATGACGCGACGAAGCAGGGCGCGCCCCGGGGGCGCGTCGGGATTTGCCCGACGCGCCCCCGGGGCGACTATTGGCTGCAGCCACCTGGGTCAGCCCTGTGCGCCCTTAAAGCGCGGGAAGGCCGATGCGCCCGCGTACACCGCGGCGTCGTCGAGGTCCTCCTCGATACGCAGCAGCTGGTTGTACTTCGCGACGCGCTCGGAACGGGCCGGGGCTCCGGTCTTGATCTGGCCGCAGTTCGTGGCGACGGCCAGGTCGGCGATGGTGGTGTCCTCGGTCTCGCCGGAGCGGTGGCTCATCATGCACTTGTAACCGGCGATCTGAGCCATCGTCACCGCGTCCAGGGTCTCCGTCAACGAACCGATCTGGTTCACCTTGACCAGGAGCGCGTTCGCGGTGTCGGACTCGATGCCCCGGGCGAGACGCTTGGGGTTGGTGACGAACAGGTCGTCGCCCACGAGCTGGACCTTGCTGCCCAGACGCTCGGTGATGGCCTTCCAGCCGTCCCAGTCGTCCTCGTTCAGCGGGTCCTCGATGGACACCAGCGGGTAGGCCTCGACGAGCTCGGCGTAGTAGTCGATCATCTCGGCAGCGGTCTTGGTGCCGCCCTCGAAGGCGTACCCGCCGTCCTTGTAGAACTCGGAGGCCGCGACGTCCAGGGCCACCGCGATGTCCTTACCGAACTCGTACCCGGCTGCCTTGACGGCCTCACCGATCAGGTCGAGCGCAGCGCGGTTGCTCTCCAGGTTGGGCGCGAAACCACCCTCGTCGCCCAGACCGGTGGCCAGGCCCTTGTCGTGCAGGACCTTCTTCAGCGCGTGGTAGACCTCGGCGCCCATGCGCAGCGCTTCCTTGAAGGAGGCCGCACCGATGGGGGCGATCATGAACTCCTGGATGTCGACATTCGAGTCGGCGTGGGAGCCACCGTTGAGGATGTTCATCATCGGGACCGGCAGGACGTGCGCGTTCGGGCCACCCACGTAGCGGTACAGCGGGAGACCGGCCGAGTCGGCCGCGGCCCGAGCCACTGCCAACGACACACCCAGGATCGCGTTCGCGCCCATGGAGCCCTTGTTGTCGGTTCCGTCGACAGCCAGCATCTCGCTGTCGATCAAACGCTGGTCTGCGGCGTCATAGCCGAGCAGACGCGGCTGCAGGTCCTCGATGACGTGCTCGACGGCCTTCTCGACGCCCTTGCCGAGATAGCGCCCCTTGTCCCCGTCGCGCAGTTCGACTGCTTCGAACGCTCCGGTGGAGGCACCGCTGGGGACGGCCGCCCGGGCCATCGTCCCGTCCTCGAGCACGACCTCGACCTCGACGGTCGGGTTGCCACGCGAGTCCAGGATCTCGCGGGCGCCAATTGCCTCAATGCTTGCCACGGACATCTCCTTGCGACGGACCAAATCACTACCGGTCCGAGCCTACCGGCCCCGGCGGGTGAACGGCGCGGCGGGCGCGCTCAGCGGTCATATCGGCCCAGGTACCGGACAGATGGGGACGCCCAGGAGGATTCCGACACCCTTCACAGGCGGATCCTGAGCCCCTTCGCCATCGGGCCGCCGGAGATCCCGGACCGCGCCCCGGGGACCTACGGGGTCGGTTGGGCCGCCGTATCGAGCCCTCGCAAGGTCTCCCGCAATGCGGCCGAGGGGTCGACTCCCGATTCCCGCGCCTCCAGGATCACCTGCAACATCCGTGACCCGATGTCCTCGCCACGCGCCAGGACCCGCACCCGGTCCAGCTGACCGGCTCGGTCCAGGCGCGCCACGACCTTCGTCGCCCGCTCGAATGCAGGCATCCCCACGGGGATACCGTCCAGGACGTCCCGACGCTCGGGTTTCTCCTCGGCCTTCAGCTCGTCCCAGCGTGCCTCCACCTGTTCCGGGGTGCGGGCGTCGCCGTCGGCGAAGACATGCGGGTGACGCCGACGCAACTTGGCCACCACCCCCCGCGCGACATCGTCGACATCGAAGGGGTCGCTTTCGTCTTCCTGGGCCACTCGAGCGTGGAAGACGACCTGCAGGAGCAGGTCACCGAGTTCCTCCCGAAGATGACCGCGGTCGGAGGTGAGAACGGCCTCAGCGAGCTCGTAGGCCTCCTCCACGGCGTACGGAGCCAGCGAGCGATGAGTCTGCCGGGCGTCCCACGGGCACCCGCCCGGGGCACGCAACAGGTCCATCACCTCGACCAGCTCACCCATCCCGGAGAGATCAGGACGGGGAAGCGGTGTTGTCACTGGCCCTCGGCCGGCTTGTTGTCTGCCGGTGCCGGAGCCCCGCCTTTCGGCGCGTCCTCCTTGGGCGCGTCTCCCTTCGGGGCAGGGGCCCCGGGCAAGGTCGCCGGCGGCTCCTTCGGTGCTTCCTGCTCAGGAGGCTGCTGCCCGCCACCCGGCTGCCCACCACCCGGGTGCCCCGGAGGCATGGTGGGATGGCCGGGCGGAAGCTGACCGGCATCGGGCGTCTTCATCCAGTTCGGGGTGGAGGGCACCATGGCGATCCGCTGGCGATCGAATTGGCCGTACTTCGGATTGACCGTGACCTCCGACTTCTGCATGCGCTGCATCGCTGCTTGCCGAACAGGGTTCTGCTTCAGGGAATTCGCCATCTGGATCCCACGGAGCACCTCGATCGTCGAATCGTGCCACCCCTCGATCTTCTGCCCGCCCTGGTCGAATTCCTTCAACTGCTGGCGCACGGTGTCAGCCGAAATCGGAGTGATCTTCAACTCTTCAGCATTGGTCACGATGACTTTGGAGATGATCAACTGCGTCAAGACCTCGGCGGCGACCGGGGACGAGGTCCCCGGCATCCGCTTCACGTCCTCGATGAAGGCCGCGAGATCCGCTTCCTTGATGACGTGGCCGTCGACGATGGCCGCTGCGGACGGGTCCATGTTCCCGCACCCGGCCAGACCTGCCGACATGGCAACGGCGGCAACCGTTGCGATCCCCACACGGGTGAGTCGAGACTTCACTGTGGATCCTTTCCAGCCAAACCACGGGCGCCGGCCACACCGTGTCGCTTCCGGCCGCCTCACCCCGGCACCACAGGCCTTCGGACCATGACGGTCCGAGCAGGTACGGGCGACGGGGCATTTCCATGTCGAGCCTACCGCGTGCCGGGACGAGAGAGTGTCTCCTCCGCGCCCCGCCCGTCCGGCTGCTGAATCATCCCCTCGACGACGAGGCCTGCTCGCCGAAGCGGGAAGCGGCCCGATCGCCTCGTCCGGTCAACCGCTCCAGCCACGGCGCATCGGCCATCGCCCGAGCGGCACGACCGTCGACCGTCCCCGAAGCCGTCGGATCACCGGCCGGCGGACGAGGCAACAACCGCCCACCCAGGCCGAGCATCGTCCCGGTCATCGACGGCAGGGCCCCGGCCACCCGCACCGCGGCCTGCGCCCACGGAGAGAGGACCACCATCCCCCGACCGGCCAACACGCCGTCGGCGATCCGGCCGGCCGCCCGCTCCGCATCCATCGCGACCACCGGAAGACACGCTCCAGGAGCGAACCAGGCGTATTCCTTGGCCTGGTCCCCGGTGAACTGCGCCGCCAGATGCGACCCGGTCCGCATCAGACCCGGGACGATCGTCGTAGCGGTCACCCCCGACCCGTGCAGTTCCGCACGGAGCCCCTCCGTGAAACCCACAGCACCGAACTTGGCCGTGGAATAAGGCAGCAGATGCGGGACCGAGATCTTCCCCCCGATGGAGGTCACCACGCCGAACCGGCCTCGTCGACGGGCTCGCATGCCGGGGAGAACGGCGAACGCCAAGTTGATCGGCCCCCACAACATGATGTCGATGCAGGTGCGGTAGTGCTCCCGGGTCATCGACTCGGCCGGACCGACCTGGATGACACCGGCGACGTGAACGGCTACGTCGATCTCACCGACCTCCGCAGTGACCCGACGCAGCGCCGTGCCCAGACCGTCGACATCGGTGACATCTGCACGATAGGTCTCCAGCCCGTAACCCCAATCGCGCATGCGTTCCCGGGCTTCAGCCAAGGATTCCTCCGACCGCGCCAATCCGACCACGCGGCAACCCCGGGCTGCCAACTCACGACAGACCAGCAGACCCAGCCCGCGGGAGGCACCGACGACCACGGCCACCGGCGACGGTGGGAGCGGACCCGGCCGAGCGAGTGCGGCACTGAACGAAGGCAGTCTCACCATGGCTCGGACCTACCCCGGAGGGAGCATCCCAAACTGGGCGACTTCACGGTACGCCGGTCACCTGGACTTCCCGGTCGGATTTCCGGCGCGGGTCAGATCGTCCAGCAGGACCGTCCGGACGAGCTGCGCCGCCCAGTCCAGCACGGCCTTGTCACGCAGCGGGCGTCCCCCGACCGGCGCAGTGGCCGGCGACGGGACCAGGATGGTACGCAGAGCCGCCTTGACGACGGTCCCCTTGTACAACCGCTGCAAGCGCATGAGTCGACTGTCCGGCAGGTCGACCGGTCCGAAACGGATCTGTCGGCCCTGCACCCCGATATCGGAGATCCCGGCGGCACGGGCGACCGTACGAAGTCTCGCCACCTCCACGAGATTCTCCGCCGGCGGCGGGAGCGGCCCGTAACGGTCCACCAGTTCGGCCACGATCTCGGCCAGTTCGGCCTCATCGGACACCTGGGCCAGTTTTCGGTAGGCCTCCAGGCGTAGTCGTTCACCGGGCACGTACTCGTGGGGCAGGTGCGCGTCGACCGGCAGCTCGATCTTGATCTCCGGCGGTTGTTCGACCCGGTCCGGATCCCGGAAGTCAGCGACCGCCTCCCCCACGAGCCGCACATAGAGGTCGAAACCGACGCCCGCGATGTGACCCGACTGCTCCCCACCCAGGAGGTTCCCGGCTCCACGGATCTCCAGGTCCTTCATCGCCACCGCCATTCCCGCTCCGAGATCGGTGTGACCGGCGATCGTGGCCAGACGATCGTGCGCGGTTTCGGTGAGGGTCTGCCCCGCCGGGTAGAGGAAGTAGGAATAGGCGCGTTCCCGACCTCGTCCGACCCGCCCGCGCAGCTGGTGGAGCTGGGAGAGTCCCAGCACATCGGCCCGGTCCACGATGAGGGTGTTGGCATTGGACACGTCCAAGCCGGTCTCGACGATGGTCGTGCAGACCAGGACGTCGAAGCGACGCTCCCAGAAGTCGACGACGACCTGTTCCAGCCTGGACTCACCCATCTTGCCGTGCGCCGTCCCGATCCGGGCCTCGGGGACCAGTTCCCGCAGCCGGGCCGCCGTCTTCTCGATCGACTGGACCCGGTTGTGCACGAAGAAGACCTGTCCCTCGCGCAGAAGTTCACGACGGATCGCCGCAGTCACCTGTTTCTCGTCGTAGGCACCCACGAAGGTGAGCACCGGGTGCCTCTCCTCCGGAGGGGTCGTCAAGGTCGACATCTCCCGGATGCCGGTCACCGCCATCTCCAGGGTGCGCGGAATGGGTGTGGCGCTCATGGCCAGCACGTCGACATCGGTCCGTAGGGCTTTGAGCTGTTCCTTGTGCTCGACCCCGAAACGTTGTTCCTCGTCGATGACCACGAGTCCCAGACTCTTGAAACGGATCTGCGGGGACAGCAGACGGTGGGTGCCGATGACCAGGTCCACCGAGCCGTCCTGCAGTCCCTCCATCACCGCTTTGGTCTCCGACTCCGTCTGGAAACGGGACAACGCCCTGACCCGCACCGGGAACTGGGCGTACCGTTCGGAGAAGGTCACCAGGTGCTGTTGCACCAGCAGGGTGGTCGGCACCAGGACGGCGACCTGTTTTCCGTCCTGGATCGCTTTGAAAGCGGCACGCACCGCGATCTCCGTCTTGCCGTATCCCACGTCACCGCAGATCAGACGATCCATGGGGACTTCCTTCTCCATGTCCGCCTTGACCTCGTCGATGGAGGACAGCTGGTCGGGGGTCTCGATGTAGGCGAAGGCCTCCTCGAGTTCTCGCTGCCAGGGCGTGTCCGGGGAGAACGCGTGCCCGCGGGTCGCCATCCTTGCCGAGTAGAGCCTGATCAGTTCGCCGGCGATCTCCTTGACATATTTCTTGGCCCGTGACTTCGTCTTGGACCAGTCAGACCCGCCCAGCTTGTTCAGGCTCGGTGCTTCACCGCCGACGTAGCGGGTCACCTGATCGAGTTGGTCGGTCGGGACGAAGAGACGGTCACCGGGTTGCCCACGCTTCGAGGAGGCGTACTCCAACACCAGGTACTCGCGGGTAGCGCCCTGGACGGTGCGCTGGGTCATCTCCACGAAACGACCCACCCCGTGCTGCTCGTGGACCACGAAATCTCCTGGTCGGAGCTGCAGAGGATCGACCTGATTTCGCCGCCGGGAAGGCATCTTCCGCATATCCCGGGTGGACCCGCCGCCACCGGACGAGTTCTGCCCGACCAGATCGGTCTCGGTGACGACGACCAGATCCGCCCCGGGAACGACGAACCCGCGGGTGAGACAGCCCTGCACGAAGAGCACCGTCCCCGGAACCGGTGCCGGACTCCTCTCCTCGCTACAGGACAGGGCAGGCACGGCGTCCTCGGCCAGGACCTCTGCCAGACGCTTACCCAACCCGGGCCCTTCGGTGACCACGACGACCTGCTGCTTTTCCTGGAGCGCCCACCGCTTCAGGTCCGACCGGATGGCCTCGGGATCGCCCCGGTAGGCGGAAGCGTCCTGGCTGACCAGGTTCACCGCGACGGCATCGTCCGCGCCGATGTCCTCGACCAACTCCTCGTCGGAGGCGAACGAGGTGAACGTCCACCACGCCAAACCCCGGTGCAGGGCGTGCTCCCGGGCCCGGGCCAGACTCCAGAAGGACCCCTCACCCAGGACCGAGGCCAGATCGACCGGGACCACCGCGCCCGCAGCGGCCCCCGACCAGCTGGCCTCCAAGAATTCCTGGCTCGTGGCGACCAGGTCGTGAGCCCGGGCTCGGACCCTCTCCGGGTCGGACACCACGACCTTCGCCTCCGGCGGGAGCAGATCGAGGAGGGACTCCATCCCGTCGACCAGCACCGGGCCGAGCGACTCCATCCCCTCCACGGCCACACCCGCAGCGATCTTGCCGAGCATGTCGGCGACACCTGGCAGACGAGGGATCAGTTCCTCCGCCCTGGCCCGGACGGCATCGGTGAGCAGGATCTCCCGGCAGGGCGGCGCCCACAACCCGTGCGGGGCGATCTCGAGCGAACGCTGATCGGCCACCTTGAAAACGCGGATCTCCTCGACCTCGTCACCGAAGAACTCGACCCGCAACGGATGGTTCTCGGTCGGGGGGAAGACGTCGAGGATTCCTCCGCGGACCGCGAACTCCCCCCGCCGTTCCACCAGATCGGTACGGATGTAGGCCGCTGCCGCGAGTGCTTCGACCACCTCGGGCAAGGGCCTGCTGTCACCGGTGTGCAGAGCCACCGGCTCCAGGTCCGCCAGCCCGGTCGCGATGGGCTGTAGAAGAGCCCGCACCGGTGACACCAGCACCCGGATCGGGCCGTACAGCGGATCCGAGGGGTCCGGGTGAGCGAGGCGTCGCAGCACCGCCAGCCGTCGCCCCACGGTGTCGCTGCGTGGACTCAACCGCTCGTGAGGCAGAGTCTCCCAGCTGGGGATATGAGCGACAGTCTCTGGGGGCAAGAAGCATCGCAAGGCCGTGGTCAGATCTTCGGCTTCACGACCGGTCGCGGCGACCAACACAATGGGCTCCGGCCCGGCTTGGTTCTCGGCCAGCGCCGCGACCAGAGCAGGCCTGGCACCCCCGGCGACGGCGATATCGACCAGGGTCTCCCCAGCTCGGGCATGGTCGAGGACACGACGTGCGGATTCGTCGACGGACAGCGCCGTCACGAGAGAGCCAAGGTTCATCGGGATGCCTCCGGAGGCAGTACGGACCGGTCGAACGCCAGGCAAAGCCTAGACGCGGTCGTGGCCGGCCGCCCGTCCGCCCGACAGCTCGTCATAACGAGCCTCGAGCAGGGCTGTCCGATGACAGAGGTCGAACTCCCGCCGTACCCTTTCCTGCCCTTGCTGGCCGAGCCGGATGGCCAGTTCGGGGTCGGAGAGGACCTGAGCCATCGCTTCGCTGAGGGCGGGGATATCACCGGGAGGAACCAGGATCCCACTGATCCCGTCGGCCACCGACTCCAACAGGCCGGCAGCCGCGTAACCCACTTGGGGAGCGCCGGCTCTGGCAGCTTCGAGGAAGGTCAGTCCGAAGGCTTCCCCGGCGCCGTCGTCGTCCAGGGTGGACGGCCCCACGAAGAGACGAGCCCGGGAGAGCGCCTGGGCGACCCGTTCGGGGGCCACCCGCCCCTCGAAGTGGAACCGGGTGTCGGTGATCCGGGCAGCCCGTCGCTCCAGCTCGGCCCGTTGCGGACCTTCTCCGAGGATCCGCACCTCATGGGACCGACGAATGTTCGGTGGTAACGCTTCCACCGCCGAGATCAGGTCCGTTACTCCTTTGCGGGGGGTCAGCCGTCCGACGAAGACGATCTCGCTGCGAGGAGAGTCCGGAGGTGGAAGGTTCTCCGGAACAGGGATGCCCAGGTAATGGACGTGGGTCTTCTCCGGTGGCGCTCCGAGCTCGAGAAGGCGCCCGCGCAGGTAGTTCGAGACCGGAAGCAGCGCGGAGGCGTACTCGAAGACCTCCGGGAGCCTGCGCAGATACCACGATCTGGCGTCGTCGTAGTGAGGGAAGTGCACGACGTCCCAGCCGTGAAAGGTCACCACCAGGGGCAACCCCAACCGTCGGGCGAGGGGCAGCACCTGCGCGGCATCCATCCCGAAATGGGCGTGGATCACGCAGGCGTTCCCTCGTTCGACAGCACGGTCGTAAATGCCTCGGTATCCCAGGCGGGCGGCCAGACGCAAGGCCCACAGCCCTGCAGTGCCGTGGGGGAAGGGCGCGACCTGCGGGCGCACTCCCAGCCTGTCGTCGTCGCGGTAGAGACCCAACGGGATGGGGGCGTACCGCCGCAAGGCGGCCAGGTGATCGGCGATGAAGGTTTCTGAGGGCGCCAACCAGTGCGAACGCCAGACCACCACGCCCGGCCGCGCGGTCGACGATCCGTTCTCCGGCGTCCTCTTCCCCGCGGCGGTCATGTCATCGGCCTCCCTCCTCCGCGAGATTAACGCGAGTTGGCGGCCAGCCGGCGTTGGCTGATCGGCGCGCCTCGGGAAAACCGGCCGACGGCCACGGACGGAGCCCGAGTCAGTAGGCCCCGGAGCTGTGGGTCACCGCCCGGAAGGTACGGAAGAGGATGTGCAGGTCACCGATCGGCGACCAGTTGTCGACATAGCGCAGATCGAGCCGGAGTGATTCCTCCCAGCTGAGATCGCTACGGCCGGATACCTGCCACAGACCGGTCATCCCGGGCCGTACGTGCAGGCGGCGCAACGCATCGGGTTCGTACTGCTCGACCTCGGCCGGCAGCGGAGGGCGCGGACCGACCAGTGACATGTCGCCGAAGAGGACGTTGAACAGCTGCGGGAGCTCGTCGAGCGAATAGCGACGAAGAACCTTGCCGATTCCGGTGATCCGCGGGTCGTCCTTCATCTTGAAGAGCACACCGTTGCCATCGCTCTTGGCCCGCAACGCCTCCAGACGTTTCTCGGCGTCGACCACCATGGTGCGGAACTTGAAGATGTAGAAGATCTCGCCACGTACCCCGACCCGTTTCTGTTTGAAGAAGACCGGGCCCGGATCGGTGATCTTGACGGCGAGGGCAACGGTGATCAGTACCGGTGCGAGCATCAGGAGCAGCAGGAAGGCCAGACTCCGGTCCATGACGTCCTTGAGGAAGACCGACCTGGTCGCGTGGGCCGGACGCTCGACGTGCAGCAAGGAGAGGTTGTTCGACGGCCGGATGGACATGCGCGGCCCTGCGACGTCCAGCAGGCCCGGGGAGACGATCAGCTCGATGCCTCGCTCTTCCAAGGCCCAGGCCAGCCTGCGCAGGGCTTTGCCGGCCAGATCGGGATGTGAGGCCACCGCGACGACCTCGGCGTCGTAGAGGTCCGCGGCGGCGATCGCGTCGCGGGGGGTCCCCATCACCGGGATCCCCTCGATCGAGGACATCGTGTCGCAGTCGGTGTCCATGCCGGAGGCGCAGACGGCCACCGGCAGCAGCCCCTGGGTCGGTTCGGCACGGATGCTGCGGAGCAGCGAGGCCGCGGCATCCGCCCGACCGACCACGATGGTGCGTTGCATGAGCTGACCGGTGCAGCGATGCTTGCCGAGCCAGTGCCGCATGCCCTGCCTGGTGATCAGCCCGGCGAAGAGCAGCATGGGGATCAAGGCGAGTACATAGGCGCGGGCCAACTGCCAGTTCAGCAGGAAGGAAGCCACCGCAAGCAATGCCAACATCCCGATGACGGCCCGCCCCACCGCGCGATATTCCTCGCTGGACACGCCCAGGAAACGGCGTTCGTAGGCATTGGACATCCCCAATGCGACGACCCAGACGATGCCCACCAACGGGACGATCCAGTAATAGGCCGGCTGAACATAGGACTCGTTGAAACGCATCAAAGCCGCGGCGACACTGCAGAGCAGGCCGGTCACCGCGTCAAGGACAAGGAGCTTTTTCAAGTAACGACGCGACCATGAATTCCGGGCCGATGGACGCGTGACGGAGCTTCCCAGGGTGGGCGCGAATAGTTCATTGCTATTTGCCGGAATCTCCAGCCTTTCGACAGGTATTCCACGGCGGTCGGTCCGATGCTGGACGCGATCACGTTTACGAGTGATCTCGCGTTCATGTATCGACACGCTGCCAACCCCTCCCAGTTGACGACAACAGATTTCGAAGTGTCCCCCCGGAAAAGAAACACCGCTTGGCCGATCCCCATTCGGCCCTGACGAGCGCAGACCTCGGCATCATTGCCGTGCCATCCGTGTCGGGTCGCGCCCGGACACCTCTCGGCATCCCGCCCCTGACGCCTTCGTCACTCTGGGCGGAAATGGCCCGCCGCTCAGACGCCGCCTCAACTGTACTCTCACGACCCTGCACGCGCAGGTGCCGTCCACGTCGGAAAAATCACGGCCGAACATCTCAGGAGGCCCCGCTCCGACCCTGCTTCCACAGAGCACTCACGCCGCTGAAATCCTTGCGGCTGGAAGGGTATCCGTCCCAAGCAGATGCTCTCGGCGTCACGGGCCGTCCTCTCCGGGAAAACCATGGAGAACAAGCTCTTCGATCACATCCACCGCATCCCCCAGGACGAATGGCAATTCCTTGCGCTCAGTGGCGCCGAAATCACGGAGAACGAAATCTGCCACGGACATCCGACCAGGCGGACGTCCGATACCCACTCTGACCCGCACATAGTCACGAGTACGCAGAGCCGAGGAAATCGACCGTAATCCGTTGTGCCCGGCCTCACTGCCCCCGCGCCGCAGACGGACCTGCCCGAAAGGCGTCTCCAGATCGTCATGGACAACGATCACCGAGGCAGCCGGAACCGAGAAGAAAGCCGCCAGAGCTGCAGTCGGTGCCCCCGACTCGTTCATATACGTCGACGGACGAGCTGCGACGATCCTGGGCCCGGGCAGCCCCCCGGGCCGTACCCCTAGCCGTGCTTCTGCCACCGCAGCCCGGGCCTTGTGCGAGCGAAAGGATGCAGAACACCGCGAAGCAATCTCGTCGACCACCATCGAGCCGACGTTATGGCGATTCCCCACATACTCCCGGCCAGGATTCCCCAGCCCGATGATCAAAGCTGGATCCAGGATGGAATGGGATATCACCGGACCAGGGTAACGGTCGGGAGCACGCCCTGGAGACGCGGCCCGACCGTTACCCTCGAACGCCAAATGATCAGGCGTTCTCCCCGGCCTCGTCCTTTTCGATGCCGGCCTCGGCCTCGGCCTCGGCCAGCTCCGCCTCGAGGGCCTCAGCGGAAATCGCCTGGGAAATGTTCACGACGAGGGTGTCGGCCTCCGTCACCAGAGCGACCCCGGCGGGCAGGTCGATGTCGGAAGCGTGGATCTGCGTCCCCGCGGCAAGCCCCTCGACCGAGACTTCGACGACGGTCGGGATGTGAGTGGCCTCGGCCTCGACCTGCAGGGTCTGGGCCTCGACGCTCACCAGCGTCTCCGGGGCGGCGTGACCGACCGTGGTGACGGTGACGTCGACGCCGACCTTCTCACCACGCTGCACGACCACCAGGTCGATGTGCTCGATGATCGGCTTGAGGACATCGCGCTGCACGTCCTTGACCAGAACCATCTGGTTCTTGCCGTCGATGGACAGGTTCAGCACGGCGTTCTGAACCTTCACGGCCAACATGGTCTCGTGGCCGGGGAGGGTCAGGTGGACCGGCTCGGTGCCGTGCCCGTAGAGGACCGCAGGGATCTTGTGCGCCCGACGAACCCGGCGAGCCGCGCCCTTGCCGAACTCGGTCCGCTTCTCCGCGACGATGGTGGTGGCCTCAGACATCTTCTTCTCCTCGATAGACAGGGAATTCGAAACTTCCTGCCTCGACGCGGGAAATCGCGCGGACACCCGCGGCCGGGAGCGCGCACCGCCCAGACCACATCCCGCGTCGATCACGGATCACCGACGACTTCACAGTCCGTGCGGTATCCCTCGCCGAGGCAAGTCTTCATGATAACGGCTCCGGCATCCCCTCCCCTTCGGGGAACTCCCCACGCCGGCCGTGCCCTACGCTCCGCAGCCGACGAACCCTCTAGCGGCTCAAGTGCACACAGCAGCGGGTCACTTTTCAGGAAAGTAGCCCGTGCGCTACCTTCACAACTAGACTGAGCGTCCGTCCTGAACGTCTGCCCATCTCTGATCCGGGCACGAGGACGTCCCGGCCCCATCCACCACTCCACCGCACATGACGCTGCACCGTCACCCGTCGCAGGCGAGGGGATGACCTGTGAACCATCGCTCGAGACCGACGCACGGCTCAGCATGTCCCCAAGATCACCGTGCACACTGTGACCTCTTCCCGTCCACATCCCTACCCCGGAGCGGATCCGACAACGAATGAGCCTCGCCGCATTGCCTCGAGCCCGCGCTGAACTCCAGCCAGGCCAGATCGTCCCCACATGGGTGCCATCTCCCAGCGGCGCGCTCTCCACCATCGTCCATCTCCCCCACAGCGACCGCGCCCGCGGCGCCGTGATCACCCTGCCCAGCCTCGGCGCAAGCCAGAACGACGCCTTCCCAGGTCTCTCCGAGCTCAGCGACGGACTGGCCCGAGCCGGTTACGTCGTGCTCTGCGCCGACTGGTCGGGAACCGGTGAGTCGGCAACCCCCGACCCGACCAGCACCCCGTCGACCTGCCGTTGGCTCGACGACGTCGCCGCCCTGGCACACTACGCCCGGGAAACCCTGCACCAGGACTCGGTCAGCCTGGTCGCCTGGGAACTGGGGGCGATGATCGCCGCCCTGGCCGCAGGTGACCCGGTCAGCCGCAGATGGGCCCAGCCCGGACGGTCGCCCTATTCGTCGGTGGTCCTCATCGACCCCCCAGCCACCGGCGTCGAATGGCTGCAGGAACGGCTGCCCGGGCACACCCGGGCCCTGGCCGGATCCGGCTCAGGCGTCGCCATCTCAGGAATCCAACCGAGCGACATCGAAGCCATCGCGCGGCTCAGCCTGCCCACCGGACGGTCGGACATGGCCCAGGACACCAGATTCCTCGTGGTCACCCGACCGGACGAAGCCCTCGCGCCCGGTCTGAGTCGCTATATCGACGGAGTCGGTGCGCTGACCCGCCCCAGCCCGGCGCTCCTGCGCGAGCCCGGTCAGGAACCGAAGGCCGTGGTCACCCACTCGACCTGGTCTGCCATCGACGGGTGGATCACCGCCGAACCTCTGGCCGAGAGCGTCGCACCCCGGTTCGACCCGGTCCGCTCCGCCCGGGTCACCCCGGCCGGGGTCGAGGAGGAATATGTCGATGTCCAAGGTCTGCCCGGCGTCCTGACCCGCCCCCTGGGGCCCCCGAGAGGAGCGCTGGTCCTGCTGCCTCCTGTCGGTTCCCACCGGGTCGGTCCAGTCGGTCACGGCTGGGTGAAACTCGCCCGGAATGCCGCCGAGCACGGCATCGCCACCCTGCGACTGGACTACGGGGTCGCCGGAGGCAAGGCCGCGGTCGTCGTCACCGACGTCGAGTACGACCGCGGCGCCGGTGTCAAAGCCAATATCGCTGCGGCCGAATGGCTCGCCGAACGGACCGGACGGACCCCGGTCATCGTCGGTCTGGGAGCCAGCGGCTGGGGAGCCCTCCAAGCCGCCCGATGGGCGCCCGTCTCCCGCGTGGTCAGCCTCGCCCAGGACGACTGGTCGACCATGCCCCTGGAACTCCTTGACCCCTCCGCTCCCCGCCCGGCCGCGCCGGCGCCCACCCCGCGCACCTGGCGCCAGCGACTGTGGTCCTGGTTCGCGGCGATCGCCGACCCACCCGGTTATGCACGCCCCTATGCCCCGCCGCGCCACCAGACCCCCCAGCCACTCCTGGAGGGCGCCACCCGTCGTGGCATCGCCTGTGACCTCTTCCTGACCCAGTCGGGGGCCGAGGAGTTCCGGCGGGCCTACGGGCACGACGCGGTGCGTGTCCTGCAAGGCCAAGGCGCCGAAGTCACCATGCGGGTGGTCTCCTGGTCGGACCAGAGGCTCCTGGAGCCCACCGCGCTGGAAGACGCCCTGGACTACATCCTCGACTGCACCTTGGCCACACGAGGGGAACCGCGTATCGGAATGGACCGTCTGCCTCCGGTCGTCCCCGGGCCACCGTACATGTCAGGGCCGCCCGGCGGCCTCCCGCCCATGCTCGGGTTGCCCGGACCTTCGTCCTCGTGAAAGCCCCCGGCCGCTGCCCGCGAGATCTCTCCCTGCGGGCAGCGGCCGGGAAAAGCGCATCTACCGGCGTCCGGATCAGTTCGGCGGATCGAACAGGCTGGTCACCGACCCGTCCTCGAAGACCTCGTGAATGGCCTGGCTGATCAGCGGAGCGATCGAGAGCACCTGCAGCTTCTCGAACTGTTTCTCCGGCGGGATCGGCAGCGTATTGGTGACGATCACCTCACGGGCCACCGAGCTCTTCAAACGGTCGACCGCGGGGTCGGAGAAGATCGCATGGGTGGCCGCGATGACCACACTCTTCGCACCGGCTTTCACCAAGGCGTCGGCTGCCTGGCAGATGGTGCCACCGGAGTCGATCATGTCGTCCACCAGGATGCAGGTGCGACCGGTCACATCACCCACCACCCGGTTCGCGACCGACTGGTTCGGCCGGGAGATGTCCCGCGTCTTGTGGATGAAGGCCAGCGGCGCTCCGCCCAACTTCTTGCTCCACTGCTCGGCGACCTTGATCCGCCCGGCGTCCGGGGAGACGATCGCAAGGTCCTCCTGACCGTAACGCTCCATCACGTAGTCGGACAGGAGCGGCAAGGCCTGCAGGTGATCGACCGGGCCGTCGAAGAAGCCCTGGATCTGGGCCGTGTGCAGGTCGACACAGATCAGCCGATCGGCTCCGGCGGCCTTGAACAGGTCGGCCATCAGCCGGGCCGAGATGGGCTCCCGTCCGCGGTGCTTCTTGTCCTGCCTGGCGTACCCGTAGAAGGGCAGGACCACGGTGATCCGCTTGGCCGAAGCACGTTTGAGTGCGTCGACCATGATCAGGTGCTCCATCATCCACTCGTTGATAGGAGCGGTGTGGCTCTGGATGCAGAAGGCGTCACTGCCCCGCACCGACTGCTCGAAACGTACGTAGATCTCGGAGTTCGCGAACTCGTACGCAGTGGTCGGCACGACGTGGATGCCCAGTCCGGTGGCGACCTCCTCGGCCAGGGTGGGATGTGCCCGCCCGGAGAGCACCATCAGGCTCTTCTCGGTGGTGCGTTTCAGGCTGGTCATCGCTGTTCGTCCTCTGCTCGCGCCGTCTCGGCCCCGTCTTCTTGCGCCGCCCGGGCGGACTGCGCCGCCGCTGCGGATTTGGTGCCGGCCCGCCGCCGGTCCACCCAACCGTCGACATTGCGTTGACGGGATCGAGCCACGGCGATCTGCCCCGGCTCGGTGTCATCGGTCAAAGCCGATCCGGCCGCGACATAGCAGCCGTCGGCAACGGTCACCGGAGCCACCAGCACCGTCTGGCTGCCGACGAAGGAGTGCTTACCGATGACAGTGGGATGCTTGGCCACCCCGTCGTAGTTGGCGAAGATGGTTCCGGCGCCGATATTCGCGCCCTCACCGATGGTCGCGTCGCCGCAGTAGGTCAGGTGGGGGACCTTCGCGCCTTCACCGATCATGGCGTTCTTCGTCTCGACGAATCCGCCGATCTTGCCCTTGGCGCCCAGCCTGGTGCCCGGGCGCAGGTAGCTGAACGGCCCCACGGTGGCGCCCGCTCCGATCAGGGCGTGGTGGGCTTCGGTCCGCTTCACCTCGGCGCCGTCGCCGATCTCGCAGGACTCGATGGTGCAGTCCGGACCGATCAGGGCGTCGGCTCCGACGGTCGTCGCACCGAGCAGCTGGCAGTTGGGACGCACGACCGTGTCGCGACCGATCGTGACGTCGGCGTCGATCCACGTCGTGGCCGGGTCGACCACGGTCACACCGGCGCGCATCCACCCCTCGACGATGCGCCGGTTGAGTTCGGCACCCATCTTGGCCAGCTGGACCCGGTCGTTGACGCCCTCGGTCTGCCACAGGTCGTCGATCAGGTGGGCGCGGACCTGGCGGCCGCGGGCCCGGGCGATGCCCAGCACGTCGGTCAGGTACTTCTCGCCCTGCGCATTGTCGGTGCCGACCTCGGACAGCGCCTCGCGGAGCAGCGCACCGTCGAAGGCGTAGATACCGGAGTTGATCTCGCAGATCGCGAGCTGCCCCTCGGTGGCGTCCTTCTGCTCGACGATGCCCGCCACCGAGCCGTCCGCGTCGCGCAGGATGCGTCCGTAACCGGTCGGGTCCGGGACGACCGCGGTGATGACGGAGGCTCCGCAGGAGCCTTCCTCGTGCGCGGCGAGCATCTGCTCGAGAGTGCGGGAGGTCAACATCGGAACGTCACCGTAGGTCACCAGGACGGTGCCCTCGACGTCCTCGGGCAGCGCGGCCAGCCCGCATTCGGCGGCACGACCGGTTCCTTTGATCTCGTCCTGATCGGCGACGACGGCGTGGGGAGCCACCTGGGCGACATGGTCGGCGACCCTGTCACGTTCGTGGCGGACGACCACGGCCAGATGGCAGGGGTCGAGCCCTTGGGCTGCGGTGATCGCGTGCCCGAGGAGCGTGCGCCCCCCGATCGCGTGCAACACCTTGGGAGTTGCTGACTTCATCCGCGTCCCCTCGCCCGCGGCGAGGATGATGACGGCGGCTGGACGGCTGACGGTCACAGGTGTGCTCCGTGGGCTCGACGACGGGTGCGGGGGCGGTGGACGAGCCCCACGTAGACCGGACGAGTGGCCGCGGCCTGGCGGGGCGCCGACGCCGCCTGCCATGCTACCGCCGCCAGGTCGTCCCCGACTGCTCCGGGCAGGAAAGGAGGCCCTCGGGACGGATTGGGAAGCGTCGTTCGACGATGTCCTCACGCAGGAGCCGCAGCGGTGACGCGCTCCGCGAGCAGACCGTCCGAGATGTCCTAACGAAGCGGCCTCGGGCCGTCGCTTCGGACAGATGGCTCCCCGGGATGGAATCGAACCATCGTCGCTAATCCTGATTCAAAGTCAGGCGGGCCCTGCCAGCAGACCAACCGGGGAAAGCATGCTCCAGGAGACGATATCTCCTTGCATCCACCACAGCTTAGACGACGACAGACCGGGCACCCGCAACCGAGGTGGAAGAACGCTGAGACAGAATAGGGCATGTGACGACGAGCAGGATCGATGGACCCCCCCGAGGGCGGATGACCGGCCGACAGAGACGAGAGCAACTCATCGGCATAGGTCGGGCTGCCTTCGCGCAAAAAGGATTCGAAGCGACGACCGTCGAGGAGATCGCCAATCGGGCCGGGGTCAGCAAACCGGTCGTCTACGAGCACTTCGGCGGCAAGGAAGGGCTCTACGCCGTCGTCGTCGACCGCGAGATAGAGGTCCTGCTGGGCATGATCACCCAAGCCCTGACCAGCTCGGGGAACCCCCACATCCTGGTCGAGCGAGCGGCTTTCGCCCTGTTGGACTACATCGAGACCAGCTCGGACGGTTTCCGGATCCTGGTACGGGACTCACCCACCGGGCAGGCCACCGGGAACTTCGCCTCCCTCATGAGCGATGTCGCCAGCCAGGTCGAATACCTGTTGGCTGCCGAGTTCCGGCGCCGCAACCTCGACCCGGAGAATGCGCCGATGTACGCCCAGATGTTGGTGGGCATGGTGGCGATGTGCGGACAATGGTGGTTGGACTCGACCCGCCAGGCCAAGGACGAGGTGGCTGCCCATGTCGTCAACCTGGCCTGGAACGGACTGGCCGGGTTGGAATCCCGCCCGCACCTCCGGGACCGGAGACACCCCGGACAGCGGAACGGGACGACCACGGACTAGCCGCATCCCACCGGTCTCCACGACCCGCCGAGCCCGTCACCAGCTCCGGGAACGCACGACGTCCGTCCGTGCTCGTCGACGGCCCACCGCGGAAACCGCACCCCCACTAGTTCGACCTCGAGAAACTCGCCGATAGGATGACACGCATGGCAGTACCGGGGATCCAGCCAGCACGTACGGACGAGGTCGACCTCATCGTCGCAGCCTGGCAACGAGAGACACCCCACCTCGACGTCGAACCACTCCAAGTTCTCTCCCGACTGACCAGGCTCTCCCGGCATCTCGACCGAGCCCGCAAAACAGCCTTCGCCCAGCACCACCTCGAAGTCTGGGAGTTCGACGTCATCTCTGCTCTACGACGCAGCGGAGACCCCTACGAACTGTCCCCCGGAGACCTCGTCAAACAGACCCTCTCGACCAGCGGCACCATGACGAACCGGATCGACCGACTCGTCGAACGTGGACTCGTCGAACGTTTCCCCGACCCGGAAGACCGCCGCGGCGTCCGGGTACGCCTGACCGACCACGGCCGCACACTCAGCGAGGACGCCCTCGCCGGGCTCCTCGACCACGAACGAGGAATCCTGGAAACCCTTGCCCCCCACGAACGGCAAGCACTCGCCGAACTCCTGGCCCGGCTGATGGCACCCTTCGAAGAAGGTCACTGACCCGGGATCGCTCAGCTGCCCCGTGAACGATCCCGGAACCGGATCAGGGCTCCGCGACCTCAGCCGCAGCCAGCCACGCCAACTCCAATTCCTCCCGCTCGTCGACCACGGCGCGCAGCTTGTCGTTCAACTCCAGGACCGCCGCATGATCCGTGGCCTTCGACACCATCTGCTGATGAAGACGCTCCTCCACCTGAGCAAGTTTCGACAGCTGCCGATCGATCCGATTCAGCTCCTTCCGCGCCTCCCGGATCTGCGCCTGGCTGTAAGACGCCGCCGAACCCCCGCCGGTCTCGTCGGAAGCCGGACGCCCCGACGTGCCGGCAACCGCCGACACCGCGCCCTGCACCACCTGCGCGCGCAACTCCAAGTACTGCTCCACCCCACCGGGCAGGTCACGCACCTTGCCGTCGCCCAGCAGGGCGACCTGACGATCACACATCCGCTCGAGCAGATACCGGTCGTGGCTGACCACCAACAACGTCCCGGCCCACCCGTCCAGGACGTCCTCCATCGAGGTCAACGTCTCGATGTCCAGATCATTCGTCGGCTCGTCGAGGATCAGGACATTCGGTTCGGTCATCAACAGCCGCAGGAACTGCAACCGGCGCCGCTCACCACCGGACAGCTCCGCCACCTTGCTCTGCTGCCGCAACCCCGTGAACCCCAGACGTTGCGCCAACTGTGAAGCGCTGACCTCCCCCTTGCCCAAGGCGATATAGCTACGCACCTCGGTGATCGCATCGATCACCCGGGCATCCGCCAGCCGTTCCAGCTCACGCACCTCCTGGGAGAGGAAAGCCGTCACCACCGTCTTGCCGACCTTGCGGCGCCCTCCGTCCAGGGTCAACTCACCGAGAAAAGCACGCAACAAAGTCGACTTGCCGGCCCCGTTGATCCCCACGATGCCGACCCGATCCCCGGGCGCCAACCGCCAGGTCACCCGATCCAGGATCGTCCGATCCCCCAGTCGAACACTGGCGTCGACCAGATCGATGACGTCCTTGCCCAGACGGCGGGTCGCGAAACTCACCAGTGAGACCTCGTCCCTGGGCGGTGGCTCGTCAGCGATCAACGCCGAGGCCGCCTCCACCCGGAAGCGCGGTTTACTCGTCCGCGCCGGTGCCCCCCGACGCAGCCACGCCAACTCCTTACGGAGCAGGTTGTCCCGACGTTCGGCCGTCACCGCGGCCACCCGAGCCCGCTCTGCCTTGGCCAGGACATAGGCCGCGTAACCACCCTCGTACGACTCGACCCGGCCGTCGACGACCTCCCAGGTTGTCGTGGCCACCGCGTCCAGGAACCAGCGGTCGTGCGTGACCACCACCAAAGCCGCATCCGAACGGGTACGCACCGAGGCCAGATATCTCGCCAACCAGGCGACGCCCTCCACGTCCAGGTGGTTGGTCGGTTCGTCCAACAGGATGACGTCCGGATCCGCCACCAGGAGCGCCGCCAAGGCGATTCGACGACGCTCACCGCCGGACATCGGTCCGACGACTGCCTCGAGCCCACCGACCCCGCCGGCCTGGACATCCCCCAGCAGGCCCACCATGACATCCCGCACCCGGGGATCGGACGCCCACTCGTGTTCAGCCAGCCCGCCGAAAACAGCCTCCCGGACCGTCGCCTGCGGTGGCAGATCGTCCACCTGGGTCAGCATGCCCAAGGAGACCGTGGAGGCCCTCGCGATCCGCCCCCCGTCGACCTGCTGGCTCCCGGCGAGCACCCTCAACAGGGTCGACTTCCCGCCACCGTTACGGCCCACGATGCCGACCCGGTCCCCGGTCAGGACCCCGAGGGACACCTCGTCCAGCAGATGGGTCGTCCCCAGGGACAGGTCGGCGCGTTCGACGGAGATCAGATTGGCCATGGTTCCTTCACAGTGGACGACGAAGCAGAGGACAAGAAGTAGAGGACCACACGGACGAGGAAACGGTCACCGCACCCGCGGGTTCGTGACGACATGAGCCCCGTGTACCGGACCGGTGACCCGTTTGACCTCCGGAGCGAGCCCTGATGCGGTCAAGGCGACCGCCAGGTCCAGAGCGTCCTCCGGTCCCTCGACCAGGAAGGCGACCGTCGGCCCCGAACCGGAGACCAGACCGCCGCAGGCGCCGTACTCACGACCGAAGGTCAGGATGTCCTGCAGCCTCGGCTGCAAGGAGCAGGCCGCCTCCTGCAGGTCATTACGCAGAGCTGCGCCCAAGGCGTGCACATCACCCGAACGGAGCGCCTGGACCATCGCCGTGCCCGGCTCGGGATCGGCGATCGGCATATCGCCTCGGAGGCGGTCGCATTCGGCGAAAACCCTCGGCGTGGAAAGCCCCTCCTCGCTGGGCACCAGAACCCAGTGATAACGCCCCTTGCCCAGCACCGGAGCCACCTGCTCCCCCCGGCCCGAGCCCACAGCAGTACCCCCGACGAGAGCGAAATTCACATCGCTGCCCAGCTCCGCAGCACACTCGTGCAGAAGATCGCGGTCACCACCCAATCCCCAGAGCACGTCGAGAGCCACCAAGGTCGCGGCGGCATCCGCCGATCCGCCGGCCATGCCTCCCGCAACCGGGATCTCCTTGTCGATGGTGATCGTGCACGGCCCGACCCGGTCGGTGGCACCGGCCCGCGAGGCCAACAACTGCCCGGCTCGTACAGCGAGATTTTCTCCGCCGACCGGGACCAGGTCGGTGTACGGACCCACGACCCTGACCTGCCATTCCTCGGACGGGGTCACCGTGACCTCGTCGAAGAGCCCGACCGCGTGGAAGATCGTCGACAACCCGTGATAACCGTCCGCCCGCGGAGGACCCACCACGAGCTCCAGGTTGATCTTGGCGGGAACCCGCACGACCACAGACTCCGGTTGCACGCTCGTCATGCCCTCACCCTATGTCGACGAACGAGGCTCACCGTTGCCGGTTCCACGCGGCGACGACCCTGGTGAAATCCTCCACGCGCAGCTGTTCTCCCCGCGTCCGAGGGTCGATGCCGGCTTCGACCAGTGCTGCCTCGGCCCGATCGGCCCCGCCGGCCCACCCGGACAAAGCCGCCCGGAGAGTCTTCCTCCGCTGGGCGAAGGCTGCGTCGACGCAGGCGAAGACATCGGCGCGTTCGGCGCCGACCGGCTCCTGGCGTCGGACCAGTCTGACCAGACCGGAGTCGACATTGGGCACCGGCCAGAAGATCGACCGAGGAACGCTACCTGCCAGGCCCACCTCGGCATACCAGGAAGCTTTCACGCTCGGCACCCCGTAGGCCTTGTTCCCCGGAGAAGCCGCCAACCGTTCGGCGACCTCCATCTGCACCATGACCAAGGCCCGTTCGATGCTCGGGAAACGCTCCAGGAAAGTCAGCAGGACCGGAACGGAGACGTTGTAGGGCAGGTTCGCCACCAGAGCTGTCGGGGCCGGCCCCGGAAGCTCCCGGACCGTCAACGCATCGGCGTGGAGCACCCGGAGCCGATCCGCACGCTCTGCCATCACCCCGGCCACCGTTCGGGGCAGTTCCCCGGCGAGGACCGGGTCGATCTCGACCGCGGTCACCCCCTCGGCCCGTTCCAGGATCGCTAAGGTCAACGAGCCCAGCCCAGGACCGATCTCGACCACCGTGTCCTGCGGGCCCACCTGGGCGAGCCGCACGATCCGACGCACCGTGTTGGCGTCGACCACGAAATTCTGCCCCCATTGCTTCGTGGGCCGGATCCCCAACCGACCGGCGATCTCGCGAATCCGGCCCGCGCCGAGCAGCTCGGCCGCCGGCGCGTCCTGCTCGGCGCGGGGATCGGTGGGCTCGGTATCGGAGAGCTTGTCCGAAGGACCGGAAGAGGGGCATGTCATGAGCTGCAGCTTAACGACGCCCGGACGAGGGGCACAGGTCTGACCGCCCTACGTCGGCACCGTGATGCACATCCCGGACACGCGGTCGTGGAACACGGATCTCCTTCCCTGCGCCACGACCGCGCCTCCGGTGTCCAGGTCAGCCCAGGCTCTTCAGGAAGGCGATGGACGAGCGCACATCGGCGACCGGCCCCTCGCCCTCGGGCTCGCCCGGCAGGATGGTGTCCTGCTCGAGCACGTACCAGCCGTCGAAGCCGACCTGGTTCAGGTCCTTGATGATCGAGGAGAAGTCGACGTCTCCCTGGCCCAGAGGGACGTAGATGCCCTGGCGAACCGCATCGGTGTAGGTCAACTCCCCGGAGCGGACTTTGGCGACGACGTCCTGGCGGACGTCCTTGGTGTGCACGTGGTTGATCCGGGCGGCATAGCGTCGGACCAGATCGACCGGGTCGGTGCCACCGATCATGAGGTGGCCGGTGTCCAGGCACAGCCCGATCTGTGAGCCTTCCATGACCCGCTCGACCTCGTCGGCCTTCTCGATCATGGTGCCGACGTGCGGGTGCAGGCTGGCCTTGATCCCCCGGGATTCGGCGAGCGCCTTGAGCTTGTCCAGGTTACCCAACAGTGCGGCCCATCCTGCGTCGTCGAGGACCGGGCGGTCGTCGTAGCCGTCCTGACCGGTTGCGGCGGCCAGGACGAGGACGTCTCCACCTGCGGCTTCGAAGGAGTCGAGTTCACGGCTGACCTCCTCGGAGGGGTCGTGGCCGGGGTCGTGCAGGACGACAGGGACGAAGGCGCCGACGGCGTCCAGGTCGTAGGGCTTCAGCGCGGCTGCACGCTCGGCGGGGGCTTCGGGCAGCCAGCCCTGGGGGCCGAACTCGGTGGCGGTCAGTCCCACGGATTTCATCTCGGTGAGGACCCGTTCGGGGGTGAGTTGGAATCCCCAGCCCGGGACTTCGCAGACACCCCAGGAAATCGGTGCACCGGCGATCTTCATGTCTTCTGCTCCTTCGTGCTGTCGGCGGCTCGTGATGTCGACCGGATGTTTCGGTGGTGACATCTGTTGTCGTGCTTCTGTGTTCGGGGACTCTCTGGGGCGGGTGCCGGCGGCCGGGGTCCCGGGGGTTGGTGTCGGCGTGCCCCTGGGAGCTCAGGACAGGCGTACCCGTTCCCCGGTGCGTGCGCTGTGGGTGGCGGCGTCGGCGATGGCCAGGGCCGCGCGGCCGTCGTGCACATTCGGGGTGATCGGGGTGTCGTGTTCCACTGCGGTGACGAAGGCGGACAGTTCTGTGGTGTAGGCGGCGGTGTACCGCTCCAGGAAGAAGTTCAGGTAGGGAGCCGCGGCTTCGGTGTATTCGGCGCCGGAGTAGCGGACGAGGGTGGCGCGGTGGTTCGCTGCTTCCAACATCCCGGTGGATCCGCAGACCTCGAGTCGCTGGTCGTATCCCGAGGGGCAGTGGCGGTTGTTGATGATGGTGGCCACGGCGCCGGAGGCTGCGGTGAGGGTGACGACGGCGGCGTCGAAGTCGCCGGCGGCTTCGATCTGGGGGTCGAGGTGTTGGCCGACGGCGTTGACTTCGACGATGTCGCCGAGCAGGAAGCGTGCCATGTCGAAGTCATGGATCGTCATGTCGCGGAAGATCCCGCCGGACTGGGCGACATAGCTGGCTGGGGGTGCGGCGGGATCGCGGCTGATGATGGTGACCTGTTCGAGGTCGCCGATCTCACCGGCGGCGGCCCTGGCCTGGATCTCGGCGAATCCGGGGTCGAAGCGGCGGTTGAAACCGATCATGACCCGGTCGGCGCGGTCGCCGAGCTGGGCGATGCAGGCGTCGACGCGGGCGATGTCGAGGTCGACCGGTTTCTCGCACATGATTTTCTTGCCTGCCGCTGCGGCGGCGAGGATATGGTCGACGTGCAGCGGGGTCGGTGAGCCGATGATGACGGCGTCGACGTCTTCCGCGTGCAGGGCTTCGTCGACGGCGAGTGTGGACTTCGCGCCGTGTTCGGCGGCCAGGCGTGCGGCTCCGTCACCGAAGGGGTCGGCGATCCAGGTGAGACGGGTTCCGGGGTGGGCGGCGACGGCGGCGGCGTGCACGGTGCCGATGCGGCCGGCTCCGATGACGGCGATGTTGAGCATGTGTCGGTTCCTTCTGGAGGTGTGCCGGTGTGGTGGCCGATGGCAGTTCGTGCCGTCGGGTCGTGCTGGTGGTGAAGCGGTGCGGGTGTTCAGGAGGCGCGGATGTCCTCGACGAGGACGGGGCGTCCTTCGCGGTAGGAGGTCGTGGCGGCGGTGGCGACGTAGAGGGCTTCGAGGGCGTCGGCTGCGGTGCAGGGGCTGGGGGTGTCGTCGAGGACGGCGTCGACGAAGGCTGCCAGTTCTGCCGCGTAGCAGGGGGCGAAGCGTTCGAGGAAGTTCGTCCATACCGGTCCGGGCAGGTCGTGGTGCCCGGGTTCGGCCGAGCGGAGGGGTGCGCGGTCGTCGAGTCCGACGACGACGCCTCCTTTGTCTCCGGCGAGTTCCATCCGGACGTCGTGTCCGGCGCCGTTGTACCGGGAGGTGTGGGCTGTTCCGAGGGTGCCGTCTTCCAGGGTGAGCAGGAGGACGGCGTCCGAGGCGTCCTGGGATGCGGAGTAGACGGGATCGCCTTTGGCGGTGCCGTAGGCGTGGACCTCGTGGACGCGTTGTCCGGTCGTCCAGCGCAGGATGTCGAAGTCGTGGATCATGCAGTCGCGGAAGATCCCGCCGGAGGTGGGGATGAAGGCCGGGTCGGGGGTGTTCATATCGCAGCTGAGCAGGTGGATGCGGCGTAGTTCGCCGAGTTCTCCGGATTCCAGGCGGCGTTTGGCTTCGAGGTATCCGGGGTCGAAGCGGCGGTGGAAGCCGATGTGGTTGAGGGTGCCTGCGGCTTCGAGGGCGTCGATGGCCCGTCGGGCGTCGGTGATGTCCGTGGCGACGGGTTTTTCGCAGAAGACGGGCATCTGGGTTTCGGCTGCACGGACGAGCAGGTCTGCGTGGGTGTCCGTGCCGGTGGCGATGACCAGGCAGTCGACGCGTTCGCGGTCGAAGAGGGTGTTGATGTCGGTGTGGGTGACGCCGAGGTCGGTGGCGACGGCGGCGGCATGTCCGGGGAGGGCATCGGCCAGGACGAGTTCTGTGACGCGTGGGAGGTCGCGCAGGATGGCGGCGTGGCCCAGTCCGATGCGACCGATCCCGAGCAGTCCGACGCGTGCCTGTTCCTGCATGTGACAACTCCTTCGTCGCCGTGAGCCGGGGGCTCGCCATCGTCGCGGACGGCGATGGTCAGCTGGCGGACTGGGCCTGCTGGGGCCGTGGTGCTCCTGCCGTGCCGTACGACCCAAGTCGATACTTTGTGAGCATGTTCTGTCAAGGCCGTTGGTCATCGGGTAGCGGCGATGACAAAGTCACGAAAAGTCACTGCGGGACGCCGAGAAGGACAGCGTCACGCCACGAAAAAAGCGAGCTCCGCCACCGACCCTCCCAAGAGAAGGCGACGAAGCTCGCGCGCGGACATCCGTCAGAAATCCGCAATTTCTCACATCGTGAGATGCTCGAGGGGGTGGCCGATCACCACGGGCCGTACAGACGCTCCGAATTCTCCGACAACACCCCGCACAACGTAGGCACGTCAACACCGAGAACCCCGGCCATCACCCGCACCGTCAACGGGACCATCCCCGGAACATTCGTCCGGCCACGGAAAGGCACCGGAGCCAGATAAGGGGCATCCGTCTCCACCAGGACCTGGTTCAACGGCACCACCGACAATGCATCACGCAGACCACGAGCATTCTTGAAAGTCACCGTCCCCGAGAAGGACAGGTAATAGCCCCGGTCCACACACTCACGAGCCATCGCCAGATCGCCGGAGAAACAATGCATCACCGTCCGCTCCGGAGCACCCTCCTGCGAGAGCACCTCGAGGACATCCGCGTGGGCATCACGGTCGTGGATCTGCATCGGCAACCCCAGGCGCTTCGCCATCGCGATATGCACCCGGAAAGCCTCACGCTGCACGCCTCGCCCCTCCGGCGGCGTCCGGAAATAGTCCAGACCGGTCTCGCCCACGGCCCGCACCCTCGGATGCGCCGCCAAGGACTCGATCTCCGCCAGCGCATCCGCCAACTGTCCGGCATCGGCCAACCCCGGGATCTCGTTGGGATGCAAAGCCACCCCCGCCACCACGGCGGGATGCGACTCCGCGATCTCCACCGCGGCCCGCGCCGCCTCCAGATCACAGGCGATGTGCACCACCCGGTCGACCCCCACCGCTGCGGCAGCGCGCAACAGCTCCGCCACCTCCGGAGGCGGCTCCCCCGCGCGAGCCATGTCCAGATGGCAATGGCCGTCGACCACCGGCAAGGGGAGCGGATCGATCCGAGCCGCCCCGCCCCCCACCTGGACGGTCACGCCGGGCTGTCCCCGTCGTCGCCCCGCAACCTGGCGACCTCTTCGTCCACCACGCTGGGGTCGAGCTTCGTGAACACAGGAGCCGGCTTCGTGATCGGGGTCCCGGGGACCACCGGCGCAGACGCCCACGCCGGGAAGTGGCTGTACTCACCGGTGATGATCGGGTAGGTGTGCAATTCCTCGCCGATGCCCTCGACCTCGTCGGCGAAGTCCTCGACCATCTCGATCCGAGGCATCGGCGTCAGCGTCCCGTCACCACCCATCACCTGGTGGACCGCATTGGACGAATGCGGCAGGAACGGACTCAGCATGACGTTGAGATCGCAGACACACTGGGCCAACACGTGAAGGATCGTGCCCAACCGCTCACGTTGGTCCTCCCCCTTCAGCTTGAAGGGTTCGGTGCGGGAGATGTAGGCGTTGACCTCACCGACCAGACGCATGGCCTCAGCGATGGCAGCCCGCTGACGGTGCTTCTCGATGAAGGCACCGACCGTGGCGAAACCGCCCCGGACCGCGGCGAGGACCTCCTCGTCACCGGCCTCCAGAGGCCCGCACTCCGGGATCTGCCCGAAGTTCTTGGCGATCATGTTCGCCGTACGGTTCACCAGGTTTCCCCAGCCCGCGACGAGCTCGGAATTCGTCCTGGTCACGAACTCCGACCAGGTGAAATCGGAATCGCTGGACTCCGGCCCGGCCGCGCAGATGAAGTACCGCAGAGCGTCCGGTTGGTAACGCGAGAGCATGTCACGCACATAGATGACGACGCCGCGCGAACTGGAGAACTGCTTGCCTTCCATCGTCATGAACTCACTCGCCACGACCTCGGTGGGCAGGTTCAACCGGCCGTAGTGCCCGGGCTCGCCACCGCACTCGCCCTGGCCCATGTACCCCAGCAGTTCAGCAGGCCAGATCTGGGAGTGGAAGGTGATGTTGTCCTTGCCCTGGAAGTAGTAGCTGACCGCTTCCGGGTCGCCCCACCATTCGCGCCACCGCTCCGGCTCCCCGATCCGACGGGCCCATTCGATGGACGCCGACAGGTAACCGATCACTGCGTCGAACCAGACGTACAGCCGCTTCCCGTTCTGCTCCCGCCATCCGTCCAGCGGGATCGGGATGCCCCAGTCGATGTCCCGGGTCATCGCGCGCGGACGCATCCCCTCCAGGAGGCCCTTGCTGAACCGGATGACATTGGGACGCCAGGTCCCGTTCTCCTCGCGGTCGTCCAGCCATCGGGCGAGAGCCTCGGCGAGAGCGGGCAGGTCGAGGAAGAAGTGCTGGGACTCCACGAACCGGGGGGTCTCCCCGTTGATCCGGCTCTTCGGGTCGATGAGGTCGGTCGGGTCGAGCTGGTTGCCACAGGTGTCGCACTGGTCACCGCGGGCGTCGGTGGCCCCGCAGATCGGGCAGGTGCCTTCGATGTACCGGTCAGGAAGGGTACGTCCCGTCGAAGGGCTGACCGCACCGTAGGTGGTCTTCTCGATCATGTAGCCATTGGCGTGGACCTGACGGAAGAGATCCTGCACGACGGCGTAATGATTACGGGTGGTGGTCCGGGTGAACAGGTCGTAGGACAGACCCAGGTTCACCAGGTCCTCGACGATGATCCGGTTGTTGGTGTCGGCGAGCTCACGTGGAGTGACCCCGGCCTGGTCGGCGGCCACCAGGATCGGGGTGCCGTGCTCATCGGTGCCGCTCACCATGAGGACGTCGTGCCCGGACATTCGCATGTAACGGCTGAAGACGTCGGAGGGCACGCCGAAACCTGCGACATGCCCGATGTGGCGGGGGCCGTTAGCGTACGGCCACGCGACAGCGGAGAGCACCTTGGTCATGCCGGAGAGTCTAGTCCTGGCCTCGAAGGACCTTGCGGACAGGCGGCCTCGACGAGAACCGGCGACGACCACGCCCCGACGAGCGGGATATCGTCACCCCGATCCGGCTCGGAGAGTTGTGAACCGGGCATGAACGGTGGCTTCCACCGAGACGTCCTCAGGCATGATGTCGATGCCGTTCTCCCCGCCGGTGGTCAACGCCAGAGCGGCATCCCGTAGCTCGCCGCCCTGGAAGGCCTCTCCCGCGGTGGAATTCACCCCGGAGAGCAGGCCCTGATCGGCGATCTCGACAGCCTCGACGTCGTCGGCGCCGGCAGCCCTGGCCACCACCAAGGCTCGCTCGCGGGCCTCCTCGACGGCCTGGCCCAGCACCCAACCCGTCACCTGTCGTCGGTTGATCTCCGTGAGACTCCACTCGACGTCGTGCAAGGTGACCCCGGCGATCGTCCCTACCTGGTGCGCGAACCTGGTCAACACCTGGAAGTCGCGGAACTTGACCTTGACCACCGCCGTCGCGGCATAACGCATCGGCAGGAGCGCCCGGGCATCCGAGTAAGGACGCCACGAGCGCGTCGTGATCGGGAGGACCGCATGCCAGGTGACCGGTGACACCCCACTGCCCTCGAGGTCACGGATGCACGCGGACACCTCGTGCACGGACGCCGTAGCCCGGTTCAACGACTCGGTCCGGTCGCCGGATTCGAAACTCACCGTGAGGTGCAATGTGGCACGTTCCGGCGGAAGAGAAGTGCGTTTGTGCCCCACCACCGTGATGTCCATACAACCCCGTTCGTCCCCTTCGACCCGGCTGCACGGACAGCCCGTCGACCAGTTAAAACACACGCCAGGCACACCTTATCCCGAGGTAGCCTCGCCTTACCCCAGCCTGTCCATGCTCTGGCTCGGGCCGGGTGCAGGGCTGGCCCGCCCCGATGTCGCGGGACGGGCCAGCACCATAGGAACTACCCGGAGATCAGTGCAGGAAGACGTTCCGGACGTCGTTGTTCAAGAAGGAGATGACGTCCATGGGGATCTCCTTCGGGCAGGCGTCGGCGCAGGCACCGATGTTGGTGCACCCGCCGAATCCTTCGCCGTCGTGCCGCTGGACCATGGCCTTCACCCGGGTCCACCGCTCCGGTTGTCCCTGCGGGAGCAGACCGAGGTGGGTGACCTTGGCGCCCATGAACAGCATCCCGGCCGCATTGGGGCAGGCCGCCACGCAGGCGCCGCAACCGATGCAGGCCGCGGCCTCGAAGGCCTTGTCCGCTTTCTTCTTCTCCACCGGTGCCGCGTGCGCGTCCGGCGCCGATCCGGTATTGGCGGAGATGAATCCACCGGCTCCGATGATGCGGTCCAGTGCCGTGCGGTCGACCACCAGGTCACGCAGCACGGGGAAGGCCGCCGCCCGCCACGGCTCGACGATGATCTCGTCGCCGTCGTTGAAGTTGCGCATGTGCAACTGGCAGGTGGTGACGCCCTTCTTACCGTGCGGACGACCGTTGATGACCACACCGCAGGTGCCGCAGATGCCTTCACGACAGTCGCTGTCGAAGGCGACCGGCTCTTCGCCGCGGTCGTTGAGGTCCTCGTTGAGCACGTCGAGCATCTCGAGGAAGGACATGTCGGGGGAGACATTGTCCACCTGGTAGGTCGACAGCTTGCCCTGGGCCTTAGGTCCGGCCTGACGCCAGATCTTCAGAGTGATTTTCACTTGTAGCTCCGCTGCTTCAACTCGATGAACTCGTACACGAGGTCTTCCTTGTGCAGGACCGGGGCTTCGTTCTCCCCGCCCCACTCCCAGGCGGCGACGTAGCAGAACTCGTCGTCGTGACGGAGCGCTTCACCGTCCTCCGTCTGGCTCTCCCCGCGGAAGTGGCCACCGCAGGACTCACGACGGTGCAGGGCGTCGATGCACATCAACTCGCCCAGCTCGAGGAAGTCGGCCACCCGTCCGGCCTTCTCCAGGCTCTGGTTCATCTCGTCGGCCTTGCCGAGGACTCGCAGGTTCGACCAGAACTCCTTGCGCAGTTCGCGGATCTTCTCGATCGCGATCTTGAGGCCCGCCTCGGTGCGTTCCATGCCGCAGTATTCCCACATGATCGCGCCGAGCTCCTTGTGGTAGCTGTCGACGGACCGGGTGCCATTGCTGGACAGGAAGTGGTTGACGCGTGCCTTGACGTTCTCCGAGGCCTCGACGACGGCCGGGTGGCTCATGTCCAAGGGCGCGTACGGCCCGCTGGCCAGGTAGTCGCGGATCGTGTTCGGCAGGACGAAGTATCCGTCGGAGAGACCCTGCATCAGTGCCGAGGCACCGAGCCGGTTCGCACCGTGGTCGGAGAAGTTCGCCTCGCCGGTCACGAACAGGCCGGGGATCGAGGACTGCAGGTCGTAGTCGACCCAGAGGCCACCCATCGTGTAGTGCACGGCCGGGTAGATGCGCATCGGGGTCTCGTAGGGGTTCTCCCCGGTGATCTCCTCGTACATGTCGAAGAGGTTCCCGTAGGAGGCGGAGACCTTGTCCCGTCCGAGACGCTGGATGGCGTCGGCGAAGTCGAGGTAGACCCCTCGCCGCACCCGGCGCTCGTTGCCGTCGAGGTCGCGTTCGAGGATCTCGGGTCCGACGCCGCGTCCTTCGTCGCACATGTTCTTCGCCTGGCGGGAGGCGATGTCACGGGGGACGAGGTTACCGAACGCCGGGTAGATGCGCTCCAGGTAGTAGTCGCGGTCCTCTTCAGGGATCTGGCGGGGGTCCTTGTCGCAGTCCTCGGCGCGCTTCGGGACCCAGATACGGCCGTCGTTACGCAGCGACTCCGACATCAGCGTCAGCTTGGACTGCTGGTCTCCGTGCACCGGGATGCACGTCGGGTGGATCTGGGTGAAGCACGGGTTGCCGAAGTAGGCGCCCTTGCGGTGGGCCCGCCAGATGGCGGTGGTGTTGCAGCCCATCGCATTGGTCGACAGGAAGAAGACGTTGCCGTAACCGCCGGTGGCCAGGACCACGGCGTCGGCCAGGTGGGTCTCGATCTCACCGGTGACCATGTCGCGGGCGATGATGCCGCGGGCACGACCGTCGACGACGATCAGTTCGACCATCTCGTGCCGGGAGAACATCTCGACCGTTCCGGCCTGGTTGTCCGGTCCCTTCACCTGACGCTCGAGGGCCTGGTAGGCACCGATCAGCAGCTGCTGACCCGTCTGGCCGCGGGCGTAGAAGGTACGGGACACCTGGACGCCGCCGAAGGAGCGGTTGTCGAGCAGACCGCCGTACTCGCGGGCGAAGGGGACACCCTGGGCGACGCACTGGTCGATGATGTTGGCGCTGACCTCGGCGAGGCGGTAGACGTTGTTCTCCCGGGCGCGGTAGTCACCGCCCTTGACCGTGTCGTAGAAGAGACGGTACGTCGAGTCGCCGTCCTCCTTGTAGTTCTTCGCGGCGTTGATACCGCCCTGCGCGGCGATCGAGTGCGCACGACGCGGGCTGTCCTGGTAACAGAACGCCTTGACGTTGTAGCCGGCCTCGCCGAGTGTCGCGGCGGCGGCGCCACCGGCCAGACCGGTGCCGACCATGATGACGGTCAGCTTGCGGCGGTTGGCGGGGTTGACCAGCTTGGCTTCGAACTTGCGTTTGGTCCAGCGCTCCTCGATCGGACCGCTGGGGCACTTCGTGTCTTTGACCGGCTCACCTGCACGGTAGAGGCCGTTGATCAGTTCACTCATGAGTCGAATCAGCCCTTACTTGATGATGCCGACGAGGATGGCGACCGGGGTCAAGGCGAAGCCGCCGGCCACGGCCACGGCGACGAAGACCGCGGCGAGCTTGGCGTTGGTACGTGCCTTCACACTGTTGGTCCATCCCAAGGTCTGGATCGCGCTCCACGTCCCGTGGTGCAGGTGCATCGCGAGTGCGCACAGGGCCACCAGGTAGATCAGCGTCACCCACCAGATCTGGAAACTGGCCACGACCAGCTTGTACGGGCTCTCCACCCCGTTCACCAGGAAGTCCGATCCCATCCGGCCGTCACCGGTGAACTTGATCACGGTGAAGTGGGCCAGGTGCCAGATGATGAAGACGAAGAGGGTGATCCCGCCCCAGCGCATGGCTTTGCTGGACAGGCTCCGCTGAACCGTCATCTTGGCGGAGTACTTGGTGCCACGTGCAGCGTTGGCGCGCTTCCACAGAGTGCTGGCGGCATAGATGTGCAGGCCGACCGCAAGAATCAGACTGAGCCGGAAAAGCCAGAGGAAACCTTCGTGGGGAAGGATCGGCTCGAACATTGTCCGCAGGTGGTGCGCATAGTCGTCAAAAGCATGCTGACCGGCGAACAACTTGAGGTTGCCGTACATGTGGAAGAGAACGAAGAAGACGAGATAGAGACCGGAGATCGCCATCACGATCTTCCAGCCGATGGACGAGAGGGCCGGACTCGGCCGAGTAGGTGTCAGAGTCGAAGTAGCCACGAGCGCAGTCTGCCCTGTTCTAGTGGAGGAAAAGAGATTTGACGCCCACCTCGATCGATCGTGAATCGATCCTTCGAACCGGCCGACGGCGTGGGCTTCCCCCGGCCGGGCGGCGATCACCCGGTATCGGCGCCGCACGGACCTCCGGCCGCAAGGGCGAGAGCATCGCGGCGGCGCCCTAAGTCACCCATGTCGCTTTCCTCTCTTCGCGGTTTACCGCAACAATCCTAATTCTTCACACCCGAAAACCCACCTTGTGAGCCAGGAATCGTGCCGAAGGTCCCAGGTCGTACGGGCCTGGAAGTAGGCGCGTACGACCTGAGAATGTCTACTTCAGTGCCCCTTGGAGCGCTTCTAGGAGGAGATCCAGTTCCTTTTCGGTGATCGTCAGGGGCGGAGCGAATCGTACCGTCGACCCGTGGGTCTCCTTGGCGAGAACGCCTGCCGACATGAGACGTTCGCAGATCGTTCGGCCGGTGCCCACAGCGGGGTCGACATCGGCTCCGGCCCACAGGCCGCGGGTGCGTAGGCCGACGAGTCCGTTCCCGACGAAAGAGGACAGACCGTCGGCGAGATAGCGGCCTCGAGCCTGAGCCGCCTCGAGGATCTCGCCTTCGGCGAGGATGCCCACGACCTCGTGCGCCACGGCACAGGCCAGGGGGTTGCCCCCGAAGGTGGATCCGTGGGAGCCCGGGGTGATCACCGACATGACGTCCGCGTCGGCGAGTACGGCACTGACCGGAAGGATGCCGCCGCCGAGGGCTTTCCCCAACAGGTAGAGATCCGGCACGACCTGTTCGTGATCGCAGGCGAAGAGGGTTCCGGTGCGGCCCAGCCCGGATTGGATCTCGTCGGCGATCATCAGCATGCCGTGGGTGTCGCACAGCTCCCTGACCGCGCGGAGGAAACCGTCCGGTGGGATGTTCACCCCGCTCTCCCCCTGGATCGGCTCGAGGAGTACCGCGACCGTGTCCGGCGTGATCGCCGCGGACAAGGCCTCGACGTCCCCGAAGGGAATCCCACGGAATCCCTCGGTGAAGGGACCGTAGTCGGCGCGGGCGGTGTCGTCCGTGGAGAAGGACACGATGGTCGTGGTCCGGCCGTGGAAGTTGCCGTCCATGGTCAGGATCACCCCGGTGTTCTCGGCGACGCCCTTGACCCGGCGTCCCCATCGTCGGGCGATCTTCACCGCGGTCTCCACGGCTTCCGCGCCGGAGTTCATCGGCAGGACGTACTCCTTGCCGGCGAGCGAGGCCAGGTCGGTCACGAAGGGCCCCATCTGGTCGTGGTAGAAGGCCCGCGAGGTGAGGGTGAGTCGTTGCACCTGTTCGACGGCTCGGGCGACCAGTCGGGGGTGGCCGTGCCCGAAGTTCAGTGCCGAGTATCCGGCGAGGCAGTCGAGATACCGGCGGCCTTCGACGTCCTCGACCCAGACACCTTGGCCGGATCGGATCACGACCGGCAGGGGGTGGTAGTTGTGTGCTGCGTGGCCCTCGGTGAGGGCGATGTGCTGCGCGCTGTCCAGCGATCTTGCGTCCGTGGTGTCCCCGGCCATGGGTGAGTCCTTCCCGCCTTCGGTCATCCTGTCGAAAATCAGGATGTCAGAACACAACTCACCCCGGTGGGGCGGCCTCGACGCGACATCGGGCCCCGACCGGGGTGAGGAGGACGACCGAGGAGAGGTGGTCCGATCAGGCGAGGACCTTCTCCAGGGGGACGTGTTTCATGTCGAAGGCCTCGGCGACTCCGGGGAAGACGACCTCCCCGCCGTAGGTGTTCAGCCCGAGCGACAGCGGGTGGCTGTCGAGGCAGGCGTCCTTCCATCCCTGGTCAGCGAGACGGATCGCATAGGGCAGAGTGGCGTTCGTCAAAGCCCAGGTGGAGGTGTTGGGCACCGCACCAGGCATATTGGCGACGCAGTAGAAGACCGAGTCATGGACGGGGAAGGTCGGGTCCGCGTGAGTGGTCGGCCGGGAATCCTCGAAGCATCCGCCCTGGTCGATGGCGATGTCGACGAGTACGCTGCCGGGCTTCATCTGGGAGACCAGCTCGTTGGAGACCAACTTGGGCGCTTTCGCGCCGGGGATCAGGACGGCACCGATGACCATGTCCGCCTGCATGACCTGCTGCCTGACGGACAGCGTCGAGGAAGCCAGGCCGTGCACGCGGTTGTTGTACCGCCAGAAGCTCATCCGGAGTTTGTCGAGATCGGTGTCGAGGATGGTGACATCGGCTCCCATGCCGAGCGCGATATTGGCGGCGTTCTGACCGGCGACCCCCCCGCCGAGGACGACGACCTTCGCATTGGCGACGCCGCCGACCCCGCCCATCAGGACCCCGCGGCCGCCCTGAGCCTTCATGAGGGCATGCGCGCCCACCTGAGGAGCGAGGCAGCCGGCGACCTCGGACATCGGGTAGAGCAGGGGGAGCATCCCCGACGGGTGCTGAACCGTCTCGTAGGCGATGGAGGTGGTGCCGGCGGCGAGGAGCGCGTCGGTCTGCGCCTTGTCCGCCGCGAGGTGCAGGTAGGTGAAGAGCACGAGGTCGTCGCGCAGCCGCGGGTACTCCTCGGCGATGGGTTCCTTGACCTTCATGACCATCTCGGACTCGCCCCACAGCTCGTCCGCGGTGTCGATGATCGTGGCACCCTCGGCGACGAACTCGTCGTCGGTGATCGAGGACCCCAGACCGGCACCTTTCTGGACGAGCACGGTGTGCCCGTGGTGGACGAGTTCGTGGACCCCGACGGGGGTGATGCCGACGCGGAACTCGTTGTTCTTGATCTCGGTCGGAATACCGATCTTCACTGCGACCCTCCTGACATGGAACGTCCCTGTATTCCCCGGACGTGTCGTCCCGTACGCGACATTCACTGCCGCTCGTCACGAGCCTAGAAAGAAGCAGCCTTCACGTCAGCCGAATTGCTCTAATAAACAAAAGAACACGAGAATTTTGCCATTTGCTGACCTCTTTGCCTCCGCGCAGAGGACGGTGCCACTTCAGCTGCGGGAGGTCGCGGCCGCGTAGAGCTCCTTGCTGGACATCCCGCTCACTGCGGCCACGGCTTTGCAGGCGTCCTTGAGCCGTTCCCCCGCGGCGACCCGTTCCCGGACCTGCGCCAACGCCTCGGCCGGGTCGCCCCGTCGCTGACCTGCTCCGTCGACGACGACGGTGATCTCCCCGCGCACCTCGCCCCCGGCCCAGCGGGCCAGTTCGTCCAGGGTTCCTCGCCTGACCTCTTCGTAGGTCTTCGTCAGCTCCCGGCAGACCGCTGCCCGACGGTCGGTGCCGAAGGCCTCGGCCAGGGCGGTGAGCATGGCCTCCAAGCGGTGCGGTGCCTCGAAGAAGACCATGGTGCGTCGTTCGGTGGCGAGCTCGGCCAACGCCCGTGCCCGCTCCCCCGGCTTGCGCGGCAGAAACCCCTCGAAGCAGAACCGGCGTACCGGGAGGCCGGACACCGCCAAGGCTCCCAGGACGGCGCTGGGCCCGGGCACGCAGGTCACCCGGATGTCGTGCTCGACCGCGGCAGCGACCAGTCGGTACCCGGGATCGGAGACGCTGGGCATGCCCGCGTCGGTGACCACCAGCACTCGCGCACCCGATCGGAGGTCGTCGACCAGGTCGTCGGCGCGCCCGGCCTCGTTGTGCTCGTGGTAGGACACGATGCGCCCGACGGGGCGTACCTCCAGCGCGGCGAGCAGACGTTGCAGGCGCCGGGTGTCCTCGGCGGCGATGACATCGGCAGATGCCAGTTCCGCGGCCAGTCGCGGTGAGGCGTCGCGGGGGTCGCCGATCGGGGTGGCGGCGAGGACGAGGAGGCCGGTGTCGGTCATAGGACGATCCTGCCAGGAAGTGGCGTGAGCACCTGGGCCGCCTACCATGTCGCCCATGACGTCAGTGAGCGCGACGCCCCCCGAGACGCTCGGCAGACAGGCCGGTGCCAGCCGACCGTCGGCCACGGTGATCGGCCGCGATGTGGATATCGCCGGCCGGGTGGACATCCTGCGCAGGCGTCTGCTGGGGGTGCGGCCTTCGGACCGGTTGCTCGGCTGGCTCGGCCCCTTGTTCGCGGCTCTCGTCGGTGGCGTCATCCGTTTCTGGGAACTGGGCCGGATCAACACGCTCATCTTCGACGAGACCTACTACGTCAAGCAGGGCTACTCGATGCTCCTGCACGGCGTGGAGATGCGGGACAACCAGGTCAACAAGGAGAACGTCCTGTGGAACGCCGGAACCTTCGATCCGGCGAAGATCTTCATCAACGAAGCCGATTTCGTGGTGCATCCGCCGGTCGGCAAGTGGGTCATCGCCGCGGGTGAGTACCTTTTCGGGATCTCCGATCCCTTCGGGTGGCGTTTCTCGGTGGCCCTGCTGGGAACCTTGTCGATCCTGATGCTGGGCCGGGCGGCCCTGCGACTGTTCGGCTCGGCCTATCTGGCGACCTGCGCTGCCGTACTGCTGGCTTTCGACGGGCACCACTTCACGCACAGCCGGACCGGCCTGCTCGACCTGATCGTCATGTTCTTCGCCCTGGGTGCTTTCTGCGCTCTCCTGGTCGACCGGGATCACACCCGGGAGAGATTGGCGCACAAGATCGCTCAAGGTGCGCCGATCACCGGGACCGGGCCGTGGTTGTGGGGGCGGCCGTGGCGCTGGGTCGCCGCGGTGAGCCTCGGGTTGTGCATCGGCACGAAATGGTCCGGATTGTGGTTCCTGGCGGTCTTCGGGCTGATGACGGTGGCCTGGGATCTGGGTGCTCGTCGTACCGTCGGTGTCCGGCGTTGGCTGAGCGGGACCTTTGTGAAGGACGCTGTCCCTGCCGGGATCGGCATGGTCGGCACGGCTTTGGTCGTCTACGTGGCGAGCTGGGTCGGCTGGTTGACCGGAAGCACCGGTTGGGGGCGGAACTGGGCTGCGGAGAACCCGGCGCAGACCGATCTGGGCGGGATCGTGCCGGATGCCTTGCGCGCGTTGTGGAACTACCACCAGCAGGCGTGGAACTTCCATGTCGGTTTGAACTCGGGGCATCCGTACGCGTCGAATCCGTGGTCGTGGATCATCATGGGGCGCCCCACCAGTTTCTACTACGAGGGTCCGAAGCTGGCCGAGCAGGGGTGCGCGGTCGATCAGTGCAGCAAGGCGATCACCAATATCGGCACGGTGTCGATCTGGTGGGCGGCGGCGGCGATGATCCCGGTGCTGCTCTTCTGTTGGGCGATGCGTCGTGACTGGCGGGCCGGGGCCGTGCTGGCTGGTCTGTTGGCGGGGTGGTTCCCGTGGTTCCTCTTCCAGGAGCGCACCATCTACACCTTCTACGCGGTGGCTTTCGTCCCCTGGGTGGTCCTGGCGGTCGTCTACGGGATGTCGCTGATGGTGGTTCCACGGTCGGCCGGCCCGGGCCGGTATCGGATGGGTGTCCTGGTGACCGGCGGTTTCGTGGTGTTGTCGGTGGCTTTGTTCGTGTTCTGGTGGCCGGTGCTCACCGCGCAGGTCATCCCGTATCCGGAGTGGCAGTGGCGGATGTGGTTCCCTTCGTGGGTGTGATTTCTGCGCCGCTTCCGGTCGTGGCCCTGGCTGGCGCGCCCCTTGAGGTCGTAGGTCAGCGTCGTTGCCGGTATCCGGCGAGGACGAGCAGCCCCAACACCAGCACCGACACGGTGAGCAGGGTGCCCATCTGGAGTGCGCGGTGGTCGGGGTCGATGGAGGCCCAGACGGCGACCAGGACGAAAAGGATGACGGCGGCCACGGCGGGGAAGAGAATCGCAGCGACCCGGCTGGGGCGGCGTCGGACGGGGACGGCGCCGGCAGTGTTCTTCTGTCGACGTACCTTCTTGGTCCGGGGCCCTGCTCCTGGCCAGGAGTCGGTGCCCTGAGCTGTGGTCGCTCCTGGCCAGGTGGGGACGACGGGGGCGACGGAGCGTAGTCCGCCCGCTCCCGGCCAGGAGTCCGGCGGGGGCGGGGTGGCTGCGTCGTAGGTCTGCTCGGACACGATGCCAGTCTCACACGCGATGGGAGTTATGTCCGCTATTGACGGTCGAAGGCCCCTGCCCGCAGACCGCTACCGCTCGCGCTGGTCGTCGCGACCCTGTGGGTCGTGATGGCGTTCCGGAACTCCTCAGCGATCCCAGCCCGTCCCTGTCCACACCGGCAGCCGATAGTGATGAGTTCGCCGACGGCATCGAGATCGCGAAAACAAAAGAGCGACGATCCGACTCGGTGAGTCGTTCGTCGCCCTCGCACCAACACCAGGTTCTACCGATGTCAAGTGTTCTCGTACATCTGAAATTGTGGAGCTGAGGGGACTCGAACCCCTGACCCCCTCGTTGCGAACGAGGTGCGCTACCAGCTGCGCCACAGCCCCTTGATGCGAGAACCAACCATAGCACCCGTGAAGTCAACGTAGAAATCAGTCGATAACCCACCGGCTCAACCGGCTCCGCGCCAGGGAAATGCCCTGTTCACTCCCCCACGGCGAGCCGATGTTGTGGCATCCGATCGCCCTGCAGCCCACTGTCCAGTGGCACCACCGGGATCTCTTCGGTATCGGGTTCGGGCGTGGCGGCAGGCCTTTTCATCATGTACAGCGGGCGCGGTACCGGCACCGGCGACCAGCCCCCGCCGAACAAGTCGTCCTCGTGAACGGTCGGGCGCTCCACGCCGTCCTCCGAGGAAGCACGGACGGCGGCCTGCGCGACCTCCACGCCCGCCTCGTCCTGCGCCCTCGACTGGCCGCCTCCGGCAGCACCGGAAATACTCCGGGCAGCGGACACACCGACCGCATCCTCACCCTCGCTGTGGTTCCGATAAGCCGCGGCGCGGCGGATGCGGCGGCCCGCTGACACCTGGTGTTCCCACCACACCTGGCCGAAGAGCGCCGCCGCTGCACCCGCGGCACAGACCGGCAGCCACCACGACACCCGTCCGAGGGAGGCGGCCGACGCGCCGAGCAGGGTCACTGCCGAGGCGACCAGGAAGGCGTAGGCCCGCGTCCGCCGACGGCGGCTGTCCCCCCGACCGTCCGGCGGAGGAACCGCCCACCCGGAGGCGTGCTCCGTACAGTCTTCCGGCGACACGACCGGAAGGCTGGTACCGGGGGTCGTACCCGGCCGGCGGGCCAAGGCACCTGCCGTCAGGATCGAGGCCCCGTTCCCGCCGGAGGACGTCCCGGCCGTCTCGTGCTCCACAGGTTTCGACGAGCGCCGTTCCAGCACCCGGATGTGCTCGGAGAAACGGTCGACGGTACGCGCCGTGATCAACCGTTCACGCCGTCGGACAACCCGCACCCAGCCATATCCGATCCAGGTGACGAGAAGAACGAAGAACACCAATCCACTCGCTGCCACAGCACATAAATTACGACCGTGGACAACCCGCCCCAGGAACTCTCAACGGTGTGTCGAAAGCTTAAATGACAAAGCTGTCATTCATCCCCGATGAACGGATAAAAAGCTGATCAGGTCGGACGTCCGCCGCACTCGACCTCATTCCAACGATCGACCCACGAACGGCCCCGCACATCTTCACGAAGCAATGAGAAACAACGATGGTCCCGCCATTCTCCATTCACGAAAATGACACCCCGGGCGACACCTTCATCCACGAAACCGAGTTTTTCCATCACCCGCGTACTGGGCTGATTGTCCAATTGCACATAAGCCACCAACCGGTGCAGGGCCAGCGGACCGAACGCACGATCCACCACCGCGGACAACGCCGCCGGCGCGATCCCCCGCCCGGCCCACTGCTGAGCCGTCCAATAACCCACGACCGCCGACCGCGAAGAACCCCACACCAACTGACTCAACTGCACCTGCCCGACGAGACAACCGTCCACCTCCACCACGAAGGACTGGGCACGCCCCGCCCGACCCTCAGCGTCGTAATAACGCACCAGACGCCCGAAAGACGCACTCCGCCCCGGCCGAGGACTACCCGCCTCCCACGGACGCAACCAACCCTGCTGGGCCTGACGGAGCGCCTCCCACTCGGCCCGATCCCGGCGCCGCAGAGGACGCAGGACCACATCGGGACGCCCCCCGGCGCGACGAACACGCACGACGGCAGGCCAGAGCCCACTCACACGTGGTCTCCTCCGCCCATCTGATCCAACACATGGGCCAACACCGGCTCCAGAGCGGCGAGCGCATCCTTGACGCCGCCGGTCGAACCAGGCATGTTGACCACCAAGGTGCGGCCGGCAACACCGACAACTCCGCGGGAGAGCACGGCATTGGCGATGCCATTGTCGATACCGACCCGGCGGATCGCCTCGGCCAGACCAGGGATCTGCCTGTCCAGCAGAGGAATCGTCATCTCAGGGGTGAGATCCGTGGGAGTGACACCGGTGCCACCGGAAGTGAGGACGACATCCGGGCCGACAGCCACAGCCTCTTCGAGCGCTCGACGGACCGGTTCACCATCGGCCACGATCACCGCGTCAGGACAGATGACACCCCACTCCCGGAGACGGTCGACAGCGAGTTTCCCGCTGCGATCGGCGTAGATCCCCGCCGCGGCTCGTGTCGAAGCGACGATGACCACCGCCGTCCGGCCGGTGAGTCGAGAACCTTCCTGCGAACTCATGCCTCTTCAGACCAATCTCCCGACCGGCCCCCGGACTTGGAAGTGACGCGAAGATCGGTGATCCGGGCGTGCTTGTCGACCGCCTTGACCATGTCGACCAAGGCCAATGCGGCGACACTCACACAGGTCAACGCTTCCATCTCGATACCCGTCCGATCCGCGGTACGACAGATCGCGTGGATGTCCACGCCGGCGTCGGTGACCTCCAGGTCGACCTCCACACCGTGCACCGCGATCGGATGCGCCAGAGGAACCAGATCAGGACATTTCTTCGCGGCCTGGATACCGGCGATACGAGCCACCGCCAGCGCATCACCCTTCGGGACGGTCCCCGAACGCAGCGCCGTCACGGCCTCTGCGCTGAGGAGCACCCGGCCGGCAGCCCCGGCCTGACGGGCAGTGACCGCCTTGGCCGTGACGTCGACCATGTGCGCGGTCCCATCGGCCCGCACATGGGTCAACCCTTGGTTCTCGTTCACGCAGCACTCCCCTGTTCTTCGCCGACGACCTCGATCGGCCCGATCTGCAAGCAGGACAAGGTATCGCCTGGAGACACCCTGGTCACATCGGCAGGGACCACGGCCAAGGCGTTGGCCGCCGCGAGCCCGCCGAGGATGTGACTGCCCTGGGCCCCGGCCAGCCGGACGGTGTGCCGGTCCGGGGAACGGGTGAGCTGCACCCGGGTGTACTGGACTTTGCCCTGCGGAGACGCCCACCCGTCGGTGACGACGGCGCGGATCGGCTCCTGCTCGCGGGCCGGCCGGCCGGCCATCACCCGCAGCGCAGGCGCGACGAAGGCCTCGAAGGAGACGAGCGCGCTGACCGGGTTGCCCGGCAGGGTAAACACGGGAGTACGGTCCGGGCCGATGACGCCGAACCCCTGAGGTTTGCCCGGCTGCATGGCGACCTTGTGGAAGTCGACGGTGCCCAGACTGTTCAAGGCCTCCTTGACGACGTCGAAAGCACCCATGGAGACACCGCCGGTGGTGATGATCGCATCGGCGCGGACGAGCTGGGACTGCAAGGTGTGCAGGAAGGTGTCGATGTCGTCGGGCACGCCGGAAACCCGGTACGGGAGGGCGCCGAGTTCACGGACCGCGGCGACGAGCATCGGCGAGTTGCTGTCGACGATCTGACCCCGGCCGGGCATCTGCCCGGCGTCGACGAGTTCGTCGCCGGTGCTGATCACGACGACCCGAGGTGGGGGGACGGCCACGACCTCGCCGTAACCCACCGCGGCTATGACCGCGATCTGCCGGGACCCCAGACGGGTTCCGCTACGGACGACGACCTCACCGGGGGCCACGTCCTCGGCTTCACGACGGATGTGCCGCCCGGAAGGAGGCGAGGCGTGGACGGCGACCGTCTCCGCGCCGGCGTCGGTATCCTCGACGGGAACGATCGTGTCCGCGCCTTCGGGAACGGGCGCGCCGGTCATGATGCGATAGGCCCGTCCCGGCGGGAGCACCAACTGCCGGGTGTCACCGGCAGGGATGTCCCCGACGACGTCGAGAGTCACCGGGGTCTGCGGCGAGGCGCCCTCGACATCGGCGGCACGCAACGCGTACCCGTCCATCGCGGAGTTGTCGAAGCCGGGCAACCCGGTGAGCGCGGTGATGTCCTCGGCGAGCACACATCCCTGCGCGTCGAGGAGGTGCATGCGACTCGCCTGCAGTCGAGAGACCTGCGCGAGGATCCGCTCCAGGTGCTGTTCCACGCTGATCATGGTCTTCCTTTCGCTCCCGGGTGGATCCGGGCCACATCGCCGTGAGCTGAACGCATGGATGCACCCTATCGGCGCGGGCAGACTTGCCCCATGAGCCCACACCCTGCGGAGCTGACCCCGTCGGAGATCACTGCCGTCAAGAAGGACATGCGGGCCCGGGCGCGCGCCAGGAGAGCAGCCCGAGCGGCCGAGGACGACAGCACGGCACGGCGGTCCAGGGATGCCGATCTGATCGCCGAGGCCGTCCTGGACGCGCCGGGGCTCCCCGGCCGGGGCGACTGGTCGGGGCTCGTCGTGGCGTCCTACCTGGACATGCCCACCGAGCCGGCCACCGATGCGATGCACCGGGCGTTGACCGGACGAGGCGCCCGGGTCATCGTCCCGGTCCTCCTGCCCGACATGGACCTCGACTGGACCGATGCCCGATACGGGCGCCCAGGCAGCAGAGAGGACCCCGAGCAGCCGACTCCTCGGCACGGGGTGGACGCCGTCGGATCGGCCGACCTGGTGATCGTGCCCGCGCTCCTGGTTGACGAACAGGGATGGCGGCTGGGCCAGGGCGGTGGATGCTACGACCGGGCGTTACGACGCCGACCCGCGCATGCCCTGGTGGCGGCGCTGGTCGATGACGACGCACTCGTCCCCTGGGTGCCCCATACCGTCCATGACCGACCGGTCGACGCGGTGATCCGTCCGACGTCCGGTTGGACTCATCTCCCGGCCGGATCATCCGATTTGCGAAAATAGCCCCGCCGCAGCCCGTCACAGAGGAGCACCGTGTCCCCGCTGGAGTCCTTCACCGTGTGGGACCTCGGGATGTGGCTGGCGATCGCCTCCGCCGTCCTCGTCGTCGCCGTCGCCGCAGTACGCCTGTCGACCAGGACCGGGCTTCCCTCGCTGCTGATCTACCTGCTGATCGGCGTCGGGCTCGGCCCGGAGGGGCTGGGACTGGAGTTCCAGTCCATGTCGCTGACCCGGGTCCTGGGGTATCTCGCGCTCGCCCTGATCCTCGCCGAAGGTGGGCTGACCACGGACTGGTCGGACATCCGCTCCTCGGTGGCCCCGGCCGCGCTGCTGTCCACGGTGGGGGTCGGCGTCTCCGTCGTGGTCGTCGCGGTCGCGGCCCATCTCCTCATCGGGATCGACTGGCAGATCGCACTGCTCCTGGGTGCGATCCTCGCTTCCACGGATGCCGCCGCCGTCTTCTCGGTCCTGCGATCGGTTCCGCTGCCCCGGCGCCTGACCGGCATCCTCGAGGCCGAGTCCGGTTTCAACGACGCCCCGGTGGTCCTGGTCGTGGTGGCATTGTCCGCGCAAGCCGCCGGCCAGGCCCCGCAGAGTTCCGTCGGCGACGCGGCCCTCCTGCTCGTCGTCTCGATCGTGGGCGAGCTCGTCGGAGGAGCCCTGATCGGGGTGGCGACCGGCTGGCTCGGTGCCCGGGTGATGCGTCTACTGGTGTCCGGTCATTCGGGGATCTTCCCGATCGGGGTGTACGCCTGGGCCATGCTGGCCTACGGGTTGGCTTCGGTGCTGCACACGTCCGGGTTCATCGCCGTCTACCTGGCCGGGCTGTTGTTGGGCAACCAGCAGTTGCCCCACCGGGCGGCGACCCGGGGGTTCGCGCAGGCATCGGGCTGGTTGGCCCAGATCGGTCTCTTCGTGATGTTGGGGATGCTGACCACACCCACCGAACTGATCGATCAGCTGTTGCCTGCCGTCGTCCTGGGACTGGTCCTGCTCGTCGTGGCCCGACCGGTGTCGGTGTTCGCGTCCTGCACCTTCTTCGGACTGTCCTGGCGGGAGCAGCTCTTCCTGTCCTGGGCCGGGCTCCGCGGCGCGGTACCGATCGTCCTGGCCACCGTGCCCTTCATCGCCGGAGTTCCTGGGGTCAGTTGGCTCTTCGACCTGGTGTTCGTGCTGGTCCTCGTCTTCACCGTCGTGCAAGGGCCCACTCTGCCCTGGGTGGCGCGGCGACTCCACGTCACCGAACGGGACCGGGCGCACACCCTCGAGGTGGAGACCACCCCGTTGGAGGAGGTCGGCGCGGACCTGTTGGAGGTCAGCATCGGCGAGGAGTCCCGACTCCACGGAATCGAACTGTTCGAACTGCGTCTACCGGTCGGTGCACAGATCGCCCTGGTCGTCCGCGACCGGACCTCCTTCGTGCCGACACCGAACACTGCTTTACGCCGGGGCGATCGGATGATCGTGGTGGCAGCGCCAGGAACGCGGGAGCAGACGGAGCACCGCCTGCACGCCGTCGACCTCCAGGGAAGGCTCGCCGGTTGGCACCGGACCATCGGTGCCCCGGACGGGAGGAAACCGCCTGTCAGAGGTGGCCGGGCGGTCGCCGACGGCCCGGATCGGCCGGGGTGACCTCGGAGCTCGCGTCGAAGAACACATCCCCTGGACAGCGCTGTGACCAGCGGCGGCGTGGAATGGCTGCGGTCGTGGCAGCGTTAGAATCGTCGATGAACCCACTTTTCCCTGCTGGAGATGATGCATGCCCACCTATGCCTACGCCTGCACCGACTGCGGACACAACTTCGAGGTACGTCAGTCTTTTTCCGACAACGCTCTGACCGACTGCCCGGAGTGCACCGGGCGGCTGCGCAAACTGTTCAACGCGGTGGGCGTGGTCTTCAAGGGCAGCGGTTTCTACCGCACCGACTCCCGCGGTTCGTCCTCCAGCTCGACGGCGGCCTCCTCGACGTCGACCTCGACGTCGTCGTCCGGTGGCTCCGGCTCGTCCGGTAGCTCCACCCCCAGCTCCTCGTCGACCAGCAGCTCGACGTCGACGAGCTGACTCGACGACGGATCTCCCGCGCGACGACGGCCCCGTAACCCCTCCGACCAGGTGGTGACGGGGCCGTCGTGCGTGCCGTAGACGAAGGTGGCACCTCCGGTACCGCGCGATGAGGGCCGAGCCGATCTGCTCTCGTCCACATCCGCCCGCGCGGCCGACACGATGTCCCCATCCGGGCCAGGGAGGCTCCGGCCCGCCCAGAGTGAGACCTAGGCTGCCCGACCATGGCCCTCCCCACCCGCACCACCGCCCCGCCCTCGACCCCAGGTCGGCTGCCGCGCCCCTTCCGTCGAGGCGCCCCTGAACAACTGCCCTCCTCCCGGACACGCGCCTGGCGTCGTACCACCCTGCGCAAGCTCGCCGCCGGTTCTTGTGCCCTGGCCGCCTGCTGGCTGACCCTGCATCAGGTCGAAGCCCGCTCCGCCCCCGAGGAACACACCGTCCTGACTGCCGCCCACGACCTGCCCGTCGGACACACGTTGACCCAGGCCGACCTGACCCGACTGCCGGTTCCCCGCCGAGTCGTTCCCCCCTCAGCTCTCGACGATCCCGCAGCCGTCGTCGGCCGCACCTTGACCGGGACGCTCAGCAGCGGGGAGATCCTCACCGCACCCCGGGTACGTGCCGAGGCCCTCACCCTCCCGGAAGGCCGCCGCGCCTTGCATCTCCCCTTGGCCGACGGCGGGGCCCTGACCCGACTCAGCCCCGGTGACCACGTGGACATCGTCGCCGTCCGCGACGGCAATGTGCTGGCTGCGGACGCAGTGGTCCTCGACGTCGACAAGGTCTCCTCGGGTGCTTTCGGCGCCGCACCGCAGAACGACCGTGGGCTCACCGTGTCCGTCTCGACGGCCCAGGTGGGGCCGGTGACCAACGCCGGTCTGGGCGGCAGCACCCGAGGCGTCCACGTGGTCTCCCGCGGGCAAGGTCCGGCCTCGGGGAAAAGCTGAGGAATTCATTCGTCGCAACACCCGAATGAGATGAATAAGCAGGAAGCCCAACATGAGTAGGATGTCCGACGGTCGTTCCGCCTCGCACGACGACGTGTTCTTGATCTCGCGGGCGAACCTGTCCCCCATAAAAACTTCGTCGACAGGACAACCATGCTCAAAGGCTTCAAAGAATTCATCATGCGCGGCAATGTCGTGGACCTCGCGATCGCGGTGGTCATCGGTGCGGCATTCCAGAAGGTCGTCGACACATTCGTCTCGGCCATCGTGACCCCCATCCTGAACGCGATGCCCGGAGCAAAGGTCGAAGGTTGGGGTTTCCAACTCCTCGCCGACAAACCGAATACCTTGATCAACTTCTCCACCATCATCAACTCGGTGATCGTCTTCCTCATGACGGCAGCGGTGGTGTACTTCATCTTCGTCGTGCCGATGAACAAGCTCGCCGAGCGTCGCGCCCGCGGCAAGGAGCCGGAGCCCAAGGCCGTCTCCGAAGAGGTGCTGCTGCTGCAGGAGATCCGCGACGAGCTGCGCAAACGCGCCTGACGATCCGGGGACGCCGTATCTCCGGCCCGGAGTAGTACACCGGCCGGCAGGATCGCAGCCGCCACAGCGGAGGGGCGGGACATCTGACGATGTCCCGCCCCTCCGCTGTCACCAGGTGCTCTGCTCACCTGTGGTGTCGAGACAACTTCAGCCCCAGTGCGGCGGCCGTTGCTCCAGGATCCACCGGTCACGTTCACTCAACAGGGCGGGTTTTCCGCCGGTCCGTCCGGCGGCACGCCCACCTGGGACGGATGGCGGAACCTCCAGATCGTCCGAGGTCGGGTCCAGCTGCGGCACCACTCCCGGCGCATCGTCAGTGCGTACACGCCGACGGCCGACCCGTCTGATCTCGGGCCTGTTCTGCTCCACCGATTCCCTCGCTCCTACTCGCGGACGATCTCCACGATACGGGCGACATCACGGGCCGGGTCACGGAAGATGTCCGTGCTCCACACCCGCACACACCGCCACCCCCGCAAGGCCAACTGTTCGGGGATCAACCTTTCTCGTTCACGCACCGTCGACACCCCAGCGGCGCGGTCCCCGTCGGAGACGACCGCGACCGTCATGCTCCCGGGATGGTGCGGGTCCTCGACCACGAGGTCCAAGCGCATCCGGCCGAAGCCGAAACCTTCGTGGACGGTCAGGCCCTCTGTGCGCAACCTGGTGGCCAGTTCGGTGACCAGGGCATGTCGTCCGGCCAGCCGGAGACGTTCCTCCGCCGTGTACTCGGAGACCTTCTCCTCCGGGTCGTCGCCGCCCTCCGCCCCCGGCTTCTTGGCTTCTTCCGGCTTGTCCTGGCCTGCGGGGGACGCACCCGGAGCAGAACCTGCCCCAGGTGCAGGAGCCGGGCCGATGGCTGCGCATCCGCCGGAGGACCCGCCTTGTTCGGCATAGGCCAACAGCTCGGCGAGGCGGCGCTGGCCAGGGCCCCCGTCGGCGACCCGCGCCATATCGGCCGGGGTCACCGCGGTGACGATGTCCAAGCGATGCCGGGCCATGGCGACCACGGTGTCGACGACCCGATCACCGTCGTAGCGGACGAGCCGCTCCGGCAGATGCATCTGCCCGTCGGCGCCGGGCACCAATCCGCTGGCGAAGACGACTGTGTCACGGCTGTGCCCTGCGGCGTCGTCGACCGTGGTGATCAACAGGCGTTCAGGGTGTTTCTCCACCAGACAGGCCGCAGAGGCCGCCTGTGCGTCCTGGGTGAAGGCATAACGGATGTCCCGGTCCAAGGTCTGGGCCTGCTCCGGGGAGAGCGCCACCACGGCGATGCTGTCCCCGGGCCGACGACGAGCGTGTTCCACGACGAGTTCGACGACCCTACTGTTCTCCCGGCCTTCTGCCGCCTGCCCTTCGTCGTCCGCGGAGGACAGAACCACACCGGTGCGCAGCAGACGCACCGGAACTGAACGTCCGGCATTGGGCCATACCTCGATCGGTTCGTCGCGACGGGCATTCGCGAAGGACACCAGTTGGGCATCCCGTTCCCCGTAGACCCGATCGAGCCGCCGCGGAGGCAGAAGGGCTGCCAGCTCGGTCAACACCGATGCCAGTCCTTGGTATTCGGTGTCGGGGAGGTAGGTGTCACCGGTGGCGAGGGTGTCGAACTGCATCGGCTCCAGGCAGCGCAGATCACCGACCGCCACCACATGGGCGGCTCGGGTCAGCGCCGAGATGGCATGGGACAGAGGAAGCCGTCCGGCATCGTCGATCAGGACCGCATCGAACGCCAGGTGGGTGGGCACCACCGAGGCGACCGTCAAGGGGCTCATCACCCAGATCGGAGCGACCGCGGCAGCGACTTCACCGGTATCGGCCAACAGGGTGCGGATCGGACGCGGCTGTTCCTCGTCGACCGCGGCCCGCAGAGCGGTCACCTGGTCGGGGCGGGTGGACGCCTCCACCCGGGCATGTGCCCTGGCCCGGTCGAGGACATGTGCCGCCCGCCCGGCCAGCAGAGCCCGATCGCTGTCGGCGAAATGCCTCGACAGCGAGCGCAGCCCCGCGCCGTCATGCTGTCCGTAAGCATTGTCCTCCCGCGCGATGTGATCGAGCAGGGAAAGCCACCATACGAATTCGACCTCTGCGGCGACTCTGTCCACCGGCACCTTGCGGCAGGCCAGATCGTCGAGGAGATCTCCCAGACCCGCCGCGGTCAATCGGTCGAGCCGCTCGGCGACCTTGGGGAGGACCCGCACCCGGTCCCCCTGCTCGGTGAGTCGGATCAAACGTTGATGGACCTCGTCCAACGGCTGGGTGAGCAGCCCGCCGCCCTGTCGACTTCCCACGAGCGCCTGGTCGAGCCAGTGCAGGTCGGCGACCAGGGAGTCCCACCGGGAGCAGGCGTCGTCGTATCCCTCGGGAACACAGGGTTCCGCGTCCCGTCCGGACAGCGCCGACCACCGGTCGACCTGGTCCTGGGCACGGATCAACCCCTCGTGGAGGGAATCCACCCGGGCGTGGGGCAGCACCAGGGAGCGGGCCGTCTTCTTACCGACGCTACGGGTCCACCACCGGGCGTGGCCCTCGTTGTTCGGCGAGGTCGCCACGATGAGCGGCTGCAAAGGGGTCAGGAAGATCTCGTGCCGGTAGTCCCCGAGGGTCTCCCGGACATCGGCGATGAGTTCGAGCGCGACTCCCCAGTCCTCGACGGTATGCGCCGGTGGCAGGCCGGCCGCGGACAAGGTCGCGTTCAGCGAGGCCCGGTCCTCGGCAAGACGTCTCTTCGCCAGCTGTCGGACGAGCGCGAGCCCCCGCTCGTAGTCACCGATACCGGGGAAACGCACCCCCCACCAAGGGTCGTCGGCGCCTTTCGCCGTCCATGCGCCTTCGGCGGCGACCTCGGCGGCCTCGGCAGCGAGGCGTTCCATCGTCGGGCGGGTCAGCTGGTGCAGGGGCGCCGGCGCGATCCGGACCCGCGAGGTCGGCGCGTTCTCCCGGGCGGACAGCACCGCGAGCGCCGTCTGGGCGTCGAAGACGCTGACATTCCAGGGTTGGCGACGGCCGTGCAGGGAGTCGATGTGGGCGGCCAGACGTCCGCGGGTGCGTGACAGGGCTGCTTCGGGGGTGTCTGCGTCCGGGCGTGGGTTCTCGGTGGCGTCGGCGAACCGGAAACGGGTGGCCTGTCGGCCGTTCTCCGGGACCGATCTCAGGTCGTAGGCCTCGTCGTGGGCGTCGATGCCTTCGACGACTCGGCGGGCGAGGGTGCGGCGTAGTTCCTGGGGGTCTCGGGCGTCGAGCACCAGTTCGGAGAGGCCGGCCTTGTCGAGGTATTTGGTGAAGTCGTCGAGCTGTCTGGCGCTTTCGCTGATGACCAGGACCCGTTGGTCGTTGCCGACGAGAGCGGCGGCGACATTCACCAGGGTCTGGGTGGCGCCGGATCCGCGGGGCGCGTCGACGACGACATGTCGTCCGCTGCGTGCCGCGTCGACGACTTCGGCCTGGCGGGGGTCGGCGTCCAGGACCAGCAGTTCCCGGTCGAGGTCTGGTTCGGTGGGTCGTCTGGAGCGGTCGGCGAGTCCGCTGGCGGCGTCGGATCGTAGGGCCTCACGTCCGCCGGCGTCTCCGGCGAGGGCGGCGACGATGTCGTTCGCTGAGGCCAGTCCGGCGAAGGCGGCCAGGTCGGCGACCATCGCCATCTTGCCCAGGGCGAAGGTGGACAGGACCCGTCGGTCGTCGATGGTGAAACCGGGTACCTGCACGAGGAGCCTGCGGAGCTCGCGGTACACCGGCAGCGGGTCGAACCTGCCGGTGGAGTGCGCGAGTTCGGCGAGGGCGTCCCCGTCGAGCCGCACCCCTTGCTCGGAGGACATGTAATGCATGAGGACGGGGTTGATCTCGATCCGGGAGGACAGTTCGAGCTCGACGTCGGTCTCTCCGGCGTCCACGGCGTGCAGACGCACCGAACGCAACATGATGGGCGCTTGGGGGCAGCGCAGGGTGCCGGGCAGCTCCCAGGTCGCCATGCCTACACAGACGTAGGTGGAGGCGATGCCGTGTTCTTCCCACAGTTCCAACGATTTCGCCCGTATCCGCCGGGTGGTGACCAGGACGTCCCGGAAGGCTGCCGATTCCCGCACCAGGTGCGACAGGCGCACGACATTGCCGGCCATCAGCATCGACAGGCCGGTCGGGTGGGCTTTCGTCAGGTCCAGCGCGCCGTCGATGCTGTCCCGGTACCAGAGCAGGGCGTTGGGTCCGCCGGTCTCGGCGAGTTCTCCCCGCCATGTCCGGAGGGCCACTCCGACCCGTTCGCTGCGCGACGGGGCGGCGCCCGGTTCCCAGCCGACGTCGGCGACGGGTACGCGCCGGTCGCGGCGGCTCACCGGGCGGTCCTCACCGACTGCTGCCTGTGCGCTCGCGGTGTCAGCGACCTTAACCTCCATGTCCGATGTTCTCTGTCCTTGAGAAGTGGTCTCGGCGGGAGCGATGTTCTCGCTCGGTCCGCTTTGGTGTTCGGGTTGTTCTTCTTGGTCTGTGTGGCCCGAGCGGTCGACGACGACCTTGTCGGAGGTGTCGTCCTGCGGCGGTGCAGGCGGGTGCACACGGCGTCGGGCGCCGGTGGTGCGTCCACCGGCTGTCGTCGACGTGCGACGTGCCGTGTCACCACCGGTGCCGGCGGTTGGCCGCTTTGGGGTCGGATTCACGCCCCCAGGCTACGTGTTCACCTGCGGTAGCCCTGGCCTGGACACGCGCGCCCTGGTCGGCGTGTCATGATCCTCCCACCTCACCCTTGCAGGTCGGTGTCCTGCGCCGACCCGGCAGGTCAGACGCCGGTAGATGCGCCTCCCCCCGGACCGGTGGACCGGGTTGACGGGCGAGTGGGACACATAACCAAACGCATGAGAGACTATGCGAGTGCCTGCGGCTGGCAGGTCACGCCCTCGTAGCTCAGGGGATAGAGCACCGCTCTCCTAAAGCGGGTGTCGGCAGTTCGAATCTGCCCGGGGGCACTTCTCATCTCTGCAGGTCGGACCTTTTTTCTGTCGGCTGGGGCCGCAGGAGGACCCCTGCGGCACATGTGCGACGAGCGAGCGGCCTGCTCTTGACCGACAGGGCCGTCAGGTCTTCGCCCCTCCCGCGTAGACGATCCCTCTTCCAAGTGCCTCGCCCAAGAGTGGCACCGTGGGGGCCGTCGCGGCCACGTCGGCCTTCCCCCACCGCGGGCTTGTCACGAGCAGTGAGTCAGCGCCTGAAACTCGCCTGGGAACGACTGCCGGTCGGGCCCAGAGGCCGGCCAAACCGGTGAACAGGACCAGGTCCGCGCAGTGCCGAGAAGCAGACCTCCGCATACTCCATGGCGTATGCCACCTGCGGCGGAGTCCCCGACACACGTCCCGCGCCGATTCCCCCCAAAACCACGGCACGCAATGATTGATCATGATTGGATTTAACCGAATTCGCTCTTAATAGCTCACCTGAGAAATGGCGTTCAGGGAGAGCACGGTGACCTCACTTTTCGTGATGGAGGAGGGCAATGGTGCATCCACGACCGATCACGGCTACGCCAGCCGCTGCCATCCTGTCCGACGGCAGCAACTCGCCACCGAATAGCACCGCGCCCGACAGGAGCCGGTGACCTTGCCCTCCGCCAGCCGACCTGTTCACCGCCGACCCACCCACCTCGATCCCCCCACCGATCGACCATCCCCAAACCGGACGACGATGTCCACCCCCGGAAAAGGAACGATCGCCGCCACCCCACCCATGGGGTGGTGCACCTGGAACGCCTTCCGCACCGCCATCGACGAGACGATGGTGATCGCGATGGCCGACGCCATGGCCAGCACCGGCCTACGCGACGCCGGATACCGCTACCTGGTGATCGACGACGGCTGGCAAGCACCCCGACGCGACCGACACGGACGCCTGGCCAGCGACCCCCACCGTTTTCCCAGCGGCATCCCGGCCCTGGTCGAAGAAACCGAGCGGCGTGGACTGACCCTGGGGATCTACGCCTCCCCAGGCCGCCAGACCTGCGCGATGATCTACGACCAATACACCGGGGAAGGGCTGGGCTCCTACGGCCACGAACAGCAGGACATGACCCAATTCGCCGACTGGGGCATCGGCTACCTCAAGTACGACTGGTGCGAAGCCCACCGGTCCGGCACCGGGCTGGACTATCGGAGTGCCTTCACCAGGATGCGGTCCGTGATCGACGACCTCGGCTGGCCGGGGATCTACTCCATCTCCGAGTACGGCCGGAGCAATCCCTGGGAGTGGGCCCCCGGCACGGCCCACTCCTGGCGGACCACCCCCGACATCCTGCCCACCTGGGAATCCATCCTGGGCATCGCCCACAACAGCCGATTCATCGGCCGATATGCCGGACCCGGAGGGTGGAACGACCTGGACATGCTGCAGGTCGGCAACGGAGAACTCACCGCCGCCGAATGTCGCACCCATCTGACCCTGTGGTCATTGCTCGCCTCACCACTGATGGCCGGCAACGACCTCCGGACGATGCCCGAATGGGTGTCCTCCGTGCTGACGAATCCCGGCGTCATCGCCATCGACCAGGACCCGGCGGGACGGCCCGGGAACCGTCTGCTCAGAGAGGACACCCACGAGATCTGGACCCGTCCCCTCGCCCGGGGCCGACATGCCGTGGCCGTCATCGCCACAGGCCGTGAACCCGTGCACGTCACCTGGGACGGCACGACCCTACGCACCCGGGACCCCCACGAAATGGCGATCCGTCTTCCGGTGACCGGTCCGCTCCGTGACATCTGGACCGGTACCGCCGTGGAGGACCGTGCGGTCGATCCTCACGACGTCCTCCTCGCCGTCCCCGATCAGCCATCCCCCGACCGAGGTCGGTCCCCCGCAGAGCACCCCGCCCCGGCCCAGCCGGCATCCCCCCGAGGAGACGAACGATGAGGGTTCGCACACTGGCCGCCCTAACCGCCCTGACCCTGCTGGCACCCGGGCTGGCAGCCTGCTCCGGATCCACCGGAACGAGCGGGAAGATGGAAAGCCTCACCGTGTGGGTCCCGCCCCTGGCCTCGGACAACCAGGACAAGGCCATGTGGGACGAGATCGTCAAACCCTTCGCCGACGAACACAAAGTGAAGGTCGATGTCACCGTCGTGCCGTGGGATTCCTACGAGACGAAGTACATGACAGGAGTGACCTCGGGTAAAGGGCCTGACGTCGGCTATATGTATTTCGAGATGCTCGGCGACTACATCTCCCGCAAAAAAGTTGTCGATCTCGACAGCCACTTGTCCGACACACAGAAATCGAATCTCATTTTCCTCGACAAGGGGAAAATCCGTGAAAAACAGTACGCCCTGCCCTTCGCCGTAGGAGGAGCACGCGTCATGTTCTACAACAAAGACCTGCTGGCCAAGGCGGACGCGCAACCGCCCACCACATGGGAAGAGTTCCTGGCCGTCTGCGAAAAACTGAAGAACGCCGGGGTCACCCCGTTCGTCGGCGCCTGGGGAGACCCCTCCCGCGGCACCTTGAATGCCCAGTTCTTCCCCTTCCTCTGGCAAGCCGGAGGAGAGCTGTTCAATGCAGAGGGGACGGCCACCAGGTTCGACTCCCCCGAAGCCATCAGAGCCGCAACCTTCATCAACGACCTCAAAACCAAAGGATATCTACCCGCCGAGGCCACCGGAACGACCCCCGACACCGCACACAAGGAGTTCCACACCGGAAAAGCTGCCTTCATGCTCGACACCGAAGCACACGCCCCGCAGCTGAAGAAAGCCGGCCTCAACTACGGATTCACCGCGTCCTTGAAGGACCGACGCGAGGGAACCTTCATCGCCACCGACTCACTCGTGATGCTCGACAAATGCGCCGACAAGAAGCTGTGCGCATCGCTGATGGATTTCCTCACCAAAGGCCCCCAGGCGGACAAGTTCCGCGAACGAATGCATTTCCCGCCGATCGGTAAAGACGCAAAGAAGGCGTACGACAAAGAATTCGCAGACATCTACACCGAACAGAAGGACATCCTTCACGCACTCCCGGTGATCACCAACGGCGCGCCCGCCTACAACGCCCTCTACAAGAATCTCCAACAGATGTTGGGTGGGGAGAAGACACCGGAACAAGCCATGAAGGATGCGGCCAAAGAAGGAAATGCGGCATTGAAGAAGTGATCGCCCGGTACGGGAGTCTGCGCCGTCGCCCGTCGCCCGAAGCACATCGGCCCCGAAGGAGGGAACCTCATGGGCATCCGACAACGCCGGTGGACAGGTCTGTGGTACGTGGCACCGTCGTTGATCGTCATCACCGTCGTCGCGATCGCCCCGATGGTGATGTCAGCCGGACTGAGCTTCTCCGACTACTCCGGTTTCGACAGCCCCCGGTTCACCGGTGCCGCCAACTACGAGAAACTGCTCGACGACCCTCATTTCTCCGCCGCACTCGTGAACACCGCGATCTTCACCCTGATCGCGGTTCCCTTGCAGACCGTGATCCCGATGGGCATAGCAGCGCTCCTGGTCGACACCCGGTGGCTCCTCCTCAACCGGATGGTGCGCTCGGTGCTCTTCGTCCCGGTCGTCGCCTCCCTGGTCCTGGTGGGCACGGTCTGGCAGTACATGCTTGCCCCAGGCAGCGGTTTCTTCAACACCGTCCTGCGCCGTCTCGGGCTCGCCTCGATCAATTTCCTCGGCGACCCGAACACGGCCTTGTTCTGCGTGGCTCTCGTCTCCGTGTGGAAGAACCTCGGCTACTTCCTGGTCATCTTCTACGCAGGCATCCTCGACATCCCCCGCGAGCTCTACGAAGCCGCCCAGGTCGACGGCGCGGGCGGATGGCGGCAGTTCCTGCACATCACCGTTCCCGGGCTGCGTCCGGTCGTCTTCCTGGTGACGGTGCTCTCCACCATCTGGTCATTCCAGGTCTTCGACCTGGTATACGCCATGACCGGAGGTGGTCCCGGCGGCGCCACCTCCACGATCGTCATGGCGGTCTACGAGTCGGCGTACAAGAGCTTCGACATGGGCTACGCCTCCGCCATGGCGATGGTGCTCCTCATGATCATCGCGGCCGCTTCTGCGGCACAACATCTGTTCTTCCGACGTCGGGACCGATGACATGGGACGCCTCAGCCGCATAGTTCTCTGGGCCGCGACCGCACTCCTGGTGATCTCGGCCGCTCTTCCGTTCGTGCTGATGCTCCTGACCGCTTTCCAACGGACGACCACCCTGCGTTTCGAGATCGACCCCGACGCGCTCACCTTCGGCAACTTCGCCGACCTGATGACCGTGCACGGATTCGGTCAGGCGCTGGTCAACACCACGGTCGTCGTGTTGATAGCGTGCGCCCTGAACAACATCGTCTGCGCAACAGCCGCCTACGGTTTCGCCGTTCGACCCTTCCCCGGGTCGAAGACGCTCTTCGCGGTCTACCTGCTCACCATGATGATCCCCAGCCAGGTCACGATGATCCCGCTCTTCCTGATCTTTCGTGAGGCCGGGTTGCTCGGCGGCTACCTCTCGCTGGCGCTGCCGGTCGTCAACGCCTTCGGCGTCTTCCTCATCCACCAGTTCATGGTGTCCATCCCGGTCTCGCTCTTCGAGGCCGCCCGGATCGACGGGGCCTCCGACCGTCAGATCTTCGTGTCGATCGTGCTGCCGATCATCCGGCCGGTCCTGGTGACCCTGACCGTGTTCACCTTCCTCACCACCTGGAACGATTTCCTGTGGCCCTTGGTCTCCGTCAACGACGACTCGATGCGCACGGTCACCCTGGCGGTCGCACAACTCAAGGGTTCCTTCGAGACTCAGTACGGGATGGTCATGGCCGGCACGACCATCGCGTTCACCGTGCCCTTCCTGGTGTACGTCCTCCTCCAGAAAGCCTTCGTCGAAGGCGTGGCGAGCACCGGGGTCAAAGGATGAACAACCGATGGACGGTGGTGCTCTGCGACGACCTGGAGAAGATCCGCACCCACCTCGCACCGCGTCCCCTGGACCGGAGGACACCCCTCGCCGGAAGACTCGGACAGCGGATTTCCTTCCAGGTGGCGGTCCGTCCTCCCGCCACCGCGCAGGATCGGCCCCCCGGCACCCCCAGCGTGCGAGTGACCACGGTCGCTGCCCACCCGGTCGTCCATCAGGTCGGCATGGTCCCGGTTCAGGTTCCGACGTGGCGCGACCACGACGAGGAATGGATCGACGACATTCCCGGCCTCTACCCCGACGTCCTGCTACCGGTGCGGCCGGACGAACTGCCCTCGGCAGGATGGAATGCCTATTGGGTCGACCTGCACCTGCAGGAACCCGGAGAACATCAGGTACAGGTCGAGGTGGAAGTGTCCGGTTCCCCGGTCGCGGTGGAACAGGTGCCGCTCCGCGTGGTCGACAGTATTCCTCGGCCGTCCCGGGTGGCCCATGTCGAATGGTTCCACGCCGATTGCCTCGCCGAGTTCTACCAGGACGACATGTGGTCACCGGGTCATTGGCGAGCCGTCGACTCCTTCCAGGCCGCTGCCGCCGACATGGGGGTGACCGGCCTGCTGTCCCCGCTGTGGACCCCGATGCTGGACATCGCCCCCGGACGTTATCGCACCACCTCCCAGCTGTTGGATCTCCACGAGCAGGACGGACACTGGGAATTCGGGACGACCCGCCTCGACCGGTGGGTACAGGGCCTGAAGAGACACGGGTTCACCCACTTCGAGGTGCCCCATCTGTTCACCCAGTGGGGCGCCGAGGCCACACCCCGGTTCGTCGTCGACGGTGAGCCACGGTTCGGATGGGGCACTCCTGCGACCGATCCGTCATACCGCGGTTTCCTCGAAGCCCTGGTGCCCTTCCTGCGTTCCTATCTGGACCGGGCCTGGGGCGGACCGGTGCTCTGGCACATCTCCGACGAACCCCGGCCCGAGCATCGGGCGGCCTATGCCGCCGCCCGGTCCGTGGTGGCTGATCTACTGGTCGGCGCCCGCACGGTCGACGCCCTGTCCGATCCGTCGTTCCTCGACCTCGTCGACGAACCCATCGTCGCGACCGATCACGTGGAAAGCTTTCTCGCGCAAGGGCACCCGGCGCGATGGGTATATCACTGCGTCTCCCAGTGCCGCGCGGTGGCGAACCGGTTCATCGCTCAACCGATGACCCGCCATCGAGCCCTGGCCCTCCACTTGCACGGACACCGGGCGGAGGGATTCCTCCACTGGGGGTTCAACTTCTACCGGACCCAGTTCGGACGACGTCCGGTCGACCCGTGGCAGGAAACCGCCGCCGGAGGCGCCTTCCTCTCCGGCGACGCCTTCGTCGTCTACCCCGGTCCGGGCCGACAAGCGCTGCCGAGTCTGCGTCACCGTGCCCTGTCCGCGGCCTGGGACGACCTCGCCCTGTGGGAGGCCGTCGCCGAAGTCCACGGCGACGAAGCGACCCGTCGACTCCTCGCCGAGGACATCGCCCGAGGTTTCCACACCCCCAGCCCCTCACCGGCGCGGCTCCACCATCTCAGATCGCACGCACTCACCCTCGTATCTGCCACTGCACGACCGCCGTCGGGCACCCCCTCCTCCCGCCACCGGAAAAGTCCCTGAGGAGAACACGATGAAGAGACGATCATTCCTGCAGGGGGCTGCGGCGCTCGGCACCGGAGCGCTGCTGGGCTCCCGACCGCAGGGCGCCCCTTCAGCCGCCGCCTCAGCTGGAATCCCCCGGTTCTCGGTGAAGGAACCGCTCCCTGAGTGCCGTTTCCAGAGTGAACTGATCGATCGGACCACCCCGAACCGTCCGGGTTATCTCCTCACCGCGAGCGACGAGTTCGCGGGAGGGCACAACCAGAAACTCTGGGTGGACCATTATCTGCCGCACTGGAGCACCCCCGACCGCACCAAGGCCCGGTACGCCCACGGTCCGTCCGCACTGCGGTTGCAGATCGAGAAGGACATGCCCGGATGGGACGCGGTGAAGGATCCGTACACCAAGGTGTCGAGTTTCCAGAGCTACGAACGCGACCATCTGCACCGATGGGCCGATTACTCGGGCGTGCACCATCACGAGACTCCGCAACGGAACTATCTGCAGAAATACGGCTATTTCGAGCTGCGTGCGAAGGTCGCCCCCGGCGGAGGACTGCATTCGGCGTGGTGGATGATCGGCGCCAACCAGGACAAGGCGGACGGTGACGGGTCGACGTCCGGTCAGGCTGCGGAGATCGACATCTTCGAATTCTTCGGACGGAACCGAGCCTCTCGAGGACAGATCGCCTTCCACGCCTGGCACGACCGCAGACTGCTGATGTGGGGACTGCCGAAGAAGATCGGGGCCCCCGGCGTGGACTATTCGCAGGACTACCACGTCTTCGGCATGGAGTGGGAGGAGAACCATCTGCTGTTCACCTTGGACGGCGCGGTGACCTGCCGTCAACGGCGGGCGCCGGACTACCCGCTGCTGACGCTCCTCGGCGTGTACGAGAAGACGCGCCCCACGTCATGGTCCGGTCCTTTCGACCCGACCGTCCCGTATCCGAAGACCTTCGAGATCGACTACTTCCGGGCATACCAGCGCGTCCCCGCTTTCCCGTGGCGGACGTGGTGGAGCGACGGCTATCTCGCGGGGACGGCGCGCGCCCGGAACCATGTGACCCGGCATCTGGGTGGCGGGGTGGGTAATCACGTGTCCTTACGGCATCTGTGGGTGCCTCGGGCCGGATTCCACGAGGTCGGGGTCGAGTACCGTTGCGCCGAGGCCCGTCCGTTGTATCTGCAGGTGAACGGCCGGGATGTCGTCGATCTGGGGAGGCTGGGTTCGGGTTCCTTCCGGGGTTCTTTCTCGGTGGCGAAGCGACGTCTGCCCTTGCAGGCCGGGTTCAACACGCTCACGGCGTTCTCGCCGCGTGAGCCTGCCCCGGACCTGGGGAGGGTTCTGCTCGGGTGAGGGCCTTGACCTGATCGGGTGGGCCGGTTCGGTTCCGGGCTCGTTCAGGCCAGGATGATCTCCGTTCCTTTTTCCTGGAGCGCGGTGAGTTCTTCCGGGTCGGCGCTGTCGTCGGTGACGAGGGTGTCGATGTCGTCGCTGTCGATCATGCGGGCGAAGGCGTGGCGTCCGATCTTGGCGCCGGTGGCGACGACGACGACCCGGTCGGAGCGTTCGGCCATGATGCGTCCGATCGCAGCTTCTTCTTCGTGTCCGCAGGTGGCTCCGTTCCGGGCGGAGAAGGCGGCGACACCGAGGATGGCGACGTCGAGCCAGAGTTGTTCCATGACTGATGCGGCGAGGGGGCCGGTGACTTCGTAGGACTCGGGTCGGGCGATGCCGCCGAGGCTGACGCAGCGGAGGTAGGGACGCAGGACGAGTTGTCCGGCGATGTTGAGGGCGTTGGTGACGACGGTGAGGGTGGCGGTCTCGTGCTGGGCGAGGTCGGGTCGGCTGGCGATGCGATGGGCGACGTCGGTGGTGGTGGTTCCGCCGTTGAGTCCGACGACAGCGCCGGCGGGGAGGAGGTCGGCGGCTCGTTGGGCGATCCGGCTCTTGGCGTCGTCGGGGGTGGAGGAGCGGTAGCGGGCCGGTAGGTCGTAGGCGACGGTGGTGGCGACGACGCCGCCGTGGGTGCGGGTGGCGAGTTGTTGGTCGGCGAGCAGCCCGAAATCGCGGCGGATGGTGGCTTCGGAGACGCCGAGTTCGGCGCAGGCCTCGGTGACGCTGAGCCGTCCGCGTTCGCTGAGGAGGTCGAGCAGTGCGGCCCACCGGTGGCTGCGTCCTGAGGTGTTGTCGGCCATCGATGATCTCCTGGCATGCGTCACTATTGATTGGTTATGATCGATTTTAGGTTTCATCGATCAGTAATGGTCTTCCTGGTCTCTCTACTCAGGGGAGGAACTCCATGAGTGGTAATCCGTCCTATCTTGCCCTCGAACTCGCCGACCAACCGGACGACTGGGCCTGGGCCGGCACCCGCGCCGCCGAGATCGCAGATCTGCTCCCCGCCCCCGGCGAGCGCGTCGCCGCCATCGGTTGCGGAACCTCCCTCTACATGGCGCAGGCCTACGCCGGACTACGCACCCGCGCCGAAGCAGGATGGACCGACGCCTTCCCCGCCAGCGAACACCACCTCGAACGCGGCTACGACCAGGCCGTGGTCATCTGCCGATCGGGCACCACCACCGAGATCGTCGACGTCGTCGACACCCTGCACCGGCTGCGCATCCCCCACGTCGCCCTCGTCGGCACCCAGGACACACCCGTCGCCCGACGGGCCGACAAGGTCATCGACATGTCACGGGTCGACGAGAAAAGCGTCGTCCAGACCCGATTCGCCACCACCACCTTGTCTCTCCTACGCGCGTCCCTGGGCGAAGACCTCGCCGAGGCCGTCGCCGACGCCCGAGCGGTACTCGACGAGACACCCCCGCACGACCGGCTCGTCCACGCCGAACAGTTCACTTTCCTGGGCCGCGGGTGGACCGTCGGATTGGCCCACGAAGCCGCGCTGAAACTCCGCGAATCAGCCCGCCGATGGACCGAGTCCTATCCCGCGACGGAATATCGGCACGGGCCCATCAGCATCGCCGGTCCGAACCGGGTGGTCTGGGCTCTCGGCGAGGTCCCCGCCGGTCTCGCCGAGCAGGTCACCGCGACCGGCGCCCACTTCGAACACCGCGACAGCGATCCGCTCAGCGAACTGGTCCGGGTGCATCGGCTCTGTCTGGCCGTCTCCACGGCCCACGGGCTGGACCCGGACGCACCGATGCACCTGACCCGGTCGATCATCCTGTGACCGGGTGAAGACCGCCGCCCACCACCGCGGCCCACCTATCGCGGCCTCGCCACCGTCGGCCGCTCAGACTGCAGCGAGCAGGTTCATCAGGCGGGCGCTCTCCGCACGCACCGCGTGCCGGGCCGGCCCGAAGAACTTCCGGGTGTCGACCGTGCCGGGGTTCTCCGCCAGGTAGTCGCGCAATGCCGTGGAGAAGACGACATTCAGATGGGTCGCGATATTGATCTTCGTCATCCCGGCACGGACAGCCGCAGAGAGGAGCTCGTCCGGCACCCCCGAGGAGCCGTGCAGCACCAGCGGAACAGGAATCGCCCGTCTGATCTGCGCGATGAGCTCCAGGTCCAGACGTGCCGTCCGCTCGGTCATCGCGTGGCTCGACCCGACCGCCACGGCGAGCGCATCGACCCCGGTGTCCGCCACGAAACGAGCGGCTTCCGCAGGATCGGTGCGTGCGCCCGGCGAGTGGGCTCCGTCCTTGCCGCCGATCTCACCCAGCTCAGCCTCCAAGGACACCCCCCGGTCGCGACAGTTCGCCGCGAGGACACCGGTGTTCTTCCGGTTCTCCTCGTCGGGCAGTCTCGACCCGTCGTACATCACCGAGGTGAATCCGAAGTCCACGGCTTCGGCGATCAGCTCGAGGTCGGTGGCGTGGTCGAGGTGGAGCACACAAGGGACCGGCGCCTGATCCGCCAGTTCACGGGTGGCGGCCGCGATCGGCGTCAACAATCCGCCGTGGTACTTGACGCAGTTCTCACTGATCTGCAGCACGACGGGCAGTCCGGTGTCCGAGGCCGCCGCGACCAGGGCTTCGGCGTGCTCGACCTGGATGACGTTGAAGGCTCCGACCCCGCGCCCGGTCCGATAGGCCGGAGCGAGCACATCGGACAGGGTGGCCAGACTCATACGATCTCCTCGATCACGACGTGGGTGAGCATCCCGTCGGCCCGCTCCGGATCTACGCAACCCGCGACTGGGCTGAGCACAGCAGCAGCGGACCAGGTCACGGCTCGTCGCAGAGCCTCCCCGAAAGCACGTCCGTCGACGGCGGCGGCGGCGAAGGCCGCTGCGAGCGCGTCACCGGCTCCGGTCGGGTTGCCGCTCAACGGGGCGTCGAGATATGCCCGGACGGGAGGTCGCTCCGGGCGGACGAGGAGGATTCCGCGTTCACCGTCGCTGACCACGACCTGGCGGGCACCGTGCCGGAGCAGTTCCTCGGCGCCGGCTACCGGGTCGTCCAGCCCGGTCGCTGCCGCGAGTTCGATGCGGTTGGGTTTGACCAGGTCCGGTCTTTCCGTGCAGGCCGCCAGCAGTGCCGACCCGCCGACGTCGACGATGCGGACGACGTGTTCCCCGCAGCTGTGGAGCAGCCGGGCATAGCAGGTGTCGTCGGCGCCTGGCGGCAGGCTTCCGGAGATGACGAGGACTGCCGGGCCGGGCCGGGCCAACAGTCGGTGGGTCCGTCGTTCCAGGCTCGTCCAGCTCCCGGTGTCCAGGAGAGGTCCTGCCTCGTTGAGCATGGTGGCCTTCTCCGGGGTGAGGACGTTGACGGTTCTGCGGTTCTCGCCGTCGAAGGGCACGAAGTCGTCGGGGTCGAGTCCTCGGACGCGCAGGTCTTCCGCGATGAGCCGCCCGGTGGCTCCGCCGAGGACGCCGGTGGCGGTCACCGGATAGCCGAAGTCGCGGAGGACGGCGGCGACATTGATGCCTTTGCCGCCGGCTCTGGCGGCGACCTGTTCGATGCGGTGGCTATGTCCGGGGTGGAATTCGTCGAGCCGGTAGGTGATGTCGAGTGCGGGGTTCGCGGTGACGGTGACGATCACGTTTTCTCCAGGAGTCGCCAGGCGAGGCGGCCGGCTCCGAGGCATCCGGCGAGGTCGCCGAGGCGCGCGGGGACGATCTGCAGGGGACGCAGTGCGCTGCCGTGGGCTGCGGCGCGGGTGCGCAGGGGCTTGAAGAGGGTGTCCCCGGCGTTGGCGAGCCCGCCTCCAACGACGGCTACGGGGATGCCGCAGGCATTGGCGGTGAGGGCGAGGACCCGTGCGAGGTGGTCGACGGCCTCTGCCCAGATCTCGCAGGCCAGTGGATCTTCTGCTTCGACTTTGGCGGCGACGGTGTAAGCGTCGACGGTGGCGGGGTCGATGCCGGCTCGGGTCGCATAGCGGTGGGCGATGGCTCGCGCCGAGGAGTGTGCTTCGAGACATCCTCGGGCACCGCAGGGGCATTCCGGGCCGTCCGGGTCGACGACGGTGTGGCCGATCTCTCCGGCGTAGCCACCGGCGACGAGTTCGTGGCCGTCGACGCGCAGGGCGGCGGAGATCCCGGTGCCGATGGGCATGAAGAGGACGTCGGGGTGGTGGCGTGCGGCGCCGATCCAGCTCTCGGCGACGAGGCCCGCTCGGACGTCGTGGCCGATGGCGGTGGGCAGGCCGGTCGCTTCGTGGATCGGGTGGTGCAGGTCGAGGTCGCGCCAGTGGAGGTTCGCCGATCTGATGCCGAGGTTGCGGCTCTCGTCGACGACGCCGGGGACGGTGACTCCGATGGCTTGGGCAGGGTGTGCGCTCTGCTGGGTGAGCCGTTCCAGGAGTTCGGCGACGGTCCGTCCGAGGTGTCGGTTCACCGTGGCGGGGGTGGGGGCGGTGAGGGTGTGTTGCAGGCTGCCGTCGGCGCCGACCAGTGCGGCTTTGATCCGGGTGCCTCCTACGTCGAGGGCGGCGACGTAGGTCACTTTCTGCCTCCGTGGGGTGCACGGCGGGGTCGTGGTGCGGTCGTGCTCGCATCACTCTTCGCCTCGTTGCGTAGAAATGATTGGTTGAAGCAGTTTTCAGTCAGTCTCGATCATACATTTGGGGGCAGGAGACGTCGAGGACTACCGCGTCATACGCCGGGGACAACCCGACGACGACACCGCCCAGATACGACCCGGGGCTCAGAACCGGGTCCGGCTCAGAACAACCTGCCCGCCCGACCCGCCTCCGACTCCTCCAACCCCAGCAGGAAACGCTTTCGATCGAGCCCACCGGCGAAACCGGTCAACGACCCGTCCGCGCCGACCACCCGATGGCAGGGGACGACGATGCTCAACGGATTGCGACCGACGGCCTGGCCCACCCTCTGCGCCAAGGCCTTGTTCCCCAGCTGCTCGGCCAGCGCACCGTAGGTCGTCGTCGTCCCGTAAGGGATCGTCCGGAGCAGAGCCCACACCCGTTCGGAGAACTCGTTCCCGGCAGAAGCCACCGGGAGGTCGAAGGAGCGGCGATCCCCGCCCAGGTATTCACGCAGCTCCCGCGCCGCCCGGGCGATCAGCTCGTCCGTCTCCTCCGTGGTCTCCTCGCCGATCTCGGAGACCGACGGCGGATACCGATGCTCAGGGAAGTAGATCCCGACCAGATTCTCCACGTCCGCGACGAGCAGGAGCTCACCGAGCACGGTCGTGACATGGGCATGCCTGCGTGTCGCCGCCATCAGATGTCCTTTCCCGATCGTCCATTCTCACCGGTGGACGGACCGTGGAACCACAGGCCTCGCGGAAGCCATTGCCACACAACCTCGCCCCACCTAATCTGACAAAGGGGACGAACTCCCCGCCGGACACGAGCTCTTCCGAGGGGATCTCCGATGACTCAGCAGCTCAACCCGTATCTGACCTTCGACGGTCAGTGTGCCGACGCGATGGATTTCTACGCCCGCGCGCTCGGCGGAAGCGTCCGGGTCATGACCTTCCGAGAAGCAGGGATGGAACTGGACGGCGTCATGCATGCCGCATTGGAGACTCCGGCCGGCTTCCACCTGTACGCCAGCGACACCGCCGAGGGCATGGGCCTGCCCTACCAGCCAGGAAACAACGTGCAGATCAGCATCTCCGGCGACGACGGCGACACCTTACGCGGCTACTGGACCGCGCTCTCCGAAGGCGCTCGGATCCTGATGCCTCTGGAACGCCAGATGTGGGGTGACGACTACGGCCTCCTGACCGATCGGTTCGGCGTCCTCTGGCATGTCAACATCTCCGGCGGGCAGGACTGACCACCCAGGCCGTTCCGCGGCGGTGCCCGGCCCCCGCCGGGAAGAACCGGACACCGCGGCCGCCGTCCGGCACCTGTCAGAGGCTGGCGTAGTGGGCGACGATCTGGCGGATCTCCTCGGCATGTCCGTAGATGTCCTCGAGCACTTCGATGTCGACCTTGGACTGGTCCTTGTTCACGTCGAACAGCCCGAGTCGCTTGATCCGTCCGTTGAAATAGAGCCGGACGATCGGCTTACGGTTGTTGTCGTCGAGGAAGACGGAGCAGTAGCTCTGGGCATCTCTGATGAAAACCCGCTGAACAGGAACGACACCGGCCACGATGGCTCGGACGATCCGGAAGGCTTCGAGTTCCTCTTCAGTGGTGGAGACTTCCGGCCTATCGTCCGACGCCGGTTCCCCGGGCGTATTCGTCCCTTCCGGAGGGATGACAGCGCTGGTGATCTCGACCTCAGGAGAGACCCCGATGAGGGGGGCCTGGTCGGCGAGTGCTGTTTTGAGGCGCGCGTTGACGCGATCGTTGACGTATTGCTTCGCCGCTTTCTCGGTCAATGCGGTGAACTGTTCCACTGCTCGAGCATTGAGATAACCATGGTAGACACGCTTGGTGAAAAGCTTCACGAAATCCTCGCTCGGCGAAGATATTTCGTCAGCGATTTCGCGCTTGATCGCCGAGACGTACTTCAACTCCTCCGCAGCTGCGATCACTGAGTCCAGATCGAATGCCGCTTTGGTCATCTTCGTCAGATGCGGGAGTGTAGAAGGGTCGATGTCGTTCAGATCAAGCTGCAGGAAAGGGCGCTCATCCATGATGTTCGGCTTGTCGAGGTCGGTGTAGAACCTCCAGCTGAGCCCGTTGGTCAAGACCCCGATCCGAGCATCGGAAGTATGGAAGTAACGGACGAGCTGGCTGGCGTGGGCCAGCGAAAGCTCCTCCCCCACCTTCTTGACCTCGATGAGCATGTGCACCCGGTCGGCGTGCTTGATCGCATAGTCGATCTTCTCACCTCTCTTCAGGCCCAGATCGGCGACGAACTCGGGGATGACCTCTTCGGGATTGAAGACGTCATAGCCCAGCACCTGAGAGATGAACGGCATGACTATGGCATTTTTGGTAGCTTCCTCCGTCGCCAGACTCGAGCTGTACCCGCGGGCCCGTTTGGCGAGCTCTCCGAGAGATTCTTCGACGCCGGCCATGGTCGTCCCCTTTCCCTACACGGACATCACCGCGGAGGGAACATCGAAGATGGTTCTTCCTCGTATCGACGGCAATGTCGATCATGGTCATCAGATCGATGATCACACCGGCCGGCCGGCTTCGCGGTCTTTGTTCGAAAAATTCTTTGTGCCTTCGGATCGGCATTGCGCAGCAGTTGCTGTTCCGCGGCGGGGGCATGGTCTCCTCGAAGATGGGAACCCCACCGTCGGAGACAGTTTCGACAACTCTGCAGAATCTATTAGTCTGTGACTATGCGACTTGAAGTTACGCGACGAGCCGGGCTGGCCGTACGTGCTCTGGCCGCGCTCTCTCCACCCGGAACCCGCCTCAAAGCCGGAGAACTCGCCACCGCGCTCGACACCACCGCAGGGTTCATGCCCCAAGTCGTCGGGCCCCTCGTCAAAGCCGGATGGGTCCGTTCCGTCCCTGGGCCGACCGGTGGATACGTCCTGAGCGAAAGTGCCATCACCCTCAGCGTCCTGGACGTCGTCGAAGCCATCGACGGACCGACCGACACCGGAAGATGTGTCGTCGAAGGGCACCCCTGCGGCAGCGCCGGAGCCCCTTGCGTCCTGCACCGGGCCTGGGCGTCCTCCCGCGCCATCCTGCGTGACGAACTCGCCGCCACCCCGGCCCTGCCGCCGACCTGATCCACTCCCGCCACCACCACAGCCCACCCCGAAGGAGCCCCCGATGCCCGTCGACCGCACCGCCACCCTCGGCACCCTGGTGACCGAAGACCCCCGTCGCAGCCGGATCCTCGAAGAACACGGCCTCGACTACTGCTGCAACGGCGGACGAAGCCTCGACGAGGCCTGCGCCAGTGCGGGGCTCGACCCCGCCGAGATCTCCGCGCGGCTCGACCTGCCCGACCCCGAACCGGCACCGGCCTGGCAGTCCTTCGGCATCGCCGAGCTCGCACAACACATCCTGCTCGTCCACCACCAGTACCTGTGGGACGAGATGCCCCGCCTGGGTGAACTCGTCGACAAGGTCGTCCGCGTCCACGGAGAGAACCACCCCGAGCTGGCCCAGGTCGGGGCCGACTACACCGCGCTGGTGGCCGATCTGTCCAACCATCTCGCCAAGGAAGAGCGGATCCTCTTCCCGGCGATCATCGCCCTGGGGACGCCAGGCGCTCCCGCACCCCTGGGATGCGGTCTGCGCGGACCGATCACCCAGATGATGTACGAACACGACGTGGCCGGCGACCTGCTGCGTTCCATCAGATCCACCACCCAGGACTACACCCTCCCCGAGGACGCCTGTGGCTCGTACCGGATGATGTTCTCCCGCCTGGAACAGATGGAAGCCGACCTGCACGAGCACATCCACAAGGAGAACAATGTGCTCTTCCCCCGGGTGCTGGAAATGGAAGAGTCGTGAACCGACCGCTGCTGGAGATCACCGGGGTCGACAAGCACTTCGGCGACCTGCACGTCCTCAGGGATATCGACCTGAGCGTCGGCCCCGGCGAAGTGGTCGCCCTGCTCGGGCCGTCCGGGTCGGGAAAGTCGACCCTGTGTCGCACGATCAACGGGCTGGAAGGCATCGACGCCGGAACGATCACCGTCGACGGGCGCGCCCTCCCGACCGAGGCCAAGGCGCTGGCTGCCGTTCGGGTCGAGATCGGCATGGTCTTCCAGTCGTTCAACCTCTTCACCGACATGACCGTCCTGGACAATGTCACCCTCGCACCGACACGCATCCGCAAGATGCCCGCAGCGCAAGCCGAGAGATCCGCCCGGGAGATCCTCGACCGGGTCGGGCTCGGAGACCAGGCGGACAAGCCGCCCACCCAGCTCTCCGGAGGGCAACAGCAACGGGTCGCCATCGCCCGCGCCCTGGCGATGGACCCGAAACTGATGCTCTTCGACGAGCCGACGTCAGCCCTGGATCCGGAGATGACCGCGGAAGTCCTGGACGTGATGGCGAACCTGGCCGGGGCCGGGATGACCATGGTGGTGGTCACCCATGAGATGGCTTTCGCCCGGAAGGTCGCCGACCGCGTCATCTTCATGGCGGAGGGGCAGATCCTCGAGGACACCGATCCGACGAGCTTCTTCGAGTCACCCCGGACGGAGCGGGCAAAAGACTTCCTGGAGAAGACGCTCGACTGATCGCAGGTCGGTTATCGGGTCTCATGGTGAGACCGACCCCCTGTGGGAAATGTGACAGCGGACACATTCTTGACCTGACGTCATCACATTGTAATCTGTTCGTGACCTGGTCGCAGGCAGGACGCCCCGGAAAGACCCTTCGAAAAGGCTCACGACAGTCAGGGCCCGCGTCCCGCCACAACGGCCGACCAGGCTACTGTCAGGGCCTGACCATACAGTAGGCCCGAACAGCCCTTGCATGCGATGACGCGCCGTCCGACAATGCGGCCCTCAACGGGGAGAAGGACATCGGCGGCGGCGCGCCGCGACCCAGGAGATTGCATGACCCCCCGGCACGTTCCTTCGCCGTCAGACCCGACAGGCCGATTCGGCCCGCCCCAGCACGACAACGCCCGAGATCGTCGGCAACCCCCGCCCGACGCCACAGCGATCTCCCCCGTCGTGGGACGCGACCCCTACGCCGGGACACCCCACCCGCAACAACACCAAGCACCCGCAGGGCAGACCTACGGTCACCCGCATCCCGGCGGGCACCCCCGCGACACCGGACACGACGAGCCCCGCACCCAGGCCTACCCCGGTGGGCCACTCCCCCACGAACACTCCACCCCCCGCACCCAGACCTTCCCCGGCGTCACCGCCCCAGGGTTCGACGACAGACACCCCGCGCCGGGACATCCCCGCACCGAAGTCGTCCCGGCCGCACTCGCACTCCAGGCCCAGCCCCGCACCGGGCAACCCGCCGCAGGCGAAGAGAAACCCGAGAAGGAGAAAGAGGAAGAGAAGAAATCCGGATCCGGGCTGTCCATCCCCCAGGTGATGGGCGGCGCCTGCGCAGCGGTCAGCGCAGCTCTGGTCTCCTCCAAACTCGGCGTCGCCGGGACACTCATCGGTGCCGCGGTCGCCTCCGTGGTCTCCTCCGTGTGCGCGTCCTACTTCACCAACGCGATGGCCTCCTTCCGAGACCTGTTCCTCAAGGGGAAGAAGGGCAAGGACCCCGATAAGACCCGAGCCCTCGCCAGCGGACCCGCCGGAGCAGACGGGATAGCCGCGACCAAACGACAGATGCTCGGCAACGACGGGAACGGCAGCTTCGTCGAAGGACGAGCCAAAGGCACCGCCAACTTCAAGATGACCCGCAGCGTCTGGCTCGGCTCCGGACTCATCCTCGCAGTCACCATCGGCGTGATCACCGTCATCGAATTCGGCTTGGGGCACCCCGTCTCCTCGGGAAACCGCGAAGGTACCAGCATCAGCAACGTGCTGCACCCCGTCCCGGCCAAGGTCGTCGAGACGCCCGCACCCGTGCCGAAAGCCCCCGTCCCGACGGCCCCTCCGGTCACTCCTTCCAAGACCGGCGTGCCCACCACCAGCAGCACGGGCAAGCCCACCGCGTCCGGCAGCAGCCAGCCCACCGCGTCCGGCAGCAACCGGCCCACCGTCACCGGCAGCAACCAGCCCACCGCAGGGCAGCCCACCGCAGGACGGCCGGGCCCGACCCGAGCGCCGGGAGCTCCCGGCGCGCCGGCCGCCCCGGGACAGCCCGGACAACCCGGCGGCGGGCTCCCCCCGCTCGACGCACCCCGCTGATCCAGCCTCTGGGCACACCGTCGGCGCCGCTCACCCCACCGGGGCGAGCGGCGCCGACGCATAGACTGCGGAGGTGAACTTCGCCTCGGCCTACGACCAAGGATTCCTCCGCGTCGCCGCCCTGACCCTCCCGGTCACACCGGCCCGCCCCCAGGCCAACGCCGAAGCGGTGCTGAATACGGCCCACGAACTGTCCGGCCAGGGCGTCGGCGTCGCCGTCTACCCCGAGCTCGGTCTCAGCGGATACGCCCTCGACGACATCCTGCTGACCGACAGCCTGCTCGACGACGTCGACCGCGCACTGACCCGTCTCGTCGAACACAGCACCGAGCTCGTCCCCGTCCTCGTCGTCGGCGCGCCCCTGCCGTGGCGCCACCGGATCTACAACTGCGCCGTGGTCATCCACCGCGGCCGCATCCTCGGCGTCGCCCCCAAGTCCTACCTGCCGAACTACCGCGAGTTCTACGAAAAACGTCACTTCGCACCAGGAGACGACATCGCCGGGGAGATCACCGTCGCCCGGCAGCGGGTCCCCTTCGGCCCCGACCTGCTCTTCCGGGCCACCGACCTGCCCGGCATGGTCCTGCACGTCGAGATCTGCGAAGACATGTGGGTGCCCATTCCCCCCAGCGCCGAAGCCGCCCTCGCCGGCGCCACCGTCCTGGCCAATCTCTCCGGCTCGCCCATCACCGTCGCCCGGGCCGACGAACGCAAACTCCTCGCCCGCGCCGCCTCCGCCCGATGCGCAGCCGCCTATGTGTACGCCGCCGCAGGCCAGGGTGAATCCAGCACCGACCTCTCCTGGGACGGACAGACCTTCGTCTACGAAAACGGCGAACTCCTCGGAGAATCCGAACGTTTTCCCGACGGGCCGCGCAGCACTGTCGTCGACGTCGACCTCGACGCGCTGACCGCCGAGCGGCGCCGCCAAGGAAGCTACGACGACAACCGGCGCACCCATGCCGAACGCACCAACCGCTTCCGCACCGTCGAATTCACCCTGGAACCGCCGCGCACCGATCTCGGGCTGCGCCGTAAGATCAGCCGTTTCCCCTTCGTCCCCGATGCCGCCGACCGATTGGCCGTCGACTGCTACGAGGCCTACCACATCCAGGTCAGCGGGCTGATGCAACGCCTACGCGCCATCGGCTCACCCACCGCGGTCATCGGCGTCAGCGGTGGACTCGACTCCACCCACGCCCTCATCGTCTGCGCCAGAGCCATGGACCTCCTCGGCCGCCCCCGCAGCGACATCCTGGCCTACACGATGCCCGGTTTCGCGACCTCCGCGCAGACCCGCCACAATGCCGAAGAACTGTGCCGGGGCCTCGGCGTCTCCTTCGAGGAGATCGACATCAGGCCGACCGCACGCCAGATGCTCGCCGACATGCATCACCCCTTCGCCCGAGGCGAAGAGGTCTACGACGTCACCTTCGAGAACGTCCAGGCCGGAGTGCGCTACGACTACCTGTTCCGTCTGGCCAATGCGCACCGGGGCATCGTCGTCGGCACCGGAGACCTGTCCGAACTCGCCCTGGGATGGTGCACCTACGGCGTCGGCGACCAGATGTCCCACTACGCGGTCAACACCGGAGTACCCAAGACCTTGATCCAGCACCTGATCCGATGGGTCATCGACTCCGAAGAATTCGGCGACGATGTCACCCAGGTCCTCGGCTCGGTCCTGAACACGGAGATCAGTCCCGAACTGATCCCCGCGGGCAAGGACGGCAGGGTCCAGTCCACCGAGGACTCCATCGGCCCCTACGCCTTGCACGACTTCACCCTCTACTACCTCCTGCGTCGCGGCTACACCCCCCACAAGATCGCCTTCCTCGCCCGGCATGCCTGGTCCGACGCCCGGCAAGGAGAATGGCCGCCCGGTTTCCCTGAGACGGATCGGATCGCCTACGACCTGGCGACGATCCGACACTGGTTGCAGGTCTTCGTCCGTCGCTTCGCCGCCAATCAGTTCAAGCGGTCCGCGCTGCCCAACGGGCCGAAGGTGATGGCCGGCGGGTCGCTCTCCCCGCGCGGTGACTGGCGGATGCCTTCCGACATGAGCCCGTACCTGTGGACCTCCGATATCGACGAGCACATCCCGGCCAGCTGAGTTCGTCGCCGTCACCGTCCCGGTGAGGCCGCCACGAGGTCGGCGATCAGCCTGGCCGCGGCTCGACAGGTCCGCCCGTCCGGATCGAACCGGGGCGCGACCTCCACCACATCCACCAAGACCAATTTGCCGCTGGCGGCGACTATTCCGCATATCGCAGCGGCCGTCTCCATCGGCACGCCATAGGCGGCCGGGGCGCTCACCCCTGGAGCCGTCGACGCGGGAAGAACATCCATGTCGATCGACAGATGCACCAGGTCGCATCCGGCCAACCAGGATTCGAGCATCGCCGCGACCTGGGCCGTCCGCCCGGGCGTGCAGTCCACGTCGCGCAGATAGCGCACCCCCCACCGCGCGGCCTCGGCGAAAAGAGCAGGAGTGTTCCCGGTCGCGCTGATCCCCAGGACCGCGTAGTCGAAGATCCGCCCGGCAGCCTGCTCGTCCCTGGCCATCTGCAGGAAAGGGGTACCCGAGGTCGGAACCGGATGATCACGCAGATCGAAGTGAGCGTCGAGGTTGAGCACACCCACACGCGCCCCGACACACCGTTGGGAAGCACGACGACCCAGGTAGGAGCCGTACGCCGTCTCGTGCCCGCCGCCCAGGACGACGACGAGGCCGTGCCGGTCGAGCAATGACGACGTACAGTCGCCGAGCCTTCTCTGCGCACCCTCCAGATCGGATCCGACGACCGTCAGGGTGCCGGCGTCGTGGATGACCGGCAGCTCGGCCCCGCCCGCAGACGCTCCTTCCCGCTGATGCGGTCGAACAGGCCGGGTCCGCTCCGAGAGAGGGGTCGACCCGGGCTGTCGTGAATGCCAGGCCAAGGGTGCCAGCGCGCGACGGAGAGCGTCGGGTGCCTCGGCGGCGCCAGGCCGTCCGCTGTTGCGCCGGACGCCTTCGTCGGAGGCGAAACCGATCAGGGCGAGGTCACCGGTGTGGCCGTCCTGAGGGGCCGTCGGGGTCACCAGCTGATGCCAGCGAGCATGCTCGGACCCGGATCCGTCGATCCGTCCGGCCCAGATGTCATCTGCTGTCCGCTGCCACGAGAGGTCGTCCATATGTCGAATCCTGCTCGCCGAACAGCCATCTCGCCCAGGGCAGAAGCTCCGGGCATGTCTCTCATACGAGACGGTGACCGGCGGCTCGCCCTGCCGCGGCCTGCCGCCGACCGTTTCGATGGAGTCGACACGGTACGGGCGGGTTCCACCGTCGGCAGGCAGGAAGGAAACGACCATGGCACTTCCAGGCGCACGCGAGGTCCGCGCCCCACGCGGCACCGAGATCACCGCGAAGTCCTGGCAGACCGAGGCTCCGCTACGCATGCTCATGAACAATCTCGACCCCGAGGTCGCGGAACGCCCGGACGACCTGGTCGTCTACGGCGGCACCGGACGGGCAGCCCGGTCCTGGGCGGCTTTCGACGCGATCGTGGCCGCGCTACGCGATCTGGAGTCCGACGAGACCCTGCTGGTCCAGAGCGGGAAACCCGTCGGGATCTTCCGCACCCACCCCTGGGCACCCCGCGTGCTCATCGCCAATTCCAACCTGGTGGGCGACTGGGCGACCTGGCCGGAGTTCCGACGTCTGGAATCCGAAGGACTGATGATGTACGGGCAGATGACCGCCGGGTCCTGGATCTACATCGCCACCCAGGGCATCCTGCAAGGAACCTACGAGACCTTCTACGCCGTAGCCCGAAAACTGCACGAAGCCGGCCGACTCGACGGGCCCTCCCTGGCCGGCACGATCACCCTGACCGGCGGTTGCGGAGGCATGGGCGGCGCACAACCCCTCGCCGTGACCCTCAACGGCGGAGTGGCCCTGGTCGTCGACGTCGACCGGCACCACCTCGAACGCCGGGTCGCGAAACGCTATCTCCACGAGATCGCGGACGACCTCGACGACGCCGTACGCCGGGTGAACGCGGCCAGGACGGCCGGACGACCGTTGTCCGTCGGCCTCCAGGGCAATGCGGCCGAGGTCTTCCCCGAAGTCCTACGACGCCACCGCTCCGGCGAACTGACCATCGACATCGTCACCGACCAGACCAGCGCGCACGACCCGCTGTCCTATCTGCCCGTCGAAGTCCCCTTCGAGCAGTGGCACGACGAAGCGCGGGCCGACCCGGAAGGATTCACGAAGAAGGCCCGCGAATCCATGGCGGCCCAGGTCCAGGCGATGGTGGAATTCCAGGACGCCGGCGCCGAGGTCTTCGACTACGGGAACTCGATCCGCGACGAGGCCCGGCACGCCGGCTACCACCGCGCCTTCGAGTTCCCCGGGTTCGTCCCGGCGTACATCCGCCCGCTCTTCTGCGAAGGGCTGGGGCCCTTCCGATGGGCTGCGCTGTCCGGTGATCCCGCGGACATCGCCGTCACCGACGCCGCGATCAAAGAACTCTTCCCCGAGAACACCCACCTGCACCAGTGGATCGACGCCGCCGGTGAATACGTCGAATTCGAAGGCCTGCCCGCTCGGATCTGCTGGTTGGGCTATGGCGAACGCCATCTCGCAGGCCTCCGGTTCAACCAACTGGTCCGCGAAGGAAAAGTCAAGGCCCCCATCGTGATCGGCCGGGACCACCTCGACTCCGGGTCGGTGGCCTCCCCCTACCGGGAGACCGAGGGCATGATCGACGGTTCCGATGCCATCGCCGACTGGCCACTGCTCAACGCCTTGACCGCGGCCAGCTCCGGCGCCACCTGGGTGTCCATCCACCATGGCGGCGGCGTCGGTATCGGACGGTCGATCCACGCCGGACAGGTAGGGGTCGCCGATGGCACCGATCTCGCCGAGGCGAAGCTGGCCCGACTGCTCACCAATGACCCCGGTATGGGCGTCATCCGGCATGTCGACGCCGGTTACGAACGAGCCGTCGAGGTCGCTCACGAACGCGGGGTGCGCATCCCGATGAAGGAGGTGTGAGATGTCGACCAGTTCCGGAGCCGAGGTCGTCACCGGGATCGGCGAGTTGTGGACGGTCGACGACCGGTGTCCCGAAGACCCACGGCTGGGCTACGGGTGCGGGGTCCTCGTCGATGCGGCCGTCGTGGTCGAAGAGGGGCTGATCGTCTGGGTCGGCCCGGCGGCACAGGCGCCGGCTGCGGACCGACGGACCGATGTCGCCGGGCGAGCGGTGCTGCCGGGATGGGTCGACTCACATTCCCACCTGGTGTTCGCCGGGGACCGGTCGGCAGAGTTCGCCGCGCGGATGGCCGGCCGGTCGTACACCGCCGGAGGCATCGGGGTCACCACCGCGGCCACCCGGGAGGCCGCTGACGAGCAGCTGCGAGAGCTGATCGCCGGACGGGTGCGTGAAGCGGTACGGGGCGGGACGACCTACCTGGAGACGAAGACCGGTTACGGACTGTCCGTGGAACAGGAGTCCCGTTCCGCACGCCTGGCCCGGGAGGCCGTGGACGAGGTGACCTTCCTCGGTGCTCATCTCGTGCCGGGCGAGTTCGCCTCGGGTGGGCCGTCCGGCGACCGGGCCGACTATGTCGACCTGGTGTGCGGGCCGATGTTGGATGCCGTACGTGACGTGGTGTCCTGGGCCGACGTCTTCTGCGAGGAGGGTGCTTTCGACGTCGAGGAGTCCCGTCGGATCCTGTCGGCCTGCCGGGAGGCCGGTCTGGGCCTGCGGGTGCACGGCAACCAGCTCGGGCCGAGTGGCGGGGTCGCCTTGGCGGTGGAGCTCGGCGCAGCCAGCGTCGACCACTGCAACTTCCTGTCCGCGTCGGACCTGGACGCCTTGGCCCGGTCCGGCACCGTCGCGACGGTGCTGCCGGCCTGTGATCTGTCGACCAGGGCCCCGTTGGCTCCGGCTCGGGCCCTGCTCGATGCCGGAGCCGTGGTCGCGCTGGCGTCCAACTGCAATCCGGGCACCAGTTACACGACGTCCATGAACTTCTGCGTGGCCACAGCGGTGCTGCAGATGAAGCTGACGGTGGCCGAAGCCGTGCGGGCGGCGACCTGGGGCGGGGCTCGCGCCCTGCGCCGGGACGTCGACCTCTCGGAGTCCGACGACGGGTGCACCCCCGGGGCCGGAGCAGGACTCTCGGCCGGGAACAGGCCACCGGTCGGTTCGATCCGGGTGGGTGCGCGCGCGGATCTGCACGTGTTGTCCGCACCGTCGGCCACTCATCTGGCGTACCGGCCGGGGATGCCGCTGACCTGGGCGGTGTGGCGGGAGGGGCTGCGCATCTTCTGACCTCGGCCCTCGGGGTGGGCTCCCGGTGGAGTCTCCTGGCCCGGTGTTGTTCACATGACATTGGGCCGGGCGACATCCGTAGGTCCACGGGGCGGTTTTGGGTGGTCCGCAAGGGGCCGACGAGCGGTGTTCCTGTCGGTTCTCGTTGTCCGCCACCGCTACTCGAAAGCGAGTTGCCCGTGTCTCCGATGTCTTCCCCGCTGCGGAATCCTTTGCCCGTCGTCGATCATCCTGGCGGGCGCAGTGCCATGACCTGCCAGTACCGATGCGGTAACGCCTGCGCTCAGGAGCCGCCCAACGCCGGGGAAGGTCGGTATTTCGGGTCGGTCGTGGCACAGACGGTCAGTCGTCGCAATTTCCTGCGTCTGGGTGGGGTTGCCGCGGCGGTCGGGGTCTTGGGTGCTTCCGGTGTCCGGACCCCGGTCGTTGCGGCTGCCGAGGACGGACGGAGCACCGTCGATGCCTTGTCCGGTGGTGCCGTCTTCGATTTCCGGGGGATCGCGCCGGTGCCGGCGGCGACGGACATGGTCGTGGTGCCGCAGGGTTTTGCTTGGGCTCCGCTCATCAGGTGGGGGGATCCGATCCTGCGGGGGGCTCCGGCTTTCGATTTCGACCGGCAGAGTGTTCGGGCCCAGGAGCGGCAGTTCGGGTACAACAACGATTTCACCGCGCTCATCCGCGAGAGCGACCTGCGCGGGCTGTTGGTGTGCAATCACGAGTACACCAACGACGAGTTGATGTTCCGGGGGATCAGGAGCAGCAAGGATCTCAGTGTCGAGCAGATCCGTATCGTGATGGCGGCGCACGGCATGTCCGTCGTCGAGGTGGCTCGGAAGAATGTCCGTTCGCCGTGGCGTCATCTGCCGACCGGTCGACGCAATCGTCGGATCACGGCGAGTACTCCCTTCGCGGTGACAGGGCCGGCTGCCGGGTCGGCGTTGCTGCGCACCTCGGCCGATCCTCAGGGGCGTCGTGTCCTGGGAACCTTGAACAATTGTTCCGGCGGGGTCACCCCGTGGGGGACGGTGCTTTCCGGGGAGGAGAACTTCAACCAGTATTTCAAGGCGGACGCGGTTCCGCCGGCGCGGCGGGCCATGTTGAAGCGGTACGGCATCGACGGCGGAGGCCGGGGCTGGGAACGCGCCGACAGCCGGTTCGACCTGGCTCGGGAACCGCAGGAGGCGAATCGTTTCGGCTGGGTGGTGGAGGTGGATCCGGACGATCCGACGTCGGTTCCGCGTAAGCACACTGCGTTGGGTCGGTTGAAGCATGAGGCGGCGACGGTGGCCGTCGACGACGACGGCACGGTGGCCTGTTACACGGGGGACGACGAACGGTTCGAGTATCTCTACAAGTTCGTCTCACATTTCCCTTATCGGGAGGGTGACTCCGCAGAGGCGAAAGCGCACAACGCCCGCATTCTGACCTCCGGGGATCTTTTCGTGGCGGCATTCACCGCTTCGGAGGAGGACGGGCCGCATGCGGGAACCGGTTCCTGGCTGCCTCTGGTGAAGGACGGACGGTCGGTGGTCCCGGGGATGTCCTTGGACGAGGTCCTGGTCTTCACCCGGGCGGCGGCGGACAAGGTGGGTGCCACGAAGATGGACCGGCCCGAGGACGTGGAGACCGACCCGGTGAACGGCAAGGTCTACATGGTCTGCACCAACAACACGAAGCGTCTTCCGGGCCAGGTCGATCCGGCGAATCCCCGCCCGGCGAACAAGCATGGACACATCATCGAGATCACTCCGGACAGCGCCCGTCATGCCTCCGACGGTTTCACCTGGGATCTGCTGCTGGTCGCCGGGGATCCGTCCGATCCCGGCACCTATTTCGCGGGGATGCCCCCTTCGGAGGTGACCCCCATCTCCTGCCCGGACAACATCACCTTCGACTCGGCCGGTCACCTGTGGATCGCGACGGATGGGCAGCCTGGCACGTTGAACCACTGCGACGCCCTCTACATGATGACGGTGGACGGGCCGGAGCGTGGTCGGCTGCGTCGTTTCCTCACGGTCCCGGTCGGGGCGGAGACCTGCGGCCCGGTGATCAGTTGGGATGACCGGACGGTGATCGTGGCCGTGCAGCATCCGGGTGAGGTCGACGGGGCTTCTCCCGACCGACCGGCCAGTACCTTCCCCTACGACGGGCCTGCTCAGCCCCGTCCCTCGGTGATTCAGGTCCATCGGGTGTGAGGCGCCTCTGTCCGACAGCCTTCCGCACCCGATCTAGATGACATGTCAGAGCACTCCACCACCGCGGCTACCATGGATTTGAACGCCTGCTCAAGTGGAGGGCCGCATGGAATACGCCAGCTCTGACCCCGACATCGCGTTCCCGGATCTCCGGTTGGACGAGTTCGTGCTGGCTGCTCTGGCCGGGCACGATCCTGATCGGACGGCGCTGGTCGACGGGATGACCGGTCGGAGTCTCTCGTACGGGGAACTGATCGCTCAGGTGCATCGGGCGGCTTCCGGGTTCGCCCGGCTCGGCATCGGCTCCGGCGACGTGGTAGCGGTGCATCTGCCGAACTGCCCGGAGTTCGCGGTCCTTCTCCTGGCGGTCTCGGCTACCGGCGCGACGGTGACACCGGTCTCGACCTCGTCGGTGGCTGAGGAGGTCATCGCCCATGTGGAGACCTCGGGGGCCATGATGTTGGTCACCCATGCCGCGGTGTGGGCTGCGGCCGGGCCCGGTGCGTCGTCGATGGCAGCGGCAGGTTCTCCGGTGCTGGTCGTCGCCCGGGACGATCTGCCGAGCCCTGTCCACGACGGTTTCACGGCCTATTCGGACTTCCTGGCGTCGGCAGGCGACGACGGGCAGGTCGACCTGGTCACCGATGATCTGGATCTGGCCACCCATCCGGTCTGTCTTCCGTTCTCCAGTGGGACGACGGGGTTGCCCAAGCCGGTGATGCTCAGCCATCGGGCGCTCACGGCGAACGTCCTGCAGTTCAATGCGGCGGTCCATTTCCCAGAGCCGCAGAGGACGCTGGCCTTCCTGCCTTTCAGTCATGTCTACGCCCTGTCCACCACCTTGCTCGGCGGGCTGGTCAGGGGAGACACCCTGGTCACGATGTCCTCTTTCCAGATCACAGAGGTCTTGCGGCTGGTGCGCGAAGAGCAGATCACGCTCGCCTTCGTCGTCCCTCCGGTGGCGACTCTGCTGGCCACCCACCCCCAGGTGGTGCCTGACGAGTTGTCTTCGCTGACCACGGTGGTCTGTGGTGCCGCCGCTCTCGACCCGTCGGTGGCCCGGGTGTTGTCCGACCGTCTGGAGGTCGAGGTCCTCCAAGGGTACGGGCTGTCGGAGATGTCCCCGGTCACCCATGTGATGCGTCGTGGCGCGGAGATGCCTGTCGAATCGGTGGGTACGGCACTGCCGGGGATCCGTTTCCGAGTGGTCGACCCGGCCACCGGGGTGGATGTTCCGCCACCTGCCGGAGATGCCACTGCCGGGCCGGGTGAGCTCCTGGTCGCCGGTCCGAATGCGATGGTCGGTTATCTGGGGGATGAGGTGGCCACCGCGGAGATGATCGACGACGAGGGGTGGGTCCACACCGGCGATCTGGTGACCGTCGACGCCCAGGGTTGTGTGCGGGTCGTCGACCGGATGAAGGAGGTCCTGAAGAACCGCGGATACCAGGTGTCGCCCACGCAGTTGGAGCATCTGCTGCACGAGTACCCGGGTGTCCGCGATGTCGCGGTGACCGGGGTCCGGGGCGACGACATCGACGACGAGCGGCCGTTCGCGCTGATCGTGCGCCATGTCGGTGCCGGCGTCGGCCCCAGCGAGGAGGGCCTGCTCTGCTATGTCGCTGATCGGACGGCGCCGCATCGGCATCTGGCCGGGGTCGCCTTCGTCGAGCAGATTCCACGTTCGGCCTCGGGCAAGATCCTGCGCCGTCGACTTCCCGAGCTCCTCCCCGCAGGAGTCGTCGCTGCCCGGTGACCGGCCGGGCCTTCCCGGTGACGATCCGGAGGTCTCTCGACCCCAGGCATGTCGTCATCTTCCGATACGCGCTTGGCCCCCGACGGCGATCCCAGCGTAGCGGGTCGGTGAACTCGTCAGCAGGAGGATCTGCACGTCGTCGGCCAGCCCGAACGCTGCCACGATCCGGCGCAGTCTTTCCGGGTCGGAATAGCCCAGTGCATCGTCGATGACGACGGGTACTCCCTGGCCCCGGTCGACCAGGGTGGAGACGGCCAGCCGGGTGAGAATCGCCAATTGTTCCTTGGCCCCGGTGGACAGACATTCGAAGGGCACCCGCTGGCCACCGAGGACGCGGGCCACGACCCGTAGCGATTCGTCGACTTCGAGTCCGAGGTCGGGCCCGAAGACCACGGTCCCGAAATGTCGCAGTGCCTCGGCGAAGGGCCGGGCATAGGCCCGTTGCGCGTCCTGACGGTGTTTCTGCAAGGTTTCGTGCAGCAGCCGGGCGGCCTCGGCCCGGCGAGTGACCGAGGCGAGTCTGCGTTCGGCTTGTTCGAGTTCGCTTCCTGCTTTCTCCAAGGTGTCGTAGCGTCCTTGGCGCCCGGCCTGTTCCAGGCGTGCCTCGACCCGCACCCGGTCTTCCCGTAGCGCGGCGGCGTGCCTTTCCACCCCGTTCAGGGCTTCCTTCCCGGAGTCACGCAGGCGACGGACGGTGTCGGCGTCCAGTGCGTGGAGCTTCTCCTCCAGGCGTCGTCGTCGGGCCACCTCGTGCTGCCATATGTCCTCGGCTCGGGTGGCGGCGTCGGCCAGGTCGTCGTCCTGGAACTGTTCTCTGGCCTTGTCCAGTCGTGCTTCGGCAGCGGTCAGCTCCTGGTGCGCGGCACCGAGGAGCGAGTCCGCGCGGGCATGTCGGTCCCGCAGGTCTGAGGTTTCTTCCTGGACGGTTGTCAGGTGCACGTCGTGCAGGCGCTGTTGGTCCTCGAGCGCGGCGAGTTCTGCGCGTAATGCGGTGATGTCCGCCGTCTCACCGCTACCGGTATCGACGAGGTCATCTGCTGGCCCGGTGTCCTGCCGGTCGGTCGAAGCGTGTCCGGCCAGGGCGGCCAGTCGTCCTTCGGCCTCGACGAGACGATCGCGCAGGTCGCCGATCCCTTTTCCTTCGAGGACATCCTCGAGTCGTTCTCGCGCCCGGCTCAGCGTGTTCGAGGCTTCGCCGTGTCGTCGGCAGGAGTCACGAGCCGCGTCGAGGGTCGGCACCCCTACCCGTTCCAAGGCCTGTTGGAGAGCCCTTTCGGCCGCTGCCACCGCGTCGGCGCGTTCCTGTGCGGCGCTTTCGGGAGTCCACCGGAGTCGGACGTGCCCGGGGATCTCCACGACGAGTTCGTGGTCGACGGTGAGCACGAGTTCCTCGTCACGGTCGAGCCTCTGGGAGGTCGATCCGGTGATGATCTCCTGTCCGTCGGCTGACGAGGTCACGGCCAGGTGGGCGCTGTCGGTATCGCGACGAGCCCGAGCGAGATCGAGCTGGGCGGCCAGCTGTTCGATCTCCCGCAAGCTCTCCTCGTCGACCCGGCATTCGGCGAGCTCCCTGACTGCGCTCAATCTGGTACGGTCCGCTTCTTCGGCCCGGGTGACCGCATTCGTCAGCGCGATGACGTCCTTCGAGGCACGGTCGTACTCGTCGGCACGAGCGATCCGGTCCAGGGTTCGGGTCAGGTCACGTGCCCGCTCGGCGAGCTCGGTCTTCTTCCGTTGCCCTTCTGTCTGACGTTCCTGCGACCGTGCGAATTCTTCTCCCAACTCGTGGAGATCTTCCCGTTGTCGTTCGTGGGTGAGCCGTCGCTGGGCCAGTTCAGCGAGCAGCTCTTCACGGTCTTGGAGGCGTTCTCGTGCGTGACGGTGCTCTCTGGCCGCGTCCTCTACACGGGACGTGGCGTCGGCGAGCTCTTCTTCCACGGATGTGATCTCGGCCCAAGCCTGTTCGCTGGAGTCGAGCTCGTCACGGGTGGTCTGCCAACGTGCGGTGGTCTCCTCGAGTTCTCGGGCGAGCCGTTCATGGTGCGCGACGTCCTCCTCCACTTCCCGCACGGCGTCGTCGGCAGCGCATTTCAGAGTGCGCGCTTGTTCGGCGTTCCGCTGTTCACGGGCCAGTTCGCCAGTAGGCCGAATCCTTTCGGGGGTGAAATAACGGGCGTACTCCGCTGCGGCGGCCGAGACGAGGGTGTCGGCATCTCCACCTGCCTCGGCGGTCGTCCCCGATGCCCGGTCCAAAGCTGCGGCAAGTGCGGTGCTGGCGGTGAGGTCAAGTTGGTCAGGCGCGCTGCCCTGCATGAACCTCAGCGCTTTCCACAACGCCATGTCCGTGGTCTCGGCCAGGATCTGGTGGACCCGCTCGTGGGCTTCCTGACCGGTGAGATGCTCGGCGCGGGGGCTGAGGATCTGCAGCTCGGTCGCGGCCCGCTTGAACCATTGTTTGCGATATACGAAGCGGTACTCTCCTGCGCTGAATTCTGCTTCGATCGCGGTGGGGACGTCCTGGCCGATCGGCCGCACCGCGCGCACCTTCGCTTTGGTGCTGCTGTCTTTCTCGTCCAGCAGGAGATCGATCGCTTCGACGAGGGTCGATTTCCCGGCTTCGTTCGCACCGGTCAGGAGATAACAGCCGTTGTCCGGGAAGGTCAGGGGCTCCGGTTCCTGGAGTCCTCTGAGGTGTGAGACCTTCAACCGGTGGATCCTCATCGCTCCCCTGCCTTGGCGAGTCGGTAGAGCAGCGCGAGGGCGTCTCCGGCCACGTCTGCTTCCGGTCCTTCTTTCTCGGCCTGCGTCGCCAGTTCTGCGACGGCCGAGTCGACGAAGCCTCCGACACCGATGTCGGTGAGCTCGGCGCCGTCGACGTAGACCGCGAGGTGGGAGTGCCGTTCCCACGCGTAGCAACCGGCGAGCCGGTCGGCGTGACGTTCCAGGAGATCCTGGAGACGGGCGTGCTGAGACAGGCTCAGGGTGCCGGTCAGGGCATACCGGACTACGGTGCGGTCGGCGTCGGGAAGGCCCGAGAGTTCCTCGTCCAGGTCGTCCAGATCGTCACTTCCGTTGACCTCCCAGGGCAGATCGCGAAAGACCCACCGACCCACGTGGATCTCCTCGACCTGCGCCACCCCTTGAGGCGAGATCTCGACCAGAAGTACGTCTCCGGGGAGTTGTTCGCGGAAGTCGGTCACTTCGGGTGTCCCGCTGTAGTGCACGGATCCGGTGTCGCCCAGGGAGAGTCTGGAGTGTCTGTCCCCCAGGGCCACGTAATGGATCCGGCCCTCGGCCAGGGCTTCTTCGAGGGCGCCGAGTCTGATCGCGGCGACATCCCGCCGGTCGGGGTTGATCACGTCGACCTGGCCGTGGGCCACCAGGATCCGACGGATTCCATCGGGGTGGACGGTAGCGAGCGCATTCGCGGTCGGGTCGGCGATGGGTGTGTTCGAGGTCAGCGGGGCGGCGATCAGTTCCACTCCGGGTGCGACCGGGTAGGGGCCGGGATTTTCGAGGACGTGCACATGTTCCGGTCGTTCTCGGAGGAAGATCTCGGAGCGGTATATCGTGGCTGCGTTATGGGCGTCGTGGTTTCCTGGAAGCAGGTAGACGGGGACGTCGATGGCGCGCAGCGCATCCAGGGACCGTCGTACGGTTTGCGATCCGAGGAAGTTGGAGTCGAAGACGTCTCCGGCGACAACCACGAAATCGCACCGGTGTTCGTGCGCGGTCCGTCCGATGGCCCGAATGGCGTCCAATCGGGCGCCGGCATAACGTGATTGGGCTTCGCCTTCGAGGAAGTGTCTGGTCATACCGAGTTGCCAGTCGCTGGTGTGCAGGAAACGTACGGTTCCGGGATCCATGCGTACGCCTTCCTCGTCCTGGCCGATGGTCATCAGGTCGACCTGATCGTTACGAGGCTAGCCGGTCGCAGGTGTGTTCGGAGCAAGACTTCCTCGAGGTGCGGGAGGGCATGATGGTGGTTCCGTCGCCGTCGGCTGCTGATCGGCGGTGGCTTCTCCTGCTGGGAGTCGGTGCCGGGGGCTGTCTGGGCACTGCGGCGCGGGCGTCGATCGCCCAGGCTTTCCCGGTGCTGCCGGGCAGTTTTCCGTGGGCCACCTTGGCGGTGAATCTGTGTGGAGCTTTGGCGCTGGGTTTTCTCCTGGGCAGGTTGGCCTTGTGGCCCGACAGGGGGGCCTATCGGGCGGTGCGGTTGACCGTGGGCACCGGTTTCCTGGGCGGGTTCACCACGTACAGCACCTTCGTGGTGGAGAGTCTGCTTCTGGGCGCGGAGGCCAGATGGGGAACCGCTCTGCTCTACGTCGTCATCACACTGATCGGGGGGACGGCAGCGGCGGCTGTCGGATTCCTCGCTTTTTCATGGCGAGGCGATTCCTCGCAGGGCAAAGGGGAACCCATCTCATGATCGTTGCGGTGGCCGTGGCGGGCGGCCTGGGAGCGATGGCCCGTTTCGTAGTGGACGGGGCCGTGACCTCACGGTCCAGTTGCTCCGTCCCGCTGGGCACCCTGTGTGTGAATGTGTCCGGGTCGTGCGCATTGGGCTTCTTGACAGCTTGGTGGACCTGCCAGGGCGGATCGGGGGGTGGAGAGCTACGACCGCTGCTGGCTGTCGGATTCCTCGGCGGATACACCACGTTCTCGACCGCATGTGTCGAGTCGGTACGGCTGGCGGTCGACGAGCGGAGGAAAGCTGCGCTTCTCCTGGCTCTGGGTTCTTATGCAGCGAGTCTTTTCGCTGCGGGACTGGGGTTCGTCGCCGGCTGCATGTGCTAACTGCCGGACGGCGCAGGAAGACGCCCCTGTGCATCTTCCACACCATCCGGCAGTGAGCCGATCAGCGGGACCTCTCCCGTCGAAGAGGCTTTTTTGAACGTGGTGGTGGCCCGACAGATAAGGCTGTCGAGCCACCACCACTCACGTTATGTGAAGTCTGAGAGATCAGCCGACGCGTCCGTAGCTGACGTTGTTGCTCCAAATCTTGTGGAGACCCGTGGTCTGCCCGGCAGTGGGAGCGTCGTACATCATCCCGTTACCGGCATAGATGCCGACGTGCCAGGTACCGAAGAAGACCAGGTCACCCGGCTGGGGGTTGGAGACCGGGGTGGTGGCTGCACGCTGTGCGCCGGAGGTACGCGGCAGGGAGATCCCAGCCTGACGGAAGACGTACTGCACGTAGCCGGAGCAGTCGAAGCCGGAAGGAGTGGTACCGCCCCAGAGGTAGGGGATACCGGAGAGGCTGGCGGCCACGCCGAGAACACTGCCCTTGGGTGCAGGGTTCATCGCGCCCTTGGCCTTGGCGCCGGAGTAGGACTTGACAGCCCCGGCGCGGCCCTTGGACTGCCCCTGGGAGTCGTAGGCGGTTTCCGCGACCTCGGCCTGCGGCTTGGCGCGGTTGGACAGCGCCACGGAAGCGAAGCCGCTGGAGGCCTCACTGGCTTCCTCGGCAGCTGCCATCACGGGGAGGCCGTAGGAAACGGTGGTGTCGACTGCTCCACCGGTAAGAACGACAGCCTCAGCGGCAACCGCGTTGGGAGCCGTCGGCGAAGCGTTCGCGGTACCAGCCAGGGCCATGCTTCCGGCGGCGGCAACCGTCGCGGTAGCGGCAACAGCAGGACGGGCACCTCGCGCCACGGCGGATGAGAAGGACGAGACCGGGTTGAGACGACCGGGGGCGCGGTGGCGCCCGACAGTGTACTTAGACACGGGGTATAACCTCTCCAGCCGCCTGCGAGGTGAGCTGTCGGGTTCGGGCAGGAGAATGCCCGGTCGCAATCGAAGGGTTCGCGACTTCACCCCAAGGCCTCTTAGAGACCACTATGGGTCCCCCGCTCCTGCCAAGGCGTAGTGACGTGCGAACCCCTCAACGGCTGGCAGGACTCGGCGCTCCGTCGTGAGGGTCACCCCAGGGGTGGGCGACGAGACGAAGTTACAGGGACAGACGCCCGAATGTCACGCTCGGATCACAACACGATCAAGGAACCGTCTGAACACTCAGGTTCGTCTCGGCGTTTTCGCAGCTCACCCCCGGGTCACTTGAGAATGTGAACTACGTCACAAGGCGTCTCCCCGGGGTCGAAAACAGGCTCCGAGACGCGCTCCACACCCCACCCGCAGCATCCTCGGATGACTCCGCTGCCACCCTGGAGAGCAGCCAGCGCCCGGCGTACACCCACCCATATATAACGTCGCCCCGAGGGAACCCTCGGGGCGACGTTATATATGGGTGTCGAATTCGACAGGACGCGTCTACGCCCTCACTCCTCGTTCAGATAACGCTGCGGGAGCGTGACCCAGATCTGGGCCGCCACATCCTTGGAGATCACCAGATCGGACTCCGGCGAAGAACCGATCCTCCAGCCTTCGTCAGACCAGGAGACGCACACATGCGCCTCGGGCACCACACCGACCTCCTGGAGCATCCCCAGGATCTCGGCATCGTCCTGCAAGGCCTCACCCAGCCGTCGGACCTCCACATGCCCGGCCCGGCGATCGTGCAGACTCGCCAACGGGACGACGACGGCACGCACCTCCTTGCCCGGTTCGACCCCCAGCTCGTCCAGCCCAGGGATCGGATTGCCGTAGGGGCTCTGCGAGTTCCCGTCCAGAAGCGCCAGGATCTTACGTTCGACCCGGTCGCTCATGACATGCTCCCAGCGGCAGGCCTCCGCATGGACGTGCTCGTACTCCAACCCGATGACGTCGACCAGCAGCCGCTCCGCGAGCCGATGCTTTCGCATGACCCTGGTCGCGCGGCGACGTCCCTCCTCCGAGAGCAGCAAGCTCCGGTCCGGCTGCACGGCCAACAGGCCGTCTCGCTCCATCCGCGCCACCGTCTGCGAAACCGTCGGGCCGGAGTGCCCCAGGCGGTCCACGATGCGCGCACGAAGGACAGCCGTCCCCTCTTCCTCTAGTTCGAAGATGATCCGCAGATACATCTCCGTGGTGTCGATCAGCTCGGTCACCCCGCCATCCTCTCAGGTCGGACGGCCGATTCCGACCTCTGTTCATTTCCCGCCCCGCCCAGGCCACCCGCAGATCGCCCGCGCCGCATCCCAGAGGGTCCCTCCGTTGGGATACAACAGTGCCGCCAGGAGCCCGAACCGGAGCCTCCCCGGCCTCCCACATCCAGCAAAAATGCAGATAGGGAGTCCGAACATGCTGAGCCGCATCAGTTTTGGGCAAAGACTTGATTCGTCTTTCTTGCCTGTTTTAGATTTCAATCACACCGCTTGGCCGTGGCCTAGGACCCCCGAGCTGGGTCACGACCAACGGTGGCGGCGCTGGCGCACCCCCTGGCAGCCAGCGCCCGGACCGGATCACACCTGGCACCGGTCCACGAAGGGCCGGGTCCTCCATCGGACCCGGCCCTTCGTCATCTCCTAGAGCCACCGGGCGGAACCCGCCTCATCACAACCTGAGCACAGCCCCTGAAGGTCCGGCCCGCCGTCAGGAAGAATGGTCAACATGGTCACCCCCCCAGAGACCCCGCCCTCTTTCACCACAGCGATTGCCGAAGCCGACCACGACTCCGGCTGCCTGCGCTACCGCGGAGTCGATATCCGTGAGCTCGTCGATAAAGTCACCTTCGGTGAGGTCTGGGGTCTCCTCGTCAGCGGGAACTTCGGAGCCGGGCTCCCCCCCGCCGAGCAGTTCCCCCTACCGGTACGGACCGGAGACGTCCGGGTCGACGTCCAGAGCGCCTTGGCACAACTCGCTCCGGTCTGGGGGTTCCGACCTCTGCACGACATCGACATCGACCAGGCCAGGGAACAACTGGGACGTGCATCCACCATGGCGATGTCCTTCATCGCCCAGTCCGCGCGCGGCGCCGACGTTCCGGTCGTCCCGGAGCACCAGATCGGCAAAGCCGAGACGGTCGTCGGACGTTTCATGACCCGATGGCGCGGCGAACCCGACCCCCGCCATGTCGCCGCACTCGACGGTTATTTCACCGTGGCAGCCGAACACGGCCTCAACCCGTCCACCATGACCGCCCGGCTCATCGCCTCGACCGGGGCCGATGTCGCCGCCTGCCTCTCCGGCGCGGTCGGAGCCATCAGCGGGCCCCTCCACGGCGGAGCGCCCTCCCGCGCACTCCGGATGATCCTGGAGGCCGAAGCCCACGGAGACCCACAGACCTACGTCCGGGGGCTCCTCGACCGCGGCATCAGGCTGATGGGCTTCGGACACCGCGTCTACGGCGGCGAAGATCCCCGGGCCACCGCGATCCGAGAACTCGCCCGCCGATTCGAAGCACCCCTGTTCGACATCGCCTCCCGGCTCGAAGCCGATGCCCTGGACGTCCTCGCCGAACGCCATCCGGACCAGGGCATCGGAGTGAACATGGAGTACTGGGTCGCGGTCCTCCTGCACGGCGCGGAGGTACCCCCGCGACTGTTCGCCCCGATGTTCGCCTGTGCACGCTCGGCAGGGTGGTCCGCCCACATCCTGGAGCAGAAAGCCCTACAACGGCCGATCCGGCCGGTGGCCCAATACGCAGGCCCGTCTCCCCGCTCCGCCGAAGCCGTCCCCGGATGGGACATGCTTCCGCCGGCGCATCGCTTCGACCGTTGAACGGGCAGAGACCTCCTCACGCCCCGATCCCACCCGAGCCGGGGGAGGATGACCCGATGGACGACCCCGGCACCCGCATCCGTATACCCCGGCACCTGCTGCCCCAGGACGGACGATTCGGTTGCGGCCCGTCCTTGATCCCGGCCGAGCACGTCCACGAACTCGTGGACTCCCCCCTGCTGGGTACCTCGCACCGGCAACCCCCCGTTCTCCGCCTCGTCGCGGAGCTACGCGACGGCCTGTCCGAACTCTTCGACCCTCCACCCGGATATCTGGTCACCCTCGGCAACGGCGGTACCACCAGCTTCTGGGACGCGGCAGCCTTCTCCCTGGTGCGCCGACAGGCCCGTCACGGCGTCTTCGGGGAGTTCTCCTCGAAATTCGCCGAGGTCACCCGCTCGGCGCCCTTTCTCTCCGCCTCCGTCGTCGACGCCGCCGAACCAGGCTCGATAGCTCTCCCCCGGGCCGACGGCGTCAGCGACATCCTGGCCTGGCCGCACAACGAAACCTCCACCGGAGCCGCTGCACCGGTGACCCGACCCTCCGACACCGACGAGGACACCCTCGTGCTGGTGGATGCCACCAGTGCGGCAGGCGGGCTGCCGGTCGACCTCTCCCAGACCGATGCGTACTACTTCGCCCCCCAGAAAAACTTCGCCGCCGACGGCGGCCTGTGGTTCGCAGTTCTCTCTCCCCGCGCCCTGGACCGCATCGCCGAGATCGACGCCTCCGACCGCTGGATACCGTCCTCCCTGCGCCTGGCCACTGCCGTGGAACTCTCCGCCAAGAACCAGACCCTGAACACCCCCGCCCTGTCGACGCTGATCCTCATGAATGCGCAGGTCCGTACCCTCCTGGGCCGAGGAGGACTCTCCTGGGCGGTCGAACGCACCGCAGAGAACGCCCGCCGTCTGTACCAGTGGGTGGAAGAACGCTCCTACACCACCTGTTTCGTCCGCCGGCCGGAAGAACGCAGTCAGGTCGTCGCCACTGTCGACCTCGAACCGGCGATCGATGCGACGACCGTGAGCAAGGTCCTCCGCGCACACGGCGTGGTCGACACCGAGTCTTACCGCAAACTGGGCCGCAACCAACTACGAATAGCGCTCTTCCCGTCGATCGACCCCGATGACATCAGCGCGCTGACCGCCTGTATCGACCACGTGGTCGACGAACTCAACTGAGCACGGGCCAGTCTCACCGAGGCAGCGCAGGACCGATCACGGACACGGCCAATATCCCGGCCAAAGCCAGCCACACGATCACCCGTCGGGTCGAGGGCCTCATGACATCACACCTATCTTCGCCACCGTCACAGCGCCCGAGCGCCGAAGTCCTGTCGTTCCAGAGCGAACCCTAGCCCGGCTCCCCCAGACGCGACGCCGCCCCCTGTCCGTCGGAGCGAAGGCGCCGACCCCCACCTGCCGCACATCTGCCAGAACAGGCTCACAGAGAGGCGACCCGGCCGAGAATGCGAGCCAGCTCTGGGACCAGGGCGATGTCCTCCTCCTCGAGCTGACGCAACCGTGAAGTCATCCACAGATCCCGACGATGACGTGCTTCGTCCAGAAGTGCCTGACCGGTATCGGTCAACCCGACCAGGACGACCCGCCGATCCGTCGGATGCTGGGTGCGGTGCACATAGCCCTCGTCCACCAGCTTCTTCACCGTACGGGTCATGCTGGGCGCGCTCACCCTCTCCAGCTCTGCGATCTCGCTGGGCGGGAGGTCACCCTCCTCCAGACGGGCCAGGACCGCGAACTGGTGAGGGGCCACCGAGCCGGCCTGGGCCTCATAACGGACCCGACGGGCTATCTGTTGACAGGCGAGGCGGAGCTCGAGTCCTTGCCGGGCCAACCCGGCGAGGTCACCGGCCCGTGACTCTTCATGAAGGAGCTCCGCCAACGGCTCGAGAGGGATGTTATCGACGTCCCTGTCCGGCAGAGACTCGTCATCGCGTGGTAGCGGCATCGTTTCCCTCGTCTCAGCAGGACGACCAGCTCTCGACACCCCAGAATAGTCGGCTTCCCGACATGATGGACGCCTGCTCCATACATTCGTCCGGACGGTCAGCCGATCCTGCTGACGGCCGAAGGCCTCTCCCCTTCCAGGGAATTCAGACCCGTTCCTCGGCCAGAGCATCCCAGAGCATGTCGTCCGCCAGAGGACGACTCACCGGAACCGGATGATCGGCCACCACATCCGTCTCACTGTGGGCACCGCACCCGTGATCGAGACTCACGACGCGACCGTCGCTCGGGGACCACGCGTTGGCGCACACCCCGAAGACCGCCCGCATCGTCCCGGCCATCGGCAGGTAGTACCCGCAGCTGGAACACTTCTCGGGCGCCTTCTCAGCCACGGACGCATAAGGGCCGTGGTCGCCGTCGTACCAACGCTGCGCCGCTGCTTCCCGCCCCTCCGCGGAAAGCACCCGGCGCCGTCCCAGGCCCAGCTCGTGGAAAGCCGTCCGGTCGACGTCCTCCTCCCCCGTGGCCTCGAAACCCTGTTCGAGATGCTGATCGTCCTCGATGTAAGGAAGTTCGTCGCCAGCACCGAGATCACCCGGTTCGAGACGCTGGGCATAAGGAATCCAGTCCGGAGCCAGCAGGGCTTCCTCACCCGGCACGAGATGGGTCTCGCAGATGGTGACATGGCGGCTACGGGCGATCCGGGCCACCGTGACCGCCCAGGCCCACCCGCGGTAGGCCGGCGCCGTGCACACGAAGAGATGAGTGGCCAGACGCTCGGAATCCATGCGCATGCCCAGGTGCTCGCCCACGGTGCCAGGATCGGCGATATCGGATGCCGCCGATCGCGCCTGGTCCACCGCAGAGGCCAGAATCGTGTCATGCCTGACGGCCACCGCTATCACGCTCCGTCCAGATGGGTGGCCACGGCCCGCAGAACGGCAGCCACCTTCTGAGCTTCCTTGCGGTCCGGGTGGTGCCCGCGGCGGAAGCCGTTGCTCATCCGATCCAGCATCTTGATCAGGTCCTCCGTGATGACGGTCATCTCCTCGGCCGAACGCCGGTGCTTCGCGTGCTGGGCCGCGGCCACCGACGGCGCCGGGTCGAGCACCCGGACCTGCATCGCCTGAGTGCCCCGCTTCCCCGCAGCGATGCTGTATTCCAGACGCATCCCCGCTTTCAGACCCGTCACGCCACTTGGTAGGGACTTCGCTGGGACGAAAACGTCATCGCCGCCGTCGTCACAGGACACGAAGCCGAAGCCCTTCTGCTCGTCGAAGAACTTCACCTTGCCAGTAGGCACTTTACGAATCACACCTTCACCGGAGCTCACGAAGACCGACCGCTGATGCGAGCGGACGCCTCCAGGCTAGCCCGTACCGCTGCCCGGACCGAACGAGATTCACCGGACGTCCTTCCTGTTTCCCCTCCCGAGCCTCGGCCCGGAGGTTACAAATCGGGAAGACCACCCATCCACAGAGGGGGGAGAAACCCCATATCCGGCATTCGGTCGTGCTCGATTCCGGACTTCCTGTGACGGAGAAAACCGAAGAGAACCTTCGGAAACGTCCACTCTACGGACACCGGCTACCGCTCATGAACCATGAGCGAAAACACGCACGACTTCCGACGGATCTCTCGACAAAAGAGGGCATATTTCTATCGAAATGGTTGATGGGCAAGACAACTCCTGGCAGGAGAAGTACCGGCCTCACTAGGCTGAAGCACATGGTGTCCATCGCCTATGTCGTCATCGACTGTTACGACGCCCAGAATCTCGCCGAGTTCTGGGGCGCTGTACTGCACGCTCCGGTCTTCCACGATGCCGACGAGTACGTCGTCCTCGACAGCTCACCCCGCATGTCCTTCCAGAACGTGCCCGAACCGACTCCCGGGAAGAACCGGATGCACGTCGACATCCAGACCGACGACCTCATCTCGGACACCGAACGCATCCTCGCCCTGGGCGCCACCATGGTCGAACAGGTCCGCATGAACGGCGGCCGGTGGAATGTCCTCGCCGACCCGGAAGGCAACCATTTCTGCCTCGCCGGACCCTTCGACCACGAACATCCCTGACACCGGCCGCCGCACTCACCCCTCCCTGTAGGTCACGGCACCGTCAGCTCGGCGAAAACCGCCAGATGATCCGTCCGAGGAATCCGCAACACCTGGGCGCCACGCACCCCCAGCCCCTTCGACAGGACATGATCGATCTGTGCGAAGGCAGGGATCTGAGGATGCACCGGCCAGGTCGGCTCCCAACCCTGCCCGGTCACCCTCAGCGCGTCGTCGAAGCCCTCGGCCACCTCTCGGAACGCAGGATGCGCCCAGCCGGAATTGAAATCACCGACCATGACCACCGCGCCCCGCTGAGCACGCTGCCAACGAGCCAACTCGGCGAGATCCGAGCGCCATTGCGGAAGTTTCGTCGCCGAGCTCGGTGACCGCGGGTGGATCCCCCGCAGCGTCACCGGCCTCCCTTCGACCTCGATCCGGACCACCGGCTGCTGCGGCTTCGTATGGTCGGTGTTACCGGCATCCAGCACCTTCATCGGAAAACGAGAGAACACGATGGTCCCCCCGGCCCCGCCCAAGGTCGGACCCGAATCATGCGGAAGACGGACCCGGAAGGCCTGCCGCACATGGGGGACGAACTGTGGGCCGGCCTCGGTCAACACGACCACGTCGGCCTGCCGGGACTCCACCACATGCTTCAACGCCGTCACATCGATCTGACCGAACTCGGTGTTGACCGCCAGCACCCGCAAATTTTTGGCGCCGGTGGTCGACGGATCCGCGGCAAGGGTGCCCGTCAAGGGGAACACCGTCGGACCCATCGCCGTCCCGTACAGGATCAGAGCCAAACCAGCCGCTGCCGCCGACCGCCAATACCGCACACCGGCACAGACCGCCAACACCATCACTGCCAGGACACCCACCGCTGGATACAGCGGCTGCACCATCGGCACCGGACCGGTCAGATCCCACCACCACACCGTCGAGGCCAGCAGCACCGTGGCTGCAGATGCTCCCAGCAGCCAGGACCGCGCCTTCCTCACCAGATACGCACCCGCTCCGACTCCGGCAGCCACAGCGCGTCGCCTTCCCGGACATCGAAAGCCTCGTAGAACTCGGTGAGATTACGCACGATGTTCGCCCGGAACTCCCCGGGGGAATGCGGATCGATCGACAACAGACGCTTCGCCTCCTCCGGACGGCACAACGTCCGCCAGATCCGAGCCCAGCCCATGAAGAAGCGCTGGTCACCGGTCAGGCCGTCGAGCTCCGGCGCACCCTCGCCCTCCAGCGACAGGTGATAGGCCAGGTGAGCGATGGTCACCCCACCGAGATCCCCGATGTTCTCCCCGACAGTGAGCGCACCGTTCACCTTCTCCCCCGGGAGATCACGGGGGCTGAAAGAGTCGTACTGGGCGATCAAAGCAGCGGCCTTCACCTCGAAAGCCGAACGATCGGCCTCGGTCCACCAATCGACCAGCCGACCATGACCGTCGTACCGGCTGCCCTGGTCGTCGAAACCGTGCCCGATCTCATGCCCGATGACCGAACCGATGGCCCCGTAGTTGACCGCGTCGTCGGCCTCCGCATCGAAGAACGGCGGCTGCAGGATCGCGGCCGGGAAGACGATCTCGTTCATCCCGGGGTTGTAGTAGGCGTTGACCGTCTGAGCGTTCATGAACCATTCGTCACGATCGATCGGCCCGCCGAGCTTGGCCCACATCCGATCGGCCTCGAACATCTGCGCCCGACGCACATTCCCCAACAGATCGTTCCGGTCGATCCGCAGGCCGGTGTAGTCGCGCCACCGGTCGGGGAACCCGATCTTCGGGGTGAACAGCTCCAATTTCGCCAAGGCCTTCTGCCTGGTCTGCGGAGTCATCCAGTCCAACCGATCGATGTCATGCCGGTAGGCCGCCACCAGGTTGTCCACCATGGTGATCATCCGTTCCTTGGCCTCGGCCGAGAAATGCCGCTCGACATAAAGACGTCCCGCGTCCTCGCCCAGCAGCTGGTCGACCAGAGAAGCGCCCCTCTTCCACCGCAGCCGCTGCTCCGGGATACCCGACAGCGTGCGCCCGTAGAAGTCGAAGTGTTCTGCCACGACATCGGCGGGCAGATAAGGAGCGTAGGCGTGGAGAACCGCCGCGCGCATCCAGGAACGCCATACCGTGAGGGGGGTTGCACTCAACTCGTGCGCCAAGGCCTGCAGATAGGCCGGTTGACGCATCACCAATGCGTCGAAGGCCTCCCGGGGTGCACCCACGGCCCGCAGCCAACGTTCCCAGGGCAGACCCGGAGCGTGGGCGATCAGCCCCTCGCCGTCGACGAGGTTGTAGCTCTTCACCGCATCCCGGCAGGAGACCCGGTCCAGATGCCCGGACGCCAACCGCGTCTCCAGATCCATGACCTCCGTCGCACGCGCACCCGCGGCCTCCTCGTCGTCCCCGGCGAGGACGAACAGGCGGGTCAGGTGAGCGACATAACGTTCCCTCAGCTCGGCATAGGACTCTTCCCGGTAGTAGGCCTCGTCAGGCAACCCCAGCCCGGACTGCTCCAGGTAGACGACATAACGGTCGGGCTGCCCTGCGTCCGTGTTCACATAGGGTTCGACGGCTCCCCCGACGCCCTCACGCTGCAGTCCGCCGAGAAGAACCATCAACTCGACGGTGTCCTCGACCGCGTCGATCCGCGCCAGGAGCGCGTCGATCGCCGTCATCCCGGCCTGCTCCACAGCGTCCTCGTCGAGGAAGCTGACGTACAGGTCCTTGGCCAGGTCACCCGGGCGACGTGCCCCCTCCGGGCCGTCCGCCTCCGCAGTGCTCTCCTCCTCCAGGAGGGCCCGCATATTTTCCTCGGCACGATCGCGCAGATCGTCGAAAGTGCCGAAACGACTTCTGTCGTGAGGAATCTCGGCCGTCGACAGCCAGCCTGCGCTGACATGTCCGTAAAGGTCGTCCTGAGGACGGATCGTCGGTTCCATCGCGGCACGATCAATTCCTGAACGCATGAAGCCTCCTGTCTGATGTGTGTGCTCCCACGCTACGTGCTCGTCCTGACAGCAACCGCCAATACCGCCACCGCCCCGGCCTCGGCGGGGAATCCCCCTCTCCCGCGGCGCGAGGACGACACCGATCGTCTTGTCCTCGTTGAAAACTACAGCGGAAGGGATTGCAGCCGATCTTCCAGGGGACAGCTGCGCGCACCGATCCAGGTCACGCGCGCCTCCACCGTCAGATCGGACAAGAGATGTCTACAGAGTTCTCCCGCCAGGGATCGGCTCGACCAGGAGGGATGAGTGGTGTCATCGGACGACTGAGCATCAAGAGTCGCCTCGGCGTCGTCGTCGGGATCGTCCTGTTGATCGCCATCGCTCTCGGCACCTTCTCGGTGATCTCCCTCGGACGGGTGGCCGCCGCCTCCGCCGAGATCTACGACAAGTCCCTGGTACCGATCAGCCAGCTGGGCGCGATGCGCGCCGACATGAAAGACGTACGGATCGGCACCCTGAACTACGTCACCTCGACCGACGCCACGTCCAAGGCCAATCACAAGAAACGCAAGGAAGCCGCCCAGGCCCAGTTCGATAAGGACCTCGCCGCCTACCGACCCAACACGGTCGACCCGGCAGCGCTGAAGACGCTCGAGGAATCCTGGAAGAGCTATCTCCCCGTCCTCGACCCGTTGATGGCCTACGGCGACAAGATGGACTTCGCCGGATACGCCCAGTACCGCGACCAGAACGCCATCGGCCCCTCGGGTGCCGCCGACGGCGCCGTGATGAAACTGGTCGACGCCGAGCGCAAGGCCGCGGACGAGCGTCGCGCGGAAGCCACCTCAGAGTACGAACGGAGCCGGAACACCCTCATCATCGTGCTCATCGTGTCGGTCGCCCTGGCCGTCGGCGGTGTCGCCCTGGTCGCGGTGTCCATCATCCGCCCCATCGAAGTGATGAAGAACACCGTCGACAAGGTGGGACACGGCGATCTGACCGCCCGGACCCAGCTGGCGGGTACGGACGAGCTCTCGCAGCTCAGCTCCGGCCTGGACGACATGATCGCCGCGCTCAACGAGACCGTCGCCGGCGTCCGGGAAAATGCCGCCCAGGTCCAGAGCACCTCGGGCGTCATCGCCGGTGCAGCCCAGGACCTGCAGCGCAGCGCCGACCAGACCGCGGGCACCCTGTCCACGGTGTCCGCCTCGGCAGACGAGGTCTCCTCCAACGTCCAGACGGTCGCCGCGGGCACCGAGGAGATGACGGCCTCGATCCGGGAGATCGCCAAGAACGCCCAGGACGCCGCAGGAGTCGCCGCCAGCGCGGTCTCCGTGGCCAGCACGACAAATGCGACGGTGGCGAAGCTGGGCGACAGCTCGGCGAAGATCGGCGAAGTGGTCAAGGCCATCACCTCCATCGCGGAACAGACCAACCTGTTGGCCTTGAACGCCACCATCGAAGCCGCCAGGGCCGGCGAGGCCGGCAAGGGCTTCGCCGTCGTCGCCAACGAGGTCAAGGACCTCGCCCAGGAGACCAGCAAGGCCACGGAGGACATCGCCCACCGGGTGGAGGCCATCCAGGTCGACACCCAGGCGGCGGTCGCCGCGATCAGCGAGATCTCGGCGATCATCTCCCAGATCAACGACACCCAGGCCACGATCGCCTCCGCGGTGGAGGAACAGACCGCCACCACCAACGAGATGGGCCGCAATGTCAACGACGCCGCCAACGGTGCTTCCCGCATCGCCGGGGAGGTCGGAGAGATCTCCGAGACCGCCAACGCCAACCGGGAGGCCGCAAAGGTCACCGCCGGTGCGGCCAGCGAGCTCTCCGAACGGGCCTCGGCCCTGATGACGATGGTGCAGAACTATTCCCTGTGAGTCGTACCGGTGCGGCCCCGTCCCTGACGGTGGGGGCGGGGCCGCACCACTCGTCCGAGAGAGCACCCTGTACGGGGAAGGTCCCGACGCTCGGATCAGCCCGTCAGGGCACGCACCACCCGGCTCGCCGGTTCCCGCCCGAGCCGCCCGGCCATCCATTGGCTGGTCGCCACCAGGGACTCCAGGTCGACGCCGGTGTACACCCCCATGCCCTCCAGGGCCCAGGCCAGGTCCTCGGTCGCCAGGTTCCCGGTCGCCGACCCGGCGTAGGGACATCCGCCCAGGCCCCCTGCCGAGGCGTCGACGGTCCGGACCCCCCAGCGGACGGCTTCCAGGGAGTTCGCGAGGGCTTGACCGTAGGTGTCGTGGAAGTGCACCGCCAACCGTCCGGACTCCACACCGGCCCCGGACAGGGCGTCGAGGAGTCGGACGACATGCCCGGGCGTCGCCACCCCGATGGTGTCGCCCAGGGAGAGCTCGTCCACCCCGAGTTCCAGGAAGCGGAGCGCGACCTCGACCACCTGTCCCAGGGGGACGTCCCCCTCCCAGGGGTCGCCGAAACACATCGAGACATAGGCCCGGACCCAGGCACCGGCATCCGCGGCCCGACGGACGACCGGCCCGAACATCTCGAAGGACTCGGCGACGGATCGGTTGAGATTCTTCCGGGAGAAGGTCTCGGTGGCGCTGCCGAAGACGGCAACGGCGGATACCCCGAGTTCCAGAGCCCGGTCGAGTCCTTTCGCATTGGGGACGAGCACAGGACGTCCCCGGCCGAGACCATCCGCCCCGAGCAGGCCGATCAGCTCGGCGGCGTCGGCCAGTTGAGGGACCCACGTGGCCGGGACGAAGCTGGTGACCTCGACGGTGTCCAGGCCTGAGCGGACGAGGCGCCGGACGAATTCGACCTTGGTGTCGGTCGCGACCGTGGTCTTCTCGTTCTGGAGCCCGTCGCGGGGGCCGACCTCGTAGATTCGGACGCGATCGGGCATCCCGGGCATCGGCTCGTGCTGCGGTCGGCGCATCATTGCTCCTCACTCACAGGTCTGGAGGCGCCCGCCCCGACGGGACGCCCTGTCCCATCATGCCCGCCCACCCCGCCGGATTCCTGGAACAGACGACAGCAGAAGACAACTCGCGACATACGGCAGTCTCACAGCTAACATCCAGAAAGCAGCCGCACACTGGCTGCTGTGAGCAGCACACCTCCTGAAGCCCGACTTCTCGTCGTCGAGGATGAGCCCAATATCCGTGAGCTCCTGGCCACATCCCTGCGTTTCGCCGGGTTCGAGGTGTTCACCGCGGGTGACGGCGCCACCGCCATCACCATCGCCGAACGGGAACAACCCGACCTCCTCGTCCTCGACGTCATGCTCCCCGACATGGACGGCTTCGACGTGACCCGACGGCTACGCGAAAACGGTCGCCACATGCCGATCGTCTTCGTCACCGCCCGGGACTCGGTCGAGGACAAGGTCAAGGGCCTCACCGTCGGCGGCGACGACTATGTCACCAAACCATTCAGTCTGGAAGAAGTGGTCGCCCGGATCCGGGCCGTCCTACGCCGCACCCGTGGCGAGGCCGACGAGGATCAGGTACTGCGCTTCCACGACCTGGAGCTGAACGAGGACTCGCACGAGGTCCGACGCGGCAAGAGGGTCATCGACGTCTCCCCGACCGAGTTCAAGCTGCTGCGATACCTGCTACTCAATCCCAACCGGGTCCTGTCCAAGGCGCAGATCCTGGACCACGTCTGGGACTACGACTTCCGTGGTGAAGCCGGGATCGTCGAGTCCTACATCTCCTACCTGCGCCGCAAGATCGACGTGGAGGAACCCCACCTCATCCACACCCGGCGAGGAGTCGGGTACGTGTTGCGACTGCCCCCGGAACAGGTTTGAGCCCGCTTGCAGCACTCCCTCGGCTTGTCGAGAAGCCGAGGACGTGTGTCGTCCGGACCCGGGACCGCGCCGTTCGGGCATTGAAGGCATGGCCCTTACGGTGGCGTCTCGTCGCGGTCCTGGTCGTGCTCCTGGTGACGGCACTCTTCCTGACGAATCTCGCGACGCAACTGCTCCTGCGCTCGTACCTGATGGACCGCACCAGCGATGAGCTGCGCTCGGCGAGCAACTCGGCCGCGTCGAACTCGCTACCGCAGATCATGGCGACCGGTCACGTCTTCACCCCCGGGCTGCCCACCACGTACACCGTCATCTACATGGACCCCAAGGGACGCAGCCCTTATCTGCAGCCTTCCTCGGACGAACACGTCCTCCCCGACATCCCCCGCCTTCCGCTGGACGACCCCCGCGTCCGAAGCGGCGAGCCCTTCACCACCGACTCGATCAAGGTCGACCCCTCGTCGGGGAACACCCGCACCGACAACCCGCAGTGGCGAGTGGTCGCCGGTCCGCTCTCCGACCGCAGCGGCACCTACGCCGTGGCCACCTCCCTGCGCGGGGTCGACGAGACGATGTCCCGCCTGCACGTGGTCTCCCTGGCCATCGGTCTGCTCGTCGTGGCGATCTGCGTCCACGTGGGATTCCTCGGTGTGAACAGGGCCTTCCGTCCACTGCGTCAGATCGAGGACACCGCTGCCGCGATCGCCGACGGCGATCTCACCCAACGGGTGCCCGAACACGCGGCCCAGGACGAGGTGGCCAGTCTCTCGAGATCGCTGAACACGATGCTCTCCCAGATCGAGAGTTCCTTCGCGGTCCGGGAAGCCTCCGAGGACCGGATGAGACGTTTCGTCACCGATGCCTCCCACGAGCTCCGCACCCCGCTGGCCACCGTCCGCGGTTACGCCGAGCTCTACCGCCAGGGGGCCGCATCCAGCCCGGAAGCGACCGCCGGTGCCATGCGTCGTATCGAGGACGAGGCCACCCGGATGAGCGGCCTGGTCGAAGATCTCCTCACCCTGGCCCGGCTCGACAACCGTCGTCCGATGACCTTCGACGAGGTCGACCTCACCGTGCTGGTCGGTGACGCCGTCCAGGACGCCAAGGCTCGCGACCCGCAGCGCCCCATCCGCCTGGTGGGCCTCGGTGAGGGTCCGCTCGGCCCGACCATGATCTGCGGGGACGAGGCCCGGCTCCGCCAGGTCGTGACCAACCTGGTGGCCAATGCACTCCAACACACCCCTTCCGGTTCTCCGGTGGAGGTCGCCGTCGGCACGGTGAGCGGCGATGTGACGGACCAGCCGGGCAGCGAGTCCCGCCGGGTCTACCGGTTGGAGGTCCGGGACCACGGTGCCGGCATCGCCGAGGCCGATATCGACCGGGTCTTCCAACGTTTCTTCCGCGGCGATCCCTCCCGGGGACGTTCTTCGGGTGGGAGCGGGCTCGGACTGGCCATCGTCATGGCCATCGTCAACGCGCACGGCGGACGTGTCGGGGTGCGTGCCACCTGCGGCGGGGGCGCTACCTTTGTCGTGGAGATGCCCTCCGACTGTCGGCCTCAGTCGACTGGTTCTCCCGGCCCGGAGAAAGCTCCGGCCCCGAAGGTTAAAGTCTCCGCGTCCAAACTCCGCTGGGCACGATCCAAACGAGTCCAAGACTCTCCTGTCGTGGCCACCTCGGCCACGTCCCCAGGCCTTGACGGCCACGGTAAACCCTCTGTAGCCGGGACGGCCTCCCCCTCTGCGCCCCCTACAGCCGTCCGTACCGACGACGACCACCAAGGAGTGCGATGAGCCAGCCTGACAACCTCGAAAGCCGGGGCTCTTCTTCGCAGCCCGACACATCCCCCTCTCATCCGGCGAAGGCGGGCGGGAATACCGGCGGGGCAACGCCGGCCCCTGCCGCGCCGCCTGCCGCGCCGCCTGCCGCTGTGCCGCCTTCGCAGGCCACCGTTCCCGGCCAGGTCCTGACCCCGCCCGGAGCGCCCCAGCAGGTCGAGGCTTCCGCGCCTCCGCCCCCGCCCGCCGGTCAGGATGTCGCTGTCCCCGCAGCGGAGGCCGGTTCGGAGAACACCACCTGGGCGACCGGGGACGGCCACCGGCAGGCCTATCCGCCTCCTGCCGGCTGGACCGGCCAACAGCCCCCTCCCGGTCAGCCGTGGCCCGCAGGCCCCGGACAGTCCCCGCCCCCGGCTCCGGGCGCCTCGCAGCAGAAGGCGCGCCGTCTGCTGGAGATCGGCGTCGCGGCGACCTTGGCCGCCGTTCTTGCCTCCGGAGGCACCTGGGCCCTGTTCCGCTCCTCCGCAGGGACCAGCCGCATGGGGGAGCCTGCGCGTCAGGTCGAACAGGCCGACCCGAACAATCCGAACTGGACGGCGACGGCCAAGGCCGTCACTTCCAGTGTGGTCTCCATCCAGGTCTCCTCGGGGTCCCGCAGCGGCGACGGCTCCGGTGTGATCATCGACAACAAGGGCCATGTGGTGACGAACAACCACGTGGTGATGGCCGGAGGCGAATCGGCCAAGATCACGGTCGCCCTTGACGACAAGCGGGTCTACAGCGCCGACATCGTGGGCACCGACCCGGCAACCGACCTGGCGGTCCTGCGGATCAATGACGCACCCAAGGATCTACATCCGATCATCCTCGGGGACGACACCAAGCTGCGGGTCGGTGACCCGGTGATGGCGGTCGGTAACCCGCTGGGGCTGGCCGGAACGGTCACCACCGGCATCGTGAGTGCGTTGAACCGCCCGGTCACCACGCGGGACAAGGCGGCTCCCGGGGCTCCGAATGCCGTCCCTGTGGTGACGAACGCCATCCAGACCAGTGCGGCGATCAACCCGGGGAACTCCGGTGGTGCGCTGGTCAACGGCGCCGGGCAGCTGGTGGGGATCAACTCCTCCATCGCCTCGCTCTCACAGACCTCCGGCAATATCGGTATCGGCTTCGCCATCCCGGCGAACGAGGCGAAGAGCGTCGCGGAGCAGTTGATCAACCATGGCAAGGCCCGACATGCCTTCCTGGGAGTCACCTTGGCCGACGAAGTCGTCCCGGACGGCAACGATCAGCGGGCGGCGGCAAAGATCCAGCAGGTGTCTGCGGGATCGGCGGCGGAGAAGGCCTCCATACGTGCGGGCGACGCGGTGGTCGCGGTCGACAGCGAGGTCGTCGACGGCCGATTGAGCCTTCAGGCTCAGATCCGGGAACGTAAGGCCGGTGACCAGGTGACCCTGACCATCGTCCGTGAAGGTAAACGCCAGGACATCCGGGTGACCTTGGACGAGGACACCCGTAACTGAGCCCGCTCAGTATCTGTCAGCACGACGGCCCGCGTCGTCCACAACCCGGTGGACGACGCGGGCCGTCGCATACCCGTCTGTGGACCGGGCCGGAGGGATGCGGAGCTCTTCTTAACGTGGTGGGGTCGCGGCGGGAGAACGCCGCCCGGACGAAAGGCTTTCCCATGAGCACGCAGTTCCACGTCGATACCGCTCAGATCTCTTCCGCGGCGACGGACATCCGTCGGATCAGCGCCGAGCTGGAGGCGGATGTCGTGGGCATGAGCGGCCGGCTCTCGGCCTTGCAGGGCGCCTGGCAGGGTTCGGCGTCCGCTCAGTTCCAGGAGGCGGTCAGCTCCTGGACAGCGACCCAACGACAGGTCCGGGAATCCTTGGACCGTATCGAAAATGCCTTGTCTCGAGCGGGCGCCCAATATGCGGAGGTCGAGGCGTCGAACACTCAGTTGTTCGGTCGTTGATCGGCGTTTCCCTTCCTCCTGGATCGTTCTTCCTCCGCCGCCTTGCCGCGATGTGGAAGAACGATCCAACAGGCTCTGTGAATGCCGTTCACCCAGGTCTTGCGCGAACGTCTAAGACGAATTTTTGCTGAACAGTTTGGACAAACGCCCTGGTCACACGTTCTGTCCAGGTTAACGCGCGGAAGCCGGTTCACCGGAGGGTCACTTCTGGCCCCACAATTGCGGTGTGGACGTAGCTCTTCTGCTCGTGGCCCTCGTAGTCATTACGGCCCTGGCCTTCGATTTCACCAACGGCTTCCATGACACCGGCAACGCGATGGCCACCTCCATCGCCACCGGTGCCCTCAAGCCGAAGACGGCGGTGGCCCTCTCGGCCATCCTCAACCTCATCGGTGCTTTCCTGTCGGTCGAGGTTGCCCTGACCGTGACCAATGCCGTGATCAACATCCAGGACAAGTCCGGCGCACCCAAGGCCGAATTCCTGGCGAATCACGGCGAAGCGTTACTCCTCATCGTGCTGTGCGGGCTCGTCGGCGGCATCGTCTGGAACCTGCTGACCTGGCTCCTGGGCCTTCCCTCCAGCTCCTCCCACGCGCTCTTCGGCGGCCTGATCGGCTCCACCGTCGCCGGGATCGGCTGGGGCGGTGTCAACTGGTCCGGCGACGGAACGAAGCTGGACGGTGTCTTCGGCAAGGTCATCATGCCGGCGCTGGTCTCCCCGGTCGTGGCCGGTCTGGTCGCCGCCCTGGGCACCTGGCTGATCTTCCGGATCACCCGAGGAGTCGCCGAACGTTACAAGGAGACCGGATTCCGTTGGGGACAGATCGGCACCGCATCCCTGGTCTCCCTGGCCCACGGCACCAACGACGCCCAGAAGACGATGGGGGTGATCACCCTGGCCCTGATCGCCCACGGCTCATGGACCGACACCCACAACATCCCGCTATGGGTCAAGGTCACCTGCGCGGTCGCCATCGCTCTGGGCACCTACCTGGGGGGATGGCGGATCATCCGCACCCTCGGCAAAGGCCTGGTGGAGATCTCCTCCCCGCAAGGCATGGCAGCTGAATCTGCTTCGGCTGCGGTCATCCTCACCTCCAGCCACCTGGGTTTCGCACTTTCGACCACCCACGTGGCCACCGGATCCATCCTGGGCACCGGCCTGGGCAAGCCCGGCGCCGAAGTGCGCTGGGGGGTCGCCGGTCGCATGGTCGCTGCCTGGCTGATCACGCTCCCCTGCGCAGGAATCGTCGGGGCGGTCACCTGGTACATCGGCAATGCCTTCGGCGGTTACGCCGGCCCGCTCATCGTCTTCGCGATCCTGGTGGCTCTCTCCGGATACATGTGGTTGCGTTCCCGCCAGGCGCCCATCGACCACAACAATGTCAACGACGACTGGGATGGCACCGCCACCGAAGCCGCGGAGAACGCAACCTTCGCGCCCTCCACCCAGGAGGAGCGCCCCTCGTCGATGGTCCCCGCGGGACACCTGCACATCACCCCGGCATCGTCTCGTCAATCAGACTCACAGGTCTAAGGACAGCCCACCACCATGTTCGGTCTCCTGATCAGCGCCGCGTCCAAGGTGCTCTTCGTCTCTCTGATCATCGGCGCCGGCCTGCCCGCGCTCTTCGCCCTGGGCGTGAAAAGCCTCGCCCACGGAACCGGCCCGGACGGGACCGCAATCGCACCGAACCCGGCAGGCAAGGTCGTGGCTGCCGCGATCTTCTCCCTCGTGCTCTTCACCATCGGGATCGGCATCGCGATCGTCGTCGCCTCCGGGCTGGGCCAGAGCGTCAGCTTCGAGCACATCTACCCGACCTTCGTCCCCAAACACAAGTAAGAGGTCGGACGTCCCCGGGAGCCGTCCACCCCGACGGACCGTGCCAGGTGCATCCATCACACGGAGAGGATTCCTCCCCCTTCGATACGATGCCTTGATCACTTGATCCCGGAGGACCCCGGGCAGGGCCACATGTCACATCGCGAAGGGCACCGATGAGTTTCACGTTTCGTGCGATCCTCGACTGGCTACGTGCCGGTTACCCCCACGGCGTTCCCCGTGAGGACTACATCGCCCTGCTTGGTGTCCTGCAACGGCATCTGACCGAACAGGAGATCGTCGAAGTCGTCGATCATCTCCAAAGGCACCGCGGTCTCGATCCGATCTCTCCGGCCCAGATCCGTGAAGCCATCGAAGACCTCCTCAAGGGTCACGCCACCGAGGAGGACATCCGTCGAGTCACCGCCAAATTGGCCACCGCCGGCTGGCCCGAGAGCCACGCCGCCCCCCGAACGACCGCAGCTCCCGGCCCACAGGTCGCCGAGGAGCACGAGGCAGCCACCCCAGTACAGCCGCAGACCGAACAGATCGACCCGACTCCGACAGCGCCTTATCTGCCGACACCGGAACGTCGTACTGCCTGAGCCCCGACTTTTCGGAGAAGAAGCCCTGTACCGTAGCCATCTCGGGTAAGCCTCTTCCCAGGAGGGGGTCGACGTCGGGGAGAGCTCCACGGACACCGTCCGGGAGCCTGCCCGCCGGCACACACAACACCATCACCAGAGTCACGCCGCACCATGGTCACCGATATGGCCGATGAGGGGAGGGGACAGTGAGCGCACTGGACCGATTCATCAGCTGGGTGCGCGCCGGTTATCCCAACGGCGTCCCTGACCAGGACTATGTCCCGTTGATGGCGCTCCTGCGTCGCCGACTCACCGATGAAGAGGTCGAGGATCTCGGGCACGAGCTGGTTCGGAACGGTGTCATCCCGGCCGACCGGATCGATGTCGGCGCCGGCATCATGAAACGAACCGATCAGGTGCCCAGTCCCGACGAGATGGTCCGAGTCGGGCAACGTCTCCGCAGCGGCGGCTGGCCGGTCGACCCCCTCTGACGCCGGAGACACTCCCCCGGTCGCCCATCGCCGCATCCGGGGAAAACCCTGCCACCGCAACGCCGAGGGGCGGCTGTCCTGACCGGACAGCCGCCCCTCGTTCGTTCACAACGGTCGAGCATCGGACCTCGTGGGTCAGAAGCCCATGCCGCCCATCTCGTCGCCACCGGGCATCGCAGGAGCAGCAGCCTTCTCGGGCTTGTCCGCGATGACGGCCTCGGTGGTGAGGAAGAGAGCCGCGATGGAGGCAGCATTCTGCAGAGCCGAACGGGTCACCTTGGCCGGGTCGATGATGCCGGCCTCGATGAGGTCGACGTAGTCACCGGAAGCAGCGTTCAGGCCGTGCCCGGCGGGGAGGTTGCGCACCTTCTCCGCCACGACGCCACCCTCGAGACCGGCGTTGATCGCGATCTGCTTCAGCGGAGCCTCGATGGCAACCTTGACGATGTTCGCACCAGTGGCCTCGTCGCCCTCCAGCGCGAGCTTGCCGAAGGCCGCGTCGCCCGCCTGGATGAGCGCCACGCCACCACCGGCGATGATGCCTTCCTCGACGGCAGCCTTCGCGTTGCGGACGGCGTCCTCGATGCGGTGCTTACGTTCCTTCAGCTCGACCTCGGTCGCAGCGCCGGCCTTGATCACAGCCACGCCACCGGCCAGTTTGGCCAGACGCTCCTGCAGCTTCTCACGGTCGTAGTCGCTGTCGGAACGCTCGATCTCGACGCGGATCTGGTTGACCCGGCCGGCGATCTGGTCGGCGTCGCCGCCACCTTCGACGATGGTCGTCTCGTCCTTGGTGACGACGACCTTGCGGGCGGTACCCAGCATGTCGAGCTCGGTGGACTCCAGCTTGAGGCCGACCTCCTCGGAGATGACCTGGCCGCCGGTGAGGATGGCGATGTCACCGAGCATGGCCTTGCGGCGGTCACCGAAGCCGGGGGCCTTAACGGCGCAGACCGAGATGTTGCGACGCAGGTGGTTCAGCACCAGGGTCGCCAGGGCCTCGCCCTCGACGTCCTCGGCGATGATCAGCAGCGGCTTTCCGGCCTGCTTGGTCTTGTCCAGCACCGGGATCAGGTCCTTGATGGAGCCGATCTTGGAGTTGGCGATGAGGACGTACGGGTCTTCCATCACCGCTTCCATACGCTCGGGGTCGGTGACGAAGTAACCCGAGATGTAGCCCTTGTCGAAGCGCATACCCTCGGTGAGCTCCAGCTCGAGGCCGAAGGTGTTCGACTCCTCGACGGTGATGACGCCTTCCTTGCCGACCTTGTCCATGGCCTCGGCGATCATCTCGCCGATCTGGGTGTCGGCGGCGGAGATCGACGCGGTCGCAGCGATCTGTTCCTTGGTCTCGACGTCCTTGGCCATGCCGAGCAGTTCGTCGGAGACAGCCTGGGTGGCCTTCTCGATGCCACGCTTGAGCGCCATCGGGTTGGCACCTGCGGCCACATTGCGCAGCCCCTCGCGCACGAGCGCCTGGGCGAGCACGGTGGCGGTCGTCGTGCCGTCACCGGCGACGTCGTCCGTCTTCTTGGCGACCTCCTTGACCAGCTCGGCGCCGATCTTCTCGTAGGGGTCGTCGAGCTCGATCTCCTTGGCGATGGAGACACCGTCGTTCGTGATGGTGGGTGCGCCCCACTTCTTCTCGAGGACGACGTTACGGCCCTTGGGTCCCAGGGTGACCTTCACGGCGTCTGCGAGCTGGTTCATGCCGCGCTCGAGGCCGCGACGGGCCTCCTCGTCGAAGGCGATGATCTTGGCCATTGTCGGTGGTTTCCTCCCACGCGAACGGAATCTGGCGACCGGGCACGGCGCCCGCGACGGACGGTCCGGGAGGCCGACGCGCCGTTCGCGCCGCCCGACCCCGGGCCTCACCGGCACCGGTCAGGACTGTGGTGTTCTCACGTCTCGGGCCCGGATCCTTTATCACTCGGACACCGAGAGTGCTAAGTCCATGATTAGCACTCGACCAGGGTGAGTGCAAATGGCCAGGCCTGCTGACGGCGCGCCCGAGAACGAGATCCGCCATCCGGACCCCACCTTGAATCCGCTTCTGCGCCTGAAGAGCCCAGGAAGAAGCCAGCGGGATGCGGCCGAACCACCCACCCGAGGAACCGGCGTGGCCCAGTTCACGCCGTGGTAACGGGCCTGCAGCACCCCCCGGTGTTAGCGTCCACGCGAACCCCGCTTCGCCCAGGAGGGACGCCGATGACGCCGTACCCGCATCTCCTCGCCCCACTCGACCTCGGATTCACCACCCTGCGCAACCGGGTGGTGATGGGCTCCATGCACACCGGACTCGAGGACTCCCCCGCGACCTTCGACGACCTCGCCGAGCTCTACGCCGAACGCGCTAGCGGCGGCGTCGGACTGATCGTCACCGGAGGTTTCTCACCCACGCCCGAAGGCGCCCTCTATCCCGGCTCCGGAGCCGTGTACGCACCCCGACACATCGCCCGGCACCGCATCGTCACCGATGCTGTCCACGCCCACGACGCCAAGATCCTCCTCCAAGTGCTCCACGCCGGTCGATACGGCCATCACCCCCTGATCGTCTCCGCCTCCCGGATCAAAGCACCCATCTCCGCCTTCACCCCCCTCGCGCTGACCGAATCCGGCATCCGACGCCAGATCTCAGGATTCGCCGCCGCCGCAGAATGTGCACGCGACGCCGGATACGACGGCATCGAGATCATGGGCAGCGAGGGCTACCTGCTGAACCAGTTCCTCGCCGGACGCACCAACCGACGCCAGGACAACTGGGGAGGCGACCCGCGCCGACGTCGCCGCCTGATCGAAGAGGTCGTCGCAGCAGCCCGGAAAGCTTCCGGACCGGACTTCATCATCCAGTACCGGCTCTCCATGATCGACCTGGTCGAAGACGGGCAGAGCTGGGAAGAGGTCGTCGAGACCGCCCAAGCCGTGGAAGCCGCCGGAGCCACCCTCATCAACACCGGCATCGGCTGGCACGAGGCCCGCGTGCCCACCATCGTGACCTCCGTGCCCCGGGCAGCCTTCACCGAAGTCACCGCCGACCTTCGCACCCAGGTCACCATCCCGGTCATCGCCTCGAACCGCATCAACGACCCCGATGTCGCCGAACGGATCCTGGCCACCGGCCAAGCCGACCTCATCTCCATGGCCAGGCCCTTCCTGGCCGACCCGCACTGGGTCGCCAAGGCCGCCGGCGGCCGACCCCAGGAGATCAACACCTGCATCGCCTGCAACCAGGCCTGCCTCGACCACACCTTCGTCGGCAAACCGGTCTCCTGCCTGGTGAACCCCAGAGCAGGACACGAACGAAGCCTGCAGATCCTGCCGACCACGCACCCCAGAAGAATCGCCGTCGTCGGCGCAGGCGTGGCCGGACTCGCCGCAGCCACCACACTCGCCGAACGCGGCCACCAGGTCGACCTCTACGAAGCATCCGAACGGATCGGAGGCCAGTTCGAACTCGCCGCGAATATCCCCGGAAAGGAGGAATTCACCGAGACCATCCGCTATTTCACCCAGCGCATCGAGAAGACCGGGGTACAGCTGAAGCTGAACACCCGAGCCGGAGCGGACCTGCTCATCGACTCCGGATACGACGACATCGTCCTGGCCACCGGAGTGGCCCCGCGGATCCCGGAGATCCCCGGCATCCACCGGATCGACGTCATCACCTACGCCCAGCTGCTCTCCGGCCAACGCACCGCCGGACGCCGGGTCGCCGTCCTGGGCGCCGGCGGCATCGGAGTCGACGTCAGCGAATATCTCACCCACCGGGATTCGCCGGCCTTGGATGTCACCGCCTGGCGACGCGAATGGGGGGTCGGTGACCATCGCACCACCCCAGGAGGGCTACAGCACCCCCAACCCTCGTCCAGCCCACGCGAGGTCTACCTCCTGCAGCGCAAGACCAGCCGGATCGGCCAGGGACTGGGCAAGACCACCGGCTGGGTCCACCGGGCCTCCCTCCGCGCCAAGGAGGTCACCCTGATCACCGGAGTCACCTACGAACGGATCGACGACCAAGGCCTGCACATCACCGTGCCCGCACCCCGCCCCGCCGACGAAGAGCAGAACGGTCTCCACCGCCTGTGGTCCAGCGCCGCAGCGACGATGACCGACGCCGGATCGGCCGTACGACCGGCCCTGGCCGCCGCAGGTCAGCTGGGCGGGCTGGCCCTGGCACGCCTCCCCCGAGGCCCTCGCGCCTACGCCGAGACCGGCGTGACCCGGTTGGCCTCTCTCGGCGACGACCTGTCCGGACGGATCGAGAGCACCCGCGCCCGATGGGGACTCACCGGGGCCACCCCGCAAGCCCCCCGACAGGCGCGGACACTCGACGTGGACACGGTCGTGATCTGCACCGGGCAGGAGTCGGTCCGTGACCTGATGGGTCCGCTCACCGAAGCGGGGATGACGGTCCATGTGATCGGCGGAGCCGATATCGCCGCCGAACTGGACGCGAAGCGGGCCATCGACCAAGCCGTGCGTCTCGCCGCGGAACTGTGATCCGCGGGCCGTCCCTCAGCGCTCGATCAGGCCTGCGCGCCCAGACGCCTGGCGGTGCGTTGCCGCTGACGCGAAGCACGCAACCTCCGGAGCCTCTTCACCAACATGGGGTCATGAGCCAGGGCCTTCGGCGTGTCGATCAGGGCGTTCAAGGTCTGGTAGTACCGCGTGGCACTCATGTCGAAAGTCTCCCGGATGGCCTGCTCCTTCGAACCGGCGTACTTCCACCACTGCCGCTCGAAGGCCAGGAGTTCCGTCTCCTGCTCGGTCAGCGTCTCCACGCCCGGCTCGTCCAGCTCACGGGACACGATCTCCATCAAGGGCTCCTCCCCAGCGACCACCGATCCGACCTCACTCTGCCAGGAAAGAACAGTGATGTCATTCGCCTCCTCGGGATGTCCACGGCGACATGACAACCGATCGACGGCTGCCGGTGGGGGCCGTCCGTGGACGGCCCCCACCGGCAGCCGGATCGAACAGGGTCGCGTCTGTCAGTCCGAGGCGATCGCCTTCAGGACATCCAATTTGTTCGCCCGCATCGCCGGCCACAGCCCCGCCAAGATACCGACGACCAGCGCGACCACGAGGGATATCCCGATCTGCGCCCAGGGGAGCACCAGCTGACCGAGGCCCTGGCTCGCCAACGCCCGCTGGATCCCGAAACCGAAGGCCAACCCCAGTCCGATCCCCAGCATCGAACCGAGCAGGGCGATCGTGATCGACTCCAAGGTGATCATCGTGCGGATCTGGCCCTTGTTCACGCCCACCGCCCGCAACAAACCGATCTCCCTGGTGCGTTCGATGATCGACAGGCCCAGAGTGTTCACGATGCCGAAGACGGCGATGACGATGGCCAGCCCGAGCAAGGCGTAGAGCAGATAGAGCAGCTGATCGATACTTGCCGTCTGCGCCTTCGCGTACTCGCCCTGGTCGGAGAGGGTCACCATCGGGATGTCGGCGACGACCTTCTCGAGATCCGCACGGACCTTCGCCTTGTCGGCACCATCAGCCACATCGACCGTGAGCAGACTGTCCTGCAGCGGCAGACCCGCAGCCTTCATCGTGTCGCGCGTGAGGAGTCTGTTCCCGATGCCCGTGTTCTTCTCCGTGACGAAGAGGCCGGCCAACGTGACCGGGATGTCGCGTCCGTTGAGGTTGACGGTGACCCGGTTCCCGACCTTGGCACCCAAGGTCTTGGCCTCGTCCTCGTGCAGGAGGACGGCCTGCCCACGGAAGTCCGAAAGATTCCCCTGCACCATCGTCTGCTTGATGATCTTGTCGAACGACGAAGGATCGATGGCACCGAAATAGGACCGCTCGCCCTCCCATTTCCCCGGGGCATGGGCGACACGATGCACCGCGGAAACGCCGGACACCCTCTCCATGCCGTCGCCGACGGCACCCGTGAACGGCATCTGGGTCACGCTCCGGGTCACGAAGTCCCCGCGTAGCGCCTTCACGACGGCGTCGTGCGTGCTGGCCTTCATCGACGCGCCCAGCGTGCCCAGAGACGTGACGAGCGCGAGACCGATCATCAGGGCCGAAGCGGTGACCGCCGTGCGACGCGGGTTACGAGCCGAGTTGACCTCGGCGAGACGGCCCACGGCACCGTAGACGGCCTTGTTGAGCCGACCGATCAGCCAGATCGCCGGCGCTCCCAGGATCGGACTCAGCGCGGCGACGCCGAAGAAGGTCAGCAGCGCACCCCCGCCCAGGATCTGCACCCGGTTGTCGAGACTGCCCTTGAAGAGCCCGACCAGGAAGAGCGTCACCCCCACAGCCAGCACGATGCCCCCGCCGACAGCCCGCCAACCCAGACCGGTCTTGCCCGTCATCATGTCACCGCTCATCGCCGCCACCGGCGGAACCCGCCCCGCGCGGACGGCCGGGGCCATCGCCGCGACCAAGGTCACGAGGATCCCCACGGAGAAGGTCGCGATGAGCGTAGGCACCGTCAGATGCATACCGGCACCGGCCAGGTCGAGGCCCACCGTGCCGAAGAGCTGGGAGATGCCGAACGCCAGGGCGAAACCGAGGAGCAGGCCGCCGAGAGAGCCGATGACGCCCATGACGACGGCCTCGAAGAAGACACTCAAGGTGATCTGCGCCCGGCTGGCGCCCATGGCGCGCATGAGCGCCATCTCCCGACCGCGCTGGGCCACCAGGATCGAGAAGGTGTTGAAGATCAGGAACGAGCCCACCAGCAACGCGATGCTGGCGAAGATGAGCAGGAAGTTCTTCATGAAGCCCATCTGCTGGGCCATCAACTCGTTCATCTTGTCCGAGACCTCTTTACCGGACTTCGCCTCGAAGCCGTCCGGCATGATCCCGGACATCCGATCGGCCACCTGCTTGGCGTCCGTCCCGGGGGTCGTCGTCACCCAGACGCCGTGATAGGCATCGGCGCCGTCGAGATAGATCTTCTGCGCGAAGGGAGTGTCGAAGATGGCGTACGTCGCGCCTCCGGTCGACCCCTTGGCCCCGTAGATGCCGGTGCCGACGACGGTGGGCTCGATCGTGCCGAGCTTGCCCGAGGTGATGATCTTGACCTTGTCACCGAGGGCGTAACCGCCCTTCTGCAGCGACTGCGGGTCGATCATGACCTCGCCCTCGCCCTTGGGCGCGCGGCCGGACTTCACGATCAGACCCGGCTGCCCACCCATGGCCGGGGCATCGACGAAATTGAAGCCCATGCTGGGCGCACCCATCGTCATGGGCTTGCCCTTCTTGTCCAGCACGTAGGTGCTCATGGGGTCGGTGATATTCCCGTAGGCCGACTGCACACCCTCGACCCGGCGGACCTTCTCGACATCCGCGGCCGTCAGAGAGCGGTTGATCCCGCCCATAGCGGCAGTATCGTCCATGCCCTTCGGCTGTACGTTCACGTCGGCGACAGCACCGCTGATGACGCCTTTGAAGGCGCTGTCCAGCATGTCGGTGAAGATATAGGAGCCGGCGACGAACGCTGTGCCGAGCACGATCGCCACCGTGGACAGCATCAACGACAGCTTCCGAGCCCACAGGCTCTTCCACGAGGCCCTCAGCATCGTTCAGGCCTCCGAACGGTCGCCGAGCACCGACGCCGCAGCCCGGCGGTCCAACGAGGTCATCGTCTCCAGGACCTTCTCCGGAGTCGGTCGACGCAACTCGGAGACGATCCGACCGTCGGCCAGGAAGACCACCCGATCGGTGTACCCCGCGGCCGTCGGGTCGTGGGTGACCATCACCAAGGTCTGCCGGTAACTGTCCACGCTGTGCCGCAGGAAGGCCAGCACCTCCGCGCCGGAACGGGAGTCGAGATTACCGGTCGGTTCGTCCGCGAAGACGATGTCCGGGCGGGAGACCAGGGCCCGGGCGCAGGCCACCCGCTGCTGCTGCCCGCCGGAGAGCTCCGAGGGCTTGTGCGCGAGCCGATCGGCCAAACCTGTCGTCTCGATGACCGTCTCGTACCAGCTCCGGTCCGGTTTCCGTCCCGCGATCGACATCGGCAACAGAATGTTCTCCTTCGCCGTCAATGTCGGAATCAGGTTGAACGACTGGAAGACGAAACCGATGTTGTCCCGCCGCAAGGCGGTGAGCTTCTTGTCACTCAACTTCGACAAGGAGGTCCCGCCGATGGTGACCTCACCCTGGGTGACATAGTCCAGACCCGCCATGCAATGCATCAGGGTCGACTTCCCCGACCCCGAAGGACCCATGATCGCCGTGAACTCCCCTGCGCGAATGTCCAGATCAACCCGGTCCAGCGCCACGACCTGCGCAGAACCCATGCCGTAGACCTTGACCAGTTGTCGTGCCGTCGCCGCGACATCTCCGGTTCCGGACTCCTCCGGGTTCGTGTCCTCCGGCCGGGGCCTCTCGCGGAATAGCGTCATCGATTCCCTCTGCTCTCGGTCATGTTCACGAAAGTCGCCGATCGACCGTGCTCGTCTCGGTGCGGTTCGATCTGCCGACAACCCACTAACCAGCTTAAGAAGAAAGTCCGTTTTTGCACCCCCCGGGCGACGCCGAAACCCGGATATTCATCTCGACAACACCCTTGTCTCCCCTCGCCGGAAAATCACCGACGGACCCGCACATCTACGGCACCACCCCGCTCCCATCACCCCGACGGCACCGAACCGGCCCGGACGACCGGAAGTCCACCGCTCGTAAAGGACTCGCTAAGGTGAGGCCGTGTCCGCACCACGCCCCCTCGCCGAGCTCATCCACCCCACCTGGGCCGAAGCCCTCGAACCCGTCGCCGACCGGATCAGCGCCATGGGAACCTTCCTCCGGGAAGAAGTCGCCGCCGGACGCGGCTATCTGCCCGCCGGGGAAAACGTCCTCCGAGCCTTCTCCCGACCTCTCCCCGACGTCCGCGTCCTCATCGTCGGCCAGGACCCCTACCCCACCCCCGGCCACGCCGTCGGGCTCTCCTTCAGCGTCGCCCCCGACGTCCGCCCCGTCCCCAAGAGCCTGATCAACATCTTCCAGGAGATGACCACCGACCTCGGTGTCCCGCGACCCACCTGCGGAGACCTCACCCCCTGGGCCGACCGCGGCGTCATGCTGCTCAACAGGGTGCTCACCGTGCGCCCCGGCGCCGCCGCCAGCCATCGCGGCAAAGGATGGGAGGCCGTCACCGACCGGGCGATCACCGTCCTCGCCGAACGGGCCGCCGCAGGACAACCCCTCGTCGCGATCCTGTGGGGACGGGACGCCCGCTCCCTGGCCCCCGCACTCAGCGGCGTCCCGCTCGTCGAATCGGTCCACCCCTCACCGTTGTCGGCCCACTCCGGTTTCTTCGGATCACGCCCCTTCACCCGGGCCAACGAGCTTCTCGTCCACGCCGGCGCCGACCCGATCGACTGGAGCCTGCCATGACCCTGGCCCGCATGAAACCCCCGGAACACCCCTGGCGTCGCTATGTCGCCATCGGCGACTCCTACACCGAAGGCATGTGCGACCCCGACCCCGACAACCCCGGCGAATACCTCGGTTGGGCCGACCGACTCGCCGCGATGCTCGCCCAGGTGGCCCGACGGGAAGGAGCCGAACTCGGCTATGCCAACCTGGCCGTCCGCGGACGCCTCCTGGCCGACATCACCGACCGGCAGCTCCCCGCAGCCCTCGACCTGCGCCCCGACCTGATCTCCATCGTCGGCGGCGGCAACGACATCCTCCGGCCCCGGGCCGACATGGACGATCTCGCCGCCCGCCTCGAAAAAGCCGCCGCCCAGGCCCGCGCCACCGGAGCCGACGTCCTGCTCGCCACCCCCACCGACCCTGCCGGCGCGCCCCTCCTCAGACACGTCCGCGGACGCCATGCCATCCACACCGCGAACATCTGGACCATCGCCCGACGACACGGATGCCATGTCATCGACCAATGGGGCATGGACGCGCTCAAGGACTGGCGGATGTGGGCCGAAGACCGCATCCACATGACCGACGAAGGACATCGACGCGTAGCACTCAACGCCTTCACCGCGCTCGGTTACTCCGCCGAGGACACCTCCTGGGATGCTCCGCTGCCCCCGGCGCCCCCGATCGGCATGACCGAACGCCTCCGCGCCGAACGCGACTGGGTGAACCTGCACCTACGCCCCTGGGTGCACCGCCGCCTCACCGGACGCAGCTCCGGCGACCACCGCACCGCCAAACGTGCCGAACTGCTCCGATACCGGACCGACGACAGACGCGCCGACTGAACCCGCCCCGGCTCAGGAGGACATCACCTCACGGGCCGCCGCCACGAAACCGTCGACATCCTCGACGGACGTGTCGAAGGAGCACATCCACCGCACCTCACCGATCGACTCGTCCCAGTCGTAGAAGGCATAACGCTCCCGCAGTCGATCCGCAGCCTCGCCGGGCATGACCGCGAACACCGCATTGACCTGAGGATCCTGAGTGACCCTGATCCCCGGGATCTCCCGCACCTGCTCCGCCAAGCGGGCCGCCATCGCATTGGCATGGGCCGCCGACTCCCGCCACAGGTCGCCCTCGTACAAGGCCACGAGCTGAGCCGAGATGAAACGCATCTTGCTGGCCAGCTGCGTGGTGAGCTTACGGACGTACAGCGGGCCGTGCACCACCTCCGGAGAGAGGACGACCACCGCCTCCGCGCCCATCAGCCCGTTCTTGGTGCCGCCCAGGCTGAGCAGGTCGACCCCGATGTCGGTGGTCAACGCGCGCAAGGGCACCCCCAGCGCCGCGGCGGCATTGGACAGCCTGCTGCCGTCCAGGTGCACCACCATCCCGTGCTCCTTCGCCCGGCCCACCACCGCCGCCAACTCCTCGACCGTGTACACCGTGCCCGACTCGGTGGCCTGGGTGAGCGAGAGCAGCCGAGGCTGAGCCGCGTGCTCGAACCCGAAATTGCGCGCCTTGGTGTCGAGCAGTTCCGGAGTGACCTTCCCGTCACCGGTCGGGACCGGCACCAGTTTCAACCCGCCGACCTTCTCCGGAGCGCCGCACTCGTCGTTGTTGATGTGCGCGACATCCGCACAGACCACCGCATCCCACGGACGAGCCGCCAACATCAAGGCGACGACATTCGCACCGGTGCCGTTGAACACCGGGTAGGTCTCGGCACGATCCCCGAAATGGCCCTTCATCACTTCGGTCAACCGGTCCGTGTACGGATCCGCGCCATAACTGGTCACATGGCCGCCGTTGGCCAGGGACAGGGCCTCCATCACCTCCGGATGGACCCCGGAGTAGTTGTCGGAGGCGAAAGACACCTTGCGCGGGTCGTGCAGCAGATCGGAAGTCATCTCCTCACCCTAGATCCGAGCCCTCAGATCGCTTGACGCACCTCGGGTTCGGCCTGCCCGCCAGCGGGATAGTGTGGACTTCCCCTTCGAGCCCACCCCAGGGAGCCCACATGTCCCAGATCCCCGTCCTGCCGGCCCAGCCGGCCGCAGAGAACCGCCGCGCAGGCTACACCCTCGAAAAGCTGAACTGTTCACCGAACACGGTGAGGATCAGCGCAGCCGTCGGCAGCGGCCTCGTCGTCTTCCTCTGGGAAGCCATGCCCGAATGGATCCCCTCCCGCACCGTCCGTATCGCGGCCAAGACCACCCTGGTCGTCGGCGCCACCGCGGCCTCGGTGCTCCTGGGCGACCTCGAGATGCAGCAGGAGAAAGACCTCGAAGAAGGCCTCGAGCAGGAAGAGGACCCCCGGGAGGCCATCCCCCAGAAGCTCTCCGAGATCGCCGAACCCACCCAGTGGTTCCTCGTCGCCGGAGGCGTGCTGCTGATGGTGGCCAGCAGCGTCGGCGGACGCAAGGTCAGCAATGCGATCACCCGACGGCTGTCCGACCGCGGTTTCTCCCACCCCCGGACGGTCCTCGCCGCCGGATCAGGGGTCCTCGCCGCGCTCACCACGTACGCGGACTCCCGCAAGTCCTGACCCCGGGCCACCCGGGCAACACCTCGATCTCCCCACGACGTGGGGTCGGACCACCGGCTCCGACCCCACGTCGTGCCTTGTCCCCGACCACAGATGAGACAAATGGCCCTGCCGTCGAAAAGGGCGCTCACCTGGTTAGGTATCGTCGAATCCGGCCCCGGGGCGACACCCACCGGGGAGGGCCTTCGGCCCGCACCACAGACTCGAGGTAGCACCGCAGGAAAGGCCGGTCATGACGAACAGCTCCTCCCCCGCCTTCTCTGGCCCACAGGAGGACGGCCCGAGAAGATCCCTGCAGATACCGGTCAACCGGTGGCTCATCCTGATCGGCGGGGTGATGGTCCAACTGGCCATCGGCGCCGTCTACGCCTGGAGCACCTTCAGCAAGGCCTTCCAGTCCCCCGAATCACGCATGCAGTTGACTCCCCTCGAAGCGTCGATCCCCTTCGAGACGTGTATCGCGATGATCTTCGTGGGCTCCTTCATCGGCGGGCGTGTGCAGGATCGACACGGGCCGCGCCCGGTAGCGCTGGTCGGAGTCCTGCTGTACTCCCTCGGCAACATGATCAGCTCCTTCGCCCAGGAACCCGGCCAACTGTGGTTGCTGATCGTCTCCTACGGCCTGCTCGGCGGCTTCGGTCTCGGACTCGCCTACATCGTGCCCATCGCCCTGCTGCAGAAATGGTTCCCCGACCGCGCCGGGATCATCACCGGCATCGCCGTCGGCGGCTTCGGTTTCGGCGCGATGATCGCCTCGCCGGTGGCCCAGGCCCTCATCCAGCTCGACCGGGCCAACCCGGCCAAACCCTTCCTGATCCTGGGCATCTTCTACCTGGTCATCGGCCTGGTCGGCGCCATGGTCTTCGTCAACCCCCCGCAAGGCTGGCTGCCCGCCGGGATGGCCGCACAACGCGCGAAGAAACCCGCAGCAGCGGTCGGCACCCGCGACTTCACCCAGAAGGAAGCCCTGGCCACCCCCCAGTGGTACCTGATGACGCTCATCCTCACCCTGTGCGTCACCGCCGGGATCTCCCTGGTCTCCGTGGCCGCCGACTCGGCAGCGTCCATCGCCCAGTACGACGCCGCCAGCGCTGCCGGACTCGTCGGCATCATGGGGCTGTTCAACGGGGCAGGCCGCATCCTCTGGGCCGCTGCCTCGGACAAGATCGGCAAGATGCCGACCTTCGCCGCCATCCTCGGCATCCAAGGGGTCTGCCTGATCCTGCTGCCCCGCGTCGGCGCCTCCCCCGCCGTGTTCGCCATGCTCGCGGCGATCATCTACACCTGCTACGGCGGCAGCTTCGGCGCGCTCCCCTCCACCGCGGGCAAATTCTTCGGTGTGAGCAATGCCGGTGGCATCTACGGGCTGATGTTGATCGGATGGTCGATCGGCGGGGTCAGCGGGCCCTTGCTGACCTCCGCGCTGCTGGGCAGCGGCGGAGAGAAGAACTACCTGCTGGCCTACACCGTCATCGGAGCCATCGCCCTGGTCGGATCGCTGATCCCGATGGTCACCAAGCCCCCGAAGCCCAAGACCGTCGACGCCGAAGCCCAAGCCCAGGAACCGGCCCCCGCCTGACACGCCGGGGCACGACCGACACGCCGGGGCGGGCAGCACTCTCGCTGCCCGCCCCGGCCCGTGCCCCTCTCCGGTCAGTGGCGCACCCGCACCGTCGCTCCCCCGTCCGAAGGAACCACCTGCCCGATCACCGGGCAGCCCGGGAGCTCACCGACCACCAGAAGACCCCCTGACGTCTGAGCGTCGGCCAGGACCAACAGATCCTCCTCGTCGACACCAGGACCCACCTCCAGGTGAGCTCGTACCCAGTCCAGATTGCGTCGGGACCCGCCCGGGACGAAACCGTCACGGAAGGCCTGCCGGGCCCCCGCCAACACCGGCACCGCCGAGGCTTCGACCACCGCGGCCGTCCCCGAGGCCCGCATCATCTTGAACAGGTGACCGAGCAGCCCGAAACCGGTGACATCGGTGCAGGCCCGCACCCCGGCCGCCAGAGCGGCCTCGGAGGAGGAGGCGTTCAAGGTCGTCATCGACTCCACCGCCTGAGGGAAGTGCTCCCCGGTGGCCTTGTGCCGGTTGTTCAACAGCCCCACCCCGACCGGTTTGGTCAGGCTCAGCGGCAGCCCCGGCCGGGCCGCGTCATTGCGCAGCAGCCTCGACGGATCGGCCACGCCGGTGACCGCCATCCCGTACAGCGGCTCAGGCGCCGAGATCGAATGACCCCCGGCCACCGGGCAGACCGCCTGCCTCGCGACGTCCAGGCCACCCCGCAGCACCTCGCGCAGCAGCTCGTCGGGCAGGACGTCCACCGGCCAACCGACCAGGTTGATCGCCGCGATCGGACGACCGCCCATCGCGTAGACATCGGAGAGGGCGTTCGCCGCCGCGATCCGCCCCCAGTCGTACGGATCGTCGACCATCGGGGTGAAGAAGTCCGCCGTCGACAGGATCGCTTGGCTCTCACCACCGCTCCCGGTCGACAGGCGCACCGCGCACGCATCGTCGCCGTCGTCGAGCCCGACGATCAGATCCGGATGCGCCACCCCCTGCAGGTCGGCCACCAAGGCTTCCAACTGCCCTGCGGGAAGCTTGCACGCGCATCCGCCGCCAGAGGCATATCTCGTCAATCGAACAGCAGTGTCCACGCGGCCGAGCGTAGCCATCGGCAGGCGCCCCACCGGTGCGGATCGTCCCGAACCGGGCGAAGGACCCCAGGACACGGAGCACATTCCACCTCGAACCGGGACTGAAGGCCGTATTGGCGCACCCTGTCGACGGATACAGTGGAAACGCTGGTTCTCCCAGCCCCGGTTGGGAGGCGTAAGAGGTGCCCGGTCCCCGGACGCCGCCAGTGCGCCGCACGACGTGGCGCGCCCGTGTTCATCGCCTTCATAGGCAGGTACCGTCGGAATGTCCCGGCCACAGCGCCGAAACGAACCGATGGCGCCCACCACGGAGGCACGATTCGGGGAGGACCCGCTTCGTGATGCCCGTTCCCAACTGGACCACCGGAGTGTTGCCGCGCTCCGGATGGCACGACATGGGCGCTCCTGCCTGCGTCGACGACCATGTGCACCCTCTCAACGATTCAAGGACGGCCATGCCCGACAACCGCACTGCGGAGGCGCTGTCCTGTGCTCCCTCCGGAAAGGAGGCCCGCCCATGACCTCCGTCGACGAGACATTCCTCCCCCTCGCGGACGGATTCGACACGCTCAGCCACGACCAGTGGCAGGGCCTGGTCGCCAAGGTCCTCAACCGCGGACGCCCCGAGGACAAACGCCTCGACGGTGCCACGGCAGAGGCCCGGCTGCACACCACCACCGTGGACGGCATCGGCATCCCCTGCCTCTACGAAGCCGGAGACGAACCCTCCGCGCTCGGTCACCCCGGGGTGATGCCCTTCACCCGCGGTAGCGGATACCGGCCCGCCGACGTGCCCTGGGGCGTACGCTCCCTGCACGACGACCCCGACGCCGCCGTCACCCGCAAAGCCGTCATGACCGACCTCGAACGCGGCGCGACCTCCCTGTGGTTCGAGATCGGTGAGCACGCCGTACACGCCGAAGACCTGGGCAGCGTCCTCGAGGACGTCCTGCTCGACCTGGCGCCCGTCTGCGTGACCAGCGCCACCGACCAGGAAGCCGCCGCGCAGGCGCTCCGCGACGTCTGGCGCCAGCGTGGCCTGGTCACCCGCCAGGCCCGCGGCAACCTCGGGCTGGACCCGCTCGGCGCGGCCGCCCGCACCGGGGAAGAACCCCGGACGGAGCCCATGGTCGCCGCCGTCCGCGACTGCCTCACCGACTACCCGCAGGTGCGGGCCATCTCGGTGGACATGCGCCCCTACCACGACGCCGGGGCCGGGGACGTCGACGAGATCGCCTTCGCCGTCGCCACCGGGGTCGACTACCTGCGCATCCTCGCCGAAGCCGGCATCAGCCCGGCCGAGGCCTTCTCCCAGATCGAGTTCCGACTCAACGCGACCGCCGACGAATTCCTCACCATCGCCAAGATGCGCGCGATGCGCCGGGCCTGGGCCCGGGTGGGCGAGGAATGCGGCGTCCCGGAGAAGGAACGCGGCGCGCGCCTGCACGTGGTCACCTCGTGGCGGATGATGAGCCGGGACGACCCGTACGTCAACATGCTGCGCACCACGATGGCCTGCTTCGGTGCCGCCGTGGGCGCCGCCGAAGCCATCACCGTGCTGCCCTTCGACACCGTGGCCGGGTTGCCCGACGAGTTCAGCCGGCGCATCGCCCGCAACACCCAGGTGTTGCTCGCCGAGGAGAGCAATGTCGGCCGGGTGCTCGACCCTGCCGGGGGCAGCTGGTACGTCGAGCAGCTCACCGAGGAGATGAGTCAGAAGGCGTGGGCTGCCTTCCAGGAGGTCGAAGCCGCCGGTGGGATGACCCGTGCGCTGGCCGACCTGCTGGTGCGTGAACGCATCGGGGCGACCGTCGCCGAACGCGCCAAGCGGCTCGCGAAGCGTCAGCTTCCGCTCACCGGGGTCAGCATGTTCCCCCAGGTGGCGGAGAAGCCGGTGGTCCGTCGTCCCCGCGCGGCCGTCCCCACCCCGTCCGGTGGCCTCGAGGCGCACCGCGATTCGGAGATCTTCGAGGCGTTGCGCGACCGTTCGCTGGCTCACGAGCAGGCGACGGGGTCGGCGCCGCCGGTCTTCCTGGCCTGTCTGGGAGCCCGCCGTGACTTCGGCGCCCGGGAGACCTTCACCAGTGCACTGCTCGCCGTGGGCGGCCTGGCCACCCCGCGGAGCGAGGGCGGCACTCCCGAGGAGATCGCCGCACAGGCCAAGGAGATCGGCGCCCGCGTGGCGGTGCTCTGTTCCTCGGCCGACCGTTACGCCGAACAAGGTGTCGCCGTGGCCGAGGCCCTGCGCGCTGCCGGGGTCGACAAGATCTACATCGCCGGACGCCCCGCCGAGCTCGGTGACGGTGCCGACGCCGTCGACGACTCGATCTTCGCCGGTATGGATGTGGTGACTGCGCTGTCGTCGATCCTCGACCTCATCGGAGCGCCGGCCACCGTCTCCGCCGATGCGACCCGGAAGGACCGCTGATGAGCACCATCCCCCGTTTCGACGGCATCGACCTGGGCGCAGGTCGTCCCGCCGAGGACTCGGCCGAACGCTGGCAGTCGCTGGTGTCCTCCAATGCGTCGTACAGCACGGGCTGGCAGACGCCGGAGCACATCCTGGTGCCGCCGCTGTACACCGAGGCCGACACCGCCCAGTTGGACTTCCTGCACACGGTGCCGGGAGCCCCGCCCTTCCTGCGCGGACCGTATGCCACCATGTACGCCAACCAGCCGTGGACGATCCGCCAGTACGCCGGGTTCTCCACCGCGGAGGAGTCCAACGCCTTCTACCGGCGTAACCTCGCCGCGGGGCAGAAGGGCCTGTCGGTCGCCTTCGACCTGGCGACCCACCGTGGTTACGACTCGGACCACCCGCGCGTCGAGGGCGACGTGGGTATGGCCGGTGTCGCGATCGACTCGATCTACGACATGCGCACCCTGTTCGACGGGATCCCGTTGGACAAGATGAGTGTGTCGATGACGATGAACGGCGCGGTGCTGCCGGTGCTGGCGCTCTACGTCATCGCCGCGGAGGAGCAGGGGGTCACGCCGGCGCAGCTGTCCGGGACCATCCAGAACGACATCCTCAAAGAGTTCATGGTCCGCAATACGTACATCTACCCGCCGGCGCCGTCGATGCGGATCATCTCCGACATCTTCGCGTTCACGTCGCAGAACATGCCGCGGTTCAACTCGATCTCCATCTCCGGCTATCACATGCAGGAAGCGGGGGCGACGGCCGACCTGGAGTTGGCGTACACCCTCGCCGACGGTGTCGAGTACATCCGGGCGGGCCGCGCCGTCGGCCTGGACGTCGACGCCTTCGCGCCGCGGTTGTCCTTCTTCTGGGCGATCGGGATGAACTTCTTCATGGAGGTCGCCAAGATGCGCGCGGCCCGGCTCCTGTGGGCCAGGCTGGTGCGTCAGTTCGACCCGAAGAACGACAAGTCGATGTCGCTGCGTACCCACAGCCAGACCTCCGGGTGGTCCCTGACCGCGCAGGACGTCTTCAACAATGTGGTGCGTACCTGCATCGAGGCGATGGCGGCGACCCAGGGGCACACCCAGTCGTTGCACACCAACGCCCTCGACGAGGCCATCGCCCTGCCGACCGACTTCTCCGCCCGGATCGCCCGGAACACCCAGCTGTTCATCCAGCAGGAGTCCGGCACCTGCCGGGTCATCGACCCGTGGGGTGGCAGCGCCTACGTGGAGAAGCTGACCTACGACCTGGCCCGGCGCGCCTGGGCCCACATCGAGGAGGTCGAGGCGGCCGGCGGTATGGCCAAGGCCATCGAAGCCGGTATCCCGAAGCTGCGGATCGAGGAGGCTGCGGCCCGCACCCAGGCACGGATCGACGCGGGCCGTCAGCCGGTCATCGGCGTGAACAAGTACCTGGTCGAGGGCGAGGAGCCCATCGAGGTCCTCAAGGTCGACAATGCGTCGGTGCGGGCGAGCCAGATCGAGAAGTTGCGTCGTCTGCGTGAGGAACGTGACGAGGACGAGACGCGCGCCGCATTGGAGAAGCTGGCCAATGCCGCTGCGGACAGCAGTGGTTCGGCCGGCGGCGGGGCCAATCTGCTCGCCCTGACCATCGACGCTGCCCGGGCCAAGGCCACGGTCGGTGAGATGTCCTCCGCCCTGGAGAAGCAGTTCGGGCGGTACACCGCGCAGATCCGCACCATCAGCGGCGTCTACCGGAAGGAGGCGGGTGGAGTGGAATCCGTCGCCCGCGCACAGGAACTCGTCGCCGCCTTCGAGAAGGCCGAAGGGCGTCGCCCGCGTATCCTCGTCGCCAAGATGGGACAGGACGGCCACGACCGAGGCCAGAAGGTGATCTCCACCGCCTTCGCCGACCTCGGCTTCGACGTCGACGTGGGCCCGCTCTTCCAGACCCCCGCCGAAGTCGCCCGGCAGGCGCTGGAGGCCGACGTCCACGTCGTGGGTGTCTCCTCCCTGGCCGCCGGACACCTCACGCTCGTGCCTGCGCTGCGACGTGAACTGGACTCCGCGGGTCTGGACGACATGATGATCGTGGTCGGCGGGGTCATCCCCTCGCAGGACTTCGACGAACTCCGCGCAGCCGGCGCCGACGACATCTACCCGCCCGGAACGGTGATCACCGAAGCCGCGGCAGGTCTGCTGGAGAAGCTGCTCACGCGGCTCGGCGCCGACATCCCCGCCCGAACCGCTGCAGCTGCGCAGGGTGAGGAGACGCATGGCTGAGCCGTACGACGCCGTACGGGCCGCTGAACGGGTCAGGTCGGGGCGTCGGTTGGACGTGGCGAGGGCCATCACCCTCGTCGAGTCCTCCCGCCCCGACCACCGGGCACAGGCCCGGGAACTTCTCCGCGAACTCACCCCGCACACCGGTGCGGCGATGCGGGTGGGCATCTCGGGTGTGCCAGGAGCCGGCAAGTCGACCTTCATCGACGCCCTGGGCACCCGTCTCATCGAAGCAGGACACCGGGTCGCCGTCGTCGCCGTCGACCCCAGCAGCTCCCGCACCGGCGGCAGCATCCTGGGCGACCGGACCAGGATGGCCCAACTGTCCGCCAGCGACGACGCCTTCGTCCGTCCGTCCCCCTCGGGCGGGCACCTGGGCGGGGTCGCCCGCGCGACCAGGGAGTCCATGGTCGTCCTCGAAGCCGCCGGATACGACGTCGTCCTCGTGGAGACCGTCGGGGTCGGCCAGTCCGAGGTGGCCGTCGCCGAGATGGTCGACACCTTCCTCATGCTGGCCCTGGCCCGCAGCGGCGACCAGTTGCAAGGCATCAAACGCGGCATCCTCGAACGGGTCGACGTCATCGCGGTCAACAAGGCCGACGGTGACAACGAACGCGAAGCCCGGGTGTGCGCCCGGGAGCTGCGTGGAGCGATGCGGCTCATGGCCGGCGATACGGCGTCCGCACCGGAGGTACTGACCTGCAGTGCCCGGACGGGTGCCGGGCTGGACGACGTGTGGTCCGCGGTGACGGCCCACCGCGACCGGCTCGACCAGGAAGGGTCCTTGCAGGAGCGGCGGGCTGCGCAGCAACGGTCCTGGCTGTGGGCTCTCACCGAGACCGAGGCGCTGGACAGTCTGCACCACTCCCCGCAGGTGCTCGCCGTCCGGGACGACATCGAACATCGGGTGATGACCGGCCAACTGGCCGCGCCCGAAGGCAGCCGAGCCCTCCTGGAGGCCTATGTCGCCGGTCTGCTCGCCGCACAGGACCGACCGGCAACCGGCGGTTCCGCGACGGACACCGTGCGCTGAACCCCGGAGGCCTCGTCGAGCGGCCTCCGATGTCAGGGTCCGCCCCCGCCCAGGGGGCGGACCCTGACGCATCCAGGGCGACGCCACTGCCCGGACCGGACCCGGACAGGTTGTTCCCGGCCCCGGTTCGGGCCAGGCTGGTGGCATGCCCCGGGACGAACCGTCCCGAGGCCCCGGCCCGACCGAGTCCACAGCGAGGCATCCGTGTCCACACATCTGCCGACCGACAACCGGCACGTACACGCCGAGACCGGGCGCACACCGATCCGACGAGACCGCGGAGCGGACCAGACCGTCGACGCCGTCGTCATCGGAGCAGGCCACCACGGCCTGGTCACCGCGGCCACCCTGGCTGATGCCGGCTGGGAGGTCCTCGTCCTGGAGGAACGTCCCACCGTCGGCGGGGCGGTGAGCTCCGTCGTCCGCGACGGATGGACCGTCGACGAGTTCAGCGCCTGCCACCCCCTCGCGCTGGCCTCCCCGGTCCTGCGCCATCTGGAACTGGAGAGATACGGGTTGCAGTGGGCGCGGGCACACACCCAGGTCGCACATCTGGCCCGCCCGCAGGAGCAGGATGCCCCGGCCGTCCAACGGCAGGCCACCGACACCGCGGATCTGCTCGCCCGGGACGACCCCCGCGACGCCCGGACCTGGCTCCGGCTGGCCGAACAGTACGACGCGGTGAAGGAACCCTTCCTGGAGGCGCTGCTCACCGTCTGGCCGCCGGTGAAGGCGACCAGACGGTTGGTGTCCGCCGTCGGCGCCCGCCACATGCCGGATTTCGTCCGTTTCATGATGTTGCCGAGTTCCCGCATGGGTGAGGAGCTCTTCCACGGGCGGGCGGCGCGGGATCTCCTGGCCGGCAATGCGATGCACGCCGACGTCCCGCCGACCGCGCCGGTCAGCGGGGTCTTCGGATGGCTGATGACCATGCTCGCCCAGGACGTCGGTTTCCCCTCGCCGGTGGGAGGCACCGGTGAGCTCGCCCGGGCCTTGGCCAGCCGTGCCCGGACCGCCGGGGCGCGGGTGGAGTTGGACTCCCGGGTCACCCGGGTCGTCGTCCGCGGTGCCCGTGTCCACGGCGTGGAGGTGGCGGACGGTCGCCGGATCGCCGCACGCCGCGCCGTGATCGCCGACACCAGCGCGCAGGCCCTGTACGGCCGGTTGCTCGACCCGGAGGCGGTGCCCCCGGGGGTGCGCACCCGGTTGGCGAACTTCCTGTGGGACCTACCGACGGTGAAACTCAACTACCGCTTGTCGGGGCCGGTGCCGTGGACCGCTCGGGAGGCGCGGGGGGCGGGGGTGGTGCATGTCGGGCTCGACGCCCCCGGGATGATCCGGTGGAGTTCGCAATTGGAGACCGGCGCCCTCCCCGAGGAGCCTTTCGCCCTGGTCGGCCAGATGACCAGCATCGATCCTTCTCGTTCACCCGTCGGGACGGAGACGCTCTGGCTGTACACCCACCTTCCCCGGGGGGTGACCGAGGAAGCCGCCGTCCGCCGGGTCGTGCAGGCGAGTGAGCAGATGATGGACCGGTTCGCACCCGACTGGCGTGACCTGATCGTCGAACGCTGGGAGCAGACCCCCGCCGACCTGGAGAGGGCGGATGCGAACCTGGGCGGGGGGGCCGTCGGCGGGGGGACACAGCAGCTCTTCCAGCAGGCCATCTGGCGTCCGTTCACCGGGGCCGGTGGCCCGCGGACCCATGTCGGCGGGCTCTACCTGGGCAGCGCAGCCGTGCACCCCGGGGGTGGGGTGCACGGGGCCTGTGGATACCTGGCGGCCCGGGCGGCCTTGGCCGATGCCGGTTTCCGGGGCCGTCACCTGGAGGGTCTGCGGCTGGGCGCCCTGCACCGTTGGTATGCCGAGCCGGCGCCGGTGTGGGCCGGTCGGAGGGGCTGAGCCGGGGTCGGGTCCTCCGGTCGCAGGCCTCCGGTCAGGGGCGGGTGCGCCTCTGGGCGAGGAAGGACAGCCGCCGGAGGGTTTCGGTGTTGCGTGCGGTCAGTGCTGCACCGCGCACCGGGGAGGGCACGATCGTCGCCGGGCCGCTGACGAAGTCTTCGGTCATGCGGATCAGTGTCTTCTCCCCGTCGGGGACGAGGGTGATCTCGACCCGGGCCTGGCCGACCGGACGGGTGCGGGCGAGCATCACCAGGCGTTCGCCTTCGGCGGCTTCGACGGCCTCGGTGTTGTCGTCGAGGACGGCCGGCCAGGCGCCCACCGAGTGGTGTACCCGGGATCCGACTGCGGGCCAGTCCGGTTCGACGGCCCGGACTCTGGAGGCCCCGACGACCCAGGATCCGAAGGTCCATCCGTCGGCGAGGACAGCCCAGACTGCAGCGGGAGAGGCGTCGGAACGGTGTTCGACTGTGCTCATGTCTCTATCTCTCTGGTCAGGTGCTGCGTCGGCCGGGGGCCGGCGGGGTCGTCTTCGACCCCGGCGGGTCGCTGCGGGTCGGTCGGTGTGGATGGTGCCGACGTCGGGATCAGGAGCGCGGTGCTGCTTCGTCCGGCCCGATGTGTTCGACGGTGCCTTCGGAGCGGCGGATCTGATCTGCGAAGCTGTCCAGTTCGACGTCCGTGACGGTGATGCCGAGTTCGGTGACCCGGCGTCGTAGTTCCTTCTCGATCTCGACGATCGGTTGCCCGCCGTGGCTGCGGGAGACCCCGTGCAGGAGATCGAGGAACCGGGCCGCGGTGGTTTCGCCGACGGCGTCGACGAAGGCGTCGTTCAGGTGGAAGTCGGTGGTGATCCGTCCGCTCGGCTGTCGTGTGCCCTTTCTGACCTCTGGTTCGTCGCCCATCGGGTGTGCCTCTCCGTTCGTCGTCGGGTGTCCTCGGGGCCGCCCGTGCTTCACACGACAGCTAGCTACCCCCGAAGGACATTCAAGTTCCATTGAGCCACAAGGGAATAGGCGATGCATGCCGAAGGGCGCGCCGTCTTCACCCCACGCTCTCCGTACGATGGGGCCCATGTCACAGGACATCCCCGCCGGAGCGGTACTCCTCATCGGCGGCACCGGCGAGGCACGCCGACTCGCCTCGATCCTCCACGAGGCAGGGACGCCTTTCCTGTCCTCCCTGGCCGGAGCGGTTTCCGACCCCCGGCTCCCCCTGGGCCAGATCCGTATCGGCGGCTTCGGCGGTGTGGACGGCCTGACCGACTACCTACGCGTCCACCGGATCGGCGCCGTCGTCGACGCTACCCACCCCTTCGCCACCTCCATCACCCAGAATGCCGCCGCCGCCTGCGCCACGACCGGGACCCCCCTGCTGCGACTGCACCGTCCCAGCTGGTCCGAACGCCCCGGAGCCTCCCGGTGGACCTGGGTGGACGGATATCCGGCAGCAGCCGAAGAACTCTCCCGGGCCGACGGGCCGATCTTCCTGACCACCGGCCGGAACACCCTCCGTCACTTCGTGGACCATCCTCCGCTCGCCGCCGCCCAGATCCTGGTGCGACTCGTCGAACCCCCGGATCTCGACCTGCCCGCCGGGTGGACGGTACTGCGTGCTCGCGGCCCCTTCACCCACCAGGACGAAGTCGACCTCATGCGGACACACCGCATCACCGCGCTGGCCACCAAGGACTCCGGCGGCGATCTCACCGCGGCCAAACTCGACGCCGCCGACCACCTGGACGTCCGCGTCGTCATCGTCCGCCGCCCGGCCCTGCCCGCCGCCGTGGAGGTCGTCGACCAGGTCGACGCCGCCCACCAATGGATCCGCCGGACCACGGGAAGTCGCGCCACCGGCCGATGACGCGATCCCGCAGCCGATCTCACCCCTGAGCGGCGGCCGCCTGCGCTGCCACGGACACCAGGTCCAACCCGGCGACCTCACCGATCACCGTCACCGCCGGCGCGCCCAACCCGGCCTCAGCCACCGCTACCGCCAACTCACCCACCGTGGAACGAACCACCCGCATCGTCGGCAGAGCGGCATCGGCGATGGTCGCGGCCGGGGTGCCCGCCGGCATCCCCGCGCGCATCAGTTCCTCGGTGATCTGCGGCAAGGCGTGCATCCCCATCAGAACCACCAAGGTCGTGCCGCAGCGGGCCAGGGCCGACCAGTCCAAGGACGAGCGAATGTCGCCGGGCGGGACATGCCCGGAGACCACCGTGACCCCCTGTGAGAGCGAACGGTGGGTCACCGGGACACCGGCCAAGGCCGGACCGGCGATCGCCGAGGACACCCCGGGGACGATCCGCACCGGAACACCCCGTTCGCGACAGGCCAGCGCCTCCTCGCCGCCCCGCCCGAAGACGAAGTTGTCACCCCCCTTGAAGCGCACCACCCGACGACCGGCCTCGGCGTGCTCGATCAGCAGTTCGTTGATCCGCTCCTGCGGGGTGAACTCCCCGCGCGGGATCTTGCCGACATCGATCAGCAGCGCCTCCGGCGGCGCCTCCGCCAGTGCGGCCAGCGGCGCCAACCGGTCGTAGACCACGACATCCGCGGAACGCAGCTCCGCCAACGCCGCGACCGTCAACAACCCCGGGTCGCCCGGCCCCCCTCCCACCAGGACGACCTCACCCCGGTCGGCCCGCCCCGGGATCTCTTCCTGCGAGCGTTCCCGGCAGGAGATCACCAGGTCGTAGGCCGAGGGATCGGCCTGGGGACACACGGCCACCAGCCCCCGCTGCACCAGATCCGTCAACGACGTGGTCGCCTCGTCGGCGGCCACGTCGACCTGGGCCCCGGCGGCGAGAAGGCGATGCGCCATCGCCGGGAGTTCCGGGCCCGAACCGGTCAGGAGAGCCCGCCTGCCTGAGACCTCCAACTGAAGTGAGCCGGTCACCACTCGATCCCCTTCTGGCCCTTCTGCCCCTCGTCGAAGGGATGTTTGACCTTGGTCATCTCCGTCACCAACTGCGCGATCTCCACGATCGGCTCAGGGCAGCGACGCCCGGTGATGACGACATGCTGATTTCCCGGGCGTTCCCGCAGGGTGGTCACCACGTCGTCCACGTCGACCCACCCCCAGGTCATCGGGTAGGTGAACTCGTCCAGGACGTACAACTGGTGGGTCTGCGCGGTGATCCGCCGCTTCACCTCCGTCCAGCCCTCGACCGCGGCGGCGGCGTGGTCGACCTCGCTGCCCTCCTTGCGGGTCCACGACCAGCCCGAACCCATCTTGTGCCATTCGACGGGTCCGCCTTCGCCGGTCTGTTCGTGCACCCGGTTCAAGGTCTCGAAGACGCTCTGCTCCCCGATCCGCCATTTCGCACTCTTCACGAACTGGAAGATCCCGATCGACCAGCCCTGGTTCCAGCCGCGCATCGCCATGCCGAAAGCGGCGGTCGACTTGCCTTTGCCCTCACCGGTGTTCACCGCCAGGATCGGACGGTGGCGCCTTTCCCGCGTCGTCAACCCGTCCTTGGGATCGACGGCGATCTGCCCCTTCATCAGGCGACATCCTTTCTACTGACATGGCTCCCCGGAGCCCCCGGACGACGCTGCTCGTCGATCCGGGCACCGCGGTCACGGGTATGTTCGTGGACCACGTTCACGATGGCCTTCGCCGCGACCTCGTCCAACCGCAGGTACTGCGCGCCCAGTCGGGCTGCCAAGGCTGCGGCCATTCCCAGCCGTACCCGTCCCGACTCGCAGTCGACCACCACGGTGTCGATCCGGGCGTCGCGCAGCTGGTCCGCGACCCGCCGGGCCCGCACGTCGGCGTCCCGCCCGGAGGTGGCCCGGCCGTCGGTGACCACGACCAGCAGGGCGCGACGGTGCGGGTCGCGCAGCTTCTCCAGGGCCAGGACCCGCCCGGCCTCGACCAGGCCTTCCGCGAGCGGTGTCCGCCCGCCGTGGGGCAGGTCGGTCAGGCGCCGGGCGGCGATGTCCACCGACGAGGTGGGCGGCAGCACGAGCTCTGCGCCTTCTCCCCGGAAGGTGATCAGGCCGACCTTGTCGCGGCGCTGATAGGCGTCGAGCAGCAGGGCGAGGACGGCACCCTTGACGGCGCTCATCCGTTTGCGGGCCGCCATCGATCCCGAGGCGTCCACGGCCAGGAGGACCAGGTTGGATTCCCGCCCCTCGGTCCGGGACCGTCGCACATCCTCACGGTGCAGGACCAGGGCGTCGCCCTCGGACCGTCCGCGACGGGGTTGGTGCGGTGCCGCGGCCCGGATCGTCGCCGGCAGATGGACTCCGCCGACGCCGGGAGCCTGCCGGTTCTGCCCGCCGGACCCCGGGGCCACGCCGATCACCTTGCCGATGCCGGTCAAGGCCCGGCTCCGTTTCCCGGCAGCGCCACGTCCGATGCCCCGGGCGGTCACCAACCGGGCCCGAAAGGGCGCATCCGGGACGGCGGTGCCCTGAGCGGGAGCGTCTCCTGCGGGGCGTCCGGCCGGCGGTATCGCAGCCTCGTCGGGGTGTTCAACCGCCGGTCCGGCCTGTTCGGGGCGCGGATCCGCCCGGTGGGAGGCGTCGGTCCCCTGGGGTCCGTCGCCGCTGCTCGGCGCGGCCGAGGCCGGACGGTCGTCGTCGGTGGCCTGCTCTGCCCCGGCCTGCTCCGGGTCGTCCTGCGGAGAGTGCGGGCCGCTGCCGTCCGGGTCGTCCTGCGGGTCGTCCGGCTCGTCCGGGCCGAGCAGCTGCTCGAGGAGGTCCTCGTCGAGGCCGGGGGCGTCGAAGGGGTTGCGGCGACGGCGGTGCGGCAGGGCCAACCTGGCGGCGGCGCGGATGTCCTCCCTGGTGACGGCGCTCCGGCCGGCCCAGGCGGCATGTGCGATCGCGGCACGTGCCGTGACCAGGTCTGCGCGCATCCCGTCGACCTCGAAACCGGAGCAGACCCGGGCGATCGTCAACAGGGCGTCATCGCCCAGGTGGACCCGCGCGACCGCCTCCTGGGCGGCGGCGATGCGGTGGCGCAGATCCGCCTGGTCGGCGGCATAGCGGTCGGTGAACAGGTCGGGGTCGCTGTCGAAGGCCATCCGGCGGCGGACGACCTCGACCCGGACGGCAGGGTCGCGGGGTGCGCTGACCTCTGCGGTGAGCCCGAAGCGGTCGAGCAGTTGGGGCCGCAGTTCGCCTTCTTCGGGGTTCATCGTGCCGATGAGCATGAGGCGGGCGGCATGGCTGAGAGAGACCCCTTCGCGTTCGACGGTGCACCGGCCCATCGCCGCGGCGTCGAGCAGCAGGTCGACCAGGTGGTCGTGCAACAGGTTGACCTCGTCGACGTACAGGATCCCGCGGTGGGCTGCTGCGAGCAGGCCGGGTTCGAAGGCGGTACGGCCTTCGCCGAGGGCCTGTTCGAGGTCGAGGGAGCCCAGGACTCGGTCCTCGGTGGCACCGACGGGGAGTTCGACCAGCCGGGCGGGCCTGGTGCTCACGCGGTCGATGGCGTCAGGGCCGGGGTGCGTGGGGTGGGGCCCGTCCGGGCAGTGCAGATCCGGCGCGGAGGGGTCGCAGGCGAAGCGGCACCCGGTGATGACCTGTTGGTCGGGCAGCAGCGCGGCGAGGCCTCGGACGGCGGTGGACTTCGCGGTGCCTTTCTCCCCTCGCACGAGGACACCGCCGATCTCCGGGGAGATCGCGCACAGGGTCAGGGCCAGGGTCATGTCGTCGGCGCCGACGACGGCGGCGAAGGGGTAGGTCGTCATACCGGGCCTCCTGCGGGTGCCTCGCCCGCTCTGGTTCGGGCCGGAGACCGATGACATCTCCGGCAGCGGGATAGACGTCCTGACTCACGGCGTCGAGCTACCGTTCACAGTGGCGGGACCGTTCCGGATTCACACCGGATTCCTCCACCCTCGCCGTGGCGATTCTCGCATGACGCCGACATGTTGTCGGCATCGTCGGTGGTGGGCTGCCCGGTCGGGGCGCTGGCGGGTGGTGTGCGGGGCTGGCGGGGGGACAGCCGTCGGTCACCGGTCGAGGTCGGCTGCCAGTGTGGTGGTCAGCCGGTCCACCAGGATGCTCAGGGTCCGGAGTTCGTCGGTGTCGAGCCCGGCGAATCGGCGACGGTCGGCGGCGGCGACCGCCTCGCGGGCCCGGCGCAGGGCGGTGTGCCCCTGGTCGGTCAGTCGGACGAGGACCAACCGTTGGTCTTCGCCGTGGCTGCCGGTGCGGACCAGCCCGGCGTTCTCCAGGCGGACGACGACCCGTGAGATGTTGCCTCTGGTGCAGAGCATCCGTTCGGCGAGCCTGCTGACCGGGAGTCCTTCGGGTGGCCCGTCCGCGAGGGTGCGCAGCATGGCGTATTGGGTGGTGGTGACCTGTTGGGTGGTCAGGGCGCGTCGTTCCCCGTCGTCGAGGAGGACATACACCCGTTGCAGTTTCCGGGCCAGGTCGGTCATGGGCCGCTCCTCGGTATCTCCGCACATGTCCGCCACGCGGGTCCTGTTCGTCTCGAAATCATGGACGGGGCGGGCAGCCGTGCCTATCGTGTTTTTGGTGACTAGTAATCAAACTAGCATCACGTCGGCCTCGCCGACACGGCAGCGACCGAGTCCCCACCGGCCGCCCTCACCCGAGGAGCAGCTCCCATGCCTCACCGTCGCCTCCCCCACATCCTGGCCACCATCTGCCTCAGCACGACAGCCCTCACCTCCCTCGCCACACAGGCATCCCCGCCCTCGACGACCGGGGCCGCGCCCTTCACCGCCACACCCGTTCCCGTCCCCGACACCACCGGGCACGATCTCACCGGATCAGTCATCTACCAGGTACTCACCGACCGCTTCGTCAACGCCGACCGAGCCCGGGACGAACCGCCCACCAGCCCCGGCACCACCAGCCACGACCGGTCCAACTGGCGGCTCTACTGGGGCGGCGACTTCGCCGGGATCACCGAACGGATCCCCTACCTGAAGAAACTGGGCATCGGCGCACTGTGGATATCACCCCCGGTACAGAACATCCCGGTTTCCATCCCCGCCGAACCCAGTGCCATGACCGGCTACCACGGCTACTGGGCCATGGACTTCTTCACTCCCGACCCGCACTTCGGCTCCTGGCAGGACTTCGACCGCATGGTCACCACCGCACACGCCGCCGGAATCAAGATCGTCATGGACTGGGCCCCCAATCACACCAGCCCCGCCAACGTCCACGACAGCTCGTACGGCGTCAACGGACAACTCCGACGCGCAGGGCGGACCCTGGCCACCTATCACGACGACCCCGACGGGTACTTCCACCACAACGGCGGTATCACCGACTACCAGGACCTCCACCAGGCTCAATACCGAAACCTGTTCGACCTGGCCGATCTCGCCCAGGAAAAAGCCGAGGTGACGACCTACCTGAAGGACGCCGTCGACACCTGGCTCGCACACGGCGTCGACGCCATCAGGATGGACGCCGTCAAACACATGCCCGGCGGCTGGCTCACCGGATACACCGACCACATCCAGTCACGACGAGGAACCTTCGTCTTCGGCGAATGGGCCGACGCCGCCTCCTCCCCCCTGTGGAAGGACCAGGTCGACCTCGCCAACACCAGCGGGATGTCCCTGCAGAATTTCGACCTCAACACCACCCTGCGCGCAGCCTTCGCCGAAGGGGCCTCCCTGAGAAATGTGGACGCCACCGTCACCCGACAACAGCATTCCTTCACCTACCCGCACACCCTGATCAACTTCGTGGACAGCCAGGACATCCCCCGTTTCCTGTCGATCAACCCCGACAGCTCACTACTGGACCAGGCCACCGTCGCCGCCATGACCCTGCCCGGCATCCCCTCCATCTACTACGGCGACGAGAGCTACCTCCACAACGACACCACGAACCCCTTCGGACAGGTCGGCGGCGACCCGTACAACCGGCCCATGATGACGCATTTCGACACGGACAGCCGCCAATCCGCCATCATCCAACGCCTCTCCGAACTCCGCCGGGAGAATCCGGCCCTGCGCTTCGGCAACTCCGCCGAACGATGGCTGGACGACGACATCTACGTCTACGAAAGAAGATTCGCCGGCAACACCGTCCTCGTGGCCATCAACAAGAGCCGAACCGTCGATCGGCCACTCACCGGCCTACGGACCGCGCTACCCGCAGGACCACACCCCGACCGGCTCGGCGGCGCTCTCGGTGGCGGCACACTCACCGTGACCGAACAGGACGGTCACGACCGCCCCACCGGTGAATACATACTTCGCGCAGGGCAAGCCGCCGTCTGGTCCGTCACCGCCACCGAGACCGACCGCCCGCACATCGGCAATGTCGGCCCCACCGCCGGCCATGCCGGAAGCCGCACCGTCCTGACCGGGATCGGCTTCGGCCACGACCGAGGACAGGTCGTCGTCGGTGGACACCCCGCCACCGTGAACTCGTGGACCCCCACCCAGGTCGACCTCACCCTGCCGACCGGGATCACACCCGGCCGGACCACCATCGAGATCAAGGACGCCCAGGACCGGAACAGCAACCGCATCCCCTACCTGGTCCGGACCGGACCGGTGACCCCCGTGACCGTCACCGTCACCGAAGCCCCGCTCGGCCCCGGCGACCGGCTCCTCCTCACCGGCGATGTCGCCGAACTGGGCAACTGGAGCGCCGAACCACCGGCCTGTCGTGGCCCGATGCTCTCCCCCGGGGACAACACCCGAACCCTCATGGTCGCGCTCCCCGCCGGACGCAGCGTCGAGTTCAAAGCCGTCATCCGCCGCCCCGACGGCTCCATCGTCTGGGAGAGCGGGGACAACCACCGCTACGACGTCCCGACCACCGCGACCGGGCACACTACCGTCGCCTTCCGACGCTGAACGCCACCGCACGACGAACGGACCACCGAGAAGCCCCTCCCCCGAAGGCAGATACCCATGCAGACACGCAGCAGCGCCGCCGTCATCACCCTGACCACCCTCGTCCTGGCCACCTCCGCCTGCGGACAAACCCACCAGGCATCCAGCAGCAAGAACAGCGGCGCCCGGGCCACGACCCCAGCCCAGCTACCCACCAAGGACCCGACCCGCGAGACGGAGGCCGACCTGGTCATCTGGTGCGACAACCAACGAGCATCCGTGATCGCCGACTTCGCCAACACCTTCGCCGAAGAACAGAAGATCCGCGTGGTCGTCCAGGTCGCCACCGACGTCCGTCAGGCCTTCACCGACGCCACCCATGTCGGCAAAGGCCCCGACATCGTCGTCGGCCCCCACGACCTGGTCGGACCCTTCGTACAGAATGCGGTCGTCACACCGGTGAACCTCCCCCCAGACACGGTGCGCAAGTTCAACCCGTCCGCCATCGCCGGAGCCACCTTCGGCGGGCAGCTCTACGGCACGCCGTACGCAGTGGAGAACATCGCCCTCGTCCGCAACACCGATCTCGCGCCCGACGCTCCGGCCACCGTCGAGGACATGGTCGCCCAAGGCAAGAAGATCGTCGCCGACGGGCGGGCCAAGCTGCCCCTGATCCAAGCGGTCGGCAAGGTCGGCGACGCCTACTACATCTACCCGTGGATGGCCGCCTACGGCGGTGGTTTCTTCGAACGCAAGGACAACGGCGAATACGACGCGACCCGACTGGCCGTCTCCAACCCCGGCTCGATCAAGGGCGCCGACCTCCTCGCACGGATGGGCCGGGAGAAAGTGCTCTCCACCAATGTCGCCGGAGAGAACGCAGACGCGCTCTTCGACGCCGGGGACGCCCCCTTCTTCATCACCGGCCCCTGGTCCATCGACAAGGCCAAGAAAGCCGGGATCAAGTACGCCATCAGCAATCTTCCGGTCGCCCCGGGCGGAGAGTCCTTGAAATCCCTGCTCGGCGTGCAGCTCTTCTACGTCTCGGCCAAGGCCCGGAACTCTGCCCTCGCCGAAGAATTCGTCACCTCCTTCGTCCCGCGCAAGGAAACCCAGATCGGTCTCTTCCAGACCGGACGTCGTCCCCCGGCCCTGACCGAGGCCTATGAGGAGATCGCACGGCGCGACCCGGACGTCAAGGCCTGGCACGAGGCCGCGCACGGCGGCGCGCCGATGCCGAATATCCCCGCCATGAACGCCGTATGGGGTCCGCTCGGCCAGGCTTCTGCGGACGTCATCTCCGGCGCGGCCCGACCTGCGGAACGATTCGCCGCCGCCGCTGCGGAGATCAGCAGCGCGATCAACCGACGCTGATGGCCCGGCGACTCGCACGCGCAGCGACCTGGCTCGCCGTCATCACCGTCCTGGCCCTGCTCGCCAAGGTCGCCCAGTCCTTCGTCACCGCAGGTTACTGGCTCGCGGTCGCTCTCATCGGCGTCGTGGCCGTAGCCGTCCTCGCCGTCTACGGCACGCGCCGAGCCGTACCCATGAAGTACCTGCTGCCAGGTCTGGTCCTGATGTGCACCCTGCAGATCTGGCCGATCGTCTACACAGCGGTCACCTCGACCACCAATGCGGGAGACGGCCACACGCTGACGAAGGCACAATCGATCGAGGCGATCGTGGCCGGCTCGGTACGTGAGGTGCCCGGATCGCACCGGTACCGGCTCAGTGTCGCGGTCCGTGCCGGGCAGGACCCGACAACCGGCGCGCCGGCCTATTTGTTGGTCGCACCCGACGGTGCCCTCTTCATCGGCACAGCCTCAGGTCTGGCGCCCTTGCCCGCCGACCGGGCCACACTCGTCGACGGCCGGATCACCGCTGCCGAGGGGTACCAGGTTCTCGACGCCCGCACCGTCAACACCCGTCAGGACCTGACCTCGTTCGCCGTGCCGACCTCCGACGGTGGCGGCATCAAACGGGTCGGCCTGTCCGATGCCTTCGAGGGACGGCCCACCCTCCGTCACGACGCCTCTGCCGACGCTCTCGTCGACATCGAAGAAGGCACGGTCTACCGGGCCCGCGACGCCCGCTGGGTCAGCGACGACGGGCGGAGTCTCCCCCAGGGGTGGAAGGAATATGTCGGGGCCGCGAACTTCACCACCGTGGTGACCGACCCGATTCTCCGCGCCGGTTTCGTGGGGATCCTCGCCTGGAATATCGCTTTCGCCGCGTTATCGGTGCTGTTGCAGTTCGGTGTGGGCATGCTCGTCGCCCTGTTGCTGGACGACGACCGGATCCGCGGACGCGGACTGATCCGCTCGATCCTGATCCTGCCCTACGCCCTCCCCCCGTTCGTCACCGCCTTGGTATGGCTTTCCCTGTTCAACCAGGACTACGGGCTGGTCAACGGCCTGTCCGGCCTGCATGTCGACTGGCTCGGCGACCCCGGTTGGGCACGCGCCGCCGCACTGATCACCAGCACGTGGATGGGCTTTCCCTATATGTTCCTGATCTGCACCGGCGCCCTGCAGTCGATCCCCGAGGAGGTGCTCGACGCCGCCAAGGTCGACGGGGCCTCGGCCTGGCGCACGTTGACCTCGGTGCGGCTCCCTCTGCTGCTGGTCTCCACCGGGCCGCTGCTGCTGGCTTCGTTCAGCTTCAATTTCAACAACTTCGGATTGATCTATCTGCTCACCGGTGGTGGCCCGTTCCAGTCGGGCACCACCGCGGTGGGGGCGACCGACCTGCTCATCACGTACGCCTTCCGGCTGGCCTTCGGGGGAAGTTCCCCGAACTACGGTCTGGCCTCGGCGGTCTCCCTGGTGATCTTCGTCCTGGTGGCCCTGTTGTCCTGGTCGGCCTTCCGGAAGACCGCGGCTCTGGAGGAGATCTCATGACGGCGAGCGCCCATCCCACCCGAGTGCACCGCTTGCGCGGGCTGTGGTGGCGTTATCTCCTGATCGTCTTTGTCCTGGCCTGGACGCTTTTCCCCGTGGTCTTCGTCGTTTCGGCCGCGGTGGATCCGGCCGGCAACCTGGTCACCAGTTCGTTGTGGCCCTCCGCCGCGTCGACGGACAATCTGCGTGATCTGTTGTCCGACCCGCATCATCCTTTCCTGGCCTGGTACCGCACCTCCCTGGTCGTGGCCGGGGTGGCCAGCGTGGCCACGGTCTTCCTGTCCGCCTGCGCCGCCTATGCCTTCTCCCGGCTGCGTTTTCCCGGACGCCGCCCCGGCCTCTTCGGTCTGCTGCTGGTGCAGATGTTCCCTGCGATCCTGTCCTTCGTCGCCCTCTACAGCACCTTCGCCGCGGTCGGTGACGCGATTCCTGCGCTGGGTCTGGGCACTCCGGCCGGGTTGATCCTGGCCTACCTGGGGGGCGCCATGGGCGCGAACGTCTGGCTCCTGAAGGGCTACTTCGACACGCTGCCCCGGGAGCTCGACGAGGCCGCCGTACTGGACGGCTGCTCCCATCTGCGCATCTTCCTCGGCATCACCCTCCGGCTGGCCCGTCCCGTCCTGGTCACCGTCCTGATGGTTTCCTTCGTGTCGGTGTACAGCGAGTTCCTCCTCGCAGGGATATTCCTGACCGACCCCGATCGGCAGACCCTCGCCGTCGGTCTGAACGCCATGATGCGGGCCGACCGTCACCAGTACCTGGGCCAGTTCGCGGTGGGTGCGCTGTTGTCCTCCGCCCCGGTGCTCCTCATCTATCTCGTCTTCCAGAGGCAGCTCGTCTCCGGACTCACCCGAGGAAGTCTCCGATGAATGTCGTCTCGTCCCTTGACCTTCCTCATCACGACGGGTCGTCCTTGTACGTCGAGGACGCCCACCCCTCGATCGGCGACCAGGTGAGGGTGCGGTTGCGGGTCCCGCATCCTCCCGACGGGCAACCGGAGATCACCCAGGTCCATGTCCGCACCACCCAGGACGCCGAACCCTGTTTCGTCGCGGCTGTCCCCACGCGACGGACCGACAGCGACACCTGGTGGGTGGCGACCTTGCCGGTGGTGAATCCGATCACCCACTACCGTTTTCTGCTCCACGGCGGCCCCTGGGGATACGCCTGGGTGAACGGCACCGGGATACATGTCCGGGATGTCCCGGACATCGCCGACTTCCGAGTGGTCGCGACCGAGGCGCCTCCGGACTGGGCCCGGGAATCCGTGGTGTACCAGATCTTCCCCGACCGGTACGCCCGTTCCCCAGCAGCTGCGCTCCGTGAACCGCCGTCCTGGGCCGATCCCGCCGACTGGGCCGATCCGGTCAGTGCCGGCGAGCGCGCCTCGGCGCAGTTCTTCGGCGGTGATCTCGACGGGATCACCGCGCATCTGGCCGACGTCCTCGACCTCGGAGCCACCGTCCTCTACCTGACGCCCTTCTTCCCGGCGACGTCCAGTCACCGGTACGACGCGACCAGTTTCGACACCGTCGACCCGCTGCTCGGCGGGCCGGAGGCCCTGATCAGGCTGACCCGGGCAGCTCACGACCGCGGGCTGCGAGTGATCGGGGACCTGACCACCAATCACACCGGGTATCGGCACGATTGGTTCCGCGCCGCCCAGGAGGGTCCGGACAGTCCCGAGCACGGTTTCTACCGTTTCGACCCGCAGGGTTCCCCGGTGTGCTGGTTAGGCGTTCCTTCTCTGCCCAAGCTCGACCACGGTTCGCCCGAGCTGGCGCGCCGTTTCTTCGGACCGGATGGGGTCGTCCAACGGTGGCTGCGACCGCCTTACGACTTGGACGGGTGGCGGGTCGATGTCGCCAATATGACCGGTCGTCTGGGTGTTGAAGATCGTTACGACCAGGTGCAGAGACAGATGCGGGCGGCGGTTCGGGCGGCTCGCCCGGACGGGTTGCTCATCGCCGAACACTGCCACGACCTGGCCGGTGACCTGTCCGGGGAGGGTTGGCACGGGGCGATGAACTACTCGGGTTTCACCCGTCCGCTGTGGACCTGGTTGCGCGCGCCGCAGGAGGCTCCGTCCTTCCTGGGGCTGCCGGTGTCGGTGCCTCGGCTCGGGGGGGAGCAGGTCGTGGCCACGATGGCGGATTTCGGGGCGCAGTTGCCGTGGGCGGCGAGGTCGGTGTCCTTCAACTTGGCGGGTTCGCATGACACCACTCGGATCCACACCCTGGTGGGTGGGGATCCGAGTCTGGTCGAGGTGGCTCTGGGTCTGGTGGTCACGATGCCGGGTGTCCCCATGGTCACCTACGGTGACGAGATCGGCATGCCGGGTCGTTTCGGGGAGGACGGACGGCGTCCGATGCCGTGGGACCGTTCGGAGCTGTGGTCAGGTGCATTGCGTGAGGCGTTCCGTTCGTTGATCGCTGCGCGTCGGTCGAGTGAGGCCTTGTGCGTGGGCGGTCTGCGTCTGGTCCGGGTCGAGGACGATGCCTTGGTTTTCCTCCGGGAGAGCCGTTCGGAGTGTGTGCTGGTGCATTGTGCGCGGGCCGGACATCCTCCGTTGGAGGTTCCGGTGCATCGTCTGCCCGGGTTGGACGGCGGGCGTGCTCTGCACGGTCGGGGGCCGGTGTGGGACGGGGGCCGGGCGTTCTTCACGGCCGAGGGTCCGGAGGTGGGTCTCTGGGCGTGGGCGGTGTCTGATCCGTGGTGTTGACGTCGGTGCTGTGGCGGAGGGTCGGGCGTGCCGACGTTCTTGCCGGTAAGGTCGACCAGCGTGATCGATGTCGTGGGTGTGGGGGCCGGTGGTCTGCCCTCCGAGGGGTCTCCGGAACGTGTGCTGATCGACGGGGCCGAGGTCGTCCTCGGTGGCCCGCGTCACCTGGAGTTGTTGCCCGAGGGGCATCGCGCGGTGCGATGCCCGTGGCCCAGCCCGTTGCGTGCCGGTCTGCCTGATCTGTTGCGTGATGTCGAGGGTCGCCGGGTGGTCGTTCTGGCCAGTGGGGACCCGTTGGTGTCCGGTGTCGGCAGCACTTTGGTCGACCTGTTGGGGGCCGGGTCGGTGCGTATCCATCCTGGGGTGTCCTCGGCGGCTCTGGCCCGGGCCCGTCAGGGGTGGTCGGCGGAGAGTTGCGAGGTGGTCACCGTGGTCGGCCGCGACTTGGGCCGGTTGCGTCGTGATCTGGCTCCGGGCGCCCGGCTGGTGGTCCTGCTCTCCGGTCCGGACGATGTCGCCCGGATCGCCCGGATCGCCGTCGAGGAGGGGTACGGTCCGAGCCGGTTGACGGTGTGGGGTCGGTTGGGTGGTCCGGACGAGTCGCGGGTGGAGGGTGATGCCGACCGGTGGGCGTTCTGCCCGCCCGAGGGGTTGCCGGCGTTGTGTCTGCTCACGGTGGAGGCGCGTCCTGCCCCGGGTGCGCCGGTACGTTCGGTGGTTCCCGGTCTGCCGGACGACGCCTTCGAGAACGACGGTCAGCTCACGAAGAGACATATCCGGGCGACGGCGCTCGCCCATCTGGCACCTACTCCGGGGGCCTTGTTGTGGGATCTGGGTGCCGGTGCCGGTTCGGTCGGCATCGAGTGGGCCCGGGTGCATCCTCGTAACCGGGTGGTGTCGGTGGAGCGCCATCCGGATCGTTTCGCCCGCATCCTGCGCAATGTCGACCGGTTGGGGGTGGGCGGGCAGGTGACGGTGGTGCATGCGGCGGTCGCCGATGTCCTGTTGGGGGCCCGGTCGGCTCCCGAGTTGGCGGCGCAGGCCCCGGATGCGGTTTTCATCGGGGGCGGTGCCCGGGAGGAGATCGTCGAGGCCGCGTACGCCGCGGTGCGCCCGGGGGGCCGTGTGGTCGTCCACGGGGTCACTGCGGAGACCGAGGCCCTGGCGGTGTCGTCCTATCGTCGTTGGGGTGGGGATCTGGCCCGGATCGCCGTGGAGACTGCTGAACCGATCGGCAGTTATATCGGCTGGTCGCCGTCCCGCACCGTCGTGCAGTGGAGCACGGTGAAGCCTGTTCCGTCCGGGTCGGCCGGCCCTTCCTGTGAGGAGAACGCATGACCGTCCATTTCATCGGTGCGGGGCCGGGCGCGGCCGATCTGTTGACGGTGCGGGCGGTGCGCTTGTTGGCGGCTTCCCCGGTGTGTCTGTACGCCGGTACCTATGTCACCGAGGATGTGTTGGGTCATTGCCCGGAGGGTGTCGAGCTGGTCGACACGCAGGGGCTGGACCTGGATCAGATCACGGCGGTCCTGGTGGATGCCCACGGGCGGGGGTTGGATGTGGCCCGGCTGTGTTCGGGTGATCCGTCGATCTATTCGGCGGTGGCCGAGCAGGGGCGGCGGTTGGACCGGGCCGGGGTCCCGTGGGATGTCACTCCGGGGGTGCCTGCTTATGCGGCAGCGGCGGCATTGCTCTCCCGGGAGTTGACGGTTCCGGAGGTGACGCAGAGCGTGGTGCTCACCCGGACGCACAAGGTGTCCACCCAGATGCCGGAGCGGGAGTCCTTGGCTGCTTTCGCGGAGACCCGGGCCACGTTGGTGCTGCATCTGTCGATCCGGCATGTGCGTCGGCTCGCCGGGGAGTTGGTCAGGCCGTACGGGGCGGACTGTCCGGTGGCGGTGGTCTCGCGGGCGGAGCAGCCTGACGAGTTGGTGTTGCGGGGCACCTTGGCCGATATCGCCGATCAGGTCGAGGCGGAGGGTCTGCGTCAGGCTGCGGTCGTCATCGTCGGTTGGGCGTTGGATGCGGAGGGTTTCGTCGAGTCGCACCTGTATTCCGACCGGTGCCGGACCGTCGCGCCGCGGGAGGGCTGAACCGGTGGCGGAGGCCTTCCCGGTGGCGGCCTCCGTGCCGTCATGCCTTGATGGGGGTATGGCCTTCGAGACCTTCCCGTTGACCCCGGAGCGATTCGATGATTTCGCCGATGTGGTCAATCCGAACCGCAGGTCGACGCATTGTTGGTGTGTGGTGCACCGGTTGCGGGCCGGTGATGTCCGCGCTGTGGGCGGTGGCGACCGGGAGCGGGCGATGCGGGCTTTGTGCGAGCGGCCCGTGGCGCCGGGCGTGGTCGGTTATGTCGACGGTGAACCGGTCGGTTGGTGTCATGTCGGCCCGCGTGCCGACATACCCAAGTTGGTGGCTTCGTCGCGGATTCTCCCGGTCGATGATCTTCCGGTGTGGAGCGTCATCTGCACGGTGATCCGTGGCGGGTATCGGCGGCGCGGGTACACGACCGACCTGTTGGCAGGCGCGGTCGCACATGCTTTCGGGCACGGTGCTCCTGCGGTGGAGGCCTACCCGGTGGATGCCGAGGGTGGCCGGATCGACGTGACGATGGCTTTCGTGGGCACGCGGGCGATGTTCGAGAAGGTGGGTTTCGTGGTCGTGGGGCAGACCGACGCGGTCGCTTCGGGGCGTCCGCGTCTGGTGATGCGTAGATTCCCGGGGTGAGTTCCCGGCGTCGCGGCACGGGTCGGCTACGCCCGCCGACGACCGTACACGTTCCGTCCGTCCGGGGTCAGGAGAGCACGTTCAGGAATTGCATCGGATACCGGTAGATCTCGCCCTGGTTGGCGCGGACGGCGGCGACGATGTGCAGGATGATCTGGACGAAGAAGGCGAACAGTAGCAGCGGCACACCGACCGGGATCAGCAGCAATGTCAACACGCAGACCCATCCGATGACGCCCAGCAGCCACATCGACAGGTTGAAGTTGAAGGCGGCGGCGGCCGACCGTCGGACGAAGTCGTTGTTGTCCTTGTGGACGGCCCACATGATCAGCGGACCGGCGAAGGACAGCCAACCGACGGTGAACAGCATCGCGAGGAGGGGCGTCAGATGGGTGAGTGTCGCCGTCGTCCGGTCTTGAGCGGTCACCTGCCGGGGTGCCCCGGGGCGGGGTGGAACGTAGTCCTGCGGCCCTGCGCCGGGAGCGTCGTATCCGCCGGTGGAAGCCCAGTACTGACCGGGTGTGCCGGTCTGCGGATACGGTCCGTGGAAATCTGACTGGCTGCTCGGTCCAGGATGGCCGTGCGGATCAGAGGTGGGTGAGCTCATGGTTCCTCCACTGATGGTCTTTCGGTGGATGCTGTGCCCTTCAGCCCAGAGTAGGTGGCGGTCAAAGGGCGCGTACAGGCTGTTCGTGTCGGTTTTCTCGCTGTGTTCTTTCCGAATCTGCTTTCGGGGTCGTCCTCGAGATTTCGTCGAGTGGCCGGGTCGAGACCGAGCGGCCTCCATGTCATCCGGACGTACTGATACGTCCGGATGAGTGACGGCTCGTTCCGAGTCGTCATCGGTGATCGATGTCGCCTTCCCTGGGACGTTCTCGGAGCGTGGCGGCCGGACGGAGCGCTCATTGCTGCAGGAGCGATGCGGGCCGGTCGGCGCTTTATCTGGTGGCGTCGGCTGTTCATCGGTCTGTTTGCTCGGTTGCGGGGGCTGGCCGCCGCTTCGAGCCACACCGCATTCGCCACATTTTTAGGCCGCCTCGCTTGAATAAAGATGATGAATCCAGAACTCCGTGACGGAGTGAATGATGCGACCTGATCAATGATGCACTCTGCGCCCTCACTCAATGCACTGTCATCAGCACATTCAGCCCAGCCCACCCATCGGAGGCCGGGAGCTGCCCGCATATAGAGAGACAGGGAACGGACCCCAAAAATCTCTATTTAATAACGACTTGACCAAGGAATGTTCAACTGTCGGAAGTGATCAGACCGCTTCGCTAAAGTCCCCGGTGACCGAACCGGAAAATAATCCCAATTCATGCAAAAGGATTGCATTCAATGCGGCGACCCGAAAAATAGGGAGAAAGTTGATGAACCTCGCCTCTGTCCGTCCGACGGATGAAAAATTCACCGAGTTGGGCTATTCACGGAGAAGGGGCGCCGGGTGGACAATTCATCGATGGCACCCGATCAAGATCGTCCCACTATCCCTGGTCTACGCATTATTGAGCTGGCTCCCCATCGGATATCTCTCCAGGGGCGGGGGCGATTCCTGGAACCTTGGCCCCATGGGAAACCCTTTTTGGAGCCCCGGAATTACCGTGGTTTTGAGTGTCATAGCTTTTTCCATTGCATTGATACTATTCAACGTAAAGCGTGAGAATATCTGGATTGACCTGTTGTCGATCCTGGGGATCATCGTGGTCATGGCTTCGGCTTATTACATATATCGAGCCTATGTGAGCCATTACGCCCCGGTCACAGACCGCGCCACAGCCCTCCAGTACGGATGGGAAGAGCTCGTCGCCGGAAAGAATCCCTACTATCGACACACGCAGCTCGACAACACGATTAGCCCCATGCTGGGCGGAATCATCCTGGCCGGGCCATTCGCCACCCTCCATGGGGACCTCTACTGGCAAGGATTGACCTGGTTATTGATGACCATGATCTTCTTGGCCGTGCTGTGCGGGCCACGAGCCGGATTCATCAGTGGAGCCCTCCTGATATTCAGCCCCGCGATGCGCCTGGAAATCAGCATCCAATCCGACGGATGGCTGAATGGGGCCGCCTTGGCCATATCGGGCACATGTGTCTACCTGCTAGCCCGAAAATCTCATCTCAGTCGCTGGTGGATGTCTGCCTATATTGCGATGTCGCTACTCTTCGCCCTAGCCTTTTCTTATCGCTTCATTTATGCCGTCGTGGCATTGCCGTTGATCGCGTTGCTGTGGCGACACTTTGGAGCAAAGACCATGATGTTCGGCGCCATTCCTGCCGGCACCCTATCTGCCTTACTTATTTTCACACCATATTTTTTGGACCCGTCGGTCTATGCCCCGTTCGAGAAAGCTTCCCTGGGGACCAGCAGCACCAGCGTCCCCCATCTCCCCCTGATCACTGCCGTTACTTGCCTTGTGATCACCGTCGTCGGGACATTCCTCCTGAGGACCATAGCTGGCGTCTGGGGAATCATGGGGTTCATGAGCGTGGCTTTTGTCCTCCTGACCGGATGGGGCCAGCACTCCTGGTATCAATATTTAACCTGGGCTTACAACGGAGCCACTCTCGTATTTATTCTTTTCGCACTGATGCTGCCTCGGATTCACCCCACCGGCACGGCTTCCTCCGAGAATTTTTTGGAGACCCTTCTTCGGCGATACCGACAGCCTTCGACCAAAGAGAACATCGCCGTTCAGTAATGTCGAATCGATCGGTTCAGGACAGAGATCAGAATCCCTGCCCTGTTCCCGAACGACCTCCGCACGCGAACACCGTGCGAGGAAAACGATGAAGGCTCAGTCCGTTTCCAGGAGAGAAGTACTCGTGCCCGCAACCGGGGCCGGGACGAAACGTTTCGTCCACGCCCGCCCGGCAGCGTCGACCACCGTGCCCCGAGCACCCACGACGAGCAAACACTTCATGTCGATACTGCGCGGGTCCAGAGCACCCAAAGTGGTCACCGTGAGCGATTCCTCGGCCCGGCCCACATCCCGACCCACCACGACGACGCAGTCCGCACCCCGCTCGGCCGACAACACCTCATGGGCGCGGACGATCTGCTCGGTGCGCGTCCGCGACGCCGGATTGTAGATCGCCACCACCAGATCGGCCCGGCTCACCGCCCGCAGCCGCTCCTCCACGACCGCCCACGGTTTCAGCCGGTCCGACAACGAGATCACCGCGTAATCGCCACCCAACGGGGCACCGGCTCGGGCCGCGACAGCCTGCGCGGCCGTCACCCCCGGCAACACCCGCACCGGCACCCGGCTGTACGGCGTCCCGTCCGCCGCGGTGCCCTCCGCAGCCTCGAAAACCGCCGAAGCCATGCCGAACACCCCGGCGTCCCCGCCGGAGACCACCGCGACCCTCTCACCGGCCAACGCCAGGTCCAAGGCCAACCGGGCCCGGTCGACCTCGACGGTGTTCCCGCTGGCGTGCCGGGTCAACCCGACCCGCTGCGGCACCCGATCCACGTACGGCGCGTAACCGACCACGTGGGAGACCTCCGCCAACGCGGCAGAGACCTCCGGGGTGAGCCACCGGTCCGGTCCGGGACCCAACCCGACAACCAGCAGTTCCGCCGGGCCCTGGTCCACCGGCGGACGCCCCGCCGCCGCCAACGCCAGTTGCTCGGCGGCCCGCCCCGCCGCATCGGCACGCACGTCGTGCCCGACCATCACCACCATCGCCATATAAGGCACCTCAGCGGGATCGACCGCCGAGACCGGCAACACCCGTTGAGCATCCCGGGTCGCGAACTCCACGTACCAGGCGTCGTCGAGCCGACCGGCCTGACGCAATGCCTCCACCACGCCGGGGAAGGTACGGCCCAGTTTCATGACGACAGCGGCGTCGGTGTCGGCCAGACGGCGAGCCAGCTCAGGCACCGGAAGCGTGCCCGGCAACACCGTCAACACGTCCTCATGACGACACAACCCGGTGGCCACGGCAGCGGTCGACCCGGCCACCGAGGTCACCCCGGGAACCACCTGGGCGGTGAACCGGTCGGCGAGTCGGTCGTGCAGGTACATGTACGAGCCGTAGAACATGGGGTCGCCCTCGGCGAGCACCACGACATCCCGGCCCGCAGCGAGATGCTCTGCCAAGCGGGCAGCCCACGTGTCGTAGAAGTCCTCGATGGCGCCGTAATACCCGCCGGGATGATCGGTGGTGCCAGTGGTCACCGGGTACATCATCAGTTCCTCGATCTGCCCCTCACGCAGATAGGCGTCGGCGATGGCCCTCGCCCCGGAACGCCCGCTCGGCCCGGAATGGTAAGCCACCACATCCGCGGCCGTGATGATCCGGGCCGCTTTCACCGTGACCAGTTCAGGATCACCCGGGCCGACACCGACACCCCACAGCCGTCCGGGCGCCACCGCGTTCACAGGATCTCCTCCGGACGGGCGAGAGCATTGACCGCGGACGCCGCCAAGGCCGAACCGCCACGACGACCGTGGACCACCAGCCAGGGAACCCCGTACGGGTTCTCGGCGAGCGCGGTCTTGCTCTCTGCGGAACCGATGAAACCGACCGGGATGCCGACGATCGCAGCCGGGCGGGGCCCGCCGTCGGCGATCATCTCCAGCAGGTGGAAGAGTGCGGTGGGGGCATTCCCGATGGCGACGACGGCGCCCTGGAGGCGTGGCCCCCACAGGGAGACGGCGGCGGCGGCCCGGGTGGTGCCCCAGGCCTCGGCGAGTTCTTTCGTGCGGGGGTCGCGCAGGGTGCAGATCACCTGGTTGTCCCGGGGCAGCCGCGCCCGGGTGATCCCGGCGTCGACCATGTGGGAGTCGACGAAGATGGGGGCGCCTGCGGTGAGGGCACCGCGGGCAGCGGCCACGACGTGGGGGTGGAAGGCGAGGTCGCCGATCAGGTCGACGTCACCGGAGGCGTGCATCATCCGGACGGCCACGGTGCGGGCGTTCTCCGGGAGCCCGTCGAGGGCGGCCTCGGCGCGGATGGTCGCGAAGGATCGGGTGTAGATCTCCCGGCCGTCCCGGCAGTAGTCGTAGCGGGGCGTCGGCGGGGTCAGGTCCTCGGGCGGGGTCATCGGTCTTCCTCCTCGGGTGGGTGGCGGGGTCGGTCAGCCGTGCCGGACCACGCCGGGCCGGGCGAGCGCTTCTTCGACCGTGCCGGGGCGGAGCAGGTCGACGTAGTCCTCCGCAGGTGCGCCGCAACGTCGTTCGCAGGCGCTGATGTAGACCAGGGGTCCTGTTCCGTCGAGGTGGTCGGCGAGTCGCCGGGTGAAGGTCCGGGTGTCCAGTTCGGCCCGGGCACAGCCGGGTGCGCCGGTGCAGGCGGCCAGGCGCGCCCACGGCGAGTCCTGGTCGACGGCCAGGTCGGCGGCGGCGAAGGTCTCCCGGTGGTCCGCGCCCTCGGGGACGACGATGCTCCGCCAGGGGGTGACGACGACATGGCGGGCCCCGGTGTGTCGGGCGGCCTCGGTCAGGGCCTCGAACTGTGCGCAGGTGAGCAGCCCGAGCGGGACCCCGACGACGAGGTGGCGGCCGACGGCACCCAGCGGGAGACGTGCGCTCGGCTCACGGTCCGCACCGGCCGGGGCGGAGACGACGGCGGGGATCTCGTCGATCGGGTCGAGCAGCGGGGTGGGCAGTTCGCGGATGTGCCAGGGGCTGGGGTCGAGACCGGCGCGGGCGTCCAGGAAGGCTTCGGCGAGGTCGACCATCACGCCGGGGGCATCGGCGGCGGCGACTTCACGGCCGTGGAACCGGTCCCCGGCGTGGACGATGCCCCGGGTCGGGTCGATCGCCCGGTAGGCCAGGTCGAACTGTTCGGCGAGGACGTCGCCGCGTCCGTCGTCGAAGGCGACGAGGAACCGTCCGGGCAGTGCGGAGGTCGCCGGCCGGGAACGCAGGATCTCGTCGTAGGCGGCGACCAGGGGACGGATGTCGGCCTTCCCGCGGGTGTCGAAGCCGTTCAGCGGGCTGGCGATGATGTTGCGGACGAGTTCGTGGGACGGCGCGGGGATGATGCCGGTGGCGGCGACCCGGTCGGTGAGCTCGCCGGGCAGCGGGTCGGGCAGCGCCCGGATCTGCAGGGCTCCCCGACTGGTGAGCTGCACCGTCCCGTCCCCGTACTCGCGGGCCAACGCGACGATCTCCCCGAGGATGTCCAGGTCGACGGCCACTCCCCCGGTGCGCAGGCGCACGATCGACCCGTCGTTCGAGGCGTAGGGGCGGACCAGACCGGGGCAACGGTCGACCGGCACCTCGTGGCGGGGAACGGCGGTGGCTGGCATCGGTGGTGGCCTCCAGGGATCGGCGGGTGGGCAGCTCACCCACCCTAATGTCCTCGGGGCCGCCGCGGAGGTTCCGTTCACCGTGCGGGGCAGGACGTCCACGCCTCACCCCCCGGTCCGGTGACACATCCCGGAGCCGAGGACGGGTAGCCTGACCCCGGCGTCGACGGTCGAGGAACCCCGGTGAGAACCCGGGACGGTCCCGCCACTGTGAACCCGCCGCCGCCAGGTGCGGGCAAGTCAGGAACTCGCCGTGACGTGACCTCCCTCGCGTGCACCCGCCGGTGCACGCCCGACCCAGGGGCGGACGACCCCGAAGGAGCACCATGACGCGCATCGCGCTGCTGTCCACGTCCGACACCGACCTGCTGTCCGCGCGCGCCTGCGGCGCCGACTACCTGTACGCCAATCCGGCCCGTCCCGGCGCCGATCCCTCCCGGTCCGCCGAGGTGGTCCTGGCCGGGGCCGTGGAGCAGGCGCAGATCGTCGTCGTGCGGATCCTGGGCACCCCGCCGGAGTTGTTGGAGGCCGTGCGGGCCGTCCGGGAACGTCCGGGGGTGCGTCTGATCGTGGTGGGTGGTGAGCAGTCCCCCGATGCCGCGCTGATGGAGATGTCGACCGTCCCTGCCGGGGTGGTCCAGGAGGCCCACCGGTACCTGGCCTACGGCGGGCCGGACAACCTGGGGCAGCTGCACGCCTTCCTGTCGGACACCCTGCTGCTCACCGGGGAGGGTTTCGCCGCGCCGGCCGAGCAGGCCTCCTGGGGTGCGCTGGCCCGGCCCGAGCCGTCCGCGCCGCCCGAGGGGTCGGTCCGGCCCCGGGTGGGCATCCTGTTCTACCGGGCCCAGTACGCCGCCGGGAACGACGCCTATGTGCACGCCCTGGCCGATGCCGTGGACGCGGCCGGTGGGATCGGTGTGCCGGTGTTCGTGACCTCGCTGCGCGGGGCCCCGGACGACCTGCTCGCCCACCTGGGCGGTTATGACGCGTTGATCACCACGGTGCTCGCCGCGGGGGGCACCCGGCCGGCCACCGCGAGCGCAGGTGGCGACGACGACGCCTGGGATGTGCAGGCCCTGGCCGCGCTAGATGTCCCGGTCATCCAGGGGTTGTGCCTCACCTGGGATCGGTCGTCCTGGTCGGAGGCCGACGACGGGATGAGCCCCCTCGACGTGGCGACGCAGGTGGCCGTCCCCGAGTTCGACGGGCGGATCATCTCGGTGGCTTTCTCCTTCAAGGAGTTCGACGAGGACGACCTGCCTCGGTATGTGGCCGATCCGGAGCGGTGCGCCCGGGTGGCCGGGATCGCTCTGGGCTACGCCCGGTTACGGCATGTCCCGGTGGGGCAGCGGCGGGTCGCCGTGGTCCTGTCGGCCTATCCCACCAAGCATTCCCGGATCGGGAACGCCGTCGGACTGGACACCCCGGTCTCCCTGGTGCGTCTGCTGCGGGCCCTGCGCGACGCCGGGTACGACCTGGGCTCGCCCGGGGACATCCCCGGGGTGGACGAAGCCGCATATGTCGACGCGGACGCCCCGGACACCGCGGCGGGCAACGACCTCATCCACGCGCTCATCGCCGCCGGTGGCCAGGACGAGGACTGGTTGACCTCCGACCAGCTCGCCGGGCAGCCCGTCCGGATCGACGCGGCCACCTACCGTCGCTGGTTCGCCGACCTGCCCGCCGGGCTCCGGGAGGACATGGTCGAGGCGTGGGGCGAGGCGCCTGGTGATCTCTTCGTCGACCGTTCCCCCGCCGCGGTGGCCGCCGACCCCGACGGGCAGATCGTGTCGGCCACCCTGCAGGCCGGGAATGTCGTCGTCCTCGTGCAGCCGCCGCGCGGTTTCGGGGAGAACCCCATCGCGATCTACCACGACCCCGATCTGGCACCGACCCACCACTACATCGCCACCTACCGGTGGGTGGCGGAGGAGTTCGGCGCACACGCCGTCGTCCACCTGGGCAAGCACGGCAACCTGGAGTGGCTTCCCGGGAAGACCCTCGCCCTGTCCTCCGGGTGCGGGCCGGATGCCGCACTGGGCGACCTGCCGGTGATCTACCCCTTCCTGGTCAACGACCCCGGGGAAGGCTCGCAGGCCAAACGGCGCGCGCATGCCACGATCATCGATCATCTGGTCCCGCCGATGGCCCGGGCGGAGAGTTATGGCGACATCGCCCGTCTGGAGCAGCTCCTCGACGAGTACGGCAATGTCTCGGTGATGGACCCGGCCAAGGCTCCGGCGTTGCGCGCGCAGATCTGGACGCTCATCCAGGCGGCGAAGCTGCATCAGGATCTCGGGGTCGAGGACATGTCGGTCGATGACGGTGATGCCTTCGACGAGTTCGTGATGCATGTCGACGGCTGGTTGTGCGAGGTGAAGGATGCGCAGATCCGGGACGGCCTGCACGTGTTGGGGCAGGAGCCTCGGGGGGATGCCCTGGTGAACCTGGTGTTGGCGATCCTGCGGGCGCAGCAGGTGTTCACCGGGGGGTCCGAGCCGGTGCCGGGTCTGCGGACGGCGCTGGGGTTGGACGAGTTCGGTGTGGGGCATGCGTTGGCCGACCGGGTGGAGTCCTTCACTCGGATCCTGGTCGGCGGGTTGGCTGCTGTCGGCTGGTCGGAGGAGGATCTGGGCGGCTACGTGCGGGAGCATCTGGCGGCGGCGTGTGCGTCCGATCCGGTGTTGGCGGAGGTTTTCGCGGCGGCGGATGTGGCGGCGGTGGAGGCGTCCTTGCGTTTCGCCTGCCGGGAGGTGGTGCCTCGGTTGGCCGGGACGGGCGGGGAGATCTCTGCGGTCCTGCATGCTCTGAGCGGTGGTTATGTGCCGGCGGGGCCGTCGGGTTCGCCGCTGCGGGGGTTGGTGAACGTCCTGCCGACGGGTCGTAATTTCTACACGGTGGATCCGAAGGCCATTCCGTCGCGGTTGGCGTGGGACACCGGTCAGGCGTTGGCCGACGATCTGTGCGCCCGGCATGTGCGGGAGACGGGTTCGTATCCGCGTTCGGTGGGTCTGTCGGTGTGGGGTACGTCGGCGATGCGGACGTCCGGGGACGATGTCGCCGAGGTGTTGGCGTTGTTGGGGGTGCGGCCGGTGTGGGACGAGGCCTCGCGTCGGGTTGTCGGTATGGAGCCGATCCCGTTGTCCGAGTTGGGCCGTCCGCGGATCGACGTGACCGTGCGGATCTCTGGTTTCTTCCGGGATGCTTTTCCGCATGTCATCGCGTTGTTGGACGATGCGGTGCGGCTGGTCGCCGGTCTGGAGGAGTCCGAGCAGGACAACTATGTGCGGGCCCATGTGGAGGCCGATCTGGCGGTGGAGGGTTCGCACGGTGATCGGCGGCGGGCCACGACGCGGATCTTCGGGAGCAAGCCGGGGACCTACGGTGCGGGCATCCTGCAGTTGGTCGAGTCCGGGAGTTGGCGGGGGGATGCCGATATCGCCGAGGTGTACGCCACGTGGGGTGGTTATGCCTACGGGCGGGATCTGGACGGGGCTCCGGCGCGTGGTGACATGGAGACGGCGTACCGGCGGATCCAGGTCGCGGCGAAGAATGTGGACACCCGTGAGCATGACATCGCCGATTCCGACGACTATTTCCAGTACCACGGCGGGATGATCGCGACGGTGCGTTCGCTGACCGGGGAGAGCCCTCGCGCCTATGTTGGGGATTCCACTGCGCCGGAGGCGATCCGGACTCGTTCGCTGGCGGAGGAGACCTCCCGGGTGTTCCGTTCCCGGGTGGTGAATCCGCGCTGGCTGGCGGCGATGCGTCGCCACGGGTACAAGGGTGCCTTCGAGATGGCGGCAACGGTCGACTACCTGTTCGGTTTCGATGCGACTGCCGGGGTCGTCCAGGACTGGATGTACGAGTCCTTGGCGCAGGAGTACGTCCTGGACGAGACCAATCAGGAGTTCCTGCGGGAGGCGAATCCGTGGGCCCTGCATTCCATGGTGGAGCGTTTGCACGAGGCCGCGGACCGGGGGTTGTGGGAGGAACCCGATCCGGAGCTCATGGATCGTCTGCGTGAGGTCTACCTGGACGTGGAGGGTGAGATCGAGGACGGACCCGCCGGCAGATGACCGTATGCCGGTGTCCGAGAAGGGAATCGGGCACCGGCATCGTGGCGGGGCAGCTCAGGACGGAGGACCTGGGTCCCGCACGATCCCTCAGAAGAGGACTATCGTCGAGCTGTTGACGAGGGAACCCGGTGCAAGGCCGGGACTGACACGCAGCGGTATGGCTGACAGGCGGACAAGACCACTGGCTTCGGCTGGGAAGGGTCCGGCCCTGGACGAAGCCGAGTCCGAATACCTGTCAACGCTATTACTGTCAACGTGCGTGCCGCGTGCCTCGGCCCACCGACGAACGGATCGCCAGTGCCCGCCAGCCTGCGCTCTCCGGAGCGCGCCCCTGCGTCCATCCGTTGGCGCGTCCGTCGCCGCCTGGCGCTCCTGAGCATCGCCCTCGTCCTGGCGCCGATCATCTGCATGCACTTCGGTGCGGCAAAGGTCTCCGTCGCACAGATCGCCCAGGTCATGCTCTCCCACCTACCCAGCTCCGGGATCACCCCGCCCTCCCCGATCGCCGACGCCCTGATCTGGGACAACCGGGCCCCCCGCGTCCTGGCCGGCCTGGGCATCGGCGCCATCCTGGCCGTCGGCGGCAGCGCACTCCAGGCGATGACCCGCAACCCGCTGGCCGAGCCCTACGTCCTCGGGGTCAGCTCCGGAGCATCCGCCGGAGCCGCCACCTCGGTGGTCCTGCTGGGCGTCGCCCACGGTGCAGGACTGTCGGCGATGGCTTTCCTGGGAGCGGCCCTGGCGACGGCACTCGTCCTGGCCGTCGGCGGGGGACGGAACCAAGGCGTCCTCCACCTGGTCCTGGCCGGCCTGGCCTGCGGTTTCATCTTCCAGTCGATGACCAATCTGATCGTCTTCTCCAGCGCCGACCCCGAGACCGCCCGCAGCGTCATGTTCTGGATGCTCGGCTCACTGTCCCACAGCACGTGGGAATCAGCTTGGGCGGCAGCGCTCGTCGCCCTGATCTTGACCGTGCTCTTCTGGGTCGCAGCACCGCTGCTCGATGCCGTCTCCAGCGGCGACACCACCGCATTGACCGTCGGCATCGACCCGGTCCGGATCCGCCTGGTCATCACCCTCGTCGTCTCGGCCGCCGTCGCGGTCGCCGTGGCCACCGCCGGCGGCATCGGCTTCGTCGGACTCGTCGTCCCCCACCTGTGCCGACATTTCCTGGCCCGCAACCATCGGGTCCTCGTGGTGGGCACCGCCATGTCGGGAGGCATCTTCCTCGTCGTCGCCGACACCGTCGCCCGAGTGATCTTCGCCCCGTCCGAGATCCCCATCGGGGTCGTCACCGGCCTCGTCGGCGCACCGATCCTCCTCGTCATGATCCGCTCCATGAAAGCCCCACGATGAACAGCACACCCGACGCCCTGTCCGCCCGCGAGGTCACCATCCGCCGCGGCGACCGTCTCGTCGTGGACGGCGTCGGATTCACCGCCCGCGCCGGGACCACCGTCGGCGTCATCGGACCCAACGGGGCCGGAAAGTCCTCCCTGCTGTTGGCACTGCACCGGGCGATCACCCACGAATCCGGGACCATCGAACTGGGAGCGGACGAGATCGGGACGCTCTCCCGCCGACGGATCGCCCGACATGTCGCCGTCGTCGCCCAGGAGAACGAAGCCGCCCTGCCGTTGAGCGTGCGCGACAGCGTCAACCTGGGACGCCTGCCACATCGTTCACTGGTCGGCTACGGCGACGCCCAGGACCGGGAACGCGTCGACGAGGCCCTGGACCGGGTCGGTCTCGGGACGCTCGCCGAACGACTCGTCACCGAACTGTCCGGCGGCGAACGCCAACGCGTGCTGATCGCCCGGGCCATCGTCCAGAACGCACCCTTCCTGCTGCTCGACGAACCGACGAACCATCTGGACCTGCACCACCAGTTCCAACTCTTCGAACTGGTACGCACCCTCGACACGACGACCGTGGTCGTCCTGCACGATCTCAACCTCGCCGGACGGGTCTGCGACGAACTGGTCCTGCTCGACCGGGGGCGTCCGGTGGCCTACGGACCGCCCCGGGAGGTCCTGACCCCGCAGATCGTCTCGGCCGTCTACCACGTGGCCGTGGAATGCCTCGAGCACCATGGGCAGCCACACCTCCTGTTCTCGCCAGGACACACCCACCGCAGCGCATCACCTTGCCAACGCATCGAATCGGTGCACTCAGGAGGAAAAGCATGAGAACCAGGACGCGCACCTGTCTGACCGTCGCGCTCACCCTCGGCTGTCTGCTGACGACAGCGTGCAGCTCGTCCATCCCATCGAACTCCTCCTCGGGCGGAACCGCCTCCGGTGCCTTCCCGGCCACGGTGAACAGCTGCGACGAGAAACTCACCTTCACCAAGAGCCCGGAGAAGGTCCTGATCATGGACGACACCGACCTGTCGATCCTGGCCGAGATGAACCTGCTCGACCGGATCGTCGGACGCTCGGGCAAACTGCGCACCGCCCCCTACGACGAGAACACCCTGGCCAGGATCAAGAAGATCCCGGAGATCGCCAGCTCGGTACTCGACAGCGGCGGCACCCAGGTGGCGACCGAGACGGTCATCGCCAGCGGAGCCGACCTGGTCATCGGATTCGACGCCGGCATCGACCGGGACGCCCTGCGCAAGGCCGGGATCCCCGTGTACGCGCCGGTGAGCTTCTGCCCCAACCTCAACCCGGCGAAAGCCACCTTCGGGATGGTCAACGACGAGATCGCCAAGGTCGCCTCCATCTTCGGAGCGCCGGAGAAAGGCCGCGAACTCACCGAACGGATGAATGCGAAGATCAGCGGGCTCACCAAGGAAGGCCGGAAACGCGGGAGCGTCGCCGTCCTGTACGTCATGCCCGGGAGCAAGTCCTTCTACGTCTACGGCAAGTCGAGCATGGTCCAGCCGATCGTGGAGGCCAACGGTTTCACCAATGTCTACGGGGAGGACCCGCAGCGCGTCTTCGACGGATCGATGGAAGACCTCCTCGCCAAGAACCCGGACCATCTCGTCCTGCTGTACGGCGAAGGCAAGAGCGAGGAGGCCGAGCCCACCCTGATGACCTTCCAAGGCGCGGAGAAACTGTCGGCCGTGGCGAACAAGAAGGTCATCACCATGGCCTACTCGCTGACCGACCCGCCCACACCGAATTCCGTCAAGGGAGCCACCGTCCTCGACGGGCTCGTGCGCTGAACACGCCGAGAAGAAAGGAACCTTCGATGACCCCGCCCCGTGCGATGCCCATCTCCTTCGCGCTCGGCGCCGGCGCGCTCGTCGTGCTGAGCTCCGGGTGCGGCCAGCCACCTAACACCCCCGGCGACGCCCGGACGTCCTCGGCAGCCTCCGCCCCGTCGGCCGCGACCACCACGTCCGCAACCCCCTGCCAGGCGAATCCGGCCTACCGGGACGGCCGGTACTCCGGCGCACGTTCCGACTACAAGTACGGGGACACGGCAGTGGAGATCACCGTCGCCGGCGGGTGCATCACCGGGGTGGACGCGACGCTCAACGCCAACAGCGGCTATTCCAAGCAACTCCAGGGCAAGGCCGGGCCGGTACTCAAGGAACGGGTCGTCGCCGCCAATTCGGCGGAGATCAGCACCGTCTCGGGCGCGACGTACACCTCGAAGGCCTATCGGACGAGTCTGCAGGCCGCGATCGACCAGGCCCGACAGCCGGGAGCCGCCGGGACCGGCCCGTGATCAGGTCGGCCATGGGCACCGTGGTGAGCCTGGCCCTGTCCGCCACGGAGCCTCCGGGGCTGTCCGACCGGATCGGTGCCCTCCTGGACGGGATCGAGGACTGCTTCTCGCTCCACCGCCCGGGGTCGGAGTCCTGCCGCCTCGACCGTGGCGAGCTCACCCTCGCCGGGACGAGCGAGACCTTCCGGCACTGCCACGACCTGGCGATGCGGTGGCAGACGGCCACCGAGGGCGTTTTCTCCCCGATCCGCCCGGACGGACGTCTCGACCTGTCCGGAGTGGTGAAGGCTTATGCCATCGGGCGGGTCGCCGAGGAGCTGGCCGCGCAGGGGCTGGCCGACTGGTGCCTGAACGTGGGCGGGGACGTCCTGGTGGACGGCTTGGACCGCCGCGAGGGGCAGGCGAGGCCGTGGACGGCGGGCATCGTCGACCCGACGGACCGCTCCGGCATGTTCAGCCAGTTCACGCTGTCCTCGCGGTATCCGGCGCTGGCCACCTCGGGGACCTCGGAGCGGGGCGGGCACATCTGGTCGGCGCCGGGTGTCGAACCGTTCGTGCAGGTGACCGTGGCGGGCCCGGACATCGTCAGTGCGGATGTGTTGGCCACGGCGGTCCTGGCCGGAGGCCGGCACACCCTCGACATGGCCTGTGCCCGGTGGGATGTCGCGGTGCTCGCGGTCGCGCCGGACGGCGGGCTCTTCGCGACATCGCATTTCCTGGCCGGGTAGCTGCCTAGTCGGCCCGGTCGGGCGGCGCGGCGGTGCCAGGGGTCCCCGAGTCAGGGCCGATCCGACCGCCCACTGACACGATGATCGCGAATAGCCTACGAGAACAACCCTTCTCATACTCTTCGCCTTATGCCAGCCATACGCCACATGCCGACGGACGAAGGCCAGGACCTGATCGGCCTCACCCGCGAGATCTGCGACGACAAACTCCGCCCACAGGTGGACGCGATGGAAGCGAAAGCCGAATTCCCGCGCGAGATCTTCTCCCTCCTGGGCCGCGCCGGCCTGCTGACACTCTCCTATCCGGAAGAGCTGGGCGGCGGCGGCCAGCCCTATGAGGTCTACCTGCAAGTCGTCGAAGAGATCGCGTCTGCCTGGATGAGCATCGCCGTCGGTGTCTCCGTGCACAGCCTCACCTGCAACCCGATCGCCGCCTTCGGCACGGACGAACAGAAGGAGGACCTCCTCACGACGATGCTGTCCGGGGAGATGCTCGGCGCCTACTGCCTGTCCGAACCGGCGGCCGGCTCGGATGTGGCCGGCATCTCGACCCGGGCGACCCGGACCGCCGACGGTTACGAGGTGAAAGGGACGAAGGCGTGGATCAGCCACGCCGGGCACGCCGACTTCTACACCCTCTTCGCACGGACCAGCGACGACGGCCCCCGCGGCCTGTCCTGCTTCCACGTCCCCGCCGGGACACCGGGGATGAGCTTCGCCCCGCCGGAACGGAAGATGGGCCTCGACTGCGACACCGTCGGGCAGGTTCTCTTCGACGGCGCCGCACTGTCCCCGCAGGCCCTCATCGGCCGGGAAGGACAGGGCATGTCGATCGCCCTGTCGGCCCTGGACAGCGGACGGCTCGGCATCGCCGCTGCCGCGACCGGACTGGCCCAGGCCGCCCTCGACGTAGCAGCGACATATGCGAAGGAACGGGAGCAGTTCGGCCGGAAGATCGCCGAATTCCAAGGATTGGCTTTTCTCCTGGCAGACATGGAAGCCGCGGTGACCAGCGCCCGGGCCACCTACCTCCACGCCGCCCGTCTGAAGGACGCCGGCCGACCGATGAGCAAGGAGGCCTCGGTCGCCAAACTCGTCGCCACCGACGCCGCCATGAAGGTGACCACGGACGCGGTGCAGGTGCTCGGCGGCGCCGGATACACGAAGGACTTCCCCGTCGAGCGGTACATGCGTGAAGCCAAGGTGACCCAGATCTTCGAGGGCACCAACCAGATCCAACGCCTGGTCATCAGCCGTCACCTACTGGGGCGGTGACCCGGCGGCCGAACTGGCCAGCCGGGAAACAGCCCTCATTCCGGACGGCGACGACCGACCACCAGCAGGAGCAGGCCCAACCCAGACAACAGACCACCTGCGACCGAGACCAGAGCAACCGACGTACCGGTCTCCGGCAGGCCCGACATCCTTCCCCGACCTGGACCCGACGACCACCGGGCCGACCCGTCAGAAACCGAGGAATACCGACCGTCAGGAGAGGTCGGACGGGGATCGGGACTCCCGTCGTCCGGCCCAGCCGACGGTGGCGCAAGCGGCCGGTCCGTCGACGGCGGGGACGACGGCCCGGACGATGAGGGAGAGAACTCCGGGACCGGACCGGGCGCCGGGCCCGGGCGAGGCTCCGAGACAGGATCCGGCCCGACCGACGGACCGACCGGATCAGGGACGGCATCCGGCCTGGGTTCGAAAGTCGGCGCATCGCTCGGAGGTCGTACGATCAGCCGCGACGGCACCGGATCAGGCGAAGTCGTCACCGTGCCCGTCGGTGACGGGGCAGGTGGCACCGACGGCGACGGACCGGTGGACGGTGAGGGCAGACTCGGCTCCGGGCTGGGAACCGGTGCCGGGTTCGGTCCCGTGATCGGCCCAGGAAGAGGTTCAGCCGCCGCGGTGATCCACGCCGAGTCGCTGCTCGTGACGTTCACCGCCTGGCCCGCCGATGGCGTGTACACGGCATGCACCGTGCCGAAGGCGTCCACCGACTGCGACTCCTGCAGAGCTTCGCTGTCGGCTGTACAGGTGACCGAGGGGTGCGCACCGCTCCCGGTCCAGGCAGGAAGAGTGGTCGCACCCCCGCAGTCGGGAACGCCACCGGTCGGCAGCGCCGCTCCGGAGACCGTGAACGTCAAAGGCACATTCCCGGTATTACGGATGACGTACAGTAATCCCGCCCGGGCCGCCCTAGGGAAGATCTCCCCGGGTCGGTCGTCGGCCGGTTTCGGACCGGAAGGGGTGACCACGTCCGTCCTGATTGTCACAGACGGCATCGCGTGCACCGAGAAGGACCCGGTGTCGACGACCGTGGAGAGCGCCGGCGGTTCGACACCCGACGGGGTCTGCGGTTCCGCACCGGTCCTCGTCGTCAGGGTCATCGTCCCGGGGACGAAAGGTGCCTTCAGTTCCCCGACGCATCGGGTGCTCGCCCCGGCGGCCAAGGTAGTCGTCTGACAGGTGAGGGTCGGCGTACCCGTAACCGTGTTCCCGGCCGAGGACAGGAATGAGGTGTCGGCGCCGACGTGCACTCCGCTCAACGGAACATTGCCGGTATTGGTCACCATGACCTCGATCCGGGTCGTCGCCTCCGGGTCGACCTCGGTGCTGTTCCCGATCGGGGTCCCGTCCACCAGCAGGGCCGTGGTGATCGAGGTGACCGGAACGGTCGTGGTCACCGCGGTGTCCGAATCAGCGGCCTGTGGCGCGTTGTACCCGCTGGGTACCGCCGAAACCGCGCCCGCATACGTGGCGGTGACCCCGCCGTCGACCGAGGCTGTCGCCCTCGCAGTGCAGAGGAGCTCACCTCCTCCCGCGGCCAGCGTCGTCCTCGGGCAGGACAGACCGACGGCATCGGTTCCGGTCACCGTGACCATGGCCAGATCGGCTGGTGAGGTGTTCCGCACCACGTAACGCAGTTCGAGCTGGGCACCGGCCGGCACGGGGGTGCCTGGCGCACTGTCGACAGAAGCCCAGGTCCCGTCGGCGGGATTCTTCACCTCGGTGGACAGACCGATCGTCGGGACGTAGGCGAGCACCCTCTTCGAGACCTGCACCGGGGTGCCGTCGGCACTACCCCGCACGGTGGTGGTCCGGTCGAGTGGGTTCGAGGCCGTCACCGTGACGGTCGCCGTGCAGGTCGTACTCTGACCAGGTTGGAGACTCGTGTCGGCGCAGGTGGGTGCGCTGCCGTTGTCGATCTGGGCGGCCAGGTCGGTGACGACGACATTGGAGGTGTTCTTCACCGTGTACACCACGTTCACCGCGCTGCCCTCGGCGACAGGCGTGCCCGGGTAAGGCGGGGTCTCTGTCCCGTTGACGGTCGCCGAGATCGTCATGCCCACGATGGTCCCGGTCACCAGGTAGGAGGTGTCCTGTCCACTGACCGCGACACCTTCGTCGTTCGCTGTCGCGGTGGTGTTCTCGTCGACGGAGACGGCACCCCCGGTCGGCGCGCTCTCCTGTTTCGTGCAGGTGAGGGTGGCACCTGCCGGGATGCTGTTCGGGCAGCCCGGTACGACAGTGTCCGTCCCATGGCTCCGATCGGTGACGGTGACTTCGGTGAGGGTGGCCTGTCCGGTGTTGGTGAGGTAGTAGGTGACGGTGTAAGGCTCACCGGGCGGGACGGACAGCCGGGAGCCGCTGTTCCCGGCGTCGTCCCCGTTGACCGTGGTCCGCAGGGTCAACCCGGGTGCATGGATGTAGCTGGTGGCAGTCACGGTGAGCGCGGGCGGTGCCGGAGCGCCGCTCCCGAAGACTGGGGTGGCGGTGGCCCGCGGAGCCAGGGTGAGGGTGCTCCCAGACGAGACGGTGGCGGTTCCTTGACAGGTGGTACTCACCCCGGGTGCGAGGGTGGCCGCTTGGCAAGTGATCCCGGAAGCGGCCGGATCGGCCAGGGTGAGTGCACCGAGTTGTTGGTCCCCGGTGTTGGTCACCGTGTAGGTCACGGGCGTAATTCCGGGTGGGACGGCCGGGCCGGGTGCGGTGGAACTTCCGGTCTGCGGGGTCACCTTCATCGCCGGATTCCCGGTGATCCACGCCCTGGTGCTGGCGACGACGTCGGTGCGGGGAGCGATGTCGCCGGAGTCGATGTGGTGGTAGAGCTTCCGTGTGGAGCTGTACCCGGAGAAGTAGCGTCGGACGGTGATCGTCGTGCCGTCAGGTACCCAGGTGTCACCGGTGGAGGTGTTCGGGTCGTAGGGGTATTGCAGGAGGGTGTCGTAGATCGCGTTCGGGTCGTCGTACGAACTGGGTACCAGCACCCGTGAGGGGTAGTACGTCGTACTCAGCGGCGCCCGCCTGATGTAGGCGGTCTGGATCCTGTCCATGTGCGTGCTGGTTCCGGCAGTGGTGCTGGAGGCATAGACCTGCAGGTCGCCGGTCCAGGCATATCCGCTTCCACCGAGGGTCAGTCCGGCCAGCCAGGTGCCGTAGCCGCGGCCACCACTGGTGAAGTAGAAGCTGTGGTCGACGTAGCCGGAGCCCCCGCCGATGAAGACGGTCCGGGTGGAGGGGTACCAGTCGGCGGGCACCGTGGAGAAGGCGTGGACATTGCTCTGCCCACCCAGGGCCTGTCCGGGGGTCCCCCCGGTGACCTTGCCGGTCGCGGTGACGATGAAGGGTCCGGCGGGGGCAGTGCCTCCGTTCCATTCGAGGTATCCCTGCTGTCCTCCGTTGTAGGACTTCATGGTGACGGGGGTGGCGACGCCGTTGACGTCGGTGACCGTCGCGGCCATCGAGGTGAAGAGCGCATTGGGGTCGGAGGTCAGCACGCAGATCACGTCGGTGATCGGTGCACCCGAGGGAGCGGCTTTCACGTTGACCGTCGCGGTGTAGGTCACGGTCGAGCCGACGGCGACCAGCTGCGGGGAGATGGTGATCGAGGTGGAGGCCAGAGGTCTCGGTCCATCCGGTGTGCCGCGTGCCGAGGTGAAGTTGTACGGCCATTCCGGTGCACTGGCGTGGGCTGTTTTCCCGGCGAGGACGGCGCCCACCAGGTGGAGCGCAGCCAGCATCGCGGACAGGACGACAACGGTCCAGCGGCGGAGCCTGCCGGAGGTGTGGGATCTCATGGGCTCTCCTGTGGCGCGTCCGGCGTTGCGGTCAGGCGTTCTTCTCGACCTCGTCGGCCCATGCGGTCAGGTCGTCGGTGAGGCGCATGGCGATGCCGGCGTATCCGTCGGTGTCGCACATCAGTGCGTCTGCTTCGCGGCGACGACCGGCGGCTGCTTCGGCGAGGATCCGTCCGGCGGCTTCGTGGAAGCGGGCGTGGGCTTCTCGCGCTCGGGCTGCGCGTGTCTGGTCGAGGGCGTCGGCCTGCCCGGAGTGGAGCCAGGTGCCGAAGGGGCAGACGTCGTCCCGGGATGCGGATTGGACGGTGACCCCGGCGGGGAGACTGCCGGTGTCGATGGCGGTGCGTAGTCGTTTCTTCCAGGCGGCGTGTGCAGAGATCCCGGCGCGCAGTGGGTGGAGGACGATGCCGTCCGCGAGTCGGTCGATGGTGACCTGTTGGGATTCGACCGCGCGTTCCATCCTCGTCATCTGTTCGCGGGCCCGATCGAGGCTGGCGTGTGAGATTTCGGTGGTCTCCACGCAGGAGACGACGTCGGCGCGCAGACTGGAGGTTGCTCCGGCGACATTGGCTGCGGACCGGGTGATCCCGGCGATGGTGGCATTTTGTTCTTCGATGGCGGCGGCGATGGAGGCTTGATTGCGTTCAACCTGTTCGAGCATCCGATCGATGCGAAGGACGGCTTCACGGACGGCTTCGCTGTGTTCAGCGAGCTGTGCGAGTTTGTCGGCGATCTCGGTGGTGGCCGATGTGGTCTCGTCGGCGAGGTTCTTGACCTCTTCGGCGACGACGGCGAATCCTTTTCCTGCGGTGCCTGCTCGGGCGGCTTCGATGGTGGCGTTGAGGGCGAGCAGTCTGGTCTGGTCGGAGATGCTGGACACCGATTTGACGACGCCGTCGATCTGACCGGTCGATTCGGTGAGCGATTCGACAGAGCCGCGGACCTCCTGGGCGGTTCTGCTGGCGTCGGCGACGGCGATGGTCGCCTGGGCTGCGGCTCGGGAGACTTCGCGCATTGCTGCGGTCATCTCCTCGGTGGCGGAGGCGACGGATTGTGCTTCGTCGGCGACGGTTCCGGTGGCTGCGGACATCGAGTGGGCGGTGTCGGCGGTCGCTTCGGTGGCGACGGCGAGGCGGGCGAGACATTCGGTCAGATCGGCGGAAGCCATCTTGACCTGTTCCCCACCGACTTTGAGGTTCCGAAGGATCCCTTCGGGTGCGCGGTCGGTCGAGATGTGCCCGGTGGTGGCACGTGAAGAAAAGCGCAGCAGCACGGCGGGTCCTTACTCCTGAAACGGTGGCGGCTCACTAGTCGGCTTCGGCACGGGCCGGTTGAGCTTTCCTCGGCTGCTGACCTGGGGTGGAGTGGACGATGTGCGATTCAGGGCTGGCTGACGATCTGGCGTACCTTCGCGGCGAATTCTTCCGCGGTCAGGACGCCTTGGGCGTGCAGGTCGGCCAGGACGCCGAGCAGGATCTCCTTGTCGGTGGCCGGGCGTCCGGTGGCGCCTTGGGCGAGGCCGGGTGCGGGGGCCGCCGGCGCGGGAGCTGCGGGGGCGGGTGGAGCTGCGGTGGGCGTGGGGCTGCCGCCGAATCCGGGGGTGAAGCCGGGCGGTCCGACCGGGGGGACCGTGGGTATCCCGGCGGTGGGTGTCCCGCCGGGTGTGCCGGGGGCTGCACCGACGCCGGGGAGATTTCCCGTGGGGGGGTTCGCGGGGGGTTGCACCGCTTGACTGGCAGCTTGGGCGGCATTGGCCTGCGCGGCGATCGCCGGTGGCACTTTCGGTGCGACCAGGGGGTCGGGGGTGGCTCCGGGAACGGCTCGCGGCTGGGGCCGGCCGGGTTGGTCGCCGGGCCGGACGGCGGCGGGTTTGCGGTGGCGTCCGAGTCGTTCCTGTGGGCTGCCGCCGGGGCCGCCGCTGGGGCGGGTGACGTGGACGACGATGTGCGGTGCCCGGGTGAGCAGGGCGTCGACGAGTCGGTCGCCGTCTTCTCGGCGCATCTTCCGGACGACGAGTCGACCGGAGGAGCTGAAGAGGGCGAATCCGTCGTGGACGGTGGGGTCGTAGTCGACGGTGGCGACTTCACGGATGAGGACGAATTGCACCTGGTGTTTGCTGTAGTCGTCGCGGATCGCGATGACCCGGTCGCTGGTGAGGGCGACGAGTCCGGCTGCTCCGGCGTAGGTGCAGGCGGCCAGTTCGACGACTTGTTCTTCGGCACCGAGTTCTTCGGCGAGGTCGCGCATGGCTGAGCGCGTGCCGAAGGTCACGACCATTCGCGCGGCCGCCTCCGCGATATCTCGACGCAGTTCGCTCACGGCCTTTGATACGGACGGAATCGGCCAGACCTGAGTGTTGTTCGTGGGTTTGCCCGTTTCTGAGACGAGCTCGCTGCCCGGGTTTCCCGGTTCTGGTCGGGCGCTTCGACGGTCTTGTCGGCAAGCTGGGTGGATGGACAGGTTCGTTGTTCCTTCGCCGTCGTCTGCGTCATCTTCTTCCGGGCATGCCGGTCGACCGACGGGTGTGGAGGCCTCTGCCGAGGGGTCGGTGGCGTCGGTGTGGGCGGAGCGTGCCGATGAGGCTGCTCGCAGTGTGGTCCCGATGTTCGGTTCGCGGGTCTGGGGTGTCCCGGGCACTCATCTGGGTGTGGTGCGTCGTCCGCGCCCGCCGGTCGGCGAGTGGACGTGGAACTACTGGTGGCAGGCGCATTACCTGGATGTCCTGGTGGATGCCGGGCTGCGGCACGGTCGGGCCGGGGATGTGGCCGGGGCGCGGGCGTACGAGCGGCTGGCCGGCCGTCTGGTGGATTCGATATGGCTGCGGAACGGTGGCCGGTTCACGAATGACTTCTACGACGACATGGCGTGGTTGTGGCTGGCTGTGGGTCGGTTGGAGGCGTGGCGGCGGGAATCGGGGTGGCCGTCGTCGTGGCGGTCGCGTCGTCTGGTGCGGGTGTTGTCCTCGCGGTTGGTGGAGGGGCATACCGGGGATCTGGGCGGTGGGGTCTTCTGGACTCGTCGTCATGACCGGAAGAATGTGCCGGCGTCGGCTCCGGCGGCGATCGGGTGGGCCCGGGCCGGTGAGGTGGAGCGGGCCCGTCAGGTGGTGGAGTGGATCTTCGCGACTTTGTTCGACGAGCGCCGGGGGCTGGCGTTGGACACGATCTGGTTGGACGGCCGGGTCGACGACACCGTCTATTCGTACAACCAGGGTGTTCTGCTGGGGGCGTTGTTGGCGGTCGGGGACGAGAGGTCGTCGGAGCGGGCTGCGCGGGTGGTGGAGGCGGTGGCTCGGCATTTGTGTCTGCCGGGTTCTGCGGTGTTGCGGGCGTTCGGGGACGGTGATGCGGGATTGTTCACCGGCATCCTGGTGCGCTATCTGGCGGAGGCTGCGCTGTCGGAGGCGTTGCCGGGGCCGGTGCGGGCGCGGGCTGCGGAGTTGGTGGAGGGGTCTGCTGCGGCGTGGTGGCAGGGCAGTGTGGTGGTGGACGGGCCGCGGCGGGCGCGGGTGTTCCCGGTGGTCCCGGGGTCCCCGATCCTGGGGGTGGTGTCTTCTCCGCTGGAGTTCAGCCCTCAGGTCCAGGCGTGGACGATCCTGGAGGCGGCGGCGTCGGTGGCGGCTGGTGGTGGGTTCAGTGTTGACGGGCCCATTTCCGGGCGCTGGGTTCGTTGACGAAGGGGGATCCCCAGCTGCCGTTTTCCGAGCCGACATACCATTCGCGGCTGCCTTGTTCGGTGCGGGTTTTGAGGTGGTATCTGCGGCCGGACGAGCCGCGGATGGTGGCGCGGACGGCGGCGTCGTGGCGGGTGTTCATCGTTTTCTCCCTCAGCGGTGGGTCAATGCCGGGGGGGCGGTGTCGATTCGCCCCGGCATCAACCTCATCGGCGAGTAGGACGCTTGTCGTGACATTCTTGACGATCCTTTGACCTTCTCGGGTGGATCCTTATACCCGGCAGTGCGGATCGGGGTTCGACTCCTTATTTATAAGGAGTGGTCGTGGCGGCCGGTCTGCGGGCTGACCGGTGGTCAGGCCGTGTTCGCCGGGTCCGTTGTCGGTAGACGTCCGGTGGTGTTCTCCGGGTCGGTTTCTTTTCCGGGCGGGCGTGAGGAGTTCTTCCTGGTTTCCGGGGTCGTTGTCGGCGGGGGTCGGTCTGTCGGCGGAGGAATCGAATCCGTGTCGGTCTGGTTCCCGGCGGGGCAGTGGTTCCGAGGGAGGGTTTTCGAGGGGCTGCGGTCCGGTGTGGCCTTTCATGTGGCCGGTGATGACGTGGCCGGTGTTCCGATCCGGCAGGGGAAGCTCGATGGCGCGAGAAGGTATCTGCACTGGCGAACTACGTGAATGTCCTGGGTTTTCTGTACAACTCAGGAAAATCATCCGCATTTTGGACAGCGGGATAGGTCACGGTTGGATCACTGCTCCACGAGTTCTCTGGCGCTACGGCTGGGGCATGGCCCACGATGGTCCCCGAAGTGCTTTCGCGGATCTGGTGATTAGTGTCAACCACCCCCGTTCGTCGTGACTCAAATCACTACGGACGCCGCCGAATATTCCACGCTTCGAGATGACGCTGTCTCGCGATGAGAATATTCTTCGAGACACCCTGCCGACCACCGAATTCCGTTCAGCGGCAGACCAATCCAGCAGCTCATCCCACCGAAAAGAGCGCGCCCCCGACGACAGCGCCACTCATCGGCCCCCACTCAGGACACCCCGGGCACCGGACGACCGTCCTCCAGATAGACACAACACGGCGCATCCCAGCCCGCCCGCACCCGCCGGGCCACCGGAGGACGCAAGAGCGAAAACGCATCATCCCTGGTCACCAAGCTAAAATCCTCGATCTCCCCCGGTTGCACCCGCACCGCCACAACCTCATCCACGGACAAAGGCCCAGCCCGGAAGAGATAACGCAGCCCCAGCACCCCACCCCGGCGACTCGGGCGAGTGTCAACACACACGAGTTTCCCTGTGGCCAGGAACAGCCCGGTCTCCTCGAACACCTCACGCCGACAGGCCTCCCACGGACTCTCCCCCGCCTCGGCCATCCCACCGGGCACCGTCCACCCCGATTTGTACGTCGGTTTCACCACGAGCAGACGGCCCGCCTCGTCCAACATGATCGCGCTCGCCGATAACTGCAGCTCAGCTGGCATCCAGGTGTTACTCATCCCCGTCACAGGACCAGCCTGCCGCACCCCACCCCGTCCGTCGGGCCGCCGACACGGCCCGGTTCCCGAGGGGGCGCAACTATATTCCTGAACCTGTGTCCAAGTCGAGGTTGTTGACAAAAAAAGTCAACACCTGCATTCTTACCGCCGGTTCATCGACTCCTCGACGAACCACTCCCCTCACCCTCCGAGGAAGGCCCCCTCAATGAATAAGCGCATCGGAGCGACTCTCGCCCTGCTGTCCAGCGCAGCGCTTCTCCCTGCCGCCGCTCCCTTGACCGCACAGGCCGCTGACGAGAAGAAGTCCGAAGAGCTCTCCACCATCCAGGAGATGTCCGCCGAGTGGCTCTCGAAGTCCTACGGACTCGACGGCGAAGAGGCCAAGCGTCGCGTCAAGGACCAGGACGGACACGCCCAGAAGGCCAAGGACATCGAGGGCGACCTCGGTGACAAGACCGCAGGAAGCTTCATCGACCAGAAGCGCGGCAAGCTCGTCGTCACCGTGACCGACGAGAAGGCTGTCGACAAGGTCAAGGAGAAGGACAAGAACGCCGACGTCCGCGTCGTCAAGAACTCCGCCTCCAAGCTGAACGACTCCAAGAAGAACGCCGAGGACAAGGTCGGCGACAAGATGGCCGCCTCCTACGTCGACGTGGAGCGCAACGTCGTCGTCCTCACCGTGCCCAAGGACAAGGCCGAAGAGGCGAAGAAGCAGGTCAAGGACGTCCAGGGCGTCGAGGTCCAGGAAGTCGAAGCCACCATCGAGGCTCAGGCCAACCTCTACGGTGGCCAGGAGATCCAGTTCGGTCGTAGCGTCTGCTCCGTTGGTTTCCCTGCAACCAAGGACGGCAAGAACGTCTTCATCACCGCTGGACACTGTGCGGCCGGCGGCCAGGCCTTCCGCCGCAACGGCCAGAACCTGGGCAAGCCGGTCAAGTACAACTTCCCCGGCCCCGACATGGCTTACAGCACGATGGAGAACGGCTGGAACGGCGTCGGCGCCGTTGACCACTGGAACGGCAAGGCCGTGGCCGTCGCCGGCAGCCAGGAGGCTCCCGTGGGCGCCACCGTCTGCAAGTCCGGCCGCACCACCCGCTGGACCTGTGGTGTCATCCAGGCCAAGAACGTCACCGTGCGTTACGGCAAGCCCGGTGGCGGCCAGGACATCGTCCGCGGCATGACCCAGGCCAACGTCTGCTCCGAGGGTGGCGACTCCGGTGGCTCCTGGATCGCGGGCAACCAGGCCCAGGGTGTCACCAGCGGTGGCGCCGGCTACGGGCCGAACAAGTCCTGTGGCGAGAAGGTCGGCCGTCCGAACGTGGCCTACTTCCAGCCGCTGAACCCGATCCTGAAGGACTACGGCCTGAAGCTCACCACCCACAACGGTGGCAAGGGCGGCGGCGACAACGGCGGCGACCGCAACCGCGACAACCGCAAGGGCGGCCGTTACTGATCCGTTGACGGATCGCCGGACTCGTTGACGAGTTCTTTCTCATAGGTGTGGCCCTCGAACCTCCGGGTTCGAGGGCCACACCTGCGTCCGGAGGTCCTCCGGCTCACCGCGCGCCGACGCGCCACCCCTCAGGAGAGCGGCGCTTCACGACCAGGCCTCCCGCTCCTCCCTGATCTGCTCGGCGCGGGCGTGCGCCCCCGCGTGGGTGAACAGGGCAGAGGCCCGGGAGAAATGTTCAGCAGCCTCGTCCGGCCGCCCGCACCGCGCCATCACCTGGCCGAGGCTCTCATAGGCATCGCCCCTGGTCTGCGGGGCCAACGCCTCGGCGTCGACCAGGCCCGACTGCAGGGCGGACAGCGCGGCCGCCCAGTCCTCGCAGGCCGCCAGGTACATGCCCCGGGCGATCGCCAGCTCGGCCAGACCGGTGGTGGTGGGGCTGATCTGCTCGACCATATCCGCCTTGGCCAGCAGCTCGGGGACATCCCCCAGGGGTCCGCCCGACTTGATCCGCATCGTCGCCGACGAGCGGTGTAGCCGCCCCCACAGCCGAAGGTGACGTACCGGGTCGATGAGTGTGATCGCCAGGTCGTGTTCGCGACGCCCGGCCACGTGGTCGCCGTTGAGGAAATGCAGATTCCCCCGAGCCCAGTGGGCCTTGCCCCAGTCGAGCCGGCTCACCCTCTCCGGTGAGACCAGGCCGAGTGAGTCGAGATGGCCGAGCGCCTCGTCGGTGCGGCCGAGCTCGCCCAGACAGGAGGCGAGGACCACCCGGGAGGACACATATGCCGATTCGGTGGAATCGAGCCCGGACAGTGCACCCACTGCGGACTCGGCTGCGGACACCGCTTCTTCGAGGTCACCGTTGGCGCGCAGGATCTGGGCGAGCAGACAGTCGACCCGTCCGGCGAGTTGGGGTGAGAGCGAGCTGGAGAGGTGCTGACGCAGGGACTGGGCGGTCTCCTTCGCCGAGGAGTAGGCGCCTGCGGAGAAGTCGCACAGGATGCGCACATAGGAGGAGACCCACCACAGCCCGAGTCGTTGTTCGTCGTCGGTGAGGGTACGCAGCCGACCGGCCCAGGTGCGGACGTCGTCGAAGTCGTTCTCGATGAAGGCCGAGAGCACTTCGATCTGGGCGATGGCGACCTCGATGTCGAAGGCCTGTCCTTCCAGGGCGTGCCATTTCTCCAGGACGGTGGGGTCGAGGCCCAGTCGTTCGGCGACATGGGTGATGACTTCGTGGGTCGGCGGTCGCTGGCCCGACTCGACCAGCGACATGTAGCTGCGGGAGAACAGGGGTGCGCCCAGCTGCTCCTGTGACAGTCCCTTTTCGAGGCGGGCCGCGCGCAGGCGACTCCCGAAGGACAACATGACAACCCCCAGAGATGAACAGAGGGAACCCGCAGTGGGTTCCTGTTCTCACAAACCGTTAGGCTGCATGACTAGTTCCGACCCCTACCCCAGGAACACGCCATGATCCCACTTCCTTCTCCTGCCATCGTAGTGACCGAAGAGCCGGCAGCGTCATCTGAAGCAGCTGTCCGCGAGTCGCCCCAGGGCGACCACCAGGAGGGCACGGATTCCCCAGCAGTCGTGGGTTCGCCTTTGGCTCGGGGAGATTGGCCCTGACGAGGGCGTTCTGACTGCTTACCTGCGTCACGGACCTCTTCGGAACAGGATGTCCCCGTCCGCAGGGGAACAGTTGACGGTCCGGCCTGCGACGGCCTGGCGTCCCGTACTTGTCGCGCTCAGATCGGCTGACGGGAGCGCGGATCCTGCAATTTCGAGTGAGGCGCGGCCGGGGCCGGCGCCACCGGAGCGGGCGGACGGGTGGTAGCGGGTGCCGTGGGACGCTTCCCCGGTGGAGAGGCTGTGGGCGGAGCCGGTTTCACCGTCGGGGTGGACACGGGAGGAATGGCTGCGGGCCTGCTGGCGCCCGGCCGTGCCGGATCGGGGCATCCCGGCACCGACGGGCCACCGGTGGGACAGCTTCTGCTGGGATTCGGTCCGCGCTGTCCGGGGACCGAACTGGCCTGCCGTGGCTCCTGTCTGCCTGATGTTCCGGGCCGGTGACCGTCGTGGGCGTTCCTGGTGGTGCGTTTCCCCGGGGCGATGCCGGGTGCGGCGATGCCCTGGCTGCGCGTGCCGGTGCTGTCCGGGGCCTCGTCCCCGGCGTCCTCGGTCACGGTCGACATGGTGATGGTGGCTCTGACCGGTGTCCGTGATCGGTTGAAGCTGCATCCTGTGACGAGCACGATGCTGGCGGACCCGATACAGATGACCGCCAACGTTTTTCCTGTTCTCACGCCCCCGTACGTTACTCCTGACGGTCGGCGCGGCGGGGCCGCTCCGTCGACGAGTTTCCGGCTGCGGTGCAGCGTCATCGTCCGGCTCCGGTTTCGCGCTCCTGCAGCCTGCATTCGACTCGGGTGAGGATGAAAGCGCTGGTCAGGTAGATGGCGAAGAGCGCCAGGGCGATCCCCCAGGCCCAGTTCGGAAGCATGTGGACCGTCAGGTCGACGGTCAGCAGGATGATCAGTGAGATCCCGATATGCCTCAGTGGTTGGCGCACCGTCGTTCCCCTCGTCGCCGGATTGGTTCCGGTGGGCAGCCTAGAGCCGCACCCTGAACCGGGCCTACGGAGGGTGATGTCCGTGGTGCGCGGTGCGTGCTGCGTGCTGCGGTTCGCGGGCGGGTCGGGATCCGCAGCACGCATTCCTCGGTGTTCAGCTGGCCTGGGCGTGTCCTGCCTGGGCGAGGTGCTCGAGGGCTGCTTCCCATACTGCGGAGAGTTGCCGGATTGTTCCGGGCGCGCTCTCGGCGGTGGTCGCGGCCAGCGCCTCGCCGGCTCCGGCGATGGCGGCGGTGGTCGGGAGCACTGCGGCGCCGGAGATACGCAGGGCTTCGACGAGGCCGGCCTGGGCGTCCTTCCCGCCGCGGGGGCCCGGGGATGCGGTGATGACGGCGACGGGGCGTCCGACGAGGCAGCTGCGCCCGTACGGGCGGGAGAGCCAGTCGAGGGTGTTCTTGAGCACGCCGGGGGCCTGGCCGTTGTAGGAAGGGCTCGCGATGACGACGAGGTCGGCGTCGGCGACGAGCTCGCGGGCGGCGAGCACCGGGAGAGAGGTGTCGGTGGCGTCGAGGCTCTCGTCGTAGTAGGGCAGCGCGGAGATGTCGATCCGGGAGATCCGGGCGTCGGGCTCCTGGGCGAGGACGAGATCGGCGAAGCGGTCGAGGGCTGTGGCATTGAACGATCCGTTGCGGATGCTGCCGGGGATCAGCACGACGTGGGTCACAGTTGCTCCGATCGATGGTCCCGGTGTGCTGCCGGGAGGTTGGTGCCGTGTTCCGGACGGGGCCCGTTCGTGGGTCGCGCCGTCGCGCCCATCCTGACAGATGAATGACATGTCACGCAAATATGGTGGGCGCCCTCGAGCGATGCCCTGCTGGGGGCCTGTTCTGGTCACTGGAGGCCGCGAAAGTCGCGGCCTCCAGTGACCAGAACAGGCCCCCAGCGACCAGAAGAAGCCCAGACATCCCCCCGACGCTCACCCGGCGGCAGCATCCGACACCCAGATCGCCCGGAACGCCTCGAGCACCTCACCGGAGATCTCCCCTCGCCGCACCAACTCGTGCAGCACGACGAGCCCCACCCCCGGGGAGCGATAGGCACCCACCACGACGAGCACCAGGGCCCGCAACTGCGCACACGAGAGCCGATCGAGACGGGCCGGATCGCGCACATAGAGCAGATCCGCCTCGACCAACTGCCGCGCAGAGGCCTGGAAAGGGTCACTCCAGGGCACCGGAGCCAACGGCCAGGTACGGGTCGACACGAAGGCATGAGGCACGAAACCGTGCTCCCGCAACGCGCAATCCACGTCACCGGCCAACGGCGCACCGCGGTAGAGCCGGTGATAACCCACCTCCACCTGCACCGCAACCGTCGACGCGAGCAATCGAGGCGCACCCTGCAGGATCATCAGCTCACTGCCCTGGGCATCGATCTTCAACAGCTCCATCCGGTCGATCTGCGGCAGGTCGTCGACCCGCGTCGTCACCGACGACAGCACCTCCGTGACCGCAGCCAGTTCCGGGAAATCGGAGAACACCCGCAACTGCCCCGGATCCGGCGGGTGCAACGAGCTGAAGCCGTCGGACGCGCAGACGTACAGGCGGTGCGCGGCACCGTCACCCACGGCCGCACCGACATAGCAGTACTGCTCGGACCGCGCGCCCGCCAGACGAGCCAACGCCTGCGGCTGGGGTTCGAAGCCGACGACGCGGGCCAGCCCGGCCTCCAGGAGTGGCCGGTAGGGCGGCTCGTCGAGCGGGTTGGCCCCGATGTCGACCACGGTCACGACGTAGGGCGCACCCGGGGCCGCGCCCAGCAGGTCCGCCGTCGCCCGCACATCGACGACCTGAACCGCCGGGCCAAGATGTTCCTGAAGTGCCAGATCCACGTCGTGACGCAGGCCGTCATGGCGGTCCACCCACCCACCCCACACTCCTTCGAGATGGCGGCTTCGGGTGAGCCGCCGCAGAGCCGGGGCATTGCGGCGCGGAGGCCGTTCACCCTGCGCGTCCGCCCGGCTGGCCCGCACGACCAGACCTTCGTAGGCCGCCGGGCCCAGCGCGCACAGCTGAGCCAAGGTGCCCTCCGGCACGACGGCGTCGGTGACCTCGACCACGAACCGGCAGCGGGCCCGGACCTCCGCCGGAACGGGCCCGATCGACAGCCGGGTGTCACCTGCCGGCCAGAGTCCCTGACGCACGACAGTGCCGTCGCGCAGCCACGCGCGGGCGTCGGAGCCGGCCAGGAGGTCGGCGGCCAGTAGGAGGACTGTCTCGGGGGCGAGGCGGCGATCGTCGAGGTCGATGGCGATCTCGGGGAAGTCCCAGCGGACACGGGGATCGCGGGCGCCCGGTGCGGTGATCGTCTCGGCGATCCGTACCGTCTCCCTGGTCTTGGCAGCCGGATCACGCTCCCGTCCGCCGGCATCAGGCCCGTCGTGCCAGGCCACCGCGGCAGGTTCGTGGCGCAGGGCCGCACCGGCCAGCCAGGCACGATGAGCGAACTCCCAGTCCTCGCCGCCATAGGAGGTGAAGCGGTCGTCGTCGAAACCCTGTGTCGCCTGCCAGAGCTCGGAGGTGAGCGCGAGTACCGCGCTGATGACGAAACGGTAGGACCGCTCGTCGGCGTTCCGTAGGTCTGCTGTCGCGGCGTACCCGTCGGCCAACCAGCTCGGGTCGGTGAGGATCCGCGCGGCCGGGCGGTCCGCACCTGAGACGAAGGCCATCGTCTGTTCGACGTCCAGGCCGGTCAGGTCTGCATGGCGACGCCGGCCCACCGCCAGGCCACGACCTCGGGCGGCACCTTCGGCGGCCGAGGCGGCATCACGGCAGGATGCGCCGATCCGGTCCACGTAGTCCGGCTCGCAGATCATGTCGCCGTCGAGGAAGAGCAGCGTCCCGCACCCTTGTCCGATCAGGGCTCGAGCGCCGGCGTTACGTGCCCGGGCTGCTTGGAAGCCGTTGTCCGGGAGCCGGATCAGGCTGGTCGGATGACACCTTCGTCCCAGCCGGGGCGCTCGGCGGGAACCGTCGTCGACCACCACGATGGTGAATTCGGGCGTCTTCCCGTCCGGGTCGGTCTGCCGGTCGAGGGCGGCCAGGCATCTGTCCAATCCGGTCTGGTCGTCGTAGGTGATGACGACGACGCCGGTGCGGGCGGGGCGGGGCCCGGTCGTCCTGTCAGGTGACGGCATGGTGTGCTCCTGCGGTGAGACGGACGACGGTCCGGTCGAGGACGTCGGCGTAGACGGCCGCGCAGTCCGCCGCACGTGGCCCGGGGTGCGGTCGGCGCGGGTCCTGCCAGGTGAGCCACGGGTCGGCGAGCGCAGCGGTGGCGGCCTCGTGCAGGTCGGTGTGGTCGGTGCCGGGGCCGTAGTCGAGGATGCTGTCGGGGTTCCGTTCGAGTAGTTCCGTGACATAGGGGCTGGCCGGTGCCAGGGGGCGGCGTCCGGCGGCGATCCAGGTGTTGAGGGTGCCCGATGCGGAGACTTGTCGATGTGGGGCCACGGGGATGCCTGCCGTCCAGAGTTTTTCGAGGAGACTTCTGTCGGGGACATGTCCGGTGACCAGGAGGCGTCGTCCGAGTTCGCTGGCGTGCCTATGCAGTTGTTCGACGAGGCCGGTATGGCCCGGTGAGGGTGCGCCCAAGGCGATCATGCCGATCTGTGGGGGCAGTTCGGCGATGGTCTCGAGTACGTCGACGTGGCCTTTGCCCGGGTAGAGGAATCCGAGCACGACGAGGTCCTGGTTGTTTCCCGTGTGCGGGTGACGTCGTGGTCGTCCGGGTGTGGGGTGGGGGAAGGTGGGCGGTGGGATGGGGAGGGGGACGACTTCCACCGGGGTGGGTCGTTCCCCGGGTGGCAGGCAGTTCTGGAGCAGTCGTGCTTCGTGTCGGCTCGCGACGACGACGGTTTCGGCGGCTGCGGCCATGCGGGCATATCCTCGGGCGCGGCGCTGGTAGCGGGCCGGGTCGTCGTCCGGGTGGGGCAGGTCGTGCAGGGTCAGCGAGATATGACGGTGTCCGGCCAGTCGTTGGATGACGTCGGCGCAGGCTTCTGCGCTGTCGGCTACGAGGTGGTCGGTCAGGTGCAGGTGGGTCAGGTCTGCGGTCGGTAGGCAGGTGAGTCCGGAGGGGTCGGTGAGGTGGATGCGCCGGTGCCGGGCCAGGGCTGGTTCTGCCAGCAGGGTGTGGGCGTGTCGGGTGACTCCGTGGGTGTCGGGTCCGAGGACGACGTGGAGCACGGTGCTTTCGGTGGTGCTGGCCGTGTGGCGGGTCATGGTCCGTTTCCGGTGGTGGTCCGCCATTCGTGGTGTGTGGGGTCGAAGTGGGCGAGTCCGGCTGCGGCGAATGCTTCCAGCCATCCCTGCATCGGGTGCCAGCCCCATCTGGTGGCGAACAGGTTGGCGTTGCGGACGATGTCGGTCAGGTGTTCTGTCGGTGGGTCGGTGACGGTGTGGTGCTGGTGGTAGGCGTCTGCACCGCCGAGCCACATCAGGTGTCCTCCTGCGGCTTGCAGTGTCATCGCGAAGTCGGTGTCTTCGCCGCCGTAGCCGGTGTAGTCGGTGCAGAAGCCGCCGAGTCGGTCGTAGTCGTCGAGTCGGGTGGCGAAGGACAGCGACCAGAACAGTCGGAGGTCGTCGGCGGCTGTTGCCGTGCCTGGGGGTGGGTCGGGTCTGGCGGGGTGTGGTGAGCGGTGTCGCAGCAGTGTGGCGGGGTCTGCGTTGTCGCCTGGGGTGAGTGCGTCTGCGGGTAGGTAGGTCACCGGTCCTGCCCAGATGGTTGGTCGCGGGGTGTTCTCGTCGGGGTCCTGGTGGAGGGCGTGCGCGTAGCGGGCGACGAGTTCGGTGGAGGGGATGCAGTCCACGTCGAGGAAGATCGCGTCGGTGCAGCCGGTGTCGCGGGCTCGGCGTGCTCCGGTGTTGCGGGCGGCGGCGAGGGGGAGGCGGCCGGTGTCGTCGCGGGGGATGTGGACGATGGTGGGGTGGAGGGTTGCGGTGTCGCTGCCGAGGGTGGCGGTCGCGGCTGTGTCGGGGACTGTCGGGTCGTCGATGGCGACCAGGATGTGGTGTTCCGGCAGGTGGGTTCCGGCGAGTAGTCCTGCGATCTGTCGGCGGAGGTGTTCGTGTCGTCCGGAGACGAGTGTGATGACGGCGAGGCCACCGATGATGCGGCGTCCGGAGGCGATGGTGTGGGCGAGGGCGGCGGCCCGTCGGGCGCCGTGTCCGTCGGACCAGGTGGTCCAGCGTTCGCCGGGGATGTGTCGGGCTTGTTCGAGGAGTTCTGGCCAGCGGTGGGCTTCGGGGATGCCGCGGTGGGTGGCGGCCAGGCCTGCCCGGTCGAGGGCGGCGAGGGTGGCGTCCTGTTCGCCGTGGGGTCGGGGGGTGCTGATGACGACGGCTGGTTTTCGGGCGGCGGCGACTTCGGCGACGGCGTTCTGTCCGGCGTGGGTGACGACGATGTCGGCGGTGCGGAGCATGGGCCAGACTGCGTCGGGGTCGGTGGGGCGTGTCCAGCGGGTGTGTGGTGTCGCGGCGGCGGCTTGGTCCTGGTCGGCTTGGGTCCAGCTTTGTCCGCCGGTGCCCCACAGCACTCCTATGGTCAGGTCGTGGCTGGTTGGGGGGTGGGTGGTCGCCGGGGTGGGTGGTTGCTCTGTGGGTCCGGTCCGGGAGGTGTTTTCTGGCTGGTCGAAGCGGGACAGGCCGCCTACGTGGGCTGTTTTGTGTCGCCACCGGGGTGGCCAGTCGGGTTCGGGGAGGGTGCCGGGCCAGGGCGCGAGGAGTGCGGAGGCGAGGTCGTAGGCCGCTTGGTGTGCCCGGTCGGTGCGGTCTCCGCGCATTGCGGCCACGATGACTGGTATGCCGAGGAGGCGTAGGAGGAGGGTCACTTCGACGGAGACGTCGGTGATCACTGCGTGTGGGTGGGTGTGTTCTGCCCAGGCGGCGATGGTGTGCATCCGGTTGCGGTAGCCGTCGTTGTGGAGGGGTGCCCAGTGCAGCACTCCCCCGGCGGTTTCTTCTGGGTCGGTGCTGTGGGGTGGTCGGTCGTCGCGGTCGAGGTCGATCCATTCGCCCGGCCAGTCCGGTGGCGCGGGCAGTGAGGACAGGCCGGTGACCGGTTGGCGGAGGGCGTGGGCGATCTGGGTGGCTCGGGTGAGGTGGCCGGCGCCGTGGTGGTGGATGTAGTAGCCGATCCGGTGTGGGGGTGTGGTGGGTGTCATGCGCCGACTTCCCGGGGGAGTCTGTTGTGTGACCGTAGTCGCGTGTAGATGCGTTCGTGGAGGGTGGCGATCCGGGTGAGTTCTTCGGTGCGTCGTCGTGTTGTCGGGCGGGTGGCGCGGAGTCCTGCGGTGTGTGCGGAGAGGGCTGCTCGGAGTGCGCGTTCGAGGTCGCCGTCGGTGTGGGGGTTCCAGGTCCAGGCGGGGCGTTGTTCGGCCAGGTGTCCGGTGGTGCTGGGGACGAGGACGGGGGTGCCGAGGTCGTGGCACATCTCGAGCCAGCCGGAGTGGGTGCCGCTGCGGTAGGGCAGGACGGCCAGGTCGGCGTCGAGGAGGTCGTTCCACAGTTGTGTGTCGTCGAGGGGGTCGTGGACGAGGATTTCCACGGTGTCGGGTGGGTTGGCGACGAGGCTGGCCAGTTCGGTGTTGTGGCGGGGGTGGTTCTTGTGGAGTGCGTCGGTGTGGAGGTGGAGGCGTAGTCGGGCGCCGGGGATGCGGCTGACGGCGGTGGGGAGTTCTCGTATGGCGCTGTGGAGGTCGATGTTGGCGCGCAGGCTTTTCAGGTGTGTTCCGACCACCCAGCCGTCGTGTTCGGGTCGTTCGCGGTTCAGCCAGGTCCGGTTCACCAGGTGGGGGTGGGGGTGGACGGTGGCGGTGCGTCCCCAGCGGGCGTGTATCTGGGTGGCGGCTCCGGGGGTGAGGGTGAGGATGTCGTCGGCTGCGGCGGTGAGCAGTCGGAGGTTTTCTGCGTAGCGGGCGTGTTCTGCGGGGTGGGTCAGGTGGGGGTTGGTCAGGTCGTGCACGGTGAGTACGAGGGCGGTGGATGTGTCGTGGAGTGCGCCGGTCCATCGTCGGATCTGTTCGGGGGTGCGGTGTTCGAATCCGAAGTGGAGGTGGACGACGTCGATTCGGTCGGCGTGTGTTCTGATCCAGTTCTCTTCGAGGGCTGGGTGTGGCCACCATTGCCCGGGGGGTGCGCCGGGGATCGGTGGGTCGTGGAGGAAGGTGGTGAGTTCTTCGGTGCAGGCGGTGGCGATCGTCCGGGTGTAGGGGTGTCCGGCGGGGATGGCTTGGACTCGGGTGGGTGGGGTTTTCGGGTGCCGGGTGGTGTCGTCGGGGCTGGGTCGGGGTGTTTTCCGGTTCAGCATTCTGATGTCGGCCCGGGTGGTGAGTTCTTCTGCGATGAGTTCTTCGTATTGGTCGAGCATGCGGTCGGCGCCGAGGGTGGTTCTGGCGGTGGCGCAGGCTTGTTGCCGGGAGAGTGCGGTGGCTTGGGGGATCGCTTGTGCCAGTCGTGCGGTGAGGGTGGTGTCGTCGTCTCCGTTGTCGGCGACGAGTACGCCGGTGTGTGCGGTGACCACTTCTTTCAGTCCGCCGCGGGCCAGGGCGACGACGGGGGTGCCGCAGAGTGGTCCTTCGGCGGCGACGAGACCGAAGGGTTCTTCCCATCTGGGGGTGACGAGCAGTGCGGCGCATGTGCCGACGATGTTCGACACCTGTTGGTTGCTGAGGTGTCCGTGGTAGCGGACGTCTGGTCCGATGTGGGGTGAGATGTGGCGGTGGAAGTAGTCGTTGTCGTAGATCGGGCCGCAGAGGTGAAGGCGGTATCCGGCGGCGGCTGCTGCTCGGATGGCGAGGTGGGCGCCTTTTTCGGGGGTGATCCGGCCTATCCAGCACAGGTCGGGGCCGCCGGGGCCGGGGGTGAATTCGTCGAGGCAGATGCCGTTGAGGATGACGTCCGGGCGCCGTGGTGGTGAGGTCCATTGTCGGGCGAGGGCGGCGCTGACGGCGATCTGGCGGGATTGGTGTCCGGCGAGGGCGAGGGCGGCGTCGAGCCAGGGGATCGGTGGGGTGTGGAGGGTGGTGAGGGTCGGTGCGCCGAGGATTTGGCGGATGAGGGGGGCCAGCAGAACTGGTGTCGGGTGGAGGCTGTGGTTGAGCACGGCGTCGATGTCGGTGCGTGTCAGGAGGTTTCGCATGGCACCGTCGAGTGCGTGGTGGTCGGCGAAGAATTGGGGTTCGGGCAGGTGGGGGTCGAGTGCGGCGATGGCGCTCAGTGTGGGCAGGGTGGGGAACTGGATGAGTTCGTCGGCGAGGTCTGGGTCGGAGCCGGCTGCTGCGTAGAGGAGTACGTGGTGTCCGCGGGCGCGTAGGCCTCGGGTGGTCGTGGCTACCAGGGCTTCTTGTCCACCGACGAATGGTGAGGCGATCGGGTGTCGGGTCGGGCCGAGGACTGCCAGCCGGAGGGCTGTCAAGGTCGGGCCGCTGTCGGCGGGTGGCGTCGCTCGGATGGCGCAGCGCCAATCACGGTCAGGTGTCTGATTATTGACATATGTCGGACACTAGTCCGATGGGCGGCCGTCCGCATCGGCAGCTGTTTTGTCGGCGACGTCTTCGCCGGTCGGGGTGCGAGGCTGGGTGTCTGTTGGGGTTGCTTTCTCGGTGGTTCGCGGCTCGGGCGGGGTGAGGCGGTCGCCTGGTCCGATTCTGATCGGGCCGCGTGTCTTCGCGGGGTCGACGACGAGGCCTTTCTGTTGGATGCGCACGATGTCGGCGGCGGCTAGTTCTCGGGCTACTTCGCGGACCAGGTCGAGGCTTTCGCGCCAGTCGGTGCCGCCGATGATGCGGGCGATTTCGCTGGGGCAGATCGTTCCTTCTGCGCGTCGGCGGAGCAGGGCACGGATGGCTGCTGCTGCACGGTCGCTTTGTCCTTGTCGTGTCGGTGGTTCCCACCAGGGTTCGCCGCGTTCCCCGAGGGCTACTTTCGCGTCGGAGACGCGGGGGCGTGCGCTGGTGGGGTCGGTGCGGACGAGTCTGCGGGCTTGCATGAGTTCGGCGACCAGTTCGGTGCGTAGCGCGTCGGGGATGGCGGGGTCGGTGGCTCGCCAGCGGCGGCCGCCGACGACGATATGTCGCCCGTCGGGTGTCTTGTCGACCATAGGTGACCTCGCTGTGCCGGTTCGGGCCTTTTCTTGAGCGGACGGTGGATATTTTCCGGCGACGCCGTGCGTTGACCGCAATCGGTCCCGCGTTGACCCTCGGGCGACCGGGCATCTTCTTTTTCAGGCAGTCACTCGACGGCGTGAGTTTCTGATGTAGAAGGCCACCATTCCTGGGGTTGACAGCCCCACCAAGAACCAATTGTCAAGAAAATAGGCCAGAGTCAAACCGGCTAATATGTATGTGACATCGACTACTCGATGGGCGACTTCATGCTCCGTCTCCCCGACGGCGCTTTCTGGGATTTTTTTCAAAAAAATTGTCGAGACAAGTATCTCGATCACTCCGAGCAGAATGAGAGCGAAGCTGATGCTCTTGTTGCCATAAAGGTAGAGGAGCACCCCTGAGATGAACAGGACAGTTCCGGTGCCGCAGATAATAGCTCGGATGCTCTTCAAGGCCGCTCCAAGTTTCATCGACATGTCCTGCCGAGATCAGCAGATTTCTGATGGCGACGCTGGACCACCGACGTCGAACCTACGGGAAGCTCGATCCTCTGCCACTGTCTTGGCAGTCGCGCGCAACTCTCTTTGCATCGCTCGCGCCACATGTTACCCGTATAAGTCACGCGATAAACGCCGCTTCTATCACTAGGGCTGATTTCCGTCCAGGAACTGGCCCATCAGGCGAAGGCCAGTCATCAGGGTTTCGGTGTCATCGGCGTAGCCGATGCGGACAGTCCGTTCGAGGTCGAAGGCTGCGCCGGGGGTGAGCATGACGCCGGTCTCTTTGAGCAGACGGGTGCAGAACTCGTAGGAGTCCAGCGGTGCCTCGTATCGCAACAGGGCGGTGGTACCGCCGCGAGGCTTGACGTAGTGGACGTCTGGGCGGCCGGCCACCCATGCGTCGAGGATCGCAAGGTTGGTCCGGACAATCCGGCGGGCACGGTCGAGGATCACCTGTCGGTGTTCCAGGGCCAGTGCCGCCAGTGCGTCATCGATGCGTCCCACACTGATGGTGGTGTAGTCGCGGTGGACGGCCACCCGGTCCAGGAGGTCTGTGGCGCCCACGATCCATCCCAGGCGGAGGCCTGCCAGGGAGAACGGCTTGGACATGCTTCCGGTGGAGATGCCTCGGACGTAGAGGTCCGCGATCGAGGCGGTGACCCCGTCGCCGTCCTGGTCGATCCCTCGATAGACCTCGTCGCACAACACCCACGCCCCCACCCGGTCTGCGATCTGGGCGATGCGCCGAAGTCCTTGCTCGTCGATGAGCGCGCCCGTGGGATTGTTCGGGTTGTTGATCGCGATCAGCCGGGTGTCGTCCGTGGTCAGTCGCTCCAGCTCGTCCAGATCTGGCAGCCAACCTTGGTTCTCCCGCAGGCGAAGAGGGGAGACGCGCGCACCATAGCTGGCCGGGATGGAGTAGTGCTGCTGGTAGGTGGGCACGACCGTGACCACGTGGTCCCCCGGTTCCACGAGCGTGGCGTGCACCAGGGCATTCGCACCGACAGCGCCGTGCGTGACGAGCACGTTCTCAGGGCGTTGTTTCTCGTAGAGGTCTGCGATCAGCGCGCGCAGCCGTGGGCTCCCGGTGATCGGTCCGTATGTCAGCTGTGTGGCTTCCAGTTCTGCCAGCACTTCTTCCCTGCGTCCCGACAGTTTCAACAGGTCACCGGTGGTCAAGGAGCGCACGCAGGTTTCGGCCAGGTTGTACCGGCATGTCTCCTCGTACTCGTTCATCCACTGTTCGACGGCGAATTCCTTGATCTGCACCATGTCCGTCCTCTGTGCTCTTGATGTTCCGCGCTGCGGCCCAGGCCGGCGTACTGTCGCTCATCTCGCACCTGAGGGAATGGCAGGGCGTGTGCTCAGGCGCTTGAGGATTCGGGGCAACCCGCATGAATGAGCACTATACTGCGCATTATTACTGAGGGACAATAGTTTTGCGCACTATAATGCGCGTCATGGGTGAGCAGATGGCGGCCGCGTCGACATTCGTCCTTCGCATCGGTCGCCGGATACGGGATATGCGCAAGCAGCGCGGCTGGAGTGTGCAGCGGTTGGCCGATGTCAGCGGGCTGAGTCGGCGGATGCTGACCCAGATCGAGCTGGGCCAGGCCAATCCGAGCCTCGCCACCATCGACCGTATCGCTCACGGCCTGGGCACCGACTTCGCCGCCATCGCCCTTCCTGAAGCGGAACCGGTGCCTCACGCAATGGAGGGAATACTCGCCTGGCAAGGACCTGGCGACAGTCGGGCGCTCTTGCTCAGCGCGACGATCGACCCTCGCGCCGAGCTGTGGCGTTGGACACTCAACCCTCAGGTGCGTTACGAGGCGGAACCTGATCGACTCGGCGCCCAGGAGATCCACCACGTCCTCTCCGGAACGCTCACTCTCGTCCTGGAGGACGAACAACTTGTCGTAGCATCCGGGCAGACCACCACCATCCGGACCGATCAGCGTTACGCCTATCTCAACGACACGGCCCGCCCGGTCACCTTCATCCGAGTCGTCACCGGCGCCTGACGGCACACCAAGACGCCCTACTGCATTTCGCCCGGGCTGCCTTAGCAATATCAGCGGGTTCCACTACGCGAAGGCCCCGGTAACTGCCACTCAGCGATAGAGCTGGAGAAGAGGCCCAAACCCTCGCCCTTCTGTTTCGACTCGTGGCGCTTCGGGTTGGTTTGGTTGTGCGCTGTATTAGCGGCCCCACCTGCACACTTTGTTCGGCTGTGTCTCGTTGCGCTTCGACCGCTTCGGTCGTCTCGGGGGCAAAAAGATGGGCAAAACGATGGGGAGCTGCCCGGTGACCGCACCTGCCTTGACCAGACAGAGCCGCCGACCCTTAGCGGAGCACGGGAGCCGGACGCAGTGCCCGAGTCAAGGGTGGCGCAGCCATCGCGAAGCGACGCGACGAAGGAGCGCCCTGGACGCGGGTACGGAGACCTGCGGATGCTCAGCGCCGGGTCGTCAGCGTCCATCGAGAGCGATTGGCCTGCCCGTGGCGCATACTGCCCAACAGAAGGCTTGCACCGGAAGGACCTGTTTAGATGCGCGAGTGTATGGCGAAGACGCGGCTACGCGTCTCGGCAGGAAGGATTGCGGCGTGGGCACTGGGGGAACCGTTTGTAAAGCTAAATACACCAAGATCGCGGGCCGACGGAGAGCCATCGCCGGTCGCGAACGGGTTGGATAGCGCAGCTTCACAGAGGCAGATATATGACCCCAATCAAGTCGTCATTGGCACGGCAGCTGCGTGTTTTGCTTCCCTTGTGTCATCCCTACTCTTGACTTACGCTTCCTTCGTTCGGAACTCAGTTGATTGCATGGGGAGCAGCCCAGCGACATGTCAATTCTTATCATTTGAATACTTTGGGTGGATCTTCAGCTCAAAGAACACAAGCACCGACCCATCTGGATTGCTGGCAGCAATAGCGTCATTCTGCCTACCACTCTTCGTTGCCGTTCAGTTTCAAGACTGGAAAAGCACCAGTGACGAAGAAGCCAATGCGCTTTCAACTACGACCATAGCAGCGTTGTATTTCTCTGCTATCGCAAGCTGGGGAGCCATCCCTTCAGCGCTGGCCTGCGAGCGGATTTCGACGCTTGGGCCGATTGCGCTCGCATTCCCAGTGGTTCTCTGTGCACTCGCAGCGACCCTGCAGCGGCCGCCAGGCGCGCTCATGAAGTCCATCGAGGGGAGCAATCAACTGGCCGAAAAGGCTCGGCGGTTGTATTCCGCCCTTCCAGAGCAGACGAAAGCTGCCCCGACTGAACCTGTAGAGGCGTCGCCCAAAGAGTCCAATCAGTCGAGACTGCAAGAGCTCTCCAAAGAGGGGGTAGAAGATTCAAAGAAGATCAGGATATGGAATGCAGCCAAGGATATTGTACGCGCCTGGCTTGCCTATATGAAGAGGAGTGCCGCGTGGGCACTCGTGGTGCCCGTCTCTGTAATGCTATGGTCCAGCACCACTCGCCTTAAGGTCCCGGATCTGACCAGCCTCGGGGCCGGATCCTTAGTTTGGCTTACGTTTCTACTTTTAGAGTGTTTTTATGCGCGCGCCTTCGTGCAGGCTACCGTTGCCCGGGGCACCATAGGGCGAGGCGCCGCCATCGGCTCCCTTGCGTTGCCTGCGCTCGTAACGGTTGCGCTCGCCCTGTCCGCGATGATGATCCTGTTCTCGGAGCCAAGCGTCGCTCCGACGATCTTTCTCTGGTTCTTCGGGCCCGCGCTCCTTGCATGGTTCCGGCGAAGACGAGTTGACGTTCTGCCGCTGTTGCGCTTTGCGCTGGTCAAGGTTGCTCGACACGCCGCGCTACGGGCAGAGAAGGACAAAGCACGTTCAGCTGAGCCAGAGCAGAAGGGCGCTGCCAACGCAGACGGCCCCCGGCGAAGTGCTGTTGGGCGGGATGCACGCAGCGCAGCCCGGAGCGTGAGTCCCCGCCGTCGCGCAGCGCGGCGCTCTTGAGAGAGTACAGATATTGCTCCCGCAGCCGGAGCATCACACGATGCAGGCCACGAGTATGGACGGCAGGGAAACTCCTTGCGTGCGCGGCTCAATGGCACTGCGATCCGCCCTCATTGGATGTTGTACTGGTGAAGTAGCTCTTATCGATAGCAATCGGTGTCGGAGACAACGGCGACACGTCATCCGTCACGATGAGGCCAATCACGCGACTAAAGAGCAGCGCGAGCCTGAAGAACTTGAGGACAGCCAGGAGGGCGGCAGCGATGAAAACCCAGATTCCCGCGTACGAATCTACTGTGGATCGAGCGTCTAGCACCGCAGCGATTAGGAACAGCAAGGCAGCCAAACCGGAGCCCAAGAACGTCCCTCGCCAGATACGACTCAATTCAGAGCCATAGACTTTCTTGAGGAGCATCACCCGGTCACCCCTACCGGAAACATACTGGCCGATGCTGACGCTAGCCAAAGTTCCGGTGAGTGAAATAACTACCGCCCATGCGGTGTACAGAGAGACCCTCTTTTCAGGTGGGACTTCCCCCAACAGTAGCGAAACCCCCCAAACATTGTGGGAGACCGCCAGGAGCGCCAGAATCATGAGCAAAACCGGAACGTCCGCCTTTGATTTGGAGAGCCACCAGTTTTCGACCGTCGCAGCGATCGCGGCCGCGCGGCCCCTCGAAGTCATCTTCTTGAACCCCATGCCCAGCACCCTCCCATCGCCCACCGACAGCCCTCAGGCTAGGGCAAATGTCACGTCCTGTCAGCGGCCGTGAGCTCCGCCAAGAGCGCCTCGTCGGTCGCCCTGCTCCTGATGGCTCGCACCGCGCTGTCGTCCTTGATCAGCCTGCCGTCGTCGTCGCGTGTCATAATGAGGGACTTGACGCTCAATTTCTGATTGATGAAATTGATTTCTTCCCTCCGCCGACGGTCCTCGTGATCGCTCAGAACCTTGGCCGACAGCTTATCAACCCCGGGGATTTCCAGGAGTGCCCGGGTGTGATCGCGCAACTCGTTGCGAGCCTCGTCCTTAGTTGGAGTCTGGCCCGGCGGAACCGTAAGGGTAACGGTGACCTGGAGTTCATCGGAAGACTGCAGAGTTTGCATGAACTCGCCGAGTCTGCGAACCAAGTTGTTTTGAGCTTGGCGCATGACGTTGGCTTGTGTGGTGCTGACGCGCACCGTTGCTGAGGTCACCCCGTCAGACCTTACCAATTTTTCCCGCATCTTCTTGGATACGCATGGATCAGCCACGAAAGTGTACTTGGACCCATCCGTGGGCGGAAACATTTTGGTCAGCCATAGGGCGAACGCTGATGCCTTTGGTGCCGCCTGAGAGCCAGTCACGATTCCAAAGATGTTGTTCAGCCCCGGAATGAACGTGACCACGCTCGTCTCGACCAGCGACTGATTCTCTGCCAATTCAAGCTCGCTCGTCTCGTGATCGACGTCAGATCCCGCCTGATTGAGGACTGCGAGCCACGAGGTTTCGTCGCGCGGCGACATTAAAGCGACTGCATACTCCTCTTCGACAAGGAATGGGCGCCCCATGAGCTGTCCGTCGGAAGCAGGCACGGTCCGCTCCTGCAGTGAACGTTGCCGTAGTTTTCCCAGGCCTATTTCCCACTCTTGGGCAGTCATGCCTGTTGACGTCCTGGCCCCTTGGGCATCCTCAACCATGACCTTCCAGAAGCTGATGGTCTTGGTGAGGGGCCCCGTATGCCGCGAGTCCTCTTCCACGGCAACCATTTTGCCAGGCCCGAGAACATGGTGGGGGCAAGACGCGCGATCCCGTGCCCTGATTCGCAGGATCCAACTCACGCGTCGAAGTTGTAGCGGACGACGAAGGCGGCTGCGTCGAGGGTCATGTGGTTGATTTCGACGGGGGTGCCGTCGGCGGTGACGGCGATGCGGGTGATGTCCAGGACGGGCGTGCCGGGGCCGATGTCCAATGCCTGGGGGGCTCCTCGGGCGTGGGCATGCGGGCGATGACGTCTTCGCTGAAGTGTTGGGGTGCATGCCCGAGTTCCTTCAGCCGGGCGTGGGTGCCGCCAGGGTGGGTGATCGCGGAGCCTGCGACGATGCGGGCGGGCAGGTAGGACGTCGCTACCGTGACGGGCTCCCGTCGAGGACGAACCGACGCTTACGGATCGTGACCTTCTCCCCCTCGGTGAGGGCGAGCACCTGGCGTACATCAGCGGGGGCCTCAGCCTCGGGGGTGACGTCCACAGAGTCCACGACCAGGTTGCGCGAGTCGGTCTCGTCCTCCCAGATGGCGCGCCCCGCGCCCCATTGCCGCTCACTGACGCGGGCGATGCTGTTACGGACGATGGGGCGGAAGTCGCGCACGAAGACCCCGGCGCCCTTGCGGGTCCACGTCAAGCCTTCGTTGCGGAGCATGCCCAAGGCATGACGGGCCGTCATCCGGGCCACTCCGTAGGCCTCTATCAGGGCGTTCTCCTCTGGGAGGCGATCACCGGCGGCGTAGACGCCGGACGCGATGGCAGCACGCAGCTCGGCTGCGATCGGTATCTGGCTGGGGCACGGAAGAAAGCGGGTATGGATTAGGTGACCTCGCACGCCTGGCGCAAGACCACCGCGAGCGTGCTGGACGAGTCCGGCCTCACAGCCCGGTTGATCGTCAACCAACTCGGTCGCTCCTGCGTCTCGATGGACTAAGACGTTTACCTTGGCAGGAGCGCAGCAGACCTCGGCGTGGTGGCGGTATTGGAGCTGGACAGCCCGTGGACCGACCGTCTAAAGGTGAATAAAACGATGGCTTCACACCCGGCGAGATGAAGCCACTGCTCAGAGAGCTGGAGAAGGGACTCGAACCCTCAACCACCTGTGTCGCATGGCTGAGTTTCGTATTGCTTCGGCTGTTCACGGTGCTGGTGACCCCACCTGCGGCGTTCCCCTCGTGTGGCCTCGCACTGCTCACGCTGGTTCGTAGCGCTTCTGACTCAAAGCGAGGACGTAAGCGTGTACCTCGCCACGCCCCAGACGGGCTGGGCAAGGTAAGCCACCGAACCGATAGCGCCTCTGTGTGTCAAGGCCTTGGGCTTGTGAATACATGTCGGGGCCGGACACTAGCCGTGGTTCGGAGCTTGCCGCGCGGGTCAAGGGCTGCCGAAGGCAGGTGCGAAGCACCGCGCAGCGTCCTTGAGGCGTGCGGCGGGGTCCGTATGCTCGGGCGGTCCGGTCCTGCGGGGTTAGCTGGCGTGTCGCAGGGCGCGCAGTTGTTCTCGGCGCAGGCGCCGGTAGATGACGTCGGAGAGGCGTCGCTTCAGGGCGCGGCGGGCTTCGCGGGGAGTCTTGGATTCGGCCTTCTTGACTTGGTAGTAGGTCCGGCCCGGGCTGGGGCGGGCCATTTGGGTCACCGCGACGATGTGCAGGGCGGAGTTGAGGCGACGATGGCCGAGGCGGTTCATCCGGCGGCGGGTGTTCTCCCCGCTGGAGGCATCGACCGGAGCGGTCCCGTTGAAGCTGGCGTAATGCCCGGCTGTGGGGAAGCGGGTGATGTCGCCGGTGTGGCCGATGATCGTGGCGGCCACGATGGGCCCCACGCCGGTGATCTCGGTCAGCGTGGTCCCCGACGCTGCGACGAGGGTTTCGATCTGCTTGGTCACGGCGGCGATGCGCGCGTCCAGGTGCCGAATGCCGGTAAGGAGATCGCGGGCGAGGTCCTTGCGGACACGGTCAGCTTCGGTCTGGGGCCGGGCGTGGCGCAGCAGTTCGCTGGCTTGCTTGGCGGTCAGCCGTACGGGTGCCCCGCCGGGGATAAGCTCGCGCAGCAGCTTGTGTAGTCGGTTGACCACGGTGGTGCGTTCACCTACGAGCTCTTCGCGGTGGTCCACGACCAGGCGCATGACAGTGGCCTGATCCTCAGGCTGCACGCGCCGGAGCCCGTGGTGGTGCTGGGCGACCAGGGCCACGGCCAAAGCGTCCGCGGCGTCCGTCTTGCGGCCCGCGCCGGTCGAGAGCAGCCGAGCCCGCGCCGCCAACGATGCCGGGACATCGACGACGGATTCCCCCGCGCTGACCAAGGCTTGAGCAACCCCCAGGCCCAGACCGCTGGCCCCCTCAACACCCCAGCGACGCTCGGGAAAGCGCTGGGTGAACTCCAGCAACCGGGCCAGCAAGTCGCGGTCCACGACCAAGCGGGCCCGTGCGATGACGGCACCGTCGGCGCCGATGGCAACCGCGGTGATCGAGGCTTTGTGCGGGTCGATTCCGATCGTGATCATGAGGGTTGCCCTTCCATCGGGAGAAGTGAAACCCGCGGCGGACATGCTGACTTCAAGGTCGGTCACGCCTCTGCTGAGTCACGCCGCGACGGACGCCGGCAAGCCGGACAGGCTATAGGCAAGCCAGCCACGAGGGCGGCACGGAGCACAAAGAATCAGGCCCACCGGCGTCCTTGGCACCCTAGGGCTGCAGACCCCTTGATGCCTTCCCCCACTTAACAAGTCAGCGGAGCACAAGAGGCCGTCGAAGGTCCGGGTCAGGGGCGGCTCAGCCATCGCGAAGCGACGCGACACAGGAGCGCCCTTGATGCGGTCCGAAGTCGGCCGGATGCTCGGCCTTCGGGTCGGCGGCGACCACTTCATTGCGAGCGTCAGCGGACTAGCCGTGCGGCGGCCAACCGCTTTGGCCTGCGACGACCGTACGTATCGGGTCGCCTCGGGCCGGTCGTTCTCTGTGGGCGTACGGCCGAAATGCGGCCACGCACCCGGACCAGAACCCACACCTCTCGTCCATGCCTGCAATGAACACCGGGGGCGTTGCCCTGCTGCCAGACCAGTGTGCGGCGCCGACCCGATACCGGAGCACAAGAGGCTCACGGAGCGGTGGTTTCAGGGGTGGCCGTAGGCCTTCGCGTAGCGATGCCTGTCAAGCGGCCTTGAGTCCACAAGAAGTGGGCTGGATGCTCGGCGGTCGGCTCGGCGTCATGCAGGCGACACGTGACACAAAAGATCGGGGGGAGTTTGAAACTGCGCCAAGGCCTGCTCAAGGCGGGCATGCATGCGCGGGCTCTCGAACCATGTCTTGTAGCTCAAGGTTCGCCAGTGATTGGGACCAAACTTAGCGTTCGCCCGGTTGGCTTCGTCGGCCAGATGTCTTCTGATCCTTAAAGGCGGAAGCTCGGTGGATTGTGAGAGGCGCAGTTCCTGGAGGACTACGGGCAATTCGCTAGCTGATAGCGCTTCATATTGGGTTTGAAGTTTAAGTTGCTTCCACTGCGCACAAAGTCTTTGATAGTCACGGTCGGAGGTTGCCGTATCTTGCGGTGCCAATGAAAAGGTAAGAACGCCCGACTCTTCATCACTCTTGAAGCTTGCGAGGATCCAACAACCGCCCGGGAGATAATCAAAATATGCGTGGTGGTAGCGGGTCGACTCTTGATTCGGGACACTTTGAAGTTTCACTCTATTGCATTTACCGCAAATTGGGACCAGGTTGGCAGGGGTGAATGCCAGAGTGGGAAATTCCCCCTGTGGCAAGTAGTGGTCTAGCTCGTCAGCTGGATTTATGCTGCAATAGGGGCAAAGCTGTTGCTGCCTACCGAGAAGCTCATCGTATATACCCCGCCTTTTATGATTCACAACGTACTGCTTGTAGATATACCGACATTCGCAGTCGGTCATGGGGATAGCGCATCTATTGCTTTTTGCGTGACCTGGCATCTCATACAGGGCAGCTGTCTGAGCGTGGGCTATATAGGCCGACTCTAGCCGTTTCAGCGCTAGCCTGGAGTTCTTTACCTGATCCTCCAGGGGGGGGCGAAAATGAACGCCGTCTAAGACTGAGTCTATGCAGTGTGCGGGAAGATTCAATGACCGCATGGCTAGAAATCCAAACGGGGTTCGCGTTGTGAGGGCTGAATGGCGCGCAGAAGCGCGCGCGCTTCACTTCCTAGCTGGTCATTAAACTTCGCAATCGTGGCGTCATAATCACAACCAGTACCGGTGACAACTTCGCGAATTAGTCGATGAAATCCTGAAGCATCCACTTCTAGGCCGAAGACATCTCGTGTCAGAACCCCAACGTTCTCACCAAACGTCTCGCTCATCGGAGACCTTAAAGACCCCGCGTCACCGTGTCTCTCGACAATGTGAACGCACTTCGATGGGACTTCTTGCAGAACGACAGGCGAGTGAGTCGCTATAAGTGCAACAGCGTTATTTTTCTCCAGAAGCTCGGATACGGCCCGAATAAGTGCAGCAAGTAGGGGTGGGTGAAGGTGCCCCTCTGGTTCGTCGAAGAAGACGATACTTCGCTCCTCGAGATTTGCGACAAGAGCGGTGACCGTCAACAGGACTACTTGGTGTCCCGAACTTAGCTTTTCGAAGCGGCGCTCCCCCGAGCTGGTCAGCCTAGGAGGCTCTTGAGGCGCTGCAGGGGCCAGTTCGTCGATAAATCGCAGAGGTTCAACGTTGGCAAATAGTGGGTCTGATTGGAGAGTTTCCACTGCCTGCTCCCATCGTGTTTGCGACCGCATTTTGCATCCATAGAGGGCTGCGGCCATATCGGCCAATATATCTGTGTAGTCTTTGATTGCCACGGCATCTTGCAGCGGCGCCTCTTCGCGGATAATTTCGCCAAGTCGTTTGGGTTCGCGGCTGCTGCGGCTGGAAAGAGGCGCATCGTCCGCTTGACCGTCGGCGGAGGCTCGCACGTTCTTTCGTAGGCCGACATTAAATACGGGAATATCGACGCCATTCAATCCCGGAGTGAGAGGTGGACTGTGATCAAAAGCGCTGAAAGAAATGTAGCCGACGTTTCCGATCGCATCAGCGTGGTCGTTGGCGTCAGATTCAAAGTAGCCGTATTCTGACTCGCCGCCCGCCATTAGGGTGTGGGTCATACGCTGAATCAGTCGTGTTTTTCCGCTCCCGTTCCGACCAATCAGAACGTGGATGTTGGTAGGCGGAGTAGCGTGGCTGCGGCCCTCGAAAGAGATCTCATGGCCTTCGCGGTCAACGTATTTTAGCGTAAAAGGCTTCTCTTTCCGCTCACGCTGGACTATGCGGGTAAATTGACCATTGATGGAAGCGTCGGACACTGTTCTAGTTAGCGAGACTTGCATAACTCGGGTGTCCTTGCACTGTTCGTAAATGTCGCGCTTGTATACAATGTCCCTGAGGGCCGCCAGTGCCGCCTCGCCAGCTTCGCTTGGGAGTTCCATGAGGGCTGAGTAGTACTCTTTATCCTGCCCTAAAGAAAAAAATTGTGGGTCTAGCTTAGTGAACTCGCTGGGCAACTCCGGCCTACTACCTTCCATGGGCTCGGAAGCGATCTTGACGGCACCTATAGGAGTAGCGGACCCGTTCTCCCAGTATGTGAGAAAAAAAGGGTTTCGAACTCCCAATAGTCATTCCAGTTATCATGCTCAAGGGTGAAATGGGGCCTATTGCTCAAAGTGCGAGGGCGGTCAGAGTAGAATCTCATCGGATAAATCTCCTTGCAGTGCCCAAGTATCAGCCATGGTGGGAGCGCGTAGGCCGAGGGCGAAGCCCGGAGGCCGGAGCGCAGGGTCCCTCCGCTGCGCCCGCGGAGCGGGCGCCTTGAACCAGTAAGGATATTCCTCACGCCGCAGCCGGTGGCGCTTCACCAGCAGGCGGATGTGTCGAGAGATTGGGAGCATTGAGGCATGGCGATGACGGTCGACACGGCGCGGGACTTGGCCCGGACGCTGGTCGGCGAGATGGGCCGTCGCTGGGAACACGTGCAGGCTGTTGGTCAGCGGGCGGAAGAACTTGGCGACTGCTGCGACCTTCCCGAGCACGTCATCGTCGCTGCCTGGCTACACGACGTCGGTTACGCCCCGCCGCTGGTCTCGACTCACCTGCATGCCTTGGATGGCGCCCAGTTCCTCAGCCAGGAGGGCGCCCCTGATGAAGTCGTGCGGTTGGTCGGTTGGCACACAGGCGCTCAGTTCGAGGCCGACGAACGCGGCCTCGTCGCAGAGTGGTCGATCATCCCTGAGCCGCAGCTTGTAGGGCTGGATGCGCTGACAATGATCGATTTGTCTACTGGACCGGACGGCGCTCCCATGGTCGACACGGCGCGGCTGGCAGAGATCCTGCGCCGCTACTCCGAGGACGATCCGGTGCATCGCGCTGTGGAGCGGTCGGCCCCCGCGCTACTGGCGGCCTCCCGACGGGCGAAGGACCGTCTTGGTCTACCGCAGGACTGGCCGATCTGCAGTTAGAGCATCGTCGATGCGCTGCCGCATGGACGGATGCATAGTCAAAGCGCCCAGGTCAGCCACCGGCACCCATTCCACCTGATCACTCTCACTGCTCGTCCGGGCTTCACCGCCGACCAACCGGGCCCGGAAGGCCAGAGAGAACTGCTGGCGCACCTCTCCATCGTCATAGGCCATCACGTGCCGAGGATTGGTGTAGGTCCCCGTGAGCGTCTCCACCTCGACGTCGTACCCGGTTTCTTCCTTGACCTCGCGGACCACGGTCGCGGTAATGCTCTCACCGGGGTCATGGCCGCCGCCGGGCAGGGCCCACTTGTCATTGTCCGTCTTGTGGATGAGCAACAGCTCGCCTCGATCGTTCTGCACGATGGCAACCACCGACGGCACCACGCTGTTGACCGCTGGGGCATTCGGGTCATCGATGTAATCGATGCGGACCATGACGGCATGGTAGGCCGCGCAGGCTAGGGCGTGTTGCTAAAGGGTTGTCGAGGCGTGTGAGTGACCCTGGCGTCAAGAGATGTCATCACGGACGAGGTGTGGGAACTGATTCGGGGGGTGTTCCCGCCAGTAGCGCTCAGGGAGCGTCCGCCGGTGGATCGGCGCACTGTGATCGAGGCGACCGCGTAGCGCGGTTCCGGACGGGGCCGGCGTGGCGGGACCTGCCCGAACGGTTCGGGTGCTGCCGTCATACAGGCCGCGCGGGATCACGCCGTGCGGATCGGTGGGGGCCGGGAGGCGTTCGAGGCCGCGCTGACCGAGAACGACGTGCAGTGGCGCGCCAACGTTGCGTCCACGGGACGGATGAACGGCTATTCCTTCCGCGACACCGGACACGTCGACGCAGCCGGGAAACCGGTGGGGCTGAAAGCCTCCGACCTCGACCGGGAGGCTGTCCTGGGGCGACTGCCGAAGGATCTGGTGCTGCGCCCGGTCCAGGTGCGGGTGCCCCCCGGTAGAGCCCAAGAAGTTCCTTGAGCGCGCGTCGTCCTACGAGGCGCGCGTGCAGACCGCGACCGTGGCCGCGCACGAGAAGCACCGCGCCATGAGCGCGGTCACGATGCACCGGCAGATCAGCGCGGGCAGCGTGCAGGGAGGTTTGTTCTGGGCCACACGGCGCGCGAAGAAGGCCACGGTGGTCAAGCAGCGGACAATGAACGCCCAGCAGCGGTCCGAGCAGCGCGCGAACCTGGCTCAAATCCAGGCGATCCGACGCGCCAACGGCAGCCGCCTCGGGCCCCTGCGGGGCATACCTGCCCTCGGTCCGGGAGCCGTCGTGCAGGGCTTGAGCCACCTGGACCGAGCCCGCCTCGACCTCGATACGAACCGCACCCGTGGGATGAGCCGGTAACGGCCGCGTCGAGCAGCGTTGTGGCGGTGTCTGGTCCGGAAGTATCGAGGAGCGTTTTGACCCAGCGCCCAGGTCAGGCCGGATATCCTAGGACGGTCATATTGGGCATCAGGAAGGAGACGACATGACTCCCTCACGGCCCAACGCCCTGACCCTGGGTCTTGTGGCCCTGACCGTACCAATTGCCTCTTTTCCTTCACGGTCCGCGCAGGCTGCCGTAAAGGAAAAGCAGCTGCCTGAGCACGCTCCGGCTCATAGTCGACGACGCCAGTGCGCTGTCGCCCCTGTTGCACAGTTGACCTATCAAGACATTCAGGAGGCCCAGTCTCTTATCGACTCGGGGTATCTCTCTGATGAGATCATCAGAGCTCTGGATGGCGTTGAGGTTCAATATGAATTGATCGGGCCAGCGCCTCGTGCGCTTCCTGCCGTCGCCGCTATTGCTGTAGCTGCCGTTGCTTGGTTCGCCAAGGGGGCGCTCAGCTCCTTGCCTGCCTCCGCCATCCAGGATCTTGCTAGCCGGGCGAACCAGAATATCCCCCCTCCCACGTGGGTTTGGAACGCGATCTTTGACTGTGCGGGTGGGCCTGTGATTGGCGCCCTTACATCGCAATGGATGAAGACGAAGTTCATCGCTGCCGTCTTGGCTATGATTATTCGACTCTCTTCTTGAAATGAGTCAGATCTGGTTCCCCATCCTGATCCTCCTTGCGTGCATAGTTTTGAACTTTACTGCATTTAGGGCTACAGGAAGTCTTCACCCCGATCATCCTTTGGTGGAGCGACACTCTCCGAAGAGCCGAAAGTTCTTCGCCGTCGCAGCCGTGACATATGCGGTCTCGCTAGCAATTATCATGGCGAAGCATGACGCTTGGGTTATAGCAGCTGCTTTGGCGGCTATTGGGATGTTGTTCACGTTGCTCGGGTCGCACGGGTCTAAGAAGTAAGTTGAAGAATTCAAGAGTCAAGTAAGATAGCTGCCTTTTGTGGTCCCTCCGGTTGGAGGTGGGCGGGGAGCCCTCGTGCACGGCCTGAGTCACCTTGACCGAACCACACCCGAGACCGTGGGGTGAACCGGTAACGGCCCGTAGAGCGGCGTCAGGGCGCGGCGGGCCAGGGTGCGGCCGAGCGTGCACAGCTCGACCAGCGGCTTGGGCACGCCCTCGGTGAGGGCGTCGATGACCGAGCTCATCTCGGTGCGACCGGCCGTGCGGTCCGGGTCCCGGTAGGCGGAGATCATGCGCTGGCAGATGCCCCAGGTCACTCGACCTGCAGGTGCCGGTCGCCAGCGAACAGCTTGTCGAGGCGGTCGTGCTGCTGGTCGGGGTCGGGCCCGAGGAACCGGTCTTCGGCACCATCGACGCCGGTTTCCGCGACCCCCGCAACGTCGGGCGCTGGCTCGGGGAAGCGCGGCAGAAGGCGGGTATGGATTGGGTGACCTCGCACGTCTGGCGTAAGACCACCGCGAGCGTGCTGGACGACTCCGGCCTCACAGCCCGACTGATCGCCGACCAACTCGGGCACTCCCGCGTCTCGATGACCCAAGACGTCTACCTAGGCCGGGGCGCTCCCGATCCTCGCGTCGTGGCGGCATTGGAGCTGATCGACCCGCTCGGGGCACTCCAAAGCGAGGACGTAACCGTGTACTTCCCGAACGATGGAGAGGGGAACTAACATGAATCTGCTGTTCAGAGAGCTGGAGAAGGGACTCGAACCCTCAACCACCTGTTTACAAGACAGGTGCGCTACCGATTGCGCCACTCCAGCAGTGCCTGCGCGTTGGTCAGGCCTGGTTCAGACTAGACGATTTTAGACGGGCAGCCGAACTCGCCGGCCACCGGAGGGGGCGGTCTGTGTCTTTCCTCCGGTGAGCTGCCCCGGAAAGTCGTCGTGGGTGCGCCTTCTCCTGGCTAGGAAGGCGCACCCACGACGGGTGGAGCATGTGGTCACCCGGTCGAGGTGAGCACCGCAGTCAACTGCGGTGACGACCGGGATCGCCGGCTCGGATCAGCTGTAGGCGACCGGGTCGGCGTTGAGGCCGACGGTCTCCGGGGAGATGTTGCCGCCCTCAGCGGCCAGCATCAGCGACTGGAGGCTCGCTGCGGCCACCTCAGCGCGGGCATGTGCCGCGAGAGAGACCAGCATCGGCTGGGTGAAGTAGTCCAGGCCGGAAGCCTTCATACCGAAGAGCTTCTCGGTGGCGGCGATGGTCGCGGCATCGGTCTTGCCGGTCTCGGAGACCCCGAGTCGCGCCTGCAGCGCGGACAGGGCTGCCTTGTCCCAGGTGCCGGTGGCTTCGCCACCGAGCCACTGCTGCACCATCTGCGTGTCCGAGGCGCTCAGCTGGCCGTGGGCCGGCTTCACCGGGGCAACCGCCTTGGGAGTGGCAGCTACGGCTGCCGGTTTCGTCGCCACTGCGGGCTTCGCAGCGGTCTGCGCGGGGTTGGCCAGCGCGGCAGGCTTGGCGACGGCGCCGCCGCCCACCGAACCGGAAGCCTTGGTCAGACCGGCTTTGACCGAACACACCGGCCAGGCTCCGGGGCCCTGCATGGCGAGGAGTTTCTGACCGACGGCGATCTGCGCCTCACGGCTGGCCAGGTCGGGGCGTGCCGCGTAAGCGGAGCCGCCCGCGCCCTGCCAGCTCCTCAAGGAGAACTGGAGGCCGCCGTAGTAACCGTTGCCGTTGTTGATGTGCCAGTTTCCGCCGGCCTCGCACTGGGCGAGACGGTCCCAGGCGTTGCCGCCGGCAGGTGCTGCCTGCGCGGGGACGGCGGCCATGCCGACGCCGACCGTGGCGGTGGCGACGCCGAGGGCGCCGACTTTGACGGTGCGACGGACTGAACGGCGAGGGGAAGCGTGCTTAGGGGTATAGGCCATGTGCTGCTCAAAGTCCTTCCTGACGAGCGCCTACGGGGTCAGCTGCCGGGTTCGGGCTGCCAGGTGCCCGGCCGACCGGAGTCGGCTTCACCCCAAGCCGTACGGTTACGGCGATCCGGCGGGTGCCGGTGGGTTCCCCGTCATCGTCTATGCCGGCCCGGAGGCCGACCGTGCCCGCCGACGAATGTTGGGCGCACCGGACACGTGTAACGGTTGGTTGTGCAGTTTAGTTGTACTGGCTGAATACCGTACGTCGTTCGTCCGGGCCGCCCACGCTCGGGTGGTGGGCTCGGAGGTACGGCCACTCACACGCGGTTGAGACGACTTCAGCGTAACGACAGGGATGCTGCTGAATCTCAATTGCGCAACGTCGATCATCCGGATCTGCGGGCCTCTCGCCGCCCCCTTTGGCAATTCTGCAGGCGAGAGGCGTATTCCGTTCCAGGCCCCCACTCGACCGCGAGACACCGAACCTGAAAATAATCTCAGAAAACGACCGGCATTATGTCCGTATTCCGAGAGTCTGACCGCTCTCCGCCCGAATCCTCACCCCCCGGTCCCAGCCGGCACCCAGCGGGAGTAGAGGATGTACGAATCGTCCTGCGCTACGGGCAGATCCGAAAAATGCCTGCTCGCGGCACCGTTCCCTCACCTAGATCACGATTCGGAATCGACCGCGACGGAACCGCCCCAGGACACCCCCGCCCGGAGCCGGGCACGAAAAAGGGCGGGGGCCTCCCGGCCACCCGCCCCGCATCCTCAGCGCAAGGCTTTCCGCAACCACCCGAACGGGTCCCCGGACAAGGGCTCCCACGAAGGCGTGAAACCGGTCGACTGCGAGATCAACGCGATCACCGCAGCCAACCCCAGCAACAAGGCCGCCGCGCACGCAGAGCCATAACGCCACGCCCCCACACTCTCCAACACGGCGCGGGTCCCCAAACGGACATGCTCGCTGCCCGTACCCCACCAGAAGACCACCATCGCCGTCACCGAACCCACGAACAAAGGCCCCGGAGCACCAGGATTGAACGAGGACCCCGGAAGAACCCCGGTCTTCTGCAAAGTGATGCACCCCAACACCGCGCAATAGGCGGCCACCGTCGGAGCCAACGCCCCGACCAGCGTGCTCACCAGGGTGGTCACCGCATGCAAAGGCATCAACAGCAACGCCTTCGTCGTATCCCACCGGCGCACACCGTGCTCACTACGCTGACGACCCAGGATGCGCCCGGCACGTTCCACCGACCTGGCCAGCCACGTCCAGGAGATCGCCAGGAGCAAGGACTTCACCGGAGCCGCCAAGGTCAGCGCAGCGAACAGCGCGGCCAAGCAGATCACCAGACCGGAACTACGATGCCGCTTGGCCCGACCCAGCGTCTCCTCCCACAGAGGCTGCGCCCGGTCGACCGCCTGTTTCCAGGCCGGAGCCGGCGCCGAGGCCTCCGCCGTCGGAGCGGGCACTTGAGGAGCCACCGGAGCCGCAGCCGTCGCACCCGGAGCCGCCACCGGGGCCGCCGCCGTCTGTGCCGCACCCGGAAGAGCCCGCGTCACCGGCATCGCCGGGATCGCCGCCGTCTTCCGGCCACCGGAGGCATAACGCTCCAGTTCGTACAAGATCTGCTCACGAGTAGGACGCGCCCCCGGCCTCGGATCGAGCGCCGCACGCAACAACGGCGCCAACTCCGGGTCGACCCCGGTCAGATCACACTCCCCCGCCCTGATCCGAGCCAACACCGCATCCACCGGCTGATCACCGAAAGGAACCCGCCCCGACGCAGCGAACGCCAAGGTCGCCGCCCAAGCCCACCAGTCAGTAGCCGGCGTCACATCGGCCCCGTCGAGAATCTCCGGCGCCAGGAACCCAGGAGTACCCATCACCAGACCCGTCGAGGTCAACCGCACATCACCGGAACCATGCGCGATACCGAAGTCGATCAACACCCCCCGGCCGTCGTGGATCAAGACATTTCCCGGCTTCAGGTCCCGGTGGACCACATCGGCAGTGTGCACCGCGGACAATGCCGCGGAGAGGTCCTTCGCCAGCCCCAACAACTTCGGCGCGCTCAACGGGCCGTGCTGGGCGACATACTGCTCCAGGGAAGGCCCGGGCACATACCTGGTCACCACATACGGGCGAGCGCCTTCGACATCCGCATCGATGATCCCGGCGATCCCGGGGTGACGGATACGGGAAAGGTGATCGGCCTCCCTGGACAGGCGGGCGCGCGCAGCCGGATCGTCCAACACGTGGTCGCGCAGCACCTTGATCGCCACGGCCTGGCCTTCTTCGTCCAGCGCGAGATGCACGACACCCATGCCGCCACGGCCCAGTTCGGAACAGAGCCGGTACCGACCCAGCCGTCCTGCGCCAGGGCTAGGACCACGACCGACGGTCGCGCTCATGTCACCTCCCGATATGGACCGTGGACCCCTGCGGTCATCAGGACACTCGTATCAGAGTCCCGAACAGCCCAAGAGTACGTCCCTTCACTGTGCGCTCGCTGAGGGTGGTCCCTCTGTGGACCCGCCGGATTCCGCACGACCCCGGACCTGCTCCGTCGAAGTTTCATCGTTCTCGACGAGCCTTGCCCCGAACCTGTCCACCGTAGAGTGTCACTACCAGGGAGCAGGGGACACAAGGCCTTTCGAGCGAGCAGCGCTCGGTCGGTGTCCGGTGAGGAGTGGTTTCACGTGCAGGAGCACACCGGGAAGTCCTCCGGAAAAGTAACTCGCACCTACGACTTCGTCGTGGCGGCGAACCGACTGCCGGTCGACCGTCACGACGAACCCGACGGGAGCTCGTCCTGGCAACGCAGCCCCGGCGGACTGGTGACCGCGATGGACTCGGTCATGCGTGGCCGCGAAGGCGCCTGGGTGGGATGGGCCGGGGACGCCGGCGACGCGCCGGACCCCTTCGAGGACGGCGGCATGTACCTGGTACCGGTGGCGTTGACGGCCGAGGACGTCGCCGACTACTACGAAGGCCTGTCGAATGACACCCTCTGGCCGATCTACCACGACGTGATCGTGCCGGCGACCTTCCACCGTCGCTGGTGGCAGGCCTACCGTCGAGTGAACGGCCGGTTCGCGCAGGCCTTGGCCGAGGTGGCGGCCCCCGGTGCCACCGTGTGGATCCACGACTACCAACTCCAGTTGGTGCCCGCTCTGTTGCGCCAGATACGCCCCGATGTCCGGATCGGCTGGTTCAACCACATCCCCTTCCCCCCGGTGGAACTCTTCGCCCAACTGCCCTGGCGCGCGGAGATCATCGCCGGTCTCATCGGAGCAGACTTCCTCGGCTTCCAGAAGCCCAGCGATGCCGGCAACTTCATCCGGGCCTGCCGCCAATTGGGTGGCCTGCCCACCAAACGGGACACCGTGACGGCCACCGACGCCGACGGCAGCACCCGACACGTGCGAGCCGCCGGGATCCCGATCTCGATCGACACCGAACAGCTCGACCGGCTCGCCCGCAGCCCCGAGGTCATCGCCCGGGCCCAGGAGATCCGCGAATCACTGGGGAACCCGCGGGTCCTGATGTTGGGAGTGGACCGGCTGGACTACACCAAAGGCCTGAGGCACCGGTTGAAGGCCTACCAGGAGCTGCTCAAGGACGAGAAGATCGCGCCACCGGACGTGTGTTTCATGCAGGTGGCCGTGCCGAGCCGGGAGCGGGTGGACGCCTACCGTGACCTGCGCGACCAGGTGGAACTCACCGTCGGCCAGATCAACGGTGACTACTCGGGGATCGGCGCCACAGCGGTGCACTATCTGCATCAGAGCTTCGATCAGGCGGAGATGGCAGCCATGTACCAGGCCGCCGACGTCATGCTGGTCACTCCGCTGAGAGACGGGATGAACCTGGTCGCGAAGGAGTACGTGGCCTGCCACCACGACGGCAACGGCGCCTTGGTCCTGTCCGAGTTCGCCGGTGCCGCCGACGAACTGAACCATGCATTCCTGTGCAACCCGCATGACATCCAGGGGTTGAAGAACACCATCATCCGGGCGGCCACAGCCACCGACCGGGAGAAACGGCGCCGGATGCGTTCCCTACGGAAGCGGGTCGCACAGCACGACGTCCAGCGATGGGCCGGACGTTTCCTCGACGCCCTCGAGTGCGCTCCCCATCGCCCGCCGTCGGAGCAGCGGCGTACACCGTCGGCCAAGTTCGCGGGAGCATAGAGCGGTGGAACCTGCGCTGACACCGGAGCTGATCGACCGGATCCACCGGATGGCCGCCCTCGACTCCGTGCTGTTGGCCAGCGATTTCGACGGCACCGTCGCGCCTTTCGAGGACGACCCGATGCAGGTGTCCCCCGCGCCCGGGGCCATCGAAGCCTTACAGGCCGCCGCACGGCTACCCGGGGTGACGGTAGCCCTGGTGTCCGGCCGGGAGCTTGCCGTCCTCCGGGAGCTCTCCGGAGTCGGCGACGACCCGCCGATCGTCCTGATCGGCACCCACGGAGCCCAGTCGACCAGACGGCCGGGCTCCGGGTCGCTGACCGACGCGCAACGCTCGCTGCTGGCGCAGATCGACCAGGCACTGCAGGAGGTCTGTTCCGCCCACGAAGGAAGCCGGGTGGAGCGCAAACCTGCCGCGGTGGTCCTGCACACCCGCGGGATGGCCGAGCCGGGCAATTCCCGCGCCCTGGCAGCAGCCGCCGAGGTGCACGAGCATTTCCCCGGATCGCACGGGCTGCACGGGAAGGACGTCTTCGAGATCGGTGTCGTCCGGGCCGACAAGGGCAGCGCGCTGGCCGATCTGGCCGAGGAGACGTCGTCCGAGGGCACGATCTTCCTGGGTGACGATGTCACCGACGAACGGGCCTTCGAGGTCCTCGACGCCGCAGCCGGTGACCTGACCGTGAAAGTCGGCCCGGGCGAGACGGCAGCCGGTGCGCGGGTGCGCGATGTCGCCGGGGCGGTGGCCGTTCTGCAGGAGTTCGTCGCCGCCAGAAGCTCCTTCCGACGACGGACCTACTGACGGGGCTTCGTCGGCACCGGACCGTTCTCCCCGGAGGATGCCACCGGGGTACCGACCGACGAGGACGGCCTGGAAGGGACCGGAGCAGTCGATCCCCGTTCGACCAGTTCGGCGTGGAAGACGAGGTCGGCCCGGGGCGCCGGACGGCCCTCGATCTCGCCGAGCAGCGAGACGACTGCGGCGTGCCCCATCGCGTCGACGTCCTGCCGCAATGTGGTCAACGGCGGATCGGTGAAAGCGATCAGTGGCGAGTCGTCGTGCCCGATGACCGAGATGTCCCCGGGCACGTCGAGCCCCCGTCTGCGGATCTCCTGGACGGCGCCCAACGCCATGATGTCGCTCCCGAAGACCAAGGCGGTACATCCCTGGTCCACGAGACGGGACGCGGCCTCGGCGCCGCCCTCGACGGTGTACCAGGTGGTGGCGACGAACCGGTCGACCTCGCTGATCCCGGCCAGCTGTGCCATGGCCTGACGGAAACCGGTGACAGAACGTTGCACCGGGACGAAACGCTCCGGCCCGGTAGCCAACCCGATCCGACGGTGGCCCAACGAGGTCAGATGGGCGACCGCCTGGTGCATCGCGGCCACGTCGTCGCAGCTGACGCAGGCGGCGTCGACATTCTCCCGGTACCCGTTGATCAGGACGAAGGGCAGTCCGCGAGTGCGGAGTTGGTGATATCTGTCGAGGTCTGCGGTGGTGTCGGCGTGTAGTCCCGAGATGAAGATGATCCCGGAGACGCCGCGTTCGCACATCATCTGCACGTAGTCGTCCTCGGCGATGCCGCCGGGGGTCTGGGTGCACAGGATGGGGGTGAAGGCGTGGGCGGCGAGGGCTCCTTCGATGACCTGGACGAAGCCGGGGAAGACGGGGTTGACCAGTTCGGGGACGATCAGGCCGACCAGGCCTGCGCTGGCTCGGCGTAGTTTGGCGGGCCGGTCGTAGCCCAGCATGTCGACGGCGGCGAGCACGGCGGTACGGGTGCTCTCGGCGACGCCGGGTTTGCCGTTCAGGACCCGGCTGACGGTCGCTTCAGAGACCCCGGCACGTTCGGCCACATCGGCGAGGCGGGGTGCGCGCATAGTGAGCTCCTACAGGCAGGCTCGTGTTGGGTCACGAGCACCTGAGCAGCATGACCTATGACGGATATTCCCTGCAAGATGATTGCAACTTCTTGTGCAATTTCTTGCAGGCTCGTAATCTGGCTGATGACGCGGGCATCGGAGCCCGATCTGATCAACGAGGAGCCAAAGACATGCGTCGCAGCATTCTGGTCACCGCCATACTCACCACCACGCTCATCGCAGTCACGGCCTGCGGCGGCGGAAATGCCGGTTCCGGAGGATCCGGCTCCTCGGCAAATGCCAATGACGTCAAAGGCGAACTCACCTGGTGGGATACCTCCGATGCCACCAACGAAGGCCCGGCCTACAAAGAACTGATCGACGAATTCCAGAAGAAGTACCCGAACGTCAAGATCAATTACCAGTCCGTGCCCTTCGCCGAAGCGCAGAACAAGTTCAAGACCGCTGCCGCCGCGAAATCCGGAGCCCCGGACATCTTCCGTTCCGATGTGGCCTGGGTCCCCGAACTCGCCTCGCTCGGTTACCTCTACAAACTCAATGGCACCGCCCTCGACAAGGACACCGACGACTTCCTGGACGCCGCACGCGGCTCCACCCAGTGGAACAAAGGCACCTACGGCGTCCCCCAGGTCACCGACACCCTCGCGCTCTTCTACAACAAGAAGCTCCTCCAGGAAGCCGGCGTCGAGGCCCCCAAGACCTGGGACGAGATGAAATCCGCCGCCGCCACGATCAAGTCCAAGTCCGGCAAGGACGGCGCCTATCTCAACCCGGTCGGCTACTACACCCTCCCCTTCATCTACGGAGAGGGCGGCGACCTGCTCGACACCGCCACCAAGAAGATCACGGTGAACTCCGCTGAGTCCGTCGCAGGCGTCGCCAAGATGCAGGAACTCATGGGGGCACCAGGATTCGTCAAGCCCCCGGCCTCCGAGGCGTACAAAGCCATGACGGACGCCTTCAACGGCGGAAATGTCGGCATGATCGTCCAAGGCCCCTGGGAGATCGCCGGCATCAAGAAGGCCGAGGCCTTCGGCGGGATCGACAACCTGGGCATCGCCCCCGTCCCGGCCGGGAGCAAGAAGGCCGCCGGGCCCATCGGAGGACACGACTACGTCGTCTGGTCCGGCATGAGCGAGGACAAGGCCAAAGCAGCCGTCGCCTTCGTCGAGTTCATGACCTCGGCCGACACCCAGGCGAAGATCGCCGACAAGATCGGGGTGCTCCCCACCCGTAAGTCGGCCTATGCCAAGGTGACCAACCCTGTGGTCAAGCAGTTCCAGCCGGCGATGGACGCGGCCAAGGCCCGCTCGTGGATCCCCGAGGCCGGCCAACTGTTCACCCCGATGGACAAGAGCATCACCGCCGTGGTCGTGAACTCGGCCGACCCGAAGGCGACCATGACCGAGCTCGCCCAGAAGTACAAGACCGAGGTCGTCAAGGACTACGCCACCGAATGAGCGACCGGGTGGCCTGCCCCGGGAAGGGGCGGCCACCCGCACCCGCCGACCACCGCAGAACACCGCCGTCAGGAGACGCAGCACATGCAGGTCCACGCTGTCCCCCTTCCGGGCCGAACCGCCGGAGACCGTCGATGAACAAGCTCCGAGCGACATGGGAAAAACATTGGTATGCATGGGCCTTCGTGGCCCCGGTGGTCATCGTCCTCGCCGTTCTCATCGGCTATCCCCTGGTCCAGGGCATCGCCCAGTCCTTCACCAATCTCACCGAGGCCAACCAGGCCGCCGAGATCTGCCAGAAGACCCTCGGCGGCGGGCAGAGCTGCGAACCCAACCCCCACCAGGCCAGATTCGTCGGGCTGCAGAATTACACCGACCTGTTGACCGGCCGCGTCGGCGAGTTCTGGCACCAGCTGCTCATCACCTTGATCTGGACCGCGGCCTGCGTCTTCCTGCACTACACCCTGGGTCTGGGGCTCGCCATCCTGCTCAACCGGGAGATGCGCTTCCGCGGCCTCTACCGCGTCCTGCTCATCCTGCCCTGGGCCATCCCGGCCTTCGTCTCCGCCTTCGCCTGGAAATTCATCTACGACCGGGACGCCGGAATCGTGAACGCGGCCATCCGCGCCCTGGGCGGCCAGAGCATCGACTTCTTCGACAGCACCCCCAAGGCGCTGCTCGCCGTCATCGTGGTCAACGTCTGGTTGGGCGTTCCCTTCATGATGGTGGCCCTGCTCGGCGGGCTGCAGTCCATTCCCGCCGAATTGCACGAAGCCGCCGAGATGGACGGCGCCTCCCCCTGGCAACGGTTCGTCCACGTCACCCTCCCGGGACTACGCCCCGTCTCGAACTCGGTGATCCTCCTGGGCACGATCTGGACCTTCAACATGTTCCCGATCATCTTCCTGGTCAGCCGAGGAGGCCCCTCCGGCGGCACCGAGATCCTGGTCACCGGCGCCTACCGGGCCGCCTTCGAAGGCGTACGCAACTACGGCTTCTCCGCAGCCTACGGGGTCGTGATCCTGTCTATCCTCATCGTCTACTCGATGGTCTACCGTCGCGCACTGCGCAAGCAGGGAGAGGTGTGGTGACATGAGCCATTCCCAGACCGCACCCGTCGCCCCGACCGCCGGGCAGACCCCCACGACGCCTGCCGTCCGGGGGCGTCGGACCGGCGCCGTCCGCTCGGTGCCCGCCTCCATCGCCCTGCACACCACACTCATCCTGGCCACCCTGATCGCGGTCTTCCCGATCCTGTGGATCGCCCTGGCCTCCTTCCGCCCGGCGAACAAGGTATCGTCCACGTCCGTCCTGGTGGCCCCGACCCTGGAGAACTACCAGAAGCTGCTCTTCTCCACGAACTTCGTGACCTGGTTCGGGAACTCGCTGGTGGTCGCCCTGTTCACCATGCTCTTCGGAATCACCATGTCGGCCACCGCCGGTTATGCCATCTCCCGGTTCAACTTCCCCGGCAAACGGTCCCTGATGTGGATCTTCCTGATCACCCAGATGTTCCCCGTCTCGATCCTGATCGTGCCGATCTACACGATCATGAGCGCGCTCGGGCTGATCAACACCCACCTGTCCCTGGTCCTCGCCTACTGCACGATCGCCGTGTCCTTCTGCACCTGGATGCTCAAGGGCTACTTCGACTCGATCCCGACCGAACTCGACGAAGCCGCCCAGGTCGACGGGTTAGGCCCCTTCGGCACCTTCTGGCGGGTCATCCTCCCGCTGGCCAGGCCCGGGCTGGTGGTGACGGCCTTCTACACCTTCCTCACCGCATGGGGAGAGGTCGCCTACGCCAGCGCCTTCATCAACACCGACGACCGGTTCACCCTCGCCTACGGCATGCAGATGTTCGTCCCACCGGCGCCGGCCCTCCCCCACTGGGACCTGCTGACCTCGGCGGCCGTGCTGATCACGCTCCCGGCAGCGATCGTCTTCTTCTTCGCCCAACGTCACCTCGTGACCGGCCTGACCGCCGGATCCACCAAGGGGTGAGGAAACCGACAGAACAGGCTGACCTGCAGCCACCGGTAGGGTGAAGACCGCAATGCTGCAACACTGTCCGATCCGACCGGATCGGAGCCAGCCTTTTACAACGGATCGTCCGGCACGTTCCTGCCGGTGAAAGGAAAGACAACGTCGTCATGGCCACCGTACGTTTTGAACAAGCCACCCGGACCTACCCGGGCAATGACAAACCCAGCGTGGACTCCCTGGACCTCGATATCGCCGACGGTGAATTCCTGGTTCTCGTGGGCCCGTCCGGCTGCGGGAAATCCACCAGCCTGCGCATGTTGGCCGGCCTCGAGGAGGTCAACTCCGGCCGGATCTACATCGACGACCGTGATGTCACCGAGCTGTCCCCCAAGGACCGCGACGTGGCCATGGTCTTCCAGAACTACGCCTTGTACCCGCACATGTCCGTGGCGGACAACATGGGTTTCGCCCTGAAGATCGCCGGCGTGGACAAGGCGGAGATCCGCAAAAGGGTCGAAGAAGCCGCGAAGATCCTCGATCTCACCGAATACCTGGAGCGCAAGCCCAAAGCGCTCTCCGGGGGTCAACGTCAGCGGGTCGCCATGGGCCGAGCCATCGTCCGTGAGCCCAAGGTCTTCCTGATGGACGAACCCCTGTCCAACCTGGACGCCAAACTGCGGGTGCAGACCCGCACCCAGATCGCCTCCCTGCAGCGCCGACTGGGCATCACGACGGTCTACGTCACCCACGACCAGGTCGAGGCCATGACGATGGGAGACCGGGTCGCCGTCCTCAAGGACGGTCTCCTCCAGCAGTGCGACAGCCCGCGGCAGATGTACGACCACCCGAACAACGTCTTCGTCGCCGGGTTCATCGGTTCCCCGGCGATGAACCTGTTCGACATGGACGTCGTCGCAGGCGGAGTGAGCTTCGGCAATGCCACCCTCGCGGTCGACCTGGGCCCGACACCGCCCCCCGCCGGACGGGTCACGCTCGGGGTCCGCCCGGAGGACCTGGAGATCGCCGACTCCGGCCTACCGGTGACCGTGGAGGTCGTCGAGGAGCTGGGCGCCGACGCCTATGTCTACGGTTCCAGGGAGGGTGCCGACCCCACCGACAAACCGATCGTCGTGCGGGTCGACGGACGTGTCCCCCCGGCGAAGGGCACAAAGGTCCACCTGATGCCCAAGTTGGAGCATGTCCACTGTTTCGATGTGACCACCGGAGCTCGACTGGGTAGCTGAACACCCACGACGGTTTCCCGTCGGTGGCCTCGGGGCGGGGCGTCGCCCGGTGCGGCGCCCCGCCCTCGCCGTCCCCACCCTCGGACGTCGTGCGAGCATGGTCCTGTGCCTCTGCAGATCACTGCCGCCCGCCCTGATCCGGCCCTGCTCGACCTGCCCTGGTCGATGCCCCTGGAGGAGTGGCACGGGCCGTTCATGGCCAATCTGCCCCGCGGGATCTCCCGACACGTGGTGCGTTTCGTGAAGGTCTCCGGGCGAGTCCTCGCCGTCAAGGAGATCAAGGAGGACATCGCCCGGCGCGAGTACCACACCCTGCGTTCGTTGCGGCGCATGGAACAGCCCACGGTGAAACCCTTCGGCGTGATCAGCGGCCGCACCACACCCGACGGGGAGCCCCTGGACGCCTGCCTGCTCACCCGGCATCTGAAGTTCGCCCTGCCCTATCGCGCCCTCTTCAGCCAGCGGGTCCAACCGGACACCACCCGACGGCTGCTGGACGCCTTGGCGGTACTGCTGGTGCGCCTGCACCTGGAAGGTTTCTGGTGGGGGGACGTGTCCTTGTCGAACACCCTGTTCCGACGAGACGCCGGTTCCTTCTCCGCCTACCTGGTCGACGCGGAGACCGGGCAGCTGCTGCCCTCGCTGAGCGACGGGCAACGCGCCCACGACCTGGACATCGCCCGGGTGAACATCGCCGGCGAGTTCATGGACCTCGAAGCCCTGGGCTGCAATCTGGAGGATCTGGACCCCATCGCCATGTCGGACCGGGTGGTGCACCGTTACGAGCAGCTCTGGGAGGAGCTGACCGGGATCGAGACCCTCGAACCGGGTGAACGGTGGCGGATGGACGAACGGATCCGCCGCCTCAACAAACTCGGGTTCGATGTCGACGAACTGTCCTTGTCGACCAGCCCGGACGACACGACCATCCAGATCCAGCCCAAGGTGGTGGACGCCGGCCATCACTGCCGACGGCTGATGCGTCTCACCGGATTGGACGTTCAGGAGAACCAGGCCCGACGACTGTTGAACGACCTGGACAGCTACCGGATGGGCGAGGACAGGCAGGGCGACAACGAGGAACTGGTCGCCCACGACTGGATGGCCCGGGTGTACGAACCGATCGTGTCGAATATCCCTCCGGATCTCCAGGCCAAGCTGGAACCTGCCGAGGTCTTCCACGAGGTTCTCGAACATCGTTGGTACATGTCGGAACGGGCCGGACACGATGTCACCACGCTGTGGGCCTTCGTCGACTACCTCAACACGGTGTTGCCCAAGAAACGGGACGAGGAGGCCATCGTCGGAGTGGACACCGTGGAGACCCCCGTCGTGGCGACCTTCGACGACTGATCCTGGGCGCGGCAGAAGCGGGCCGGGGTGAGGGTGTGTCTCCGCCGATGACGGACCGCGCCCTGGCGGTCACCCCGTATGACGTCCTGGTCTGCGACGATCCGCTGCCTGGCCCGGGGATGTCAGGTCCCGGGGCCAGACAGCGAGGGATCGTCAGCGTCCGGCGCGTCGGCAGGCCACCGCGTACAGGGCGACGCCCGCTGCGATACCCGCGTTCAACGACTCGATCGCGGAGATCGGGATGGACACCACCTGGTCGCAGGTCTCCCGGACGAGCCGTGACAGGCCTTTGCCCTCGGAGCCGACCACGATCACCAGAGGGACATCGGTCAGCTGCAGATCGGGCAGTTCGACCTCACCGTCCATGTCGAGCCCGATGACGAAGAAACCGGCTTTGCGATAGCCCTCCAACGTCCGGGTGAGATTGCCCGCCTGAGCGACGGGGATCCGTGCCGCTGCTCCGGCCGACGTCTTCCAGGCCGCCGCGGTCATTCCCGCGGACCGCCGTTCGGGGACGACGACTCCGTGTCCGCCGAAAGCCGCCACCGAGCGGATGATGGCGCCCAGGTTGCGGGGGTCGGTGATCCCGTCGAGGGCGACGATCAGCGGCGCGCCGGGGATCTCCATCTCCATGAGGTCACGCGGGTCCGCGTAGGAATAGGGCGGGATCTGCAGTGCCAGGCCTTGATGGATGGCGCCGTCGGTCAGCCGGTCCAGCTCGGTACGGGGGGTCTCCAGGACCGGCAGGCCTCGTTCGTGGGCCAGCTTGAGGGCTTCCTTGACCCGGTCGTCGCTGTCGATCCGGGAGGCGACGTACATCGTGGTGACCGGGACCTGCGCCCGCAGGGCTTCCACGACGGAGTTGCGCCCGGCGACCATCTCGGTCGAGCCCTTGGTCCGTCGGACAGGCCGTTGCGGATTGGCCGCCGAGGGCCGTCGAGCCCCCTGGGTCGTCGCACGCTGGGCCGCCTTGTAGGCCTTGTGATAGGGACGGTCCTCCGCTTTGGGCGTGGGACCCTTGCCCTCCAACCCGCGACGGCGGTTGCCGCCGGAGCCGACGGTGGCTCCCTTCTTGCTGCCCGCTTTACGTATGGCGCCTTGGCGGCGCGAGTTACCGGCCATGTCAGTCCTTCGAGTTCTGTTCTGTGTCGCTACGACGTGCCAGCGACCAGCGAGCCCCGGAAGGGGTGTCCTCGACCGCGATCCCGGCTTCGGCCAGGGAGTCACGGATCGCATCTGCGGTGGCGAAATCGCGAGCCTTCCGAGCTACCGTACGCTCTTCGAGCCGTTGGGTGACGAGGGCGTCCAGCGCGGTACGGGTGGCGTCCTCCGCGGAGGTCGCACCTTGGGACCAGGTCGGGTCCAGCGGGTTGACCCCCAGGACGGAGGTCATGGCCTGCACGGCGTCGGCCGCGGCGCGTCCGGCCTCCGGGTCGCCTTCGTCCAGGGCGGTGTTCCCGGCCCGTACGGTGTCGTGGATGACCGCGAGCGCACCGGAGACACCCAGGTCGTCGTCCATGGCGGCCCGGAAGGCTGCGGGGAGGTCCGTCCCGGTGACGGTGGGTTTCCAGGTGGAGTGGGCTCGGCGGAGGAATCCTTCGATCCGGTCGACGGCGGACTCGGCTTCGGCGAGGCTGCCCTGGTGGTACTCGATGGTCGACCGGTAGTGCGACGAGCCGATGTAGTACCGCACGGCCAGGGGGCGGGCGATCTTGGTGATCTCGGCGACGGTCATTCCGTTGCCGAGGGATTTGCTCATCTTCTCGCCTTGGACGGTGAGCCAGCCGTTGTGCATCCAGTACTGGGCGAATCCGCATCCTGCGGCGCGGGACTGGGCTTGCTCGTTCTCGTGGTGCGGGAAACGGAGGTCGACTCCGCCGCCGTGGATGTCGAAGGTGTCACCCAGGTATTTGCGGGCCATGCCCGAGCATTCCAGGTGCCAGCCGGGGCGTCCTCGGCCGTATCGGGTGGGCCAGCTGGCGGTGAGTGGTTCGCCGTCCTTGTGTCCCTTCCAGAGGGCGAAGTCGCGGGGGTCGCGTTTGCCTCGGGGGTCGGCGTCGCCGGCGGCTTCCATGTCGTCGATGCCCTGGTGGGTGAGTTCGCCGTACTGCGGCCAGCTGCGTACGTCGAAGTAGACGTCTCCGCTCCCGTCGGGAGCAGGGTAGGCGTGTCCGCGGTCGACGAGGGTGTCCATCAGGTCGAGCATCTCGGGGATGTGGCCGGTGGCGCGGGGTTCGTAGGTGGCCGGTAGGACGCCCAGGGTGTCCAGGGCCTGGGAGGTCTCCCGTTCGTGGCGGTAGCTCCAGGACCACCAGGGGGTGTCGTTCTCGGCGGATTTGCGCAGGATCTTGTCGTCGATGTCGGTGACATTGCGGACCAGGGTGACCTCGTAGCCGTGGCCGACGGTCAGCCAGCGGCGGAGGACGTCGAAGGCGACGGCGAAGCGGAGGTGCCCGATGTGCGGTGTGCCCTGGGTGGTGAGTCCGCAGATGTACATACCGACGCGGCCTGGTTCCAGCGGGACGAATTCGCGCAGTTCACGTGCGGAGGTGTCGTAGATATGCAGGCTCACGAGAAGCAAGGTTACCGGGAGACCGTGCGCGGGTTCCTCTCCGGCTGTCGGGCATCGGGGTCGAAGCTGGTGCGCTCTCGCGGGTGCCGGGTCGGGGGGTCACCAGTCGCGTCTGCGGTTGCCGCGGACCGCGGTGGAGGCGGTGAGCAGGTCGCCCCAGAGCAAGGAGCTGTGTCGTCCGCGGATGAGCACCTGGTCGGTGTCATGACGTATCGCGTAGGTTCCGTGTCCTTCGACGTCGAGGTAGCTCAGGGAGATGTCGTGGGGGTCGCTCTGGACGCCCCATATCCTCCAGGGCCTTTTCCACAGTTCGTGTTGTCCGCTGTCGAGTGCGAGCAGTGGTGTCGGGTCTCCGGTCATGAGGAGTTGCCAGAAGTCGCCGGTGTCGATCGGACCGTACTGCCGGTCGGTGGTTTCCTCGTTCGGGTGCAGGCGTCCCCATCGGGCCAGGACGATCGGTACTGCGTCGGCGGGGTAGACCAGGATCTCGGCCGTGTCCGGGCCGGTTCCGCCGACGTAGAGCAGACGTCGGCGGCCGACGTGGAGACGGGCCCGGTGCACGCCTTCGGTGTCGACGGCGAAGAGGAGGACGACCGAGGAGCTCCGTAGGTCGTGACGAAGGAGTTGCCCTGCCGCGGTGGGTCTTCCGTCGGCTTCCAGGAGTCCTTTCCGGTGCAGGAGGGCGCGGTCGTCGTCGGGGATGGTGGTGAGTCCGCCGAGTCCGCGCAGGGCGTCCGCTGTTCTCCTGTCGACGCGGGCGGCCGGGGTCGCAGCCGTGCATTTCCAACTCATCGGCGGTCGGCCTTGGGTCGTACATGGGACACGATGTCAGCCACCTCTTCTTCCACGGTCAGCAGGTCAGCCAGTGCGCATTCGATCTCTATCCGGATCGTCCGGTGTCCCTCCACGAAGATGTAGCAGTCGTGGGCGACGGCGATCCCGGCTTCTATCCGTGCGGTCTGGACGAGGCGTCCTTCGCCCCAGTACGGGTGCGGCCAGATGTCCTGGCTCGCCAGCAGGGAGTGGGGGCAGCGTTCACGCAGTTCTTCCCAGATCCGGTTTGCCACCTGGTCGATCCGGTCGGTGCCTTCTTCGAAGATGACCCTGAGGCGTGGAGAACGTCCCCAGCGGCTACCGGGCCCGATGAGCAGGAGGTCGACCTGGCCGGCCTCGTCCGGGTGCGGTTCGGCGCACCGCCAGGTCGCGGGCGTTTCCGCGTCGACCTCGGCCGAGCCTCGGCAACGTCGTCGTTCTCCGATGATCATCCACTCCACACATTCGGTGCCGCCCGCTGTCTCGTGACATGGGTCTGCCCTCGACAGGGCAGAGGGAGCCGACCGTCGAGACGGTGTTTCCCTTGTTTCCATAGGGGCGGTGGGGGTTTATCAGCGTCTCAGGCGGAGTTCTGAGTTTAGGGCAACTTAACTCTTAGTGCGCGGATTAGAAGGTAGCACCCCGGATGACAAGGGCACCAGATGTTGTCCACCCTTTCACCAGCGTTCTTTAACCGGACGGATGTCCATCAACAGGGTCATTCACGTCGACCGGCAGGCAGAAAAAACAGTTCGGCCATTTAACAGTTACACCAGTGACAGGTGTGTTACACGGATTGACTTTCTGTGGAACCGTGGATTCTTTGCCATGTCATCGCGCAGCGACCACCAAGGCGGTGGCGACGGCCGCCACACCCTCCGCGCGTCCGGTGAGCCCGAGCCCGTCGGTGGTGGTTCCACTGATGCTCACCGGAGCTCCGCAGGCCTGGGACATCACCGTCTCGGCCTCGGCACGACGCTGCCCGATCTTGGGACGGTTACCGACCACTTGAACCGCCACGTTCCCGATGTGGAAGCCGGCCTCACGAACCAATCGGGCAGCCTCGGCGAGCAGTGTCAGCCCGGACGCGCCGGTGAGTTCCGGACGGGAGGTGCCGAAATGTGCGCCCAGGTCCCCGATACCCGCTGCGGAGAAGAGCGCATCGCAGGCGGCATGCGCTGCCACATCAGCGTCGGAATGACCCTCCAGCCCCCGTTCCCCCGGCCAGTGCAGCCCGGCCACCATCAGCGGACGGTCCGAGCCTTCTGCAGCAAAAGCGTGGACGTCGACGCCCACACCGACCCGCGGCAGCAGGAGTGAAGATGGCACAGCAGATTCACCGGGAGAAGCAGTGGTCATGCCCCCAAGCCTAGGCTCCCGCGCCTTTCCGCGGTCAGCCGGTATTCGAAGAACGCAAGATCGTCAGGAGTGGTGATCTTCGCGGCGGCGACCTCCCCCGGGACCACCGTCACCCGAACCCCGCAGGACTCCACCAGAGCAGCGTCGTCCGTCGCGCCCAGACCTGTTTCGACCGCACGCCGGTGTGCCTCGGTCAGCACCTCCCGGGTGAACCCCTGGGGCGTCTGGACAGCACGTAAAGCGGACCGGTCGGGAGTCGCGGTCACCAGACCCTCGTCGTCCACCTGTTTCACGGTGTCGACGACCGGTATCCCCGGCACCACGGCGCGACGACCCGAACGCAACGCCCGGATCACCCTGGTGAACAGAGCCGGTGGGGCCAGGCAACGGGCCGCGTCGTGGACCAACACGAACTCGGTGCCCTCACGGACCGCGGACAGTCCGTGCAGGACCGACTCGGTACGTTCGGCGCCGCCGACCACCACCTCGACGCGAGTGCGCTCTGTCTCGGTCAGGAGCGCCCGGGCCTCCCCGAGGTGGGTCGAGGGGGCCACCAGGATCACCTCGTCGACATCCGGGCAGGAGAGCACCTGGTCCAGCGCATGACGAAGCAACGGACGATCGATCAGAGGAACGAAAGCCTTAGGGAGGTCATGTCCGAGCCGACTACCGGATCCAGCAGCGACGAGAACGACGGCGATGCTCAGGAGGCGAGCACCTCGTCGAGCATGGACTCCGCCTTCACCTCGTCGGTCTTCTCCGCGAGCGCGAGCTCCGAGACCAGGATCTGACGGGCCTTGGCCAGCATGCGCTTCTCACCTGCGGAGAGGCCACGGCCTTTCTCCCGGCGCCACAGATCACGGACGACTTCGGCAACCTTGATGACATCCCCGGAGGCCAGCTTCTCGAGATTGGCCTTGTACCGGCGCGACCAGTTGGTCGGCTCCTCGGTGTGCGAAGCGCGCAGAACGGCGAACACACGGTCCAGCCCTTCCTGCCCAACCACATCGCGCACTCCGATGTCTTCACAGTTGTCGGCTGGAACTTCGATGGTCAGGTCACCCTGCGCCACCTTCAGCACCAGATAGAGTTTCTCCTCGCCTCGGATGGTGCGCGTCTTGATCTGCTCGATCAACGCCGCACCGTGATGCGGGTACACAACCGTCTCGCCGACATTGAAGGCCATGTGTTCGGTTCCCCTTTCGCGACCTTCAGGGTACCACGCCCGGTTTCCTCCCTGTAACCCCAGCGCGTCATTTGCGCTGGTCAGTGCGCCGAACCTCCGAAAAGCGGGCGTGAACACCCTTTGACAGCCAGCCCTGTCACATGCCACGCGCGCAGGAGGAGCGCCGGGGTCCGTGGACCGGAATGTGCACCGCCCACCCGAAAGCCGACCTTCGCCGACCGCCCGTCGCGTCGCCCGACCGCCTGTCGACCCGACCGAGCTCGCTCTCCGGCAGCGCACCCCCCGCGCCATTACGCTGACCAGCGTGAATCGCCCTAGGACCCTGCGCAGCACCGCTCCTCGCCGCTCGCCCCGCGTCGCCGCAGTCGGCGCCATCGGCCTGGTCGCCATGACGGCTCTCTCCGGCTGCCAGTGGACCTCGCCGATCACCACGCAGCTCCACTACGACCCTGCCGACGGCAAATCCGCCGAGATCGGCACCGTCAAGGTCCTCAACGCCCTCATCGTCGCGGAGGCCAAGGACAGCGCGGGAACGCTGGCAGCAACCCTGGACAACCAAGGACCCGACAAACAGATCGTCAAGATCCGGGTCGGTGAGCAGTCCGTGGCCTCCATCGAGATCCCCCCAGGACGCAGCGTCCAGACCAGTCACGGCGGGAAGACCGTCCGGATCGACAAAGTGCCTGCCGCACCCGGCGAACTCACCGCGCTCGTCTTCAGCACCGAGAGCGGCGGAGCGACCCCGGTCAGTGTCCCGGTCCTCCTCCCCCACGAGGGCGGCCCCTACGCGACCCTCAAACCCTCCGGCGGTGCCTCCCCCGCAACGCCACCCACCGCGTCCACGGCCCCTGGCACGAGCACCAGGCCGGCAGAGGAGCCTGCTCGGCACTGACCCAGACGGGGCTGGTGGTCGGGACCGGTCCGATCCCGACCGCCAGCGAAAGCCCTCAGCCGACGCCCACTTCTTCGAACTTGTAACCCAGCCCACGCACCGTGACGATATGCCGTGGCGCACTCGGATCGACCTCGATCTTGGCCCGGAGCCGCTTGATGTGGACGTCGAGGGTCTTGGTGTCACCCACGTAATCGCTCCCCCACACCCGGTCGATCAACTGCATCCGGGTCAACACCCGACCCGAATTACGCAGCAGGATCTCCAAGAGCTCGAACTCCTTCAAGGGCAGAGCCGTCTGGTCGCCCCGCACCGTGACGATATGCCGTTCCACATCCATCCGGACCGGCCCGACCTCGATCGCGCTGGGCATGAGCTCCTCCGGCTCGGCCCGGCGACGCATCACGGCCTTGATCCGGGCCAGCAGCTCCCGGCTGCTGTACGGCTTGGTCACGTAGTCGTCCGCCCCGATCTCCAGACCGACGACCTTGTCGATCTCGCTGTCCTTCGCGGTCAACATGATCACCGGAACAGAAGAACGTTGACGCAACGCCCGGCAGACATCCACCCCGGAGATCCCGGGAAGCATCAGGTCCAACAGGACGAGATCAGCTCCGCTGCGTTCGAATTCCTCCAGCGCGGCCGGCCCCGTCTCGGCCACCGTGACGTCGTACCCCTCTTTCTTCAAGAGATAGGACAACGGGTCGGAGAACGAGATCTCGTCCTCCACCACCAGGATCCTGGTCATCTCCTCACCTCTCTGCCGGCCGCGAGGAACGGCTCGAGTCCTGGGAAAAAGCTCCGTCCTCGCCGCGGGCGTGTATCCCGTCCACCGGCGAGTTCACCTCCGTCGAAGGCGTGTCCCCGACATCCGAGGTGCCGGCGACGTCCACGCCCTGTGCCGCGGCCGGAAGACGCATCGTGAACGTCGACCCCCGGCCCTCTTCGCTCCACACCTTCACTTCACCACCGTGGTTCGTACAGATATGTTTCACGATCGCCAATCCGAGCCCGGTGCCTCCCGTCGCCCGGGAGCGTGCAGGATCGACGCGGTAGAAACGTTCGAAGATCCGATCCTGCTCCGCAGCGGGGATGCCCTGCCCCTGGTCCGACACCATGATCTCCACCACAGCCCCGACACGGCGCACCCCCAAAGCCACCCGGGTACTGTTTCCCGAGTAGTTGACCGCATTGGTCAACAGATTGTCCACCGCCGTTCCCAGCATGTGCGCGTCCCCGTAGATCCAGACATCGGGATCACTGGCGATCACCACATTCATCTGTTTAGCCTCGGCCAAAGTCATGATGCGTTCCGCAGCTTCTCTCGCCACCACAGCGACATTCACCAGCACCGGATCGGACAGCGAATCCGAAGCCTGAAGACGCGACAGATCGACAATTTCCTGGACCAGTCTGCTCAAGCGGGAGCTCTCGACCTGAATCCGCCGGGCGAAACGACTCACCGCCTCGGCGTCGTCCCGGGCGTCCAATACGGCCTCGGCCAACAAGGAGATACCTCCCACCGGTGTCTTCAGCTCATGGCTGACATTGGCCACGAAATCACGCCGGACCGCCTCGACCCGCTGTGCCTGGGTGTGATCCTCGACCAACAGGAGCACCTGATCCTGTTTCAGCGGAGCCACCCGCGCCTGCACCGACAAGGTGCCCTGCCCCATCGGCCCGCGGGCGAGTTCCAACGAGGACTCCCGGATCACGCCCTCCCTGCGGACCGCCCGCACCAGATCCCGCAACTCCGCATGGGCCAGGTCCCGCCCACGGATCAGCCCCAGCGCCAACGCAGCCGGGCTCGCGATGACCACGGCGTCCCCGGCGTCCAGGACCACCGCGCTGCTACGCAGCACCCGCAGGACATCGGCCACCCCCGAGGTCGAGGGGTCTGCACCGTCCTCGTCCTCACCATCAGTGCCCCCGCACCGACCGGAAACGACCCGGGCGCCCAGGACCGCGCCGACCACGAGTCCCCCGACCAGAGCCAGGCACAGCCACACTGTCATCTCCACGACAGGCAGGTTACGCACTCCGGCCGCCCCACCGGACTTCACCGGGCAGTGCCACGGCCCAGGCGCATACTGTTCACTTGAGCGCCCGAAACTGTTCATCCTGAACTGAAAACCTCACCAAGAACACCCATTGAGAGCACCCGTCGGAGTAGGAGACCATGCGCGACGCATTCCACGAGGACCTCAACTGGATCTCAGAACAACTCGTCGAGATGACACGACTGGCCGGTTCGGCGATGAGCCGCGCCACCACAGCCCTCCTCGACGCCGACATCGCCCTCGCCGAAGGAGTCATCGCCGCAGACCAGCGGCTGGACGACATCCGCGTCCAGATCGACGACCGCGCCATCGACCTCCTCGCCCGACAACAACCCGTCGCCACCGACCTGCGGATGATCGTCACCGCCATGCAGATGGGCGCCGACCTGGAACGGATGGGCGATCTCGCGAAACATATCGCCAAGGTCGCCCGGCTGCGGTTCCCCAACTCCGCTGTCCCCGCCGAGATCCGCCCCATCATCATCGAGATGGACACGGTCGCCAAACTGATCGTCACCCAGACCGGCGCCATCATCTCCCGCAAGGACGCCCAGGGCGCCACCCAACTCGTCCAGGCCGACGACCGGATGGACGCCCTCCACAAGCAGGTCTTCACCCTTCTTCTCGACGAGCGTCGGCAGTACGGCATCGAAGAAGCCATCGACATCACCCTGCTCGCCCGCTACTACGAGCGTTTCGCCGATCATGCCGTCCTCGTGGCCCACCGGGTGGCCTACCTGGTCACCGGAGAATGGCAGACCGTCGAAGGACGCCAGCCGACCGACAACGACCCCCAGAGCACTCATTAGGAGACCGCCCGGGACACATTTCCTGGTCGACACACGTGTAGGGGCCGGATCTCGGAGGAGATCCGGCCCCTACACGGTGAGAGCCGAGGTCAGCGCCCCTGGTTGGCCACTGCCTGGGCCGCCGCGGCCGCGGCCTCCGGATCCAGGTAGGTGCCACCCTTGGTGACCGGCTTCATGTCCTCGTCCAGCTCGTACACCAGAGGCTGGGAGGTCGGAATGTTCAGCGCGGCGATGTCCTCGTCGGAGATCCCGTCGAGATGCTTCACCAGTGCCCGCAAGCTGTTGCCGTGCGCCGTCACCAGAACGACCTTCCCCGCCTTCAGATCGGGGACGATCTCGTTCTCGAAGTAAGGAACCAGACGTGCCACGACGTCCTTCAGGCACTCCGTCTCCGGATTGACCCCGTCGATGGCGGCATAACGGGCGTCATGGGCCTGGCTGAACTCGTCGTCGGCGGCGATCGGCGGCGGCGGCGTGTCATAGCTCCGACGCCAGAGCATGAACTGCTCCTCGCCGAACTCCTGCAGGGTCTGTTTCTTGTCCTTGCCCTGGAGCGCACCGTAGTGGCGCTCGTTCAGACGCCAGTTGCGCTTCACCGGGATCCAGTGACGATCGGCCGCATCCAGCGCGGTGTTCGCCGTATTGATCGCCCGCCGCAGCACCGAGGTGTGCACGATGTCGGGCAGAACACCCTTGGCCTTGAGCAGCTCGCCACCCTTGGCCGCCTCGGCGCGCCCCTTGTCGGACAGATCGACGTCCACCCAGCCGGTGAACAGATTCTTGGCATTCCACTGGCTCTCGCCATGGCGCAACAACACGAGGGTGTAGGTCATGGCCCCAGTTTATTCGGTCCCTCCGAGAAGGGAACCGGACCACCGTCCTTCGCCTCCACGAGCTCCTCGCGGAAGGCCTCCAGATTGCGCAGCGACTCCCCCCGCTCGACCCGCCAGGCCCACTCCTTGCGCATCGACGTCCGGAAACCGGCCAACAACAGGTCGTTGAACGCCCCATCTGCTGCAGCCAGGACCACCCCGAACAGCCGGTCGACGCTCTGCACGTCCACCGACGCCAGGGGCAACCGCCCCACCACGTAGACGTCGTCGTGGACATCCACCGCATAGGCCAGGCCGGGCATCCGTAGATTGCGCCGCAACAGCTCCCGGAAGAAATCGGCCTGGTTCTCGTCGGGATGGCGGATCACGAACGCCGAGAGGGATAGGTCGCCGACGCCCAACAGCAACGAACACACCGTCCGCAGCTTCTGCTCCCCCGGGAGGACCACCACGAGTTCACCCGGACGAGAACCCTCCTCGACATCCAGCCCCTGTTCCCGAGCGAACTCACGGACCGCCTTCTCCGCTGCAGCACGTATCTCTTCCACCCGCCGTCTCAGCTCCTCCGTGTCGGGGCGAGCGCACTCGCCCGGGCCAAGGCCTCCAGTGTGTCCGACCGGCGGCTCGCCGCAGCCTCCTCGTAGACCCCCAGGAGCCGATCGGCGGTCGTCTGCCAGCCGAAGGACCGCGCATGTTCCACGCCCAACGCCCCCAGGCGTTCCCGCCGGGCACGGTCGTCCACCAACTCCTCGAGATGACAGGACCACAGCTCCACCTCGTGCCCCGGCACCAGGACGCCGCCGCCGACCGCAGTAGGCAGTCCACCGACGTCGGCAGCCAGCACCGGGGTCCCGCAGGCCTGAGCCTCCAGAGCCACCAGACCGAAGGATTCGTTGTGCGAGGGCACCGCGACCAGGTCGGCGGCCCGATACCAATGGGCCAGCCTGTCCCGAGGGCCGGGACGTTCGAAGATCACCCGGTCGGTGATCCCCAGGTCCTGGGCCAGCTCCTGCAAGGCGGTGGGCCGCTCCAGCCCGTTACCGCTCGGCCCCCCGTTGACCACGACCCGCAGCCGCCCCCCGAGGTCCTCCCGCCGGGAGAGCAGATCGGCGACAGCGGCCAACAACAGGTCAGGCGCTTTCAACGGTTGGATACGTCCGACGAAGGCGATCAAGATCTCGTCCGGGTCGATGCCCAGCAGTGACCTGCTGTACGCCCGATCCCCAGGGTGGAAAGTACGCAGGTCCACTCCCGGGTTGACCACCCGCACCCGGCCCGGGTCGGCCTCGTACAGGTCGACGAGCTCGGCCGCCTCGGCGTCGGTATTGGCCACGAGCCGGTCCGCGACCGCAGTGACCTGCACCTCACCGATCTCACGGACCTGCGGTTCGGGCTGGTCCCCGACGGCCAGGTGGTTGTTCTTCACCCGGGCCATGGTGTGCATGGTGTGGACCAGCGGCACCTGCCAGCGTTCGGCGGCCAGCCAGCCCACCTGACCCGACAGCCAGTAGTGCGAATGGACGACGTCGTAGTGACCCTCCGGACGGGAGGCGACGGCCTGCATCACGCCGGCAGCGAAAGCACAGAGCTGGCTCGGCAGTTGTTCCTTGGCGAGTCCTTCGTAGGGTCCCGCCGGGACGTGCCTGACCAGTACGCCGGGTTCGACCTCGACATCCGCCTGCCCCCCGGCGGTCGCACGGGTGAAGACCTCCACGCAGACCCCTCGCCGGGCCATCTCCACAGCACTGTTGTAGACGTAGACATTCAACCCGCCGGCATCGCCCGTACCTGGTGTGGCCAGTGGTGACGTATGTACGGCGATCATCGCCACCCGGTCGATCTGCGGGCTCAACGCCGCTCCTCTCACCCACGACACCTGCGGGCCCCCGTAGGGGATCCCTCGGTGCCGTTCCCTCGTCCTCCACGCCTCCGGACGAGACGTCATCGCCCTGTCAACGCTGCAGGAGCCTGTGTGCTTCCCCCACGGTGAGTCCTGTTTCCTGTGTTTTCGACGGATGGTCCCCAGGCATCGCACGATCGCACCTCGAGATCCCACCCCGATGGCCTCCGCCGAGGCGCGAGGGGAACGAGCGGCCCGGACCTGCGGCGTACCGTGTGCGGGTGAGCAGGCGAACGATGGTGGGTGCAATCACCCGGGGGACCACGAATCCCAACCGGTTGAGACGCTGTGACCGATGGCTCGCCCAGACCCAGCGGTGGCGCCTGTACGACACCTCCGACCCGGTGGTGGTCGATCTGGGATTCGGTGCCTCCCCGGTGACCACGGTGGAGTTACGGGACCGGCTGCGCAAAGCGCACGACCGGGTCTCGGTCGTCGGTGTCGAGATCGACCCTGCCCGGGTCGCCGTGGCCGCACCGATGGCCGGGGAAGGGCTGGAATTCCGCGTCGGTGGTTTCGAGGTGCCCCTGCCGGGTGACAGCAGGGCCGCTGTCATCCGGGCGTTCAACGTCCTGCGGCAGTACGCCGAGGACGATGTCCCCCAGGCCTGGGAGATGTTGTGCGCACGGCTGACTCCCCGCGGCCTTCTGATCGACGGCACCTGCGACGAGATCGGACGACGAGCCACCTGGGTCGCCGTCACCCGGCAGGGCCCGCAATCGTTGACCCTGTCGATGAACTTCGGGGCCTTCGACCGGCCGTCCGATGTGGCGGATCGACTGCCCAAGTCCCTCATCCACCGCAATGTCCCCGGCGAGCGGATCCACACCTATCTGCAGGCGCTCGACGCCGCCTGGGCTCACCAGGCCCCCCTGGCCTCCTACGGACGCCGCCAGCGGATGGTCGCCACCGCACATCAGATGAGAGCGGCAGGGTGGCCACTGGCCGACGGGCCACGACGGTGGCGGCTGGGCGAGCTCACCGTGCGATGGGATGCGGTGTGTCCTGCCTGACGAACCGGACGGCGGCGGACCTGTCCTTCGTCACAGGTCCGCCGCCGTCGGTACGTATTCGGTCTCAGTCGCGTGCGTAGTCGTCCTCGATGCGGACGATGTCCTCCTCGTCGAAGTGGCCGAAACCTACCTCGAGGATCCTGGCGGGCCGGTCGCCCGTGTTCGCCATCCGGTGCACGGCGCCCTGGGGAACCCAGATCAACTCGCCCTGCTCGGCACTCCAGGTGCGTTCACCGACGGTGACCTCCAACGGCGCGGCATCGAGGACCGTCCACATCTCGGCCCGCTGCGCGTGGGTCTGCAAGGAAAGGCGCTGCCCCGGGTTGACCGTGATCACTTTGACGGTGGCACGTTCGTTCTGGCAGAAGCTGCGGAAGTCACCCCAGGGGCGCTCGACGCTGAAAACGTCTGCTCGACGGTCATCCAGGTTGGTCACGTGCAGTCCTCTCAGGTGTTCGGCCGCTGCCTTGGGGCCCCACGACCTGGGGATTATCCCCTAGGAATTCTCCGACGACGGCCCTCAGCTTAACGCGGTGAGCCCACAACAACCCACCCGGGGGGAAGACTTCCAGGTGCGCACCAGGCAGGATCTCGGCGAGTTCTCCAGCCACCGAGACAGGATGCACCGGGTCGTCCTCCTGGGCGACGACCAGCACCGGCACACGCACGGAGGACAACTCCGCCCGATCGGCGACAGCGGTCCGGCACGGCAGCTCACGCAAGGCCCGGACGACCCCGGTGGAATCCAACAACCAACGGGCCTGAGCCTCGGCCCACCGATGACGCTCTCCCGGAACTGCCCCCGACCCGGCGTGCTCGGTGACCAGAGCCGCGGCCACCCGATCCGGGTCGCCGGACTCGAGCAGCTCGGCGAAATCCGTCGACCGTCTCACCAAGGTCTCGTCCCGCGCCCGGTCCAGCACAGCGGGCAACATCAGCACCGCCCGGGCGAAGCAGGAGGGGTCACGGGCCAGAGCCGCACAGACAGCGCCTGCCCCCATACTGACGCCCAGGACCCGATCCGCACCGCACCGCCCGACGACGGACATCAGGTCGTCCGCCAGGTCGAGATAGGTCCAGGGGCCCGGTGGCGCGACCGAAGCGCCGTGCCCACGGAAATGGAAGAAGACCTTCCGCCCCGGCACACCCGATGCGAAAGGCCTCGTCGTCGCGATCGATTCGCCCAGACCATGGGCGACCACCGTGGTCGGCCGTCCTTCCCCGAACGCACACCACTCCACCTGCGCGGGAGCGGCGGGACGATGCCGGGCGGGCAGCGACGCGGTCACCACGAACCGTACGGACCGTGCCCCGAAGCCCCACCCCGACCGCGGGGCCGGTGGTACTGACGGATCGCCGGGCGGACATCTGCGAGGAAGACTCCCGCGGCGACCACCGCCAACAGGCCGATCCCGAAAACCCGTTGCACTCCTGCGAAACCCACGAGGACGGCCACGCCGGTGATACCGACCCAGGCGGCCTTCGTGAGCTTGCCTGCCGCGGAATATGTGGCCGCCGGATAACGGATCGCCTCGACGAAGGCGAAGACCTCCATCGCGAGAGCGGCCACGCCCAGCAACAGGATCACCCAGGCCTGGGCGCTGTACAGCGATTGGATCATGCACCCAGCGTACGGGGAGCCGGAGGCAGACCGTCGAAACTGCAGTGCAAGGCCTCGGTCGCGGGTCAGATCTCCACGATGACCGTGAACGGCCCGTCGTTGACCAGTTCGACCTGCATGTCGGCCCCGAAGACACCCGTCGCCACTTCGATGCCCTGAGCCCGCAGCTCCCGGGCGACCGCGGCCACCACCGGCTCGGCCTGCTCCCCCGGAGCGGCAGCGGACCAGGACGGCCGGCGCCCTTTCCGGGTGTCCCCGTACAGGGTGAACTGACTGATCAGCAGGACCGGGGCCCCGGCCTGGGCGCAGGAGAGCTCGCCGTGGAGGATCCGCAGGCCTGCGATCTTGCGGGCCATCGCCGCAGCCTGGTCGGAACCGTCCTCACGATTGACCGCCAGCAAGGCCACCAGCCCCGCACGGTCCACCGATCCCACCACTTCGCCGTCGACCCGCACCGCGGCGCGGGTGACCCGTTGCAGGACGGCTCTCATCGACGACCTCCGCTCACGACGACATCGCTCGACGGTGAGCGTACTGCGGGGCCGGGACAGCCATGTGTCCCGGCCCCGCCGCGATATCCGTGCGAACGGTCATGCCCCGTGCGGTGGGAGCTGCGCGCTCGGCGACGAACCGGGCTGGCTGTTCTTGGCCGCCTCGGCGACGACCTCCCCGCTGGGCGGAGGAGGCACCGCCGCCGTCGCCGGCATGTCGGACGGAGATGCCGCCGTGCGGCGGGTCGTCGCCTTACGGGCCGTCGTCTTACGTTCCGTCCGCTTCGCCGGGGTACGGGTGCTCGCCCGACGTTCCCCGCCAGTCGTGCGGCTCGTGGCCGTACTGCTCCGGCGGGCAGTGGCCTTCTTCGTGGGGCGCGCCGACGGGGAGTCGCTCTTCTTCTCGTCCGCGGGGACGGATGCGGTCTGCACGACCGGGGACGCCGCGGGCGATGCCGCCGGGGATGCGGTCGCGGCCGTGCTGCCCGGTGAGCGCCGACGGCGGGCCGTCGGTTTACGCACCGGCGCGGCGACAGCCGAGTCGACGGTGTCCACCGCTTCGTCGACGGCACGACGGCCGGCGTGGGTGACGGCCTCGACGACATGGGAGGCCTGGTCGACGACCGCACCGGCCTGGTGGACTGCGGCCTGCCCGGTCCGCAGAGCCGCTTTGCGGGTCTTGTCGACCCGGCGTTCGGCCTCGGTCCGGCCTTGTTCGACGACGTGCTCGGCCTGGGAACGCCCCCGTCCGACCAGGTCGGTGGCCTGTTGCATGAGCCCCAATGCGGTGGTGGTGGCCTGCCCGGTGAGATCCACCGAACGTCCACGCTCGGCCAGGTCGGTGTAATGCTGCCGGCTGCGGGCCATCATCTCCAAGGCCTGGTTGAGTGCCAGGTGGGGCACCTGTTTGGCGCCCTCGACGACCTTGGCGAGATCGTTCCCGGCTTTCTGTTGGAGACCGTCGATACTCTCCTCGGCGTCCTTGGCCGCTTTGGCGCCGAGTTCGCGCAGCTTCTCCACGGCCAGATCCGAGGCGCCGAGCATCACGTAGATCGGGGTCAACGCGGAGATCTCGGTGGATGCGCGAGAAGGCGCACCTTTCGATCCTGGGGCATTCATGCGGTCCTCCTGGGGTACGTAGCGGTTCCCCTCCGGGAACAGGTCCTCGTCGGCAGGGCACTCGGTCGCCGCCTTCGACGGTTGCACCGGTGCTGCTGCCCTGTCGTACGGCGGTTCGCCGATGATCCGGGCGTATGCCTCGAGCATGGCACGACGTTGGATGATGTCCAGCCGCGGATCGGCACGGATCGCCCGAGAGGTGTCCGCGCTCTCAGAGTCCCGGGTCGCCTGGAGCAGTCCCGCACGGACGTAAAGGGTCTCCGCCGAGAGGGAGAGCCCCTGGGCGATCTGTTGGAGGATCTCGGCGCTCGGCCGACGCAGGCCTCGTTCGATCTGGGACAGATAGGGGTTGCTGATCCCCGTGAGTGCAGAGAGTTGTCGGACGGACAGGTCCGCGGCGGTGCGCTGTTGCCGGAGAAAAGCACCCAACTCTCGCATCCTGGTGCTGGGAGTCGTGGATGTGCTCATGGTGTCAGTCTGCTAACCCGGATAAGCGGCCAGCAAGCACCTGGGCTGCGATCTTGGACACGTTCGGCCCCGCATGGCCCGAAGATCGGCTTTCCTATGGAAAGTACTCGGCCGGAAGACTTTTCAGGGTCGCACGATCGTCGTCTGTGCGACGGTCGTCCCCCCGGCGACAAGCACCGCGTCGACCGGCACCGAACGCTTCACCACGGCCAACGCGACGGGACCGTCCTCGACATGCCGGGCGATGCTCGTGAGTCGCCCCACCGTCCGTCCACCGAAGGACAGCTCGGCACCGGGCTCGGGCAGGACGTGCTCCGAACCGTCGACATGACAGAAGACCAACCGTCGAGGAGGACGGCCCAGGTTGTGCACCCGCGCCACCGTCTCCTGGCCGCGATAACAGCCCTTCTGCAGGTGCACCGCCGTCCGGAGCCAATCCAGCTCGTGCACGATCGTGCGATGGTCGACCTCACAGGCAGCCCGGGGGCGCCACGCCGCGATCCGGAGCGCCTCCGCGGCCCAGACACCAGCCAGAGGACGCCCAGCCACCGCCTCGACCAGGGAAGCCCGAGGGACGATCACTTCCCGCCAGGCCCGCTCCGCCCCCGGATGCGCCTCCTCCGGCCCGTAACAGGCCGTCCTACCCACCGGGCCCGGCCAGGGGTCACGCCAGGTCGGAGCTTCCTCCGCCGTGCCCTCCCGATCACACGGCTCACCCAGCACCGCATACTCCGCGGACCGATCGGTCACCTCGACCCGCAACATGAACCGCATCCGGTCCAGCCAGGACACCAACGCCGACACGGCCCCCGGTTCGACCGTGATCCACGACCGCTCCCCGTCGTCCACCAGATGGAGCGCGTGTTCCACATGACCCTTCGGGCTGAGCACCAGGGTCTCCGTCGAGCGTCGCGCCGGCAGTTCGGTCAGATGCTGGGTCGTCAACGAGTGCAACCAGCTGAGACGGTCCGGACCGGACACCGTGACCACGCCCCGGTGGGACAGGTCCACCACGGCCGTCCCGTCCAGAAGACGTCTTTGTTCACGGGCAGGGTCTCCGTAGTGGGCGGCGACCCCGACGTCCGGACCGGACGCTGCCACCGCACCTGATACCTCCATGAACGGTGAACTCGTCATCTCTCCTCGCTCCTCACGCCCCAGGTCGATCGGTGACCCACCTCGGGCGCGCACTCGGCACACCAGCCCTGCACCGCCATATGACGCAGGTCCACCACGAACCCTGAAGCCTCCTCCACCGCGGCGGCGAAGGCCCGGGCACCGTCGACAGGTGCTTCCCCGACCTCGCGGCAACACGAACAGACCACGTGCACGTGATCGCCGTGGGACGCCAGATGGTAGGACGGCGCGCGTTTCCCCAACTGTGTACGGGAGACCGCCCCGATCCGTTCCAGGGTGTCCAGGTTGCGATACACCGTCGACGGAGGCATCAAGGACCCGCCGTCGGCGTTCACCATCGCCGACACCTCCTCGGGAGTGCCGTGCACCAACCGGGCCACGGCACGCAGCACACGTTCCCGTTGGGAAGTCATCCGTAATCCCCGGGACCGCAGGACCTCTGCGACCTCCTCGACGGGAAGCCCACGGGTCCCCGGTACCGGATCGTCCAGCATCAACTCAGCCTCGCCATAAGAAGTCGGACATTGATACAGCCCGAGACTGTTATCCCCGACCACTTTTGCACAAAAAAAGTCCGGCGAAGTACCCCATTGCCCCGGGCCGACTTGACCAAGTCGGACGCCCGACCTGATTATGCAATTCGGGATTGTGTCGAAAGCGGTTCGTACCGCGGCGGCCGTTCGGAACGAAAAGCGCGGAGGGGGCGCCGATCCGGCTTCCCGAGAGATTTGGCGAGCCATCCAGAGCCGTCCCGTCGACGCCAACAAGGGGGAACCCGGTGCCACCGATGCCCGAGCAGACGATGATCAGTCCGAAGGACCCCGTCCGTACTCTTCCGCCGAAGAAAAAACCCGGACGCCGGAAACTTCGCATCGTCATCGCCTCACTCCTCTCCGTCGTCCTCGTCGCCGTTCTCGGCGTCGTCGGTTACGCCGCCTACCTCGAACATGTGGTCAACTCCTCGCTGACCCACTCCCCGTTGCTTCCCGAGGAGAACGCCGCCAAGCCCGGCCCCACGAAAGCACCCGAAGCCGGAAATGCGCTCAACATCCTCCTCCTGGGATCGGACCTGCGCCCAGGCGAAGGCAAAGGCCGCTCGGACGTGATGCTGCTGGTGCACATCGACCGGGCCCGACAGAACATCACCATGGTCCATCTGCCACGCGACATGCAGGTCAGCATTCCGGGACACCGCGACGACAAACTCAACGCCAGCTACGCCTACGGCGGGGCACCGCTCACCGTCACCACCGTGCAGAACATGCTCGGCGTCCGTATCGACCACGTCGCTCAGATCGGCTTCGAAGGTTTCAAGGCCATGACCGACGCCGTCGGCGGCGTCGACGTGCACGTCGCCGAAGGAAGCCGCGAATTCCCCGTCGGTCAGACTCACCTCAACGGAGAACGAGCGCTGCTCTTCGTCCGACAGCGCTACGAGCTCCCCGAAGGCGACATCTCCCGCGGACGCCGAGAACTGGCCTTCGTGAAAGGGCTCATGATGAAGGCCCTCGCCCCGCAGACCCTCGCCGACCCCCGCAAACTCACCTCCTTCGTGGAAGCCGCGGCCAAGAACGCCACCGTCGACAAGGGGATCACCACCGACATGATCCGGTCCCTGGCCTTCGAACTACGTTCGGTGCGAGGCAACAACATCCACTTCCTGACAGCGCCGATCTCCGGTTTCGCCACCCGACCCGACGGGGCAGCGATCAATATCGTCGACACCGAAGCGATGAAACGTCTCGGACACGCACTGTCCGTGGACGACATGCCTTCCTACCGGCGCTGACCCGGCAGGAATCACACACCCGCGTCGTGCTGGAGGGCGGGGTCGGACCATGTGGTCCGACCCCGCCCTCCAGCACGACGCGGGACCCTCAGCCCACACGCCGCAACTTCGCCGAAGCATGGCTCTGCAACGGATGACCGCACGCAGCCATGTCCATCGCCCACATCAACTGCGAATCCACGAAGCCGTACATCCGGGTCGCCGCGTTGTACTCCTTCGACTCCGGGCTGCGCATCACACCGTCGGTACGCAACTGCACCACCGGACGCTGCTCGTCCCGTTTGCCGGCATACATCTCCACCACCCCCGTGGGATGGCTGAGCAACAGCTCGATCTCCCCGGACTCCAGCACCCGCCAGAAACCCAGCTCGGTCGCCAACGGGCGCACCTGCGAACCGTCGTCGGCCAACAGCCACGTGCGGCTCTCCCAGCGCAAGAAAGCACGCTCGTCATGACTGCAGACGATTTCCTGACCGAAATTGGCCGACTCCATGTCGGGATAACCGATCACCCCCGCGCCCTCCCAGCGCCCGACCAGCCAGGCCAGGGGCGCCAGCACAGGCTGGAGAGTGACGTCGAGTTCGAAGGCCATTCATTCCTCCTCGGTGCGGGACAATGCCCCCATTCTCCCGCACCGGCCAAGCGCCCCGCATCCGTCGCAGAACCCACCGGAGGCACCCGCCCGCCGGCCACCGCCGAGAATCTCAGGCCGCCAGACCCACCAGCACGGAGACGACCACCCCGACGATCAGCCACGACCCGGCCCCCGAAGCAATCTGAGGACGACGACGCGACTGAGTCGGCTGCACGAAGAAGATCTGACGCAGCGAATAAGAACCCAGACCGGCCACCGACCCGGCCCCCACCAGGACCCACGCCGGTAAACCGGCCACATCCACCACGGTATGAGCCGCATAGGCCCCCGCCCCGGCAAGAGCCGCAGTGATGACCACCGCCGGGCCGTCGTCCACCCAACGTCCGCGCACGATATCCCCCAGAGCGGCACAGGCCACGGCAGCCGCGACCACGACCACCGCCCCCAACGCCCCAGGCCGGGTCAACATCGGCAACGAACCCGCCCACGCCGCGATCAACAACACACCGGAGACCGTCGACACCAAGGACTCCACCAGCCGAGGCCTGCCGTCCCGCCGCGCCAGCTGATGGACGAAAGCAGCCAGAACGGACCCGGCCAGAGCCACCAACACCGCCGAAAGATCCCCGATCCCACTGGCCACCGGACGGGCCGACCAACCGGTCACCCCCAGAGTCACCGCCGCATACGCCAGAACAGCGGTCGTCCCCCGCGGAGCAGGAAGATTCAACAGAGGCACCCACCCGACGACCACCGCCACCACCATGACCCCACCGGTCAAGGCCACCCCCAAGGGCATGTGCGCCGCAGCGAAAGCCGCCGACACCAACGCCGCACCCACCGCAGCACCGGTCACCAACGGACGCCAGGGCCGGACCGGCATGAGCGGACCGGCCACCGCGCTGGGCAGCGGCGGCGGATGATGCGCCCTGTCGTCACCGGTCATCTCCGCGGCACTCCTCGCAGTCTCGCCCACAGGGCGCATTCTCCCATCACCCGCCGGCGAAAGGAGGGAGCACTTCGAGAGTGCACCCCGCAGGCGCCTCGGCATCACGGTCAACGGCCAAGCCGTCCACGAGCACCGATGCCACCGCCACCACCGGAGCCAGCTGAGGGTGCCGGGCCTCGGCCGCCGCCAGGACATCAGCGACCCGCCCCGGCACAACCGACTCCTCGGCCACCCCGGCGGCGGCCCGGGCCGCCGCCCAATAGCGCACGGTCACCATCGCGAAAGAACTCTCTGTCACCTGCCCAAGCCTGCCATCCCGGCACCGGACTTCCCCGACGGTCCGGACAGCGGGACGACCTATTCTGGGACGATGGCGGAGCTGATCCTCATGACGTCCGCACTCGGTGCGAGCACGGAGATCCTGCCCGGTCTCGGTTTCCTCTCCCATCAAGTCCACATCGTCCGCCCGGACATCCACGAGCTCCTCCTCGGAAGACGAGGAGACATCGTCCTCGTGGACGCCCGCCGCGACCTGGCCGGAGCCCGCGCGCTGTGCCGCCTCCTCGCCACCACCGGGACGAGCTGCCCGGTGATCGTCGTCCTCACCGAAGGTGGACTGGTCGCAGTCGCCCACGACTGGACCTTCACCGACATCCTGCTGGACTCCGCCGGCCCGGCAGAGATCGACGCCAGGATCCGCCTCGCCCTCACCCGCGCCCCGCAGGACGACCCGGACCTGAACTCACCGATCACCAACGGAAACCTGGAGATCGATGAATCCACTTACGCGGCAAGACTGGACGGACGACTCCTCGACCTGACCTACAAGGAATTCGAACTCCTCAAATACCTGGTGCAACACCCCGGCAGAGTCTTCACCCGGACCCAACTGCTCCAGGAGGTCTGGGGATACGACTACTTCGGCGGAACCCGCACCGTCGACGTACACATCCGACGGCTACGGGCGAAACTCGGCACCGACAACGAAAACCTCATCGGCACCGTCCGCAACGTCGGGTACCGGTTCGTCCCCGACGAGGTGCCCGCCTGACCTGCCTGCAGACACCTCGTCGACGACCCGCCGCCCACCGGCGCGGACGACGGATCAGAGCTACTTCTTCGTGATCCGGGTCAACGGTGCCGGGGTGTACGACGCATGCTTCTCCAAGTACTTGGCAAAGCTGTCCAGGTCCTGGCTCCCGGTGATCCGGTTCCGCCCCTGGGCGAAGGCCGCGAAACCGTCACCTCCATCGGCGAGGAAGGAATTCGCCACCACCCGGTAGGTGGCCTTGCGATCCACCGGCTTACCGGCGATCTTCACGCTGCCGTCCACGACCCGCGGGCCCTTCGGCCCCGCCGTCCACACGTACTCGAACCCCTTGCTCACCTGCAGAACCTTCGGGTCGCCGGCGTTCTTCCCGGTGAACTGCTGGTTCAACAAGGCGTACAGCTGCTCCCCGGCCAGATCCATCGACACCAGGTTGTTGCCGAAGGGCTGCACCGAGAAGGCCTTCCGGAAGGTGACCGTCCCCGGTTTCTCCCCGGCCAGCGGAGCGAAGAGCAGATCCGCACGGATCCCCCCGGGGTTCATGAAGGCCACCGCCGGAGCACCCTTCGCGGCCACACCCGGGTCCGCCAACTGGGCGTCCGCGACCAGATCACCCAACTGGCTCTCCCCTGCGGCATTCGGCACACGGGTGACATCGGCGGAGATCGTCCCCAACCCTCGGTCCGCGATCGGCTTCACCTTCGCGGTGTACGCCGAGACGATCCGTTGGATCTGCGGGTCGGCGGGCACGTCACGGGACACGATCTGCTGACGGGTCCACGTCCGGTCACGCACCACGTCCTTGGTGGCCGGGTCGTACTTGAAGTGCAGATTCGTGATCAACCTGCCCAGGGCGAGAGCCTGGGTGACCGGCCTCGGCCTGCCCTGCGGGTCCGGGACATCGCACAGGTACGCCTGATGACTGTGCGCCGTGAGGATCGCATCCACCCCCGCGTCCACCTTGCGTGCTATCGGCAGCACCGGCGACCCGGCCAGAAGATTCGCACTCCCCTGGGAACACCGCGCGTCATAAGGTGGAGTCACCTGGTACGACTTCCCATTGGGCGCCTTCCACGGCTGCGGGGGCACCGATCCTCCCTCGTGGACGAGGGCGACGACCGCGTTGACACCCTTGGACCGCAGCTCCGCCGTGGCCCGGTTGATCGCCTCCACCTCGTCGCCGAAGGTGATCCCCTTGACCCCCTCATGGCTGACCACATTCGCGGTGTCCTTCAGGACGACCCCGATCACCCCGATCTGGACGCCGTTCTTCCTCATCACGGTGTAGGCCGGCAGGATCGGTTTCTTCGTCCCCGCCTGGTACACATTCGCCGCCAACAGCGGGAAAGAAGAACCGGCGTACTTGTGGAGAGCACAGGAATTACGGTTGTTCTTCCCCTCACCGTCGTCGACACAACCACCCTTGACGATCCGCAGCAGCTCCTTGTAACCCTTGTCGAACTCGTGGTTGCCCACAGACGCGGCGTCCACCTTCATCGCCGACAGGGCTTCCATCGTCGGTTCGTCGTAGAAAGCCGCCGACAACAACGGCGACCCGCCGATCTGGTCACCGGCAGCGACGGTGAACGAGGTCTGCTGGCCGTCCCGCAACCGCTTCAGATGGGTCGACAGATAAGCCGCTCCCCCGGCATCGACCGTCGCCGCACTCACCTTCCCGGCAGCATCGACGGTGTGCCCCACCGTCACCCGACCGCTGCTGCCCGTCGGAGGTTCGAGATTGCCGTGGAAGTCGTTGAAGGCCAACAACTGCACGTCCTTCAAGGTGCGTTCATAAGCCCGCTGGTCACGAGCCTGCTGACGGACCTTGCGCTGAGCCGCCCGATCGGCACGAACCGCAGCGCGCACCCTCAGGCCCTCGACCTGCTGACGGCCCGGCACCTGCTGCTGGCCCGCCTGACCACCCGAAGGCGGCTGCGGCACCTGAGCGATCTGACCAGGAACAGCAGCTGCCTGCCCCTGACGCGACCGTTCCCGGTCCTGAGCCTCCTCGGCCGCATCCCGAGCCGCCTCCGCGTCGTCCCGGACCTTCTCAGCCGCATCGGACCTCGACTCGACCGCTTCCCTGGCCGCCCTGCTCCGGGCGTCCTCCGCCACCGGACGGGACGCCCCGGACCCGGCCTGCCCCGGCGGAACCGGGGTGGTGGCCGCACCGGCGGGGACCGTGGCCAAGACACTGGTCAAGGTGACGCCAGACAGACAAATGGCGATGATCCGAGACCGTCGGACACTGCTCATGGGCTCTCCTGTGTACGAGCTTGCGCGCCATCGCGCAAAATATGCCGATTGCGGACGTGATCCGCAGTAGTGCCCTTCCAGGACAACAGAGACCGGCGGTCTCCCGTGATGGAATGGCGATATGTGGGTGCAATGTGGAGAACAGATCGACGAGAGCACACGACAGGACGTCCTGAACCTCGCGGACACCGCCACCGGACGCGACCAGGTCGCACCACTGTCGGAACAGACGACGCTCAACCTCGACGAACCCGGCACCGGGATCACCCATATCGTCGCCCGGGAACAGAACCGCCCCGACCTCGGGGCCCAGATCGACCCGCAGAGCGAATCGCCTACTCTGTTGGGCTATGCCCAGATCGACGCACGCCCCGGAGGCCCACCCTCCGCCGAACTCGTCGTCCACCCCGACCACCGCGGACGAGGGATAGGGCGGACGATCCTCCGACAAGTGCTCGACCACACCCCGGACGCCCGGATCTGGGTCCACGGCTCCCACCCCGCCGCCGACGCCCTCGCCCGGTCCGAAGGCCTCACCGTCGTCCGTGAACTGCTCCGAATGGGCCGGCAGCTGCTCCCCGAGGACGAGTTGCCCGCTGAACTCCCCGAGGGGTACACGGCCCGCACCTTCACCCCGGCCGACGGAGAAGCCTGGCTGGCGGTCAACGCCGCAGCCTTCGTCGACCACGCCGAACAGGGCCGGCTCGGCCCCGACGACCTGCAGGCCCGCCTCCGCGAAGAATGGTTCGACCCGCAGGGATTCTTCCTCGTGCACGACCCGCACGGCCGACTCGCCGCCTTCCACTGGACCAAGGTCCACGACGGGGTCGCCGAGGTCTACGTGGTCGGCGTCTCCCCCGAGCACCAAGGAAAAGGCCTGGGACGAGCCGCCACCGCCATCGGTCTCGCCCACCTCCGCGACCGCGGGCACCCCCAGGTCGAGCTCTACGTCGACGGCCACAACACCGCCGCCGTCAACACATACCGAAAACAGAGATTCACTGTGCTCGGCCGCGATGTCCAGCTGATCAAGACGATGCCACGATAGAAACATGGCCAGCTCCCAGAACCACCCCGTCGAGAACACGACACCTGCGGACACACCGGACGATCCCCCCGCCTCCGCAGGCGAGAGCGACCACACCCGTCTGTCGACCTCCCTCACCGCAGCCCCGGAAAGGCCCCGGCCACGGGCCGCCAACGGCAGATTCGTCCGACTACCCGAGAGCGAGGACGGGCCGACCCCCTCCGAAGACGACCTCCCCGACGAACGCTTCCTCGACCGGGAGATCTCCTGGCTCCAATTCAACGAACGGGTCCTGCAACTGGCCGTGGACCCCGACCTGTACCTCCTGGAGCGGGCCCGCTTCCTTTCGATCTTCGCCAGCAACCTCGACGAGTTCTTCATGGTGCGGGTCGCCGGGCTGAAGAGACGCATCGCCACCGGACTCGCGATCCGCTCGGCCTCCGGGCTCGAACCCCGCGAGCTCCTCGACCGCATCCTCTCCAGCGCACGCCAACTCATGGAGACCCACGCCCGGGTCTTCGCCGAGGAGGTCCAACCCGCGCTCGCCGAGGAAGGCATCGTCCTGGAGCGGTGGACCGAGCTGACCGACGACGAACGGGAACGGCTGTCCTGGTGGTTCCGCGGGCAGGTCTTCCCGGTGCTGACCCCGTTGGCGGTCGACCCGGCCCACCCCTTCCCGTACATCTCCGGCCTGTCGCTGAATCTCGCCGTGACCCTGATCAACCCCAAGACGGGCAATGAACACTTCGCCCGGGTGAAGGTCCCACCGCTGCTCCCCCGCCTGGTCCGGGTCGAATCCGAGGACGAACCGCGCAGCCTCTACGGCGCCCGTTTCGTCCCCCTCGAGGAGATCATCGCCGCCCACCTGGAACAGCTCTTCCCCGGGATGGACGTCCAGGAACACTTCACCTTCCGGGTCACCCGTAACGAGGACCTGGAGGTCGAGGAGGACGACGCGGAGAATCTGCTCACCGCGCTGGAGAAGGAACTCACCCGGCGGAGGTTCGGCCCCCCGGTCCGTCTGGAGGTCGACGCGGCCATGGACGACCACGTGTTACGGATGTTGATGCGGGAGATGCAGGTCGGCCCGCAAGAAGTCTTCCGGCTGCCCTCGCCCCTGGACCTGCGCTGCCTGGGTGCGATCGCCGACCTTGACCTGACCGAGCTCAAATACCCCAGCTTCGTCCCTCGGACCCACCCCGACCTCGCCCGGGTCGAGTCGAGCAAACCGGCGAACATCCTCGCCGCCGTCCGGACCAAGGACGTGCTGGTCCAACACCCCTACGACAGCTTCTCCACCTCGGTGCAGGCCTTCATCGAACAGGCTGCTGCCGATCCGAAGGTCCTGGCCATCAAACAGACCCTCTACCGCACCAGCGGTGACTCCCCGATCATCGACGCGCTGATCGACGCGGCCGAATCGGGGAAACAGGTGTTGGCGGTGGTGGAGATCAAAGCCCGCTTCGACGAGCAGAACAACATCGAATGGGCCCGCAAACTCGAACATGCCGGCGTCCACGTCGTCTACGGGGTGGTCGGCCTGAAGACCCACTGCAAACTGTCCCTGGTGGTACGGCAGGAGACCAACGGGCTGCGCCGCTACTGCCATGTGGGTACCGGAAACTACCATCCGAAGACCGCCCGACTCTACGAGGACTTCGGGTTGTTCACCTGCGACCCCAGCGTCGGCGAGGATCTGACCAGGCTGTTCAACCAGCTGTCCGGTTGGGCTCCCCGCAGCAAGTTCAAACGGCTGCTGGTCGCGCCACGCTCGCTGAGGTCAGGCCTGCTCGACAAGATCGAAGGCCAGATCGAACGCGCCCAGCAGGGCAAACCGGCCTATATCGGCATGAAGGTCAACTCCATCGTCGACGAGACCGTCATCGATGCCCTCTACCGTGCCTCGCAGGCCGGAGTCGAGGTGGACGTCCTCGTGCGGGGTATCTGCGCACTCCGCCCGGGCCTGCCGGGGTTGTCCGAACGGGTCCGGGTGCGCTCGATCCTGGGGCGTTTCCTCGAACACAGCAGGATCTTCGTCTTCGGGAAGAGCGGCGCGGACGGGGTGTACCTCGGCAGCGCCGACATGATGCACCGCAATCTCGACCGTCGGGTCGAGGCCCTGGTCCGCATCAACGATCCCGGACATGTCGAACAGCTGGTGTGGATCCTCGCCCAGGGTATGAGCGACACCACTTCCAGCTGGCATCTGGACGGCACCGGCCGCTGGACCAGATGCCATCGCGGTGAGAACGGCGAGCCGCTCGCGGACCTCCAGTCCGTGCTCATCGACTCCCATGCCCGTCGACGGAAGCAGAAACGCGCCAGATGAGCCGTCCGATCAAGAACAGAAGAACCGTAGAGGTCCGCACCGCCGGGATCGTGCCCTGGCGTCGTCGGAACGGTCGTCTCGAGGTGGCCCTCGTCCACCGTCGACGCTATGACGACTGGTCTTGGCCCAAAGGAAAACTCGAATCCGGGGAGAGCTATCCCGCAGCGGCCGTCCGTGAGGCGGCCGAGGAGACCGGGTTGACGATGCGGCTGGGGATCCCGTTGCCGACCAACAGCTACCCGCTGTCCCCCCGCGGAGGGCGCCCCCACGAGAAGGTGATCCGTTACTGGGCCGGGAAACCGATCTCCGGAGACGGGAAACTCCTCCACGAGGTCGACAAGCTGCGGTGGGTCACCGTTCCCAAGGCCCGTCGGCTGTTGACCTACCGTCGCGATCGCGAGCAGCTCGACGCCCTCGCCACGGCGGATGGCTGCGGCGAGTTGAAGACCTGGCCGTTGGTCCTGGTCCGGCACGGCAATGCGGTCTCTCGTAAGGCGTGGACGGAGCACGACTGGCTGCGTCCGCTGAACCGTCGCGGGCGGGCCCAGGCCCAGGAACTGGTGTCCGTGTTGTCCGCCTACGACATCCGGCACGTGGCCACGTCCTCGTCCACCCGGTGCCTGCACACCGTCACCCCCTACGCCGAGTCCAGGAAGTACACCGTCCACTCGACGGCCGTGTTCTCCGAGGAAACCTTCGCCGAGGACCCGGGTCGGTCGACGGACGCTTTGAAGGCTCTGCTCGCTTCCGGGGAGAGAGCACTCCTGTGCAGCCACGGACCGGTGATCCCTTCGCTGCTGGCCGAACTGATGCCCCGGGCCCGGGGGGCGGCACGTCAGATACTGAAGGAGGTCGGCGCGGAGAACATGGTCAAAGGAGAAGCCCTGGTGATGCACGTACGTGGCCGGGGCTCGTCGGCGAAGGTGATCGCCGCCGAACGGCATCTTCCCCTGATCTGAAGCAGCGGAAGGGTTCTCGGTCGCTGACCGTTCGCAGACCCGACGAGCCGGTCGTCCTTCCTCAGAGAGGCGTCCCCCGACCCGATTGGGAACGAGGTACGGCTAGCCGTTACCGTGGATGGAGCGTGCCAGGCCGCGGTAGCCCCGGGTCCCAAAATACGCCGCTACGAGCGGCCGTGCGCCGAGAGGCGCTCCCGGTTTGGCACGTCTCACGTCCGAGGGGCTGTCCCCGTGATAGGTCACGGGGACAGCCCCTCACGTCATGTCGGTGCGCGTCCACGCGCTACCGATCGGCACCTTGCCCGGGCACCGGGCTCCTCCGGGGCCGGTCGCCGGGTCAGCCGAAGCGACCTGAGATGTAGTCCTCGGTGGCGCGCTCACCGGGGTTGCTGAAGATCCGGTGGGTGTCGCCGATCTCGATCAGTTTTCCGGGCTGACCGGTGGCCGCGAGGTTGAAGAAGGCCGTCCGGTCCGACACCCGTGCGGCCTGCTGCATGTTGTGGGTCACGATCACGATCGTGTACCGCTCCTTGATCTCGTTGATCAGGTCCTCGATGGCCAAGGTCGAGATGGGGTCCAGCGCCGAACACGGCTCGTCCATCAGGAGCACCTCAGGTGAGACCGCGATCGCCCGCGCGATGCACAGCCTTTGCTGCTGGCCCCCGGAGAGCCCCGCGCCCGGTTTGCCCAAGCGGTCCTTGACCTCGTTCCACAGGTTCGCCCCGCGGAGCGATTTCTCGACCGTCTCGGCCAGGAGCGCCTTGTCGCGGACGCCGTTCAACCGTAGACCGGCCGCCACATTGTCGAAGATGGTCATCGTGGGGAAAGGATTGGGACGTTGGAAGACCATGCCCACCGTGCGTCGGACCGCGACCGGGTCGACGTCCGGCGCGTACAGGTCTTTCCCGTCCAGGGTGATCTCTCCCTCGACCCGACCGCCCGGCACCACCTCGTGCATCCGGTTCAGGGTGCGCAGCATCGTCGACTTTCCACACCCGGAGGGGCCGATGAACGCCGTCACCGACCGGGGTTCGATCGTCATGGACACCCCTTCCACCGCTTTGAAGGAGCCGTAGAAAACATTCACGTCGTTGACGTCGATGCGTTTGGCCATGTGAGCTTCGAGATTCTTCCGTGAGGGAGGTCGTTGTTGACGGTCAGGCTTTGACGGTTCCGGTGCGGGCGATGAAACGTCCGACCAGGTTGAGCATCAGCACCAGGAGGATGAGGGTCAGCGCCGCGGCCCAGGCCCGTTCCACCGCGGGTGCCAGCGCCTCCATCCTCTCCTGGTTGATCATCGTGGGCAGGGTCGCCATATTGCTCGCCAACAGGTCCAGGTTGATGAACTTCGTGTAAGGCCCCAGGACCAGCAGGGGAGCGGTCTCCCCCATCACCCGGGCCAGGCCGAGCAGCACCCCGGTCACGATGCCGTTGAAAGCGGTTGGCAGGACCACCGACACGATGGTCTTCCACTTGGGCACGCCCAGGGCGTAGGAGGCTTCCCTGAGTTCGTTCGGGACGAGCTTGAGCATCTCCTCGGTGGACCGGATGACCGTGGGGATCATCAGGAGCACCAAGGCCAAGGTGACCGCGAAACCCACCCGCTGCAGGTCGAAGACGCCGACCCACAGCGCGTAGACGAACAGGGCTGCCACGATGGAGGGCACCCCGGTGAGGACGTCCACCATGAAACTGACCGCCGTGGAGAGCCGCCCGCGCCCGTATTCCACCAGGTAGATCGCGACCAGGACGCCGACCGGCACCGAGATCGAAGCGGTCACCAAGGCTTGGAGCAGGGTCCCGACGATCGCGTGATAGGCCCCGCCGCCACGGATCGTGGACACCAGACCGGCCTGGCTCCTGTTCCACCACCCGACCTCCAGGAGAAGCCCGAGTCCGTTGGACAGGACGGTGTAGACGATCCACAACAGAGGCAGCACCGCCAACGCGAAGCAGAGACACATCACCACCCGTGCGACGACATCCCTGACGGTGCGCGAATGCGAGTGCCCTCCCGACAGGCTCAGGTCGACGGGCTGTTCGATCCGGTCGGGTGCACCGGTCGCCGCCGTGCTGGTGGTCATTCGACGAAGGCCTTCCTGCGGTTGATGACGATACGGGCCACCGCGTTGACGGCGAAGGTGAGCAGGAAGAGCACCAGCCCAGCTGCCATGTACGCACCGGTCTTCTGCGCCGAGTCGAACTCGTGGGCGTTGTTGGCGATCCGGGAGGCGAAGGTCTCCCCGCCGCGGAAGATGCTCCAGCTCCATGCCGATTTCGGGGCCAGTGCGGACAGGATCATCATCACTGCGACGGTTTCTCCCAGCGCCCGACCCAGACCGAGCATGGAGGCGCTGATCACCCCGGGACGACCGAAGGGGAGCACCGCGGTGCGGATCATCTCCCATTTGGTGGCGCCCAGCGCCAGGACGCCTTCCTTGTGGGCCAGCGGAGTCTGGTCGAAGACCTCCCGGGAGATCGCCGTCACGATGGGCAGGATCATGATGGCCAGCACGAGGCTGACGACGAAGAGCGTGGAGCCGCTGTCGACCGGGTTCTCCGCACTCTTGGCGAACAGGGGGACCCACCCCAGCGCGGCGTTCAGCAGCCCTTGCAGGCCCGAACGTTCGATCAACGGCCCGAAGGTCATGATTCCCCAGAGGCCGTACACGATCGACGGCACCGCGGCGAGCAGGTCGATCAGCTGACCGGCCGGACGTGCGAGACGACGGGGCGCGTACTGGGTGATGAACAAGGCCACCCCGACCCCCAAGGGCACGGCCACACACATCGCCATGATCGACGTGATGACGGTCACCCACAGCAGAGAGGCCACACCGAACCGGGGATGGTCACCTGCGGTGAGCCACTCCGAGGAGGTCAGGAAGGAAGCCTCGTTGCGGGCCAGCGAAGGCGCGGCCTGACCCAGCAGGAAGAGCCCGATGAGAGTGACGATGGCGACCACGATGGCGCTGGCCCCCACGGCGGCGCCATGGAAAAGTCGATCACCCCGCCGGCGGGTGCCGATGGAGCCGTCCAGTCCGACGGGCGAGGCCGTCTCCTGGGTCTGTGTCGTGTCAGGCATGCCTGGCATCCCCTGTCTCGCGGGCCGGTGTTCCTGCGCCGCGGCGGTCGTGCGGGATGAGCCGTGCCGGGACGTCCCCGTGGCCGGAGCCGCCCGGAACAGGTCGGTTACTGGATCGCGTCGACGGTGGTACGCACCTTCGTCAGGACTTCCGCGGGCAAGGGCGCATATCCGCGACCTTCCAGGCCCCTCTGCACGGAATCGGAGGCGAAATGCTTCAGGAAGGAACGGACGTACGCGGCCTGGGCGTCCTTCTGATAATCCGAACAGACGATTTCGTAGGTGACCAATACGATCGGATAGGCACCCGGAGTCTTCGCCGCGAAATCGACCTTCAGTCTGAGATCGTTCCCTTCCCCTTCCTGTGTGGCAGCGGAGATGGCTTTACCGACGTTATCGCTCGTGAGTGCCACCGGCCCGGCACCATTGTCCACTTGGGCGAGTTTCAGCCCGTTGTCCTTCGCATAGGACAGTTCGACATAAGTGATCCCTCCGTCGCTGTCCTTCACCGCTTTTGCGACACCGGAGGACTTCTCCTTGCCTTCGCCCTTGCCTGTCCAGGCCTTCGTGGCCTCTCCCTTCCAGGCCGTTCCGGAAGCGGCTTTGAGATATCTGGTGAAATTCTCGGTGGTCCCCGACTCGTCGGACCGGAAGAAGACCCGGATCGGGGTGCTCGGCAAGGTGGCGTCCTTGTTGGCCTCGGCGATCGCCGGGTCGTTCCAAGTGGTGATCTCGCCCTGGAAGATCCTGGCCATCAGCTCCGGGGTGAGTACCAGGGTGTCGACGCCCTTGACGTTGTAGGACACCGCGATCGGCCCGGCGACCATGGGCACGTGCCAGGTCGGTGAGGAGCAGCGTTTTTCCCCGGCCGCGGACTCGGCAGGCTTCAACACCGAGTCGGTACCCCCGAAGTCGACCTGGCCGGCGTTGAAGTTCTTGATGCCCGCTCCGGAGCCGGACGGGTTGTAGTCGATCTGCGCGCCGGAACAGGCACTCCCGTAACTACTGATCGCCATGTCGATGGCATTTTTCTGCGCCGACGACCCCTCACCCTTCAGATTGCCGCGTTGGCAATCGGCGATCTGCGCGGAAGAACCGGCGGATCCTCCTCCGGTGAGGGCACTGTTGTCATTGCTACCGCAGGACGCCAAGGCGGCCATGCCGATGAGGGATATCGTCGAAGCGAAAGCCCAACCCTGCATCTTCACGATGATCTGTACCTCTCCACTGCGATCCGTGAGAAGGGCACACTGCCATTCCGTGCTCGACGCTAATGAGGACGAGTGTCCCAGCGTCATGCGTGTCGTGAACGGCGAGTGAACAGGTCACGCACGGATGGGATGGTGGATTCGACGAATACATGACGGCCGGAGTCGGCATTTTTTCCACCGAATCAGACGAGATCGCCTCGACGCCAAGCCTTTGCAGACCATGCCAGGTCCTCGGACATGGCCAGTACCGCCGCAGCGGACGCCGCATGGCGGCCCCCCGGGTCCGTCGTCGACCCCGATCGCGCAGCACGCCCCGGAACGGGCCGGGCGTCGGGCTCCCGGGCGGCCCGACCGGCAGCGACCACCCGGCAGAAAGCAGCCGCCCGTTCCAGGGCCACCGCGACATCGGCGGCATAGACCCCCCGCAGGATCGCATCCGCCAGGTGTTTCATCTGCTCCGGACCGGGCGGGCTCCCCGCCCCGGCGATCGCCACCGCCACATCGGCATGACGCATCCCCTCGGAGAAGTCACCGCTGGCGCCCACCGGGTCGCGACGCACCCACTCCCGGATCACGTACAACCGCCACAAGGTGCCCGGCAGGGTCCGGGCCGAGCACTCCGACCACAACTGAGCCACCGTGTCCAGACCCAGCTCGTCGACCAACCTGACCAACCGTTCCGTCATCCCCGGGTCGGTGCAGGCCCGACCGGTGCGCACCAGGATCGCCGCCGTCTCGTGGGCGATCTGCGAGATCACCGCAGGGTCCAGGCGATCCTGCGCGAAGGCGTCCATACTGCCCGGGTCGAGCAGGGCCGGACGACGGTGACGACGCGCCGACGAGGGATCCGACATCATTCCGCCGTACTCGGACCCACGACGACCACCCCGTCCGGGGGCACGCTGATACACCCGTCCTCGTCCAGCGCGGTCGTGCAGTCGTTGCTCAACAGGACGACCCGGCCCCGAGTCGATTCCAGATGCAGATCGGCCTCCACCGTCTCCACGCCCAGGTTCACTGCGATCCGATGCTGCCCCCGCTCGACGACGAGCATCCCGGTGTCGGGATCGAGATGGGCCTGCACCCGCGAACGGTCAGGATCCCGCAGATCGGCGCGCGCACGTCGCAGGGCGATCAGCGCCCGGTACCACCGCAGGAGTACCCGGTGATCGCCTTCGTCGATCTCCGACCAGTCCAGGACCGATCGGTCGCGGGTATCCGGTGACTGCGGGTCCGGCACCTCGTCCCCGGACCAGCCGTGGGCGGCGAACTCCCGTCGTCGTCCCTCCCGTACTGCGTCGGCCAGTTGCGGGTCGGTGTGGTCGGTGAAGTACTGCCAGGGGGTGCTGGCGCCCCATTCCTCCCCCATGAACAGCATCGGGGTGTAGGCGCTGGTCAGGAGCAGAGCGGCGCCGCACTGGAGTCGCCTGGTCGACAGGGTGTGCGCGTGGCGGTCGCCGAGGGCCCGGTTGCCGACCTGGTCGTGGTTCTCCAGGAAGACCACGAATCGCCAGCCTTCCACGTCCTCGGGGACGGGGCGTCCGTGGCGGCGTCCGCGGAAGGACGACCAGGTGTCGGCGTGGTGGAACGGGGCCCCCAGGAGGGTGGGGAGTACCGAGAGGTCCGCGAAGTCTCCGTAGTAGCCCTGGTCCTCACCGGTCAGTACTGCGTGCCAGCCGTGGTGGACGTCGTCGGCCCATTGGCCGTCCATTCCGAGGCCGCCTTGTTCTCGGGGTTGCACCGTGCGGGGGTCGTTCCGGTCGGTCTCGGCCACCAGCCAACGGCGGTGCCCGGTCTGTTCGGAGAGGTCCGCGACCGCTGCCGAGAGTTCTTCCAGGATCGGTACGGCCCGGTGGTCGTGCAGTTCGTGGACGGCGTCCAGGCGTAGTCCGTCCAGGTGGAAGTCGCGCAGCCAGGTCAGGGCGTTGCCCACGAGAAAAGCTCGTACCGGGTCCGATCCGGGCCCGTCGAGGTTCAGCGCGGCGCCCCAGGGGGTGTGGTGCCGGTCGGTGAAATAGGGACCGAAGGCGTGCGCGTAGGCGCCGTCGGGCCCGAGGTGGTTGTGGACCACGTCCAGGCAGACCCCCAGGCCGCGGGCGTGGCAGGCGTCGACGAACCGGTGCAGTCCGTCCGGCCCCCCGTAGGGTTCGTGTACCGACCAGGGTGCGACGCCGTCGTATCCCCAGCCGTGTGTTCCGGGGAAGGACGCGACCGGCATCACTTCGACGACGTCGACACCCAGGTCGACCAGATGGTCGAGGCGGTCGATCGCCGCGTCGAAGGTCCCTTCGGTGGTGAAGGTGCCGATGTGCATCTCGTAGAGCACCGATCCGGCGAGGGGGACCCCGGCCCATTCCTCGTCGTGCCAGACGTCATCGGTGGTGTCGACCACGGCGCCCAGGCCGTGCGGGCCGTCGGGCAGTCGGCGGGCCATCGGGCTGGGGAAGACCGGTCCGTCGTCGAGTCGGTAGCCGTAACGGTCTCCGTGGTGCGCTGCGACCCGGGTCTGCCACCAGCCGTCGGTGGCGGGGGTCATCTCGTGTTCCTCGTCGGCCAGGACGAGGGACACCGTCCGTTCGGCGTTCGGCGCCCAGACCCGGAACTCACGCAGACCGTCTTCGTCCTGCGGGCCCGGCTCGGCCGGGAGTGCCCGTACGGGCAGGCCGGGTGCCTCGGGGGCTGTCCGTGCGTCGGGGTGCTCGCTCATGTCGCCCTTCGTGGAAGTTCGTGGTGGTCGGCTGGTCGGTCGCGGTTGCCGTTCAACGTTGCAGGAGGACGGCGACGGGTAGCTCGCCGAGGACCCCGGCCACCCTGGTCTCCCCGCCGTCGATCGCGCGCCCCGTCAGCACATCCTGCCAAGGGCCGTCGGGCAGGGTGACGACGGTGTCCGTCCAGCCGCCTTCGGCGGCCAGCGCGGCCGGCGCCCTGGTCACCAGGGTCACCAGTCTGGCACGTTGGGCCAAGCCCAGGGCTTCGGTCAGTCGGCCCACGTTCTGTTCGCGGACCAGACCGATCAGATGGTCGGAGGGGGTCGGCAGCGGGCGGTACGACCCGTGGAGGAAGAGGTCGCTCTCCTCGCGGCGGAGCGCCATCAGACGGGAGGTGACCAGGAGTTTCTCGGCGTCGAGCCGGTCCGGCTGTTCTGTGGGCAGGCCGGTGACCCCTTGGGTGGCCAGTCGTTCCAGGAGTGCTGCGCGGCGGTCGTAGTCGACCGGGCGGCGGTTGTCCGGGTCGACCAGGGACAGGTCGACCAGCTCGCATCCCTGATAGCAGTCGGGAACCCCTGGCAGGGTCAGCTGCAGGGCCTTCGCCCCGAGCACCGTCGCCCTGATCGCCTCGGCGTGACGGGTCACCGCGTCGTCGATGGCGTCGTGCAGGCGCCCGTCGACCCGGACCTGCTCCACGAAGGCCAGTACCCGCTGTTCGTAGGCTTCGTCGCCGTCCACCCAGGCAGTGTGCTGTTTGGCCTCGCGGAGGGCTTTCAGCAGGTAGTCCGTGATCCGTTCGGGTGCGATATACCCCACGCCGAGCAGGGTCTGCCAGAGCAGATGCGCCGTGGGCAGGTCGATCCCGAAGTCCTCGGCCTGTTCGCGGGCGAGCCGGGAGCACAGCGACCAGGCCTGTGCGTCTCCGGCCACGGCCAGCAGCCGGGCGCGGACGTCCTCGCTGCGTTTGGTGTCGTGCGTGGACAAGGAAGTCATGCCGCGTGGCCAGTGTTCCGCCTGGTGGACGGCCCATCGGTGCAGGTCGTCCACGGAGGCGGTCTCCAGGGCTTCGGGGTCTCCACCCACCTCGTTCAAGGCGATGAGCCGATGCCAGCGGTAGAAGGTGGTGTCCTCGATCCCCTTGGCCATCACCGGCCCCCATGTCTGTTGGAGGCGTACCGCGAAGTCCAGGGCGTTGGCGTCGCTGTCGTCGGCCACGGTCAGAGGCACCAGGGCGCGCAATTCCTCGTCCAGGTCGGGGCGTTCCCCGATGGCTCGGGTGAAGGCATCGGTGAGTCGTTCCCGGGCTGCCGGGGACAGGCGTTCTTCTGCCCGGACGTAGGCGCGGTAGACCTCCCCGGCGACCAGCAGCTCGACGACCGCTTCGCGGAGACGGTCGGGGTCGCTCTCGGGCAGGGATTCTCGGGCACGTCGCACCAGGCGTTCGACCTCGGGGGTCAGCGCCTGGTCGACGACCTGGCGTTTCGCTGCGGTTGTCGCCTGGGCGAGGGTGGCGTCCCCGCCGGCGAGTTCCCATTCGCGGGTGAGCACCGATGCCGTCCCGGTGTCGACGAGGGCGGCGGCCACCGCGCGCATCGCGTCGTAGCCCGTGGTGCCGTCGCAGGCCCAGCTGTCGGGGAGGCGTTCGTCCTTCTCGAGGATCTTCTCCACGACGAGATAGGTGCCCCTGGTGGTGGCGCGGCGCAGCCGGTCGAGATATCCGGTGGGATCGGCCAGACCGTCGGGGTGGTCGATGCGGAAGCCGTCGATGAGGCCGGCGTGATTGAGTTCCAGGAGGAGACGGTGGGTCTCCTCGAAGACCTCGGGCAGTTCGACTCGGACGGCGATCAGCCCGTCGACCTCGAAGAACCGCCGGTAGTTCAGGCTGTCGTCCTTGTCGCGCCAGCTGGTCAGCCGGTAGTGCTGCCGGTCGAGAATCGCTCGGACGACTGCAGGTTCGGTGCTGCCGGGTTCGGCGTTCCCTTCCGTGCCCAGGGCTACGGGCAGGACGTGGTCGTAATAACGCAGGACGGGGATCTCGAGCCCGGTGACCGGGTCCGGCATGCGGTCCAGGACGATCTCCTCGGCCTCGAGGACCGTGTCGAGGTCGCCGCCGAGGAAGGGCAGACCGATCCGTCCGCCGCCGGCTTTCCAGTCGATGTCGAACCACTGCGCCGTGCGGGCGTCCCGACCGTCACGGAGGACTTCCCACAGGGGGATATTGGCGCTCTCGGGTGCGACGAAGGCCATGTGGTTCGGGACGACGTCGACGACGATGCCCATCCCGTGTTCCCGGGTCAGCGCGGCAAGTTCTTCGAAACCTGCGCGGCCGCCGAGTTCCTCGTCCACCCGGGAGTGGTCGACCACGTCGTAGCCGTGCATCGACCCGGCCACCGAGGCCAGGATCGGCGACAGGTACAGGTGGCTGACGCCCAGGCGGGCGAGATAGGGGACGATGCGGGCTGCATCGGCGAAACCGAAGTCGCGGTGCAGCTGAAGTCGGTATGTTCCGGTCACCGGCATGTGGTGGGAGAACTCCTGATCGAGGGGTCGGGGCCCCTCATTGTCTCAGCCCTGAGTCTCCTCGGCACCCGAAAGACCTTCTCCGGCAAGCTCGGTGATATCCCATACGAACTCGATGGCGGGCAGGCCCCCGGCGGCACCCGAGGCCCGTTCCACTCCGGTGCGTCGGGCACCGGTCGCCTCGAGGAAGCGGATCACCCGATGACGGTCCGACAGGATGTCGGTGTACGCCCGGCCGATCCGTTCGGACGACGCCCAACGCACCATGCCCTCGACGAGCGGGCCGCTCAACGACAGCCACTCGGAGTCGTCGTCGATCCGGTCGATGTAGGACTCGCGCAGATAGGCGATCCGCTGCCCGAGGTCCTCCTCGATGAACGCCGTGGCCATCGCCTGCCAGCAGCCGTCGGCGGATTCCACGGCAAGGGTGATGCCCTCACCGTTGGCCCCCGACATGCGCCGCTGCCAGTCCTCACGCGTCCACTCCTCGGGGTCCTCACCGCGGGGAGGGGGGAACTCGTCAGGTCGGTGGCGGAACATGCGCAGCCACAATTGCCGGTACTTCTCCCAGTCGTCCGGTGTCGCACGGACCAAGCGCGGTGCGGGCATGTCGTGACCATACCTCTCCGGGGGCGTCGTCAAAACTCATGGCACGCATTTCCCGGCAAAAGGTGGACATTCTGAGTCGACAGAACCCGACGAACGCCTAAGCTCCTGCGAGATCCGTTGCCCGGATGACAAGTTCGCCTGCCGCATCGCTGGCTTCCAGGTCGACTTCGGCATAGATCCGCCAGTCGTGATCACCCTCGGGATCGTCGATGATCTGCTCGACCAGCCAGCACCCCGGCTCGCTCTCGGTATCGACCCGCAGCAGGGCCGGCCCACGAGCGTCCGGACCGATCCCGACCACCTCGTCCAACTCCAGCCCCGGATAGTCCGCCAACAACTCCTCGACGGCATCCGCCCAGTCGTCGGCCTCGAACAGGTCCCCGCGCGGGCCGGGACGTGCGTTCTGCTCGTCCAATGCGCACAGTTCCTCGTACTGGCCGCGGGCCAGCAACTCCACCCGACGCCACATCGCCGAACGCACCAACACCCGGAAAGCCCGCTCGTTCGCCGTGATCGGACGCGGCCCCGTCACCACTCCTGGACGGACCGGCGCGTCTTCGTCCCGCTCGGGATCGGTCAAGGCCTCCCACTCGTCGATCAAGGAGGAATCGGTCTGCCGGACCACCTCGCCGAGCCAGGTGATGACGTCCTCCAGTTCCTCGGTCTTGGCGCTGTCCGGGATCGTCTGACGCAGGGCCCGGTAGGCATCCGTCAGATAACGCAGCACCAGCCCCTCGGAACGGGTCATCTGGTAGAAGGCCACGAATTCACCGAAAGTCATGGCCCGCTCGAACAGGTCCCGGACCACCGACTTGGGCGAGAGGTCGTCCTCGTCGAGCCACGGATGGGACTGCCGGTAGGTCGCGAAGGCACCGGTGAGCAGCTCCTGCAACGGCTTGGGCCACTCGACCTCCTCCAGGAGCTCCATCCGTTCCTCGTACTCGATACCGTCGGCCTTCATCTCGGCCACGGCCTCGCCGCGAGCCTTGAACTGCTGGGCGTAGAGCAGGCCCCGTGGATCGTCCAGCGTGGACTCCACGATGGAGACCATGTCGAGGGCGTACGACGGACTCTGCGGATCGAGCAGCTCGAAGGCCGCCAGGGCGAAGGTCGACAACGGCTGGTTCAACGCGAAATGCCGCTGCAGATCCATCACCACCCGCAGCGTGCGCCCGGTCTCGTCCGGTTCGGGGAGACGCTCCACCACCCCGGCCTGGAGCAGGGAACGCAGGATGTCCACGGCCCGGCGCTGCAGCCGGGCCTGCTGACGGCGAGGCTCGTGGTTGTCGGTGAGCAGACGACGCATCGCGAAGACCGGGTCGCCAGGACGTTGGATGACATTGAGCACCATCGCATGGGACACCCGCATCCGGGAGACCAGCGGTTCGGGGGAAGCGCCGACCAGACGGGTGAAGGTGTCCTCGCCGTAGTTGACGAAACCCTCCGGAGGCTTCTTCCGCTGCACCTTCCGCTGTTTCTTCGGGTCGTCCCCGGCCTTGAGCAAGGCCCGGTGGTTGTCGATCACATGATCGGGTGCTTGCACGACGACCGACCCGCTGGTGTCGAAACCTGCACGTCCGGCCCGACCAGCGATCTGGTGGAACTCCCTCGACTTGAGCAGCCGCTGCCGGGAACCGTCGAATTTGGACATCCCGGTGAGCACCACCGTGCGGATGGGGACGTTGATCCCCACCCCGAGGGTGTCCGTCCCACAGATCACCTTCAACAGACCGGCCTGGGCCAGGGTCTCCACCAGCCGCCGATACTTGGGCAACATGCCCGCGTGGTGCACGCCGATGCCGTGCTTGACCAGACGCGACAGCTGCTGACCGAAACCCTTGCCGAAGCGGAAGGCGCCGATCGTCTCCAGGATGGCGTCCTTCTCGGCACGACTGGTCACGTTCAGACTCATCAACGCCTGAGCCCGCTCGAGAGCGGCCGCCTGGGTGAAGTGGACCACGTAAGCAGGCGTCTGCCTGGTCGTGACCAGTTCCTCCAAGGTCTCGTGCAGCGGGGTCAAGGCATAGGAGAAGGACAACGGGACCGGCCGGGGCGCGTCGGCGACCACCGCGGTCTCCCGACCGGTGCGGGCGCTGAGATCCTTCTGGAAGAAGGTGACATCGCCCAGGGTGGCACTCATCAACAAGAACTGGGCCTGGGGTAGCTCGAGCAGCGGCACCTGCCAGGCCCATCCGCGGTCGGGTTCGGAGTAGAAGTGGAATTCGTCCATGACGACGATCCCCACCGGTAGATCGGGTCCCTCGCGCAGGGCCAGGTTCGCCAGGATCTCCGCGGTACAGCAGATGATCGGCGCGGACCCGTTGACCGATGCGTCGCCGGTGACCATCCCGACGTTGTCGGCCCCGAACTGCTCGCACAGATCGAAGAACTTCTCACTGACCAGGGCCTTGATGGGCGCCGTGTAGTAGGTGCGCGCACCGGTCTGGTCGTAGCGGGCCAGGCTGAAGAAGTGCGCACCGGCCGCGACCAGGGACTTACCGGACCCGGTCGGGGTCGCCAAGATCACATTGCTCCCGGTGACCAGCTCCAGCAGTGCCTCCTCCTGGTGGGGATAAGGAGTGAGCCCTCGATCGTCGACCCAGTCGGTGAAGGCAGCGAAGACGTCGTCGGGCTGAGGTCCGCTCGCACTGTCGACTCCGGGCAGGTCGTCGATCCGGTCGTTGAGATTCATCATCGTGGTCCATCCTCTCAGCCCGGGTGGGCCGGGAGGATGGACGATACCGATAGTGAGCTCAGGTCGCCTTTACGGTGAGAGCCGGGCGGCGCGGTCGATGCCGTCGGCACCGGTCACCGTGGCCGCGATCTGGCCCGACCGATTGATCTTCGCCATCGCTTTCACCCGCACCCCCGCCGGCAACCAGGGAATAGTCACCGTCCGCAGACCAGCCCACGGCGACCACACCCCCCAACCCTCACCGAGCCGCCCCAACACCGCACCCACATCATTCACATCCACCGGAACGAAACCAGAAGGCAACACCTGAGGAACCCGACGAGCATCCCACCGGATACCGGCGGTCTCGGCCGCGGCGACGGCGAACTGCCTGTTCGGGGAGATCGCCATCTCGGACACGGAACCGGCCCCGGCAGGCAGCCGAAGCGGCACGGCGATCCTGCCCTTGGTCATGAAGGGCACGCCTCGTCCCGATTCCGGGGTGCTCACCAATCGACCGACCACCGTGCCGTCCGCTGCGATGTCTGTCCCCACCACAGGCCATTCCCGGGACTGACTATCGATCAACCGGATCCCCGGGCGGGTCGTGGACAGGGTGTCGCCGACAGTGACATAGGTGCGCTCACGCATCAGCGGCTCCCCGAGGTCGCTGACCGCGACGACCTCCACCTTGCCTTCCGTGTAGGACTTCCGCTCGCTGATCCGGGCAGGGCCGTAGAGCGTCGGCCAGGTGGCCACGGCCGTGAACGGAAGCTCTGCGCCCGGATAGGTGCAATGCCCGCTCCCGACGACGGAACCTGTGGAGGAGATCCCGACCGGGCGGTCCGGGTACGACCGGCTGACCGGGCCGCAGCCGCTGGCCTGACGGGAAAGGATCGCCTGGCTGCCGTTGATGTCCGCGACGAAGTCCTTCCGGTCGGTCACCTCGGCTCCTTGTCGGGCCAGGAGCCTCCCCAGGGAATCCACGTCGGCACCTTCGAAAGCGCCGTCGCTCGCCGAGGTGTCCTCGATATTGACCCAGAAATTGGCCGTGCGTGTCGTCCCGGTGGTCGGGTGCGGCTCGACCGTCTCCGCCTGGGAGGGGGACGGGAAGATCAGTGCCGGGACCACGAGCGCTGCCAGGACGGTTACCGCTCTCCCGGTTGCCGTGCTCATCGTCCGACTCCGAGCAGAGCGGCGCGGTTGACGCGGTCGGCACCGGTCACCGTGGCCGCGATCTGACCCGACCGATTGATCTTCGCCATCGCTTTCACCCGCACCCCCGCCGGCAACCCGGGAATAGTCACCGTCCGCAGACCAGCCCACGGCGACCACACCCCCCAACCCTCACCGAGCCGCCCCAACACCGCACCCACATCATTCACATCCACCGGAACGAAACCAGAAGGCAACACCTGAGGAACCCGACGAGCATCCCACCGGATGGGTTGCAGGCCCACCTGGCCGACGATCCAGTTGCCGTTCGGTGAGATGGCGTCGGCGGCTGCCTCCCAGGAAGGAGATTGAATCCCTGCCGGAACCTTCAGTGGAAGAGCGACATCACCTCGGGTGACGAAGGGCACCGAACGTTCCGGTAAGTCTTCGACCACCAGTCGGCCGACTACGGAACCGTCCTCGGCCAGGTCGTTACCGATCACGGTCCAGAACCGGCCCTGGCCGTCGACCAACCGGACCCCTCCGCGTTCGGTGGTCCGGGCACTCGGGACGAGCATGGCATGCTCGAACCGGGTCAGCACGGCACCGGCGGTATTCGCTGCAACCACGGTGATCGAGCCACTCATGACCGGCTCGCCCTGGGTGACCACCGGCGCCGCCGTCGGCGAGGACCATCGGGAGATCGCCCAGGTCCCGGCCCGCGGGTAGGCCGTGGTGCAGGACCCGAGGCCGACGACCTGGCTTCGGGCGTCGATGGTCAGGGCGCGGCCGACATCCGGCCACAGTCTCTCTTCGCAACCGGTGGCCTCCCGGTTCAGCCAGATCATCCTGCCCTGGGCATCACCGATGAAGTTCTCCCCGTTGTGGGCCTCCTGGCCGGCGATCAGTTGGCCCTGTTCGTTCAGGTCGGTCCCCGCGTAGTCGCCTTGCTGGGTGGAGGTCTGGAAGATGAGGGCGCGATAGAAGGCCTGGCCGGGTGGCCGTTCCGGGGTGGGTGTGGGCTGGTTCACCGGATCGGCGTGGGCCGACGCTCCGGTGGCTCCGGTGGTGACGAGCGCGACCGTCGCTGCGAGCACGAGTGCGGGCAGGGCTGATCGGATTCTTCTCATGAGCGGACTCCCCCTCCGCGCGGATGACGGGCCATCCCCCGGCCCCTATGTCGGAGAACGTTACTCCGACAAAAGGGACAGGGATAGAGGGAGATCTGTTGTCTGGTTCCCGTTCATCGACCGTTCGTCGGGGGGCGTCCAGGCCCCGCCGGTCAGGCGGAGAAGACGATCGTGGTGGAATCGCGCATCATCACCCGGTCCTCGATGTGGGCGCGTACGGCAGAGGCCAGGACACGCCGCTCGATGTCGCGCCCCTTGCGGACCAGGGTCTCCGGGCCGTCGCGGTGGGTGACCGGCTCGACGTCCTGGGCGATGATCGGACCTTCGTCGAGGTCGGCGGTGACATAGTGGGCGGTGGCGCCGATGAGTTTCACTCCGCGCTCGTAGGCCTGGTGGTAGGGCTTGGCGCCCTTGAAGCCGGGCAGGAAACTGTGGTGGATGTTAATGCACCGGCCGGACAGGGCAGCGGCGAATTCTTCGGAGAGGATCTGCATATAGCGGGCGAGGACGACCAGGTCGATCTGTTCGTCCTCGATGATGCGCAGGATCTGCGCTTCCTGTTCGGGCTTGGTCTCCTTGGTCACCGGCAGGTGGTGGAAGGGGATGTCGCCGAGGTCACCGTAGGTGTCCCGGGGGTGGTTGCTGACGATGCCCACGACGTCCATGGCGAGTTCGCCGATACGGACCCGGTAGAGCAGGTCGACCAGACAGTGGTCGGTCTTGGAAGCCAGGAGGAGCACCCGGGGACGGTGTCCGGCCGCCCGGAACTTCCATTCGGCGCCCAGCGAGGAGAGCACCGGGGAGAGCGCGGTGCGGAAGCCGTCCTCGCCGAGATCGGCGCGCACCGGGGTGAAGGTCATCCGCGCGAAGAAGCGGCCGGAGCGTCGGTCGTCGAACTGTTGGCCGTCGGTGATGTCACAACCCAGCTGGGTGAGGGTGGTGGTGACGGCGGCGACGATGCCGGGGTGGTTCTCGCAGGAGAAGGTCAGGATGTACGCGGTCACGGGGGTCAGCCTTCGCAGGGGACGGTGTGGGTCACGGGAAGAAAGGTCAGGGCGGAAGATTAGCGTCTGCCAACGACACCCGTCAGCGGCGTTCATGCCGATCACCGGGGCGGGGCCAGATGGCGGATGACTTTCCCCGGCCGTTCAGACGAGGAAGCGGTGGACCGGGCTGTCGGCGGGGATCCGCTCGGCGACCATCCGGGAGGCGGCCATCCGTTCCAGGAGCCCTGCGAGGTCGTCGGGGCTGCCCAGTTCGATACCGACCAGGGCGGGGCCGGTCTCCCGGTTGGAACGTTTGACATATTCGAAGAGGGCGATGTCGTCGTCGGGCCCGAGGACGTCCTCGACGAATCGTCGCAGCGCCCCGGGTTCTTGGGGGAAGTTCACCAGGAAGTAGTGCTTGCGGCCTTCGTCGACCAGGGATCTTTCCAGCACTTCGGCGTAGCGGGAGACGTCGTTGTTCCCACCGGAGAGGACCACGACGATGCGGCTGCCCGACGTGATGTCGATCTGGTCGAGCAGGGCCGCGGAGGCCAGCGCGCCGGCGGGTTCGGCGATGATGCCTTCGGTCTGGTAGAGCTCGAGCATCTCGGTGCAGATCCGTCCTTCGGCGACGGAGACCAGGTCGATGCCGAGTTCACGGGTCATCGCGTAGGTGAGCTCGCCGACCCGGCGGACGGCGGCACCGTCGACGAAGGTTTCCAGTTCGGCCAGGGTGATGGGTCCGTCGGCGTCGAGGGCGGCACGCATGGAGGCGGCTCCGGCGGGTTCGGCGCCGATGACGGTGACTCCGGGGTGGCGTCGGTGCAGCCAGGCTGCGCAACCGGCGAGCATCCCGCCGCCGCCGACGGGGACGACGAGCAGGTCCGGTGGTCCGCCGAGCTGTTGGACGACTTCGACGGCGAGGGTTCCTTGCCCGGCGATGGTGTCGGCGTGGTCGAAGGCGGGGACGAGCACGGCTCCGCTGTCGCGGGCGTCGGTGCGGGCGGCGGCGTAGGCGTCGTCGTAGGTGTCTCCGCCGACGATGAGGTCGATCTGTCCGGCGCCGATGGCGCAGATCCGGTCCCGCTTCTGGCGGGGGGTGGTCCTGGGGACGTAGATGCGGCCGTGGAGCCCGAGTTCGGCGCAGGCGAAGGCGACGCCTTGGGCGTGGTTTCCGGCGCTGGCGCAGACGACTCCTCGGGCGCGTTCCCCGGGGTCGAGTTGGGCGATCAGGTTGTAGGCGCCGCGGACCTTGTAACTGCGTACGGGTTGGAGGTCCTCGCGTTTGACCCAGACCTCGGCTCCGGTGCGCGCGGAGAGCCGGTCACTGCGCATGAGGGGGGTCTCGCGCACGATGCCTCGCAGGCGCACGTAGGCCGCTTCGACGTCCAGGGCCGAGGGGGTGTTCTGCTGCGTGGTCACGGGGACATTATCGCCGAATCTCCCCCGAGAGGCGATCATGATACGAAATGAATGTCTCACATTGCGAACATTACGGCGGGCGCATCACCCGCAGGAGTACCCGCCAATTCACCGCACACGAGACGGCAAATCGCACAAAAAGGGGCCACCACCAGCCAGAACAGGCAAACCACAGACGCCGAGGAGACCCCGGACATCCCATACCGGGAACAGCTGCGACGGGGGGCCGACCACACGAACAGCCGTCGTGCCCTACTCTGGACCGGTGCACTGTGGATCTTCACAGATCCTCCGTGCTTCAGTACGTGCCCTGTCGGCGTGTACGGGCCTCTAGCTCAGTTGGCAGAGCAGCGGACTTTTAATCCGTAGGTCGTCGGTTCGAGCCCGACGGGGCCCACCCAGCCTTCCGTCACATCTCCCCCTGCGCTCCGCGCGTCCTCGGGGACGCCACCAGGTCAACTGTCGATACCGAGCAAGTCGTCGATCTCGCTCTTGTAGAGGACGGCCTTCGCTCCGTAGACCGCCTGAACACCACCTTTCACCTCGAGGTTGACCACCGGCAGACCGAACATCATCGTGGCGAAACGTCCGGTGAAGTACTTGGCCCCCTCGGTGTACAGGCCCTGGCTGGCCGGGCAGGCGCAGCACGGCGCCGCAGAGGAAGGTGTCGGACGGTACGTGCGCCGACGCAGCGGTCAGGTGCGACACCAGCTGGACCCCGACCGGACATTCGCCAGGTTCATTGCGATTAAAGGCTTTTCGTTCTTCTTCGAAGGCCTACCGCAGGGCCTTCCCGGACGGACGCCCAGCTAAGCTGCCAGGGACGAGCTTCACCCGCCCCCAGTAGCGTTGCCTGTCGCTTCGAAGAAGGTACCCCCACGGTGTTTGCCCTGTTAGCTCAGCATCCGGATCTTCTCCTCTTCCTCGTCATCGGCCTCGGCGCGGCGCTAGGCCGGATACGGATCCGTGGGATAGCCCTCGGTTCGGCGGCCGTCCTCTTCGTCGGCATCGCCGTCGCCGCGTGGGGACGCAGCGCCGGTGTCACCCTGGAGATCTCGAAATCCATCGGGCATATCGGCCTGTCTCTCTTCGCCTTCTGCGTCGGCATCTCCTCAGGGCCCAATTTCTTCCACACCATGCGTTCGTCGGGGAAGGTGCTCCTGGGGGTCGTCCTGTCCCTGGGCGTCGGCGCCACGGTGGCGGTCACCCTCGGCCCGGCCTTCGGTCTCACCCGGGAGCAGGCCGTCGGGACCTTCGCCGGTGCCTTGACGAATACCCCTGCTCTGGCCGCCGCCGGCGACTCCTCCGCAGCGACCGTCGGTTACTCGATCGCTTACCTGTTCGGCGTGATCGGGATGCTCGCCGTCTCCAACCTGGCCCTGCGTCGGCGGCAGAACGACCCGGACACCCCGGTCGAGCTGATCCGCACCGATATCCGGATCGAACGAGACGACCAGCCCCATGTGCGCGATGTCGAGGAGGATCACGCCAATCAGATCAGCATCACCCGGGTGCGGCACGAGGAGAGCGGTCCGACCCATGTGGCCAATGCGCGCACCCCGCTGCGCCGCAATGACGTCGTCACCGTCGTCGGGCCGCGCGACTACGTCCAGAAGGTGGTGACCTCCCTGGGGCACGAGTCGTCGCACCGGTTGGAACTCGATCGTCGCGAGCTGGACTTCCGCCGGATGACCGTCTCCGATCCGGCGGTCTGCGGGCGCAGTCTGCGCGCCCTCGATCTGGAGGGGAGGTTCTCGGGAGTGATCTCCCGGGTCCGCCGGGGCGATGTGGACATGCTGGGGCATCCTCATCTGGTGTTGCAGTTGGGCGACCGGATCCGAGTGGTCGCGCCTCGGGAACGACTGGCCGATATCGCGGCCTTCTTCGGTGATTCCTCGCGGGGGTTGACCGATATCAATCCGGTGGCGATCGGTCTGGGCATGGCGTTCGGGTTCGCCATCGGGTCGGTACCGGTGCCCCTGCCGGGCGGGTCGACCTTCACTCTCGGACCTGCACTCGGGGCCTTGATGGTCGGGCTGGTGCTGGGCCGGATCGGACGGGTCGGGTCGGTGGTGACGATGTTGCCGTTCACGGCGAGTGCCGTGGTCGCCGAGTTGGGATTGTTGCTCTTCCTCGCGCAGGCCGGGACCAGGGCCGGGGGGCAGATCAGTGTGGCCTTCACGTCGGGTTCCTGGGTGGGGATGGTGGCCTTGGGGGCGTTGATCACCCTGTCGACGGGTGCGACGGCCTATCTCTTCCAGCGGCGTGTGGTGCGGATGGGCGGCACCCGGTTGGCGGGCCTGTTGGCCGGGCTGCAGACCCAGCCCGCCTTGCTGGCCTATGCGAATACGCAGACGGGCCAGGATTTCCGGGTGTCTGCGGGTTATGCCATGGCGTATCCGACGGCGATGGTGGTCAAGATCCTGTTGGCGAGTGTGATCGTCCTGTTGTGACGGCTCGTCGGGTCATCCGGAGGTGCGCCGGTGGGCACGTCGCATCTCTTCGGCGAGAGCGGGGTGGCATTCCTCGTAGTGTTCGATGATGCGGCGGACGACCGGTTCCGGTTTGTTCTGGCTGAGTTTGGCGCGGGCGTCGAATCGGGTGACCCGGAGTCGCAGTCCTACGGTGCCCACGGCTGCGGCTCTGGTGGCGGGTTCGTCCTGGGAGAGGCTCCGGCCGTGTGGGTGTCGGCTCTCGAAGTGGTCGGTCAGCCGGGAGAGCATGGCGTAGTTCTCCTCCGGGTGGAGGATCTCGGGGGTGCCGTAGAGGTGGGCGGTGACGTGGTTCCAGGTGGGGACGAGGTCGTCGGTGTCGTACCAACTGGAGGAGACGTAGTCATGGGGTCCTTGGACGATGACGAGGATCTCGTGTCGACCCAGTTCGTGGGTTTCTTCGTCGGGTCGACCGAAGTGGCTGACGATGCGGATCTCCTCGGCGTCCTCTTCCAGCAGAACGGGGTAGTGCGAGGCGACCATCCCCTGTGCCGTGCAGGAGACGAAGGTGGCCCAGGGGTGCGCGCGGATCAGCCTTTTCACCTCGTCCGGGTCGGTGATCACATAACGCGGGGTGTGTCGCATGGTGTTCCGTTCCTGTCCGACGCGCGCGGGGAGTGCCGGTCCGGGTGCCGGGCTGGGCTGTCGGTCCCGCCGGGCCGATTCTAGGTTCATTCCTTCCACATGCTGGAGAACCACAGCGCGAGGGGGATGGCTGCGGCAGCGGCCATGAGGGTGGAGAGCAGCGCATTCCAGGTCTGTTCGGTGGCGAAGGCGCAGATGGCAACGGAGACGGCGGTGAAGGCGATGATCCAGACGAAGCGCGCCCCGTCCAGGTGTGGGCGGTGGATGGCCTTGGCGTAGAAGGAGATCCAGGTGAGTGCGATGACTGCGCAGATCACTGCGGACATCCCTGCGGGGAGAGTTCCCCGGCCGGCGAGGAAGACCGCCCCGGAAGCGCACAGCAGGGAGAGGCCGGCGAGACCCACCTCGACCGGCGACGGCCCCCTCTGCGGAGCGATCACACCCATGACTGCTTTACCCATGACGGCTTCTGCCTCTCTGCTCCCGACTCGCCGACACGGCGAGTAGGCCCTTTTGTACTGTCTTTTCCCGGGGTCGCCGTGGAGCGACACACCGAGGATCCGAGTTCCTCACTACCCAGACGAGGAGTCGGTCAACCCTTGGTCCTCCCGCCGGGCGCAGAAAGCGTCTCCGCCCTCTTCACCGGGACAACATATCCTTCTAAAGTGCGCATATCACCCGATGGCACCCGACCGTCACGCGTCCTCCCGGAGGAAGAGCATGAGCACTGCGCAGCAGCCCGGACGTCCGATCTGGCTCGACCTGATGACCGATGACGTGGACGGCGCGAAAGCCTTCTACGGAGAACTCTTCGGATGGTCCTTCACCGACCAGGGCGAGGATTTCGGGCATTACCAGATCATCAACCGGGGAGAGGATCTCGTCGGCGGCCTGATGTCCACCTACATGGGCATGGACGGCCCGACGCAGGAGCCGACCGGACCGACTGCCTGGACGGTCTACCTGCGTACGGTCGATCTCGACGCCACACTCTCCCGGACCGGGGCGAGCGGCGCGAAGATCGTGTTCGGTCCGATGACCGTGGCCGACCACGGGCGTCAGGCCATGGTCATCGACCCGGCGGGTGCCTTTCTGGGCTTGTGGGAGCCCCGCCGGATGGAAGGGTTCACCCTGCCGCTCACCCCGGGGACACCCGTGTGGTTCGAGACGCTCAGCACCGATCTCGACAAGGTGATCCCCTTCTACCGGGACGCACTGAACTGGAATATCTCCTGGATGGAGGTACCTCCGGGGGAGAATTTCCGCTATGTCACCAATGGCGCGGGCGAGGAGGCCTGCGCAGGGATCTGTGACGCCTCGGAGCTGCTTCCCCCCGAGGCCGCCTCGCACTGGCGGGTCTACTTCGGGTGCACCGACGCCGACGACACCGTCCGACGGGTCGTCGACCTGGGTGGGAAGGTCCTCTCTCCCCCGCAGGATTCCCCGTTCGGGCGATTCGCCCAGGTGACCGACCCGCAGGGGGCGAGTTTCCTGATCAATGCGTGATCGCGCTGCGGGACGAAGCTCCTGAACATCGTTCAATTCGGGGGTTACCCTGGACGATGTGAGCACCCGCCCCGTCATCGCCTGGCCACCGATCGGCGCCACCGCCGCCGAGGTCGTCACCGACCTGGACATCCTCCACCGTGCCCTCGACGGATCCGGACCCGCGATCGCCACCGCCGGCATCATCGACCCGGCCCAGGTCCCCTGCATCCCCGCAGACGCGGCAGTGGTCATCGGCACCTCTGGGACCACCGGCATCCCCAAACCTGCGCTCCTGCCCGCGAGCGCGCTGCGCATGGGCCGCACCGGCGTCCACGACATCGGCGGAGGCCCCGGCCAGTGGATGCTGGCCGTCCCGCCCTCCCACATCACCGGGCTGTGCGTCATACTGCGTTCCCTCCACGCCGGGTTCCGGCCGATCCCCCTGGCCCCAGGCCGCTTCGACGCCGAAGGTTTCGTCACGGCCACCCGTGAACTCGACCCCCGCGCGGACAGGCACTACACCACCCTCGTCCCTACCCAATTGCGCCGCGTCATGGCCAGCGCCGAAGGCATCGCTGCCGCCCGCGAATACACCCGCATCCTCGTCGGAGCAGCCCCGCTGCCACCCGCCGACCGCGAGACCGCCGAAGCGCACGGCATCCGCGTCCTCGAGGGGTACGGCCTCAGCGAGACCGCAGGCGGATGCATCTACGACGGCCACCCCCTCCCCGGCGCCCACCTGCGTCTCGAAGCGATCCCCGCGGACGACTCTCCCCCGGAGGACGAAGCCAGCGGCCGCATCGTCCTCGGCGGGGACATGGTGGCCCTCGGCTATCTCGACCGCCCCGAACACGACAGGGATTTCAGCACCGATCACACCGGGATGCGTTGGTTCCGCACCCACGACCACGGCCGGATCGGCCCCGACGGCCGGCTACGGGTCATCGGGCGGCTCGACGACCTGATCAACACCGGCGGGCTCAAGGTCGCCCCCACTGTCGTCGAGGATGCGCTGGCCCAGGTCGGAGCGCCCGGTGTCGGCGAAGCCCTCGCCGTGGGTGCACCCGACCCCGAATGGGGCGAGACGGTGGCGCTCCTGGTCGTTCCACCGGCCGGGGAGCCGCTGCCCGCGGTCGCCGATCTCCGGGCAGCGCTGGCCGATCTGTTGCCCGCCCACGCCCTGCCCAGAGTCGTCGTCCGGGTCGAGTCCATCCCGACGACCGGCCCGGGCAAACCCGATCGTGCCCGAGCCCGCCGCTGGCTGGCCTCCGGAGCCCTCAGCTCCTAATCTCCCGCAGGACGCCGACCGCCCACTCCATCTCCTCGGCATTGTGGGAGGCGTGCGCGGTCAACCGCAGCCACGACCCGCCGTCCGGGGTCGACGGAGGACGGAAACATCCGATCCGCAGACCTCGTTCCTCGGCCCGGGCCACCGCGTCCACGGCCTCCTGCGGCCCGGCCGTCGGAGCGGAGAGCACTCCACCGGCCGGGGCCTGCGAGCCCAGCGCCGAGGCCAACAGGGCCGCATTCGCCCGGCAGCGCCCCGGCAGGCCGGGTTCCTCACGCAGCACCCGCAGCGCACCCAGTGCCGCTCCGGCAGCAGCCGGAGCCAACCCGGTGTCGTAGACGAAAGGCCGAGCCGTGTTCACCACGTGCTCACGCACCACCTCGTGAGCGGCGATGACGCCACCCTGGGCGGCCAAGGACTTGGAGAGGGTGCCGGTCAGCACCACATGTTCGCGGCCGGCCAATCCGGCGGCCGCCAGAGCTCCCTCCCCGCTGTCCCCGACGACACCGATGCCGTGGGCCTCGTCGACCAGCAGGGCAGCCCCGTACTCGGCGGTGATCTCCACCAGCTCGGTCAGGGGTGCCGCGTCGCCGTAGACGGAATACACCGACTCGACGACGACCAGGGCGTGCGGGAGGGTACGGTCGGCGAGAAGTTCACGGACATGCGCCGGGTCGTTGTGTCGACTGATGACGACCTGGCCGCGGGCCAGACGGCAACCGTCGACCAACGAGGCGTGCACATGGGCGTCGGAGACGATCAACGTGTCCCGGTCCGCGAGGGCGGTGACCGCGGCGAGATTGGCGTGATAGCCGGTGGAGAGCACCAGGGCCGATGCGGTCCCGGTCAGCGCGGCCAGTTCGTCCTCCAGTCGTCGGTGCACCGGGCTGGTGCCGGTGACGACGCGGGATGCTCCGGCGCCGCCGCCGTGCCGACGCGCGGCGGCAACGGCCTCTTCGACGACCAGCGGGTGGTCGAGCAGGCCCAGGTAGTCGTTCCCGGCCAGGTCGAGCCGGGGCCTGGCCTGGGGAGAGGTCGTCGTCCTGCGCAGCCCGAGGCGGGCGCGTTCCTGCGCGGCGGCGTCCAGGCGGGCGAGGAAGGAACGGGGTGAGGTCGGCACGGGTCCATCCTGCCGGTCGATCGCACTCTGCCGGGCACGGGGCGGCACGAAATCTGTGCCGCCCCGCGAGGCCAGGTCATTCCTGGAAGATCGCCATCCGGCCGATACGGTCGAAGGCCTCGTCGATGCGTTCCTCGTCGACGGTCATCGCCAGGCGCAGATGCCCTTCACCGCAGTCACCGAAGGCGGCACCGGGGAGGGCCAGCACATGTGCTTCCTCCAGGATGCGGTCGGCGACCTCGACGCTGCTCAGCCCGGTGGCGGACACGTCGACCCACAGGTAGATGCTGCCTTGGGGTTGCAGACAGGTCATCCGCGGGGTCTGGCACACCCGCTGATAGGCGTGCATCACCCGGGAGCGGTAGTGCTCGCGCAGAGCGGGCTGGATCTCGTGGCGCAGGCGGAGGGCGTGCAGCGCCGCCCGTTGGGAGATCGAGGGCGCGGTGAAAACGGCGTTCTCGTTGACGTCCTTCATCACGCGGGCGATCTCGGCGGGGGCGAGCGCGTATCCGAGCCGCCATCCGGTCATCACGTAGTCCTTGGACATCGAGTTGAGCGTGATCGTGCGTTCGGCTGCGCCGGGGATCGTCACGAAGGGCCGGAAGGGCTCCTGGTAGCTGAAGACCGTGTAGATCTCGTCGGCGATCACCACGAGGTCGTGGCGTTCGGCGATCGCGGCGATGGCTTCCTCGGTACTGCGGGTCAGGCAGGCCCCGGTCGGGTTCGAAGGGGTGTTGAGGATGATCGCCCGGGTGCGTTCGGTGATCACGGCTTCCAGGGCTTCGGGACGGATCTGGTAGGCGTCCTCGGCCGAGGTCTCCAGGATCACCGGCACTCCCCTGGCGAGGCGGACCTGGTGAGGGTAGGGCGTGAAATAGGGGGCCACGACGACGACCTCGTCCCCGTCGTCGAGGATGGTTTCCAGGGCGAGCCACATGCCGTGACAGGCCGAGGTGGTCACCATCACTCCTGCCGGGTCGTGGTGGTACCCGTATTCCTCCTCGTAGAAGCGCAGGATCTCGGCACGCAGTTCCGGGTCGCCGTAGGTGTCGGTGTAGTGGGTGTGTCCGGCGTGGGCGTCGGCGGCGGCCGCGTCGATGATGCGCGGATCGGTGGTCAGCTCCGGGTCGCCCAGGCTGAAGTTGATGATGTCCTCGAACCGTCGGGCTCGTTCGACGGAACTGCTCATCGGGGTCGAGGGGACGCCGCTGTAGCGCGATGAGATGAAACGTTCGCTCACTGGTCAGCCTTCGGTCTTCGCAGGTGTGGTGGCCTTCTCGACCTCGTCGACCCGGAGGTTCGGCGTGATCTTGGCGCGGTCGGTCATCGTGAAGACGATGTAGACGACCAGGCCGACAGCCATGCCGACCATGATGGGGTAGTTACCGCCGATGGCCCACTTGACACCCTCTTCTGCGCCGAAAAGTGCTGTTGCTTTTCCTGTTTCGCCGAAGATCATTGATCCGGCGACGCCGCAGAAGCTCAGGGCGAGCGAGATCAGACCGGCCTTCGGGCTGACCTTGCGCAGGAAGAAGGTGGCGATGACCGGGACGAACACACAGCCGGAGAGGAAACCGTAGGCGAGGTCGAGCGCGGCGAAGATGTTCTCGATCACCATGGCCAGCCCGATCACGACCAGCCCGATCACGAAGGCGATGACCCGGTTGATCCAGATGTCGCCGGCGTCGCCCTCGGGGTCGCGCTCCACGGCCGAGGTGCTCAGCGCCTCCCGGTCGTCGGCCGCCGCGGCGACCTCGGCGTCGCGTTCCTGACGGACGAAACGCAGGAAGATGTCGTTGTAGACCACGGTCGAGCAGGCCAGGATCGTCCCGGAGGCGACCGACATGGCCGCAGCCATCGCGGCGGCCAGCAGCAGGCCGGCCAGGCCCTGGGGCAGGAACATCATGACCCCTTCGGAGAAGGCCTGCCCGGTCTGTTTCTTGCCCAGTTGGGTGCCGGCGGCGAGAACGGCCATCCCGAGGAGCACGGCGGCCAGGCCGTAGACGATGGAATAGATCCCGGCGATGATCGTGCCCGTACGGGCGATCTTCTCGTTGCGGGCGGTGAACATGCGCTGCCAGATGTCCTGCCCGATCACCAGACCCGGCACGTAGAGCAGGATCCAGTAGAGGGTCCCGTCGAAGCCGAGTGCGAACGGGTCCCAGTGGGTCGACGGGAGCTTCTCGACCATCCCGGAGAGCCCGCCGACCTTCGGGCTGGCCAGCACGAAGATCGGCACCAGGATCATGATGCCCAGGGTCTTGATCACGAATTGCACGATGTCGGTCAGGGTGACCGCCCACATGCCGCCGAGGAAGGTGTAGAAGACCACGACCGATCCGCCGACCAGCATGGCGATCTTCAGATCCCAGCTGAAGATGCTGGCCAGGATGTCACCGATGGCGATGACCTGGACGACGGTCAGGGCGATCGTGTAGACGATCGTGAGCAGCGCGCCGAGGACACGGGCGTAGACGCCGTAGTTGCGTTCGATCACCTCGTTGATCGACAACGCCCGCATCCGGGACAGTTTCGAGGTGATGAGCAGCCCCAGCAGGATGAGCCCCAGGCCGAGACTGCCGCCGACCCATATTCCGGCGATGCCCGTCTCGTAGCCTTTCTTGGCGCCGCCGACGGTGACCGCACCGCCCACCGCCATGGCAGCCATGCATCCGAAGAAGAGCGGAAAACCCAATCGTCGTCCGGCGAGGAGGTAATCGTCGCGGCCTCGGGCGATCGTCACCGAGTAGAGACCGATTCCGAGCATCGCCAGTCCGTAGACCGCGATGACCACATAGTCCAAGGGCGCCAAGCTCATGGCCGCTCCTGCCAACCTTGCCCGCCAACCGGATTCACCGGGACGGGTCTGTCGTGCGCGACGATCGTCACGCGTCCGCCGACTCCGGCAACGGACGTCTCATGCTTGCATATGTATTCATCATGCATCGCAATATCCACCATTCAGACCAGGTGAGCAGGTCACAGCGGCACTCCGCCGAAGACCGCGATGCTCCCCAGGAAGATCACGAAGGTCCCCGTCGCCCACAATGCTGACTTCCGTTGCCAGGCACCCATGTCCACCCCGGTCAGATGCAGGAGCAGGTAGATGAAACCCACCAGCGGGCTCAACAGGTGGAAGGCCTGGCCGGTGGTGGAGGCCACGCCGATGTCCAAGGCGCTGAAGCCGTAGGTCTGCCCGGCCTGGGCGAGGATCGGCAGGACACCGAGGTAGAAGGCGTCATTGGACAGCAGGAAGGTGCCCGGCACCGAGGCCAGCGCGGTCACCAAACCCCAGTGTCCTCCCATCGATTCCGGGACGGAGGTCGCCAGGGTACGGCCCATCGCGTCGGACATCCCCGTCCCGTTCAGGATGCCCATGAAGATCCCGGCAGCCAGCACCATGATGATGACGTGCATCGCGTTCGCGCCGTGGATCTCCACGATCCGGCGCTGGTCGGCCAGCTTGCCGTAGTTGATCAGCAGGGCCACGGCGAAACCGACCTGGAAGATCACCGCCGAGGCGACCTTGGGCACCGGGCCGATACCGCCCAACACCAGGAAGACCATCAGCACCACGGTGAGGGCCAGGTTGAACCAGATCAGTCGGGGACGTTTCAGGTCCTGGTCCTCGGTGTCCGCGGCCGGTGACAGCGCGTTGATCTCCTCGTCGGTGAGCTCCACGATGCCCAGTCGGCGACGTTCCGCGCGTCCCCGGATCACGGCGACCACCAGCACCCAGACGGTGGCCAGGATCATCCCCGGCAGGATCCGCCGCAGCAGCTCACCCTCGTCGACCTTCAACGCCGCGATGATGCGCGCCGTCGGGCCGCCCCAGGGCAGCAGGTTCATGATCGAGTTCGACAGGATCACCAGCACGGCCAGGTCCATCATCTTCATCCCCAGCCTGCGGTAGACCGGGATCATCGCCGAGCACACGATCATCGTGGTGGTGGAACCGTCGCCGTCGACGGAGACCACCGAGGCCAGGACGGCGGTGCCCACCAGCACCTTCAACGGGTCGCCCTTGACGATCCGCAGGATCCAGTGGACCAGCGGGTCGAAGAGACCCGCGGTGATCATCAACCCGAAGTACAGGATCGCGAAGAGCAGCATCACCGCGGTCGGTGCGACTCCCTTGATCCCGGCCAGGCCGTGTTTGCCGATGACCTCGGCGAATCCGGCGACCGCTGCCACCACGATCGGTGACAGGACGAGTGCCGTGAACGGCGATGTCCGTTTCGTCATGATCAGGGTCATGAACACCGCGACGATGATCAGTCCCCACCCGGCGAGCCCCATCGCTCCTCCTTCTAGGCTGCGCCGACACACGGGACATCGAAGAGGGGGTCCAGGTTTCGGCGGATGTCTTATGGCGCGACATCCTGCGTCTCCTGGCGGAAGACCTACAGGCGTCGTCCTCCCCTCGGCCGACGTGCTCCGACGGGGAGGACCACGATCATTCCAGGGCCGATTCCGGCGCTCCGGTCGGGTCTGCAGGTGCCTCGCCGTCGAGATGTTCGCCACCGAGAGGATGCTCTGACCAGCAGGTCATCTCCCATCCGCGGCCCGGGTCTCCGTCGAGCACGACCATGCCGGTATTCCGTAGCCACCGCTGCGCAGCGAACTGGGCGTCGACATTGTCGGCACGCATCGCGGCATAGGCCCGGATGACCGCCCCGTGGGCGAACACCGCCACGGTCTGCAATCCTTCGTCGGCCGCTTCACGGACCAATCCGTCGCACCGGCCGACGACCTCATGGCCGTTCTCCCCGCCGGGCATCCGTCGGTCCGGATCGGACGGCCAGGAGAAGACGGTGTCGATATAGGTCAGCAGCGCCTCCTCGTCGGTGCGCATCTCCAGGTCGCCGGCGCAGACCTCCCGGAAACCGGGGTGGATCCGGGCGACGAGACCTCGCTCCTGGGCCAAGGGCGCCGCTGTCTGCTGGGTCCGGACCAAGGGCGTGACATACAAGGCGTCGAGTCTTTCCGACCGCAGGGCGGCGGGGACAGCTTCGGCCTGGCGACGACCCAGTTCGGTGAGCGATGCCCCTGGCACGGCCGTGTCCAGGGCGTGGAGCACATTGGAGGAGGTCTGTCCGTGTCGGATCAAGAGCAGGCGCATGGCGTCATCCTCGCATCCGACCGGCCGGGATCACTTCTGGTAGATCTGCCCTGCCGTCGGTGCGGGAAAGGCCGGGACGGCGTTCCAGGAGGAGAAGGACAGCGTGCCCAGGGCTGGGGACGAGACGTGCAACAGTTCGCCCTTGCCGTCGGCGGAGACGACGATCTTCGCCTCCCCGTCCGGGACCTTCTGCGTGACCACCCAGGTGGAACGGCCTTGCTCGTTGCCCTGGGTGAGAGTGGCCGCGGCCTTGCTGATCTGCTCGGGACCGGGTGAGGTGAAGTGCTCCAGGAGCTTACGGGCGTCCATGGCCTCGACCTCGCCGCTCTTCGTGGTCGGCGCCTCCAGGTATTTGCCGACCACGACGACGGGGAGACCCATCGCGGTGGCGGTGGCCTGGTCCAATGGTTTGACCCAGGTCTTCTTGCCCACGGTGAGCACTTCGACCCATTGGCCTTTCTGTTTCACCGAGGACTTCCGGTTCGTCCCGTCGACCATGCCGGCCACTTCCAGGCGCATCTGTTCGCCCTCGTGGCTGAGTTCTCCACTGATACGGACCGAGCTCGCCGAGCGAGCCGCGTTGCCGGCCTGGGTGAGCAGAGCGTCCACCGCGGGCTGTCCCGGCGCGGACGATGTCGCTCCTGCAGGTTCTTTCGGTTCCTCGGAGCTGCCGGGCAGCCCGCCCACGCAGGCGGACAGGGAACAACACAGCAGTACCCCGACGAGGGCGGTACCTGAGCGGTGAAACTTCATGGGCTGGGATCTCCGGAGCCGACGACAGGTCCATGCCATCGTGACAGAGCCGATGGCCCTCCCACGACGGCACGGACCCCGGCGGTCAACACTCGATGATGTTCACGGCCAGGCCGCCGCGAGCCGTTTCCTTGTACTTGTCCTGCATGTCCTTGCCGGTCTCCCGCATGGTGGCCACCACCTTGTCCAGGCTGACCAGGTGCATACCGTCGCCGCGCAGCGCCGTCCTGGCGGCGGCGATCGCCTTCACCGAGGCGATGGCATTGCGTTCGATGCACGGGATCTGCACCAGACCGCCGATCGGGTCGCAGGTGAGTCCGAGATTGTGTTCCATACCGATCTCGGCGGCGTTCTCGATCTGCGCCGGCGTGCCGCCCAGCACGGCGGCCATCCCGGCGGCCGCCATCGAGCAGGCGGAGCCGACCTCGCCCTGGCAGCCGACCTCGGCACCCGAGATCGAGGCGTTCTCCTTGTAGATCATGCCGATCGCTCCGGCGACCAGCAGGAAGCGGATGACCCCTTCGTCGTCGGCGCCGGGCACGAAGGTGCGGTAGTAGTGCAGCACCGCCGGGATGATGCCCGAGGCCCCGTTGGTGGGCGCGGTGACGACCCGCCCACCGGCGGCGTTCTCCTCGTTGACCGCGAGCGCCCACAGGGTGACCCAGTCCATGCCGCGCATGGGGTCGGTGCTGTCGGCTTCGAGCCTCAGGCGCAGGGCGAGTTCGGGGGCGCGGCGGCGGACGTGCAGGCCACCGGGGAGGATGCCTTCGGTGACCAGCCCGTTGGCGACGCAGTCTTTCATGACCTGCCAGATCTGCAGCAGGCCGGTGCGGATCTCGTCCTCGCTGCGCCAGGCTTTCTCGTTCTCCCAGACCATGCGGGAAATGGAGAGTCCGGATTCGGCGGCCTGGGCCATCATCTGGGCGCCGGTGCGGAAGGGGAAGGGAACGGGGGTCTCGTCGGTGACGACTTTCTCGTGGCCGTAGACGCGTCCGTCGACGACGAAGCCACCGCCGACGGAGTAGTAGGTGCGTTCGGTGAGTTGGGTGCCGTCGGCGTCGAAGGCGGTGAAGGTGAGGCCGTTGGGGTGTGCCTCCAGGGTGGTCAACGGATGGAGGACGAGGTCGGTGTCCATGTCGAAGGAGAGTTCCTTCTGCCCGTACAGACTCATCCGGCGGCCGGTGCGGACCAGGTCGACCTTGGCGGACACGGCTCGCGGGTCGACCTCTTCGGGGATCTCACCGAGCAGGCCGAGGATGACGGCGGTGTCGGTGCCGTGGCCACGCGCGGTGGCGGCGAGGCTGCCGTACAGGTCGACCTGGACCCGGGTCACCTTGGCCATCCGGTCGTCCTTGGCCAGGGCCTGCTGGAAGTACCCGGCGGCCCGCATGGGACCTACCGTGTGTGAACTGGACGGGCCGACCCCGATGGAGAACAGGTCGAACACGCTCAACGCCATGACATTTACCCCTTCAGGTACCCGCGGTCACTTGCCGCGGCCCCTTCAAGGGTAGTCCGGTTCGCCCGTGTCCATCCGGGACCCCTGGCCCCCTCTGGACGCTTGTCCGGGGCGGCGATGTCGCAGGTGGGGGCGCGGATCGTTCGTTGTGGGGAAGGCTTCGGCCGCCCTTGTCGAGGAGACTTGGGCGGCCGATGTTTTCCCCGACTCAGGCGGTCAGGGAGGGGTAGAGCGGGTACTTCGTCGCGATGGCCTCGACCCGCTTGCGCAAGGATGCGGCCTCGTCGTCGCCGAGCTGGGGGTGGAGTGCGCCGGCGATGATGTCGGCGACCTCGCGGAAGTCGTCCTCCTGGAGCCCGCGGGTGGCCAGGGCCGGGGTGCCGATCCGCAGGCCGGAGGTGACCATCGGCGGGCGGGGGTCGTTGGGGATGGCGTTGCGGTTGACGGTGATGCCGATGCGGTGGAGCTGGTCCTCGCCTTGTTTGCCGTCGAGTTCGCTGTCGCGCAGGTCGACGAGCACCAGGTGGACGTCGGTGCCTCCGGAGAGCACCTTCACGCCGAGTTCGGCCATGTCGGGGCGGGAGAGTCGTTCGGCGAGGATGCGTGCCCCGTCGAGGGTGCGCTGTTGGCGTTCGGCGAACTCGGGGGTTGCGGCGACCTTGAAGGCCACGGCTTTCGCAGCGATGACGTGCTCCAGCGGCCCCCCCTGCATGCCGGGGAAGACTGCGGAGTTGATCCGCTTGGCGATGTCGGCGTCATTGGTCATGACGACGCCGCCGCGCGGCCCGCAGAGCGTCTTGTGGGTGGTGGTGGTCACGATGTGGGCGTGCGGCACGGGGTTGGGGTGCAGGCCTGCGGCGACCAGGCCGGCGAAGTGGGCCATGTCGACCAGCAGGTAGGCGCCGATTTCGTCGGCGATCCGGCGGAATTCGGCGAAGTCGAGCTGGCGGGGGTAGGCGGACCAGCCGGCGATGATCATCTTCGGGCGGTGCGTCTTCGCGAGGTGTTCCACCTCGGCCATGTCGACCCGGCCGGTCTCGTCGACGTGATAGGCAGCGACCTCGAACAATTTGCCGCTGTAGTTGATCCGCATGCCGTGGGTGAGATGTCCACCGTGGGCGAGGTCGAGCCCGAGGATCGTGTCGCCGGGCTGCAGCAGGGCGAAGTAGACGGCGGTGTTGGCCTGCGCGCCGGAGTGGGGTTGCACATTGGCGTAGGCGGCACCGAACAGGCTCTTGAGGCGATCGATGGCCAGTTGTTCGACCACGTCGACGTGTTCGCAGCCGCCGTAGTAGCGGCGGCCGGGGTATCCCTCGGCGTACTTGTTGGTGGCCACGGAGCCCTGGGCCTGCATCACGGCGACCGGGGCGAAGTTCTCCGAGGCGATCATCTCCAGCGTCGTCTCCTGGCGGTCGCGCTCCGCGTCGAGGGCGGCGGCGATCTCGGAGTCGACAGCGGTGAGCGGCGAGTTCAGGAGATTCATAGTCAAATCCTCGCATGTCCGGTAGGGCCGATGTCGGCCGCTCGACCGCCGGGGTCGACGGCCGGAGAGTCGACGTCGCCCCGCGGGCACGGCTCGGGAGGGGGGTTCGCGCTGTCAGGTGAGGGGTTGTCGGTCGTTCGTGAAGAAATTCGAGGCTGTTTCTCCGGGGTGGGACGCCTTCGACGCTCTTTTCGGGCAATGCTTCCTCTGGCAAAAGCGCAGTTCAGAGCCTTGGCGCCAGCTCGCTTTGGAGTTTCGGTCAACTGTCGCATATGCTTTCGAACGTCCTCGACGGAACCGAGCGCGGCTCGCAAGACGCCGGCGGGCTCTGTGCGGACAGATGTAAAACCGCATAAGGTCCCCATCGTCTAGCGGCCTAGGACCCCGCCCTTTCACGGCGGTAGCACGGGTTCGAATCCCGTTGGGGATACGCAGTAAGTAAGGTCAAGCAGTACCCTCTTTACGAGGCCCCGTAGCGCAGTTGGTTAGCGCGCCGCCCTGTCACGGCGGAGGTCGCCGGTTCGAGCCCGGTCGGGGTCGCTCATGATGCAAGGCCAGGTAGCTCAGTTGGTACGAGCGTCCGACTGAAAATCGGAAGGTCGGCGGTTCGACCCCGCCCCTGGCCACCACCGAAAGCCCAGGCAGAAGCACTTCTGAACTGGGCTTTCTTCTTTTCTCAGTGCGTGGCCATCGGCCCGTTTCTTGACCCTCAGTGACCGTGAAAACACTTCTATGCCCTGAGCAAGGGCACAAGGATCGGCTGAACGGGCAACGCGAGCTATCGGACCGCTCGCTCGCGGCTTTCGATGTGACCCGGGGAGCGGTGGGGGTGAGCGAAGCGCCGCAGACCGTCCCGGATGCGCCCGTCGTCGTCAACCGCAGGCTGCCACACTCCTTCGAGGACGAATGTGTACAGGTCGGGGGTATTGCCGGGCAGGTCATCCGCTCGAATAGGACAGAACACAGCTGTGGCAGAACCACAGCAGTTGCTGGATACTGCCGACACCATAGGTGGGATCAACACCTTGCGACCTGGACAGGCCGGGTTGACCCCGGGCAGCCAGCGCAGCCTTGACGGTGCGCGACTTGAGGCGACCGATCAGCTCACCTGTAGTAGCGATCGAAAACTTCGAGTTCAATCGCCTCAGACTTTTAGATAGTTGTGCTTTCGTTGAGCCAACGACCAGGCGAAAAACCACGCCGCAAGGCCGAGGAATAGATTACAAAGCAGCGAAATGGTTTGTAAATACACTTGATCCTTCGCGCCAATAAAAAATATTTGAACTATTCCATAGTAGCACGAAGTAATATCGGCTCCACCTCCGGCTCCGAGAATCCACGACAAGACAGAGGCGACACCTTCCGCAAACTTTGCACCAGCAACCAATATCGCCGCTTGAGTTACGATAAAGAGACCCCAACATAAGCCTCGAAGAGTATTGCGCTCAACAACCAGTGGCTTTAAGGCAAGAATAATCAAAATCATCAAACCTGAGCCAGTAAGGAGCGAAACCGCCTTCTGCCCCAATTCGAGCACGATCGCCAACCCCGTGGCGCGCATCGAAATGGCATAAGGAAGATAGCCAACGCCATATCCAAAAAGGGCGAAACTGCATACCGTCATCATATTGATGGACAGGACGCGCCATCGTGAGGCTGGCGCTAGGAGTTGCAAGCGATCGTCTACCAAGCCAACCAAACGAATGGGGAAGTCCAAAACGTATACCCCAACAGCAACAGAAAGGAGAAGAATCGAGACTCCGAATACTTGTTGCCCTTGTAGACCTTTCCAGAATGCACCACAGAGACCAGCTGCAAGAAACAGGGCAGCCATGGGCGCTAAGGCGCGAGCATGCAGCAATGCAACCAGTCTTGAGCTATTCATAGCGACCAATCACCTTCTTATACACCGACTCCAAACCGCCAGATTCCTGGCATTTCAGCTCCGCAGTGGTCCCGGCAGCAACAACGCGCCCATTGATGACAAGTACTGCGGCGTCGAATATGCGCTCGACATCCTGGATCAAGTGGGTGCATAGCAGCAGTGGAACACCCGGAGCCCTGTATTCTTGAACCATGTTCAGGAGGTGGTCGCGCGTCAGTGGGTCCACTCCGGCAAGAGGCTCATCAATGAGATATAAACTAGGCTCCCTAGCTAAAGTCAAGGCAAGATGGAGTCGTTCGGACATGCCCTTAGACAGGGTCTTTACGCGCCGCCTAGGGTCAATGACAGACCCCTCCAGGAAACGCCACGCAACGTCCGTTCTGAAATCCGGGTACCAGTGCTCGAACAACTCTATGCACTCCACGACGCGCAGCCAGGGGTAAAGGTACGGTGAATCAGGAAGGTATGCGACATCCTTCCTCGCTGGAACAGATACAGATCCAGAGTATCTTTCAATATCACTGCACAAGACTCGCGTAAGCGTAGTCTTGCCTGCACCATTGGGACCGAAAAGGCCGACCACCCCGTCGCTTGCCCGCATCGAGAGATCTAGCCCATTGAGAGCAACCGTGGACCCGTAGGACACTTGCAATTGTTTTATATTCACTATCACGTCGCTCATAGTGGCCTAATCCAGCATATCAACATAGTTGAAACCCTTGCGATCATACATGCCAAGAAAGTTAGGGATTAAACGTGAGTTATGGGCATGGAAACATGCCCGCGCAGATTAGCAAGAGGATCCATGCAACCGTTGTCAGATTAGCAAAGAGCCCCACTCCGTGGCATGTAATTTGACGATCCACAACGAGGAGAAGCACCGGGTCCAGGTGAACACAGACCGCAGGCAGAACTCGATGGTTCAGTTTGAACCCACACCCCACCAGTAGTGCGGCCCTGGCACGGCAAGTCGCTTCACGAAGGCCGTACGTCGATCAGCCAGCCTTGCCCCTTCCTGCGGCCGGTGCTGGGCATGGCCGTCAACGATGGGATCTTGGACCGCAACCCGTGTCAGATGCCCGGTGCGGGCTACCGCAAGACCCCTGAGCAAGGCATCGGCGCCCTCGCGCAAGTGGCCAGGTTGGTCGAAGCGGTCACGCCCCGCTACCGGTCCGCCGTCGTTCTGGCTGTCTGGTGCGGCTTGCGACGCGGGCAAGCGCACGGTGACGGTCCCGTCGCACGTGCTGCGCCTGCTGGGCGAGTGCGCCCGCAAGCATGCGAGGACGAAGCTCTTCTTCGTCGGTCGTGGCGGACAGCGGGCACGGGGGAATGCGATCAGCCAACACTGACAGAGCGCAATTCCCCACAACCGCAGAGCAAACCAGGAAATTCTCTGAACGCGGCTACTCTCATCTGCGAAAACAGTGCCGCAGAGGAGCGAGCCATGGACCACATCTCATCCAGCCCGCGCCGGCGGGCACCACATCTCGTCAGGGCTGCCGCTCTCGCCACCGCCCTGACCCTGTCCACCGCAGGGTGCATACCAGCCTCCCTCCTGACCACCATGTCATCGGAGGGCACGGCGCGCGGGAAGCAGCACACCACACAAAACCCGCCCACCGGCTCGGAGAACCTCGCGAAGTTCTACTCACAGTCACTGTCGTGGGAGAAATGTGACAATCTTCAATGCGGGTGGATAGAAGTACCGATCGACTACAGCGATCCCCTCGGAGAAACCCTGAAACTTCGGGTACGGAAAGCGCCCGCCACCGGCAGCGCACGCGGCACACTCTTCGCAAGCAATGGCATCAACAGCATCACCGGTCTCAAATTCTTGAAAGAAGTCGACAGTAATGTCACTCCGGAAGTGCGTAAGGCCTACGACATCGTCGAAATAGACCACCGCGGAACCGGCCAGTCCAACCCCATCATCTGCCTCGACGACGCCGACATGGACTTCCGCTACGGGAGCGACCCCACGCCGGAAACTGAAGAAGAAGCGCGCATCGGCAATGACATCTACGCCAAATTCGCCCAAACCTGCAAGAATAAATACCCCAAAGTCCTGCCCCACGTCTCCGCACTCGACGCGGCCAAAGACATGGACATCGCCCGAGCTGTCATGGGCGAAAAACAACTGAACTATCTAGGGCTCGACTACGGCACCTACCTGGGTACGATCTACGCCGACCTCTTCCCTACATATGTCGGCCGTTTCGTCTTCGACCTGGCAATTCCCCCGGACCTGACCAACAAAGAGATCATCCTCGCCACCGCCGCAGCACGCGAAAAAAACACCCAGGACTACGCCCGCCACTGCATCACCCAAGGCAACTGCCCGCTCGGCAGCTCCCCCGCAGCGGTGTCCGCGCAGCTGAAAAATTTCGTCACCCTCAGAGAGAAGGAACCGCTCCCCGTCAGAAACGACCCGCGGGTGAAAGAACTCACCGAAGGGTGGGCGCTCATCGCCGTCTTCGCCGGGATCTTGTCCTCGGAACGGTGGAACCCGCTGACCGAAGCCATCCGGGCAGCCCAACAGGGTGACGGGACCTCGCTGTTCCAGATCGCCGCCGCCTGGGTCGGCCGGAAGGACGGCCGCTACCCATCCGGCGACGACCAGACCGCACACGCAGTGGAATGTCTGAACCGAGACTCTCCGATGCCCTCCGAGGACGAGCAGACGGCCGGTGAGAAAGAGCTCATGCAAGCCTCCCCCACCTGGGAAAATACGTTCTCAATGATCCCCGTCTGCGAAGGCTGGCTGGTCCCGCCCAAACTGACGCCCAAACGCGTCACCGCCAGTGGAAGCAACCCCATCCTGATCGTCGGCTCCCCCCAGAACCCCATCTTCCCCTACGCATGGTCCGAACGGCTCGCCCAACAACTCGACCACTCCCGCCACATCCGGCACGAAGGTCACGTCAGCTCCGGATACCCGAAGAAAAACACCTGCGTCGACCGGACGGTCGACGACTACCTGCTCAACAGCAAAGCACCCGAACAACGCCAGACCTCCTGCTGACTCGCCGCACAAGGCCTCCAGCACCCGGCCCGGAGCGGACCGACAGCGCCACCAGGCCCCACGGCCACCAGGAACCGCTCTACCGCGACCATCCCCCAGACCCGTCACCCACTGCCTTTGCCCTCCGACAAGTCAACAAGTCGGACGACCGACCACCAATAAGAAATGAAATACCTGATCGACAAAACAGGTCAATCGTTCAAGGCAAAAAACTCTATCAGCACGCGCCGGAATTGCGAAAGGGTTCCGAAAAAGCTACCGTCGTATCTATCGACAAAATCTTGACAGACCGTGGGAATCAACGGCTCAAGGTATGGGGCGCGGACGGTCGAGGCACGAGAGGGGAAGCATGAACCGACACATGTCGGCCACCGATCGCGCTTATCACGACACACGAGAGCGCATCATCGACGGCAGACTCGGCGGTGGAGACATCATCACCGAAGGCCAGGTCTCCACCGCGCTGGGCGTCAGCCGCACCCCCGTACGAGAAGCCTTCCTCCGCCTGCAGGCAGAAGGCTTTCTCGAGCTCTACCCCAAGCGAGGCGCAGTCGTCGTCCCCATCTCCCCCAACGAGGCCACCTCGGTCTCCGAAGCCCGGGAACTCATCGAGACCTTCGCCATCACCAAACTGCTCACCGAAAGTGATCGAGCACCTCAAGAATTAGTCGACTCCCTGTGGGAGAACATCACCGAGCAATCCCGACACTCCCGCGCAAAAGATCTCCCCTCATTCACTGCCGCCGACGCCAACTTCCACCTCGCGATCGTCGCAGCCGCCCAAAATGCTCATCTCACCGGACTTTATGCCGCGCTACGAGACCGCCAGAAAAGAATCACCATGACCACCTCGCACAAATTGCCGGTGGACCTGGAAGAGATCGTGGAAGACCACCAACGACTCGTCCGATTCCTCGAAGAAGGCGACCTCGACCCCGCACTCAGCATCGTCCGCGCACACATGCGAGCCAGCCGACGCGAAGCCACCCGACGACGCTGACCACAAACACCACCCCAACGGTGTGGGGCCCGGCGCGAAGCGCCGGGCCCCACACCGTCCCCTTGAAGATCACGCCGCCGGGCTCCCCTTCTCCCCGGCCGCCGGCGGCTCCTCCACCGGCCCCACCGAATCCACCGGAGGAATCGGCGCAGGCGGCTCCACCGGATCCAAGGCATACGGATCCCGCACCGGAAGATCATCCCCCACCACCGTGCCGGTCAACGGATTCGGCGTCTGCCCGGTCATCACGTCGAAAGCCTGCTCCGGAGGCAGCTCCACCACCGCCTTCACCTCCTTCGGCCGCATCGAATCAAACACCGCATACACCAGATTCGACAGCAACCAGGAGACCGCCAAAGCAGCCAACACCCGCACCATCATCGCGTCGAAACGCAGACCACCCGACATGTACATCGACACCGTCGGCAAGGACATCAACGCCGCGACCACCACGACCACCGCGAAAGGCACCCCCTGCGGCCCCGGATCGACCACCAAGTGCGCGCGCGCAACCTCAGGCTCGCCCTTCCGTCCTCGACGGCCACGCTTCTTCTTGCCGCCTGCCGCACCCTCCGGCTCAGGCCGCCGTGACTTCCTGGACATTCACCACCCCTGCAGTGATCAACGTGAGCTGGCCACCCAGCTCGGCGTAGGAAAGCACCGGGAGACGCGGCGACGTGGCCTCCACCAGACGGCGCACCGGAAGACGTAGCGGCTGCGCGCACACCAGCACCGCCGGGTCGCCAGCGGCCTCGCTCTCCGCGGCGATCCGCCCCGCCTCCAAGGCCAGATGCTCCGAGAGCACCGGGTCGAGCATCAAGAACATGCCGCCGTCCCCGGCTCGCAGACACTCCAACAGTCGCTGCTCCAACATCGGGTCGAAAGTGATCACCGGGAGACGCCCGTCCGACGCATGAGCCATCGCGATCGCCGCACCCAGCGCGCCCCGGGCCGCCTCGACCAGGCCGTCCGAATCAGTACTCACCTTGGCCCGCAAGGACATCGCCTCGAAGATGCGGACCAGGTCGCGGATGCACACCCGTTCGTCGAGCAGCGCCTGCAAGGTGCGTTGGATCTCACCGAGCGTCAACGGTTGCGGAGTCAACTCCTCGATGACCACCGGATGGTCCTGCTTGACCATGTCGACCAGCATCTTCACGTCCTCGCGGCCCAAGAGTTGCGCGGCATAGGTGCGCACCACCTCGGCCATGTGAGTCGTCACCACGGACGACCGGTCCACCACCGTGGCATTGGCCAGAGCCACATGTTCGCGCAGTTCAGCCGGAACCCACTTGGCGTCCAGGCCGAAGACCGGCTCCTTGGTGACCATGCCGGGCAGGCCCTCCAACTCGTCGCCGATGGCCAGCACCATGCCCGCCGGGGCCTGACCTCGAGCCACCTCCACACCGTGCACCCGGATCGCATAATGACGCGGCGGCAGATCCAGATTGTCCCGAGTGCGGACCAGCGGCACCACGATGCCGATCTCCTGAGCCAATTTGCGTCGCAGAGCCCGGACCCGGTCCAGCAGATCCCCACCGGAGGAAGTGTCCACCAGGTCGATGAGGTCGTAGGCCAACTCCAGCTCCAACGGCTCCACCCGCATGTCCTGCGCGATGGCCATCGGGCTGTCCTTCTGCGGCTCCCGCGGCAGCTCCTGCTCCACCTCGACCTGCTCGGGTTCCTTCCCGGCAGCCGGCAACCGCAGGCCCACCAACACCGCCAGACCGCCGATCAACAGGAAGGGCAACTTCGGCAGCCCGGGAACCAGACCCACCGCGATCACCGCGCCGCCGGCCAGGATGATCGCCTGACGCTGCCGGGCGAACTGCGACAACAGATCCGTGCCCATGTCGTTCTCGGTCGTCGCCCGGGTCACGATCAGACCCGTGGAGATCGACAACAACAACGCCGGGATCTGCGAGACCAGACCGTCACCGATCGACAACAGCGAATAGGTGGACACCGCGTCACCGATGGCCATCCCCCGCTGCATCACGCCGATGATCAGACCACCGATCAAGTTGACCAAAGTGATCACGATCGCCGCGATGGCATCGCCCTTCACGAACTTCGACGCGCCGTCCATCGCCCCGTAGAAGTCCGCCTCGGCGGCGACCTCCTTACGTCTGCGCCGCGCCTCGTCCTCGTCGATCAACCCCGAGTTCAGGTCGGCGTCCACCGCCATCTGCTTACCGGGCATCGCGTCCAAGGTGAACCGGGCCGCCACCTCCGCGACCCGACCGGCACCATTCGTGATCACCACGAACTGGATGACCATCAGGATCACGAAGATGACCATGCCGACCACGAGAGAACCACCGACCACGAAATGGCCGAACGACTCGATGACCTTGCCCGCATAACCGTCCAACAGGACCAGCCGGGTCGCCGCCAGGTTCATCGCCAACCGGAACAACGTCGCGATCAACAACAACGCCGGGAAGATCGCAAAATCGAGAGGTTTCGTCACCGCCAGGCTCACCAGCATGATCAGGATCGACAAGGTGATGTTGAACACCAACAACATGTCGAGCAGGAGCGCCGGCATCGGCACGACCATCATCACGACGATGCCGATGATGAGCGCCGGTACGCCGACCTGAGCTAAACGGTTCGACTTCACATGACCTCACGAGGGGAGACGGTCGTCCACGACCCACCGGCGGCTGACCTCCTGCCATTCGGCACCCGCCCCTCAGATCTGAGAGCCCCCAGGACACGCCCCGGCATCCGGTTCCGTTTCCACCGAAAGGCCCCGGATGCCCAGGGCGTCATCGGTGAGATCGTCCGGGAGGTCCTCGCCGTACGGGTTCTCCACCGGGCTGTCGTGCTCACCCGAAGCACGGCCCATCTCGTCCAGATAGAAGACGAAGGCGATGACCTGGGCGATGGCGTCGTACAGGTCCGGGGGGATCACCTGATCCACCTCGCACAACTTGTACAACATGCGCGTCGTGATCGGATCACGCACGATCGGGACGTCATGGGCCTGCGCCTCCTCACGGATACGCACCGCCAGATGGCCCGCGCCCTTCGCCACCACCTTGGGCGCGCCGCCACCCGTCTCGTAGGACAAGGCCACCGCCACATGGGTCGGATTCGCCATGACCACCGTCGACTCACCCACCGCGGCCATCATGCGGCGACGGCCCATCTCCCGCTGCTTCGCCTTGATGGCCCCCTTCAGGTGCGGGTCGCCCTCCTGCATCTTCGATTCCCGTTTGATCTCGTCCTTCGTCATCATCAAGGACTTCTCGATCCGCCGCTTCTCCACGATCCAGTCGGCCGCCGCGATCACCAGACCGGTCACCGCGATCATCCGCAGGATCGTCATCGCCGAATCGGCGCCCACCGAGGCCACGCTCGACAAGGACCAGGCCCCGGTACCGGTGATCGACGTGACCACGCCGGTCATCACCATGTAGGCGACCGTCCCGAAGACCACGAACTTGATCAACGTCTTCGCCAAGGTCCACATGCCCTGCATCGCGAACATGTTCTTCAACCCCGGGCCCGGATTCAGCTTCTTCCACTTCGGTTTGAACCGTTTCGAGGACACACTCAACCCGCCCTGCACGACATGCCCCATCACCCCCAGGAACATGCAGGCGAAAGCGATAGGCCCCACCGTCTTCGCGAAACCCCACATCGCCGAGAGCAGCACCGGCTCCAACTGCAGGACGTCGGGCCGCCTCATCAACGACTCACCGTCGCGGAACAGACCGGTGAAGACATCCCGCAACGAACCGACCGTGTACGGACCCAAGGCCACGAAGGCCAAGACCGTCAACCACGCCGACAGATCCGGGGTCTTGGCGACATTGCCCTCGTCCTTGGCTTCCTTACGACGTTTCGGCGTGGGTTTCTCGGTCTTGCTGTGTTTGTCCTCGGCCACCGCCCCTCACCCCCCGAAGAAACGATCGATCGGGACCATCTCGTCGACCACCCGGCCCACCAACATCGACACCGCGCTGGGCAGCAAGGAGACCGCCACACTGGCCAGCGCCACCGTCAACACCGTCTTGACCGGGAACGCCAGCTGGAAGATGTTCAGACTCGGAACCGCCCGACTGACCAGACCCAACGCCAGATCCGCCAGGACCAGCACCACCACGATCGGCCCGGAGATCTCCATGGCCGCCACGAAGAACGTACTCAGATTGGACACCCCCATCCGGGCGACGTCCCCCCACAGCGGCGGATGCATCGGCGCCAGATGAAACGAAGTCAACAAGCCGCGCAACATCACCAGATGACCCCCGGAAGCCACCAACAGGGTCGTCCCGATCAAGTACTCGATCCGGCCGAAGACCCCGCTCTGCGTATTCGACATCGGGTCGAGCAGCTGACTCATCGTGAACATGCTGAACAGGTCGACCAGATCGCCGGCAGCCTGCACGGCGGAGAAGAACACCAGAGCGACAAAACCCATGAAAGCCCCGGTCAGGAAGTGATAGGTCACCGCCCACACCAAGGAAGGCATGTCCGGGAAGGTGGCGCTGCCCGCCACCGTCGGCGCGAGCGCGAACGAGATCGCCATCGCCAACGCGCCCTTCACCCGCATCGGCACCGTCCGGCCGTTGAACGGCGGAGCCACCACCAGGAAGGCGAGCACCCGGACCATGACCAGCAGATGCGCGATCAACAGGTCGTAGGGCGCGCTGACGCCCAAGGCCATCGGGGCCGCGCCGTTCATGTCTTCAACATCGTCGGGAGGTCGAGGATGATCTGCCGGGTGAAGGAGACCATCTCCCCCATCATCCAGTTACCCAGCAGGAGGAGCACGAAAGCCACCGCGATGACCTTCGGCACAAAGGTCAAGGTCATCTCCTGCACCTGGGTGACCGCCTGGATCAACGAGATCGCGAAACCGATCACCAAGGTCACCAGCAGGATCGGCCCGGCGACCTTCGCCCCCAGGTACATCGCCTGTACCCCCAGGTACATCACCTGATTGTCGGTCATCGCCCGGGCCCCTATCGATAACTCGTGATCAAGGCCGTCGTGACCAGGGACCACCCGTCGACCATCACGAAGAGCAACAGTTTGAAGGGCAACGAGATCATCACCGGGGGCAGCATCATCATGCCCATGCTCATCAGGACCGAACCGACCACCAGGTCGATCACCAGGAAGGGGATGAAAATGACGAAACCGATGATGAAAGCGCTCTTCAGCTCGGACAGCACGAAGGCCGGGATCAGGGTCTTGAAGTCGGTGTCCTTCTTGTTCTTCGGCTGTTCCGACCGGCTCATCTTGATCATGGTCTGCAGTTCCATGTCACCAGTGTGCTCGGCCATGAAGAGCTTCAACGGTTCACCGCCGCGCTCCACCGCCACGTTCAACTCCACCTGATTGTTCAGATACGGTTGCAAGCCCTTCTCGTTCATCTGGGTCAGCACCGGTGACATCACGAACAGACTGAGGAAGAGCGCCAACCCGGCCAGCACCTGGTTCGGCGGAATCGTCGGCGTCCCCAAGGCGTTACGCGTCAACGAAAGCACCACCGCGATCTTCGTGAACGACGTACACAGCAACAGCAGCGACGGAGCCACCGACAGGATCGTCATCAACAGGATGATCTGCACCACCTGGTTACGCCCGGCAGCACCCCCGTCGACGGAGACCTTCACCTCCCCGGGCCGACCCGGCGGGGACGGCGTCGGCACCACCGGGTCCGGTGCGGGCAACAGCCCCGGCAACATCGCCGACGCAGGAACAACGCCCACCGGCGTCCCGGTCATCGAAGCAGCGATCGCCGACGACGAAGACACGGACGAGACAGCGACGAACGCAGCCTGAGCCGGGACCGCCTGCGCAGCCGCGACCGGGGCCCCCACGACGAGAGCCACACCGGCTGCCCCTGCGAAAATCCACCGGGAGAACGCGCGCCAGGACGGGCTGCGACCGGCGTGAACATCGAGGTCATCCATGACGTCCGTCCCCACCGTCTCGACCTGCCCCGACGAAACCACTGCGACGGGCCAGTGCGCCGGCAGCTGACCGCATCGCCTCAGCGAAGACGGCGCCGTCGCTGCGAGCCCCGGAAGAAAAGGGCTGGAGCGGCCCCCGCTCCCCGGCCACCGAGCCGCTGTCCTCCTCCGGTGCCCGCGACGGCAAGGTGTCCGGGTCGACCCGGGACAACAGAGTCACCCCGGTGTCGGCGACCCCGAGCACCAGGATCTCCTCACCGACCTCGACCACCGCCACCGAAGCGTGTCGGGACAGGCCGATCCGGTTGAGCAGCACGAGCGGAACCTGCACGCCGGGACGGCGCCACAACGACCCCTGCCGCCGGTTGACCACCCGCGCGGCCCAGACGATCAACGCCAGGACCACCGTCAGGGAGATCACCATCCGCAGGGCGAGGGCGACAGCCGATGTGTCGTTCACGCGCTGACCCGCCCCTCACCCTCCGGGCTGCAGATCTCACTGATCCGGACCGCGAACTCCTCGTCGACCACGACCACCTCGCCGTGCGCGATCAACTTGCCGTTCACCAGGACGTCCACCGGGGCGCCGGCGGCGCGGTCCAGTTCGATGATCGAGCCGGGGATGAGCCCCAGGATCTGCTGCACCGGCATCCGGGTGCGGCCCAGCTCCACGCTGACCCCCATCATCACGTCGCGCAGCAGGTCGATCCGCCGTGGATCCACCGAATAGGTGAAGGCGCCGGTCAACGGGGCCAAGGTCATCGACGGGGCATCGGCCGGCCCGTGCGGGTCACGCGGCGGAGGCGGGACGTAGACGCCCTGCTGAGCCGGGTCACCGCCGGGCACCGGACCGCCGGGGGCGCCCACGGGTGCGGCAGCGCCCGCCGACAGGTCCGTGTCGGCGGCCATGGCCTCGGCCGTCTCCGCGCCGGCGGCGTCGGGGAGCTCTCCCTCGCCGTCACCGGGTTCCTCGCCCTCGGCTTCGGCCTCGGCCGCCTGGATCGCCGCGGCCAGTTGGGCTGCGGCCCCCTGACCGGTGGACTTCGCCGGCAGAGTCATCAACAATGCGGCCAACGTCTGCCCGCGGAACAAACCGACGACATTGCACTCGTCGGCCTTCTCCAAGGCGTCGAAGGCGTCGGTCATGTGGATCTGCCCGGCTTTGAACGCGCCGAGAGGCTCCTGCAGGGCGGTGAGCGCCTGACTCAAGGCCTCCGTCCACTTGGTGCGCGCCTCGCTGCGGTCCAGGATCTCCCCGGTGGCGTGATCGACCAGCCCCGTCACGATCAGGATGACCGTGCCGACCTCGCCGGCGTCCTTCACCACGCATTCGATGCCGTACGCACCACCGGGCAGGGACAGGGTCGTCGCCTGGATGGCCGACAGCGGCTCCAGGGTGAGCTCGGCCGAATCGGCGAAGTGGCTCGGCAGCACCCCGGCCGCAGCCATCAGGGCGGTGTCGAGTTCTTCGTTCAGGGAGGACATCGGCGGTTCCTTCACGGCAGAGTGGGGCGGGGATCAGACAGCGATGATCTGGCAGGCCAGTCGGCTGCCGTGGCTTCCGGGGACAGCGGTGCCGACCGGGACCCCGTCCGCGGAGAGGGTCAACGGCTGGTTGGTGGGATGACGCAACGGCAGGACGTCGCCGACCTGCAGGTCGAGCACTTCGCTGCTGGTCAACTGGATGGGTTCGAAGGCCACGGTCACGACCACCGGGACCTCGTGCATGCGCTCGTTCAACGCCTTGGCCGCGGCCGCCTGCGGCCCGGTCAGTTCCTGAGGCTTGGCCTTGAGGACGTCCAGGACGGGAGCGACCGTGGAGACCGGCATGCACAAGGTCGCCGAGGAGACCAGGTCACCGATCCGGATCTCGAAGTCCGAGACCACCATCGGATCCTGGGGCGGTGCCAGCTGCAGCAGCTGCACATCGGACTCCAGCGATTGCACGGTCGCTTTGACCGGCGCCAGGGTGTCGAAGGCGTAGGTGAGCTCCCGGACGATGCGTTGGACGAGGTTGCGGATCAAACCCGCCTCGATGTCCGACAACGCCCGGCTGGGCTGTTCGTCCGTGCCCGGGCCGCCCAGCAGCCGGTCGATGATGCTCATCACGACGTTCATCGGCATCTGGAAGACACCGTCGCCGCCCATCGGGGTGAACTCGACGACCGCCAGCAAGGACGGATTGGGCAGATTGCTCGAGTAGTTGTCGTAGGTGACCTGCTCGACGGTGTTCAACGCGGAGTGGCCGACGATCCGCAGGGTCGTCGACAACACCGTCGCCATCTGCCGGGCGAAGGTCTCGTTGACCATCTGCAGCGCACGAACCTGTTCACGGCTGAACCGGCTGGGGCTGCGGAAGTCGTAGAGGACTGGGGTGCCGCCGTTCACGATGCCTCTGATCGGCTCGAAACGGCTGTATCTGAGTCGATTACGTCGACCGAACGGGTGTCCACCAGCGTCCTCACTGCATCACGAAATCAGTGAAGTAGACCTTGATGACCTTGCCCTCGTAACGCTCCTTGACCTCCTTGGTCAGCGTCTCCTGGGCTTTCTCCTTGTTCTCCGGTTTGAGGAGTTGCTCCATCGTGTAATGCCCGAGGATCCCGATCGCGGCGTCCCGGGCCTTGGACCCGTCGAAGGCCTTCAACGCCTTCTCCCCGCCGGCCTTCTGCGTGGCCTCCTCGGAGAGTTGAAGGGCCAGTTTCATCTTCAGGTACTTGCCGTCGGACAGGTTCAAGGTCATGTCCTCGGCGAGGGCGACGACCGCGCCCGGCTCCTTGGACAGGTCCTTCGGGGCCTCCTTGGGGCCCAGGACCATCTTGAAGACGAGCCCGGCCACGACCATCACCACCAGCGCGGTGGCCGCGATGACGATGATCATCTTCTTGCCCCCGCCCTTGGCGGCCCCGCCCTCGGCAGGGGTGGCGTCCTGATCTTTTGACATGTTCTCCAGCTCCTAGTGGGAAGGGTGCTCGCTCGGCGAGGCGATCGGCGAGGACGAGGCGATAGGCGAGGGCGAAGCGATCGGGGTCGACGGGGTCAGCGGCTGTGTCACATTGGCCAGGACCACGATGGCGACCCGCCGGTTGCGGGAACGGCCCTGCTCGGTGTCATTCGTGTCGATCGGACGTTGCTCCCCGTAACCGGCCAGGGAGACCCGGCTCTCGGGAAGTCCGTCGGCGAGCAGACGCTGCAGGACGCTGGCCGCCCGGGCCTGGGAGAGTTCCCAGTTCGATCGGAAGGCCCCGCTGTGGATCGGCACATTGTCCGTATGTCCTTCGACGGTGAGCCGGTTCGGCAGGTTCTTGATGGTCGGGGCGATCAGGTCGAGGACCTGGGTACCGGAAGGACGCAAGGAGGCCTGTCCGGTCTCGAAGAGCACCTTGTCGGTGATGATGTTGACCACCAGGCCGCGTTCGTCGACATTCATCTGTACGGCGTCCTTCAAGCCTTTGCCGGACAGTTCCTGGTCGATCTGTTTCTTCAGCTGCTCCAGACGTTCCTTCTCGTCGGACTGCGCCTTCTGCCGAGCCTGTTCGGCAGCGACCATCTCCGCAGCCTTCTTCGGGTCGAGCTGCTGGGCCCCGTCGGGATTCGGCGGCTTCTGGGCCTTCATGATCCCGTCCGACCCGGCGTCCGTACCGCCCTTGCCGTTGAGGACGACCGAGCCGGAGCCACCGAAGGCCTGGTTGGCGCCCTGCGCGAACTGGAGGAATTTGGCCTGGTCGACCTTGCTGACCGCGAACATCACGATGAACAGGGCGAGGAGCAGGGTGAGCATGTCGGCGTAGGAGATCATCCAGCGCTCGTGATTGGCGTGAGGTTCCGGCTCGGGTGCTCTCTTCTTCTTCGCCACCTCAGGCCGCCTTCGTGTCTTTGCCCTTCGCCCCGGCCGAGGCCGGCAGCGAGGAACGCAGTTTCTGTTCGACGACCCGCGGCGAGGTGCCGGCGGCGACCGCGAGGACACCCTCGACGATCATCTCCATGTTCTTGACCTCGAGCTGGCTGATCCGCTTGAGCTTCGCGGAGACCGGGAGCCAGACCGCGTTGGCGATGAAGACACCCCACATGGTGGCGACGAAGGCGGAGGCGATCATCTCGCCCAGCGCGGCGACATCGTCCAGGTTTCCGAGGGCGTGGATCAGACCGAGGACGGCGCCAACCACACCGATGGTGGGGGCATAGCCACCCATCGCCTCGTAGAAGGCGACACCGATCTTGTCCTGGTCCTTCTTCGCGTCGATCCGCATCATCAGGAGTTCTTCGATCTCGGCGGCGTCGGTGCCGTCGACCGTCATCTGGATGCCCTCCTTGAGCAGAGGGTCCTCGATCTCCTTGGCCATGTCCTCCAGGGCGAGCAGACCTTCGCGGCGGGCCCGGTCAGCCATCTTCACGATGACGTCGACCAGTTCGCTGCCGTCTGGAGCCTTGCCGGCGAAGGCCCGTTGCAGGCCCTTGAGCGCGATGGCGTACTCGGAGAGGAGCAGGCCGCCGGCGGCCGCGCCGAAGGTGCCGACGAAGATGAGGACCAGCGGGGCCGGGAGCAGCAGGTGGCTGATGGACACGCCGTCGAGCAGTGCGGTGACGAAGACGGCGATGGTGACGACGCCGACGCCGATCAGTGTTCCAAGGTCCACGTCATCGCTCCGTCGTCGTCGAGATCGAGTGCAGGCGCACCGGGGGTGCGGGGGCCGCGTGGGGCGAGGTCGATGCGGTCAGCACCGCGGCCCGGAAGTGGCAGACCTTCGCGACGATGTCGTCCACCGATTCGGCCACCACGTACTTCGTGCCACTGACCAGGGTCACCACGGTGTCCGGTGTCGCCTCGACCCGTTCGATGAGGTCGGGGTTGAGCGCAAACGTCGTCCCGTTGCGACGTGTCACAGTGATCATGAGTCTTCCGTCCGTGGAGTCTGCGAGAAGTGGCCGTCAGGCCTGCGCACGTCCTATCGACAGCCACCCAAGTGAGCTGAGAGCGGGAAGTGCCCTGCCGGGCAAGGCCTCCGTCTCGGAGAGGAGGAAGCGTGCGGCGAGGGAGGGCCTGGCGCCGAGGGCAGATCGGCAGGAGCCAGACATTTCCCAGGAAAAGTCCGGCAATTTGTCACTGGACCGTGACCCCAGGAACCTGAACAGGTGTCCGGTTCGTTCAGTAGACTTCTGGCTCATACAAACTCATCGGAGCGCCCCCGTCGCCAGCCGTGTTTCGCCTCCGGGAGGCGCTCCCCGTGTCATCTCACATACCCCCTCCGGGAGGAGCTTTTCCCGTGCGTGCTGCTGTTGCCGCCCTGGCCGCATCCGCCATCACTTTCGCCATGCTCCCCGCCACCTCACAGGCTGCGGGCGTCCCCACCGAGGCCAACGGGCAGAAAAAACCCGCCGCGCCGTCGAACGGCCCGGACATGTCCAAGGTGAAGGTCCCCACCCTCAAGTGGGCCGCCTGCGACGAGGACAAGACCCTGCAATGTGCGACCGCACTGCTGCCGGTCGACTACTCGAAGCCCGACGGCCCCAAGTTCGCCATCTCGGTCGCCAAGAAACCGGCGACCGGCAAGGACAAGAAGGGATCCATCTTCGTCAACCCCGGCGGTCCCGGGGAGAGCGCCTCGACGAAACTGCCCAAGATGGCCGGCGCCCTCGGCAAGAACGTCGGGGCACAGTACGACATCATCGGGGTCGACCCGCGCGGTGTCTTCCCCTCGCCGCTGGCCGCCTGCTGGAGCAAGAAGGAAGAACCCAAGGTCCACCCCGGCGACTACCCGACCCAGCCCGATCACGAGAAGATGAAGCTCGAGCACGACGGTTACGTGCGCACCGCCTGCGCGGAGAGCAGCCGCCCGCTCATCGACCACATGTCGACCGCGCAGACCGTCCGCGATCACGAGATGATCCGGCGGGCCGTGGGTGACAAGCAGTTCAACTACTTCGGGGTGTCCTATGGCACCTACCTGGGCGCGACCTATGCGGCGCTCTTCCCGAACACGGTGGGCCGGATGACCGTGGACAGCGTGGTCGACCCCATCGGCTGGTCCACCGGGGAGAAGGGCAAGGAGCAGGTCCCGGTGACCGCCCGGGTCCACTCGGGCGCCGGCTCCCTGGACGCCATCCAGTCCGCCATCGCCGAGTGCAAGAAGGCCGGACCGAAACGCTGCCCCGAAGCCCCCACCATCGAGAAGGCGTGGAAGGAGAGCCTCGAGATCCTCAAGAAGGGTCCGGTCAAACAGGGTGACGACACCCATTGGCTCTCGGACTTCTTGCACACCACGAGCGTCTCGCTGTACGAGGCCGACATGATCCCGCAGTTGATGACCTCCATCAACGACTCCTGGAAGCTCTTCACCCAGAAGAAGAAGCCCTCGGTCACCATGAAGCAGACCGCGGAGGAGGCCCGTAAGAAGTCCACGGTCAAGCCGCCGCTCGGTTTCGCTCCTGCCGGGGAGAAGCCGGTCGAGCCCGGTCCGCGCACCCCGGACGACGCGAAGTGGACCGAGAAGATCCAGCAGATCGGCGTCATGTGCTCCGACTCGGTCAATCCGAAGGACCCGAAGGCCTGGCAGAAGTTCGCCAACTCTCCTGAAGCACAGAAGAACCCCTTCGTGCAGATGTGGACCTGGAAGTCTTCGATCTGCGCCGGCTGGCCCGGACAGGACAAGAACGTCTACCGCGGACCGTTCAACGTCAAGCCCGCCAACCCGCTGC
>NZ_BAGZ01000009.1 GCF_000298175.1 Austwickia chelonae NBRC 105200 | reverse complement strand
CATCGCCGTCGACTGGGCGGCCGGTTGGGCGGGTTGCAGGTACGAGGGCAGTGCCGTGTGACGGGAGGGCTGCGGGGACGACGTCGGTCGAGGTGCGGATGTCGGCAGGGGAGTGACCGGGGAGGACTGCGGGGTTTCGAGGGGCGCGGCAGGCTTGGCCGGAGCCGGAGCCGGAGCCGGAGCCGGAGCCGGAGCCGGAGCCGGAGCCGGAGCCGGGTCGGGGCGGGAGGGTTCCGGGGCGTGCCGGGGTGTCGTCTCGCTCGGCCGGGTCTCGGCAGGGGCCGGTGTGCTTTCCGGGGCGACCGGTGCCGGTTGTTCCACTGGCGGCGACTTCACCGGCGCGGGCGTTTCGGCGGGGATATTTCGTTCTTCGACGGGGGGAGCCGGGGCGACTGCAGCGGCCGGCGCCGCCGCCTGGGGTTTCCGGCAGGCAGGTGCGCGGGTCAGGTCGGCGGTGCTGTCCGCGGTTTCCAGGGAGTGCAGGGAGACGTACTTCTGCTTGCGGGTGTAGGCCGCATTGCGTCCGGCGGGTCGGTGCCGGATGGGGTGGTCCAGGCGTCGGTGGGCGCGTTCGCCGGGTCTGGTCAGCAGGAAGACCTGGTAGTTGCCGCCGCGCCAGCCTTTGTCGCGGGAGGCGCGGATGAGCTGGCCGATGCGTTTCTCGTCGCGGTCCTCGGAGTCGAGCAGGTGTGCGGCGTGGCTGTCGGTCCAGGTGACATTGTCCTTGCGGTACCTGATCCGGGGGATGTCGGCTTTGATCTCTCGGCCGGTGTAGAACGCGATGCGGTCGACCGGGCCGAACCATCGGCCGGCCTGGCAGACGTAGGCGTGTTCCTGTTCGTACAGTGTCCAGGCGTCGCGGGCTTCGACCACCACTGTGTCCAGGGGGGCTTCGGGGCAGTCGGCGTAGAGCTGTCCGGTCCGGTCGACTTCGGCGATCCAGGCGGCGATCTCCGGTCCGAGGTAGGAGGCGAGTTCGTGGACCCGCTGCATCTCGAAGGGGATGTCTAGATTCAGGATGGGCTCTTGGTGGGTGAGGCAGTTGCGGAACTTGCGTACGGCGTCGAGCTTCTGGGCTACCTGTTTGCGTGTGCCGTCCGATCCGGGAAATGCATGTCTGAGTGAAGACCGCCACAGTTCTTCATATTTCGTGTTGAGCAAGCTCGTCCAGAATCGGAATGGTAAACCGGACAACAGCTGGTGACGGTCCTCTTTTCCGACTCTTCGCAGTCGGGCCCGGGTCTGTTCGATCCGCCGGTAGGCGTCGTCGTCCATGGGTGGTCCGGACAGGAACCAGGGGATTCCGCGCAGGTCGTCGCGGTAGTGAGTGCTGAGGGCCTGGTCAAGGGCGTGTCGCAGGGCTGCCTCGGTGAGGCAGATCGTCTCGAATGCGGCAGAAGAGACTCGTGTCGCCCACTCGTACAGCCGGAGTGCGCGCTCCGGGTCGTTTTCTGTCCATTCGAGAAAGGGTGCGAACCTTGCGGGTGATATTGCCATCCCGATGGAATCTGCGGTGTAGCCCTGATCCATATGCGGATGTTAGCGTGACTGCCGAACGCCCCGGAGCCGCCTCTGAATCACATGCGCCCGGGGCTTTTATCTTTTCCCTGGTGAGAGCCGGAGACCGATTGTGGTTGCTTCTGATTGGTCTAGGACATCTGTACAGGACGCCCAGAACGGCCGTGACAGCCGCTGTGCCGACCGTTGACGTATTGACCCTGGACTGACATCGGATACCGCGCCTACGGTGTTCTCATCGGCGGGTGCCGAGGCGTGTGGGAGCGGTGTCGGGGGCGGTGCCGGCCTTTTTCGGAGGGGTGGGATCGGCATGTCCAAGGTCAAGTGTTCGGCGTCCCGGGTCCGACGGCGGTGGTTGTTCTCGGTGGTTGCGGTCTGCTGTGTGATGTCGACGGGGGTGTCTGCATCGGCTTCCGGGGATGTCGTCCGGGCCGACGACGGGATGCAGGTGTTGCCTCGAGGCGGTGCTGTCCGTTACCGGGCGGTTCCTCTTCCGGAGTTGGCCTCTGCACCGCGTGGCACGTACGGGATCGATCTCACCGACGACAGCGAACTGTTGGCCGCTATCAGCTGGTCAGGGTCGATCCACGATCTTCGAGCTGGCTATCTGGTCGGGGCGCAGACCGGTACGAAGGTGCTCGCGTCGCCTCCGTCCTGGAACACAGGTGTCCGGGTCGCGGCAATGAACGAACGTAAGAAGGTCGTCGGGGTCGCTTCTCAGGAATACAAACCGTATTCGGCTGCTGTCCGTTGGGAGACGCCCACTTCCCCGGCCGTGGACATCGGGCTGTACCCGTCCGGAGTGAGTGTGAAGGCGTTGAATGCGGCCGGGGACACCTTGGTGACCAATCGGAGCTTTTCCTATGAGATCGTCATCAACACCACCGTCATCGACGGCCCGAACGCTCGGAAGCTCACGCCGGCCGACCCGAGTTGGCAACAGCTCGAAGGAACTGACCTCGCCGACGACGGCACCGCCGTCGGTCTGGTCGTGAATTACGACTATTTCAACCACCGCAGTTTTGTCCACCTCTTCATCGCGCCCGGCAACTCAGCGGTGGCTCAGGAACTCGAGTTGCCCAGCTCCGCATATGCCGTGGCGACGGCCCAGGTGCAGACGACACCTGACGGCGCGCGTATCGTCGGGCAGATCGACGACCAGATGGTCGTATGGGACGCCATGCTCCGGGGCAAGAATGTGGGTAAAGTCCCCGGGTTCGTGTTGAAGGACGTGGCACCTTCCGGGGCGGTCCTCGCCATGTCTCAGCAGGTACCGGTTCTCATCCGGAACCAGCGGATTCATCCGATCGAGGTGTGGGGTGTGCCGGCCGGGGCGAAACTGATCGACGTGACCCGGATCAACCGGACGACCCAGATCTCCGGGACGATCGCCCTCCCCGACGGGCGCGAGCGCGCCGTCTTGTTGACGCCGATTCGTTGATGGAAAAGGGGGTGCCGAGATGTTTGGTCGTCTTTTCCTCCAGCGTACGACGGTCGTCGCGTGCGCTGTGATCCTTTGCTCCGGAGCGGTGCCGGTTTCCTCCGCAGGTGCCGCAGACGCCCCGGCGGCGCCACCGGGAACGATGCGGGCTGCCTCTTGGGCGACGGATTACCGCATCGATGTCCTGCCCACACTGGCCTCGGTGAAGGGGTCGACCTTCGCCGCAGGTGTCGCCGATGACGGTTCGGTGCTCGTCGGTGTGAAACCCGACTACTCGACCGTCGAGACGGCAAGAGAAGGGCTGCTGGACGACGGCAGTGGGGCCTATGTGGCGGGGGTCGCCGGTGCGAGAGCCTTGTCCTTGCCGACGTGTATGGACGGTGCGCCTAGGAATCTGACGCCGATCGCTTTCGGGGCCGGGGGGACAGCAGCTGCCGAGTTGATCTGCCTGTCTGGTCTCGGATCGAGAAGTCGCTATCAGTTGGCGCGTTGGCCTTCGGTGACGAGCCCGGCCGAGGAGATCGGCGATGCCAGCGTCATGAGCGGCAGTGTCCAGGTGGTCGCGGTCAACGCCGCCGGCAGCGTTCTGGCCCAGATCAGCATCTACGGCGGGGCTTTCCAGGGTCGCACCTATGTCGTCGGCCCTCACTTCCGACATATCGGAGGCCGCGAGTCCACGGAAAGCATCTGGGGGGAGTCCCTTGCCGATGACGGGACAGTGGTCGGTCACCTCATGCGCTGGGACGAACAAGGCCCGTCCTACCTGCCTGTCGTCTCGGAGAAGATCACAGAAGCGGTGACTGCGCTGCCGGTGCCCGCCGGTGATTCACTCAGGGAGCGGAAAGGGAACTTTCTGATCTCGCCGGATGGCGGCATGATCCTGAGAAATGGTGAAAAGCAGCTGACCGTGTGGGGTCGCGATCGGAAACCGAGACCACTGGCCGGTACGGAAGGTTTCTCCGCGCTGGACATCAATTCCGCGAACGAGGTTCTCGGCACCGTCGAGGGGCGTCTGGCGATCTGGCAGGCGGGGATCGTCCGACAGATCGATGTCAAAGGTATACCCGCCGATGTCGTCCGTCTGCAGGCCCGCGAGTTCAACAATCATGGTCAGATCGCGGCGACCCTGACGATGGCTGATGGCACCACCAAGGCCGTCCTGTTGACCCCGTCCTGGATGTAGCGGTCCGTCGGACGGGGCCGAGGGTCGGGCGCCTCGTGACGTGGCGCCCGACCCTCGGCAGAGGGGAACGGTGGGCGGTCAGGCGCCGACGTTCTTCTTCAACCGGTCGAGTTCGGCCTGCAGCTCGGTGGGCAGGGCGTCGCCGAACTTGGCGTACCACTCCTCGATCATCGGGACTTCCTGACGCCAGCCTTCTTCGTCGTAGGCCACGGCGGTGGCGACCTGTTCCGGGGTCAGCGACAGCCCGGTGCAGTCGAGTTCCTCGGGTTTGGGCATGAGCCCGACCGGGGTCTCGACGCCTTCGGCGCGGCCTTCGAGACGGTCGACGACCCACTTGAGGACGCGGATGTTGTCGCCGAATCCGGGCCACACGAATTTGCCGTCGTCGTCCTTGCGGAACCAGTTGACCTGGAAGACGGCGGGCATCTTGTCGCCGCCCTTGCGGCCCATCTCGATCCAGTGGTGCACGTAGTCGCCGGCGTTGTAGCCGATGAAGGGCAGCATCGCCATCGGGTCGCGGCGGACCACGCCCACCGCACCTGCCGCTGCGGCGGTGGTCTCCGAGGAGAGCACCGACCCGATGAAGGTGCCGTGGTTCCAGTCGCGGGACTGGTAGACCAGCGGGACGGTGGTGGCGCGGCGTCCGCCGAAGAGGATCGCGTCGATCGGCACCCCGTTGGGTTCGTCGTACTCGTCGGCGATCATCGGGCACTGTTTCGCGGGGGTGGTGAACCGCGAGTTCGGGTGCGAGGACTTCTCCGGGCTGTCAGGCGTCCAGTCGCGGCCCTTCCAGTCGGTGAGGTGGGCGGGTTTGTCGTCGGTCATGCCTTCCCACCAGATGTCGCCGTCGTCGGTGCGGGCGACATTGGTGAACACGGAGTGGCCTTGTTCGATGGTCTTCATCGCGTTGGCGTTCGTGCCGTAGCCGGTGCCGGGTGCGACGCCGAACAGGCCGTATTCGGGGTTGACGGCGTAGAGGCGGCCGTCCTTGCCGAAGCGCATCCAGGCGATGTCGTCGCCGACCATCTCGGCTTTCCAGCCGGGGATGGTGGGTTCGAGCATGGCGAGGTTGGTCTTTCCGCAGGCGCTGGGGAAAGCACCGGCGATGTAGTACGTCTTACCTTCCGGGCTGGTCAGTTTGAGGATCAGCATGTGTTCGGCCATCCAGCCCTCGTCGTGGGCGATGGCGGAGGCGATACGCAGGGCGTAACACTTCTTCCCGAGCAGAGCGTTACCGCCGTAGCCGGAACCGTAGGACCAGACTTCGCGGGTCTCCGGGAAGTGGGAGATGTATTTCGTGTCGCTGCACGGCCAGGGCACGTCCTGCTCGCCGGGTGCGAGCGGCGCACCGACCGAGTGCAGGCATTTCACGTATTCGGCGTCGGTCTGTTCCATCTGGGCGAGGACAGCGGCGCCGATGCGGGCCATGATCCGCATGTTGACCACGACATAGGCCGAGTCGGTGATTTCCACACCGTATTTCGGTTCGTCGGCTTCCAGGTGGCCCATCACGAAGGGGATGACGTACATGGTGCGTCCGCGCATGCAGCCGCGGTACAGCTCCGTCATCTTCTCTTTCATCTCGGCGGGCGCCATCCAGTTGTTGGTGAACCCGGCGTCCGCTTCCTTCTCCGAGCAGATGAAGGTGCGGTCTTCGACGCGGGCCACGTCGCTGGGGTTCGAGGCGCACCAGAAGGAGTGTTTCTTCTTGGATTCGTCGAGTCTGACGAAGGTGCCGGCGTCGACGAGTTCCTGGGAAAGGCGCTCGTTCTCCTCGACCGAACCGTTGATCCAGACGACGCTGTCGGGCTGCGTCAGCGCCGCGATCTCACGAACCCAGGCCGCGAGGCCGGGGTGGGTGGTGTCTCCCTGCGTGGAAAGCGTGGTGGTGTCGGTCATTGCGTCCGGCCGTCCCTTCGTGTGGTGGTCTCGCATGGGCAGGTCCTACTCGCTGTCCCCAACGTGTCGAAGGGGCTGACGACCACCTGACGGCGTCCTCGCCACCGCGACCCCGAAAACGCGCGGGGCTCTAAGGGACACGCTACAAGCGAACAGAAGTTGACGGGGGATAGGGGGGTACCTGGATGAGGAATGCCTCACATGTGTCCAACGTCCGGAGCAGGCGCTGCGACCGACATGTGCGAAACCTGGTCCGGCGGGGTGGCGCGGTGGGGCGGTCCGGTGGGATCCGGCTCGGTGCGGGGCCCTGTCGGGCCGGCCGTCCGGCTCTAAGCTGACGGACCATGCGCTTGTGGAGTGTGTCCCCGGATCAGCTTGACCGCGCCGCCCTGGTCGCCGGGTGGCGGGAGGGTCTCCTCGCCCAGAAAGTTCTGCTCGGCCGGACGAAGGGTTACCGGTCGCACCCTCAGTTGCATCGTTTCCGGGCCTTGGACGACCCTGTCGCCGGGATCGCGACCTGGCTGCACGGGCTGGCCGATGCCGCGGACGCCCGCAACTACCGGTTCGACCGGACCAGGGTGGTCCTCCCGGCCGCGCCGACTCTGCGGATGGAGGTCTCCGACGGTCAGCTCGCCTTCGAATGGGCGCACCTGTCGGCGAAGGTCATGGCACGCGACCCTCAGTGGGCGGCCGGTCTGGCCGGCGCCGAGGCCCGGGCCCATCCGATGTTCGACGTGGTGCCCGGGCCGATCGCCGAGTGGGAGCGGCCCGGGTGAGTCACTTCTGAGTCATTTCAGGCAGGGACGTTCGACCTCGATGGGGCCGAGGGGTTTCTTCGGCTCCTGTGGGGTGAGTTTGTCCGCCGGGCCGAGTCCCTTCCATTTCATGCCGATCAGCAGGTCGATCGAGGTTCCGGGCTTGCCTGCCTCCAGTTGGAGGGTCGAGCCGGGGACGGCTTCCTGGAGGAGTTTCGCCGCCGTCTCCGCATCGGGTCCGTAGCGGATCGCCGCGATCTCGGTGATCCAGGAGCGTTGCGGGTCGAGCCCGACCTTGCCCTGGCGGAAACCGAAACCGACCAGTCCTTCGGCGGTCTGGGAGGCCAGGCCTTCGAAATAGGTGGTGTTGTAGACGTTGACGACGACGTCGGTGCGGCGCACCAGCGGCCCGTCGTGCGGCGCGAGCCCTTTGAAGTCCGGGCCGATGACCAGGTCGACGGTGGTGCCCTCTCGGAAGTCCTTGATGAGTTTCGCGTCGGGCATCAACAGTTTGCGGGTGACCAGGGCCTGGTCGAAGCCTTGCGGGCCGAAGCGGATCTCTCCGACGCCGCTGACCTTCCCGGCACGTTCGATGATGTTGTCATTGCCGACTTCCCCGGTCTGGAAGTCACGCAAGGGCAGCTCCTTGGACACCGCGGTGGCCACGCCGCCGGCGTCGCTGGCGTTGACGACATTGGTCACGAAGGAATTCTGGATCGGACCTTGGACCTTCGTCGGTTGGCAGCTCGGCTTCTCGGGGAAGGAGCTGCTGATCGCGTATGACGTTCCCCAGATACCTAGACCGACGATGATGCCGGGGGTCAGCACGAAGGCAATGATCCCTGCGATACGTCGCTTCTCCGGGTCGCTCAAGACCTCCCGCAGTTCCAAGACCACCTCCTGGGTCATCGGTCGCCTGAAATCTGGTCAACAGCGACTTTTTCAGGTGTGACCAGCGGAAGCGAGCCGTACGCGCGGTCGATACTCGATTGTTGCCGCAGCGTAGCCTTGCTGTGTTCGAGTGGACACTGTCTCATGCGGACGGGTCGGTTCGCACAAGGGGATGCGCTTCTTGTTTCCACCCCTGGGGGAGCTGTCGGAGGCCGGTGCGGAACGTTATTTCACACAGGGGATCCCGCCTCCGGAGAGCGCGGTCAGGGTGGTGGCCGAGGTGTCCTCGTCCTTCGCTCCGGTGCCGACCGTCGACGGCGGCAGCGGGGTCGCCGACGACGGGGCCGGGGCCGTGGGCGTCGTCCTGGCGGAGCCTGTCCCGCCCAGGGCCGGTGGCATCCGGAAGTTCGTGCCGAGGGTGACCCGGAGGGTTCCGGGGCGGAGTTCGGTGGATTCCAGGGGCGTCGCGTCCGGGCCGAGCACGGTGATGAGTTCGGCGGCTGCTCCGGCTTCGCCCGGGGCGTGTTGGACGAAGGTGCCTACTTGGATGGCGGGTGCATTGCCGACACCGCCTCGGGGGTATCCGGCTGCGGCCAGGGCTTCGGACAGTGTGCTCGCTGCGCCGGAGACGCCGGAGGCGTTGACCACGGAGACGGCTGGTCTGGGTGTCGGGGTGGTGGAGGACGTGGCCGGGGCGTTCTTGCCGGCGGAGAGCAGTTCTGCGACGGTCGCTTGGATCCGGGGCACGTCGACCCGGTTCGCGGAGCTGCCGTACTTGTCGGTGAAGAATTCCACGACGGGCAGCGTGTAGAAGGTGACTTTTCCGTCGGTGAGCTGTTTGGCCTGTCGGGCGAGGTCGAGGGGGCTGAGGCCTTCGCTGACGGCGATGTTCTTCTTCGCCACGTCGATGAGGCCGTCGAGCCGGGACGGGTTGACGAAGGTGTCTTTCTGTTTGAGTTGGTGGGCGAGGGAGGCCATGAAGGCTTGTTGGCGGCGTTCCCGGTCGAGGTCGGAGAAGGCGGTGTCGCCGAGGGCGTCGCGCCGTTGCCGGACGAAGGACATCGCTTGTTCGGCGCTGATCTGTTGTTTTCCGGCTTTGAAGTCGGCGCCGGAGTAGTTGTCCTTGGTGTCCTGTTTCAGGCAGACGGTGACGGGTTGGACGACCTGCGCGATCTCGTAGAAGGCGACCATGGTGACTTCGATGAAGTGGTCGACGACGACGCTTTTGCCCAGGAAGGCTTCGACGGTGCGGATCGATTGTGCTCGGCCTGCGTCTCGCGCCTGCCGGTGTTTTTCTTCGTCGCTGATCCCGGAGATCTTCTGCAGTTCTTCCTGCCGGGCTTGGAAGGCTACGTCGTAGGATTCTTTGATTTTTCCGTCGCATTTGTTGCGGGGGCATCCGGGGAAGTCGACGAAGTCGTCTCGGGGGATCTGGATGACGGTGGCGGGGCGTCCTCCTCCGGGGAGGTGCAGCAGCATCAACACATTGGTGTTCATGCCGCCGATGGTGCTGTTGCCGGTGTGCATGGCGTCGTAGATGTCTTTGGGGAGGGGTTTGCCGCGCAGGTCGAGTCGGCTGTCGAGCCCCATGAGGAGGATGTTGACGTCTCCGGTGGGTTCGCGGACGGCTCCACCGTGGGCGTCTTTTACCGCGTCGGAGCGGTTCAGCCCTCGGTCGAGGTTCACGTATTCGACGCCGATGTAGCCCAGGAGGACGAGGACGACGACCATGACGGCGGCGGCGATCCAGGTGAAGATCCGGAGGATCTGTTTCTTGCGTTGCCTGCGGTAGCGCTCGCCCCGGCTGGGTGGTGGCGGGGTGCCGGGGCCTGATGGTTGGGGCCGTTCGGCGTGGGGTGTCGATGCCGGGTGAGTGGGTTCTCGGCTGGGTCGTGCTTGGTTTCCGTCTGCCTGTCGACGTGAGGTGTCCTCTGCCGCGTCCACGGTCCCTCCTGTGGGGGAGGGCAGGGGCCGGGGCGTTTTCATCACCCAGGACCTGCCGACTGTTTGCCTGTTTCGTTCTAAGTGTCGGCTTTGTGTGGCGGCTTGGGGTGTAATGAATCGCCCAGGCGGAGAGCGCGCCTGGATGTAGATGAGGGGTTGCTGTCGGGAGTTCTGGGTTCTGGCGTGGCGCTTGAGGTCAGCCTGCGTGTGCTTTGCGTGGGCGGGCGCGGGTGGCGAGCCAGGCGCGGAGGCGTTCTTCGTCGTACAGGGGTGTGTGGGGGTTCGGCCAGGTGTTGCGGGGGCTTTCCAGCTCGACGCCGTCTTTGCGGGCGTAGATCACGAGTCCTCGGAAGACGGCCGTCTTCACGCCGGTCAGTTCTGCCGCTTCTGTGGTGGTGAGTGACGCCACGAGGCCTCTTCTGCTCGGGGTGGCCGGGTGGGAGCGGGGGTTGTGGGGCTCGCCGCCCGGTGCGGGCGCCTGCCTTTGTAGCACGGCTGCGGAGGGCGGGTCGGGCCGCCATGTGGCGGAGGCTCGTGATGGCATGGCGGATGTGCTTGATTAGCAAGTTTTTTGGGGTGCCGGGGTGAAGCTTGCGGAGTGGACAAAGTGTCCAGAACGGGCGCCCTGGTCAGGCGATACCGCGCCGAGAGCATCACCGAAGGAAAGGTCCGGGCTAGCGGCGCACGACTTCTAAGATCGCGGCGACAATTCCTGCCAGGATCCCGCCTTGGACTATGTCACGTTTCTTGTTACGGGGATCTTCGGATATCAAACCGATATATTGGCAAAAACGCATCAGCCGGCCATAGGATTCCTGAACCATCTCCACTCCTTGCTTCCGTGGACTCGTTGGCGTCAGTGTCTCAGTTTCCTGGCCCAGGGAATGATGGTTTTGGGTGCCGCGGTCCCCTTTGTTCCTGTGACCAGCGGCGGTGGCAGACTGGCGTTTGATAGGTGGGTGATTAAAATTTTGCTCAATTCTTTGGTGAGTCCTTGACTTCATGAAGTTTTGCTGATCAGGCTGGCCGACGACGGGCCTTGTCAGGGTTCGTTAGCGCTTCCGTGAGAGGCGTTCTGGCAAAGTGCGAGGGTCTCATGATGGCTCAGCGTGGCGTGGTCTCGTGGATTGTTGCGGCAGCATTAGTTGTCTCTGGGTTAGGCGGAACAAGCCCCTCGGCGTGGGCTTCGATTCCTCTGGCCGGTGAGGCGCCTGGCGCGGTGGAAGGGGCCGATACTGGAATGCCGCTGGCTGAGCCATTTCCGCCAGGCGCTGATACGAAGGCATGGCCCAAGAATTCGTATGCCTCGACGTCGATGGTGCGTTTGAATCCGGAGCAGGCGTCGGTGGCAGCAGCAATGCACGCGGCACAGCGGGATAACAAACCGGTGCTGATCGATACGTATACCTCGGAGACGGTCCAGGCATGGGCACGTCCGGATGGGACGATCCGAGAAGAGGTCGCAGCAGCGCCGGTGCGGGCCAAGGTCGGCGGGGCGTGGAAGAATGTCGACGCGACCTTGACGCAGGGTGGGGACGGGCGCTGGGCGCCGAAGGTATCTCCGGTCGGGATGTCATTGTCTGGCGGTGGTTCAGGGGCTATGGCGACATTGACCCGTGATGGGGTCAGCGTGGCATATACATTCCCGGTGGTTTTGCCGAAGCCGACTGCCGATGGTCCCCGGCTGACCTACCCGGAGGTGTACCCGGGTGTGGACTTGGTGCTGACGGTGACATCGTCGACGTTCTCTCAGGTGCTGGTGGTGAAGAACCGTCAGGCGGCGAAGGACCCCCGGGTGCGTTCGTGGAAGGTGAATGCGGAGGTGACCGGCGGGTCTCTGGCGGGAAACAAGGACGGCTACACGGTCAAGAACGCTGCTGGTACGGAGGTTCTGGCCAGTACTGCGCCGATCGCATGGGACGCGAAGACCTCGGCACAGGCAGCGGGTCGTTCGACGCGTCCAACAGAGGAAATGGCGCCCGCCCCGGAAGCGGGCCGCAAGGCTGGGCATCCGGCTCCTGCGGTGGGTAACGTCCAGAAGCCGATGGGTTTGGCGGTGGACGGGGCGACTTTGACGTTGACGGCACCGACGGAGCTACTCGACGGTGAGGCCACCGTCTTCCCGGTGTCTTTGGATCCGACGGTGCATCTGGCGAACACTCGCTGGTTCATGGTCGATTCGGCATATCCGAATCAGGAGTATGCGAACTACACGGGTTCTTCTGGTAGTTCGTGGGGCACGAACGAAGCCGCTGGGTTCAACAATTTCTCCGGCACACATGTGAAGCGGTTGTTCTTCGAGTTCAGCAACGACCGTCTAGTGGGTAAGAACATCACCTTTGCCACTTTCAATGCTTTTCAAGCGTTCTCGGCGACGTGTGATGAGAACGAGGGTAACAACGCGTACGTATTGAACACTGAGATCGGCCGGCCGGTGACCTGGAACTCCCAGCCGACGAATATGACGGAGTCCTATGGGACGTATAAGGGTAAGACCAACCCTAGTTACTGCAGCAACGGCAAGCTGCAGGGTATTTGGGATGTTACGGCTGGTGTGAAAGCTAGGCAGGCTGCAGGTGCAGCCACGACCACAGTCGTGTTGAAGGGTAGTAACGAGGCGAGCAACTCCTCGTGGCAACGGTGGCTGGATCCCACAACCGGATATCTGAATGCTCCGATCCTGGCGTTCGACTACGACTACGACAACATTCCTGCGCTGGCCGATTTAGATGTCGCCGCTCCGGGCGTGGGTATGCAGTCCTGGTACCCGATCGAAGAGTTCGCGGTCCGGGAGAACCTGTCGCTGGCGGTCAATGTCGCCAACGGAAATGTGATCGTACGGGACACCGATCTGAAAGGTAATGCGCCCGGGGTGGGGCTGCGGATGGATCGCTGGTACAACTCGCTGAGTAAGGCTACGGGCGCATTCGGGCAAGCCTGGAAGTCTGGGCTGGGTTCTGACGTGCGACTGGTCGAAGATGTCCCTGCGGCGACGGTGTACTTCGTGGGCCCGTCAGGGTTCATCTCTAAGTGGGTCAACGGCGAGGCCGATCCGGGCCTGAACGCCACCTTGGTGAAGAATGCCGATGGGACCTATCGGGTGACTGCACAGAACAGCCGAATCACGATGGACTTCGGTACCACGGGCATGCTGGCCTGTATCTGGGATGCCAATGGTGTCGGTTTGGCGTTCGGATACAACGATGACGGCACCACGAATGTGATCGTGGATGGTGCGGGTCGGAAAGTGCAGTACACCTACGGTGGGGGTCGGGTCACGAAGATTTCCCAGACCGGTTCTGACGGGCAGTCCCGTTCGGCGAGCTATACCTATGACAGCAACGGCCGTCTGGCTTCAAGTATCGACGCAGATAAGAACGCGACTCGGTACTCCTATGAGGCCAGTGGCCGGTTGAGTTCGGTCACCACAGCCCGCGGGGCCAAGTTGAGCATCGGCTACGACGATTCTGGTCGTGCCATCAGCGTCTCCCGTGATCGTGATGGTGGCGGTCAGGACAGGTGGCGGTTCATCTACGGTTCCGACACTCAGACCACTGAGATCGACGCCAACGGCGGCTACTGGTACCACACCATGGATGGGTCGAAGAAGCGCACCAGTGTGAAAGATCCGTACGGCAACGTCCGGTCGCAGACATACACGGCGAACAACAACATCGCTACCACCACCGATGCTATGGGCAGTGGCGGAGCCGGCGGCAACATCGTGTCGTTCTCCTGGGATACCAATAACAACCCTTCTCAGGTGAAGCTACCCACCGGGGCGACGTCCACCTTGGCCTACGGTGCACAAGCCGGGTGCGGCAGTGATGCCTCCGGCGGTAGTGACAAGGTCACTTGTGCCACTGATGCCGCAGGTAACAAGACCGGTATGACATGGGACCCGGTGGGAAATATGACTTCCTCCACGGCAGGTTCGGGCACCGAAGGCGCCGCCACCACGACCTACACCTATCAAGCCAGCAGCGGTGCCACCGGTTCGGATACGGCGTGCGGCGGTAAGAAGGGCCAGCTGTGTACCGCCACGCAACCGGTCGTGGCCGGGCAGTCTCAGGGGTGGAAGGTCACCAACACTTATGACGGGTCCGGGAACCTGGTCAAGTCTGCGGGGTCGGATGCAAACCTGCTCGGGAATCGCACCTTCACCTATGACGGGTTCGGCCGTGTCACTTCCGCCACGGATGGCGAGGGGCAGAAGCTGACGTACACCTATGACAACCGTGACCACGTCACTTCTGTGGGCGGGTCGAAGTCGGCCAGTTATGGCTGGGACGCTGACGGCAACCAGACCCGTAACGACGGCGCGAGCATGACCTATGACAAGCAGAATCGACAGACCACTCTGACTGTGTCCGGGAAGACCACGAAGGCTTCCTACGATGCGAATGGGAACTTGTCGACGTACACCGATGACACCGGCGCCGTTACGACGTACAAGTATTTCTGGCACGGCCGGGTCGCTTCGATTGCGCTGGATGGGGCTACGTGCCAGTGGGGCCGAGAGCACGCTACGGTGCCCGGGAGCAGTCTGGTAGGGCAAGCCCAGACCGGTTGTGTGAAGTTCTCCTATGACAACAATGCGCTGGAGACGGCCCGGGTCTATCCCGGCGGCGTCATCCAGTCCCGCGGCTACGACGGATCCAGTCGCATCACCGCGATCTCGTCCCAGCTCAACAACACCGGGGCGTTCTTCACCTCGCAGGGGTACGGCTATTCCAAGTCCGGGGTTGATCAGACCAACATGCAGTCCTGGTCTACTCGGGCAGCGTCCATGTCTCCGGGCCCGGCCAATAGCGCTTCGCAGACGTTCACCTATGACTCGCAGAACCGGGTGACCGGCGTGGTCGAGACCGGCGGGGCCCCTGCCAGCTGGAGCTATGCCTACGATCCGATGGGTAACCGGACTTCCCAGAGCCGCTCGGGGAATACCGGCGTGAGCGGGAATGAGACCGCAACCTACAACCAGGCCTCGATGCTGATCAACAACACCTTCGGTGCCTACGCCTACGACAAGAACGGCAACGAAACCTCAGCCCCGGCCGGAGGCGGGCTCCCGGCACGCACTCATCAGTCCACCGATTCGGTTGGGAACACTACGTCCATGACCGTGGGGGGTAAGTCTCTGACCTACGGGTACGGGGGAGCTAACCCCGGCATGTACAACCAGCTGCTGTCCGGGCCGAAATCCACCTACAACCGTTCCATCCTGGGGTTGGCTCTGTCCAGCCAGAACGTGGGTGGCAAGACGGTCCGTTATGTCACCCACCCCTCGGGGCAGAACATCGGCTATCTCGCACCCGAAGGACAGGCCTGGTTCCTCACCGACCGTCTCGGCACCGTCATCGGCCTGGCTTCAGGTACCGGCGCCCTGATCGGCTCTTACTCCTACGATCCCTACGGCCTGCCCCGAGCCACCACTGAAACCGGAACTCTGGCTGGGTACAACATTCACCGCTACGCCGGCGGCCTGCTGGACAAGACCACCGGCCTGATCCGGTTCGGCGTCCGCTGGTACAACCCGGCCACTGGCCGGTTCACCACACCGGACCCTTCTGGCAAGGAAAAGAACAACTACCTCTACGCTGCCGGGAACGCCTGTAATAAGAATGATATGCAAGGCGAGTCTGCGAAAGGTCTGGCATGTAATATGGCGTGGAATCTTTTAGGGGTGGATGCAGGTTTGGGGATGTGGGCTGTGGCAGAAATAGCGGGCGAAGGTTCGAAAGTGGGTGCGGCTTTTGGAGGGTTTGGAGGCATTTTCGTTGGCGCAGTGGTTTCATTGGCGCTCACAGCGGCCGCGTACTACACGTGTAAAGAAGACTGACTTCTTCTGAAAGCGGCCCCTCTCTCAAGTGGCGATGGTGACGGCGGTGAGCGCAGCTGTCAGCTTGATGGTGATCATTGCGGCTCTCAAAGTCACCCGAGGGCCGTTCCTGGAAAAATATGCATTCAAGGGTGTGATGATTGGGGGGCGGTTGAATGTTTGATCGAGTAACTGGCCGGACAACTGGGCACGGGTGAGAGATGCGTCGTAAGTAAAAAAAGGCCTTGATCAGCGTTTCTGTCGATCAGAGCCCTGTGTCTTCTTAATACAGGGCGCGCCCGGAGAGATTCGAACCCGGTAGATTGTGCTGTCACGAGGCTCCAGCAGCAGTTTCTTGAGCCGCTGCGGCGGCCTGGGACCATCTAGACTGGGTCGCAGATTCCTTGTGCCGGTTCGTATTTCCAGCGCCGAACCACCTCGTAGTTTTTTCGGGCGGTACCCTCCACAGTGTCGCGCGCGTGGATCGCAGTGCGGGCAAAGCGGTTCGCTCGGTGCTATCCGGATCGTTCCTGGCCAATTAATCGGAGATTATGTGCCTACTTCTGAGGTAATGGCTAGTCCTTCTTCAGCTATAAGAATTCTTTCTTAGGTGGCTAGACTATCTTTAGGCGATATTTTCTACTGCTGAATGAGACGGGTCTCGCGTCTACTTTTCTGGTGGCGTGTATTGGTAGGCTCGGCTTCGCTGCGCTGCCTTTATGTTTCCTATTCTCAGTTCGTCAGGCTACGGACTCTTTCTCCGTCGGGGCACTTTCGCTGAGTGTGCTCAGTGTGAGTTCGTTGAGCATGCCGATCAAGGCGCGGCTGATTGATCGGCTCGGCGCCCCCCCGGTCCTCCGGATCCTCGGCGGGGCAGAACTTGGCTTGGGCGGTTGCGTCTTAGCGCTGGGTGCCACCAACTGCGGCGCTGTGATCGCCTGGCTCGTCCTGGCGGCTCTGATGGGACTATGCGCCCCTCCTCTGGGGCCGTTGATGCGTGCCCTATGGCGGGCGGCGTCGGCTGATCAGACGGATGTCGCCTATGCCCTGGACGGTGCCGCAGAGGAAGTCGTATGGCTGCTGGGGCCGGTAGGGGCGGGAATGGCGTTGGCGTTGTGGCCGGCCTGGATGGCTTTGGCGGCTCTGCCCCTGTTCTTGTTCATCGGTTGCGTAGCCATAGCCGTATGTCCGCTGAGTGCGGTGCGAGAGGAAAGTAAGGAAGATCCTGGGCGAGGCCTGGGGAGCGCCAAGCTCGTGAGTCGGTTTCGGCTCCCGGCGCTGATAGCCCTCATTTTTGGTGTTACGACTTCGTTCAGCGTGACGGGGATCGCAGCCCGAGCGGATGCTGTGCAGCGTTTGGATATGACAGGAATCATCGAGGGAGCTCTCGGCGTCGGTTCTATCGTCGGCAGTTTGGCTGCGGGGATGTGGCTGAAAGGCCGTGATTGGCGCAGAGCCCTGGGTCTGTGTTTCGGCGGTTTCGGGGTGGCGTTGGCTGGGGGTGCCGCGTTGAGCCTGTCCTATTGGTCGATGCCTGGATTCTTTGTTGTCGGCCTCTTCATGGCTCCCATATGGATCATCATCTATCGGGTCGTGGATGACGCGGTGCCTCCTGACTGTCGTACGGAAGCGAGCACCTGGATATCAACTTTGGGGAATGTCGGCTCTTCAATGGGGACCGCCGTGACCGGTGGACTGGTCGGCGTATGGGGAGCGAGTTCTGCTCATTGGGCGGGAGCCATGTTGGGGGTCACCGTCAGCGTGTTGTGCTTCGCGCTCGGGGTTCGTCGAGATGCGCGAGGTGAGAAAACCGGGGGCTCTCCGTACCAACCGATTCAGGAGAACCCATGAACGAAGCGATGTGGCCCAAGACATGACGACAACAAAGCGTCACCCCGGTCACATCGCCGCTCTGCCCATAGCCGTCGCCATGACAAGTTCCTGCTTCTTCATCAACCTGCCCCTCATACCTTTGTTCTTTCAGTCGTTCGAAGGGGCACCGCAGATTCTGCTCGGCCCTACCTTGGCGATCTCGTTCGCACTGAGTGCCTTGTTGGGTCCGTTCTGGGGCCGGCTCGCGGATCAGTACGGCTATCGTCTGATGATGCAGCGAGCCTCGGGGCTGCTGGTGCTGACCTACGTCGTCACCGCGTTGGTGCCGAACGCAGAGGCGCTCTTCGTGGCCCGAGTCCTCAACGGCCTGGCATCCGGCTTCATACCGGCCGCCACTGCGTATGCGATCCGCGCCACTGGTGAACACAAACGCAACAGGACCCTGACCACCTTGTCCGCCGCCCGTAACTCGGGTGCCGTTTTCGGTCCGGCGTTGGGCGCGCTGTTCGCGGCCTGGTGGGGCTTCCGAGCCGCCGCCGGCCGAAAAGCGAGTAAAAGCAGCGGTGCAAGGTGCCCGATGCGGGCTGACCCACCTCCGGTGGTCGGGAGCGGGGGCTTCGCCGAGGGACACTCTCGCAAGATGGGCGGGGGCGGATATCTGATCGAGTAACTGACCGGATAACTGATCGTGGATGAGATGCGCAGAAAGCAAAAAGGCCCTGGCCAGCGTTTCCGCTGATCAGGGCCTCATGTCTGTCTCAACACAGAGCGCGCCCGAAGGGATTCGAACCCCTAACCTTCTGATCCGTAGTCAGATGCTCTATCCGTTGAGCTACGGGCGCATGTCCCTCGGTGATACCGGGGAACGAGCATTGATGTTACCCACCGGAAGGGTGCTAGCGCGAATCCGCTGGTCATCGACCTCTTGATGAAGCAGGTCGAGGAGCCTGCGCGGTGTGGAACTGGCTCGTCGACGGATGGGATGTCCTTCGGTGTCACCAGCTCCGGGGCGGCGATCCTGGGCGGGGCAGGCCCAGCCCGTATCTTCAGATATCTGATTTTTCATGAAAATGAGGATGAAAGGGCAGGTCTCCCGGGGGATTTCGCTCTCTTGATCAGGGACTGGGCACCTGTTGACCGCTTTTGCGTCTGATACTGGAAGCACCTATCGCGCGACTCCTCAGCCAGGGGTTTCGCACTTCATCGACCAAACAGGAAGGACGACCATGACCGGCACACCGACAGAGCCGCCGCGGCACACCCCGGAGGGGCTGCAGCCGCCTGCGTCCGGTCCGGTGGCCTCATGGCCGACCACACCGGGACAATCCGGCGCCGGGAACACGGGGACACCCTCTGCCGGGCAAGAACAACCGCGATGGGGGCAGCCCGGATACGGAGGCTCCCAGCAGGGGGCGTCAGGGCAGGCGGCTCCGCAGACCGGCCAACAGCCCCAGGCGCCGTACAGCCAGCCGCAGCCGCAATACGGCCAGCCACCGATGATGCCCCCGCCTCAGTACGGCCACCAGCCGCAGCCCGGCCAACCGGCTCCGCAGCCCGGCCAGCAGCCACAGGCGCCCTACGGCCAGCCGCAATACGGGCAGTACGGCTACCAGGCCGGGCCCGGACCGCAGCAGGGTGTCTGGGCGCAGCCGAACTACGGTGCGGGCGCCCCGACCTGGTACTCCCAGTACGGTCAGCAAGGGCCTCAGATGAAAGCGGCCACCTCGGGGGTGCGCACGCTCGCCTACATCCTCGACACCGTGTTCATCTTCATCGCGATGGTGGTTTTCGTCTTCTTCCTGGTTGCCCTGACGGACGCCGCAGGCGCCCGGAAAACGGCCGGCGGTATCGCCGCGCTGTTGGTGATGTTCGTCGGCCTGCTTCTTCCGTACTGCTATTTCGGCTATCTCGACGGGGTGCGCGGGGGTTCCTGGGGCAAACAGATCTTTGGTCTTCGGGTGATCCATGCCGCCACCGGGCAGCCGATCGGTTTCTGGAAGGCTGTGCTGCGCCTGCTCGTGCTCGTTCTGACCAACTGGATCTTCTGCGCGTGTGCTCTTTCGATCCTGTTCGATTCGAGCGGACGTAAGCGGGGCTGGCACGACCAGGCCGCTGAGGCGTGCGTCGTGCAGAACTGACCCGGTAGGGACGGAAATGCCGGTGGGCCGCTCCGATCAGGAGCGGCCCACCGGCATGTTGTCTTTCACACCGTCGATGTTCAGGGGCGTGGCCAGTCCGGGGCCGGTTTCGCCGTCGGGTTGGGATTGGCGGCGGTGGGTGCATCGCACCAGATGACGGTGACGTCTTTGTGCATGATCTGCCGGCACCGGTCGGCGCCGAGGCTGTCCATGATGTAACGGCCCTTTTTCTCGTTGTCACGCAGGTGGAGACGCATTCCGACGACGAGGGTGGGCCGGTCGGTGCGCACGATGTTCTTCGGGAAGGGCCCGGGGGAGATGCGCTGCCCGGGCAGCAGGATCTTGTTCAGCGAGGCGTCGTCCCGGGGGTGGTCGGTGCCGAGGAGCCACCAGCTGTCGACATTGTGTTGGACGAAGCCGTCCGGGTGGGCCTGACGGAAACGCATGATGTCGTAGACGGCGTCACGGAACCCGGTCTTGTACGGGACGCGTTGCGCGCCGGTCGCGCTGAACATGGAGGCGACCAGGGCGACGGTGACCGCCGAGGCGAACACCATCCGGATGGCTCCGCGCGGTGCCAGCAGCACGACGAGCAGGCACACCAGCCAGCTGAGCGCCGGGGCGATGACGATCATGTTGCGCAGCAGCCACAGGTGTTCGATCTGGCTGACGCCGTAGACGGCGATGATCGTGCCGGTGGTGAGGATGCCCAGGGCGATGACGACGTAGTTCAGGGAGTCTTCGGTGGTGGGTTCGGCGTCGGGGTTAGCCGGGGCGTTGAGGGCTCCGCCGCTGGTGACGATCATGGCCGCGCGGGCCAGCAGCGCCAGCACGAGGATGCCGCCGAAGATGGCGACCCCGGTCATCCCGTGGAAGTAGAAACCGTCCTCGACCTGGGTGAGCGGGCCCCAGGAGAAGGTGTTCAGGAACAGTTGGACGACGCTCTCACCGTCGGGCGCCGGGGCCCATTTCGCGCCATTGGCGAATTTCGGGGTGATGGCCATGCCCAGGCCGACCCAGCTGACCTGGGGGAGGATGGCGATCCCGGTGGCGATGAGGATTTTCTTCCACGACGTGTGGAACATCAGCAGCAGGGTGGCGGCGGCGCCGATGACGAGGATCGCGCCGAACATGTGACCGGCGGATCCGAGGAGTCCCCAGACGATCCAGGCGATCCACATCTTGCGGTCCGCTTTCGCCGGGTCGGTGCTCTCGACGGCGGGGTCTGTGACGGCAGAGGCCTGGTCGGTGGCGGGGGTCTTCTCGGCGGCGGGGGTCGCCTCTGTCTTCTCGGCGGCGGGGGTCGCCTCGGCTGTTTTCGCCAGCGCCTTCGCGGCTGCGAGCTGTTCGACGATCAGCAGCGTGGTGGCGGTGGTGCCCACGGCGGCCAGCCAGATCAGCGAGTAGGCGCGGGTCTCCTGGGCGTAGGCGAGGGAGAAGCCGCTGCATGCGGTGGCGATGACGATGAGCGCGCGGGCGACGTCGGGCAGGGTGGAACGCCGCAACGCCAGATAGGAGACGGCGATGCCGCCGATGGAGATCAGCGCGGACAGCAGGTGGGTCCAGGCGGTGGTGTTGCCGCCGAGGAGCACCCACACGTGCAGGAGGAGGGCGTAGGTGGGCGGGTGGACTTCTGTCCGGCCGACGCGGAGCACCTTGATGAGGGAGCTGTCGGTCTGGCGGACGCTGAAGATCTCGTCGATCCAATAGTTCTGGATGTCGAGTCCGGTGAGCCGGGCCACTGCTCCACCGAGGGCGATGAGGGCGACGACACACCAGAGAAGACGGAGGGATTGGGTCCGGTTCACGGCCGTCAGCCTAGCGAGCCGTCTCGGACGCCTTTCGTTCTTCCCCGTCTGGCGGGCGATCCGGTGCGTGAAGGCCGCCGATTCGGGCGTTTCAGTCCTACTTCGTCCCGGTATGCCCGGTTAGGGTGCTGTGCAAGGGGCGGCGCGTTGCGGGGGGCGGTGTCGGAGCCGCAGCGGCCACGCACCTGGTGTCCGTGTTCATTCCATCGTGGCGGGAGCCGAGCTGTGGGTGCTGTGTATTCGGGTGGTTCGAGATTCTTCGCCGTTGCTGTGGCCGCGGCTCTGGTCGCGACCTCGGCAGCGTGTTCGAGCGGTGGCGGCAAGGGCGACGAGTCGGCGACGTCGGCGTCCCCGCAGCCGTATGCCCCGATCGCGGAGGGTTCGTCGGTGGCCTTGGCTCTCCCCCTGGGGAGCAGGGTGGAGGCGTCGGCCAAGGCCGCGTTGACGAAGGCCGGGTTCAAGGTCATCTCCCGGATGGCGGATCGACCTGAGGACCAGGACCATTTCGTGGGGCTCCTCCTGGAGGAGAAACCTCAGGTGTTGGTGGTGGACGCCTTGGACGCCGGACGGGTCGCGGGAAAGCTGGAGCAGGCGAAGAAGGCCGGCGTGGTGGTCATCGCGACGGGCGCGCTGCCACGCAACAGCGAATCGGTCGACTACTACGTGGGGTCGAATCCGTCGGCGCGGGGCAAGGCGCAGGGGGAGGCGGTGGCGACGGCGGTGGCCGGGCGTCGCCCTGGCGAGCCTTCCCGGGTGGAGGTCTTCGCGGGCCGTAAGGACGATGTGACGGCGCGTCTGCAGTTCGACGCGACGATGGCGGAGCTCAAACCCAAACAGGAACAGAAACTGATCGAGTTCCCCGGGGGGCGCACCGACTTCGATCAGGCTTCGGTCGAGGGCGGCGAGATCGGCAAGGCGGTCGAGCAGGTGCTCCGCGACAAGTACGGCGACGGCGCCCCGGAGGGCCTGGTGGCTCAGCACGACCGGGCGGCGCTCGCGGCGGTGAAGGCGGCTGCTGATCTGAAGCGGACGGTGCCGGTGGTGGTGGGGGCCGGGTCGTCGGCGGAGGGCGTGCAGGCGTTGATGGCGGGCCGTGTGGCGGCGACGACCTGGGAGGACCAGGAGCGGGTCGGTGAGGAGTTGTCGACCTTCGTGTCGGATCTGACGAAGAAGGAGCGTCCGAGTCTGGACAAGCAGAGCTTGTCGACGGGGAAGCGTGATGTCGGGACGCGTCTGATCATGCCGGTGACGAGTGTGACTCGGGCGATGGCGAAGGACATCTACGCGAAGGACGAGGTGTTGAACAAGCTCACCGGTTGATCTGCGGTTCTTCTTCCCGGGTGGTGCCTGCGGGGAGGGGCGGCAGGATCAGGGTGCTCGTGGTGCCCCATTGGAGGGAGCCGGACAGCGCGAGGGCGTAGTGGAGTTCGTCGCGGGCCAGGGCATCGGTGATGCGGCTCTCGCGGTTGTCTCGCATGGCTGTCCTTTCCGGTGGTGTGAGTGCGTTCACCGAGCTTATCGGCGGCTTTTCGGGGTGGTGTAGCCGAAAGTCGTTGCTCTTCTTGCTCAGTTCTCCGATATGCCTTTTGTCGTGTTCTCCGGGCCCGCTGAGCTGGGTTTTTGGGCTGATTTCGCTGGCGTGCGTGGTGGATAGGACGGACGTCCGAAATAAAGCTCATCCGGTGGGGGACTAGGGGCCGGGAAATGAATTGTGGTGTCGATGCTTGACATCCGCAAGTGTGTTCACCTGCACGTGATGGTCCTGTGACCATGATGAATAGTGATTCACACGTTCGTCATGGACGAATGCCCATTTCATTATGCGAGAAATACTTATTTTTCTTGGGTCTCGACTTCCAAATCTTGGCAAATGTCGCAATAGTTGTTGCCGTCATCCCTGGCCGTCCTGCGCACGACCCTGCGCGGGGCACGTAAGAAAAGAGAGCACCTTGTCTCACACGACTGGCAAGCGCCTTCTCACCGCTTCAGCAACCATGGCCCTCGCCTTCGCAGGCTTCTCGGCCATGCCCTTCGCGGCGCAGGCGGCAGCAGCTGACGTCACCCTCACCAACGTCTGCGGTGGGGCTGGACAGGACTACATCCAGCTCCCCAAGAACACCGGAAAATACACTATCCAGACAACTGGGCTGCCTGCTGGCGACATTGTTGTTGACACTGATGCCGCCGGTATTACCGCTACACCGGGGACAACTGGGCTTTCAGGCGCCACGGCGACAAATGCGCAGACATCCCTAGACGCATCTGGCACGAAAATCAAGGTAACATTGCCTGACCAGGTATATGACACCACCGGTCCTGTGGGCTCAAGGACGCTGCTGCCTACTTTCGCGATCTATGATTCCTCCAGCACAAAGGTTGCTGAAGGTGTCGTGACGGCAGCAAATATTACGGACGCAACTTGCTCGGTGCAGTCAATCCCAGCCCCATTCGCAACTCTTGCAGCTTCGCCAGCAACATCTGGCGGCACGATCACAGTCACTAAGGGGACCGGCCTTGTTTGGACTGTCACCGATGGGACGAGCGTTCAAGATGGCACCGGCGCGGCAGTGAATGCAAAGATCACCAATGCTGCAGATGTCCTTGAGTCAGACAATAAGACCATTAAGTTCCCTGCTGGGGCAGGTCCTGATGCGACTGTGAAGTTGCAGGTATCTGACAGTACAAGGATTATTGTGACGGCTTCCCCCGCCCCGGGGTATACAGGAGTTGCAAAGAACTTCGACTTCAAGCTTGATGCCAAGCAGCAGGTAACTTATGTTGCGCCGACTAAGAGCGACGTTGACGGCAAAGCGAATGACACCTTTACTGTCAAGAACATTCCAGGAGTGACCTGGTATTACAATGCGGATCCAGCTGCTGTGTGGACTGATCCTGCGGCGGCTACCGCTGAGGCGATGACGACAGCTATGACGGCGAATACTGCTGCAGGCTGGAAGGCAATTGTTCCTCAAGCTGGTGCGGACTCAACGACTGTCACCCGGCCGGGGGATGCGACTACCGTGAAAGTGCGAGCGCAACTTGCCGACTTCGCGAAGTATAAGTGGGATGCGGCAGATACTGCTCCTAATACGGCAAAAGTAGCTGATCAGACTTTCACTAATACGACAAAGATCGTCGCGATTCCAGCGCCGACTTTGGTTGACGGGCCTGGGAATGCGGATTATTACATCCTGCCCAAGGTGGACGGCCTCGGGTGGACTGTGACCAGCACCCGCAAAGACGGCACCGCTGGCCCCTCAGTAACCTATTCTTCGACGGATTCTAGGTTGGGCACCCAGGTCCCGGTCTTCACCACAATGCCTCCGGAGACCTACACCTTCACCGCGGTGGCTGACACGGCCAACAATTACGAGATCGACACGACAAAGGTCACCAAGTCCACCTGGACCCAGGTCTTCGACAACCGGGCCGCCGTCACCCCCGAAGGCCCCAAGTGGATCGACGCCACCGGGCTGGTCAATGACGCGGTCACCTTCCCAGCCATGCAGTCAGGCCTCAAGGGCTACGAATTCGCCATCACTTCCGGCACGACTCAACCACAGACCGCTGACTGGCGCTTCGTCGACTTCACCTGGTACGGCAAGACGGTCAGCCTGACCGACCTGCAGAAGGCGATCGGCGCCAATGTCGACCCGGCCACCTTCACCCACGTGTGGGTGCGGACCGCCGCGAATGACACCACCGCCGTGCTGGCGAATGACGCCAAGGGCAACCCGGTCACCAGCGCCTGGGACTACAACTTCACCAATGCCATGGTGGTCACCCCGGTCGCACCCGTGCAGACCCCGGTCGCCGGGGGCAGCAGCTACACGCTGACCTTCCCGAACGACCCCACCGTGATCTACTCGGTGACCGACGCCAACGGCGTCACCAAGGACATCGCCGCCACCGACCTCGGCAAGGCCCTGCCCTACTCCGGCATCGTCACCGTCAAGGCCCGCTCGGCCTCCCCCGGCGTCTACGTCATCGCACCCAACCCGGATGGCAGCGCGCCGACCCCGTGGACCTTCAAACCGACCACGAGCACCCCGCTCACCCCGATGGCCCCGGTCAACACCACCACGACGTACACCCTGCCCGTGCAGGAAGGCGTCGTCTGGTACGTCGACGGCGTAGCCGCCGACCCGGCCACCCTGGGCAAGCCGCAGTCCAACGGCGGCAAGACCAGCATCGTCATCAAGGCCATGCCCGCCAGCGGGTTCACCTTCGCCGACGGCGCCCAGACCACCTGGACCCTCGACTTCAAGAACCCCACCGGCAGCACGGTCACCGTCACCAACCAGATCGTGCAAGGCGCCCAGTTCCCGACCACGCTGTTCACCTGGTCGGCACCCAATGCCGTCAGCTACACCACCAGCTACCAGAAGATCAACGCCGACGGCACCATGGGCCCCGAGATCGCCTGGCTGAAGGACACCACCGCGACCTCGTCGCCATTCATCGCCATGCCCGGCGACCACTACCGGATCTACGTCACCGCGAAGGACACCAACGGCGTCGTCACCACCAGGGCCGCCAGCGATGTCACCTTCGCTGCCGCGACCGGTCCGATCACCGAGGGCTGGACCGACCTGAACAGTTCCACCGCCACCTACGTCGGCACGTGGAAAGACATGCGCAACCTCAACCTGCCCTACTACAACGACTCCGTCATGATCGGCTACAACGGAGTCGCCACCCTGACGCTGCCCGCCGGCACGAAGTACTTCGAGCTCTACGGCACCGTCTTCGCCAACGGCGGAGCCGGAACCCTCAAGGTCAACGGAACCAACTGGGCCGACTTCACCACCAATGGCACGCTCGACCAGCCGTACAAGCAGATGCTGCGTCGCCTGTCCCTGCCCGACACCGGAGCTCCCATCACGATCTCCATCGTGCCGCGCAATGGCACCGGCCAATACCTGGCCCTGGACGCCTACAAGGCGATGAAGCTCTGACCCTCCTAGACCGAACGGAAGGTCGCAGGATGTGACAGCGGCGGCCCGCCCCAAGACTTTCGTCTGACGGAACGGACTTGAGGCGGGTCGCCACTGTGTGAACCTGCACCTAAGACGAGGACGGTGCCGCCGATCCTCGCGACGCCGGGAGACGGCGGCCGCCTGGTCTTGAGAGGTCCCAGGGAGCCTCAGGTGCGGCAGATCCCCCATTCGTCCATTCGAGTGGGGGATTTGCCGCGCCCCGGAACAGCCCGCCCAGGGCAAGGAGAGACCGAGGAACGTCCCGAGGCAACGGGCTCCAGGGCAGGGAAACGGCCCGCCGCGGGCCAGGGAGTGAAGACCCGCAGCGGGCCGCCGTCATGCCTGCCGGAAAACCACCGGATCGAGGACGGTGCCGCCGATCCTCGCGACGCCGGGAGCCGACGGCCCGGGGCTGGAGGTCCCAGGGAGCCTCGGACACGACAAGCGAGGTGGGTCGCCGGGTCGTGCCACCGATGGTGAGATACGACAAACACGAACGGATAACACTCTGCCATTCCTCACCGACGAGAGCGCGGAGAGAAGCCAAGGAATTTACGCCGAGAAGAGACAACCCGCCCGAACATCATCGGAGCCTCCACCTCAGAAGAGGTGGAGGCTCCGACGGTCATCCCTGGCGCGTCACCGCCAAGATGTCGCCCCTGGCGAAGGCGACACTGCCAGGCTAGCGGACGTCCGACCCATGTGGGTGAGAAATGACAGAGAAGATGTCAACCCATCCGCATGTCCGAATAGCGAGAATCGTTGGGGTGGATCAGAAGTCGCCACCCACCGCGGGGTTCCCACCATGATGCTCATGCCGGGCCGCATCCTGCTCCTCCGCCGACGGCGCATTCTTCTCCAACCGAGAATGCCAATAGCCGTAAGCGAAATAGACCGCCAGACCCAAAGCCATCCACACCACGAAACGAATCCACGTCTCCACCGACAGATTCAACGTCAACCAGAAACACGCCATCGCCGACAACACCGGCAACACCGGGCTCCCCGGAACCTTGAAAGAACGCTTCAGATCAGGACGCTTCCGCCGCAACGCCGGCACCGCCAAAGACACCAGGATGAAAGCGGTCAACGTCCCGATATTGACCATCTCCTCCAACGTGCCGATCGGCGTGAAACCCGCCACCAGAGCCACGAACACACCGATCGCCACCGTCAACCGCACCGGCGTACCCGTCCGACGGCTCGTCACCCCCCACGACGCCGGAAGCAACCAGTCACGACACATCGCAAACGTCACCCGCGTCGCACCGATCATCAACGTCATCACCACCGTGCACAGACCGGCCACCGCACCCGCCGCGATCAACGTCGCATACGCCGGCCGACCCACCGCCTCGAAAGCCGTCGCCAACGCCGCCTTCGGATTGATCTGCTCATAAGGCACCATGCCGGTGATCACCAAGGACACCGCGACGTACAACACCGTGCAGATCACCAACGAAGCGATGATCCCGATCGGCAGATCACGCTGCGGATTCTTCGCCTCCTCCGCCGTCGTCGCCACCACATCGAAACCGATGTACGCGAAGAAGACGATCGACGCACCCGCGAAGATGCCGCCCCACCCGAAAGTCGTCGGCGTGAAACCGAAGAGCGTCTGCACCAAAGGCGCCGTCAACCACGAACCGCCGACCTCGGCCGACGCCTTCGCCTCCGGGATGAACGGCGAATAGTTCGACCCATTGACATAGAAGAGCCCCGCCACGATCACGAAGAGCACGATGAACAACTTCAAGGCCACCAACACCAGATTGACCCGCATCGACTCCTTGATGCCATAAGCGATCAACGCCGTCAGCACAGCCACCAGCAGGAAAGCCGGCAGATCGAACCACGACCCCGGCGCCAAGGACGCCGGCCACGTGACACCCAGCCGCGACAACAACACCACGAAGTACTGCGACCACCCCTGAGCCACCACACTCGCGCCCAACATCATCTCCAACAGGAGATCCCAGCCGATGATCCACGCGACCAACTCGCCGAGAGTCGCATAAGAAAAGGTGTACGCAGAACCCGACACCGGCACCGTCGAAGCGAACTCGGCATAACAGAGCGCGGCCAACCCACACGCGAAAGCCGCCACCGCGAAACTGATGACGATGGACGGGCCCGCATACACATGAGCGGCCCGGCCGGTAAGAGTGAAAATACCGGCGCCGATGATGACGCCGATACCGAAAACGGTGAGATCAACCGCGGTGAGCTGCTTCCTGAGCTGGAACTCCGGTTCATCCGTCTCTGCGATCGACTGCTCGATCGACTTCGTCCGCATGACGCGCATGTCGGGACTCCTTGGCTGGGTGGACATGAAACATGACGGTCGCCGGTGGGCGCTCGCCATGGATGGTTCCGCGACGGGAGATGTCGCGTTCCGTCCCGTCGATGGCGTCGCGCGGCAACGATGTCGTTCAGGTCGGTTGACGCGGGAGGCTACCGGAGCACATTGGCCGCAAGGCGTGCGATATGTCCGTTTCGGGGATGCGGGCGGGGTGAGCGGTCGAGATGTGCGCCCAATGGGCTGACTTGAGAGCCATTCGTCCAACAAAAACAGCTTTTTTCATCCACCTGTCAGCCACTCCGGCCACAAACAAACTGAGCGTCCAACACGGAAGAAAACCGCGCCCGCCCCGACAACCACCCTCAAGCCGCCGAACCCCGCCCCGACGCCCGCTGCGACAACACCTGAACCACCTGCGCCGACTCGTCATTCGGCACCGGCGCATCAAAAGCCCCATCCGCCGCCCGCAACACCTCAGCCAACAAAGCCATCTGTCCACGCGCCACCGCCACATGACGCACCAGACCCCACCGCAAAGACCACCCCGACAACCAGATGTGCACCTCACTGCCACCCCGCAACCCCGGCACCGCAGCCACCGAAACCGCCGGATGATCCACACCCACATGCTGACGGTTCACCTCACCGTCACCCTCCACCGGAACCCAGTCCGACACCGAGAACTGCGCCGCAGCCACATCCAACGCCCACGCCGGAGGCATCGACAGATCCACCCGCACACCCGTCGCCGCCGCCATCGTGCGCCGCGCCGCCCCCATATAAACCGCCAGGACGAGCACACCCGCCACCATCGACAACGCCACAGCCACCGTCAACGCCAGCCCCCACACAGTCATCTCGCTCCCCGATCGGTGGACCCACGACATCCCGGCCACCCGGCGGTGGCACAGTGCATGGCACTCCATTCGGTGCCCAGCGAACCGACTTGAGGCACAGCGCCCATCGCATAGCCGACGATCCCGGCCGGTGGACGCCCCGTGACCTACTCTGGACATATGGATGACGTCCGAGGCCTGACAATCGCCCTCAACGCGGGCGACTTCAACGAAGTCCTCGACTTCTACACCCACGTCTTCGGGCACGGCCCCGACACGGCGCCGCTCGACGACTTCCTCGAATGGCAGATCTCACCAGGAGCCTGGCTGCAGATCTCCACCGGGCACGACCGCCCCGGCGCCAACAATGCCCGGGTGCGCCTCGAAGTGCCCGACATCGACACCGCCGTCAAAAGACTCACCGACGTCGACGTCCCCGTCGGCGAAACCGTCATCATCCAGGACGTCGTCGGCTTCGCGAACTTCTCCGACAACTGGGGCAACGCCCTCGGCTTCTACCAGCTGCTCAGCCCCCGCGAAATCCTCAACCCCGCAGAACGCGCCCGCCGCGACGCCGCCCGCGCCGAAGAGATCGCCCGGGAGAAAAGCACCGAGGAAACCGCCAATCCCCCCGGCGAGAACCCCAACCTCCCGCCGCCCGGCGCCGGAGTACCCGGCCAGTCCTGACCCGCCCGGCAGAGCCCGGTCAGCGCACAGCACCCGCCCGCGGCAGCACCCGCCGAGGTCACCGCTCGTGCGGCGAACGCCCGCCACGACCGTCCGTCGACGAACCCCCCGAGGGCACCCGACGCACCGGCACCTCGGGGGACTCCAGGCCCAACCACGCCGCCACCGCATGCTTCCGACGCGACACCCGCGCCCGCACACCCCTCGCCGGATAGGTCTGCGCCACCGCCATGTCCTGCCACCGGCTCGTCGACGCCGACATCGCCAACCGGCCCGTCGGATCGTCCTCCACCTCCACCCACCGGCCGTCGGCATCCTCCACCAGGCGGACCCCGCCGTCCGTCTCATCGACTTCGTCGACACCCGGGTCGTCCCGGTGGAAGATCTCGTCGACGATCGCCCGATACGTCGAATCAGGCCGCGGGACGAAACGGATCCGATGCAAAGCCTGATCCTGCCCGGCGCTCTCCAGGACGAAATCACCGAAACCCAACAACCAACCCACCGGCGTACGGTGATAACTCATATCGGTGACCTTCGCCAAAGGCATCATCGCCACCCGCCGGACCACCACCCCGTAGATCAACAACAACCGACGATCAGTCGCCACGAACCACGTGCGATGACGATCCCAGGACAACCACAACGCCCGACCGACCACCGCGAACCACACCCACCACAACACATCCACCAGACGGCCCGGACGCGGATCCACCACCTCGAAAGCCAGCCACGCCACCACCAGAAAAGCCGCCACCGCGCTCAACCACGGCTCCACCAACACCACCCAGTGACGCCGGGTCGCCACCACACAGAGCTCGTCGTCGACCAGATATCGCGCCACCGTGCGAGGCGTGCCGTCAACCCCGCCGAACAGTGGCATATCTGCTCACCGCCTCCGTCTCCGCCTCCGTCACCTGCGCCGAAGAACCACACTCACCGGTTCAAAATGCGGTCGAAGAAAATCCCGATGTTCTGAAAAGCATTCGTGATGATCGCCGCCACCGACCGCACGATATCGGACGTCCTATCCGGCGAAGTGACGATCGCATAGATGACGAACGCCCAGAAGGCCCACATCAAGAACCGCTTGACCTGCGAAGGCATGCGTGATCTCCAAAGAACGACACTTTCGGACTCCACGGGCAGCCTAAAGGCTGATATCAGCACTTTCCGGGCACGACACCAGCAACGGGCCGAGCAACTACCGCCGCCGACACCGCCACGCCGCCCATAGCGTTGACCACTATGTAGATACGAAACATACTTAGTTGGGTGAACGACGACACCACCCGGAACACCTACCCCCCGACCTGGGTGCGAGCAACCCTCGAACTCGTCATCCTCGGACTCGTCGCCGACGAACCCCGACACGGATACGCCATCACCACCCGACTCGAAGAAGCCGGATTCGGCACCCTACGCGGCGGCTCCATCTACCCCGTCCTCGCCCGACTCGAAGACGCCGGACACATCACCGCCGACTGGATCGAACCCCGAACCGGCCCCGGCCGCAAGAACTACACCATCACCGAACTCGGCCGCACCCGCCTCACCCGCGACACCCACACCTGGCGACACTTCGCCGCCGACATCCTCCACCTCACCCAACCCCACCAACCACCCGACACCCACCCCCACCATCGGTAACCCCCAGGCCGGGACACCCCAGGAAGGACAGGACATGAACGACACCGACGAACTGCACCGACACTTCCACCCCCACGACCGGCCCTGGATGAACCACGCCAAGAAAACCCTCGAGAACCACCACGTCGCCCCCACCCACATCCGAAAAGCACTCCTCCACGCCGGACACACCTGCCGACACACCGGCCAGACCGCCGAAGACACCCACGGACCCGCCGAAGAATGGGCACAGAACCGCATCCACGACTGGCAGCAGGAAGGCCACGACGTCTGGACCACACCCCCAGAACTCACCCTGCGCTTCCGCATCCTCAGCGGACTCGGCGGCGCAACCGGAACCGCACTGGCACCCCTGCTCCGCCACATCATCAACCGCGACGACACCCCGACCGACATCACCGCGACAACACTCCTGGGACCACCCGCCGTCGCCATCGCCTTCATCGCCACAACCACCCTCTACCACCGGACGCTCCGCCGACACAGCGCACCCGCCGCGCTCGGCGCCGCCACCACCGCCATCATCCTGTTCATCGCAGGAGCACTCGCCGTCCGCACCACCCTCCAATGGCCCACCCTCTGGACAGCGAACTGGACCCACCACGCCGCCGCCACCGCCCTCTACGGACTCCTCACCCTCGCCGTCGCCCTCACCTGGCAGACACCGAACCCCACCCCGACCCCGCCCCACCCCGACCAGCCGACACCCCAAGACCAGGAGTGGCGCAAGGACCAGAACTGGCTCGACACCTTCGCCCAAAGCCTCCGCAGACAGAACCACCTCCCCGAAAAGAAAATCCGCGCCCACCTCGAAGAAACCCGCGCCCACACCGCCGCCAGCGGACGCACCCTCGTCGAAGAATTCGGACCACCCCGCGCCTACGCAGCCACCCTGCCCTCAGACCAGACCCGCCAAGCCGGACTCCGCCTGACCAGACACAGCCTCTACCTCGCCGCCTTCAGCACACCCGTCATCGTCCAACACCTGACCGACCGCCCCGACCTCCCCCTGCACCTCAAGATCGCCGCAACACTCGCCGCCCTGCTCTTCCTGTCATCCCTCGCCGCCTACCTCGGCACCCGCCAACAAAAACGGACGCCGCCCGGAAGAACCCCGAGCGACGCCCACTGAAAGAACCAGAACAGAAATCAGACCACGCCGTACAACCGGTCACCGGCATCACCCAGACCCGGAACGATGTACCCCTGCTCGTTGAGACCGTCATCGACCCCACCGACCACCAGATTCACCGACAACGGGCGGCCCTCGAAAACCGAACGGACATGCTCGATACCCTCCGGCGCCGCCAACAGACACACCGCCGTGATGTCCTCAGCCCCCAACTGCACCAAATACTCGATCGCCATCGCCAACGAATGACCCGTCGCCAACATCGGATCGACCACATAACACTGACGGCCGGTCAACGACTTCGGCAACCGGTTCGCATACGTGCTGACCTCCAAGGTCTCCTCGTCACGCACCATGCCGAGGAAACCCACCTCCGCACTCGGCAGCAGACGCACCATCCCTTCGAGCATGCCCAGCCCCGCCCGCAGGATCGGAATGATCACCGGCTTCGGGTTCGCCAACTTGATCCCCGTCGCCGAACACAACGGAGTCTCGATCGGCTTCGGTTCGACCCGCACATCGCGCGTCGCCTCATAGGCCAGAAGGGTCACCAACTCCTCCGCCAACCGGCGGAAAGTCGGCGAATCCGTCTGCTTGTCACGCAGATAGGTCAGCTTGTGATTGATCAAAGGGTGGTCGGCCACATGCACGCGCATACAGCAAACTTAACGTGTGACCTCAGCAGATCCGTCCCCGTCCGCGCGGCCACCGCATGCAACCGGCTACGACCGCCGCTACGACAACTGGATGCAGACCGCCCTCGACCTCGCCGAAAGAGCAGGTCAAGCCGGAGATGTGCCCATCGGCGCAGTCGTCGTCGACCCGGCAGGACAGATCATCGGAACCGGCGCCAACACCCGAGAGATCGACCACGACCCCACCGGGCACGCCGAGATCGTCGCCCTCCGCGAAGCCGCACGACACCGCCAGAGCTGGCGACTCGACGGATGCACCCTCGTCGTCACCCTCGAACCCTGCCCCATGTGCGCCGGAGCGATCTCCCTCGCACGCATCGACACCCTCGTCCTCGGCGCCTGGGACCCCAAAGCCGGTGCCTGCGGCTCCCTGTGGGACCTCGTCCGCGACCGGCACGCCCTGCACCGCGTCCACGTCGTCGGCGGGGTCCGCGCCGACGAATGCGGACAACTGCTCCTCGACTTCTTCGGCCGACGACGCTGAACGAGCCGCCGACGCAGAGCCGGCACCCGGATCGGGTGGGCGTCCGCCGGGCAGCTGGGTGTGGAAGTGCGGCCTGGACGCGGAGCGGGTGTGGAGGTGCGGCCTGGACGCGGAGCGGGCGTGGAGTGGATGTGGGGAGTGGATGTGGGGTGGATGCGAAGAGCGGATGCGGCAACGAGGCAGCGCGGATGTGTGGAGCGGAACGTGGAGCGGAAAAGCCGGACCGGATTTCCTGACGCGTTCCCGCTCTAGTAGTCTGGTCGACGGTGGCGTGTCCGAGCGGCCAAAGGAGCACGCCTCGAAAGCGTGTGTGGGGGCAACTCCACCGTGGGTTCAAATCCCACCGCCACCGCCCAGGATGTCCTCGGACATCATCGAGAAGCCCGGTCCCTCAGCAGGGGCCGGGCTTCTCGATTTCTCACGATGACGACGGACGACCACGCGACGTCCTGGCAGCGACGACCGCCCACTGCGTCTACAAGCGGCCCACTCTGCCGCCGCCGCGTCGCAGCATCAGACCGACCTCAGGCGTAGAACTGCAGAACGCCCAGCGCACAGACGATCGGGATCGCCCCCCACACACAAGCCTGAGCCGCCGTACCCCACAACTGCACCGCCTGATCCGTCGCCGGACCGGGATCCCCGACCAACCGGTGCACCACGAGATGGTACTTACGGAAAGCAGCCGCCACGACGGCCAAGATCGCCATCGAACCAGGCCACGCCGGGTTCTGGCACAACAAGGACACCACCGTGACCAGGCCCAACCCGAAAGCCAACGCCAGATACCTTTCGTAGCGACGGTATTCCTCGTACACCGCAGCGAGCACGATCGGGCTCTGCGAATTCACATCCATGGAAAAGTCCTTGTCGTCGTCCCGGCCAGACCGACGTCTCCCGAGAAAAGGCTGAGAAAAGATCGACGAGGAGTTCACCCGTCGTGCTGCACACCCGAATCGGCACCAACCGTCCAGATCTGACCCGACCGGCTCCACTCCCTCCATCCCCGCAGCTGGCGGCACCACCCGGAGCGGACGACCGATGCGCAACGACCCCTCGACACCCCCACAGCGACAACCGAGCGCACCCCCCGCAGCCCCACCCAGGCCGGCCACCCCACCTTCGCCAGCCACCCGGCCGTCGCGCCCCGGCCCCGACTGCCAGCACCTTTCCTCCGCTGGCCGCCTGGAAGAACACGATCTGGAGTCGAGGAAAGGTGCTGCCAGTCGGCTCGAAGACGCCAGCACATCGGGGGGAGGGGAGAGGGGAGGGGGGAGGGGAGAGAGGGTGACAGAGAAGAGCAGACAGAAACTGGGCGAGCGTGGAAGCCTCCAGGGCGTGCACCGAGTGACGGCTCAGATCGGGCGGATCGGCTCCACCGGGCCCACCCCAGGCGTGCCACCACCCCGGCCACGACGACGCAGCCGAGGACACGACGACGTGTAATGACCGACCTGCAGACAATGCCCACACCTGGGCAGCCACTGCGGCGGAGGCGGCGGCAACGGCTTGCGCACCGGACGGCTGAACGAACCCGACCCCGGCTCCGGAGCAGGCGGCGCCGGAGCCTGCACCAGATCGTCGAAATACTGCGGCACCCCCAAGGAGACCGCAGCCGCCCGCAGATGGCGCACCTGATCCTGCGACAGCTCCCCACGGGCAAAAGCCGTGGAACGCATCGACTCCAACAGACGCACCGCCACCGCATGCAACTGCGACGACGTGAACCCCGCCCGCACCGCCGAACCCGTCAACTCGCGCACCTCTTCGGCGACGATGCGACCCGTCGGCAGGATCGCCGTCAACCCGTCGACATAGGCCGCCAGCCGGGCATCATGGGTCTCCGCGGCACTCATCGGCAAGGCCACCATCAACTCGGCCAGCCACCCCGTCGGGACCGCCCCGACCTGAGCCGCCGGCCGGACGACCCCCGGCACCGCCCGACGGTGCCTCCCCGAGGAGACCGGCGTCGGCCCCACCGGAAACACCAGATCAGTGCCGAACGAAGCCCACAACCGGGGCAACACCGCAGCCAACAGGCGCACATCTTCCACCGCCGACGAGGGCACGGACCGCCCCCGACCGGCCAACCGCGCCACCGCAGCCCACCGCCCGCTCGCCGCCCCCGACACCGCAGCCCACCGGCCCACGTCCACCGCCGGAACCGGCGCGGTCAACACACCCGCCCGCAACAACTCCGCAGCCAGGAAAGCCTCCACCAGCTCCGCGCCCAGCGCCACCGCCACCCGACCCTCCAACCGGGAGAGCACCTCCGGAGCGATCTGCGCGAACGACGGCGCACCCTGCAGGACGCCCGGCCACAGGCCGTGCACAGCCGCGCCGGACACCTCGGCGCGTTGCGGATCGACCAAGGAGGACCACACCTCCTGCACCCGGCCGGACCGGTCACAATGCGCCACGGCCACCTCGATCACCCGCTCCCGGGCAGCGGAGAAACCCGTGGTCATCACCTGGATGCACGCGAAATCCCCGAGATGCACGTATCCCTCGCCACCCCCGGACAGCGAACCGAAGGCGAACAGCGGCGACCGTGGTGACAGCGGCGCAGGGGCTGGACGGCGGGGCGGGCCAGCGGCGGCCCCATCCCTCGGGTCAGCTCCGTCCCCCGGCGCAGCTCCGTCCTCCGGCGCGGACGACCCGCGATCCCCGCCACGCCCCCCGCCCGCCTCAGGTCCGCCCGCCTGCGGACCGCGTCCTCGACCGCCACGATGCGCACCACCCCGCGGATCCGAAGAGGACGACGAAGACGACGAAGACGACGAACCGGTCAACGCGGCAGGCGCCCGTCCAGCAGGTAACGCCCCGACCGGGCCCCTCACCGCACCCGGTGCACCCCCAGGAGCCCCCCGAGCTCCCGAGATCCCCGGAGACCCACGCCCCGAACCGCTCTCGTCGGGCCCGTCCGCGCCCTGACCTGAACCCGGACCTGCACCCGACGACGCCCGACGCGACGGCTTCCCACCCGACCGACGAGGCCAGAAGGCCCACGCCGTCGCCACCACGGTCGCCGCCAGCAGAACCCAGGTCAACGCGCCGTCCATGGTCCTCCACCGGGTCGACTGTCCCGCAGCCGGATCGCCCCGTCAGGGCGTGATCGAAGCCACGGATTCCTCTCGTCTCATCGCCCGGGGACAGCCAGGTCTGAGCCGGCAGGCAGAGTCGACCGGGAACGGGCCGTCCACACCGTCACCGCGAGCAGCACCAGCGAACTCACCGGACGGACGTACGGCGCGGCAGCCATGACCTGAGGGATCCACCGCATCGTCCAGTAGACGACCGGCACCGTCCACACCGCCAACCCGGCCACCGCACACCCGGGAAGCAACCACCAACGGGGGCCACGGTCGAAGACCCCGATCACGAACAGGCCGACCCAGGCGAACACCACGGGCAACGCATGGTGCGACCAGCCGATCGGCAAGGCGAAGAGCATCGTCACCCCGACAGCGCCGACGACCTCCACCGGCCCCGGACGATGCCTGCGCACCGCGAGGAACCAGCCCACGGCCAGAACCACCGCGGTGAACAAACCGACCTTCGTCGCCACCGGGGCAGGCACACCCCACCGGGCGAAGACCCCGGCCAGGGATTCGTTGGTGGCCAGGTCGACCCGCCCGACCCGGGAAGAATCCCACACCAATGTCCCGAAGTACTCCCAGGACGAAGCCGGAGCGATCAACACCCCCAGCCCGGTCAGGACGACCCCGGTGACCACGGCCGGGACGATCCGCGGACGCAGATGCGCGAAAGCCAGATAGGCAGCGAGATTCGCACCAGGAGTGAGCTTGGCCGCCGCACCCAGACCCGTCCACGCACCCCGCCGGGCCTGGACACCCACCAGACCGGCCACCGTGGCGACCCCCACGAAAGGGCTCACCTGCCCGAGCCACAACGACCTGGTCACCGGTTCCGACGCGAGCACCAGGGCCACGACGACGACCCCGGTGAACCCCGCCGGAGCCGACATGCGGAACTCCCGCGTCGAAACCGACGCGCGGACCTCCCGCGCCCACAGCCACGCCGTCGGCACCGTGGCCGCGACGATCAACAGATTCCAGAAGACCCAGGCCGTCGTCGGAGGCAAGGACACGAAGGGGAGGAAGAACACGATCGCCACCGGCGGATAGGTGAACCCCATCCCCGTGTCGGTGCGATAGGAGTAGAGCGATCCCGTGTCCAGGAAGGACCGGGCGACATTCAGATAGATGTCCAGGTCGTAATGCAGCATCCACCGCTCGGTGGTGGTCAACGCGCGCGCGGCGAGCAGGAGCAGTGCCGCGGTGGCCAGGAGGACGAGGACTCGCCGGCCCCGGGAGATTTCCATGGACGATCGACCTCCTGCCCTTGCGGCCGGGCCGGTGTCGACCGGGCCGCCCGGAAAATGGCGACGGTGCACGGGCGGGGGCAGCGTGGAGGCTCTGTCCCCCACAGAGAGCGTACGGGAAACTCCTTGCAGTGCAGGGGAGGACGCGAAAGCGGGCCGAGGGGAGATATCCCTCGACCCGCTTCGCTGATCAGCGTCGAATCACATCAGCCGCATCGTCACGGCAGGTAGTACGTGGGGTTCGGCAGCTTGATCGGCATGCCGTGGCCCCCGATCAGGTCGCTGTACTGGTCGCCGAAGTTCGCGACGATCTGGTAGTTGCCACCTGCGGCCGACTCCAGCCAGGCCCGGGTCGAGGACTTGAACTCGACCGTCGTGCACTTGTCCTTGGCGCACTTGACGTAGTCGGGCTTGGCCGCGCCCTTGTTCCACTTCGTCATGTACGCATTCGGAGCGAACTCGGGGAAGCCCAGCTTGCGCAGGTTCGCCACCGAGGCCGCGGCCTGGTCGTTGGTGCGTCCGGTGACGCCCAGGATCTCGCATCCGGAGGCCTTCACCTTGCGGACCAGGTCGAGCATGCCCGGCGTGGCCGGGTAGCGGCCCTGCTTCACCCACTTGTCCTGCAGTTTGGGGTCGAAGGTGAAGCGCATGGCGCCATCCTGCATGTCATAGGTCATGAGGGTGGTGTCATCGGTGTCCAGGACCACGGCCGGTTTCCGACCCTGGGCCTTCTCGCTGGAGCAGGCCTGGGTGATCTGCTGGGTCCACTGCGCGGTGAGCCCGGCCATCTCCGTGCGGTACGGCGAGGTGGTCGGGTTCGCGATGCCCTTCTCGTCGGCGCCGTAGTAGGTGCGGATCGTCTTGCGGACGACGTCGATATTCGGGATGGCTTCGCCGCCGACGACCTTGCCGCTGCTGCCGTCGGGGCGCATCACGAAGTTCGTCCGCGGGCGCAGGTTGGGTTGCGGCATTCCCGGCAGGTCGGCCGAGGGCAGGTAGTAGGTCGGGTTCGGCAGTTTGATCAGCGCGTCGGCCGAACCGCCCTGCAGGTCGGACCACTGGTCACCGATGGACAGCGCGACCCGGTAGCCCTGCGATTCGAAGTGCTTGCGGGTGCCGGCCTTGTATTCGACGGTGGTGCACTTGGCCTGCGCGCAGGACACGTACGCCGGTTTGGCGTTCCCCTTCCACTTGGTGAACAGGGTGTCCCGGGTGAATCCGGGGTAGCCGGCCTTGGCCAGGTTGGTCAGGGTGGCGGCTTTCTGACCGTCGGTGCGCCCGGTCAGTCCGATCACCGTGAACCCGGCTTTGCGGGCTTGGGCGATGAAGTCGACCATGCCGGGGACGGCGGGCATGTCGGCCTGCTGCACGCCTTTGTCCCAGGTCTTGGGGTCGTAGTGGAATCCGGTGCCGGCGTCGACCAGGTCGTAGGTCGACAGCAGGGTGTCGTCGATGTCGACGAAGATGGCCGGTTTGTGCCCTTGTGCTGCGGCCTGCTTGTAGCGGGCGGGCAGGGTGGCGGCCTCTTTCGCCAGGAGTTGCTTGACCTCCTGGATGTAGGGCGAGTTCTTCTTGTCGGAGATGCCCTTGTCGGTGGCGCCGTAGTAGGCGCGGATCGTCTTTTTGGTGACGTCCGCATTCGGCAGTGTCTCGCCGCGCGGTTGTTTCCCGGCGGAGCCGTCCGCGGGGAGGGTGAAGCGTTGCTGCGGGCCGAGGGAGCCCTCGGCGGCCGGTGCGGGGGTGTGCCGTCCTTCTTGGGTGCCGCGCACCTGGGAGACCGGTGCGGTGATGCCGTTGCCGGGGCGGACCGGGGCCTGGCCGGGGGCCTGCGGCGGCGCGGGGCGGACCGGCGTTTGTTGTGCGGGTGTCTGTTGGACGGGCTGTTGGGGGATGGGGGCCTGGACGGGGGCCTGGAAGGTCGGGTGCTGGGCGGCTCCGGGGTGGAGCGGTGCCTGTTGGCTGGGCTGTTGTGAGACGTCTAGACGCTGGTCCGTCACGGCGGCGTGCAGGGGCACGGTCGTCCCCAGGGCTGTGAGCGGAAGCATCAGCGCGAGAACCAGACTGCGTGAACGCGCAGAGGTCATAAGGGTCCTCCGAGAGAGCTGATCTGCTGTAACCCAGCCACTATCTGCCCCCGTGGTCGTTCTTGTGGTCCGAATAGCGGATCTGTGAGGAAAAGTTCAGCCTTCCGTGACCACTTCGGTGGCGTGTCGCGATGTGATCGTGACCACCAGGACGTACGACCGCTTGTTCGGGAAAGGGCTGGTGAACGTCTCCTCGCTTTTGCTGGAATGCTTTTCTGTGGGCTTCTTACCGGGCGTTATTGCGCAACGCTTCGTGTTCTGAGGCGTTCGTCCACTGGTTAGCCTTTAATGCGGCGGAATGCTCATCGGTAAATGTCGGTCGTACGTTCATGAAACCGATAGGTCTGCGCTGAGGGCGCATTGGCATCTCCGCCTCGTCGAGGGTGACAAGAAGCGTGAATTGTTTCATCACAGGTCGGGGGAGAAATGCAAGGAGACCGATATGAACGTTCGCCATCGCCTCGTGATGGTGGGTGTCCCCCTACTCGTCGGCAGCCTGGCCGTCAGTGCCCCTTCCCTGAGCCAGGCCAAAGAATCCCAGGCCACAGAGGTTGTGACGAGTGCTGGAGAGAGCGGGTCGGGGGCGCGGGCGCTGGCTCGTACTGTCGAGGCCCTGGCCGAGAGACAAGGAAGTGACCGGGCTGATGCGGCGCAACGTATCACCGCAGAAGGTCGATTCTCCGCCCAGGTGGAGAACCTGAGGAAAAACTATCCAGAATTTTTCGCCGACGCCCGACAGGGGGAGGGGGGCGAAACGGGCTCCATCGCTTTCAAGAAGACCCTCGACCCGGCCTCGAAGAAAACGATTTCCGATATCGGAAAACATGCCGGAATCAAGATCTCCTTCGATCGGAGATTCTCCGAGAAAGAGCTGTCCCGCCGGCAGGACTCCATCGCGGCGACCCTGACCCGACACGGCGTGCAGACCTTCACCGTCGGCGCCGACTCCGACACCCAGGAGATCCGCGTCAGGTCAGCCGCCCCCACCGAACACATCCTGAACTCCTGGCGCCGCACAGCCGGGAGCGCGGCCACCGACCTGCCCACGGTGCACACCGTCACCGACCCGAACTTCCGGCTCCGCAAGAACGTCGAGGTCATCGGCGGCGCCGACCTGCAGGCCTACAATGCGCCCTCCGTCGCAGCCTGTACCGCAGCCTTCGTGGTCAGCCCCACCAGCGGCGGCAAAGGACTGCTCACGGCAGGACACTGCAGCGACTGGCTGCGCTATGGCACCTACCCCTGGCTCTCCCAGGGATGGGGCGGACGCGATCACGTCGGTGACCTGCAATATCACACGGTCCTCGGGCGATCCACCGCCCCGTGGTTCGTCTACGAACGCGGCTCCTATCTCACCGTGCGCGGCGTGCGCTGGCCCTGGGTCGGCCAGACCGTGAACCGTTACGGCCGGGCCAGTGAGAACTGGGCCGACACCGTCGTCCGCACCGGGATGCGGGTGCGCTATTCCAACACCGAGTACTACGACAACATGGCCGCCTACAGCCCCTGCTTCAGCAACGGCGGCGACAGCGGCGGCCCCGTGTGGACCCCGGTCGCCAACGGCAGCGGCGGCTACGCCGTCGGCATCCATCACGGGGTCGGCACCGGCGACGACGGCAGCGACGAATGCCTCTTCACCCCGGCTGCGATCGTCAACAGCGCCTGGAACGGCGGACTGAATATCGATTACGTGCCCTGAAAGGCGGCCTCGCCACCGAATCGGGCAGAGCGCCTCTGTCTAGAGTGAACTCATGGAATTCACCGTCGACACCGAATCCGCCGGACTGTGCCGGTTCATCGATGCGAGCCCCTCGCCCTTCCATGCCGTCGACACGGTGCGTTCCCTGCTCGTCGACGCCGGATTCGTCGCCCTCGACGAAAGCGGACGCTGGCCGGACGCCCCCGGGAACTACCTGGCCGTCCGCGAAGGAAGCCTGATCGCCTGGAGCACCGCGCACCTGGACGCCGCCGACGGCACACAAGGGCATGTCCCCTTCCGTGTCGTCGGTGGCCACACGGACTCACCGAACCTCCGGATCGCCCCGCGCCCGGACCTGTCCCGTCTGGGCTGGGACCAACTGGGCGTGGAGGTCTACGGCGGCCCGCTGCTCAACTCCTGGCTCGACCGTGACCTCGGGCTGTCCGGCCGTCTGCTCGTCCGGGACACCACCACCGACCGGGGAGTGCGCGACCTGCTCTGGCGCACCGACGAACCCATGCTGCGCGTGCCCCAACTGGCGATCCATCTCGACCGTGGAGCCACCAGTGACGGGCTCGTGCTCAACCCCCAGTACCACCTGACCCCGGTGTGGGGGGCCACCGGTGAGGCGCCGTCCTTCCACCAGTGGCTCGCTGAACAGGCGCAGGTCGAGGCGGACGACCTCCTCGGCTGGGATGTGATGACCCACGACCTGACCCCCTCCCGTCGGATCGGCCGCACCGGCGACCTGATCGCCGCGCCCCGGATCGACAACCTCGGCAGCTGTTACGCCGGGACCCGGGCGTTGATCGACACCGTCGAACGGATCGCCGCCGGCCGGACCGGTGCCACCGCGGGACGCCCCTACGTCCCGGTCCTCGTCCTCTTCGACCACGAGGAGATCGGCTCGGTCACCAACCGTGGCGGCGACAGCCAGTTCCTGCCCGCGCTGCTCGAACGGATCACCCTCACCCTGGGCGGTGACCGGCAGGATTTCCTGCGCGCCCTGTCGGGCAGCGTGATCTGCTCGGCCGACATGGCCCACGCCGTCCACCCCAATTACGCCGACCGCAGCGAACCGCAACATCAACTGTGGGTGGGACAAGGCCCTGCGGTGAAGATCAACGCCAGAGGGCGCTATGCCACCGACGCCGCCGGAGTCGCCTGTCTGAGGTTGGCCGCCGAGCAGGCCGAGGTGCGGTTGCAGAGTTTCATCAGCCGCAAGGACATGCCCTGTGGGTCGACGATCGGACCGGTCAGCGCGTCGTTGACCGGCGCCGTCACCGTCGACGTCGGCACCCCCATGTTGTCGATGCATTCTGCCCGCGAACTCGTGGGAGCCGCAGATATCACCGATTATGTCTCATTGCTGGCCGCATTCATGGCGCCACATTCTTTTTCTGTCTGAATATCCCGAAATGACCTTTTTATGCTTGGTCGACGGCGAGTGCCGGGTGCCGGAAGATTTTTCAGCGGGTCGCTCCTGACCTGACAATGAAAAATAGGTAACATGACAGCACTGTCGATCATTTCTTCCCAGCGGAGAAAAGCAGGATAAGCCGGTGAGAATCCGGCCCTGGCGCGCAACGGTAAACCCTGCACATTCGGGGAAAAGGCCGAACACCTGACGGCAGGCTGCGGCATCACCACCGCAGGAATGCCATGGCGGCCTCGCGCACAGGTCGGAGGAGCGGGGCCTCCCGAGAGGAGACGACAACCTTGACGACCCCTGCCCCACCCGCACTCGGAGGCCGGTTCTTCCGGCTCTGGGCCTCGTCCACCAGCGCAGGCATCACCACCTGGGCGCTGCCCTTCGTCCTCGGACTCGGCGTCGCGAACCAGTCCTGGAGCGCAGCCGTACTCGGCGTGCTGCTCGGCGCACGCACCCTCGGCTTCATCATCGGTGTCCCCTTCGGCGGGGTCCTCGCCGACCGGGGTGACCGTTGCACCGTCGTCCGGGTCGCCGGGATCCTGGCCGCCGTGAGCACCGCCGTCCTCGGGTTGAGCCTGCCCGACGCCGGGTGGATCGGCGTCATCGCCGCCCTGTTCGTCGGCGTCGGACAAGGCGCAGGACGTCCTGCCTACCAGGCGATGGTGCAGGACGAGGTCCACCCCGACGCCCGCCAACGCGCCAATGCCGCCATGACCATCTCCGTGCGGGTCGCCGTCCTCGTGGGGCCCGCCGCGGCCGCACTGGCCTCTCAGGTCATCTCCGACGTGGTGCTCGTCCACCTCAGCGGCCTGCTCTGGCTGCTCGCCGCTGTCCTGCCCGCCTCGACGAAGAAGACCGTCTCCGTCGAGGCCGTTCCTGCGGTCGTGCCCGCGGCCGGGAGCGAAACTTCGGGCCAGGCCGAATCCGAGGAGAAGAAGGCCACGGCCACCCCGGAACCTGCGTCCCGTCGGACCGGCTCCCCCTTGGCGATCTTCGGCCACGACATCAAGGAAGGCGCCGAAGAAGCACTCCGACACCGATGGTTCACCTGCGGACTCGGCGCGCTCTCGGTGGTCATCATGCTCGGGTACTCCTCGACCAATGTCGCTCTCCCGCTGATCAGCCGGGACCGCTTCGACGGCTCCACAGTGTTGGCCGCCGGGGTGACCGCCTATACCGCCGGTGCCCTCGTCGGCGCACTGCTCATCGCCCGGTGGAAACCCCGCAACGCCGGCTGGTGGGCCATGGGCAGCCTCGCCGCCTACTCGCTGGTGCCCCTGTCCTTGGCCCTGTCGCCGTCCCCCCTGCTGATCGTGGCGAGCTATGTCGTCGCGGGCTTCTGCATCGAGATCTTCAACGTGCCGTGGTTCACCGCCGTCCAGCGGGAAGTGCCTCCGGGCAAGGTGGCGCGGGTGTCCTCACTGGACTTCCTGGTCTCCTACGGACTTTCCCCCTTGGGACTGGCGGCGCTGGCCCCGGCCATCGAACACTGGGGCAGCCAGCCGGTGCTCCTGTTCTGTGCGGCGGCCTGCCTGATCGCCCCGGTGGCGGTGATGCTGGAACCCAGCAGCCGCGAGTTCTCTTCACCGAAGGTCAAACAACCCGTCGGCTGACGGCTGCCGGCTGCCGGAAGGCCCGCCTCTTCTTTCCTGCACGGGACGAGAGGCGGGCCTTCACCTGTCAGGTCGCCGACATGCCGGACGCCCTCGCTCCGTCGACGGCGCCTGGACGTACCCCGGGAATGCACCACAAGACGGACCGAGGGCCTGTTCTGGTCACTGGAAGCTTCAACATTTGCGGCTTCCAGTGACCAGAACAGGCCCTCAGCGACGGAAGAAGCCCGCTCTCACCCGGCCGGAGCCAGATTCAGCTGCTCCCGGGCCACCCGCCGATGAGCGGCCCACCCGTCCACCGGCCGCAGCCGACGACACCACGGCAAGGTCAACTCGTGCCGGTGCCCGATCATCCGCGGCGACCAGTCGGACACCGGCGCCGCAGGCCTGGCGAACACCCGCTGGGTGTACCGATGCCCCGTATCCGGGGCGACGACCAGAGTGGTCACCCCCTCCGACCGGCCCAACGAACCCGCCGTCATGAACGCCGCCCCCGTGGAGAGACCCGCGAAGATCGCATGCCGCCGCATCAACTCGTGCGACCCGGAACAAGCCACCGCGAAGGACACCCAGTCGATCGTGTCGAACAGGTCGTCGTCGATATTCGCGAAGTCGATCGCACTACCGATCCCGGCGATCATCATGTCCGGATCGGCGACCTCCTCACTACCGAAGGAAACCGACCCGAACGGCTGCACCCCGTGCACCTGCACCCGCACGCCCAGATCACGCAACCCACGCGCCAACCCGGCCGACGAGGCACCCGAACCGACCGCGCTCACCAGACGCACCCGCGACCAGCCGTTCTCCGCGAAGTGCCGGGCCACCATCTGCCGGTAGCCCTCGTAATGGATGTGATCGTGATACTGCTGCATCCAGTGAGTGCCCGGATGAGTACGGATGTACTCGTGCACCCGGGCGACCCGCAGATTCTGGTCCAGAGCCAGATCGTCCCCGGAAGGCATCTGCTCACAGGTCGCACCCAAGAGCTCCAACTGCGCCAACAGCGACGAATCCGCCGCCGCCGAGGCGACGATATGACAACCCAGACCGAAACGGTGACAGGCCAGGGCCAACGCATAGGCGTAGATACCGCTGGAACTGTCGATCAACGTCGACCCCTCGTCGATCACCCCACGCGCCAGGAGATCCTCGACCGCCCACCCCGCCGACGCCACCTTCATCGACTCGAAACGCACCAGGAAACTCTCCTCGCCCAGATCGATCAACGCAGGACGGGAAAGCGCCTCGGAAATATGCCGGTCAACGTGCATGAAGTCCCTCCCAATGGACAGTGGTCACGCCCACGCGTGCCGTGATGGACTCTTCGACGAGCAGACGGTTCGGCGGGGCATCGGCGTCGAAGAGCATCCCGACGAGACTCCCGGTGTGGGCGCGGAAGATCCCCAATGCGCCGAGTTCTCCGGCGACCGCAGCAGCGTGGCCGACCGCCGGATTGGGCAGATGGTGTTGCGCGAGCAGTGCGCTCGCGGTGGTGGCTTCGCCGATCATGGCGAGATCACCGGCGTTGAGCCCGTGCGCCATCATCGCCAGGGAGTCCTGGTAACGGCGGCGATGAGCGGCATAGCAGGTCAGGAGCGCTTTCTCGGTGACCCCGCAGGTGCTCACCGCGTGGCCGTGGTGGAAGTAGCAGCAGATCAGGGCCGGGGTGGGGAAGGCGGTGACGGTGTGATGGGCGCCGGTCAGGTACAGCCGGGGGGTGGGGGCGAAGATCGGGTCGGAGCGTTCGATCCGGCTCATCACCCGTTCGTACAGCGCGGTGTCCTCGATGAGCCCGTGGTAGTCGGTGAGACACCGCAGGGTGGCGACGATATCGGCGGACGAGCTGGACATGCCGCGTCCTTCGGGGAGTTCGCTCCAGCACAGCCATTGTCCGCGGGGGACGGGCAGGCCGGTCTCCTCGGCGAAGAGTTCCGCAGCCTTACGTGATTTCCAGCCCAGGGGAATTCCACTGGAGTGATTGCCGGGCGGGGCGAAAGTCACCCGGCTGCGTCGTGATCCTGGGTAGGAGACGATTCCTACCCGCTCTTCGCCCTGATAGGAGACCGGGCCTTGCCACAGCTCGCCGATGGTGCCGCAGCATTCGCCTAAAAATATAACCCCCGGTGGATCGTTCAATATGGATAAGAGTGAGTCTATGTTTCGCATGATTCCTCCACCTGGAACGTAGAGCCGATAGGGGATGCATGCAAGGAACTCGCCGGCGTGTGGCACGGAAACTTAAGTTGATATTTGTACCATTAAAAATTGGATGGAGTGACGTGGGGAATAGGTTAAAAAGGACAATTAGGTATCAATGGGTGGGAAATGCAATCAGGCCCCCCCGAACCTGATCTCCTGGGGAGATCGTTCTTTCGGGGGGCCTGATCGAGGAGGGGTCAGGGTGCGAGAGTGAAGGAATTCACGGGAGTCATGCCATACATATGGCATTCGCCAGCGGGAATTGTTTTTGCGACGCCCCCGGTTCCGTTGAGGCCGAAGTGCAGGTTCACCCTGGCGCCTCCGGTCTGATTATTGCAGAAAATCCAATCACCATGTACGTCAGTCAAGTTGTAGCTGCCGTACTTGTAGAAGTTGTTGTAATTCCCGGAAGGATCTATCAGGCAAGCGTGGCCGCTAGGGCATTTCTCGAGCAATGGGTTGGAAGGCCGGGATGCCAGAGTGGCGGCTTCTATGGCCTGCGGAGCCATGCTCGGCGTGCTTGCCGAGGCGGGCGGTGTGGCCAAGAGTGATGCCGAGAGGGCCAAGGTTGTAGCCGCTACGGAGAAAACGGTGGAAGACATGGTCCAGCCTCCTTCTGAGGAAAGGTGAAGGCGCGCAAGGTGAGATGGAAAAATCCAGAGGGCGCGCTTCCGTACTGAGGAATTGTTGGGTGAGAGAAACGTTCCTCGCTGCGGACGCTAGTGCATGTATCTATCCGAACCGTGGAGATTTACGGCGTGTCCTCCGGTGAGTCCCCTTAGAAAATATTGAACCGTCAATAATGATGGCCCCCATCATTGCCGACGCTCTTGGTCGACGTGCGTCTTCAGAGGGTGAGCCCCCGTCGAGGGGGGCGCCCCGCGCGGGGCCTGGGTGGAGCCGGCGCCGCGAAACCATCGCTTCCTCAGGTGAGGCTTGCCACAGTTTCCCCCGAAATGAGGGGATCTCTACGGAGCCAAGACCCCCATGCCGCAAGGGTTTCGGCGCGAACCTGGGACCTAGGCCCTGCGATGTGGACATGCCAAAGGTCCTAGGCTGTCGTCCGACCCCGTTCACTGGCGCACAGGGAAGGTACCGGGAAAGTACTCATGAGCAAGTTCGTGTACGGCCTCTCCGAGGGCAACAAAGACATGAAGGACCTGTTGGGCGGAAAAGGTGCAAACCTTGCCGAAATGCACAACATGGGCCTGCCAGTCCCCCCCTCGTTCACCATCACCACCGAAGCCTGCAAGGCCTATCTCGCCCAAGGCAGCGAGCCCGAAGAACTCTCCGCGCAGATCGACGAATACGTCGCCCAGATCGAAGCGGAGAACGGCAAGAAACTCGGCGACCCGAACGATCCCCTCCTCGTCTCGGTCCGCTCCGGTGCCAAATTCTCCATGCCCGGCATGATGGAGACCGTCCTCAACATCGGGCTCAACGACGAGTCCGTCAACGGCCTCGCCACCGTCACCGGCAACGACCGCTTCGCCTGGGACTCCTACCGCCGACTTCTCCAGATGTTCGGCAAGACCGTCCTCGACATCGACGGCGAGAAGTTCGAAGACGTCATGGACGAGACCAAGGACGCCAAGGGCACCAAGTCCGACCTCGACCTCGACGCGAGCGACCTCCAGAAGATCGTCGACCGCTTCAAGGCGATCATCAAGGAAGAGACCGGCAAGGACTTCCCGCAGGAGTCCAAGGAACAACTGCTCGAAGCGATGCGCGCAGTCTTCCGCTCCTGGAACTCCGAACGCGCCGTGCTCTACCGCCGGCAGGAACGCATCCCCGCCGACCTCGGCACCGCCGTCAACGTCTGCTCCATGGTCTTCGGCAACCTCGGCATGGAATCCGGCACCGGCGTCGCCTTCACCCGCGACCCCGCCAGCGGCCAGCAGGGCGTCTACGGCGACTACCTCCAGAACGCCCAGGGCGAGGACGTCGTCGCCGGCATCCGCAACACCATGTCCCTCGCCGACATGGAACGCGTCGACAAAGCCGCCTACGACCAGCTGATGGACATCATGTCCACCCTCGAAGCGCACTACAAAGACCTGTGCGACATCGAATTCACCGTCCAGAACAAGAAACTCTGGATGCTGCAGACCCGCGTCGGCAAGCGCACCGCCGAAGCCGCCTTCAAGATCGCCTGCCAGCTCGTCGACGAAGGCAAGATCAGCGAAGGCGAAGCACTCCAGCGCGTCAACGGCGACCAGCTCGTCAACCTGATGTTCCCCAAGTTCGACGCCGCCGCGCCGAAGACCCGCATCGCCAAAGGCATGAACGCCTCACCCGGCGCCGCCGTCGGAGAGATCTGCTTCTCCAGCAATGCCGCCGTCGAAGCCGTCCAGGAAGGCAAGAAGGTCATCCTCGTCCGCCGGGAGACCAACCCCGACGACCTGACCGGGATGATCGCCGCCCAGGGCATCCTCACCAGCCGCGGTGGGAAGACCTCCCACGCCGCCGTCGTCGCCCGCGGCATGGGCAAGACCTGCGTCTGCGGTGCCGAAGAACTCGACATCGACGTCCGTGCCGGAACCATGACCCTCAAGGACGGCACCGTCCTGCGCGCCGGAGAGGTCGTCTCCATCGACGGCACCACCGGTGAGGTCTTCTCCGGTGAAGTCGCCGTCGTCGACCCGCCCGTCGTGAAGTACTTCGAAGGGCAGCTCAACGACGAGGAGATCGCCGCCGACGAACTCGTCAAAGCCGTCGACCGCATCATGCGCATCGCCGACGCCCAACGCCGCCTGCGCGTGCGTGCCAATGCCGACACCGGCGAGGACGCCGCCCGTGCACGCCGCTTCGGCGCCCAGGGCATCGGCCTGTGCCGTACCGAGCACATGTTCCTCGGCGACCGTCGTCAGCTCGTCGAAGACCTCATCCTCGCCGACGGCGCCGAAGGCAAGAAAACAGCCCTCGACGCCCTCGCCCCGCTCCAGAAGGGCGACTTCGTCGAGATCCTCGAGGCCATGGACGGACTGCCCGTCACCATCCGGCTCCTCGACCCGCCGCTGCACGAGTTCCTCCCCGCCCAGTCGGAGATGATCCACCTGGAGGCACGCGCGCAGGCACAGGGACTCGACCTCGCCGAGGACCAGCGCAAGATCATGGCCGCCGTGGAACGCATGCACGAGCAGAACCCGATGCTGGGTCTGCGCGGCGTACGACTGGGCCTGGTCATCCGCGGCCTGTTCGAGATGCAGGCCAAGGCGATCCTGGAAGCCGCTGCTGAGCGCCGCAAGGCCGGGGGCGACCCCCAACCGGAGATCATGATCCCGCTGGTCGGCGCAGTGCAGGAACTCGAGATCATGAAGGACGCCATCCGCCAGGTGGCCGCCGAGGTCTCCGAGGCCACCGGCGTCGACCTGCGCGACGTCCCGATCGGCACCATGATCGAGCTGCCGCGTGCGGCCATCACCGCCGGCGAGATCGCCGAAGCCGCGGAGTTCTTCTCCTTCGGCACCAACGACCTCACGCAGACCACGTGGGGCTTCAGCCGGGACGACGTCGAAGGCTCCTTCTTCAGCAACTACATCGAGCGAGGCATCTTCGGGGTCAGCCCCTTCGAGACCCTCGACCAGAGCGGCGTCGGCAAGCTCGTCGACCTGGCCGCTCGAGCCGGCCGGGACACCCGCCCCGACCTGCACCTCGGTGTGTGTGGCGAACACGGCGGAGACCCGCAGTCGATCCACTTCTTCAACACGGTGGGTCTGGACTACGTCTCGTGCAGCCCGTTCCGCGTCCCGGTGGCGCGTCTGGAGGCCGGGCGGGCCTCGGGCACCGCGGAGGGCAGCGACTTCCGCTGATCTGCTGATCGTGGGCCGCTCGTCGCCACGGGCCCGGACATCCGGTGAAGGATGTTCCGGCCCGGGGCGACGAGTCGGCCCAGCGGAAGGGTGACCGCAGGCTCAGATCACACCGAAGGCGAGCATGGCGTCGGCGACCTGCGTGAAACCGGCGATATTCGCCCCGGCCACGTAGTCGCCCGGCATGTCGTACTCCTCGGCGGTCATCATGCACGAGCCGAAGATGCCCTGCATGATCTCCTGCAGGCGGTCGTCGGCGTACTCGAAGCTCCAGCTGTCCCGTGAGGCGTTCTGCTGCATCTCCAGGGCAGAGGTCGCCACACCACCGGCGTTCGCGGCCTTGCCCGGCGCGAAACGCACGCCGGCCTCCCGCAGCGCCCGGGTCGCCGACGGGGTGGTCGGCATGTTCGCGCCCTCGGCGACGACCTGGCAGCCGTTCTTGATCAGCGCGGCCGCCCCGGCGTCGTCCAGTTCGTTCTGCGTGGCGCACGGCAGGGCCACCTGGCAGGGCACATCCCAGATGCTGCCCCCGGCGACGAACCGGGCACCCCGCTCCTGGGCGTAATCCCCGATCCGTGCCCGACGGGTCTCCTTGACGTCCTTCATCAACTCCAGGTCGACACCGCCCTCCTCGACGATGTAGCCGCTGGAGTCCGACATGGCCACGACCGTGCCGCCCAGCTCGATCACCTTCTGCGCCGCGTAGATCGCCACATTGCCCGACCCTGAGACCACGACCTGCTTGCCGTCGAAGCCGGTCTTCTCGGCCTTCAGCATCTCGTCGGTGAAATAGACCAGCCCGTACCCGGTGGCCTCGGTGCGTACCTGCGAACCGCCCCAGGTCAGTCCCTTACCGGTGATGACTCCCGCTTCGTAACGGTTGGTGATCCGCTTGTACTGCCCGAAGAGGTAACCGATCTCGCGGGCGCCGACCCCGATGTCACCGGCCGGGACGTCGGTGTACTCGCCCAGGTGGCGGTACAGCTCGGTCATGAAGGACTGGCAGAAGCGCATGATCTCGCCGTCCGACTTGCCCTTGGGGTCGAAGTCGGAACCGCCCTTGCCGCCACCGATCGGCAGACCGGTCAGCGCATTCTTGAAGATCTGCTCGAAACCGAGGAATTTCACGATCCCCAGGTAGACGCTCGGGTGGAAACGCAGGCCACCCTTGTACGGGCCCAGCGCCGAGTTGAACTCGACCCGGAAGCCCCGGTTGATCTGCACCCGGCCGGAGTCGTCGACCCACGGCACCCGGAAGATGATCTGCCGTTCCGGCTCGCAGATGCGCTCGATGATCGACTCCTGCACATACTCCGGCCGCTTGTCGACGACAGGGTTGAGGCTCTCCAGTACCTCCAGGACGGCCTGGTGGAACTCGGACTCACCCCCGTTGCGGTGAAGAACCGTCTCGTAAACGTGCGCGAGCTGAGGGTGCAAAGCCATCGGGCCTCCAGTGCAATCGTGTCCAATCTCTCGACTCTAGGGGTATGGACATGTCACCGGAAAGTCGGGCCTTGTCTCTTTTTCTCTCAAAGTTGCACCAGACAGCGGAAACCCGACTGTGAACGGTATTCGTGAAACTGGTCGGGGAGGGGCCTGTCCTGCTGCGTTGCCGGCCTAGGAAGAGGACCCCGGGCCCGTCCGACCCCTGCTGCGGGAAGATTTCCGAAGCCGGCGCGCACTGTGCCTGGCCCGTTTGCTCTTCTGACTTTTCACCAACACCGGCCACCCCGAGGACACCGCACCCGGTGCCCTGAAACGGGAGAATCCACCCCAGCGGGGCAGACTGTCACCATGATCTCCCGCCCGAGATGGCTGCGTTGGGACGGTTTCCTCGCGGTGCTCCTCACCATGACCGGGATCATCATGGCCGCCGCGGAATCGTACAGCGTGGCCTCCTCGATCAGCTTGGTCGCCGCCGCCGTCGCGGTGCAACGTCGACACCCGTTGTGGATGTCCGTGCTGGCCCTGCTCTCCGGGGTGGTCCAGATCCTCACCGGCTCCTTGCTCCTCCTGCTGGTGTGGGTCTACTTCCTGCTGACCCGGCGGCTCGGGATGGACCCCGACGCGCAGATCCGCAGATGGGGGCTGGCCTGTTGTGGCCTGGGGATAGGAGCCTTCGTCATCCTGCACCTCAGTCAGCCGAGGCAAGTGCGCTGGAACGAACTGTTCATGAACCCGGTCTCCCTCATCCTCTCCCTGGTGCCGGTCCTCCTCCTCTCCGCCCCGCTCCTTTTCGGAGGCTGGCTGAGCGGATACGCCAAACTGCAGCGGGCACTGGCCCTACAAGCACGGTTCGACGCCGTCGAACAACGCCGACTTGCCGACCGCTACCACCAGGAACAGATCCGTCGCCGTATCGCCGCCGACATGCACGACATCGCCGCCCACTCCTGGGCCGTCGTAGCAGCCCAGGCGGACGGAGCCCGTTACCGACTCCACGAAGCCCCCGACGAAGCCGAACAAGCCCTCCGGACCATCGCAGACACCGCTCGCCGTTCCATGGACGAACTCCGCGCTCTTCTCGAAGAACTCCGCTCCGGGGACTCTGGAGAACACGCCCTGACCGGAGGCCGGCACCAGCTCTTCACACGCATGCGCGACGCCGGGATGATCCTCGAACACGACGAAAAAGGCACGATCCCCGATCACCCCCTGCTCGCCGTCACCGCAGAACGCCTCCTCGGGGAATGCCTCACCAACGCCCTCAAACACGGCGACCTGAAAGTACCGGTCAGCGTCAGCGAGAACTGGACGGGCGGATACCGTCTGACCGTGACGAACGCTGTCCACCCCCAGAAGAACAACACGCACCACGGGCACGGACTCGACGGGATGGCTGAACGGGTCCGCCTGCTGGGAGGCACCTTCCGCGCCGCCCGACACGATGACCACTGGCAGGTCGACATCACTCTGCCCGAAATGCAAGGAGAAACAGCATGATCCGGGTCGTTCTCGCCGACGACCAAGCACTCTTCCGCGCGGGAATCGCCATGCTGCTCCGCTCCCAACCCGATATGGATGTCGTCGACGAATGCGCCGACGGCGCTCAAGCCGTCCGATCAGCTGCTCGACACCAGCCCGACGTCATGCTCATGGACGTCCGCATGCCCACCATGGACGGCATCGAAGCCACCCGCCGTATCACCGCCGCCACCTCACCCGCCACCGACAACGGGGCCAGCTGCCCCCGTGTCCTCGTCCTGACGACCTTCGACCTGGACGACTCGGTCACCGCAGCCATCGCCGCCGGAGCCAGCGGCTTCATCCTCAAATCCTCACAACCCGAATTCGTCCTCGCCGCCATCCGCGCCGTCGCAGCCGGAGACCAGATCGTCTCCGCCGGAGCACTCCGACGACTCCTCGAGCACACCCACACCCCCGTCCAGAGGACTCCCGACGAAAGACACCACCGGCTCACCCCCCGGGAGAAAGAAATCTTTCTCCACGCCGCCCGCGGCCTGTCCAATGCTGAGATCTCCGCACTCGAAGTGCTCTCCGAAGCGACCGTGAAGACCCACATCTCTCGGATCCTCACCAAGATGGGGTTGCGCGACCGTATCCAACTGGTCATCTATGCCTACGAACACGGTCTGATCTGACCGCCCGTACATCGGAAGATGTACGGGCAGATGCACCGCACGACGTATCCCAGAATGCACCTCTGGAAGGACGACCCCGCAAACGCGAAAACCTAATCTCAAAAACATGAACGAGACAGGTCACGTCATCTTCCGGAAGGTCTACCGGACCTATGGCACCGGCGCAGGTGAAGTGCACGCCCTGCGCGCACTCGACGTCGATATCCCCCGCGGTGGGTTCACCGCCGTCATGGGACCCTCCGGGTCAGGCAAATCCACCTTCATGAACGTGGCCTCCGGCCTCGACCAGCTCACCAGCGGTGAAGCCTGGGTCGCCGGGCACCCCTTGCACACCCTGAACGAAGACCAGAAGACCCTCATCCGCCGCCGAGAGATCGGCTTCGTCTTCCAGTCCTTCAACCTCATCCCCACCCTGACGGTACGGGAGAACATCCACCTCCCCTTCGAACTGGCGGGCACCCGCATCGACCAGGAGACCCGCTCCTGGATCGACCACCTCATCACCGTGCTCGGCCTCGGCGGGCGGGCCACCCACCGCCCCGGTGAGCTCTCCGGCGGGCAGCAGCAACGCGTCGCCGTCGCCCGGGCACTCGCCGGACGACCCGCCGTGATCTTCGCCGACGAACCCACCGGAAACCTCGACACCCGCTCCTCGGCCGAAGTGCTCACCCTGCTGCGCACCGCCGTCCACGAGTACAACCAGACCATCATCATGGTCAGCCACGACCCCGTCGCCGCCTCCCACGCCGACCGGGTGCTCGTCCTCGCCGACGGACAGATCGTCGCCGACCACGGCGCGCTCAGCCCGCACCAGATCTCCGACATGCTCATCAACATCGAGGGGAAGGCCGCATGAAAAGGCGCGCCCCCGTCATCGACTCACCCCTCGAACTGGGGTCGGTCGGCATCATCGCCGCCCTGATGGGCTTCTACGCGACGCTGCTCGTCATGTTCTCCGCCACCGCGGTGGCCGCCACCCCGGAACACAGCCGTGTCTCCATGGCCGTCATGCTGAGCACGATCACCGCCGTCCTCGTCATGACCGCGGTGTACGTCGCCTCCGTGGTCATCAGCCACTGCGTCGACACCGTCCTCGCCGGCCGGCTCACCCACATCGCCCTGCTCCGCACCCTCGGTGCGCGACCGCGACAGATCCGCACCAGCGTGATGGGTACCACCACCGTCACCGCCGGCCTGTGCGCGATCCTCGGGACCATCTTGGGCATGGGCTTCTTCCGCGCCGGAATCCTCTGGCTCATCGAGGAGAAGAAGATCCCCGAGCTCGATTACCCCTGGTTCAGCGGCTACCTGCTCATCACCGTCGCCACCATCGGCATCGCAGCGGCCGTCGCCTCCTGGTCCGGGACCCGCGTCGTCCTGAGTGTCCCGCCGGCCATCGCCCTGTCCTCCACCAAGGCACCCACGCCACTCACACCGCAGGCCTCGCGCACCCGCGCCATCCTGACCTGGACGCTCCTGACCAGCGGACTCGCCGGGATGGCCGCCGGCATGGCCATGGGCGAACGGCGGGCCGAGATGGGCGTGCTCGCCGCCTTCTTCGGATCGACACTGCTGATGACCGGGCTGCTCACCGGCGGGCGGTTCGTCGTCCCCCTCGCGATCTCGGCACTGGGACGCCTGCTGGGCGACGACCCGACCGCCCGCATCGCCCGCCGCAACGCCGTGAAAGATCCCGTACGCACCACCAGGTCCACCATGGGGATGATCCTCGGCGTCAGCCTCGTCGTGACCTTCGCGGTCGCGAGTGAAACAGCGAAGGTCGTCGTCCTGCACATCCAGGATCGGGTCGAGCCATGGCAGCGCGATTCCCTCATCCGGATCCTCGATGTCTTCCAGGCCGTGATGGTCGGTCTCGTACTGGTGTCCTTCGTGGTCGCCGCGGTCGGTTTCGTCGCCACCATGACGATGACCATCATCCAACGCCGACGCGAGATCGGACTGTTGCGCGCCACCGGTTTCACCCCGGCGCAGATCAAGGCCATGATCACCCGGGAAGCGGTCGCCCTCGGGATCGGTGCGATCAGCACCGGCGTCCTGCTCGGCACCTTCTTCGGGGTGGCCGCCGTCCAGTCCCTGATGGGCTCCTTCTACTCGGGGATCCCCCTCGGAGTGCCCTGGTCGCTGCTGGGCGCACTCGTCGTGTGCTCCGCGGGTCTGGTGCTGGTCGCCTCACGTGCTCCTGCGCGCCGGGCCGTGCAGGTGCCGGTCGTCGATGCCCTTCGGGAGAGCTGACCGACGAGGCAGTGGGGTGGGTCTGGAGGGGGACCCCACTGCCGAGGCGGCCCTTCCTGTCGACGCAACCATCCTGGCCCGGCTGATGGCGCAGGAAAGCACCCGGTGCCATCAGCCGGATCACTCGTCCGATATGCTCTTCTCCCCGCGCAGGGTCGACACCAGGCCCAAGGTGACCAGGGCCAGGACGACGGCGACACCGAAAGCCCATCGCACACCGGCCGCCCCGCCGCCGACCGAGGCCAGGACCGCCACGAAAACGGCAGTACCCATCGCCCCGGCGACCTGCTGCGTGGTGCCTAGCACCGACGAACCGTGCGAGTACATGTGAGATGGCACTGCGCCTAAACCCAGGGTGAACAGCGGGGTGAAGACCAGGGCCAGCCCGATCGACAAGGTCATGTGGGCGATCATGACCACAGCCAGCGGCGTCATATCGCCGACCAGGGCCAGCCCGGTAGAAGCCGCCACCAGGAGCATGCCGCCGGGGATCAGCAACGGGCGAGGTCCGAGCCGGTCGTACCAGCGGCCCACCAAGGGCCCGGCCAGGCCCATCGCGATCCCACCGGGCATGACGACCATCCCGGCCACCAGGGGGGAGAACCCGCGGATCTCCTGCAGGTAGAGCTGTAGGACGATGACGGCGCCCATCAGGGACATGAAGGCGATGGACATGGCGGCCATCGATACCGCGAAGGTGCGGATGGCCAGCACCCGTACGTCCAGGAGCGCTGTGCCGACCACGGCGAGGATCTTTTGACGCCAGGTGAAGAAACCCACTCCGATGATGCCGACGGTTAGCACGAGCGCACCGACGAGTCGTTGTGCGGGGACGCCGATCTCGCTGAGCCCGTAGACGAGGCCGCCGAAACCGACGATGCACAGGGCGATGCTGAGCAGGTCGAGTTTTTCCACTGCGGGTTCGCCGACGTTGCGGAGCCCGCGTAGCCCGGCGAGGGTGACGCCGACGGCGACCGGGAGGACGAGCAGGAAGATCCACCGCCAGGAGAGGCTTTGCAGGATCACTCCGGAGACGGCCGGGCCCAGGGCCGGGGCCACGGAGATCGCCAGGGAGACATTGCCCATGACCCGGCCGCGGTCCCGTTCGTGGACGACGTGCATGAGGGTCGTCATCAGCAGGGGCATCATGACGGCGGTGCCTGAGGCCTGGACGACCCGGGCCACGAGGAGCACGACGAAACTAGGAGCTAACCCGGCCAGGAGGGTGCCTGCGCAGAAGGCGGACATCGCTGTCAGGTAGGCGGCGCGGGTGGTCAGTTGTTGCAGCAGCCATCCGGTGGTCGGGATGACCACGGCCATCGTCAGCATGAAGGCCGTCGACAGCCATTGAGCGGCTGAGGCGCTGATCTTCAGGTCGATCATCAGGCGGGGGATCGCCGTTGTCATGATCGTCTCGTTGAGGATCACCACGAAGGTCGCGGTGACCAACCAGGTGAGGACGGAGTGGTCCGCGGTGTCGTCCGGGAGGCCGGTGGGGATGTCGTGGGTGGCCTGGTCGGGTCGCGGGTCCTGTTCGTCGGGGCGCTCGGGGGTTACGGGTGTCACAGGGTTCCTCCGATTCGGGGTGAGCGGCCCGTCCGTGCGGAACCGGTCGGTCGGCTGTCTCGGGTGGTGGGGCAGCAGACCGTAGGAGCGTCCACACGACGCCTCTGGGTCATGTCGGCGGCGGGACGGACGAGGTTAGCTCGTTCCGGAGCGCGATGCTAAATGTTTCCCGGCGGGGGATGTCGGGCGTTCTGCGAGGTCTGGTCGGGGCGCTGCTCCTGTCGTTCAACTCCCGTCCACCGGGTGATGGAAGTGCAGCGCCGGGAATCCGAGCGATCCATCGGCTGGTTCTTCGGCTACCGCCCTTCGAGGACGGCTACGAGAGGTCAGCTCCTCCGTGAGTTCATCTAAGAGGCTGACCTGGGTATTTCTGATGAGGTAGGTCAGTTTCAGGGGTCGGTGGTCAGTCAGTTGCCTTCATGCTGTGTCGAGAGGCAGACGGCCGTCACCGCTCATTCCTGTCGGATGTTCCGTACCCGCGCTCTCTCACGAGACCCAGCCTGGGCGGCGGTTCTCGACCACGACGGCAACCACAAGAAGCACAGTTGCCGTAAAAGTAACCCACAGGCCGGCCGCCAGAGGAGACGAGAAGAGCCCTTGTCCTTCGACCGCTCCCGAGAGTATCTGCACATTTGACAGGGGCCCGAAAAATTTGAAGAGCCCTCCGACGCCGGGGATGTGGGCGAGGCCCTCCTCACCGTAGGTAGCCCAGCCGACCAGAATGATGATCGCTAGGACAGGGCGACGGACAAGGACAGCCACAGCAACAGCGATAACACTCAGCAGAGCGGCTCCGAGGGGCAGGCCGATCATCATCTGCCGGAGGGCGGGTACGCCGAGGGAGGCTACAGGGTCGCCCCCCGCGAAGATCGCGAAGCACATCAGCGCTGCGGAGACACAGGCAAGCGCGCCGAGGGCACCGGAAAGTGCGGCGAAAGCAGCTGTGCCCAGGACCACGGCACCTCGGTTCGAGACAGCGAGGTACGTTATCCCGAGCGACCCCGTAAGCACGTCACGGAGGTGCAGCCAAGCCGCAGAGATCATAATGACGAGTTGGCCGAGCAGTAGGTATCCCAGGACAAGGAACACCACATCCTTCGGGCGTAAGGCGCCGTTGGCGTCCGGGGTGATCGGCATCGGCCCGAACGTCATGAATGCCGTTCCGGCAACTGTCAACAGAACCGGGACGAACAACCCACGGACAAGGATGCTGGCGGTCCCGTGCTTGGCCGGCAAAGTCCTCATCCACCGGGTGACCGTTTTTGCCATATGGCCGGCCGGTAGCGCAGGCAGGGGCCCGGTGGAATTGGTCATGGGGTCACCTTTGCTTTCTGCCCCAGGTGCGCCCGGAGCTGTCGGAGAAAAAGAGAAAAACACTGCCAGCTATGACAGCGGTAACGACGCAGTACAGCGTCAGCGGGAGGAAGGCGACGGCGTCATTCTCGGCATAGGCACCTACCCAGCGGTGCCGGATCCAGAAGTCGACGAGCCGGAAAGGCATGCCGATCATTCCCGCTTTTCCCTGGAGTGTCGATGAGAAGACTCTCTCCATGAAATGGATCCACACCATGAGCCCGAGTATGATCCACGGTGCTCCTTGGTATCCGGTCAGGAGAAAGAGCGCAAAGCCGAGGGTCACGCAGAGAGCGGCCTGAGTACACAGGCGGGGCAAAGCGCTGAACATCACGGGGACAAGTTCTGCCCCGGCGGGTGCAATCTGGACCACGGCAAAGAGCGCTATCCACGCCGTCACCGCAGACACAAGAGCAACGATCACGGAAGCGATCCATTTGCTCACGAGGATTCGATGCGGCCGTGGTTGCGAAACGAGAGCAGGCCACAAAGTTCCGTGGTGCGTGTCCCCGCTGATGACAAGTATCGGCACGGTAAACCACACCAGCGGAAGAACGATCCCTCCGAAAGCCAGGCCTGAGTCGAAGACCTTCGGTGCATTCTGACCGCGGAGAAGTAGGCTGATATCCCAAAAAGTGGTGAGCGCCAGGGCGCCTGCTACGGCGAAAAGAGTAGTGCGATATACAAGGATCTTCAGTAGCTCAGTGCGTAACATGCTCATGTCGGTTACTTCTGTGTCAGGCGATCGAAGAACGCCCGCTCGAGGTCTCCCTCATGTTGGGAAATAGAACTGAAAGGGATGTCCGCATCCAAGAGGATGCGCGTTACTTCTCGGGCGCCCATGTCATCGGTGATCAATACGCCGTCGTCACCGTGAGCGCGGGCATTGACACCTCGGTCGGCGAGGAGCGTTATCGCTCGTTCCTGGTCCTCCACGACCGCTAGCAGGCCTCCTTCGCCCTCGAACTCCGCCAGCGTGCCGACCCCGACGATGCTTCCGTGAGCGATCATGGCGACACGATCGGCGACGCTTGAGACCTCAGCGAGGATGTGGCTCGACAAGAGGATTCCGCGCCCTTCGTCACGGAGATCCCCGAGGAGCGTCCGTACCCAACGAATGCCTTCCGGATCCAACCCGTTCAACGGTTCGTCGAACACGAGATAGGGAGGGTCTCCGAGCAGGGCTGCAGCGATCCCGAGACGTTGACGCATGCCCAAGGAGAGCTTCGACACCTTTCGACGGCTCGCCGAGGCGAGTCCGACCCGTTCCAGGAGAGTCGGAATCCTCGATCTGTCGAGGTCGTTGGACAAAGCCAACCAGCGGAGGTAGTCCTCCGCGCGTTGAGCACCGTTCATCCAGGTGGTATCGAGCAATGACCCCACAGTTCGCAACGGCTGGTTCATGTCCCGGTAGGCCTTGCCCTCGATGAGCGCGTCGCCGCTCTGAGGGGTCTCCAGTCCGAGAAGGACTCGCAGGGTCGTCGACTTTCCTGACCCGTTCGGGCCAAGAAAACCAACGATTTCTCCGGGGCTCACATTAAATGTGATGTTGTTCAGGGAAAACCCTGAGTAACTGAGCGACACATTGTCGAATGATATGGACATATCAGTTTCCCTTGGTGGCGAATGGCAGTATCGAAACAGCGTCGAAGTATGTCGAGTCATCGAGAAGACGTGCGGTAGCGCCAACGATTCTGAATCGACCAAGGAAGTCTCTGTGCAGGGCCGCGCGGTCGGCGATGCCTGTTCGTAGGCCAAAACGGCGAATTTCTTCACCTGCGCTGTCCTGCACGTGATGGGCGAATTCTTCGCCATTTCTTGAAAGGCTTGCCTCTTGGGTGCGATCGCTCGCGACATGGCGCACAGATACTTCCATGAGGCCAGTAGTGATCGTTGGCGTCCGGACATTCTTCATGAATTGTGAAGAATGACCCAGAAGAATCGGACATATATGACGATGCACGCAAACTTCTTAAATTATTGAAAAGGTGAGATCCCGGCATTTGCCAGGATGGGTGTTAAATGAGGAGTTTACGGTGCTTCTTCAATAAGACGCAACCCCCGTTCATGCCGGATTTTCCATAAATCCTGCGCTCTCTCTGGATCTCGCGGCAGATTTCAGACAGGAAAAACCCTCGGCTTGCGGATCTCTCGGCAATGCGCACGCGCAGATGCCCGGGCGTCCCGACGAATGTCACGACCGGTTGACCCCACAGGAGAAGGAGGCTCTGTGCCATGCTGCCCGCAGCCTGACCAGTCTGAGGGGCGGCGTCGTTCAGCGTCTGCTGAACCAGCTGGCGATCTTGAAGATCCCCGTGATGATGTCCAGGAAGAAGTTGATGACGTCCAAGAGCGTCCTCACGCAGCTGAAAACGCAGCGCAGACCGCGTCTGCTTCGGCTGAGGACGCCATCGTCATAGCGTCGGACGTCATCGGTGACCTTTTTCAACGTTCTTGACTCCAGGGGCGTGTCCGGGTGGGTGGGGGAGGAGCGATGTTCGTCTTCGCCGGTGCGGGGGAGCTCACAGATCGCAGATGCACAGGTCGCAGAGTGAGAAGAAGCTGGAGTACTCGCTGGTCCCGTCGACGACGGCCACCCTATCGGCAAGAGCGGAGCCGCCGTCGGGAGCCGCGCTCACTCCTGCAGGCAGTGCCCCACCCGCGGTAGCGATCGTGCTGTTCCCCGGGGCCAGGGCGAGCCCGGCGCCCTCCTGGCGACGCCCAGGCAGTAGAGCAGGGTCAGGAGCATCAGATCGTGTTCGTCTGCTTCCGGTCCGGCCTTGGCCGCCATGAGGATCCGTTCGCGGATCTTCTGGACCTCATGAGCGGCGTACATCGGATAGTTCCCGGCGAAACGGGAACCTATGACGTTCGATGCCGGGCCGAGCCAGCCGATGGAGATCAGTCGTTCGGCCAACAGGCTTTCCGGGCAGGTCGACCGTTGACGGATGATCTTGCGCAGGGGACGACGGGTGAGCGGGGCGAGTGTGCGCAGGACGAAATCCGACGCCGGATCATGGATCTGCTCCGCGGAGAGGATCCGTACCATCCGTTCGGTTGAATTCTCCGGGTAGAAGAACTCCAGTTTCCCTGCTTGCTGTAGTTCGGTGATCACGGCCAATGTGGTGCCGCGGGCGCGCCGCCGCCGCCACAGCCGTCGCTGGAGGGCGGAGTCCCCCTTGACCTCAGCGGTCAGTAACAGCCATTCGTCGGCGATGCGCATGCGCTGCATTTTAGAAGCGAAATGAACGCTGTACACGGTGCTCTGCGGCTTTGCCCGGTGCTTTCCGCGCGGAGGTTTCCCCGGGAGCGGCCCTCGGCGTACGTCGTGCGCTACCGGTCAGTGGTGGGATGCCTCGCGGGAGGAGTTGTCGATCCAGGCCAGACCCATCGCGGAGAGGATGAACGCCAGGTGGATGGCGGTCTGGGAGAGCAGCAACGCGGTGGCGGTCGAGCCCATCGACGCGTAGTAGCTCTTGGCTTCGACGAAGGTCTTCAGCAGGTGGACCGAGCTGATCCCGATGATCGCCATCGCGAGTTTGACCTTCAGGACGTTGGCGTTGACATGGCTGAGCCACTCCGGCTGGTCGGGGTGGTCCTTGAGATCGACCCTGGACACGAAGGTCTCGTAGCCGCCGACGATGACCATGATCAGCAGGTTGGCGACCATCACGACGTCGACGAGGCCCAGCACCATGAGCATCATGTCCGATTCCTTCAGGTCGGTGATGTGGCTGGCGATATGCCACAGCTCCTTCATGAAGGTGAAGACGTAGAACATCTGCGCGGTCACGAGCCCGAAGTAGAGCGGTGCCTGCAGCCAGCGGGAAGCGAACAACACTGCACCGACAGTACTGCTGAAGCGGCGGTGCGGTGCAGCGGCAGGCTCGGGAGGCGTCGACGACGCGGGGGAAGCCTCGGGTGGCGGCGAGGCGGGCGTGCTCGAAGGGGACGTCGGTTCGACGGTGGCGGTCTTGTCCACGGGGGCTCCAGACGTCGCTCATTCAATGTTGACGGGGGGAATAGTACTGGAGCCAACCAACTTTGAGGGGTGCATCTTCGCCCTGTGATGCAGGCCACATTTGAGGTGGGGGTCTTCGCTCCGTCCTCGGCGTAGCTGTTGCCCGCGAGCGCCTGCAGGTGCGCAGGTCACCTGCGGTGTGAGGCCCGGGTGGCATGCTCGGCGGAGAAGCCGCACAGGTGGCAGGCCGGCGAAGGCCGGAATCGGCCGTCATTCAGGAATGGCGTGGGGGAGTCGTGGCGATCGGGCTCCGCTGGGGTGCGGTCGTGAGCTCGTCGGAGAGACTGACCTCGGCATTCCTCAAGAGGGGATTCAGTGCCCGTGTTTTCTCGATTCTGCTCCGGTGTGCTGCTGCCGGATTGTCAGGGGGTCGGGCTGTCGTCGCTCCTTTTTCTGTCGTTCTCTTCCTCGACGGTGCTCGGCCAGGCCACGGATCTCGTGTTGCCGTGCAGGGCGAAGTTCGGCGTGCCGACAGGGGGTCAGCGCGTCCTGCCGGGTCCTGCTTGCCGATTTTTCCTCCCGAACCCCTGACTTACATGAATTCAGTTTTAGGACAATATTTTTCAGGCAGCGAACAGTTCTTCCCAGGCATTCAGTCGAGGGTCGTCGGCCAGATCGATGAAGTCGATGTCATGGCCGGCCTCACGAATGAGCTCGACCACTCCCATCATTCGCACGGAATCGAGGCCCTGGTCGGCGAGGCTGATGTCGGGATCGACGTCGCCGGGGGCGACGCCCAGAGCGTCGGCAATGTGATCGGTGAGAGTGCGCATGAGGTTCTGCATCGGTGGACTCCTCGGAGAATGTTAAGAATCGCAAACGTTAGGTTAGCCTTGCCTAAATTATGCGATGTTCACCTGAGGAGCGACACCCATGCACAGCCACGCGCACCCCGCAGCCGACCAGGCCCAGGGGCACGAGGCCATGCCCCTGACCAGTGCGCAACTCGGGATCTGGCACGCCCAACGCCTCGACCCGACCACCCTCACCTACGTCGTCGGTGAAATCCTCGAACTCCGCACCCCCCACGACGCCGACACCCCCGACATCCACCGCCTCGCCGACGCCGTACGCCGCACCGTCAACGATGCCCAGACCCTCCGCCTACGCTTCCTCGACACCCCCGACGGCCCGCGCCAATACATCGATGACACCCCCGCCGAAGCCCCCCGGATCATCGACCTGCGGAACAGCCCCGACCCCCACGCGCACGCCCAAGCCATCGTCGACGACACCCGCGCAACCACTGCCGAACACTGCCGCACCATGACCGGTCGACAGCTCTACCAGTACACCCTCCTCCACCTCGACGACCACGAGATCTGGTGCATCCAGCTCTACCACCACCTCCTCATCGACGGATACTCCGCCGCACTGCTCACCCGCCGGATCGCCGCCCACTACACCGCACTCACCCGCGGCAAGGACGCCCCGCCCCACCGCTTCGGCACCATCCCCGACCTCGTCCGCGACGACCTCGACTACCGCGACTCCGCCGCCCGCCGAACAGACCTCGCCCACTGGCGCGACACCCTCACCCCCACCCCCTCCGTCGACGGACGCCCCACCCCGCCCATCGGCACCAGCGGACGCACCGTCACAGCCCGCACCGTCCTGACCCCCGACACCCTCCAAGCGCTACGCGACCTCGGCCGCACCCGCGAAGGAACCTGGGTCGACGCCCTACTCACCTGCTACGCCGCCTACCTCCACCGCCTCACCGGCATGGAAGACCTCGTCATCGCCCTCCCGATGATGACCCGCAGCGGACGCCACCTACGCACCCCCGCCATGGCCGTCAACGTGCTCCCCCTCCGCGTCCACACCCACCCCGAGAACACCCGCGGCGAACTCCTCACCCAGATCATCCGCGCCGTCGCCGACACCCGCGCCCACCAGAACCTCCGCGGCGAAGACCTCCCCCCGGAAACCGGGATCCCCGGCGAACTCCTCCACGGCATCGGCATCAACATCAAAGTCTTCGACCTCAGCCTCAACTTCGCCGGACACCCCGGCGTCCTACGCAATATCGCCGGCGGACCCCCCGAAGACCTCGGCCTCACCGTCACCCCCCACCCCAGCGGCGGACTCGAACTCAGCTTCGAAACCGACCCCACCCGCATCCCCGCCACCCGGCTACGCCACCGCCTCGACGCCCTCGTCCACATCATCGACACCCTCACCGGTGACATCCCCGCCGACCAGGACACCCCCGCCGACCACCCCGCCCAGGACGGCCCCACCATCGGCGCGCTCGCCCTACACACCGACGACACCCGGATACACGCCGAACGCCACCGCACCGACACCCTGCCCACCCCCACCGACGACGACCACCCCGTCGCACTCCTCGGTGTCCTCGCCCACGAGCACGCCGAGGACACCATCCTCGTCTGCGGCGAAAACGCCCTCACCGCCCGCCGGCTCGCCGAAGACGTCCACCGGATGGCACACCACCTCCGCGCCCACGGACTCGGCCCCGACGACATCGTCGCCCTCGACCTGCCCCGCAACGCCACCCTCGTGACCTGCCTGCTCGGCGTCCTCGGCGCCGGCGCCGCCTACAGCATCATCGATCGCGAACACCCGGCCACCCGCAGACGGACCATCGCCGCAGACCTCGCCCCGGCTCTCGTCATCACCGACGACACCGGCGACCCGGACCTCGCCCCCGGCACACCTCGACTCGACCTGTCCGACAAGGCCACCCGACTGGCCATCGCCGACCAGGACACCGCAGCGCCCGTGCTGCCCGCAGGCAGCAGCAACCAGCTCGCCTACGTGCTGCACACCTCCGGCACCACCGGAACCCCCAAGGGCGTCGCCATTCCCGTCAGCGCCCTCACCCACCTGCTGCGCCACCACCGACACACCCTGCACCCCGCTGCTGCCCGACACGCCGGACGACCCCGCGTCGCCGTCGCCCACACCGCCGCCTTCGCCTTCGACGCAGCCCTCGACCAACTGTCCTGGATGTTCAGCGGCCACCGCGTCCACCTGTACGAACCCACCCTGCCCACCGACCCGACAGCCTTCACCGCCACCCTCGCCGCCGACGACATCGACGTCCTCGACACCACCCCCTCCCTCGCCGCGGCCCTCGTCGAAAGCGGACTGACCACCGGCACCCACCGACCCAGCACCCTGCTGCTCGGCGGCGAAGCCCTCCCCGCGAACCTCTGGCAGACCCTCGCCGCCACCGACATCGACACCTGGAACATGTACGGCCCCACCGAGGCCACCGTCGACGCCGTCTACACCGCCGTCGACCCCGGCGAACCACACCTCGGCTCACCCCTGACCGGCACCCGCGCCTACCTGCTCGACCACGCCCTGCACCCGGTCGCCGACGGCGAAACCGGCGAACTCTACCTGGCCGGTCCACAACTCGCCCGCGGCTATCTCAACCGACCCATCGAAACCGCCGCCCGCTTCGTCGCCGACCCGTTCACCCCCGGCGGACGCATGTACCGCACCGGCGACCTCGCCCGGTGGATCCCCGGACGCGGATACGCCTACCTCGGACGGGTCGACCGACAAGTCGAGATCCGCGGACACCGCGTCGAACTCGCCGAAGTCGAAGCCATCTTGCACAGCCAGCCAGGCGTCACCGGATCTGCTGTGCTCACCGGCGGGCCCGCCGACCGGCAACACCTCATCGGCTATGTCACCGGCGACCGCGACGCCCTCACCGCCGACGGCCTCCGAAACCGCCTCGCCGAGAACCACCCCGACTACCTCGTCCCCGCCCACATCGTCGTCCTCGACGCCTTCCCCACCACCGTCAACGGGAAAACCGACCACGCCGCGCTGCCCGCACCCCACACCGAACACACCGGCCGCGCCGCCACCACCGGGCCCGAGAAAGACCTCGCCGACGTCGTCGCCGACGTTCTCGGCCACCCCGACATCGACGTCGACCGTGACCTGCTCGCCCTCGGCGGCGACAGCATCACCGCCATCACCATCGCCGCCCGCGCCCGCCGCGCCGGCCTCGACCTCAGCCCCCGCGACCTCCTCTCCTCCCAGAGCCTCGCCCGGATCGCCGCACAAGCCAACCGGATCGACCCCGGTAGCAGCGCGGATGCCACCAGGAACCAGGACACCCCGGCCCCCGCCACCCCGCGCGACGACGCCCCGATCGGCGGCTTCCCAGCACCGCCCGTAGTCCGCAACGCCCTCGCCACCACCGACGACCCCGACGGACTCCGCGGCTACGCCCAATGGACCGTGCTCGACACGCACACCACCCTGGACACCACCGCACTGACCGCCGCCGTCGCCCGGCTGCTCGACCACCACGACGCCCTACGCATCGTCCTCGACGACCGCACCACCACCGACGCCCGGCTCCTCGTCCGCCGCACCGGCACCGTCCCCGCCGACCAGATCGTCACCACCCTCGACCCGGACGACCACCCCCACCACCTCACCGGCCACGCCGAACGACTCGCCGGTTACCTCGACCCCCGGGCAGGACAGTTACTGCGACTCGCTGTCCTGCCCGGCCACACCCCGCCGGACGACCCGCAGCACACCCCCGGCGACCGGCTCCTCGTCGTCGCCCACCACCTCGCCGTCGACGGGCTCAGCTGGCGCCTGCTCACCCACGACCTCCGCGCCGCCTACACCGCCGCCGTCCACGACCACGACCCCGAACTCGCCACCGTCCACACCTCCTGGCGGCACGCGGCCACCACCGCCGCCGACCACGCCGCCGCAGGGCAACTGCGCGGACAACTCGACCACTGGACCACCACCCTCACCGGTGCCGAAACACCCCTCGGCGGACGCCGCCCCGACCCCACCCGCGACACCTACGCCACCGCACGCCGCGCCGTCGACCGCGCCGACCACGCCACCACCCGCGCCGTCCTCACCGACCTCCCCCAGGCCTACCGGACGACCCCCGAAGAAGTCCTCCTCGCCGCGCTTCACCTCACCCTCGCCGGGCACGACCTCGACCACGGCCGCCCCGGCCACAGCCGCGCCGTCACCATGGAAAGCCACGGACGCGACGGGCTCCCCGGACACCCCGACCTCAGCACCACCCTCGGCTGGTTCACCACCGAATTCCCCGTCCGGCTCGACCTACCCAGCCAAGCCACCACGGCCGACGCCCTCGACGACGCCCTCTGCGGCGGCACCTACGCCGGCTGGATCCTGCGCGCCGCCAAAGAAGCCCGCCGATCCGCCCCCGACGAAGGCAGCAGCTACGGGCTGCTACGCCACCACGACCCACACGCCGGCCACACCCTCGCGGCACTGCCCGCCCCCGAGATCGTCCTCAACTACCTCGGCCGCTTCACCACGACCGAAGACGGCTGGACCCTCCCCACCGACCAGACCTTCCACGTCTGCGAGCCGGCCCGACGCGCCCTCACCGAAACCCTCGCCGTCAACGTCTTCGTCGCCGAAGACACCGACGGACCCCGGCTCAGCGTCGAATGGACCTTCGCCGGCGAACTCCTCGACGAAGCCACCACCGACGACCTCCGCGCCCGCTGGGCCGAGAGCCTCGCCGCCCTCACCGTGCACGCCCGGAACACCACCGGCGGCGCCAGCCCCAGCGACCTCGCCGTCCCCGGCGTCGACCTGGCCACCCTCGCCGCCCTGGAAGACCGCCACGGCGCCATCGCCGACATCCTGCCGCTCAGCCCCCTCCAGGAAGGGCTGCTCTTCCACGCCCTCAGCGACGACCACGACGCCTACACGCTGGCCGCCGCCCTGGACATCACCGGCCCGGTCGACGCCGACCGCCTGCGAACAGCACTGCACGACATGGTCGCCCGCCACCCGCAGATGGGCGCCGCCTTCGACGTCGACAGTCTCGACCAACCCGTACAGATCCAACCCCGCCACGTCGACATCCCCTTCGACACCCACGACCTCAGCGCACTGCCCGCCGCCGCAGCCCGCCGCGCCGCCGACCGCATCCTGCGCCGCACCGCCCGCCGCCAGGTCGACATCGCCGCCGCGCCACTGATCACCGCGACCCTCATCACCATGCCCGCCGGAGAACACCGCCTGATCCTCGGCGGACACCATCTGCTCACCGACGGCTGGTCGACACCGATCTTCGCCCACGAAGTACTCCACGCCCACGACCACGGCGTCGCCGACCTCCCCGCCGTCACCCCCTGGCGGGACTACCTGGCCCACCTGTCCGACCGGAGCGAACACGAAACCCGGCAGACCTGGCGCACCCGCCTCGCCGGAGTCCACGAAGGAACCCTCCTCGCCCCCGGACACCGACCCCAAGGCCCCGGCACCACCGTCCGCAGCCGCGTCCCCCTCACCGAAGACACCGCAGCTGCGCTCCCCGAGACCGCCCGACGACACGGCCTCACCCCCAACACCCTCCTCCAAGGAGCCTGGGCGCTCCTCCTCGCCGAACACACCGGACAACGAGACGTCCTCTGGGGGACCACCGTGTCCGGACGGCCCACCGACCTGCCCGGCGTGGAACGCATGGTCGGACTCTTCGCGAACACCGTGCCCTGCCGACTGACCCTGGACGCCGACGACGACCTCTTCACCACCCTCGCCCGACTCCAGGACAGCCACAACGCCATGCACCGGGCCGAACACGCCCCGCTGGCCGTCGTGGAACGCGACGCCGGAGCCGGACGACTCTTCGACAGCCTCGTCGTCTACGAGAACTACCCCTCACCCGCGCCGGAACACGGCGAAGGCCTCCGCCTGACCGGGATCGACAGCAGCGGCGGCACCCACTACCCGGTGACCGTCATCGCCCCACCCGCCGACGGATTCGTCGTCGTCATCGACCACGACCCGCACGTCTTCGACGAGACCGCCGCCACCGGCCTACGCGACCGCCTCGGCGAACTCCTCACCGCGATCGTCACCCGCGACGACACCCGCATCGGCGAGCTGATCACCCTCCCCGAACAAGCCACCGCCGAAGCTCCACCGGCGTCCGCCACCCCGGACGCCACCACCGCCGACGCAGCACCCGACGACACCACGTCCACCCCCGCCACCGTCGACGACCAGGTCGCCACCACCATCGCCACCCTGATGGCCGAACGACTCGGCCACGACCACATCGACGTCCACGACGACTTCTTCGAACTCGGCGGACACTCCCTGATCGCCATGCGCCTGCTCGGCGCGATGCGACGCCACGGCCTCGCCCTCAAGGTCAACGACATCTTCGACGGACGGACCGCCACCGGCATCGCCGCCCGCGTCCACCGCACCGACCGGTTCACCGCCTCGACCACCACCGTCGACCCCGCACCCGTCCGCCCCGGCGGCACGGACACCACCCACCCCCCGACCGGCACCACCCGCACCCCCCTCCCCCCGACCCCCGACGACGGACTCACCGCATCCCAACGACGACTCTGGTTCCTCCACCAGCTCGAAGGACCCAGCACCACCCACGACGTCCCCTTCGCCGTCCGCCTGCACGGACCCTGGTCCGACGCCGCCCTCGACGCCGCCTGGCGGAGCATCCTCGCCCGCCACCCCGTCCTGCGCGCCGTCTACCCCGTCGCCCCCGACGGCAGCCCCACCCTGACCGTCCTCCCCCTCGACGAGACCACCCCACCCGGACGCCTCGACGCCCCCACCGGAACCACCCCCGAGGACGCCGTCGCGCAGATCCTCGCCGACCCCGACCACGCCGTTGACATCACCCGTGAACAACCCACTCGCGCCCACGTGGTGACCCTCGCCCCCGACGACCACATCCTGCTCGTCACCGCCCACCACATCGCCGTCGACGCCGCCTCCGCAGGCCCACTCCTCGGCGGACTCGCCGAGGCCTACCAGGCACACCTCCACGGACAGCCCGTCGACGAGACACCCGTCATCGCCACCACCCCGGACCCCGACCCCCACGCCGACGCCCGCGCCCTCGACCACTGGACCACCGCGCTCGCCGGGCTCCCCGAAGAACTCGACCTGCCCGTCGACCGGCCCCGACCCGACCACGGCAGCAGCCAAGGCCAGGTCACCGTGCGCGCCCTCGACGAGGACACCGCCCAGGGAATCGACATCCTCGCCGCCACCGAAGGCGTCAGCCCGCTGATGATCGTGCAAGCCGCCGTCGCCGCAGCCTGGCAACTCCTCGGCGCCGGCGCCGACATCCCCCTGGGCAGCACCGTCACCCTGCGGGACGACCCCGACGGACGCCCCCGCACCATCGGCTACTTCGTGAACACGATGGTCATCCGCGCCGACCTGACCGGACGCCCCACCGGACGCGACCTGATCTACCGCATCCGCGCACAAGTCCTGAACGCCCTGGAACACCGCGGACTACCCTTCGAAACCGTCGTCGACCACTGCGTCACCAGCCGATCCCAAGCCCGGCACCCCCTCTTCCAGACCCTCGTCTCCCACGAGACACCCACACCCCTGCCCGCCTTCGGGACGCTCACCGCGACCGCCGTCGACACCCGCACCACCACCAGCAGATTCGACGCCGCACTGTGGCTCGTCGACCACGCCGACGGCCACCGAACACTCCGCCTCACCGGCGCCGCCGACCTCTTCGACCCGGCCACCGTCGACCTGCTCGCCGACACCGTCACCACCGTGCTGCACCACCTCGTCACCGCACCGGCGGACACCCTCGACCGGATCACCCTCGACACCGACCGGCCCGCCGACCCACCCACCCGCGACCACACCCCGGACAGCGTGCCCGCCCGCCTCGCCGCCCAGGCCGCCCGCACCCCCGACCAGGTCGCCGTCCGCTGCGGCACCGACGAACTGACCTACCAGCAACTCCTCGACCACGTCGACCGCACCGCCGCCGAACTCCACCGCCGCGGCATCGGCCGAGGCGACATCGTCGGCGTCGCCGTGCCCCGCTCGACCCGGATGCTCACCGCACTCCTGGCCGTACTGCGCGTCGGCGCCGCCTACATGTCCCTGGACACCGGACACCCGGCGAACCGCCTGGCCGCCATGTGCGAGGACGCCGCCCCGACCTGCCTGCTCACCACCACGGACACCGCCGCCGAACTGCCCGACCTGGGCGCACCCGCACTCCTGCTGGACACCCTCGACCAGCACGGCCAGGAGGACACCGGACAGCGGACCCTCCCACCCCTGCCCGGCAGCACCGACGACCTCGCCTACGTCATCCACACCTCCGGCTCGACCGGCCGCCCCAAAGGGGTGATGATCACCGCCGCGAACCTCGCCGTCTTCCTCGACACCGTGCTCGCCGACCAGTGGATCGCCCCCGGCGCCCGCCTCCTCGCCGTCACCACCGTCTCCTTCGACATCGCCGGACTCGAACTGTTCGCACCCCTGCTCGCCGGCGGCACCGTCGTCATCGCCCGCCGCGACGACATCCTCGACCCCGAGACCCTCACCGGGCTCCTCGCCGACGAGCGCATCGACGTCCTCCAAGCGACACCCTCGCTGTGGCGGGCCCTGATCGACCACGCCGAAGAACACCAGGACACCACCCTGGCCGCAGTACACGCCCTCATCGGCGGCGAAGCCGTCCCCACCGACCTCGGCGCCGCCATGGCCCGACACTGCCAGGACGCCCGCAATGTCTACGGACCCACCGAAGCCACCGTCTGGGCGACCTGTGACCTGCTCACCCCGGACGGTCCAGTCACCATCGGCGCACCCTGGACCGACGTCCACACCCGCATCCTCGACAGCGTCCTACGCGATGTCCCCGACGGCGTCGCCGGCGAGCTCTACCTCGGCGGCGCCCAACTCGCCCGCGGATACCTGGCCCGCCCCGGCCTGACCGCCGCCCGCTTCATCGCCGACCCCGACCGGCCCGGCCGCCGCCTCTACCGCACCGGCGACCTCGTGGTCCGACGCCACGGCCTGATCACCTTCCTGCGCCGCGCCGACGACCAGGTCAAAGTCCGCGGGCACCGCATCGAACTCGGCGAGGTCGAGAACGCGCTCGCCGCGGCGACCGGGGTACGTCGCGCTGCGGCCACCGTCCGACCCGACACCCAAGGCACGCCGAGACTGCTCGGCTACGTCGTCCCCCTCGACGGGGCCCAGGTCGATCCCGCGCAGATCCGCGCCGACGCCGCCGGGCACCTGCCCGACTACATGCTGCCCACCGTGATCACCGTCGTCGACGCCCTGCCGATGACCCTCAACGGCAAGGTCGACCGGGCGAGACTGCCTGAACCCGCCGTGCCGACCGTCGCCGGACGACGCCCCGGCACCCCCGCCGAACAGGCCGTATGCGCCGCCGTCGACACCCTCTTGGGGACGACGGGCAGCGGACCCGACGACGGCTTCTTCACCTTGGGCGGGGACAGCATCACCTCGGTACGGCTCGTCGCAGCGGTCCGCTCCGCCGGATACGAGACGACCGTGGCCGAGGTCTTCGCCGCCGACACCCTCGGCGCGCTCGCCGCCGCCGCGACCCCGATCGGTTCCGTCGACGACACCACTCCGGCCGTGGACGCCGGGCGTGCCGAGGACGCCCGGCCTGCCGTGGACGCCGGGCCTGCCGTGGACGCCGGGCGTGCCGTGAACGCCCGGGCCGACACGTCGACCGACCGTCCGGAGCGTCGGATCACCGTCGAGCCCACCCCTGAGCAGAGCCGCCTCCTCGACGAGCTCTGCCCCGGCTGGACCGAAGCGCTCCAGGTCACCCCCCTCCAGGAGGGCATGTACACCCAGTCCAGCTTGGACGCGGACACCGCCGACGCCTACGTGGTGCAGCACCACTTCGACCTGCCCGGCGGCCTCGACCTGGCCGCCGTCCGGGCCGCACTGGCCGATCTGCTGCGCCGGCACCCTTCTCTGCGTGCCGGATTCACCCATCACGGATTCAACCGGCCGGTGCAGTTCCTCGCCCCGGCCGCTCGGGTGCCGTTGACCGAGGAGGACGCCGACGGCGAAGAAGCCGCGACGCGGATCGCCGCGCGTGAGTTCGCGACCCGCATCGACCCGGCTGCGCCGCCGCTGATCCGCGCGACCGTCGTCCACCTGCCGGGCGGGCTCGACCGTCTGCTCATCACCCAACACCACCTGTTGACCGACGCCTGGTCGCAGACGGTGCTCTTCGAGGAGCTCTTCCGGCTGCTGCGCCGCCACCAGGGACAGGACGAGGCAGCGCTGCCCGCCGCACCCGACTTCCGGGACCACCTGTGCGTCGTCGTCGGCGCGGACCCGGAGGAGGCCGCCGCAGCCTGGCGTGACTACCTGACCGACCTGGGCGATGCCACCCTCCTGGGCGTCCCCGGGGCGAAAGCTGCGGCGGCCACTCCGTCACGGAGCCGCAGGTCCATCGACCCGGTGACTGCGGACCGGTTGCGGGCCCGGGCCCGCACCTGGAGGGTGAGCCCGGCCGTGCTGGTCTCCGCGGCGTGGGGACTGGCGTTGCGGGCGGTCAGCGGAGCCGACGACATCGTCTTCGGGTCGACGGTCTCCGGACGGGACCCGCGCGTCCCCGGGGTGGAACGCATGATCACGCTGACGATCAACACCGTCCCGGTGCGAGTACGGGTCGACCCGGCGGAGAAGATCGTCGACCTGGCCCGCAGGCTCTTCCGTGACCAGGGAGGCTTGCAGGAGTATCAGCAGATCGGCCTGGCCGAGGTCCACCGCATCGCCGGACGCAACCCGTTGTTCGACACCTTGCTCGTGGTGCGGAACACTCCCCGGCAGTCGTCGGTGAACGAGGTCTTCGCCCGGGCCGGAGTGGTTCGCGCCGAAGCCGTCGACGCCACCCACTACCCGGTGGTCCTGGACTGCGACCTGCAGGGCGCAGAGCAGGAGATCGTGTTGACCTGCGAGCATCGTGACGACCTGGCTGATCCGGCGCGGATCGCCGACCTCTTCACCCGGGTCGCCGACATCCTCGCCGACCTGGCCACCCTGCCCGAGGGGACCCCGGTGTCCGTGCTGACCGGGAGCCCGGTCGTCGGTGACCGACCTGCCCCGGCCGTCGTACCGGAGCCGGGGCGGCCAGAAGGCAGCGTCGACGCTCTCCTGCGGGAGCGGGCTGTGGCCACTCCCGACGCCGGGAGCCTCGTCTGCGGGGAGACCAGACTCACCGCACGGCAGGTCGACGAACGGGTCACCCGGATGGCGGCGGTCCTCGCCGATCGCGGGTTGGGCCGTGGCGACCGGGTCGGTATCTGTCTGCCGCGGACGGCCGACCACATCGTGGCGATCTTCGCCGTCCTGCGCACCGGCGCCGCCTATGTCCCCTTGGACCCGGCGCTTCCGGCGCGTCGGTTGCGCGATCTGGCCGCTGACGCTGGCGCCGCGGCTGTCGTCGTCGACAGGCGGACGGGGGAGAACTTCACCGACTGTCCGGACGGCGGTGCACCGGAACCGGTCGTGCTCGACGAGATCCTTCCGGTCCTGGACGGCGACCGGCCCATGCCGTCGGTTCCGGTGGAGCGTCTGGCGGGCCCGGCGCATGCCGACGACCCGGCGTACGTGATGTACACCTCCGGGTCGACCGGTCTGCCCAAGGGGGTGATCATCGGCCATCGCGGGCTGACGGCGATGTACCACAACCATCGGGATGAGATCTTCGCTCCGACGGTGGCTCGAGCAGGTCGCACCTTGCGGATCGCGCACACGGTGAACTTCGCCTTCGACATGTCGTGGGAGGAGCTCTTCTGGATGCTCGCCGGGCACGAGATGCACGTCATCGACGAGGCGGAACGTCTACGTCCTGACCGGTTGGTGCCGCACTACCGGCAGGTGGGGATCGACGTGGTCAATGTGACTCCTTCCTACGCCCGGGAGTTGATCGACGCGGGGCTGCTCGACGGTGACGTCCACCCGGTGTTGGTGATGACCGGCGGTGAGGCGGTGCCACCGCAGCTGTGGACGATGCTGCGGGAACGTCCCGATGTCGCCGGGTACGACCTGTACGGGCCGACCGAGTTCACCATCAACGCCTTCGGTTCGGACTTCGCCGCGAACCCGTCTCCCTGCCTCGGGAAGCCGGTGCGCAACTGTCGCCCGTACGTCTTGGACTCCGGGCTGCGGGAAGTGCCGGTGGGTGCTTGCGGTGAGCTCTGTCTGGCCGGTGACGGTGCCGCGCACGGCTATGCGGGACGTCCGGCGGCTACGGCGGCGTCTTTCGTGGCTGATCCCTTCGCCGGTGACGGCAGCCGGATGTACCGCACCGGTGATCTGGTGCGTCGAGAAGCTGACGGGACGTTGAGCTACCTGGGTCGCACCGACCGTCAGGTCAAGATTCGCGGTATCCGGATCGAGCCGGGGGAGACCGAGTGCGCGGTGCGTGAGCTGCCCGGCGTGCAGGGATGCGCCGTCGATGTGCGGGGCAGCGGTGCGGCAGCCCGTCTGGTGGCGTGGATCGTCGTCGACGAGAGCGGACGGTGGGAGGTGTCCGGGGTGCGTTCCGCGCTGCGGGATGTCCTGCCGGTGCATCAGATCCCGTCGGCGGTCGTCGAGGTCGAGGCTCTTCCGTTGAACGCGAACGGCAAGCTCGACCGTCCGGCCTTGCCCGACCCGGCTCCGGTCGTCACGGGGGCGGGTCGACGTCCGGCGACCGCGGCCGAACGGGCGGTCTGTTCTTTGGTGGCGCAGGTGCTCGACCTGGAGGTCGACCGGGTCGGTCCGGAGGATGCCTGGCCCGACCTGGGCGGGGATTCGTTGCGGGCGATGCGTCTGTCGACGATGGCTGAACGTGCCGGGGTCGACGTCGACGTGGCTGATCTGTTGGCCGGGGTCGTCCTGGGGCAGATCGCTGCGGCGATGCCGTCCGCGCCGGAGGAGGAGCGACCGGGCCAGGACATTCTTCTGCCTTTGCGTCGTTCCGGCAGCGGCGAACCTCTGTTCTGTATCCACCCTGGTGGCGGGTACGCCCTGCCCTTCCTGCCGTTGGCCCGGCGGTTGCGGGCGGATCGTCCGGTCGTCGGGGTGCAGTTGCCTGAACGGGCTGCGTCGGATCCGGTGGAGACCTTCGACGGGCTCGTCGAGCACTATGTCGCGGCGATCCGGGGCGTCCAGCCCGAGGGGCCCTATCACTTGTTGGGTTATTCCTTCGGCGGCACGGTGGCCTATGCGATGGCCGGGCGGCTGCGTGCTGCCGGGCAGCAGGTCGCTTTCGTCGGGTTGCTGGACAGCGAGCCTCCGCGCGGTGCGGATGTTCCGCCGCGGGGGTCGTCCGCGCTGCCGACCACCGACGAGCAGGTCATGCGGATCGCCGGTCTGACCCCGCAGGCTGCGCGGCGTTCGCCGGCGCTGTTGGCGTCCTTGCGGGCGAACCTTGCCCGTTGTCTCCGGCTCGCCGACGAGGCGAGGCTTCCCGACTATCCGGGGGCGGTGACCTTGGTGGTGGCCGAAGCCGACCGTCGGGTCGGTGGCGACAGCACCGGGGAGGCCCTGCCGGGACGGCCCGGTTGGACTCCCGATGTCGGGTGGCGCCGGGCGCATCGTGGGCCGTTGACGGTGCACTTCGTGCCCTTCGACCACGCCGGGATCGCCACGGACGAGGGCTGGAGCCAGGTCGCTCCGCTCTTGGACGCCGATCCTTCGCTGGCCGCTGCCGGCCAGCGTCTTCCCTCTCCGCTCGTCGAGCAGCGATCGAGCGGTACTCACCAGCACGTCCGAGGAGAATCATCGTGACCTTTCCCAGCATGAAGCGACGACCACGCGCCGTCCAGTTGACCTCGTTGTGCCTGGCGGCAGCGATCGTCCTGTCGGGGTGTACCCAGGGCAAGTCCGAGGGTTCGGCTGGTTCCGGCGATGAGAAACGCACGGTGAAGAGCGCCAAGGGTGACATCCAGGTGCCGAAGGAGCCCAAGCGGATCGTGGTCCTGACCGGTGGGCTGGCGGGTTATGCCTTCCGGTTGGAGGCGCCGGTCGCGGCGACGGACACCCGGGTGTTGGGGGTCACCGACCTAAAGGGGGAGTTCCCGCCTTCTTGGGCTGATCCGGCGACGAAGCAGGGGACGAAGGCGTTGCCCGGCGGCGAGGAGTTGAGCGTCGAGGCGGTGGCGGCGGCGAAACCGGATCTGATCATCGGCGGTGGTCAGGGGATCTCCGCGGTGCAGGCGGACAAGCGGTACGACGACCTGAAGGCGATCGCTCCGACGGTGCTGGTGCCGACGTCGGTGACCGACTGGAAGGAACAGTTGCGGATGGTCGCCGATGCGGCCGGGCGCACGAAGAAGGCCGACGAGCTCATCGAGGCGTACACGAAGCGGGTCGCCGAGGTGAAGGCCAAGATCAAGGTGCCTGAGGGCAAGACCGCGGTGATGCTCTCCTTGCAGACGAAGGAGCCCAGTCTGGTGCCTTCGACGGCGGCGCTTCCGTCGTTGTTGAAGGAGGTCGGCTTCGACATGGACGACGTCTATGAGAAGGCCGACAAGCCGAAGTTGTACGGGTCGGGGGACTCGTTCAATGTCAGCAAGGAGTTGCTGCCGAAGGTGGCCGATGCGCCGAATACCTTCGTGATCCCGGTAGGTGGTCCGAAGTTGGCCGAGCTACAGGCGGACCCGGTCTATTCGCAGTTGCCGTCGTTCACCGGCAAGAAGGTGAACGAGTTCCCGGCGACGAGTTACCGACCTGATTACGACAGCGCGTTGCAGACGCTGGATCTGCTCGAGAAGACGTTCTCCTGAGCGTCGTCCACACCGTCAGTTAAGGAGTGACCTGATGTCGACCAATCCGTTCGACGACGAGTCCGGCCGATTCTTCGTGCTCGTCAATGAGGAAGAGCAGTATTCCTTGTGGCCGGTGTTCCGGGAGCTGCCCGGGGGCTGGCGGGTCGTCTTCGGCGCGCCTGAGGGGGCGTCGCGGGCCGAGTGCTGCGAGTTCGTGGAACGTACGTGGGTGGATATGCGCCCGTTGTCGATCCGCTGACCTGTCGCGGGTGGCCCCTCTGGTCGGAGGGGTCGCCTGCGACGGTGTGTCCGGGCGGGGGTCTCCTCGTGCGTGGTGGCGGTGTGTCCGTCCTGTCCTTGTCGTCCTCCTCCGAAGGAGTGCTGTGTCCATGTCGTCGTCGAAGGTCGAGCTCACGGTGGGTCCGGATGGGGGTGTTCCGGAGGGGCACACCGTGTCGGGGATCCCTGCGGAGCTGGTGGACCGTTATCGACGTGAGGGTTTGTGGACCGAGGACACGCTGGACGACCTGTTGGTGGAGGCGGCCCGTCGGTGGCCGGACCGTCCTGCGGTGAGTGACCGGTATCGCCGGGTGACCTATGCGCAGTTGGATGCGGCGGTCGATCGGGCTGCGCGGGTGTTGGCGGCGCGTGGGATCGGTGTCGGGGACGCCGTGGTGGTTCATCTGCCGAATTCGGTGGCTTTCGTGGAGACGGTCTTCGCGGTGCACCGGTTGGGGGCGGTGCCGGTGTTCGCTTTGGCGGCGCACGGTGCAGCGGAGGTGCGGCATTTCGTGGGTCTGGCGCCGGCGCGGGCGTACGTGGGTCCGGATCGGCCGGGGGAGCGGTTCGCGGCGGTGCCGTCGATGGTGCGTGCGGAGTTCCCTGAGGTGGAGGTGGTGTTGGTCGCGGATCGGGTGGAGGATCCGTGGGCGGCGGCGTCGGGGTGTGCTCTGGTGGAGCGGCCTGAGGTGCCGGCGTTGTCCTTGGCGTTCTTCCAGTTGTCCGGGGGGACGACGGGGGTGCCGAAGCTGATACCGCGGACGCATGCGGAGTATCTGTACTCGGTGCGGGCCAGTGTCGAGGTGACGGCGTTGACCGGGGACGACGTGATGTTGGTGGTGTTGCCGGCGTCGCACAATTTCACGATGAGTTCGCCGGGGATCCTGGGGGCGTTCATGGTGGGCGCGCAGGTGGTGTTGGCGGCGGATCCGAGCCCGTCGACCTGTCTGCCGTTGATCGATGCGCAGGGGGTGACGGCGGTGGCGCTGGTGCCGCCGTTGTTGTTGGCCTGGTTGAATTCGCCGCTGCGGGAGCGGTCGGAGCTGTCTTCTTTGCGGGTGTTGTGGGTCGGTGGCGCGAAGTTGAGCGAGTCGGTGGCCTGTCGGGTGGTTCCGGAGTTGGGTTGTGCTTTGCAGCAGGTTTTCGGGATGGCCGAGGGCCTGGTGAATTACACCCGGTTCGACGACGACCCGGAGCTGGTGTTGTCGACGCAGGGGCGTCCGCAGTCGTCGTGGGACGAGGTGCTGGTGGTCGATGACGCGGATGTTCCGGTGGTTTCGGGGGAGCCGGGGCATTTGTTGACGCGGGGTCCGTACACGATTCGTCGTTATCACCGGGCGCCGGAGCACGATGCGCGTTCGTTCACGGCGGAGGGTTTTTATCGGACGGGGGATGTGGTGCGGCAGTTGCCGTCGGGTCATCTGGTGGTGGTCGGCCGGGCGAAGGATCAGATCAACCGTGGTGGGGAGAAGGTCGCTCCGGAGGCGGTGGAGAACGAGTTGTTGGCGCATCCGGCGGTGCATGACGTGTCGGTGGTGGGTCTGCCGGACGAGGTGTTGGGGGAGCGGGTGTGCGCTTATGTGATTGTGCGTGATCCGGGGGCGGCGGATGTTCCGGATGCGCGGGGTTTGCGGCAGTTCTTGCGGGCGCGGGGGTTGGCGTCCTTTGCGATTCCGGATGTGGTGCATCTGGTGCGGGAATTTCCGCAGACGGGGGTGGGGAAGGTGAGTAAGCGTGGGTTGCGTGAGGACGTTGAACTCCCTTCACCACGGAAATAAGGTTAGCCTTACCTAATTAGCTGGTTGTCCCTGGTACGAAACAACACCGAAGAGGCTTCTCGTGTACGACATCATCGGCATCGGCTTCGGCCCCGCCAATATCGCCCTGGCCATAGCCCTCGCAGACCACAACCGCGAAGCCCCAGCCGATCGCAGGATCACGGCGATCTTCCTCGAGAAACGCGACCACTTCACCTGGCACCCCGGCATGATGCTCCCCGGGACGACCATGCAGATCTCCTTCCTGAAAGACCTCGTCACCTACCGTGACCCGGCACACCCGCTGTCCTTCCTCACCTATGTCCACCAGGCCGGACGGCTTCCCGACTTCGTCAACAAACAGAGCTTCTTCCCCACCCGTCAGGAATTCGCCGACTACCTCACCTGGGCCGCGAAACACGTCGAGGACGTCGCCCGCTACGGGAGCACCGTCACCGGCGTCGAGGTCGACCGGGGCGGGAACCAGGTCACCGTCACCACCGCCGACGGCGCCACCTTCCACGGACGCACCCTCGTCCACGCCCCCGGGCTCGTCCCGATCATGCCTGTCTGGGCCACCGCCTCCGACCGGGTCTTCCACACCCACGACCTGCTCACCTCCCTGGACGCCGCACCGGGCAAGATCCGCACGGCCATCGTGATCGGCTCCGGACAGTCCGCCGCCGAAGCCGCCCAGCACCTGCACGACACCTGCCCCGAACGCACCATCCACGCCGTCTTCGGCAAGGTCGGCTACACCCCCGCCGACGACTCACCGTTCGCCAACCGCATCTTCGACCCCGACATGGTCGACCGCTGGCACGGCGCCGACCCACAGGTCCGCGAACGTATGTACCGCTACCACCGCGGCACCAACTACTCCGCCGTCGACCCCGTCCTCATCGAAGACCTCTACACCCGCGCCTACGAAGAACTCGTCACCGGCCGACCCCGCCTGCACATCCACAACTGCACCGAAGCCATCGCGTGCACCGAGGACGCCGACGGCGTCACCCTCACCGTCCGTGACCTCATGAACGGACAGGAACAGACCCTGCGGGCCGACGCCGTCGTCATGGCCACCGGCTACCGCGGCGCCGACCCCGCCGACCTCTTCGGCGACAGCGCCCGCTGGTACCGCCACGACAACGGGCTCCCCGCCGTGCTCCGCGACTATCGTTGGGCCCCCGCCGAAGACGCGCTTCCTTCCGTGTACCTCAACGGCGGGGTGGAACACACCCACGGACTGACCTCGGCCCTGCTGTCGAACCTCGCTCTGCGCAGCAGCGAGATCCTCGACAGCATCCTGACCGCCCGAGCAGGTCAGGAGCGCGCCAGCGCCTGAAACACCAGACTCCCCCAAACCAGCCCGGCCGTCAGGTCTGCCCCTGACGGCCGGGCTCCACATCGCCACGAACGAGGAGCCCATGCCCCGCACCAGCCGCGACCGGACCGTCTACCCCATCACCGTCCGGGAACTCCAGGTGATCGACGCCTACGACCTCAGCCCCGGCATGCGCCGGGTCGTCCTGGGTGGCCCCGGGGTCCACGCCCACGAACGGAATGGCGTCGCCGTCCCCGCGCTGGTCAGCAACGGTTTCGACGACGACGTGAAGATCATCGTCCCCGACCCCGCCACCGGGGAAGCCGTCACACCCGAACCCCTGCCCGACGGCCGCCTCGACTGGGACGAACGCACCATCTCCCTGGCCCGCACCTACACGGTGCGCAGCTTCGACACCGAGACCGGACAGCTCGTCGTCGACTTCGCCCAACACATCGCCGGCCTCGCCTCCACCTGGGCCGGGCGCGCCCGCCCCGGACAAGCCGTCCACGTCGCCGGACCCAAAGCCTCCTCGGCACTGCCCACCCACGCCGACAGCCTCCTCATCGCCGGCGACGAGACGGCACTGCCCGCCATCGCCCGCTGCCTGGAAGAACTTCCGGCAGGTTTCCCCGTGCAGGCCGTCGTCGAAGTCGCCGAAACCGACCACATCGTCCAACTGGCCACCCAGGCCGACGCCCGCATCACTTGGGTGGTGCGCGCCGAAGGCGGCGACTTCATCCGGACCACCCAGGAATGCACCCTCGACGAAGGCACCCCGTACGTGTGGATCGCCGGGGAAGCCGGACGGATCAAACCGCTGCGCCGCTGGTTCACCCACGACTGCGGACTCCCCAAGAGCGACGTCGAGATCACCGGCTACTGGAAGGAACGCCCCGTCGTCACCATGGGCGACGACCCCTCCACCGTCGACGTCGAAGCCACCGGCCCCCGACCGACCGCCGTCATCCACGAGATGACCGAACTCGCCCCCGCCTTCGCGGTCCGTGCCGCCTGCGAGATCGACCTGTTCGCCGCCATCGACGAAGGCGTCGACAACCTGCCCGACCTCGCCGGACGCACCGGAGTCCCCGCCGAACGACTCAGCCGCCTGGTCCGCTACCTCGGCGCCCTGGAATACCTGCGACTCGACGACGAAGGATTCCTGCACCTGACCCCGCTGGGCAACGAACTCTCCGACCCCGACTCGCACATGGTCACCTCCCTCACCGGGGCCGCCGCCCGCCGGGACCTCGCCTTCATCGGCCTGCTTGCCGGGCTGCGCACCGGCGAACGCGCCTCCCAGGGCGGGCAGACGATCTTCGCCGAACTCACCGGCGACGGCGAGATCGCCGACGACCACGCCGACCGGGTCGCCCAGGAAGCCGGGTTCACCGCTCCGGCGCTGCCTCCCGTCCTCGACCTGAAGGACGGCGAACAGGTCACCGTCCTCGGCCCGGGAGCCGGGGTCTACGCCGACGAGATCATCCGGCAACGCCCCGACCTGTCGATCACCGTCACCGGCGACGACCGGCAGCTCCGCCGCTGCCGCGACGAGATGAGCGCCGCCCGCAGGCCCGCCGTCACCTTCACCGCGGCACCCCGGCCCGGACAGCTCCCGGCCCCGGCCGACACCGTTGTCGCCGTCGACCTCCCCGGCACCACCCCTGCCGAGGACCTTCCCGCATTGATCAGCGACCTCCTCAGCGACACCGGGCGACTCGTCATGGTCACACCGCTGCTCGACCCCGCCAGGCCGGACGAACACGAACTCGAGGACGACCTGCGCAGGCTCTGCCTGCACGGCGCCGCATTGCCCACCCGCAGCGACCTCGAAGCACTCGCCGCCGTCACCGGAACCACCCTCACCGGCCTCGACCCCGTCGGCTGGGGACAGCACGCCGTCACCTTCCGCGCCGGCCCAGAGAGCAGCTGACGTGCCGATCACCTGCGTCCCCGATGACTCCCGCATCGACGACCGCACCCTGCAGATCACCGAGGACACCACCCCGGCAGGCCTGCTCCGGCAGGTCCTGACCGCGCACCCCCGGCGTACCGCGCTCGCCGCCGTCCTGGCCGTACTCCACCAGGTCGGTGAGGCGTGCGTTCCCCTGTTGATCGGCTGGGCCTTGGACGGCCCTGTCGCCGCAGGCGATCTCACCGGGACCCTCACCTATGTGGGCGTGCTCGGCATGGCTTTCGTGGTGTTGTCCACCGGTTACCGGATGGGGGCGCGGCTGGCTTTCGCCGGTTACGGCCAGCTGGAACACGAGCTGCGCACCTTGACCACCGACCGCATCCTCGATGCGCGCGGTTTCGGTGGGCGTCCTCGTCTCGCCGGGGATCTGCTCGCGGTGGCCAGTAGTGACGTGCAGGCGGTGGCCCGCACCAAACTGATCTCGTTCTTCCCGGTGGGGGAGCTCGCCGCACTGCTCGCCGTGGGTGTGCTGCTGGCGGTCATCTGGTGGCCCCTGGCTGTCGGGGTCCTGATCGGCGCCGCGGTCACTGTCGCGGTCGCCGACCGGGCGATGCGGCCGTTGGCGGCCCGGTTGCGCGGTGCGCAGGCCGCTGCCGCTGCCGCTGCGGGTACGGCAGCCGACCTGATCAGCGGCCTGCGGGTCGTGAAGGGTCTGGGTGCCGAGCCGGAAGCCCGCCGCCGGTACGAGACCTCTTCGCGGTCCGCTCTGGACGCGGCGCTGCGCGCCAACGGTTCCCGGGCGGTGATGGAGAGCTCGACCTCATTGGCCGGGGGGCTCTTCGTGGTCGCCGTCGCCGGAGTCGCCGCCCACCGCACGGTGCACGGGTCGTTCACGATCGGTGAGCTGGTCACCGTGGTCGCCCTCACCCAGCTGGTGGTCGGGCCGATGACGCTGCTCGGACGCAATGTCGGCATCTTCTGGGCGGCAGGACTGGCCTCGGCGGAACGAGTCCTGACTCTCCTACGCACCCCCCACGACCGACAAGATCCCACCCACGACCGGAATCTGAGCACCGTCCTCGGTGTCCAGGTTCCGGTTGAGGGGGAGACGGAGCGGGGTGAGGAGCTTGCACTGCGGATAGGCGGCGGTGAGTACCGTTTCAGAGAGGGGGAATTCGTCGTGATCGAGGCGACACCTGAGCAGAACGCCCTGCTCGGACGCCTCCTCGGCGGCACCTCCACCGCGGCCCCGGGACCGGACGACCGGGCCGTACTCTCCGGCACCGACCTGGCCGACTGCCCCGTCGACCTCATCCGCACCGTCGTCCACGTCGCACCCCACGACACCCACCTCTTCCCCGACACCCTGGACGACGCCGTCGCCGCCGGCCGCGGAACCCCGGAAAACACCCGCGCAGCCCAGACCGCCGCCGGCCTCGACGACGTCCTCGCCCTGCTCCCCGAAGGCGGGCACACCCAGATCGGCGAAGCAGGCCGTCGGCTCTCCGGCGGACAACGCCAACGGGTCGCCCTCGCCCGCGCCCTCGCCGGCCGCCCCGCCGTCCTCCTGCTCGACGACCCGACGACCGCCGTCGACGCCGTCACCGAGAATCAGGTCGCCCGCAGCGTACGCGACTTCCGCGCCGAAGGAATCACCCTGGTGTGCACGTCGTCTCCGGCTTGGCGAGCTGTCGCCGACCGGACGGTCACCCTTCCCGAGCCCACCCCCGGCGAGGACGGCTACGCCCAGCCCGAGACCTCCCTCGAATGCACGGCAGGAGCCACCTCGTGACCGCCCCCACCTCTACCGTTGACGCCTCCGCCCCGGAGACCTTCGCGCTCGCCTCAGGCCGGGAAGTCTGGGCGGAGACCTGCCGGTTGGGTCGTCCGCAGGCCTGGCGGGTCGCCCTGGCGGTGCCGCTGCTGCTCTTCGCCGCTTTCTGCGGCCTGGCACTGCCTGCGGTGTTGGGCGGACTGGTCGACATCGTCCGGGGCCGTGAGGTCCCCCTCCTCGGCTCGGGTTCGGACGCGGTGGTCCGGTCGATCGCGGTGATGGTGGCGGCGACCTTGGCGGGCGCGGCAGCGCACGGGGTGGGGACGGTCCTCTCCGCGGGGGCCGCCGACCGGGTGGTCGCCGACCTGCGTGAGCAGTCGATGCGGGCTGCCTTGCGTCGGCCGCTGGCACGGGTGGAACGGGCCGGTAGCGGAGACATCGTCTCGCGGACGACCGATGACGTCGCCGCAGTGACATCGGCGGTCAACCAGGCCGTTCCGGCGCTGACCGGTGCAGGCGCAGCCGTACTGGTCACCGCGGTGGGGATGGCCGGCATCCATTGGTCTTTCGTGGTGGCCCTCGTGGTGGTGACCTCACCGGTGTACGTCTTCGTGGTGCGCCGGTACCGGCGGGAGGCGCCGCCGCTGTATGTGGAAGAACGCGCGGCCAGGGCGTCCCGGGCCGGTGAAGTTCTCGGGATCGCCGAGGGCGCCCCGACCTTGCGGGCGCTGCAACTGCAGGACTACCGCCGTCCGCGGGCTTCCCAGCCGTCGTGGCAGGTCACCCGGTTGACGGTACTGGTGCAGGTCGCGACGACCCGCCTGTTCGCCGGGGTGAACCTGGCGGAATTCCTCGGGGTGAGTGTGCTCTTGGCGGTCGGCGCCTGGCTGGTGCAGGTCGGTGAGGTGTCGGTGGGCCAGGCCACCGCGGCGAGCCTGTTCTTCTTCAGGCTCTTCGGGCCGATCGGTGCGCTGGTGATGGTCATCGACCAGGTGCAGTCGGCGTCGGTGTCCCTACGGCGGATCGTAGGTCTGGGAACGGATGAGTCGACGGACGGAGCCGCCGCTCAGGGAGCAGTCGTGCCCTGTTCGGGTGATCTGACGGCGCAGGCGTTGACCTTCGCCTACGACGGGGGCGCTCGCGTGCTGGACAGTTTCGACCTGACGGTGCCGCAGGGGTCGTCCTTGGCTTTGGTGGGGGCGTCGGGTGCGGGCAAGTCGACGGTGGCGGCCTTGTTCACCGGGGTGCGCAGTCCGCAGGGCGGCCAGGTGCTTCTGGGTGGGGTGGATGTGGCGTCGATGCCGCCGCGGGTGCGGGCGCGTTCGCTGGTGTTGATCGCGCAGGAGAGTCATGTCTTCTCGGGGTCCTTGCGGGACGATCTGTGTTTGGCGGTGCCGGGGGCCGATGAGGCTGCGGTGCAGGCTGCCGTGGAGGTCGCGGGGCTGTCGGAGTGGGTGGCGTCCTTGCCCGACGGCGTGGACACGGTGATCGGTGGTGGCGGGGTGCCGGTGTCGCCGGTGCGTGCTCAGCAGATCGCGATCGCCCGGGTGGCTTTGTTGGATCCGCCGGTGGTGGTTTTGGACGAGGCTGCTTCGGAGGAGAGTTCTGAGCCTGGCGCCGGGGTGGACGAGGCGGCGATGCGGTTGGCGGCAGGCCGGACGTCGGTGGTGGTCGCTCACCGTCTGGAGCAGGCGCGGCTGGCTGATCGCATCGTGGTGATGGATTCGGGAGCGGTGGTGGAGTCCGGTTCACACGAGGAGTTGTTGGCGGCGGACGGCCGGTATGCCCAGCTGTGGCGGGCCGGTCGCTGCGAGTCTTGACCGGGCTCGGCGTCCTGATTCGACCGTGCCCAACGTTGAGATCAACGAATCCCTCACCCGTTGATACACGCGGGTCAGCGTTTCAAGATGCTAGATCCAGAGTTGCTGAGCACAGGTGGTACTCGACGGATTTGCGTAAGCGGTTGCCGATTTCAGGGCCGGGCCTCTCCGGGGCGTCAATCTGGAAGCCGAGGTGTTCCAGAAAGGCGATTCCCGGCGCCCAGTCACGTGGGCACGTCGCTGTGACCCGTTTGCGGCCCAGTCTGCGGAGCTCTTCCGCTAGGCGTAGTGCCATATGGCGTCCGAGGCCTTGGCGGCGGGATCCCGGTTCGATCAGGAATATGCCGACCGAGCAAGAATCGACATCGGGATAGTTGTCAATGACATCTACCAGGCCTACCACGGTGTTGCCGTCGCGTATCACTAAGAGACGTTTCATCTCGAGATCGACCCCGGGTGGCAAGGAATAGAACAGGCTCTGGACATCGCCCGCTGCAGCGGGGAAACCGGTGGCGGCCACGAAGTAGTCTTCGCACCGGCCGAACAGTGCAAGAACATCGGCCTCGTGAGGAAGACCCTCGCCCACCACGGAACAGCGGGGCCAGGACATTGGTGTCCTGGCCCCGCTGTTCCGTGCGTGCAGTGGCTCTCAGCGGCCTTTTCAGTCCTCCGGAGTCTTGTCCTCGGGGACCTTGTTGTCGGACTTCGGGTGCAGGGTGGTGCCCCAGATCGCGATGTTCCGCTCCTTGGTCAGGGGCAGGTCCTTGTCGTCGCGGACGGTGCGCCAGGGCTCCCAGGCGAGGCCGGTGGCCTCTTCGGCGAAGACGGTGATGTTGCGGGCGTTGGCGGGCAGCGGGATCACCGTGTTGAAGGGGGCGGTGCGGTTCTTTCCGTTGCCGTCCCATTCCTTACGGGTCTTCTTCTCCTCGCCGTTTTCGTAGGCGATCTCGTCCCAGCCGACCTTGAACCGGGCGACATAGCCGCCCTTGTGGGCGAGGTTGATCTTGCCGTTGCGGTAGGTGGTGACCTTGGTCTCCACGTATTCGGAGTTGTTGTGCACCGCGGCCTGGGAGTTGTCCTTCAGGAACTTGGCCGTGTAGGAGATCGGCACTCCGGGGTTGGTGCGGCTGTAGTTCGCGTCGGCGTTGATGACCTTCTTGAGCTCGGAGAGCTTGCCGGTGATGACCTCGGACTGGCCCTTGGACGATCCGCCGAGGACGATGGCGCGGAAGTTCGAGTTGGCGAGGATCTTCTGGTACTCGACGTTTCCGCTGATGTCGACGCCCTTGACGATGGCCTTGAAGGCGGCTTCGACCTTGGAGGAGGTGGAGCTGGTCTCCAGCTTGACGTACATCTGGCGTCCGTAGGAGACGCTGGACACGTACAGCGGCGGGGCGGAGGCGTTGACGCCGCGTTCCTTCAGGCCCTTGCCGCACACGCTGTGGCCGATCATGTCGGACGGCGAGCCCGGGTCGTTGACGGAGGCGGTGTAGAAGATCTGTTTGAACGAGACGACCGAGGTCTGTTTCTTGCCTTCCCGGATCCCGGTGAAGTCGACACCCAGTTTGGTGATCGGGACGGCGGAACCGACGCCGAACTTGGCGATCAGCTGGTCCTGGGTGTAGGCCATCGTCTCGTTGTACTGCATGGTGGCCGGCGGGTTGGGGTACTTCGGCGCGTAGTCCTTGTTCCACCGTTCGAGCAAGGTGTTGAGGGAGCCGTTGGTGTCCGACCGGGTCGGGTTCTTCACGGTCTCGCTGTTGGCCTTGCCGTCCATGCCGGGCAGGTTGACACTCATCGTCAACGGCTTGCGTTCCATGTTGATGATGGTGGGCTGGTTTTCGACGAAGTTCTTGTCGCCCAGCAGCAGGGCACCGGGGTAGATGGTGCTGGCGGTGGAATTGGTGGCCGCGATATCGGTCGATTTGTTGGAGATGGTGCGGCGGTTCTTCGTGATGACGCGGAAGACGCCGTCCTTCATCTCTCCTTCGCTCTTCGGCGGGTTGGTGATTTTTTCGCCGTCACGCTTCAGGACGTCCTCTGGCTTGTAGTTGAGGCCACGGACGTAGGAGTTGGTCTCGTCGTCGGAGCAGCCGCGAGCCGCCGCAGGCGCTGCCAGTGGCGCTGGCGAACTGCTCATGGGGGCTGCGTAGGAGGCGACGGGCGCCGTGAGGGCGACGGTCACGACGAGGGAGGCGAGGGTTGCTGATGCCTTTGAGGGCGAGAAGGTGATGGTCATCTGTGATCCTTCACGTGTGGCTCAGATGGAAGGCCCAGGCTGGCGATAAGAAATATTTTTCGACAACCGAACGTTCGGACGCTAACACCCCTGGCAAGAGCCTGGATGGGCGGAATGTCCGAAAAGTTCTAAAAAAATGAAGGATTTTGGGTGATGGGGGACTTTTGGCTGAGTTTCATTTAGCCAAAATGTGACTTTGGGTTATGCGTACGTCGGATATGGCGAGGCAAAAAAACTTTCGGTGCGACGGGCAAGCCGCTCCATAAGGGGATAATTCATGTTTTTTATATCAAGCAGAGTGGGCGGCGGTGAACACCACCTCCGGGCCGGACGCCCACCCCCGCGGAGACGAACACCCGGCCCGGACACCGCCCACACCCCCGGCACCCCGGAACGGGATCAGTCCACCACCCGCCGGATACCCAAATCCCCGAAAAGCACACCCTCCTCAGGCAGCCTCCCGTCCTCCGACGCCGCCCGATGCGCCGCATAAGACAACCGATCAGGGGAAGACACCCCATGGCTGCGCATCATCACGCACACCGAACGCGCCAACAACGGATACAAATCCCACGGCGCCGGCCACAGATGACGCATCGACCAACACGCGTTCTCCTCGACCCACTCCCAACCAGCCGCAGAAACCTCCTCGGAAAGCGACTGACCCACACCCTGCGTCACCCCACTGATCAACAGATCCGGCGACTCGTGCCAATCCGGTTCGTTCTTGTCGACCTCCACGGTCGGACCAGGCTCACCGTCATCCCCACACGAGAAGAAGGTCACCCGCGTACGAGCATCAAGCTGATCACGCAACACCCGGACCAGCGCCGCCTCGAAGTCCTCCCACGAGGTCCACCGGTTCACCTGACCCCACGGCTCCGCCCGCATCTCCTCGGCACGCGCCGGACCCATCACCCACAAGGTGACCCCCCAACTGGCCTTCTTCACCACAGCGGAACCGTCATTGGCCAACCGCCAGGCCATCATCATGGTCGAGCCGTCGCACACCGAACTCTCCGGCATCCCCCTCACCTGCCGGAAGTGATTACAGACATCGGCGAAGATGTTCAACGCCAGCGACTGCTCCTCCTCACGAGGAAGCACACCGACCTGATCGGTCACCGCAACCTCCACCCCCGTGACCTGGTCATCCTGCTCCGTCGGCCAGAACTGACCCCACCCGAAGCGTCCGACGGTCTCGTGGAGAGCGCTCTCCGTCAACGGCCAGGACACCTCCTCCAAGGTCCGCACCCAGTTCGACATGGCTTCGAAGGGGGCCAGCCGCATGCTTGCGCGCATCGGCGCTTCCTCCAGGGGACATTCGTCGTGCTCGGTCATCGCTGCTTCCTTATGGCTGGTCGGCGTCGGCCACCCACGTTAATCGGGGGGTTGCGCTCCCGGGCAGCCGGTTCCGGGTTGAGCCGACCCAGCTCCCCTCCGCGCCGACACGCCGTGCCACCAGCACCCTCGACGACGACACCGGCTCACCCCGGGCCGGCCCCCACCCACCGTCCGCCCACAGCGGCCACAGCGGCCGCGACGGCTCAGCAGACGACCGTGGTGTGCCTACGCCCGATCGGAACGATCAGCGGCCGGTCGCTGACCGGATCGGGCACCACCTGCGCCTGCAAACCGAAGACCTCCGACAACAACTCCTCCGTGACGACATCCTGCGGCGCCCCGGTCGCCACCACCCGCCCGTCCTTCATCACCACCAGATGATCGCTGTACCGGGTGGCCAACACCAGATCGTGCAGAACCATCACCACGGTGCGCCCCCGCTCGTCGTGCAGGACATCGACCAGGTCGAGCAGATCCAAGGCATGCGCCAGATCCAGATAGGTGGACGGCTCGTCGAGAAGCACGACATCGGTGTCCTGAGCCAAAGCCATCGCCAACCACACCCGCTGCCGCTGCCCACCCGACAGAGTGTCCACGGAGCGCCCCGCCAGGTCACCCACCCCCGTCAGCTCCAAGGCCTGCCGCACATGATCGGCGTCATCCGCCGCCCACTGACGCCACCAACTGTGATGCGGATGCCGACCCAGGGCGACCAGATCGGCGACCGTCATCCCCTCCGGCGCGACCGGCATCTGCGGCAGCAACCCGATGACGGTCGCCACCTGCCGAGGACGCAACCGGTACAGATCCTGCCCGTCCAGACAGACCCGCCCGGCCGACGGCGGAAGCAGACGCGCCAGACTCCGCAACAGCGTCGACTTCCCACACCCGTTCGGGCCGATGACCGTAGTGATCACCCCCGTCGGAATGGACAGGTCGACCTCCGGCAGGACGACCTTGTCGCCATACCCGACCCGGGCGCCGTGCACCGTCAACCGCGGCGCCGCCGCCCGCGAATCCGGGCCGGCCACAGCAGGAGTGGTTTCGTCGAGGCTCACAAGGTGACCTTCCGGTCGGTGCGAATGATGACGTACAACAGGAACGGCCCACCGATCGCGGCCGTGACGATCCCCACCGGCAACTCCCAGGGCAAGAACGTGCGCGCCGCCAGATCGGCCGTCAGCACCAGCAAGGACCCACACAAGGCGCTACCCACCAACGGCGGGGTACTCGTCGCGAAGATCCGCCTGGCCAGCTGCGGAGCTACGAAGGCCACGAAACCGACCGGCCCCGCCGCCGCCACCGACACCGCCGTCAACGCGATCGCGACGAACAACAACCGACGCCGCACCCGATGCAGATCCACCCCCAACGCCGACGCACTGTCCTCACCCAGCCGCAGCGCCGTCAACTCATGCGCCGCCACCGGCAACACCAGCACCGTCACCGCCAACACCACCAACAACGGCACCAGCTCCGGCCAGGACCGGCCGTTGACACTCCCCGAAAGCCACATCGTCGCCCGGGAAGCCGTGTTCAGATCGGCGCGCACCAACACGAAAGTCACCGAGGAGGCCAACATCGAGTTCACCCCGATACCGATCAGCACGAGCCGATAAGTATCGATGCCCTGCTTCCACGCCAACAGATAGATCGCCGCCGCCGTCGCCAAAGAACCCACCAAGGACGCCACCGGGATCGCCACCGCAGACACGACCACCCCCGTGGCACCGGCGGCGATCACCGCCACCGCCGCCGCCGACGCACCCATCGAGATCCCCAGGATGTCCGGACTGGCCAAAGCATTACGGGCCGTGTTCTGCGTCAACGCCCCCGCCAACCCCAACGCCAGACCGACCGCGCCGGCCACCAAGGCGCGCGCCAACCGCCACTCCACCACGATCCTGGTCTCGATGGCATTGCCGAAGCCGCCGAGGACGCGCAGCACGTCCGGCACCGTCAACGGGTAGTCACCGACGGTGAGCCCGGCAGCCAGGACGAGAACGCCCACCAGGAGACAACACCCGCCCAATGCGACATTCCGGACGGACACCAGCAGGGACAACGGCCCCACCCGCAGATGACGTCGCCCTCCCCGAAGGACCTCGTCGGGGACGGCGACGGATTCGACGACAGGGGGCGACTGACAGGTCATAGGTGCACCAGCGATCGACGGCGGACGAGAGCGATGAAGACGGGCGCGCCCAGCAAGGCGGTGACGATGCCGACCTCCACCTCGCCGGGGATCGCGATGACCCGCCCCGCGGTGTCGGCCAGAAGGATGATGATCGACCCCAACAGTGCGGAACAGGGCAGCACCCACCGGTAGTCCGGCCCGGTCACGGCGCGCGCCATGTGGGGGACGACGAGGCCGAGGAAACCGATCGGTCCGGCGACGGCGGTGGCGGCGCCGGTGAGCAGGACGATGGTGAGGAAACCGGCCCAGCGGGCGAGGGCGACCGGTACGCCCAGTGCGCGGGCGCTGTCGTCGCCGAGAGCGAGGACGGTCAGGGTGGGGCCGGTGGCCAGGGCGAGGACGGCGCCGACGATCAGGTAGGGGAGGACGTGGCCGAGGGCGTCGAGGTCGCGGGCGGCGACGGATCCGGCGGCCCAGAACCGGCGGGTGTTCAGGCTGGTGTCGTCGGTGAGGGCCATCGCACTGGTCAAGGCGGTCAGGAAGGCGCTGAGTCCGGCACCGGCGAGGACCAGGGTCAACGGGTTGACGCTGTTGTTCCCGGCGGCGCAGACCGCGAAGACGGCGGCTGCGCCGACGGCGGCGCCGACGAAGGCGAACCAGACCTGTGCCTGCGGGTCGGTCACGCGGAAGAGGAAGGCGCCGAGCACGACGAAGAAGGAGGCGCCGGCGGTGACGCCGAGGATGCCGGGGTCGGCCAACGGGTTGCGGGTATGTCCTTGGATGAGTGCCCCGGCGAGCCCTAGGGCGGCGCCGACGGCGACGGCGATCGCGGTGCGGGGGACGCGCAGTTCCCACACGACGACGGCGATGTCGCCGCGTTGGCCGGGGCCGGCGAGCAGGGTGTCGAGGATCTGACCCGGGGGGACGGTGCGCGCGCCGATGGCGAGGCTGAGGCAGGTGGCGAGGAGAAGGCCGCCGATCAGCGCGACGACACCGGGGAGCCGACGGGTCATATGTGCCTTGGTATCACACGATACTTAGGTTGCCCTAAGTGTGGATGGGTGGAATGTCCGGCAGCTGAACCGTCGGCGGCCGGTCACTCGACGGCGAGGACGACCTTCCCGATGTGGCTGCTCGCTTCCAGCATCCGGTGGGCTTCCGCTGCCTCGGCCAGCGGCAGGGTCTCGTGCACCACGGGCTGTACCCGTCCGGCTTCGACGAGGGGCCACACGTGTTCCCGGACGGCGGCCACGATGGCGGATTTCTCTTCTGCCGGGCGGGCACGCAGGGAGGTGGCGGTGAGTGTGGCGCGCTTGGTGAGCAGCGCGTTGAGGTTGATCTCGGCTTTCACCCCGCCTTGGAGGCCGATGACGACGAGGCGTCCGCCGGTGGCCAGGGCTTTGATGTTGCGTTGGAGGTACTTGGCGCCGACGAGGTCGAGGATGACGTCTGCTCCGCGCCCGTCGGTGGCGGTGCGGATCTCGTCGACGAAGTCGCTTTCCCGGTAGTTGATCAGGATTTCGGCGCCGAGGTCGCGGCAGGCGTCGAGTTTGAGGTCGGTTCCGGCGGTGACGGCGACGGTGGCGCCGACCTCGCGGGCCAGTTGGATGGCCATGGTGCCGATGCCGGAGGAACCGCCGTGCAGGAGGACGACCTCGCCGGGGCGCAGGTGCGCGGTCATGAACAGGTTCGACCAGACGGTGCAGGCCACTTCGGGCAGGGAAGCGGCTTCGACGAGGCTGAGCCCGCTGGGTACGGGCAGTACCTGTCCGGCAGGGACGGCGACTTTCTCGGCGTAGCCGCCACCGGTGAGCAGGGCGCAGACTTCCTGGCCGACTCGCCAGGTGGTGACCTGCTCGCCGACGGCGGCGACGGTTCCGCTGACTTCGAGGCCGGGCAGGGGGGAAGCACCGGGGGGCGGATCGTAGAAACCTCGACGTTGGAGCAGGTCGGCCCGGTTCACCCCGGCGGCGGCGACGTCGATGACGATTTCGTCGGAGGCGGGTGTGGGGTCGGGGACCTCGGCGAGAACCAGGGCGTCGACGTCGTCACCGGGGCTGGGGATGGTGATGGCCTGCATGGACCAACCCTAGACGTGCTTTCTCCGGGCGGCAGTGGCCGCGAGGCTTGTTCGGCCGCGGGGTGGGCGAACTCACCCTGGTGGCGGCGGGCCTGTCCTGTCCCCTGGGAGCGCATTTCTCAGGTCCGGCGGACGTGTTGGCGGGCGCGGGCCAGGTCGTCGGTGGTGTCGACGTCCCAGGTGGTGTGCCCGGCGACATCGAGCCCGGCGCAGCGGAGGGGGGCGAGGACGCGCCGCACACCTCGGTCGCGGGCGTCGGCGGGCATGACGGCGCGCAGGGCCTGGGTGCGATAGGCGGCGAGCAGAGGCTGGTGCTCGCCTGCACTGTCGAGGGCCTGGACGCCGTCGATCCGGCTCCCGGTGTCCTTCCGGCAAGCGGTGTACCGGTCGTGGAGCCCGTCGTCGGCGGCGGCGAGTGCGGCGACGAGGTCGCCCACGGCTTCGGCGGCGAAGGGTTGGTCGCCGGCGAGGACGACGGTGTACCGGGTGCGGCTCTCGGCCAGTCCGGCGGCGATTCCGGCGAGGGGGCCGCTGCGGGGCGGGTCTTCTCTGGTCCAGATCACGGTGCGGGCCGTCGGCCGTGACATGCCGACGCAGATCACCGGCCACCGTTCGGGAAGCCCGAGGAGCAGCCGGTCGAGGATGCTTTCGCCGTCGACCTGCGCGGTGGTCTTGTCGCCGCCGCCGAATCGTCGTGAGGTGCCGCCGCAGAGCACGATCGCGGTGACATCGTCGGTCTCGGGCGCGTGGGTCATATCGGGGAAGCTACCTGGTGGGTCCGACAGCACGGCGGCGGACGTCTCTCTGAGGGCAGATCGGTGCGCCGGGCCCGCCCTTGCCTTCTCGGCAGTTTCAGGCTGTCAAGCCGCCGACGCGTCGTCCCAGGTCACCTGCCGCCGCGCGGAGACGGGTGACGACGTCGTCCACCGGGATCTCCAATGCATCGGACGGCCACGTCGCGGCCAGACTGGCCACCGGATGACCGTGCCGGTCACGAACAGCCACACCCACCGACTCGAAACCTGGTGTGACGCTGTCTCGTTCGTGGGCGTACCCGTTCTGTCGGATGTCACGCAGCAGGGCGCGCAACTCCCGCAGACTCCTCGGACCCACCTCGTGCCGGGTGACGAAACTGCTCGTGTCGGGGAAAAGTGCCCGCACCTGCGCAGCCGGCAGCTCGGCCAACATCGCGAGCCCGCTTGCGGTCAACCCAGCAGGCAGCCGCACATCCACATCCGAGACCAACGGAGGACGACGCGGCGCACGCTGCTCCACCACGTAGATCACATCGCGGCCGTGCAGGACCGCCAGATGCGCGGTCTCCCCGAGCGACTCCACCAGCCTCGCCACGAGCGGCCGGCCGATCCGAGCCAAGGGCGCCTGCCGGGTGTACGCCGTCCCCAGCTCGAAAGCCGCCGGGCCGAGCGCATACCTGCGACTCTCCGGCAGATGGGTCACGAACCCGCGCGACGTGAGCGTGCCCAACAACTTGTACATCGTGGAACGGGGAAGCCCCAGGTCACGGGCCATCGCTGCCGCCGGCAGCGGCTCCACGTGCCGGGAGAGCAACAGCAGCACGTCCAGCGTGTGTTGGGCGGCAGGCACCGGGCCGGTCATGCCCCGAGCCTAGACCGGGACAGACGTCGACCAGACTCACGCACCCGCGGACCACCAGGCGAGCCCGGCCCGGCAACGGACGCAACGAACCCCTGGAAAACCCCGCCAACCACCCGAGGACCACCCACATCATGGCTGCTAGCCTGCTGCCGCTGGCAACCACTGCCACGTCCTCGAAGTTCGGTTCATCCCGACGCTGTCGCGCAACGGTAAAAGCCCCACCAAGGCTGAGCCCGGTCATGAGGGCGCGCGCCGACCACGGCCAGTTGCCCCCGCCGGAGGGGCAGGTCCGTCACGGTGTCGTGCCCGCTGCCTGCCTCCCGGTCTGCGCCGACAGAAGGGAAAAACTATGCGCCATCACCCCGCGCCCCGGCAGCCACAACTGCGCACCGCCACCACGATCCTGCTGACCGTTGCGCTCGCCGTCGGAGCCGCCGGCTGTGCTGCTTCCTCGACCACCAAGGACGCCGGTCAAGGCCGGTCCGCGGCCGCCGGGTCGAAGGACACCGCCTACCCGTTGACCCTGTCGACCTTCGACTTCCAACACCGGAAGAAGGAGATCACCGTCAAGGAGACCCCCAAGAAGGTGCTGGTCGAAGGGCACAACAACATCGAGATCATGCTCGCCCTGGGCTTGGCCGACAAGATCGCGACCGCGGCACCGACCTCTGCGCCGGTGCGTGAGGACCTCGCCGAGAAATGGGCCGGGGTGAAGAAAGCGCAGGCCTTCCCGTCCAAGGAGGAAGCCATCGCGCTGCGGCCCGACCTCATCCTGGGCTGGTACGGAGCCTTCCAGGAGAAGAAATGGGGCGACGTCGGCTTCTGGCACGACCGCGGCATCAACACGTACATGTCGCTGAACAGCTACGCCCAGGGCCCGAAAGTCCCCCAGAAGGTCGACTTCGAATACGAGGACATCCTCAACATCGGGAAGATCTTCGACAAACAACGCGAAGCGGAGAAGATCGTCGCCGACATGAAAGGCGCCCTCGACCAGGTGAAGAAAACCCAGGAGAAAGAGCCGACCCGGCAGGGCGTCGCCGTCCTCGAAGCGGTCTCCGGGCAGTTCCGGGTGTACGGGAAGACGTCACTGGCCGGGAGCATCGCCGCCTCGGCCGGGGTGAAACTCGCCGTCGGGGAGAGCGACGACAAGAAACAGGTCGGCGCCGAGCAACTCATCGAGGCCGACCCCGAACACATCTTCATGGTCTTCTACGGCGCGGACGCCGACGCCGCCACGAAAGCGGTGAACACCGTCCTGGAGGACCCGGCATTGGCCGGACTGCAAGCGGTGAAGGCGAAGAAGGTGCACCCGGTGGCCTTGTCGTCGATCTACTGCAGCGGGCTGCGCACCAAGGACGGCATCGACACCTTTACGAAGGCCCTGAGTGCCTGAGCTGCGTCGACTCCCGATAGTGCCCGTGCTGGTCCTGGCCTTGGGCCTGTCGGTGCTGGGCGCGATCAGGATCGGCTCCACCGACCTGGGCGTGCCGCAGATCCTGTACGCCCTGGCGAATCCCACCGAGGAAGGCCCGGTCCGGGACATCGTCTGGTTCGTCCGGCTGCCGCGCACCGTGCTGGCGGTGGCGGTGGGCGCGATCCTGGCGACCTCCGGGGTGGTCATGCAGGCGGTGGTGAACAACCCGTTGGCCGACCCGTACGTCCTGGGCATCTCCTCGGGGGCCTCCTTGGGGGCGACCTTGGCGTTGATGGCCGGGCTGGGCCAGTGGGTGGCCGGTAACGCCGTCGGCGTGTGCGCCTTCGCCGGGGCCTTCCTGGTGTCATTGGCGGTGCAGGTGCTCGCGAGCGTCGGCGGGCGGGCCGACGCGGTACGTCTGCTGCTGGCCGGGTTGGCGTTGAGCTCGGTCACCGGGGCGTTCACCAGCCTGGTGGTCTTCCTCGCCCATGACGCGCGAGGACTCCAACAGGTGACCTTCTGGCTGATGGGTTCGGTGGCCGGCGCCCGATGGGAGAACCTGGTCGTCATCGCCCCGGTGGTCGCCGCGGTGGTGGCTTTCTTCCTCACCCAGTGCCGGGTGTTGAACCTGATGCTCCTCGGCGACGAGACCGCGCTGACCCTGGGCCGGGACATGGTGAGCTGCCGCCACCTGTACCTGCTGCTCTCCTCCCTGGGCATCGGCATGGCGGTCTACGCGGCGGGCACCATCGGTTTCGTCGGACTGATCGTCCCGCACGTGGTGCGCATGGTCGTCGGCACCGACCATCGTCGTGCCCTGCCCTGTTCGGCGCTCTTCGGCGGTGTCTTCCTGGTGTGGGCCGATGTGGTGGCCCGGGTCGTCCTGGACGGGGGAGAGCTGCCCATCGGGATCGTGACCTCGTCGATCGGCGCGCCGGTGTTCATCTGGTTGATGGCGCGCAGCACCTACCGTTTCGGAGGTCTGCGATGAGAGTCCGAGCCGAGGGCGTGTCCTGCGCGATCGGAGGGCGACAGATCGTGCAGGACGTCCACCTGGAGGCTCCCAGCGGCGCGTGTGTGGGCGTGATCGGCCCGAACGGCAGCGGCAAGACGACTCTGTTGCGTTGCCTGTGCCGATTGACCGCTCCGACCAGCGGGCGGGTCCTGTACGGGGATCACCCTCTCGCGGAGATGAGCGTCCCCCAGGTGGCGCGCACGGTGGCCGTGGTCGCCCAACACAACCAGTACGCCTTCGATGTCACCGTGCGAGATCTGGTGCTGCTGGGGCGGGCGCCGTACAAGCGACTCATGGAACGGGATACGGCCGCGGATCACGAGATCGTGCGGCAGGCGTTGTCATCGGTGGGGCTCGAGGCGTTCGCCGACCGGGAGTACTCGTCCTTGTCCGGGGGTGAGCAACAGCGGGTGGTGGTGGCGCGGGCGATCGCCCAACAGACGCCCTGTCTGTTGTTGGACGAGCCGACGAACCATCTGGACGTCCATCAGCAGTGGGAGATCCTGGAGGTGGTGCGTTCGCTGCCGGCGACGACGGTGGCGGTCTTCCACGACCTGAACCTGGCCTCGCATTTCTGCGATCTGGTGTACGTCTTGGACGCGGGGCGGGTGGTGGCCTCGGGGCCGACGGCGGAGGTGTTGACGGCGGAGTTGATCCGTCGGGTGTTCCGTGTCGAGGCGGAGATCCTGTACGACGGGGTGGGTGCCCCGGTGATCGCCTATCGAGGGGTGGCGGTGGGTGCGGTCGGCTGAGGGCCTGGCTTGTCCGGCCCTCCGCGTGGCGTGGTGTCTTCCGCGGTGGGGCGGTGGCGGAAGACCAGGTATTTGCTGGCGATGAAGTTCACCGGGGTCGACACGGCGATGGCGATGAGCTGGGCCCAGTATTCGCGGGATCTGATGCCTTCGGCTTCGCTGAGCCAGGCCTGGTCGAGGTAGAAGAAGGAGTCGGGGTGGGTGAGCGACCACTGGCAGATCAGGCCGACGAGCATGGCGACGATTCCCGAACCGCAGAAGGCCAGATATCTGCGCATCCAGCGTCCACGGGAGTGGTTGGCGAAGGTGTACCGGCGGTTCAGTTCGAAATTGGAGAGGTTCGCGCCGAAGAATGCGGCCAGCCATACGAAATTCCTGAACCGAAAGGAATAGTCCCCTCCGGGTAGGGTGAACAGTGGTTCTCCGGCGTTGACGGTGCCGCCGTTGGCTCGGTGCAGGACAATGCTGATAGCGAGGTTGACCAGCACGCCGAGCGCGCCGATGATCCCGAAGACGAGGATCTGTCTCAGGCCGGAACTCCTCAGGATCCTGCGCATTCGCCGACAGTAGCATCCACGTGTTCTTGGGTCTGGACATCGTCGTCGAGGCGCGGATCGGCGTGGGCGGTATCGGTGGGCGCGGAAAAACAGTTCGCAGCCTGGCGTGGGGACCGCTGTTTTTCTTGTCGGCTGTTTCTCGTAGCGCTGCCCTGCAAAATCTCGGTAAACATTTCGACGACGCTCCCGCCATGTCCTCGTCGTCGACCGTTTTCTGTACGACCATGACCCGATGTATGCCGAGGTGTGTTCACGGGGGAAGGCGTCGGGGGTGCTGGCGGCGGCGCTGAGCATCGTGATGGCGGCTGGAGCGTCAGGGTGTACCGCGTCGAACTCCGATATGTACGAGGACGAGTCGAGGATCAGACAGTCGGTCCACCGGGCGGAGGACGACAAGGGGAAGGTGTCCGAGATCGTCGTCCATCACATCTGGCATTCCTGCGCGACGGTCACCGTCCTCTACCGGGACAAAGCGAACAAGTCGGTGGTCGCCATCAAGCAGGACGAGTTCTGGAAGGTTCATTACCCTCAGCGGAAGGCGGCGGACGGGGGCGAGATCAACACCGAGGAGAGTTGCCTGGCGTTGCTGTCGGAGGGGCATTGACGACGTACCGTCTGGCTGGCCCGCGACGAGGCGGGAGAAACCGTATCCCCTCCCTCTGACGGGGGCGGATCTCCCCGCCGAGAACATTGACTCAGATACGAGACAGAGTTCGGTGACAGATCCCCCGACAAGGATCGCCTCCGCAGTTCGATAAGAGGATGACTTCATCCTCCGCGTCACATCCCGCACCGCCGTCCCGGCCGGACCAGCGCACCACCGCAGACGCGCAGGTCGTCATCGGCGAAGCCACCCTGACCGTCGCCGATGTCGTCGCCGTCGCCCGCCACGACGCCCAGATCGTCCTCGCCGAGGAAGCCCTCGAGCGGATCCGCCACACCCGCGACGTCATCGATGCCCTCGCCGACGACGACATCCCCCACTACGGCATCTCCACCGGCTTCGGGGCCCTGGCCACCACCTCCATCCCCCCGGAGAAACGGGCCCGCCTCCAGGTCAGCCTGGTCCGCAGTCACGCCGCCGGCAGCGGACCGGAAGTAGAACGGGAAACCGTCCGCGCGCTGATGCTGCTCCGCCTGGCGACCCTGGCGACCGGACGCACCGGTGTGCAGGAGGCCACCGCCCGTACCTACGCGCAGATGCTCAACGCCGGCATCACCCCGGTCGTCCACGAATACGGTTCGCTCGGCTGCTCCGGCGACCTGGCACCCCTCGCGCACTGTGCACTGGCCGCGATGGGCGAAGGCGAAGTCCACGACCGGAGCGGAGCCCGCCGCCCCGCAGCCGACGCCCTCGCCGACGCCGGCATCGCCCCGGCCATCCTGCGGGAGAAAGAAGGGCTCGCCCTCATCAATGGCACCGACGGGATGCTCGGCATGCTCTGCCTCGCCGCCACCGACCTGGCGTCCCTGTTCACCAGTGCAGACATCGCTGCTGCGATGAGTGTCGAAGCTCTGCTGGGCACCGACCGGGTCTTCGCCGACGACCTCCAAGCCCTGCGCCCCCACCCCGGGCAGGCCGCCTCCGCCGCGAACCTGCGCGCCGTCCTCGCCGACAGCCCCTTGCGCGCCAGCCATGACACCCACGCCTGCACCCGTGTCCAGGACGCCTACTCCCTGCGCTGCAGCCCCCAGGTCCACGGTGCGGCCCGGGACACCCTCGCCCACGCCCTGACCGTTGCCGGACGCGAACTCGCCTCCGCGATCGACAACCCCGTCGTCACTCCCGACGACCGGGTCGAGTCCAACGGCAACTTCCACGGCGCGCCCGTCGCCTACGTCCTGGACTTCCTCGCCGTCGTCGCCGCAGATGTCGCCTCCATGAGCGAACGACGCACCGACCGTTTCCTCGACGTCGCCCGCAACCAGGGCCTGCCCCCCTTCCTCGCCGACGACCCCGGCACCGACTCCGGGCACATGATCGCCCAGTACACCCAGGCGGCGATCGTCTCCGAACTGAAACGACTCGCCGTCCCCGCCTCGGTCGACTCCATCCCCAGCTCGGCCATGCAGGAGGACCACGTCTCCATGGGCTGGGCGGCCGGGCGCAAACTGCGCCGCGCCGTCGACGGACTCGCCCGGGTCCTCGCCGTCGAATATCTCACCGCCGCCCGCGGACAACTCCTCCGCGCGCCCCTGGAGCCGGGGCCGGCGACCGGTGCAGCCGTGGCAGCATTACGCGCCGCCGGATGGGAGGGCGCCGGTCCGGACCGTCACCTGGCACCGGACATCGAGCTCGCCCATCGCACCGTCCGTGACGGAGAGCTCGTCCGAGCCGTGCAACAAGTGACCGGACAGCTGCACTGACCTGCTCCGATGGCATACCTGGGGTGGTGCCGCGCCCGAACCGGGCCGGTTCCGCCCCGGCTGCTAGTCTCCCCAGCATGACCAGCGAGGAAGCCTTGCCCTCATCTCCGAAGAAGTCCCGGCACATGGTGCTCGCCGGGACGGTCGGTGTGATCCTGCTCGCTCATCTGGCGTACTGGATGTACGCCTTCCACTTCCACGTGCTGCAGGGAGACGACTACTACAACGCGACGGTGTCGGGACATCCGTACGGTCGGTTGTCCTTCAGCGAGTGGATCGCCTCCTATGTGTACGACTACACGAGCCTGAACGGGCGCTTCGCGGACACCCTGGTGCGGGCCCTGCTGGCCCCCGGGCCGTGGTTCTGGCAGGTCGTCGGACCGCTGCTGTTCACCGCAGTGGTGACCCTGGTGTGGCTGTGGGGGCTGTCGGCGTCGTCAGGGGTGCGCCGGTGGGCGTCCGGACGATCGGTCGCTCTGCTGGTCGGCTCGGCCACCCTGTTCCCGGTGATGATCGCCACGAAGCTGGCGGTGGCCGGTGACGTGCTCTTCTGGATGTCCGCCACGGTCAGCTACGTCTTCACCGTCTTCTTCGCCCTGATCGGCGGTTTCGTCCTCATGCGGGTGGCCTCCGGCCGCAAGGTCGGTGTACCCCTGCTGGTGGTGGGTTCGCTCGCGATCGTCGTGACCCACCTGATGCATGAGCAGGGCTCCGTCGGGATGGCAGCTCTGGTGATCGCGACATGGATCGTGACCCGGCGGGGGCATCGCGGCCCGGCCCTGTGGGTGTGCACGGCGGCGAGTGTCGCCGGACTGGTCGCCCAAGCGGTCGCGCCGGGGTACTGGTTGCGGCTGACCGAGTTCAACAGCCCGGAGACGGCGCAGAGCGGCAACCGTCTGGCGCAGCTGGCGAATGGCACCCAGGCCCTGGTCGACACCGGGTGGTCCTTCGTCCTGATGGTGTCCTTCTTCGTGGTGGCGGCGGCCTGGTCGCGGCGGAGGGACACCCTGGTCATCATCGGCGGATGCCTGGCCCTGACCGGCGGTATCGGGTCGTGGCTGATCAGCCGGCACCGGTTGACCCGTTCGACCCTGCGGGTCATGACGACGAACGAACCCTTCGCGAACGACCGGATCGCCATGGTCGCCGCGATCGCCGTGGGCCTGTTGGTCCTGTGCGTGGTGGGTCTGCTGATCGTGACGATCGCCGGGCGGGACGTGCTGGGGCCGATCCCCGCGATGGCCGTCCTCGCCGCGATGGGCGGCGGGGCGATCCCGTGGGTGATCGGACTGCTGTCCTTCCGGGCCTATCTGCCGACGAATGTGTGGCTGGCTGTCGCGGTGGTCGCCTCGGCGCATGTCCTGTTGACGCCGATCCCCCGGCCGCAGACGGAAACCCGGCCCGAATCGGCGGACGCGACGGTGAAGGCGGACGCAGCGGCGGCGGCGAAGGCCGGCGAAGCCGCGGCCGAGCCCGCGGGAACACCCGCCGCCGAGACCCCCGCCGCCACCGTCAAGGCCAAGGGAAAGTCTTCTCTGAGAAAGATATTCGCAAAGATGCCCTCGGTTCCCGGGGTGCACCCCGTCGCGCTCTGGCTGGTGGCTGGCACACTGGTCCTGGCCATCGCCTCCTCGGCCTGGCCCGCAGCCCTCACGATCCGGGCCACCCAAGCCAACGCCGCCACCTGGGAAAAAACCGCCCACCAGATCGACGAGGCAAAAGCCGGACGGTGCAAGCAGATCGCCATGCCCGCCCGGTGGCCGACCCCCGCATACCTGTACAGCAACGGCATCCAAAGCCCCCGATATGCCGACAAGATCCATCGCTACTACGACCTCCCCAAGGATGTGAAGCTCGTCTACGGCGGTAAGCCGGCAGACTGCGCGCGCCGATGACGGCTGAGAACGTTGAGAACACTGCCCGACCCCGAACCCCCACGGCCTGGTGGTCGACCTGGTGGGCCCAGCCCCTCACCACGAGGCTGTCGCACCTGGCGTTGATCGCGGTCTCCGGGCTCTTCCTCGCCTATTGGTTGAAGGTCTTCCAGTACCACCTGGTGCAGGGTGACGACTTCCTGAATGCGGCGATGGCCGGCCGGCCCGGCGGGCGGATGAACCTCATCGAGTGGTGGGGCACCTACATGCACGACTACACCGAGGTGAACGGTCGGATGGCCGACGCCCTGGTGCGTCTGTTGTTGATCCCGGGGGCCTGGCTGTGGCGGATCCTGGGCCCGGTGACCTTCCTGGCCACCACCTGGCTGATCTACCGTGCCGGGACGGCGTCCTTGCGTGCGCGGGGAGCGGAGCTGCCGTTCTGGGCCGGGCCGGTGCTGTGGGTGGCGGCGGCCTGTTCGGTGCCTTTCATGATCTGGCGGATCCCGATCATCGCGGGGGATGCGATCTTCTGGATGTCGTCGACGGTGACCTATGTGATCTCGACGGTCTTCGTGATGATCGCCGTGCTGGGTCTGGCGCGGCTGTCGGACGGGGTGCGTCCGGCCCGTCCGACGATTGCCGCTTTCGGGGTGGCGATCCTGTTGGCGCACCTGCTGCACGAGGAGTCGTCCTTGGCGATGGCGGCCGCGGTGGTGGCCACCTGGCTGGTCGCGGCGCATCTGCGTCAGGACCGGATCCTGTGGGTGTGGTCGGGGGTTTCCTTGGCCGGTTTCCTGTTGCAGACGTGCGCGCCGGGGGTGTGGGCCCGGTTCGCGTTGACGAACGGCGGGGACGGCCCCAAGGGCGTGAACAGCGGAATGTTGGCGAAGCTGGCGAATGCCGAGCAGGTGTTGGCCACGGCCACCGGGCCGTTGCTGATCGCGGCGACGCTTTTCGCGACGCTTTTCGTGTGCTGCCGCCCGGTGGGTTGGGTGTTGCGCGGTGTCGCTGTGGCGTCGGTGCTCTCTGCGGTGGTGGTCGACCAGCTCGCGGTGTACCGGTTGGCGAAGGGTCTGCGGATCTTCGAGGCCGGTATCGCTGATGTGACCGACCGGTTGCCGGTGGTGCTGCCGGGGCTGTTGGGGGTCGCGGTGGTCTTCGGTGGGCTGCTCGTCCTGGGGTTCGCCCTGCGGGAGTCCTTCGGTTCCTTGTTCTTCGTCATGTTGGCGGCAGCCGGTGGTTCGTTGGTGGCGCCGTTCGCGATCGGGGTGGTCACTCCGCGGAGTTATGTCCCGCCGTTCCTGTTCTTGGCGGCTGTCGTGGTGATCCTGGCGGCGCAGGTGCTCGCCGACCAGGTGGAGAACCCGGTGGGTTGGACGAAGGTGCGGCTCGTGGCTGCTGCCGTGGTCGTGCTCGCCTGCGGGGCGACCTATTACAACAGTGCTCCGGTCGCTCAGCGTCTGCCCAAGGAGATGGCGGCGAACGAACGGGTGTGGCGCACGGTGGAGGCGCAGATCGACCGGGCCCGTTCGGGGCAGTGCACCAAGGTGGAGATGCCCAAGTCGTTCCCGCGGTTGTACCTGTTCTACAGCGGCGCCTACCTGGAGACCCGGTATGCCGGGTACATGAAGCTTTACTACGAGCTGCCGGAGAAGGCTTCGTTCACGTGGAAGCAGGGCGAGGGCGACTGCGCACCGAAGAGCGTTCGTTAGGATTCTTCGCGTGAGTGAGACCGCCGTCCGAGCCCCTTCCCCGAAGACGCAGGGCGGCGGTCGACTCGTACCGCCGGCTTGGCGTCGGTGGTCCGGGGTGGCGCACTATCTGAGCCTGTCCGCGGTGAGCGGTGCCCTGATGGTCGTCATCAGCCAGTACTTCCCGACTTTGGAGCGTCCGTCGCTGCGGTTGGGTTGGAGCGATCACATCGTGTTGGCGCCATTGGGTATCCAATGGGCCGACCCGGATGCTTTCGCCGGTGACTGGTTCCTGGAGAAGGCTCCTCAGCCGCACTGGTTGTTCGACTATGTGGTGAAGTGGGGCCGGGAGGCCGGGGCGCTCTCCGAGGTGTTGACGGTCTACTGGCTGGTGACCTGTCTGGTCTTCGGTCTGGCCACGGCCCTGCTGGCTCGGGCGTGGGCCCGCCGGGGGCATCGCTGGGATTCGTGGGTGACCACGGTGCTGGTGACGGCGATCGCCGCGAGCGTGCCCTATTCGATCGCCGGTTCGACCTGGATGGGTTATCCCTCGGCGGTGCCCAATATGTTGGGCGCGTCGATGCTGTACCTGTTGACGGGGCTGCTGGTCACCGGGCATTACCGGTGGACCCTGCCCTTGGTTCCGATGCTGTGTGCGGTGCATGTGCAGATCGGCGCGATCGGTCTGGTGCTCTGTTTCCTGGGGTTGCTCTGCTGCATTCCGCAGATCCGTCGGGGCGAACACGGCAAGGGGCTGTTGGCCGCCTATCTGGCCTCCGGGGTCGCCGGGGCGATGGTCGTGGTCGTGGCGATGCGTTCCCGGCGGGTCGCCGCCGAGCGGGCCGACTTCATCGAGATCTGCAACACCCTCATCCCGTACCACTGTTCGGCTGCTTCCTGGAGCGGCCGGGTGGTCATGGTCGCCGTCGGTAGCGCGCTCCTGGCGATCGCGGCGGCGATGTTCGCCCCGACGGGGCGGCGGCTGATCTTCCTGGCGACCGTCGGGGTGAGCGCGTCGGGCACGGTCGTCGCGATGTTCCTCGACCGGTACCACTTCCCGTTCTTCGGGGAGATGATGCAGGCCCTGAACGGTTACCGGGTGGCGTTGGTGGTCTACCCGTACGCGGCCTGGGGGGTGCTGTTGCCCTTCCTGCGTCCGGCGAACACGATCCTGCGGGGCGCAGCGGCCGCGGTCTGCGCGATCGCGGTGCCGATGCTCTTCATCGACACCGGCGGCAAGATCGCCTACTCGGGGCACAAGACGGATGTCTTCAGCTGGGCGTGGCTCTCCATGGGCGCCTACGCCCTGCTCGTGGCGGCCGCGGCCCTGGTCGCGCTCCTGGTGGCCTCTCCGAGGTGGCGTCCGGTGGCCGCTTCCTCCGTCGTCGCCGGGTTCGCCCTGTGGTTCGGGGTGTCCGCGGTGGTCAGCGGTGTCTTCTACAGCCCTCGCCCGGTCGCCTTCCCCTGGGGGGACAAGGCCTTGATCGCCTGGGGGCAGGAGGCCCGCAAGATCGTCCCGCCCCGGACGACCGTGTTGATCCCCCCGGCGGCCTCCCACTACCGGTTGCCGTTGGAGCGGGCGCTCGTCGCCGACTGCAAGGACATCCCTTACGGCGGTGAACCGTACAAGGAGTGGAAGGAACGCCTGAACCATTTGGGCGGGCCGAGCCAGTGCACCGGCCGAGGCGCCGAGTTCGAGGAGTTGAGTTCTGCCCAACTGATCAAGGCCGCCGACCGGTACCGGGCTGACACGATCATCGTCACCCCCGGGGAGAAGCGGGAACAGGTCACCGGTCTGAAGGCCGCCGGTTGGGTCCACCATCCTCTGAACTCCGGGTGGGTCAAGGCGTCCATCTTCGTGCGTCCCGGTGCCCGGACAACTTCTTGAGGTCGTCAAGCCGGACCGCGTCGGAACATGGCAAGATGGCTCCGGTTCCGCAGACGACGATCAACCGCGCAGGGTCGGAGCAGCGGTGGGGTCGTGCGAGGACAGCGAAAGGAATTCCCGCCCCATGGTGGAGCTGATCAAACGCATTCTGCGGCACAGCATCGTCCGTTATCTCGTCGTCGGTGGGCTCAGCTTCGCCGTCAACGTGGTGATCTTCAACATCCTGGTCGAGGTCGTTGGATGGTCGAGGGCCGTTTCGGCGCCGATCTCCTTCGCATTGACCTTCTTCGTCAGCTACACCCTGCAGCGGGCCTTCGCCTTCCGTTCCGAAGCTGACGTCACGGGGTCCGCGATCCGCTACCTGATCCTGGCCGGGTTCAACACTCTCGCGCAGATGCCGATCCACTGGATCTGTGAGCAGATCGGGCTGGGCCTGTTCACCAGCCAGTTCATCGGCACCGCGATCACCACGGTCTGGAACTACTTCGCCTACAAGCACTGGGTGTACGTCGACCGTAACCACCCCCTGCCCGCCGACACGGAAACCGTGGCCTGGCACGAACGCGCCGTACGCAAGGTCAAAGCCGTCTCCAATATCGGCCCGGCGTCGACATCCCCCGACGCCGTCAGCACCATCACCCCCTCGGAGAGAGGACCTCAATGAGCGCCACGCCAGCGCTGTCCGTCATCGTCCCGGCCCACAACGCAGGGCCTGTGCTGGAGACCACCGTCGAGCAGCTGACGGCAGCGCTCGCCGATATACCCGGCTCAGAGGTCATCATCATCGAGAACGGGTCCACGGACGGCACCTGGGCGTTGGCTCAGGAGCTGGGCGCTCGCGAGTGGCCGACTCCCGTGGTGGTCTGCCAGTCGGCGGTCGGGCTCGGCGAGGCCTACCGGGAGGGCATCCGCAGGGCCACGGGGGAGCGGCTCCTGTTGACGGCGGACGACCTGCCGTTCGGGATGAGCGATGTGGAGGCCTGGCGGCTCGCGGGATGCCCCGGCGGGTTGGTCGTGGGTTCCAAGGCACACCCGGGGTCGACGGTGCCGCGGGCTTTCGTCCGACGCCTGATGACCCTGGTGTTCACCACACTGCGGCGGGGCACGCTCGCTCTGCACGTCGGCGACACCCAGGGCACGGTCTTCGTCCCCACGGCGTGGGCACGTGAGGTGCTGCCCCGACTGCGCGAAGGCGGATATCTGTTCTCCACCGAGCTGCTCTATGCCGCGCACCTGCAGGGTCATCCGATCACCGAGGTGCCGATCGTGCTGCGCGAACGGGACGACGACGGAGGCACCCGGATCAAGGTGTCCGACATCCTCGAGATGGCTTTCGGTCTGGTGAAGCTGCGTCGCCGCCGCGGGGAGTTCACCCGCAGCTGAGAGAACTTCCTGCCGGGTGCGCCTGGTGGGATGGCACGGGACGGCGGTGGGGCCCCGATCCGCGGATCGGGGCCCCACCGCCGTCCCGTCGTAGGTCAGACCTCCTGGGATCGGACCTTGGCCAGTCGGCGTGCTTCTTTCTCCAGGTGTTCCGGAGTGATGTCGCCGATGTACCGGGTGCTGTCCTGGGCTTGTTCCTCGACGGCTTCGATGTCGTCGCTGCCGTTCTTCTCCCCGGAGAGTTCCTTCGCGGAGTTCCCGACTGCGGACATGCCGTCGGCCAGGCCGGGGAACATGTCGTGACCGGCCCAGTAGAGCATCACCGTGTTGATCACCGCCATGAAGGGCACGGAGAAGAGCGCGCCGACCATGCCCAGCAGGAAGGAGCCGAGGACGACGCCCAGGATCACGGCCAGCGGGTGCAGGGAGACGGCTTTGCTCATCAGGACGGGCTGCAGGATGTGCCCTTCGACCTGCTGCACCACCAGGATGATCGCCAGCATGATGAGTGCCACGAACGGGCCCTTCACCACGAAGGCCACCAGCACGGCCAGGCTCGCGGAGATCACGGCTCCGATGATCGGGATGAACGAGCCGAAGAAGATGATGAGCCCCATCGGGATCAGCAGCGGCAGGCCCAACGCCCAGGCGCCGATCGTGATGAAGACGGCGTCCACGGCGGCGACGACGCACTGGGTCTTCGCGTAGGCGCCCAGGGTGACGTAGCCGCGGCGGAAGGCCTCGTGGACCCGGTCGCGCATGATCCCCGGGAGCAGGCGGACCGTCCACGCCCAGATGCGGTCGCCCTCGGCGAGGAAGAAGAAGGTGGAGATGAGGGCGATCAGCGCCCCGGCGAAGAATTCCTTCGCGGTGTCGCTGGCGCGGAGCACGCCGGTGGTCAGGGTCTTGCTGTTGTCGGTCAGCCAGGCCCGCCCGCTCTGGATGTACTGGGCGATCTGGTCGCCTCCGAGGTGGAGCGGCCCTTGTTCCAGCCAGGCGGTGACCCGGTCGACGCCGACTCCGGCCTGACGTACCAGGTCGGTGACTCCGGCGACGAGTTGGCTTCCGGCCAGCGACAGCAGGCCGACCACTACCGACAGGAAGACGATCATGGTGACCGCGGAGGCCGCGTGTCGGGCCATGCCGAGTTTGTGGTTCAGGAAGACCGTCATCGGCATCAGCAGTCCGGTCAGCAGGATCGCGACGGCCAGGGGGATGACGACGCTGGTCGTCGCGGCCAGGATCTTCATCAGACCCCACAGGGCGACCCCGATGACGATCAACCGCCAGGCGTATCCGGCGGCCACGCGCAGCTCGAAGGGGACATTCTCGATCGGATCCCGCCGAGTGACCTGGTCCGGTGAGGTCGCCGACCAGGTGGGGGAGACCTTCTGGGGTTCTTCCGCCGGCGCCGGGCTGGTACGGATTGTCACCGCATTCGTCGTCTGCGTGGATAGTGTGCGGCGGGCAAAACGGGGAATCCTGGCCATGACACCTCAAGTCGAGGTCGAAAGAGAAAAAGGGACGGTGGGAAGTCTCCCACGTCGATGGCCTTTGTGCAGGGCAAGCCCTTGATAGCGCCGGGCACGATGTGTCGGACACCGGTGGGCCGCGCTGAGAACTCGCGGGTGGCACCGGTGCCCGGAAAGCTTCAGCCTTCCAGTTGGGTGGCTTTCTGCGGGGTGACCCGTGCCCCGTTCTCGGTCTGTTCGACCCGGTACACGGTCGCGTCTGCCCGTTCGGCGTAGCAGCCGTCGAGGACGCCGTCGACGAAGTGCAGACCTGCCCCGTTGTCGGCACCCCATCCGGCAGGCAGCTGCCCGGTGTCGACGTATTCGGTGAACCGCGGGCGTCGTTCGGCTTCTCCGTCGAAGTGCGGGCAGAACGACCCGGGAACCAGCCCAAGCCCGTGCGGGAAGGGCGTGACGCCGGTGCCGTAGCCGTCGGTGGCGCAGGCTTCGAACCAGGCCGCGCCACCGGCGCCCATGCCGGCGAGGACGATATCCCGGCTCGGGTCTGCGGCGATGCTCTGCAGTTTGCGGGACACGCCGTGTGCCGCCCACAGAGCCATCATGTTGACCGTGTTCCCGCCGCCGACGAGGAAGACGTCCACCTCGTCCAGGCGGGCGAGCGAGTCGGCCGCGCCTTCCCACAGGGTCAGCACGCTGGTGCGGGCCCGGCTGCGGCTGTAGGCGTTCATGAACCGGGACACGTAGAGGCCGTTGTCCCCTGAGGCGGTCGGCACGAAACACACCAACGGGTTGTTCGCGGACGTCAACGACAGGACGTACCTGTCGAGACCGGTCGCGGTGTATCCCTCCGAGGTGGAGAAGCCGCCACCGCCCATCGCGACGATATGAGTGGTCATATCGGTCACGCTATAACCCAGAGTGTCACGAAAGGGCTTATCGCCGAGTGGCACTCGCCACGCCGATGCCCATGAGCGCGAGGTTCTGCTGGTGATGCTCGAAACTCGCATCATCGAACAGGCCTCGGCCGTGCGCCGACCGCCCTACGGCACTACTCCGTCGGCCCGCTGCGGACGTCTTCTCAAGGGCGAGTCGGGTGCCGTCGACGGGTATCGGCTGAGGTAGCTAAATTCCGGGGTTAAATCACTGGACGGTTTCAGGGCTGCTCGCTCATGTGTAGGAATTTCAACGTGATCCAAGAGCTGAGTACGCTCCCACCGACAATCATGAAGGCCATTCCTAGCCCGTGCATGAAATAGCCTAACCCAATAGCGCGCGTGTAACTATTAAAAATCTCGTCGAATGAAGTTGCCGGCGCTAGCTGAAATAGGATGCCAATAAGCATGCAAAAGATGCCGAGTGGCAGGAGCTGGTGAACTTTCATCTTTCACACAATAGCAGGAGTGTGGACTGTAGCTACCTGGACACGCCAAGCTGTCCCGCCTCCACAGCCAATTTTTGATCCATCGCCGCAGATCTTGCGGCAGCAGTTTCCTAGGCGATCTATTCCTGTTCAGGTCAGCTCCAAGGCTGTTCCAATTATCGATATGTCTGCGTGAGAAACGGACGGTCCACGATTTTCTTTCCGGGAGGAATCTGGACAGCATTCTTGGTGCGCGATGACTCTGCAGCTTTGCACTGAGATCACTCCGGATCGGCGCGTGAGCTGCCATCAGCTCGTGAGTAAAGTGGTGGATTCTTTGCTTTGCTATCGGTGGGTAGGTGACGGTGGCGGTGGACCATTCGGATGGGGCGGTCAGCAGGATCTCAGCCAAGGCCGTGCTGCCCGGCGAGCATCAGTTAACTGCCATATCTTTCGTGGAGGTCGCGATGTCTTACGTGATCTCAGGTCCTACGGAAAACCTGGGCCCGCAGACCGCTCGCGGACCCGTCTGTTCGTCAGCGCAGGTGTGGTGATGCAGGTCGACTTTCGCCGTGGAACAAGATTTGTTTCGCCCGATGCCTTCAAGGCCATCGGCTGAACTGGCAGCCTGGGGTGGTGCGTATTGCTCTTGCCGGTTATGCCTACGGCCGTACCCTGCATGCTCCGTTGATCGAGGAAGCCGGCGGCCAGATCGTGGCGGTGGCGACATCCGCCCCGGAGAGGGCAGCCATGGCTCGTGCAGATCTTCCCGAAGCACGGGTGGTTCCTGACCTGGAGGCTCTCCTCGGAGTGCTTTCAGAGGTGGGTGCGGACGCAGTTGTCCTGGTGACGCCGACCGGTCGGCACGCCGAGCATGCCGGAGCCGTGATCGACGCCGGGGTGCCCTGTGTCGTCGACAAACCTCTGGCGTGTGATGCGACGGCGGCGGAGGTCGTGGTGGAACGGGCCCGAACCGCGAGGGTTCCGTTGACCGTCTTCCAGAATCGACGGTACGACAGCGGGTCTCGTGCGCTGGCGACCTTACTGGTCGACGGGGTGGAGGGTCCGTTGGGGCGGCTGCGGCGGTTCGAGATGCGGTACGAACGGTGGCGTCCGGAACCGAAACAGCGGTGGCGAGAACAGACCCCCTGGCAGGAAGGCGGTGGTGTCCTGCTCGACCTGGCCAGCCACGTGGTCGACGCCGCAGTGCAGACTATGGGGCGGGTCGTGAGTGTGTACGCCCAGGTCGACGCCGTGACCACGGTGTCGGAGGACGACGCGGTGCTGCACTGCCGCCACGTCGGCGGGGGGACATCGATCCTGGCGGTCTCCTCAGTGGCTCCGGCTCCCGGGCCACGGCTGCGAGTCATCGGCAGCCGGGCAGGCTACCTGTGGGACCACTCCGACGAAGGATGCTCCTATCCCGACCTGCGCGACACGCCAGGCCACGCCGGTTATCTGGTCAAGGGCGCAACACGGCGCGCGGTGGCGGTGCCGCCGGGAGGCCAGGCCGATTTCTATCGGTCGCTGGCCTGCGCGCTGTCCGAACCCGGCGGTTATTCGGCGGCGCAAGCGGCTATGCCCGTCGACCCGCTCGATGCCGTGCACACCCTGGCCGTCATCGATGCCGCGCGGGTGAGCGCAGCGGAGAATCGAGTCGTCGAGCTCTGACCCATGTCGATGGGCATCTGCGCTTTCTTCGACACCCCTCTGGAGATGCTCCGGCCCGGACGGGGTGGCAGGGAATATATTCATATGGTGACACCCACTTTTCCTCAGGTCGGTGTGGTCAAGGTTTGAAATAAGTGACTTGGAGGGGGCTGTATGGCGAGGTCCATTCATCTTCGTCTGGTATTAGTTGCTTCGATCCTCTTGTTTGGGTTGCTCTCGTTCTTAGCAGTGATAGATCTTAGTTTGAGAGACAGAACTGCCCCGGTTGCAATCGGCGCTCAGGCTTCCTTGGACCTGGATTTTACTAAGAGTACGAAGTTAACAGTCAATCCTTACTCCCAATTGGCAAAAGTGAGTCAGGAGTATCACCTAGGCCTGGTGAAAGTGTTGCCCGAGCTAAGTGGAGATCAGTCAGGGCAAGTATTTGTGCCATTGGGATCTTCAATACAAGGTGACTCTGTTGCCAGATTTGGTGATACGGCGCCTAGCCGGGTGAAAACGATCCAAGCGCTAGAAAATTCCTATCCGTCTGGAGAGTACTTAATAACCGGATCCCAGGCCGATAAAAATCGCTTCATGTCGTGGTTGAGCGACCATGAAGTAGGTGCGCGTTGGACCGATATAGACATCAGTAGCTCACTCGCAATGCTTTATCGTCAGCCTAGCTTTATCGTCACGGTTGCTGCGACAGTAGGCTTCTCTAGCTCTTTGGTCCTTTATTGGGCCGCGATTCGGGCACGGACGCGTGCGTTACGGCTGCTCAATGGCGTCCCTTCAGCTCGCATACAGATAGAAGACCTATCCGCTTTCGTTGCTGCGATAGCTGCCGGAGCATTGATATCGATGACGGCTTCTGTTTTTTTCATTAGCCAAAGAAAAGGGGCCGTCTTTGTCCCGACCTACTTGCTGTCTTGGGTAGTTTTTTCAGGGGTGACCCTCCTGATAATTACTGTATCTGCTCTCGCACTCTCGGTGATCTCTAGGCCGTCGATCATGATGCTGGCAAGAAGACGTCCTCCGGTCGCTGATCTTCGCAAGCCAGCACTTGCCCTTGAAGTAATATTATTGACTTTAGCTTTTGTTACATTACCTTCAACGCTTTCAATGATGAGCGACTCACGGTCGGCTTCGGAACAGTTGGCACAATGGAAGCGACTCTCTGATCAGGTCAACATTCTCTTACCTGCGGGAACTGGGGATGCTGGATTTGAGCAGATTAAAAGTAAAATTGGATTAGCTATCCATGAATCCGAAAGTCGTGGTGGCGCTGCTCTTTCCTATGCCTGGACTGCTAAGTCTGAGGAAGACGGCGCTTTTAAGCTTGAGGAAAATTTCGCTGTGGTGACGTCATCATGGTTGACAATGATGACAGGCCGTACTGATTGGTTCAATGCGAACTCCTTTGTGAAATTGGAACAAGCTGAGGTGCCTCAAGATATTTCTGGGATGTTTGGTCCTCATCTGGAGCTGTGGCAGCGAAATGCGGAACGCCAGCTTGCGATGTCTGACTTCTTTTTCTATCGATACTCTGATCCGAAAACGCTTCCCCTGGCGAAGAATGGAAGCGGCGAACTCCTCTTCATTGAAGATGCTGTTATTGCGGTGGCGCCATCGTTGTACGATACTTTTAATGACGACTTTCTTGGTTCGGCATCTTCGTCGGGAAATATTGTACTCACCGGATTGGACGGTGTGCGCCAAAATATCCAGAATCAAGGGATATCTGGGAAGGTTGACATAAAATATGTCGCAGAGGCGGGCGTTCTGCGAGCCCAGTATGCTGAATACTTTGCGTGGCTTCATGGATTATCGTTCTTGATAACTCTTCTCGCCTTGATCGTTGCAGCTGCGATATCGGCTGCGGTGCTCGCCCTTCTGCGGGCTCGGCGCGACTTCCCGCTTCGCATATCAGGTGCTACCTGGCTGCAGATCGTCGGAGGACGTATCCCTCTGGAAGTAACCACTATTTTTATCCTTTCTCTTCTGGTGATGGTGACGATGGGAAAAAATCATCGGCCAGAGGTTGCCATGCTGGGATTCTCTGCCTGCATCGTCATCTCAATAATCCACATTATGGCCACCCGTTTCGTCTTTGGGCGAATTGCTAGCCGGCGAATATGAAAGGTATGTGATGCTTGTCCAAGCATGCTCTCTCGGTGTGGCTATCGACGGATCAGACATTTTCGATAATGTTGATCTCACTTGCGCGCCTGGGTCGATGACCGCCCTAGTAGGTCCTAGTGGATGCGGGAAGACAACGTTGTTGCACTGCCTCGGGCTGCTGCAATTTCCCACCAATGGGCGGATTCTGGTTGATGGCAAAGATACTGTGAAGTGGTCGAGTTCGCAGCGCCGGCAATTCTGGCGCCGCCACGCTGCGTTCGTTCTGCAGGATTACGGAATCATGGAAGATGAGAGCTTAGGGTTTAACGTCACTATGCGTGCCAGTTTTCTGGGTGGCAGAATTCGCGGAGACCTTGAGCGCCTCGAGGAAGCTCTGCACTACGTCGGCTTGGATGGTCGAGCATATGAGCGAGCATCCCATCTCAGTGGCGGAGAGAAGCAGCGGCTTGCTGTGGCCCGGGCAATTTATAAGCGAGCCGATGTCATCTATGTCGACGAGCCGACTGCTTCCTTGGACGAAAAGAATCGACACACTGTGGCGCGGCTCTTCAAGGAGCGTGCTTCCGCCGGATGCACGGTCGTCGTCGCCACTCACGACGAAGAGATGGTCGCCCAATGCACCAGCAGTTACAGGGTGGGCCTGGTGATACCTGGACAGGCTGCGACATGCGCAAGCTCTGGACCGGTCACATCAACATCGGAAGGCGTGCGATATGGAACTGAAGAGTAAGGCGCGGTGGCTGGCCGCGCTATTTGGCGCCGGAGTCCTTCTCGTGGCTGTTCTCGTCCTGTCCGGTGTGCTGAGACCGCCCGGAACGTCATACACGCAGCCGCCATGCGAACAACTTCCGAGCCGAAACACCGTCGACCAAGCCCTCGCCCACCGCGCAGACGTCGTAGAGAGCATCAAACACGTCGGCAGCCAGGTGAACGTCGCCGCCGCCAGCGTCTGCGAGCCCCAAGACCGAGCGCTGATCCGAATCACCTATCTGCATGACCGAGAACGCCTCGAGATCGAGAAGATCCTGATGAACCCGACCTTCGGGGTACCTGTGGAACTGGCGCAGGAAGACTGACGACTTCTCCTCCTCGTCGTGACCGGGCCGCACGCCCCTCCCCGCCCGGCCCAGCCACGACGGACCCCGCTCAGACCCCGGCCAGGAGCGCCCCCGGACACTCGACACAATCGGCGACATAACGCAGGAAACCGCCGGCCACACCGCCGTCGCACACCCGGTGATCGAAACTCAACGACAACTGGGTCACCGGGCGCACCGCCAACGCGCCGTCGACCACCCAGGGTTTGTCGACGATGCGTCCTACCCCGAGCATCCCGGCCTCAGGATGATTGATGATCGGAGTCGACCCGTCCACCCCGTACACCCCGTAGTTGTTCAAGGTGAAGGTTCCGCCCGACATCTCCTCCGGAGTGAGCACACCCTCCCTGGCCCGTTCCACCAGCCCGCGTAACGCCGCAGCAAGCTCTTCGGTGGTCATCGAATCGGCATGACGCACCACCGGGACGACGAGCCCCCGAGGGCCCTGCGCCGCGAACGACAGATGCACCGCACCGACCCGGACGATCTCACCAGCCGCAGAATCGACCCGCGCATTCAACTCCGGGAAACGGGTCAACCCGGCGACGACGATCCGGGCCAACAACGCCAGATAGCCGATCCGCGCCTGAGGCAGACACCGGGACAGGTCGTCCTTGACCGCCCGCAACCCGGTGGCATCGACATCGACCCATGTCGTCGCATCAGGGATCTCCCGGCGGCTCCGGTCGAGTTTGTCGGCGATGACCTTACGGACACCGGTGATCGGAATACGTTCGTCGACCAACCGCGGCCGCGACGAACCAACCGACACCCCCCGCGCACCCCCCGCGCCGGGCGGAGCCGCCCCCACCCCGTTCGGCGACCCGTCCAAGGCCGGCGTGCACGTCACCGCAGGAGGAGACCCGGCAGTGCCCGCCGCGACAGCACACTCCACATCGCGTTTGGTGATGATCCCCCCAGGCGCACTGGGCCGCACCCGACGCAGATCGACACCGTGCTCGGCAGCCAACTTACGCACCAACGGCGAGATCACCCGCACCGCCTCACCCGGACGCGACCCCGGCAAGGACGACGCATCGTCAGGGACGGCGTCGAAAGCGAAATCCCGCTGCGAAGCCGCATGCGCGGCCTGCCCCGGAGACATCCCCGACCCCCGCCCGCCACCGGCCGGCACACGACGCCGCCGCCCCCGCTGAGCCTCCGAGGTCCCGTAACCGATCAGGACATTGCCCGACCCGCCCCGCTCCTCCGCCAACCGTTCAGCGGTCCGACCCGGAGCCTCCACCTCCACCGACACGAAAGGAGCGCCGACATCGAGCACCGACCCGGCCTCCCCGTGCAAGGACGACACCACCCCGGCGAACGGACACGGCAATTCCACCTGCGCCTTCGCCGTCTCCACCGTGGCGATCACCTGATCCACCGCGACCTCGTCGCCGACAGCCACCGCCCAGGAGACGATCTCCGCCTCGGTCAACCCCTCGCCCAGATCCGGCAACACGAAAGTCTTCGTCGTCATCGGACACCTCCCGCAAGCACACCGACATGACGCATGTCCGGCTGGTCCTCCCACTGCAACCGGGCCACCGCATCAAGCACCCGATCCACACCGGGCAGATGAAGATGCTCCGACTTCGGCGGAGGATAAGGAATGTCCAGGCCGGTCACCCGCAACACCGGGGCCGCCAACGAATGAAAAGCCCGTTCCTGCACCCGAGCAGCGATCTCCGCGCCGACCCCCGCGAACCCCTGCGCCTCGGCCACCACGACACAACGCCCGGTCCGGCGCACCGACTCCACGACAGTGACATCGTCGTACGGGTCGAGGGTCCGCAGATCCACGACCTCCACCGACCACCCCTCCTCCACCGCCACCTCGGCGGCCTCCACCGCCACCGGGACGCTGGGACCATAGGCCACCAAGGTCACATCGGTGCCCTGGCGACGCACCACGGCCCGCCCCGGCGGCACCCGATCGTGCCGGAACGCCAGATCACGCAGATCCACCTCGGCCTTCGACCAGTACAACCGCTTCGGCTCCAGGAAGACCACCGGATCCGGGTCGTCGATCGCCGCCCGCAACAGGACATAGGCGTCCTCCACCGTCGCCGGGGCGTACACCCGCAAGCCCGGCGTGTGCGCGTAATAGGCCTCCGACGAATCACAGTGGTGCTCCACCCCGCCGATGCCCCCCGCATAAGGCACCCGGATCACCATCGGCATCCCCAGACGCCCCCGGGTCCGATTCCGCATCTTCGCGACATGCGAGGTGATCTGCTCGAACGCCGGATAGGCGAAGGCGTCGAACTGCATCTCCACCACCGGACGCAACCCCGACATGCACATCCCGACCGCGAAACCGACGATCCCCGACTCCGCCAACGGCGTGTCGAAACAACGATCGTCACCCAGGTCGCGGGCGATACCGTCGGTGATCCGGAAGACACCACCGGCCACCCCCACGTCCTCACCGAAGACGCAGACCCGGTCGTCGTCGGCCAAGGCGTCACGCAACGCCTGATTGAGCGCAGCCGCGAAAGTCACCTGAACCATGTCACCGCCCCTTCCGGACGTCGTCACCGGCGTCGGCCTGCTCGGCGGCGATCTCCGCCAACACCAGCTCCCGCTGCTCGACCAACTGCGGCGACACCACCGCGTAGACATGCTCGAACAGGCTCTCCGGCGACACCTGCGGATCGACATTCATCCGGTCACGCAACTCGGCCGCCACCACCTCACCCTCCGCGGCGACCGCAGCGACGGACTCGTCGTCCAGACGACCCACCGACCGCAGATAGGTCTCCACCCGCACCACCGGATCACGGTGGCTCCACTCCTCGACCTCCTCCTCGGTGCGATACCGGGTCGCGTCATCGGCATTGGTGTGCGCCTCCATCCGGTAGGTGTGCAATTCCACCAACACCGGACCCTTCCCGGCCCGCGCCCAGTCGACCGCCTTGCCCACGACGGCCAACACCGCCACCGCGTCATTGCCGTCGACCTGCTCACAGACCGCCCCGTAACCGATACCCTTGTAAGCCAGGCTCGGCGCAGCCGTCTGCTTCGACAACGGCACCGAGATCGCCCAACCGTTGTTCTGCACCACGAAAACCACCGGCGCCTTGAAGACCGCCGCGAAGTTCAACGCCTCATGGAAATCCCCCTCGGACGTCGCCCCGTCACCGATGAACGCCAAAGCCACCCGGTCCCGGCCCTGCCGACGCTCCCCGTAGGCCACCCCCGCCGCATGCAACAGCTGCGTCGACAACGGCGTGCACTGCGGCGCCGTGAACGTGGACACCGGGTCGTACCCGCAATGGGCGTCCCCCCGCAGCAAGGTCAACACCTCCACCGGATCCAACCCCCGGGACACCAATGCCACCGAATCCCGATAGGTGGGGAAGAACCAGTCGTCCTCACGGATCGACAACACCGACCCCACCTGGCAGGCCTCCTGCCCCCGCGAACTCGGATAGACGGCCAACCGGCCCTGCTTCGTCAACGCGGTGGCCTGCACGTCGAACCTGCGTCCGACGACCATCCGCCGGTAACACTCCACGACCAGGTCGTCATCCGGGACGGCATAGTCCTCGGTGACCGGGGCCACCCGCTCCCCGCGCTCGTCGAGGAAACGCACCGGTTCGGGCGCCGGAATCAACCCGGCCTGGAAAGGCGGATGGGCCTCGTCGTGCCCGACAACCTGGGTGGCCGCCCTCGCCGCGCGCGCATCCGCCCCGCCGGGCCGTCTCGTACGGCCGGCACCGCCCGCCCGGACGGAAGACGTCTTACGTTGTGCAGCACGAAGACTGCCGGATCCTGTCGTGGACTCAGGGCTGCTCGTCATTGAGTGTCCCTCACTGTGTCGCTGGTCTCATCAGAAGAAAAGCGGTCGATGTCTCCCGATCGTGTCCGGCGACGTACGCTCGGCTCAACAGTTCCCGTGAATACGAGACGTTCGGAGCGAAGGAGAGTCGATGCGCGACCGTTCGTCGCCCCCGGAGCCGATTCTGGACCCGACTGACCGGGCCATCATCGCCGCACTCGTCGACGACGGACGCCTGTCCATGCGGGCCCTCGCCGAACGACTGCACATCAGCCGGGCCAATGCGTACTCCCGGCTGGAGAAACTCACCGAATCCGGGATCATCACCGGATTCACCGCCCAGGTCGCCCCCGAGAAAGCCGGCCTGTCGACCTCCGCCTACGTCTCCCTGTCCATCGAACAGGACACCTGGCGGGAAGTCCGAGAAGCCCTCGTCCGCGTGCCACATGTCGAACACATCGCCCTGGTCGGTGCGGAATTCGACGTCCTGGTACTCGTCCGGGCACCGGACAACGCGACCCTGCGGGACGTGGTCCTGGAACAGCTGCAGTCGATCCCCGGCGTCAAATCGAGCCGCACCTGGCTGGTCTTCGCCGACGTGGAGACCCCCGGCCTGTGGCGGACCCCCGAAGACTGACCCCCTGAAGAAACCGTCGGCGGCGGGCGGCGGGCGGCGGGAAAACTCACGACCGCCCACCACCACCGATCAGCTGATGTCGTTCGGATTCGCCGGAAGATGACCAGTCGACTTCGCGTAATAACGGGTCCACTGCCGAGTGGCGTACATGCGGGCCAAAGCGATCACCGCACCGGACGCGGCCGCCCACAACAAGGCCTCCCACAGCTCGGTGTCGAGATCCTCAGGATTCGACGGCGGATCGGACGCCATCACCGCACGCCACCCCTTCTCCGTGACGACCCTGGCGAAAGCCGCAGCGCCCACGGCGGCACCCATACCGACGTATTTGAACACCTTCTCGCCCAACGTACTGCTCCTCTCATCGGCCGCATCCGACCGGAGCCGGATCTCCTGGATCAGTCTGCCAGCACGCGCAGCCCGCCGCCGCCCCTCGTCCGCGCAGGGCCGACACCGTCCGGACGGCCACCACCGGACACCCGCCACCTGAACAAGCAGGGTGCACAGGACGAGCCCACTGCGGTAGGTTTCGTCCTGATACGACAGGGGAGCGCCACCGGCGCTGAGAGTGCGGCACGACCGCAGACCCTCGCACCTGATCCGGTTCGCACCGGCGTAGGGAGTCGGGAATCTCGGACGAACCCGCCTGCAGCCACCCGCAGGTCGCCCACAGCCAGCACCCACGCCCCGGCCGGCCCGGGACACCGCGGGCCGGGAACGACCGACGCGACCCTGTCGACGAGCAGACACGCAAAGACAGGACGAACCGATGACCGACCACGACGCGGCGAAACCCACCGGCGACGCCACCGACAGACCCGGCACCGCGGTGACCGCCACCCGAACGGCCCGCGGCGGCCCCTTCGCCTGGCGAGCCGTCGACCTGGTCACCCTCGCCGTCCTCGGCGTCGCCTTCGGTGTCGCCTTCTGGGGTTTCAACAACGTGCTCTACCCCCCGCTGAAAGTCGCCCTCCAAGCTTTCCCCCCGGCCTCGGCCTCCCTGATCGGCGTCTGGCTGCTCCCCGCAGTGTTCGGCGCCCTGCTCGTCCGCCGCCCCGGCGCAGCCCTCCTCATCGAACTGGTCGCCGCGAACGTCTCCATGCTCCTGGGCAACGAATGGGGCCCCACCGTCATGATCTCCGGCGCACTCCAAGGCCTCGGCGTCGAGATCGTCGTCGCCCTCTACCGGTGGCGCCGCTGGCGACCCGACACCGCGATCGCCGCCGGCGCGATGGCCGCGATCTGCGAAGTCGTCCTCTACGAATGGTGGGTCTACGTCGTCGAATACTCCACCGCCTGGAAACTCGCCTATCTGACCTTCAGCGTCGCCTCCGGCGCAGTCATCGCCGGACTCGGCGCCTGGGCCCTCACCAGGGCACTCGCCACCGCAGGCGCCCTGACCGCCTTCCCCCCCGGCGAAGAACGACTCACCGCCGACCTCGAGGACGACCAGGACGACCCGGCACCCACCGGCCCCGACGGACGGCCCGGACAGGGCTGACCCGGTGGACACAACCCACCCGGCCGCACCCGTGAACACACCCCCGACAGCAGACCGACGCCCCGGCGACGGCGCCGCCATCGACATCCGCGGACTCACCTGGACCCCGCTCGGACGACGCCGACCCATCCTCGACGGCATCGACCTGCACGTCGAACCCGGCGAACGGATCCTGATCGCCGGAGCCAGCGGCGCAGGAAAATCCACCCTGCTACGGGCCCTCGCCGGAGTCGTCGACACCGTCGACCCCGGCACCCTCACCGGGACGGTCACCATCGACGACGACCCGACCCGCGCCGGCGACGGCCGGGTCGGTCTCCTCGTCCAGGACCCGGCCGACGCCCGCGTCGCCGGCACCATCGGCCGAGACGTCGCCTTCGGCCTGGAAAACCTCGGCATCCCCCGCACCGACATCCACCCCCGGATCGCCGCCGCGCTCGCCGCCGTGGACATCCGGTACGGCCCCGGCCACGCCACCTCGGCGCTCTCCGGCGGCGAAGCCCAACGTGTCGCCCTCGCCGGGATCATCGCCCTGCGGCCCCGCGTGATCCTCCTCGACGAACCGACCTCCATGCTCGACGACGACTCGGCCCGGGCCGTCCGGGACGCCGTCGTCGCCGCAGCGGACGAAGCCGGGGCGACTCTCATCGTCGTCGAACACCGTCTCACCGGATGGGTCGACGTCGTCGACCGCCTCGTCGTCCTCGGCGCCGACGGTCGCATCATCGCCGACGGCCCCGTCCGCCGCACCCTCGACGAGCAGACCGGTGAACTCCTCACCGCCGGACTGTGGGTGCCCGGTGCGCCCGCCCCCGAAGCACTCGCGCTCCCCGAGGAGCTCTGCACCCCCTGGCCCGGTGTGCGCGTCTCCGCCGGGCAGACGTTGGTGACCGCCGAGGACGTCCGCGTCGTACACCGGCCCCGCCGCGGGCTACGGGTGATCCGCCGGGCCGAACCCGATGTCACCGCCCTCGACGGAGTCGACCTGACCCTGACCGCAGGCCGCGCCGCCGCACTGCGCGGCACCAGCGGGGCTGGGAAATCCACCCTGCTGGGGGTCCTCACCGGCATCGACCGACCCACCGGCGGGCAGGTCCGTGCCGACGCCGCTTGGGCCGACGGCGCCCCGTCCGAACTCCACCGCTGGGATTCTGCGCAGCTGGCCGCCCGGGTCGGCTGGGTGCCGCAACGCGCCGAACTGACGATCACCTCGACCCGTTCCGTTCGGGACTGCCTGCTGTCGACCCCCCACGCACTCGGCCGGGATGTCAGCGACGCGGGGGCCGCGGCCCGGCGGATCGACGCCACCTTGGACGTCCTCGGTCTGGCCCGTGCAGCCAGCCGACACCCCTACCGGCTCTCCGGGGGTGAACTGCGCCGTCTCGCCGTCGCCGGTGCTCTCGTCCACGGCCCCACCTTGGTGGCCTTCGACGAACCCACCGTCGGTCAGGACCGCCACACCTGGGCCGTGGTCGCCGGGCTGGTGTCCTCGGCACGCACCGCCGGATGCGCCGTCGTCGCCAGCACCCACGACGACCTGTTGACCGGGCTGGCCGACGACGTCCACCACCTGACCCGCGGGCGTTTGAGACCTCGACCGGCCGGCCCAGGAAGCGGAGGTACCCGGTGAATCCGTGGGGTCTGCTCGCTCGTTGCGGCCCGCTCTCCCTGGTGGGGGCCTCCTTCGTCCTGATCGCCGGGGTTCCTTTCATGGACGGGATCCGCGAAGCAGCGGTGTGCGCCGGTCTGTGCGCGTTGACCGTGGCCGTCGTGGTCGGACGGACCGGGTTCCCGCTGTGGCGGTTGTTCCCCGCAGCGTTGGCCGTGGTCTCCATCATCTGGTCGAACTGGCTGCTCTCCGCCGAACACGCTCTCGCCCCGGCTGTCGTCGCCGGGCTCCGGGTCGCCTACTTCGTCGTCCCCGGCATCGTCTTCGCCTCCTACCTGGACCCCTTCACCGTGGGGGATCACCTCGGCCAACGGCTCAGGATGCCGCCTCGCCCCGTCCTGGCCTGTGTCGCCGCCCTGCAACGCTTCGACGACCTGGGCACTGAATGGGCCGACGCCGAACGGGTACGCCGCGTCCGTGGCCTGGCCCCCGGGCGCAGTCTCGCCGCCCGCATCCGCCACTACATCGCTCTCGTCTTCGCCCTGTTCGTCGAAGCGATCCGGAAAGCCGGCCGGATGACCATCGCCATGGAGGCCCGCGGATATTCCGCGCCGGTCTTGACCGGCCGTCCCCGCACCTGGGCCGAACCGGCGCCCTGGACGGCAGCCGACAGCACCCTGATGGCGATCGCCGTGGTGCTGGCGCTGGCCCCGGTGGGGCCGGGACTGTTCTGGTAAGGGGACGACGGAGTGGTGTCCCGGCTGGGGCCGGTCATTCTCGGCGGAGCAGGTCGATGAGGAGCCCTACGACCAGTCCGGTCAGCACGAGTGCGAGGCATAGTGTGAGGGAGTGGTGGACGTCTTCCCAGGGCACCCGGGCGCCGCGAGGATCTTCGATATTGCTCGACAAGATGATCTGGTTGGCGTGGACTGCGACGGTGTGGCCAACGGCGACGGGAATCGCTACGACGACGAGCACAGTGGCGGTGACGGTGACGGTGAGTAGCCGGGTACGGACACCGATAGCATGCAGACTGCGTCGATAGGGACGGAAAGCCGTGATATGACCGATGGTCAGCGCCAAGGAGAGCATAGCCAAGAAACCGGTAAGAACGTTGCCGGTCAGTTTGATCGAGGCTGGGAGCGGGATGCTTTTCGGCGCTGTGTGGACGTGGACAAATAGGGGGTCGAACTGTCGTTCATGGGGGGCTTTGAGCGCGGCGGTGTTTTGGACGGCACCGACATCGGTGTACACCCAGTAGCGAGCGTCTAAAGACCAGCGGTCTTTCCGGGCCTGTTCGGCGGCGACGACCCCGAGATATTCCCGGGAGTAGGCTTCGGGAATATCACCGACTAGGGTGACTCGCATTGGGGTGGGTTTTTCCTCTGATTCTTTTTCCATCTGGAGGATCTGGCCGTCGGCGATCTCGTTCTTAGGTGAGTCGAAGACAAGGATCTGACCATTGGTGAAAGCTTGAGTCTGGGCGGGGGTAAGAGGGTGGCCGATGAGCCGTTCGACGTCGTGGGCGGTGTCAACGACCAACGGGAGCCCTTGCATCATGCCTGAGGAAATACGGGCGCTGCGGATGGATATCGGAGATCTCAACCCGGTGTATTGCTCGAAGTCGGCTCGCACCTGGGGTGGAACGCCTTTTCTGTAGATATGGCTGTAGCCCAAGGTGACCTGCCCAGGAGCGACCGAGGAGACTTGGGTCAGAGCGATGTAGTACTCGCTGGTGGCACGGGAGATGCCCAGGGAGATCGGCATCGAGGTGCAGAGCATGGTGACGGTAACGGTGGCTGCGGTGAGGGCAGGCGTGCGGTGCAGCCGTCGTACGGTTAGGTTCAGGGGGAGGGGGAGGATCCCGGTTCTGTCCTGCATCCAGGACAGGAGTATTCCGGTCATGACGGACAGAAGGACGCAGACCATCAGGACTCGTTGTTCAGTTTCTCGGGTGGTAGAGGGAGACCCTCCGGTGATGGTGGCGAAGAGCCAGGCTGAGCCCACGATCAAGGTGAGATATTGCAAACTGGTGAATAGCACTGCCCAGAACCGCCCGGAAGGCAGCGGCAGGCGATGCCCGGAGACCCGCCAGAGCCCATACAGATCGGCGGCGACTCGTCCAGTGACTCCGGCGAGCCCGGCTGCAGTGATGCTCAGTACTAGGAAGCCTGGTGAGAGCGGAGGGCTCAACGGTTGATTGGTGGTGGTTTCGAGTATCGGACGGAGGGCGTATCCGACTCGGTCGCCGACGAGAGTGCCAAGCGTGGCGAGACCGGCGGTGATAGCGAGAGAGAACGCGCTTCCGATGAGGACGACCGGGGCGACGGGGGCGCCGAGTGCGGCGAGTACCTGGTTGCCGCGCCGATCACGTCCTAGCGTGACCAGATTCGCGGTAAAACCCGCTAATAGTGGAATACCGATCAACGGAACCCATTCGGTCAGCCAGGAGAAGCGTGCCGCCTTCCGTGCCCAGTCGATATGGGTAGGGAGAGCTTGGAACTGTTGTTGTGCAAGGTCGGCGCGGATCGATCCGCTGTCGATCCCGGTCATGCTGCTGAGACGATCGGCCAGGATGCCGTGGATGGCGTGGGCGTCACCGCCGTGGTATCGGACGGTGGCGATGATCTCCGGGCGGGAGAACCGATTGCCTTGTTTCTGAAGCGCGGTCAAGGTTCGGTCTATGGTCCCTGGAGCGACAAAGAGATCGCGGGCATCGCGGGCGTAGACATCTTCGATGGTGCCGACGACGGTGTAGGTGTCGGTTCCGCCGTAGATGGGGAGTGTCCCCGAATCGGGAACAGCGCCGTTCAGTGTCGCAGGGAGCGCGGCTTCACCGACGGTGGCGGGCCAGCGTCCGGAGATGAGTCGGTATCGCTCAGGCAAGGGGTTTTGTGCCCAAGGTGCTTCGAGGGGCGCGACTGAGCCGATGCTCTGGATGTCGGTGCGGATCGTACCGGAGCGCAGAGTGACGAGAGGGGAACGTCCGCCTCCTTGGTGGACGGCTTCGGTCATCGTGGTGGTGATTGGGCAGCGGCTGCTGTCGCAGGCACCCACGCTGATGGTGGCTGAGCGTTCGTAGGCGCCGAGTGCCTTCAGGTTCTGTTGGGAGGGGGACAATCGGGTTGCTGCTGAGAGGTGCATCAACGCGGCGATGGTGGTGCAGGCCAGGAAGAACATTCCCCATGCCCACCAGGTGGCCCACCCCGTGGTGCGACGCCGAGCTGCTTGGTCGATACTCCAGCTGAGAACAGCACGATATGTCCGTGGCTCATCGGCGCAGGTCATGTGGTAGCCAGCTTCCCGTCTTCGATGGTGACGACGGTGTCGGACCATCCTGTGACAGCGTGGTCGTGACTAGCGATGAGGACGGCGGCACCGCTGTCAGCTGCAGTACGGAGCATGGCGAAGACATCGTGGCTGGTTTGCCGGTCGAGAGCACCGGTGGGCTCGTCGGCCAAGAGGATTCTCTTATTGCCGACGAGAGCGCGAGCGATACCGACCCGTTGTTGTTCACCGCCGGAGATATCAGTAGGACGACGGGCAGCCAGATGCTCCAGGCCGAAAGCGGTCAGAGCTTCCTGGGCTTCCTCGAGCGCTGCGCGACGCCTGATTCCGAGGGCCCGTAAGGGAAGAGCGGCGTTTTCGACGGCCGAGAGCTCGGGCAGGAGGTTGTGATCCTGAAAGACGACACCGATATGTTTGAGTCTCAGGTGAGCCCGCTGCCTCGCCGAAAGACGAGTCAGATCTTGACCGACAATATCGATTTTTCCGGTGTCACCGATAATGAGTCCGGCACATATCTTGATCAGTGTACTTTTCCCCGAACCGCTAGGGCCCATGAGTGCGACAAGTTCTCCTGCTTCGACGGACATCTCGATGTCGGAGAGCACCGGTACCGGCCCTGTCCTGGAAACATAGGACTTCGACAGACTTTGAATAGCGATCACGGGATTCCTCTCAATGTGATGCGCCGACCCGTGGACCTGGGTCGGCGCATCCGGTGAAGTTCACAGGCTCTGTCAACGAGCTGGGTAATCTCCGCACCCGCCGTTGGTGCGCCAGGAGGACACCTGGTCGTTCCACTGCTCCCCTACCCACCCAGATTTTCCTTCGGGAGCCATATTCATGCACCAGCCTCCCCCGTTTGCGTCTCGATATGCTGCAGCTCGCGTCTTACTCCTGTTGGCCCAGGAGCTGAGCCTGTCGTTGTTCCGCCAGGAGATGTTTTGTAGCGGCCCGCCTGGCTGTCGCCAGCTGAACCCGGAGCCTCCCCCGCCGTTTACGAAATTAACATCGTTCCAAAAGCAGACGGCTCGATGTGGGCATTCGTTATACGCGGCGAACGAGGGTACTGCCACTCCTAGTGTTGCGCCGAGAGTGATGGCGACGGCGGCAGCCACTCGTTTCATGATCTTGTGCCTTTCTGTGGGTGTTGACCTGCTGGCCATGTGGTGACTTGTGGATGCAAGGAAATCTCCTTATCGGAGCGCGATCAGCGTGATGTTTGCTCTCGAGAAGTTCTCGCTGCTTCGGCGAACTGACTTCAGACTACACCTTTTAGATTTACGCCCAATGCTATCGCATACGCCGATAACTTTCCTCGGGAAACTGTAGCAAGAGAGGGTTGAAAGTCAAGGCGCATGGGAAAAATTAGATCATCGAATATAGGAAACTCTGCGACCCGCCATCATATTGAGATGATGATATATTAACGACAAAATGAATAAATAGCACAAAAGGGATATTGGTAGAATAAATTATTGCCATTTGATATGGCTTTGAGTGGCGATGAAGTGTTCGCTTGTTCGGAGTTTTTTTATAAAAAATACCGATATGGTCCGAGGTTCATGGCGCTGGTGGTCGCGAAAAGTGTGGCTGAGGGGTGCCCGTAGGGAAGGCGGAGGTTTTCTCCAGGTCAGAGTGATGCCTGCGGGCCGAAGGGTGGCCAGTGGAGTAAAGAAACCTGGGCGCCCTGAGGCTGATGATGAGCTGCTCGTGCAGATTCCGGAAGACTTCCGCGGGATGGCTGTGGGCAGCGATTAATAGTTGCTCTTTTGCAAATCGAACTCGTGGCTTAGCACCTTGCGGAGAAGGGCAGTCTAAGTGAACTCGGCGCCGGCAGTATTGTCTGGAGCGACGGATTGAAAACCTGTTTAAAAGAAAAGATCTGGCACGCAGGAGAAAATCCTGCGTGCCAGATCCGGACCGGGCCTGCTTCGGTTCAAGCTATGGAGAGCACTCCGGCGGCGACCTGGTTGACGTGGCCGCCGACGAAGACGGTGTGGTCCTCGTGGACATCCAGGTCGAGCACGGAAGGACGACCCACCGCGGCGCCCTGGTTGACCCGCCAGGAACCGCTCTCGCCGTGCGCGGCCAGCCAGTGGCCCAGGTTCGCCGCACCCGAACCGGTGGCAGCGACCTCGAGGACACCACCACCAGGTCCGTAGAACATACGAGAAACGATGGTGTTCTCGTCTTCACGGGCCCACACGTACACCTGGGGCTCGGTGTTGAGGAGCATCGCGTAGCTGTGCAGCATGCGGGCGTCGAGGTAGGTCTTGGCGACATCGGCGCCGCTGTTCACCGGGAGGACGACACCTGAACGACCCGAGTCGATGACCATGACCTCGTCGTTGATCGCCGTAGTGGGCAGGCCCACCAAAGAAGCCAGGATCTGGGGGCTGGACTTGAGCTTGCGGCTCTGCGCCTGGCGGGCCTGCACCCGCCAGTTGTCGAGCCCGTAAGGGGTGATGGTGGTGGGCTCGCTGTTCGGTCCGGAACTGAGGGTCAGCTGGCGTCGAGGACAGCCCAACATCTGGTCGACGACGTGCGCGGTGCCGATGGAAGCGCTGCCGGCGAAGCGTCCGCGTCCTTCCGGGGAGAAGAACTGGATCTCGGCGCCCTCCTCGGAGACGGACTTCACGAAGACGGTCTCGAGGTTCATCTGACGAGCCACGGCGTGCATGTTCTCGTCGCTGACGTCGGCGCCGTTCTCCACGACGACGACGGCATTACCCGAGAACGGATCCTGGCTCGAAGCGAACACATTGATGAGGCGGTAGGTGAGGTCCATCCCTGCACTTTAATTGCCCGGCGACGAGGGGACGGGCCGTGACGTGCTCGCGGCCTGCCTGCGGGGAGTCTTCCTGCAGGGTGAAGCCGTGCCCGAAATGCTGACTGTGAGCCTGTTTTGGTGGCTGTGAGCCGCGTTCAACGCGGCTCACAGCCACCAAAACAGGCTCACAGTGGTGGGCTTCTTCGTCAGTGCGTGCAGTGCAACGAGAGCGACGACGCGTGACGGGGTGCTGGAGGGGAGTCGGAGGGCGAAAAGCGCGGTGCCCACCCGGATCGTCCGGGTGGGCACCGCTTTTCTGGGGGGAAATCAGGCGCGGCCGCGGCGGGCGTAGGCCAGGGCGCCGATGCCGGCACCGACCAGCGTGATGCCGATCAGGGCCAGGGCCATGTCATGGGAGCCGGTCCACGGCAGGGTGCGCGCCGGGGTGGCAGCCGCTGCCTTCGCCGCGGGAGCGGTGCGCACCTGCTGAGGAACAACCGGTTTCGGCGCGTACAGGGGGTTCGCAGGCGATGCGGCACCCGGTGCCTGGAGCGCGGCGGGGTTGTCGACGGTGGGTGCGGCGGTGGTGCTCGGTACCGGCGTGGTGGCGACGGGGGCCGGCGCCTCGGTCGTGGGCCGCTCGGTCTTCGGGGTCTCCTCGGCCTTGGGGGTCTCTTCCAGGGTGGGCACCGTGGGCACCGGCGTGGTGGTGACCGGTGCCGGGGTCTCGGTCGTGGGTTGTGCGACCGGGGCCGTGCTCACCGGCGCCGGGGTCTCGTCCCGGACGATCTCGACCGGGCGCTCGACCTGCGGTGTGGTGGCGGTGGGCGCAGGCGCAGGCTGGCTCACGACGGGCACCTCGACCTTCGGCACCTCGACCTTCGGTTCCTCCGTCTTCGGGCTGTCCACGACCGGTGCCGGGGTCTCGACCGTGGTGGGTTCGGCGACCGGGGCAGGGGCGTCGGTGGTCGGCTCGGCGACCGGGGCCGGGGTCTGCGTCTTCGGGCTCTCCACGGACTGCGGGGTCTCCACGGCCGGTGCGGGGGCCTCGGCCTTGGTCCAGGACAGGGTGGTGGAGGCCTGCGCGGTGGTGCTCTGCGAGGACGCGGTGATCAGCGACTGGTAGTTGCCGCTGGTGCTCTGCCAGATGGTGCCGACCGGTGCCGCCTCTCCGGTGGAGGTGGCCGTGATGGTGGTGCTGCCGGTGGCGGTGTCAGCGGGCACGGTCACGTCGATGGTGTGCTCACCCTGGGCGATCTGTGCCGGCAGGGTGGCCGGTTTGCCGTCGATCGAGACGGTGGCGCCCTCCGGGAGGGTCGCGTTGACGGTGGCCGCATTGGTGGTCTTGAGGGTCACCGGTGCGAAGAGACCGTCCGCGCCGCGGGCCGGGTTGTCGGGCGTCAGGGACACGGAGAGCTTCGGTGCGGCCGCGTCGGTGGCATTGCCGACGAGGTAACGGTAGACGGAGAGGGCTGCCTCGTCACTGATCCCGCTGTCTGCGCTGTAGCTGCTGGTGCCGAACTGGTTGGGCGCGCCGGCCTTCTGGCCGGGCTCGAAGCCCTGCGTGTAGTGCCAGATGGCGGCCTGGGTGGCGGCGACGATCCGTGAGGTGTCGGCGGTGCCCTGGTAGCCGGAGGCCTTGAGGACGGTGGCGGTGTCGAGGCGAGGGTAGGAGTGGGTCAGGATCCAGGCGACCTTGCCGGAGACGGCGCTCCAGTTGGCGTTGCGCTCGTAGGTGTCCCAGCCGTGCGCCTCGTAACGGATCGTGCCGTCCGGATAGGTGGGGGTGTCGCGTTCGATGCAGTAGACGGCGACGGTTCCCCCGGCGTCGGGCGTCAGGGTCATCAGGCTGGTGGGCAACCAGCCCAAGTTCATGTCGTAGGCCTTGTCGGTGTGGCTGTCTCCGGTCAGCGTGCCTTCGGGCGTGGCGGCGTGGGCGTGCTGGGTGCCGAAGCCGAGACCGGCGACGGCCAGTGCGAGAGTGCTGGCGGCGGCGAATGTGCGGGCGCGTTTCTGCGCAGCGGTCGAGAAGACCATGATTTTTTCCCCCATGTGAAAACTTTTCCCCTGGGGAGCTGCGCCGCCGGCGGCCTCTTCGGTTGTTCACCGATCCCCATCGGTGAGCCGAGTGATGCCTTTCGAGGGCATCCGAGGCGTCGCTCTGTGTTGTAGCGCGCTCCCTTCGCTCTCAAGTCTGCACTGTCGAAGGTGCAGATGGCAAATTCTGATATTGCTTTCTTTGGGTCGGTTGAGGCCGTTCTGGATTGGGCTCTATATGGGCTTTGGGTCAGGAGAAATGGCGGCTCGATGTCGGCGGAATGTGAGCCCCTGTGCGTCATGACCTTGGGGAGTTCGTCGAGTGGGCAGGGTAGGGGGAGTGGGCATCTGAGCTGCAAGGATCAAGATCTGTCCAGTCGCGGGATGTGCGAAAGCGCGGCCTGTCGTCGGTTTCTTTCCCGACGGGCCGCGCTTTCGCGTCTGATGCATCTCCCCAGATGCTTTCCCCATATTTAGCATCGATGTGCGCATTTCCCGATGCGATCGATGTTCCCCAGTTTCCCCATTGCTCTGCCAGGTTTTCCCATTCCTGAACGGCGAGAGCTCCCCGGCGGTGCGAAATTCTTTTCGTGGTCTCATCCCCATGAGATCAGTCAGATCTTCGACCGCTGTCTTTCTGGGAGAAAGTGTGCTGATGCTTTCTTCTCCCGAGGTGGTTCACGGCGTCGTGCCCTTGCCGTGTCTCCATACTCCGCCGGGATCCGTACGCTCGTCCAGTCAAGAACTTCTCAGGAGGGTCAAGGTGACGTAAAGCGCTTTGGCTCGGTGGTGAAGATCCCCTCGGAGGACAAGGGAACTCCCCATCACAGTGCCGGAGACCGAAGTTAACGACGGGAAGCGCCGACGGCGAGTGCTGCCCGGATGTCCTTTCCACCCAACCCGATCAGCGGTTCGGGCCGGCCCCCGCGCCGACCAAGACCGCCCCGCTGTCACCGCGTAGGCATCTCCCGGACGGTGAGGATCTGCTCCGCCCGCCCCACGGCGCCGCGTTCGTCGAACAGTTTCGACGAGGTCAGACCCACCCCGGTCTCCCCGAAGAGCACCTCGGTGTCGAAACCGACCCATCCTGGTGTCGGATGGCGGAACAGATGGATCGTCAGGTCCGTATTGGGGAACATCCATTCCTGCGGGTGCGCCCGGGTCGCGATCCCGTTGGCGGTGTCGACCAAGGTGATGAAACGCGCGATCGGGCTGACGTCCACGCCGTGGATCAGCGGGGTCGACGTGCTGATCCAGGCCGCGCCCCGCCCGGGGCGGCCGTCACGGACCACCCGGAACTCCAACGAGTCGATGAAACCGCCGCCCCACACCCGGGTCCCGTCCCACGGGCGGGAATCCTGCGGGCAGGGCAACGGATCCCAGAAACCGCCGGCGACCTCGCTGGTGTCCTGGCGGGACAGCCGCCACCCGGTGGCCCGTACGACATCCTGGCCGTCGGTGCTCATCGTCGCTTCGACCAGTTCGATGGTCCGTCCCGGCCGGAGCGTACGGACACGGATACCGAACGGCCGGGCGGGGATCATGCCGAGAATCTCATAGGTCACCCGGGAAAGTTGCAGGTCGGGGCGGGAGTCGTGGGATTCCATCACGTGGGCCAGCAGCCCGGCCACCGGGGCCATGTGCTGCTCGGCGGGTTGCCAGGCGCCCTGGGTGCGCAGCGTCGGGGCGAAGAGCCCGTCGCCCCGGGGCAGGAAGTAGGCGTCCGTGGTGTCGTCGAGTCCGGCGGGATTGTCCAGGGCCACCCCAGCCACGATGCCATTCCGGCTCAGTGCAGGACGGGGTTGTAGCGCAGCGAATTCGGTGTGCAGGTGCATTCGGTGGCGATGGAGGTGGCCGGGTCGATCCGGCCGTCGTCCCGCAGGGCGTAGAGGGCGGCGACGATGCGGTCCCGCAGATTCCACGGGTCGATGGTGTTCAGGTAGATCTTCGTGCCGCCTTCGAACCCGGCCAGGGTGGACACGCGCCATTTCACGAGGATCCGCCAGGGCATCGGCAGGTCGACGTCGACCGGTTGGTGGTGCCATTCCTCGTTGCAGGGCACGGACGGTCCGGCTGCGGCATGGCAGGCGTGCACGAGATCCGACATGGCGCGCTGCTCGGCTGGTGTGTGCTCCCAGGGGCGGCAGTTCCGGCTCTTGGAGTAGACCTCGAGGGTGGGATAGCGGTGGCCGAATCCGGCGAAGGCGATGGCGTGGTCGTTCTCGGCCACGATGAGGTTGTGGTAACCGGCGTAGTCGACGGCCATCTCGTTGTACAGGTTGTGATTGGTGCGCAGCCGTTGGAGTTCCAGCTCGGTCTGGACGCCGCGGTCGTCGATGGCGACGAGCTGCTTGTGCAGGTGGTCGAAGGAGGCGCCGGCGGGTTTGAGCCAGTTCTGGAAGACCGCGACGTACCGGGCGTACCGGTTCGCCGAGTACAGGTCGCGCATCGCTTCGACGGTGAACTTCAGGTAGTGCTCGTGTTCGTCGGCGGTGAGGGTTCCCGAGCTGGCGAGCTGGTCCTCGCCGGTGGCTCCGTCGACGTAGTGGCGGCGGGCGACGATCACGTCGTGTCCGCCGCCGAAGAAGCCGACGGTCTGGGCGAGTTGTTCCTCGGTGGAGAGGGTCGACCAGTCGGCTTCGGTGTTGCCCGAGGCGGTCCATCGTTGGCGGGCGACCTTCAGGACGTGGGCCCGCCCGGCGGGGGAGGCCAGGTAGGCCTGTCGGTGTTCTTCCACCGAGGTGGGCATCGTGTACCCGTAGTTGGCATGCCAGTAGTGGTAGGAGACGATCTCGAAGAGGTTCGGGATACGTCGGAATTCGGCGACGGTGTGGTCGACTTCCTCTGCGGGGAGTCGGGTGAGGGTGCGCCAGCCGTCCTCGTCGTGCACCAGTCGGGCCTTCTCCGGCGGGGTCTCCAGGTAGCGGTGGTGGCAGAAGGCGCAGTGTCGACCGTCGGATTCGGCGGCGAGGGGGCGGGCCGTGCCTGCGGGTGCGCCCAGGGGCCGGTGCCCTCGGCCGGGGACGGTCCAGACCTCCGTCCCGGTGAACGGGTTGATCTGTTTGACGGTTCCGTCGGACATCGTCACGAGCGGTTCCGGTGGCGGAGAGTACAGCTGGGACACGCTCGTAGCCTACGACCTCCTGGTCGCCCCGATCCGGGTGCTCTCCGTCCGGCTGTCCGGCGCGTCGAAACCGGCCCGGACGCCGTGGGCTTCGATCTCGGCGCGGAAGTCGGCGAGGTCCTCCTCGTGGGTGGAGGGCACGCCGAGGAAGGCGTACTCCCAGCCGAGCAGTTCGTACTTGCGTTCGCCCATCTGGTGGAAGGGCAGCAGTTGTACTTGGCGGACGCCGCGGTCGGTGAGGAGTGCGGCGAAGGCGCGTGCGTCGTCGAGGCTGTCGTTGACGCCGGGGATGACGGGGATGCGTACCCAGACGGGGAGGTCGCGCTCGAGGGCGTGGGTGAGATTGGTCAGGGCGAGGTCGTTGGAGGTGCCGGTCCAGGCGCGGTGTGCGTCGCGGTCGTGGTGTTTGACGTCGATGATGACGTGGTCGCAGTGTTCGAGGGCGCGGGTGAAGATGCGTGGGGCGATGTGCCCGGTGGTTTCGATGGCGGTGTGGACGCCTTCGGCCTGGAGGGCTGCCAGGAGTGCGGTGGCGAAGGCGTGTTGGACGAGGGGTTCGCCGCCGGAGAGGGTGACTCCGCCGCCGGATTCCTGGTAGAAGGGCAGGTCCTGGAGGCAGCGTCGGACGACGTCGTCGAGGGGGTAGAGGCGGCTGTCGTCCTCGCTGAGGCGGGGGTCGGTGGCATCGCGCATGGGGATGGCCTGCAGGACGCGGCTGTTGGGGTTGGCGCACCACTGGCAGTCCAGGGGGCATCCCTTGAGGAAGACGACGGTGCGGATGCCGGGGCCGTCGTGGAGGGAGAACTTCTGGATGTTGAAGATGCGGCCTGAAGGTGGGGGCATGGGGTCTCCGCATCGCCGGGTCGGGTCGTTGGACCCATTGTGAGCTTTCATTCGAAACCGTAAGCTCTTTCGAGTGGAGTATCAAGGGATGCCGGGTCGAGGCCACACCCGCACCCACCTCACCAAGGAGAACCGACGATGACCACCGACACCCGCCCCACCGACACCCCACCCAGCCACTTCGGGACGCTCACCCCACGCATGGCCGCCTGGCGCGAAGAACTCGTCGGAACCACCCCCTCGGTCTGCGTCGAACGAGCACTGCTCACCACCCAGACCTACCGGGAACACCAGCACGAACCCATGGTCATCCGCCGGGCCCTCATGCTGAAGAACGTCCTCGAACACATGAGCATCTACATCGAACCGGCCACCCTCATCGCCGGCAACCAGGCCTCCACCAACCGGGCCGCGCCAATCATGCCCGAATACGCGATGGACTGGGTCATCGCCGAACTCGACGAATTCGACCGACGCCCCGGCGACCGGTTCACCATCACCGAACAGGCCAAGGACGACCTGCGAGGCATCGCCCCCTACTGGCACAAGAACACCCTCAAAGACCGCGGCCTGGCCCTCATGCCCCCCGAGAGCCGCCGCTTCTACGACCTCGGCCTCATCCACCCCGAAGGAAACATCACCTCCGGCGACGCCCACATCGCCATCTCCTACTCCCAGGTCCTCACCGAAGGACTCGCCGGCTACCGGGCCCGCACCCAGGCCTGCCTCGACAACCTGGACATGACCCGACCCGGCGCCCTGCGCTCGTCCCACTTCTACCGGGCCGTCCTCATCACCCTCGACGCCGTCACCGCCTTCGCCCACCGCTACGCCGACCTCGCCGAGACCCTCGCCGCCGACGAGACCGACCCCGCCCGCCGCGACGAACTCGCCACCATGGCCCGGAACCTGCGCGTCGTCCCCGAACACCCCGCCACCGGATTCCACCAGGCCGTCCAGTCCGTCTGGCTCGTCCACCTCGCCCTCCAGATCGAATCCAACGGGCACTCGCTCTCCTACGGCCGCTTCGACCAATACCTAAACCCCTTCTACGAAGCCGACCTCGCCGCCGGACGGATCACCGAGGACCGCGCCGTCGAACTGCTCACCAACCTGTGGCTCAAGACCCTCACCGTCGCGAAGATCCGCGGCTGGTCGCACACCCGGTTCTCCGCCGGCGGCCCGCTCTACCAGAACGTCACCATCGGCGGACAGACCACCGACGGGAAGGACGCGGTCAACCCGACCTCCTGGCTCGTCCTGCGCTCCGTCGCCCAGACCCGCCTGCCCCAACCCAATCTCACCGTCCGCTACCACCACGGACTGTCCGACGACTTCCTCCTCGAATGCATCGAGGTCATGCGCCTCGGCTTCGGGATGCCCGCCCTCAACAGCGACGAGGTCATCATCCCCTCCCTCGTCGAGAAAGGCGTCAGCGAGGAAGACGCCTACAACTTCTCCGCCATCGGCTGCGTCGAAGTCGCCGTCCCCGGAAAATGGGGATACCGATGCACCGGGATGAGCTTCCTCAACTTCATGAAGACCCTGCTGATCGCCATGAACGACGGCGTCGACCCCGCCAGCGGAACCAGACTGACCAGCCCCACCACCCACTTCACCGCGATGACCTCCTTCGACGAGGTCATGACGGCCTGGGAGGTCACCGTCCGCGAACTCCAACGACAGTGCATCGTCCTGGACGCGGCCGCCGACACCGCACTGGAGGAGAATGTCGCCGACATCCTCTGCTCCGCACTCACCGACGACTGCATCGGCCGCGGCCGCCCCCTCAAGGAAGGCGGCGCCGTCTACGACTTCGTCTCCGGCCTGCAGGTCGGCATCGCCAACCTCGGCGACGCCCTCGCCGCCATCAAGAAATGCGTCTTCGAGGACGCCAGCGTCACCACCGGCGAACTCTGGGCCGCGCTACAGGACGACTTCGCCGGCGAACGCGGCCGCGAGATCCAAGCACTCCTCCAGGCCGCACCCAAGTACGGCAACGACGACGACTACGTCGACCGGCTGCTCGTCGACGCCTACGAGATCGCCATCGACGAGATCCTCAAAGGCAAGAACACCAGGTACGGACGCGGACCGATCGGCGGCACCTACTACGCGGGCACCTCCTCCATCTCCGCGAACGTCCCCCAGGGCGCAAGCACCGCGGCCACCCCCGACGGACGCAACGCCGGAGTCCCCCTCGCCGAAGGATGCTCACCCGCCCACGGCGCCGACGTCAACGGACCCACCGCCGTCTTCAAGAGCGTCGGCAAACTCCCCACCCGTGACATCACCGGCGGCGTCCTGCTGAACCAGAAGGTCAACCCGCAGATGCTCGCCAAGGAGGAGGACCGTCGCAAACTCGTCATGCTGCTGCGCGCCTTCTTCAACCGACTCGACGGATTCCACGTCCAGTACAACGTCGTCGACCGGGACACCCTGCTGGACGCCCAGGCCCACCCGGAGAAGCACCGCGACCTCATCGTCCGAGTCGCCGGATACAGCGCCTTCTTCAACGTGCTCTCCAAAGCCACCCAGGACGACATCATCGCCCGCACCGAACAGTGCCTCTGAAAGGCCCCGACATGGAAATCCTTTTCGACACGGCGGACCTCGCCGTCATCGAGGAAGTCGTCGACATCTACCCGTGCGCCGGGATCACCTCGAATCCCACCATCCTCAAAGCCGAAGGCGCCGTCGACCTGTACGCCCACATGCGCGCCGTCCGACAACTCATCGGCGACGAACGCACCCTCCACGTCCAGGTCCTCGCCCAGGATCCCGACGGCATCGTCGACGAAGCACACCGGATCCTGGCCCGGATCGACGACCGCGTCCACATCAAGGTGCCCCTCACCGAAGCCGGACTACGAGCCATCCGGACCCTCAAGTCCGAAGGCATCGCCGTCACCGCCACCGCCATCTACACCAAGGTGCAAGGACTCCTCGCCGTCGCCGCGGGCTGCGACTATCTCGCCCCCTATGTCAACCGCATGGAGAATCTCGACATCGACGCCGTCGACACCCTGCACACCCTCGCCGATGTCATCGCCCGCGACGGCTCGCCCGCGAAGATCCTCGCCGCCAGCTTCAAGAACACCGCCCAGGTGTGTACGGCGCTCGCCGCCGGATCCCACGCGGTGACCGTGCCCCCGGCGCTGCTTCGGCAGACTCTCGCCTCACCGGTCGTCGACGGGGCCGTCCAGGCGTTCGCCGCCGACTGGCGGTCGGTCCACGGCACCGACGCCCTGCCCTGAGCGCACGCCGGGCCGTACCTGATGCACACCGCCCACCTCTCGGACCGGGCAAGATAGGGGCGGGTGCCCGATCCAGGACCTGAGGTCCGCGGGCGCCCGCCCCACCCGGCGACGAAAGGACACCCGGCATCGTGCCTCCGGCCCGCAGCAGCTCACCGACCGGCCCGCAGCCCAAACACCTGCGGCAGTCCCGCCTGCTGGAGCATGTCATGGAACGGGAACGGGTCGAGGTGCAGGAACTCGCCGAACTGCTCGGCGTCTCCCAGGTCACCGTCCGGAAGGATCTCGACGACCTGTCCGGGCGAGGTCTGCTCAGCCGGGAACACGGTTATGCCGTCGCCGGTTCGGGCGATGACGTCCAGGCCAGGCTGGCGTACCATCACGCGGCGAAGAGACGCATCGCCCAGGAGGCCGCCCGCTGGGTGTCCGACGGGGAGACCGTTCTGATCGAATCCGGTTCGACCTGTGTGTTGTTGGCCGAAGAGTTGTGCTCGGCGCCCCGCGGGGTCACCATCGTCACCAATTCGGCCTTCCTGGCGGCTTATGTGCGGCGCAGCCCCCACGCCGACGTGATCCTCCTCGGGGGCATCTTCCAACCCGAGTCGCAGGTCCTCGTCGGGGGACTCACCGCGCAGTGCGCCGCGAACTTCCACATCGACAAGATGTTCGTCGGGGTCGACGGTTACGCCCCCGGGGTCGGTTTCACCGGGCGGGATGTCATGCGTGTGGAGACCGTGCAGGCCCTGTCCCGGCAGGTCCGCGACGTCGTCGTGCTCACCGAGTCGGCCAAGTTCGACCGTCCGGGGACGCTCCGGTTGTTGCCGGCCGACGCTGTTCGCCGGGTCTTCACCGATGCCGGGATCGCCCCGGCCACGGTCGAGGGTCTGCGCGGCGTGGGTGTCGACGTCCGGGTCGTGCCCGCCGACCCCCGCGGGTGAGCAGCCCTTTCAGGGGTGTCGACGTCCTGCCGAGGTGATCTCGTCATCGCGGGTGCGTTCGGGGCCGGGAAATGCGACACCGGGTGGTCGTCCCCGCAGGAGCGTGGGGACGACCACCCGGCCGGGTCTGTCGAGGATCAGCCCTTGTGGGTCTTCAGCTGCAGGCCGTACTTCTGCAGTGCCGGCTTCAGCGGCTGGAAGTAGGCGACATTCGGCCGGCCGAACTTCTCCATGCACAGGTTCCGGCCCTGGGGTCCGGGACGTCCGGCTCCACCGCTGGTGATGCCCTGGGCCTGGGTGCCCGAGATCCACGCGCCGCCGGAGTCACCGGGCTCGGTGCAGGCGCTGGCCTGGGTCAGGCCGGTCATCCGGTCGGTGCCGCCGCCCTTGAGCCTGCTGAAGTTGACCGTGACGTTCTTGGCCTGGATGGTTCCGCAGGTCCACTGGGTGGTCCGGCCGGACTTGCAGACCGCCGCCCCGACGGGGGCTTCTTCGCTGCCCTGGACCGCGACGCCGCGGCCGTTCCACTTGTCGACGCCGGGCTGTCCGGTCCAGCCCTGGTTCAGGGCCGCGTAGCCCATGTCCGCGCCGGGGAACTCGCCGGCGACCGGGGTCGCCAGCGGCTGGTTGTTGTGGGTGAAGGGGCTACGGCCGGACATGCAGTGTCCGGCGGTGATGAAGACGTCCTTGCCGTCCTTGGTGGCGTTGAAGGCGATGGAGCATCGGCCGCCGTTGAACTCGATCTGCTGGCCGCCGTAGATGTTCTTCTGCGGGGTGATGACGGCGTCGGTGCCTTCGACCTCGACGCCGTCCATGCCCTTGGCGCTGTCCTTGGCCGGGTCGACCTGGTCTTTCTTCACGGTGGCGACGACGCGGTTGTTCTGCACGTCGATCCGGGCGGAGACGAGCTTGTCGCCGAGTTTGTCGGTGAGCTGCTTGGCCTGGTTCTCCAGGGTCGACATGGACCGGGAGACGACCTTGACCTCGGTGTCCTTCTCCTTGATCTTGCCCTTGACCTTGTTCTTGGCCTCGTCCTTGGTGGCCTGGACGACGAGGACGCCGCGCTTCTGGTCGATGTAGGAGCCGGCCGAGTCGCCGCTCAGTTCGTCGCTGGCCTTCTTGGCTTCCTTGCTGAACTCGTCCTGGGCCGCGACGCGCTTCTTGGCGGTGTCATTGTCGAGCCCGTAGTGCTTGGAGAGGTATTCGGCGGTGATCTTCTGCAGGGCCTCCATGTCGCTCTCGATGGATGCCGCGGTGCCGGCCTTCTCGGACTTGTCCTCGGCGGCCTGGGCGACGGTGGCCATCGGGGCGAGGAGGAGCAGGCTCGTGGTGACGGCCAGCGATGTGGTGACAGGGAGCTTCAAGGCGATTCCTCAGGTCGAGTGCGGTAGGGATCCACCGGGTCGACGGGCAGTGCGCGGCAGGCGTGACGAGATGTCATGTGAGGCCCCCGAGAGAGCAGAACGTCCTCTTGGGCACGCCTGTTTCCGCACGCCGGAGCGACGTAGCGAATATGTTGCGACAGAATAACATTCGCTATTTCATCGAGGAGCGGGGATGGCGCTCAATGTGGGACGGCAGTCACAATCGGATGTCCGCACGGGCCCGTCCGTGCGCATCCAACCAGGAGATCGCCTGGTCGAAGATCTGACCGGAGTACGGGTTCGTGAATCCCCGCCGGCCCTCGTTCGCCCGATCCAAGGACTCCGCCGCATTCCGCAGGTACACACTGGTGACCTCCTGATGAGGCGCCAGTTGACCGGTGCGCCGGTCCAAGGCCAACTGCAGCGCGAAAGCGCTCGCCGGGCCCGCCCGGTCGGTGAATCCCGGTTCGATACGTTCCCCGGTGACCTCCGACAGCATCGTCTTGTCCGAATCGGTCAGATAACGGAAATCGTTGAGCACGGAGAAACGGTCGGTGCGCTGCTCCACCTGGGAGCCGCGCTCCACCCGGTGGGTACGACGTACGGCCTCCTGCGGCGGAGGCTCCGTCACCGGCACCAAGGTGGGGCGCGGCGGGGTCGCGGCGGCGTGCTCACGGGGGTTCGGCTGCGGGTGCGACGAAGGGGGGATGCGCATGCAATGCCTCCGGAAGAGGTGCCCGAGACGGACTACTGACAGTGCCCTATCGGTGGAAGTGCTTGCCTTTAAAGAGTTTTCCGGAAATGTGCAGGTCTGGGGCCCGGGTCTCACCCGCGAGTGAGGAAACGCACCCACTCCACGTCGCCGCACAATTCCAGCCGACGCCACAACGGACTGCCCGGAACGGCCTGGCTCGTATGGGCATGCACCGCCCGCAGCTGCCGTTCCCTCGGACACCGGACGACCAGGTCCACCTGCTCCCGGGACCGACCGCTGATCGCCGTGCCGAACGACCGGTTGAGCTCCTCGGCGACCTCGACCGGCATCGTCCACGCCAGGACGGGCAAGGCCCGCGCCGCCGCGGCATGCACCGCAGCGGCCGTGGCTGCGCAGTGATCGGGATGGCCGGTGACCCCGTCGTCGTCGAAGACGAGAAGACCCTCGGGGCCGTGCCCGTCGACCGCCCTCCCGACGACCGCGACGAGCTCCTCCACCGGGATCCCGCCCAGGGCACCGTCCGGGTACGACAGGAGGGTGACCCCGTCGACCCCCAGCTCGCGCCCGGCCGTTTCCAACTCCTGCTGTCGCACCGCGGCCAGATCCGGATAGGCGTCTCCGCCCAGGGTCGACGCCTCCCCTCTGGTCAGACACAGGACGTGCACACGTGCTCCCGTACCGGTGAAGGCCTCGATCAGCCCACCCAACCCGAAGGATTCGTCATCGGGATGAGCGACGACGACGAGCACCCTCGCCCAGCGTGGGAGTTCGTGCCGGTCCTCACCGGATACCTCGGACGCGTCCATGTGGTGCTCCTCGCTGCTCGGGAAGACCCCCTCGGGGCGGGGGCGGCTTGTCGACGAGGTACCCGTGGGCTCCGTCCGTCACACTGGCAGATGAGATGAACGACACCCCTGCCGCCGAGAAAACCATCCGCCCGCCCATCCCTCGGGAGATCTGGGTCCTCGTCGCCGCGGCCTTCTTCGTGGCCATCGGTTTCGGCCTGGTCTCTCCGATCCTGCCTGCCTATGCGCACAGCTTCGACGTCGGCGTCCAGGCCGCCGCCGCGATCGTCAGCGTCTTCGCCCTGATGCGACTGCTCTTCGCCCCGACCAGCGGACAACTCATCGCCCGACTGGGCGAACGACGGGTCTATCTGACCGGGATCCTCATCGTCGCCCTGTCGACCGGTGCCTGCGCCCTGGCCACCGGCTACTGGCAGCTGTTGCTCTTCCGCGGGTTGGGTGGAGTCGGGTCGACGATGTTCACCGTGTCGGCCTCGGCATTGATCGTGCGCCTGTCTCCGCCGACGATCCGCGGACGGGTGTCCAGCCTGTACGGTTCCGGTTTCCTGATCGGCGGGATCCTCGGACCGGTGCTCGGCACGGCCATGTCCGGTTTCGGTTTCCGGGTGCCCTTCGTGGTCTACGCCCTGACCCTGCTGGCCGCGGCCGGTGTGGTCGCGGCCTTCCTCGGCGAGGAGGCGCTCCGGCCGAAACCGGGCACGCCGGTACTGCCGGTCATGACGGTGCGCGAGGCCTGGGCCGACAATGCCTACCGGGCGTTGATGGTGTCGACCTTCTGCCACGGCTGGGCGAACTTCGGCCTGCGCGTCGCACTGCTGCCGTTGTTCGCGAGCACCGTGCCCGGGATGGGTGTCGGCTGGGCCGGGGTGGCGTTGACGGTCTTCGCCGTCGGTAACGCGGTGATGCTGCCCGTGGCCGGGCGGCTGGTCGACGAGGTCGGGCGTAAACCCTTGGTGCTCGGCGGGCTGCTGATCAATGGGGCGGCCACTGCGGTGATCGGGCTTTCCCACAGCGTGGTCGTGCTGTTGGCGGTCTCCCTGCTGGCCGGGGTCGGTTCGGGGGCGATCGGTCCGGCGCAACAGGCCGCGGTGGCGGACGTGGTCGGTCACGACCGTAACGGCGGGAAGGTGCTGGCGGCCTTCCAGATGTCCTTGGACTCCGGGTCGATCCTCGGGCCGGTGCTGGCCGGTCTGGTCGCCGACCGGTACGGCTTCGGCTGGGCCTTCGGGATGACGGCGGTGCTGTCCCTCGCCGCGGTCGTCGCCTGGGTACCGGCCCGGGAGAGCTCGCCGGTGCGCGTGTCCCGAACGGTTGTTGGGCGGTCCTGAGCCTCTGGTCGTGTCCGGGGCCGACGACGGTGGCCTGTGGTGGTGGCGAATCGCGCTCAGGGGCGTCGTATCCCGGCTGCGGCCTCGTGGGCGAGCATGAGCAGCGCGCCGGTGGCCATGTAGAGGATCGCCTGCCAGGCGCCACTGCTGGCCACCCAGGTGGCCCAGGCGAAGAAGGAGGCGCTCAGGACGAGGCACAGGAACACCAGGTTGCGTAGTTCTGGGTGCGACATCGCGGCGGTCTCGGGGTTGTGCGGTCGGGTCATGCCGAGGGACACCGGGTTTCGGGGGGACATCAGGTCGACTCTCCTCACCGTCGTCGGATCCGAGCCCTGCGGATCTCCTCGGAGCGGAGGAGGTACCCGACGGCGGGCTGTCCTTCCGACTGTACGGTTGCGGCTGCTTCTCGGCCAGGTGTGCGGGTTCTGCGGCGCGCCGGACGGTCCGCTCCGGGTGACGGGCGGGGGCGGGCTGCCCGGTGAGGCCACTTTTCGAGTATGCCTGCGTGGATTGCGTTGGAGCACTTGGGTTTACAGGAGGCCGGCTGTTGCCAGTCCGCGGATCTGGTCCTCGGCGGCGAACAGCCCGTTGGGGACGGCGAGGACGTCATGGGCCTCGATGCCGATCGGGACGGCCCACGGCCCGGTCCGCCGCAGATCCGACGAGCGGCCACTCACCCACCGGTCGGGCAGGCCCGGCACCGGCCCGGGGAGCTCCCACCCGCAGGCGAGGACCACGGCGTCGAATCGGCGTGGCCGGTCCAGGTCGTCCAACCGGAAGTCGGCGAGTTCCCCGGCTTCCAGGAGTGGCCCGATCGTCGTGATCCGGAGGGTCTCCTCGGTCAGGGCCTGTCGCAGTCGGCAGGCGGTGTCGAGCGGGATGGCGTTCGTGTACCGGCGCAGCGGCGGCCCTTCCATCGCCTCGCTGCCGGGACGGGCGGCTTCCGGGGACCGGTTGAGCACCCGAGCGAGGGGGATGATCAGCTCCGACCAGTGCGTCTCGCGGTCACAGTCATCGATCTCCTTCTCTAGCAGGTCTTTCCGTGGGGTCTTCGTCGGATCGTCGGTCGGAAACGGTCTGTCGAGCTCTGCGGCACTCCGCACGATCAGGGTTGCGGTCTCCTCGGCCGAGGACGGGATGTCCCCGGCGAGACGACGACGCCATTCGGCCATCAGGTCCGGGTCGTCGGGCAGTACCCGCCGGACGCTCGGGAGGAGCCCCTGGCGGGAGGCCATGGTCACGGTGCCTCCGTGGTCGACCAGCTCGAGGGCGATCTCGACGGCGCTGAGATTGGTGCCGACGACCAGCACGTCCTGCCCGGTCAGCCTGGTGACGGTGTCGGACAGAGGGTACGGGTCGGTCACCACCGCCGGATGGTCGGCGATATGGGTGAAGGTTGCCGGGATCTTCGGTTCGCTCAGGCCCCGGCAGAGGTAGATCCGCGACAGGCCCGTCACCGGGGTGCCGTCCTGCGGGTGCACGGTGATCCCGGACGGGGAGTGCTCGGCGGTCTCGACCTTGCCGAGGTTCTCGTGGAGGGCGGTCGTCGGGGATCCGCGCACTTCGGCCGCGGCCTGGACGATCTCTCTGCCGATGGTGCACCGCGGTGGGAAGACCTCCGGGTCCGTCTCGGGATGATTCGCCCCCAGCCCGCGCAGGTACGAACGGTTCACCGATGCGGATGTATTGCATTCCCCGGCCTCGCTCGTCGGGTCGAAGGCCAGGGTCGAACCCAGGGGGTGGTCGTCGAAGCAGAAGAGGTCGAGTTCTTCGCCGGATCGTGCCAGGGAGGTGGCCAGGAGGGTCGCGCTCGCCCCGGAGCCGAGGATCCCGATCCGCATGGCGGGGGCCCCTTCCATTCGGTGATCCTCCGGATTCTTCCAGAATCACCTTGAAGGAGAAGGCATCTCGACGTGTGTGGTGGGTAACTAGGCCGATGCTCCCGCCGGTTCGGGCTGGCAGCCCGGGCACCAGAACAGATTCCGTTGGGCGACCACCACGGTGCGTACCGGGGTGTCGCACACATGGCAGGGCAGCGCGGCCCGTCGGTACACGTAGACCTCACCGCCGTGCCGGTCCTGACGCGGCGCCCGCCCGGTCGTCTCCGGGGAGTGTTCGTCCCGGACGGTGTCGATCCGTCCGTGCCGTACCGCGTAGGCCATCAGCTCGACCAGGTCGTCCCAGATCAGATCGAAGTCCGCGCGGGAGAGGCCGACCCCGGGCAGCATCGGGTCCATGCCGGCCCGGTAGAGCACCTCGGCGCGGAAGATGTTGCCCACCCCGGCGAAGATCTTCTGGTCCATGAGCAGCTCGGCGATCGACCGCTTCGACCGGTGGACGCGGGCCCACGCCTGGTCGGGCTCGGCGTCCTGCCGTAACGGGTCGGGCCCGAGCCTGGCCAGGACGACCCGGCGGGCGTCGTCGTCGACGAGTCGGCAGATCGCCGGCCCGCGCAGGTCGCACCAGGCGTCGTCGTTCTCCAACCGCCACCGGACCGCACCGGTCACCGGACGTTCCGCGAGGAGGGCGTCGGTGTCCTGCGGGGCGTGGTGCAACGAGGTCTTCCCGGCCATGCCGAGGTGGATGTGCACGATGTCCGGCCCGAAATGGCAGAACAGGTGCTTGCCGTAGGCCTCCGCCGCGTCCAGGGGGCGGCCGTCGATGAGGGCCGCGGAATCGGCGAAACGGCCCTGCGGGCTGCTGCTGCGGGTCGCCCGTCCGGCGAAGGCCTCCGTGTACGACGCGGCAAGACGGTGGATGACGTGACCTTCGGGCATCGCTGTGCTGGACCTCCACGGGCGCGGATTCGAGGGGAGCGGGACAACCAGCACCGTACGCCCTGTGGGGAAGGCGGCGGGCCGGGCGTTCACCGTCGGGAGGTCTGTCCTGAGCGGGTCGCCGTGGGGGTGACGGTCTGGGTGGACAGCGCCGCGGTCTGTTCGGTCACCTGGTAGGCGTCGATCAGCCAGGGGCGGGGACCCTGCGCCTTGATCAAGGCGATCCGGTAGGTGCGTTTGAGGATCTGTTGTTGGGACCGGCCGGAGCCGTCGACCATGTGGGTGACGATGCCGGTCTCGAATCCGAGACCCAGCCGGGACACCCCGTCGGTGCCCTTGGCCGTCCAGGTCACCGGTCGTCCGACGGCGAAGTCGGTCGCTCGGTCCTTCGCCTTCGGGTCGAATTTCAGCGTCTGGTTGTCCCAGGCCAGGCGGGTCAGCGCGGAGATCCGACGCCCGGCCTCCCCGGCGGGATCCTGCGAGCGCACCAGTGCGGCGACATCTTTCTGCCATTGGGTGCGCAGGTCGGGGGACATATAGGCCGCGGCGGCGTCGAATTCAGTTGCCGTATAGGGCTGTCCGGCTTGCCGTCGGGCGGCCAGGGAAGTGAATCCGATGTCCCGGACGGTGCCGGCGGTCAGGCAGTAGGCCTCGGCGACAGCGGATGCGGTGAATTCCTTCGCGGCGGCTTCGTCGGCGAGTTTCCCCGCCCACGCGCCGGGGTCGCAGGCCATCGAGGCGGGGATGCTCCCGCCGCCGGTGGGATTCGTGGTGGCGGTCGGACTCGTCGTGGGCGAGTCGGTGGCGGTGGTCGGCAGGCTGGTGGCGCTGGGCGTGGGGGAGAGCCCGCCGAGGGAGCTGAGCGCGCCGAGGTTGCGGGCGGCGAGGGTGCCTCCGAAGGCGAGGACGAGGACGGTGGCCCCGCCGAAGGCGATCTTCGCCCAGGTGGGGGTGATCTTCTTCGGTTTCTTCGGTTTCGGGGTCTTGGGTGGCTTGGGTGGTTTGGGGGTCTTCTTCGACCGCCCCCATTTCTTCTGTGCGGTCGGGGTGTCGGGGCTGTCCGCTGCCTCCGGGCGGGGGCTGTCGGGGGAGCCCGTCCCGGCGGGTCCGCCCTGTTCCGGTGCGTCGGGGGCTGACGGGGAGGGGTTGTCGCCGCCTGTGTCGGTCCGTTCGGCCACCGGGTCGGGCGTGGCCGCCGCAGGATCGGCCGTCGGCGCGGAGGGAGACGTCGGCGTCGCCTGTCTCAGGGTCTCGGCCTGCGCGGCACGTTGGGCGGCGGCGGCTCGCACGGCAGCCATCCGGGTGGCGGCGAGTTTGTCGGCGGCCATGCGTTCGGAGGCGCGCCGGGCGCGTTCGGACCAGACGGGTGAGCGTTCGCCGGCAGGCTCGGCCGTGCCGTCGGTGATGGCGGCGCGAGGCCCGGAGAGACGTTCGGCGGCGGCCTTGGCGGCCAGCATCTGGAGTGCCGCGGCAGCCGATGCCGGATCCGGGGCTTCGGCGAGACCGGCGATGGGTGCCGTGCCGTCGGCGTCGGTGGACGGGCGGCTCTCCGGGGTTCCCTCCCCGGGACTGTCCTGCGTCGACGGGGCCTTCTCCCGGGCGGCGCGGCCGGGTTCTTCGCCGGCGTCGTCGACCGGTGTCGCCGATCTGTCGACGTCCTCCGACGCCACAGGGGCGGGCGGCTCCGGGCCCGGGTCGGTGGCCGCCGACGGCCCGGCCTTCTCCACCGGAACGGCAGCTTCCGCCGCGGGAGGGAGAGCCGCCGGCCGTCCACCGTAGGCGCGGTGCGCGACATGGCGACCCGCCGGGGCCGACGGTTCGGGAACCTCCTCGGGACGTGTCAGGGCCTCCTCGGGATAGGGCGCCGGGGAGGCCACGGGCAGCTCCGGTTCCTCCACGAAGGTGTCGACGGACTCCCACGGGTCGCGGTACGAGCCGGCGGCCGGCGCCGCACCGTAGGCAGGACCCATCGGGTCCTCGACGTACTCTTCGATGACGGCGTCCTCGATGTCCGGGTAGGCGTGCACCCCGTAGGGCAGCGGATCGTACGGCCCGGGTTCACCCGGGGCAGGACCCGGATGCAGATCAGGGGTCGGCGGCCATGACGGCGTCGACCATGCGGCTTCCGACTGGAGGCGACGTCGACGTTCCGCACGGGTCTCGCCGGCGTACCGGTCGGGCTCGTCGTCGCGCGGACTCATCGTGGTATTCCCTCCTGGGCAGCGGTCGGGGCCACCGCTGTCGTCAGTGCCTATCGGCCGCAGGCCCGGGACGGTTAGCTCGGAAGGCCACCCATCAGGTCACGCAGAAAGTTCAATCCGTTTGGTGGGCAACATCGGTCGTCGAAGGGAGGGAACACCTGGACGAAAGTCCTCGATACCTGCGCCACCATGGATGTATGAACCCCCGAACCGAGCATCGTGCGACCGTCCCTGCCTCCCTCCTCGCCGCCGCGCAGGAAGCCGAGCATGTCACCGTGCTCACCGGGGCCGGGATGTCCGCGGAGAGCGGGGTTCCCGTCTTCCGAGACGCCGACAAGGCCCTGTGGGGGCGGGCCGACCCCGACGAGGTCGCCACCGCAGAAGCCTGGATGCACGACCCCGACCTGGTCTGGGCCTGGCATTGGTGGCTGGCCCGGCTCATCGGCCGCTGCACCCCGCACGACGGACATCGCGCACTCGCCGAATGGGCACGTCACACCCGGGTCGACGTCGTCACCCAGAACGTCGACGACCTGCACGAACGGGCCGGATCATTGCAGGCCCTCCACTTGCACGGATCGCTGTTCACCTTCTCCTGTGAGAGCTGCGCGCGCCCGTACGACCTGCCGGTTCCGCCGTCGCAGGACGGGGAGGAGGTCGAGCTGCGGGTGGCGCCGCCGTCCTGTCCGGGGTGCGCGGCGAATGTCCGCCCGGACGTGGTGCTCTTCGGCGAGCGGCTGCCGGAGGGCGCCTTCGACCGGGCCGTGGACCTGATGCTCACCACGGACCTGGTGTTGGTGGTCGGGACGTCGGGCGTGGTCCAACCGGCGGCGTCGCTGCCTGATATCGCCCGGGGGCACGGCACGACGGTCGTGGAGATCAACCCGCAGCACACCGAACTGTCCTGGGGGGGCGACCTGTGTTGGCGGGAGGACGCCGGACGCGCGCTCCCCGCGCTGGTCGAAGCCCTGGGCTTTCCTCAGGGGTGACTGCCGCGGGTAGGGTCGTCACCACTGCCCGGTGACGACCGTCCCCTGGTGGTAGACGGCGAGCCAGGTGCCGCCCTGGACGCGCCAGATCGTGGAACGGCGGGTGCGGCGCCCGTCCTGGTCGAGCAGGTAGGTCAACAGGTAGGTGTCCGGTGCGACGAGCCGGCATTCCTCGTCCTCGGTGCGCCAGGGCGCGACGGTGTCCTGCTCGGCCCGTCGCCGGACGACCTGCCAGATGACGTCGATGTCGAAATGTCCGCCCGAGGCGCCGACCTCCCAGTAGTCCTCGATCATCCCTGCTTCGAGGTCGGCCCGGGTGACGCCCGGTTCGGGGAAGTGCAGCAGTCGTTCACGGGTCATGAGCTCGGACAGCAGGTCTGCGGGGGCGTGGGGGATCGTCCTGGGGTCCATGCCTGACATCCCACCACGTCGTGCGGGGGCTGGGCGCCCGCCGGTCCGGTGGGCGGCCGGGGCTTCCGGGGTGCGGGTCGGCGGCTGCTGTGGTGACCTTGTTCGACCCGCAGCCCTCGACCGCCCGGCCTGTGCTGCCGATGGGAATCGATGAACACCCTGCGACACCAGGAGCACCCGTGAGTCCCGCATCTACCGGATCTGACACCGGCGCCACGGCGTTCGTCCTCGGCCGTGACGAGCGCAAGATCTTCGCCGGCCTGATGATCGCGATGTTCGTGGCCTCCATCAGCCAGACCATCGTCGGCCCGGCCATGCCGCGTATCGTCGCCGAGCTCGGCGGGATGGAGCATTATTCGTGGATCGCCACCGCGGCGATGCTGGTCAGCGCGATCAGCGTGCCCATCGTCGGGAAACTTTCCGACCTGCACGGTCGGCGGACCTTCTGCCTGGGCGGCATCGTCGTCTTCATGCTCGGTTCCGTCGTCGCCGGGTCGGCCCTGAACTTCTGGATGCTGGTCGCGGCCCGGGCTCTCCAGGGCCTGGGCATGGGCACCTTGATGACGCTCTCCCAGACCATCGTCGGGGACATGATTCCCCCGCGTCAGCGCGGCAAGTACCAGGGCATCATGGGTTCGGTCTTCGGGTTGACCTCTGTGGCCGGGCCACTCGCCGGCGGGTTCGTCACCGACCATTGGGGGTGGCGTTGGTTGTTCTTCGCGGCCCTGCCCTTCGGGGTCGTCGCCTTCGTCGTGCTGGCGGCATCCCTGCACCTGCCTCACGAACGCCGTGACGCCCGGCTCGACTGGCCGGGCATTCTCACTCTCAGCCCTGCTCTCGTGCTCCTGTTGACGGCGACCACCCTCGGTGGCACCGCCTACCCGTGGTCCTCGCCCCGGATCGTCGGCATGTACGTCGTCGGGGCCGTGCTTCTCCTGGTCTTCGTCGTTCTCGAACGTCGCAGCGACGAACCGATCCTGCCGTTGCACCTCTTCGGGAACTCCTCCTTCGCCCTGTCGGTGCTGGCCTCCTTCGTGCTGTCGATGATCATGTTCGGCGCCGTCATCTACATCCCGGTCTACGCCCAGGGCGTCCTCGGTGCCAGCGCCACCAACTCCGGGATGATCCTGATGCCGTTGATGGTCGCCCTCGTGCTGGTCGGCATCGTCGGCGGCATGTTCATCACCCGCACCGGCCGTTACAAGGAGTTGTGCGTCCTGGGTGTCCTCGTCGTCGCCCTGGGTTATCTGCTGCTGGTCCGTCTCGACCGCACCTCGACCGAGTTCGAACTGACCGTGGCGATGGCGGTCCTCGGGGTCGGCCTGGGTGCCTGCAACCCGGTGTACACCCTGGTTGTGCAGAACAGTGTGATGCGTTCCGACCTGGGTGTCGCCACCGCCGGGGTGCAGTTCTTCCGCAATGTCGGTTCCACCGTGGGGGTCGCGGTCTTCGGCACGGTGATGACGACCCGTCTGCCCGGCGCCATCGCAGCACACCTGCCCGGTTCGACTGCTCCGGCTCACGGAGTCGCCGGGGTCAACGCCGGTTCCGTGCTGGACCCGGCGACCCTGCGGCAGCTCCCGCCGGTCGTCGCCGAAGCTGTCCGTTGGGGCCTGGCCGACTCGCTGCACACCGTCTTCCTCGTCGGGATACCGCTGGCCGGGCTCACCCTGCTGCTCACCCTGGGGATCACGCCGACTCCGCTGCGCGACACCGTGCACACCGACGAAGGCCAGGCCCGGGAACTGCTCGACACGATGGGACGATCAGCTGCGGGTGATCTGCTCGCCGTACCCCTGGGGCATGGTTCGGCGGCCTCCCGTACGAAGGAACGCCTCCTCGGGTTGCAGCTCGCGTTGCTCGCCGAACAGGCCGGACGGGGTGGGCATCCTTATCTGCTCCGGGCCGTGGAAGATCTCGGTGACGGAGACCTCGGCCGGGGGATCTCCCTGCTCGACCGGACTTCGCTGATGTTGACCACCGAGGACCACGAGATCGCGGCGCGCTCAGAGAAGTACGCCGCCGAGGTCGCCGCTGCCGGGGAACGGCCCGGCGGGGTGCTCTCCCCGGACCTGCAACGCACCCTGGCCGCTGCCGCCGCCGAACTGGACGACGAGCATGTCCTCAGCACGGTGGAACCGTTGGTGACCGAACGTCATGCCGCCGTCGACCTCGACAGTCTGTCCGCGGTCAACAGCGCCTTGACGGCGGCGCTCCTCGTCGATCTGATCCGACGTCCGGGTCAACGAACAGTCGGCTCGGGCGGGACGACATCCGAGGACCACACGTAGTAGTCGTCACCGGCGTAACCTGCCACGAGCCACCCGGCCTGGGCGAGAGCTGCGGCGACGACCGGTCCACGGGCGTGCAGGACGTCCTTCGCGGCTGCGTCGACGACCCGGGTCACCGCAGAGGCCAGGAGACGACGGTTGCGGGGGCTGTCCAGCAGGGCCCGCTGGGTGACGACGAACCGCCCGTCCTCGGCGTGCACCAGGTCCAGCGCGGCGACCGGGTCGCCCAGGTCGTCCCGCACGATCACCAGTTCGAAGGACTCCTCCACGAGGGCCGAGTCGATCCATCTTTTCTGTTCGCGGCGGCTTTCTTCCTGACGGTCGTGTCGGATCAGGTATTTCATCGTCCCGGACTGCCACAGGGCGTTCTGCCCCTGGTGGTGGGAGCACAGCCGGACCACGGAGGCCGGGCAGCCATGATCGGGAAAGGTCAACGGGGGTGCACTGGTGATGGCTTCGGTCATCTCGCTAACTCCTCGGTAGCGTCCTGAGGCGCGAGGGGACCGTGCGGCGACAGCCGCTGTCACCCGGCCCCTTGCCTCGAGGGTCGATGTGAGCCGACCGTCAGGCGACCGGACTGAGCCTGCCGGGAAGTGACAGGCATCACCGTTGCGGGACAGCGCCGGATTCTCACCGGCTTCGCTGAACGATCGACAACCGCGGCAGTGCGGTCGCGGTCACAGTAACACCGGCGCTCCAGGCCCGTCCCGGCTTCGACCCGGACGAAGGTCCCTCGTCCGAGCCGCGACCTCGTCCCTCGTGGAGACCCGCCGTTCCCGACACAGCCCTCGTCCTGGGTGTTAGCGTGTGGCCGGGTCGTCTCCGACGGCCCACCGACCCTTCAGCGAAGCCGGTGAGAATCCGGCGCTGTCCCGCAACGGTGATGCCCGTCCTCCTCGACGGTCTCAGCCCGGTCGCCTGGAGCAGTCGGTCACCCCATCGGTCCCCGAGGCAGGGACACCGGGAACGGTCGGCCGTGCGCGCCGCCGTGGTGCACTGTCTCGGGCATCACCTGCGACAGGAGCCCTGGAATGCTGGAGCAGCCCGCCCCCCCGATCGCCCGTCGTGAACGGGCCTGCCCTCGCACCGCAGCACATCTGGCGGAGGCGAACCGTCGGGTCGCACCCAACTACGCGCCCCTGCCGGTCGTGCTGGACAGCGGCGAAGGAGCCTGGGTGCAGGACGTCGACGGGCACCGGTATCTCGACGCCCTCGCAGGCTATTCCGCGCTGAACTTCGGCCACCGCCACCCTGACCTCCTCGCCGCCGCGCACGCCCAACTCGACCGGTTGACCCTGACCAGTCGGGCCTTCCACGCGGCCGGTCTGGGCAACTTCTGTCGGGAACTGGCCGACCTGTGCGGCAAGGACATGGTGCTTCCGATGAACACCGGCGCAGAAGCCGTGGAGAGCGCCGTCAAGATGGCCCGCCGTTGGGGAGTCGTCGTCAAGGGCGTCCCGGTGGAACGGTCCACGATCGTCGTGATGGACGGCAACTTCCACGGCCGCACCACCACCATCGTCGGTTTCTCCACCGACCCCGAGGCGCGCGCGCACTTCGGTCCGTTCACCCCCGGTTTCCGGGTCGTCCCCTACGGCGACCTCGACGCCTTGGACGCCGCCGTGGACAGCGACACCGTCGCCGTGCTGCTGGAACCCATCCAGGGGGAGGGCGGCGTCGTCATCCCACCGGCGGGTTTCCTGCAAGGGGTGCGTCGGCTGTGCACCGAACGGCGAGCCCTGATGATGGCCGACGAGATCCAGTCCGGGCTCGGCCGCACCGGCGCGCTCTTCGCCTGCGACCACGAGGAAGTCGTCCCCGACGTCTACCTGCTCGGCAAAGCGCTCGGCGGTGGGATCGTCCCGGTGTCGGCCGTGGTCGCCGACGCCGACGTGTTGGGCGTCTTCACCCCGGGCTCCCACGGGTCGACCTTCGGGGGGAATCCGCTGGCCGCAGCAGTCGGCAGCGCCGTCGTCGCGCTCCTCCGCACCGGCGAATTCCAAGAGCGTGCGAGAGAACTCGAACCAACACTGCGGGAAGGACTGGATGCTCTCATCGGACAGGGCGTCACCGCCGTCCGCCTCCGCGGACTCTGGGCCGGCGTCGACATCGACCCCGAACTCATGACCGGCAAGGACGCCGCCCGACGGATGGCCGACCGAGGCGTACTGGTCAAGGAGACCCACGGCTCGACCCTGCGGATCGCCCCACCGCTCACCGTCACCACCGACGAGGTCACCCTCATCGTCGACACCCTCGCCGCCGTCCTCGCCGCAGCCCGAACAGCCCACCTCTAGCATGAGCTTCGGACGAACACGGGACGAAGGGGAACACGATGACCGGCCGACACCACGCCACCGGGACGAGAACGCCGTGAACCGGACGATGCTGCTCATCGGGATCGGCGCCGGCGACCCCGACTGGGTCACCCTCGAAGCCGTCCGCGCCATCCAGACCATCGACGTCCTCTTCGTCGTCCTCAAAGAAGCCGACCTCGACGAACCGGTCCGCATCCGACGTGAACTGATCACCCGCCACCGCACCACCCCCCTGCGCGTCGTCGAACTCCGCGACCCGCCCCGCCCCTGGCGTTCCGCCCCCGACTACGACGCCGCCGTCACCCGCTGGCGCGAACAACGCATCGACCAATGGGGCCGGGCCGTATCGGAAGCGCTCGCCGACGGCCAGACCGGAGGCTTCCTGGTGTGGGGGGACCCCAGCCTGTACGAGAGCACCTTGGCGATCGTGGAGGAACTGGCCGGCCGGGCCCCGGAAGACGAACCCCTCGACGTCCGGGTGATCCCCGGCGTCAGCAGCGTGCTTGCGCTCGCGGCCCGACACCGCATCCCGTTGAACAGGCAGGGGCGGGCCGTGCAGGTCAGCCCGGCGAGGCTGTTGGCCGACGGGATGCCCGACGGGGTCGACGACGTCGTGGTGATGCTCGACGGTCGACAGACCTTCTCCCGGATCGACCCGACCGGTCTGGACATCTACTGGGGCGCCTACCTGGGGACCCCGGACGAGATGTTGATCTCCGGGTCCTTGGCGGAGGTCGGCGGGCGGATCGTCGAGGCCCGGGCCGAGGCCGCCGCCCGGAAGGGCTGGATGTTCGACACCTACCTGTTGCGTCGTCGTACGGTGAGCCCGCGGTCCTGAGGTCAGGTGGCCCAGGAGGGCCACCGGCTCGGCGGCTCGACCCCCACCGCCGCCGACGCCAGGTCGTGCAGCAAGGACGACCCTCGGTCGTAGTAGGACTCGTGGCCCATGTTGAGCCGGGTCCAGGTCCGGCTGCCGTCCGGGTAAGTGGCCAGGTGGGGCATCGGCGCCAGCGGTTTCACACCGGCTAGTTTCGACACCTCCGGGCCGAAGATGCCCAGCCGGGGGATGAAGTCGCCGGTGGCGACGGCGGCGTACACCTGCCCGGACGGCACCTTCAGCGCGGAGAGGTCGTCGGTGAACAGCCCGGGGCAGCCGGTCACCAGGCAGGCGTCGAAGACATCGGTCTGCTGGAGGGCCAGGCCGAGCACGGACGCGCCGTAGCTGTGCCCGGAGGCGACCAGCCGGATGTCCGGGCCGGTCAGCGCGCGTAGACCTTCCGCGCAGTCGCCGAGGAGGGGTGCTGCTTCCCGGGCGTACCGTTCGTCGATGGCTTCGCCGGGTACCAGCCAGCGGATGCCGCTCTTGCCCAGGGCCTGCCGGGTCGCGATGTCGTAGGGGGCCTGGTAGCCGATCCAGTCGACGACGGCGATGCCGTCCGCGCCGCCCCGGTCCTCTCCGGCGACCCGTCCGGCCTCCTCCCGCAGGGCGGACATCCACATCGCTTCCCGGTAGAGACGCAGGTCGACCGTGGTCGTCGTCCCGGGCACGTGCACGATCACCGTGTGGGCCCGTTCGAGGTCGCCGAGCACCACGGCGGTGCGGAGCGGGTACGTGCGGGCGTCGAGCAGGTACAGGGAGCGCTGCTCCCACGGGGTGGTGATTTCTTCCAGCGCGGCGAGGGATTCGGCAGGGACCACGGATTCGGGGATGCGTGGTTCGTCTCCGGCGGGGGCCAACAAGGCGCGAAGTTTCAACAGCCCGCGCAGGTCGCGCCGGGCCCGTTCGTCGGCGTCGTCGATGCCGTGCCCCAGGGGGATCGGCCCGTCGCCCGGCCCTGCGGCGGCGGCGACCTCGTCGCTGATGTCGGCGGCGCGCAGGTGGATCTCCTCGGCGAGAGTCGCCATATTCGCTTCGTGACGCACCCGGCAGGGCAGGCCGTCGGTACGACCCGACCAGTGCCCCAGCCGGTCGATGACGAGTCGGCGGTCGGCCGGGGGAAGCGCCGCCCACCATCGGGCGACCTGGGCGGGGTGTTCGCCGGCCGGGATGCGGGGGAGCCGACTCCCGGCCGCGTCGACGTCGGGGAAACGCGTGGCCGCTTCGTCCGCTTCGGTCCGCAGGAGGTCGGCCAGGGAATCGACGGTCAGGAAGATCATGCGGAGCCGACGGTGGCGCAGCTCGTCGGTGAGGGTTTCTTCCCACCGGTCCCACCCGTGTGCGGAACCGGCCTGACGCACGAATTCTTCGTGCAAGGCCGCCGCCCGCCCGAGAACACGGTCGAGTTCATCGGCTGCTGAAGATAACTCCTGAGACAGCCGACGCACCGGCTCTTTCCCGGCCCGGATACCCCCGCCGGGGGGTTGCCCGCGGCCGCGCCCGGGACGGGGACCGCTCATACCGTCGCCGGGAGCCGACGGGAGGGCACCGCCGCGATCACCCCGGCCGGGGCACCCCGACGTCGTAACTCGGCTTCGGTCCGGGCCCGGCCGCCATGCTCCAACCCGGCCGTCACGCTGGTACCGGACCAGACCCGACACCCGCGCCGCCACACCGAGACGGACATGCGCGCCCCCAGATGCTCCACCGCACCGGCGGTATTGCGTCGTCGCGACGGCAACGGGACCGGCAGGACGTGCGCCTGCTCGAGCGGACCCTCGCCGTGGACGAGGACCGTCCAAGTCCGGTCGCGCCCGAGCAACCGCCACCGTTCGCCGGTGATCTCCGCCCGGACCGGCGAGACCACCGGGTCCCCGACCCGGAGTACCTGCCCGTCGGGTAGTGCGACGACCACGGCAGTGACTTCGGTGCGCAGCGGGCCCGCGGTGACCTGACCGCCGGCGAAGGCCACACAGGCACCGTCACCGAAGCCCTGCGCCTGCCCCCACCACCAGGAATCCGGGAACCCCTCGCGCCCCCAATTCTTCTCCGCATAAACCTCCGCGTCCTCCAGGAGGATCTCACTGCCGTCGACGACCACGACACCGTCGGCGCGTCCCCCCAGAGCCCAGGGATGCCAGTACTGGTTCAGCCCGGGCACCGTCTGGAAGATGCTGGAACCGCCGAAAGGATGCCGCAGACCCGCGGGATAGCCGCGGAGGCCGCGGACCCGGACGTCGACGTGGGCACCGGGCATGTCCACGCGCACATGCTCGGCCGTCCCGGTGAAATGCGCATTCCGGTCGGGAGCGGTGAGCAAGGGGCCGCAGACCTGGGCGTCGATGCCGTCCGGCCCGGCTCGTCCGCCGTCGACGGCGGTGACAGCGAGATGCCCGCCGGGGTGGTCGGCGACGCCGAGGGTGGTCCAGTGACGCCCCGTGGTGTCCCGGTTGATCCCGGCCAGGACGATCGCCGTCGCGGCCTCCGACGTGGTGAAGCGCCAGAAATAGCCTTCCATGGCGACGTCGTGGGCGCCGGTGGGATCCCCGTAGGGGCCGTCGGCGCCGGTGCGACGGTAGCGCGCCCGGAGTCCTTTCAACGGTCGTGCCATCACACCGTCTCCCTTCGACCGGACCGGTCGGATCAACGAATCAGGTTTTGTGGCAAAGGTATAGCGAAGGAGGTCAGTTTTCTTCGAGGTCGAAGGCCTGTCGCAGGAAGGACCCATAGCGTCGCAGGGCTTCGTCACCGGCGCGCGCGCAGGCCGGTGAGGCCTGGTCGAGTTGGAGGAAGCCGTGGACGAGGGCGTCGTAGTGCAGGTGTTCGCAGGGCACCCCGGCGGCGCGCAGTCGTTGGGCGAGCCAGAGCCCGTCGTCCCGCAGGGGGTCGTGTTCCGCGGTGACGACGAAGGACGGGGGCAGCCCGGCCAGGGAGGCGTAGAGGGGGTTCACGGCGGGGTCGTCCCGGCGGGGTCGTTCCGGGACCCACTGGTCGACGTACCACTTCAGGTCTTCTTGTTCGATGCCCCAGCCGTGGCCTTTCTGCCGGATGCTCGGCGAGGTCAGTGTCAGGTCGATCAGGGGGGTCATCAGGAGGAGGTGTCCTGCGGGGTCGCCTTTCCCGGCGTGGGCGTCGTCGCGGAGGCGGAGCGCGGTCATCGCTGCGAGCAGTCCGCCGGCGGAGTCTCCGGCGATGCCGATTCCGGCTCGGTCGTCGCCGCCGACGAGGCCGAGCATGGCGTCGGCCCAACGCATGGCGCGTACAGCGTCGTCGATCGCTGCCGGGGCTCGGAATTCGGGGGCGCGGCGGTAGTCGACGGCCATGACGGTCACATCGGCGTGGTGGGCGATCCGTCGGGCCAACCGGTCGTGGGTGTCCAGGTCGCCGAGGACGAATCCCCCGCCGTGCAGGTAGACCAGGACGGGGAGTCGGGCGAGTCGGGGCCGGTAGATCCGGGCGGTGAGATGCCGGCCGAGGTCGTGGTCTTCGACGGAGGCCATCTCGGGTCCGGGGCCGGCGGCCTTGGCGGCTTTCTTGTTCGCCAGTCGGAGGCGGGCGACTCCGAGATGGGCGGCGAGCGGGCGGGATTCGGATGCTGCGGCGGCCCACATGCGTAGGGCGTCGTCGGGTGCGTCGCGCATGTGCTCGGGCCGCCCGGTGGCCGTGCTCGGATCTGTCCCCACCTCCGCAGGGTAGCCGGTGGTGGGGGCCTGGGCGGGGCTTGTGGGGTCGGTGGTGCCGGTCGGTCCGTCGGCGGGGCCAGGCGGGTCAGTCGGCGGGGTCCGGCGGGTCAGTCGGTGAGGCCGGACAGGGGTGCGGGTGCCTGCGGTGAATGCACTGTCCAGGCGGGTGGGATGGCTTGGGCGGTGCGGGGGGCGGCGAGGGTGGTGGCCTGTCCGGGGCGGGGCAGGATCCGGTGCCGGTAGGGCGAGCAGCGGTAGTGCAGGGGGTGGGTGAGGCGGCCGGTCAGCAGCGGGAACAGCGCGGCGAGCGTGCGGGCTTCTCCGAGTGCGGTGTGGCTGTCGGTGAAGGGGGTGTCGAGGTGCCGGGACAGGGTGCCCAGTTTGTGGTTGGGCATGTCGAGAACCTGTCGGGACAGCCAGGCGGTGCAGACGGCGGGAAGGCGGGGGCGGGCGAGTCCGGCTGCGGCGAGTTCTGCGCTGAGGAAGGACTCTTCGAAGAGCGCGTTGTGGGCGACGATGACGGCGCCGTCGAGTCGGGCGAGGATGTCGTCGGCGATCTCGGCGAAGGTCGGCGCCTGGGCGACGGTGTCATCGGTGATGCCGTGGGCGAAGGCCGTTCCGGTGGGGCAACCGGGGTCGACCAGGGTCGTGTACTCGTCGGTGATCTGCCCGTCCGTGTCGATGCGGACGACGGCGATCTCGACGATCCGGGAGCCTGTCGTCGGGGTCGGGCCGGTGGTCTTGAACCCGAGGACGGCGTACGGGCCGGTGTGTTTTTTTCCTTCGTCGGGGTGTGCGTAGACGAACATTTCGCCGCGCATCCCGGCTTCGGCGAACGGCCGGTGGGTGCGGGGGAAGTGGGAGGTCGTGCTGGTGGGGCGGGGGGACAGGAGCCTGGTCTGGTTACGGGTGTTGCGGGGCGGGTTCTGCCGGCGGCGGGGGCGGGTTCTCCCGGCGCGGCGCAAGGCGTCGGCGATGCGGCCGCGGCGCAGCGCGGAGTAGGTGATTCCTGCGGTGAGGGCCAGGCCGGCCAGTGGCGTCATCGGGGTCACCTTTCTCGCGGGCGGCCCGCGGTGGTGGGACGAGGGTGCACAGTGCCCGGGCGGCGGGGGTGTGCAGTGGTCGTGACCGCGGCTCTGCGGAAGGCAGGGGCGGTCCGGGGTGCACGTCCGCCTGTGGCGTGAAGGTAGCAGCGTCGGCTGGGTGTCAGCCGGATGTTCTCTGCTGTCTTGCCGACATGTTTCTGTTCGTCAGTTTTTCGATGACATGCCACCACCTCGCTCATCACCTGCAGCAGTGGCGTCCTCAAGGCCGACAAGAAACAGAACAGATCTCAACCCATCCGGCGAACCAGGCCAAGGAAACTCAACGGTAATGCGCCCAGCACCCCGTACGGCCAGCTGCAATGCCCACATGGCGATCAAGGCGTCGTCAACGTATCCGAGTAAGGGAATGAAATCCGGAACCAGGTCGATATGAGCCAGCAAATACTAACAATGCAAACGATATTTCATCATTCCGACTGGCCAACAAGCATGCTGGCCGATGTCACTAAATAAGATATCTTGCGTTTGTGGTCAGACTCGGTCGGTGTGGGTCAATGTGATCGGTACCGACGCGGTGCTCGCGAATCCGATTCGATTGATCCGTACCGCGACCTGTCATTGATGTCCGACGGTTGAAGGGCATGAGGCGCTCTTGCCCGTTGGGGAGTGACCTCGTTCAGTAGACCTCAGCTGTAGACCGTGTTCCCAGCACGACGAGGAAAAAGCCGGGTGTGTTTCAGGGCCTGCCTTGATGCTGCTCCAGTACGGTACTGGATGCTTCTCGGTAAAGCATCTGTACCTCCCCTTGAGGTATGTCACAGGACCGACCTATCTCTTGACAAGGGATAGAAGCCAATCGATCATCAACTCATGATGCTCAAGATTCGATCAATAATACTTCGCTTCTCTCTAGTCTTTGGTGTCGCATTCACCCTCATCATTCAAGTCGTCGCATTGCCGTACTTGGCGGAAGACTCTGCGCAGCAATTCCCAGAGGTTTCATTCCTGAAAATACCTATTCTCACCCTGTCTGTCATGCAGCTAGCCTGTTTCCAAGTCGCCCTTATTGCTATATGGCGACTGTGTTCTTTGGTGCAATCCTCAGATATTTTTGAAGAAGGTTCACTGAAATGGATGACGATCATTCAGGGCTCGGCTGCGGCCGCATTCGCCCTAACGCTGGTCGAGTTCGCCTTCTTTGCGCTAAATTCGCTAGGGCCTCTCGGCGTTCCCCTGGCAGGCATCGCTCTTCTTGTCTTTCTTGCTGGCTTCATGGCCCTCGTGTCGACACTTAAATCCCTGCTACAGATCGCAATATCGGATCGCGCCAAAATGATGAGCGTAGTTTGACATGGCGATCATCGTCAGATCGGGCGCCCAGCAAGAACGGGCGAGCTGAGGCCATCCGCCTCTCCACTCCAGAGGGTCGCTGCCCGGGGCCTGCATCGGAGCCGTCCTTGTCCGCGAATTGCCCGACCACGTCCTCCAGGTGGTCGTCGGCTCCATCGTTCTCGCCGCGCTGCTGATCAGTCTCACCTTGCCCCAGCTCGCGTACGTCCGAAGCCCGTGGGCGCGCCGCCTGGCCGCCCTCGTCGGCGGGGGCTTCAACACGACGGCGGGTGTCGCCGCGCCCGCCATGGTGGTGTACGCCAACCTCTCGAGGTGGAACCAGACCAGTTTCGCCGCGACGATGCAGCCGACCTTCATGACGATGGGGCTGGTCTCGGTCATTCTGAAGAGCGCGCTCTTCCCCGTTCCCCACATGGCACTGCCACCGTGGTGGATGCTGCCCGCTCTGGCCATCTCCGTCGCCGCCGGCTCACTGGCCGGGAACACAGTGGCGCAGCACATCACTTCGCAGTCAGCCAGGCGCATCGCCATCCTTCTGGCCCTCGCAGGCGGGGTCCTCGTCCTTCTCCGCGGCTTAGGGTGGGCGTGATTCCCCTGCTCCGGTGCGGCACCAGCGTTTTTTTCCCCGGCGGAGGACGTCGGCCCTGCCTCACCGTTGGCTTCGCTTCGACCTGTTCGGCGTACAGCCAGGGATCACCCCGGTTCGACGGCCGTCCCACGCCGGTAGACCGCACGCACCACCAACGGGATGCCTTGCCGGTCCTGTTCCTCCACGGCGAGGACATCGGCCCAGGCGCCCGGCACCAGACGGCCTGCTCCGGTGAGCCCCGCCACCCGCGCGGGAGTGGCCGTCGCAGCGGTCACCGCATCCGGCAGGGATACTCCGGCCTCGACGACCGTCCACCGGAGGACGTCGATCATGGTGGCCACCCCGCCGGCGATCGAATCGCCCTCGACGAGCCGCGCGGTCCGACCGTCGACGACGACATCCTGACCGCCGAGAGTGTATTTTCCCGGCGGCATCCCGCACGCGGACATCGCGTCGGTGATCAACGCCAAAGCGTCGGGCCCGACCACGTCGAACAGCATCCGGACCGTTCCCGCATCCAGATGTACTCCGTCACCGATGGCCTCCAGCACTGCTTCGCCCTGCGCCGCGGCCGCCAGACATCCTGCGATCGGCCCCGGGTCGCGGTGGTGGAGCGGACGCATCCCGTTGAACAGGTGGGTCGCCAAGGCCTGCCCGCCCCGTGCCGTGCCGTTGACGACGCGTTCGACAGCAGCCCGGGCCTGTGCCGCGGTGCCGTCGGTGTGGCCGACCGCGCCCACGATGCCGTGCCGGGCCAGGACTGCCGGCAGCTCGTCGGCGCCCGGCCGTTCCGGGGCGAAGGTCATCTGGACGAGAGCGTCCGGTGCGCCGGCCGAAGTCGCTGTCGCCGCCAACCGTTCCACCAGATCCAGGTCGACGTCGGTGAGCGCCGCGGGATTCTGCGCGCCCCGGCGGGCATAGGACAGGAAAGGTCCTTCCAAGTGGATGCCGGCGAGCTCCCCCTCGGCGACCAGCTGTGAGCAGGTGCGCACCCCCGCGTCGAGGACGTCGGGAAAATTGGACACCAGCGAGGCGACGAGAGTAGTGGATCCGTGGGCACGATGGTGGGCGATGGCGCGGCGGCAACCCTCCGGGTCGGGGCCGTATTCACCGCCGGCGGCACCGTGGTGGTGAAGGTCGACCAGACCCGGCATCAGAAGGAGGTCGTCGCTCAGTCCTGGCGCGCGAGGAGCCTCGGCCAGGTGAGGCGGCAGGTCGACGGCGGGGCCGGCGTAGGCGATCCGGTCGCCTTCGATGACCAGGCAGGATCGAGGGGCGCGCCGGCCGCCGTCGACGAGTGTTCCGTCCAGGCGGAGCAGCGCGGCGGGGACGGTGGTGCTCTCAGAAATCGGGCTCACCAGGCCATCATGGCCCCGGCGATCTCGTCTCTCGACGAGTGGGTCCCCTCGGGCCGCGGCCCGGGCCGGGGAACAGAAGACTTCGACACATTCTGGGGCGTCATCACTTTCGAGGAGACGCCGCCGTGCCCCCCGCCCGACCGGAGGCGAGGGGCACGGGCCCGAGCGGTGCCGACTCCACCCGGGCGGCGGGGTTCGGGTGCTAACGGTGTGCGACGCGCACCGACAGGGCATCCTGCCCGGCGCGCCAGGTGCGATAACCACCGTCGAGATGACGGACCGCACGGCCGTGCCGGCCCAGGATCTGCACGGCGATATGCCCTCGTAGTCCCACCGCGCAGTGCACGATCAGGTCGCCCTCGGGCACCTCGTCGAGGCGATCGCGCAGCTCGTCGACCGGGATGAGTACCGCTCCGGGGATCGCTCCGGCGGCGTACTCCCCTGGCGTGCGTACGTCGAGCACGTGGGCCCCGGCGGCCACCATGGCGTCGAGCTCGTGCCATTGCACCGCCTCGGTCATGCCCGAGGCCAGGTTGTCGGCCACGAAGCCGAGCATGTTCACCGGGTCCTTCGCCGAACCGAACTGCGGCGCATAGGCCAGTTCCAGGTCGGCCAGTTCGCTCGCCGCGATCTGACCGCGCATGGCGGTGGCGATGACGTCGATCCGTTTGTCGACCCCCGCGGCGCCGACGCCCTGCGCGCCGAGAATCGCATCCGTCTCCGGGTCGACCAACAGCTTCAGGCTCATCCCCTGAGCGCCGGGGTAATAGCCGGCGTGGTCGGCGGGATGGGTGTGGATCGCCCGGAATCGGCGCCCGGCAGCCCGGAGACGTTTCTCGTTCCAACCGGTCGCCGCGACCTGCAGGCCGAAGACCCCGACGATGGCGGTGCCCAGGACCGGCTGGGCATGGGTCTCCCGCCCGGTGATGACATCGGCGACGAGTCGGCCGTGCCTGTTGGCGGTCTGGGCGAGCGGAACCATCGCAGCCCCGCCGTCGACGAAGTCCCGCTTCTGAGCGGCATCGCCCACCGCGTAGATGTGCGGGTCGCTGGTGCGCTGACGGTCGTCCACGACGATGCCACCGCGCTCGTTGACCTCCAGGCCGGCCCGGACGGCGAGCCCGGACTCGGCGCGGACGCCGATCGCTGCGACCAGCAGATCCGCCGGGACGTCCTGCCCGCTGGACAAGGTGGCCATGCCGTCCGAGAACGCCGTGACCCGGCTGCCCAGGTGCACGTCGACCCCCCGTTCGGTCAACCGGTGGTGGACGAGGACGGCCATCTCCGGGTCGAGAGGGGCGAGGACCTGGTCGGCCATCTCGACGAGGGTGACCTTGATGCCACGTTCGACGAGATTCTCCGCCATCTCCACACCGATGAACCCGGCTCCCATGACCAGGGCGGTGCGGGGGTGCCCGGCGACGGCGGCCGTCATCCGGTCGACATCGGCGATATCACGCAGGCGCAGGGCCTGTTCGGCGCCGGGGAAATCGGGCACGAAGGGAGAGGCGCCGGGGGAGAGGATCAGGGAGTCGTAGTTTTCGAGGCTCTCCGTCCCGGTGGACAGGTCACGGACGCGGACCGTCCTGTTCTCGCGGTCGATGTCGACGACCTCGTGCCGGGTGCGCACGTCGATGCGGAAGCGTGCGGCGAGGCTCTGCGGGGTCTGCAGGAGCAGCGCCTGACGTTCCTCGATGACACCGCCGACGTAATAGGGCAGCCCGCAATTGGCGAAGGAGACGTGTTCGCCACGCTCGAGGACGACGATCTGGGCGGATTCGTCGCGACGTCGTAGCCGGGTCGCGGTGGACATGCCGCCGGCGACCCCGCCGACGATGACGACCTTCATGGTCTGGTTCTCTTCCTGTGGTTCGGACGGCCGGGGCCGGATGCCGGCCTGAGGGGGTGAGGGCTCAGCGGCCGAGGATCTTGGCGAGGAATCCGCCCGATCCGGCGTCGCGGGGGCAGGTGCACCGACGTGCGGTCGGGACACCGGCCATGACCTGGTCGACGTGTTTTCCGCATCCGGCCCAGGTGGTCTTCTGGCAACGGGAGCAGGTGACTGCACGGCACATGGGGTCGTCCTCCACGGGGTAGGAGTATCTCGGGGTGAGGGGATATGACCTCATCAATATACCCCCCGGGGTATCCATGCGTTCAAGAGCGGAACACACCCGACACCCTGAAGCCCCTCACCCCGCCCCCGAGCCGGGACGACGCACCTCACCTCCCGACCACGCGCCCCCCACCGTCGTACGGTGCCTTCATGGCATCCGCCACACCTCCCCCCACCACCGACGACGTCATCGTCATCGGATCAGGATTCGGCGGATCCGTCAGCGCACTCCGCCTCGCCGAAAAGGGCTACCAGGTCAGAGTCCTCGAAGCCGGACGACGCTTCGAGGACGGCGACCACGCACCCTCCACCCGGATCGACCGCTTCCTCTTCGCCCCCCGGATCGGCCTCTACGGCATCCAACGCATCCACCTCCTGCGCGACGTCCTCGTCCTGGCCGGAGCCGGCGTCGGCGGCGGCTCGCTCAACTACGCCACCACCCTGTACGAACCGGTCTCCGACGCCTTCTACCGCGACACCCAATGGGCCGCGATCACCGACTGGCGGGCCGAACTCCAGCCCTACTACGCCCTCGCCCGCCGCATGCTCGGCGTGACCACCAACCCCCTGACCACCCCCGCCGACGACATCCTCCGAGCCGTGGCCGAGGACACCGGGCGCGGGCACACCTTCCGGCCCACCCCCGTCGGCATCTTCTTCGGACGAGACGGACATCTCGAACCCGGCGTCTCCGTCCCCGACCCCTACTTCGACGGACAAGGCCCCGGACGCACCGGCTGCCTGCACTGCGGGGACTGCATGTCCGGCTGCCGACACGGCGCGAAGAACACCCTGCGCAAGAACTACCTCTACTGGGCCGAACGGAAAGGTGCCCACGTGCAGGACCTCCGCACCGTCACCGACATCCGACCCCTGCCCGGCGGCGGATACGAGGTGACCAGCCGTCGCACCGGACCGCTGTGGTCCCACCCCGACCAACGGCGACACCGGAGTGAACAGGTCGTGATCGCCGCCGGGACCTGGGGGACCCAGACCCTCCTGTCCAGGCTGAAGGACGAAGGATCCCTGCCGAGGATCTCCGCCCGCCTCGGCGACCTGACCCGCACCAACTCCGAGGCCCTCTGCGGGGCCAGCACCGGGACCCGGCCCGGACCGGCCGACTTCAGCCGAGGCATCGCGATCACCTCCTCCTTCCACCCCGACGAAGCCACCCACATCGAACCCTGCCGTTACGGGCGCGGTTCCAACCTGATGGGTCTCCTCACCACGCCCATGACCGACGGAGGCGGACGGATCCCGCGGTTCGTGAAATGGCTGGGACAGATCGCCCGCCACCCGGACCGGGTGCTCTCCGTGGCTCTCGGACTGCCCCACTGGTCCGAACGCACCTTCATCACACTGGTCATGCAGAACCACGACAACTCCCTGACCGTGCGCGGACGGCGCAGCCGGTGGCGTGGATGGCACCTGTCCTCCCGGCAAGGACACGGGCAGCCGAACCCGCGATGGATCCCCGAAGGACACCGCACCGCCCGGGAGATCGCCCGCCGGATCGGAGGATTCCCGCTGTCCAGCATCGGTGAGCTCGCCGACGTGCCGATGACGGCGCACTTCCTTGGCGGGTGCGTCATCGGGGAGACCCCGGATCACGGCGTGGTCGACCCGTACCACCGGCTGTACGGGTACCCCGAGCTGCACGTCGTGGACGGCTCGACCGTCTCGGCCAACCTCGGCGTCAACCCGTCGTTGACGATCACCGCCCAGGCGGAACGCGCGATGTCCTTGTGGCCCAACAAAGGAGAACCCGACAACCGACCTGCACCGGGCGAGGGGTACCGGCGCCTGCCCCCGGTGCTCCCGACCGACCCCGCACTGCCCGGATGGCTGCCCTCCCCCCACCCCGATTCCCCCGTCGACTCCGCGACATGTTGAACTTGAAAGAATCACCAACCGACGAGGACGGGCGGGACGATGCAGCGCAGGACCTGGCAACGCGCCGCCCTCAGCCTGCTCGGCGCCGCCCTCGTCGCCCTCTGCGCAGGCAGCGCCACCCCCGGACTGTCGCCCTTCACCGCCGACCGGCCCACCGTCGCCGACCGGCCCTACGCCGGCGACCGCGACCCCGCACACCGCCTGGACCTCTACCTCCCCCGAGAACGCAGCGGACCGTTCCCCCTGGTGATCTTCGTCCACGGGGGCGCCTGGTCCTTCGGTGACAAGGCCATGCCCCTGCGCAGCAACTACGGCAGACTGCGCAGCCTGCTCGCCGACCACGGTTACGCCGTCGCCAGCGTCCGCTACCGCTTCGTGGACAAAGCGGCCTTCCCCGCCCAACTGCACGATGTGAAGGCCGCCGTCCGGTATCTGCGCGGCCACGCGGCAGAGCTCGACCTCGACCCCCGCCGGTTCGCCGTCGCCGGGGACTCCGCCGGAGGACACCTGGCCGACCTGGTCGGACTGGTTCCCGACCACCGACCGGCCCCGACCCCGACCGACGACCCCGGGACCGACCCCGACGGGAACGACGAACGCCCGGCGCGGCCGGTCGAACCGGACCTGGAAGGAGAACTCGGCGACACCACGGTCTCCAGCGCCGTCCAAGCCGTCATCAGCTATTACGGCGTCTCCGACCTGGTCGGGCTGTTCGACGACCGGGACCATGCAGGCTGTCGCAGCCGATCCCGCGGGGAGAAGACCGCCGAGGGCAAACTCGTCCGTGGCGACCCCGAGCACGGCGAAGGCCGGATCGCTGCCACCGCCGCCAGCCCCCTCACCTACGCCACCCGCACCCGGGTGCCCATGCTCTTCCTCCACGGCACCCGGGACTGCATCGTCCCCCACGCCCAGTCGCAACGTATCTACGACGCCGTGCGGGCCCACGGCTCACCCACCGAACTGGTCCTCGTTCCCGGCGGACACTCCGCACCCCGGTTCTACGAGGAACCGGAGATCCAGAGCAAGGTCGTGGAATTCCTGGCTCGCCATCTCGCCCCGGCGGACCACGGCTGACCCGGGGCAGGTCAGCGACGTCCCTCCAAACGCAATCTGACCGGACGCAGCGCTCGCGGCACACCGGTCGAACGCAGCGCGGGCAGATACGGCCGCGCCCATGTCGGCCGGAGCGTGCTGAGTCGGGGCATCGCGAACAACCAACTCAGACAGATCCGGTCGGCGACTTCCTTCACGGTCACCGAGAGCAGCACGATCGCGGCGGTCACGACCAGGGGATACATCCACACCCCCGATTCGGAGGCGAGCAGCGCCCGGTCCAACTCGTACAGGGGGCCGCTCTCCACCGTGGACAGCACCATCACCGCCAGGTAGTGCAGGGTGTACACCGGCAGGGTGCGACGTCCCATCCAGGCGAGCAGCCGGGTGCTGCGGGCAGCGAACTGCGCGGTCAGGCAGGCCGCGGCGAAGACGGCGGTCACCCCGGCGAGGGCGGTGAAGGTGTGGAAGGCGTATTCGGCGAGCCCCAGCTGGGTGAGCCCGCGGGCGATCCTCATGGAGAGGCTGGCGGCCGCGATGCTCAACAGGGCCGACCGCCCCGGGTAACGGTTGACCAGGGCGACACCCTGACGGGCGTACACCCCGACGCCGAAGAAGAAGGCCAGGTGCGGGATATTGGCCCACAGCCCGTTGTCGACCGACCAGATCAGGCTGCTGGTCCAACCGATCGCGAAGAGCACCCCGAGCACCAGCGCGGGCGGTAGCCGACGAAGCGCGGAGAGGATCAGGGTGTACCAGCACAATCCGGCCAGGAACCACAGGGTGCTGTAGGGGATGAGGAGCTGGACGGCGAAGGTGCTGGGGGCCGGGGCCTGGGCCATCGTGGTCGCATGCAGCGCGACCGCCGCGACCGTGTAGAGCCCCAGCCAGAGCGCGTAGAGATAGGCATTGGCGATGATGCTGCGCCGGGTCCGCCTGCTGCACAGCCCTTCCCTGATCCGTGAGCTGGCCAGCCAGCCGGAGATCACCAGCAGGGCCGGCATCCTCACCACTTGGAGGACGGAGTTCACCCCCGTCCAGAAGTCGGCTGCCCGGCGCCCTTCGGCCATCGGCAGGTAGTGGTAGAGCCCGACGTGCATGAGGACCACCATCATCACGACGGCTCCTCGGGCGGCGTCGACCCAGGGCATACGTTCGCGACGCCCCGCCGGGGCGAGCGCAGTGGTCTGTGCGGTGGAACGGACGACGGCCGGGGCGGGCTCGGTGGGGGAGGAGGTGAGGTCGACGGACGAACCGGGGGGGATCGGGGGGAGGCTTCCCCGCCGACGGAAGGTGGGATGGCGGACGGTCGCGATGAGGAGGTGGAGTGGTCTGCGTGGGCCGCGGGCCATGGCGAGCTCCTGAATCTCGGAGATGTCCAGACTCGACCGCTTTGCTAGGAAAAAGCTGTGAGTACTCGGTGATTCCCGGCAGAGCGGGCGTATGTCGGTCTTCGAGATGATATGCGGCGGCGCCGGAGTGGTGGGAACCACCCCGGCGCCGCACTGTCCGAGAGGTGCCGGTGCGCGCTCGGCTGCACTGGGTCGGACATACCCCTCCCCTGTGGAATACGCCCGGGAGGGTTACCCGGTTGCACGGATCCTGGTTTTTCCTCCCGGACGGTGGCCGCGGTCAGGTCTGCGTCGGCACGGGGGTCAGTGTCCGGCCTGGGTGTCCGTCTCCCGGATGGCGCGGGGTTCTTTGGCGGCGGCCTTGTCGGGGTCGTTGCCGGGTCCGCCGCCGGCCTGGCCGCGCTGGACCTCGGCCTTGATGCGGGCGCCGATCTGTTCGTCGACCTGCGACCAGTACCAGAAGGCCCGTTCCAGGACGGGCTCGCTGACTCCTTGCAGGAGGGCGCCGGCGACGGTGTGGACGAAGCGGTCCCGTTGGGCGTCGTCGAAGACTTCCCGGACGAGGGTGCCGGCCTGGCCGAAGTCGTCGTCCTCGATCCGCAGGGTCTGGGCGCAGCGGACCATCTCTCCGTCGGCTTCCCACCGGTCTTCGACGGGGCCTTCGATGTCGGAGTAGGGGCGGCCGACCGAGTTGGCGGCGTAGGTGGCCTGGGATCCGCTGTGGTGGTAGCGCATCGGGCCGTCGAAGGTGTAGACGTTGAGCTTTTCCATGACCTCCGGCAGGGGCTGGTTCACCGGCAGCTGGTCGTGGTTGACGCCGAGCCGGGCTCGGTGGGCGTCCGCATAGGCGAAGACCCGGGCCAGGAGCATCCGGTCGGGGGAGAAGCCGATCCCCGGGACGATATTCGACGGGGCGAAGGAGGCCTGGTCGACCTGGGCGAAGAAGTTCTCCGGATTGCGGTCCAGGGTCATCCGGCCGACTTCGATCAACGGGTAGTCCTGGTGGGACCAGATCTTCGTCAGGTCGAAGGGATTGAAACGGTAGGTTTTCGCTTCTTCGTAGGGCATGATTTGGACGCTGAGCGTCCAACTGGGGTGGTCGCCTTTCTCGATGGCGTCGAACAGATCGCGCCGGTGGAAATCGGCGTCTTCTCCGGCGATTTTCTCCGCATCTGGCCCGGCCCAGTTCTCGACACCCTGGTTGCTGTGGAAGTGGAATTTCACCCAGAAGCGTTCACCCTCGGTATTGGTCCACATATAGGTGTGGCTGCCGTAACCGTTCATGTATCGCCAGCTACGGGGGAGGCCTCTGTCACCCATCAGGTAGGTCACCTGATGGGCGCTCTCGGGATTCGTCGTCCAGAAATCCCATTGCATGTTCTGGTCACGCAATCCGGAGTTCGGCAGGCGTTTCTGGCTGCGGATGAAATGGGGGAATTTCATCGGGTCGCGGAGGAAGAAGATCGGGGTGTTGTTGCCGACCAGGTCCCAGTTGCCTTCGGTGGTGTAGAACTTCAGGGCGAACCCGCGGACGTCTCGCCAGGTGTCGGGTGACCCGGCTTCTCCGGCGACGGTGGAGAAGCGGGCCAGCATGCGGGTGCGGGTTCCGGGTTGGAAGAGCGCGGCCTTGGTGTAGCGGCTGATGTCGTGGGTGATGAGGAGTTCCCCGAAAGCACCCGAGCCTTTGGCATGGGGTTTCCGGTCGGGGATGTTCTCCCGGTTGAAGTGCGCCAGCGAGGTGACCAGGGCGTGGTCGTGCAGGAGAAGGGGTCCGTCGGGCCCGAGGGTGAGGCTGTTCCGGTCGCTGACCGCAGGTGCGCCGTTGATGAGTGTGGAACCGGAGCGGTCGGTATGTGAGATGGCGGGATTCTGTGCGTCGGTCATGAGGGCTCTCCTTCGTCTGGTGCCGGTCGCCTGTCCGCCCGGGGGGACGGCGCGGGGTCTTCCAGCCGCGACACGACGGTGCGTGCCGCTGGGTGCCGCACCTCCAGCCGACCACAGCGTGTCCTGAAATGCACGCTGACAGCGATGGTTTCTTCCGATGGGAGTGATAGGGACCAGGTGCAGGACTCTGTGGTGGGGATTCGCCCACGGAATGTGACCTGCAAGAATCGTGTTTTGCCGACTATCGGCGGGTTGCGTGCTCCGGCGGGATACGGGGTCTTCGAAGCCCTACTCCCGACCGGTGGCGAAGTGCTGATTCAACAGGGTGATTCGTCGTGCGCCGGAAAGTGAATACAATTCGGATTCGGCGACATGCCGGGCCAGCGGAACGGAACTGTTCGCGGGGCGAGATCACACGCATCGGCGAAGGCGAGATCTGCTGGCGTCGCATCCGCGACGAGGGGAGTCCGGGGTGGTTGGACACCAGGTGTGCGATCAAGGTGTCGGAACTTCACCGGGAGCTAATCGGCATCGCCAGGCCAGTGTGTCCCGGAACCTCCGAAGATATCGGTCTCCCCGGGAACTGAAGGAAGGTGAGAGCGTGGCAGCCCAGGTGAATGACAGCCCTACCCGTGATCGACGTGCCCAGCGCCGCCAAGCGACATATGACGAGATGATGGGCATCGCGCGTGGCGCCCTACAGGAAGGACGACCACTGTCCTTGCGCGCGATCGCTGCCGACATGGGGATGACCGCTCCGGCGCTCTACCGCTATGTCGACTCTCATGCGGCGTTGCAGGAAGCCCTCGTCAACTCGATCTACGCCGATGTCATAGCGGAGATGGAGAACCAGGTCGCCCGGTGGCCGGAGGAGAGGGCCAGCGAGCGTTTCTTCTCGTCCATCGCGGCTTTCCGCGAGTGGGCGCTGTCCAAGCCGGAAGAGTTCCGGTTGGTCTTCGGACAGCCACAGTCCCACTGGGACCCGGATGCCGAGGAGGAGTCGGTGCCTCGTGCGATCCAGTTCCTCCTGCATTTCGCGCGCTGTCTGAAAGCTCTGCTCGACCAGGGCAAGATCTCGGCTCCGGCTGAGCAGTCCTTGCCTGCCGCCGCGCCGATGATGATCCGTAGCCACCTGGGTCCGTGGTTGGACACGCAGGCGGTGCCGGACCTTCCGGCGGACGTGTGGTGGTCTGCGCTGCGGGACTGGGTCATGTTGTGCGGGGTCATCCGGATGGAGGTGGATGGTCTGGTGCCTTCCGAGGTCGTCGCCGATGCGGCGATCTTCCAGGAGGCTCTGCGGTGCTGCGCCTTGCGTGCGGGCGCTGACGATGCTGCGACCAGGGTCGGGCTTTCCGAGGCATTCGGTCGGTCCTGACGGCGGATTCGGCGCCTTCCCTGGGACATGATGGGGGAGGCGCCGACCGGGCGTCGGTCCGATGCCCTCCGACCTGGGAGCGAGATGGGTTCAAGCCAGGCCCGCCTGTGGTGTGTCCTCGTCGTGGCGGGGGTGGTGGCCGGTTCGGCAGGATGTGGTGGGGCCGGGGTTCCGGCCGGGGGTGCACCGGGTCCTTTGCCGACGGCGTCCGGGGTGTTGGAGCCCTCGGATTCTCGGGCCGCTTTCGAGCGTGCGGCCCATGCTTTTCGTGAGCAGCGCACTGTTGCGGTGAACTTCTCCGTTGATCGGGTGGATGGGCAGCCGGTGCGTCAGGTGTTGAATCCCACGGTGCGGCTCGATCTGCGTGATGAGCGTAAGCCGGTGGCTTCTCTGGCGTTGAGTATCTTGGCCAGCAATGTCGCCGTGGGGGATCGGGTCTATCGGCAGCAGGCCGATGCTGATGGTTCGTCCACGGTCTGGGTGTCGGACCCGGAGCCGCGCAGCCCGGTGGAGTTCGTGCTGTGGAAGCCTGATTCGCCGAAGGTCCGGGTGAGCGCGCTGGGTCAGGAGATGGTCGCGGACCGTCCGGCTCGTCGTTTCCGGGTGTACGACCCGGCTCTCTATTCCGGTCCGACGGTCGGCCCGTTGCCCTCGACGACGGGTCCGGGGGCAGCGTCCGGGCCGTCTTCGCCGACGTCGGAGGCGGGGGTCGGCGATTACGACGAGTTCTGGTTGGGGGACGACGGACATCTGCTGCGCATGGTCTCGGTGATGGGGCAGTTGCGGCTCACGTCGACTCGTATCGAGTACGGGGGCGATCTACGGGTCGATGTTCCGGATACGACGAAGGCGATCACTGCCGAGGAGTACCGCCGTCGCCGGCCGCCGGGGGAGGGCGTTGCGGGGCGCTGATCGGGGGAGGTGGATGCTGGCCCGTCGACCGGCGGTGAGTTCCGGGATGCCTTTCTTTCCGATTCAATATCTCGAAATGGGGTTATATGGCCTTATTTGTACTCGGGCGACGAATATATGTTTTTGGGGTGTTTGATATGGGGCGGGGTATGGCTCTGCGGGGGGCGCCCTGGGCGGCCTGGCGAGAAAATAATAGCGCCTCGATTCCCTTCGGGGACATTCAATTTCCGCAGTGAAGGGTGATTATATTCCTTCTTGGTGCCCCGGGTGTCGGGTGTGGAGCCGCAGGGATCCTCGTCTCGTCCGGATCTCATCAAGCGTTTGCGTCCGGCGAACTTTGCGAGGATCGGCGGCTACGGTTCGGGGTAGGGGAAGGGTGGGGGATTTGGGTGCTGCGAGGCTTAGGTCCGATCGAAGGGCGCCAAAAAGATGCTCTTAAAGCCGCACGGGATGTGTCATATATTTTGAAGTATTTACAGGGGTAAGGAATTTCGTCGTGTTAAATTGAAGGCCATTCTCGGGGTCCGGTCATCTGCAGCTCGGCGATCTGGCGATAGTCGACGGGGTGATTCCGAGGATGTACCGATGCGTGCGCGCCGATCCTGATCGCAGCATTTCAATGTGCCCTGAGATGCCGCTGACCAGGACGTCGGCCCTCGCGGGGCGAGATCGACGTGGATTCTCGCCGATAGGGATTGTTGATTCCTATTTCGATCCTTTGCTTTTCCCGCCTATGGCATGTGTGGACACGCCATAGGCGGGAGCAGAGGTGGACCCGACGGTGGACCCGGCCCCGATCAGCCCCGATCCTGAGCCTTGGCGGAGAGCTCCCCCTCCGGCAGCACAATCTGCCCCTCGGAAGGCCCACCGGCCTCCACCGGCACCTCGGCCCCGGCGGCGAAGGCATGCCCCTGCTCGACGTCCAGATGCGTCTGCGCCTTGTTCGTCAGACAGAAGACGTACACCAACAGGGACACCCCGATGCACGCCGTGACATAGGCGATGAACACCGGAACCATCTGAGCCGACTTCATCGCCTGATAGATCATCGGCGCAGTCCCTCCCACCAACGAATTCGCCAGACCGTACCCGAGGCCCACACCCAGCGCACGCACATGAGCCGGGAAGAGCTCGGCCTTCACCAGCGCATTGATCGAGGTGTAACCGGTCAACACGACATATCCGCCGCAGATCAACAGGAAGGAGACCACGGCATTCGTGCTCCGCGGCAGATAGGTCAACAACACATAGGTGTAGACGAGCCCACTCGCGCCGAAGAAGACCAGCAACGGTTTACGCCCCACCCGGTCGGAGAGGATCCCACCCACCGGCTGGAGGAGCATCAAGAAGATCAGACCCAACAGGTTCACCCACGTCGACGTCATCGTGGCGTCCTTGAAGGTGGCCTTCACGATCGCCGGGGCATTCACGCTGTAGGTGTAGAAGGCCACCGTGCCGCCCAAGGTGATCAGGAAGCACAACAGCAACGGACGCCAGTAATGGGTGAACAGCTCGACGATCGACCCCGAACGGTGATCACGCCCTTCCTTCGCCGCGGCCAGCGCCTCCTCGGGCAGCGACTCGTCCATCGTGCGGCGCAACCGGAAGACCACCAGCGCCGACAGACCACCGATCGCGAAGGGGATCCGCCAACCCCAGTCGAGGATCTGCTCCTTCGAGAGCACCGACAGCAGGATCAGCAAGGTGAACTGGGCCAGGACGTGCCCGCCGACCAGAGTGACGTACTGGAAGGAGGAGAAGAAACCCCGCCGTTCCTTCGTCGCCGCCTCCGACATGTACGTCGCCGAGGTGCCGTACTCCCCGCCGGTCGCGAACCCCTGCACCAGACGGCACAGGATGAGCACCACGGCGGCCAGGGCACCGATGCTGGCCTGGGTCGGAGTGATCGCGATGACGAACGAACAGGCCGCCATCAAGGAGACCGAGAAGGTCAACGCGGCACGTCGCCCGTGCCGGTCGGCATATCTGCCGAAGTACCAGGACCCCAACGGGCGCATCAAGAAGGTCAGGGCGAAGACCGCGTAGGCGTACAGGGTCGAGTTCTTGTTGCCAGGGTCGAAGAACTGATGCTCGAAGAAGCTGATGAAGACCGTGTACGTGTAGACGTCGTACCACTCGACCAGATTGCCCAACGAGCCCTTCACCGTGTTCAGGATGGCGCGGCGGGTATCCGCAGGCGTCGATCGGGATGCCGAGATGGGCGAGGAGGGAACAGGTGGAACAGACAAGGGGTCAACTCCTGCGGGTGGATGTGATCAGACGTGCAAGCTACCAGCGAGTACGTCGACACACAGCAGGAAAGAGGTCCCGGATCAGGCAGTACCCATCAAAGCGAGCAACACACCACCGGCCACCACCGAAGCGACCTGACCAGCGGCATTGGCTCCCATGGCATGCATCAGCACGAAGTTGTCGAAGTCCTCCTTCGACGCCTCCTGCTGCACCACCCGCGCCGCCATCGGGAACGCCGAGATCCCGGCGGCACCGATCAGCGGATTGAACTTCCCCCCGGAGAGCACCTTCAGGATCTGCCCGAAGAGCACCCCGGTGGCCGTGTCCAACCCGAAGGCCAACAGCCCCAGACACAGGATCGCCAAGGTCGACAACTGCAGGAAGCGCTCGCCGACCATCGTCGCGCCGATCGCCAGCCCCAGGAAGAGGGTCACCACATTCGCCAACTCGTTCGAGGTGGCCCCCACCAGCCGCTCCACCACACCCGACTCGCGCATCAGATTGCCCAGCATCAACATCCCGATCAACGGTGTCGCGAAGGGAACCAAGGTGCCCACCACGATCGTCACCACGATGGGGAACAGGATCCGCGTCGTCCGGCTGATCTCCCTCGAGGAATAAGGCATCCGGATCTGCCGGTCCTTCTTACTGGTCAACGCCCGCATCACCGGCGGCATGATGATCGGAACCAGGGCCATATAGCTGTACGCGGCCACCGTGATCGGGCCCAACATGTGCGGGGCCAGCTTTCCCGACACGTAGATCGACGTCGGTCCGTCGATGGCACCGATGATGCCGATCGACGCAGCCTCCTGGTGGGTGAAACCCAGGACCAACGCCAGGAGCAAGGTCAGGAAGATCCCGAACTGCCCGGCCGCACCCAGGAGCACCATCTTCGGGTTCTCCAACAGCGGGCCGAAATCGGTCATCGCGCCGATGCCGATGAAGATCAACAACGGGAACAGTTCGTTACCGACCCCGATGTTGTACAGGATCTGCAGCATCCCGTGCTCACCCATCAGCGGCGACAGCGGCAGGTTCGCCAGGATCGCGCCCGAACCGATCGGCAGCAGCAACAGCGGTTCGTACTCCTTCTTCACCGCCAACAGGATCAGTACCAGGCCGATCACGATCATCGTGGCCGACTGCCAGGTCACCGCCCGTACCCCGGCGAGCAGGTGGTCGAGAGTATTCGGGTCCATGCCTCAGCCGTTCCCGAGCCGGGCGAGCGCCTCGCCGTACTTGACCTGTTGACCGGCCGTGACCATGACCTCGGCCACGACTCCGTCCCGGGGTGCCTTCAGGGCGTTCTTCATCTTCATCGCCTCCAGGACCAGGACGGTGTCGCCCCGGGAGACCGTCGACCCGACGGGAGCTTCCACGGTGAGGATCACGCCCGGCATCGGCGCCGTCATCAGATCGGTGCCGCCGGCGGGCCGGGCGGGGGGAGGCGGCGCGGACGGAGAGGCGGGTCTCGGCGGTGGCGGCGGGCCGGTCACTGCGGGGCCGGTCACCGGAGCACCGGACACCGGCGCGGCAGCGGCCGATGCCGTCGAACCGACCGGGACATCCTCCGCACTGGGCGATCTGACCTGCACCGACGGGGTGACCGTCCCTTTGGCGGGCCCCTGATGGTCGTCGACCTGCACCTCGATGATCCGGCCCTCTACCTGCACCTGGAAGCGGTCCGCCGACCGGTGGTCGACATCGATGACATACGAGTGGTCACCGACCGTGATCGTGTAACGGTGCATGCTGCTCACTTCCGTCGCCAGGACTGGATCTGTCGGGAACGACCGATGGAGACCCACCGGCTCGCGTACAGGTGGCTTCCCGGGGCGTGTCTCCGCATCTCCGGTCCGGCCTCCCTGCGGCGCAGGTCACGATGGCTCAGGACGGCGACCGTGATCGCGGCGATCATCTCGTCGGTCAGTCCGTCGGCCAGGACCCGCACGGTGGGTGGTGGTGTGCCTGCCGGCTCCTCCTCCGCGGGAGCTCTCTCAGCAGGAGAGGTTCTCGTCTCCGCCGCATTCCGTCCGGCGAGGGTCTCGGTCTCGGCAGGGCCGGGTGGGACGGACCCGGCGTTCGCGCCCTCGGCGGGAGGCGCAGGAGCAGGCGGCCCGTCCAACCGGCCGATCAGCAACAACAGGCCCATCAACGCGATCAGCAGGGCAAAGACCGTCCCCATGCCCGCCACGGTCATCTGCAGGCCCCACCCCAGTTCGGACATCGCTACCCCCTATACCGGGAAGAGTCCGTGCTTCTTCGGCACGGGCTGGGTGACCTTGGTGTTCAGCACCTCCAGGGCTCGGATCAACCGGGGGCGGGTCTCTGCGGGTTCGATGACCTCGTCGATCTGTCCGACGTCGGCCGCCCGGTACGGGTTGAAGAACTTCTCCCGGTAGTCGGCGACGAAACGGGCCTCCTCGGCGGCCGGGTCCGGGGCGGTGTCGATCGTGCGCCGATGCAACAGCCGGGCGGCACCCTCGGCGCCCATCACCGCGATCTGTGCCGACGGCCAGGCGAAGGCGACGTCGTTGTTCATCTGTTTGCTCGACAAGGCCACGTAGCTGCCGCCGATCGCTTTGCGGACCACGACGGAGATCTTCGGCACCGTGGCCTGGCAGTAGGCGTAGATGATCTTCGCGCCGTGCCGGATCACCCCGTCGTACTCCTGCTGGACGCCCGGCAGATATCCCGGGCAGTCCACGAAGGTGATCACCGGGATGTTGTACACATCGCACAACCTGATGAACCGGCTGATCTTGTCGCTCGAATCGATGTCCAGGCAGCCCGACATCACCGACGGTTGGTTCGCGACGATGCCGACGCTCTGCCCGTCGAGGCGGGCGAAAGCCGTGATCGCATTCGCGGCGAAGAACTCCCCGACCTGCAACAACGATCCGCGGTCGAAGATCCGGCCCAGGACGTCGACCATGTCGTAGGGCGCATTGTCCTCCGCCGGGACGATCGAGTTCAGCATCTCGTCCATCCGGTCGGGGTCGTCGTGGGCGGACAGGACGGGCGGGTCCTCGTGAGTGTTCTGCGGAAGATAGGCCAGCAGCGCCTTCACCAGCTGCAGCGCGGACTGTTCGTCGGCCGCGACGAACTGGGCCACTCCGCTGCGGGCCGCGTGGACGCTTGCGCCGCCGAGCTCCTCGGCGGTGACCTCCTCGCCGGTGACCTGGCGGATGATCTCCGGACCGGTCAGGAACATATTCGCGGTGCCGTCGACCATGATCGTCAGATCCGTCAGCGCCGGGGAGTACACCGCGCCGCCGGCGCACGGTCCCATGATGACGCTGATCTGCGGGATCACCCCGGACGCGGAGACATTCCGGACGAAGACCTCGCCGTACGCCGCCAGTGAGCGCACTCCTTCCTGGACCCGCGCGCCCCCGGAGTCGTTCAAACCGATCAGGGGGATGCCTGCCGCCAGGGCCAGGTCTTGGATACGGCTGATCTTGTTCGACTGCACCTCGGAGAACGAACCGCCGAGCACGGTGAAGTCCTGGGCGAAGACGGCGATCCTGCGCCCGTTGACCTTGCCGAAACCGGTGATGATGCCGTCACCGGGATATCGGTGCTTCTCCATGCCGAAGTCGGTGACGGCGTGGGTCGCCAGGGCGCCCAGCTCCTGGAAGGACGCTTCGTCGAGCAGGAACGCCAGGCGCTCCCGGGCGGTGAGCTTGCCCCGGGCGTGCTGGGCGGCGACCCGGTCGGGGCCGCCACCTTCCAGGGCGTGCTCGCGCAGGGCGCGCAAACGGGCGAGTTGATCGGACATCGTCGTCGTCCTCGGCTGGGGGAGAGTGCGCTGTCAGCCTAGGACCCGGAGGGGCGATCTGTGGGGAAGTTCCTTGTTGTCCAAGAAGTTTCTTGCATGAGCCTCTTGTATGGACCACTTGTAGGGGCCGGGGGCTCTCAGCGTCGACCCACGGCTTTCTCCAGTTCGGCCTTCGTCATCCGGGAACGGCCGCGTATGCCGCGACGCCGGGCCTCTTCGTAGAGCTGGTCGCGGGTGCGTCCGCCTTCACCTCGATGGGAGCGTTTCCCGCCGCGTCGGCCCGACGAGATGTCCTTGACGGAAGTGCGACTCGCCGTGCGGGTCTCCCCGGCGCGGGCGCGTTCCTTGTTGACCGTACGGGCGGCGATCTCCTCGGCTTCGTCCTCGTCGTGTCCCCGGTCTTCCAAGCTGTCCTTGATGTGGTCGTACTGGCGCTCACGTTTGGCGCTCCAGGATTTCTGCGGCATGACTCCTCCTCCGCTGGTCTCCATCGTCCACAGGTGTTCACCCGGGTGGCTACCCAGGTCGGTCGGGGGTGAAACGGTGCGTTAGTTCTCATTTCCGAAGGGCCCGAAGAAGTTTGTGCCCGGGGCAAAGGGGAAGAGCTCAGCTGAGACCATCGACCGATGTTGAAGAGGTGAAGAAATGTCTGACGACCCGACGAGGGCGGCTGCAGGGAAAACGGTCCAGGGACATGGTGGGGAAATACATCAACCCGCACAGGGCGGGCTGGTGATGACCACGGCCCAGGGTGCGCCGATCTCCGATGACCAGAATTCTCTCCGGGTAGGATCTTCCGGGCCGACCCTGTTGGAAGATTTTGTACTCAGGGACAAGATTTTCCATTTCGATCACGAACGTATCCCGGAGAGGGTCGTCCACGCCCGGGGGTACGGCGCCCGGGGGACCTTCGAGACGCTGGCCTCCCTCGGCGATCTCACCTGCGCTGATATCTTTCAGCGGGTAGGTGAGAAGACCGAGGCCTTCGTCCGATTCTCCACCGTGGCGGGCAACAAGGGATCCTTCGACCTGGCGAGGGATGTACGAGGTTTTGCCGTCAAGCTCTACACCCGTCAAGGTAACTGGGATATTGTCGGCAACAATATTCCGGTCTTCTTCATCCAGGACGCCATTAAATTTCCGGACCTGGTTCATTCCGTGAAGGAAGCGCCGGACCGGGCCTTCCCCCAGGCCCAGTCTGCTCATGACAATTTCTGGGACTTCGTCTCCTTCACCCCGGAGGCGATTCATATGACCCTGTGGCAGATGTCGGACCGGGCGATTCCCCGGTCTTTCCGTTTCATGGAAGGTTTCGGGGTGCATACCTTCCGGTTCGTCGATGCCGCCGGCGGAAGCCGGTTCGTCAAATTCCATTGGAAGCCCGCCCAGGGGCTGCAATCGGTGTTGTGGAACGAAGCGGTCAAGATCAACGGCGCCGACCCGGACTTCCACCGGCGCGACCTGTGGGATGCGATCACCTCGGGAAGCCCGCCCTCCTGGGATCTCGCCGTTCAGGTCTTCGACGACGACTTCGCGGAACATTTCGAGTTCGACGTGCTCGATCCGACGAAGATCATCCCCGAGGAGCAGGTGCCTCTGCGGGTCATCGGCCGGCTCACTCTCGACGAAGTGGTCGACAACGACTTCGCCCAGACCGAGCAGGTGGCTTTCTGCACGCAGAACATCGTCCCCGGCATCGATTTCAGCGACGACCCTCTCCTCCAAGGGCGCAATTTCTCCTATCTGGACACCCAGCTGAGCCGCCTGGGCAGCACCAACTTCACCCATCTGCCCGTCAATGCGCCTCGTTGCCCGGTGGTGCACTTCCAACGTGACGGCCATATGCAACCCACCGTCCCTGTCGGGCGCGCCAATTACGAGCCCAACGGGTGGGACGGGGAGCAGCGGGGGCCGCGGGCCGACGCCGCGACCGGTTTCACCTCGTATCCGGCAGACGAAGCAGGCCCTCGGGTCCGTCACCGTTCGCCGACCTTCGCCGATCACTACAGTCAGGCCCGGCAGTTCTGGATCAGCCAGACCGCTGTGGAGCAGGCCCATATCGTCGACGCCTACACCTTCGAACTGGGCAAGTGCGAGGTCGAGGCCGTCCGGCAGCGGATCGTCGCTCACCTGCGGCAGGTGGACGACGAGTTGGCCTCGCGGGTCGCGGCCGGGCTGGGGTTGCCTTTGCCCGATCCTGCGCCGGCCGCCGTCCCGCCACGGACGGACCTGCCGCCCTCGGACTCGTTGAGCATCCTCAAGAACGGTCCGTCCAGTTTCGCCGGTCGTCGTCTCGGCCTGTTGACCGGTGAGGGGGCGGAGGCTCGGACGGTGCTCGGGGTGAAGAGTGCGGTCGAGGCGGAGGGTGCCACCGTGCAGGTCATCGCCCCGGTCGGCGGTCGGGTGTCGTTGAGTGACGGCAGTACGCTCGTCGTGGAGCAGCTGCTCGAGGGTGCGCCGTCGGTGTTGTACGACGCGGTGGCATTGCTGCCGGGGGCGGGCAGTGTCGGCGGAATGGCCGCGAAGTCCAGCGCCCGCGATTTCGTCAGTGACGCCTTCGCCCACCACAAGTTCATCGGGTACACGGAGGCGGCACGTCCGTTGTTGGTGTCCGCCGGTGTCGCGGACCGGATGGACGAGGGCCTCCTCGATCTGGATGTCCTGGCGCCGGAGGAGTTCGTCCGGAGGTTGGCCGGGCTCCGCCACTGGGAACGAGAGGTGTCCCCTTGAGTCTTCGGCGGGTGAAGGACTCCTCTCTTTCCTTCGGCTGCTGCATGATTCGTTGAACATCCGATGCGGCGGAGCGGTCGATGCCCTCACCCAGGGCGTCGACCGCTCCGCCGTATACGGAGAAAGACCAGGCTTTTCTCCGCTTCTTCAGGCAGAATCCTTGTTTTGTGACGCAGATACGGATCAAAGAAGCCGCTGATCTTCTCGGGGTCAGCGACGACACCCTCCGCCGCTGGATCGACGCCGGACGCATCTCCGCGACCAAGGACACCTCCGGACGCAAAACCGTCGACGGCGCCGACCTCGCCGGCCTCGCCCAGGAACTCCACCGCACCGACATCGACACCGGGCAACGCACAGCCTCCGCCCGCAACCACTTCACCGGCCTGATCACCTCCATCACCTCCGACACCGTCATGTCGCAGGTCGAACTGCAATGCGGCCCCTACCGCGTCGTCTCCCTCATCTCCACCGAAGCCGTCCACGAGATGGACCTGCACATCGGTGCCGTCGCCACCGCCGTCGTCAAAGCCACCAACGTCATCCTGGAAACCCCCGGAGCCACCGCATGAAAAACATCCGCCGCGCCACCCCCGCAGCACTGGCCCTCACCGTCCTCCTCACCGGCTGCGCCACCGCCACCACCCAGAACAAGAACGCCCCCACCGGACCGGTCACCGTCTTCGCCGCAGCCTCCCTCAAAGGCGCCTTCACCGAGATCGCCCGAGAACACCCCGACCTGAAGGTCACCTTCAACTACGACGGCTCCAACAGCCTCGTCGACCAACTCGCCGGCGGAGCCAGAGCCGACGTCCTCGCCACCGCCGACACCAAGAACATGGACAAGGCCCAGGAGAAGAAAGTCACCGCCGGCGACCCGAAAGTCTTCGCCGGCAACATCCTCGTCCTCATCACCCCCAAGGACGACCCCGGACAGATCACCGGCCTCGACGCCTCACTCACCGGGAAGAAACTCGTGACCTGCGCCGCCGGCGTCCCCTGCGGCAATGCCACCAGGACCCTCGCCGAAAACCTCGGCCTCACCCTGCAACCCGTCTCCGAAGAGACCAAGGTCACCGACGTCCGCGGCAAGGTCGAATCCGGCGAAGCCGACGCCGGGATCGTCTACGCCACCGACGCCAAGGCCTCCGGCGACAAAGTCCGCACGATCGCCGTCCCCGGCTCGGACAAGGTCGTCAACCGATACCCCATCACCCTGGTGAAAGACGCCGACCACGAAGGCACCGGAAAAGCCTTCATCGCCGCCGTCCTCTCCGACAAAGGACGCCAGATCCTCGCCAGACACGGCTTCACCACGCCGTGAACCCGACGACCCACCCCCACGGGCAGCCGTTACCCCGCTGGCTCCTGCTCCCCGGCGGCATCGCCCTCACCTTCGTCGCCCTCCCCCTGGCCGGCATCGCCACCCGCATCCCCTGGGCAAGAGTGCCCCACCTGCTCACCTCACAGACCTCCCTGGACGCACTCCGACTCAGCCTGACCACCTGCCTCGCCTCCACCACCCTCTGCCTGGCCCTCGGCCTCCCCCTCGCACTCCTGCTCTCCCGATCCCACCACCGCTGGACCACCCTCGTCCGCACCCTGGTCACCGTGCCCATGGTGCTCCCACCCGTCGTCGCCGGCCTCGCCCTGCTCACCACCCTCGGCCGACGCGGCCTACTCGGCACCACCCTGTCCACCTGGGGCATCGAAATCGGCTTCACCACCCTCGCCGTCGTCCTCGCCCAAACCTTCGTCGCCATGCCCTACCTCGTCACCGCCGTCGAAGGCGCACTCCGCGCCGCCGGACACGACCGGGAAGACGTCGCCGCCACCCTCGGCGCCTCACCCACCTTCGTGCTCACCCGAATCACCTGGCCCACCATGCTGCCCGCCGTCGCCTCCGGAACCGCACTGTCCTTCGCCCGATCCCTCGGCGAATTCGGCGCCACCCTCACCTTCGCCGGATCCCTCCAAGGCGTCACCCGCACCCTCCCCCTGGAGATCTACCTCCAACGGGAGAGCGACACCGACTCCGCCCTCGCCCTCGCCCTCGTCCTCATCATCGTCGCCGCCGCCACCGTCGCCGCCACCGGCTGGGCCGCCCGCCTCACCCCCAGGACCACTACCCCATGACCACCCCGGCACTCGCCGTCCACGCCCGACTCACCGACCGCGACCTCCACCTCGACCTGGACGTCCGACGCGGTGACACCGTCGCCGTCGTCGGCCCCAACGGCGCCGGCAAGACCTCACTCCTCCGACTCGTCACCGGACAACTCCGCCCGACCACCGGCACCGTCCACATCGACGGCGACCTCGTCAGCGGACCGGAACGGCACCTGCCGACCCACCGACGCCAGATCGCCCTGCTCGACCAGCGGCCACTCCTCTTCGACCACCTCGACGTCCTCGACAATGTCGCCTTCGGACTGCGCGCCACCGGCACCCGGCGAGCCCCCGCCCGCACCCGCGCCCGCGCACACCTGGACAAGGTCGGCTGCGCCGCACTCGCCGACCGGCGCACCTGGCAGATCTCCGGCGGTCAGGCGCAACGCGTCGCCCTCGCCCGCGCCCTCGCCACCGAACCGCGGCTGCTCCTCCTGGACGAACCGATGGCCGCGCTCGACATCACCGTCGCCGCCAGCACCCGCTCCCTCCTCCGGGAGATCCTCACCGACTCCGAACGCACCGCGCTCCTCGTCACCCACGACGTCATCGACGCCCTCGCCCTCGCCGACCGTCTCGTCGTCGTCGACGAAGGACACATCGCCGCCGAGGGGAAAGTCACCGACCTCCTCACCCGCCCCCGCACCGCCTTCCTCGCCGACCTGGTCGGCGTGAACCTGCTCCACGGCATCGCCACCGGACCGGACCGCATCGACCTCGACGGCACCTCTCTCACCGGGATGCCCACCGGTCACCCCCTGCACGTCGGCCGGGAAACCCTGGCCACCATCCCCCCCGCAGCTGTCGGCGTACACCTCGTCGACCCCGGCGGCAGCCCCCGCAACCACCTGCCCGCCGTCGTGACCGGCGTCGAACCGCGCGGCGCGCTCGCCCGGGTGACTGCGGCCCTGCCCGGCGGGGACATGATGTCGGCGGATCTCACTGCGGCCGCCGTCGTCGAGCTCGATCTCCGCCCAGGTGTTCCCGTCCGTTTGGTGGTCAAGGCGACCCAGGTCTGCTTGTACGAACGGTGATCACCGTACCTCTGGCAGCCGAAGACATTGAGACATCAGATCTTTCGGAGTTGAAGGGTGTGCGCGGCCTCTGAACAGGTAGGTTCGTGTCGCGCGTGTTCGACATATGTGGTC
>NZ_BAGZ01000010.1 GCF_000298175.1 Austwickia chelonae NBRC 105200 | reverse complement strand
GAGGGCATACCGGCCAATAGCCTGAATCACGTTCGTGGACCGACAAACTGGCGTCCGGGCGAGTTCTCTTCCGGCGCCTATGCAGCTGGGGGCAGATGATGACGAACCGCGAAGACCGCCTCTGTGCCGGGCCTGTCGCCGTCTTCGGCTTCTGGGTGACCCTGATCTGGTGGTCCGCGCTCTTCCAACCGGTCCCCGCCGCGGTGCACTCCTCGCACGGTTTCCTGACGCTCTCGGCCGCCGTGCTGAGCCTGGCCTTCGTCCTGGCCCTGGCCGGAGGTCTCCTGCGGTCCTCGCAGGCCTGTCTGCGGTGCGCACGTCGAGGCGCGCACATCTGCATCGGAGTGGCGGGTGCGCTGCTCGCGGTGCGCCTCCACCTGCTCGCCTTCGCGCAGGCGAGCGGGATCAGCGTGCTCCTGCTCCTGGGCTGCCTGGTCGTCCTGGGTTTCTACGTCCTCTTCCCGACCTGGCTGGTCCGGCATTTCGTCGCCGCGCCGGGCGAGAGCGCCTTCTGACCGTCCGCGGGTAGGCGCTTACGCCGTCGCCTGAGGCCTCTCAGCGGGCTGCGGCGCAGCGGAGGACATCGGCAGGCGCACGGTGAACACCGTCCGTCCAGGTGAGCTGTCCACGCTCACCTGGCCGTGGTGGGCGGACACCACGGCCTGCACGATCGACAACCCCAATCCGGTGGAGGCCGGGCCGCTGCCCTCCTCGCTGCCGGACACCCGGGTCCGGGCCTCGTCGCCGCGGGTGAACCGCGCGAAGACCCGGGGTTGCAATTCCTCGGGGATGCCGGGGCCGTCGTCCGCCACCGTGATCACCGCCCAAGCTGCCGGGCCGCCGTCCTCCTGCCCGGCCGGAACCGCCCGGACACTGGCGGTCACCGTGGTGCCCTCCGGGGTGTGCACGCGGGCATTGGCCAGCAGGTTCACCACCACCTGGGTGATCCTGGCCCGGTCGCCGACCGTTTCCACCGCGGACTCTGGCAGATCCAACTGCCACCGATGGCCCGGCCCGGCCGCCCGGGCATCACTCACCGCGTCGATCACCAGGACGGTCAGGTCGACCTCCTCGGCGGCCAGCGGACGTCCGGCGTCCAGACGGGCCAGGAGCAGCAGGTCCTCGACCAGGCTCGCCATCCGTGCGGACTCCGAGTCGATCCGGTCCAGCGCATGCCGTACCCCTTCGGGGACGGGTTCGGTCTCCTTGCGGGACAACTCGGCGTAACCGCGGATGGAGGCCAGCGGGGTGCGCAGTTCGTGACTGGCGTCGGCGACGAAACGACGCAGACGCATCTCGCTCTCGTGTCGGGCCTGCAAGGAACGGTCGACATGGTCGAGCATCTCGTTGAAGGCGGCGCCGACCTGGCCGACCTCGGTCCGGGTGTCGGTGTCCTGATGAGCGATACGTTCGGGGAGCTCGACGGCTCCGGTGGACAAGGGCGTACGGGAGACCCGTCCGGCCACCGCCGCCACCCGTTCCAGGGCGGCCAGATTGGCCCGGATCAGCCAGGTCGCGCCCCCGCCGAGCAGGACGAGCCCGATCAGTCCGGCCATCACATTGGTGTAGAGGATGCTCTCCAGCGGGTCTTCCATCCGGCGCAGGGGCAGGCCCGCGATGACGACGCTCCGACCGGTCTCCTGGCGGGCGAGCCGGTAGTTGCCCAGCTCGGATCCGAGATACACGGTGCGGGGTCGTTCGTCGAGCTCGGCGGTGAGTAGGGCCCGGGTGATCTTCTCGGTCTTCTCCACCCGCACCCCTTTCTTGGTGTACGCGGCGAACTGGCGCACCGAGCCGTTGCGGATCTCCAGCAGGAGGAAGTCCCCACCGATGCCACGCCCGGGATCGTCCTGGTCGGCGGGGGGAAGATTTCGTCCGCGGTGTTGGTCGACAGCACGTCCGATGGTCTGTCGGACCTGTTCGTCGAGCTGCCGGGTCAGTGACTTCCGGGCGACGGCGAAACTCGTCAGCCCGGTCACGATGGTCACGATCACGAACAGGGCGACGATCGACAGGACAAGTTTCCGACGCAGGGACATACCTCTCAGCATCGCTGGCCTTTCTCGTCCTGCGGGTCTGGAGCAGTGGCCGTTCTCCGGCACAGTCGTCGACGGGGTGGTGCGGGGTCAGCCGGCCGGTTTGAGGACGTAGCCGACTCCGCGCAGGGTGTGGATCATGGGTTCTCTGCCGGCGTCGATCTTCTTGCGCAGATAGGAGATGTACAGCTCGACCACGTTCGCCTGTCCTCCGAAGTCGTAGTTCCACACCCGGTCGAGGATCTGTGCTTTGGAGAGGACCCGCTTGGGGTTGCGCATCAGGTAGCGCAGGAGTTCGAACTCGGTGGCGGTCAGGGTGATCTCCGTGTCTCCGCGTGTCACCTCGTGGCTGTCCTCGTCGAGGGTGAGATCGCCGACCACGAGCAAGGAGCTGGCGTCTTCGGCGCTGATCGTGGTGCGTCTCATGAGGGCGCGTAGCCGGGCTACCACTTCTTCCAGGCTGAAGGGTTTGGTGACATAGTCGTCGCCGCCTGCGGTGAGTCCGGCGACGCGGTCTTCGACGGTGTCGCGGGCGGTGAGGAAGAGGACGGGCACATTGGGGTCGTGGTGGCGCATCCGCCGTAGGACTTCCATGCCGTCGAAGTCGGGCAGCATCATGTCGAGGACGACGGCGTCGGGGCCGAACTCCTTGGCGGTGCGTACGGCGGCCGTCCCGGTGCCTGCCGTGCGGACGTCCCAGCCCTCGTAGCGCAGTGCCATGCGGAGCAGCTCGGTGATATTCGCCTCGTCGTCGACGACGAGGACGCGGACCGGGCTGCCGTCCGGTCGGGTGAGGGATGGTGGTGCGGAGTTCATGATTTCGATTGAAGTCCGCCAGATGTCGATCCCGCTATGCCTGTCCTGTGTGTTTTCTGTGAATGGGCGTGAAGTGCGAGAGTACGCTGACCCTCAAAATCAGAGATGATCTTGGATACTTCCTGGTCAATGAACACAGAGTCATACGAAGGGGATGGCGTGGCCTGCGACTCACAGTTCAACGCGAGGGATCGTGCAGAATATATTCAGGGTGGACCGGGATAGTCCTCGTCACGACCTCGGATGGCGACGAGGTCAGCTCCACCAGAGGGGAGGCGCTTCCACAGGCGAGGGAAGTGCCGAGGGCGAGAAGCCCAGGTGGGGTCGGTTCTCTCGTGAGGCGGGAACCGGCCCCACACCACGCCCACGAACCGGCGCTCAGGCCTTCTCCACCGACGAACGGGCCCTGATCCGCGCCCGCGGCATCGCCAGATCCACCAAGACACACGCCCCCGCCAACAACACCCACAGCGACAGGCTGTCCGTCGCCAACCTCTCCCACGTCCCCAGGCGCAGACCGAACAGATCCCCCCACACATGGGAGAGCAGAAAAGCCACATAGGACCCGACCGACAGCACCAACACCGACCAGGTCACCGCACTCAACGTCGGCGACATGCGCGGCCACACCGCCGCCGCCGTCCGCGGCCGAGCCAAAGCCGCCATCCCCGCCCACTGGAACATCACCTGCGCCAACGCGGCCAGATCATGCACCGGCAGATGCTCATCCGCCGGGATCATCGCCATCACCACCATGGCCAACCCGCTCAGCACGAAAAACGACCACACACCCCACTCGCCGCGCCGACGCACGGCCATCGCCCCCGCACCGGCCGCCAACAACACCCCGGCCACGATCAACCCCGCATTGAACGTCTCATGCCCCGGCGAACACACCCAGCGAGCCGTCCCGGAACCGTCCAGGACCTTCCCACAACTACGCATTCCCAGATCACTGATGTAATTCAGATTCCAGGCATACGGGCGAGGCCACGCACGCAGAGCAACCAGCTGCGCCAGCATCCCCACCACACCGCTCGCGCACCAGGCGAAACCGAAAAATCGTGTTCCTGGAGCCACAAGCTTCACCAAACCACACAGCGAGCCGCGCACGCAACGAGCCGAGCCGCACCCACACACCCCACAACGGACGAATCGACGACCCCGCCACCAGCAGAACGATCACACCGGATGCGGACCGTACTGCGCCCAGATCTTCTCGCCCTCGTCCCCCCGACCGGTGTCATTCAACAGCGTCGCCAACACCCGGGCCGCATCGATCCGCGCATTCGACAACATCCCGTCGGCCAACACCGGCAGATTCTCCCGCAACAGCCGCTCCGCCTCGTCGGCATGCCCCGTCCGAGACAGCGCCAACGCGCGCAACGACCTCGCCTCCGCGCAGATCCCCGCCCGCCCCGCCTCCGCCGCCAAGGACTCGGCCCGATCCACATAGGAGAAGGACAACTCCCACTCGCCACGATCAGCCGCCAACCGACCACCCTGCAACAACAAACTCAACGACAGCAGCGTCGCGTCATAACTCATCCCCCCGGCATGAGGCTCCTTGAAGAAGACCTGGATCTCGTCCTCGCACGCCGACAGGGCCGCCAACCCGTCCTGCAGGTCGTACTGCGCCAATGCCGCAGCACGACTCCGACGGGCACTGAGGAAAATACTCGGATCATTGCCCCGCCGGGCAGACTGAGCAGCCTCCTCGAAGACCGGCACCGCCGCCCGCGCCGACCGGACCTGCCAGGTCAGCTCCCCGGCGGACTCCAGACAACGGGCAGCCTCCACGAAATGCTCGCCACTGCCGAAAGCCTGCGCACCCAACCGATACACGTCCAGAGCACCGGCCAGGTCGTCGATCCGACGCAGCGCACCCGCCAGAGCCCAACACGCCGCCCCGAGCGACGGCGAAGACTCCGCCCGCAACACCGGCAGAGCCTCCTCCAACACCAACGCCGCCTCATGCGGACGATCCGACTCCAGGAGAGCCATCCCCAGATACCGCCGAGCCGCAGCCAGATAGGTCGGCCCCAGATCCGCGACCTCCGACACCGTCCGGCGGGCCACCGCCAGGAGCTCCTCCCAGGCACCCACATAGGTCAACGCCGAACACAACTCCAACGCAGCCGGGGCCAACGCAGACTCACCACGCTCATGGGCCTCACGCACCGCTGCCCGTAACGGCTCCACCGCCTCCTCGGGACGCCCCTGGGCGGACAACGCCAATCCCAAGACCACCCGAGGCAGACTCAAGGTACGCCCCGGCGCACCCGCCGCCGTGAGCAGGGACAAGGCCACCCGGCTCGAGTTCTCCGCCGCGGACAGGTCGAAACCCAGCTGCTGCCAAGCCGCCCGCCCCAGCACATGCCCCTGCCAGGCCCGCTCACCGATCGCGGCGAAAGCCTCCGCGGAACGCTCCAACCACAAGGCAGCAGTCCGCGGCTCAGGATGATCACCCAATACCGCCAACGCCGGACCCCGATGCGGATCACCCACCGGGATCGCCCACGCAGCCTCACCGGAAGCCTCCCAGACCTCCCGATCCTCCGGCATGTCGTGCAACGCCAGCTCGACACCGATCCGCGCGGTCAACCCCGGCTCGTCACCGCAACGCGCCTCCTCCTGCGCGCGCTCCAACCAGGCGCGCCGGGCCGACTGCGCATCCTGGTGCTCCCGCAACGGATCAGCGGTGTCCTCGTCCGGGAGGGGGACGACCCTCCGGTCCAGGTAGGCGGCCGCTGCGAACTCGGCCGGCGTCCTCGGCTCGGGCTGGTCCTCCCGGGTGTCGTGCCAGGCCTCGATGAGCCGGTCGTAAGCCTCGTCGAAGGTGTCCAGGGCCGCCTGCACCCGGGCCCGCCAGGCGATCAGGCCGTCCGGTAGCTCCAGCTCCTCACCGTCCGTCTCCGCATCCGGGTACGTGGCGGGGAGGGGCCGGGCGTAGCGGCCCCGGGAGGTGCCCGGCCGGCCGGCGCCCCCGGAACCGAGGCCATCGGGGGCGGCCAGCTCGGCCAGCGACGTGGACACGCGGGTGCTGCCGTTGCGGGCGTCGAAGGACTCCGCCAGCGAGTCGGCGACCGCCCGGAGACGGTCGTGCTCGGCAGCCCATGTCCCCGCCCAGTCCTCCTGGTCGATCCCACCGGCCCGTCCGGCCGCGTCCAGGACGGTGGCGGCTGTCGCGGCGAACTCCATCCGACGACGGGGGCTGCGCATCTCCTCCACCCAGGACAGCCGCGGGCGGAGCAGCTGCCAGGCTCGGTGCGGCTGCCCCGTCCGCACCAGGAAGAGCATCGTGCGGGCTGCCATCGCAGCCTGGGCCGGACGGTGGTGGCCCAGCTGCCACGACCGCACGTGGGCCTGCACGGCCTCCTCGACGCGGCCGCTCCGCAGCAGCCAGTCCACCGACAGGGACAACGACAGCGCAGGTTCGTCGACGCAGCCGATCCGCCCGGCCGTCACCCCCTGGAGGACGCGCAACGCCCGGTCGACATCGCCCTCCGCGGCGAGGAACTCGGCCTCGGCCCGGGCACAGCAGGCGCGACAGTCGGACAGCTCGTCCCGGCGCTGGGTGCGCCACAGATCGACCGCCGCGTCGGCCTGGTCGGGCGAGTTCACGTCCATCGCCAGCCGGGCCCGCAGCAAGGTCATCGTGTGGCGGCCGTGGCCAGCCTCACGGAAGCGTCGCTCGGCGTCGTCATAGGCCTGGCGGATCGTCGACAACGGGATGTCGGGCAGCTCGAGCATCCGGCCCAACGACCACTTCAACTGTCGGAGCATCCACTGTCCCTGCTCCGGGGACAGCCTGTCCCCCGAGTCGTCCAGGGCCTGCAACTGCCATGCCGTCAGCGCTAGCTCGTGCTCGCCAGGATCCCCGAAGGCGTAACTGGCGGCCAACTGTGTCCGGGCCCTGGCCTGCCAGGAGAGGTCGGCGACGGCATCGGCGAGAGCCACTGCCTGTTCGGCCTCCCGGCAACGCTCCCGGCCGTGTGGCATCCGCTCGATCCGGTCCAGAGCCGCCCGCACCTCGGAGACCTCGGCCATCACACATCCTCTCCGGGCGCCATGGCCAGCGAGACCAGGTGCGGCAACGCCCGGGACACGAGGGCCGACTCGTACGGACGTAGTGGATGATGCCCGCTGACCAGCGCGTAGGCGTACAACGCCTCGATGATCGACGACTGCAACCCCGGGTCTTCGCAGCCGCGTAACGACCGGATGCTCTGGTTGCGGGAATTCAGGACGAACTGCGGCCGGTCCGTGTCCGCGCGCAGACTGCCGAGCAGCTCCGTCCACGCCCCGTCGTCGGATCGCCCCGCACCGTCCCGGCAGGAACTCGACCGGGCCCCCCGGTCGGAGAGCAGCAACGCCGGAACCGCCGCCGGGGAGAACGAACGCACCACCATGTCGCACCCGGCCCGGTCCAGTACCCGCCCGGCGAGGTCCAACAACGGCAGATAGGAGGACTCCTCCCCGGGGGACGGGGTGTCCAGCGCGGTCAACAACGACGTGGGATGCACCAGCTGGGTGGGGACGCCGGTCAGCTGCGCGTACCGCAGGATCAGCGCGCCGTCGTGGGTGCCGCCGCCGTTCAACAGGGAGGACCCCTGGGCGCTTTCCACCGGGGCCAGCTGGCGGAAGTCGTCGACCGTCGCCGCATACCGCAGCACCTGGCATTTCTCCGCGAACTGCGGCAGGGTCACCGGGCCGAGGGTCGACTCGAAGGTCAACCATCTGCTCACCGCGTCCAACAGGTCGTCGTGTGCGGTGGCCAGGCATTTCACCGTGAGTTCGTGCACATCCAGGAAGGCGCGGATGCGGGAGGGATCGGTCTGGGCGGTCCGGGTCAGCCAGGACAGGATCTGGCTGCCGAGACGGTCCCGGGTGCGCTGCAACAACTCACCTTCGTGCAACCCTTCCCGGTTGGCGGTCAGCGGGAGCCTGTCGGCGTCGACCACGGCCCGGGCGAAGACGGCCCACGGCGGGAGAAGGGACTCACAGCGGTCGCCGACCAGCATGCTGTCGGCGTAGACCCGATGGGATCCGTGCTGCCCGGCCGGATGCGGCAGGAGATAGGCGATCCCCCGCAGCCCGGTCTCCGGATCGGTCAGGTCGATCCAGTCCAAGGGGGAGAACCCGAGCAGGTCGTTGCACAGGTCGGTGACCTCGGCCCTGCGCGACAGGGCCGACCCGCAGGGACGTCCCCGGACGTCGGCCTGCCAGGGGAAATGCCGTCGGACGATCTGCTCCGGGCCGGTGGCCGTGTGCAGGACGATCTCGTGGGGCAGATAGGCGGCGAATTCGTGGATCAGCTCCCGGACGGTGTCCTCCCGGACCAGATGCGCGTGTTCGGGGCGGGCCTCCAGGCTGACCACGGTGCCCCGCTCGAGCCGGGGAAGGTCCGACTCGGTCACCGAATAGGTGCCGCTGCTGTGCGCCGTCCACCGCCAGGTCGGCTCCTCGTCGTCGTGCCGGGTGCACAGCTCGATGGTCTCCGAGACCAGGAAACAGGCGAGCAGTCCGATCCCGAAGTGGCCGATGAAGGTCTCCTGTGTCGAGGCGGCCGCCCCGGGTTTGGAGGAGCTGCCGATGCCGACCAGGAAACGGTCGATGTCCTCGCGGGTCAGCCCGATGCCGTTGTCGTCGAGGTGGAAACGTCCGTCGGGTGAGACATCGGCGGGGGTGATCGTGATCCGCGGGGGTGCGCTCGCGGCGGTGGCCGGGGCGAGGAGGAGCCGTGCGGTCAGTGCGTCGGCCGCGTTCTGGATCAACTCCCGTAGGTAGACCCTGGGTCCGGAGTAGAGGTGATGGCTCAACAGGTCGACGACGCCTCGGAGATCGACCTGGAAGGGCGCGCTCACATGTTCCTCCTTCTCCACTGGGCTGGCCGCTTCGATCATGACATGTGTCCAGGTCCTTTCTTGACTTCCTCACAGAGTTGGGGTGGCGTGAGTGATCTGGGTGAACTGTCCACAGCGGGGTGTCGATTCGTGATGCGCTCGTGCGACGGCATAAGCTACCCCTTGTGTCGGTTCGCGCCGGACACCACTACATGTAGTGGCTATTTCTGTGTTGTGGCTGCGCATCCCCGCGCACCACGACACCGGAAAAGGCGCGAGGCAAGAGGGAATCCGGTGAGAATCCGGAACTGCCCCGCAGCGGTGAGAGAGAACGACAAGCGGCAGAAGCACTGGCCCCCAGCCGGGAAGCGCCGCCCAGTAGGACCACCGGGAACACCCCGGAACGCTCTCCAGTCCGAAGACCTGCCGACACCCGGGGCAACCAGTCCCGGTGTCCGGCACAGGCCTCGCGGGTGGGCCCGGTCGAAACAGGAGACCCCCTGTCCTCGACCGCTCCCGCACGCCCGTGCCCCGGCCCGCGAGGAGCGCACATGTCGATCGACACCGTCACCGCAGCACCTGTCACCAGCGACGACCTCGACCATGACACCCGCCTCATGCGAGCCTTCGAGGAGATCGCCTACACCTCGGCAGCCGAGAGCGACGTCAAACGCGAGAACGCCAACGTCGACGCCAACACCGCGATGGGCGCCATGCTCAAATACGGCTCCGAAGGCGCCAAACACTTCAACCTCCTACGGGTCGTCGACCCGGACCACGCCGAAGCCCACATCGACGGCGACATCCACATCCACGACCTCGACTTCCTCACCCTCACCACCACCTGCTGCCAGATCGACCTGCGCAGACTCTTCGACGGCGGCTTCTCCACCGGCCACGGTGTCCTCCGCCGCCCCCAGAGCATCGCCTCCTACGCCGCGCTCGCCTGCATCGCCATCCAGTCCAATCAGAACGATCAGCACGGCGGCCAGTCGATCCCCGACTTCGACCGGGTCATGGCCGACGGGGTGCGGCTCACCTACGCCCGCAGCTACCGGGAGAACCTGACCCGCGCGTTGACCCTGCGGGCGCCTGCACCCGGCCTGGGACGGTACGACTGGGAACAGGTGGCCACCCGAGCCCTGGACGTCCTGGCCGCAGCCCGCGACCTGCGTCCGGCCCTGGAACCGGCTCCCGGCCAGGTCGACCAGGAACGGCAGGCCCTGATCGCGCAGACCCTCGCACAGCTCGTCGAGAACGGCCCCGGCGAGGGCACCCCGGCGGACGGGCGCGGGACGGTCGAGGAGGACGCGATCCGCGCCGCCCAGGAGTTCGCCGCCTCGGAGGCCTTCCGGGACACCGAACGCGCCACCTATCAGGCGATGGAAGCGCTCATCCACAACCTCAACACGATGAATTCCCGGGCCGGCGCACAGACCCCGTTCTCCTCCATCAACTACGGCACCGATGTCTCCCCGGAGGCCCGGCTGGTCGTGCGGGCCCTGCTGGCCGCGACCGAGGCCGGGCTGGGCAACGGGGAGACCCCGATCTTCCCCATCCAGATCTTCCGGGTGAAACAGGGCGTCAACCTTGATCCGGGCGACCCGAACTACGACCTCTTCCGGCTGGCCTGCCGGTGCAGCGCCAAACGGCTCTTCCCGAATTTCTCCTTCCAGGACGCGCCGTTCAACGCTGCCCACTACGACCCGGAACGCACGGAGACCGAGATCGCCTACATGGGCTGCCGCACCCGGGTCATCGGCAATGTCCACGATGCTTCCCAGGAGGTGTGCAACCGGCGGGGGAACCTTTCCTTCACCAGCATCAACCTGCCGCGGCTGGCGATGGTCGCCGGCGGTGACCACGACGACTTCTTCACGCTCCTGGACGAGACCCTCGACCTGGTCGTGGCCCAGCTGTTGGAGCGTCTGGAGATCCAGAGCCGTAAGCGGGTGCGTAATTTCCCCTTCCTGATGGGGCAGGGAGTCTGGTTGGGCAGTGAAGAACTGGGGCCGGACGACGAGGTCGGCGAGGTGCTCAAGCACGGCAGTCTCTCCGCAGGTTTCATCGGATTGGCCGAGGCGTTGACGGTGCTCATCGGGCGTCATCACGGGCAGACCCTGCAGGCTCAGGAGCTGGGGTTGCGCATCGTGCGTCGGATGCGGGCACGCATGGACGAGGAGGCGGCGCGGACCGGGTTGAACTTCACCCTGCTGGCCACTCCTGCGGAGGGGTTGGCGGGTCGTTTCGTCCGGCTCGACCGGGCGCGTTTCGGTGACATCCCGGGGGTCACCGACAAGGACTACTACACGAACAGCTTCCATGTCCCGGTCACCTACGGGATCACTGCGGCCCGCAAGATCACCCTCGAAGCGCCGTACCACGAGATGACCAATGCCGGGCACATCACCTATGTCGAGCTCGACGGCGATCCCGGGGCGAATCTGGAGGCTTTCGAGGCGATCGTGCGGCACATGCATGCCAGCGGGATCGGTTACGGGTCGATCAACCATCCTGTGGACCTGGATCCTGTTTGCGGGTACACCGGCTGCATCGACGACGAGTGCCCTGGTTGCGGACGCCTCGAGACCCCCGACGCGCCGTTCGACCGGATCCGCCGGATCACCGGTTATCTGGTGGGCACCTTGGACCGGTTCAATGACGCCAAGCGTGCCGAGGAGCGGGACCGGGTGCGCCACGGGCTGCGCAGCCTCGGTGGTTCCGGTCTGGGCTCGGCGTCCGGTGAGGCGGAAACCCGGCCGTGAGGATGAGGATCGCAGGCCGGGTCCAGGACTCCATCGTGGACGGGCCCGGCTTGCGGTATGTCGTCTTCGCCCAGGGGTGCGACCTGAGCTGTACGGGTTGTCAGAATCCGCAGAGTCAACCTTTCGAGGCCGGGACGGTGGTCTCGGTGGACACCTTGATCGCGGAGATGCAGGACAATCCGCTGACCGGGGGGCTCACTCTGAGTGGTGGTGAGCCGACCCGTCAGGCCGGCCCGGCGGCCCGGCTCGCCTCGGCGGCGAAGGAGCGCGGGCTGAACGTGTGGTGTTATTCGGGATACCGGGTGGAGCACCTGTTACGACGGGCCCGTACGGAGCCGGAACTGGGCGAACTCCTCCATCTGGTGGACGTCCTGGTGGACGGGCCGTTCGTACTGGCTCGGCGGAGTCTGTCGCTGCCCTGGCGGGGGAGTACCAACCAGCGGTTGGTCGACCTGCCGGCGACTCTCGTATCCGGTGAGATACGACTGGCCGGGTAGGGGTTCGGG
>NZ_BAGZ01000011.1 GCF_000298175.1 Austwickia chelonae NBRC 105200 | reverse complement strand
CCGGACGCTCACTTCTCCTCGGCGGTGTCGGCCTTCTCGGCTTTTTCGACCTTCTCCTCCTGCGCCGCCGACAGGTGGTGCGAGGTGATCAGCCAGTTCCGTCCGTTCCAGACGTAGTTCATCGTGTACCGGGCGGTGACCCGGTGGCCGGTCGCCGCGAAGTGGAAGGTGCACGTGCCGGTGTCGACGGCGGTGCCGTAGCCGCGGCTGATCTGCCGGTCGATGACCGAGGCCCAGGGACGGTCGGTGAGGAATTCGTCGAAGAAGGCCTGTTTGGCCGGGGTGTCCCGGCAGATCTCGGTGGAAGACGGGGCGAGCAGCGCCGCGTCGGCGGTGTACAGGGCGAGCACCTCGACGATGTCGTTCTTCTGCAGGGCGGCATTCCACCGGTCGAAGAGCGCGCAGATCTCCTCCTCGGTGGGTGCGGGATAGCCGTGGGCGGCCAATGCGTGGGGGGAGACGACCATGCTCGGCGCGGCTGGCTCGTCGCCGCCTTCGGTGGCGACTCGGGACGCTTCGTCCTGGGTGGGGAGTACCTCGAGCACGGCTTCGGCGACACCGGACCGGTCGACCGCGTAGTCAGCCTGCTCCTCGGCGTGTTCTTCGCTGGGATCGCTGTCGACGTCCACGCTCTGTTGATTCGGCTGTTTGTCCTGATCCATGGTCTGGAACTCCTCACTCGTCCAGGCGCTTCGTATGACGGCGATCTGCTCGGTGGGTTCGTCGGAGATGTCGAGATACTTCGCCGCGGCATGCCCGTGCGGAACAGACCCGCAGGTGCGGGCGGCCATTCCCCCATCGGCCGCACGACGCTTATTTGAAACACTTGTGCCGCAACATTTTTGGATTATTTGTCCGATTTTACGCTGAGGCTCGCCGTGAAATGTCCGAGTTCGTGTGCCGAAGAACGACGCCGACCTGCGCGACTCGACTCCCCGCGACCGGCTGCGACCCGCTCAGCCGACCAACAACGGCACCGCCGCGAGCGCCGATACGACCAAGGCCACATTCTCGAAGACCCGCTGCGACATCCGATGCACCAGAACGGCGCCCACCCCGGCCCCGAGCACCACAAAAGGTGCCAGCACCACCGTCAACGACAACGTACTGGCCGGGAACAGCCCCAAGGCGAGACTGAACGGGGCCTTCACCAGGTTGACCAGCAGGAAGAACCACGCATTCGTCCCGATGAACGCCCGCTTGTCCACCCGGCAGGCCAACAGGTACAACGCCATCACTGGCGCCGCGGCATTCGCGGTCATCGTGGCGAACCCGGCCGCGCCACCGGCCGCCACCGTCGACCACCGCCGAGGCGCCCGCCCACCGGCCGCACCCGTCGACGGCCCGAACCGGGTCACCACCTGAAGAACCACCATCGTCAACAACAGCACACCGATGGAGAACCGCATCCACGCATCGTTCACGACCGCCACGAAGACCGCCCCCGCGACGATCCCCGGCAGGACACTCGGCACCAACCGCCGCAACAGCGGCCACGAAGCCTCCTTGCGATACACCGACACCGCCACCAGATCACCGACGATGAGCAGCAGAAGCACCGCCGCCGTCGACTCCTTCGCCGGCAACGGGATGGCGAAGAGCGCCACCGCCACGGCAATCAACCCGCCGACACTGGTCTTCGACATCCCGACGACGACAGCGGCACACATCAGGATCGCCCCATGGGCGGACAGGAGATCGACAGGCACGACCCCCAGTCTGCGATGCGAACGCACCGGAGGCGCAAAGCGCCCCCTCCTCGGAGAATGAACCGGACCTGATACTCATATCGACCGATTCGCCGTCGATCACCGATACAGGAGCACTCCCCGCCGGAAAGACTCCCCGGGCCCCGCCGACACCGAAGGACCCCCGTGCTCACCAGCGTGCTCACGACACATCTGCGCCCCTACCGCAGATACCTGACCGCCGTCGTCGTCCTGCAACTCGTCGGGACCATCGCCTCGCTCTTCCTGCCCAGCCTCAACGCCGACATCATCGACCACGGAGTGGCCAAAGGCGACACCGGCCACATCTGGCGGGTCGCCGCCGTCATGCTCGCCGCCTGCCTGGTGCAAGCCGCCTGCCAGATCGGCGCCGTCTGGAACGGAGCCCGCGCCGCCATGGGCATGGGCCGCGACCTGCGCGCCCTCCTCTTCGCCCGGGTCATGTCCTTCAGCTCCCAGGAAGTCGACCGGTTCGGCGCCCACTCCCTGATCACCCGCACCACCAACGACGTCCAACAACTGCAACAACTCGTCGTGATGGGCTGCGTCATCCTCGTCAGCGCACCGATCATGATGATCGGCGGCATCGTCATGGCACTCCAGGAGGACGTCAGCCTGTCCTGGCTGGTCGCCGTCGCCGTCCCCGCCCTCGCCCTGGCGATCCTGCTGGTGGTCCGCCGCATGATCCCCCTCTTCCGCGCCATGCAGACCCGGATCGACGCCGTGAACCGCGTCCTGCGCGAACAGATCACCGGCATCCGAGTCGTCCGGGCCTTCGTCCGGGAAGACCACGAACGGGAACGCTTCGCCACGGCCAACGACGAACTCACCGCCGTGGGCTCGGGAGTGGGCCGACTGATGGCACTGATGTTCCCGATCGTCATGCTCATCATGAACCTGTCGACCACCGCGGTGATCTGGTTCGGCGGACACCGGGTCGACACCGGAGACATGCAGGTCGGAGCCCTGTTCGCCTATATGGCCTATCTCATCCAGATCCTCATGTCGGTGATGATGGCCACCATGGTCGCCACGATGGTGCCGCGAGCATCGGTCTCCGCCGACCGGATCGCCGAGGTCCTCGCCACCTCCACGAGCGTCGTCGCCCCGGAACAGCCCGTCACCACCGTACGGTCCGGGGTCGTCACCCTCGACGACGTCGAATTCACCTACCCCGGCGCAGACGCACCCGTACTGCGCCGGATCACCTTCACCGCCCGCCCCGGCACCACCACCGCCGTCATCGGCTCCACCGGAGCCGGCAAGAGCACCCTGATCAACCTGCTCCCCAGACTGTTCGACGTCACCGGCGGCCAGGTCCGCATCGACGGGATCGACGTGCGCGACCTCGACCCGGACGACCTGTGGAGCCGGATCGCCGTCGTCCCCCAACGGCCCTACCTCTTCTCCGGGACGGTCGCGAGCAACCTCCGGTACGGCAACCCCGACGCCACCGACGACGAACTCTGGGAAGCCCTCCGGATCGCCCAGGCCGAAGATTTCGTCCGCCGTCTCGACGGAGGACTCGACGCCGAGATCGCCCAAGGCGGAACCAACGTCTCCGGCGGGCAACGCCAACGCCTCTGCATCGCCCGTGCCCTGGTCGCCCGCCCCACGATCTACCTCTTCGACGACAGCTTCTCCGCCCTGGACCTGGCCACCGACGCCAGACTCCGAGCCGCACTGGCACCCTCGACCGCACAGTCCACGGTGCTCATCGTCGCCCAACGGGTCTCCACCATCGTCGACGCCGACCAGATCGTGGTCCTCGACGCCGGACAGATCGTCGGACTGGGACGCCACGACGATCTGCTCACCACCTGCCCGACCTATGCGGAGATCGTCCGCTCCCAGCTGAGCGCGGAGGAAGCCGCATGAACCCCCGGACCGGACCCGTCCCCGGCGGAACCTCGAAGAACCCCACCGGCAGGACCATGACCGCCACCAGCCGCCCACAGCGAGGGCACGGCCACATGGGCGGCGGACCTGCCCAGAAATCATTGGATTTCCGACGGTCCGGGCTACGACTGCTCGGCCTGCTGCGGCCGATGCGCGCGCAGGTGCTCCTCGCGGTGGGGTTGACCGTCGCGTCGGTGGCCTTGTCGGTGGTGGGTCCGAAGGTGCTGGGCCGGGCCACGGATCTGATCTTCGCCGGCCTGGTGGGTCGGCAGATGCCGGCGGGGGTGTCCAAGGAGCAGGTGGTGGCGCGGCTGCGCGCCGGGGGCGAGGGCACTTTTGCGGACATGGTGGCCGCGATGGAGGTCGTTCCCGGTCGGGGGGTCGATTTCGGTGGGGTCGGTCGGGTCCTGGTGGTGGTCCTGGGCTTGTACGCCGTGTCGGCGCTGTTGATGTGGGTGTCCGGCTTGTTGGTGAGTCAGGTCTCCATGGCGACGATGCGTCGGCTCCGGGGTGATGTCGAGGACAAGTTGCATGCGCTGCCGTTGAGTTATTTCGATGCCCAGCCGCGGGGGGAGCTGCTCTCCCGGGTGACGAATGACATCGACAATCTTGGGACGAGCCTGCAGCAGACTTTCGGCCAGCTGTTGAACTCGCTGGTCACCGTGGTGGGCATCATCGTGATGATGCTCTACGTCTCGCCTCTGCTGACGGTGATCGCCCTGGTGTCGATCCCGGTGTCGGTGCTGGTCACGGCGGTGATCGGGAAGCGTAGCCAGAAGCAGTTCATCGCGCAGTGGGCTGAGACCGGGCATGTGAACGGCACGATCGAGGAGGCGTTCACCGGGCACGAGTTGGTGACCGTCTTCGGCCGTCGTCGTGAGGTGGTCGCGCGGATGCAGGAGTCCAACGACCGGTTGCACGATGCGGCCTTCGGGGCCCAGTTCATCAGCGGCCTGATGATGCCGGTGATGTTCCTGGTGGGGAACCTGTCCTTCGTGTTGGTCGCGGTGGTCGGTGGGCTGCGGGTCGCCAGCGGACGGTTGAGTCTGGGCGATGTGCAGGCTTTCATCCAGTACAGCCGTCAGTTCACTCAGCCGCTCACTCAGGTGGCGTCGATGGCGAATCTGTTGCAGAGCGGGGTGGCGTCGGCCGAGCGGGTCTTCGAGCTGTTGGATGCGCCCGAGCAGGTGCCGGAGGTGGCGTCGGAGAAGCGCCGGGGCGGCACGCGGGGGCGGATCGCTTTCGAGGGTGTGTCCTTCTCCTACCGGGCCGGTACGCCGTTGATCCATGATCTGTCGTTGACGGTGGAGCCCGGGCAGACGGTCGCCGTCGTCGGTCCGACCGGCGCGGGCAAGACGACCTTGGTCAATCTGATCATGCGGTTCTACGAGTTGGACAGCGGCCGGATCACCTTGGACGGGGTGGATATCGCGGCGATGCCGCGGCGGGAGCTGCGCGAACAGGTCGGCATGGTGTTGCAGGACACCTGGCTGTTCCAGGGCACGATCCGGGAGAACATCGCGTACGGACGTCCGGGGGCGTCGGACGAGGAGATCCGGGCGGCGGCGGAGGCTACGTATGTCGATCGTTTCGTCGCGCACCTGCCGGAGGGCTATGACACGGTGCTCGACGACGAGGGGTCGAATATCAGTGCGGGGGAGAAGCAGCTGATCACCATCGCCCGGGCATTCCTCTCCGGGCCGGGCCTGTTGATCCTCGACGAGGCGACGAGTTCGGTCGACACCCGTACCGAGTTGTTATTGCAGCAGGCGATGGCTGCTTTGCGGGCGGACCGGACCAGTTTTGTGATCGCGCACCGGCTCTCGACGATCCGTGATGCCGATCTGATCCTCGTGATGGAGGACGGCGCGATCGTGGAGCAGGGCGACCACCGCACATTGTTGGCGGCCGGGGGCGCGTACGCGCGGCTCTACCGCAGTCAGTTCGCCGCGGCGATCACCGAGGGCGAGGAACCTGTGGCGGCTGTGGGCGCGGAGGAACCGGGGACGCCCCGGAGCTGACCGGACGGTGCGGCCCGGCCGGCTCCGGGGTCATTCGCCGCGGAGGACGGCGAGGGCTTCGGAGGCGGGCATGGTGCGCCGGTCGCCGAGTGCGCCGCGGACCTTCTGCCAGGATTCGGCGGAGGCCGTGAGGGTCTCGGGCGGTGGAGTGGCCTTCGGTTCCGCCGCCTTCGGTTCCGCCGCCTTCGGTTCCGTCGCCGGTGGTGTCTTCGGCGCGGGTGACGGGGGGGTCGTTTCGGGTGCCGTTTCCGCGGGTGCGGCTTCTGCTGGTGTTTTTTCCGTGGATGGGGGCTCGGGGGTGGTCTCGTCCTGTGTCGGTTCCGGGCTGGCGGGCTCCGGGGCCTCCGGTGCGGGGGCAGCCGGTGCCGGTTCCGGTGCCGAAGCCGCCGTGGCCGGGGCCGACGCGGTGGCGGGTGCGCTGCCGAGCAGCTTCAGGGCTTCGGAGGCGGGCATGGTGCGCCGGTCGCCGAGTGCGCTGCGGACCTTCTGCCAGGATTCGGCGGAGGCCGTGAGGGTCTCGGCCGGTGGAGTGGCCTGCGGTTCCGCAGCCTTCGGCTCCGCCGCCGGTGGTGTCTTCGGCGCGGGTGACGGTGGCGGGGGAGTCGTTGCGGCTGCCGGTTCCGCGGGTGCGGGCTCCGGGACGGTCTCGTTCGGTGCCGGTGCCGCCGTGGCCGAAGCTGCCGGTGCCGGTGCCGGTTCCGGTTCCGACGCGGTGGCGGGTGCGCTGCCGAGCAGCTTCAGGGCTTCGGAGGCGGGCATGGTGCGTCGGTCGCCGAGGTGCTCCTGCAGGCTGGCCCAGACGGCGGCGCCGACCGGGGGAACGGCGGAAACCTTCTGTTTCTCTGCGGGTTCCGGAGGCGTGGTCGCGGTGTCTGCGGACTCCGAGGCAGGGGGCTCGGCGGCCGAGGGGGGTTCGGTCGGGGTATCGGTGGTCGGCGGTGCCGGCGTGCTCTTCCGGGAGGGCGGCTCTGTCGGTGTCGCCGGGGGGTCAGCCGCGGGGCGGGTGTCCGTGGCGCCGCCGCCCATGAGGGCGAGGGCCTCGGCGGCCGACATCTTTCCCTTGGGTGTGCTCGGCTTGCTCTGAGGCGTGCTCGGAGTGGTGTGTTCGACGCTGTCCTGGGCGTCGCCGACCGGGGCCTGCGCAGCTTCTTCCTCGGCGTGACGCACCGCGGTGCGAGGGTCCGGTGTGGCGGCGCCGTCGGCGTTGGCGGTGGTGGTGTCGGCGTCGGTCTCGCCGGCGGCTTTCGCGGCGTCGACCTCGTCGGCGAATTCGCCCGGCGCTGCAGGTGCGGAAACGCCAGGCGCGTCGTCCGTCGGTGTCTCGTCGACCGGTGCCTCGTCAGTCGGAGCTGCCGGCGCAGTGGGGTCCTCGGGTGTCCCGGTGGCCTCGGCGCTGTCAGGGGCGGTGGTCCGTACGGCGGCGAGCAGCATCTGGGCGATGTCGACGACTTCGACCTGGTCCCCGGCGGCACCGGATTCCTTCTGGCTGTTCAGCCCGTCGGAGAGCATGACCCGGCAGAAGGGGCAGCCGATGGCGATACGTTCGGCGCCGGTGGCGACGGCCTCGGCGGTGCGATTCTCGTTGATGCGTGAACCGAGTTGTTCTTCCATCCACATGCGGGCGCCGCCGGCGCCGCAGCAGAAGGACTTCTCCTTGGCCCGGGGCATCTCCTTGTACTCGACGCCGGGCAGCGCGCCGAGCAGTTCGCGGGGTGGGCTGTAGACGTGGTTGTGACGTCCCAGGTAGCAGGGGTCGTGGTAGGTGACGCTCTGTCCGGTGGAGGCCACGTCGGCGGTGTTCGCGGCGTCGGGGTGGGCGAGGGGGACGAGTTTCTTGTCGCGGACGAGTCGGTTCAGCAGCTGGGTGTGGTGGATGACCTCGTAGTCACCGCCCAGGGCGGGGTATTCGTTGCGGAGCGTGTTGAAGCAGTGCGCGCAGGTGACGACGATCCGGGTGGCTTTGGCTTCGTTGAGTACGTCGATGTTCTGGGTGGCGAGCATCTGGAAGAGGATCTCGTTGCCGGCACGACGTGCGGAGTCCCCGGTGCAGCTCTCGCCGTCGCCGAGGACGGCGAAGCGGATGTCTGCGGTGTGGAGGAGTTCGGCGACGGCGCGGGTGGTCTTCTTGGCGCGGTCCTCGTAGGCGCCGGCGCAGCCGACCCAGAAGAGGTAGTCGACCTCGGTGAGGTCTTCGACGTCCTGGCCGATGACGGGGACGTCGAAGGGGAGGCCTTTCGCCCAGTCGAGGCGGGCCTTGGGCGACATGCCCCAGGGGTTGCCCTTGCCTTCGAGGTTCTTGAACAGGCCGCTGAGTTCGCCGGGGAAGGCGGATTCGATGAGGACCTGGTGGCGGCGCATGTCGATGATGGAGTCGACGTGTTCGATGTCGACGGGGCACTGTTCGACGCAGGCGCCGCAGCTGGTGCACGACCAGAGGACGTCGTCGTCGATGACGGCGTCGGGGCCGAGGGCGTCGTAGGCGCCTGCGGGGTGTTCGGTTTCGTAGCCGGTGGCTCCGACGAGGGGGGTTTCGGCGAGACGTTTGAGATGTTTGGGCTGTTCGCGGCGTTCGTCTTCGGTGGCGAGGACCCAGGGCGCTTTGGCGTGGGCGTGGTCGCGCAGGGTCATGACGAGCAGTTTGGGGGAGAGCGGTTTCTCGGTGTTCCAGGCGGGGCATTGACTTTGGCAGCGACCACATTCTGTGCAGGTGGTGAAATCCATGAGGGATTTCCAGGAGAAGTCCTCTGCTTTTCCGACACCGAGGCGGGGTTCATTGTCGTCCCCGTTGGAATGGTCGGATTCTTCGTCGCCCATCGCTTCGATGTCCTCGAGGGTCATCGGTTTTCCGGCGGGGGTGAGCATGGGGCGAATGGTGCCCAGTGCGGTGCGTCCGCTGGATTCGCGTTTGAACCAGATGTTGAAGAAGGCGAGGAATCGGTGCCAGGCGACACCCATGGTGGGTTGTAGCGAGATGGTGATCATCCAGGCGAAGGAGATGAGGATCTTCAACATGGCGAAGATGTAGACCGCTTCGTAGACCCCGGCGAGGGGTAGATGCCCCCATATTCCGGCCATCCATCCGGTGAGTGGGAAATGCAGGAGGAGGGATTCCTCGGGGTGGCTGATCTGCACCATGCGGGCTTCGAGGGTGCGGAGCAGGAGGATGCAGACGGTGACGCCGAGGATGGTTGCTTCGACGTAGTAGGCCTGCCACCAGGATGATCCGAAGAAGCGGCTGCGTCGTCCGTGGCTGTCCCGGTGGCGGCGGGGGTGGTTCTGCTGACGGATGACGCTGAGGACGATGATGCCGATGAGGCCGCCCCAGCTGAACAGTTCGATGAGCCATTCGAAGGGTGGGAAGTGGCCGACGATCGGGAGTCTGAATTCGGGCCAGATGAGCTGGAAGAAGGCGTTGACGAGTGTGGAGAAGAGGAGGAAGAAGCTCAGCGCGGTGAACCAGTGGGCGATGGCGACCACCGGGAGCCGGGACATTCTGGTGTGTCCGAAGAATTCTTTGGCGACGGTCCAGGTGCGATATGCGGGCCGGTCGGTACGGAGCGGGTCGGCCGTTCCCATGCGGAAGACCTTGCTGAATCGCCAGGCCTGCCGGAACAGGAGTATCCACCCGATGGTGGGAACGACGAGGCAGAGAATGATCGCCGTGGCTTGCAGCGCTGACATGCGGTGATCATACGAAGCAGGGGGCTTCTCATCGGGTGGATGAATTGTGACCTCCCTCTCTGCGCTCGGGTGGGATGTCGGGCGGGTGGGGAGGGTAGGCAGGCGGGGTGACGGGGTGGTCTCCGCTGGTGTTCTCGAGGGGGGTGGGTTCGCCAGACGATATCCATAAGCGTTTGTTGGAATATGCATAACGGATCTAGGGTTGAGGGTGATGTACGACGAGCCCCAGCGCTCGCCCCCGACGACCCGAGTGAGTGACGACTATGCCCGTCTACGACGACGTGACCGCCCTCGTGGGGCGCACCCCCCTCGTCCGCATCAACCGCATCATCGACGGCGGGGCCACCGTGCTCGCCAAAGCCGAATTCGCCAACCCCGCAGGCTCCGTCAAGGACCGCATCGGGGTCGCCATCGTCGACGCCGCCGAGGCCAGCGGTGAACTCTGCCCCGGCGGCACCCTCGTCGAGGCCACCAGCGGCAACACCGGCATCGCCCTGGCCATGGTCGGCGCAGCCCGCGGCTACCGGGTCGTGCTCACCATGCCCGAGACCATGAGCACGGAGCGCCGCGCCCTGCTGCGGGCCTTCGGCGCCGAGCTCGAACTCACCCCCGGGCCGGCCGGCATGAAGGGCGCCGTCGACCGCGCCGAACAGATCGCCTCCGGCGACAACGCCATCCTGGCGAGTCAGTTCGCCAACCCGGCCAACCCGGCCATCCACCGGCAGACCACCGGGCCGGAGATCTGGGCCGACACCGAGGGCCGCGTCGACATCCTCGTCGCCGGCGTGGGCACGGGCGGCACGGTTTCCGGCACGGGCCGGTACCTCAAGGAACAGAACCCCGACATCCGCGTCATCGCGGTCGAACCCGCAGAGTCGCCGATCCTCTCCGGCGGGCAGCCCGGCCCGCACAAGATCCAGGGCATGGGCGCCAACTTCGTACCGGACAACTTCGACCGGGATGTCGTCGACGAGGTCCTCACCGTCGACGCCCCGACCGCGGTGGAATGGGCCCGCAAGGCCGCCACCGGAGAGGGCCTGCTCGTCGGGATCTCCGCCGGGGCGAACCTGGCGGCGGCGGCTCGGGTCGCGGCCCGCCCCGAGAACGCGGGCAGGACGATCGTCACCGTCCTGTGCGACACCGGCGAACGGTATCTGTCGACGATGCTCTTCGAAGGGCTCACGGACTGATCCACGGCGTCCAGCCCTGGGAGAACCGCCCCGCCCGCACACGCCGAATCCCGAAACGGAGGTATCTCATGAGCATCACCTGGCCGGTCCGGCTCCCCGGTGCCCTGGTCCGGGCGAAGTCATCGGTGATGGAGGACCTGGACGCCGCTGTCGCACGGGACCCGGCGGCGACCGGACGCCTCCAGATGGCTCTGGTCAGCCCCGGACTGCACGCGCTCTGGGGGCATCGGGTGGCCCACCGGATGTGGCAGCACGACCGCGGACGGCTCCCGGCGCGCCTGCTCTCCCAGTGGACCCGCGCCCGCACCGGTATCGAGATCCATCCCGGGGCCAGCATCGGGCGCCGTTTCTTCATCGACCACGGCATGGGGGTCGTCATCGGCGAGACCGCGCAGATCGGCGACGACGTGATGATGTACCACGCGGTGACTCTCGGCGGGCGGACCCTCGCCGGGGGCAAACGTCATCCGACCGTCGGCCATCGGGTGACCCTCGGCGCCGGGGCTCGGGTCCTCGGCGCCATCGAGGTCGGTGACGGTGCCCAGATCGGGGCCAATTCAGTGGTGGTCAAGGACGTCCCGGCGAATCACGTCGCCACCGGGGTGCCGGCCCGCTATCGGCAGCGGGAGCTGACGGCCGCGGAGGACCCGTACGAGGCGATGTTCACCGAGCCCGAGCTGTGGATCTGAACCGGACACCCGGCCGGGTCGGGGCGCGGCGCTTAGCCTGACGGGGTGAACGGTCCGTCGACTTCTCCGCCGCATGTTCCCGTCCGTCCCTTGTGGATGCAGTATGCGCACTGGTCCAGGCGCGGGGAGGAGCGTCTCGACGCCGGTCTGATCGATCGGGTGTTGGACGATCCGGGAACCCTGATCTGTGATCTTTCCGGGCAGTCCGTGGGCATGACCAGGTCGGGGGACGGCGTGCTCTGGCGTCGCCCAGGCCCGGAGGACCGGGCGGCTGTCGACGAGATGATCTGGTTGGGAGGGGATCCCGGTCGTCTGGCTCGTTGTCGGGCGGAGGCGGCCCCGGGGGCGTGGCATCCGTGGCGGGAGGCGATGACCGCGCTGGGTGAGGTCGACGCCGAGGCGGTGTCGATCGCGCTCGCCCTGGGGCGTTGGCATCGCTCGAATCCGTTCTGCCCGGCGTGCGGCCGGGCGACCGCTCGGACGGCCGCGGGGTGGATGCGTTCCTGCCCGGGGTGTGGCGCCGAGTACTACCCGCGGACCGACCCGGTGGTGATCATGGCGGTGCTCGATGCGGAGGACCGGATCTGCCTGGTGCGCGGGCACCGTTGGTCCTCACCGGTCGGGATGTCCTGCCCGGCGGGTTTCGTCGATGCGGCGGAGTCCTTGGAGGACGCGGTGATCCGGGAGGTCGACGAGGAGCTGGGGCTGAAGGTGGTCTCGGTGGCCTATGCGGGCAGTCAGCCGTGGCCTGCGGTGTCGCAGCTGATGGTGGCGATGGTGGCGCGCGTGGAGAGTCCGGAGCTGTCGATCGATCCGGCTGAGGTGGTGGCCGCGCAGTGGTTCGATCGGGAGGAACTGGCCGGTGCGCTGCGGGCGGGGGAGGTGACTCTGCCGGTGTCCTTCGCCGCCGGACGGTGGCTGGTCGAGGGGTGGCTCGGCGAGCGGGTGCCCGACGAGTTCTCCACGGTGTACGGCCGCGTGGAGTGAGCCTTCGGCGGACCGGACGGCGGGTGGACCGTCCGGTCCGGGGTTGCCGGGGTATTCCCCCGGGGTCATTCCGGCTTGCGGGAGGAGGCGTCCGGGGCTGCCGGATTCCATCCGTTGCGGGCCTGTGCCCGGCTGGCGCGGGTTTCTCCGTAGGTGTCCGTGGTCCACGGCGCGTCGGTGTCGACCTGGCGTCCGGGGGGTGTGGCGGGGATGCCGGTCTCGGTGGGCCGGGCGGGTTCCTCTCCGGATCCGCTGTCATGGCCGAGGTCGGAGATCTTCTCCTTGGCGGTTTCGGCCATGCCGGTGAGGGTGGCTGCGACCTCCGGGGCTTTTTCCTTGGCTTTGTCGACGACGGCGGCTCCGGCGGTGCTGGCGGCGTCGGTGGCGAGGGTCTGGGCCTGTTCGACCTTTTCCTGGACCCGGGCGTCGTTCCACAGGGCGTCGGCCTGCGACATGATCTTCTCGTACTGGCTGCGGCCGGCTCGTGCACCCAGCAGGTATCCGACACCGAGTCCGGCGATGAACAGCAGTCGTCCACGCATGTGCGCGTCCCCTCTCGTGATGAAACTTCTTGCGGCGCAGTGCCGTCGATCTGCCTTGAATCTACGCGACCGGTGGCGGGGGAAGCCGTGGAAAGTGAAGCTGGTATACCCGAATTCGATGTTCGACGAGGGACATGGCAGGCTTCAGACGCTTAAGTTCAACCGGGGGAGTGTCGGTAACCGGGTGGGAAACCTGCGGAGACGCGAGCTGTGACCTCGGTTGATATCACAGACATGATGCCGGCGGCTAGGCTACGACGCTGACCAGTCAAGTCTGATATGCCGGTGACGAGGGAAGGTGACCATGGCCCGCTACTGCCCCGAGTGCGGCGCTGAGCTTCCGGCGAGTGCGCGCTTCTGTGTCTCGTGTGGCAGCCCTGCCAAGGCCAAGCACGATGCAGGACCAGGCGCACCCGCTGGGGCGAAGCCTGCATCGCAGGATCAATCGACGGCGGCGATGCCTGCTGCCGGCGGGTCGACCGCGATGATGCCGCCGGTAACGGAGGGCGCTGGTCAGGCTGCTCCTCCGGCGCCGCGCCGTCCGCGTTCGGACACGATGGCCGACCAGTTCTCGGCGTGGCCGGACGACATCGACGATCAGCCGTCGCCGTGGGCCGGTCCGCAGGGCGGGCCGCCGGCGACGGCGCAGATGGGCGCGGCTCGGACGGCTCAGACGCCTTTCGTGCCCGGCGTCGGGGGGCAGGTGCCTCCCGGGATGGACCGTGGCAATCCGGGTGGTTATCCCGCGCAGGGGCGGGGCCTGGAGGAGCAGATGTACGGGGAGGGCTCGTACGGTGAGGGCGGCGGGGGTAAACGCCGGATTCCGCTGGTGCCGGTGGTCCTCGGGGTCGCGGTCCTGCTCATCGGCGCGGTGATCTGGGCGTTGACCTCGATGCAGGGGTCGAGCAAGCCGGCCAAACCGGCGGCGAAGGCCCCGGTGGTGACCACGACGAAGCCTTCGTCGTCCACGACGTCGGCGCCGAGCGATCCTGCGAGTCGGGCTCAGGCGGCTCGGAGCGCGGTGGGTTCGGTGCTGGATGCGGGCCGGGGGTCGCGGCTGACCCTGGTCCAGGGCATCGACGCCTACTGCAGCAAGGGCGACAAAGAAGGCGGCAAACGTCAGATGGACGACGCTCTGAAGGGGCGGTTGGCTCAGCTGGCGAAACTGGACGAGGTGGGCGACGGCCCGTTCAAGGACATCCCGGAGGGGCCGCGGGCGCGTGACCAGCTCAAGGCGGCACTGCAGGCTTCGGCGGACGCCGACCAGATCTATATGCACATGGCCACTGCGGGCACGGTCTGCCAGGGCAGCAGCGAGCTGACGCAAGCCAATTCGAAGGCGTCTTCGGCGAAGGAGACCTTCTTGGGTTCCTGGAACCCGTTGATGTCCTCCTCGAAGTTGCCCGGCTTGAAGGCCGAGGACATCTGAGCGACGTCGACCGCTGACATGTCGAGGGGCCCGCATCGTGATGATGCGGGCCCCTCGACATGTGGCGGAGGGCGTGGGATTCGAACCCACGAGACGGTTGCCCGCCTAGCGGTTTTCAAGACCGCCGCACTAGTCCACTATGCGAGCCCTCCATGCTGCGTGGCGTACCGCAGCAGAAGTCAGTGTACGGCCCTCAGGGCTTGGCTTTGTCTTCGGCTGCTCCGGACGGCGAGGTGCACCGGCCGGAAGGCAGCTTGTCGAGATGTTCCCGCATCGTCCCGGCCAGGATGTCGAGGTCGGTGGCGGCCTGTTCGTAGCCTCCGGGGGAGAGCACGATGAGGGCGACAGCGGTGCGGGTGCCGTCGGGGTGGGCGATGACGCCGATCTGGCGGGCCATGTACTGCTGGTCGACAGCGGGCCCCCAGCCGCCCTTGTAGGCCTCTGCGTGGGCGGATCCCAGCCCCCAGCGTTGGTCGGCCGCGATGTGGTGCATCTGGGCGTAGGTGGTGGCGGCTTCGGGGCGGCAGGGCAGGCTCGCGGTGTAGCGGGCGCTGTCGTCCAGTTGCCAGTTCGTCTGACCGTAGGGGGTGTAGGGCGGACGGACCTCGTGGTGTTGCACGGTGGTGTGGGTGTCGCCTCCGCGGTGCAGTTCTGCGCGGACGGCGGAGGCAGCTTGTTCGCCGCCGCCCAGGGCCGTCCAGAGCCGGGCGGCTGCTTCGTTGTCCGACTGGGAGATCGCCAGGCCGGAGGTGTCCCGGTGGGTGTCGCCCGCGGCGACGCTCAGGGGCACCTTGATCGTGGACCAGGCGGGGCCGGTGCGGAGAGCGCCCCAGAGCGCGGGTTCTCCGCGTCCGCCGACGGGGAGCGCGGCCAGACCGGATCTTTCGGCGAGATTCCCCGGGAGTTTCTCCAGGGCCGCGACGAGTTCGGGGGGAAGGCTGTTCCCGGCGGTGGCGGAGGAGCTGGGGGAGGCGCTGCCGGTGGCCGTGGAGGTCTTGTCGGCCGGCTTCCCGCCGCCGGGGGCACAGCCGCTCATGGCGAGGGCGAGCAGCCCGGCGAGGGCACGGAGCGTGACGGGACGGCGGTGGTGTCGGGTGCGGGGTGAGGTCACGCCAGCGAGAGGAAGATCTTCTCGAGGCGTTTGGCGTCCAGGCTCTCCTCGTCCCCGGCGTCGATGCAGCGGCGCAGGGTGGTGGCGATGATGCTGTACGCGGCTCGGTCGACGGCTTTGCTGACGGCGGCGAGCTGGGTGACGACGTCTTCGCATTCACGGCCGTCCTCGATCATGGCCAGAACGCCGCCGAGTTGGCCTTGAGCTCGGCGGAGCCGGTTGACCACGGGGCCCATGTCCTCGGGATCGAGCGAGACCATCGGTGCCTCCTTCGCAGGTGAGAGCCGGTCTGGTCGATCGGCGGGGTGATCTTCCGGCCGGTGTCGACCGATCTTCCATGATACCGGCGGGGGTATTCGGAACGGACCGGCCCGGAGGTTCCCGGGGCCGCCCGGCACGTCCGGCGGGAGCTCCCTGGTGGAGGGGATCGGGGGCGCTCGTGGAGTTTGTGTGCTTTTGTCCAGGGGGGTGGGAGTGGAACGCGGGGAGCGCTTGCGCAAGGATGGGGCCATGGCGGGTGTCACCATGACCATGGTCGCGCGTGACGCGGGGGTGTCCGTGAGCACGGTTTCGCACGTCGTGAACGGCACCAGACCGGTGAATCCGGAGACGCGGCGTCTGGTGCTCGACACGATGCAGCGACTGGGCTTCGAACATCGCCCGGTCGCAGGATCCTTGGCAGCGGGCGCGACGATGACGATCGGGCTCGCTGCCTCCATGTCGTCGAACCCTGCGCTGCGCGAGTTGGCCGACGGGGTGGAGGAGGAGGCCTCCCGGCGGGGCGTGCAGATGGTGTTGGTCGACACCCATGACGACGCCGAGCACGAGAGCCGGGTCGTGGCACGTCTGCTGGCCCATCACATAGACGGTCTGCTCATCGCGCCTTCCGGGGGCTGGGAGGAGGCCACCTTGAAGCTCCTCCGCGAGCGCTCGGTGCCCTTCGTCGTCGTCGACCGTCTCCAGGAGATGCGGATCGACCAGGTGGGGGTGGAGAACGAGTCGGCGGCTTGTGCCTTGGTGGAACATCTCATCCAGCGTGGCCATCAACGGGTGGCCTATGTCGGTGGGCGTCCCGAGTTGGCCACCTACCGGGAAAGGCTCGCCGGTTACGTGGAGGCGCACCGGCGACGAGGGCTGCCCCTGTCGTCGGGGCTGGTGGTCGAGGACTGTCCGGGTGAGGAGCAGGTGCGGCGGGCGGTGTCCACTTTGTTGACGGCGCAGGATCCGCCGACGGCGTTGTTCGTGGCCGGGTATGCGGCCACTGTGGGGTCCTTGCGGGCGGCCAGGGCGGCCGGTATCACCGTCCCCGGGGATCTGGCGATGGCCTGTTTCGACGAGGTGCCCTGGTCGGGTGCTGCCGAACCGGCGATGACCACCGTCGCTCAGCCCTGGTTCGCGATCGGGGCGCGTGCGGTGCAGATGTTGGTGCGGCGGATGAACAATCCGGACGTACCCGCGCAGACGTTACGCTTGGCGGGGGAGATCATCCACCGACGTAGTTGCGGCTGTGAGGGGACGAAACGCGCATGATTCGACACGCCCGACAGGGGCGAGTCGAAGAAATCTCATAAATTTTTCCAAGGCCTTACCTCAGGGGTCTGACCTGCCTATATGACGCATCCAGTCGGGCATTTCGGATGCCTATCTCAAGAATGTCATAAACTGTCAGGCTGCTCTGTTATGTCGAAGCTGCCGCGTGCTACGGTGAGCCTGGTTGCACAGCAGTTCCTCGCAGGTGATTCCGGATCCGGCCGTTCGCGGTGAGTTCTCGGAAAGTACGGGCATGTCCCGCGTTTGTCGGGGGTAATGCCGCAGCCAGGTTCGACACGAAGTGTGTCGTAACCAATGGCCTCAAAGATAGAGAGTTGTATTTCGCATGGCTCAGGGCACCGTTAAGTGGTTCAACGCCGAAAAGGGCTTCGGTTTCATTGCTCAGGACGGCGGCGGCCCCGACGTCTTCGTGCACTACACCGCGATCCAGACCAGTGGCTACCGGTCGCTGGACGAGGCTCAGCGTGTCGAGTTCGAGGTGACGCAGGGCCCCAAGGGTCCGCAGGCTGACGACGTCCGTCCCCTCTGATTGACGCTGACGACAAGCTTCGAGGAAGGCCCTCCGAGACCTGGTGTCTCGGGGGGCCTTCCTCGTATTATTCGCGATTCGGGCGGATCGGCGCGGCCTCGGCTGGCTTCCGTCGAGGAATTTCGTGTCTCGCTTTGTCTTGGGTCCCCTTGAGCGGGTAGCCTGTCCGAAGCTTGCTGCAGCGCTCGGTCGTTGTGGAAGTCGTGGAGGCGTCGCCTAGTCCGGTCTATGGCGCCCGCCTGCTAAGCGGGTTTGGGGGTTAAACCCCATCGAGGGTTCAAATCCCTCCGCCTCCGCCACGTGAA
>NZ_BAGZ01000012.1 GCF_000298175.1 Austwickia chelonae NBRC 105200 | reverse complement strand
GTGGTGGGTATGTGCAGCGGGGTGGTGCGACGTCGGGGGCGACGGCGGTGGTGTCGGGGGTGGTGGCTGCGGTGCGGTCGAAGTATCCGGAGTTGAGTGCGGGTCAGGTGATTCGGCGGGTGTTGGCGACGGCGAAGCGCAATGGCGGTGGGGCGGTGCCGGATGAGCAGTGTGGGTGGGGTGTGGTGGATGCTTATGCAGCGGTGACGGCGGATATTCCGGTGGGGGATAAGGAGAATCCGTTGGGGAAGATGCGGGAGGGGGATTCTGATCTTGGTCGTCCGTCGAATACGGCGTCGATGGGGGAGTGGGATCGGTCGTATAAGCCGACGTACAACCTTCAGGAAGAGTTAGCGGCGGGGCAGGCTGAAAGGAAGGCCAGGGCGGAGTCTTTGAAGAGGCGTGAGCAGTTGAAGATGGCTGGCGTAGCTGTGGTGGCTGTGGTTGGTGTGCTTGGTGGGGTGTTCTGGTGGCGGCGTCGCCGATAATCCTGAACAGGCGAATGCTCTAGTTTCCCTAGGGAACTCACGGATTTTCCTGAGCGTAGGACCTGAGAGAGGGGAAGGCTCTCCTGAGCCGACCACAGCCCGTTCTCCTTCTCGCCGACCTCAAGGAGTCTCCATGAAGAATCGGCTGTTCACGGCCGTCGCCACCGCCGTCCTCGGAGCCGGACTCGTCGCTGCCCCCGCCTCGGCGGCTCCCCCAGCGCCAGGAACCGACCCGTCCCTGATCGGATACTCCTTCAAACCCGGCGTCCTGAAAGGAGGAACGGGTTATCCCGAAGGAATAGCCTTCTCCCGTTTCGACGGCGTCCTGGCAGTGCCCCCGACACCCGGGCGACACCCGGTGGCCGTCATCGTCCACGGCTCCTATGCCAACTGTGTCTGGGCCGGCAAAGGCGCCTTGGTGACCAACGAAGCGAACACGATGCCCTGGCCGGAAGCCTGCGGCACCCAACAGCAGGTCTTCCAGGGCGGAGACATGTCGGTCGGGAAGGACTACATCCGGCACCCGGCCGGCTTCGCCTATCTCGCGAAACATCTCGCCGAGCAAGGCATCGCCACAGTGGCGATCGACGTCGCGGCGAAAGACAGGGACTGGACCGGAGAAGCCGACCCGACCGCCGTCCAGACGATGCTCGTCAAGGAACACCTGCGCCTGCTGCGTGACCTCGACCAGGGCAAGGAACACGGCATCAACGGCGCCGGCGCGCTGAAGGGGCGGCTCGACCTGTCCAAACTGGCGCTGGTCGGACACAGCAACGGAGCCGGGTGGGCCACCCAGCAGTGGGAGAAAGGGACCTTCCCTGAGCTGAAGGCCGTGGTCGCCCTGCAGCCGGCGATGAACCACCATCAGGCGGCGACCTCATCGGCGACCGCCCCGATCATGTTCGTCGCCGGGACCTGCGACGAACAGTCCAGCCTGCAGGGAGTCCAGAAGGACGCCGCACATGCCGCGAAATCGGCGCCGAAGGCTCCCGCCGTGCTCACCACCGTGAAGCGGAGCACACACGCCGGGCTGGTCGGCGGCATGGGCTCGCACCGGGTCGGACTGGTGACGCCGGTGAACACCCCGGAGTGCGCCGACGCGAAGCTGCTGCCCAAGGAGACGATGCGCTCCAGCGCAGCCCTGCTGGCCGGAGACTTCCTGCGCCAGGCCTTCGACGGAAAGACCTCGTTCGCCCTGTCGACGGCCGATCCCTCGCTGGTGGAGAGCAGAGCGTTGAACTCTGCTGCGAAGGCGACCGTGACGAAGACGGCGAAACTTCCCGGCGCGGTCGCGCCCCGGTCGGTGACCTTCCAGGACATCCCCGAGCAGTTCATCCCGGCGTTGCCTGCCGGGACGAAGATCAACCCGAGCAACCGGGGCGGGCGGGAAGGCCGACCGGACATGTCCCGCTGATCGGCAGCGGCTCTCGCAGTCGGAGCCGGGGACCCGGAGGTAACCGATCCGACGACACGGGTTAACGGGATATATGACATATCGTGAGGAACTCTTGGATTCCCTTGTGCGTAAAGCACTTACGCAAGGCATCTGCCTTGTGAACGTGCCCCGGAGGCGAGGACGCCTCCGACGACCGTAAGGGAAGTGCTTCTTCATGCAGATCCGGTTATGTGCAGCTGTCGCAGCGGCCGTGCTCGGCACAGGGCTCATCACCGTTCCGGCCACGGCCGCACCCGAACCACTGAAGGAAGGTGAGTCGCAGATGGTGGCCTACTCCTTCAAACCGGGCATGATCAAGGCAGGACTCACCGCCAAGGACAACGCCGCACTGAGCCGGTTCGACGCCGTGCTCACCGTCCCCAAGACCCCGGGAAGACACCCCGTCGCCGTCATCGTCCACGGCTCCTACGCCAACTGCGTCTGGTACGGCCACGGCAAACAGATCGCCGAAGACGCCAGCACGGTGGCCTGGCCGGAAGCCTGCGGCACGAAGAAACCCTCCGAACGCAACAACTTCTCCTCCGGGCAGGACTACGTCCGACACGAAGCCGGATTCGCTTATCTCGCCAAACACCTCGCAGACCGGGGCATCGCCACCGTCGCGATCGACGTCGCCACGAAAGACGCCCGATGGACCGGCTCCATCAGCCGGGAGAAGGCCCAACGCCACCTGGTCGAAGAACACCTGCGCCTGCTCCGCGACCTCGACGCAGGCAAAGACCACGGCATCAAACTGCCCTCCTCGCTCAAAGGACGACTCGACCTCTCCCGGACAGCCCTGGTCGGACACAGCAGCGGCGCCACCTGGACCGCCGAACAGTGGAACCAAGGCAGCCTCCCCGGGCTGAAAGCCGCCGTCGCACTGCAACCGGCCGTGTTGCCCTCACTGCGGATCACCAAAGCCGCCACCCCGATCATGTACCTGGGAAGCGAATGCGACGAACAGGCACCCATCGCCCAGGTCGCCGAATATGCCGCCGACGCCGCCAAACACGCACCGAATGCGCCGATCGTCTTCGGCACCGCCGGACACACCACACACGCCGGCCTGGTCGGCGGACTCGACTCGCACAAGATCGGCATGGTCAGAGTGGTGAAGACCCCCAACTGCTCCGACAACAAACTCCTCCCGAAGAGCACCATGCGAGGCCAGAACGCCCAGGTCATCGGAGACTTCCTGACAAAAGCCCTGACCGGTTCCACCGACTACTCCTTCGGGATCGCCGAGAAGTCCCCCGTCCAGATGAAAGCGATCAGCTCGGCCGCCAAGGTCAGCACCCGCAAGGTCGACAAACTGCCCCAGGACGTCTCCGCCCGATCGGTCAGCTTCCAGAAGATCGACGAACAGTTCCTCCCGCCGCTGCCGGCCGGCGTGAAGATCCGCACCAGCGACCTCTTCCGCGACTGACCGTCACCACCGCGCCGTCCACCCCGGCACCAGACACCCGGGCGGCTACGCTCACCGCATGGGCTTGGGACTGTTGCTGCTGACCGCCGGAGCCTTCCTGCGGTTCGTCATCGGCCGGTACGAAGGCATGATCGGTGCTTATGACGTGCCCGGCACCGTCCTCATGTGCATCGGTGTCGCGGCGATGACGGTGGCCGTCGCACAGTACGCGATCGGGGTGCCCCACGTGGAACACCCTTACGAGACGGGCAGCGGCCCGCGGGTGGACGAATGACCGGCTCCGGTCCGACCTCGACGGCCGGGCCGGAGCCGGTCCCTTCTGACCGTCCACAGACGATCAGAAAGCGCCCTCCGGAACTTCCATGAGGTCGTTGTCGGTGCTCTCGGCCACGGCCCGTTCGGCGGTGATCCGCGGCAGCACCGTCCGGGCGAAGAAACGGGCCGCCGCGACCTTCCCGGTGTAGAAGTCGACGTCCTCGCCGGTGGCGCCCCCGGTGAGTTTCGCCGCCGCGACCTCTGCCTGCTTCAACAGCAGCCAGGCGATGATCACGTCACCTGAGGCCAACAGCAGCCGGGTCGTGTTCTGCCCGATCTTGTAGAGATTGGCGACCTCCGCCTGGTCGCCGGCAGTACGTGGATCGGACGCCATGGCGGCCCCGATCATCCAGGCGATGATCGCCTGCAGGTCTTCGATTCCCTTGCCGAGCAGTTGACGTTCGCGGGCGAGCTCGTCCGGGCCCTCCGGTGAGGCGACGGTCTTGGCCATCTCGGCGGCCAGCGCCTGGAGCGCCTGCCCCTGGTCGCGGACGATCTTGCGGAAGAAGAAGTCCTGCCCCTGGATCGCCGTGGTGCCCTCGTAGAGGGTGTCGATCTTCGCGTCCCGTACGTACTGCTCGACCGGATAGTCCTGCAGGAAGCCCGAACCGCCGAAGGTCTGCAAGGACTCCGTGCCCAGCAGCACCCACGCCCGTTCCGAGCCGCAACCCTTCACCAAAGGCAGCAGCAGGTCGTTGATCCGGGCCACCAGATGCTCGGGTGACCCCTTCTCCGGGTCCTGGCCGTCGTGGGCCAGCCGGTACTGGTCGACGACGTCCTGCTGGGTCGCGGCATAGAGCACGAGGGCCCGCAGTCCCTCCGCATAGGACTTCTGCAACATGAGGGAGCGGCGCACGTCGGGGTGCTTGATGATGGTCACCCGCGGCGCGGACTTGTCGGCCATCTGGGTGAGATCGGCACCCTGGACGCGCTGGCGGGCGTATTCCAAAGCATTGAGATAGCCGGTGGACAAGGTGGCGATCGCTTTGGTGCCGACCATCATGCGGGCGTATTCGATGACCCGGAACATCTGCGCGGTGCCGTCGTGGACATCGCCCACGAGAGTTCCCACGGCAGGTTCTTTCTCCCCGAAACGGAGTTCACAGGTGGTGGAGACCTTCAATCCCATTTTGTGTTCGACATTGGTGACATAGGCGCCATTACGTTTCCCGGGCTCCCCGGTCTCAGGGTCGATATGGAATTTGGGGACCACGAAAAGGGAGAGACCTTTGGTGCCGGGAGCCGCGCCTTCGGGGCGGGCGAGGACGAGATGGACGATGTTCTCCATCAGGTCGTGCTCGGCCGAGGTGATGAATCGTTTGACACCTTCGATGTGCCAGGTGCCGTCGGGCTGTTGCACGGCTTTGGTGCGTCCCGCGCCGAAGTCGGACCCGGCGTCGGGTTCGGTGAGCACCATGGTCGCCCCCCACTGGCGTTCCACCATGTGCTGGGCGATCCTGCGCTGCTCGTCGTTGCCGAGTTCGTGGAGCACCCGGGCGAAACCGTAACCGGCGGAGTACATGTAGACGGCCGGGTTGGCGCCGAGGACGAGTTCGGAGACCGCCCAGTTCAACGAGGGCGGGGCGACTGTCCCGCCGAGCTCGCCGGGGACGGAGAGCATTCCCCATCCTGCGTCGGCATAGGCCTTGTAGGACTTCTTGAAGGACTCCGGCATGGTGACCGTGCCGGAGTGCGGGTCGAAGATCGGGGGATTGCGGTCGGAGTCGTAGAAGCTGTCGGCGAGTTCGTTCTCGGACAGGCGGACGACCTCCTGGAGGATCTCGCGGGCGGTATCGGCGTCGACATCTTCGTAAGGGCCGGTGCCGAGGATTTCTTGGCGGTTGAGAACTTCGAAGAGATTGAATTCGAGGTCGCGCAGGTTGCTCTTGTAATGGCCCATCTTCGGTGTACCCCTTGTCGTCGCGGCGGCGGTCTGCGCCAGGTGGTGTCTCACGGCCGGCCGGTGGCTGGAGGGTCGCCTGGATATCGCCGGTCGACGTCCCGGGAATCGGCGTACCACGCGGCGCTTACTCGTCGGTAACAGCGACTATCGCCGCAGGCGGAGGTGCCTGGCAACCCCGGGATGCATTCCTGTGATGGACCTCACCGACATATTTCTGGACGGCCGTATTCGACAGATGAAGCCCGCGATAGTGGTTTTCTTTCAGATGAACAATAGATAACGAAATAATAAATTGCCTGGGGTGTGCGTCACCGGCGGACCTCGGGAAGAATCACCCCATGGCGACCGCACAGGACGAGACCGAACGCACCTTCGACGTACCCGACGGCTGGACCCTCCCCCGCCTCACCGGAACCGGCACCGTCCACCGCACCACCCGCCCCCGCCGCTTCACCCAGACCGCCACCTACCTCGACACCCCCGACCTCACCCTGCTCCGCGCCCGCCACACCCTGCGCCGCCGCACCGGCGGACTCGACGCCGGATGGCATCTCAAACTGCCCCCCGCCGGCGACACCCGCCGAGAAATCCACGAACCCCTCGGCCACGGCCCGGCCCGCATCCCCACCACACTCGTCAACCACACCGCCCACCTGACCGAAGGCGCCCCCCTCATCCCGGTCACCATCCTCACCACCCGCCGCACCCGACGAGAACTCCTCGACAACCAAGGCGAACTCATCGCCGAGATCGTCGACGACACCGTCGAGAACACCCTCCTCATCGACCACGGCACCAGCCACTGGCGAGAGATCGAACTCGAACTCGGCCCCGCCGGCACCCCCCAGGACTTCGACCTGATCACCGAAGCCCTCCTGAACAGCGGACTCACCCTCGCCGACATGCCCAGCAAACTCGGCCGCGCCCTCGCCGAACCACTCGCCCGCCGCACCACCCGCCCCACAGGAAACCCCACCCGACCGGTCGACCGGATCAGCCGCTACCTCGCCGACCAACTCGGCGTCATCCAACACCTCGAAGAAGCCGTCCGCGCCGACGACCCCCACGCCATCCACCGCACCAGAGTCGCCACCCGCCGGGCACGCAGCACCCTGACCACCTTCCACCCCCTCTACCAGCACACCGACACCCAGACCCTGATCAACGAACTCACCTGGCTGGCCAAACTCCTCGGCGGACCCCGCGACTGCGAAGTCCTCGCCCACCGCCTCACCGCAGCCCTCGACGACACCGACCCCCGACTCGTCACCGCCCCCGCCCGCCGCCGCCTCCTGAACACCGTGCACACCCGCCACCGCGACACCCACCACGCCCTCGTCACCGGACTCGACACGACCCGCTACGCACGACTCCTCGAGAAACTCACCGACGCCGTCCGCACCCCACCGACACCCCCGGACACCCCCCACACCCAGCCCACACCCACCGCCGACGAACTCACCGCCCTCGCCGGCCACACCACCCACAAAGTCACCGCCGCCGCAGAACGAGCCGCCCGCGCCACCACCACCGAACGCCGCGACCACCACCTGCACACCGTCCGCAAACGAGCCAAAGCAGCCCGATACGCCGCCGAAGCACTCGGCTCCGACAAAGACACCCTCACCCCCTGGACCACCCTCCAAGAAGCACTCGGCAACCACCAGGACGGAGTACTCGCCACCGAGATCATCCACCGAGCCCACCGAGCAGCCCGCGCAGCCGGCGAAGACACCCTCACCTACGGCGCCCTCCTCGAACGCGAATCCGCAGCCGCCCGCACCCTCCACACCGACTACCGACAGCTCCTCGCCGACGCCCTCACCGACCCCACCACCCCGCCCACACCCTGACCGGCCACACCCCACCCCCACCCCAGCGAAAACACCCGGACACCCCCGGACCGCCTGTGTGCCAGCACGAACCGGTACGGACGACCGATTTTCCTCAGCCAACCCTCCCACCAGCCGAAACAACTGCTACCGAAAGTCCACGCACCAACCCGGGGAGGGGAACACATGTCGATCGCCGTACACCGGCCAGGACGGCCCGAACACGCCGTCCTGACCCTGGTACCCGCCGCCGGAGAAGCCGCACCACCCGGCCCCACCGCGAGGACCGACAGCCCCGACACCCCCCGGAGCACACCCGACGACCCCCGACCGGTCGACGAACTCCTCATCGAAACCGCACAACTAGCAGCCCGACTCGCCGGACTCGCCCGGCTCGAAGCCGAAATCCTCTCCCTCTGACCCCCAGACGTGACGTCGGCCCACGGAGGGGGAGCCGACGCCACGAACCCGCTCCCGGCGCACAGGGGCACCGGTCGCAGCGGAAACCCGTCCCCACGACAGGTGGCAGTCGAGGGACGAAAAGGACGGGGCCCGGAACACACCCCCGGGCCCCGTCCTCATCCACCGCTCACCCCGCGAACACCCCCGGCAACTTCCCCACCACACCCGGCTCCACCACGAACAACGACCCCGCCTGCGGATCCTCACCCTCCGGAACCCCCTCCCGCGACGTCGTGATGAACAACCGGTCCAGACCCTCACCACCGAAAGTGCACGCCGTCACCTTGCGCGCGCCGACCTCGACCACCTCGGCCAGCTCACCCGACACCGTGTAGTGCTCGACCCGGCCGCCGTTCGCGACCGCCACCCACACCCCGCCCTCCGCATCGACCACGAGGCCGTCGGGGCGTCCACCGTCCGGGATCTCGACGAAAGGACGACGACCGGTCAACCCGCCCTCGGCGGACCAGTCGAAGACATCGACCCGGGAGGTGTCCGTGTCGACGTAATAGGCCAGCGAACCGTCCGGGGACCAGTCGAGACCATTACTGATCGTCAACCCGTCGAACACCCGGGTCACCTTGCGTTCCGGAGTGATCCGGAACATCGCAGCGGCACCCTTCGTCTTGTCGTACGCCATCTGACCGGCATACATGCTGCCGTCGGGGGCGCAGGCACCCTCGTTCATCCGCAACGCCGGATCCTCCCAGACACTGGGCAGCCGGGTCAGCGTGCCATCGGGGTCGACGAGCGCGAAGCCACGCTCCACCGCGACGATCATGCCGCCACGTTCCCGCGGACGGACACACGCGGCGACCCGGTCGACCTTCTGCCGGCTGGACCGACCCGACATGTCGATCGAGACGACCTCGCCGTCCAACATGTCGACGCAGCGCAACCCGCCCCAAGCAGGCCACCAACAGGGGCCTTCCATGTGATAGGCGATGACATCGGTGATGCGTTCTGCACGCACGGCAACCTCCCGGAGGGGACAGGGCCGGCAGCGGTGGCGGCCGGGACAGACGTAGACCAAGGTAAAGGCTGCGCCGGGCCGACGCGAGATCCACGACCGAGCCCCGCCGCACCGCGACCTCCCCCGCCGACCCCGGACCAGCCCGATCCCGCCGACCGCTCAGCGCACCCGCCGGGCAGCCGATGTGAGGGGCGAACACAGGGGGAGGTGGAACGCGTGGTCCAGCGCGCCAAGAGCGCACGCCTACGAGAAGACATCCCGGTCCGCGGCGTCCGCCGCCGCACAACCCTCGACGACATCTCACCCCGGGCGGTGATGCCCGTCGCCAGGAACACCGTACGGCCCGGCGTCGCCACCACGGCGCGGATCGTCGCCTCACTGCTCGCCGGGGCGGGCGGGCTCGGCCTGGTCCGGGAAAGCACCGGACTGTCGTCGTGGTGGATCCTCCAAGGCATCTTCTTCGTCGAAGCCGCCTGCGCCTGGGACGCCGCCGGGCTCCGCAGCCGGACGCTGTGGACCCGGTACCTCCAGATCTCGATCGGATTCCTCCTCGGCGCATGGACCTGCTTCGCCCTGGGATGGGCGCCACCCCTCGGACCGCTCGAACTGGCGCGCATCGTCCTGGCCAATGCCGCCGGGGCACTCGTCGCCGCCGGGCTCTACCGTTTCCGCGGACTCGGCGAATCGTGGTTCCCCCGCGACGTCGGCGAATCCCTGTGGCTGATGATCTCGGTCAGCCTGGCCCCGGCAGTGACCCTCGTCCTGGGAGGCTTCCCCCACGAGGACAGCACGCCGGCGTTCATCTCCGAGGCCGACATCTGGGCGTACTCCCGCGGATTCGCCTTCCTCGCCGTCGCCGCCAACTGCGTCCTACCGCTGTACTTCCGAGGACGCCCCTCCCTGCTGACACCGCTGCCGCTCCGCTGGTGGCCCTTCTTCGTCGCCGGGACGGCCTTCGCGCTCGCCTCCCCGTATCTGTGGCCGCAACAGCCGTTGAGCTGGCAGTATCTCGTCCCCTTGGCGGTGGCCGGGGCATTGATGACCCCGATGTACGTGATCGGGGTGACACTCGCCGTGGCCACCCTGGTGGCCTTGCTGCCCTACCCGCCGGTGGGATCGGCTCCACTGTTCGGTGTCGTCCGCCCGGAGGCCTCGCTGGACCTGCTGCTCGGCTTCGCCAGCAATGTCTCCATGCTCATCGTCGTCTTCCGCATCGGCGAGTCCGCGCTGTCCCTGGCCACGGCCCGGCACTCCGACGCGGAACGTTCCCAACGGGAAGTGAGCGACGCCATCCTCGAATCGATGTCCGACGGTCTGCTGATCACCGGCGAACACGGCGTCGTCGTGCGCAGCAATGCCGCGCTGACCCAACTCCTCGGACAGGAACCCCCCAGGAGGATCACCCTGGAATGGGCGCGACGCGTCAGATTGCAGGCCGCCGACCGCGACCGGGAACTCGACGTCCGTGACTACGCGCGCCTGCTCCGCCCGGTTCCCGGCACGATGCGCCGCACCCCGCTGACGATCACCGACGAACAGGGCGCCGTCCGTCGTCTGGCCGTGTCCACCCAGGACCTGGTCATGCGGGGAGCCCCGTTCACCCTGTGGCTCTTCCGCGATGTCACCGCACGTGACGAACACCAACGCGAACTGGAATCCTTCGCCGGGACGGTCGCCCGCGACCTGAAAGGACCGCTGGGAGCCCTGACCGGGTGGATGCAGACCGCCGACGCCGACCTGGCCGACGCCGATGCCGACGCCGGGAGACAAGCCCTGGAACGTGCCCACGCCGCAGTAGCCCAGATGCGGGCCCTGATCGACGACTACCTCGCCTACACGGTCAGCCACTCGGGGGAGCTGGTGCTCACCGGCGTGTCGATCGCGGAGATGACGCAGGAGATCGCGTCGATCTACACCTCGGACACCCACCGGGCGCACTTCGACATCGACGCCCCCCACCCCGTCCACGCCGACGCCGCACTGACCCGGCAGCTGCTGTCCAACCTGGTCAGCAACAGCGTGAAATTCGTCCGGGACGGGCACGACCCGATCATCCGCGTGGAGAGCAGACCCTCCGGGCCGGACATGGTCGAGATCAGCGTCGCCGACCAGGGGATCGGGTTGAACCGTGCCGGGAGAGAACTGCTGTCCGACGGGACCGGCCTCTCCGGGACGGGCCTGGGCCTGGCCCTGTGCCGGGCGATCGTGACCCGCCACGGCGGCCGGATCGTCGCCGAGGACAACGAATGGGGCGGGACGACGATGGTCTTCACCCTGCCCGCCGCGCCGGTGTCCCAACTGAGGATGTCGGTGACGCCGTCATGATGTCCTGGCCGCAGCTGCCGCAGAGCGACCCGGGGCCGCCCGGCCGTCGCGCCTTCGGCCTGTCCTTCCGACAGGCCTACCTGTGCGTGGTCGTCGTCTACCTGTTCAGCCTGGTGTGGAGTTTCGCCGTCTACGACAGGGCCGAACGGGTCTCCCTGTCCTGGACGTTGCCGCCGGCCCAACTGGCCCTGCTCTCCCTGGTGTGGCCGGGACGCCGCCGCAGCCCCGGCCGGGACAACCGGCCCGGAACCCCGGACAGCACGCGCACACCGGCGTACGACCGACGGCTCCTGTGGGGGACCTACCTCTTCCTGGGGGCCACCGTCGTCGCCGGCGGACTGGCCTTCCACCTGCCGTTGGGTCCGCTGCTGTGGACGTCGACGAGTGCGCTGCTGCTCTACTCGCTGCTCCTGGCCGGCTACCAACGGTGGCGTCACGGCGAGGAGTGGTTCCCCCTGAGTCCGCGGGACGTCGTGCTCTTCACCGTGCTGACGACGCTGACCTCCTGGGCGGCCGTGTACATCGGCGCGCTGCCCGGCATCGGCCTGGGCGGCCCGCACGACACCGAGCTGGCCGTCTGGTGGGCGACCCTGGTGCAGTTGACCCTGCTCTACGGCGGCCTCCTCGCCTTCGCCGGGGTCCATCCGTTACGGATCGCCGCCGCCACCTACTATCCGATGTTCCTGCCGGTCACCGTCGTGCTCTCCCTGGCCTGCCTGACCCTGCTCACCATCGAGTTCGAACACCCGATCAAATGGTTGCTCTTCGTCCCGGCACTGCTCATCGGGTTGACCCTGACCGCACGCCGGGCCGCGGTCGCACTGCTCCTCCTCCCCCTGTTCTCCCACAGCCTCAAACTCTTCATGGTCGACGACAATGCACCCACCTCGGAGATCATGCCCACGGCAGCCACCCAGCTGCTCTACGTGGCCGTGGCCGTCCTGGGCTGTTTCCTCGTCGGCTACCGGGAGTCCCACGCCCGGCTGGCCGAACGGCTCGCCGAGGCCGCGAAGGAAGAGAATGCGCAGAACATCCTCCTCGACGCGGTGCTCTCCTCGATGGACGACGGCGTGCTGCTCATCGACCGTGAAGGTGACGTGATGTTGTCGAACCCGTCGGCGCGCGCCCTGTTGGGTGCCCCGCCGACCAGCTCGGACACCGATCTGCCTGCGGAGGAACGTTGGCTGGCGGCTTTCGCGGTCCGGGACGGGGCGGGCCGTCCGGTCGGTGCGGGTGAGTTGCGTACCTGGTTGGACACCGGGCCGGGGGAGTCCACTCATCTGGTGGTGTCGACGACGGGTTCGTCCCGGGTGGGGACGGTCACCGGCCAGGACGGTGACGGTGGTTCCGGTCAGACGGTGGCGGTGACACATCGGCTGTTGGAGCATCGGCGGGAGGAGCTGCGGTTGATCCTGTTGCGGGATGTCACCGCGGAGCAGACCCGGGAGCGGGAGTTGGCGGCTTTCGCGGGGACGGTCGCTCACGATCTGAAGGGGCCGTTGGCGGCGGTGGCCTTGTGGATGGACACGGCGGACATCGAGGCGGACGACGACATCGGGTCGGGTCGGCGGGCGTTGGCCCGGGCGTTGTCGGCCGGGCAGCAGATGGGGAACATCATCGACGACTGTCTGGCGTACACGGTCGCCCGGCAGGGGGTGTTGCGGATCAGCGACCTGTCGTTGTCGGAGCTGACCCGGGAGATCGCCTTGTCGTACCACCATCGGGAGGGGGTGCGGATCGAGGTGGACACGGATGCGGTGGTGCATGCCGATCCGACGTTGGTGCGGCGGTTGATGGGCAACCTGGTGGGGAACGCGGTGAAATATGCCCGGCCGGGGGAGCCGGCCTGGGTCCGGGTGCGTTCCTGCCCGTCAGGTTCCCCCGGCTGGGTGCGAATCCTCGTAGAGGACAAGGGGATCGGCGTCGACGAGGAGGATGCGTCGGTGATCTTCGCGCGGTTCGGGCGGACCGCGAAGGGCGCAGCCGACCAGCAGGGCACCGGCTTGGGCCTGGCGATGTGCCACTCCATCGTGACCCGACACCACGGCCGGATCCGCGCCTACCGGAACGAATGGGGCGGCGCGACCTTCGAGTTCACCCTCCCCCAGGGGCTGGCATTGGTGAGCTGAACGGCTCTCAGGCCGGGTCGTCCACGGCCGCGGTCACCCGAGCGGTCACCACACGGAGCAGCCGCAGCATCCGCTCGTCGAACTCGGTGACACATTCCCAGACGGCGTCCTCCCCGGCGACGGCGGGCGTCACCGCTGCCGGATCGGCGGCGAGCACGGCCTCCAGATCGGCCTGACCCGGCCCGCGATGGTACTCGTCGAGACGGTGGACCCGGTCGATCGCCATGGCCAGCCAACTCAAGGTCTCGTCGAACCGGTCGATGTCGCACGTGACCTCCTCGAGGAGGCACTGCGCCTGGTTCAGGGCGGTACGGGCGTCGTCGCTCTTCGTCATACGGACGGATGGTACGCGCCTGGCCCGACCGCAGCGGGCTCCTGCCCCACCGGCGAACCCTCCTCGACCCTGCGCAGCACACCGGTCCCGCTGTCGAGGACGAAACCCGGAGGCAGCCGCATCCCGAAAGGATGCTCGGCACGCTCGGCGCAGACATGACACAACGGCTGACTGCCCCGCACCGGGGCACCGCAACGTTCGCAGTCACCGATCAGCCCCGACCGCAGCACGACCGGCCCGCGGAGGACCTCGGCCCACGACAGCCTGCCGAGCGGACGCAACGCCTGGTGCGGGCAGACCTGCAGACATTTCCCGCAGCCGTCGCACCGCGCCGGATCGAGAAGCAGCGCGAACCGTCGGACACCCTCGCCGTCGACCTGACGGGTCAGAGCGTCCTGCGGGCACGCCCGGACGCACAGACCGTCGCCATGACATCCGGGGGCCTGCAACCGGAGCGCGTCACCGGGGCTGCCGGACAGCGCGGCGGTCGGGCGGCCCTCGCACAGCGCCCGCACCGCGGCGGTGAGACGTTCCTGCGGATGGCCCGGGAGCTCCTCCAGCTCCTCGGCCCGCCCCAATAGGACCCGACGAGGCACCGGAACGGCGTGTCCGCGGATCACAGGACCCGACCATTCGGCGACGAGTTCACCAGGCACCCAGAAGGTCTCGGCACCGGCAGCCTGTGCCGTCCGGGCCGCGTCCTGCGCCGGGCCGCTCCCGCGCCCGCAGGTGCTGAGGAGTGTCGGCGAGCCCATCGCGGCACATTCCAGGATCGCAGCGGGCTCGACGTCGGCCAGGCAACCGGGCGCCTTCACCAGGACGGTCCGGTCCGGCAGCGCGGACAACCCCGGCCCAGCGGCCGGGTCGCCGGGCCGGGACGGGGCACCGCGTCCGGTTCCCTCGTCCCCCGCCCGGTCATCCGTCGGCGGTCCGACGACGTCCGGATCGTCCGCTGCCACCCGAAGACAGGAGTCGTCGCAGGTCAGAATGACCGCTGCACATCGGATCGAGCGAAGATGCCGTCGCAGCGGGCGGGTGTCCCAGCCGGGCCGATCGTCCACGGACCCCCCTCAGCAGAAAGCCGCCCGCAGCGACCGACAGGTGCCCCGCAACAGCAGGCCGGCCCCCAGGTACAGGCCGGTCCCGGCGTGGGCGAGCATCGCCTCGGCGACCTCGTCCGCCCAGGCGAGCAGATGCTCGTCCAGGAAGGACGACAGAGCCTCGATCTTCCCGGACAGACCGGCCAGGTCACCGGCCTCGGCGGCATCCAAGGCGCCCAGACACAGATGGGAGACGAACGCCAGCTCCAGGCCGATGTGATCGTCCGGTTCGACGTTCAACCGGGGCGCCTCGACCCCGTGAGCGGCGTACCAGCGACGCACCGAGACGGTGTGTTCCCCGAAGGTCAGCGCTTCCTCCTCACGGTGGACCGACTCGTAGGGGCAGGCCTCCAACCGGCCCGGACCGCGGAAGAGCCGCATCCACTCGGCCACCGTCTCACCGATCACCGACTCCTCGGGGGCGTCCTCGGCGGCCCAGGACGCCTCGGGGAAGACGGCCCGCGCCCACCCGGCGAGATGGGCGCGTCCGTCGAGCCCGTCGGGACCGGTGGTGTCGGGCAGCGGCCACGAACCGACCAGGTCCGACTCCCCGAGCCTGTGGGCCAAGGCCGCGTCGGGTTCGTTCAGGAAGACCGCCGAGAGGAAGGCACAGGCCCCGCCGTGGGCGTCGAGCAGGTCGAGGACCGCGCCGTCCACGGCGACATCCGCGCCGGTCACAGCCCGGTCCTGACCATCGAGGCGTAGAAGAGCATCCGGCCGACGATCTCGCCGAGGAAGACCAGGGAGAACGCACTGACGACCACTCCGGTGAGCATCTTCTGCGCGATCGGCCCCCGGGAGAGTCGGGCCAGGAAGTATCCGAGGACGGCCACCCCGGCGACGATCGCCGTGTACTGCAGGACGGCGAAGGCCCCGTAGGTCTCCCCGCGGATCTTCAACGATGCCGCGGCCGCCGGATCCGGGTGGGTGCCCAGGTAGGCGAGGTACACCGGTTGGGCGACGAATTTCACCGCGAGGATCGCCATCGCGGCCATGGCGATGCCGCGCAGACAGGTGAGGACCAGTTCGTCGTCCTGGGCGTGGTCCTCCTCACCCCGGCGGGCCCGTACCCGGGCGGTGACCACCATCGCGGTGCCGACGGCCAGCGCGCCGAGCAGGAGCGTGGTGGTGAAGAAGTCGATCAGGGTGTAGGGGGTGTCCCAGGCGGGGACGGTGGGCAGGCTGTACACCCGGTTGATGCAGTAGACGAGGAAGAGCCCGACGCCGGCGGTGGCACCGGCGAGCACCTGCCGGGTCCGGGGCGAACCGACCTTGAACCATTGCGCGGCGGCGAAGGCCGCACCGAGGACGAGGAAGACGATCCCGGCGGCGATCTCGTTGGACAACCAGCTGGTGCCGAGATGGCGCAGGGCGTTGATCCCGCGCAGGGGTGATCCCAGGTGCAGGGTCGAGGCGCCCATGCCGAGGGCGAGCAGCGGGCCGATGGCGTACAGGGCGGGGTCGGTGACGCGGTCCATCACGTGCGGGTCGACCCGGGCGTTGACCAGGTGGATCAGCCCGAGGACCACGAAGGATCCGACGGACATCTGCGCGATGAGGGTGAAGGCCACGAGTGGCAGCTCGTGGGTCATGTCAGGCCTCCGAGGGGTTGGCGAGGGAACCGGTTCTCGAACCGCTGGGCCGGGCTTCGCCGTGCGGGGTGATGAGCAGGTTGGGGCGGGTGATGTCCGGGCTGGGCAGCGGCGCGATGTCGGCGGTGCCGCCGTACTTGCGGCGTAGCTCGTCGGCTTCGCCGTAGTCGAGGGCGCGGCTGGGGCAGGCGGCCACGCAGGCGGGGGCCTGGCCTGCGGCGATCCGGTCGGCGCAGAAGTCGCATTTGGTCATGACGCCCTTGTCGGCGTCGAACTGTGGTGCGTGGTAGGGGCAGGCCATCTCGCAGTACCGGCATCCGATGCAGACGGCGGGGTCGACGGAGACGACGCCGTTGTCCCCTTTACGCATGGCGGTGGAAGGGCAGACCTGCACGCAGACCGGGTTGGTGCAGTGATTGCAGGACAGTGAGGTGTAGTAGGTGAACACCTGCGGGGTGAAGGTGTTGTTGGTCTCGTCGACCTGCCAGCTCCCGCCGCAGAATTCGGGGACGCGTCGCCAGGTCACCCCGGTGGGCAGGTCGTGTTTGTCCTTGCAGGCGATCTGACAGGCCTTGCACCCGGTGCATTTGCGCTGGTCGAAGTGGAAGGCGAGTTGCGTGAACGTGCGGGGCATCGTCGTCACCGGACTTTCTCGACCTGGACGAGGGTGGAGTGCTGACCGTTGGCCTTCGCGTAGGCGGTCGGCTCTTGGCTGGTGAGGACGTTGACCGATCCGCCGAGGTCGGTGCCGCCGGGTTTCTCCGGGGCGTACCAGGCGCCCTGGGGGACGGAGATCACTCCGGGGCAGATACGGGGGGTGACGAAGGCGGGCAGGTGGAGTCGGCCGCGGTCGTTGTAGACGGCCATGAGGTCACCGTTGGCGATCTGTCGTTTCTGGGCGTCCATCGGGTTGATCCACACCTGTTGCGGGTGGGCTTCCTTCAGCCACGGGCTGTTGCCGTAGCTGGAGTGGGTGCGTTGTTTGTAGTGGTGTCCGATGCACTGCAGGGGGTATTTCTGCTCGAGGGGGTCGCCCGGCATCTCACGGGTGGCGGTGTACTCGGGCAGCGGGGTGATGGGTTTCCTGGCGTCGGTGGGCCAGTCCTGGCTCATCGTGTGGAGATTGCTGGACCAGATCTCGATCTTCCCGGAGGGGGTCTCCAGGGGGTTGGCCTTGGGGTCGTCCCGGAAGTCCTTCATGGCGACGACCGAGGGCAGTTTCTTCTTGAAGATCCCGGCCTTCTTGAACTCGTCGTAGGAGGGCAGGTCGGGGACGTCGGCGCGGCTGTTCTCGACGAGCCAGCGGACCCATTCCTCCTGGGTTCTCTTCTCGGTGTAGGTGTCTTTGACGCCCATCTTCTCGGCGATGCCGGTCATCATCTCGTAGACGGGGCGGCAGTCGTACAGCGGTTCGACGGCTCTGTCGGCGAAGATCGTGTAGCCGAGGTTCCCGGCGCTGCCCTGGGCGATGAGGTCGGTCTGTTCGGCGGTGGTGACATCGGGGAGGAGGATGTCGGAGTACCGCGCGGAGACGGTCATCTGGTTGTCGATGCAGACGATCATCTCGCAGGCCGATTCGTCGGAGAGCAGCTGGATCGTCTGGTTGATGTCGCTGTGCTGGTTCACCAGGGCGTTGGATCCGTAGAGCCAGATGAACTTGATGTTGCTGTTCAGTTTCACGTCGTGTTTGACATTGGCGTTGCTGTTGGTGCTGCCGTTGACGCGGATGCCTTCGCGGTAGTCCATGCCTTTGCCCCGGGCGACGGCGTCGGTCCACCGGTAGAAGGGGAGTACCGGTTTGACGGGGTTGTCCAGCGGGGGGAGCGCGGCCATCTTCAAGGAGGCGGAGGACTCTCGTTCGCCGGTGCCGCCGCCGGAGATCCCGATCTGGCCGATCATGGCGGCGAGCAGCATGGGTGCCCGGGACTGGTTCTCCCCGTTGGAGTGTCGCTGAATGCCCCATCCTTGGGTGATCGCGCAGGGTTTGGTGGTGGCGATCTCGCGGGCGAGGCGGGTGATGGTCGTCGCCGGGACGCCGGTGATGCGGGCCGCCCACTGGGGGGTCTTCGCCGTCTTGTCGGGGCCTTGGCCCATCACGTAGGACTCGTAGGAGGAACCGGGCGGGGCCTGCGGGGGGAGGTGGGCTTCGTCGAAGCCTGAGCAGTAGGTGTCGAGGAAGGCCCGGTCGAGGAGTTTCTCGGTGATCATGACGTGGGCGAATCCGGCGACGAGGGCGGCGTCGGTTCCGGGTCGCAGGGGCACCCATTCGTCGGCGAGGTTCATCGCGGTGTCGCTCTGCCGGGGGTCGAAGACGATGACGCGGTGCCCGGCGAGTTCTTTGGCCTTCTGGGTGACGAAGACTTCTCCGCCGCCGCTCATCCGGGTTTCGTGCGGGTTGTTGCCGAACATCAGCACCAGGCGGGAGTTGACGGTGTCGTCGTTGCTGTTGCTGCCCTGCCATTTGCCGTAGTGGAAGTCGACGGCGGCTTCGATGTTCCCGCAGGAGTAGTCGTTGTACTGGTCGAGGGATCCGCCGACGCAGTTCATCAGTCGGGCGACGGGGGTGGCATTCGGCGGCCAGCTGCGGGCGACGGTGGCGCCGATGACTCCGGTGCCGTAGTTGATGTAGATCGACTCGTTGCCGTGTTCGGCGATGAGTTTCTTCATCTTGTCGGCGATCAGCGTGTAGGCCTCGTCCCAGCTGATCTCGGCCCATTTGCCTTCGCCGCGGCGGCCGATGCGTTTCATCGGTTTCTTGAGCCGGTCGGGGCTGTAGATCCGTTGGCGGATGGATCGGCCACGCACGCAGGCGCGGATCTGTTGGGTGCCGAGTTCGTCGTCGCCGGTGTCGTCCGGGTCGACGCGGACGATGCGGCCGTCGCGGACCACGAGGCGTAGGGGGCAGCGGCTGCCGCAGTTGACGGTGCAGGCGCTCCAGACGATGCGTTCTCCCTCGGATTTCGAGGCGGAGCTCGCGGTGTCGGTGGGTTGCAGTCCGCAGGAGGTGCTGCCGGCGACGCAGGTCGCGGCGCCTGCTACTCCGGTCCATTTCAGGAAACTGCGTCGGGAGAACGGGTGTCGGATGGTGTCCTTGACGGTGGACATCGTGGTTCCTTCGACAGGCGGGGATGACCATCCATGATGTGGGTCGTCGCGAGATCGCGGCCAGGACCTCGGTCCCGGCATCGGCGCGTCAACGCCTACTCCACGTCAAGAAGACCGCACCTGGGCTGAACTGTGGGGTTGGCCTCGTCTGGTGGACGTCGGTCAAGCGGCTGCTCGAGCGCATGCGCGTGGGCTACGTGCTCGGAAGGTCGGCCGCCTTCGCCGATGAGGATCCCTTTCTCTTCACGACGGCCTTCACCGACGACGGCGCCGATATCTTCGATCCGAAGCCGAGCACGCGTTCTTCGGCAAGAGTCCGTGGAGTCGGGCGACCATGCGGAGGTTCTCGATTCCGGCCAGTTCGGGAACGTCGGCGACGTGCTGGCCGGGCAGCTCCATGATTCCGCGAACTTTCTGGGCGGAGTCCTTGCACCCCGTGCCCGAGCACGCGCAGTGACCCGCTTTGAAGTCGTGCACGCTCCCCTGCCGAGCTCCGCCGGCAGGTGGTTCGCCGCTGAGGCCTAGAGCAATAATGCCGCAGGCTAGATATGTCCCGCCGACGACCAGGTAGCTATAAGTGCCGCGGCTCCCGTGATTTCCAATGATGCCAGCTAAGTTCGGACCTACTAGTGACCCGACCGCGGCTGCCCAAAAGACGAATCCCATGACCTTGGCAATATGTGCTTGATCATCGATTCCATCGGCCGCTACGAAACGCATGGCCAAAGCGGAGGCGGTCGCTTCTCCCGACATAAACGAGCCCAAGAAAAAGGACAGGGCTGAACGTTCGAGCCGCCCAGGGCGGCAATCACCAGGGAGTGACTTCCCTGGTGAGGTGGATCTTCGGGCATCTGGTCGAGCTCGCCCACTGGCCCCACCAAATGTCCGAAGAGTCGGTTATCGCTGATTTCAGCGACTCAAAAGGGGTGCTCGAAATAGCTTTGTTCTCGGTTCAGAGAATCAGGGAGTCAAGTATCATGACCTTGGCTGCAACTGTGAAGGTGATGGCGGGAAGTTCGTCGCTGGCTATTTTCGTCAAGAAGAATATGCGATTTGGGAGCATGGTGAATTCTCTAAGCGTTCAGGATTGCACTCCAGGCGGGCGTTGTGATCCTCGAACATTTTCGCACCCAGCGGTAATGACGGCACTGGCGGCGTACCGATCTACGGTTCCGCTCCGGTATGTTCTGAATGCCTGGGTTTGGGGGATATTGGTGATCGGCGGGTTCGTTGCATCTGGGATGCTCCTGTCGTCGCGACTCAGTCCGATAGGAGCATTCGGCGGATTCGTCGTCGGAATCGGGTGGGCCGCATTCGTCCGGGGGCGTCGTGGCGTGATCGTCACCCAGGACCACGTGGTGGTGAGGACTTTTTGGTCGTGGCGCGAATATCAGCGATCCACCATAAGCGAGATCCTTCGGGGTGCTCCAAGGCCGCGTTGGTTCAGCTTCCTGATGCCGCGTTTGGAACGTCTCTGCCACAAGGTCATCTTCGTATCAACCGAGCCAGGATTAGAGGGCTGCGAGCTCACCGGAGTGCATTTCGAACAGAGTGTCCTGGATGAGTTCATCCTCTTGTTTCCGCATCAGAGGGAAGTGTTGGTAGGCAGGCCTGATGAGACGACCCTTACCAAGGTGTTCCAGATATTCGGTTTCGTGAGCATGGTCGTCTTTTTATTCCAAGTACTCTTCCACATCATTAAAGTGCCCTACTACATCATCAGACTGCTGTTTCAGTTTCTGGGAGTTTTCGGCTCTCTCTGATGCCGTGGGCGCGGCCACGGCCTGGGGAGGCTGCGACCGCGCCCAATCCTGCTGTCGTTGAGAGGGTTCATTGACCGCATGACCTCACGGCAGCAGCTCCCGGGCGGTCGCCCAGCATGATCTGACTCACTGTTGTGCCTGGGTTTCACGTGAAGGCGGATGGCCTCTCCGCATCGGCTTAGGCGGTCCGGTGCCGCGCAGGAAGGGATAAGAGGTGACCTGACGAAGACGTTTGATCACCGCCGAATCGAGCAGATCAAGGACGCTCGCCAGATTCTTTCCCGTCGTCAACTGCCGACGAACGAGGGCCGTGTCGTCGCGGAGTTGTCGCTAGGCTTCTGGCGTTTCTTGCTTGCCAAGCGCTACCAGAACACCCTTTGGGCTCCTCATCTGCGCCACGCTTTTCCCGGCATGAAGCCCCAGCGTCGCGGTGACGTCTACTGCCATGTCGATGTTTTGCATACCCTCCGGAACCGGATCGCGCACCATGAGCCCATCCATCACTTCCCCCTAGATGACCGTCACGACAGGATGTTGCTGGTCATCGAGTGGATAGACCCTGCCATGTCCGATTGGCTCTCGGGTCTAAGCCGCGTTCCAGAGTTGTTGAAGCAGCGTCCCAATGTCGGCTCTGCTTCGGGCGACTGCAGTGCGGGGATAAGCATGTAGCGCGAACCGATGATGTGTCCTAGCAGGTGAGTTCGAGTCCACCTCGCGGATACTGGGCCTCTGTGCCGAAATGCAGGAGAGTTCTGGTTCAACGTCTAGCGTTACGGTGACCAGTTGTTGGCTGGCTTCGCCGCGTACATTGCGTAGCCGCAACTCGATGGTCATCTCATCGAGCCACTGCTTGTCGGTGAGATGGTTGGCGCTCATGTCAGGCCTCCGGGGTCAGTGTGATGAAGTCGACGGTGTGGGCGCAGAAGGCGTGCCATTGGGCGGCCTGTGACGCGTACTCGGCGTGGCCGTCGTCGCTGAGCAGGAAGTACTTGCTGCTGAGGCCACCGTCGCCCTCGCGCCACTCGGTCTCGACCAGGCCGTTGGTTTCTAGGCGGCTGAGCAGCGGGTACAGCGTGCCGGAGTGTTGAGCATCATTTCTGCGGCACGTCGAATGCGATAAGGGGGAGGTTTCTCCCCGAAGCAGCGAACGAATCAACGACTTGCGACACTTGCTGGTGTCCTTCAACGAGATCGGGCCCGGTTCCGTGGAGTGGAACCGGGCCCGATGTGATCGTTCTGGAGCGAGTGACGGGAATCGAACCCGCGTATTCAGCTTGGGAAGCTGATGTTCTACCATTGAACTACACTCGCGAAAGCCTCTGACCTGCGAATTCTTCATGGTGTTCGATGTCTGTGTGCGTCGAACGTCATGACTTCCGGCAGGTGTTCGGTGAAGCTGGCGGCCAGTCTAACTCAGCCGGTGCGTCGGATCGAACCCGACCGGCCGATAGGGTCGATGCCGTGCTTCTCTCCGACCGTGACATCCGCGCCCAGATCGACGCCGGGCGAGTGCAGCTCGACCCGTACGACGAGGAGATGATCCAACCGTCGAGCATCGACGTCCGGCTCGATCGGCTCTTCCGACTGTTCGACAACCACAAGTACCCCTACATCGACCCGGCCGAGGAACAGCCGGAACTCACCCGACTCGTCGAGGTCGCCCCGGAGGAGCCCTTCGTGTTGCACCCGGGGGAGTTCGTCCTCGGATCGACCTACGAGCAGGTGACCCTGCCCGATGACATCGCCGCCCGGGTCGAGGGCAAATCCAGCCTGGGCAGGTTGGGGCTGCTGACCCACGCCACGGCTGGTTTCGTCGATCCCGGTTTCACCGGTCATGTCACCTTGGAACTGTCCAATGTGGCGACCCTGCCGATCAAGCTGTGGCCGGGCATGAAGATCGGCCAGTTGTGTTTCTTCCGGCTCAGTTCCCCGGCGGAGCACCCTTATGGTTCGGGCCGGCCCGGCAGTCATTACCAGGGGCAGCGGGGGCCCACGGCGAGTCGAGCCTTCGAGAACTTCCACCGCGTCGACATCGCGTCCCGGTGATCCCCCGCGGGGGCGAGGTCGGCGTGGAACTGTGACATATGACATGTCCACTGCGGGGTGACCTTAGGAATATTGCTGTTCGGCAATAAAACTCGATAGAGCTTCAGGTGTCCGACAGGCTCTTGTCGGTTCACCCGGTTAGCGTGAAGCGCATGATTCGTTTCGAGGAGGTCACCAAACGGTACGGCGACGGATCGCCTGCCGTGGACCGGCTCACCCTGACCGCCCCCGCCGGGAAGATCACCGTCCTGGTCGGGCCGTCCGGGTGCGGCAAGACGACCTCCTTACGGATGGTCAACCACATGGTCGAACCCACATCCGGGCGGATCCTCGTCGACGGCGAGGACACCACGACGATGGACGCCACCCGACTGCGCCGCGGCATCGGCTACGTCATCCAGCACGGCGGCCTGTTCCCCCACCACACCGTCGAACGCAATGTGATGACCGTGCCCCTGCTGCTGGGCGTCCCCAAGGCCGAAGCCCGCTCACGGGCCCACGAACTCCTCGCCCGGGTCGGTCTCGACCTGGGCCTGGCCGGCCGCTACCCGGCGCAGCTCTCCGGCGGGCAACAACAACGAGTGGGAGTCGCCCGCGCCCTCGCCGCCGATCCGCCCGTCCTCCTGATGGACGAACCCTTCAGCGCCGTCGACCCGGTCGTGCGCGACCAACTGCAGGCCGACCTGATCGACCTGCAACGAGAACTCCACAAGACCATCCTCTTCGTCACCCACGACATCGACGAGGCCATCCGCCTGGGCGACCAGATCGCCGTCCTGCGCGTCGGTGGCCGACTCGCCCAGGTCGCCGACCCGGCCACCCTGCTCGCCGCGCCGGCGGACGACTTCGTGGCCAGTTTCGTCGGCCGCGACCGCGGATATCGCGCGCTGGGCTTCGTCCCCGCCCCCGGGCGGATCACCCCGCGCCCCGAGCCCACCGCAGAACTCGACGGCGACCTGACCGGTCTCGGCGCGGCCGGATGGGCACTGGTCCTCGACCAGTCCCGCCGTCCCCTGGGCTGGGCGCGCACCGCCGACGGAAAAGCACCGGCACGGCACGACGACCTCGAACTGGGCGGCACGGTCGCGACCCACGGCGGCCCCCTCCGCGCCTACCTGGACGCCGCCCTGTCCTCCCCGGCCCGGCGCGGAGTGGTCGTCGACGACGACGGGGCCTTCCTCGGCACCGTCCGCGTGGACGACCTGGTCGCCGCCATGGACTCGCCACGCAGCGGCGACCCCGACGCGGAGGCATCCCCATGACCTGGCTGGCCGAACACCTCGACCTGGTGGCCTCCCTGGCCGCCCACCACGCCTACCTGGCCGGGCTCCCGCTGATCCTCGGGCTGGCCCTGGCGCTTCCCCTGGGCTGGCTCGCCCACATCGGCCCGCACTGGGCCCGATCCCTCCTCCTGGCCGGCACCGGCCTGCTGTACACGATCCCCAGCCTCGCGCTCTTCGTCCTGGCCCCGATGCTGCTCGGCACCAAGATCCTCGACCCGATCAACGTGGTCGTCGCGATGACGGTCTACACCGTGGCCCTGCTCGTCCGCAGCGTCGCCGACGGGCTGGCCTCGGTACCCGAACACGTCTCCGCCGCAGCCACCGCGATGGGCTACGGAGGGCTAGCCCGCTTCCTCCGGGTCGACCTTCCGCTGTCGGTTCCGGTCCTGGCCGCAGGCCTGCGGGTCGCCGCCGTCAGCAATGTGAGCATGGTCTCGGTGGCCTCCCTCATCGGAGTCGCCCAGCTGGGCAACCTGCTCACCGCCGGTTATCAACGTTTCCACGGTGACGAACTGGTCGTGGGCATCCTGGCCTGCATCGCCCTGGCCGTGCTCTTCGACCTGGTCATCCTGGGGGCGAGCGCGCTGCTGACCCCGTGGCGTCGGGTAGGGGGAAAGGCATGAACACCCAGATCTGGGCGTGGCTGACCGACCCGGCCAGGTGGAGCGGACCCGAAGGGATCACCCGGCGTCTGCTCGAACATCTCGGCTACTCGGTGATATCCGTGCTGGTGGCCGCGCTGGTCGCCGTCCCCCTGGGGTTGTGGATCGGGCACACCGGGCGGGCCCGGTGGCTGGTCTCCTCGACGAACGCGGTGCGGGCCATCCCCAGTCTCGGGCTGCTTTTCGCCGCCGCGCTCTTCCTCGGCCCCTACCTGCGAGGTTCCTGGGCCTTCCTGCTGCCCAGCCTGATCGTCCTGGTGCTCCTGGCCGCCCCACCCCTCCTGGCCGGAACCTACTCCGGGGTGGAGGCGGTCGACCCCGCAGCTCGGGACGCCGCCCGCGGGATGGGCATGACCGGTCTCCAGGTGCTGCTGCGGGTCGAGCTGCCCTGTGCGCTGCCGCTGATCCTCTCCGGGGTGCGCAGCGCCACCTTGCAGGTCATCGGCACGGCCACCATCGCCGCCTATGTGTCCTTGGGCGGTTTGGGCGCTTTCCTCTCCGAAGGTCTCGCGGTCGGTGACTACCCGATGGTCGCCGGAGGCGCCTTCCTGGTGGCGCTGCTGGCGTTGACGGTGGACGTCCTCCTCGCCCTGACGACCAGGGTGGTCGTCTCCCCGGGGTTGCGTCCGCACCGCGTCCGGGCGGAGGCCCCGGACCATCGACCGGAAGACGACGGACGACCGACCGGGCCGCGTTCCACCGCCGTCACCACAGGAACTGCCGGAACGACAGGGTCATGAACCGTCCGATGGCATGACCGGGAGACCTTCGGGGTATGTCTCCGCAGACCCTCAGACAGAAGCGAGAACGCGATGAAGATCACCCGCATTTCCGGACTGGTCGCGGCGGCCACCGTTGCCGTGCTGGGGCTCGCCGCCTGCGGCGGAGGCGCCCACGACCCGCTGGCGACCTCGACACCGGGTGGGGTCGGCGGCTCACCGGCGGCCGGCCAGGTGCTCGTCGGCTCGGCTGATTTCAGCGAGAGCGTCCTCCTCGCCGAGATCTACACCGGGGCCTTGAAGGCGAAAGGGGTCGACGCGGCCACGAAGCCACGGATCGGCTCACGCGAGGCCTACCTGAAAGGCCTGCAGGACGGCTCGATCCAGGTGATGCCCGAGTACACCGGCGCTCTGGCGCTCTTCTACAAGAAGGATTTCGCGGAGAACGACCCGGACAAGGTGTACGAGGCCCTGCAAGGGCTGCTCCCGAAGGAGCTGACCGTCCTGGCCAGATCGGCGGCGGAGGACAAGGACTCCATCACCGTCACGAAGGAGACCGCGGAGACGCACCGCCTGGTGACGATGAGCGACCTGGCGTCCAAGGCCGGGGAGTTCGTCCTCGGCGCGCCCGACGAGTTCAAGTCGCGCAGCCAAGGGGTGCCCGGGCTGGAGAAGGTCTACGGAATCAACTTCAAACAGGTGCGCACCCCGTTGACCGGGCAGGCCGCCGTGCAGGCGTTGAAGAACGGGCAGATCCAGGCGGCGAACATCTTCACCACCGATCCGTCGATCACCCAGCACGGATTCGTCGTCCTGCAGGATGACAAGCGTCTGTTCGGCACCCAGCACATCGTGCCCCTGGTGACGAAATCCGCCGCGACGGACCAGGTGCGT
>NZ_BAGZ01000013.1 GCF_000298175.1 Austwickia chelonae NBRC 105200 | reverse complement strand
AATGACAAGGCAACAGATGGGGGTGATTGGCGGCAGGCTTTTGGGGCTTTGCAGGTGGGTGGGGTGACGGCGGATTTGCAGATTCATCCTGACTCGAATCGGGGTATTCAGAAGAAGGATGGGTTGGTGTATGGGCAGGGGAATGGGGTGTGTGGGCCGTATGCGGTGAAGGTGGGGGAGCCGATTCCGGGGGCTTCACCGACCGGGGGATATACCAAGCATGGTGGGGGGACATCGGCGGCGACGGCGGTGGTGTCGGGGGTGGTGGCTGCGGTGCGGTCGAAGTATCCGGAGTTGTCTGCGGGTCAGGTGATTCGGCGGGTGTTGGCGACAGCGAAGCGCAATGGTGGCGGTCCGGTGCCGGATGAGCAGTGTGGGTGGGGTGTGGTGGATGCTTATGCAGCGGTGACGGCGGATGTTCCGGTGGGGGATAAGGAGAACCCGTTGGGAAAACTCCGGGAAGGGGATACCGCTCGTGGTCGTCCGTCGAATACGGCGTCGATGGGTGAATGGGATCGGTCGTATAAGCCGACGTACAACCTTCAGGAAGAGTTAGCGGCTTGGGAGGCGGAGAAAGAAGCGAAAGCGGAGTCTGTGAAGAGGCGTGAGCAGTTGAAGATGGCTGGCGTAGCTGTGGTGGCGGTGGCTGGTGTGTTTGGTGGGGTGTTCTGGTGGCGGCGTCGCCGTGGTGTGGGGCGGCAGGGCTGACGTAGGGCTGTTGGTCGGTGTGATGGTGTCTGGTGTGGCTCGGGTGTGTGTGGGTGTGTTGGCCGGTGTGTTGCCGGTGTTGCCGGTGTCGGCGGCGTCAGCGACGGCTGTGGCAGCGCCGGTGGTTTCGGCGCCGTCGGATCCGTTATCGCCGGAGGAGAAGCGGCAGTTGGTGCGGGAGCGGTCGTGGTGGATCACCGGGTTGGGGGTGGACCGATCGGTGACCGTGTCTAAGGGTGCGGGGGTGAAGGTGTGTGTGATCGATTCGGGGATTGACGCGACGCATCAGGATCTGGTTGGGGTGCGTTTTGAAGGCGGTACGGATGTGTCGGGGAAGGGGGCTCCTAATGGGTTGAAACCAGAGACTGCTCATGGGACGGGGATGGCGGCGTATATCGCTGGTCGGGGGTCTGGTCCGGGGCGGTCGCAGGGGATTATCGGGGCAGCGCCGGACGCGACGATTATTTCGGTGTCCAGCACGGTATTTGACATGACTCAGGCGGGGGTGATGACGAAGTCGGTCCGGTATTGCCTGGCGCAGGGGGCGAAGGTGATCAATATTTCTCAGGTCGGCGGGTTGGATAACGAGAAGGCGCGGGCTTTTATTGAGGCTCAGGAGAAGGATGTCGTCATTGTGGTGGCGGCAGGGAATGATGGGCAGGCTGAGAGAACGGCGTGGCGGGAGGCTTTTGGGGCTTTGCAGGTGGGTGGGGTGACGGCGGATTTGCAGATTCATCCGAAGTCGAATCGGGGTATTTATAAGAAGGATGGGTTGGTGTATGGGCAGGGGAATGGGGTGT
>NZ_BAGZ01000014.1 GCF_000298175.1 Austwickia chelonae NBRC 105200 | reverse complement strand
CGCCGTTGAGGGGTGGAAAGGCGCGCGTCAGGCGGCGGCGTTGTTGGAAAAGAACGTGGTGAAGCTGGAGGGGATGGTGAATCGGGTGTTGCGGGGTTTGGTGGAGTCGCATGCGGCATATGCCCAGGCTGAGGCGCAGGGTCGGGCTGGGTTGGCGCGGGTCGGGGTGGATGCGCAGACGAAGCAGTCCTTCGAATGGAAAGAGAAGGACAGTTTGTGAGTTTCCGGTGAGGGTGGCTGCCGGGGTTTTGCCCCGGCGGCTGTGGTTGTGGTTGTGGTTGTTGGTGTGGGTTGGGTGAGGGTGTGGGTGTGATGGGGTCTGGTGTGGCTCGGGTGTGGGTCGGTGTGTTTGCGGTGTCGGCGATGGCTGTGGTTTCGCCGGTGGCTGTGGCAGCGCCGGTGGTTTCGGGGCCGGTGGTGGGGGCTTCGGAGGCGGAGCAGCGGGCGGCGTTGGAGGAGCAGATGCGGGTGGCTGCGGCGGCGAAGCGGGGGGTGGCGCGGGAGTTGTCGTGGTGGATTACCGGGTTGGGGGTGGATCGTTCGTTGACCGTGTCTAAGGGCGCGGGGGTGAAGGTGTGTGTGATCGATTCGGGAGTCGATGCGACGCATCAGGATCTGGTGGGGGTGCGTTTTGAGGGGGGTACGGATGTGTCGGGTCAGGGGGCTCCGGATGGGTTGAAGCCGCAGACCGAGCATGGGACGGGGATGGCGGCTTTTATTGCTGGTCGGGGG
>NZ_BAGZ01000015.1 GCF_000298175.1 Austwickia chelonae NBRC 105200 | reverse complement strand
CCCCCGACCAGCAATAAAAGCCGCCATCCCCGTCCCATGAGCAGTCTGCGGCTTCAACCCACCAGGACCCCCACGACCCGACACATCCGTACCCCCCTCAAAACGCACCCCCACCAGATCCTGATGCGTCGCATCGACTCCCGAATCGATCACACACACCTTCACCCCCGCACCTCGTGACACGCCCACCGAACGATCCACCCCCAACCCGGTGATCCACCACGACAACTCCCGCGCCACCCCCCGCTTCGCCGCCGCAGCCACCCGCATCTGCTCCTCCAACGCCGCCCGCTGCTCCGCCTCCGAAGCCCCCACCACCGGCACTGCCCCCACCGTCGCTGACGCCGCCGACACCGGCAACACCACCAACACACCCGCCAACACACCCACACACACCCGAGCCACCATCACAACCACCAATCCCCCACCAACAGCCCTACGTCAGCCCTGCCGCCCCACACCACGGCGACGCCGCCACCAGAACACCCCACCAAGCACACCAGCCACCGCCACCACAGCTACGCCAGCCATCTTCAACTGCTCACGCCTCTTCAAAGACTCCGC
>NZ_BAGZ01000016.1 GCF_000298175.1 Austwickia chelonae NBRC 105200 | reverse complement strand
GCGTCGACGGCATCGCCCGGGCCAGCTCGGCGGCCGTGACCCGACTGGAGACGATCACCGGGGTGGCCCGCACCTCGGAGAGCCTCAGCGTGGAGACGAGCCATTCGGCGGAGTCCATCCGGGGCGAGGCCGACGAACTGCAGGCCATCGTGGGCCGCTTCCGGGTGGGAATGTGATCTGACCGGCGTTCCGCCACGAATTGCGTGTTATCACCGCTCTTCTCCGGCGTCCGGCGGATAGCGTGGCGCACGTGACGACGAACCTGAGCCGTACGGATACGCGGCACCGCAGCGCCCGGGTGAACATCTCCAGCTACCAGGTGGAGATCGACCTCTCGGAGAGCGCCGACCACCACCGGGCGACCTTCCCGACGCGCAGCACGATCGTGTTGGCCAGTCGGGAACCGGAGACCTTCCTGGATTTCGTCGGGGCGTCGGTGGACGAGGTTCTGGTCAACGGGGAGGCCCGCCAGGTCGAGTACGACGGAGCCCGCATCAGGGTGACGGGTCTACGCACCTGCGCCGACCCGTCCGCGACGATCCCGGTGGACCGTCGCCCGGACGTGGCCGACGAGCAGGTCGCTGCCGCGCTGAACACGATCACCGTGTGCGGGCAGGCCAGGTACAGCCGCAGCGGCGAGGGACTGCACCGGTACGTCGACCCGGCCGACGGGAACACCTACCTGTACACCCAGTTCGAGCCCTCGGACGCCAGGCTGGTCTTCGCGAACTGTGAACAACCGGACCTGAAGGCGATCTTCGAGGTCACCGTCACCGCTCCGGCCGAATGGGAAGTGCTCGGCAACCAACCGGAGGTCTCCCGGGAGGACGCAGGGACCTCGAGCGGCGGGCAGGCCCTGGTGCGTTGTCGGTTCGCGCCGACGCCGCCCCTGTCGACCTACCTGGTGTGTGTGGCGGCGGGCCCGTACCGGCGTTGGTCGGACTCGTGGACGGGGACGGTGCGCGACCAGGCCACCGGCGAGGAGTCGACGTTGACGGTGCCGCTGTCGGTGTTCTGCCGGCGCAGCCTCGCGGAGAGCTTCGACCCGGAGAACGTCCTGAAGGTCACCCGGCAGGGTTTGGACTATTTCCACGAGCTCTTCCGCAGCCCGTACCCGTGGGGGAAGTACGACTCGATCTTCGTCCCGGAGTACAACCTGGGCGCGATGGAGAACCCCGGCCTGGTGACCTTCTCCGACGGCGCGTACGTCTTCCAGTCGGGGTCGACCCGGGCCGATCACGAGCAGCGCGCCAACACGATCCTGCACGAGATGAGCCATATGTGGTTCGGCGACCTGGTCACCCCGCAGTGGTGGGATGACCTGTGGCTGAAGGAGTCCTTCGCCGACTACATGGGGACGGCGGCCAATGCGGAGGCCACCGAGTTCACCGAGGCGTGGACGGCGTTCTGCGCCCGACGTAAGGGGTGGGCCTACCGGGCTGACCAGCTGCCGACGACTCATCCGATCGTGGCGGACATCCCCGACGTGGAGGCTGCGGAGCAGAATTTCGACGGCATCACCTATGCGAAGGGTGCCGCGGTGGTGAAGCAGCTGATCGCCTACGTCGGCCAGGAGGCCTTCCGTGCGGCGATCCGGGCCTATTTCGCCGAGCACGCCTACGGGTCGACGTCCCTGCCCGATGTGTTGGCCGTCCTGGAGGAGCACAGCGGACGTGACCTGAAGTCGTGGTCGACGATGTGGCTGGAGACCACGGGCATGTCGACCTTGACTCCGCGGGTGGAGGTCGACGGTGAGGGCCGGGTCGTCGAGTTGTCGATCACCCAGGAGGGGCACGATCTGGTGTCCGGGGGGCCGGTGGTGCGTCCGCACCGGCTGGTGGTCGGTGTGTACGACCGCGAGGGCGACGGGCTGTGTCGTACCGACCGCATCGAGTTGGACCTGGTCGAGGAAGTCACTTCGGTGCCGCAGGTGGTGGGCAGGCCGCTCCCGGATCTGATCGTGGTGAACGATGACGACCTGACCTATGCCAAGGCGCGTCTGGACGAGCGGTCCCGTGAGACGGCGTTGACCTCTTTGACGTCGATCTCGTCGTCGTTGACCAGGGCCTGCCTGTGGGCGGCCTTGTGGAACGACTGCCGGGACGGTCTGCTGCCGGCGGCGCGTTTCGTGTCCTTCGTGATGGACCAGGCGCCGACCGAACCGGATGTCGCTTTGGTGACGACGGCTCTGCAACGGGCGGTCGATGCCGCGAATTCGTTCGTGCCCAGACCTGCCCGGGCTGCGGCGGTGGCTTCGATCGTGGAGACGGCGTGGCAGCGGTTGCAGGATGGGTCGTCCGGCCCGGACCATCAGCTGGCGTGGGCGCGGGTGTTCGCGTCGGCGTCGTTGAGCTGTGATGCCCGGGCCGTGGAGATCCGTGAGTTGTTGGACGGGCACCGCCAGGTGCCGGGTCTGGCGGTCGGCCCGCAGCTGCGTTGGCAGTGGTGGCGGGCGTTGGCGGCGACCGGGCATGCGGGCGAGGTGGAACTTGCGGACGAGCGGCAGCGGGATGTCACCTCGGCGGCTCCGGTGCGTCACCGGTTGGCGGTGGCGAGTATGCCGACGGCTCACGCGAAACGGTCGGCCTGGGAGGCTGTCGTCGAGGATGACCGGTTGACGAACGAAGAGTTGACGGCGTGCGCGACAGGGTTCTCGACTCCCGGGCAGGAATGGCTCCGGGAGGACTATGCGGGTCCGTATTTCGCGATGTTGTCCGAGCTGTGGGCGAGTCGGAGCATGGAGTTGGCCGACCGGGCGGTGATCGGTCTCTTCCCGGACACCGGTGATCTGCAGGTGGGCGTCCCTCCTGAGGAGCACCGGCTTCCGGTAGCGGGGGCGACCTGGTTGGCGGAGCATCCGGATGCTCCGGGGGCCTTGCGTCGGCGGGTGTCGGAGTTGACCGACGAGGCGATGTGGTCCTTGCGGGTCCAGGCCGGTTCTGCGCTGTCGTGACCTGTGGCGCGGCCGGTGGCGTGTGGAGTCGCCGGCCGTTCAGCCCTCGCTGACGAAGGATTCGAAACGGCCGTCGGAGGCGTCGAGCAGGGAGGCCGCGAGCACGGTCAAGGCCATCTGGGTGGATTCGCTCAACATGCCGATGTCGATGGGCCCCCCGGTGGCCAGGTGAGGATCCTCCGGCGAGGTCAGTACCGGGACACCGGTGTCGGAGAGCTGCTGGGCGGCGGTCTCGGCACTCATGCCGGTGCGTCGCCCGGTCTCCACGACCACGGCTCGGATGCGCAGGGTCGAGACGCCACCGCGGCGCAGGCGGTCGAGGGTGGCCCGGCAGGATTCCACTCCGTCGAGAGATGGCGCGGTGACGACGGCAGCTGCGTGGACGTCGCGCAGGATCATGGCTGCGCCGCTGTCCGGGCGGGCGCAGCCCAGGTCGACGACGGTCACCGCCCGGGTCCGGCTCAATGATTCGACCAGATCTCCGGCGACGGCGGGAACCATGGATTCGGCCGGGGGGAGAACTGCGGCGAACCTGGCGGCCACTCCCAAAAGGTCCACTCCGGCCTGACCCAGCTGTACCGAGTCCTCCTGGGAGAGGAGTTCCTCGAGGTGGACCGCGTGTGCTTCGCCCAGTCGGCGGCTCATGCTCCCCCGGTCGGGGGAGGCGCCGACCAGGGCGATCCGGTCGGCGCGCAGCTCACTCATGATGGCGCCCAGGGCCACCGAGATACTGGTCGCGCCGCATCCCCCGGCGGCGGAGACCACGGCGATCCGTCGCCCGGTCGACATCGGACGTTGCACGGCGCGGTTCGCCAGGGCGAGATCGTCCGGGGTGGCATCGGCCCAGGGCTGCAGGGGTGCGCTGACCCGCCGCCTTCGGGTGTTCCGGTGGCGGCGTAGTCGGGGTTCGGTGATGTCCTCCTTGACCAGGAAGAGGGTCGGTTCGGCCGGGGGGAGGTCGTCGAGCGGGGCCGGGGCGCGGTTGAGGGGGGTGAGGTCGAGGTACGGGGTCGTCGGTTGGTCGGTGGCCGGGATCACGGGGGGCTCCGGAGGGAAGCGTGTTTCCGGGGTGGCCGGGGGCTCCGGAACGACCGGGGATTCCGGGGTGGCGAGTTCGTCACCGGTGGTGAGGTCTCCGCGGTGCACGTCCTGTGTCTCCGAGGCGACGCGGGGTTCGACCGGTGGGTACGGCGGGGGTGAGGGGAAGAAGAGCGACGGGGCGGGTTCGGCCGTCCTGACCTGGTGGGGCGGTTCTGGTGGGGGCGGCGGTTCGTCCTGCGGGGTGGGTTCCTCGTCCAGGAGATGGGCGGGAACGGCCCAGCGTTGGTCCTCCTCCCGGGCGGGGGTGGGGCTCCGCCGGGGGATCGGGGGCGACACGGGGGCGGCCCGCGGCGTCGGCGGGTGGGCTTCCGGTGGCGTCTCGACGGTGTCCTCCCTGCGCGAGGGGATGCTTCCCTGTCCCACCCGCAACACCGTACCGTTACCGCAATCTGACGAGTTACGCCGGTAGGGTGGTGAATTGGATTGCCAGGAGGTCGGTTTCCAGTTCATCGAGACGGTTGTCCGGTCTCGATGAACTGTTGGTCGTGGGTGTACGACACAGGAACCTCCCTGGCACGCGTCCACTCACGATAGGTGGCGGATCGTCGCTGCCGTCGAGGCTCTCCCCCTTCGGAACGGGATCCCGGCCGGGTCCCTGTCGTTCTCAGGGGCCCGGCCGGGTGAGGAGATCAGGCCGCTTCGGGATTCTGCGCCCACAGGTCGGGGCCGAAGACCTCGTAGCGGATACGGTCGGCGGGGACACCGCGGTCGAGGAGGGTGCGCCGGGCGGCGCGCATGAAGGGCAGCGGTCCGCACATGAAGACGTCGAGATCCTCGGGCAGGTCGACGGTGGACAGGTCCATCAGGCCGTGGACGGCTCCGCGCCCGGCGGCGGCCTCGTCGAGTTCCTCGTACCAGAGGTGGGTGCTGACCTGGGCGAGACGGTCGGCGGTGGCGCGCACGGTGTCGTACATCGGGTGGGTGCCGGCCGTGCGGTCGGCGTGGGCGAGGACGACGGGTCGTGTCGAGCCGTGGTCGGCGAGGCTGTCGATGATGGCGGCCATCGGGGTGATGCCCACGCCTGCGCTGATCAGCAGCAGGGGAGTGTTGCTGTCCTGGAGGACCACGTCGCCGCAGGGGACGGAGACCTGCAGGACGGTGCCGACCGGGCAGTCGTCGTGCAGCATCGTGCTGACCAGACCGGCCGGGCTGTCACCCTGGGCGTGGACCCGACGCACGGTGATCTGCATCCGGTCCGGGCGGGGTCCGCTGGAGAGGGTGTACTGCCGGGGCTGGGTGGTGCCGTCGTCGAGCCGGGCGTTGACGGTGACGTACTGGCCGGGCAGGTGGCGGGGGATGTCGCCGCCGTCGACCGGTGCGAGGGTGAGGGTGAGGATCTCTCCGGGGACCTCGTCGTGCCGGTCGGTGACCCGGTAGTCGCGCCAGGGCTGTTCGGGGTCGACGCCGTTGAGGGCGTAGATCCGGGCTTCTTCTGCGGCGAGTTGCAGGGCGAACAGCCAGTAGACCTCGTCCCAGGCCGCGGCGACCTCGGGGGTGACGGCGTCGCCGAGGACGTCCTTGATCGCGGCCATCAGGTGGTGTCCGACGATCGTGTACTGGGGTGCGGTGATGCCCAGCGAGACGTGTTTGTGGGCGATGCGTTCCAGGACGGGCCGGAACGAGGGGGCGTCGGGGTCGATGAGCTGCACGGCGTAGGCGACGACGGACGCGGCGAGGGCCTGGGCCTGTTCACCCAGGGCCTGGTCGGCCTTGTTGAAGACGTTGAGGAGTTCGGGGTGGGCGGCGAACATCCGCGGGTAGAAGTTCGAGGTGATGGCGACGGCATTTTCGGCGACCACGGCGGCTGTCGCCTTGACGATCGCTTCGGACTCTTTCGAGAGCAGCGGCGGCACAAGGACTCCCATCAATTTCAAGGACTATGGTCCTTAAAATACCTTCTCTCTCGTGCGCCGTGGAAGAGGGCCTGAACGGGACTCTCGGTGGGACAGCCGCCAGATCACCCTCCGCACAGATCGTGCCGAAGCCCCCATCTGCGGATAACCTCCAGGAACCACACCCGCCTGAGCAAGGAAGAACAATGAACGAATCGTTCTGGCAGGGTCTCGCGATGGTGATCTACCTCGGAGGAATGCTCCTCATCGGTTGGTGGAGCTATCACCGAACCCACAACCTCGACGACTACATGCTGGGCAGCCGGGATCTCTCCCCCGCCGTCGCCGCACTCTCCGCCGGCGCCGCCGACATGTCCGGCTGGCTGCTGATGGGCCTCCCCGGCGCGATCTACAAAGCCGGACTCGTCGAAGGATGGATCGCCGTCGGCCTCACCGTCGGCGCCTGGCTCAACTGGAAATACGTCGCGCCACGCCTGAGGTCGTACACCCAGGTCGCGGACAACTCCATCACCGTCCCCAGCTTCCTGGGCAACCGCCTCCACGACAGCAGCAAACTGATGCGCGTCGTCTCCGGCGTCATCATCCTGGTCTTCTTCACCTTCTACGTCAGCTCCGGAATGGTCGCCGGCGGCGTCTTCTTCCAATCCAGCTTCGGCATGGAATACCGCTGGGGGATGCTCCTCGTCGCCGCCGTCACCGTCACCTACACCCTCTTCGGAGGCTTCCTCGCGGTCTCCTACACCGACTTCGTGCAAGGCATCATGATGGTGCTCGCACTCGTCCTCGTCCCGGTCAGCGGGATCATCGCCCTCGGCGGCTGGGGAGAGTTCACCGACGCCGTGGCCGTGTCCGACGCCCAAGCCGGCATCAACCGCTTCGCCGTACTCCCCGCAGAGATGACGACCGTGGCCGTCATCGGCATCGTCTCCGCGCTCGCCTGGGGACTGGGCTATTTCGGCCAACCGCACATCATCGTCCGATTCATGGCCCTGCGGTCGGTCGCCGAGGCGAAAGCCGGACGTCGGATCGGCATCGGCTGGATGCTCTTCGCCGCCCTGGGTGCCATCTCCACAGCCCTGGTCGGCGCAGCCTACTTCCAACGCCGCGGCGGCCAGCTGAGCGACCCCGAGACCGTGTACATCCGGCTCGGGCAGATCTTCTTCCATCCGCTGATCGCCGGTTTCATGCTGGCCGCCGTGCTCGCCGCGATCATGTCGACCATCTCCAGCCAACTCCTGGTCACCGCATCGGCGCTCGTCGAGGACGTCTACAAGGCCTTCGGCGGCGCGGAGAAAGCCGACGCACACCACGTGCTCATGGGGCGGCTCGCCGTCCTCGGGGTCTCCGTGATCGCCGCGGCGATGGCCTGGAACCAGAACGCCACCATCCTCCAACTGGTGGCCTTCGCCTGGGCCGGATTCGGTGCCGTCTTCGGGCCGATCGTGCTGCTCTCCCTGTACTGGCGCAGACTCACCACGTGGGGCGCGCTCAGCGGCATGATCTCCGGTGCGATCACCGTCGGTGTCTGGGGCAAGCACCTCTTCGGGAAAGAAGGCATCTTCGCGCTCTACGAGATCCTGCCCGGCTTCCTGGTCTGCGGGCTCGTCGCCGTCGTGGTCAGCCTGGCGACCTACCGGCCCGACCCGGAGATTGACCGCGAATTCGACGAAGCACTGAAAGCGCTCGAAGGTTTCACCGCCGAGGAGAACCCCGGCGCGGGATCCCCGGCGAAAGCCTGACCCCGCAAACCCCACCAGGGAGGTGCCCCCGGGGCGGGGCACCTCCCTGGCGCAGAGGGGTGTTGCACCACTCGGTGGACCGTCGTCCGTCGAGTGCATCCACCGGCATGGGTACCGGTAGTTCGTGAGGGCGTCCCTACGGTCAGAGACGCACGCCGCGCGACCGGCCGTGACCAGGACGGCCGGCGTCGTACGCCGATTCGACCTGACCGCGACGCACCGTCCGCCCGGGAGAAGACTGTTCCCAGCGCACACCCTCGTCCCAGGCCATCGGGTCCTGCGGCCCGTGCGAGGGGGAAAACGCCCCGGAGGACCAGGTGTCGCCGGCCCCACCGGGCAGGATCGCCAGATGGGGGCGACGAGCCGCATCCAGGGAACGACGGGCCTCGATCCGTTCCGTCGGGGTGCACTGCACCACCGTCAGATGGGAGGCGGCACCGGAAGAAGAGGACAGTGCGGGCGCCGGAGCACCGCCCGACAGGGACGTCACCTCGGCCGGACCCCCACGGCGACCGAGACGACGAGCCCCGACAAGGGAAACCACCGACCACACGAGACCGGCTGCGGTCAACGCCACCAGCGCGGCCGAATACCAGGCCGGTGTCTCCGGCAGCAGGCAGACGGCATTCCCGACGACCAGAGCACTGGCCACCAACAAGGTCAACTGACGGGCGCGATGTTCCTCGACGGAGGCACCGGTGAGCGGGCTTCCCGCAGCCGCCGCGGCCAGAGCGCAGCAGGACGATGTCAACAGCAACAGGTGAACAGACATCCGTGTGTTCCTTCCCCCTTCACCGAAGGCATCCCCATGCCGTCGATGAATCCCCAGAACCACATCCGGGTTTTTCCCCTTACCGGATATGGCGAACGCCGTGCCATCGATACGAGGTTTCCCGACCCGGTACCGGACGAACGTTCAACAGGAGAGTACAAGGGCGTAGGACGCCCGGGCGAACTCGTGACCTGCTAGGACGAGAGGAAGGACGGGCTGTCCTGGGCCGGGCGGAAACCCGACCGGGCCCGGTCGTCCACGATGTGGATGACCGGGCCCGGCAGGAAAATCGGTGAGACCGTTCGGCGGCCCGCAGGCCGCGGAACTTCAGTTAGCTTCTGCGCGACGGGAATCCCGAGAACGGCCGCTTCCTTCACCATGAGGGTCGACCTGAGCCTGAGCCTGAGCCTCCTCCGACTCCAGACGCAACCGGCGACCCTCCTCGATGCTTCCCTCCAACTTCTCCCCACGCTTCTCGCTGCCGACCACATCCCGCGGCGGCAACTGCAGGCACTCCTCCGCGACGATCCCCGACTGCAACTGCCGGGCCCGCTCCAGCTCCGCGTCCAGCTCCGCACCGAACAACAAGGACACATTCGTCAACCAGAGCCACATCAGGAAGACGATCACACCGGCCAGAGCACCGTAGGTCTTGTTGTAACTGCCGAAGTTCGCCACGTAGAAACCGAAACCCAGGGAGACGACCACCCACGACGCCAGGGCCACCGCGGCACCCACCGAGATCCACCGGAACCGAGGCTGCTGAACGTTCGGGGTGAAGTAGTAGAGCATGGCCACCAACACCATGACGATCAACAGGACGACCGGCAGTTTCGCCAGCTCCCACGCCGTCACCGCGCTGTCGCCCACACCGATCAGATCACCCAAGGTGCGCGCCACCGGCCCGGAGACGACCATCGCCACCATCACCAAGGACACCAGCAGCAACATCACGAAGGTCAACACCAACTGGGTCGGGATCAACTTCCACCAGGGGCGACCCTCGGTGACCCCGTAGACCCGGTTCATCGCCCGGCTGAAAGCACCCACATACCCCGAGGCGGACCACAACGCACCCAACAGGCCGACCGCCAGGGCGAACCCTGCCGCCTGCGCGGTGACCATCTGCTCGATCACCGGCCGGATCAGGTCCAGAGCCTCCTTCGGAGCGAACCGGGACGCCGTCTCCAGGGCCGAGTTGACGGTCCGCTGCCCATCACCAAGCACACCCACGAGAGCCACCAGGGTCAACAACCCGGGGAAGAGCGCCAGCACCGAATAGTAGGTGAGCGCCGCAGCCTGATCCGTGCACTCGTCCTGGCTGAATTCCTGCACCGCTTTCTTCCACGCGAACATCCAGGACGGCTTCGTCAGCTTCTGCGGTGAATCGACTTTCCCGGGAGCGTCCGGAGCCGGCGCGCTCTGCGCCTTGGCCGCAGTCGCGCCCACGATCTTCTTCTCGTTGTTCATGTTCTGCACCTCCCGGTCGGCGGTGACAGTACCCGCATGGCGGGCCGACCACACATCCTCCAGACCGGCAGTGTGTCGACAGGTCGTCCCGACCGGGCGGGTCGGAGCCGTGTGCGAACGGCTCAGCGCCGGACGGTGCGGCCGACGGTCCCGCGGATCGGCCGGCGTGTACTCCCGGGGAGTGGCGTCTGAGGCGTGGCGTCCGTGCCGGTGGGTGATGGTGCAGTGCGTGGGCCGGGGACGGCGGGTGTGCGGACGGTGCACTCGCGTCGAAGGAGTCATGACGCCGTTCCTTGCTGGTCTCGCTCGTCTGGACGAGTCGTCCTCGCGGGCATCCTGCCCTGTTCCACGTCGGTTCCTTCCCGGAGAGCGAGGCCGGTGCTGGTTGCGGTGTTCCCGGCCAGCTGGTGAATCGGCAGGACATACGTCAAGTTGAGCGGGGAACCGGTGGGCTCTGATTCACATCCGGATGAGGTCAGGTCGGCGTCCCTGCTGCCGAGGCGCTCTCGTCCCAGGAAGCCCTGCTAGGTTTGCGCATATGGCTCGCCCCCATATCGCCGCGGTCGTCGAGGACGCCTGGCACAGCCAGGTCAACGGAGTTCTGCAGGTCTGCGGGTGGAAACCGCGAGTCATCGCCCATGCCGGCTACGGTTCGCGCAGCTTCCTGCGGGTCCTGTCCCGGGTGGTGCTCTCCCGGCACGCCCTGGACAGCACGGAGACCAGGGCTGACGAGCACGGGCAGACCATGTTGAAACCTCCACGCGAGTTGCGGGGGTGGCGTGCTTTCGTCACCGCGCAGGCCACCGGGATCGGGGTGCGGGTCGACGTGGGGGGCCGCACCGTGTACACGCAGACCGACCGGAGCGGTTATGTCGACGTCACCGTGGTCGATCACGGCCTGGACGCCGGTTGGCACGAGGTGGCCGTCACCCCTGAGGACGGCAAGTCGCAGAAGGTGCCGGTCATGATCGTCGGTGACGACGTCCGTTACGGGCTGGTCAGCGATATCGACGACACGGTGATGATCACGATGCTGCCGCGCATGTTCATCGCCGCGTGGAATACCTTCGTCCGGCACGAGCAGGCCCGACACATCGTGCCGGGGATGGCGCCGATGTACCGGGACCTGTTGGCGGAGCACCCGGGGTCGCCGATCTTCTACCTGTCGACCGGGGCGTGGAATACGGCGCCCACGTTGACCCGGTTCCTGAAGAGGCACGGCTACCCGTTGGGGCCGCTGCTGCTCACCGACTGGGGGCCGACGAATACGGGGTGGTTCCGTTCGGGGCAGGAGCACAAGCGGGAGAACCTGCACCGCCTGGCCCGGGAGTTCCCCGACATCCAGTGGATCCTGGTGGGCGACGACGGCCAGCACGACCCGATGATCTACGGTTCGTTCGCGCACGACCGGCCGGATGTGGTGCGGGCGATCGCGATCCGGGAGCTGACTCCGGCGGAGCAGGTGCTCAGTCACGGTCTGCCGGTGTCCAACGAGGAATTGGGTCCGCGGGTGGTGCACGGTGAGGTCCCGGTGGTGCGCGCCGGGGACGGGTACGGGTTGTTGGTGAAATTGCAGCGGGTCCTGGTCCGGCATGCGCCGAAAGGCTGAGGCGCTTATCGGTCCCTGAAGCGGGGCCGTTCACCGATCTACCTGCACCTGAGGTACTTTCGCGGGCTGTTTTGCGGCGGGCGAAGGGGCATCATGTCGTCCATGACGAAGATCCCGGCGCAGCCGCAGACCGGAGTGCCTACTGTGGGCCACGCCGAACTCGCGGACGACGTCTGCCTGATCGACGTGCGGGAAATCCACGAATGGGAGCTCGGTCACGCGCCCCGGTCGGTCTGTGTCCCGCTCGGTGAACTCGAGAGCCGGTTGGCGGAGCTGCCCGCCGGGACACGGATCGTGGTCTGCTGCCTCGACGGGGACCGGGCTTCCCGGGCGGTGGCTTTCCTGATCACGGTCGGTCGTGACGCGGTGAATCTCATCGGCGGTATGAGGGAGTGGGCTCGGAGCAACCGTCCGCTGGCGCACACCGGTCCGGGGGCGCCTGAGGTGCGTTGACCGCGACGATCGGGTCTTCTGCGCGCCTCTGCCGGAAAAGCTAGAGATGTGAATAGTGTCCGATCGTGGATCCGATCCGTAATCCTTATGCTCCCGGCGCGGGCCAGCGGCCGCCCGAACTGGCCGGGCGTGACGAACAACTCCGGACCTTCGACGTCGTCCTGGAGCGGGTCGCCAAGGGGCGGCCGGAGCGTTCCGTCGTCCTGACCGGGCTGCGCGGCGTGGGCAAGACCGTCCTGCTGAACGCCCTGCGTGGTTCGGCGGTGCGCGCCGGGTGGGGGACCGGGAAGTTCGAGGCCCGCCCGGATCAGACCCTGCGCCGCCCGGTGAGCGCGGCCTTGCATGTCGCCGTGCGGGAACTCGGCCATCCCAGTGGGGACGAGGTCGACCACGTCCTGGGCGTGTTGAAGGCTTTCGCCCTGCGGGATGCCGCGCCCACCGCGAAATTGCGGGAGCGGTGGCAGCCGGGCATCGAGGTTCCTGCGGTGACGGGCCGGGCCGATTCCGGGGATATCGAGATCGACCTGGTCGAGTTGCTCACCGATGTCGGCGGGCTCGCGCAGGACGTCGGCAAGGGGGTGGCCCTGTTCATCGACGAGATGCAGGATCTGCGTGCTGACGACGTCTCGGCGCTGTGTGCGGCCTTCCATGAGATATCGCAGAATTCGCTGCCGGTGATCGTGGTCGGGGCCGGGTTGCCTCATCTGCCGGCGGTGCTCTCCGCGTCGAAGTCGTATTCCGAACGGCTGTTCCGTTATTCCCGGATCGACCGGCTCGACCGGGGGTCTGCCGAAGCGGCCCTGCAGGTGCCGGCCCGGGACGAGGGTGCCGAGTTCGGCCCGGACGCGCTGGACGCGATGTATGCCGCCACCGGCGGGTATCCCTACTTCATTCAGGCCTACGGGAAGGTCGCCTGGGATGCGGCGCCGCAGAGCCCGGTGACTGCGGCCGATGTGGCGGTGGCGGCGCCGGAGGCGGAGGAGGAGCTCGCGGTGGGTTTCTTCGGGTCGCGTTACGAACGGGCCACCCCGGGTGAGCGTGAATATCTGCGGGCGATGGCCGATATCGCGGAGTCGATGCGGGCCGATGGTGAGGAGCTCGACGACTCGGCATCGGTGCCCACCTCGCGGGTCGCCGACCATCTGGGGCGTAAACCGCAGTCGCTCTCCCCGGCCCGGGACGGCTTGATGAAGAAGGGCCTGATCTATTCGGGAGAGCGGGGGCGCATCGCGTTCACGGTGCCGCACTTCGGGCGGTACCTGTTGACGACGGGGTGACTTGTCTGTGCCCGGGGGCGGCGGAGCGGTGCGCGTCCAGTTCGACCGGATCATCGATGCCCTCTACCTTGGCCTGAACGTCCTCGCCCGAGCCTTCGTGGAAGCGATGGGCCGCTGACAGCAGGGACACATTGCTATTGGTCGCCTCCAGCGTGCAGATTCCACCGAGCCAACTGACTGTCCACGTTCTCTGCGCCACGTACTAGCTCCGTTCGCCAGTCGAGCTTGCCTTCCTTCTGCAACCGCCCGACAAGCAGCAACGGGTGGACGCCGAGTCGCGTAGCCTCGGCCTTGACCCACGGCCTGCGGATGACAACTGGCGGGGAGATTTCCTCGGGGAGGCACCAACCGCGTGCTTTCTTGTTTGCTGCTTCCTCCCGATCACTGTGAGAGCCGCCATCTTCGTCGATGAGTGGGACGGGACCGTCGAGGTCGCCGTTGACGACATGGGCGACCTCGTGGAGCAGCGTGAACAGCACCTTGTCGAAGCGCTTGCCGCGGCCGGACAAGGCGATCACCGGCTGATTCGGGTCGCCATTGAGCAGGAAGGCCGCGCCGTCGATGCGACTTCCGGGGAGCGCCTCTTCGTAGACCAAGCGCACACCTACCTCAGCGAATAGCGACGGGAGTCCCACGAAGTCACTCCCGGCGAGGACCCGCCGACTCAGACCTTCCGCTCGGGAGATGAGACCGTCATGGTCGTATCCCTCCACGGTCATCGTCCGCGCCCGTCCGCGCGTGATCGCGACCCACGCCTGCTGTGTAGGGGTGACGGGGCTACCGTGGTTCTGCCGCTTAGCTGCGGCCGCCCACGTCGGCTCGTCAGTGAGCGACCGGATCTCCAATAGGTCGCAAAGGGCCGAAACCTGCTCCTTCAACGTGCCTTCTGGCAGTACCCCACGCCTGCGCAGGACAGCCACCGGAGCCAACTCGTTCATACGGGCGCGTGTCTTGACGTCCTCCGCACGGCTTGCCGCGGCAGGATCGCTCTGCTTGAGCTTCAGCTCAAAGAGATTCTGCAGGTTGAGCCAGTATTCCGCCGACGTATTGAAAGCCGCCGCGAAATCCAGCGCTGTATCCCGAGTGATCTCCTTTTTCCCAGACACGATGCCGGAAACAAGCTGCGCTGGCCGTCCGATGATCTCGGCGAAGTCCGCCTGCGTCCATCCCCGCGCTTCGAGTTCCTCAGCCAGGAACTCGCCCGGAGGGAACGCCATTGCGAGGTCAGTGCTCACGACGCCGCTCCTTTCTCAGTGATAGTCCAGTCCGTCGATGACGACGGTCACCCGGCCAGCCTCGTCGGATTCGAATCTGACGATGAGCCGGTATTTGTCGTTGATGCGGATGGAGGAGGTTCCCCGCCGGTTGCCCTTCAACTGCTCCAGCCTGAGTGCTTTGAGATTGCGCAGGTCGCGCTCATCGACTGCTGCCTCAATCTGTTGGATGCGCCGGCGATAGCTGCGCGTCACCTCAGCGGGCCACCTCCTCGTGCGGTAGCTCGCTTCGTAGGCAAGGCGGCACAGATCGTCGTCCTCGAAGATCAGTCGCACCGCGCCTCCCTCGTGCTGACTCGGACAACCTTATCTCATAGTGGACTTCAGTGGTGCACTGAATGCGCACATACGAGATATGGAGATGTGCGGTACTCTAGGACGAGTGAGGGGCGGTCCGCTCCAACGGCCCGCCCCTCCAGCCCGAGATCAAGATCCGGGAGACCATGCACTGGCTCTCTGATCTTACCGAAGCGCCCGCACCGGATGCTCCGTCACGAAGGCCACCGGGGAGCGCCACCCCGACACCACCATCACACAGGCGGTGTGACATGGACGTCGACATCATGATGAGCGGCGACTGGGAGCGCGAGCTGAAGAAGTTGGTCAGTGGCGCAGTTCAGGAGATCGCCGACGACTACCAGTCGATGTTCGACCGTCTGGGGCGCCAGTATCAGGGTCGACCTGTTGCTGAGGTCAAGGCGGCCCTGCGCCGCGAGTGGAAGCGCCTCGGCGGCATCATCTCCGAGCGTGAGCTGAACGAGTACGCCCAGCTGATCAGCGACGGCACCCGGATCCAGATGACGGCCAGCCATCACTGACCGATCATGTAACCGGTTCTGCCTCGGTGACCAGTCAGCGGGGCAGGACCTCCGTAATCTCGATGTACCGACTCCGGACCATGGGGCCAGTCTCATTTCTTTCGCTCAGGGGCTGTCCCCTTATCCCTCGTTCGCCCTGGTTCGCTGTCTCGTTCCGTCTCGTCGCGGACACGTGGTCGTTCCGTGCACTTCCAGGTCAGATCGATAGTGAGCCCGGTGTTACACGAGTGGTCTCATGCGGCTGGGGCGCTAATGCACTACCGGCCAATCCACTGAGGTGGCGAATTCCTGGACCAGGCCGGCCGCGAAGGGGTCACTCAGCGGCATCGAGAAGCCCGGGAATCTCGGCATCGAGTCGGCGGCGTGGTCGAAGAGCACCACCACGTGCCCGCCGCCGTGCATCGTGGACGCGGAAACGAATCCGTCCAGCGGGTCGCCCGTCAAAGGGTCGGTCAGGTCGTGGATTGCTGCAGCCCAGGTGCGGCAGACCCGTTTGGGCCGCGTGTGCAGGCTTGCAGATGCCCCGTGCCGTAGCGGCCACGGCCCGAGTAGATCCAGCAATCGCAGACCCCGCGTGGGCATCCAGACGATCAGGTAGGGGCGAGAGGTAGACAGGTGGATCGTCCGGCTGCTTTGGAACGACTCCGCAAGGCACACCTCGGGACAGGTTGCGGCGTATAGCACGCCGTACCCGGGGTGAGCACCTTCCGGCTGCGGGTGCGGATCCCACCGCATACCTGCTACGGGACCGGACTCCCGGTAGGTATTCCATGGGATTAGGAAAGCCTCGCCGAGACGGTGGACGCGCCACAACGCGTCATGCCGGGTGATCACGTCACGTCGATGTCGACCGGGGATGGTTGGGGTCGGGCAACGCAGCCAGGATGTCGCGCAGGTGGGGGAGGACGCGTCCGTCGCTCATCTGCCAGGCTGGGTAGCGGACGTCCTTGTGCGAGATCCGCCAGGCCATGAGAGTCCCGGAATTCACCCGGTGCGACACCGAGGTGGGGTTGATGCCCAGCAGAGCCGCGTAGTCATCCTCTGTGATGTGCGCTTCCGGATGTTGGTCCAGGATCCGTTGGACGGCGAACAGAGAAGGCGAGATGGGACATGCCGATCCCGCTACGCGCTGACTTGAATGGCACGAGCCGTCAGTCTGGGGAGATGCACACGACTCCTTGGCCCGCACACGTCGATGAGCTGACCCTGCGATACGCCACCGAGGACGACATTGAAATCCTGCAGTCCTTCCGGAACGACCCCGACGTCAACCGATTCATGGTCAGAACCTTTGTCGAACCGGAGCAGCTGCGCCATGAGTGGCTGTCGACCTCGACCAGCGAGACCGACTACTCATGTGTTGCCGAGCTCGATGGCCAAGTGGTGGCGATGGGCTTCCTCGACATCGTCGACGGTCCCGGACAGCCTGGAGCACCGAGAGGGACCGACGGCGTCATCGGCTACATCGTCCGGCCAGGGTGGCACAGGCGCGGCATTGCGACTCAGCTGGCGGAAGGACTGCTGCTGGCGGCTTTCGAGGTCCTCGGCCTACGGCGAGTCACGGCCACGGCGAACATCGATAACCCAGCGTCCTGTCGAGTCCTCGAGCGGGCAGGGATGCGGCGGGAGAGCCACACCGTGAAGTCTCTGTGGCATGCGGAACTCGGCTGGCTGGACGAGGCCGATTACGCGCTCCTCGCTGAGGAATGGTTTGCCGCCCATCGTTGACCACCCACCCCGAAATGTGTCTGACATGTCTGCCCACCAGTACTCGCTCATCGGCAGGAGCGCGCGACATGACCCCTCGATCAACGTCCCCGGTCGGTACGGCTGACAACTCGTCAGTCCTGAAATAGTGCGCCCGCTGACAGCGGGATCGATCGAACGTGTTATCCCCCTGCTGGAGGACGGGGCAGCAGCTCGTCAGGGCGTTGCGGACGAGGGCACAGGCCGCGGGTGCGGGCCACGAGGACGAGCACGGTCGCAAGGCCCACGGCGAGCGCGGAGAGCGACATGCCCGTGCGAACGTTCGAGGACGAGGTGACGAGCGCTCCCACGAAAGACCCGAGTGGGACGCCGAGTCCGGACGAGATCATCCGTCGCATGGTGTTGACCCGGCCCTGCATCGCCGGTGGGGTGACCGACTGCGAATAGGTCATCGTGTTGACGAGGATGACCGCGTAGGCCGCTGCCCACAGGAGGATGAGCGTCATCGCGATAGGCCAGGACCCGGCGAGGGCGACGAGGGCCGCGAGTCCGGTCGTCACGGGCAGGGTGATGACGAGCACGGACACCGCGTCCGTTGTCCGTCGGGCTCGGTGCAGGATGATGCTGCCGATGACGCCGCCGGCACTCCACGCCGTGTAAAGCAGTCCGATGCGAGCGTCGCCCTTCGGTAGCTGCAGTCCCCGGTCGGCGAAGACGACGAGCTGGCCCACGATGACACCTCCCGAGAAGGACAGGAGCGTGCCGACGGCTGTCATGACGCGCAGCACCGAGTTGTGGACGAGGAAGTCGAGTCCCTCGCGTATGGAGGCGAGGAGATGGACGCGTTTCTCTCCCCCCCCCGGGCGGCGCGATCGACCCGGATCGAGGCGATGAGCAGGGCGGACGCTCCGAAGGTGGCAGCGTCGACGAGCACCGTGAGGTTTGCCCCTATGAGTGAGGCGAGGAGGCCGGCCAGGGCGGTTCCCGAGATGCGTGCCGTCGTCTCGGCGCCGAAGAGGCTGCTGTTGGCTGCGGCCAGCCGCTCCTTGCTCACGAGGTCGACGACGAGACCGTAGGACGCGGCCTCGAAGAAGAGCGCGAAGGTGGAGGACGCCATGGCGGCGAGGACGACGAGGGGCCCGGCGAGTGCGTCGAGGGTGGCGGTGAGCGGGAGCGAGGCGAGGACGGCAAGGCAGGCGAGGTCGCAGCCCACCATGAGTCGTCGCCGGTCGACCCGGTCGGCGACCGCACCGGCGACGAGCCCGAACGCGAGGTAAGGGAGTGTGCCGCTCGCCGCCACGAGGGCGACGAGCAGAGCCGAGCGTGTCTGTTCGTAGACGAGGATCGGGAGGACGACGATGCTCACGGCGGAACCGAGCGCCGAGATGGTACGCGACAGCCAGAAGCAGACGAACCTCCGGTCGCGGGTGAGCGGTTCGGTGCTCATGCCGGGAGCGCTTCGCCGAGGGTCACCATGAGGAGCTGACGCGTCGGATGAATCCATCGACAGCATCGTGCTGTCCTTCGGAGGTGAAGGCTCCTTTTTGCTGAAGCATTCTGAAGATTTCTCACCAGCGGCTGCTGGCGGTGCCGCATGGGAAGTCCGTGCTCGAGGTGTCGGTCATCATGTGTTGACCAGACGGTGGATATCCAAGCTTTTCTGCCGTGAAAACTTCCCTTTCTCTCTTGGGGGCCGCTTTTCGTCGGACTCTTTGATTACCAGGTATCAGGAGTGTCAAGGTTGCGCAGATGTTGATTGGTCATCACCACCAGGCTGAGAGCCAGGACGGCTACGACGGGTATCAAGACGGTGGTGGTGCTGCCGAGCGTGGTCAGGAATGCGCCGGTGAGGAGGGGGCCGGCGGGCTGGGCCGCGGCGGAGATGACATAGGACGCCGCGAGGACACGGCCCTGGAGGTCCTCGGGGGTGACGACTTGGATGTAGGACATGCTCACGGCGTTGGTGGCAGGGATAGGGATCATCATCACGAATGAGGCGGTGCAGAGCAGGGTGACATTGGTTCCGGCGAATGCTGCTGGGATCCAGGTCAGTGCGGCGGTGAGTGTCATCAGGACGATGAGTCGCCAGAGGGACAGTTTGTTGACGAGTTTGGGTGCCAGGAAGGAACCCAGGAGCAGGCCGGCCGCCGCGGCAGCATCAAAGGCCCCGATGAGTCCGGGGTGGACCCCGGCTGAGACAAGGCGCAGGTTGATACTCACGTAGTAGATGGATATAGCCAGGTTCACGGTGATCGACAGCAGGACGAGGATGCGTCGGGAAGTCGCGGCCCACAGGAAACGAAGGCCTGCTGTCACCTCGTCGAGGAACTGACGTGCGCGTTGCCGGGCGTCCTCGGATCGAGCTCGCTTTTCATGAGGAGGATTGAGAGGCGTGCGGATCCCGAACAGGATCAGGATGTCAGCGGCGTAGGTCGCGACGGTGATGAAGAACGGGACCGCTGCTCCGAGGGCGTAGGCGAGACCACCGAGCGGAGGACCGGCCAGTTGCGAGGCAGATGAGGTCGCTTGCTGGACCGCAACGGCGGTGGGCAGCTGATCACGGGGGAGTACGTTGCTGACCGAGGCCATGTGAGCAGGACCGGAGACCGCTTGACGGGCACCGGCGATGGCGACGATGACCAGCAGGGACCACCACTGCGCGGCACCGTGCCACAGCAGTATCCCCATGCCGAGGAAGGCGCAGAGCGCGATGGCGTCGACGCCGATCATCAGGCGCCGACGATCGATGCGGTCGACCGCGACGCCGGCGATGGATCCGGTGAGGATGTAGGCGAAACCGCTGACCGACGCAATGACCGATGCCGCGCCGACGGAACCGGTGAGTGCGTAGGCCAGCAGGGGGAAAGCGATCCCTCCGGTGGTGGATCCGAGGGTAGTGGCCGTGTTGCCGACCAGGAGTCGCAGCCAGTCGGTGTTGCGCCATACCGACCGATCAGGCTCGGCCCTTGTCTCATCGTAGGTAGTCATCGAGGACACTTGTCGATCGAGGCGGGCCGGCTCGTGTTTTCAATCGGGCGGACTTTTGTGTGGGCGGCCCTGCCGCCGTTGAGCGGTGACTTTTCTCGGGGCGGCGAGTTTCCTTCGCCATAAGAAGGCGCCGCCGGTGGGGCGAGATGCGAAATGGCTCCCTGGTCCGAGCATGTTCGACGCGTCACCATTCATCGAACATACTCGCCAGAAAGGGGTAAAACTGCTGGATCTGTCGAGAGGGCAATACTTTGGTGTCACATGCCGAAGCATTGCCCCGCCTTTAAGGGTTGTTTTATCACGGGGCAGGCGGTGGGATTTCCCCATCGGGACGGCGGTGGCGTTCCAATCATCGATGAAGGTGTGGATCGTCGCGTTGAGGTCCCGGGATGAGGTGTAGCTGCTCCGGTGGATGGGCCGGCGTTCAATGATGCCGAACCGGACCTCGACCAGGTCGGCCCAGGAGGTCGGAGAGGTCCGCCCGAGGTGGGCGAGGAGCCGCGGGAGTGGGCTCCGAGCTTTTAGTTGAATATAGGATTCATCAATTCTCTTGATATTGAAGGTCTTTGGTTTTTCGTTCAGCGCGAACGGCCAACTAAGCCAAGGCTAAGTTCAGGTAGACATTTCTTGTCGTGTATTACGGACCCAGTTATTCCGAAATGGATTCGAGAGGTTCGTGATGGCTAGGAGACGCGGTTTCCTCGCGGAGATCAACCGGCAGGCCAAGGAAGCCGAACGGCGAGAGCACCGACAACGACTCGCCGCGGCCCGAGCACAAGCCGCCGCCGAGCGGGCCGCCGAAAAAGCACAGCGAGACTACGCACGCGCGCTCGCCGCCGCCGAACGGGCCTCACAGGCCGAGCAGAAAGCAGCCCAACGCGAAGCCGAACGGCTGCACGCCGAAGCCAGGACGGCCGAAGCCGCCGCACTGAACTCCGTGCTGGAATCGACCTACGCCGAGATCGACAGCCTGCTCGCCTCGACCCTGGAGAACGACGACTTCATCGACCTCGACGCCTTGAAAGTCGACTCGGTCGAACACCCACCTTTCACCCCGGGAGCCCTGGCCGTCCCGCCCCGCCCGGTCGGTCTGGAATACCCGCCCGAACCGCGCTACGTCGAACCACCCGCGCCGGCCGGGCTGGCGGCGATGCTCGGCGGGAAGAAGAAACACGAGACCGCGGTGGCCCAGATGCGCGCCCACCACGAAACGGTCCACCGGCAATGGTGGGACTACTGCCGTCAGATCGACACCAAACGGACGGCCTTCCAACATCTCGAAGCGGACCGCATCGCCAAACTGGAACGCGCCCGGGAGAACTACGAGGTGAAATGCCGCGTCCGGGAAGCAGAAGCCAAGAACCGGAACGAAGAGATCGAACAGCTCAAGAACAACCTGGCTTTCGACCTTCCTGAGGCCATCGAAGAATATGTCGCGCTGGTCCTGTCGAACTCGGTGTACCCGGAAGCTTTCCCCGTCCGTCACCACGGCACCTTCGACCTGCCGTCGAGGGAACTGACCCTGACCGTCACCGTGCCCCTGCCTTCGGCGGTCCCCTGCGTCAAGTCGTACCGGTACGTGAAGTCCAAGGACCTGATCCAGGAGAGCGTGCTCTCCGCCAAGGCCCAGAAGGACCGCTACGCCTCCGCGGTCTGGCAGGTCGCCGTCCGCACCCTACACGAGGTGTTCGAAGCCGACCGGGAAGGGAAGATCGACTCCATCGCGATGACGGTGGCAGCCGAACGACTGTCGCCGGCCACCGGGAACGCCGAGATCGTCCCCCTGGTCATCGCGGCCGCCGGGCGGGAGGAGTTCAATGGCTTCGACCTGGCCAATGTGGTTCCGTCGGCGACCCTCGAACATCTCGGCGCGGCCCTGTCCAAGTCGCCCTTCGACCTGGCCCCGGCGGACGCCAGCGTCGGCGTGCGGGCACGGGGCCGGAAATGAGGCTCAACTGGCCCGGATGTTGGCCGACGCCTCCGCCCGGCTGGACCCCACCGGCCGGGTGGCGTCCCCCGTCCACCTGGCCGGAACCACCGGTCGGATGGCAGCTGTGGATCGATGAGGTCGCAGCCGAACCGGTCGAGGAGCCGGCCGCCACCCAGTACGGGCCCCCGCTCGACCCGGGATCGGAGGAACACCGGCAGACTCCTGGGACACCGGACGAGACCGAGCTGCTCCGAGCCCGGATCCGCTCCCTGGAGGCGGAACTGGCAGCAGCCCGTGGACGGGGAGGCGCCGACGCGGGCGGGCTCGTGGAATTGGATGACCAGCGGGCCCTGCAGGACGTCGGCATCTACCGCTACCACCATCCGCTCGAGGACGCCCCGGCGTACAAGGAACGACTCGACGACGTGGAAGCGCGCATCGACATGATGGTCAAGGACGGCCGGGCCGTCCTGGCCGCCGACATGTTCACCTGGAACGGTTCCCTCGCCCGGGGCCGGCAGCTGGTGCGCGACCTGTCCAAGTTGATGCTGCGGGCCTACAACGCCGAAGCCGACAACTGTGTTCGCTCGTTGCGCGCCGGGAACATCGGCACTGCGACGACGAGGCTGGGCAGGTCCGTCCAGGCGGTCGAGAAACTCGGTTCGATGATGGAACTGCGGATCAACCCGGAGTACCACGCCCTGCGGGTGGAAGAACTCGAACTGGTCGCCGACTACCGCATGAAGCTCCAGGAAGAACGTGAACAGGCCCGTGAACAGCGGGAGCTTCTGCGTGAGCAGCGGAGGGTGGAAGCCGAACTCGCTGCGGAACGGGCTCGGCTGGACAAGGAACGCGCCCATTACGTCAGCGCCTTGGCCGCATTGGAGGCCAACGGGGACGCCGAGTCCACGGTGGACCTGACCGCTCGTCTCGTGGAGATCGACTCGGCCATCGAGTCGAACGACTACCGGGTGGCCAATATCCGTGCCGGGTACGTCTACGTGATCTCCAATATCGGTGCCTTCGGTCCGCAGGTGGTCAAGATCGGGATGACGCGCCGGATCGAACCGCGTGATCGGGTCCGGGAGCTCAGCGGGGCGTCGGTGCCCTTCCAGTACGACGTGCACGCGCTCTTCTTCTCCGATGACGCGGTCACCCTCGAGAACGAACTGCACAAGGCCTTCGCCGCCCGGCGGGTCAACTGTGCCAACTTCCGTCGGGAGTTCTTCTTCGCGACCCCGTCGGAGGTGCGGGCCGTGCTGGCCGAGAAGGTCGGTGGGCTCCTGGAGTACACGGAGACCCCGGATGCTTCGGAGTATCACCAGAGCTTCGGGTCGTGGCCGGCCGAGTTGACCGCCGCGCCCGGGGATCACTGGCGGGTTGCCGTGTAACCGGTTGTGGCGCAAAAGGTTCCGCATTCAGGGGAGATGCGCCGGATATTCATATATCTTGCATCATCGCCGGTTAGGGTGCGGGGGACATGTCACTCTTCGTGAGACCAGGAAACACCCCATGACCAGTCCCTCCCGCGGACGCACCCCCGCACCCGACCACGACATCTCCCGCCGGATCGCCCTCGGACTCGGCGGCGCCGCCGCACTCGCCTTCCTCACCGCCTGCACCACCGGCGGCGGCCCGTCGACCACCCCGACCACCACCGGAAAAACCACCGGAAAGGCCCCCGCCATGCCCGCCATCGAAGGCATCCGCACCGTCGACTGCGCCCACCCCGTCCCCCGCCTCGTCACCGACTTCCAACAAGCCGCCACCGGCAAAGGACTCACCGTCTTCGCCACCGTCGACCACGCAGCCGGAGCCGCCAAGGCCGGAACGACCCTGCGCCCCACCACCCTCGTCATCGTCGGCAACCCCCAGGGCGGCACCCCCTTCATGCAGGACCAACAACTCATGGGACTCGTCCTGCCCCTACGAGTGCTCTTCTGGGAGGACGACGCCGGCAAGACCCACGCCTCCTACGAGGAGATCTCCTGGTACGTGAAACGCTTCGGCCTGGGAGAGAAGAGCGCCGGAGCCCAGAAGAACGTCGCCCAGGCCCTCGACGCCCTCGTCGCCGGAGTCGCCAAAGGATGAACCGCGGCCCGCAGCACACCTACCCGTCGCATGACCGGTCACAGAGCAGGTAACCGGCCCGCACCGCCCACGGACACCGGACACCCAGGGTCCACCTGCAACGTCCACGACAAGAGGAATATCGTCGAGGACGCCCGAAGGGGGCACCGGTGCGGAAGATCTGCGCCGTCGACACCGTCGACATGTGGGGCGATACCCGATGAGAGCTACTTCGAGACGAACCAGTGGAGATCCGATCCACAAAGGTCTCCTGGCGCTGGGCGCACTGGCCTCAGGCGTGCTGGCCGGCCCCAGCCTGTACTTCGCCGTCCTCTTCCTGCTGGACGAACAGATCGGGACCTTCCTGTTCACCTCGGTGATCGCAGCCCCGTTCACCTGCCTCTTCTTCATCTTCGTCCACCGGATGTTCAGCCGACCGAGCCACCGACGGGCCCCCGACAGCGACCGGGAAGAACACCGCGCCGACGAGAACGACCCGGACGACGAACCCTGGGACGACGAGGACGAACCCCCGACCCGCAGGAACGAAACCTCCGCAGTGTTCACCGCCGCGCGCGCCAAGACCGACCGTCACGGCGACGGAAGCGGCGACATTCCCGAGCTTCCGTTCGTTGAAGCCGGTATGCGCGGTGACCTCTTCTCCTACGCCGGTCTCGTCCAAGGCCAGGAGCACGACGGCCCGTACGCGGTCGTCGACCTGGAAACCACCGGGCTGTCCCCACGTCGGGGAGACCGCATCGTCGAGATCGCCATCGCCCGGGTCGACCGTTACGGCAATATCGAGGACGAATTCGCCACCCTGATCAGGCCGGACGACCGTGACACCGGCCCGGTGTTCGTGCACGGCATCACCCGGGACGCCGTGGCCCGGGCGCCCCGGTTCGCCGAGGTCGCCGACGACGTGCTGGCGCGCCTGGACGGCGCCGTCGTCGTCGCCCACAATGCGTCCTTCGAAGAAGCCTTCCTGCACGCCGAGTTCACCGCCGCCGGGTATCAAGGGCTGGCCATGCCCGCGCTGTGCACCCTCTGGCTCGGGCAGCGCACCTTCCACGCCGCGAACTTCACCCTGGGTACCCTCGCCCAGCAGGCCGGGATCCCCTTGGTCGACAAGCACACCGCGCTGGGCGACGTCCGGGCCGTCTCCAGATTGCTCCCGCGGATGCTGGACCGTCACGAGAGCCCCCTGTTCTACAGTTGCGACCCCTACCGGTACCCCGGCCCGTCCGGGACACCCCGACCGCGCTTGGTGACCCGAGCCACCGCGCTGCGCAAAGGGCAGGACGGTTGGATGGCTTCGCTGGTCAGCAGGCTGCCCATGTCGGCCAACGACATCGACGACGCCGTGGCCGAGGCCTATTTCGAGGCTCTGGCCGCAGTGATGGAGGACGGCCGGATCAGCGGTGAGGAAGCCAAGATGCTGGCCAGATTCGCCGGACAGAGCGGATTGGGCGGCGCCCAGGTCAGGAGCCTCAACGAGCGTTTCCTGGAGAACATGCGGGAAGCGGCCTGCACCGACGGCGTGCTCACCAGGGACGGCCTGGACGAACTGGCTGAAGCCGCGGTGATGCTCGGTGCGAGTGGATACTTCGACGACCTGTATTCGGACCGTCATCGGCGCGATATGGAACCGCGCGATGAACGTTGATGAAACTTGTTGATCAGTCAATCTTTTGGCTGAGAACGGTTCAAGGAACCGTCACTGCGCGGACGCCGGGAATCCGTACCGGACTGGTGGACTCCCCCCATGCGCTCACTCACCCTGTCCGTGGCGATCGCCACGACCTGCGCCCTGTCCACCCTCACCGGCACGCCCGCGCCAGCTTCCGCACACAACCCACCACCCGCCGTCCTCCGTACCGGGAACAACACACACACCGGAAGCACCGCCCCGGACGGAGCCTTCCGCGACCCCGGCACCTACGACCTGGCCATCGCCCACATCACCGACACCCAATATCTGACCAGATGCGCCAACGGCAGCGGCATCCTCCCCACCGTCCGAGAACGCTGCCAGGACATCTACGAAGGCATGAACCGGTGGATCGTCGACAACGCCGCTCACCGCAAGATCGCCTACACCGCACACACCGGCGACCTCATCGACAGCTACATCCTGCGCACGAAAGGCTTCGCCCGCGGCGAATTCGCCCGAGCCTCCGAAGCACAGAGCATCCTCGACGAAGCCGGCATGCCCAACGGCGTCCTGCCCGGAAACCACGACAACGTCAAAGGGAAGGACTCCTCGGTCTACAACGAATTCTTCGGACCCGACCGATACGCCAAAGCCAGCGCCGCCGCCCCCCAGCCGTACTACCAGGGACCCTGGAAACCCGGCGACAACAGCAACCACGTCGACGAATTCCACGCCGGAGGAGCCGACTTCGCCGTCGTCCACCTGGGATATCAGGTGACCGACGAAGAAGCCGCCTGGGCGCGCGCGCAGATCGCCGCCCGCCCCGGCCACAACGTGATCGTCGCCACGCACGCCTACCTGAAACCCGGCCCCGGCCCCGACGGCGAAGGAGCCGAACTGTCCACCGACGGAGAACGGGTGCGCACCCAGGTGGTCGACCCCAACCCGAACGTCTTCCTGGTCATCTCCGGCCACGAACACGGAGTAGGCCGCAACATCCGACAGGGCGTCGGCCCCACCGGACGTCAGGTGATCGAACTCATGGCCGACTACCAGGCCTATGACGCCGGGGCCGACGGCAACGGACACGCCGGGTTCATCCGCATGCTCCAGCTCGACGTCCGCCACGGCGAACTGACCGTCGACACCTACTCGCCGTCGTTGAACTCCTTCCGCAGCCGCGACTTCGACACCAAAGCCGGCCGACACTACGACGGCAGCGAAGACGAATTCACCGTGCCGGTGAAACTTCTGCAATCTGCCGAGGCACGCTGAACCACGACGGGCGGGCGCAGGTGCTGACGTGGACTGTCCTCGTCACGCCTGCGCCCGCTTCGTCACAGGCCGGTCGTTCCCGGGACGCCACGCGACCAGCCAGGACGCCACGACCGGGGCGACTGTGATGGCGCAGGCCAGGGCCTTGGTGAAGGGTGCAGGCCCGATGGTGACCGTCTCGGCCGGGGGTCGGCCGGGCCGTCGTTCCGGAGGTGTGCATGAAAAAAGTCGGGCCGGGACGTGTTCACGTCCCGGCCCGACTACTCGGATGAGCGGGTGCCGATCAGGAAGCGGCGTGCCGCGGCGATCCCGAGTCCTCAGCCGACCAGCGGGCCAGGACGATGCGTGCGGAGTCGATGCCGACCACGAGGGAAGCGCCCATCATGATCGCATCCTTGATGACCAATCGCCCGACCCCGGAGAGATAGGGGAAACCGTGGTGCGCGTCGCCGAGAGCCGGAACCCAGGCCTCGGGAGTGGTGACCAGGAAGCTCAAGGTGGCGAAGCTCATGCCGAACAGGGCCAGCCCACCGAGCGCGCCGATGAGCGGTGACAGCCAGTGCAGAGCGATCATGATGCCGATGATCACGATGATCGCCCCGATGAACAATGCCGCCGGGTAGGTGCCATTCATCAGGTGCCAGTCCTTATTGGCCTGGACCAGTGCGCCCTCGGGGTTGCGGTGCTTCTTGTAGTTGCCCGGGTCCTTGTACAGCCAGCTCATGAACGGGCTGTTGGACACGAAATGGATGATCCCCTCGGCCTCGTAGGGGACAACCTTCAGCCCGCCGATCCAGACGGTCACAGTGATCAGGCCCAGCCGTGTCAGAGTCATGGCGGCCCGATCGAAGGCCATCAAGCGCTCCAGGAGCGGTTGAAGAATTTCTTTTAATTTGCCCGTCTTCATAGGTTGTATGATAACTCACGTATATGAAGCAGGAGCAGGGTGGGTCCGGAGATGGCGTGCATGGTTCCGCACAAATCGATATCCGAAGATGTCGTGTCACCTAATATTCCTTGAGGAAAAGGCGTTTTGATTTCGATCCGGCCGTGCTCTCTGGGCTTGCGCTGAGTGGGTAAAAGTGTGACAGCTGAGTGAGTGGGCTTGGCGTGCAGTGCTACTCGCCGAGATCGGCTGGTCGGAGACCTATGTTCGCCCCTGCTTCGAGGGGAAGATTTCCGGGCTGCACGAGAATGGCTCCAGAATGTGTCGATAAGGATGGGGTGAATGACCGAATCGAGTCGGTCACGAATGTCCCCTTTGCGATTTGATGATATATCATCCTTGCAGGTGTTTACTGGCAGATGCGTGCTGCGCCTGATCGCCTTTTATCTAGGTGGCGATATCAATTCTTGAGGCGTTGAATTCTTATTTTTGTCTCGGGAAAATGGCTGCTGTGTCCGGCGCTGTTTTCGTCACCTATCGCACGGAGAGAGTGCGCGCCATGTCACGGTGCCTCAGCACGGCCTTCTGCCAGCACATTTCGTGAACTGCCCCCACGGATCAACGCGGCTGCCAGAAAGGGAAAAGTGCTGTCAGACCGGCTGGACGAGAGGCTGCTGGCAGCAGACCGGCGCGTCGTCGTGGATCGGTGCGTCGTCGTGGAGCGGCGTATGGCGGCGGATCAGCTCGCCAAGCGGTAGGAGACCACCTCGACCCGGGCCTGCTCGGACAGCCCCGGATAATGCCGCGACAAAGCCGCCTGCACCTCCGCCAATGACGCGAAACCGTCCTTGCGCGCGATCTCCTCGGTGAGCTCGTCCCGGCGCATCGACACCACCGCCGTCACCACCGCCGGGATCTCCACGACCTCACCCGACGACATCTCGAAGAAGATCACCACCGGCCCCGGCACGAAAGGATCGTCCACCCGGATGGTCTGCAACTTCACGCCACCGCGTACCAAGGGCTCATAGCCCTCCCACATCGACATCCGCTGACTCACCGAAAGACCGTACCCCGCCGCCCCCGACCGTCACCGCCGACACCACGCGTCCACGCCGCGCATCCGCCCCCGGACCCAGCGCCCACCCCGGCCATCCCGCCAGGCCCCAGCGCCCACCCCGGCTTCAACCCTCCGAGGCACACCCCGCGCCCCGCACCCGCATCGAGCGCACCACCGCCACCGCCACACACACCGCGACCACCACCGCGGACAAAGCCCCCTTCGTGATCGCCAGATAAACCGCCGACCGCAGATCATGCGCCCACAACCCCGCCGCCACCGCAGCACCGACGACCCCCGCCAACGGCGTCACCCACAAGATCACCGGCGACCGCGGATGACGACGAGCCACCAACTCCCCGACCGGACGCCGACGCCACGCCACCACCAAAGCCACCAAGCACGCCGTCAACCCGAACAGACCACTCGCATACTGGGCCCAGGACACCCCCGGCAGACCCCCATGCGAATCGGCCAACCACGGAATATGCGTCGAACCCCACCGGCCCGCATGAGTGAACTCGTCCCACAGCGCATGAGTCGCCGCACCCACCACGACCGCCACCGGAACCACCCACCACCGCCGACCGGCCAGACCGGCACCGACCGCGCCCTGCCCCGACACCATCAGCCGCCCCGGCGCCACCGACGGCAACCTCCGCCGCACCACCCCCGGAGCCGCATCGGCCAGACACGGCCACAACCACGCCACCCACAACCACCAGAGCACGACACCGACCAGCAGATCCACCGTCAACAACCCCGGCACCGAATGCGTGAAACCGTAGAAGCGCTCCGCACCGACGAACAAGGGCACATCAGGGACCATGCTCCCCACCACCAGCGCGGACAACGGCAGGCCAGAACGGGACAACGGCAGCACCGCAGCAGGGTGGGCGAAAGTCACAGGCACGGCAGCCACCCTACGGACAACCCGCGAACGCGCACCAGGACACCACCGACCAGTAGGGTGGCCACGTCGCCCCGGACGACAACCGGACCCGGCCGGGGCGCGCCACCACACACCACCCGATGCACCCCGTCCTGCCTGGAGGACACGCTGACCACCGCACCACAGGACAGGCCCGGAACACCCCCCGCCCCGCACCCTGCCCCGCCCCTCGATCCGGCCGGGCTGACCGACGGGCCGCACCTCGTCAGACGCCTCGTCCGCCGCGAACACCGCCGACTCCTGACGACCGCCCTCGCCGCAGCCCTCATCAGCGGACTCACCCTCATCATCCCCCTCGCCATCGGACGCGCCATCGACACCGGCCTCGTCGCCCGCGACCCGGCCGGCGCCACCACCTGGATCGCCGTCATCCTCGCCGCATACCTCCTCCGCGCCGGAGCCACCCTCATGCGACTCATCGGCGACCGCGGCGCCAACCGGGCCGGACACGACCTACGTCTCGCCGTCCTCGACCGACTCCTCCAACCCACCGGACTCGCCGGCGGACGACGACTCCCCGGCGACCTGCTCAGCGTCGCCACCACCGACGTCACCACCAGCACCCGCGGCATGACCACACTCACCTCCGTCCCCGGACAACTCGTCACCGTCACCGGCTCCCTCATCGTCCTGAGCCTGCTCGACCTGCGCCTCGCAGCCGTCGTCGCCATCGCCACCCCCCTGCTCATCGCCCTGTCCGTCTACGGCGTCCGCCCCCTGCGCCCCTACACCCGCCGGGAACGCGCCGCCGAAGCCGCCGCCGTCGGCTCAGCCTCCGATCTCACCGCCGGACTACGCGTCGTCCAAGGACTCGAAGCCGAAAGCCGCGCCCGCGAACGTTTCGCCCACGCCAGCCGCAGAGCACTCACCGCGACCATCGCCGCCCGTCGAGCCCGCGGCATCTTCAGCTCCACCATCGCCGTCGCCGTCGGCCTCTTCGTCGCCGCCCTCACCATCACCGCAGCCCACCTCGGACTCAGCGGGCGCCTCACCGTCGGTGAAGTGGTCGCCGTCGCCGGGCTCGCCCAGACCATGGGGCCGCCCCTGCGCAGCCTCGGCGTCGACACCGCCAGCGTGCTCAGCACCGCCCACGCCTCCGCCGACCGCGTCGTCGAAGTCCTCACCGCACCCCCCGCCCGCACCTACGGATCCCACCCCCACGCCGCCGGGCCGCCGACGCTGCACCTCGACGCCGTCACCCACCCCCCACTCATCCCAGACCCGCTCACCCTGGACATCCCCGGCGAAGGACTCACCGCACTCGTCGCCCCCGGCCCCTACGCCGAAGCACTCGCCGACCTGTGCGCCCGCCGCCGCGACCCCGCGACAGGAACGATCCGGCTCGGAGACATCGAACTGGGCGAACTCACCTCGGACGCACACCAGGCCGTCCTCGTCGCGCCACCCCACCGCAGCGACCTCTTCGACGGCAGCATCCTGGAGAACATCGTCCTGGACCGTCCGCCCGCCACTGCCGCCGAACAAGCCCGACTGGACGCCGTACTCCGGGCCACCACCTGCGACGACGTCGCCGCCGGTCAACCCTCCGGCTGGAACACCCCGGTCGGGGAAGGCGGGCGCTCACTCTCCGGGGGGCAACGTCAACGGGTGGCGCTCGCCCGTGCGCTGTACGCCGACCCGCCGCTGCTGGTGTTGACCCACCCGACGACCAGCGTCGACCCGGCCACCAATGCCCGCATCGCCGCCCACCTGCCGGAACTGCGGGCCGGTCGGGGCACGTTGGTCGTCACCACGTCACCACAGCTGTTGGCCGTGGCAGATGTCGTCATCCGGCTCGACGAGGACGGACGGTTGCGCGGACGCGGACGACATGCCGAACTGCTCGCCGACGAGGAATATCGGAAGATGTTGTCCTAGAAAGTTTTTTGGCATTCTCGAGGAATGACGGAAGACATCGATCGCCGGACCATGCGCCAACGGATGGACGACGGAGACCTCTACCAGGCGGACGACCCCGAACTCGTCGAGATCCGCCTGCGCTGCGCCGACCTGCAGGAAACCTACAATGCGACCGCCGAACGACAGGAAGACCTACGCGTCGAACTCCTGCGGGCGCTGCTCGACCACTGCGGGCAGGACGTCGTGATCCGCCCGCCGCTGCTGCTCGACTACGGCATCAACGTCAGCATCGGCGCCCGAAGCTTCGTCAACTACAACCTCGTCGCCCTCGACGTCGCCCGGATCACCATCGGCGAAGACTGCTTCATCGGCCCGAACGTCCAACTGCTCACCCCCTCCCACCCCCTCGAACCAGGCCTACGCCGCGCCCGATGGGAATCCGGCGCACCCATCACCCTGGGCGACAACGTCTGGCTCGGCGGCGGCGTCATCGTGCTCCCCGGCGTGAGCATCGGGGACAACACGGTGGTCGGCTCGGGCGCCGTCGTCACCAAGGACCTCCCGGCGAACGTGGTCGCCGTGGGCAACCCGGCCCGGATCGTCCGACATGTCGAGGAAAGCGACGGCCACACCCCAGACGACGGGGCGGCCCCTGGCGCCTAGGTGCCCGGCGTGTCGAACGACTAGCGTTCCCCCTATCGCTGCCACGGACCCCACCCCCGCCCCGACCGGTACCCCCCTGCCCCTGGCCACCGGACGACGTGCCGCCGCCGTCGCCTGGACGACCGGACGGGGGCTGCGTCGTACCCTCGTGCTGGCCGTGACCGCCATGACCCTGGCCGCCCTGCTCGACCTGGTCGTGCCACGCCAGGCCGGTCGGATCGTCGACGCCGTACGGGCCGGCGCGGGGCCCGAAAGTCTCACCTCGCACGCCGTCGCCATGATCGCGGCGATCCTGGTCAGCGGGCTCGTCAGCGGCATCGGGCTCTCCCTCGCACCGGCTTTCTTCGCCGCCGTGCTGGCCCGGCTGCGGGAACAGATGCTGCAGGCCGCACTCGACCTGCCGCAGACGACCGTCGAACGGGCCGGACTGGCCGACCTGGTCTCCCGGGTCGGCGACGACGTCTCCCGCGCCCGCGACGCCGCCACCCTGGTGGTCCCCCGCATCGTGTCCACCGGAATCCTGGTCACGGTCTCCGCGGTGGGGATCGCCGCCGCCCACCCGGCCTTCCTGGCCGCGATCGCCGCCGGCGCGACCGGGCACCTGCTGTTGATCCGCTGGTACTGGCCGCGCGCCTCCCAGGCCTATGTGGCCGAACGGGCCGCCTCGGCGCATCAGGCCGGTCACGTGCTGGCCACGGTGCACGGATTGGACAGTGTGCACTCCTACGGGCTGCAGAGGATGCGTCGCCGTCTGGTGGCCGACAGCTCCAGGGAGTTGTGTCGCCGGCGGATGCACGGACGCCGCCTGGTCATCACCTTGAGCGCTGGGTTGCTGCTCGTCGAGGCGGTCACCGTGGCGCTGCTCCTGGCGGTCGGGGCTCTCCTCGTCGGGCGGGGGAGCGTCACCGTCGGGGAGACCACGGCGGCGGTGCTGATCCTCGTGCGGATCTTCGGCCCGGTGCGTTTCATCCTGTTCTTCCTCGACGACTTCCAAGCCGCGCTGGTGGCTCTGCGGCGGATCGTCGGCGTGATCGACGTGCCGCGGCGGCAACCGACGGCGGCGGCCCAAGACGGCGACGGCGGCATCGTCCTGTCCGGGGTGTCCTTCTCCTACGACGGCGTCCACCAGGTGTTGCACGAGGTGGACCTTCGGGTCGGGGCGGGGGAAGTGGTGGCCCTGGTCGGTGCGTCCGGTGCGGGCAAGTCGACCCTGTCGGGTCTGGTGGCGGGGACGCTCCGACCGGACAGCGGGCAGGTCGTCGTCGGGGGCGGGGTGCGTCGGACGGCGGGCCGTCCACGGGTGGTCCTGGTCTCCCAGGACGTGCACACCTTCTCCGGCCCGTTACGGGACGACGTCCTGTTGGCCCTGCCCCCGGGTGCGCCGGGCGCGGACGACCCGGCGGCGCGGGAGGAACTGCTGGGTCGGGCCCTGGCGGAGGTGGGTGCCGACTCGTGGGTGTCGACATTGCCCGAGGGGACCGATACGGTCATCGGCCGGATGGGTCATCGGCTCGACCCTTCCCGTGCGCAGCAGTTGGCGTTGGCGCGGGTGTTGGTCGCCGACCCGGAGGTGGTGATCCTGGACGAGGCGACCGCCGAGGCCGGGAGCGCAGGGGCCGGGGTGCTCGACCGTGCCGCGCAGGCCGTCACCCGGGGGCGGACCGCGCTGGTGGTGGCGCACCGTCTGGGTCAGGCGGTGCGCGCGGACCGGATCGTGGTGATGGCCGGGGGACGGGTCGTGGACCAGGGCACGCCCGACGAGCTCGTCTCCCGGCCGGGGCCTTTCCGGGACCTGTGGCAGGCCTGGGGTCAGCACCGGTGACCTGGCGCCGCCGGTGTCGGGCTCAGTTCCCCGGGACCACCACAGCGGGTGACTCGGTGTGCTGCAGAACCCGGCGGCTGGTGGATCCCAGGAGCAGGCCGGTGAATCCGCCGTGTCCGCGGCTGCCGACCACGACCATCGAGGCGCGGCGGGAGTGGCCGACCAACAGTTCGACCGGTGAGGTGTGTTGGACGTCGACGTGGACGTCGAGTCCGGGATGTTCTCCGACGAGGCGGGTGGCGACCTCGGACACGGTGCGGTGCAGGTTCGTGATGACTTCGTGGCTGGGTGCCGGGCCGGGCATCATCAGGCTGGATTCGGTGGTGACCGGGATCCCGAAGTCCCAGGCGGTCGCGATGTGCAGCGGACGTTTCAGGACGTCGGCCTGTTCGGCGGCGAAGTCCACGGCGCGGGTGGAGTGTTCTTCGCTGACGTAGCCCACGACGACGGGCCCTTCGGGGTGGTCGTCGTGGTCGGGATGTTCGGGGATGACCACGACGGGTCCTCGGGCGTGGGTGACGACCTGGTCGGCGACGCCGCCGAGGAAGAGCGAGGAGATGGCGCCCAGGCCGCGGGTGCCGATGACCACGATCCCTGGTTCGGCGCTGGCTTCGATGAGGGCGCGTGAGGCGGTGGGGTCGACCATGCGGTAGGTGACGTCCACCTCGGGGTGGCTGGATTTCAGGTCGGCGCAGGCTTGTTGCAGGGCGGACTCGTACGGGCCGTCGTCGACGACGAGGGGGTCGGAGATCACCCCGGTGGGTCCGAAGGGCGGCAGGGGCAGGGTTCGGGCGGTGACGACTTCGAGGGGCCATGATCGGGCTCGGGCGTAGTCGGCTGCCCAGCCGATGGCGTGTCGGGCCTGTTCGGAGTCGTCGTAGCCGATGAGAACTCGGGGACGTGGGCTGTTCATGGTGCCTCCTTCGTCGCGGTCGGGTCTCTGGATCCCACTCTGCCGTTCGGGAGGGTATATATCCGGGATGACGGGATTTTTGTGAGCGGTCTGACGTCAAAAGCTGCGCCCCAGCCGTTTTCGTTCGGAAAACGGCTGGGGCGCTCATGCCCTTCGGGGGACTTCTGGGAGCCCAATTGCTCGGTCCACTCGGACTCGCCCCCACCCTGACCGCCCTCGGCCTGGTCTACCTGGCCGTCACGCTCGCCCCGCTACTGCTGCCTTCCTTCAGGGCGATGAACGACCGCCATCCGATCGACGCGGACGCACGAACCGTCACCGGCTGACTCCGGCCGGCATCATGCCGAAGCGGATCAGTGGTCCTGCGGGCTGGTCACCCGGAAGAGCAGTGCCGCGGCTGCGCCGGCGACGAGTTGGATCAGCGCCCAGAGGGGGAGGGCTTCCCAGGTGAGCAGGTCCATGATGCCTGCGCCCAGCCCGACCGCGGGGTTGAAGACGCCGCCGCTGATGTCGCCGACGGCCACTGCGCCGACCAGCACGGTGAATCCGATGGCCAGTCCGTAGAAGCTGTTGTCCGGGTGGTCCTTGCTGGTGGCGACGTTCAGGACGACCCAGCACAGGGCGAGGGTGAACACGAATTCCGCGACGAGTGCCGCCGGGAGGTTCGCCGCGGCCTTCGCGGTGGGGTGTTGGCCGGTCACCATTGCCGCGGTGAAGGCGCCGATGGCTCCGCCGAGGAGCTGGCAGGCCCAGTAGCTGGGGAGTCTGCTGCTGGGTTGGCCTCCGCGCATGGTCACGGCCAGGGTGACGGCCGGGTTGAAGTGGGCGCCGGAGATGTGCCCGCCGGCGAAGATCATGACCATGAGGACGGCGCCGATCGCCACGGGGGCGAGGGGGTTCCGGGTGAGGACGGTGCATCCCACGGTGAGGGTCAGGAAGAAGGTCCCCAGTAGTTCCACGACGTAGTTCGCGATGGGGAGTGGGCGCCGACCGGTGCGTGGTGCGCTGGTCTCGAGGGTCTGTCCGGATGATCGCTGGGTGCTCATGACGCCTCCTGGGGTGTGTTCGACCAGTGGTGACCCTAGAATCAGGACATCTCGTGACATAAGTAATAAATGGTTGAATTCGTATGAACAGCAAGGAAATTAATGTGCTCTCCGGGCTCGTCGGAGACTGTGCAGGAAGACGGCGTACCGTGAACCGACGGCGGCCAGCAGAAGAGAGGCAACATCGGTGAGCAAGAACCGGAATCGCAATCGGGCCCGCAAAGCCGACGTCGAGGCGGCAGACCCGGTGATCTCCGCCGAACGCCACACCCCCCGCACCACCCGGCGCATCGCCGGAGCAGCCCCCACCGCCGTCGCCACCCCCGAAGAAACCACCGACCCGCCCTCACCCTCGGTCAACAGCACCGTCCGCGGGATGCCCCGCATCTTCCTCATCGGAGTCGGCGGCGCAGGCCTGGCCTACTGCATCATGTTCGTCCAAGGCCTCGGCAGCGTCATCGGACCGGTCTTCCTCGCCCTGAACCTCATGGTCACCGCCTACCCCCTGCACAGCTGGCTGGTCCGACACCGGGTCAACCGGAATATCTCCGCCATCTTCACCGGGCTCGTCGTCCTGCTCGTCCTGTGCGCCTTCTTCACCACCATCGGCTGGGCCATCACCCAACTGGTGACCTCACTACCCGAATACAACAAACAGTTCGAAACCCTGGTCAACACCGTCACCGAACGCCTCGCCTCGGTCGGCGTCACACCGGACACCATGCTCAAACAGATCCAACAGATCAGCCCGTCCAGCGTCATCGGCGTCGTCACCCCCCTGTTCGCCAACCTCTCCTCCGGGGCCGGGCTGCTCGCCGTCCTCTTCGGCGTCGTCTTCTTCATGACCATGGACACCGTCAGCATCGACGAACGGCTCGAACTCGCCCGGCGCTACCACCCCCGCTTCGTCGGCGGCCTCGAATCCTTCTCCAGCGGGGTCCGCCGCTACTGGATCGTCTCCTCCGTCTTCGGCATCATCTCCGCCGTCCTCGACGTCCTCGCCCTCCGCTGGATCGGCGTCCCCCTCGCCCCCGTCTGGGGCATCCTCGCCTTCCTGTGCAACTACATCCCCAACGTCGGCTTCTTCATCGGGCTCGTCCCCCCGGCCCTGCTCGCCCTGCTCGCCCTCGGCCCAGGGCACGCCCTGAGCGTCATCGCCGCCTACATGGTGCTGAACTTCGTCGTCCAATCGCTGATCATGCCCCGATTCACCGGGCAGGCCGTCGGGATCACCGCGACCCTGACCTTCGTCTCCCTGCTCTTCTGGTCCTGGGTACTCGGCGTGCTCGGCGCGCTGCTGGCCATCCCCGCCACCCTGCTGTGCAAGTCGCTCCTCGTCGACGCCGACCCCGAGGCCCGCTGGGCCAACGCCCTCATCGCCAGCGATCCCCTGACCTACGAAACCGACGACCAGAAGAAGACCACTCCCACGAAGCACCGGTGAATTCCACACAGAAACAACGGCATCCGCAGCCGACCCGCGCGTGTCTCCCGGTCGCGCGTCCGTAACGTCCGGAATAGTTTGGCTCTGTGCACCCCACCCGAGGAACCACCACGAGCCCACCCCCGAGCTCACCCACCCCCCACCTCGCCGAACTGACCCGACGAGCCCGGACCCTCCACACCGACCTCGACGGGGCCCTCACCCTCGCCACCGAACTCACCGACATCACCCACGGCCTCGGACGCGGCCGGACCAGCGAATATCTCCACACACTCAGTGCACTCGGACGCGGCGACCTCACCGTCGCCCGCATCGTCGAGCCACACCTCGACGCCCACGCCATCCTCCACCAGGCAGGAAGCACCCCCGCAGACCTCGAACCCGTCCACGCCACACCCCGATCCACCTGGGGGGTCTACGCAGCTCACGCACCCCACCTGGAACTGAACGCCGAAAACACCGCCCACGGATGGCGACTCACCGGCGGCAAACCCTGGTGCTCGCTCCCCGACAAGATCAGCCACGCCCTCATCACCGCCCACACCGGCCCAGACCGGCGGCGACTCTTCGCCATCGACCTACGCCACCCCGGCGTACACATCGAACCCGGCACCTGGGCCGCCCGCGGACTCACCGCGATCACCACCGCCGAACTCACCCTCACCGACGTCCCCGCCGTCCCCGTCGGCGACGACAACTGGTATCTCACCAGACCCGGATTCGCCTGGGGCGGCATCGGCGTCGCCGCCATCTGGACCGGTGGCGCCCACGGCCTGGCCGCAGCCCTCCACCACGCCGCCGCCCGACGCGAACCCGACCAGATCGCCCTCCTCCACCTCGGCCGCGTCGACGAAACACTCTGGACCGCCGACCTCGCACTCCACGAAGCCGCCCGCACCATCGACGCCGGAACGACCGACCCCCACCTCGGCCCCCGCGTCCGAGCCGTCGCCGCACGCACCGCCGAAACCGTCATCGCCGTCGTCGGACACGCCCTCGGCCCCGCACCACTCACCCACGACGAAGAACACGCCCGCCGAGTCGCCGACCTCACCGTCTACATCCGGCAACACCACGCCGAACGAGACCTCGCCGCACTGGGGCGGACACTGCTGTCCACGCCACCCGGACCGCCACGATGACCGGACCCTCCGGCAAAGAAACCCCCACCTTCCACCACGACCAACCAGGCACCCCCGAACACCGATGGCTCACCGACCCCCGATGGGCCCAGCTCCCCGCCACCACCCCCCACCGACTCGACCACCGACACGTCGTCGTCCTCTCCGCCCACCCCGACGACGAAACCCTCGGCATCGGCGCAACCCTCGCCGACCTCGCCACCACCGGCGCACGCATCGACCTGGTCATCGCCACCGACGGCGAATCCTCCCACCCCGGATCCACCCTGTGGACCCCCGGACGACTCGGGCAGACGCGACGCACCGAAGCCCGCCACGCCCTGAGCCTCCTCGCCCCCGACGCGCGCCTCCACCTGCTCGGCCTCCCCGACGGGCGACTCGCCGACGACCCCGCGAAACTCCTGGCCGCCCTGCAAACACACCTGCCCGACCTCGACAGGAACACCGTCGTCCTCGCCCCGTACCCCGACGACGGACACCCCGACCACGACCTGCTCGGCGCACTCGCCCACACCCTCGCCGCCCACACCGGCGCAGACCTCCTGCACTACCCGATCTGGCTCTGGCACCGAAGCACCCCCGACGACCTCGACTGGTCGCAGACCACCGTACTCACCCCCTCCGCCCACGCCCTGCACACCAAACGAGCCGCCCTCCTCGCCCACGCCACCCAGACCAGCCCGCTCTCCCCCCTGCCGGGCGACGAACCTCTCCTGCCCCGACACGTCCTGGCCCACTTCGAACGCGTCGTCGAAGTGCTGATCGCTCCCCGCACACCCACCCGCGACACCCCGCAACCCCACCTGCAACCCCACCCGCGGCCCACCCGGCAAGTCCCGCGCCCCGACCGCGCCGACACCTTCGACGCACTGTTCGAGAAGAACGACGACCCCTGGAACGAGAACAGCTGGTACGAAAGACGCAAACGCCGACTCACCCTGTCCGTCCTCGCCCGGGAACACTACGGCTCAGCATTGGAGATCGGCTGTGCCACCGGCGCACTGACCGCAGAACTCGTCGACCGGGCCGACCACGTCATCGCCACCGACATCTCGGCGCAAGCCCTCGCCCGCGCCCGCCGACGCGACCTCCCCCGCGTCGACTGGCGCCACGACGGACAACTCACCGACCTGCCCGATCACACCATCGACCTGGTGGTCCTCTCCGAAGTGGCCTACTTCCTCACCGGCCTCGAACTGCTCCACCTCCTCCGCCACGCCGCCCGCGTCCTCCGACCCGGCGGCGAGATCCTCCTCGTCGACTGGCGCGCCCGCACCGAAGACATCCCCCTGGACGGAGAACTCGTTCACGACCAGGCCGAACGGATGTACACCGGCCTGCTGCGGCACCGCCTGACCTATGCCGACACCGACCTGCGGATCGACTGCTGGGGAGGCCCCGGCGCACTCGGCCCCCACCAGGAGCGCCGATGAAACCGCCACCGATCCGCCAGGTCGCCGTCGTCATCCCCGTCCACGACGAGGAAGAACACCTCGGCCCCTGCCTCGACGCCGTCACCCGGGCCCGACACGCCCTACAGGAGGACTCGGCCCGGCCCGCCCGCACCGTCGTCGTCCTCGACAGATGCCGGGACCGCAGCGCCGACATCGCCCACGCCGCAGGCGCAGATATCCTGATCAGCAGGTACGGACGGGTCGGGGCGGTGCGCGCGCAGGGTATGGCGCGCGCACTGTCCGCCTTCGGCCACGAAGATCCGGGCCGGATCTGGTTGGCCTGCACCGATGCCGACGGGCAGGTGCCGGAGGACTGGCTGGTGAGGCAGCTGGAGTTCGCCGACGACGGGGCCGATTGCGTGGTCGGCACGGTCGAACCGGTCGGTCTCGGCCCGGAACTGCTCCAACGGTGGCTGCAGGAACATCGTCTGTGTGAGGACCATCCGCACGTCCACGGTGCGAACCTCGGGATCAGGGCTTCGGTCTATGCGATGACCAGTGGGTTCGGCGATATGGCCTTGCACGAGGATCGTGATCTGGTGGCCCGGGTGCGTTCTCTGGGTGCCACGGTGGTAGCCACCGATTTCACCCGGGTGTCGACATCCGGGCGAATGACTTCGAAGGTGGAAGCCGGTTTCGCCGCCTATCTTCGAAATCTCGTGCACCCCGGGGAAATGCTGTGAAAGGCGATCCGGTCCGACAGCTGAACGGTAACCCGCGTTAGCTTGGACGGGACGCGTGTGATCTGCTATGAGTCGTGTCCACAGCAGATACTGCAACGCAGTCCACGTCACCACCTGAACAGCAGCGCACGCTCCGCCCCGGCCAGAGCATCCTGATCTCCTCTCTGCTCTTCGGGCTTTTCTTCGGCGCCGGAAACCTGATTTTTCCTGTGGAAATGGGGCGCGCCGCCGGCGCGAACACCATGTGGGCAACCATGGGATTCCTGGTCACCGCGGTAGGCCTTCCCATCATCGGTGTCATCGCTTCCGCGCTTTCCCGGAGTTCGAGTGTTCTGGAGATGGCCGGCCGGGTCGGTCGACGTTTTGCGGTGGTCTTCACCTGCGTGCTCTATCTGACGATCGGGCCGCTCTTCGTCATTCCGCGGACCGCGACGGTGTCCTACGAGGTCGGTGTGCGGCCCCTGGTCTCCGACGGTGCCGCCGTCATCTCCTTGGCGCTGTTCTCGATCGTCTTCCTCGGTCTGAACCTGTATTTCGGATTGCGTCCGGGGCGTCTGATCGACTGGGTCGGTCGTTATCTGACGCCGGCGTTCCTGATCCTTCTCAGCGGAATGCTCCTGGCCTCGGTGGTGTCTCCGATGACCGACGGTCCGCTGCCCGCCCCGAAGAAGAATTACGCCGACCATGCTTTCCTCACCGGACTCATCGACGGCTACGGCACGATGGACGCCTTGGGTTCGCTGGCTTTCGCCGTCCTGATCATCGACAATCTCCGCCGGTTGAAGATCGAACGTCCCGGGCAGATCGCCGTGGAGACCGCGAAATCCGGGATCTCCGTCGCCGTGGTCATGTCGGTGCTCTACGGTCTGTTGGCCTTCGTCGGCGCGACCAGTCTCGCCGTCACCGTCGGCGCGCCCAACGGTGGCGCCGTGCTTGCCGGGGTGAGCCGGCACTACTTCGGTTCGGCCGGGCAGCTGCTGATCGCCGCGATCGTCTTCCTCGCCTGCCTCAAGACCGCCATCGGTCTGACCACCGCCTGCGCGGAGATGTTCGTCGTGATCTTCCCGCGGTCCCTGAGCTACGACCGTTGGGTCATCGTGTTCACCGGGATCTCCCTGGCCATCGCCAATGTCGGCCTGGCCACCATCGTCAAGGGATCGGTGCCGGTCCTGATGTTCCTGTACCCGTTGGCGATCGCTCTGATCCTCCTGGCGCTGTTGACGCCCGTCCTGGGGGACCGCCCGTCGGTGCACCGGTTCACCGTCGCCTTCGCGGGCGTGGCCGCCTTCTTCGACTTCCTGAACACCCTTCCGCCGCCGATGAAGTCGTCCTCGGTGGCCAAGACGCTCCTGTCCCTGGCCTCCGAATTCCTGCCCGGTTTCTCCAGCGGCATGGGATGGACGGTGCCCGCCCTGATTGGTTTCGTCCTCGGCGTGATCATCTCCCGCGGGCGAGGTGAGGCGGGGCGCCCCTCGGCGGGCCCCGAGCATCAGCCGCAGTCGGCGCCCACGGTCACGGCCCCGGTCGACCCCACGGCCCCGGCTCCCGCCCCGGCCGACGGCCCCGCTGCCGAGAGCACCACGTCGACCGGTGCTGTCCCGGCCACGAAGGGACAGGCCGCCCCCGAACGGAGCTGACCTGCACGGACGATCCGATGGTGGGGCGCCGCGGCCGAAACCGCGGGGCCCCACCGGTTCACACTGCTGAGCCGCCCAGATCGGACAGGTCACAGACCTCGTCGGCCCACGCCTCGAGGAAGGGCGCGTCATGGCTGATCGCCAGGACACCGACCCCGTCCTCGGCCAGCCCCCGCACCAGGTGAGCCACCGACGCCGCCGACGCCGCGTCGAGCATCGCCGTCGCCTCGTCACAGATCAGATAATCCGGCCGGGAGACGATCACCCGGGCCAGGCAGGCCCGCTGCAACTGCCCCAGCGACACCTGCGTCGGCAGCCGGTCCAACAGATCGTCGGTGAGCCCCACCCGGTGACAGACCGACTCCAGGTCGACCTGGTTCTGTGCCGCCCGCGACCCACGGATCGTCGTCGGCTCCAGGATGGTGCGACGCAAGGTCGCATACGGGCTGCAGGAACGCCGCGGCGACTGGAAGAGCATCGCCGTCCGACCGCCCATCGCGCCCCGACGGGTCGCCACCGGCGCACCATCCGCAGTGACCTCACCCGAACAAGGCGCCAACAGCCCGGACAACACCCTCGCCAAGGTCGACTTGCCCGTGCCCGACGGGCCACGCAGCCCGGTGATCCTCCCCGGCGGGACCGTCACCGACACCCCGTCGAGCACCAAAGGCCCCCGACGCCCGTAGCGTGCCGATACCTTCTCGGCGCGCAGACCACGGCCCTCGGGCAGCTGCCCGACCGGCTGCGGCGCCACCTGGACCGCTGTCGACGTCATGCGATGCTCCTCAACCGGTCGGCGAAGGTGACCGACGGATCCAGGTCGGTCAACGACGGTGGAGAACCCGGGATGGGGACCATCCCGTGCTCGGGCAGCGCGCCCAGCAGGGCACGCGTGTACTCCCCCTCCGGTGCAGACAGGACCCGCCCGGCCGGCCCCTGCTCCACGATCCGCCCGGCGTACATCACCGACAGGTCGTCGGCGACCCCGGTGCGTTCCAGGGAACGCAGGTCATGGGTGATGACCAGCACCGCAGCGCCCGCATCCGCGCAGGAACGCAACAGGCCGAGCACATGGTCGGTCAACTCCGGGTCCAGGCTGGCCGTGGGCTCGTCGGCGATGACGACCTGCGGGTCGCCGGCCAGGGCGAAGGCCACCGCGGCACGTTGCGCCATCCCACCGGACAACTCGTGCGGATAACAGGCCAAAGCCTCCACGGGCAGACCCACCCGGGCGCACAGATCGACCGGCCCCGACGAACCAGCCAGGGCCTCGACCGTCTCGAGCAGCTGGGAGCCCGTCGTCCGGGTCGGGGTCAACGAGGTCACCGCGGACTGCACGACCAGACCGCACATCCGACCCCGGATCTGCCGCCACCGGCTCTCCGAGGCGTCGAGAAGCTCCTCACCGGCGATACGGACGCTCCCGGAAGTCGTCGTCCCCGGCGGCAGCATCCCCATCAGGGTCGAACCCAGGATCGACTTGCCGCAACCGGATTCGCCGACCAGGGCGCGCACCCGCCCGGGGGACAAGGTCGTGGACACCTCGGTGGATGCGTGCACCCACGCCGGACGCCCGGCCAGGAACGTCGGGATCCGAACCGTCAGATCCTCCACCTGGACCAGCGGATCGCTCACGAGGACACCTCCCGGGAATCGGCCGGCGGAGCCAACCGGCGTTGCAGAGCCGCGGCCAGACCGGACGTGGCCAGGGTCACCGCCACCAGCGGCGCCGCCGGACAGACCAGGGTCCACCAGCCACCGAGCAAGACCTCCCCGCGGGACTGCGCCAGCAAGGTCCCCAACGACGGCTGGTCCGGGGACAGACCCAACCCCAGGAAGGACAACGCCGACTCGTGCCAGATCGCATGCGGCAACATCAAAGTCACCCCGATGACCGCCTGTCCGATCGCCGCCGGAAGCAGATGACGACGCAGGACGTGCCACCGGCCGGCACCGGCCAGATAGGCCGAGTCCACATACTCCATGGCGCGGGCGGTCAACGCGGCCGACCGGACCAGCCGGGCGATGAACGACCAGTGGGTGGCGACGACGGAGATCACGATCGCGGCCACCGAACCCTTGAACAAGGCGACGATCACGATGCCGAGCAGCAGATGGGGCAGGGCGTTGACCGCATCGGCCAACCGCATCAGGACGGCATCGACCCATCCGCCGCAGACCGCGGCGACCCCACCGACGAGCACGCCGATGACCGTGGCGGACACGGCGCAGACAGTGGCGATGAGCAGCGAGACCCGCAGGGCCTGGGCGATCCGGGTCACCAGGTCGTGCCCGTTCGCGTCGGTGCCGAACCAGTGCGCAGCGGAGGGCGGACGCCGGGAGTTCCCCAGATCGGCCGCCAGGTCCGGGGCGTCGGCGATCAACGGGACGACCACGGCGTAGGCGAGGACGACCACGACGGTCAGGACGGAGACGACGGTCGCCGGCCGCCAACCGGTCCGCTCCTTCACCGGGCGCGACCGGCCGAGAGGAGGACGGCCCGATGCGGCCGACGGCGAGGGAACGACCTGCTCCTGGACGGGATCGGCCGGGGACGACAACCCCGACGGCGTGGTCCGTGCGGCGGTCACGGGGTCACCCGCGGGTCGAGGAAGAGGTAGATCGCGTCGGCGAGCAGCGAACCGAGGAGGACGAGCAGCGTGGTGGCGATGGTCAAGGCGGACAGCAGCGCGAAGTCGAGCTGCTGGGCTGAGGAGACGGTCGCCTGCGCCAGACCGGGCCAGGCGAAGATCTCCTCGACGATGACGGCCCCCACGACCAGCTCGGGAAGCCGGGTGCCCAGCAGGGTCACCACCGGTGCCAGGGAGACGGGAAGGATGTGCGCGCGCACGATGGTGCGCGGGGGGATGCCCCGGGCGACGGCTCCGGCGACGGCCTCGGAACGGACGGTCTCGTGGACGGAGGCCCGCACCGACAGCAGCAGCCAGGGCACCAGGGACAGTCCGAGCACGACGGCCGGGAGGGTGACGTGCAGGGCGACCCCGGCGGCGGTGATCGGGTCGCCGGGGCGGCTGAGTCCTCCGGTGGGGAAGAGCCCCAGCCCGAGGGAGAAGATCATGATGGCGCCGAGGGAGACCACGTAGGAGGGCAGGGCGCCGAGCAGGACGGCGAAGGTGGTCGCGATCCGGTCGCTCCACGACCCGGGGCGCAGCCCGGCTCGGACGCCCATGACCACGGAGATCACCGATCCGAGCACGATGCCGACCCCGGAGAGGAGCATCGTCCAGGGCAGACGTTGGGCGAAGACCTCGGCGACGGGCTGCCGGTAGACCCGGGAGTGTCCGAGGTCGCCGCGGGCGAGTGCTTCGACCCAGATCAGCCAGGATTCCCACCAGCTCTTGTCCAGGCCGAGGGATGCGGCCATGCGGCGGCGTTCGTCGAGGCTGACGTTCTGGACCCGGTCGCCGAGGAAGGCGATGAGCGGGTCGAAGGGGGAGAAGGCGGACAGCAGGAAGACCCCGAGGGAGACCGCGACGACGATGGGGACGGCGACGGCGGTGCGACGGGCGACGAGGAGGACGGCGTCCCGGCGGCGTCGACGCCACCGGGACGGTCCGGTCGGGCAGAGGGTCATCGAGTTCTGCCGAGATTCCAGCGGGGTCCCCATCCGGCGTCGTGGACGTGTGGTTCGAGGATGGTCTTGCCGGCTCCGGGGGCGCCCTTCTTGGCGACATAGGTGTGTCGGAGGGTCAGCAGGAAGACGCTGCCGGGGTCTTTGGCGTATTCGGTCTGCAGGTCGCGGTAGGTCTTGGCGCGGGCTGCCGGGTCCTGTTCGTGGCGGGCCGTCTCGAGGAGGTTGTCCAGGGTTTCGCTGCCGTAGTTGCCCGGGTTGCTGTACGGGGAGGTCGTATTGGCGTCGCGTCGGTGCAGCGGGTTGTACAGCAGGGAGTCGATGCTGGTGGGGTGTTTTCCGCTGCCGAGGACGAGGCCGGCCTTGCCGAGTTGCGGTTCGATCTTGTCCCAGGTGCTGCCTTCGAGGGTGATGTCGACGCCGATCTTCTTCATGTCGGCGGCGAAGGCGATGGCGATCTGGCTGCGGACGGTGTCGGCGGCGGCGTACATCAGGGTGAAGCCGGCGCGTTGGCCGTCCTTGGCGCGGACGCCGTCGTCGCCTTTGACCCATCCGGCGGCGTCGAGGGCTTTCTCGGCGGCGGCGACGTCGTGGGCGATGGTGGCTCCGGGTTCGTGGGCGTCGCCCATTTCGGCCGGGACGGGGGTCGTGGCGGGGGATCCTTCACCGGCGAGGATCTTGTCGACCATGGCTTGGCGGTCGACGGCCTGGTTCATGGCCATCCGGCCGACGGGGTCCTGGGCGAAGGCGGAGGTCTTGGGCAGGGAGATGGCGCGGAAGTCGACCGAACGCACCGAGGTGTGGACGAGGTTGTCCTTGTTCTTCAAGGTGGCGGCGAGGGTCGGTGGCAGGACGGTTCCGTCGATTTCTCCGGCGGCCATCCGTTGGGCGCGGGTGTTGTCGTCGGCGACCCGGATGTAGGTGACTTTCTCGATCTCCGGTTTTCCTCGCCAATGTTTGGGGTTGGCGGTGAAGACGGCTTTTTCGGCGGAGGATTCGGCCAGGACGTAGGGGCCGGTGCCGACGGGTTTGCTGTTGAGGGGGGATTTGTCGACGGGGCTTCCGTCGAGTTTCTCCGAGGGGGCGATGCCCATGAGCATGCGGGAGCCGAATTCGGCGTAGGGCTTTTTGAGGGTGAATTTCACGGTGTGCGGGTCGACGGCTTCGACGCTTTCCATCATGGCGAGTTCGGAGGCGTAGGAGGTGGCCACTTTGGGGTCGGCGATGCTGCGGTAGGTGGCGACGACGTCGTCGGCGTCGAAGGTGGTGCCGTCGGAGAAGGTGACGTCCTTGCGCAGGCTGACGGTCCAGGTGAGTCCGTCCTCGGAGGTCTCGGGGAGTTTGTCGGCCAGGGCGGGTTTCAGTTGCGGGGGGCTGGTGTCGGCGCTGCTCTCCATCTGGAGGAGTCCGTCGTAGATGGGGCTGTTCCCGTGTTCGCCGTGTCCGTCCAGCGGGTTGTACTTGTTGACATCGCGGGAGTCCGCGATGACCAGGGATTTGCCGGCTGCGGTGCTGGGGTGGTTGGGGGATCCGCAGCCGGTGAGGGCGAGGGCGCCGGTGACGGCGAGGGAGAGGGCGATGTGGTGGCGTGGATGCGAGCGGGTGGCTGACACGGTGTCGTCTTTCAGGGAACGCGACGACTCGGTGTGTGGCTGCGCTGCCGGTCTCCGTACGCCGCGGATGGGTGGCCGATCGACCGTCCGGCGGCGACCGGGCTCGTCCCTGGGGGCAGGGCATCACCGTTGCGGGACAGCGCCGGGATCGCACCGGCTTCGCGTCGTACGGAAGCTCCCGTAGGGAGATCTTCATCTTTGCACTGAACGGTGTGAACTGCAATGGATTAGCAATAACTCGACGAGGCGGGCAGCGGACTGTGACCACCCTGCGGCCCGCAGCTTTCCCGGAGGAAGTTCTCCTGCCGGCCAGTCTGCTACCGAAGGGAGGACGACCAGCGCGGACGGACTCTATTTCCGATTTCGGAGCGGATTGGGAAAAGCCAACTGCCGCAGGCACCATGGGCAGGTGCGTCGCGAGCTGGGAGAACCTGTGGAGTTCACGGCCCCGCACCTGATACCACCGACGGACGGCCCGATCGCCCTGCTCAGAGCGACCGACCGTCTGAAGTCGAGGAAGACCGCTCAGGCGGTGGACGATCCGTATGTCTACAGGATGGAGAACGCACGATGGCATTGGTGGCCAAGGAGATCGGGCTCGACGGATTGCACGAACCCCTGCTGATGCCCACGAGCATGATCGCCGAGGCCGGACAGATCACCGTCGTCGAAGGCGAGATCGGACCCGGCAGCACCACATTCGCCCTGGCCCTGGCCGGACGGGTCAAACTCTCCCGAGGCGAGGTGGCCTGGAACCGCGACACGGACCCCGCGCTCCGGCGTCGCAAGGTCGCCGTGGTCAACCTGCCCGATGTCACCGAACCCGACGGCGGCCTGCACGTGCGCACCGTCATCGGACACGAACTGGCCCTGGCCGGGCAACCCTCCCGGCGCCGGGACATCGCCCGCTTCCTCACCGAACGCGGCGCCGCCGACCTCGTCAAATCCCGGTGGGAACAGGCCCCGCACGGCAGCCGCACCGGCTGGCTGGCCGAACTGGCCTTCATGGAGGACGGCGTCGAGGCGATCGTGGTCACCCATCCCGACCGGTGGGGCGGCGACGTCGAAGAATGGGCGGTCCCCCTCGGTGAACTGATCGCCGAGGACCGGGTCATCGTCATCGTCTGCACCCCCAGCACCGCCCGGATCCTGGGTCTGGAAGACACCTACCACATCGGAGTGTCCCTGTGAGGAGCCATCGACTCGCCCTGGCGGAACTGCTCCGCCTGACCTCGGCGCCCATGATCAGGGTCGCCCTCGTGGCGCTCGTCCTGATCCCCAGCCTCTACGCGGGCCTCTACCTGTACGCCAACCGCGACCCCTATGCGCGCCTGTCGAGCATGCCCGCGGCCATCGTCTCCGAGGACCAGGGCACCACCCTCGCGAACGGCGAACGGATCCAGATCGGCAAGGAGATCGCCGAGCAGCTCGCCAAGACGAAGAAATTCGACTGGTCGGTCATCGACCGGCAGAGCGCCACCCAGGGCGTCAAGGACGAGACCTACCACTTCGCCGTCATCATCCCCGCCGGTTTCTCCGCCGACCTGTCGTCGGTCGGCACCGGCAATCCCCGGCAGGCACACCTGGAACAGATCACCAATGACGCCAACGGTTATCTGACCCGCACCATCTCCAACCAGGTGATCGCCGAGATCACCAAGTCGATCGCCTCGAAACTGTCCTCCACCACGGCCAGCAAGATGCTCGACGGCTTCAACACCGTCCGCGTCAACCTCACCTCCGCCTCCGACGGCGCCGCCCAACTCTCCGAAGGCACCACCAAACTCCTCGACGGCCAGAAGAAACTCCGCGACGGCACCGAGAAACTCGTCGACGGCACCACCAAGGCCCACAAAGGCAGCCAGGAACTCGCCCAAGGAGCAGGGAAACTCAGCCAGGGCATGGGCAAACTCGCCGAAGGCACCGCCGAACTGCCCTCGAAGACCCGCCAACTCGCCGACGGTGCCCGCAAGGTCGCCGACGGCAACGCCCAGGTCGCCAGCGCAGGACAACAGCTCGCCGACGGCGCCAAACAGATCGACCTCTCACGGGCCTCGTTGAAGACCGACCTGGTCGCCCGGCTCGACGCCATCGACAAAGCCAACAAGGAATCCGGCAAACCTGATTCGGTGATCGCCGAGGCGACGACGGCCGCCCGCAAAGCACTCACCGATGTCGACGGGAAACTCACCACGGTCAGCGGCAAGGTGACCTCCGCCTCGGGCAAACTCAGCCAGCTGTCGGCCGGATCGACCAAACTCGCCGACGGCGCCGACAAACTGGCCACCGCGTCCGTCAAACTGTCCGCCGGCATCAAGGAAGCCCACACCGGGTCGACCAAACTCGCCGACGGCGCCCAGAAGATGACCACCGGGCTGGCGAAACTCGACGAAGGCGCCCACAAACTGCACGACGGGACGGGCAAAGCCCTCCAGGGCAGCCAGAAACTCGACGAAGGCGCCCACAAACTGGGAGACGGGCTGAAGAGCGGCGTGGAGAAGATCCCCGCCACGACCCCTGAACAACGTGCGGCCGCCGCTCAGGTGATGGGCGCCCCGGTCTCGATCGAACGCGCCGCCGCCGCCGAAGCGGAGAACTACGGAGCCGGACTGGCCCCCTTCTTCCTCGCGCTCTCCCTGTGGATCGGCGCCTACACCCTGTTCCTGGTGGTCCGGCCGGTCTCGCTGCGCGCCGTCGTGGCCAACCAGCCCGGATGGCGGATCGCCTTCAGCGGCTGGATGACCCCGGCACTGTTGGGCACCTGCCAGGCCGTCGCCGTCTTCCTGCTGATCGGTTGGGGGCTGGGATTCAAGATGGACAAACCCATCCCGACGGTGCTCTTCCTGATCGGGGTGTCCTGCGTCTACGTGTCGATCCTCCTGGCCCTGGCCGCCCGGTTCGGCGCGGTGGGCAAGTTCGTCGGCCTGGTGTTCATGGTCCTGCAGCTGGTCAGCGCCGGTGGAACCTTCCCCTGGCAGACCCTGCCCGAACCCCTGCAGGTGGTCCACCACCTGGCACCCATGAGTTACGCCGTCGAAGGACTGCGCCACCTCATGTACGGCGGCCCCCTGCACCGGATGCCGATGATCATCGCCGTCCTCTTCGCCTACTGGCTGCTCGCGATGATCGCCACCCGGTGGGCGGCCCTGCGGCTGCGGATCTGGACCGCCCGGCGGATCAAACCCGACCTGGAGCTGTGACCCGGGCCGACCTGCCTCGACGACAGGGTGCGGTGCGACGTCCCCCGCGCCGCACCCTGTCGGGGATCAGCCGACAGGACGGTCAGGGCGACCCTGCCCCTGCCCGGGACGGTCGGACTGCGGACGGACCTCGCCGTCACGGTGACGACCCTGCCCGTCCCCGGGGCCTTGCCCGTCCTGACGGGGCCCGTGTCCCCGCCCCTCGCCTCCGGGACGACGGCGCTCGCGCCCCTTCTTGTCCTTGCCGGTGCGCTCGGTCACGGTCTTCAGGTCGGAGCTGACGGCGAAGCCGATGCGTTTCCCGTCCTTCTTCGCCTTGACGCGGTAGTCGCCCTTCTGGTTCTTGACGACCCGGACGACCTCCACGGCGGAGTCCTTCGCCTTGACGGCGTCGGTCACCTTCTTGGCCTCGTCCCCGGTGACCTCGGTGCCCCGCTTCTTGCCGTGACCCTTGCCCTTGCCGTGGCCCTTGCCCTGCCCGTCTCGTCCTCGGCCGTCGCCGGGCCCGTTCTGGGCGTCGGGATTCGCCGGGGCGGACGCGCTGGTGCTCGGTGCCGGGCTGGGAGCGGGACCGGAAGAGGAGGACGCATTGGCCATGACAGCCCCGCCGGTGACGGCGAGAGCGGCGACGACGGCAGCCGCAGTGGAGATGAGATGTTTCCTGGTGGCCATGATGATTCCTTCGGTCAGCGGATGGTGGTGCCTGAGGTGATGTCTTCTCGGCTCGATATCCACTGTGGGCGCGCCGACTTGGGTGAGCCCATCAGGTTCTTGTGACCGGGCTGTGAGCCTTGGAATCGTTTCCTGGAATGTTCTTGTCGAAAATTGACGATTTGTTTGCCTGTGTCGTGTGGCGTTATCCGGGCGGCGGGCTGCCTGCAGAGTATGAATAACTCGGGCAGCCAGCGATGTCGAGCCCTGTCGACATTCGGGGATTCCTTCTGCCCCTGAAGATAAGGACAGCCAGTGAGCGTTCACACCACGAGACGCGGGCTTGCCGCGATACTCGCCGTGGGGCTTTCTGCCGTCGGGATGAATACGGCTTCGGCAGAGACGACACCGACTCCCGTGGCACCGGTCACCCTCACGGCGGAGGGCGGGAAGGACACCCCCCAGGCCGAGAAGATGAGTACCCACAGCCAGGAGCTGTTGCTGGAGGCCGAATCGTCCGGGAAGACCAAGGTCACGGTGATGACCTTGACCGACAAGGACAAGACCCAGGAAGTCGTCGGCCAGCTGAAGTCCTTGGGCGCCTCGGTGGGATACGTCCATGAGAAGACCGGCTACGTCCGGGCCACCCTGGACACCGCATCGGCGAGAAAGGTGACGAAGATCGCCCAGGTCAAGAAGGTCGACCTGGACGAGATGCTGACCGTCCCGGTCCCGGTCGCCGACCAGCCCAGCGGGAGCGCCCAGAACGTCCGCCAGTGGACAGGGCCGAACGCCTCCACACCGGACTCGAATCCGTACATGCCCACGAACGAGACCGGGGCGATCGCCTTCCGGAAGGCGCATCCGACCTTCGACGGACGCCAGGCCACCATCGGCGTGCTCGACTCCGGCGTCGACCTCGACCATCCCGCACTGCAGAAGACCACGACCGGTGAACGCAAGATCGTGAACTGGGTGACCGCCACCGACCCGCTGTCGGAAGCGGACGGCACCTGGCGCCCGATGCTCACCAAGGTGAGCGGGTCCTCCGCGAAATTCGGCGGAGCGGAATGGAAACTCCCGAACCGCCCGGGCGCGGACTTCGCGATCAACGTCTTCCGGGAATCGGCCGCCAACGGCAGCCGTGAATTCGAAGGAGATCTCGACCGCGACGGCAGCAACAGCAGCTCGTGGGGAATTCTTTACGACTACAACACCGGTGACATCTGGGTCGACGTCAATGCGAACCACGATTTCACCGACGACGCGATGATGCGCCCGTACAAGGAACGTTTCGACATCGGCCATTTCGGGAAGGACGACCCGGCGACCGACGTCCGGGAGAGCATGCCTTTCGTCGTGGAGTTCCGAAAGGACGTCGACCTCACACCGGCCGGTCCCACATTCGAAGGAAAACGGGCCGACTTCGTGAACATCGGCCTCATCGCCAGCTCCCACGGCACCCACGTCGCCGGGATCGCCGCCGGCCACAAATTGTTCGGCGGCCAGATGAACGGCGCCGCCCCGGGCGCGAAGATCGTCTCCAGCAAGGCCTGCGTCTTCGCCGGCGGCTGCACCTCGGTGGCCCTGTCCGAAGGCATGATCGACCTGGTCGCCAACCAGCGGGTGGACATCGTCAACATGTCCATCGGCGGACTCCCCGCCCTGAACGACGGCAACAACACCCGCTCCTACCTGTACCAGCGGTTGATCAACGAGTACGGCGTGCAACTGTTCGTCTCGGCCGGCAACGAAGGACCCGGGGTGAACACGGTGGGCGACCCGTCGGTGGCTCCCGACGTGATCAGCGTCGCCGCCGGCGCCTCCAAGGACACCTGGATGGCCAACTACGGCGCGAAGGTCACCGCAAGCTTCTGGGCGCAGAACTACTCCTCCCGGGGGCCACGTGAGGACGGCGGATTCAAACCGGACATCATCGCGCCCGGCTCGGCGATCAGCACCATCCCGATGGTCTTCGAGGGCGGACCGGTCCCCGAGGCCGGCTACCCGCTTCCCGCCGGGTACGCCATGTTCAACGGCACCTCGATGTCCAGCCCCCAGGCAGCCGGTGCGGCGACCCTGCTGATCTCCGGCGCCCGCCAGTCCGACGTCGCGGTGACCCCGAAACAGCTGCGCACGTCGATCTACAGCACAGCCCAGTTCATCCCGGGCCTGGAAGCAGCGGCCCAGGGCAACGGACTCATCCGGGTGGACAAGGCCTGGGACATCCTGAGCAAGTCCCCGAAGGCCGAGAACGCCTACGAGATCAGCGCCCCCGTGTGCACCCCGCTGGCAGCCTCCCTGAAGGTGAAGAACCGGGGCGAAGGCCTGTACAACCGGTGCTCCCAGGGTGAGGGCGGCCAGCGGATCGGCGAGGAGAAGACCTACGAGGTCGTCGTCAAACGAACCGCAGGCCCGGCCGACCAGTCCCGCCACCAGCTGAAATGGGTCGGCAACGACGGCACCTTCAGCGCCCCGACCCAGGTCGACCTGCCCGTCGGCACCCCCGTCAAGGTGAAGGTGACCGCCAAACCCGAGACGATGGGCGCCCACTCGGCGATCCTGAACCTCGACGTGGAGGCCACCCCCTGGCTCGACGGCCAGATGATGACCGAGATCGTCGCCGCAGCCTCGCTGAAGGAGAAGCCCTTCGTCCAGAAGATGACCGGCTCGGTCGAGCGGGTACGCACACAGAGCCTGTTCGTCGCAGTACCCAAGGGGACGAAGAACCTCCAGGTGAACCTGTCCGGTATCGCCGCCGGTTCGCTGACCCGCTTCCTGGCGGTGAACCCCTACGGGCTGCCCGTGGAGAAACCCAGCGGACGGGCGTCGTGCTACACGAACCACACCGACGCGAAACTGTGCCACCCGACGTCGCGGGCCTACCAGAACCCGATGCCGGGCGTCTGGGAGTTCCTGGTCGAATCGGCGCGGACGACCCCGACGACACAGAACCCGTTCACGCTGACCGCAGCGACCCAGGGCGTCTCGGTGGAACCGGCCGCCCAGACGGTCGAGACCGCGGTGATCGGCAAGCCGGTCCCCCTGTCCTGGACGGTCCGCAACGACATGGGTGCGGCGAAGGTCACCGCGCAGGGCGGCCCGCTGGGGTCCTCGGCGAAGGCCCGACCCACGATCAAGGCCCAGGAGAAGAAGACCTTCACCGTGGACGTCCCCGCCGGGGCGAGCCGTTTGGACGTGAAGATCGGCAATCCCTCCGACGAGACCGCCGACCTGGACCTCTTTGTGAAGAATGCCGTCGGCCGCGAGGTCGGCAAGTCGGCCAAGGCCGACTCCGAGGAGACGGTCACCCTCATCAACCCGGCGCCGGGCCCGTACACGGTCATCGTGGAGGGTTATGCGGTCAGTGCCCCGGGCGGAACCCAGTTCGACTACCTGGACGTCTACTTCGGCAGCTCCTTGGGGACCCTGCGGGTGTCCTCGACCCCGAAGGACCTGGCGACCGGTGAGCAGATGAAGGTCACCGGGGAGCTGGTCGCGAAGTCCGAGGTGGCCCAGGGGCGTCAGCTCTTCGGCGAGTTGAAGGTCGTCAACACCGAAGGGTCTGTGCTCGGCATCGGCCATGTGTTCGTCGGATCGGTGCTGAAGACGGAACCTTCCCCGTCGCCGACGAGCACGACCACCTCTCCGACGACGGCTCCGGTACCGACCCCGACCACGTCGGTTCCGACGCCTGTTCCGCCGACCACGGCACCGCCGTCGCCCTCGGGCACACCGGTGGTGACGGCTCCGCCGGCGTTGTGGTCGTGATCCGACACCGGTGAGTGACAACGGACCGGTCGTCCCGTTCCCGGGGCGACCGGTCCGCCGCGTCCCGGGGACGTCGTCACGGTCGGACAGTCCGGGTGCGCGGTCAGAGCGCGGGGTCAGGGTGCGGGGTCGACGACTCTGGCGACGACGAACGGGCTCCCTTGTTGGCAGGTGGTGGCCAGCTGCGGGCTGCGGTGCCCCTCGACGACGACCTGGGCCCCGGGAACGAGCCGGGGGCCACCCCCGACCAGCAGGACGGCCTCGCCCTGGCCGAGGTGCAACAGGGTGCACCCTCGCTCGGTGCCTTCGCCGACCACGCCGGTGAGTCTTTCCAGGGGGCCGGTCGGCGCGGCGGGGTCGGGCAGCTCCGGGATCGGCGAGGGCAGATAGGCGCTGCTCGTGTCGACCGGGCTCGGCACGGCCGTCGACGAGGCGCTCGTGGACGAGGAGCTCGTGGACGGTGCGCTCGCCGTGCTGTCTCGGCCGGTGGGATGTTGTCCGGCGTTCTCGCCGGGTCCGATGCATCCGGTGACGGTCATGAGGAGTCCTCCGCAGAGCAGGGCGGCGACGCGGGCGCCGGTGGCGGGGCACGTCCGGCCGGTGGACGGGCGGTGGTCGTGGACCATGTGTTTTGGACGCAGGATCGGGGTGGGGGGTTCCGTTCGGCTGGGTAGCCTGCGGGCATGGATGCTCAGGTGCCGCCTTCGGGCGTGGCGCGACGGACCTTGTTGGTCGAGTCCTTTCTGGTGTTGGGGGTCGGCCTGGGGGCTTCGGCGGTCTGGGCCGTGCTGTCGATCGTGCGTAGGTTGACCGATCCGGTGGCGCTCTCCCGGCAGACGTCGTCGTTGAATGCGTCGGTCACCCCGGACCGTCCGTGGCTCGATCTGGCCTATCAGTTGGCCGGGGTCGTCCTGCCGCTGTTCCCGGCGTTGTTGGCGGTGCATCTGCTGGCGCGGGACGGGGTGGGGCCGTCGCGGATCGGGGTGGATCTGCGTCGTCCTGGTGGGGATCTGTGGCGGGGCGCGCTTCTGGCGGCGGCGGTGGGTCTGCCCGGGCTGGCCTTCTACGTGGCTGCGCGGCAGTGGGGGATCAACACGACGGTGTCGGCGGCGGGCTTGGGGCAGGTGTGGTGGGCGGTGCCGGTGCTGATCCTGTCGGCGGTGAAGAACGCGGTGGTGGAGGAGGTGGTGATGGTCGGCTACCTGATGACGCGGTGGCGGCAGGCGGGCTGGTCGCTGTGCTGGGTGGTGGGGCTTTCCTCGGTCATCCGGGGCGCGTATCACCTTTATCAGGGGTTCGGTGGTTTCCTGGGGAATATCGCGATGGGGGTTCTTTTCGGGTGGGTCTTCGCCCGGTGGGGGCGGGTGATGCCGTTGGTGGTGGCGCACACCCTTCTGGATGTGGTGGCTTTCGTGGGTTATGCGCTGCTGCGGGGGCAGGTGTCCTGGTTGTGAGCGTGGATAGCGCGCGGCGGGGCTCGTCCGGGGGTGTCCGGGCGTGGTCGGGGGCAACCCTGACGTAACGGTAGAGTCGGCGGGGTCGTCCTTTCCCGCCGCCGACCCCTGGGAGTTCCATGCCCCGGCTCGACGTCCCCTCCGTCCGGGCAGTTTCGACGGACGACAGCTTGACCGCCCGTTTCGATCCGCGGGCGAACAGCTTGGACCTGCTCCGGTTGTCGTTGGCGGTCTTCGTGGCGCTGGCCCACGGGACCCAGATCGCCTACGGCCATCAGCCCCGGTTCGGGCACACCGACCTGGGTGCCCTGGCGGTCGACGGTTTCTTCGTGCTGAGTGGTTTCCTCGTGGCGGGTTCCTTCCTGCGGCTGGGGTCCCCGGCGCGTTACGCCTGGCATCGGGCGTTGCGGATCCTGCCGGGGTTCTGGCTGTGTCTGGTGTCGACCGCCCTGGTGGTGGCCCCGGTGCTGGCGGTCCTCGAAGGCGGTGGCCCCGAGGAGGTGTTCTTCGGGGAGAGGTCGTCCTTCTGGTACGCGGCGGACAACGCCTTCCTGATGATCCGGGATTACGCAGTGGCCGGTCTGCCCACCGGTACGCGGACTCCCGGGGTGATCAACGGGTCGCTGTGGACCTTGTGGTTCGAGGCGGTCTGTTACGTGCTGGTCGTCGTCTTGGGGGTGGTCGGTGCGTTGCGGCCGGGGCGTCGACGGCTGCTGGTGGTGCTGGCCTGCGTGGGCCCTGGCCTCTTCCTGGTGGCGCAGGAGATCTGGGGTGTCGAGCTGTCGGGCGGCCGGTACATGCGTTTCTTCTTCATGTTCCTGTTGGGCACCTTGGCCCTGCTGTACGGGAGACGGCTCCCGATGCGTGGCGGGTATGCGTGGGGTGCGCTGGCGGTGGTGGTTCTGTCGGTGTTCCTGCTGCGGGACTACCGTCCGCTCGGCGGGGTGGCTTTCGCGTATCTGATGCTGTGGGCGGTGGTGGGTACGCCGTGGCTGCGTAGACCGTTGCCCTGGGATCTCTCCTACGGGGTGTACGTCTATCACTGGCCGATCGCGACGATCCTGACGACAGCCGGTACGGGGGCGCTGCCGGTGCCGGTGCATCTGCTCCTGCTCATGGTGGTGACCGGGGCGGTGGCGGTGATGTCCTGGCTGCTGGTGGAGCGTCCGGCGCTGCAGCATAAGGATGCCGTCCTGCCGTTCGTCCGTGTCGCGAAGGCTGCTGCCGATTGAGTTCCTGCGCAGGTCACCGGGAGGCTCCGCGGGCCGGTCGGTGGCTGATCCGTCGGGTGTTTCGTCCTGAGGGGGTGGGGCCCAGGGGCTGCGTGGCGATGTGGGGAACCAGGTTGTACGTCCGACCCAGGGGGCGCGTACCGTGTGGCAGATCGGGTGGAGGAGTCTGTTTCGAAGGTGAGATCGCCGCTCACGGAATCCGAAGGAATGACGTTGGGTAAAAACAGTTTTGGTGTCCGTTCGGAGAAGATTCCGGTGAGGAGAGCGCTCGGTCTGGCCCCGTTGTCGGTGTTGGGTGAGGCACCCCACCGCATCGTGGAGGCTGCCGCCGGGGCCGGTTTCGACTTCGTGGGGCTACGGGTGCAGCGGGTCTCACCGGACGAACCCTTCTTCGCGTTGAACCCGGGCGGTTCTGAGCTGAGGCGGACCCGTAAGGCTCTGGCCGACACCGGGTTGAACGTGTTGGACGTCGAATGTCTGGTCTTCGACGGGTGTCTCGGAGCGGAGACCTGGCTGCCGGCCCTGGAGGCCGGAGCGGCTCTGGGAGCTCGGGTCTTCACGGTGGCCGCATCGGATGCCGACCGGTCCCGGATCGCCGACACCCTCTGTGAGTTCACCCAGGACGCGATGGACTTCGGCATCGTGCCGATGTTCGAACCGATGGCCTACCGTACGGTGTCGACGCTGGCCGAGGCGGCCGCGTTGGCCCGGACCGCGGGATGTCTCGTACTGCCGGACACCTTGCACTTCCACCGGGCGGGCAGCACCGTGGCCGAGGCGCAGGCGGTGGCCGACCTGGTCGTGATGGTGCAGCTATGTGATGCCCCGGACTCGCCGCCTGTCGATCTGGACGGATATGTCGAGGAGTCCCGCTCACACCGGTTGCTCCCCGGTGCAGGCGATGCCGATGTGTACGGCTTCCTGAACGCCTTCCTGGACGGGGTGCCGGTCAGCGTGGAGGTCCCGCACCCCTCCCGGTACGAGATCGGCGTGGAGGCCTTCGTCCGGGAGTTGGCGGTGGCGGGTCGGGCCGGGGTGGACGGCGCGGTGTTGCGGCGTGTGGCCGAGGCCGGTTTCGACGCCGGGCCGTCCCCCCGTCGGGGTCGGTTCGGCCCGGTTCAGGCCTTGAGTTTGCCCACCAGGAATTGCACGGCCTGACGGCGCAGGTTGTCGTCGGTGTAGAAGACGGGCTGGGCGTGTGCGGCGTCGATCAGGACGACCTGCTGTTCCACTCCGGCTTGTTTCAGTTTCTCGCCGAGGTCGATCGACTGTTTGGCCGGGGCGGTGCAGTCCTGCTTGCCGTGGATCAGGAGACTGGGCGGTGAGGTCTTGTGGACGTGGCTGATCGGGCTGGCCTTCTCGGCGGCCATCCGTCCCTCGGAGGATTCGGGGTCAGCGCCGATCAGTCGTCCGTGTGAGCTCTCCACCCCGGAGCGTCCCGGTTTGCAGCCTTGCGCACGCTGTTGGGCGAGTCTGGTGGTGAATTCGTAGATGCCGTAGTACCCGAGGAAGGCTTTCACCCCGGGGTCGGTCTGGGGGCCGATGGTGCCGTGGAGGGCGTGTTCCTTGGGGGTCATGGCGACCATCCCGGCCAGGTGTGCTCCGGCGGATTCTCCGCCGATGGCGACCCGGTCGGGGTCGAGGCCTAGTTTCGACGATTCGGCCTTGAGATAGCGCACGGCGGCGGAGACGTCCTGCATCGGCTGGGGGAACCTGGTCTGGGGCAGCAGGTGGTAGTTGACGCTGGCGACGGCGATGCCCTGGTTGAGCAGGTCGTCGCGGAGCCGGCCGACTTTGAGGATGTGTTCGTCGATGTCGGCTTTGTCGCCGCCGCGCCAGCCACCGCCGTGGACCCAGACGAACAGCGGGGCCGGGCCGTCCGTTTTCTCCGGGAGGAAGAGGTCCAGGGCGTGTACCGGGTCGCCGCTCTCCACGTAGGCCAGGTCGCGGCGTTCGCGTCCGTCCTTGGAGGACGAGGCGGATCTGCTGGTGGCGGGGGAGTTCGAGGTTCTGCCCGTGTTGCCGAGGCCGCAGGCCGTGAGGATGCCGAGGACGAAGGTGGCGGCGACGGCGATCGTGATCCGGCGTCGTAAGGTCATGCGTGTTCTCCCCTTGTGGGTGCTGAGCGTGGTCTCACGTGTCTCGTCAGTGCCGAAGTGCTTGGGCGAACCACCCGGTGATCGTGGTGGGGTGGGTGATGGCGGTGCCCACGACCACGGCGTGGGCACCGGCAGCGAGTGCTGTGCGGGCCTGGGCCGGGGTGTGGATGCGCCCTTCGGCGATGAGGGGGAGACGGGGGAGTGCGTGGGCGATCTCGGTGACGAGGTCGAGGTCGGGCCCGTCGGTCTTGGGCCGTTCGTCGGTGTATCCGGCGAGGGTGGTGCCGAGGATGTCGACGCCTGCGTCGGCGGCGGCCTGGGCGTCGCCGAGGGATCCGCAGTCGGCCATGACGAGGGAGTCGGGGTGGCTGGCGCGTAGGGCGGCGACGGTCTCGGCGAGGGTGCGTCCGTCGGGTCGGGGCCGTCGGGTGCCGTCGAGGGCGACGATCTGGGCTCCGGCGTCCAGGACGGCTCGGGCGTGGCGGAGGGTGGGGGTGATGAAGACTCCGTCGTGTCCGGATTTCCACAGGCCGATGACGGGGACGTCGACCCGGCCGGTGATGGCGGAGATGTCGGCGAGTCCTTGGGCGCGGATGGCGACGGCTCCGCCGGTGACGGCGGCCTCGGCCATCTGGGCCATGGTCTCGGGGTGGCGTAGGGGTTCGCCGGGGTAGGCCTGGCAGGACACGACCAGTTGTCCTCGCAGGGCGGCTATGAGGGGATGCATCCGTGCTCTTTCCGTGCGGGTGTCGGCGGTCAGGAAGGGTCTTCCGCGGGTGGGGTCTGGGCTTCGACGGCGCGTTCGATGGCGCGTTGCAGGGGGGCGTAGTGGGCGCGTACCGCTGCGCGATATCCGTCCACGTCTCCGGTTTCGAGGGCGCGCAGCATGTCGTGGTGGGTGCGGACGGTCTGGGCGATGTCCTCCTGGGGGGTGACGCCGAGTTGGGGGAGGGCCCGGGTGTAGATCTCGAGGAAGGCGCTGGCGAGTTCGCCCATGATCGTGTTGTCGACGTCTTTGAACAGCAGGGCGTGGAAGGCGAAGTCTTCTTCCATGAATTCTCCGCCTGCGGCGCCGCGTCGTTCCATCTCGTCGAGCAGGGAGTGCAGTTCTCGGCGGTATTTCCCGTGGTTTCGAGCGATGAGTTCGTCGGCGACGGTGAGGTCGAGGGCCATTCGGGTGTGTACGACGTCGCGCAGGGAGTTGAGGGTCTGTTCGGCGTCGAGGGAGAGCCGGAAGACCAGGCCGTTGACGAGGGGGGCGAGGGACATCTGGCCGACGTAGGTGCCGTGGCCGTGTCGGACTTCGACGATGTCGAGCGAGGCCAGGGTGCGCACGGCTTCGCGGACGGAGGAACGGGAGACTCCGAGTGCGACGCACAGGTCGGCTTCGGTGGGCATGAGGTCGCCCGGTCTCAGACCGTATTCGATGATGTACGCCTTGATCCCGTCTGCCGTGGACCAGGTGCTCGAGCGCCGGTCTGCGATAGCCATGGAGACCTCGATTCGTGAAGGGCCGCCCCGAGGTACGGGTGGATGGTGTCAAATCCCATCTTGCGGTGGATTGTGTGAAGAAGGTGAGGCGAGAAGAACTTTCGTGCTGGTGTGTCGACGGGGTGGATCGACGGACGGTTGGGGAGGGTGCAGGGAAGGTGATCTGTCGGTATTAGAAACTTCAAGAAGTCGCTTGACCCCTCCGAGGAAGTCACCTAATGTCACGTTACATCATCGGACGTCGGATGTCCGATGTCAGGTCTTAAATTGTCTGAACAATATGTCGGGCAATCAGGCCACCAAGAGCGGTAACGGACCACCGCTACTCAGGAAAGGTGTCCATCTTGAACCTCCTCGCGCACAATTCCTCACGGCGCGGATTTCTCAAGCTGGCAGGTGCGGTGGGCCTCGCAGCAGGATTCTCGGCGTCACTGTCCGCCTGCGGGCCCAAGAATTCCGGCTCCGGCGCCGTCGACGCCAAGGTCGACGCCAAGAAGGACGGCACCATCGTCGGTGCCATCTCCTACGAACTCGGCACCAACGGCTACGACCCCATGACCACCTCCGCCGCACTGACCATCGCGGTGAACTGGCACACCATGGAAGGTCTCACCGAGATCGACCCAGCCACCCGGAAGACCTACGCCGCACTCGCCAAGGAGCTGCCCACGGCGACGGACACCAGCGTCGACATCGCGCTGCGTGAGGGGGCCACCTTCCACGACGGTTCCCCGGTCACCGCGGACGACGTGGTCTTCTCCTTCGAGCGGGTCCAGGACCCGGCGAACAAGTCGCTGTACGCCCAGTTCATCCCCTTCGTGGACAAGGTCACCAAGAAGGACGAGAAGACGGTCACCATCACCCTGAAGCACGCCACCGGGCTGCTGGCCTCCCGGCTTTCGGTCGTGAAGATCGTGCCGAAGGCTGCGGCTGCAGACCGTAAGGCCTTCGACGCCAACCCGATCGGGTCAGGACCGTGGAAGATGACGGACAATGGCGCAAGCTCCAAGCAGATCACCTTCGAGCGCCACGAGGCCTACAACGGCCCGGTGCCGGCGCGGGCCAAGTCGATGAAGTGGCAGATCATCCCGGACGCGGCCACCCGCACCAATGCCATGCAGTCGAAGAGCGTCCAGGCCATCGACTCGGTGCCCTACCTGTCGATCGACCAGCTCAAGGGCACCTCCCGGGTGGAATCGGTGCAGGGCTTCGGTCTGCTCTTCGCGATGTTCAACCACTCGGCCGACAACCCCTTCGCCAAGAAGGAGAACCGGCAGGCCTTCTTCTACGCGATCGACATGGACAAGGTCGTCAAGACCGGTCTGCTCGGGCAGGCCACTCCGGCGACCTGCTTCCTGCACTCGGAGCACCCGCAGTACCGCAAGGCCTCGATGGTGTACACCCACGACCAGGCCAAGGCGAAGGAGCTCTTCGCCAAGACGGGGCTGACGAAGCTGCGCCTGCTGTGCACCGATCACGATTGGGTGAAGAAATGCACGCCGGTGATCGCCGAATCGTTGAAGGCGGCGGGTGTCGAAGTCGATTTCATCGAGAAGAAATCAGCCGACGTGTACAACACTATCGACGGCAAGCCTGCTGCTTATGACGTGGTCATCGCGCCGGGCGACCCTTCGGTCTTCGGAAATGACCCCGATATGTTGATGCGTTGGTGGTACGGGGGAGACACCTGGACCGAGCAGCGTATGCACTGGAAGGGGCAGCCTTCTTATACGCAGGTGCAGAGCCTGCTCGACGAGGGAGTGAAGGCGACCAGCGAAGATGCCCAGAAAGAGGTGTGGGGCAAGCTTTACGACCTCATCTCGGAGGAGCTCCCGCTGTATCCGCTGTTCCACCGAAAGTCACCGATGGCGTGGGACGGTTCCTCCTTGGCGGACTTCAAGCCGATCGCTCTGACCGGGCTGTCTTTCATCGGAGTGGGCTCCGGTAAATAGGCTGTATCGGGGATGCTGCATCCTGCATGAAGTTGGGTGAGATATAGCCGTAAAGCTTGGGTGACATTGGTCCCTGTACGAGGGTTCAGTACTATCCCTAACGGCTTTAGTAATAAGCCGATGATGTCGTGTCATTCAGACATCATCGGCTTATTCACGGCGGTACCCACGGCCTGCGCCACGAGCGCCGCCTCGCCGTCCTCTGTCTCACCTATCTGCTGCACGAAGGAGCAGACCGTGTCCAACCTGATGCGCCTCATCGGGCGTCGGCTGGTCGCGTTGCCGGTGATGATTCTCGGCGTGACGTTCTTGGTGTTCGTCGTCATGTCGTTCTCACCGGCCGACCCGGCCCGCCTCGCACTCGGCGAATCCGCGTCCCCCGACGCCCTCGCCGCCTATCGCACCGAACACGGGCTCGACAAGCCCCTCCTGGTCCGATACGGACTCTTCCTCCTCGGCATGCTCCAAGGAGACCTCGGCACCACCAGCGGAAACACCCCCGTCATCGGGATGGTCGCCGAAGCCTTCCCGATCACCATGCAACTGGCCATCCTCGGCCTGATCGTCGCCGTGGTCATCGCCGTCGTCTTCGGCGTCCTCGCCGCCCTGCACCGCGGACGCTGGCCCGACCAGCTCATCCGCGTGCTCTCGATCATGGCCCTGGCCACCCCGTCCTTCTGGCTGGCGATCCTGCTCATCCAGAACCTCGGCGCCGTCCCCGGCGGAGCAGGACTCTTCCCCGCGCTCATCCTCACCTGGGTGCCCTTCCTGCAGGACCCGGCCACCTACCTGAACAACACCTTCCTCCCGGTGTTCGCGCTGGCCACCCCCGTCGCCGGATCACTGATCCGCGTCGTCCGCACCTCCATGGTCCAGGAACTCGACAAGGACTACGTGCGCACCGCCATCGGCTCCGGAGTGCCCTACTCCGAGGTCGTCGCGATCAACGTCCTCCGCAACGCCCTGATCACCCCGATCACCGTCCTCGGCCTGCGCATCGGCTACCTGATGGGCGGGGCGGTCATCATCGAGATCATCTTCAACATCAAGGCCATGGGACAGCTGATCCTCGACGGCGTCACCCGTAACGACGTCTTCCTCGTCCAAGGGGTCACCCTCACCGTGGCCATCGCCTTCATAGTCATCAATATCCTCGTCGACCTGCTGTACGTACTGGTCAACCCGCGGATCAGGAGCATCTGATGCGATCCGAACTCACCTCACGGCTCGAATCGTCCCCGGGAGCACGACTCGGTGCACTGCGCACCCTGCCCCGATCCACCCAGATCGCCCTCGGACTGATCAGCCTCATCGTCCTGATGGCCCTGGCCGCACCCCTCGTCGCCGGGGACCCCCTGGCCACCGGCACCCCGGTCCAGGCACCTGGCGGGGAACACCTCTTCGGCACCGACGCCATCGGCCGGGACGTCTTCGCCCGCGTCATCTGGGGCGCCCGATCCTCACTGATCATCGGCATCTTCGCCACCCTGGTCGCCCTCGTCGTCGCCGCCGTCCTCGGCTCCGTCGCCGCCACCGGCAACCGGATCGTCTCCGAAATCCTCATGCGACTGCTCGACATCGTCATGAGCTTCCCCGGAGTCGCCCTCGCCGCGGTCTTCGTCGCCGTCTTCGGCAACTCCGTCCCCGTGCTCGTCCTGGCCATCGGCTTCCTGTACGTGCCCCAACTCTCCCGAGTCATCCGGGCCAACGTCCTCGACCAGTTCGGCGAGGACTACGTCGCCGCCAGCCGGGTGATGGGCGCCCGCGTGCCCTACATCCTCGCCAAGCACGTCGCCCGCAACTGCATCGCCCCGATCCTGGTGTTCGCCACCGTCCTGGTCGCCGACGCCATCGTCTTCGAGGCCTCACTGTCCTTCATCAACGCCGGAGTGAAACCCCCGGAGCCCAGCTGGGGCAACATCCTCTCCGACGGCAAACAGGTGCTCCTCGGCGGGCACTGGTGGCCCACCTTCTTCCCCGGTCTGATGATCCTGATCACCGTCCTGGCGCTGAACGTCCTCGCCGAAGGGCTCACCGACGCCATGGCCAGCCCGGTGACCCGGAAAGCCGCCGCCATCGACGCCGAGGAGAAAGCACTGGAGGAGGCCGCCGCCGACGCCAACGGCGTACGCATGCTCGGCGTGACCGACGAACGCACCGCCAAGGACCTGCTCTCGGTCAGCCTCAGCGCCCTGCGCACCTCCGAGATGGTGCGCACCGACCGCCTCCAGTACACGGACAAGGCCGAACCGATCCTGCGGGTCGAGAACCTGTCGATCTCCTTCCCCTCCGCCCACGGCGACGTCAACATCGTCGACAATGTCTCCTTCGAGGTACGCCCCGGCGAAACCATGGGCCTGGTCGGCGAATCCGGCTGCGGAAAATCGATCACCTCGATGGCGATCATGGGATTGCTGCCCTACACCGCGCACACCTCCGGCCGCATCATGATGGGCGGGGAAAACGTCCTCGAACTCGACCACAAAGCCCACAACCAGCTCCGCGGGCACCACATGGCCATGGTCTACCAGGACGCGCTCAGCTCGCTGAACCCCTCGATGGTCGTGCGCCGACAACTCACCCAGCTCACCCGCCGGGGCGGCACCCGCACCCCCGAGGAACTGATGGAACTGGTCGGCCTCGACCCCAAACGGACCCTCAGCTCCTACCCCCACGAGCTCTCCGGCGGACAACGCCAACGCGTGCTCATCGCCATGGCGCTCACCCGCAACCCGCAGCTCATCATCGCGGACGAGCCGACCACCGCCCTCGACGTCACCGTGCAGCAACAGGTCGTCGACCTGCTCAACGAACTGCGTGAGCAGCTCGGCTTCGCGATGGTCTTCGTCAGCCACGACCTGGCCCTGGTCGCCCAACTGGCGCACCGGATCACCGTCATGTACGCCGGTCAGGTCGTCGAACAAGGCGCCACCCGGTCCATCCTGACCAACCCGCGACACGAATACACCCAGGGCCTGCTCGGCTCGGTCCTGTCCATCGAGTCCGGGGCGCGGCGCCTCTACCAGGTGCCGGGCACCGTGCCCAGCCCCGCCGAATTCGTCCAGGGCGACCGCTTCGCACCCCGCTCCTCCCACCCGACCGTCGGGCTCGCGGAGAAACCCCGGTTGCACAAGGTCTCCAGTGACCTCGCCCCCGACGTCGACCACGTCTACGCGACCACGGACGCCCTGGAAGCAGTGCTGAAGGGAGAACGCCGATGAGCACGCCGTCGGAGAAGAACGACACCTACGAGCAGTACGACGGCTACGAGGAGTACGCCACCTGGGAACCGGAACCGGAAACCCCTGCCGACCAGGGCGAACCGGACACCGAGCCCCTGCTCGAACTCCGCGGGGTCCAGGTCGTGCACCGCTCCCGGAGCAGCACCTTCCTCAAACCCGAACGGGTCCAGGCCCTGCGCGGCGTCGACTTCCGCGCCTACCGCGGGGAGACCGTCGGGATCGTCGGTGAGTCCGGCTGCGGCAAGACCACCCTCGCCAGGGTCATGGTCGGCCTGCAGACGCCCACCAAAGGAGAGGTGCACTTCCGGGGAGCGCCCATGGCGCACACCCCCAAAGCACGTCGAGTCCTGGGACGTACCGTCTCCATGGTCTTCCAGGACCCCTCGACCGCGTTGAACCCCCGCATGGTCGTCCGCGAACAGCTCCTCGACCCGCTGCGCGTCCACGGCATCGGTGACGAGAACTACCGGACGCACCGGGTCGAAGAACTCATGCACCTGGTCGGCCTGCCACTGTCCGCACTCGACGTGCTGCCCCGGCAGATCTCCGGTGGACAACGCCAACGCGTCGCCATCGCCCGAGCCCTGGCCCTGGACCCCGAACTGATCATCGCGGACGAGCCCACCTCGGCCCTCGACGTCTCCGTGCGTGCCCAGGTGCTCAACCTGCTCACCGACCTGAAGAACGAACTGGGCCTGGGGCTGGTGTTCATCTCCCACGACATCAACACGGTCCGCTATGTCTCCGACCGGATCGCCGTGATGTACCGCGGCGGCATCGTCGAATCAGGCCCGGCGGAACGGCTCTTCCGCGACCCGCGCGGCGAGTACACCCGCTCCCTGCTGCTCTCCACACCCTCATTGCTGACCCACGACCCAGAACCCTGGGAGGACAAGTGAACACGCCTTTCTGTGGCGTCATCCCGCCGCTCGTCACACCGCTGACAGTCGACGGTGAACTCGACCTGGCCTCCCTTGAGCGCCTCATCACCCGCCTGCTCGACAGCGGGGTACACGGCCTCTTCGCCCTCGGATCCTCCGGCGAAGTCGCCTTCTTCGACGACGACATGCGCGCCCAGGTCCTCGACGCCGTCACCGGCATCGTCGCCGGCCAGGTGCCCGTCCTCGCCGGCTGCATCGACACACAGACCCACCGGGTCGTCTCCCACATCCGAGCAGCCGAGAAGACCGGCGTCACCGGCGTCGTCGTCACCGCACCCTTCTACGCCATCACCGGCCAGGAAGAGATCCGCCACCACTTCACCGCCATCGGCGAAGCCGCCACCGTGCCCGTCCTGGCCTACGACATCCCCGTGTGCGTCCACACCAAACTCGCCCCGGAGATGCTGATGGACCTCGCCCGCACCGGAGCGATCGTCGGCGTGAAGGACTCCTCCGGGGACGACGTCTCCTTCCGGCGACTCGCCCTGCAGAACCGGGCCGAAGGCGAACCCCTGGCCCTGTTCACCGGCCACGAGGTCGTCGTCGACGGCGCCTACCTGTCCGGCGCCCACGGCTGCGTCCCCGGGCTGGGCAATGTCGACCCCGCCGGATACGTCCGCCTGCACACCGCCGCCCAAGCCGGGGACTGGGAACAGGTCCGACTCGAACAGGACCGACTCGCCCACCTGATGGAGATCGCCTTCGCCCCCGTCGGCAAAGTCGGCCCCGCCGCAGGCGTCGGCTCCTTCAAGACCGCCCTGCAACTGCTGGGCGTCTTCGACACCAACACGATGAGCGCACCGATGACCGCGCTGGAAGGCTCCAACGTCGACGCGGTCCAGGACGTGCTCCAGAAGGTCGGACTCCTCTGAGAAGACGCCCCACCCCTCGACGAAGGCCACGACGATGAACCACCCACCGCAGCCCACAGCAGAACTCACCCTCGCCGTGGACATCGGCGGCACCAAGATCACCGCAGCCCTCGTCGACCCCGCCGGTCGGACCCTCGACCGGCGGGGTGCCCCCACCCCCGCTGAACACGGCGCGACAGCCGTCCTCGACACCGCCCTCGACCTCGGACGGGAACTGACCGCCGGACGACAGATCACAGCCATCGGCATCGGATCGGCCGGCGTCATCGACCCGCACACCGGCACGGTCACCCACGCCACCGACGCCCTGCCCGGCTGGCCCGGAACCCCCCTGGCCGCAGCCTTCACCGACACCTTCGGTGTCCCGGCCCACGCCCTGAACGACGTCCACGCCCACGCCCTCGGCGAAGCCCGACACGGCGCCGGGCGCGGACACCGCTCCATGCTCCTCGTCGCCGTCGGCACCGGCATCGGCGGAGCCCACGTCCTGAACGGGACCGTACTCTTCGGCGAACACTTCGTCGCCGGCCACATCGGCCACCTCGCCGCGCCCGAAGCCCAAGGCATCCGCTGCAGCTGCGGCCGCGACGGCCACCTCGAAGGACTGGCCTCCGGACCGGGAATCCTCACCGCCTTCCGACGCGCGGGAGGCCAAGCCGCAGACACCCGCGCCGTCGCCGCACTCGCCGCCCGGGCCCGAACCCGACCCGACGACCCCGCCGCCGACCTCGCCGCCCGCACCCTCCACCTCTGCGGCCGCGCCACCGGACGGATCATCGGCGGCCTCGCCAACATCCTCGACCCGGCAGTGATCGTCCTCACCGGAGGCGTCGCCGACATCGGCGAACACTGGTGGCGATCCGTCCGCGACGGCATGTCCGCCGAGACGATGGACGCCGTCGCCGCGACCCCGCTGCTCCCCGCCACCGCAGGACAGGACGCCGCACTCCTCGGCGCCGCCGCCTTCGCCCGAGGGCGCCTCCACCCGACCGGTTGAACAACCCGGCACCCCACGGACAGGAAGACGACGGACCCCTCGACCTACGACCAGGTGGTATTGGCCACGACCATCCCCGCCTCTCAGTCCTCGTCCTGGGTCGACGTCCGCTCACCGTGCGTCCCCGGACGCGGCGCCCAAGGACGCTCCACCGAGGAACGCACCACGATCAACTTGTCACCACGCTGCACCTGGCCCACCGACGGCTCGAAGTAGTACATCAGCTCACCGTCCCGGACCACCGCGATCACCCGGTCGGCCAACATCGTCGGACGCGAACCGACCTCACTGGCCAGGGCGTCCCGTTGCGCCATCTCGATCCCCTCACCGTGGGTGATCAGATCCTCCAGGACCACACCCAGCTGCGGGGACACCGCCGAACTACCCAACATCCGCCCCGCCGAATCGGCCGAGACGATCACCGAATCCGCGCCGCTCTGCTTCATCAACGCCGCATTGTTGTGATCGCGCACCGCCGCCGCGATGAACACCGACGCATTCATCCGCCGGATCGTCAACGAGATCAGGATGTTCGTGTCATCACGTTCGGTCGCCAGGATCACCCGATCCGCCTTCTCAATGCCCGCCCGCGACAACACCTCACGACGAGTCGCATCCCCGGCCACCACCGCATGACCGTCGGCCAGCGCGTCCAAGCGGGCCTCCTCGCTGGCATCCACCACCACGATCTCGTCCCGACGACGGCCACTGCTGATCAAGGTCGCCGCCGCGCTCCGCCCCTTGATCCCGTAACCGACCAGCACGACGTGGTTGTTCATCCGTTTCCTCCAACGCGAGACACGTAGTTCGTGGCGGCTCTCCGCAGCGAGCACCTCCAAGGTCGTCCCGATCAGCAACACCAGGAAGATGATGCGCGCCGGGGTCACCACGAAGGCATTGATCAGCCGGGCCATGTCCGTCGACGGGGCGATGTCGCCGTAACCGGTGGTGCTCAAGGTCACCGTCACGTAATAGATGGCGTCGCTGAGACTGATCCCGTCGCCGTTGGCATCCCGGTAGCCGTCCCGATCCAGGTAGACCACCAGTACCGTGCCCACCAGGATCGCCAGGGCGGCCCCCAACCGGTGGGCCAGGCGACGCCACGGAGAAACGGCCTTCTGCGGCAGATCCACCCCGCGGGCGACATCGTCGTCGGTGAGGGATAACGGCCTCTCGGTCACCGTGCTGTTTCCTCCGGTTCGACGGCAAGATCCTGCGGCGCGGTGCGGGCATCCACCGGGGCACCCGACAGATATGCGGCGCGCGCCAATACATTACTGGCGACAGAGGATACGACGAGTAAAGCTGCCAGGGTGGCGAGGAGCTTCGCCAGGTCCACCGCGTCGAACCCGACCTGGGCGGTGCGGTGCAGGTACCCGGCGACCACGATCAGGGGCAACCCCAGCCCGGTGGCCGGGCTGAGCACGTTGATCCGGGAGATCGCGTCGCGTTCACGCATCATCGCGATCGCGCTGACCAGGACGAAGAGCGCTCCCAGGATGCTCAGCCCCGGGACCAGCCAGAAGACGACCCCGTTCATCGGCGCCCTCTGGTGATGATGCGGGCCAAGGCGATCGTGGCGAGGATGCCCAGCAGGGAGGCCAACAGCGCGGCGTCGACCACGGCTGCGGAATCACTCAGGATACCCAGCAACACCAGCAGCCCGATCCCGGAGAAGAAGACCAGGTCGCCGACGACGGCCCGGCTGGCGCCGTCGGTGGCAGTCGTCACCCGGTACAGGCCGATGAGGACGGCGGCGCTCAGGATCGCGGCCGCCACCCAGATACCGATGGTCACCGGGACCTCCCTTCGTGGTCGTGACGGCCCTCTCCGACGGAGGCATCGGGCGAGGTAGCAGGACGTTCGCCGGGAGCGGGCAGCGGCGCGGGAACATCCCGGCCACGGGTGGCGCGGAGCAGACGGGTCTCCATGTCACGCAGTTCGGTCAGTACTGCTTCGCGTCCCCCGGAGAACAGGGCGTGCACGAAAAGGGTCGGCGGGATGTCGCCCAGACCGGCTGCCGTGCCCACGACCAGGGTGCCCGGTGTGATCGTGATCGAGGACGCCAAGGCGGTCACCTCGAAGTCCGAACGGCAACGCAGAGGGAATTCCACGATCGCCGGTGAGGAGAGCGTCCGGGGCGACAGCGCGGCCCGGGCGACCTGCCACGAACCGGCGAAGACCTCACGGACCAGGAAACACAGGTAGCTGAGGGCATACCAGAGCCTCATCGCAGGACCTCCGCCACGTAGAGCCGGATGTCGGCCAGCCCGGACGCGGCGTCCTGCGCCACCGGGAAGAGCCAGCCCGCAGCGAGGAAGATCCCCACCGACAGGGCCGTCATGAACACGCCGGGGGCTGCCAACCTGGCCGGGACACGATGCCCCGCAGGTACGGGGACCAGTTCTCCCCGCCCGGTGCGTTGATCGTCGGGACGGTACTGCTCCATCGGTTTCCCCCAGAAGACGTCGTCCCAGAGCCGTTGCAGGGCCAGCAGGGACGCCAAGGAGGCCAGCACGACCACCGCGATGACCGTCCAGGCCAGCAGGGGTTCCCGGTCGGTGGCGCCCGCCACGGATCGCACGATCCCGATCTTCCCCCACATCCCGGAGGTCGGTGGCAGCCCGACCAGGGAGAACAGCCCGATCACCATGGCTCCGGCGACCACCGGGTCGCGGTGCAGGAGCCCGTTCAACCGGTCGTACCGGCCGCTGCCGTAGGTGTGTTCGATCGCCCCGGCGCTCATCAACAGCGCCGACATGGTCACGACGTGGTGGGCCAGGTAGAACAGGCCTGCCGCGAGGGAAGCCGTCGACATGACGACCAGGCCGATGAGGATGTGCCCCACCCCGGCGACCATCTGAAAGGCCAGCGCCGAGCGGATTCGCCGCTCACCGATGGTCGAGACCGACCCGACGACCACGGTCACCAGCACCACGGCGGCGAAGACCCACATCCATGGCGCCGGGCGACCCCCGTAGGTCACCGAGTAGATCCGGTAGAGGGCGTACAGGGCGACCTTGGTGTGCAGTCCGCTGAAGAGCACCATCACCCCGGCGGAGGTCGCCGGGTAGGCGCGTGGCAGCCAACCGTGCACCGGCACCACACCGCCCTTGATGGACAGGGCGAGCAGCACCACCGCGACGGCAGCGCCGATCCGGGGGTCCTGACCGGCCCGTCCGGCCAGCGCAGCCAGGTTCGCGGTTCCACCGACGCCGTACACGAGGCCCACACCCATCAACAGGAAAGTACTGGTGACCAGGTTGACCAGGATGAACAGCCGGGCGATGCCGAGCCGTCGCCAACTGCCGCTCACCGCGATCAGGGCGTACGAGGGCAGCAGCATCACTTCGATGAAGACGAACAGGTTGAACAGGTCCGCGGTCAGCAGGGCGCCGTTCACCCCGCCGCCGAGCATCAGGGCCAACGCGGGGACGAAGCGGTAACGGTCCTCCCCGGTCGAGATCAGGAACCAGCAGCTCGCCGCCGTGGACACCCCGGTGATCACGAGCATCGCCGCAGCGAGGGTGTCCGAGACGAACGGGATGGCGATGCCGGCGACATAGCCGCCGACGCCGTGCGCGATCACCGGGACGGAACGGTGCTCCACGATCAGGGCCAGCCCACCGGCAGCGGTGGCGAGGGGCACCCCGACCATCAGGACACGCTCCCACCACATCTGCCGCCAGAGCACGGTCAGCGCGGCGGCGGCGAGCGGGACCGCCACGAAGAGCGGCAGTGCAGCTGCGGTCATGAGTCGTGGGTCTCTCCGGTCGAGGGCATGAGATGGGTGTCGTCGTTGTGCCCCAGGACGGCGAGCATCAGCATGATCACGGTGACGGCCAGGGTGATCACGATGGCCGTCAGGACGAAGGCCTGGGGGAGCGGGTCGGCCATCGCCGACAGTTCGGTCCGGTCGGACAGCGGCTCTCCTCGCCAGGCGGGGACCCCGGCGGTGAGGAGCACGAAGTTGCCGGCGTGGCTGAGCAGGCCGATGCCGAAGACGGCGCGCACCATGCTCCGCTGCAACACCAGGTAGGTGCCTCCGGCGGCCAGGACGGCCACGGTCAACGCGAGGATCATCGTCCGACCTCCTTGGGTTGGCGTCCGGTGGCCAGATGTTCGGTGCCGACGCCGACGCGTCGCCCGGACGGCGCGGTCTCGCCGCGCACCGTGTCGAGCGGGCCGCTCAGCTCGCCCTCGACGGCTTCGTCGACCCGCTCCCGGGTGTCTTCGCCGCCGTCGTGATCGGTGCTCGCGTCGGAAGTGCCCAGCAGGTTGAAGGCCACCATGACCAGGCCCAGGACAGCTGCGTAGACGCCGACGTCGAAGAGCATCGACGAGGTGAGGTGGGCGGTTCCGAGGTGCCCGGACAGCGGGTCCAGGAAGGAACCTTCGGCGACGAGCCCCCAGACGCCGGTCGTCACGGCGACGAGGATCCCCCCGCCGATCAGGCGCAGCGGGAGCCGCGGGCGGCCCAGCTGTCGGTCGCGCGAGGTCGACAGATAGGCCAGCCCGATGGTGGCCGATCCGACGAGGGCGGCGATGAAACCACCGCCGGGCGCATTGTGGCCGCGCACGAAGATCAGCAGGGAGAGCAGCACCAGCAGCGGGGTGACCAGACGCAGCATCAGCTGCATGGGCAGCACATTGCTCCAGGCCTCGGTGATCGCCCGGTGGGCGGTCGTCCCCGGGGCGCGCAGCTGGGGAAGTGGTTCGTCCTGCTCGGTTCCCCGCGAGGGGCGCTTCGCCGGGTCGGGGTCCAGGTGCCGGTCGCGCACGGTGGAGAGCACCGCGACCAGGACGACCCCGGCCATCCCCAGCACGGAGAGCTCGCCGAGGGTGTCCAGGGCCCGGAACTCCACGAGGATGACGTTGACGATATTGGTCCCGCCGGACAGGTCGAGGGTTTCGCGTTGGAAGTAGCCGGCGACGTCACCGTGTTCCCGCCGCCCGTTGAGGACGAAGGTGGCCGCCCCGGCGGCGAGCCCGACCCCGAGGGCCAGCCCTACGGCGAGACGGCGCTGCCGGGGCGGGTGCTCACCGAAGTTCAACGGCAGTTTCTGCAACACCAACATCATCATCACGACGGTGAGTGTTTCGACGAGCAGCTGGGTGAGGGTCACGTCGGGCGCGCCCAGAGCGAGGATCTGCACGGTGCACAGGGCGCCCACCGCGGACAGGGAGACCACGGCGGCGAGCCGACTGGTGGCCCGGCAGACCCCGATCACCGCGGCGGTGATGAGCACGGCGAGCAGGATGTCGACCGGGCGGGTGCTGCCGGCGGGGTTCGGCGGCAAACCGACGGCGTCGGTGGCGGCGACGAGGGCGGGCAGGGTGACGGCGACGAAGGCGGCGAACAGCAGCGCCACGTGACGGGACGGGTAGTCGACGGCGAGTGGCCGCGACCAGGCCTCGCCCAGCCGGGTGAGCCCGCGGGTGAGGGCGTTGACCGCGGCGGGCCCGTCCCAGGGGAGGCTGGGCCGTTCGAGGCGCGGCCACAGCGCGCGCCGGGTGGCCACGACGATTCCGCCCAGGGCGAAGATCAGCAGGGTTGCGCCGAGTTCGGCGGTGATCCCGTGCCACAGGGACAGGTGCACGTCTCCGCCGGCGCCGGGGAGGGCGGCGTCGACGGCGCGGCCGACGGGGGTGTCGAGCAGCCCTACGGCGGCGCCGAGGGGGAGGCCGGCCAGGATGGGGAGCGCTGCGGGCACGAGCAGGCTCTTCTCGACGGCTTCGACGGGCCGGTCTCCTCGGCCGTCGACGAATCCACCGAAGACGATCTTCGTGCAGTAGGCGAAGGTGAGCACGCTGGAGGCGACGGCGGCGCCCATCGCGACCGGTCCGGTCCAGGACGGTCCGGGGGCGGAGAGCAGCCCGGTCAGCAGGCTTTCTTTGGAGGCGAAGCCGAGCATGGGGGGGATGCCGGCCATGCTGGCGCAGCCGAGCACGGTGACGGCGAAGGAGACGGGCATGGCCCGGTAGAGCTGGGGGAGCCGACGCAGGTCGCGGGTGTGGGTGGCGTGGTCGACGACACCGACCATCATGAAGAGTCCGGATTTGAACAGGGCGTGGGCGATGGTGTGCAGGACGGCCGCGGCGACGGCTGCGGCGGTGCCGACGCCGATGGTGGCGACGAGCAGGCCGAGTTGGCTCACCGTGGAGTAGGCCATGAGTTTTTTCAGGTCGGTCTGTTGCAGGGCGAACCAGGCTCCGAGTGCCGCGGTGGTCAGTCCCAGGCTGATCAGCAGGATGTTCCAGGTCGGGACGTGGTGGAAGGCGGGGGTGAAGCGCAGCAGGAGGAAGACGCCGGCTTTGACCACGGCGGCGGCGTGTAGGTAGGCGCTGACCGGGGTGATCGCGGCCATGGCGTCGGGCAGCCAGATGTGGAAGGGGAACTGGGCTGATTTGGTGAATCCGGCGATGGCGACGAGGGCGGCGACGGTGGCCGCGAAGGCCGGGTCGTCGTGCCAGACGGTGTGGGAGAGCGCTGCGGAGAGCGACCCGGTGCGGGTGCGGTGGGCGATCAGGGTGAGGGCGACGAGCAGGGCCAGTCCGCCGGTGAAGGTGATGAACAGGGTGCGCATGGAGGCTTGTTCACCGGCGTGTCCGGAGCGGGCGATGAGGAGGAAGGAGGCGATGCTGGTGAGTTCCCAGCAGAGGAAGAACCAGATCAGGTCGTCGGCGAGGACGAGGCCGAGCATGGCCAGGGTGAAGAGGGTCATGACCAGGTAGAAGCTGGTCTGTGGGCCTGGTCCGAGGTAGCGGGTGGAGTAGGCGAAGACGACGGCTCCGATGAGGAGCGCGATGAGGGCGAAGACGATGCCCAGGCCGTCTGCTCGCAGGGAGATCTCCACGCCGAGGGCGGGTACCCAGGAGGCCCGCCAGGTGGGGTTCGTGCCCTTCATGACGGCGGTCACCGCGGGCCAGAGGGTTGCGGTGGCGATGAGGTAGAGGCCGGCCAGGGGCCATCCTGCAGCGCGTCCGAGGCGGGCGCAGGCCGCGGGCGCGATGAGGACGGCCACGGCGAGCGTGAGCAGCGTCCACACCAAGGGCATGCGGGGTCCTTCCGGGTCGTCGGTCGTGACATGGGTTACGGGGTGGGCGGCGGTGACCCGGGGTCTGGAACGGGCGAGCGGCCCTTCGTGCGTGCAGGTTTTACGACGGTGTCCGTCGTGGCGTGCTGCTTTTTCAGCGTACCGGCCGGCCTTGCTGACCTGGGCCTGTGCGGAGTCGGCGGAGGGCGGATGTTCTCGTTCGTGCCGGTACGGGCTCTGTCCGGCGGAGTTGTTCCAGGAGCTGGGTGGGTTGTTATCCGGCTCGTGGACTTCGCCGGTCTCATGGCGGTGGTCTTTCGGGCCGGCACGGTCGCGGTGGGCGGGGTGCAGGAGGCGTGGTCTAGGGCTTTTCCCAGGGTTGGCCGGTTAATGTGGCGCATATGACCGTTCGACTTGCCCGCCTGGGAATCCTGATGTGTCTGCCGCTGGCTCTGGTCTCGTGTGCGGATTCGTCCTCGCCGTCGAAGCCCGCGTCGAGTTCCTCTGCCGGGTCAGGAGGTGCGACGGCCTGCCCGGCGGAGGACGGTTCGTCGGCGAAGAAGACCACGTTCGAGTCGGCTCCGTCGATGTGTATCGACACGGGGCGGACGTATACGGCGACGGTGTCGACCGATGTGGGCGATTTCGAGGTGGCTCTGGATGCGAAGAAGGCACCGAAGACGGTGAACAACTTCGTGGTGTTGGCGCGGTACCACTTCTACGACGGGGTCGATTTCCACCGGGTGTTGCCGTCCTTCGTGGTGCAGGGTGGAGATCCGGAGGGGACGGGCCGGGGCGGGCCCGGGTACAAGTTCGCTGATGAGCTTCCTGAGGCGGGTGCTTATGAGATCGGTTCGTTCGCGATGGCCAATGCGGGACCGAATACGAACGGCAGTCAGTTCTTCGTGGTGACCGGTCCTCGTGGGGCGAGTCTGCCTCCGCTGTACACCCTTTTCGGCAAGGTCACGTCCGGGATGGACGTGGTGCAGAAGATCGAGAAGGACGGTTCGGAGTCGGGGACGCCGACGAAGAAGCACAAGATGACGAAGGTGACGATCACGGAGAAGTGACCGTCGGCGGTCTGTGGTCGGGCTCGGGCGTCGGGTGGGGCGTCCGGGCCCTTCGTGGTCTTCCGGTGGCGGGGTCGGGTCCGGGGGTGGCTCGGAGGGGCGACGAACGGTCGCCGGGAACCGGATATGCCTGTTTTCAACCTTTTGTTCGGTCGGTCTTCGCGGAGGGTCGCATCACTCACCGGGATCGGTAATATCGCGAATAACTTTTAGCCTCAGTAAGTTTCATGGACTTACCGGCTGTCGCCGTGGCGTCACGCACCAGTGCGCCCCAGCGAGATGGGGGAGACGACCGTGACGGAGATCACCGGTGCCGGTTACAACATCCAGCTACCGGACGAAACGGCCTGTGCCCACTGGCGGGAGAGCTTCCTCTCCGCCGACCCGTGGCCCCATCTCGTCCTCGACGACCTGGTTCCCAGGGAACTCGCCCTGGAGGCCTACGCCCAGGAGTGCCGACGCATCCACCGGCTGACCCGCCTCGCCGGACGTGGCAGCCGAAAGTCATCCGCCACCGCCGGTTTCGGCCCAGCCGCCGCCCAGATCCTCCAAGCCCTCGACAGCCCGGCCATGGTGTCCTTCCTCGAAGGGCTCACCGGCATCCCCGAGCTGGAGCACGACCCCGGACGCACCTGGGCCGGACTGCACGTCAACCTCCCCGGCGACTACCACTGGCTGCACCGCGACTTCATCCGACATCCCACCGACGGGCGCTGGCATCGGGTCACCGTGATCGTCTACCTCAACCCCAGCTGGCCCACCGACTACGGCGGACAACTCGAACTGTGGGGACCTTCCTCCGACACCCCCGCAGCGGTGGTCCCCCCGGTCGCGCCGACCGCAGTGGTCTTCGAGAACAGCTCCGACGCCATCCACGGCCTCCCCGAACCGATCACCTGCCCCGACGGCCTGGCCCGCCTGTCACTGACCGCCTACTACTACACCCGGGAAGCTCCCCCTCGGCGCGACCGCTACCACCCGCTGATCCGGCGCCCCCGCCGCCCGCAGGACCCGTTCCGCCAAGGACACGCCCCGCTCTCGGAGATCGTCGAAGGTCTCGACCTGCGCGCCAAGGACCTGACCCACGCCCTCCACCGTCGCCGGTGCGCCCCGGAACCCTGACCTCTCCCGGGTGAAGCACCCGGGAGAAGCACCCGGGAGGACACCAGGACGGGCCCCGAGGATCACCCCGGGGCCCGCCTCTCGTCCACGCGATTCAGGCCGTGACCTGGTCCACCGCATCACGACGGGTCGTCGACTCGATCAGCGACTTCAGCGCCGCCGGATCCGCCGACCCACCGTGCACACCCATGGCCAGACCCAACATGAACGAACCCACAGGAGCCATCGGACGCTCCAGATCGTGCGCAATGGTCTTCGTGAGGTCGTGGATGGCGTGGATGTTCACCAGACCCGCATCGATCCCCAAGAGCGCCGAGGTCTCCTCGACCCAGGCCTGCCAGCGGGCTTCCGTCTTGTTCAGGTCGTTCACGCTCTGTTCCTTCCCCATCGAGATCAACGCTGCCGAAGTTCCGGCCGGGACTCCCAGCCACGACGCGGAGCCTGGGTGCCCACGCCGGTGCCCGGGCGACGGTCGGCCGAGCGGTACACCACGTACGGACGGGTCAGATAACCCACCGGTGCGGAGAAGACATGCACCAAACGGGTGAACGGCCACAAGGCGAAGAGCAGACAGGCCACCAGGGTGTGCAACTGGAAACCGAGCGGAGCCTGCGCCATCAGATCGGCATCCGGCCGGAAGGTCAGGAACTGGCGGTACCAGACGGAGACCCCGTCCCGGTAGTTGTAGTGCTCCGGCAGAACCGCCGGATTGTTGATGCCAGGAGCATGCCAGCCGAGCGTATTGGCCAGACCCAGCAGGATCGTCACCGCCAGGAAGACGTACATGACCTTGTCCATCGGCGTGGTCGCCGAGAACACCGGCCCGGTGACCCGGCGGCGGTAGATCAGGATCGCCAGACCACCCAGGGTGAGGAAACCGGCCAGCAGACCGACCGACACCGCCAGGAAGTGGTAGATCTCCTGGCTGATCCCGACCGCTTCGGTCCACGACTTGGGGATCAGCAGACCCATCACGTGGCCGAGCACCACGAACAGGATGCCGAAGTGGAACATCGGCGACCCCCAACGCAACAACCGGTCTTCGTACAACTGGCTGCTACGCGTCGTCCAACCGAACTGGTCGTACTTGTAACGCCAGAAATGACCGACCACGAAAACGGTCAGACAGACATAGGGGAAGACCACCCACAGCAGGGTGTTCATGAGCGGGCTCCTTCAGGGGCGGGCAGATCGGTCCAATTCAGGTCGTCCGCCGGGTGCGGGTTCAGACGGGGGTCGATCTCGTACGGGGCCAGACCGACATCCTCGGTGGGCGGCCCCTCGGCGACGAGCTTGGCCACGGCCTCCTGCTCCTCACCGTCCAACGGGGGAAGGGTCGCACAGACCGCGACCACCGCGTCGGCCCACCGCGACCCGGCGTCGAGCAGAGCCAGACGCAGCACCTCCACGCCCGCCCGGTGGTTCAACACCAGGGAGAGCGCAGCCTGCAGATCGACGGTGGCCCCGAACTCGAGCACGACCGCGAGATGATCGGGCAGCTCGGCATCCGCATCGGACAACTCGACCCCGGCATGCCGGTAGGCCTGCTTGAACTGCACCAGGGCCACGCCTCGCTTACGGGTGTCACCATAGGCGAAGTAGGTCAGATACGGCGCGCACCGGCGGGTGTAGTCGAACGTGGCGACATAGTCACGGCGGATCCGCTCCACATCACCACCGGCGAGCTCGGCGACGAGCCGACGCAGCGGCTCCTGCACCACCGGCGGCAGCTGACCGATCACCTCGGTGAGCACCGGCAGATGACCGAGCATCTGATCATCGGGATAACCGATCAGCACCGAAGCACACTGCCAGGTGGCCCTGATCTGCTCCTCGGTCATCGGCAGGGTCCCGCTCTTACGGCGGCGTAAGGCCAATCTCATCGTCGATCACCGACCGCGTCACCAGGTGGGAAGATCCCCTCGGGCATGCCCTTGCCGTCCCAGTTCAACAGGTTGATCCGGCCCTTCCCGGTAGGGGTGGTCGCATCGGAGGTCTGCCGGGCCTGCAACATGCGGAAGTTCTCCACCGCGATCGGCTCGACCGTGCCGGAACCCTCGCCGAAGACACCCTGCGGTCCGGTCTCGTAAGCCGCCACGTCACACGTCGTGGCGAGCTCCTCCAAGCTGTGCGCCTGCTCGGCGTGCGCCGACGGGATGACATACCGGTCGTCGTACTTGGCCAGCGCCAACAGACGGAACATCTCGTACATGTCCTCCTCGGACATGCCCACCGCAGCCGGGATCTCCGGGTTCGGGTCACGGCCCAGGTTGATATCCCGCATGTACGACCGCATCGCGGCCAACTTACGCAGCACGGCGTCGACCGGCGCCACGTCACCGGCGGTGAACAAGTTCGCCAGATATTCGACCGGGATCCGCAACGCCTCGATCGCGGCGAACAGGTTCTCACTGTCCTCGGCGTCGAAACCGGTCTCCCGGATGACGTCGACCACCGGCGACAACGGCGGGATGTACCAGACCATCGGCATCGTCCGGTACTCCGGATGCAGCGGCAAAGCCACCTTGTAGTCGTTGATCAGCTTGTAGATCGGCGACTTCTGCGCCGCGACGATCCAGTCACCGGGAATCCCGGCCCGCTCGGCCTCGGCGACGACCCTCGGATCGTGCGGGTCCAGGAGCACCTTCCGCTGAGCCTCGTAGAGCTCCTGCTCGGGGGCGCTCGCCGCGTCCAGCACGGCGTCGGCGTCGTAGAACACCAGACCGATGTACCGCAGCCGGCCCACACAGGTCTCCGCGCACACCGTGGGGATGCCGACCTCGATGCGCGGGAAACAGAAGGTGCACTTCTCGGCCTTGCCGGTCTTGTGGTTGAAGTAGACCTTCTTGTACGGACACCCGGTGATGCACATGCGCCAGCCCCGGCACTTGTCCTGGTCGACCAGGACGATGCCGTCCTCGGTGCGCTTGTAGATCGCACCGGACGGGCAGGACGCGGCACAGCTCGGGTTGAGGCAGTGTTCGCAGATCCGCGGCAGGTAGAACATGAAGGTCTTCTCGAATTCGAAAGCGACCTTGTCGGCGATGCCCTTGAGCATCACGTCCTTGTGCGCGGTCTCCTTCGACCCGCCCAGGTCGTCGTCCCAGTTCGCCGACCAGGAGATGTTCATCGGCTTGCCCGAGATCAACGAGTGCGGGCGCGCCACCGGGAAATGCTTCTGCGCCGGAGCGTTCAGCAGCGTCTCGTAGTCGTAGGTCCACGGCTCGTAGTAGTCGTCGATCGAGGGCATCTTCGGGTTGGAGAAGATGCTCATCAGCTTCTTCCACCGGCCGCCGGCCTTCAGCTTCAGGCGCCCGTTCTTCCCGAGCTCCCAGCCGCCCTTCCACTCCTCCTGGTCCTCGTACCTGCGGGGGTACCCCAGACCCGGGCGGGTCTCGACGTTGTTGAACCAGACGTACTCCGTGCCGGTCCGGTTGGTCCACGCCTGTTTGCAGGTGACCGAACAGGTGTGACACCCGATGCATTTGTCGAGGTTCATCACCATCGCCATCTGGGCCATGATGCGCATGACTGTTGCCTCTCCTCGTTCTGGGTGTCAGTACTGCACGTTCTGCGAACGCTTACGGATCATCGTGACCTCGTCCCGGTTGTTCCCGGTCGGGCCGATGTAGTTGAAGAAGTACGCGAGCTGGGCGTACCCACCGATGATGTGCGTGGGCTTGACCATGATCCGCGTCATCGAGTTGTGGATGCCGCCCCGGCGACCGTTGTGCTCGGTCAGGGGGACGTCGATCAACCGGTCCTGGGCGTGCGGCATGTACACGGTGCCCTCGGGCATCCGGTGGGTGACCACGGCACGCGCGGCGACCACACCGTTGCGGTTGACCGCCTCGATCCAGTCGTTGTCACGGATGCCGATCTTGTCGGCGTCCTTGTCGCTCATCCAGATCGACTGGCCGCCGCGACCCAGGGACAGCATGAACAGGTTGTCCTGGTACTCGGAGTGGATCGACCACTTGTTGTGCGGGGTCAGGTAACGCACCGAGACGGCGACACCCTGGCCACCCTCCTGGTCGACCTCACCCAGGGCGCGCTCGCCGAAGAGCTGGGTCATGTTCAGCGGCGGACGGTAGGTCGGCAGCCCCTCTCCCATCTTCTGCATCCAGTCGTGGTCGACGTAGAACTGCATCCGACCGGTCAGGGTGTGGAAGGGCTTGAGCCGTTCGATGTTGATGGTGAACGGGCTGTACCGGCGTCCGCCGGTCTCCGAACCGGACCATTCGGGGGAGGTGATCACCGGGACCGGAGCATTGACCGTGTCGGCGAAGGTGATCATCTTGCCCTCGTTCTCGGCGGCGAGGTCGTGCATCACGTTGCCGCAACGCTTCTCCTGGGTCTTGAAACCCTGGGTGGCGAAGTGGCCGTTGGTGGTGCCCGAGAGGGCCATGATCGTCTCGGCGACGTTCACCGAGCTGTCCAGCCGGGGCTGTCCTTCGGCGATCCCGCCGCGGACGACGCCGTTCTTGTGGCGCAGGTAGTCGACCTCGCGCCGGACGTCGTAGGTGATGCCCTTGGTGGTGTTGCCCAGCTTCTCGAAGAGAGGTCCGACGCTGGTCATCTTGGCGTAGGTCTGGCTGTAGTCGCGTTCGACGACGGCCAGCACCGGCATGGTCTTACCGGGGATCGGTTCGCATTCTCCGGCTTTCCAGTCCTTGACGACGCCGTGCACGTCGGCCATCGCCTCGGGGGTGTCATGCCACAGCGGTTTGGCGACGAGGTCCTTGCGGACGCCCAGGTGGTCCGCGGCCAGCTCGGAGAACACCTTCGAGATCTCCACGAAGGCGTCCCAGTCCGTCTTGGACTGCCACGGCGGGGCGATCGCCGGGTTGAAGCTGTGGATGAAGGGGTGCATGTCGGTGGTGTTGATGTCGTTCTTCTCGTACCAGGTGGCGGCCGGGAGGACGACGTCGGAAAGGATCGTCGAGCTGGTCATGCGGAAGTCGATCGTCATGAGCAGGTCGAGCTTGCCCTCGGGTGCCTGCTCCCGCCAGACGACCTCCTTGGGGCGCTGGTCGGGGCTGGCCTCCTCGGCGTTGACGCCGTGGTCGGTGCCCAGCAGGTGACGCAGGAAGTACTCGTCGCCCTTCGCGGAGGAGCCGAAGAGGTTGGCCCGCCACATCATCAGCACGCGAGGCCAGTTCTCCTCGGCGTCGGGGTCCTCGGCGGCGAAGCGGAGGTCACCCTTCTTCAGCTGGTCGACGACGTAGTCCTTGGGTTCCATGCCGGCGGCCTGGGCCTCGTCGCAGAGGGTCAACGGGTTGCGGTTGAGGGTCGGGTAGCTGGGTAGCCAGCCGGAGCGGGCGGACTGGGCGACGAGGTCGGCCACGGTGCGTCCGCCGAAGTCGTCGAGGCCTGCGGTGACATCTGCGGCCGAGTAGGTGTCGTACCGGTACTGGCTGGTGTGCATGTACCAGTAGGCGGTCTGGGCCATGTGTCGCGGCGGGCGGTGCCAGTCGAGGCTGAACGCGGTGTGCTGGAACCCGGAGAGCGGACGGATCTTCTCCTGGCCGACGTAGTGCGCCCAGCCGCCGCCGTTGCGTCCCTGGCAGCCGGTGATCGTGGTGAGGACCAGCATGGCCCGGTAGATGAGGTCGGAGTGGTACCAGTGGTTGGTCCCGGCTCCCATCAGGATCATGGAACGTCCGTGGGAGTCGACCGCGTTCTGGGCGAATTCGCGGGCGATCCGGGCCACGGCTGCTGCGGGGACGGTGGTGATGTCCTCCTGCCAGGCCGGGGTGTACGGGGCCTCGGCGTCCTCGTAGCCGGTGGGCCAGGTGCCGGGGAGCCCTTCGCGGGCGACGCCGTACTGGGCGAGCATGAGGTCGAAGACCGTGGTGACCAGGCGGGAGCCCACCTGCCGGGCGGGCACTCCGCGGGGCAGGTCGGCGACCTTGCCGTCGAGGGCGTCGAAGCGGGGCAGGCGTACCTCGACGGCTTCGACGTCGGGTGCGCCGTGGAGGCTCAACCGCGGGCGGGTCTCGCCCAGGTCGAGGTTCCATTTGCCCATGCCTTCTTCGCCGAAGCGGTCTCCGAGGGTGCCGTGGGGGATGACGACCTGGTCGGTGACGGCATCGATCAGGGCGGGTTTCCACATGGCGTTCTCGGAGGAGGCCTGTTCCGGAAGAACATCGGAAAGATCCCCCGCAACAATGAATTTGCCTGGAACGTAGGCGCCTTCATCATTCTTTTCCAGGGCGACCAGGAAGGGGAGATCGGTGTAGGTGGTGCAGTAGTCGGTGAAGAATTCGACAGGCTTGTCGACGAAGAATTCCTTCAGGATGACGTGTCCCATCGCCATCGCCAGGGCGGCGTCGGTGCCGGGGGCGACCGCGAGCCATTCGTCGGCGAATTTCACGTTCTCCGCATAGTCGGGGCTCATGACGACGACTTTCTGGCCGCGATAACGGGCCTCGGTCATCCAATGGGCGTCCGGGGTGCGGGTCAGCGGGACATTCGATCCCCACATGATGAGATAGCCCGCATCCCACCAGTCGCCGGCCTCGGGGACGTCGGTCTGGTCGCCGAACATCTGCGGGCTGGCCATCGGGAGGTCGGCGTACCAGTCGTAGAACGAGAGCATGGCTCCGCCGATGAGTTCGGTGAACCGGGCACCGGAGGCGTAGCTGACCATCGACATGGCCGGGATCGGTGAGAAGCCGGCGATCCGGTCCGGTCCCCAGCGTTTGATCGTGTAGACATTCGCCGCGGCGACGATCTCCACCGCCTCGGCCCAGGACGCCCTGACCAGGCCGCCCTTGCCTCGTGCCGACTTGTAGGCCAGGACCTTCTCGGGGTCTTGCATGATCGAGGCCCAGGCGAGCACCGGGTCGCCGTACTGCTTCTTGGCCGCCCGGTACATGTCGAGCAGTACTCCGCGCACGTACGGGTAGCGCACGCGCGTGGGGGAGTAGGTGTACCAGGAGAAGGCGGCGCCGCGGGGGCAGCCGCGGGGCTCGTACTCCGGCCGGTCGGCACCGGTGGAGGGGTAGTCGGTCTGCTGGGCCTCCCAGGTGATGATGCCGTCCTTGACGTACACCTTCCAGGAACAGGACCCGGTGCAGTTCACACCGTGGGTGGAACGCACGACCTTGTCATGGCTCCACCGGTCGCGGTAGAAGCTGTCGCCGGAGCGGCCGCCGATCTTCTCCATCGTGCGTCCGTCGGGCGAAACCTGGGCTTTCGAGAAGAATTTCCGGGTCGAGACGAGGGCTTCCGTCAAGGGGCCGTCGAGGCCAGTCCCGTGATTCCCGGCCTGCGTGCTCATGCCTGCTCCTGAAAGGTCGTCCGTGTCTGCGGTCTAAGGTCCCGCAATCGTCACCAATTTGAAGGACTAAAGCTATTGAACCATGATGCCGGGGCAACTGGCTCACTTCAGGGTCTCAGATCGGCTCAGGCGCACGAAAACCCAGCTCATGACGAGTTTGAGCGGTCATGAAGCCGGTCATCTTTCAGTTCACGGGCAAGCGGTGATACCGTAAACCGTTCCTTTTATTAGCCCGTCAGGAGCGTCATGAGCACGTCGCCACAAGCGGCCTCCGACTCCGCGGTTGCGGAGCAAACTGCCACAACAAAACCGCAGGAGCGGCTGCCAAAGGGCGCCAATGCCGTTCTCGTGATGTCCACCATCTCCTTCACGGTGATGTTCGCCGTCTGGCTTATGTTCGGCATTCTGGGTGTGCCCATCCAGAAAGAACTCCAACTTTCCGACGTCGAGCTGTCCTGGGTCACCGCCGTCGCCGTCCTCAACGGCTCGATGTGGCGACTCCCCGCAGGGATGTTGACCGACCGGATCGGTGGACGCAAGGTCACCATCGCCATGCTGGCGGCCACCGCCGTCCCGGCCTACCTGGTCTCCCTGACCCACAGCTACGCGATGCTGTTGGTGCTGGCCTTCCTCGTCGGCTTCGCCGGGAACCTCTTCTCGGTCGGCATCGCCTGGAACGCCGCCTGGTTCACCCGCGAACGGCAGGGCTTCGCGCTCGGCGTCTTCGGCGCAGGCAACGTCGGTGCCTCCGTCACCAAGTTCATCGGCCCTCCGCTGATCGCCGGAACCGCGGGAGCCACCTACCTGGGCGTCTTCCAGGGCGGATGGCGGATCGTCCCGGTCATCTACGCCGTCCTGCTCGTGGTGCTCGCGGTGGCCACCCTGCTGCTCACCCCTCGCCAGGACCGGATGTCCGGAGCGAGCAAGCCGATCGGCGAGATGCTCGAACCGCTCAAGCACGTCCGCGTCTGGCGGTTCAGCCTGTACTACGTCGCCGTGTTCGGGGCCTACGTGGCCCTGTCCGCCTGGCTGCCGAAGTACTACATCGACAACTTCAACACCGACCTGTCGACCGCGGCACTCCTGACCGCGCTCTTCATCTTCCCCGCATCCCTGCTCCGCCCCGTGGGCGGATGGATGTCCGACCGGTGGGGGGCGCGCAAGGTCATGTATCTGACCTTTGCCGTGATGCTGGTCAGCTCAGGCATCCTGATGATGCCGAATGGTCACCTCGTCATCACCCATGCCGACGGTCACCACAGTGAGCATCTTGCTTACACCAACTCCATCATTCCGTTCACCGTGCTGGTCTTCCTGCTCGGCTGCGCGATGGGGATCGGAAAGGCCGCCGTCTACAAGCACATCCCTGAGTACTACCCCGACAACGTCGGTTCGGTGGGTGGACTCGTGGGCATGCTCGGCGGTCTGGGCGGGTTCTTCCTGCCCCCGCTGTTCGCGTACACGAAGCAGTGGTCCGGTTTCCCCACGAGTACTTTCTTCGTGCTCTTCGTCCTTACCCTGGTGTGCGCCGTGTGGATGCACATCACGATCGTACGGATGCACGAGAAGCACAGCCCTCACCTGGCTCGCGAGATCGACGACCACACAGTTCACCCCACCCCTAGCGAGGAAAAGTCATGACAACCCCGGCGCAACACTCCCGCGTCAGCGGTGAATGGTTGGGCGACTGGGATCCCGAGGACGAATACTCCTGGGATTCCGGGCTCGCGTGGCGAACCCTGTGGATCACCACGTTCTGCCTGACCCTTTGTTTCGTTGCCTGGTTCCTTCCCAGCGCCATCGTGCCCAAGCTGAACGCCCTGGGATACTCCTTCTCCAAGGAACAGCTGTACTGGATGGCCGCCATGCCAGGCCTCGCCGGTGGTCTGCTCCGCATCATCTGGATGGTCCTGCCCCCGATGATCGGCACCCGCAAGATGGTCGCCGCCACCACGCTCATGCTCGTCTTCCCCACCGTCGGCTGGGGAGTCCGCGTGATGAGCCCCACCGCCCCCTACTGGGAGCTCATGATCCTGGCCTTCCTGGCCGGCATCGGCGGCGCAGCCTTCTCCGGGTTCATGCCCTCCACGTCGTACTTCTTCCCCAAGCGTCTCTCCGGAACCGCACTGGGTCTCCAGGCCGGTATCGGTAACTTCGGTGTCTCCCTGGTGCAGCTCGTCGTCCCGATCCTCGTCGGGATGGGCTGGCTCGGCGTCATCGGCGGATCCCAGCAGATGAAGGTCCCCGGCAAGGCCAGCGAGACCGTCTGGTACCAGAACGGAGCCTTCTTCTGGATCCCGTTCATGATCTGTGGCGTGGTCCTGGCCTGGATGATGCTGAAGTCGGTGCCGATCAAGGCGAACGTCAGCCAGCAGTTCGACATCTTCAGCAACAGCGACACCTGGTGGATGACCCTGCTGTACATCATGACCTTCGGTACCTTCTCGGGCCTGTCCGCCCAGTTCGGTCTGCTGATGGCCGAGCTCTACGGCACGGGGAACGCCGCGATCGTCTCCGGTAGCGGAGTCACCGCCAAGGTGCTCGTCGAAGGCTATGCCGTGCCCGACCCGGTCAAGTACGTCTTCCTCGGCCCGCTCGTCGGCGCCGGTGCGCGTGTGCTCTTCTCCCCGCTCACCGACAAGATGGGCGGTGCGCTGTGGACGGTGATCTCCGGAATCGGGCTGGTCGCCTCCATCGCCTTCACCATGACGGCGCTCACCCCCGACACCTCGTCGGCTGCCGCGCTGCAGGGTGGATTCGACAACTTCCTGTGGGGAATGCTCGCGATCTTCCTGTTCTCCGGAATCGGTAACGCCTCCACCTTCAAGCAGATGCCGATGATCTTCGAGAAGCGCCAGGCCGGTGGCGTCATCGGTTGGACCAGTGCCGTGGCCGCCTTCGGCCCCTTCCTCTTCGGAATGGGTCTGTCGCTGCTCGGCGCGTACACCTTCTTCCTCGGCTGCCTCGTCTTCTCGGTGGTCTGCATCGTGATCACCTGGATGCGCTACGCCCGCCCGGGCGCACCCCGCCCCAGCTGACCAGGCTTACCTGTCACCCACACGAAGAGGGGTGCCGCGCAGTTCACTGCGCGGCACCCCTCTTTCGTCGTCCCGACCCGTGGCCGTCTGTGCCCGGCACCGAGCACAGAGCCGAAGAAGAATCAGCCGGCAGCCTTGTCCAGGGCCGGCGACGGGGTCGACTCGGACACCAGACTCAACTGGGGCGCGGACGTCCCGTCGAACGTCGGATCGGGAAGCTCGGTGATCGTCACCGTCAGATCGGCCTGGCAGGTGTCATCGGTCACCCACGGGGACAGCTCGACCTGCACATTGGACACGCCCAAACGGTCGAAGGTGCCCCGGATCAGCCCGAGATGGGCTGCGCAGACGACCTCGGGATGCGCCAGGGCGGCCTCCCTCATCGGGCAGTGCTGCAAGAACATCCGGTGACAGCCCGGAGACGGGGTCTCCAAGGTGACGGTCTCGCGGCGGTATCCCCATCGGGCCAGGACATCGACGACCTCACGGACCGGAAGCACCCGTCGACTCGTCTGCGAGACCTGAGCCTCGCTCTCCGAGACATGTCGTCGAGCCCAGGCCTCCCCGGCCATCTCCGACGCCCGTGCGCGCTCGGCGGCGCCACCGGGAAGTGCCTCGGCGAGCACCTCGGCGAGCATCACGTAGGCGGCCTCGTTGACCGGGATGCTTTCCGGTGCGAGCGTGTACACCTTCCGCGGCCGCCCCACCGTGTCACGGCGCTCACGCTCGGAGTTCAACACCCCGGCCTGTTCCAACTGGTCGAGATGGAAACGCACCGTGGTGACGTGCAGACCCAGCATCCTGCCGAGGTCGGCAGCAGCTAGGCGTCCAGGGGCATCGCGGACGAAATCGACGATACGTCGGCGCACCTGAGAAGAAAGAAGCTCATCCCGCGTTGTCATGGTCATGGGCACCCCCGCTCGATTCGTGAAGTCCACTTTATTCGGTCGGGGGTGCCAACCCAAGCGTTTCGCTGTTTCCTAAGATGTTCTGGGGTAACAGTGCCCTCACCGACTTCCCACTGCTCCTCCCAGGCGGGAGACGAACTCCTCCAAAATATCTCGTGAGGTGCCGAAATTGAGCCGGGCGTGATGCTGTCCTCCCGGTCCGAATGCCGGACCGGGGTTGAGGAAGACCTTCGCCCTCTCCAGGAGCCACGCCGACGGGTCGGCCCCGCCCAGGGCCGCCACCCCGGAGAAGTCCAGCCAGGCCAGGAAGGTCGCCTGCGGCGGGGCCCACCGCAGACCGGGCACCACCTCGGGCAGCGTGCGAGCGAGATGGTCCCGGTTGCCCGCCAGGAAGACCAGCAGCTCGTCCAACCACTCCGCGCCGTCCCGGTAGGCGGCGACCGAAGCCTCCACCCCCAGAGTGGACACCCCCTCGTAGCGCATCCGGTGCACCTGCGACCACCGTCGGGCGTCCGCGTCATTGCTCAACACCACCTGGGCACATTTCAGTCCCGGCGTGTTGAAACCCTTCGAACTGGCCAGGACGGTCACCGTCACCTCGGCCGCGGCACGGCTGACCGACGCCGTCGGGATGTGGCGGCGCCCGTACACCAGCGGGGCGTGGATCTCGTCGGAGACGACCCGGGCGCCGTACCGGGCGGCCAGCTCGCAGACCTCGGCCAGATGCCAGGCCGGGAAGACCGCACCCAGCGGGTTGTACGGATTGCACAGGATGATGCCGCCCGCCCCGGCGGCGAAAGCAGCCTCGATCGCGGCCAGGTCGAACCGATGGGCGGTGCCGCCGTCCGGGCAGTCCTCCACCAGCATCGAGGTGAAGACGCCGCGGCGTCCGCAGACGTCCAGGACGTCGAAGAACGGCATATAGGCCGGGACGGGGAGCACGATCGGCGAGCCAGGCGTGGTGAAGTGGTCGATCGCCGCCCGCACCCCGACGAGGACGTCCGGGACGGCGTGGACCAGACCCGGGTCGACCTGCCAGGCGTACCGGCGGGCGCACCAGTCGGCCGTGGCCTCGGCCAGCCGGGAGTCGCCCGACGGGTAGCCGTAGGTCTGGCGCCCGACGGCCGAGGCGATCGCGTCCTGCACCGCCGGGCAGGTCCGGATGTCCATCTCCGCCACCCACAACGGGAGGACGTCCGGGGCGTACCGGGTCCACTTCAAGGTGTTGCGGGCCCGCATCTCGTCAGGGGTGAGGGTGATGATCGCCATGAGCCACTGTGGACCGTCGTGGAGGAGATCTGCACGGACGTCTCTGTCCTCGGCCACACGGCGTCGAGGACGAGCCCGCGGCGGGTCAGGCAGGGAGATCGTCGAGGAACCAGGTGGTCACCGGGCCGGTCCGCTCCGGACGGCGTCCGGCTTCCAGGTACCACTCGAAGCCGAAGGCCTCCCGAAAATGCTCCTCGGGGATGCGCAACATCATCCCGACGTCGCTGGTCTGGCTGGCATGGCAGGCCAGCGAAGCCCGTTTCACCGCGATGAGATCCCGGCCGTCCACGCAGTACCGGATCGCATTCTGCGGGGACCCGATCGGGCGGCCGTCGTCCCCCGGCGCGTCCGGATTCCACTCCAAGGCCTTCCCCGGCCCCAAGCTTCGGGTGGCCACGAACAGCCTGCGCAGATGGTCACGGTTCATCGTCGACTCCAACAACCGCGGGCGACGGGCCGCCAGCGCGGCCGCCCGATGCGCCACCAGGTGGGACTTCACATGATCCGGATGCCCGTATCCGCCGTGGTCGTCGTAGGTGACCAGGACGTCGGCGTCCTCCTCGTCCAGGATCGCGGCCAGTCGTCCGGCCGCCTCGTCCAGATCGGCGGCGTGCAGACAGTCCGTCGACTCGTTCTGCGCCCACCCGGTCATCCCCGAGTCGGCGTAACCCAGCCAGGCGACCCGGTGGGTGCCGATCACCTGCGCGGACCGTTCGGCCTCGCCACGACGGTAGGCCACCACGGACATGCCCTCGGGCAGGTCGGCCGCCACCTCGCCGTGGTCACCGTTGGTGGCGAAGACGACGACGACACGGTGTCCCTCGGCCACGGCGCGGGCCATCGTCAACGACGTCTGGCTGGCTTCGTCGTCCGGGTGGGCGTGCAGGAAGATCAAGGTGCTCACGACCGCCGATGATGACAGCACCACCCGGGGCGGGGCGGGTCTGTCCAGCATCGGTCACCCGACCAGGACGACCAGCGGTCAGCGGCCCGCCGTCGGGGCCCGGGTCGTCCCGCGGACGTCGAGCAGCCGGCGCAGGACCGCGCCGTACGCCGCCCGTCCGACGGCACCGGTCATCGGGTCGGCGCAGCGGGGCACCCCTGTCACCGTCAACGTCTGGGTCCAGGTCACCGTCGACCCCGAACCGTAGGGGCCGGTCTCGTACGGGGCCACCGTCGCCTCGATCCAGCCGTGCACCCACCGCCCCTGTTTCACGACGACCGCCCGGCCGGGGGACGTCCGGCCCCCCGATCCGACCGGTGGTTCCCAGCGGACGACCTCCATCGGATCGTCGAGGACGAACGGTCCCCACCCGGTGCGGGCCACGAAACGGGCGCCGACCTCGAGGGCCTGCGCGCACTCGTGCGGTGCCGCCACCGCCCGCCCCCGGATCCGTGTCCACGGGATGATCCGGTCGTGGGCTCGCAGATCCCAGAGGGCGTTCCACGCCTGTTCGGGGGTGAGGGTGCTGTGCACCTCCAGTCGGAGATCGGCCATCGTGGCAGGTTAGACGGTCGAGTCCGGCAGCGCGACACCCAGGTCGGTGAGGGCGTCCCGGACGAAGGTCTCGTCGGTGCGGGTCTCCGCCACCAGGTAGTCCACGTCGTCGCTGGTCACCCGGTCGACCCCGACATGGCGCACCGCATTGCGGATGTACGAGGTGCGCATCCGGCGCAGGTCCGCGTACCGGGCCTCGATCCGGCCGGGATGATCCGGCAGGACGATCGACTGCCCGGGGATCTCGTCGGCGGGGTCGCCCACGGTCACCTCGACGCCCATGTCCCGGGCGAAGGCCAACTGCGCCAGCGGGTGTTTGCCCGCTCCGGTGTACTCGGTCTCCTGCACGACGACGACCTCGTCGCGGGGCCGCGTCCTGGCCAGGGCGAAGGCCGCCACCAGGGAGGTGTTCCCGGCCGGTCCGCGTTCCATGCCCTCGAGCTGGGCCAGCAGCTCGGTCATCGCGAACACTTCGCCCTGTTTCACCAGCAGGTATTCGTCCATGTACCGCAGGGGGCGGGCCGCGCTGCGTGGCACATCGGAATGGTCGGGGTCGGTCGCGTAGGGCATGCCGAAGCCGGTGTGTCCGGTGGTGAACGACTTCCGGTTGAAATCACGGTCGGAGGCCATCGACAGGCCGTGCAGGTCGACCGAGGCGCCGTACACCCGGGTGTCGGCCCCGGTCAGTGCGAGACCGCGGGCCGTCCCGGTGAGATTGCCGCCACCGGCGTTCGTCGCGATGACGAACTCCGGGGCCTTGCCGATGGCTTCGCGGCACTGCTCGACGATCTCCACGCCCAGGGGTTCGACCCCGGCGATGCCGTAGGCCGAGTAGAGGCTGGCGTTGAAATAGCCGGTCTCCTCCAGGGCCAGCAGGTAGCTGTAGAAGAGTTCGGGCCCGACGGACAGTTGCAGCACCTCGGCGCCCAGCGCCTCGCACTTGCGCATCTTCTCCAGGATCTCCGGCTGTCCCACCCGGTCGGAGTCGTAGCACTCCTGCGCGATCAGGCAGCCCAGACCGGCCATCGCGGCCTGGCTGGCGACCGCGGCTCCGTAGTTCCCGGAGGTGGCTGCCGCGACTCCCCGGTAGCCCAGTTCGCGGGCCTGCACGATCGACATCGATGCCCGGCGGTCCTTGTAGGAGCCCGACGGGTTGCACTGTTCGTCCTTGACGAAGATCCGCGCGCCTAGGCCGTCGTCGGTGCACCGCCTGGCCAGTTCGGTCAGCTGGCGCATCTCCAGCAGGGGGGTGTTGCCGACCCCGACCCGCAGTTGGGCCTCGCGGACCTGGTCGACCGTGTATCCGACGTCGGCCATCAGCGCGGTGTAGTCGAAAGCGACGGAACCGGATTCGTAGCGGGCGTAGTCGACTCCGAGGGCGGCGCGCATGATGTCGCCGTTGCGGGCCATCACGGCCTCGTAGGAGCGGTCCTGGGTGGGGCGGGTGGGTTCCCGGTCGGTCATCGGTTCTCCTCGGAGGCGGGTGAGGCGAGGATGCGGCGGGCCTGCGCGCCGACCTGTTGCAGTTCGGGCAGATAGGTCGATCCGAATCCGTGGTCGTAGCCGGGGTTCACCGCGACCAGTTCCCCGGTGAGTCGCCGTCCCAGCACGGTCTCGATCTCGACCTGTTCCCCCAGTTCCGCGTCGGATCGCAGATAGCCCTTCGACCAGGACCGGAAGGGGACGGCGCGGGTGTCGTCGGGGAGTTTCCCGGTGCGTCGCCCCGGTTCCAGGACGATCTGGTGGATCTGTACCCAGTCGCCGGCGCGTGCGGTCATCGGCTTCTCCTCGGTCTTCGTCGTCCAGGTGCCTTTCTCACGCTAACGCCGGGATCGTCTCGGTAGGTGGTGTTTCGGGGAGAGCCGCGGGATGTCGGCGAGTGTTCGGGGTTGCGCGGCGGGGGCGCTGGTTCAGCTGGTGTGCGGCTGACGGACAGCGAGCATGTCGGAGATGTGCAGTGAATCCACAGGGAATGTACGGTTCGGCGGACGATCATGGGGGGATGCCACCGGAATCGCAGAAGTCGCCCACCGATCTCGATGTCCCGGAGGGTGCGGGTGGGGGGCGACATGTGCGTCGGTCGGTGGACGTGCGCCGGTTGGTCGCCCGTCTGTCGCGGCTGACCTCGTTGAGTGGTGAGTGGGTGCTCTTCCTGTTGATGCTCGCTGCGGGATTGGTGGTGATGGCGTCGGCGACGTGGGCTGCCGGGGAGATCTACGAGTCGGTGCACGACCGCAGCGGGCTGGCCGCGGTGGACCGGCCGGTGTTGGACCGGATGGTGCAGTGGCGTCAGCCGTGGCTCGATTCGGTGATGACGGCGTTCACCACGATCGGGGGGACGGTGGTGTTGCCGATCATCACGTCGGTGGTGGTGCTTTTCCTGGCGTGGCGGTGGCGGTCGTGGTTGCCGGTGGCTCTGACGGTCTTCGCGGCGTCGGGGTCGGTGGCGATGACGGTGATCGGGAAGCAGACGGTGGGGCGGGTCCGGCCGGCGCACGAGTTCGCGGTGCCTCCGTTCGAGGTGTCGCCGTCGTTCCCGAGCGGGCATTCGCTGAATGCGGTGGTGGTCGTCGGGGTGTTGGTGTATCTGCTGATGGTGCGGGAGCGCCGGTTGGCTCGTCGTCGGACGTTGTTGCTCTTCCTGGCGGTCTATTCGGTGTGTATGGGGTTGTCGCGGGTGTATCTGGGGCATCACTGGTTGACGGATGTGTTGACGGGGTGGCTGCTGGGTGGGGCCTGGTTGGTGTTCGTGGTGATGACGCATCGTTTCGTGGCGACCCTGGAGCGTGCTCGTCGTCGTCGGGAGGCGCACGGGGTGGTGGATTCCCCGGCGTGACGTCCGGTTCTCTCCCGAGGTGGTTGCGGGCCGGGTGCGCGGACGGGCCGGACGGTGTGTTCCGTCCGGCCCGTCCGCGGTGCTTGTGGGTCAGCTGCTCTTCTTGGTGAGGGCTCGCTGCAGGGGTGTGTCGAGGCTGTAGCGGCCGGGTCCGACGGCGGCGATGACGAGTGCGGCCAGGCCGAGCGCGGCGACGAGTTCCCAGCCGCCTTGCTGGGCGAAGATCGTGGTGCCGCGGTGGGCGAACCAGAAGGCTCCGGCGAGGATGAGGGCGATGCTGCCGCCGGCGAGGGTGGTGAGCAGGCCGAGGACGAGGAGGATCCCGCCGATGAGTTCGACTCCGCCGGTCAGGGCGGCGGAGATCGAGGGGAGGGGGACGCCGAGTTTGGTGAATCCGGCGGTGGTGGGGCCGAGCCCGTTGGTGACCAGTTTCTGCCAGCCGTGGGCGATCATGATGGTGCCCAGGACGATTCGGGCGACGAGCAGGATGAGGTGTTGGACGTTGGCGGGTACGGCGGTCGGGCCGGGTCCGGTGGGGGTGTTCTCGGGCATGGAGGGGCTCCTTCGGTCACGTAGTCATTGGATGATCAATCACTTAACTATGTGACATGTCCCTTTGTTCCCGGGATGGCGGACAGTACGGACATATCTCCCGGAAGGCTTGGCCCCGAACCCCTCTGCGGGCATCGCCTCGACGGACCCGCCTGGACGTCGACGACCCACGGCGTCACCCAGGAACGAGAGGGCCGGTCCGCCGACAGCGGTACGGGCGCACACGACCGCGGTACGGCCCCGCCGGTTCACGCGCGCCCGTACCGGAACCCATCCAGGGGCGGATGAAGGTCAGGCCGGCGGGGCCAGATAGCGCACCATCGTCGGATAGGGCGGGTAGATGGCCGGCATGGTGATGCCGGTGACATTCCAGCCCTCGCGCTCGTAGAAACGTCGGGCGCGTCGATTCTCCTCCAACACCCACAGGTTCACTTCGCGGCCGGTGTACGCGGTACGGGCATTGTCGACGAGCATTCGCGCCAGGCCGCTGCCCTGGAGGTCGGTGGCGACCCCGAGGTGCTCCAGCCAGGCCTCGCCTTCCTTCTCGCAGCAGGCGCAATAGGCGACGATGCGCTTCTCCCTCGGGGTTCCGGGTGTCTCGCCACAGGATGTGGCCTCGGCGACCCAGATCCGGAAGGTGGGATCCTGCAGCTCCTTGGTCCACCGCTCCAGGACGAAATCGCGGGGGTAGGGGTACTGCTCGGGCGGGAAGATATGTGGAAGAGCAGCCACATTGACCGCTGCTTCGAGGTCCATCATCTGGGGGGCGTCCTCGGGTTGCGCGAGGCGCAGACGCACGACGGTCCGGGTGGAACCCTGGTCCGGCTGGGTGGTCTGGAAGGACGGGAGCTGGGTTTCTGCTGGTGTGGTCTCGGGCACGTGGACATCATCGGCATCCGAGGCCCGCACGTGAACCCGGGGGTGCTCCTGGCTCGTCGGCCGACATGATCCTGCAGGTGCAGACACTGCGTGACCGTATTGTGACTTCATATGTGTCGTCAGTCCTTGCCCGCCCTGCGTTCTCGTTGATAGAACGAGGCACGTTCGGAGCGGAGCTGTGGGATCTGCCGTTCGGCTTTCCCCTCAGGCCGTTCGTCCCGTTATCCCGGTACGGACGGTGGGGTTCTCAGCTACCTGTGGTCGTGCCTTGGTCGGGGGCGCGGAATGTGGGAAGGGGATTGTCGGTCCAGGAACGGGAGTCGTCCTTCTCGGCGACACCGTCCGTCTGTGCGGGGTGTGGTTTTCTCGCGATGTCGACGGGTGTCTAGTCGGGCTGAAGTATTCGGGGTGTGAATCCCTGCGGGTGGGAAAGGTGGTGTTCGGATGCGGAGGCCGCCTGTAAAAAATGGTGGGACCTATGTGGTCGTGGCGATTTCGTCATGTTTATGGATGGCGGTGGCGAACTCGTTGAAATTGGTGTTCAAGAATGTCATTCACGGCCATGATCCACGCATTGCGCTTTCTTGTGCGGCCGTGGCACTCCCTTTTGCGGTGTTCACATATATTGCCTGTCAGATATGCGAAATATGCATTTCCGAGCTCTTTCGGAGCCCGGGACATTCTGCCCTGAGTGTATGCCTCATGGTGTTATCTTGGGCGAGCCCGGAGTGGATCACCGGTGGAGTCGGTCTGTTCGACGTCGTCTTCCTCTCGGTGGAGATTCTGGTGATAGCCTCCTTGGCCTTTCTGGCTTGGAAGAAAGTGGTTGGTGACATGATTTCCCACGGTGTCGGCGGACAGGTCGACCGGTGAGAGCATCCGCAGGCCTCAAGGTTGCCGTCGTCGTCCTCGTGACAGGAAGCCTGCTCAGCGTGTATCCGGCCCACGCCGTACCACCGCCGGGCCGGGAGCTCGCCGCCGCCGTGGCCGGATTCGCCCCCGCCGCCCCGAAGAATGCCGACGAGAAGGACGGCCCCCGCTCCCCACAGAATCGGCAGAGAGCCGAGACCAAGGTCACCACCGCGGACGGGGTCCACCTCTCCGACGTCGACCTCGGCGATGTCGAGATCGGCAAAAAATCAGGTGAATTCCGTTCTCCGGTACGTGGACTCCTGACTCTTCCGGTCGAGGGGACCGAAGCGGCGCCCCTGGTCGTGCTCAGCCACCTGCGCCACCCCAACTGCGCCGACGGATCGCACGCCTTCCCCTGCCCGGGCGACAAGGACAACCGTTTCGACCGAGGCATGGCCTATCTCGCCACCGACCTCGCCAAGAAGGGCTACGCCGTCGTCGTCCCCGACGTCGGTCCGCTCTTCATGCCCCGCTCGCTCGTCGAGCCCTACGACCAGGTCGAAGCCTGGACCAAGGTCGTCGGCCACTTCCTGGAGAAGGTCCGCGCCGCCACCTCCGGCGACGACAAATCCTTCGGGATCGCCCTGAAAGGCCGGATCGACAGCGCCAAAGCCGCCCTCATCGCACACTCCCGATCAGGGCAGCTCGCCGGGAAGATCGTCTCCGCCTGGGAGAAAGGGCCCACCAGGATCAGCAGCGTCATGACCTATGCGCCCTCCTACCAGGTCGAGGACAAGGACAAGGTCACCCCGATGATCCCCGACGTCCCCTATCTCGCCCTCCTCGGGGACAAGGACAAGGACGTCCCCTACCAGGCCGTGAACTGGCTGGGCCACCACCTGGGAAGCACCCGCAGCCAACCAGCTCTGGTCGGGCTCCTCCCCGGATACGGACACAACTACGTCAACCGCACCCTCTCCGCCGCGGGCACCGACGACCGGACCGCCTGCGACAAGGGATGCCCCGACGCGACCGCCCACGAGAAACTGCTCGTCGACGCCGCCACCCGCTGGCTGACCTCACTCCGGGAGAAAGCCGACGCCGAGATCCCCTTCGCCGCGACCGCAGGACTGCCCGAGAAACTCGGCGACATCCCGGTCTCCTGGCTGGCGCACACCAACTCCCCCCAGCGGAAGATCATCTTCGACGCCACCGGGCGGGCATCGGGCCAAGGCGAACACCAGCTGAAGAAGTGCACCTTCTACCACCCGCAGAACCCGGAGAAACACCCCGACCGCTGCCCCGAACCCGAAGACGGGGTCGTCCGGGTCTTCGGCGAGGTCGCCCAGGTCAAACTCACCGCGGACACAGGCGCGTCCATCACCACCAAAGTGGCCCGCACCTCGCACATCGCGCTGACCCTCGCCCCCTACGGCGACCGGGCCGACAAGAAGAAAGGCACCCCGCTGACCGTCCGGCTGACCACCCAGGACGGCACCACCAGCTCGCTGCTCATCCCCGCTGAACACCCGGCGCTGATCAACCGGGCCGTCCCCGGGGAGAACGGCTCCTACGCGCTGAGCACCATCCGGATGCCGCTCCCTCCCCGCGCCACCGGACAGACCGTCACCAAGGTGGAACTGCTCGGCGACTCCTCAGGGGGAACGATCGCCCTGCGCCAGATCGACCTGATCTCCACCCGGTGAACCCGGCACCGTCCGAGGAGAACCGGCGACCTCGACCCGGGTGCGCCCGCCTAGGCTGACCCCATGGACGCCACAACTCCCGGATGGTGGAAGAGCGCAGTCGTCTACCAGGTGTACCCGCGGAGTTTCGCCGATGCCGACGGCGACGGCATCGGCGACCTGCGCGGCATCATCGACCGGCTCGACCACATCGCCGGACTCGGTGTCGACGTGCTCTGGCTGTCCCCCGTCTACCGCAGTCCCATGAAGGACAACGGCTACGACGTGGCCGACTACCAGGCCGTCGACCCGATCTTCGGCACACTGGCCGACCTGGACGAACTGATCGCCGCCGTCCACGACCGGGGCATGCACATCGTCATGGACATCGTCTTCAACCACACCTCGGACCGGCACCCCTGGTTCCTGGAGGCCCTCGCCCACCCGGACGGCCCGGCCCGGGAACGGTACTGGTTCGCCGAGCCACGGGCCGGACACCGGCCAGGAGACCCCGGCGCGGAACCGACCAACTGGTTGTCCTTCTTCGGCGGGCCGGCCTGGACCCTCGACCCGTCGTCCGGGACCTATCACCTCAACCTGTTCGCCCCGGAACAACCCGACCTGAACTGGGAGAACCCCGCCCTCCGACGAGAGCTGTACGACAACTTGAACTGGTGGCTCGACCGCGGCATCGACGGTTTCCGACTCGACGTCGTCAACCTCGTCAGCAAACGCATCCCCCTCCAGGACGGCGCACCCCTCCCCGGCACCGACCGCGGCGACGGCAGCCCGTACGGCAACGGCTTCCCCGAGGTGCTCTGCGGACCACGCATCCACGAGTTCATGGCGGAGATGTCGGCGGCGATCGCCCGCCCCGGCGTCGAGATCCTCACCATCGGGGAGACCCCGGGCGTGACCACGGACCACGCCGTCCGCTTCACCGCAGAGCACCGGCGAGAACTGTCCATGGTCTTCCAGTTCGAACACATGGACGCCGACCAAGGGCCCGGCGGGCGGTACGACCCCGTCCCGGTCGACCTGGTCCGGCTCAAGGAGATCATCTTCCGCTGGCAGCGTGAGCTACGGGACGGCGGCGGATGGGAAGCGCTCTACTGGGCGAACCACGACCAGCCCCGCGCCGTCTCCCGCTTCGGCTCGGACAGCCCCGAACACCGGGAGAACTCCGCGAAGGCCCTGGCGTCCGTGCTGCACCTGATGCGAGGCACCCCCTTCGTCTACCAGGGCGAGGAACTGGGGATGACGAACTACCCCTTCACCACCATGGCCGAGATCGACGACGTCGAATCCCGCGGCGCCTACGCGATGGCCGTGGCGGGCGGCCGCGACCCCGAACAGGCCCTGCGAGCCGTCACCTCGATGAGCCGCGACCACGCCCGCACTCCGATGCAATGGGACGCCGGCCCCCAGGGAGGTTTCACCTGCGGAACGCCCTGGCTCCCGGTGAACCCGAACCACCGGACGATCAACGCCGCCGCCCAGGCCGACGACGAGGAATCGGTCTACGCCCACTACCGACGGCTCATCGCGCTACGCCACGAGCTCCCGGTGGTCGTGGAAGGCGAACTGACCCCGCTGCTGGCCGGGCACCCGACGCTGTGGGCCTACCGACGCGCCTCGGACAGCGGGGTGCTCACCGTGGTGGCCAACTGCTCGGCGGAGATCTGCCCGTGGCCGCAGGACGACGAACTGGCTCACAGCGTCGCCGGGGCCGGTCTGCTCCTGGCCAGCGGGCCGGGCCGTTCCGCAGGGCCGCTGGTCGGTGAGGAGGCCGACGCCACAGTGGCTCTGCAACCCTGGGAGTGCCGCGTCCTCTACCGGTGAGCCCGACGCCCAGGAGCAGCCGGTGACCTCAGGCGTCGGACAGCCGGGCGATGGTCGCCTGGGCCCGGTGGACCACGCCGAAGGGTTTCTCCGGGACCAGGTCGTCCAGGAAGGCATATCGCCGTCGGAGGGAGAGATGGTAGGCGCTGGTGGTGGGTGAATCACGAACCAGATGCCACCAATCGGCGATATCACCCCAGCCGGGCGCGGCCAGCGAACCGCCGACCTGCTGGACCGACAGGGACGAGCACAATGCGGCGAAGGCAAGACGGTGGGCCAGGGCCCACCCGCCGAGAGTCCCCAGGACCATCGCGGCGGCGAAGACGTCCCCGGCCCCGGTGGGGTCGATGGCCTCGACCTTCAACGCGGGGACATGGGCTTCCTCCCCGGTGGAGGAGTCGTAGGCCAGGGCACCGAAGGGCCCGTTGGTGACGACGGCCAGCGGGACCCGGTCGGCCAGGGCGTAGAGAGCGTCCTGAGGCGTGTCGGTGCGGGTGTACCGCATCGCTTCCACCGCATTGGGGGTGAAGGCGTGGCATCGGCTGAGGGAGTCCAGCAGGGACGGGTCCCATCGTCCGGTGGGATCGCATCCGACATCGGCGAAGATCAGGGCGCCGTCGGCGTGGGCCTGGTCGACCCAGCTCGCGCCGAGAGTCTCCCCGGGGTGGTGGGCGGACAGATCCATCAGGACGACCCTGGCCGGCGGGGGATGCCCGATCATGGTCGACGGGCATTCCGGTTCCTCGTGTCCGTGGGTGACCATGTTCCGGTCGCCGTCGACGGCGAAGGAGACGGTGACCGGTGAGTGCCAGTCGGGATAGCGGCGGCTGGTCGACAGGTCGACACCTTCCTGCTCGAGGACCCGCCAACAGAAGTAGCCGTAGTCGTCCTCACTGAAGGCCGCGCCCAGCGAGGTGTACAGACCCAGGCGGGACGCGGCGACAGCGAGATTGGCGATCCCTCCCGGGCAGGAACCCATGCCCTCGGCCCAGACCTCCCGGCCGTGGGTGGGCAGGCCTTCCAGGCCGGTGAAGACGATGTCGAGGAAGACCGTCCCGTTCAGGAAGAGGTCGAACCGCGGCCCGTCGGTGCCCCGACGTTCGGCCAGGGGGTCGAAGGAAGGTCCGGCTGCTGCGCGGTGTGGCATGTGAGCTCCTCCGTGCGGGAAAAAGACATATTCTGCACGTTTGAGATGCGGTATGTCCGGTTTGCGCCCGGCTTCAAGCGGAATGACAGGTTCGTGCAGCACAATTCAGGGGTGTACCCGTGTCGGAGAATGCCACGGGAGCAGAGCGTGAACGCTCATGAAGGAGTCTCTGTGATGGGTCCGTCCTCTCTCCGCCGACTCACGATGACCCGACGGCGGCTCCTGACCCTCACCGGCGGGATGATGATCGCCGGAGCGGTCGGTGCCTGCGGCGACGCGAACCAGACCGAACGGGTCGGACGCACCGCAGGTCACCCCGGTCCTTCGCTGACCCAGTGGTTCCACCAGTATGGGGAGCAGGGCACCCGACAGGCAATGGAGAGATATGCCACCACCTACCCGGCGGCCGAGGTGTCGACCGTCTGGAAAGGTGACGAGTACGACACGTCCGTCGTCACCGCCCTGTACCTGAACGACGCGCCCGACGTCTTCGAGTACGGCAGCGGACCGACCATCGACCTGGTGAAATCCGGGCAGGTCGCCGACCTCACCGATCTCTTCGGCGGATTGAAGGGCGACTTCCACAGCCAGATCCTGGAACGGATGATCTACCAGGGGAAGATCTGGGCCGTTCCTCAGGTGCTGGACATGCAACTGCTCGTCTACCGGAAATCGATGCTCCAGAAATCAGGCGTCGAACCGCCACGGACGATGGACGCACTGCTCAGCGCGGCGGAGAAGACCACCTCGGGGAAGGTGAAGGGACTCTTCATCGGGAATGACGCCGGCGCCGGGCTCATGGGTGGGCCGATGCTGAGATCGGCCGGCCTGGACCTGCTGAGCAGAGACGGGCAGATCGCCTTCGACGACCCGAAGGCAGCCGAGGCCGTCAGCCTGCTCAGGAAGCTCTACACCTCCGGATCGCTGCTGACCGGAGCCAAGAAGGACTGGTGGAGCCCGGAGGCCTTCACCCAGGGTTTGACGGCCATGCAGTTCACCGGGCTGTGGAATCTGCCCGAACTGCTGCGCTCGCTCGGGGACGACTTCGGGGTCCTGCCCTGGCCGGCGATGGACGGCGGGCACGACAATGTCGTCGTCAGCGCGTACGGGGCCTGTGTGAACGCCCGGGGCAAGAATGTGGAAGCAGCCAAGAAATATGTGAAATGGCTCTGGGTGGAACAGGAAGCCAAACAGATCGACTGGGCGACCTCCTACGGATTGCACATCCCGGCGAGAAATTCGGTCGCCGAAAAATCGGAGAAGTTACGGACAGGCCCAGCTCAGGAAGCTGTTCGACTGGCGAAGGAAAAAGGGTACGTACAGCGACACATTCTGTGGAGCCGGCGTTGCCAGACCAGTTTCCACGACATGATGACCAGGGTCATCAGAGAAGGTTCTCCTGCGGAGAAAGAACTGGACTCCGTGAAGAAGATCGTGGATGCTGAATTGAAAAGGGTCGCCGACTGAGAGGTCTCCCACGTGAAACTGGCCATCCTGGGTGGCGGGGGTTTTCGGGTCCCTCTGGTGTACCGGGCCCTGCTGGGGGATGTGCGCAGCCCTCGCGTGGAGGAGGTCGCCCTGTACGATCTCGACCCGGCGCGCCTGGCGGTGATCGAGCGGGTCACCGCCCAGATGGCGGCGGCACCGAATCCGCGACGGTCCGCCGGGTGCACGCCACCTCGGGTCGTGACGACCACCGACCTCGACGAGGCCCTGACCGACGCCGATTTCGTGTTCTCCGCGATCCGGGTGGGTGGCCTGTCCGGGCGTACCTGTGACGAGCGGGTTGCTCTGCGGTTAGGTGTCCTGGGGCAGGAGACCGTCGGCCCCGGGGGGATCGCCTACGGTCTGCGCACCATCCCGGTGGCCCTGGCCGTGGCAGAACGGGTCGCCGCCGTCGCGCCCAGAGCCTGGTTCATCAATTTCACCAATCCGGCCGGCATGATCACCCAAGCTGTGCAGGACATCCTGGGCGACCGGGTCGTCGGCATCTGCGACTCACCGATCGCCTTGGGTCGCAGGGCAGCCCGCGCGCTGGGTGTCGACGGTGAGGTAGACCTGTACTTCGACTACGCCGGATTGAACCACCTGGGATGGCTGCAAGGCGTGCGGGTGAACGGAGTCGATCGACTCCCCGAGCTGCTGGCCGACCCGGAACGCCTGCTCCTCGTCGAGGAAGGACGTCTCTTCGGACCCGACTGGTTGGCCAGCCTGGGGGCGATCCCGAACGAATATCTCTACTACTACGACTACGCCCGGGAAGCCCTGGCCGCAGCCCGAGCTTCCGCGCAGACCCGCGGAGAATTCCTACTCGGACAGCAGCAGGCTTTCTTCGCTGCGGCCGCCGACGATCCGCCGCGCGCTCTGGAGCTGTGGCATCACAGCCACCGGGAGCGGGACGAGACCTATATGCAGGAGGTCCGGGCGGAGGGCGCACAACGCGACCGGGACGACCTGGCGGCCGGCGGGTACGAATCGGTGGCCCTGGCCGTCATGGCGGCGATCGCCCGCGGTGAGCCCTCCCGGATGATCCTCGGGGTTCGCAATGGCACGGCACTCCCGGGGCTGCCCTCCGGAGCCGTGGTCGAACTTCCTTGTCTGGTAGACGGTTCCGGGGTCCGGGTCGAGCAGCCCAGCCCGCTGACCGGACGCATGATCGGTCTGGTCCAACAGGTCAAAGCGGCTGAGGAAGCCACCATCCGCGCTGTGGAGCACAGGTCGGCGTCGATGGCGGTGGCGGCTTTCGCGCAGCATCCTCTCGTGGACTCGGTGAGTACGGCGCGACTGCTCCTGGAGGGCTATCGCGCCGCGGTGCCGGCGGTCGACCAGGTCTTCGCCGCGAGGCGGTGAACAAGGTCGGATTCTGCGCGGCTCAGAGCTGGCGTGAACACTCCGCGTAGAAGCGCCGTGAATCCTTGGCCCAGATGAAGATGATGGCCGCGAGCCCGCACGCCCAGTACGCGATCACCGTGACCTTGGACAACGCCGGCACGGGGATGGCCACCTGGCTCAGCAGGAAGAGGGTGTGGATGGTGAAGAAGACGTGCGCCACCACGCGCGCCCAGCCACGGCCCTTGCCGTTGAAGACGGACATCCACCACCACAGTCCCGCCCCGAAGGCGATGTTGATGATGAGTGCCACCGGGGACACCTCGGCGTTCGTCTGCGAGACGAATTCGGCGGGAACACCCATGCTGATCATCCACGACTTCGTGGCTTCGGTGATCTCTTTCCTCAACATGAAGTCGACCAGCTGACTCACCGCCACCATGACGGCTCCGGCGCGCATCGCCCAGACGGCTTTGTCCATGGAAGCCGGCCTGGTCACCGGGCTGGGCTGGTAGGAGCTGGGCGGCGTCGGCTGACCGTACTGTGGCTGCTGGTAGATCGGTTGGCCGTACTGCGGCGGCCCGGTCGGGGGCTGCCAGTTGACCGGGGGAGCGGACTGCTCCGGCGGCACCGGGAACACCTGGTCAGGTGGTGGCGGGCCGGAAGGCTGCGGGCCTGGCTGCTGCGGATGCGAGGGCGGGGGAGGGGGCTGCGTGCTCATCGGGTGTCCTCTTCGGTCGGCGAGCAAGAAGTTGACTGATCTGTTTCAGGCTCGGTGACGAATCCGGACGCCGAGAGGGCCGGATTCGTCACCGAGGAATAATTCTCGCTTACCGCAGCACCCGTTCCGAGGCATTGTAGAAATCGGAAGACTCTTTTTGGTAAAGAAGCACAATGACGACCAGGCCGATCAGCAGGTAGACCGCAGACGAAGCCTTGCTCAACATCGGGGCGGGCTGGGCGAACCCTATCACTGTGAAGAAGGCATTCAGCGCGAAGAAGACGGATGCGGTCACCCTCGCCCAGCTCTTTCCCTGCCCGTTCTTCGCGGCCATCCAGAGCCATAGGAGCACGCCGATGAGCGCGAAGAGCATCCCGCCGATGATGGACATGTTCAGGGTTGCGTCGATCGTCTCGGGGGTGACGGAAGGGTCCCGCTTGCGTAACTCTTCGATCATCAATTCGCGGCTCTGATCCTTCAGCAGGAACATGACCAATGCCTGTATCACGGAGAAAGCCGCGCCGACTTTCATCAGCATGACGGCCTTGTCCATGCTGGGCGGGCGAACCACAGGGGCTGGCGTGTAGTACGGCGTCTGCCCCGGCTCGGGCGAGTGGTACTCCGGGGGCATCGAAGGTGGTTGTTGGTCAGACATGACGACAGCTCCTTCGTAGTCGCGCAATTTGTGAATACTTTTCTGTGCCACCAGATTTGCAGTGCTGCAGAAAATATTCCAGATGCCACGCGGAGAGAAGCATCGAGAAATCGAACCGGAGAGGCCGGGGAATCCCTGGCCCGTGTCCGATCGTGAACTCAGGTCGACAGCCGATGCCGCCGGTAATGATCCGAGGAATCCGGTCGGAAAAGCAGAACGAGAATGACGGCTCCCAGGGCCAGGTAGATCAGCTGGGCCGCTACATCGAGCGGATGTCTGACCAGTACGAAAACGGCTGCCGTGTGGACCACGTTCAACGTGAAGAAGAGCGTGTAGGCCTGTCGCGCCCACGGATAACCCTGCCGATTCTTCACCGCCATCCACCACCACAGGACGATCACGGTGCACAACTGCACGAAGGTCACCGCAACGGTGAGGGCTGCTTCACTGACTTCATGCTGGCCGCCCTGCTGAAGGGTGTGGAAGACACCGCGGAAACTGCCGAGGACATAGGACAGGATCACCCCGATCACTCTGAGGACCGGCATGATCTTCATCAATAGCGTCGCGGTGGCGATATTCCTGGGAATCGGGTGGTCGGCGATCGGCGCCACCTGATCGGGTGACGGTGGAAAACCCCACAGGGAGGTGTCTTCGTGAAGTGCCGGAGCAGGTGGCGGAACCGGGACCTCCACACCCGACGCGTTCGGGGCGTTCGGGGCGTCCGGGGCGCGATGGGAGGCCGGTCCTGGGGTGTCCATCGCGGCGTAGTCGGGGAGTACCTTGTCCCCTGCCGGCACGATCCGCGGAAGCGGACCCGTCTGGTAGGAGATCATCTCCACCAGGGGTGAGAGGGGTTCGGGGGCGCTCTCCGGTTCAGGCCCGTCGTCGGTCGGCTGTCGGAGCGCCCTCGGCCGCATCGGCATCTGCTCGTACCGGGAAGCGGACGTCGGGAGCGTCGGCAACGGCAGGACCGACCCGTAGAGCGACGGCGGGTCGGTCGGAGGCGGCGCGCCGACCGCGATCGGCATCAGCTCGTAGTCCGCTGAGGGGCTCGTGACCGGTGGCAGGACGGAACCGTAGATGCCCGCAGGACCGACCTCTTCCAGTGTTTTCCGGTTCGTCGGAATGACCTCGGGGGCCTCCGTCAGCACTTCCCCCAGATCCCCTTCAGGGGGAATCCCCTTGGGCGACGGCGGTACTTGGATTTTCCCACTCATGGACGAGCCCCCTCCGAGCCGGTGACGACGATCATGCTGATGTTCTCTCGGGGATACAGTCAACTTGACCGGACATAGTCGTCGATCGCCGGTTCGGAGAGTGGAGACGGGACCGCCGTTCAGCGGCGCCGACCGATCAGGTCAGCGCATGACTCCGTGACTTGTAGTAGGCCGATGACTCCGGTTGGAAGAGGAAATAGATCGAGGCGGCCCCGATGACCGTGATGACCAGATTGACGACGATATCCACCGGCGGGCTCCCGATGAGCATGATGCGCAGGGTGCCCAGGACGGAAAATCCGAAGAAGACCGTGGCGACGATCCGAGCCCAGGAACGACCCTTGTTGTTCATCACGGCCATCCAGACCCACAGGCCGAATACGCCCGCCGTGGTGATGAGCAGGACGATGACGAAGCTCACCTCGAAGGCCTGGACCGCCTGGCTCGAAGGAGTGTTCTTCAGTCTGCTCATGTTCGTGAGCACATTGTTCGAGAAGCTGCCTGGGACAAAAGCCAGGAGCGGGCTGATCAGGCTGAGGATGGCACCCACCTTCATCAGCAGGACACCGCGGAGCATGCTCTGCGGGATCGGCATATTCATCGGCGGTTGATAGCCGCCGTAGGGAGCCTGCGGAGGCATGCCGTACTGGGGCATGCCGTACTGGGGCATCTGGTATTGCGGTTGACCCTGGGGGACACCCTGGGGTGGGCCGTACTGCGGATAGGGCTGGCCCTGCGGCGGCGCACCGTACTGGGGCGGCTGAGCACCGTACTGGGGTGTCGCCATCGGTGGTTGCCCCTGACCCTGCGGCGGGCCGTACTGCGGTGGGCCGTACTGGGGAGGCCCCTGGGGCGGACCGTACTGCGGTTGGCCCTGCGGCGGGCCGTACTGGGGAGGTCCCTGCGGAGGCCCGTACTGCGGAGGCCCCTGTGGTGGGCCGTACTGGGGTGCATTCGGAGGCTGTGGTGCGGCCGGGGGCAGAGGCGGCGGAACCTGGGACGGCTGGCTCTGTGGGGTCTGCTGGGGCGCGGCGGGCGTGGGTTGCGAAGGCGCAGTCGGCGAGGAGGCCTCGGACTGAGGTGCTCCTACCTTCGGACCTGGCGGTTGTAGCTGTTCGGCCATGATGCTCTGTCCCCTCCGAGACGGTCGATATCTGTTGTCGAGTCAGGCCTACAGTGCCATCTCCCCGACCGGGCCATCGGACAGCCTCCCGAATCTGTGGACGACGTGTACCCACGTCACGGGCGCCGCCCTGTCGCATACAACGCCTGAGCCGTGCGGAACTCAGGCTCCGAACGAGAACGCAATGTCATCTCCGCCACATAGGAGGCCCGCAACCGCCAGACATCGGCCTCCGGAAGCGTCGCCAGGTCGTGACGGGCCATCCGCTGATAGACCTCCCAGGTCTGATCCAGATCGCGGTCACTCAACGGAACCTCCCCTTCGACGACGTCGACCTCCACGAAACCAGCCCGCTCGAGAGCCGCCGCACAAGCCTCTGCCGTACCCAACGGGGCATAAGGATCGGGCAGATCGAGCCCGTATCCGCGGGCATGGACCCGGAAGAGCAACGCCGGCGGTGGGTTGTCGGCGGCCATCGTGGAGAAGGCGACGACACCGCCGGGAGCCAGGACCCGCCGCCACTCGGCCAAGGCGCGGTCCACATCCATGTACAGCAGGCCACCGCCGCACAGGACCGTATCGACACCGCCGTCGGGCAGTCCGAGTTCGGTGGCATCGCCGACGACCACCTCGATCGGTGCCGCATCGACGTCGTCGCCCGAGACCAACGACTGGAGCATGCCTTCGGACAGGTCGACGGCGATCACCCGACCGTCCGGTCCGATCCGCCGCCCGACAGCGCGGGCCACGAAACCGGTTCCGGCGGCGGCGTCGACGACGGTGGACCCGGGGGACAACGGGGTGTTCTCCACCAGCCTCTCGGCGTGGATCCGATGAAAATCGCTCCGGCAATAAGAAGCGGCCCTCTCGTCGAAGGCATCGCGTAGGGCACTGCGGACCGGGAGGGCGATCACCGCCAGCCAGTCGTCATAACGCCCGGCCCGTGCGCGAGCCTCCTCCACCACCCATCCCGAAGCCTGGAGGACCCGGGTGAACTCCTCCGGCTGCCAGTAGGTGTACCAGCGAGGACCGGAGAGCTTCTCCGTGCTCCACCCCTCCCCATCGCCCAGTTTCACGCTGGCGAAAAGGACCACGTCATCACCCAGCGCAGACTGCAACCGGGCCAACGCCGGACCGACGTCCTCCCGACGTAGGTGCGGCAGAACGGCATTCGCAAAGACGATGTCCACATCGGACACCGGGGGCTCGTCGACCTGGAGGTCGTACCGGAAAGCGTCGGGAAAGCCGTTCCCGTGCAGATGATCCACGAAAGCCGTCGCCGCGTCCGAGGCCAGGACCTCAAGTCCGCACTCCCGGAGATGCCGGGCGTCCTGCCCACCGGCGGAGCCGATCTCCCAGACCCGGGCACCAGGGCTGAAGACATCACCCACCATCGCGCCGAGCCAGAACGCCAAGGCGCTGGGCTCTTCCGGCGTCAACCGCAGATATTCGGCGACACCGGCGTTGTAAGAGGCAAGGGTCGCCTCGCGTTCATCCACTTGTTCGGCCTCCTCGCACGGACCGCCGGTCGACGACCCACGCGAGCCCCATGGTCCTCCGAAAAACAGAGCGCCGCCACCGTCGGTCTCCGATCCCGGTCGGGGCAGAGCTCGACCTCCGAAAATCGGCGAGCGGCGTTCACCGGTCGTTCCGGCGTGAGGAGCCTACGGCTTGCTCACTCCTGACGCCAGGGCGGCCACCGATGCGCGAGACCGTCCGCGTCGTGCGCCACCCCCGTGGCAGCCTGTCCCCACACGACCCCGGCCATGAACCGCGGAGAAGACGACCTCACCGGTACGGGGTCAGGCAGCTCCCGGCCGCATCGGCCGGCACGGAGGAGGAACGATGAAGTTCGCGGTGATCGGCGCCGGCGCCATCGGTGGCTACTACGGTGCCCGACTGCTCGGAGCAGGACACGAGGTCCACTACCTGGCGCGGGGACGCTCACTGGACGCGCTGCGGGAGAACGGTATCCGGGTCGAAGGCCTCAGTGGGGAATATGTCGCCCAGCCGCACGGCGCCACCGACGATCCCGCCGAGATCGGTCAGGTCGACGCCGTCCTCCTGGCAGTCAAGACCCACCAACTGGCCGAGGCCCTGACCTCGCTGCCGCCACTGTGCGGGCCGGAGACAGCCGTCCTGACCATGCAGAACGGAATCGAAGCACCTGCCACCGTCGCCGCGCTCATCGGACACGAACGCGTCGTCCCCTGCATCGTGCGCATCTTCACCTGCGTCGTCGAACCCGGGGTGATCGCCCACCTGGGCGGGCCCAACAGCATCACCCTCATGGAAGGTGAAGGCCCGCACACCTCCCGGATCGAAGCGTTGAAGGACGCCTTCACCGCAGCCGGGAGCACGGTCCGCTGCCCGGAGAACATCTGGGTCGACCTGTGGGAGAAAGCCGTCTTCGTCGAACCGGTCGGAGCCTTGGGCGCCTTGGCCGACGCCCCCATCGGCACCTTGCGCACCGACCTGCGGGACAACCTCCGGGCCGCGATGGACGAGGTGTACCAAGTGGCCCTGGACAGCGGGATCCCCGTCCCCGAGGACACCGTGGAACGGGCGATGGCGATGGTCGACGGGCAACCGGCCGAATCGACCGCATCCATGCACCGCGATCTCCGGGACGGCCTGCCGAGCGAGCTGGACGGACAGGTCGGCGGCGTGGTCCGGGCGGCCCGAGCCGCAGGGACGCCGACCCCGTTGCACGACCTGATGTACCAGGTACTACGGGTCTGGGAGACCGCCGCCACCTCCTGATCCGAGGGCGGACACAGGGGCGATCTCGCGCAAGGCGCTCCGGAGTCGTCCGTCCCGGTCGATGTACCAGACGACCGGGACGGACGACAAGGAGGGGCCATGACGACTCTCGCCGTGGAACCCTCGTCATCGACCCCGCCCCGGGAGGACACACCGAACGGAGCCGACGAGCGAGGCCACGCCAGCCACGCCGCCGGTGCGCAGCAGTCCCCGTGGTGGCGGCGTCTGTGGCGTTTCCTGGCCGTCCTGCTGGCGCTGACGACGGTCAACACCGCCCTGGAAGTGGTGAACCGCGCTGCCTTCCCCACGGTGACCACCACCGGAGTCGTGCACTCGGACAAGGTGAACACCGAGCTGCCGAACACCTACTGGGTGTTCTTCCCCGGATTCGGGATCAACTTCTGCTCCGATGTCGAACGGGCTTTCGCACCGGTGACCGGGCTGACCGGCCGATCGTTCTGCGTCGCACCGTCCACCGCCCGACTCGACCCTGCCGAGATCGCCGCCGCAGTGCAGGCCCGGGTGGCGGAGCACCGGGACCCCGGACGACCCGTCACTCTCTACCTCTACGGCATCAGCATGGGCGGGATGATCGCCTACGACGTCGCCCGCCAGCTCGACGGACAGGACGGCGTCGTGGTCCGGGCCGTCCTGTTCGACTCCAGCCCGGCCGGACCGGACAGCGTCTCCGCCGACAAGAGGGGATTCGTGGCCCTCGGTGCCACGATCAACCGGCTTCCGGATCTTCCGTGGGGAATTCCCAACCCGCTCAAGGGCGGGCCGTTGAACCGCGCCCTCGTGCACATCGGCGAGGAGATGATCGGCGATCTGCGGGAACGTCGACTCCCCTCGGGCCTCGACGACCTGCGATCGGCCTGGTACAAGGCGACCTCGGTGACCAGCGGAGGCATGGCCAACCAGTTCGACTACATCCAGAACTTCTATCCCACCCCGGACCCGGAGGCCCTGCCCTATGCCTCCTTCGCCTATCTGCGTGCCCAGGACGCGGGAGCCGACACGACGGTGGACGTGCAACGGGCCACCGACACCTATGCGGCGCTGATCGCACCCCGCCGGCTCACCGTCCTCCCGGTGGTGGGCGGCACCCATGCGAGCGGCGATGTCACCGTGCAGAGCTATCGGGCTGCACTGTCGACCTTCATCACCGAGGCCGGGTTGCCCACCGCGGACGACACCGCCCGGATCCGTCATGTCGAACGGGGGACGATGCTGCGGTGAACCCGGGGCGAGCAGGGTCTGCGCCTGGTGTGTCGAAGACGCCGGAGTCGGGACGGGCCGGTATACACACGGGGATGAGGATGCATGGAGCGCACTAACAGGTTGCAACGTTAGCGTGGTCGGCGTCGAGCAGGACCTCGGGAGCCGCGTGGTCCCTTGAGGTCGGGAAGGCAAGTGTCGTGATACGTCAGCTCTATGTCGCTGCAGCTGTATGGGCCGGAGTCGGACTGAGCGCCGGGCTCTACTATCGATCCCTTACTCAAGCAACGGGATTCACCCGCGGCATGGAGACGCAGCTGGCGCCGACGCACACCCACGCCCTGGTGCTGGGCTGCCTGTGGATGCTGGTCGTGATGGCGCTGGTCCGTGTCTTCGATCTCGAGGAACTGCCCCAGCTTCCTCGTTTCTTCTGGACCTGGCAGATCGGGTTGACCATCACCTTGGGTGCGATGTTCGTCAAAGGAACACTTCAGGTATTGCAGAGTCCAGCGGCCGGACACAAGGCCCTGGCCGGAGTCGCCGGCATCGGGCATGTCATCATGACCATCGCGGTGGTGCTGCTCTTCGTGGTTTTGAACAAGGGACTCCGGGCCCTTTCGACGAAGGACACCCAGACCGCTGATGAACGAACTAAGTAGTGGATTGCTGTTGAGACAGAAGACCTTTATCGGTTCGTTCCCGTAATGACATCAACCTTGATTTCTTCCTGCCGAAGGCGATCAAGAAGATATGAACAGAATCATGCTCTAAACAACATAGTTATCGAGCTCCGAACCAGCACAATGACCGACCAGGGGATCGCTCCATGCAGCCGACCAGCGCCAGTTTCCTCCTCGTGGCGGGTGTTCTCACAGCCTCCGCCGTGATCGGATCGATCGTCCTCTCCCCACGGCTCTCCGGCAATATCTGGCGACTGCTCGCCCGTACCGTTCTCCAACTGGTGGCACATGTGCTGGTGGTCATCATGGTGGCAGCACTGATCAACCGGGCCATGGGCTTCTTCCCGACCTGGGCGAGCCTGATCTCGGACGGCAAGTTCAACGGCGCCGAGCAGACCCAGGGCAAGCCGGCCGACGCCTTGAAGAAAGAGGTCTCGGCGACCGGCCTGGCCAAATCACCGGCCGAGCTGCCGGCGCTGCCCAACCCCGGAAACCGGATCCAGGAATACGAATTCACCGGCTCTAACTCACGATTCGCCACCAAGATCATGGTGCTCCTGCCGAAGGACTACGACCCGAAGCGAGCCGATGAATATCCGGTGATGGTGGCCTTGCACGGCTACCCCGCCACCCCGGACCACTGGACCAAGCACATGCACATCCAGGCCAAACTGGACGATGCCGTCGCCGCCAAGAAGATCGCGCCCACCCTGGTGGTGATGCCCCAGGTCAACATGCCCCAGACGGTCGACACCGAATGCGTGGACGGCACCGCCAACGGCCACCCCAAGGTGGAGACCTTCCTGTCGAAAGACCTCCCCGGGTGGGTGACCTCACATTTCCGGGCCAAGACCGAACGGGCTGCTTGGAACACCATCGGATATTCCGCCGGGGGATATTGCTCCTTGATGATGGCGATGAAACACCCCGAGGCCTATGGCACCGCGATCTCCTTCTCCGGATATCTGACGCCGACCTTCAGCTCCGCATACCAACCCTTCACCGAAAACAGCTCGCAGGCGAAGTCGTACAACCTGATCGAGGTCGCACGCTCCGCGCCGGGAGTGGCCGTGTGGATCCAGCGCGACGACATCACCGCCGGCCGGGACGCCTCCGGGAAGAGCGAGGTCAAAAGGCTGACCGAGGCGGCGAAGTCCCCGCTGTCGATCACCACCTTCGACCAGCCAGGAGCCGGGCATCTCACCGTGGTCTGGCGGGAAGGACTAGTGCGTTCCTTCACCTGGCTCGGTGGCGCGAGTCCGTCGTTCGCGCCACGACGATGACCCCGGGGAAGTTCGGCACCTTCTGTGAATGTTGCGCGTTTGGTCGGGGGACATCGAAGGGAGAACCTCCGTGGAACTGACCGGTACGCCGTTCACGGTCACCGTGACCACCGCGGCTGTCGTGGCATTCGTCCTCGCGATCTGGGGAATGCCCCGGCTGGTGGGCTCGTGGCCCCGCGCACTACTGCGGATTGTCTCCTTGGCCTGCGTCAATATCCTGGTCGTCCTGACCGTGGCCACCCATCTCAATGCCTCCAACGGATGGTATTCCTCCTGGGGCGACCTGGTCGGCGCTGCACCGAAGCAGGAAGAATCCCAAGCGGGCGACGCCTCCAAGGCCGCTTCGCAGAAAGTCGAAGGAGCCGGAACGAAACACCGGGTCCCCACGAGTTTTCCGCCCCTGCCCGAGCCCGGGCAGCGTAAGCAGACCTACACCTTCAAAGGTCCCGCCAGCGGTCTGACCGGTGAGATCGTCGTGGTCCTCCCCAAGAGTTACGAAGAACCCGGGAGCACGAAGAAATATCCGGTCGCCGAAGCATTCCACGGTTTTCCCGGCACCCCTTCCGGGTGGGTCTCCAAGATGGACGCACCCAAATATCTCGACGAGGCGGTCGCCGCAGGAAAGATTCGCGAAACCCTTCTCGTCGTCCCGGCCATCACCATTCCGCGGGGTGTCGACAGCGAGTGCGTGAACGGTCCGCCCGGAAAAGCTCAGATGGAGACCTGGGTCAGTGAGGACGTCCCCCGCTTCGTCCGTGACCGTTTCCGCGTCGAACAAGGACGAGACTCCTGGGCTGCACTGGGCTATTCAGTCGGCGGTTATTGTGCGACTCTCATGGGTATGCACCACAGTGACACCTTCGGTGCCGTGGTCAGCCTCGGCGGATATGTGAAGCCCGATTTCGCGACCGGCGCACCATGGCCCGCCGGCAGTCCGCTGGCCGCACGCTACGACCTGGTCGCCCGCCTCAAGGAGAAGACACCGCCGGTGGCCATGTACATGCAGGCCGGTCAGCGCAGCCCCTTCTGGAAAGACATCAAATCCTTCATCGATTCGGCACACGACCCCATGTCCCTGAAATCCGTGGTTCTGCTCGACACCGGGCACCGCTGGGATGTGTGGCAGGGCGAGATGCCGAAGGTATTCGCCTGGATGGGCTCGTCCATCCCCGGATTCCGACCACAGAAATAAACGACGGAGACTCGACTCCGTCGTCGGCCCACACCCCGCCGCCACCCACAACTCCATGAAACAGCCTGTCGACCATTCGACGACTCAATGTGAGGAAGGCCAGAAGATCGATGCTCGATCAGTCAGCGCACGACCACCGCGAGGCTGAACGCCCCGGGTCTCCCACTGCAACGACGCCACCACCAGGGAAGCTCTCGAGCCGCGGGCTATGGGCATCGATCAGCGAGAACTTCCCCGGTTTCTTCGCCTTCATGGTCTTCCTCAACGGGTTGCTCACCGGTTTCCTGGCCCTGGCCGGAGTGGAATTCCGCGATCAGCATTTCGAGATCGTCGAGACGGTCGGGATGTACATCGACATCCAGGCCAATATCGCCTGGGCGACCGTGCTGATGTTGAACGCCGCCGCACTGGCCGCCCGCAAACGGGCCGCCTGGGCGCTCTCCCTGCTGTGGACGGTGCTCTTCTTCGCCATGGACATCGGCGACTACGTCTACGAAGATGCCTTGAACTGGGGCCCACTGGCCTTCCACAGCGTCGTCATCCTCCTGCTGGTGGCGACCCGCAAGGAGTTCTGGACCCGGGTCCGTAAGGTCGCCTACCTGCGGGCGTTGGGCACCCTCTTCGCCGGGCTGGCCATCTGCATCCCCATCGGATGGGGACTGCTCGAACTCGACCCCGGACAGGTTCCCCCGGAGCAACGCCTCGACTGGACCATCATCCAGGTCGCCGGGCTCGGCATCGAACAGGGCGGCTACTCCGAGTCACCGGCACCGGGCTGGGTGACCTTCATCCAGAGCTCCCTCGGCGCGCTCTGCCTAATCACCGCCATCGTCGTGATCTTCCGTACCCGCCGCGCCGAGGACCAACTGAGCGAGGCCGACGAGCAGGCCATACGGGTGCTCGTCGAACGACACGGCAGCGCCGACTCCTTGTCCTACTTCGCCTTGCGTCGCGACAAGTCGGTGGTCTTCAGCCCCGACGGGTTCGCCGCCGTCGCCTACCGGGTCGAGGCCGGGGTGTCCATCGCCTCGGGCGACCCCCTCGGCGACCCCAAGTCGTGGCCGGCCGCGATCGAGGCGTGGATGAAAGCCGCCCGCCCCTACGGGTGGGTTCCTGCGGCGATCGGAACCTCCCGAGCCGGAGCCGAGGCCTACCACCAGGCCGGATTCTCCGTACTCGACCTCGGTGACGAAGCCATCGTGCACACCGGACGTTTCTCGTTGCGCGGAGCCGAACGGGCACCGCTGCGGCGTGCGGTCGGCCACGCCGAGAAGGCCGGCGTCAAGGTGCGGATGCGTCGGCACGCCGACGTCCCGACCGAAGAACTGGCCCGCCTGGGGCAGCTGGCCGACGAATGGCGTGGCGACGAACCCGAGCGCGGTTTCTCCATGGCGCTCGGCCGCTGGAACGACCCGGCGGACGGGGAGTGCCTGCTGGCGGAAGCCGTCATCGGTATGGGAACTCCCGAGGAACAGGTGGTCGGCCTGTTGTCCTTCGTGCCCTGGGGTCGTGCCGGAGTGTCCCTGGACGTCATGCGTCGTTCCCCGGACGCCCCGAATGGCACCACGGAGTTGATGATCACCGACCTGTGCCGTCGCGCCGACGAGGTCGGTGTGCGTCGGGTCTCCCTGAACTTCGCGATGTTCCGGTCGGTCTTCGAAGAAGGCGCGGAGATCGGCGCCGGGCCGGTGCTGCGCCTGTGGCGGCGCATCCTGGTCTTCCTGTCGCGGTGGTGGCAGATGGAGTCGCTGTACCGCTCCAACCTGAAGTACCAGCCCGACTGGGAGCCGCGCTTCCTGTGCTTCCAGGACGGCGGGCAGCTGCCCCGCATCGGACTGGGCGTCGGAATCGCCGAAGGTTTCGTCGGCATGCCCCGCCCCTTCCGTCCGCTGCGCGGTGACGCGGCCGTCGTCTCCAGCAATGCCCCCGACCTCAGCGTCTTCGAGGTCGAGGAGCAGGTGCGTCGCTACCCCGAGCAGGAGCGGATCCGACGGGAGAAGGCCGACCACCTGATCGACTCCGGCGTCGACCCCTGGCCGATGTCGAAACCGCCGAGCCACGAGGTGAAGGACGTCGACGGGCTGGAGGAAGGCGCCCGGCTGTCCGTCTCGGGCCGGGCCCTGGGCATCCGCGACTTCGGCGGGGTCATCTTCGTCGAGCTGTGTGACTGGACCGGTCGGACCCAGCTCCTCCTGGACCGTCAGGTGTGCGGCGAGGCGATGTTGGAGGCCTTCCGCACCGGCGTCGACCTGGGCGACCTGATCGGGGTGTCCGGTCGTCGTGGCAAGTCGCGCAAGGGCGAACCGTCCGTCCTGGTCGACATGTGGCGGATGGAGGCCAAGTGTCTCCACCCGATGCCCGACAAGTGGCGCGGCCTGACCGACCCCGAAGCGCTGGTCCGCCAGCGGTATCTGGACCTCGCGGTCAACACGAAGACACGCGAACGGATGAGGGCCCGTTCCGCGGTCCTCACGTCGCTGCGTTCCACGCTCGGGTCGTACAAGTACCTCGAGGTGGAGACCCCGATCCTGCAGACCATCCACGGCGGGGCCAATGCTCGACCCTTCCGCACCCACATCAATGCGTACGACCTCGACCTGTACCTGCGGATCGCCCCTGAGCTGTACCTGAAGCGGCTGTGCGTCGGCGGCATGGACCGGGTCTTCGAACTGGGCCGGACCTTCCGCAACGAGGGCGTCGACTTCAGCCACAACCCGGAGTTCACGATCCTGGAGGCCTATGCCGCCCACGGCGACTACCTCACGATGATGGACCTGTGCCGGGAACTGATCCAGAACGCCGCGATCGCCGCGAACGGCGAGTGCGTGGTGCCCGGTCCGAACGGGGAGCGGGTGGACATCTCCGGGGAATGGCCGGTGAAGACCCTGCACGGTGCGATCTCCGAGGCCCTGGTGGAGATGGGCGGCCGTGAGATCACCGCGGACACCCCGGTGGAGATCCTGCGCGAACAGTGCGATCTGGCGGGAGTTCCTTATCTGAGCGGGTGGGACGCCGGCACGGTCGCCCTGGAGATGTACGAACGCCTGGTGGAGGAACACACCCAGCGTCCGACCTTCTACTGCGACTTCCCGGTGTCGGTGTCGCCGCTGACCCGTTCGCACCGGTCGACCCCCGGGGTCACCGAACGGTGGGACCTGGTGGCCTGGGGTGTCGAGCTGGGCACCGCCTACTCGGAGTTGACCGACCCGCTGGAACAGCGTCGACGGTTGACGGCGCAGTCGGAGAGTGCCGCCGCCGGTGACCCCGAGGCGATGGAACTGGACGAGGACTTCCTGGTCGCCCTGGAACACGGCATGCCACCGACCGGTGGCCTGGGCATGGGCGTGGACCGGTTGGTCATGATGATCACCGGTGCCAGCATCCGGGAGACCTTGCCCTTCCCGATGGCTCGTCCGCGATGACGGGGGAGAGCGCACAGAGCGATCCGTCGGAGGCCAAGGACGCGGTGTCGTCCGCGCCTGCGGGGAAGTCTGCAGGCGCGGTCGCCGGGGAAGCGGTCAACTGGGCGGCCGGAGTGGCTGCTGCGGGTCTGTTCTACCTGTCGTGGATCTGGGCACCCGTGGTGGCCGCCGACGGTCTGGACCCGATCAGCACCTATGCCAGTGAGCTGGCCGCCACCGACCAACCAGGTTCGTGGTTCTTCCGGGTCTCGGACCTGATCACCGGCCTGTTGATCGCTGCTGCTGCGGGATGGCGTGCTCACTTCCGTGAGCAGGGGCGTGCACGGTGGGGGTGGTGGGCGCTGACCGCTTTCGGGGTGGCGACCGTCGCCGACGCCCTGGCCCCGTTGTCGTGTGCGCCCAGCGCCGACAAGGTGTGTGCGGCCAAGGAGGCCGCTTTCGAATTGCACTGGACCCATTCGGCTCATGTCGGGACGAGTGTGACCGCGTCGGTGGCGATGATGGCGGCGGTCGTCCTGGTGACTCTTCCGTTGTTCCTGGCCCGCCGCCCCGCGGTGACGGACGGTGGACGTACGGCCGGGTTGCGGATGGTGTTGGGGGCTTCGGCCGCGGGTTATCTCCTGGGTACGGCATGGACGATGGTCGAGGTCTCGCGGGCGTCGATCGACTGGCCGTGGCCTGCTCTGCTGGGGATCGCTCAGCGTTTCCAGGTGGGGAGCGGTTCGGTGTGGATGTTGGCCTTGGCGGGTCTGGTGTTCTGGGGCGGGCTGGCGGCGACTCGCGGCGGCCGGGCCGAGGAGCGTCCCGATGTCTGAGGACGGCGAGGTGACGGCGGCTTCCTGCCCGGAGTCGGAGTCCCGTCGGATTCTGCTCTTCACCGGCGCGGGCATGGTCTCCCGTAGCTATCAGGGTCTGCTGCGGCGTTGCCTTCCTGAGGGGCGTTACGAGGTCTGGGAGCGGAACAGCGGCGATATCGAGGCGGATGTGGCCGGTGCGGCCGAGATCTGCGCGGAGGATCCGCCGGGCAGTGTCGTCGTCGTCGCCCATTCGATGGGGGCTTTCGCGGCCGAGGCGTTCGTGCGCCGGCACCCTGATCGGGTGGGCGGTCTGGTCCTGTTGGATCCGAGTGCGGAATTGGACCTGTCGGCGCCGACCGAGGACGTGGCCGCTCTGTCGTCCTTGCCGGGTCGGCATTGGGCGGGTCGGATCCCGGTGGTGCGGCGTTTCCTGCGTGACTTCCGCCGGTACGACTGTGATGCGGCGGCGGTGGCCGCGCTGCGGGTCGCTTCGTCGCTGCCGGATGTTCCGGTGGTGGTGGTGACGGCTCTGCTGACCCGGTGGCGTTCGGGTGATCGTCGCTGGAAGGAGGTTCAGGGGCGTCTGGTGGCGGAACTGGCTTCGGCGCATCCCCAGGGTGATCGGGGGGTCACCTGGGAGTTCCTGGTGCCTTGTGGCCATGCCGTCATGTGGTGGCGTCCTGCGGCTACTGCGCAGATCGTGCGATCGGTGGTGGACCGGACGCGGGGGTGAACCCGGTGCCGTCGGTGGACGGCGTCCGATATCGAGGACGGGGCGGGTGGGATGCGTCGGATGCATCTCACCCGCCCCGTCGGTTCAGGGGGCGCCGGTCAGTTCCGGGTCACCAGGGTTTGTCGTCGTTGGTGGCCATCCGGTGGGTGCTGGGGTGTTTGCCGACCCAGTCGGTGACGGATTTCAGTGCCTGCTCGGTGTGGCTGTGGTAGTAGAAGTGTGTCGCTTTGAAGCCGGTGATCATGCCGTCGACGTGGGCGTCTGCGAGCAGACCGTGGACGTGGTCGGGCTGGTTCTTGGCGATGGTCCAGGCGAAGGTGCGGCCGAATTCACCTGCGTCCCGGGCGAGGGAGGAGCGGCGTAGTTCATTGCACGTCTTGTTGGCTTTGTCGCCGCAGTCGCCGAAGCCGGTGACGATGTTGAACAGGCCGTAGTCGGCGACCCGCTGCTTCGGCGGGACGTGCTTGCCGTGTTCGTCGAACTGTTGTTTGACGCTGCCGTAGGACCCGCTGACGGAGACGGCTTCGTTCTGGTTCAGGGATTGGGTGATGGTCTTCCATCCGCCGCCGCCGACGGTCTTGTAGAACCCGTAGAGGACCTTGATGCCGACGGGTTCGAGGATCTCGCGGGCCTTGCTCTGCAGGTGGGCTACCGAGCAGTGTTTCCATGCGGGGACCTGCGAGTCGCAGAAGTCCGGGTTCTTGATGTCGAGCCAGACGAAGCTGACGTTCCGGCCGTCCTTGCGGTTCTGGGCGATGCGTTTGAACATCGGCTCGACCGTGTCACCTCTGCTGGTGAGGGTGCCGTCGTGGTCGGCGTACCAGCCTGCCTTCCAGGCGGTGAGGTCGACCTCAAGGGCGTTGTAGCCCATTTTCAGGGCGTCGTCGACGCCTCCGGTGGTGAGGACGCGGTGGGCGATGGCGTAGATCGGCCGTTGGTGGGACGGCGCGGGTGCGGTGGGTGCTGCGTGGGCGGGGGCGATGACGGTTCCGGCGGCCAGTGCGGCGGCGAAGGTTCCGGCCATCAGCGTGCGCAAAGTGTGTTTTGACAAGGATGCTCTTTTCCGAGGGGCCGCGAATAATGCACTGAGTGCATTGTTCGCGGACGTTCAGAGTGCCCTCTTCAGGGATGGGCATTCTGTGTGAATGGAAAAACCACGGCGGGACGGGATAATACAACATATTTGCGACTCGTCCCAGGTGGAGCCTATAAAGCAAGGCTGGGCGGCCGATAAGTCCGTAGCGTCGCAATCCGCTCGATTATCCAGCGAAAACTCAGTAAATAGATGGGTTATTCCAAGGTCAAGAATTGGTGAAAAAAGTTGCCATACGGTGTTCCGCCGACCACGGGTGATCAACCGACAGATGCGGACCCACGCCGCGGACGCAGCAGAACCGCTTCCGACAGCGCCAGGCCGCCGGCCGCCACGATCAACACGAGCAACCACCCCACCAGCGCCCGCCACCCGTAGGCGTGGAAGACGACCCCCGACAGGTAACCCACCACCGAACTCCCCAGGTAATAACTCGTCAGGTACAACCCTGAGGCCTCCGCCCGGTCCCGCACCGCCAGCGCCCCCACCCACCCCGAAGCTACCGAATGCACCGTGAAGAAACCCGTCGTGAACACCGCCGTCCCCAGGAGCACCATCCACAAGGAATCCACCAGCACCGCAGGCATGCCCGCCAGGCACAGGCCGACCCCGGCCAATAACACCCGCTGCCGACCGAATCGCGCCGCCGACACACCGGCCCGGGCAGAGGCCACCGTCCCGCACAGATAGAGCAGAAAGATCGACCCGACCTCGGTCTGACTCAACCCGAACGGCTCGGCCAACAAGTGGTAACCCAGGTAGTTGTACAACGAGACGAAGACCCCCATCAGCACGAAGGCCACCGCGAACAGACCCATCAACCGTCGGTCCCGACAATGCCTGGCCAACGCCCGGGACTCCTCCCGCCAACGCAGACTCTTCGGACGAAAACGCCGCTGAGCAGGCATCACCGCCGTCATCACCCCGGCGCAGAGCGCAGCCACCGACGATGTCGCGAACAAAGCCCACGACCACGAGGTCACATCCAGGGCCATCGCCGGGATCAACCGTCCGGACAACCCGCCGACCGTCGTCCCCGCCACATACAGGCCCATCACCCAGGACAGGTCATCCGCGTGGATCTCCTCACTCAGCCACGCCATCGCCGTCGCCGGAACCCCCGCCAGCAGAAGACCCTGCACCGCCCGCCCGGCGACCAACCACCAGATCGTCGGAGCCCAGGGCAGAACCAGGCCGAGCACCGCGGCCGCGATCGCCGACAGGATGATCACCCGGCCCCGGCCGAAACGCTCCGAGAGCACCGACGCCGGCAGGATCGCCGCCGCCATCACACCGGTCGTCGCACTCACCGCCAACGACGCCCGCGCCGGATCAGCCCCCAGGTCGGCGGTCAGCGCCGGCATCAACGCCTGCGTGCAGTACAACGCATTGAACGAACCCAACCCGGCACAGACCACCGCCACCACGGCCCGGGTGAACCCTGCTGACCCACGTGACAAGCCCTGGGGAAGTTCCACGAACTGCCTCCTCGACGCGGACGAACTGCAGTTCAGGAACCTACTCCCGCCCTCCCGTCCGGATTCAGGGGGGTCGCCCCGGCCTGTTCGTCCAACCAGGCCAACACGTCACGGACCACCCGGTCCCGACAGCGATCGTTCAGGATCTCGTGCCTCGCCCCTCGATACAGCTGGGAACGGACGTCCCGCACCCCCGAGTCTCGGAGGAGCTGCTTGGTCTGCAGGACGCCCCGCCAGGCATCGCCCACCGGGTCGTCGGAACCGGCGATCAGGAGGATCGGCAGCCACGGCGGCATCCCCGACACCCGTGCCCGGTCGTGCACCGGCCCGATCCCGGCCAACAGATCCGCGTAGAACTGCGTCGTGCACACGAAACCGCACCACGGATCGGCCACATAGGCGGACACCTCCCGGGACAAGGTCGAGAGCCACTCGAAACCGGTGACCTGCTCCGGAGGAAGGCCCTGCTCGAAGGGACGGTTGAACGACCCGAACAACAACCGGTCCAGGGTCGACGAGCGGGCCTGACGGCCCCGTAACGCAGCCTCGGAGCGGGCCAGCGCCAACCCGGCCCACCTGCTCGGTCCCGGGTCGCCGGCCGTGCCGCACAACACCGCCCCGGCCAGGTCGTCGCCATGGGTCTGCAGATAGGCCCGGACCACGAGACTGCCCATGCTGTGTCCGAACAGGAAGACCGGTCGTCCCGGATGGCGCGCGGACGCGGTGCGTACCACCTCGTCCAGATCGGCGAGCAGCAGTGGCCAGCCCGCCCGGTCGGCCAGATGGCCCAAGGGCCGCCCGTTGGCCACCGCGGTACGCCCGTGGCCACGCTGGTCGTAGGCATAGGTCGCGAACCCTGCCGCAGCCAGTTCCTCGGCGAAGGAGGCGTATCGGCGGCAGCGCTCCGCCATCCCGTGCACGATCACCACCACCGCACGGGACGGGTCCGTGTCCGGCGCGTCAGCCGGAGCCGCGGGTGACCAGGAACAGCCGTGCAGAGAGAGATCGTCGACGGCGGCGGCGACGAATTCGGTGCATCCCATGGGCGCAGACTAATGCGGCGCACGAGAACCGGAGGGTGCCCTGCCACCGGATATCGGACGACCGGTCACCCTCCGGCCGGAATCAGAGTTTGACGGTCACTCCTCCGGAGAACATCGAATCGTGCAATTTCACTTTCTCCAGTTTCTGCCCGGCGGGGATGTCGAACAGGAGAGGAACCTGCATCTGGTTTCCGGGGTTGATCTCCTTGATCCAATTGCTCGAGTCGAGTTTCTTCTCGAGGGCATAATCGAACATGGCCTTGGACGACGGGCTGAACTGGGTCTCGCCGATATACGCCTTCTGGTTGCTGTCACTGAATGTCTGCGGCTTGTCGCCGATATTCTTGACGGTGATGTCGATGACGCAGAACTGTCCTTGCGCTTTCGACTTCATGTACTCGGTGCCCACCGAGGTAATCCCGCAGGTGGCTTTGTTCGCGGTGAACTCGAACTTGCCGTCCCGGGCCGGAGTACCGACTGCTGCGCCTTCCGGGGCAGCCTTCGGTTGACCGGCCGGAGATTCAGCAGCCTTCTCCTGCTTCGTTGTTCCTGTGCTTCCGTTGACAGCGGTCCAGCCGATCAGCGCTGCCAGGAGGCCGAGCGGAATCAGGAAACGTTTCTTCTTGTACAACGGGACTTTCGGCGGTGGCGGCGGTGGCGGCGCCCACTGTCCTTGAGGCGGAGGCATGCCATAGGGCTGCTGTGGATAGTGCTGGTGTGGTTCACCGCCAGGTTCGTTGTTCATCGTGTCGCCCTCCTGTGGACGGCTTTCGGAATGATGAGATTTTTTGCGTGTTGACGCGGCAGGAACTCCTCCCTGCGGTACTTGCCCTATGAATTTTGCGCTTTTTGTAGAATTTTTTGGGGATGTCGGGGTTGTTTCTTGGAGAAAAGCAGGAGATCGCCCGGGCTAAGCCCGTTGAACAGGAAGAACACCCGGAGACCGGCGTCGTGGAAAACAGCGACGCATCCAGCCGGCGTTCATCGGACACACTGGTGCCCATCGGAGGTGCTGCATAAAATAGGCCTTTCACCTCATCGTCAAGATGAGCCCCGGGCGGCACATCCACCCCCGGGACCAGCCACGAAGCGGAGAAATGACCGAGCTCGCGCTCCTTCTGTTGTCCCTGATCCTCGTCGCTGCCTGTGGCCTGTTCGTGGCCGCAGAATTCGCCTTCCTGACCGTAGACCGGAACCACGTCGAAAGTCGGGCAGCCGAAGGCGACCCCGGCGCCCGTGGAGTGCTCGCCGCACTACGCACCCTCTCCACCCAGCTGTCCGGCGCACAACTCGGGATCACCATCACCAATCTCGCCATCGGATTCCTCTCCGAACCCGCGCTGGCCGCCCTCATCGCACCCGGACTGAGCCGCCTCGGACTGGACGGCGCCGGATCACGTGCCGTCTCCCTGACCCTGGCGATGCTGCTCTCCACCACCCTCACCATGGTCTTCGGGGAACTCGTCCCCAAGAACCTCGCCATCGCCCTGCCCGAACGCACCGCGCGAGCCGTACAAGCCCCCATGCGCGGATTCACCATCGCGACCAAACCGATGATCACCCTGCTCAACGGATCGGCCAACCGAGCCCTGCGACGCATGGGCATCGAACCCACCGAGGAACTCGCCAGCGCCCGCAGCCCCGAAGAACTCCACTTCCTCGTCGCCCGCTCGGCACGCGAAGGGACACTCCCCGAAGACACCGCCGAACTCGTGCAACGCAGCATCGAATTCGGCGAACGCCGCGCCAGCGACGTGATGACCCCGCGCACCCGGGTCGACTTCGTCCACATCGGAGACAGCGTCGCCGACGTCGTCGGACACGTCCACGAGACCGGACACGCCCGCTTCCCCGTCCTCGACGCCGAGACCGACCGCGTCGTCGGCGTCATCACCACCCGACAGGTACTGCGGGTACCGGCAGCCGACCGCTCCCGCGTCGCCGTCACCGACGTCATGGACACCCCGGTCCTCGTCCCCGGATCCATCGACCTGGACTCCCTCCTGGGAGACCTCCGCGACGGATCGCAGCAGATCGCCGTCGTCATCGACGAATACGGCGGCGTCGACGGCATCGTCACCCTCGAAGACCTCATCGAGGAGATCACCGGCGAACTCGAGGACGAACACGACACCCCCGTCACCGCCCGACAGACCAGACCCGGCACCTGGGAGGTCTCCGGGCTGCTCCGCCCCGACGAGGTCGAGGAGATCACCGGGGTACTCCTGCCCGAGGACGCCGAATACGAAACCCTCGCCGGGCTCATCGTCGACCGCCTCAACCGCCTCGCCGAACGAGGAGACGTCGTCGACGTCACCGGCGAGGACGAAGAACACCGCCGCTACCCGGTATCCCTGACCGTCACCGGCCTCGACGCGCTACGGGTCGACCGGGTCCGCATCGACGTGGGAGAAGCCCTGCCCGACGACGACAACACCGCCACCACCGCCCCGACCACGGACGACCGCCGATGACCAACTGGATCATGCTCCTCGTCGCCACGCTCCTCCTCCTGCTCAACGCCTTCTTCGTCGGAGCCGAATTCGCCGTGATCTCCGCACGTCGTAGCGCCATCGAACCCCAAGCCCACGCCGGATCGGCCCCCGCACGAGTCGTCCTCGGCGCCATGGAACGCGTCTCGCTCATGCTGGCCACCGCCCAACTGGGCATCACCCTGGCCTCCCTCGGACTGGGCGCCGTCGCCGAACCGGCCCTCGCCCACCTGATCGAAGCACCCTTCCTGGCACTGGGGGTCGACACCCACCTCGTCCACCCGGTGGCCTTCGTCCTCGCCCTGCTGATCGTGGTCTACCTGCACGTCGTCCTCGGCGAGATGATCCCCAAGAACATCGCCCTGGCCGGACCGGACAAGGCCGCGCTCTGGCTGGTCCCCCCACTCGTGGTCGTCACCAAGATCCTCGGCCCCTTCGTGATCGCCCTCAACGCCCTCGCCAACGGGATCCTGCGCCTCGTCCGAGTCACCCCCAAGGACGAGGTCGCCAGCGCCTTCACCCGCGAACAGGTCCAGGCCATGGTCGACGAAGCCGCCGAGGAAGGACTGCTCGACGACAAGGAGAAAGCCCTGCTGGCCGGAGCCCTGCACTTCGACGAGGACACCGTCACCGCAGCGCTCATCCCCGCAGACCGGGTCGCCAGCGCCCGCCTCGGACAGAGCTGCGCCGACATCGAGACCATCGCCGCCGACACCGGATACTCACGTCTCCCGGTGCTCTCCCCGGACGGCGCCGGCTACATCGGCTACATCCACCTGAAGGACGTCATCACCGCCGACCCGGAGTCCCTCGACAAGACCCTCGTCGCCGACGTGGTCCGCCCGCTGCCCGCCGTCGAACAGAACGCCAGCCTGCGCACCCTCCTGGAAGCGATGAAGAGCTCCCAGGTGCACATCGCCCAGGTCCGCAGCGTCGACCTCGCCCCCGACGAAACCCCCGGCCAGGTCGACCCCGACCGCGGCGAACTACGAGGGATCGTGACCCTGGAAGACGTCCTGGGACGACTCGTCGGACACATCCGCGCCGAACGAGGCTGACCCGCACCCGGACGACGAAGGGGGGGAGGACACCGACCGTGTCCTCCCCCCTCCAACAGACCGGAGACCTACTCCGCGGCCAGCGCCGCGCTCGGCGGAACCTTCGCCGCCCGCCTCCCCGGAAGGACGGAAGCCGCCCACCCGGCGAGAAGAGCCACCACCGTCACCCCCAGGAGAGTGCCCCACGGCAGATTCAACGGGACGTCCACCTTGTCACCCACCGCCGCCTGAAGCAGCGAGAACCCGTAGAAGGTCCCCAGGACCAGACCCAGGACGACCCCGACCGAGGCCAGAAGCACAGCCTCCACCCCCAACATGCGCCGGAGCTGGCGCCGGGTGATGCCCAGCGCGCGCAGCAGACCGGACTCCTGGGTGCGTTCCAGCACGGACAGACTCAAGGTGTTGCTGATCCCCACCAGGGCGATCAACACGGACACCCCCAGCATCCCGGTAGCCAACGCGAGCAGCATCTGCACCACCGTGTCGAACTGGGCGCGCAAGGCGGCCGCGCCACCGATCTGCACCGCGGGCACCCCCTTGAGGGCCTCGCTGATCCGTTCCTGGGCGACCGCGGTGTCGGTCCCGTCGGCATACCGGGCCCAGAGCACGTTCTGCGCCTTGGGGGTCAGCTGACGCAGCGTGCTCTCCGTGACGATCGCCAGGTCGCCGCTGCGGGGTCGGACTAGCGTCGTCAAGGAGACCGACCGGCCGTCCGGGCCCTTCACGGAGATGGTGGAACCGTCCTTGAAGCCGTCCTCCGACGGCAGGATGACGACCCCGTCCTTCAGGTCGGAGAACACCTCGGCAGCGCGGGAGGCCTTGCCGTTCTCCGCGGAGACCCCGAACAGTTCGCGGTCGGTGCTGGTCTCCACGCCCTTCGCGTTCTTGCCCTGGAGTTTCACCTGCGCCATGAGCGGCGAGCTCACCGTGGTGACACCGGATACGTTGCGGACCTTGTCCGCCGCGGAGGCCGGGATATTCCCCCCTGCCGAGGTGACGATGACGTCGACCGGAGTCACCTTGTCGAGTTCCTGTTCGATGATCTGCTGCGCGCTGGTGATGCTCACCGTCAACAGGGTGATCAGGGTGACCCCGACCAGGAGCGCACTGGAGGTCGCCGCGGACCGGGACGGATTCCGGCGGGCATTGTCGACCGCCAACTGCCCCGGGATCCCTCCGAAGCGGCTCGGGAGCACACCGATCAGGCCGGCCATCGCAGGCACGACGAGCGCGCCCAGCATGATCACGCCGATCAGGGAGAGCGCAGCACCCCCGCCGGCCCAGGCCGCCTCCCCGGCGGAGGCGCCTCCGGCCACCATGGCGAATCCGCCCAGGGCGAAGAGCACGCCCACGGAGATCCGGATCTTCCCGCTGCGGGACTTCTTCAACGGTTCGATCTGCGGGCGCAGGGCGGCCATCGGTGCCACCTTGGTCGCCTGACGGGCCGGGAGAACCGCGGACAGCGTCGTCACCGTCACCCCGACGAACAGCGGGACGAGCAGATCGGTCGCGGAGAAATGGATGCCGTGGAACTCGACGCCCATCTCCTGGGAGAGCAAGGACACCAGTCCGACGGCGCCGAAGCCGAGCAGGATGCCCACGAGCGAGGCCACGGTGGAGAGCGCCACGGCCTCCTTGAGCACCGACCCGAAGACCTGGCGGCGGGTGGCGCCGATGCACCGCAGCAGCGCGAGTTCCCGGATCCGCTGTGCGATCAGGATGGAGAAGGTGTTCGCGATGACGATGGAGCTGACCAGGACGGAGATCGCCGCGAAGCCCAGGAGCAGACCGGTCACGATCTTGCCCGCCGACGACAGGACCTTCATGCGTTCCTTGATCTCCTCCTGGCCGGTCCTGATCTGCAAGGAGGATGCGCCGGAGAGTTTCTTCACCTGGTCGCGGAGCGTCGCCTGGTCCACCGAGGGCGCCATGACGTAGGCGTTCTGGAAACGGTCCTTGCCGCTCCACGTGGCCAGGTCGGCGTCACTCGCGTACACGGAGGCGTAGAGCTTCTCCGCGCCCTGCCGTTCGGCGAAGATCCCGACGACGCGGACCTTGGCGGGCTGCTGGGTCTCCCCGAAGAGGGTGATCTCCTGGCCCAGTTTCACCTGGCGGCTCTTGGCCAGACTGTGGCTGACCACGACCTCACCGGTAGCGGACGGCAGACGGCCCGAGGAGAGGGTGGCGTCCTCGCCGTCGCGGGGGAGGCTGCGTCCGGTGGTGGTGCCCTCGCGGCCGTCCAGTTCCTGCTGGAGGTCGACCTCCATCTTGGCCCGGACCGAATCGACCCCGGGGACCTTCTTGAGCTGTTCGACGAAGTCCTTGGAGATGCCTGAGGTGGCCGGGTCCTCACCCGGTTTGGCGGAGACGACGACCGTCGAGTCGCCGACGTCCTTCGCCGCCACCTTGTGGAAGGACGCCTGGAAGGTGCTGCCCAGGATCAGGGCGGCCGCGACGAAGGCGACCCCCAGGACGATCGCGATGCCCGCCGATATCAGGCGGCGTGGTTGTGCGAACACGGGTTCAGGCCGTCCAGAGTCCGAGTTCGGACAGTTGTCCGTTGGTGGGCTGTTGGTGGACGTCCGAGCGGATCCGGCCGTCGGCCAGGGTGATCACCCGGTCGGTGTACGACGCGGCGTGCGCGTCGTGGGTGACCATCACGATGGTCTGTCCCAGCTCGTAGACGCTGCGGGCCAGGAACTCCAGGAGGGCGTTGCCCGATGCCGAGTCCAGGGCGCCGGTCGGTTCGTCGGCGAAGATCACCTGGGGTTGGGCGACCAGTACCCGGGCGACGGCGACCCGCTGCTGCTGCCCGCCGGACATCTGGGAAGGACGGTGGCCCAGGCGGCCGTCGATGCCCAGGACCGACACGACCTGGTCGAAGAGCTCCTGGTCGACCTTGCGGCCGGCCAGTTTGAGCGGGAGGAGGATGTTGGCGCGGGCGTCCAGGGTGGGCATCAGGTTGAACGCCTGGAAGATGAAGCCGACCCGGTCGCGGCGCAGCCGGGTCAGGTCGTCGTCGGAGAGCCCGGTGATCTCGGTGTCCCCGATCCACGACCGGCCGGACGTGGCCTCGTCGAGCCCTGCTGCCACGTGCATCAGGGTGGACTTGCCCGACCCGGAAGGACCCATGATGGCGGTGAAGGCTCCGGATTCGATCTCGACGCTGACGTGGTCGAGGGCGGTGACGGCGTTCTCCCCGGAACCGTAACGTTTCATCAGGTTCTCGGTGCGGACCGCCATCGGGCGGTGGGATATCGGCATGGTTTCTCCGTGGCGTCTGACGAGCATGGTGGTGCCCGGTCGACGCTATAGAGGACGCACCCGCCACCGGATCAACCGTGGGCGCGAACTGTGGCCTACGACTGTGGTCGTAGACGGCGGCGCCCGGAGGTGGACCGGGGGATCAACAGGCGGGTCGGACCAGCCCTGTGTCGTAGGCGAGGACGACCATCTGGACCCGGTCGCGCAGGGAGAGCTTCGCGAGGATCCGTCCGATGTGGGATTTCACGGTGGCTTCGGTGACGAAGAGGGCCGCGGAGATCTCGGCATTGGACAGGCCTCTGCCGACGGCGGTGAGCACTTCCCGTTCACGTTCGGTGAGCAGGGCGAGACGTTCGTCGGGGGAACGCATCTCCTCGACGGTGATGGGCAGGCCGGGCACGACCCTGGCGAGCAGTCGTCGGGTCGCGCTGGGGGCGACGACGGCGTCTCCGGAGTGGACGGCGCGGACCGCGGTGAGGAGTTCTTCCGGCCCGGCGTCCTTGAGGAGGAAACCGGAGGCGCCGGCCTTCAGCCCGGCGTAGACATATTCGTCGAGATCGAAGGTGGTCAGGACGAGCACTCTGACCTGCGAGGACGCGGTGATCAACCGGGTGGCTTCGACGCCGTCCATCACGGGCATCCGGATGTCCATCAGCACGATGTCGATGGACGGGGCGTTCTCGTCGGCGGACAGGACCGCGTCCACGGCTTCTCGACCGTTGCCGACCTCACCGACGATCTCCATGTCCGACTGGGCGTCCAGCACCATGCGGAAACCTGCCCGGACGAGGGCTTGGTCGTCGGCGATCAGCAGCCGAATCATGGTGTTCTCCTCATGTCCTCGTGCGTCCGTCCGTGGGGATCGTGGCGACGACCTCGAAACCGCCGCTGAGCCGGTCACGGGCCAGGATCTTCCCGCCGTATGAGGTGATCCGTTCGGTCATACCGATCAGGCCGTGTCCCTGGCCGTCGGTGTCCGCGCCGCTTTGCGATCCGAGGCCATTGTCCCGCACGGTGAGCATGACTCCTCTCTCCTGATGGCTGACGGTCACGGCGACCTCGATCTCCGGGCCGCCGTGTTTCATCGCATTGGTCAGTGCTTCCTGGATGACCCGGTAGGCGGCCATTTCGGCGCCGGCGGACAGCGGCGGGTGCGACTCGGGGTCGCCCTCGATGAGGTAGGTGGTGCTGATGCCGGCGCTGCGGAGCCGTTCGACCAGTTCCTCGACCTGGGCGAGGGTGGCCTGCGGGGTGTATTCCGTCTCGTCGTCGTCCCGGCGGAGGACGCCGACGAGACGTCTGGTCTCCGAGAGGGCTTCTCGTGCTGTCTCCGCGATGGTCCGTAAGGCGCTCACGGCCACTTCGGTCTGTTTCTCCGGGGCGGACCCGTGGCTGGCCGCATAGGTACCGCCGTCGGCTTGGACGACGATCACGGACAGGCTGTGGGCCACGACGTCGTGCATCTCCCGGGCGATGCGGGCCCGTTCATCCTGGGCGGCGAGTCTGGCGCGTTGGTCCCGTTCGCGTTCGAGGTATTCGGCTCGTTCCCGGAGTGCCTGGATGTTCTCCATCCGGTGGCGGGACAGTTCGCCCATGACCCAGAAGGTGCCGACGACGGCCATCACGGTGAGGGCGGTGATCAGCCAGATCTTGAGGTCCGACATCTCGGAGTGGTCGCCCTGGTATTCGTGGTGGAAGGCCCAGTCGTAGGTCTCGGCGGCGATGACGGGCATGGCGGCGAGGAGCCACCATCGGTAGTGGGGGCTCTTGCTGTAGGCGGCCAGGGAGTAGACGCAGGTGAGGATCAGCAGGTTGAGGATGCTGGGCCCGTTCATCACCGCCATCTGGACCAGGTGGGCGAGGATGGCGCCCATCGCCAGGAGTTCGGGGAAGCGGCGTCGCCACAACATGGGGACGAGGATCAGCGCGCACCAGAAGGGGACCCACCATCGTTCGCGGCTCGGTCCGCCCAGTTCGCTGAGGGTGCCGAGCAGGACCACCGGCGCGTACAGGGCCATCCAGCAGGCGTCGCCGGCCATCGGGTGGCGTGTCAGCCATGCGGAGAGGTCATGTCGGGTCACGGTCGGACACCTCGTGGGTCTTCGGCCGGGGGTGAGGTCTTCGCGGGGATCGTCTCGTTCACGTCCTGGGTGGGCGGGAAGTTCCCCGGACATGTCCTTCCGTCCGGCGTAGACGCGGTTGTACGAGGCCGAGTTCGCAGGCGTGGACGAGGATCTGCACCCGGCTGGAGACGCCCAGCTTCTGGGCGAGGGTGCCCAGGCGGGATTTCACTGCGGCTTCGCTGATGTACAGCTCGGCGGAGATCTCGGCATTGGACATCCCCTCGGCGAGCAGGTCGAGGGCTTCGCGTTCGCGGGGGGTGAGCATCGCGGCCGGGCTGTCGGGGGCGATCCGGGCGGGCAGGTGACGGCGGGGGTCGGGGGAGTGTCTGAGGGAGTCGACCAGTGCGGCGGTGATGGCGGGGGACAGGGCGTTGTGCCCGGCGATGACCTCGCGGATGGACCGGACGAGGAGTTCGGGTTCGCTGTCCTTCAGCAGATATCCGCTGGCTCCGGCGCACAGGGCGGGCACGATCGCTTCGGGGCCGGCGAAGGTGGTGACGGCGATGACTTTGATGCGGGGTTGTTCGGCGAGGATGCGGCGGGTGGCGTCGACGCCGTTGAGCAGCGGCATGTGCAGGTCCATGAGGACGACGTCGGGGCGTAGTTCCCGGCAGCGTTCCACGGCTTCGACGCCGTTGCGGGCATCGCCCACGACCGTCATGTCCTCGGCCTGGCCGACGAAGACCTTCAAAGCCTGCAGCATCAGCTCTTGGTCGTCGACGATGAGTACCTGAGTCGTTGTCATGTGCCTTCCTGGGGGCGAGTGCGCGGGGTCGTGACTGTTCGTCGTGGTCGTTCTGTGCGTCGGCGGACGTGTCTGCCCCATGATCTCTGCTTGTCAGCACTACCTGGCTGGACTAGCCTCCTGTGGGGTCACCGCGCGCCGCCATGGTCGGTAGTTTCCCATTGCCCTGAGGAGCCCACGGATGCGCCTACCCTTCGGTTTCGCTGGGGCACCGCGGGGTCGGTCGCACTGGACGGGCCCGGTCGTCATCGCTTTCGCCGCTCTGTCGTTCCTGGACGATACCCGTCGGGTGCTCACCGGTTCGTTGCCGTTGACCGGGCAGCTGGGAGTGATCGGTTGTTCGTTGTTGATCTCGGCGGCGATCGTCGGGGTGGTCCTGCGCTGTCATTGGTTCAATCTGTGCTGCCTGGTGGTTGCGGCCCTGGTGCACATGTCGTCCTTGGCGATGCCGATGCTGTCGGTGCCTTCTCAGACCTGTCTGACGGTGACCGGTGCGTTGGCGATCGCGGATGCGGCTTTCCGGGGTGAGCGCAATCTCGTCCTGGTGGGGGTGGCGATCTATCTTCCGTTGCGGATCATCACGGTGGTGGCGAATCCGTCGGGGACGGGGATGGTGCTCTTCGCGGAGTTCCCTGCGGTGGCGATCACGGCGGGGGTCGGCGGATATGTGGGGGCGACGGTGCGCTGTCGTTGGGCTGCTGAGGAGAAGGCGGCTTTGTTGTCGACGGCGCGACAACGGGAGCGCGCGTTGCTGGCTCGGGAACTGCATGATGTGGTGGCGCACGAGTTGACGATCATCGCGATGCAGGCTTCGGTGATGCGGTTGGCGCAGGATCAGGAGTCGGTCGAGTCGGCGCGGGATTCGATCGAGCGGACGTCTCGGGCGGCCTTGGACGAGTTGAAGCGTCTGTTGCAGGTGCTGCGGTCCAGCGAGGCGGTTTCCGAGGTGTCCTGTGCGGAGGACCTGTCTTTGCAGGAGGTCGTCGACGGGGTGGTGGAGCATCTGCGGAGGTTGGGGCATCCGGTCGAGGTCGATGTCGTGGCGGGTGAGCTGCCGCGGAGTGTGGAGTTGGCGGCGGAGCAGGTGTTGCGGGAGTCCTCGACGAATGTGTTGAAGCATTCTCCGGCGGGTTCGTCGGTCACGCTGTCGGTGCGTCGGGATGAGGGTACGTTGTCGGTGCGGGTCACCAATGACGGTTTCGGTCAGGATCCGGAGCAGGCTTTTCCGTCGACCAGGTTGGGTCTGTCGGGCTTGGAGGAGAGGCTGTCGCTGCTGGGCGGGGAGCTCACGGCCGGTCCGGAGCAGGGGCGGTGGGTGGTGGTGGCCAAGCTGCCGATCGCTCCGCCTGAAACTGCCTGATTAACAGCGATTTTCGTTCTCCTAGACTTTCGTCTAGATCCCTCGTCCAAGGCGCCGTCGAAGAGTTGAATCTCCCGCGGTTCACTGGCCGGGACAGGCGTCCTGCCTGGACACTGGTTCCGCCGGGTGACAGGGAATCCGGCGGGCGACCTTCCGGTCGTTATCAGGCCCGCGACGGGGGACGGGCACCGAACGGGCTCGGATGGCCAGAGGCTGCTCCTCCTGGCCATCCGAGCCCGTTCGAGGCATGTCGACGAAGAGATGTCCCCCGACTTCCCCCGTCGTGGATGTGGATCTTCCGTGCTGTCGAGGCGGTCGAACGCGGACTCACCGTCGCCGGTCTCAGAGTGCTTGCTCGAGACGGTCCAACCCGTTCAACTGGTTGACGATGGTGTCGATGGCCGTCATCAGACCGTATTCGATCGAGGCGTCCCCGCAGGTGGGGCAGGTCTGAGCCGTGACACCGGGGTGGGTGCTGCCGGGCAGGGCGTCCAATGCTGGAGTGGTCGCGGCCAGACAGGTGGGGCAGGTGGAGGCGGGCATGCTCTCCAGCGCGTTCACCGCGAGCTGCTGGTTCTGGGTCGTGTTCTGACGGCAGGTGGTCGCTGCGGTGCGGCGGCGGTGGGTGCTCCGGCTGAGTGTCGCGCTGGCGTTGGCGTCCATGGTGTTCCCCTGGTGTTGGTCGGTGCGTTCGTTCCTGACGCCATCCCAGTCGGCCCAGGGGTACCGCGGGTGAGCTGCGACGATGGGTCTTTAAGAAGACTTGAACTTATTTACTTTCTCGAGGCAAACACCTGGACAAGACCTGGGCTGCAGAATGCAAAGCCCCAGGTGGGAGGCTCTTTACGCCCCTCCGACGAGAGACTTGACCTTCTGTTGACCTTCCGGTGCATTCTGCGTCCCCGAGAACCGGCACCCGCCCCGGCAGCGACCCGCACCCCGGACATGATGAAGGCCCCGGAACCGACCCGGGGCCTTCATCGCACATCGGCGAGCAGCGGGGGTCACCCCCGTTCCCACCACGTGCCTCCTGACGCAGTCGCGTCGGACGCCACTCTCAAGGGGCGAACCAGACCGCGGCGTCGAGCACATCCCACCGCTCGGCCTCGTCGACCAGTTCCTCGATCGCCATCGACAGGGCGTAGTCCACCGACGGGACCTCGCAGTCCGGACACAACCGAGGCTCCACCCCGGGGAATTCCACTGCGGGACGAAGATCGGCGTCGCCCCCGCTGGGCACCAGACAGGTCGGGCACAGGTGGACCTCGGGTGCGCCGTCCTGCGCCTCGACCGCAGGGTCGACCTCGACCAGCTCCGGATCCTGGATCGACGGAAGGGACTCATGATCTCGGCACGGTGTCAGCACATCGAGCCCGGCGGGCTGCGCAGCCTCGAAGCCCACGCACTCGGGCGCAGCGACGGCTGGGATGCGGTCTGAACCTGGTGCAACGGTCATGGTCGTCCTCCTGACGTTCGGGCTGAAATCCTGGGAGACACCGTCGGCCGTTCGAGGTCCACCCGTCCTCCGCGGCGCGGAGACGGGATGCCTGAGGGTGTGAACGGCGGTGTACCGGTGACATAGGTCCCATCGCCTTCCCCGCCGCGGGACCAAGCAGTCAGCTGCGATGTTTACTAAGTCTTGAAGGTCTCTGACCAGGTCGGACGCCCGTCATTCCTCACCGAAGACCGCCGCGTCCAATGCCTCCCAGCGGCGCCAACGATCGAGGATCCCGTGGGCCTCGGCCGCCAGATCCCACTCCACGGAAGCCAGCCCGCATGTCGGGCACACCGGGCGTCCCGGAGCGGCGACCCGCTCGTCGGCCTCGGCGGTGGGATCGTTCCACCCCAGACAGGTGGGGCAGGCCCCGAGGTAGTCGCGCAAGATGTCCTCGCCTCGCATCGTCAGCTGCGCAGGGTGGTGATGCCCGCCGGAAACATCCGCCGGGCGGATCGGTGCGGCATCGGTCATGGCCTCGAAGGCGTCCATCGTCGTTCTCTCCCCATCGTGAATGTCGCCGGCGAAGTCGCCGCCGGTTCCCCTGGATGTCGCGCCCGCCTTCCCCTGACGGGCGCCGTACCCCCTATCGACCACGTGGACCCCTGTCTGAGTCATCCGTCCAAAACAGTCGAACAACACTGACGCAGAGGCGCACCGGCGAGGTGTCCCCGGTGATCGGCAGCCCGGGACGAACCGTTGGGCCGCCTGACCCCTGGCCCGGCCGATTCCCCCGTGTGTCCTTTTCGCCCCTTTCGACAGGAATGTGCTTATCGTCGAAGGACGAGCCGCCCCGTGGACGCTCAGGAGCCGCACGATGAAGACACTGAGGACACGTACGACGGCCCTCACCGTCGTCCTCTCGCTCTGCCTGGGAACTGCCGCAGCCGTGACCGGCAGCCACCTCCTCCGCAGCGACCAGGCCGATGCCATCACCCCCGCCACCGGGCCGCGCTCAGTCGGCCCCACCACGGTCACCTCCGCCTCGGGCAGCAAGGTCTCGGCGTCCACCCTCCTGTCCGGCGACGGGCGCGCACCCAGCTATGGCACCGAACAACCTCGCCCGCCCTCGACCGGTACGAACCCCCACCGACCCCCCGACGGCGACCCCGACGCCGTGATCATCCGACACCCCGAACACGACTACGGCAGCGGATTCCACAGCGACTACGGAAAATTCACCCGTGAGGTCTCGCCCGCCGAAGACTTCCGCCGCGCCGTGTCCGATCCCACCGGCTGCCTCGTCATCGGCGACTCCATCGCCACCTTCGTCATCCGCGACCTCGTCGACCACCTACGCCAGGACAACATCGGCTCCTGCGTCCACGACACCTGGCCCGGACGGGCCACCGAAGGCACCGCCAACGCACTCCTCGACCTGAAACACCGCTACGGCCTGCCCCCACGGATCATCGTCATGTCCGGGACCAACGACATCTTCAACCCGCCGCTGTTCGAACCGCAGATGGAACGGATCATCGAAGCCATCGGACCGGAACGACGCATCTTCTGGGTCAGCACCTTCGACTCCCGGCGCCCGTCCAGCCCCCGCTCCGCCGCCGACGAACGCAATACCGAATGGATCAACCAGGTCCTCACTCGACGAGCCGCCCGCACCCCCCACCTGACGATCATCCCCTGGGACGGACTCTTCCGCGGGCGGGCGGACAACGTCGACATCCTGCTCCCCGACGGCGTCCACCCCAATGCCGCCGGAGTCGAAGCCATGATCGGACTCGTCCGAGGCTCATGGTCCTGACCCCCTCTACCGCGAAAAAGATCAAGAACACTTAAATTCACCCCCTCATTCGGCGGACACGACAGGCCGACGGTCACGATACTTGCGGGCATGACGCACCCTTCCGTTTCTGTGGCCCAGTCCGGTCCGCAGGCCCTCGCGCCATATGTCGAGGAGTCTGTTGCTCTCGCGAAACGGTGGTACGCCGCCACGGAGGAAGGACAAACTCCCGCGGAGCGCGCCACCACCACCCAACTGGCCTCCCTCGTCCGCGACGAGACCGGCCTCGACCTGGCCGTCACCTTCGTCGACCGAGTCGCCCGCCCCGAAGACCCCTATGTCGCAGCCCGCGACCTCTCCCGCATCTCCCCGAAGGACGCCGCCGGATTCCTGGGCAAGGTCGACCTCGGCCTGCTCGCCATGGGCACCGTCGCCGCGCCCCTGGCACCGCCGCTGGTCGTCCCGGTCGCCCGATGGCGACTCCGCCAGATCATCGGCCACCTCGTCGTCGACGCCCGCGACCCCCAACTCGGCGAACACCTCGCAGCCCAACGAGCCCAAGGTTTCCGACAGAACATCAACCTGCTCGGCGAAGCCGTCCTCGGTGAGAACGAAGCCGCCGGACGCACCCGCCGCACCACCGACCTGCTCCGCAGGGAGGACATCGACTACGTCTCCATCAAGATCAGCTCCCTGGTCTCCCAGATCTCCACCTGGGACACCGAAGGCACCGTCGAACGCTGCATCGAACGGCTACGCCCCCTCTACCGGGTCGCCAACTCCAAGATCCCCGCCTCCTTCGTCAACCTCGACATGGAGGAGTACCGCGACCTCGACCTGACCATCGAACTGTTCACCCGACTGCTCGACGAGGACGAATTCCTCGACCTCGAAGCCGGGATCGTGCTCCAGGCCTACCTGCCCGATGCACTCCCCGCGATGGAACGGCTCATCGCCTGGTCCCGTCAACGGCGTGCCCGCGGCGGCGCACCCATCAAGATCCGCCTCGTCAAAGGCGCCAACCTGGCCATGGAACAGGTCGAAGCGCTCATCCACGGCTGGAAACAGGCCCCGTACACCACGAAGGCCGATGTGGACGCCAACTACCTGCGGTGCATCGAACGGGCACTGCGCCCGGACGTCGTCGACGCCGTCCGGCTCGGCGTCGCCAGCCACAACCTCTTCGACGTCGCCCTCGCACACCTGCTCGCCACCGACCGCGGCGTCGGACACGCCCTCGACGTCGAGATGCTCCAGGGCATGGCCCCGGCCCAGTCCCGCGCCGTGAAAGCCGACGTCGGCACCGTCCTGCTCTACACCCCCGTCGTCGCCCCCGAGGACTTCGACGTCGCCGTCAGCTACCTGATCCGGCGCCTCGAGGAGAACGCCACCGAGGAGAACTTCCTGCACGCCCTGTTCTCCGTGCCCGGCCACAACGGCGGCGAACGGCCGATGGACGACCAGGAAAGACGCTTCCGCGAATCGGTCGAACTCGCCCTGGACGTCCACACCGGCGCCCGCCGCACCCCCGAACGTCCTGAGATCACCGACGGATTCGAGAACACCCCCGACTCCGACCCCTCGCTGCCCGCGACCCGGTCATGGGCGCGAGCAGTCCTGGACGACACCCCGCCGCCACTGACCAGCCGGGTGCTGGGATCCACCGACGACGTGGCGGAGACGATCTCCCGGGCAGTGTCCGCCCAGACCGCCTGGGGTGCCCGGAGCGCCGGCGACCGGGCCGCCGTGCTGCGCGAAGCGGCCCGCCGGTTGGAGAGCCGCCGCGGTCGACTGGTCACCGTGATGGCCGCCGAAGGCGGCAAGACCGTCGCCGAAGCCGACCCGGAAGTCTCCGAAGCCATCGACTTCGCCCGTTACTACGCCGACCGGGCCCTGGACCTGGAAGCGGGAGCGGCCGTCGACGGCGCCTCCTTCACCCCGGGGAAGGTCGTCCTGGTCACCCCGCCGTGGAACTTCCCGGTGGCGATCCCGTTGGGCGGCGTACTGGCCGGGCTGGCCGCCGGATCCGCAGTGGTCATCAAACCGGCTCATCCCACGGTCGGCTGCGTGGAGGTCGGCGTCGAAGCCCTCTACGAGGCCGGCGTCCCACGGGACGCCCTGCAGGTGGTCCGCGCCGCAGACCGCGCCGTGGGCCGCACACTGATCTCCCACCCCGACGTGGAGACGGTCATCCTGACCGGATCCAGCGAGACCGGGCAGATGTTCACCTCCTGGCGGACCGAACTCCCGGCAGGACCGCGGGTCTACGGGGAGACCTCCGGGAAGAACGCCCTGGTGGTCACTCCGGCAGCTGATCTCGACCTGGCAGTGGCCGACCTGGTCCGTTCGGCCTTCGGGCACGCCGGGCAGAAATGCTCCGCCGCCTCCTTGGCGATCCTGGTGGGCTCGGTAGCGACCTCCGAACGTTTCCGCCGGCAGCTGATCGACGCGGTCTCCTCGCTGCGGGTGGGCTACCCGCAGGACCTGAGCACCACGATGGGACCGGTCATCGAACCGCCCGAGGGCAAACTGCTGCGCGCGCTGACCACCTTGGAACCGGGTGAAAGCTGGCTGGTGGAGCCTCGCCGCCTGGACGACAGCGGACGCCTGTGGTCGCCCGGTCTGAAAGAAGGGGTGCGTCCGGGGTCCTTCTTCCACCTGACCGAGGTCTTCGGTCCGGTGCTGGGCCTGATGACGGCCCGCGATCTCGACGAGGCCATCGAGCTGCAGAATGCGACCTCCTTCGGTCTGACCGGTGGGTTGCACAGCCTCGACGAGAAGGAGATCGACCGGTGGACCGAGCGGGTCGACGTGGGCAACGCCTATGTCAACCGGCATATCACCGGCGCGATCGTCCGCCGACAGAGCTTCGGCGGGTGGAAGCAGTCGGTGATGGGGCCGGGCGCCAAGGCCGGCGGACCCAACTATGTCGCCCAGTTGGGCACCTGGCATCCCACCGGTACCCCGCAACGGTTGGCCGATCCGAGCCTGGCGGTGCGCACTCGGACCCACAGTCTGCTTCCTCTGCTGACCGAGCGGGCCGATCGCACCTGGTTGCGGGCGGCGATCGGTTCGGACGCCTACGCCGTGGAGACCGAGTTCGGGCGGGAGGTCGACGACTCGGCGCTGGTGGTCGAGACCAATGTCTTCCGTTACCGGCCCTACCCGCTGGTGTGGGTACGGACGACCCCCGGATGCAAGGTCGTGGAACTGTTGCGCGTGGTCCTCGGGGGTATCGCCATCGGCACCCGGGTGCGGATCAGTTTCGACCCGCAGACCTCCTCGGCGTTGAAAGCCCTGGACGGCAAGGACGTCGAGACGAGTGCGGCGCTGCGGGTGTTGAACGAGTACGTGGACCGGGCCGAGACGGACGCGCAGTTCCGGGCGCGGGTCGCGGACGGCCGGGTCGAGGGCCGGGTGCGTCTGATCGGTGAGGCCCCGGATCTGGTGCGTGATCTTTCCGGCGAACAGGTCACCTTGTTCACCGGTCCGGTGTTGGCCACGGGTCGACGCGAACTGCTGGTGATGCTGCGCGAGCAGGCGATCAGCCGCACCATGCACCGGTTCGGGCACGTGCCGGGGACGAAGGCCGGAGGCAATCCGGTCGGATGACCGAGGTGACGCGGGCGTCGGTGGCTCCGGGCCGTCGGCGCCCGCGTCCTTGCCCTGCCTCTGCCGGGCGGGCCGTCGGAGGGGGAGCGGGTCGCCGTCGAGGGGCGGAGCTCACTCGTCGTCCGGGCGGACCACCAGTTCGGTCTCCTCGATGAAGAACTCGTTGCCGCAGGGGTCGGTGAGCAGGATTTCGCCGTCGCGGGCGACGGGCATGCGGGTGGCGCCGCGGGAGAAGAGGGCGCCGAGGTCGTGGGTGGCCAGCCGCGGCCGTAACTTGCGGGAGGACACTGGGCAGGGGACTTCCTGGCGGGCGTACACGATCGACTGGAAGGGCGCCCCCGGGACGGGCTCCACCCAGGCGTAGTCGCCGTCCTCGGAGGCGTGGTACCCCGTGCCGAGCACGTCCCCCCACCATTGGGCGGCGACCACCGGGTCGGGGGTGTCCATCACCAGGTCGATGATGTGATGACTCGACCCGGGCTCCTGCGGGAAGGCGCAGATCTCCGCCTCCTCGGGGCCGCGCAACACCACCCACGGGAAGGAGGAGGCATCGACGACCTCCGCACCGAGATCCAGGAAGGTATTGATCTGCCGGGTGGAGACATCCACGTGCACACAGCATTCGGTGGCCTCAGGGCCCACCGGGCGGATCCACAGCGCATCCCAGGCGTGATCCCCGGACAGACGCACCGCGCCGTCCTCGGTGGCCCGGGAGGACATCCCCAGGACGGAGGCCCAGAACCTCCCCACGACGGCCACGTCATGGGCGTCCAACCACAGGTCGAGGAAACGCGCGACCGGCCCGGACATCAACGACCGACCTGTTCCGGCAGCGACCTGGACCAGACGGCCACGAGGAATTCCTCATCGGTGTGGGTGACGACCCGGGACCAACCTCGACCCGTCAACGCCTCACCGAGCTCACGGTGCGCCTGCACGCCCGGCACCTGGTAGGCCTCGTCCTGCGGCCACCAGTGCACTCCGACGACATCCCCGTCCGGTGCGGCGACCCGGTCGACCATGTCGTAGGTGGCCCGCCGGTCGTCCCCGTCCAGGTAGTAGAGGACCTCGGAGAGCACGATCAGGTCCGGCGCCCTCTCGAACCCAGGACACTCGGGCAGGACGGAGACCCCGCAACCGACCCGTGGCATGTCCTCCGTACGGGCCGCGGCCAATGCGGCGGCGACCGGCGAGGCGTCGGTGGCACTCACCTGCTCGCACCGGTCGGCCAGCCGGGCCGCCAGATGACCGGTGCCACAGCCGGCGTCCCACGCCTGCCGGTAACGGGCACGCCGCAGACAGGCCAGGACGACATCGATCTTGCGCTGCTCGTACCAGCTGCTACCGACCTCCCACGGGTCGGAGTCGCCGGTGTACAGGGCGTCGAAGTCGAGACGGTCGACCGGTGCCACCGCCGTCGACCGGTCATTCATCTCGGGGCCTCTCACCGTGGAGGACCTGCTGCACATGTGCCGGGTCGACGTCGCTCACATGAGTATCCTGCCAGCGCGGACGACGATCCTTGTCGACCAACTGGGCGCGCACACCTTCGTGGAAGTCCGGTTCGTGCACGATCGCACGGGCGATGGCCAGATCGGACTCGAGCACCTCGTCGATCCCGGACATGCCCTCGGCCTGCCGCACGGAAGCCAAGGCGAGAGCGACCGCGAAGGGCGAACGCTCGACGATCGTCCCCGCCGCGGCCCGGGCAGCTTCGTCGTCGTGGCCGGCCAACCGCTCGAGCACCGCAACCGGGTCGTCCCCCGCATAACACTCGTCCACCCACCCCCGCCCATCGACCAGCGCACTCGCCGGGGCGACATCGCCCAGTTCGGCCGGCGAAGGCTCCTCCCCGGCCGCATAGGCCGCCAGGACGGCAGGGAAGTCGGCGGCGGCGACGACCGCATCGGCCAACCCCAGCCGCACCGCGTCGGCACCGCGCACCGTACACCCGGTCATCGCCAGATGGGCGCCCAACTGCCCCGGGCACCGGGCCAGGAGATGACGGGCACCCACATCGGGGAAGAAACCGATGATGGTCTCCGGCATGGCGATCCGCGATTCAGGGTCGACCAGCCGAACATTGCCCTGACAGGCCAGACCGACACCACCACCCATCGTGACGCCTTCGATCAGCGACACGAACGGCTTCGGGAAATGCGCGATCAGCCGATTCACCTCGTACTCGACCGCGAAGAAATCCACCGCCTCGACAGCGGCGTCACCCCCGGCGAGCACCCCGGCACGGACGGCGACCACGTCACCCCCGGCGCACAGACCGCGCTCGCCGGCACCGGTGAGCGCCACCGCCCGTATCCGCTCGTCCTGGGCCCAGGCGGTGAGCTGGGCGCGCATCGAGCGGACCATGTCCACGGTGAGGGAGTTGATGGCGCGGGGCCGGTCCAGGACGACCAGCCCGAGGTGGCCCTGCCTCCCGTAGGCCATGTGCGGGCTGGGGAGTTCTCCGGGGTGCAGTTGCCACGAGGCGAGATCCATGACACCAGCCTAGGCCTGGCGATCGGTGCGGGGGCGGGCCGCCGCCCCCGGTGAACCGGCGTGCATCGTCCGGGTGCCTTCGCTAGCGTGAGGACAGATGGTACGAACAGGTCAAGGATGATCAGGAGGTTCACGGTGAGCGACGAACCCGGAGCAGTGGCTGTCGAAACAGACCCGGATGCGGACGAGGGCACGACGTCGGGAGGCCTGCAGACCGAGGGGCAACGCAGCGTCCGCATCGTGCACGGTGTGGAGTCGGTCCCCCAGATCCGTCAGATCCTGCACGAGGACCTGACCGCCCGCGGCGTCGACGTCGAGATCATCGGCGAGGTCGAGACGGTCGCCTCCGAGCTGGTCGCCAACGCGGTCAAACATGCCAAACCCTTGGGCGACGGGTGCGTGCGCATCCGCTGGAAGGTCAAGGGGGGCACCGTCGAGGTGGAGGTCAGCGACGGCGGCGCCGCCACCACGATCCGCCCGGTCCCGCCCTCGCCGTGGGCGAACAGCGGGCGCGGGTTGAGGATCGTCCGCAGCCTCGCCCACGAATGGGGGGTGCAGGACGACAAGAACGGACGCACGGTGTGGGCCTCCCTGGGCGGGCCTTCCCGCCGGCGTCGACTCTGACCCGGACGGACGGACCCGGACGGACGCCCCGGGCTGGTTAGGCTGTCCGCATGGGCAAGGCATCGCGGAAGAAACGTCAGGAAGCCGAGAGAAACGGTCGGGCGGTGAAGGCCGCCCCGGCCCCGTACGTGGCCAGGCCTTTCGCCGGGTTGCCCGGGGAAGCCGACTGGGTGGCCCTGCGGGAGATCGTCCCCTCGGCCACTGCGACCGTCGCGCTCGCGGCGGGTGCGCCGGGCGTCCCGGACGGTGCGCCCCGGCAGGTGACCGTGTGCACGATCCTTCCGATGGCCTGTCCGGCGTTGCGGCGCACCGACGGTGAGGTCTTCCTGGCTCTGCAGACGGTGAACGCCAGCGGGGATGCTTCGCGTGACCTGGCGCAGGCGTTGCTGGCTGCGGTGGCGTCGGAGCCGGGCAGTGCGGTGGAGAATCTCCCGTCGGCGACGGCGGACACTCCGCGCCTGCAGGATCTGTTGGACCTGTCCGTGCCTTTCGAGGTCACGGTGCGGGACGACTTCGACTTCTGGGTGGCGCCGGATGCGGATCTCCCGGCGGACGGGCGGGCCTCTCTCGCCGAGGCGAAGGAGGCGATCATCCCGACCCGTCGTCTGTCCGGGGTCGACGCGGCCTATTGGTGCCGGGTCGGGGAGCGCACGCACATCCGTTGGTTGTTGACCTATGACGAGGACGCGGCGACGAATGCCTTGGCTCGTCTGCATGCGCGGGGTGCGGATCTGTTGGGTGAGGGCACCCGCCTGCTGGGTGCTTTCCGCGCGGGTGGGCTGCTCTGTCCGGTGTGGGATCTGGATCCTTCGTTGGACGCCTCGGCCTATGAGGGGCCGATGGAGCGGTTGGCCGGGGATCTCGCCCGGGCGTTGGCGGAGGACGGCCCGTTGTCCGTGGAGGAGCGTCGGGCGAAGAACGGCTTGTTGAGCAGGCAGTTGACCTTGCGTTGAGGTTGTCGCCCGGGGACGCGGGGCGGTGTCAGTGGCCGGCGGCGTCGTGGAGCGCGGCCAGGTCGTGCAGGACGATCTGGCGTCCTCGGGTGGTGATCAGCCCGTCGGAGACCATCCGGCTCATCTCGCGGATCATCGAGGCCCGTGAGGCCACCAGGATGTCGGCCATCTCCTGGCGGGTCACCGTGAGCTGGATCTTCCCGTCGCGTCCTCGGGGTTGTTGGAGGAGGTAGGCGGAGATCTTGCCGCGCAGGCTGGGCGCGGTGATCACCCCGATGCGGGTGTGCAGGTGGCGGGCACGTCCGGCGAGTATGCGGGTGAGATTCTGCAGGAGTCTCAGCCGGGCGAGGTCGCCGGGGGCCCGGGTGGCGGCTTCGTCGGTGAGCAGGGCGGCGGGGTCGATGAGCAGGGCGCGGGCTGCTTCGGCGACGTGGATGTCGGCCGGCCAGCGGGGGGTGGGGAGGCAGGCGGTGACGGCTCCGCAGACCTTCCCGGGGGTGATCACGTCGAGGATCTGGGTGCGTCCGTCGGCGTGGTGGTGGGTGACGTCGATCCGTCCGGCGAGCAGCACGAAGAAATGGTGTTGAGGGTTTCCTTCGTAGGCGGGGATGCTTCCGGTCGGCCAGGCGGTGATCCGGGCGTAGCCGTCGTCGAGCATCTGTGCGAGGTCTTGGGGGTGTAGCCCGGTGGAGAGTCGTGAGGTCAGGAAGACCGACCTGTCGGCGAGGGTCATGTGCGGGCTGCGGTGACCTGTGCGGGGCGTCATGGGCGTCATCGGGTCTCCCGGCCACATCGAGGCCTGAATTCCTGTAAATTAACGAAGAGTGTTGCCGCGGCAACAGACAATCTGTATGTCGAAAGCATAGCGTCGCTGGTGACACTGCCCATATATGGGTCACAAAGTGCGTGGCGCCCCGCAACGCCCGCCATCATTAAAAGGAAGAAGCCATGGCGACCGACTTGACCAGCATGTTCTGCTACCAGTGCGAACAGACCGCCCACGGCACCGGATGCGTCACCAAAGGCATCTGTGGGAAGAGCCCCGCAGCGGCCGAGGCCCAGGACGAACTCACCTATGAGACCCTCCGTCTGGCTGCCGCGATCGCCGAACGGGAAGGCGGGGCCGACTCCGCCACCGAGGACGAGATCGTGCTGATCATGGAGGCCCTGTTCACCACGATCACCAATGTCAGCTTCGGGCCGGAGGCCTCCGCCGGTTTCGCCGCCCGCGTCGACAGCGCCCGCCGCTCCTTCGACCCCTGCCCGGAGCGCACCCTGCCCGCGCTGGCCGACCACCGTGCCATCTTCGGGGAGGGCGGAGTCGAGGGGTCCTGCCGGAGCCTGCTCATCCTCGGCCTGCGCGGCATGGCCGCCTACGCCCATCACGCGTACGTCCTGGGTTACCGCGACGGCAAGGTCGACCGGTGGCTCGTCCACGGGCTCGCCGAGGCCGCCGGCCACCACGACGTCGAGGGGTGGCTCGGGCTCCTCCATGATTTCGGCCTGGCCAACTTCGCCTGCATGGAGCTGCTCGACCGGGCGAACACCGCCAGCTATGGCACCCCGGAGCCCACCAGCGTCACGATGGACGTCGAGCCCGGCCCCTTCGTCGTGGTCACCGGGCACGACCTGCACGACATGAAGATGCTCCTGGAGCAGTGCCAGGAGGCCGGGGTCGACGTGTACACCCACGGCGAGATGCTCCCCGGTCACGCCTACCCGGAGTTGAAGAAGTACTCCGTCCTGAAGGGCAATTTCGGCACCGCCTGGCAGAACCAGCAGAAGGAGTTCAAGAATGTCCCCGGGGCTTTCCTGTTCACCACGAACTGCTTGATGCCGCCCCGCTGGACCTACCAGTCGAATATCTTCACGACCTCGGTCGTCGAGTACCCCGGTGTCGCTCATATCCCCGCGGACGAGAACGGGTGGAAGGACTTCTCCCCGGTCATCGCCCGGGCGAAGGAGCTCGGCGGTTGGTCCGAGCGTCACCACTTCAGCGGCATCAACGGTGGGTCCACTCTCACCACCGGTTTCGGGCACGGGGCGGTGCTGGCTGCTGCGGACCAGGTCGTCGCGGCCATCAAGGACGGGGCGCTCAAGCACATCTATCTCGTCGGCGGGTGCGACGGTCGTGAGCCGGGGCGTGACTACTACACCCACCTGGTGGAGCAGACTCCGGCGGACAGTCTGGTGCTGACCCTGGCCTGCGGGAAGTACCGTTTCAACGACCTCGACCTGGGCAACATCGGGCCGTTCCCGCGGATCATGGACATGGGGCAGTGCAATGACGCCTATTCCGCGGTGAAGGTGGCGTCGGCGCTGGCCGAGGTGTTCGAGTGCAGCATCAACGACCTGCCGTTGACCTTGATGCTCTCCTGGTACGAGCAGAAGGCGGTCTGTGTGCTGCTGTCGCTGCTCTCCTTGGGCGTGAAGAACATCTACCTGGGTCCGACGCTGCCTGCTTTCGTGTCCCCGGAGGTCTTCGAGGTCCTGGTCTCCTCCTTCGGGCTGCGCGGGACGACCACGCCCGAGCAGGATCTGGCTGCGGTGGCGGGGAGCTGACGTCGGCTGTTCGACGGTGCGTACGACGGTGGCCGTCCCCTTGTCGGGGCGGTCACCGTCGGCTATGTGGCAGGTTTTAGGGCAGGAATTCAACCTGTAACCCGCTGTGCAGGTCGAAGCATCCCTCCGTTTCTTCGCCTCCCTCTACCAAAACCCACTCGATGTCGACTATCTGTTACGTAAATTCGGATTGGAGAAGAAACGGAAACCCCCCTTTCCGACGCTGTCCGGCGGATAGAAAAAGTCGACTGGCCATCGCCCGGGCCCTGGTAGGGAACCCTGGCCTGGAGGAGAATCAGGTGCTTTCCGAGTGTGATCCGACCCTCCAGGACGCGTGCTTCCTGCTGGCCGCTCGTTTCACCTCGGTGGAGGTCGCCGGCGGATCGTCCGGCCTGATCTTCGTCGCTCTGGCTGCCCGTTTCTTCAGGTGGGCGTCGAGCAACCGATGACCCTGATCTGCTCGTGGCTCCGGGGCCGGGCCACGATCTCTTTCATTGTCGGCTCGATCTGCCAGTCGACATACATGGTGGTGTGCACCGGACAGGGCGATCAATGTGCTGCAGATGGTTGGTTTCGGGGGTCTCGCTGTTGATTGCTCTTCTGACGGTGTGTGCGAGCAGCTCTTGGGCCATGGATCACCTCGGGCGTGGGTGCAAAAGGTAATTTTCACCCCATAAAGGCGTTCACATATACTATTTTGCTAGATCCAATATGATCCTGTTAGTGTGCATCCTGCTGCGGCAGAAGAAGATTGGGTTTCCAGCTCGTCTGAGATGCAGCAGCTACCTACAGCCTGAGCGTCTCGGGGAGAGTCACGTGTGCACAAAAAAACTAACGCTGGGATTCACTGCGGTCGCAGCTGCGAGCCTTGCGCTAATTTCAGGAGGAGCGCACGCCTATTCGCCTGTATCTGAAGGTGCGCGTTTGGCGTCAAATGCTCAAGGTGATGTCATGCCAAAAATGATGTGTTCTATTATCTTCCTTCGGGGCGCCTGAATCGTATCGTTGATGGAAATAATCAAAGTATTACGAGGTTGAAACCCGGGGATAAGCTGCCTATTTGCGCTTTGATATCAGGCAGGGAGAGTGGATGGGAACTGGTTGTCTCCGACGTCATCGAGGAAGATGTTGCTCATCTCAGTCAAGCGTGGGGAAGGCTGGACCGAGCATCAGACAAGGTGCCGACAGCGCAAATTCTTCCGCGCGGTTATGTCGTCGATGATTTCAGGATGCCCGTCGACTTGCCAGGAAGCTAACGACCTACACCTGGCCGTATCGCGGGCACATGCATGGTGGCGCATAACCGCGCAGCCCAGTAGCAAGAAGTGACCTAGGCCAACTGCTAAGTCAGTGAGGACGCCAGCGCATGAGGCGTCCAGATTGCTACTGCCCCCGCAGAACACTGATCACCAGGTCCTGCTTTGCGCTTCTCACCCACTTCAAGAGAATTCCCTATCTACGGGCAGAAAAGCCCCTTCTTCTTCATCGGGATTTTCATGTGAAAAAGAAAGAGAAGGTATGCCACCTCCCAGGTGGATAGGTGTAAGCGCCCCCAAATCGCCCCGGCCGAGAAAGTGAGGCTTGATTTACTCATATATAAATGGAAAGTAATCAAACCTAAGTCGATTCTACTGTTTTTTTGCAATTTCTGGAGTGTGAGATGCAAATTCTGCTTGCGACGGCCGCCATCGCTGCCCTTGGCGCAGTCATTCCCGCTAGTCCGCATGTTGTTCAGGGCGAGCAAGGGGTTGGATCACCCCCGGCGCCTGCATGGACTTCGACGATGCAAGAAGGGTACTCGTGGGTAGGGCCTGGGTCTACTATTGTCGGGACTTCTTGTCATTTGAGCCCTGTCTTTAAAGATAAAGAAACAAGCGATTTCATCTATTATCTCGGCCCTTCCTGCCTAAAGAAGTCGGATGGAAATTCGGCAAATAAAGGGGATAGATTTCCTGTCGAAACCCTGCGTTCTTACACAGAAAGCGGGTGGGATCTAGAGATTGTGAAGAAGTTTGAGGGTGATGTGGCCCATTTGAGTCAAGGGTGGGGCAAGTTAGTTCCATCCAATAAGCCCGGTCAAACTAGAGCGCAAGTGCTCCAGAGCGGTTATATCGCTGATCCTGATGGTAAGAAGGTTTGGCCTATCACCGGGACTAAAGATCCGAGTGTAGGACTCAAGGTTGTTCGAGGATGGAAAGGAAAATGGTATGAAGGCTCTGTGGACAAAGTAAATAATTTAGGTGAAGGGCCTATGGACTTGACCGGCACATTCTCTTTCGCAAGAGAGAGTCCGGGATACCTGAATCACGGAGAAGCCGTCATGGAGGGCAATTCACTCGTGGGTGTGGGGGTGGGGCAGGTGAGGGATAAATATGGCCTTGCCATGAAGGTCGAGAGCATAGGTCTTGGATTTGAGCCGCCAAATGGAATTTCTCTGGTCCTTGGGAAAGAAGATTACTTGGCTGCGGAAGGTATCGTCCCGGATCGTCCGATGGGCGAGTAAATCGTAGTCAGCCCATTTGTTGCGCTGTTAGCGGTCACAATATTTTGGCTTTCAAGCGACCTATCCATTGGCTGAGCCGCATCATCATGCGTCTGCCTTGCTTCCTGCTTTTATCCAGGCGATCAAACGACCCAATCGAGATCGAATACCTCTTCCCCCTAGAAAGCGGTAGTTGCCGTCTCGTCACTCTCGAAGGATTCTTTTCCGTGTTGAATAAAAAGAAGATTGCGATCTTCGCACTGGTCGCAGGATACGTGTTCCTTCCCCAGTCCGCTCTTGCAGCCCAGCCGAAAGTTGACGAAGGTGTCGCACCCAAATGGATATCCACTATCGACAAGGCAAAGCAAGAATGGATCGGGACTGGGTCATCTGTCCAAGTTAATGGAGAGTATGAGCCGTGCATCCTAGGTCCTGCGTTTAAAAAGGAAAATGGGGATGTTCTGTATTATTTGGGATCAAACTGTAGCCAAAGGGTTAAGGTTGGCGAGAAGCTCCCAATCTTAACTAGGAATAAATATGTAAACAGCGGCTGGAGCTTCAGTGTCGATTATGTTTTCCAGAATGACCCTGCGCATTTGGGTCAGGTGTGGGGTAAGTTGGAAAGAACTGGGCAAACCAATGCTCAGGTCTTGAAAACTGGGTATATCGCTGGTCATAACGGCACGACAGTTTGGCCGGTGCTGGGAACTCGAAAACCCGAGGTTGGCCTGAAGGTCGTTCGAGACGGTAACGCTAGATGGTATCAGTCAGAGGTTAAGGAGATTTTTAAGAAGGAGACTCCCCAGAGTTTGAGTGAATTTCTCCATTCCTTCTCTGTCGACGCCCCTGAGCATGGAGCGCCTGTCTCCGGAGAATCCCTTATGTATGGAAACTATCTTGTAGGGGTCGGTTCGGGAGCAAGTAGAAATTATCGGGAAGGCCGCCTGGGTTTGAGCCTGGAAGGTGTGGAACTTGGCTTCAAGCCGGCCTTGGACCTGAAGCTCATCACGGCCGAGAACTGTGACGGCACTGATAACTGCTACCTGGAAGGGTATGGCATCACTCCTCGTCGGAACTGAAAAATTCCGATGTGAACTTTTTGCCAGGACGAAAGGGGTGATCCACGAGGGAAGTAACTGCTGTTATGCCTTGGGAATCTGTGACAGATTCTGTCGGCGATATCTGCTTGATGCGAGGGAGCGCACGTTGTGAAGTAGCCCTGGACCAATCCACTACTTGACAATCAGAGGCCTTCGCGTCGCACGAGCACGACCCGCTGACCCACGTCTCACCTCGGCGGAGGTCGCCGAGAGGTCGTCCGATCTGTTCTCTTCGCCGTTACGACGGCGAAGAGAAAGAGACCGACCTTACGGCTTGACCTGCTGCGTCAGATCGTCCGCTGTGGAGCTGGACGGTGACGCAGTCCTACCCAGGCCGCCAGGGTGAGACCACCGGCCAGGAGAAGACCCGCGAGCACATCACTGGGGAAATGGACCCCCAGATAGAGCCGGTTCAACGCTGTGGCCGCACAGAAGAGCACCGCCACGACGACGACGCTCCCCCGGATCCACTGCGGACGTCCGGAAAGCAGCGGCCACACCAGCACCAGCACGGTGCAGAACATCAACGTCGCGTGGAAGACATGCCCGGAGGGGAAGGAGAAACCGGGAGCCCAATGGGCGATCCCGGAGAAATCCGGCCGAGGACGGGCCACGATCTCCTTCACCGTCGGCCCGACCTGCGAACCGACATACATGGTGGCGCACGCCCACAGGGTGCGATGCCGGTAACTGCTCCGCCACGCCCACACCAGGGCCGGCGCGCTCAACAGATAGACATTCGTCGGAGCCGAGATGTCCTTCCACAACAGCAAGAGCAGGATCATCGGCCGGTTGCCGCGGGAGACATCAGTAGCGGCGCGGACGACGTCTTCGTCCCAGGAGACCATCGGCGTCCAATCGAGGACGACAGCGACCGCGATCACCGCCGCCGGGAGACAGGTCCCGCAGGCGACGACGACAGCGATCAGGAGACGGTGAGGGACCGTCCTGGCCAGTTCGGTCCATTCCTGCCGTCTCCGCTGCCGGACGCCCGGCCCAGGTCGGTCGTCATCGGACCGCTCCGTCTCTGCGGGTAGGGGCGCAGGAGGCGGTGAACCACTCATGTAGGACTCCCGGTCGTGGTGCGGATGAGGAGCGCGTGCTGGCGTACCGCCACCGTCAACACCAGCCCGGGGCCGATGGGGTCGCCGTCCAACTGGACTTCCTGGGGGTGGTCGAGGGTGATGGACATGGTCGTGCATCGGCGGTGTTCGACCATCGGATGCCCTTTGCGCTGCTTCGTCAGCAGCCGCACACCGACACCGGCCCAACCGACGAGACCTTTGGGGGAGAGGACCACCGCGTCGAGGGCGCCGTCGTCCACCTCCGCGTCGGGAAGGAGCTCCACACCGCCCTGCAACCGCCCGCAGTTCCCGATGATCACCGACCGGACCCGTCGGTGGCTGCTCTCCTCCTCGTCGAAGACGAGGGTGGCGGCGAACCGGTGCCCGCCGAGATTCTTCGCGCCGGAGACGAGATAGGCGGCCCACCCGACATGCGCCTTGAGATCCTCGGGAGCCTGGGCCACGACATCGGCGTCGAAGCCCACCCCGGCCATCACCAGGAAATAGTGGTCCTGGGGTTCGGTCTGAGCGTCCTCGGGGATGTCGATGTTGACGACTCCGACGTCGATGGCCCGATTCTCACCGGTGAGGGCCACCCGTAGTGCTGCAGAGAGATTGTCGAGAGGCAGGGCGAGATTGCGGGCCAGGAGATTGCCCGTGCCACCGGGGAGCACACCCAAGGGGGTGTCCGATCCGATCAGCCCGGCAGCGACCGCCCGGACGGTCCCGTCGCCGCCGAGCGCGCAGACCAGGTCGACCTCGCGGGCGAGAGCCTCGCGGGTCTGCCCGGTGCCGGTGTCCTCCTTCGAAGTCTCGTAGAAGAGCGGCAGTGCCCAGCCTTCCTCCTGGCAGACCCGGCTGATAGTGGCTCTGACCTTTGCCGGCTCAGTGAACTTCGACGGGTTGATCACGACGGCCGCGATCGGTCGGGCGCCTTTCTCCCCGGCCTCGTCCTCGGCGGAGTCCGGGTGCGACAGGGCCCTGCCGGCCTGTCTACGCTGGGTGAGGAGCACTCCCGCGGAGAAGAAGAGCGCCGCAACGACGATCAGGCCGATGAGCAGAGCGATGAGCTGCGTCGACCAGCCGAGTTCGTTCACGCCACGACGATACTGGCGCAGGAGGTTTCAGACGACTCAGCCGGGGTCGGACGTCATACGAATATCAGGGTGTGTCGTCGTCGACGGCATCGGAACGAACGCTCTCCGTCCGGGAGGCGGATCCGAGATCGACGGTCGGAGGGGCGCACCAGGCGGCGGCGACGGTGGCTCCGAGCAGGGCCAATGCGAGCTCCTGGAGACGTTCGGTCGGCTGGCCGGTGGTCATCCCGTGCGCGGAGAGGACGGCACAGGCCAAGGTGACGCCCAGGACGAGGAGATCGGTCGTTCCGGCCGGGAGCCCCTGCGTGGACGGGGCCTCGGCACGCGCTGCCTGGTCGACGCTGTCGAGGACCGCGGAGACCAGACCGATGCCGAGCAGACCTACGGCCAGGGCCGACCCGGTGGCCGGTCCGGAGGCGCCGCGGGCCAGGGGGAGCGCCGCCAGCAGGGCGACGGAGCCGAGCACGGCGGACAGCAGCAGGGCACGCCGAGCGGTGAGCGCGGTGACGGCGACCGGGGCGACCCGGGTGATGGCGAACCAGCCGGCCAGGGCGGCGACGGAGCCGAGGACCGCGGGCAGTGGCGTCCCGGATCGGACGGCGAGTACGAGCAGTGCTGCGCCTGCGGAGGTGAGGGCGATTCGGGCCGGGAGGAACACGGGCCGACGAGGGATGTCGAGCAGGCCGGGCCGTCGTCCGCTGCGGGGCGGGTCGGTGTCGCGGCGGTGGGGCAGCGGTCGTAGCCGCGGTGCGGCCCAGAGCGCGAGCACGGCCGGCAGACCGAACAGGAGCGCGGGGAGCGCTCCGCGGGCATGCCACAGGTGGAGGAGCGGTAGGGCGAAGCAGACGGTGCCCAGGTGGAACAGGAGCGGACGGCCGAGGTACGAGGAGGCGGGCGACGCGCTGTCGAGGGCGGGCACGGTGGCCTTTCACGGGTGCGGCAGAATCACGGGTACGTCTGGCGGGTCAGGCCGTACCCGCCACTCATGCCCTCAGTATCTTTACCTTAAAGGTAAGCCTTGCCTTAGTGATGTTCAACCGGAAGGAGCCGGGATGCCGACCACCTCCGAGCGGATCCTGCGGGGTCTCGTCGACACCTGTTCCAAGGTGGCCATGAGCGCTCCGATCAGGCGGGAGAACAGCCCCCATCTGGTCCTCGAGGTCGGTGCGATCACCGACGTGGCACCGGCCGTCCGCAGGATCACCCTGAGCGGGCCCGCGCTGAACGGGTTCTCCCCGGTCGCTCCGGACGAGTTCGCCGGCTTCTTCCTGCCCCGCGGGGAAAGCCTCTCGCTGCCCCCGTCCGACGTCTTCGACATCCGCAAGGCCGTCCGGGAGATGCCCGAACAGACCCGCCCCGAACTGCGGTGGTACACGATACGGGCTTACCGGCCCGAGGTCCTGGAACTCGACCTCGAGGTGCTGCTCTACGGGGAACCCCACGGCCCCGGACGGACATGGGCCGCCACCGTGCAGGTCGGGGACCAGGTCGGAGTACGCCTGTCCGGCGGTGGCTACCGCCCACCTCGTCCCGACGAGCCGCAGATCCTGATCGCGGACGAGAGCTCGCTGCCCGCGCTCTGCGCGATCGGGGAGAGCCTGACGGGCCTGCCCGAGGCCGAATCGGTGCAGGCCTATGTAGAGATCCCCGACGACGACTACGCCGCACCGATGCCGACGATGCCCTTCCCGGTGGAGATCCACCGGCGAGGGATCCGGGTGCCCGGCGCGGCGATCGAACCCGTCCTGGCGACGACGCCGTTGAGCGGCTTCCGCAGCGCGTGGATCTGCGGTGAAGGCACGATGGTCAGGAAGACCCGCCGGATGTTACGGAATGCGGGGATGGACCGTCGCCACATCTTCTACTGCGGCTACTGGACCCGGGGGCACGCCCGACCCTGACCTGTGTCGGTCGTCGCCCCGGGCGGCCCGGCGGACGCGGACGGGGCCGGACCTGTCGGTCCGACCCCGTCGTCGAGCATTCCCTGGTGAGTGGGGAGGCTCGGTCAGCTGCCGTAGAGCTCCTGGATACCGGTGACATCGGTCCTCGTCATGGACAGGTCGCTCGAGGTGCCATTGCACTGCGGGTAGTGCATGATCGACGACGAGTCGTACGGGGTCAGCGGACGCCAGTTGTCGTCCTCGAAGCAGGTCCTGGCCTCGGGGCGGGTGTGCTCGTGGCGCAGACCCAGCACGTGGCCGAGCTCGTGGGCCATGACGTTCGCGGCCGGTGCGCGTCCTCCGAAGATGGAGGAGGTGTTCACCAGGATGTTGCGCGAGTACTTGGGTGAGCTCGGGAAGAAGGCCCGGGCGATGTAAGGCGCGCTGTAACTGGCGGGCTCCACCGAGAAGGTGACCTTGTAGTTCCGGGTGTTGCAGGAGCCGTCCTGATCCGAGACGTACCGGAAGTTGATGGCTCCGGAGGCCTGCTCCCACTGTGCCGTACCGGCGCGCATGGCTTCCACGATGCGGGAGTGGTTGGACCCGAACCGGGTGCTGACGCAGTAGGTCAGGTTGCCGACCTGGGACGAGGTCCAGACGTCGTCCTCGCCGTTGACCTGGTTGACGATGAGCTTCTGCCCTGACTTGGTGGGGCTCTTGCCCACCAACATGTTGTAGAAGGCTCGCAGCTCCGTGCGGGTGCGGATGGCCTCGTCACCGTTGACGATCCACTGACCGTCGATGTCGCGGTAGGTCGAGGCCTCGAACTTCTCGAAGCTGGACATCCGTTCGCTCGCGCTGCTGGCGGGGGCAGCGGCGGGGGAGGACGCGGATGCCGTGATGTTCGGTGCGACCACGCAGAGGGCGGTGACGGCGACGCTGGCGGTGGCGAGAGCAAGAGTCTTCTTGGGGATTCGGGGAGCCAAGGGGATCTTCTCCTTCGTGTGTGCCATCCCGTCGGGGTTATGGGGTGGCTGCTGAGAACGCTAAAGGTTGCTTGAGGTAGAGATCGCCCAAGGATCCGTATGTTTTTCGCCAAGAATGGTCAAGCAGCGCGGCCGTAATGAACGCTTCTTCACTATTTTGACCTGCACTTTTACTATTTACTGAGATATTTTCTGGGATACAAGTTTTCCCTGTTCTCTAAAATGGCTCTGCAATTCTCTTGCATCTATACGTCGAACTTGGAAGCCCGCACAGGGCCGTCCCGGAGCCCGGCACCCGGAAGCCCCGCACCCTCCCCGGAGGGGGCCGGACACCGAAACGACGAGACCGCCTCGCAATTCGTTCGCAGCCGACTTGCCCTCGCCGATACCCTGAGTTATGTGATCGACATCAAACTGCTGCGTGAGAATCCCGACGTCGTGCGCCGGTCCCAGATCGCCCGCGGAGAAGACCCCAGGATCGTCGACGCGGTCCTCGAAGCGGACAAGCAGCGACGGGAGTCCCTCGCCGAGTTCGAACAACGTCGATCCGAGCAGAAGAGCACCAGCAAAGACGTCGGCGCCGCCATGGGACGACTCCAAGCGGCCAAGAAGGCCGGCGCCGCCGCCGAGGAGATCGCCACCCTCGAGAACGAGGCCAACACCGCCCGAAGGTTCGCCGGCGATCTCTCGGCCCGGGTCAAACAACTCGAGGCCGACGCCGCCGAAGCGGACACCCAACTGGGCACCCTCCTGCGCCGCATCGGCAATGTCATCATCGACGGCGTACCCGCCGGCGGCGAAGACGACTTCGTCCTGAGAGAGGAATGCGGGACACCCCGCGACTTCACCGGCGAAGGCTTCGAACCCCAGGACCACCTCACCGTCCTCGAAGGACTCGGCGCCCTCGACATGGCCCGAGGCGTCAAGGTCGCCGAATCACGCTTCTACTACCTCGTCGGCCAGGGCGCACGCCTGGAGAACGCCCTGATGAACCTGGCGCTGGACACCGCCTACGAGAACGGCTTCACCCAGTTGACCGTCCCCACCCTGGTCAACCCCGCCACCATGGCCGGCGCCGGATTCCTCGACGCGCACGAGGACGAGGTCTACCGACTCAAGGCCGACGACCTCTTCCTGACCGGCACCTCCGAGGTCGCCCTGGCCGGATTCCACTCCGGGGAGATCATCGACCTGAGCGACGGGCCGAAACGGTACATCGCCCAGTCGACCTGCTACCGCAGGGAAGCCGGCAGCTACGGCAAGGACACCCGCGGAGTGATCCGCGTCCACCAGTTCCAGAAGGCCGAGATGTTCGTCTACTGCCGCCCGGAGGACGCCGAGGAGGAACACGCCCGCCTCCTCACCTGGGAGAAGCAGATGCTCGACCTCATGGAGATCCCCTACCGGGTGATCGACGTCGCCGCCGGTGACCTCGGCGGACCCGCGGCCCGCAAGTACGACTGCGAAGGCTGGGTCCCCAGCCAGGGCAAATACCGCGAGCTCACCTCCACCTCGAACTGCACCACCTTCCAGGCACGGAGGCTGGGCATCCGGGAGAAACGGGACGGCCGCACCGAGATCGTCGCCACGCTCAACGGAACCCTGGCCACGTCGCCGCGTTGGCTCGTCGCGCTCGTGGAGAACCACCAACAGGCCGACGGCTCCGTCGTGGTCCCCCAGGCGCTGCGCCGCTATCTGGGCGTCGACGTCCTCACCCCGGGAAGCCGCTGAGCCCGGCGTCCGGGCCCCGGCAGCGACCGACCCGGACGCCGACTCGTCGCAGACTCTGCGCAGCCGACCCGAAACCCCTCCTCACCTGCGGAAGACGAGCACACCTAGGCTGTGACCATGGATGAACGACACGTCCGAGCAGTGCTCCGCCGTGCCGTCACACAACGACGACGTCTGACCGTCGCCGGAGCGATCCCCCTGATCGGAGCGGCCCTGACCGCTGCCGTCTACGGCGGGAACCTCCTGCTCGGCGGCGACCCCTCCGCGGTCGACCTGGCCCTGTGGCCGACGGTCACCGCGACCGCCGCAGCCACCTGCGCAGGGATGTGGCGCAGCGGCCGGGCCCCGGTGGACCTGGACGCCCCGTTGACCCGCTGCGTGGTGGTGCGCCCCCCACGTGCCGGGCAGCGAGGGCTGCGGGTGCGCCGCCCCGACGGCGCGATCCTCGAAATCCCCCTGACCGTCGCCAAGGGATCGACCTCCCTGCGGGCCGGCGACGACCTGTGGGCCGTCTCCTGCCAGGACGGGCAGCCGTTCGCGGCCCTGCGCTGGGACCAGGCCCTGGGATCGGGGCTGTTCGTCCGCGGCCTGCGCCGCGCCAGGATGGTGTTGCCACCCAGCGCCTCTCCGCAGGACGGCGTGCCGATGGTGCGCGGCCGGGAGGTCGTGGGTGCCGGGGGCGGGATCGGGCTGCGTCGACCGTTGGCGATCGCCCCGTTGACCCCGGCCCAGGAATGGATCCCCCCGGAGGCGATCGACGAGACCCAGGCTCGAGCCCTGCTCGACCGGGAACGACGTTCTCCGTTGGCGGCGCCGGACATCCCACCGGACGCGCCCCTGGGGCTGGTCCGGGTTCTCACCGCCCGGCGCACCGCCTCCTCGTCCACGAAGGGTGAGGTCTGGGTGCAACGTCCCGGCGGGGACGAGTTCGGGTGGAAGGCCCGCACCGATGCCTGGCCGGGGGCCGACACCACGGCCTGGGCCACCCGGGTCGCCGACGGGCTGTACGTCTACCTGGTCGCGGTGACCTCCACCGGCGACGTCGTATTGGTGCGCCCGTTGTCGACGGCGGTGCCGCTGCATCCTTTCGAACGGGCCCAGACGGGCCGCTGACCCCGCGGCCGCCGACACAGGCCGGGCGACTCCTGCACGGTAGGCGCGTTCATGCACCTTTGTTCGGCCCCGGTTATCCGTCGACCGCTCAACTCGCTTCCTCTGCTGTCGAGTGATGAGGGGAAGGGGGTGGGCGATGAGCAGAACGGCTCAGTTGTGGTGTGCGGCCCTGGTGACCTGGGGGCTCGCGGCGGTACTCGGCGTATTCGCGGCCGTTTTCGTCCCGGAGCTCTTTCCGACCAGCGGGCCTTTCGCCGCGCCGTTGTCCGCTCAGGCCGCTCAGGCCCCTGCCGCGTCGCCCACGCCGAAGGTTCCACCCGGCGCCGGTGGACCGGCTGCTTCCGGAGCCGCCCGGGCGGACGTCTCTCCGGGAGCACGCCAACGAGCCGCGGACGCTGCCGTGCTCCGGGCGACCGGCCAGGGATGGCGCAGCGGGATCGCGGTGGTTGACCTGGCGACCGGGCAGACCACCTTGGCCGGGGACGCCCGCGGATACTTCCGCGCCGAGTCGACGATGAAACTCTTCCTGGCGACCCGGCTGCTCGTCGAGGACCGACTCACCGGCCCGACGGAGGACGCGGCCCGTCGGATGGTGGCGCTCTCCGACGACCAGGCCGCGAACACCCTGTACGCCGCAGGCGGCGGTGACGCCCTGATCACCTGGATCGCCGGCCGCTACGCGATCCCGGATCTGGGTGTTCCGCCGGTGCAGGGGCCCGGCCAGTGGGGAAGCACCTTGGTGACCCCGCGCGGCATGGCGGCCTTCCTCCAGGCCGTGCACCAGGACGGAAAGGTCCGTCCCTGGTTGGTCGACGCGATGACCGACATGTCGACCTTGGCGGCGGACGGCACCAACCAGGTCTTCGGGCTGCGGGCGGTGGACCCCACTGCCGTGGTGAAGCAGGGATGGGGAGGAGGAGACAGCCCCGGGACCGTCACCGGGACCCCCACCGTGGGCTATGTCGACCGAGGCCGGTACGCGGTGGCGATCATGACCACGCGGATGCCCGGCACCTCGGTGGAAGCGGCACAGGAAGTGGTCTCCGCGCAGGCCAGGATCCTGATGCCGGACGGGCGGATGCCTCGTCCGTGAGATGCACCCGGGAGCGACGTCCGCCCTCGCCGACGGTGGAGGAGCGGCCCGCCGGGGAGAATTCGCCGGGAGTCCATCTCTACGTCATGACGAACCTTCCTGATCCGTGGGACGTTTCTTCCGGTAGAAAACATGACGAAGACCAGCCCGGCGGCAGGAATGATGCGAGCCTGTCGAGACGCCGCCCGTAGGGATACGGATGTCGGCACGGAGAAGGAAGCCGGGCACGAGGAGGTATGTGATGAAGATCGACCGTATGACCACCGCCGGCCCCGGACGGCTCCCTTTCCCGGAGCGTCTGCCGACCTCCGAAGGGCGGCATCTGGTGGCGATCGACCTGGACGGCACCACCCTGCACCATGACGGTTCCTTGTCCCAGGACGTGATCGACGCCGTCGCCGAGGCGCAGGAAGCCGGCCACGACATCGTGGTCGCGACCGGGCGTTCCCTGATCGCGACAGTGCCGGTGGCTACCGCTCTGGGCTTGGTGGACAACTACCTGGTCTGCAGCAACGGCGCGGTCACCGCTGCCCTGGACGCCGATGAGCCCGGAGGTGCCCGGCTGTTGGACGTGCGGACCTTCGACCCCGGGCCGGCCCTGTCGGTCCTGCGGGATGCCTGGCCGGACGCCCAGATGGCGGTGGAGGAGGTCGGCCGCGGCTTCAAGGTCAGCGGGGACTTCGAGGGCACCGACGATCTGGAGGGGCGGATCCGAGTGGTCGACTGGGCCGAGTTGGTGTCGACCCCGACCACGCGGGTGACCTTTCGCAGTGCGACCGGCACCTCCGAGGACTTCCTGGAGCTGGTGGAACGGATCGGCTTGCACGGCGTGAACTACGCGGTGGGTTTCACCGCCTGGCTGGACATCGCGCCCGAAGGGGTCAGCAAGGCCTCAGGCCTGGAGCGGATCGCCCGGGAGCTGGGCAGCGACCCGATGCGGACGGTCGCGGTGGGGGACCAGCGCAACGACCTGGAGATGCTGCAGTGGGCGGCGTGCGGTGTCGCGATGGGCAATGCACCTCCGGAGGTGCAGGCCGTCGCCGATCTGGTGACCGCCCATGTCGACGAGGACGGACTGGCCGTGGTGCTGCGGGCATTGCCCCCCGGGCAGGTCGAAGAACGCTGCGCCTGACATGCCGTTCCCCCGCAATTTTTATTGCCCGGGGCGCTTTGTTTAAACGCACGTCTGTATGTCCTTTTCTGGTCGGATAAATCTTTACGATCGTTCGACCAGAACGGTCGATCATGGATGGGGTGCATCGCGAGCTGCGCAAATGCTCCGGATGGGCGCTTCGTCGATTTTCTCCCCGGGAAAGCTTCACCGCGCTGTAGCCGCGTCGATGATGAGGGTGTCGCCCGCAAGGGATGTTCATTAAAAACTCTCCGAAAGTATCTCCCGAAAGGAGGATCGTGCTTATTTCCGCGGATACCAAGAATGCTGATGGTGAACAGCGCGCAGCAGCCGACCCCGTATTCTCCAGCCATCTGCGCATCGCTGATTTCGCCGCTGATCTTTCTCACCGAATCCTGACGGAGACGCAACTCGGTGACACGGGCCCCGACGACGAATACCTCCTCGGTTACGCGCGGGCCATGTCCGACATCTCCGAAGCGTTGATGTCCGGCGATCTCCAGCACGGGGGATTCTTCTTCCCCGACGGGGACGACGGATGAGGACTCGGGAGGCCGACCGACATCGCCCACGAGAAAGATCCACGAACGCCGGGGCGGGCATCTGACCAAGATGCCCGCCCCGTGCCTGTGCCCAGGGCCCGGGCGGGATGCAGGGGGCCGGCCGGAGATGACAAGCTGAGGGGGCCATGGCAGATCTCATCATCACCAGTCCCGCGAATCCCCGGGTCAAGTCGCTGACCGCGCTACGTCGCCGCCGGGTGCGCGACGCCCAGGGGGTCACCCTGTTGGAAGGCGTCGACGAGACCGCGCTCGCCCTCGACGCCGGCGCCCGGCCTGCCGGGCTCTATCTGTGCCCGGAATTGATGGCCGACCCCGGGCGGGGAGAAGCTTTGGCGGAGAGCGTCTCCGGCCATGGCGGGGAGGTCGTCCGCTTGTCCCGTCAGGTGTTCGAGAAGGTCGCCTACCGGGAGGGGCCGGACGGTGTGCTCGCCGTGGTCGCCTCGCCGGCGAAGGCCTTGGCCGATCTGGAGCTCCCTGCGGACCCTTTTCTGTTGGTCAGCCAGGGGGTGGAGAAACCGGGGAATCTGGGGGCGATGCTGCGGACGGCCGATGCGGCCGGGGTGTCCGCGGTGGTCGCTGCGGATCCGGCGACCGACTGGGGGAATCCGAATGTGGTCCGGGGCAGCAAGGGGACCTTGTTCTCCGTGCCGGTCGCCTCGGCGAGTACCCGGGAGACGCTGGACTGGGTGGCGGAGCGGGGGATCGCTCTGGTGGCCACCACTCCGGACACCGATCTCTTCCACACCGACGTCGACTACACCGGCCCGGTGGCGGTGGCCGTCGGCACGGAGAAAACCGGTCTGGACGATGCTGTCCTGGCGGCGGCGACGTACAAGGTGCGTATTCCGATGGCCGGCCGGGCCGATTCTCTGAATGTCGCCACCGCGGCCGCAATTGTGTTGTACGAAGCGGTTCGTCAACGGCGTTCGATGCACACTTCGTGATTCTTCCCGGCATTCTCGGGTGTGCCACCATGGCCGTATGCGAGTCGATCACGTCTCTTATGCCGCCGAAAAGGACGGGGTGCGGGCGACCGCCGATCGCCTGGCCGAACAACTCGGTGTCCGTGCCGTCAACGGTGGGGTCCATCCGTCGTTCGGTACCCGCAATGTCATCCTGCCGATGGCTCACGAACGGTATGTCGAAGTGGTGGAGCCCTTGGAACATCCGGCCACTGACAAGGCTCCGTTCGGCAAGGCCGTCAAACAGGCCTGCCTGGCCGGGGGAGGGTGGTTGGGCTGGGTGGTGCGGGTCGAGGACCTGTCCGCCGTGGAGCAGCGGCTCGGCCGTGACGGGGTGCCCGGCCATCGGGTCTTCCCGGACGGACGGCGGCTCTCCTGGCGACAGATCGGCATCAACGGCCTGTTAAACGACCCCCAGTTGCCTTTCTTCGTGGAGTTCGACAACCCCGAACTGCATCCTTCCCGTGCGGTGGACATCGAACCGCAGGTGAACATCTGCGGGATGACGATCGCCGGGGACCCCGGCCGGGTGCACGATTGGTTGTCCCTGCCTGCCGAGCGCACGTCGAGCGTCATCGACTTCTCCTTCATCGCCCCGCACGGGAATGCCGGCTTGTTGTCGGTGGCCTTCGAGACCCCGCAGGGACGGGTGGAGATCTGACCTGGAGGGATCCGCCCTTCCCCGCTTGCTGCGGTGGGGTGGGGCCGGCCGGTCTGTTCCGACGGTCTGGCTTGGTGAGAACGGACACTTCGGCCACCTCGAACGGGTAGGGTTCAACTCTGTTCGTCGACGTGTGCTCATGTCCTGCCATCAGATTGTCCATGGTTCGTGTGTGTCGTCAGGGGCTGCGGCGACGAGATCCACGGACGGCCGGCAGGATGAAGAGGTTCACTCAGGTGGCGGGGTTGGGATTCAAGAAAATAGGGGCGATGGCGGTCGCTGTCGTCGTCGTGGCGTTGGTGATCTTCTGGTTCGTCCGGACCAACAGCGGCGCCAGACCGTTGTCGAACGAACGCCAGCACGGGCTGCGGGTCGTCCAGAGCCGCGAGAAGGTCAAGGGATACGAACGGGACTGCGGTTCGGGCAAGGGCTGCGTCTTCGGTAAGGCCTGGACCGACGATCACCCGGGCACCGGTGGCAAGAACGGCTGCTCCACCCGGGACGACGTCCTCGCGCTCAGCGGGACCAAGGTCGTCAAGGACGGAAAATGCACCGTCTCCAAGGCCGAGATCGTCGATGCGTACAGCGGCGACAAGATCGCCTTCGAACGGGGACAACGTCCCACGAAGATCGACATCGACCACATCTACCCGCTCTCCCGCGCATGGGACATGGGCGCCAGCCAGTGGCCGGAACAGCGTCGCGTGCAGTTCGCGAATGACATCGACCGTAATCTCGTGGCCGCCGGGGCCTCGGCCAACCGGGAGAAGGGCGACAAGGGACTGGCCGAATGGTTGCCCTCGAATGCCAAGTACCGCAAGGACTACGTCTGCCAGTACGCCCAGGTCACCGACGCCTACGACCTGATGATCACCAAGGACGAAGCCAAGATCGTCGGCCAGCACTGCCCGGACTGGAAGAACTGGAAGAAGAAGTAACGGACACCTGATCAGCCTGCTCTACGACCAGACGGGGGCCTGTCACCAGCGGTGACAGGCCCCCGTCTCGGATCAGGGCGAGGTGATCTTGCAGAACGAGTCGTAATGATCGCCGGTGTAGTACCAGTCCGGCGGATTCTTCTGCGGGTCACCACCGGTGACGATCCGACGGGCGCCACGGTTGGGGGCACCCGGCGTCGGGACGGTGTACTCCCGGTAGTACCCGCTGTCCTTCTGCGGGAGACGTTTCTCGGCATTGCGGAAGGTGACCCCGTCGTTGCGCGGATGCTGGAAAGGCCCACCGGCTCGGATGGACGCGATGATCTGCTTCGTCTCCGAGGGGAGCTTCTGCGGATCGCAGGCCGCGATACTCCCCGCCGCGGCGCCACCGGAGCCGCCTTTCGCGGAGCCACCGGTCGATTTCGCCGAGGTGCTGCGCCCGCTGGAGGCCACCGGCGCCGACTTGCCGCTCTGACCCTTCATGACGGAACGCCCGATGATCAGGACCGCCAACAGGATCAGCAGCACCATGGCCGCCAGGAGGACTTTCTTCGATTTCAAGCGGTTCAACAGTTCGTCCTGATTCACAGCACCGGTCCCTTATCGTGTGGCACATCAAGCAGCAACGGGGCGAGATCGTATCCTTCGACGAAGGCCACCGTCTCGAAAGCGAACTCGTTCGGTGCCAGTTCGAGACACGCCAGGGTCAGGATCTGCCGCACCTGTTCCCAGGTCTGCGGGTCACCTCCGATGAACCGCTCTGCCGCCCGCCACAGCAGCACCACCCCGTTCCGTCCCGGCCACAGATCGGGCAGGTCACGGAGAGCATCCAGCAGGGCGTCGAGATTGTGGTCGGCCGCCCCGGGCAGACGCAGCGCTGCCGCCAACGCCGGCAGTGCTTGCTCCCGTTGCACCACATCGGTGCCGTCCAGCTCGCACACCAGGTATCCGGCGGAGGCCAGCGCCTCGGTGATCTCGGGCCGGCCGGGGTGATCGGTCAGGATCACCCCGCGTCCGGTCACCCCGGGCACCACCTCCGAGACGGCGGGGGGCGTGGTCATCGGTGGCCTCGCTCAGCCGAGATGGTCGCGGACCAACTGCGGGGCAAGCCCGACGTATCCTGCCGGCGTCAGCCCGGACAGCCGCTCCTCGACCTCGGCCGGCAGCCCGAGACCCTTCACGAAGGCGACCAGTTCGTCCTGACCGACCCGCTTGCCCCGGGTCAGCTCCTTGAGGCGCTCGTACGGATTCTCCATGCCGGGGACGCCCTGGGCCGACAGGGCGCGCATCGCCGACTGGATCGGTTCGCCGAGGACCTCCCAGTTGGCGTCGAGATCCCGGACCATCTGCTCCGGTACGGCGTCGAGACCGGCCAGGCCGCGACCGACATTGTCCAGCGCCAGCAGCGCGTGACCCATCGCCGAACCGATATTGCGTTGCATCGAGGAGTCGGTCAGGTCGCGTTGCAGCCGGGAGTTCACCAGGGTTCCGGCGAGCACGTCCAGGAGCGCGTTGGACACCTCGAGGTTGGCCTCGGCGTTCTCGAAGCGGATCGGGTTGACCTTGTGCGGCATCGTGCTGGAGCCGACGGTGCCCTGGCCGCGCACCTGCGCGAAATAGCCCATCGAGATGTATGTCCAGGTGTCGGTGCACAGGTTGTGCAGGATCCGGTTGAATCGCGCGATGTCGGCGTATAGCTCGGCCTGCCAGTCGTGTGATTCGATCTGGGTGGTCAACGGGTTCCAGGTCAGGCCGAGGACGTCGGCGACGAACGACCGGGAGATCTCCGGCCAGTCCACGCCGGGCGCAGCGGCGAGATGGGCGCCGAAGGTGCCGGTGGCCCCGTTGAGCTTGCCCAGGTACTCCTGCCCGTCGACGCGGCGCAGCTGGCGGCGCAGCCGGTGGGCGAAGACGGCGAACTCCTTGCCGAGCGTGGTCGGGGTGGCGGGCTGCCCGTGGGTGTGGGCCAGCATCGGCACGTCGGACAGGTCGTGTGCCATCTGGGCGATCTGGTCGACCAGGGCGGTGGCTCGGGGGGCCCATACCTGGTCGACGGCACCTTTGACCATCAGGGCGTAGGACAGGTTGTTGATGTCCTCGCTGGTGCAGCAGAAGTGGATGAGTTCGGCCAGGCCAGGTTCGCCGGGGGCGATCTCGACGAGCCTTCTCTTCAGGAAGTACTCCACGGCCTTGACGTCGTGCACGGTTTCCCGTTCGATCTCGGCCAATTCGGCGACCTGCTCCGGCCCGAAGTCGGTGACGACGGCACGTAACGCTGCTTGTTCGTCCTCGGTGAAGGAACGCACTCCTTGCAGGATGCCGTGATTCGTCACATGGATCAGCCATTCGACCTCGACATGGACGCGTTCACGGTTCAGAGCGGCCTCGGAGAGGTGGTCGACCAGGGGGGCGACTGCGGCACGGTAGCGCCCGTCGAGCGCGGACAAGGCGATGGCGGGAGAAGCATCGGCAAGGGAACCCATATGCCCATCCTCGCAGAGCACGGCAAGGTCGTCGGTCGCCCGGCGGTGACGGCCCCCCTGGGCGCTGACCGCCGTCAGGGGAGGGCCCTCGCCGGGAACACGGGGGTAACTGCCGTGAAGGAGAACCGTCGTTCAGGGACGGGTGGATTCCTCGAGCTCTTTGTCTCCCTTGACCTTGATGGCGACAGCTGCGGAGAAAAACAACAGTGCGAGAGTGAAAAATTCCATCCGATAAGGGGAGATGAAAATGATGGCGGAGATGACAATGAAAATCTTGGAAAGCAGGGTGTACTTAACTCCGAGTACCTTCATTTTCCATCCTGAGTGGGGTGACGCGCTGGTTGCCTGCGCGGAAGTCAGGCCGAGGTGAATTCCTCGCGTATTTTGCGTGTTTCGCGATGTTAACACGGGCTTCTGTCGTTTCCTGCGGCGAGGAAGATATGTGACATATGGCCGTTATGTGTGCGGGATATGTGCACGGCGCCATGCGGCTCGCGTCGATTCCGATGCCGTCATCGCGGGTGGTGGTGTGTCCGCCTGCCGGGGAATCGGTGCGCCAGGGCGTGGCTGATGCTGTCGCCCACGGCCATCATCAGATAGACGGCCGGCCAGGAACACAGGAAGAGCACGAGGGCTGACCAGAGCCCCCGTCCGTTGAAGGCGGCGTAGAAGGTCAGGAAGCTGACCCCTACGGCGATGAGGGCCGAAGTGATGATCCGGTCGCCGACCTTGCGTGAACTCATTCCGCTGCTCCCTTCCGAATGACCCATGTGGGGCGCGTTCCGGCATGTCGAGAACATTCAGGATGTCACCGATCCTTATCGGTCCACGATACTCCCTTTGCAGAAGAAATGTTGTGACAACTCTCACCGGGGAGGGATGTCCGCCGTCGAAAAATCCCTTCGCCGACAAAGATGCCGGGCGATAAAGTGTTCTTTCATGAAAGCGCAGCGAAAATTCGACGCCCTCGACCTCCGGGACGGAGAAAAACGCCTCCGGGCGCTAGACGAGGACGACGTCGAGGCCGTGCACCGCGCCTGCCAGGACCCGGAGATGCACCGGTGGCTCACCCGCCTGCCCGACCCGTACACCCTCGAGCACGCCCACGACTATGTCCACGAGTTCTCCCGAGAACTCGAGAAGAGCGGTGCCGGTATCGCCCTGGCGATCGAACACGAAGGTCAATTCGCCGGCACCATCGCCCTGGCCGAAACGGACTGGGAAAATTCCCAGACCAAGATCGGTTACTGGGTCGTCCCCTGGAGACGAGGACACGGACTCGCCGCATGGGCCAGCTCGGTCCTCGGCACCTGGGCCTTGCTCGACCAAGGGATCGAACGGGTCGTCCTCAGAGCTGCCACAGGAAATCTCGCCTCACAGCGGGCAGCGGAGAAAGCCGGATATATCGCCGAAGGCATCGAACGTTCCAGCGTCGCGACGCCCGGGGGACGAGGCGACATGAAGGTCTACTCCCTCATCCGGAGCGACCTCGAGAACTGACCGGCGACATCGGCGCAGCAGGAACCCCGGTAAGACGGCTCAGGCCGCCAACAACTCCGACACATGGGCGACCACACCCCGCGAAGCCGAGACGACCTCCGCGAGCACCCGGTCGAAACCGTCCTGGCCGCCGTAATACGGGTCGTCGATCTCCAACGTGCCGGCCGCGACTGCCGCCGGATCGAACTCCCGGAACAACCGGATGTCCACGTCGCCGTCCGGGCCGACCCGATAACCCTGCTGATCCGCCCACCGACGCAGAGTCCGCAGATGGCCTTCATCGGCCACCACCACCAGATCGTGCTCCGCCAGCCACGCCACGTCGTACTCCCGAGCTCGATGCGCGCTACCGTCGAAACCAGCTCCGGCCAAGGTCGACACCGCACGAGGATCCGCGCCCTCACCGACATGCCACGGCCCCGTGCCCGCCGAATCCACCACGACCAGATCGGACAAGCCGGCCTGCGCGAACGACTCCCGCAACACCACCTCACCCATCGGTGAACGGCAGATATTGCCCGAACAGATCACACACACCCGATAAGGCACCGTCACGAGGACTTACCGTCCTCGGCTCGCTTGTCCGCCAAATCCGCCACGTTGACGCACAACTCCAAGAAGATCCGAGTCATCGCGATCGCGATCAACGAACGGACCACCGACGTCAGGAAACCGAAGAAGACCGCAGCATCATTACGGGCATAACCAGGCGCGGTGAAAGACGAAGCCAACCCGGTGATCACCGAGAACAACGACCAGGCCACCACCAACCAGAAGAGAATCGGAGCCAACGCCCGGGTCGCCCGCGCCACGAAGGTGAAATCGAGCATCGCAGCCAGACCCAACGACCGCGGATCCGACGGACGATCGCTCCGGGACTGAGGCTGCTGCTGGCCCGACCAGGACCGGGACGCCTGCGGGTCGCTCTGCGGCGCAGAAGCCGCAGAACCATACGACGGTGCGCCAGGCCCACCTGCCGACGGAGCCCCATACGGGGAGAACTGCGCCGACTCCGAAGCCGGCGCCGCCGGCGCACCCCCGTAAGGCTGCCCGTACGGACTCGGCGTCGACCACGACGACTCAGCCGGAGCAGCGCCATAACCCGGCGACCCCCCCGGCGAGGCCACACCGAAACCACCAGGCGCCATCGGCGCACCCGGCGCAGACGACGGAGCCGGCGCGCCCTGACCGTAAGGCACCCCCGGCGAGGGGACCTGCATCGTCGCCGGCGCACTCGACGACGGAGCCGACGACCACTGCGGCGTCGACAGATCCGCGGAAGACGCCGCAGGCGAGGACGAGCCCGGCGCCGGCGCGGACCCACCCTGACCCGTCAACCGGATCGGACCGGAATCGCTGTGCCCGGGCGTACCCCACCCTCCGGAATAGACCTGGTCGTAACTCGCCTGTGGCTGTTGCGACCAGGCAGGATGCACCGGAGCGGAGGACGACCCGGCCGCCGGCACGGCCGGGGAAGCACCGGAGCCAGGAGCAGCCGCCCCCGTCACCTCGGGAATGCTCTTCGTCGCGGGTGTCGTCTGCGGTGCTGCGCCGTCGGTACGGCTGCCTTCACCGATGGTGTCCTTGTTCATGGACGCTGCCTCCCCTGCCGAATGATCGATGTCCACTGTGGCATATCGCGGTGCTTGCGCCAGGACCCGCCCGAAATAAGAAAACCAGGCCGGATCAGATACGCAGGAGCGACACCGCCCGAGAATCGCCGTCGAGAACGCCACCGAAACCCAGAGCACGCAACGGCGGTTCCATAGCGGCGAACAGTTCTCGCTGAGCCGCAGGAGAACCGTCACGGCGCAGCGCCTCGACAATACCCAGGACCCACTCCGACTTCCAGGCCGGCGTGGTCAACGGATGATGCTCCAATTCCCATGCCAGATAACGATTCGTCGGGCGCGGACGTCCCTGGAGAGCGAACATCAACCGCAGGGCCCACGGCAGATTCTCCACCGCATCCAAACGGGCCGCAGCCAATTCACCCGTCCTGAATTCGTACAACGACCGCATGGCATAAGTCAGATAAGGCGTCAAAGCGAAATCGACGGCATCAGCCTGCTCCACCGACGACAACGTCCCCCACGCCCGAAGATCCGCACCGAGCGCACCACCACTACGGTCGGTGACCAAGCGCCCCCGAGCGATCCGATACCGATCCCACCAACGCGACGGATCGGACGGGACCCGACGCAACCACTGCGCATCGTGCACCTGGAGATCCAAACCACCCTGACGCAACGGCTGCCACGAATCGTCCCGCTCGGACAACAGGACATGAAGGTCCACATCGCATCCGGAAGAAGCCAGACCATGGGCGTACGACCCGGTGAGCAACACGCCCACGACATTCGGGTCCCGCTCCACCCGGTCGACCAGACCGGACAGCTCCTCCTGATACGGCAGGTTCGTGATCCACGTGCGCATGCCCCCGATCATGACAACACCGGTGCGCCCATCCGCCACGAGGCCACCCCGTGGCGGTGTGATCTGCGACAACATCGGCCGACCACCTCCCGGAGGACGACGATCACCGCGGACCGGACACCGGCGGAGGAGTACGGACCACCTCCAGGTCCACGACCACATCCCCCTCCTCGACACCCTCGGCCCGATGCGAGACCAAGACCACCGTCCGGCCCGTCGACGCCTCCCGCAGATCCCGCATCACCGCGACAGCCGTCGGATGGTCCACATGAGCCACTGGCTCGTCCAACAGGAGCACCGGACGCCGCGAGAGCAGAGCCCGAGCGATCCCCAGCCGAGCCCGCTCACCCCCAGACACCCCCTGACCGTCCACACCCAACCTGGTGTCCAAACCATCGGGCAGCCCCTCGTACCACGGGCCCAGACCCGCCAACCGCAGACTCTGCTCGATGTCCCCGTCGGCACATCCCGGACGGGCGAACCGGATGTTCTCCCGCAGATTCGACGCGAAGACATGAGCCTCGTCGTCCACCACCGCGATCCGGGAGCGGGCCTCCGCCAGGGACAACCGGGACACCTCGGTGCCGTCCACCCGGTAGACGCCACTCGTCGGATCCAGATGACGGGCCAGCACCGCCAGGAAAGTCGACTTGCCGCTGCCATTCGGCCCGACGACAGCGACCCGCGACCCCGGCACGATGTCCGTGCTCAACGCCGACAACGCCGGACGCTCACCATCCCAACTGGCCGTCACCCGATCGGTCGACAACCGCGGCGGCCGACCCGGCTCCTCCCGCACCGGCACACCCTCCGAGGCCGCCGACGCCCCCGAGGTCGACGCCGGCCCGGTCTCCGCCTCCGACGACCCCGCACCCTCGGAATCCCGAACCGCCGGAACCTGGTTCACCAGAGCGTCCAACCGGCTACGAGCACTCTGCGCCCGAGCCAGAGCACCGACCGCATCCGGCACCCCGGAGACGACCTCACCCAGAGCCACCGGCGTCAACACCAGAAAAGCAGCCAACGGCGTACGCAACCCCAGATGGGTCCACGGAGCGACCAGAGCCACCATCGCCACGGTATGGACCACCGTCACCAACGGCATCGCCGCCACCCCGAACGCCCGCCCCCTGGCCTGCCGACGCAGAGCCGCGGACAGCGAAGCCTGAGCGGAACCCAACCACGACAGAGCCTGCGCTTGCGCTCCGATGGCAGCCAACTCGGTACCCTGCGCGGCGATCACCGTGCTCACCCGGCTCACCTCGGCGCGCGCCGCCACCACTTCCTGATGGGCACGCTTCTCCATCCGATAGTTCACCCCGCCGACCAACAGGGCCCAGACCAAGGCGGACAAGGTCACCAGAGCTGCGGAGAAGAGGATCACCGCATTGGCCATGGCGGCCAACACCCCGGACACGACCAGAGCCACCAAGGGCACCACGACCCGCACCTGCGCGTAGGCGATGTCGTCCAGGTCGTCGACCGCACCGGCGAGCACCTCGCCCCGGCTCCGACGTCCCAGCCGTGCCGGCGTCAACGGGATGAGCCGCCCGTAGACCCGGGCCCGCTCCTCGGCCAGGAAGGACAGTGCCGCGTCATGGCTGCGGATGCGCTCGACATAACGCAAGGCAGGCCGGGCGATCCCGAACGCCCGGACCAACACGATCGCCGCCAACAAGGTCAGGATCTGCGGCTGGTAGGACGCCGCCACGATCAACCACCCCGACGTCGCCGTCAGCGCGACGCCACAGGTCAGAGCGAGTCCACCGACGAAAGCGGCCGGAAGGACACCCGGCACCGGACGGAATCGGCGGGCACTCGGGGAAGGAACCGGGCTCATGCTGCTCCCCCTAGGACGAGGTGGTGGTCGGCCCGGGCGAGCAGGCCGTCGCGATGGGTGACCGTGACCACGGTCCTGGTCGTGGAAAGACCGACGATCAACTCGTCGACGAGCTCCTCCGACGCCGCGTCCAGATGCGCGGTGGGTTCGTCGAGCAGCAGCAGCTGCGGGTCGGCGAGCACCGCCCGAGCCAGGGCCAGTCGGGCACGCTGCCCGGCGGACAGCCCGAATCCGTCGTCACCGATCCGCGTGTTCAACCCCTCGGGGAGCGTCCGGACCATCGACGCCAGGCCGACATCGGCCAACACCTTGCGCAGATGGCCGTCGGAGAGCATCTGTCCGTCCACGTGGTCGGTCCCCCACAGGAGGTTCTCCCGCAGGGTGCCGTCGGTCAGGAAGGGCCGCTGGGTGACCAGGTGGGCCGGTCCCGCGTCGACACTGCCGCTGTCGGGGGCGCGCAATCCGGCGATGAGTTCGAGCAGCGTGGTCTTTCCCGCCCCGGAGAGCCCGGTGACGACGGTCAGGCCCGGGCCGGGCAGTTCGGCGTCGAGCCCGACGATGACCGGGTCACCGTCGGCCCGGTAGGCGTAGCCGACCCCGGTCAGTCGGACGCCCCGGGGTGCCGACGCGCTGGCCCCGGCGGGTTCGGGAGACCCACCCGCGGCGGACTCGGAGGTCGGGGTGCTCTCTATCTGGGCGTACACCTGCTCCAGCGCGGCGGCCCCGTCGGCCGCGTTGTGGAACTCGGCGCCCACCCGTCGGATCGGCCAGTAGGCCTCCGGGGCGAGGAGGATCAACGGCATCGCGAGGGACAGCTGCATGTCGCCGTGGGCCAGCTGGATGCCCACCCACACCGCGACGATGGCCACCGAGATGGTGGCGAGCAGCTCCAGCGCGGCCGAGCTGAGGAAGGCCAGCTTCAAGGTGGCCACCGTCGCCCTGCGGTGGTCGTGGCTGACCTGGCGGATGGTTTCCTGCTGACGTTCGGCCCGCCCGTAGGAGACCAAGGTCGGCAGGCCGCGCATCACGTCGAGGAAATGACCGGACAACCGGGTCAGGGTGCGCCAACGACGGTTGGTGGCCTCGGCGGTGGTCGCGCCGATCAGGGCGGCGAACAAAGGCAGCAGGGGGACGGTGAGGACGGGGATCAGCCCGGTCGGCACGTCCAGGATCAACATCGCCAGGATCGCGGCCGGCGGGAGGACCACGGCATTGGCCAGGGTCGGCAGATAACGGGCCACATAGGGTTCGATGCTCGTCGACCCCTGGGTGGCCAGGGTCAGCAGTCGGGGGCCGTCGGTGCGTCCGGTGGCTCCGCGGGCGAGGAAGCGTTCCGACAACAGGTGGCGTACCGCGGTGGACACGGTCGTCCCGGTGCGGGCGGCGATGCTTTCGGCCGCGCCGGCTGCCACGGCACGGATGACGAAGGCGACGACGGTCCACAGCGCGGCGGTGTGCCAGTCGCGTCCGTCGACCAGGGCGACGACGAGGGCGGAGATCGCGAAGGCCTGGCCGATGGCGGCTGCGCCCTGCAGGGCTCCGCAGGCGAAGAGGCCCACGATCCCGGCGCGGCAGTCGGGCACGAGGCTCAGCAGTCGTGGGTCGAAGGGCTTCACGGCGTTCAGTTCACCAGATTTCTTCGGGAACAGCTCGTTACCGTCCGGTCAACGGCATGACGGGGGAGGGACACGGAACGAGGGGATGACGGGGGCGGGACGAAGGACGCCGGGTCGGCTCGGCTGAGTCGACCCGGCGTCCGGTGTCACGGGTTCCTACGGGCTCCGGTGGATCAGTAGTGCGCCGCGGCGGGGATGTGCTTGGTCGTCAGCCGGCGACGGAACACCCAGTACGTCCACGCCTGGTAGGCGAGCACGATCGGCACGAAGATCACGGCGGCGCCGGTCATGATCTGCAGGGTGTACTCGGAGCTGGCCGAGTTGGCCACGGTGAGCCCGGTCTGCCCGGGGATGCTGTTGGGCATCACGTCGGGGAAGAGCGCGAGGAACAGGCTGGCCACGGCCAGGGCCGTGCAGAGGAAGGTGCCGGTGAAGGCCCAGCCGTCCCGCTTCATCTTGACCGCGCCGAGGGCGGCGACCAGGCAGAGCGCGGCGGCGCCGGCAGCGGCCCAGGAGAGGGCGTCGCCGGTCTTCGCATTGGCGATGCCCAGGAAGGTCACGGCCAGGACCGCGGTGACCAGACCGGACTTCAGGGCGAAGGCGCGGGCTTCGTGGCGGATGTCTCCGTCGGTCTTCAAGGCGATGAACAGGGCGCCGTGGGTGAGGAAGAGCGCCACGGTGGTCAGTCCGCCGAGGATGCCGAAGGGGTTCAACAGGGTGAAGAGGTTGCCGGTGTACTCCAGCGTCTTCGGGTTCAGCGGGACACCGGCCACGATGTTGGCGAAGGCCACTCCCCACAGGAGCGCGGGGATGAAGGAACCGGCGATGATGCAGTAGTCCCAGTTCTTCCGCCAGGCGGCGGTGTCTCCCTTGCCGCGGTACTCCAGGCCCATGGCTCGGATGATCAGGCCGACGAGGATGAGCAGCAGCGGCAGGTAGAAACCGGAGAACAGGGTGGCGTACCAGTGGGGGAAGGCCGCGAAGGTGGCTCCACCTGCGGTGAGCAGCCACACCTCGTTGCCGTCCCAGTGGGGGCCGATGGTGGTCAGCATGAGTCGCCGACGGCGTTCGGTCTCCTCGGCGTCACCCTTCGGGTCCTTGTGCAGGATCCCGATGAGCATGCCGACGCCCATGTCGAAACCTTCGAGACAGAAGTAGCCGATCCACAGGACGGCGATCAGCAGGAACCACAGGTTCTGGAGCATCGAGTAGTCCATGTCAGCCTCTCAGTACGCGTAGGCGAGGGGAGCGTCGTCGTCCTCGCGGTCGGACTTCTGTCCGGGGTCGGGGATCGCCTCGGCGCCCATGCGGACGTACTTGAGGAAGAGCTTGATCTCGACGACGGCCAGAGCGGCGTACAGGACGGTGTAGACGACCATGGAGATGAGGACCTCGACCGCGGTCACCCGGGGGGAGACGGCGTTCTCGACGGTCATCAGTTCGTGGACGATCCAGGGCTGACGGCCGATCTCGGTGAAGATCCAGCCGAAGCTGTTGGCGAAGACCGGCGTGAACGGCAGGATGATCGCCGCCCAGAGCCACCACTTGCGGGCGAGCTGCTGCTCGGCCTCCTTCTTGCGGGTGACCCACAGGACCAGCAGCGAGATGAAGGTGCCGAGGAAACCGAGCCCCATCATCAGGCGGAAGGTCCAGTACGTGCCGGGGATGTTGGGCGTGTACATCTGCATCTTGCTCTGGGTGAACTTGCCGTCGCTGAACTTCTGGGCGGCCTCACGCTGGAGCGGGTTGATCCCCTTGACCTCGGCGTTGAAGTCGCCGTGGCCCAGGAAGGAGAGCAAGCCGGGGATCTCGATGATGTGGGTGGCCTTCGACCCGTCCAGGGCGCCGACGGAGAGCACCGAGAAGGGGGCGTGCGAGGTGTTCTCGTAGAGGGCTTCGGCCGCGGCCATCTTCATGGGCTGGACCTCGGTCATGACCTTGCCCTGGAGGTCGCCGGAGATCATCACACCGAGTGAGGCGACCAGGGTCACGACGGCACCCACGCGGGTGGCCTTGCGGTACATGGGGGCGTTGTCACCCACGTCGGGGCGGCGCAGGTGCCACAGGGCGACGGCGAGGACCATGGCGCCACCGGTCATGTAGGCCGCGAAGATCACGTGGGGGAAGGTCACCAGCTGCACCTTGTTGGTGAGCACGGCGACGAAGTCGGTGAGTTCGGCGCGGTTGGTGGCCTCGTTGAAGCGGTAGCCGACAGGGTTCTGCATGAAGGAGTTGGCGGCGAGGATGAAGAAAGCACTCATGACGGTGCCGATGTGGACCAGCCACATGGTCATGGCGTGCAGTTTTTCCGGAATCCGTCCCCATCCGAAGATCCACAGACCGAGGAAGGTGGATTCGAGGAAGAAGGTGAGCAGGGCCTCGAAGGCCAGCGGTGCGCCGAAGATGTCGCCGACGAATCGGGAGTAGTCGGACCAGTTCATTCCGAACTGGAATTCCTGGACGATACCGGTGACGAGACCGAGTGCGAAGTTGATGACGAAGAGTTTTCCGAAGAACTTCGTCAGCTTGTACATCTGCGGGTTGTGGGAGCGGACCCAGGCGGTGTGGAATCCGGCCACCAGAGCAGACATACCGATGGTGATGGGTACGAACAGAAAGTGATAGACCGTGGTGATGGCGAACTGCCATCGTGCGAGGTCGAGCGCGTCCATGGCTCTCCTGTCGGTCGGTCGTCGAACCTGCGGATGCGGGGGCATCCGTCCCTGTGAAGGTTCGGCGGGGACGTCAAAAAAGGACGGCGGGCGACCGTCCTGACCATATGGTCAGTGTTAGCCCTACGGGCTTATCGGGACCAATGTCCCACTTCTTGGTTATGTCAAATCACAAAATGATCACAATCTCATTGTGTGTGTTACCCTCCGCCGCAAACTAACGTGCGTTGCACGATACGTGGTGCCTCACCTATTGCGCTAACCCGTCCTGCCGACAAAAGGACGAGCGACTCACTCGCCCGGAAAAGGAACTCCACCTTCATCGCCGAACCGAGAGGTGGACAACATCCGCGACATGGTTTCCCCGCCCCTTCAGAAACCGGGAGCAAGCGCAGAAGTCATGACACCCGACAAAAGCCGAACCACCCCCACGCCGCCGCTTCCCTGGCCGAAGACGCCCAACTCCGACAGACTTCGGACCAGAAGGAAGGATGGGTACGAGGAAACGCGGCCTTCGCGGACCACCCGGGCCGCAGGACGGACGACGGAACGGAAGGACGACGGGACATGAAAGCGACCGACTGGGACGAGAAGTACAGCCGAGGACGACTCTGGTCGACGGAGGCCAACCGCTGGGTCGTCAACGAGCTCTCCGGAATGCCCCCCGGCAAAGCCGTCGACGTCGCCTGCGGCGAAGGACGCAACAGCCTCTGGCTGGCCGACCAGGGATGGTCGGTCGTCGCCGTCGACTTCTCCCAGGTCGCCCTCGACCGAGGACAGGAGAGCCAGCTCCAGGCCCGCGCACAAGGACGCGAACTCGACATCGACTGGGTGAACGCCGACATCACCGCGGACGGCGGCTTCCGCGGACGCTACGACCTCGCCCTGGTCTCCTACGTCCACCTGGAACCCTACGAACGCACTCCGCTGCTCCGCGCCGCGGCGAGCACCCTCGCCCCCGGCGGACTCCTCCTGGTCGTCGCGCACGACAGCTCGAACCTCGAAGAAGGGTACGGCGGCCCCGACGACCCGGCGCTGCTCTACACCGCGCGGGACGTCGCCGAGGACCTGCAGGACATGGTCGGCTCCGGCGCGCTCGTCGTGGAACGCGCCGACCGGGTGGCGCGGGAGGTCGAGACCGACGACGGCCCCCGCATCGCCTGGGACGCCCTCTTCCGGGCCCGACGACCCGACACCACCAAAGGCGAATTCAGCTTCGCCTGAGAAGAATCAGCCGATACGGGCGGCCGCCGCATGATCTACAGCGGTCGCCCGACGGACGACCAGCCGGGTCCACGCACCGACGTAGATCCGGTCGTCATGGCTGATCTCGACCCGCTGACCGGCCGGGATGGGTTCCTCCGGCAACGGGCCGCTGGCCTGGCCGACATAGGTGCCATTGCTGGACCCCAGGTCCTCCACCCACCAACGCGTGCCATCGGTGGTGAACTCGGCATGACGCCGGCTGACCCCGGAATCGGAGCCGCACTCGATGTCCGGTGAGATGCCACGGCTGGCCGAGTAACGCCCCACCAGAGCCCGATCAGGAACCTGGACGACCTCGGGCAGACCCGGCGACGGGCAGGACTCGTCGCTCTCCTGGACCTCGTACCAGGACGAGTCGACCCAGATCTCCACCACCCACTCGGAGACCACCGGGCGGCGACGGGCCTCCGGCGGCGCCTCCTCCGGACCCGCGATGATCGTGATCGGAGTGGTGTCCGGCAGCTCCTCCTCAACCTGCTCCTCCGGCTCCGGGCGTTGGATCACCGAACGACGCCGAGGCGGTAGGGCCTCGCCCGCGTCCGCCCGCGAAGACATCTCCGGACGGGAAGGTGCCATGCGGCGCTCAGGAGCGGCAGTCTCACCGGTCTGCTCCTCCGGCTCCGGGCGTTGGATCACCGAACGACGCCGAGGCGGTGGGGCCTCGCCTGCGTCCGCCCGCGAAGACATCTCCGGACGGGAAGGTGCCATGCGGCGCTCAGGAGCGGCAGTCTCACCGGTCTGCTCCTCCGGCTCCGGACGTTGGATCACCGAACGGTGCCGAGCCGAAGACGCATTCCGCTCCGCTCGCTCCGACGACGACGGCGGGAACGCCCATCCCGGAGCGGCCTCGGCAGAGATCCGCCGCTCCACCGGGCTCTCCCGAGGCGGCACGTCCTCCTCGGCCCCTGCCGCCGGAACCATCCGGCCCGGAGCCGCCGACCTGCGCGGATTCTCCACCTGTTCCTCCACACCCTCGTCGGCGAGATCCGACTCCGGACGTTCATGACGCGCCGGACGCTCCATCCGCCCGCCCCGGCCAGCCTGGGCAGACCTGATCTGCTCGTGGATCGACGGCCTGCGCTCCGGAACCTCCGCCGCGGCCTCCTCGGCGTTCGGCTCCGGCCGTTCGATCACCGAGGACCGCTCCGGACGCATCATCCGCGCCGGCGGCTCCTCCGGCTCACGCTGCTCCGCACGCCCCCCCGGTGGAGGACCGAAAGCCCGCTCCACCCGGGTGTCCACCACCGCGAGATCCTCCCGCAACGGACGCGGCAGAGCCCCCGTCGTGAAGTCGTAACCGCAGTGTTCACAGAACAGATAGGTCGGGCTCCCCGCCTCCTCGCAATGTGGACACACCCGGACCTCGGCGGCAGGCTGAGCGCCCTCGCCCGGCGGGCGCGCCCACGAAGGGATGTCCTTCGCGGAAGACATCGGTGCGCCGCACACATCGCAATAATCCGTCGACCGGCTCACATGACCCTGGGGGCATGTCGCACTCATCGCCGGAACCCTCGCCGGTCAGGCACTACAAATCCTCACTTCTTCACCCTCGTCGTCTTGGTGGACGCCGTGTCCAACGCCATCTCGTCGAGCCTGTCGACATCGCGACGCAACCGGATACGTCCCGTCGCAGCGTCGTCGATGTCGACCACCCGCTGCAACCTGCTCGTCGCCGCGGCGTCACCGGTCTGCGCGGCCAACTGCACCGCACGTCCCAGCTTCGCCGTCGCTGTGAAATCGTCGCCGACGGCCTTCGCCGCCAGCCCCTGCTGAATGGCCGTCGCCAGCTCTGCCTGGCCAGTGAAATGAGCGACCTCCGGGCTGATCTGAGTCGTCAACCCGGCATCACCCGACCACTTGGCCTTCACCAGACCCTGCGCGACCATCTGACCACCGACCATCAGCTGCACCCGGGAGGCCAGCTGTTCTTGGCCGATAGCCTTCGGTGATAGACGTACCGCCACATGGTAGTCACGAGTCTCGTCCCCCCACGCACCAGTCGGATAGGCGCCGGTGAGCGGATTGATCTCGCGACGCCGTGCCGTGAGGTCCTCCAAGGTCGGAGAGACCTGACGGACGAAAAGCACCTGAGCGCCCTGCGGAGCCCAGACGTTCAACGTGACCTCGGCCACGCCTCGCCCCATCGACGCCCGCATCAACGACTCGAACTCCATCGCCATGTCCTCACGGCGCGGGATCAGATCGACCGTCCCCATCAGGGCCTGCGAGATCCGACGCACCTCGTCGACCTGCCAAGCAGCGCCCAACCCCCGGCAATCACACTGGAAACGGCCACGCACCGCGTCGATCGCCCTGGTCAACTGCTCCGGAGCCTCGTGCTGGTTCTCCCCGTCGGTCAACAGGATCACATGGCGTTGCGCCAACGAAGGAACCGTGTCGAACAGCTGCGCCGCCGCCGACAACCACGTCCCCATGGCCGTGCCCCCGTCGGCCCGCAACTGCTCCAGACTCTTCTTCGCCGCCTGTCGGGTCTGCGGGCACATCTTCACCATCGCCGCCGAATAACCGTCCGGGTAGCACAGGCGTGCCTGATGATTCCCCGCGACGATGGCGAACCACACCCCGTCCAGGATCTGGTCCAGCGCCGCCGACGCCGCATACCGGGCCGCCGCGACCCCCGCCTCCTCCATCGAACGCGACGTGTCCACCACGATGATCTCGCCGGCATCACCCGACCCGGACTGCCCTGCACCCCCGGCCCCCGCACAGGAGACCGTCACGATGGCGTGCACATCGGAACCGCCCTCGGGCAAGAACTCGTTCTGGAAGACGGACGCGCTGAAATCAGCCATCCCTTAACCCCTCTCGGTGTTCGTCCGCGACTGCGAGAGTATGCCTCGTCCTTCCAGCGAATGCCGCCCAGGACGACTCACCGGCATCACGATCGTCGGCGCCAACCCCATGTCCTCGACCTCAGGGGAGGCCGACGGCTCCGGGAGATCCTCCTCCCACGAAGACGACTCGGACTGCCCCGGCGCCGGCACCAGACGAGCCAGGGCTACCGTGATGTTGTCACTACCACCGCACCCGTTCGCCCAGGCCACAAGCCCGTGGGCCAAAGCCAGGGCCGTCGGGGTCCCCGGGTCGTCCGCGCCCCGCGAACCGGCCGTCCCCTCGATGACCCGCCCCGCCTCGGCCGCCCGCATCGCCTCCCGATGGACCACCGCCTGCAGCTCCGCCGGCTCCGACGCGTAATTCCACAACCCGTCCGAACAGAGCAACAACCAACCGGGGACCCGCACCTGCAAAGGCGTCAACGCCGGAACCTGATCCGGGCTGTCCTCACCCAACCAGCGGGTGATCGTGTGCGCATAAGGCCCCGCCTCGGCCTGAGCCCGCGGCACCCCGGAACGGATCTGCTCGGCAGCCCACGAATCGTCCGTGGTCAGCACCTCGGCCGGATCCCTGTCCGGGATCCAGTACGCACGCGAGTCACCCACGCTGCCGACCACGACCGTTTCGCCCTCGACCGACGCCGCCACCAAGGTGCACGACGGGCCGCCCTCCCCCTCCGAGAGGAAAGGCTCCGACATCCGGGCCACCGCCTTGGCCGCCGCAGCCCCGGCCTCCTCGACCCGCCGCCCCAGCTCACCGACCGGTCCACCGGGCATCTCCTCGGCGCAGTACTCCCAGCCGTCCGTCAACACCTGCACCGCGGCCTCCGCCGCATCCAGACTGGCCTCGGCCGAATGCGGCGCCGTCGACACCCCGTCACAGACCACCAACGAAGCCCGCGGACCGTACGGGCTACTGGTCCCGTGAAGCGCCAGGGCGTCCTCATTGCCGCGATGCCGGATACCCCGGTCGCAGACCCCCGCCAACCACGGCGTCACATCGATCTCGAAATGATGGCGCGGATCGACGGCCTTCGCCCCGCAGTTCTCGCAATAACCGTCCGGACTGTACGAGCCGTGGCACTCCCGGCACAGACCCGACGTCCCGCCACGAGCCTGCTCGGCAGAAGAAGCGATACCACCCAGGACGAGCATGTCGCCCTCGGCGGACACCTCGGCCGGCTGCTCCTCGGGGACCGCCCGTTCCTCGGGAACCGCCCGCTCCTCCTCCGCCGGCGTCTCGACCTGCGGCGACCACGACAACCCCTCCGGCTCCTCCGGCGGCACCCAGGAAGACATCGGCAGCGGCTCGGTCGCCGGAGTCCTCGGCGCGGCATGACGCGGCGGAGGCACCGGCATCGTCGGGATCTCGTCGTCCAGGAAATGCGGCTCCCGATCAGGGAACGGACCCGATGACGCCGCCCGCGCCGGCGGTATGACACCCGACTCGGGCGGCATGAACGCCTCGAACGGGTGGGAGTGTTCCGGTCGTCCGGGAGTAGAAGTCATCGCAGGCTCCAAGGTCGAATGGAATTCGCTCGGTCGACGAGCGCGATCCGGGTCTTTTCGTCCGGGGTGAACTGGGCCAGATCCCGCAGATTACGTTCCAGGGCCCGGCGAAGATCCACCACCTTGGCAGGCACTCCGTCGATCTGCACATCCGGTTGGGCCCCCGAACGGCGCACGATCTCCAAGGCCATCTCCAATACGTCGATACGGAAGGTCGTCAGCTCCACCCGGTCGGGCGCAGCCAGGACCATCGTGTCCATCGCCTCCGACAACGAGTGCACACCCTGCTCACCGGCCCGGGCCAACATCTGCGCCCGCAACCACAACGCCCGCGGATGCGCACGGTTACTCGCCGGAACCTGCTCCAGCACAGTGATCGCGCCACGCAGATCGTCCGAACCGGCCCGCATCCGGGCCAGACCGAAGGCCGACACCGGGACATAGGCCGAATCGGTCCGCAGACAGGTCAGATAGGCCGATTCCGCGCTCGAGTCCTGACCGTCGAGCTCGGCGGCCAGAGCGCCGGCCAGCACCGGGGCCAGCTCACCGGGAACCTGAGCGGCCACCGACCCGAAAGCGGCCCGCGCCTGCGCGAGCTCGTGCCGGGACAGGGCGTCCAACCCGATCAGCCACACCGCGCGCCAATCCCACGGATCCGCGGCCAACAACATGTCGGTGGCCCGCGCCACCAGATCATGACGCTGACCCCGGATCCCGGTACGAGCCTGCTCCAGGAGCACCTCGGAGGACATCGTCGGTGCCTTCGCCAACTGTTCGTACCGGGTCACCGGCTCCTGGGACTGCACCGTCTGCAACCACCCCGTCATCGGGTCGTCCCCGTCGGGCAGCAGGGCAGGCAGCTCCCACCAGGCGAAATTCTCGTTCTGGGTGACCGGGGCCTCGAAGAAGAGCGAAGCATGCGTCTGCGACGCCGCCGGTGAGCCCCGCCGGTCGCGGACGACCCGCCGCAGCACCCCGTCGAGCTGCACCCGCAACTCCTCCACCGAGGTGAACCGGTCGTCCGGATCCAAGGCGCACGCCTTCGCGACCAACTGGTAGAACGCCGGATAGTCCACGAAGGCCGGGACCTGCTGCATCGGTGGCAACGACGTGGCATAGGTCGTCTGATAGCCGCGGAATTCCGTGGTCAGCACGGTCAACGTCCGTCCGATGGTGTAAATGTCCGAAGCCACCGACGGACCGGTCTGGGCGATCTCCGGGGCCTGGTACCCGATCGTGCCGTAGATCGGCGAGTCCAGGTCGTCGATCCGACGCACACCACCCATGTCGATCAGACGCACCTCGTCGCCGGTCTGGATCAGATTGTCCGGCTTGAAGTCGCAGTACAACAGGTTCCGGTCGTGCAGGTACTGGAAGGCCGGCAGGATCTCCAGGACGTACGCCAACGCCTGTTCCACCGGAAAAGGGTCGTATCTGCCCGCCGAGGACATCCGCTGCTTCAACAGCTCCTTCAAGCTGGTCCCACCCACGTACTCCATGACGATGTACCCGGCATCGTCATGGGTGACGAAGTTGTAGATCTCGACGATCAACGGATGGCTGACCGCAGCCAGGAACTCCTGCTCCGCGATCGCCGCAGCCAGGGCATCAGGGTCGCCCGCGTTCAACAGGCCCTTCAACACAACCCAGCGGTCGGAGACATTTCGGTCCCGCGCCAGGTAGATCCAGCCCAGACCGCCGTGTGCCAGGCAACCCTCCACCTCGTACTGACCGGCGACCAGGTCGCCGCGACTCAACTTCGGTCGGAAACTGAACGGTCGACGACACTGCGGGCAGAAACCTTCCTCCCGGCCCGGGCGTCCGCTGTGGGCCCGGCCGACCGGTGCCCCGCAATAGGAACAGTTCCGTTTCTCCTCGGGGATCATCGGCGAGGCCAGGACCGCTGCCGCCGGATCGGACACCGGGACACTGGGCACCGTCGTCAAACCCGCACCCAGCGACGACGCCCGTGAGCGCATCGTCGTCCCGAACCGGCGGGTGGCCTTCGTCCCCCGCGCCGAACCGATCAGGATCGACCCGCCCCAGGTCGTCGAGGTCCCCGGAGCCGCCGCGGCCGGCGGCGGAGTGGCCACCGCGACCGAGGTGCCGGTCGGTGACGCCGGAGCCGCGGTCTCCGTTCCCGTCGACGGCGCCGGAGGAGCGGCCGCCGACGACGCGGGAGGTGTCGCAGAACTGCCCACCGGGAATTCCGAGCGCTGCTGCGGCGCACCGCAGAAATCGCAGTAACCGTCGACATATGTTCCTGTGCAACCGGATTCAGTGCACCTCACCGGCGTGGCTCCCCCCGGCCGGACGTCGGGGCCGCTGCCGCGACGTGCGCCTCACAGGCCACCACCAAGGACGCCAACCTGACCAACTCCACCGGCAAGGCCTGCGCCACCTCCTCCGCCCGATCCTGCAGATGACAGGCATCCTCCGCCATCGGACCCTCCGGCCAGGAAGCCACCTCCTGCCGACAGGCCGACAACCGCGACAAGAGCGCATCCCGCCGCTCCAAAGCCCCTGCATAGGAACGCTGGCACTGCTCCAGAGCCCGGCTCACCAACTCCAGACGGGACAGATATCCCTTCACGTCCTCCGGCCTGGTCGGCGGGTCACCCAAAGCCTGCGGATCGGGCACCGCCAACCGGGGCGCCGGAGCCACCTGAGACACACAGGCCACGGCGAGCCGCTGCACAGCCTCACTGCGCGAAGCCAACTCGTCACGCACCTGAGCGGCACGAGTCAGGTCGTGCTTCATCTCCGTGCGTCGGGCCGCACCCACGATCAGATCCCGCTCGGCCAACGCGGCATCCGACTCCAGAGCAGGCAACAGGCCGCCGACATCCGCTCCTCGACGGGCCCGGTCGCAGACCTCCGTCGTCCGTTCCAACAAGGCGTCGTAGACCGCCTGCACACCTGGACGGGCCGCGACCGGGACCAACCCGATCTGGTCGCGGATACGTTCGACCGACGCCCGCAAGGAACGCAGCCGATTGTCGACATCAGGTTCGGAACCCTCAAGGCGCAGACGACCCCGCAACGAGGACGCCAGAGAATCGGACAACCGGCAGGCCTCCGGCAAGGAGACCGACAACGCCGACCCCGAGGACGACGACATGTCCAGACTTCCCCAGATCAGCGTGGTCAACCGACGACGGTCCTGCTCCAACAACCGACCGGAGTCCCACGAACCCGTCAACAGGTCGTGCCGATCGGACACGGCCTTCCACAACGTCATCGACAGCAGGACGTCACCGGTGTGGGCATCCCGCTCGGCAACGTGCATCGACGCCTCGTCCAAGGCGTCCAACTCACCCCGACGACGCTCGATCCACTCCCCGAGCTGCTTGATGTACGACATGAGTTCCTGCGGTTCGACATCCTCGCCCAGACCACCGGGGGCATGAGGGGCGACAGCGAACTGAGTTTTCATCGATACTCCCCGAGACGACGCCCGATACCGGACCATGCGATGGCACCCGCGGCCAAGGACACTCCGAACAAGCCGAAACCGAACAGGGCATTCGGGCGAGGATTGGTCTTCCCCGCCTCCCAGGACAAGGTCGCCACCCGACCCCCGAAGGCCTGAGCCGCGTCGATCCGCCGCTGCACCAACCGGTGCCGATCCGTGCCCGACGACAACTGATCCGCGCTGAGCGCATCCTGGGTGAAAGCAGCCCACGCCGACCCGGCCTGGTTCCGCCACTCCATCGGCACCTGACCCACCGCGGACTGGCCCTTCGTGATCTGATCACCGGCCGCCTGCTTCGCCGAAGACCCGCCGCCGGACAACAGGACCGAAGCCTCCGCCCGCACCGACGACGCCGCGGCCTCCTTGACCTCGGCGAGCCGGTCGACCGCCTCCGAAGTGCCGACCCCGGACAGGGACTGCATCCCCCCGGCCATCACCACCCCCGTCAACAACACCGCACCGACCAAGCCCGGATTGACCACCCGGCGGGTCTTCCGGGACAACCAGACCGAGACACCCAACAGCACGAACAGGCCGGCCGACCCCGCGATCAACACATGCCCCGTCCCGTCCGCCGCCCGCGCCGCCGGAACCCGCTTCAACGCATTGGTCGCCTCCACGAACGGAGTGTCCGGCGCCTTCAACGACGACCCGGCCCCCTGCCCGCCGCGCTGCGACCACGCCGTCTCCACGTCATGATGACGTTTCACCAGCTGCTTGTTCACCGCATACAACTCCGAGGCCCGGTCCGGGTACAACAGGGCAGCCCGCCCGACCTGCTCGCTGACATCCTTGAAGGCCTCCGTCGCCGGCTCGAGCGAACCCCCGCCCGGAGCCGCGGCGACCGCCGCCCGCGCCTCGTAGAGCGCGATCCCATGACGCAGATCCGCGTACGTCTGGGTCGGCGAGGACACCGGAGCCCCCGCCGCTCCGGCGATGTCGACCATGCCGACCAGGCCGGGCAGGATGCAGGCCGCCGTCGCCAACACCCCCGCGATCCGCAACTGCGCCGGAGACGACGAGGTGTCGAACCAACGCTTCCGCCGCGGACGGGCCTCGACCTGCTGACCCGCCGACACTCTCGACGGATCGGCCTGCGACCCGGAGGACTGCTGCTGCGGCGCCGGAACCAGCTCCGTCGACCCCTCGACGGCGACCGGGCCGTGACCGACCGGGACACTCGAGGACACCGGGACACTGGCCTGCCCCGGACTCGGCCGGGTCACCCAGTGCGGCTGCCCGGGACGTACCGGGGGAAGGTGCGGAGAAGGGGGCACGCTCATCCGAGTTCTCCTTGGCCTGACCTCACACGATTCGCGCCGCCCACCAGCGGGGGAAGGTCGTCGTCGGGGCGGTCCTCCAGATCTGATCGCTCCAGGGTACGCAGCTCGGCCAGGGTCGGCTCCGCGATGTCGCGCAAACGCCAGGCATGGCGTCCGATCGCCGCTTCCAAGGTATTCCGGGCGAAACGTCCGTTGCCGAAACCGCTCCCCCGGGGCTCGGCCGCCAGGATCTCCCGGAAACGCGACACCGCCTGGTCGGTCAGGTCGTAATCGTTCCGGCCGGCCAGGTCACCCAGGATGCCGACGATCTCGTCGTCGTCATAGTCGGCGAAGGTGATCGTCGTCCGGAAACGACTGGACAACCCCGGATTCGACGCGATGAACTCCGCCATCGGGTCGGGATAACCCGCCACGATCACGACCAGGTCGTCCCGGTGGTCCTCCATCTCCTTCACCAGGGTGTCCACGGCCTCCTGCGCATACTGGTCGCCCTTGAGCGTGTAGGCCTCGTCGATGAAGAGCACCCCGCCCAACGCCGACTCCACCACCGCCGTCGTCTTCTGCGCGGTCTGCCCCAGATACCCGGCGACCAGCTCGGAACGGTCCACCTCCACCAGCTGCCCGGTGCTGAGCAGACCCATCGCCCGGTAGATGCCCCCCACCAGACGGGCCACCGTCGTCTTCCCGGTGCCAGGATTACCGACGAACACCAGGTGACGGGTCAACGGCGCCGAACGCAGACCCGCCCGCTCCCGCTTGGCCTCCACCGCCAACAAGGCGACCTGCCGATGGACCTCGCGCTTCACCGCTGCCAATCCGATCAGCGCGTCCAACTCGCCCAGCAGCTCGTCCAACGACCGCTCCGGATGCTCCTCCTGCGCCTCGACCGGACGATCCCCACCGGCCGCTTCCGGCGACGGGGACACCACCGAGGACCCGACGACATCCTCACCCGCCGGCGTCGACGGCACCGCCGGCACCGACGGCACCGGAAGAGAGACACCCGGAACCCGCCCCATCGCCGCCAACTGCTCCTGCACCCGACGGGCATCGGCCAACACCCGATCGTGCAAGGCCGACCCCCCGCCGGGAAAGACCGGCGGGAAACCTCCCGCGAAACCCTCGGACAGGACGTCCGCCGTCGCCGAACCCTGGGCGGCCCGCAACCGCTCCACCCGCTCCGCCGCCACGACCGGGGCCCCCTCCACCGCGCTCGCGGCCTCCGCCACCCGGGTCAAGGCACGCAGATAGACGGCGGCCGCCGCCGGATCCTGACCGGCCAGCCGGGACACCGTCGGCGTGGCACCGGACAGGAACCGGCGCCCCCGGGGAGCCTGTTCGAAGAAGACGCCCACCGGCATCCCGACCTGGGCCGCCCACGAGTGCGGGGCCCGGCTCGGCCCACCGGTCTCCACGACCGCCGCGCTCACGGCCAGGGCTTCGGCGCGGACCTGGTCCTCGGTGATCCCGGCGTCGCCACCCACCTTCACGAGGCGGTCGATGGCGTCAGCCAGGGTGCCGTCCGACGTGGGATGCGCCGGGTCGGTCATGGTGTTCTCCTTGTGTCCCGGTCAGGACCACGACGGTGGCGCCAACCTGGGTGGTTCATCGGTGTCTGAGCCCCTCGACGAGGGATAGGCCCTGGGAGCGGGCTGCTCCGGAGGCCATCGTCGGGGTGCCATCTGGCGGGGCGGAGCAGGTGCCTGTCGGGGCGGAGCCTCTTCGGCAACCGGACGCGGCCCGGCCTCCACGGCGTGCTCTCCCACATATGGCTCCCGCTCGTTCTGCGGGGACGGCGCGCTCGAATCTACGGCCATTTCGGGCATCTGCGGGACGGCCAGCTCGCCTCGCGTGTCCAGGGAGCCGCCGGACGAGCCGTGACCGAACTTCTCCGCGAGGAAACGACCGTGTGCGACCAGCGCGGTCGCATCGTCCCGACAGACGGCGTCGAAGACCTGGTCCATGGTGACCGCCAACAGGTCCAGCTGGTCGACCAACACCATCAACGAGGTTCGTCCGGCGTCGACCGGCCGTGAGTCGGCGAAACGTCTGGGCAGGCGCAGATAGCCGTTCAACGCTTCGGGCAGGTAGTCGGTGGCGGTGGCCACGACCGAGTAGGCGTCGCTGCTCCCACGGATCTGGTCGAGTCGAGGAATGGTGTCGTGCACCACTCCGAGGACGCGCTCGACCCTGGCCGTCACACAGCTGGGCACCGCGTCCCCGGACACCATCGCCGCGACCCGGTCCAAGGAGGCGTACAGGTCGTCCCGGGTGGGCGCCGCCGGCATCGTCTCCTCGGGCTCGGCGGCCTCGGGGCCGCCACCGAACTTGGACAAGAAATTTCCGAAAGCCATCGTCGACCTCAGCGGTGGTTCGGGCCGCTGATGTCCAGGGCCCCCTGACCGACACGTCGGTCATGTTGACGAACCCGTTCCAGGTAGGAATGGGACTTGGCGACCTCGGTCTCCAGGACTCCGATGGTGCTGGCCATCGAGTCCAGGGCTTCGAGGCGGAAGGTGTCGATGGCGTCCATCGTCTGGTAGATGTTCGCGAAGGACGCCTGCAACTGGGGCAGCCCGATGGTCGCCGATGCCGCCTGCTCCTGGATGCGTACCGAGTTGTCACGCAGCATGACCGATGTCGACTCGATCAGGTTGCTGGTGGTCTGGTTCAACGCGGAGATCTGCTCCAGCACGACCTGCTGGTTGTTCAACGCCTGAGCCACGATGACCGCGGTCCGCAGCGCCGAGACGGTGGTCGTCGCGGCGCGGTCGACGCCCTTGATCAGCTCAAGGTTGTTCTTGATGATGATGTCGATGGCCAGGTAGTTCTGGATCGACACGGCCAGCTGGGTGAGCAGGTCCTGGTGTTTCTGCCGGACGTAGAAGAGCACATCCTGCCGTAGGGCCTTGGCCTTCTCCGGGTCGGTGGCGTCGAGTTCGGACGCCTGGGCGGACAGTTTCGCGTCGAGCCGTTCGGCGATGTACACGTACTGGTTGAGCCGCCCCATCATGGTCCACAGCTGCTGCTTCTCCAGATTGAGCGCCGCATTGTCCCGGGCCAGTTCGTCCTGGCCGCTGCGCAGGGCGTGCAGGATGCCTTCGAGATGGGACTGCGCCGACTCGTATTTACGGAAGTAGTCGGTCAGCTTGTTCCCGAAGGGGATCATGCCGAACACCTTCTTGGCGCCCTTGGCCTGCCCGGGATCGAGGTCTTCCACGGTACGCCGCAGGTCGAGGAGGGTCTGTCCCACCTTCGAGTCCTGGGAGACGCCGCCTTCCTTGAGCGCTCGCACCGGCGACTGCAGCAGCCGGTTGGAGGTCTCGGCGGCCTCGCGGATGTCACGGTCCCCCATCGTGCGGATCTCGGAGGCCTTGGCTTCGAACTCGGGTGACTTGCCCGGGGTCGCGGCCAGTGCCTTCATGAAGCTGTCGACCTTCTGGTCGAGCTGCGGTGCGACCGCGGGGTCGACGGCCGGGGCCATTTTCGGTGCAGCGGTGGTCGCCACGACGGTTGGCGGAGCAGGCGCCTCTAGGACGAGCGCTGGTTCGGGTGTCGCGGACATGCCGGGTGGCGGCTGCAATGGCTGAGTCATATGGTCTCCATCCTCCTCGTGCATCCGGGCGGGCTATGACGCCGCCCCCCGATGACCCGGACGTCCTGCCCATTCAATCCGTTCCCCGGGCCATGGTCCACCGACATCCACATCCTCGGCGATCCCGGCCCGGGGTGGGACCGCCTGTGGACGGCGGGCGGGCAGGCCGACCGGCCCCGTCAGGATGATCCGGCCCGGTTCCGGGCGGTTCAGGACGACCTGGGTGGAGGCGGCGTGACGACATCTTCCGGTGCGGTGGTGGCCGAGCTGGTGCAGCAGGCGATCCGACACGCCTTCGAGGAGATCCGGTCGGCGGGTGTCCGGGTGGAGGACCTCACGCAGGAGGTCGACCGTGCCCGTCGTCTCCTGGAGTCTGCCATGACGCGGGTGCACTGGCGGTCGGCGGCGGGGGAGGGCTGTCGTCGGGAGGCCGAGGAGATCCAGCGCGACCTGTCCCGGGTCGTCGACGAATGTGCGCAGGCCGTCGAGTTCCTGCGTTCCTTCGAAGCGAGACACGGACGATGAGCGATGTGGAGATCCACGGTGGGATCGACGTCGACGTCGACGACCTGTACGCCTTCGCCGCGACCTGCCGGGAGGTCTCCTCGACGTTGACCTCCGCGTTGACCGGTCTGGTGCAGGCGCAGACCAGGGTGCTCGCGGCGTCGGCGACGTTGACGGCCGCGGTACCGGGCGGCCCGTTGCACACGCTGGCCACGATGTCGGTGGCCCCGTCGAAGCTCCTGTCCGCGGCGGCTCGTGTGTCCTCGTTGGGTGTCCGGGTCACTCGTGCGGCCGAGGCCTATTCGGAGGAAGAGGCGGGACTGGCCGGGATGATGGCGGGGCTGGCCGCCGTCGGTTCCTTCTTCGTCCCGGCGGGTCCTGCGGGTCCTTACCGGTCCGCGGATCCGACCTCCTGGCAGGAGGAGGGGTTGATCAGGCCGTTGTCGCGGATCTGGTGGGACCGTCGCCGGGCGGAGGTCGGCCCGGTCGAGGACCTCGGCGGGGGTGCCGTTCCGGCCGGTACCGCCGATCTGGTCTCCCTGCTCGACGGGCGGTGGTCGGAGAAGGCGGTGAACGAGCCACCGGCCGGTCGGATCGATGTGACGAGGGTGACGACGGTGGATCAGCAGGGGCGGGCGGAGGACTCCTATGTGGTCGCCTTGTCGGGCACGTCGAGTTGGGCGTTGGCTCCGTTCCATCTGTTCTCGAAGGATGTGCGCGGGGTGAAGCCGAATCTGCAACTCGTCTCGGGTGATCGGACGGCCGAGGTAGCGGCGTTGCCGTCGGCTCTGGCGAGGGCCGGGGTTCCTGCGGGGGCGAGGGTCGCGCTGGTCGGGCACAGTCAGGGCGGGATGACCGCTTATGCCGCGGCCGGTGATCCGACGATGCGGTCGACCTATGACATCAGCCATGTGGTGACTGCGGGTTCACCGGTGGGGACGATGCCTGCTCCCAAGGGGATGCGGGTGCTCTCGTTGGAGAACCGGGGCGATCCGGTCCCCGGGTTGGAGGGGAGGACGAACCCGGACGGCGCCTTACGGACCACGGTCCGGTTCACCGGGACGAGGTCGGGGGTGGACGGGCACGGTGTCGACCAGTATGTGAGCGGGGCGTCCAGGGTCGACGCATCGACGGATCATCGCCTGCGCGCCTTCACCGATTCCTTGCGGGAGAAGGGATTCGTCAACCGGCCGGACAGCAGGGCCACCGCCCGGCTGACCAGGGTGGAATTACGTCTGGGCGGTGGATGAGTTCGACGGGAGAGCTTGCGCGAGAGCTCTCTTCAGCTGGGCTTCGCGTCCGGTGGGGAGAAGGCCGTCCCGGTGCCGGGATTCCTCGTCGAGTGGGATTCGGCGACGTGGACATGACATGCTGGGGCCTCCCCCTGAGCCCGTACACAGGAGCCCTGCATATGCCGTCGAGGAGTTCTCAGAAGGTCGTCCGTTCCCGCGCGCCGCGTCTGGTCTGGACGACGGCGCTGCTGACCGCGGTGTGTCTGGCCGGCGCTTCCTGCTCGTCCGGCGACTCCTCGTCCTCGACGAACACCTCGGCACCGAAGCTGGCGGCCGGCGACGCGCAGAGCACCCCGCCCACCGGGTCCGGCGCCTCGATCGGCGGGATCAACCCGACGACGCCGCCTCCGATCACGGCAACCGGTGCATCGCAGACGAAGGTGGCCTGCCGGGAGATCCACCCGACGGTCACCGAGGCGATCGCCGCCTGGAACAGCGCCAACTCCAAGAACGACGCCGCCGCCCTGAAGAAGGCGGCGGACGGTCTGGTCGAGGCGGCCCAGGGATCCGACGAGTCAGCCAAGAGCAGCGGTGACGACCAGATGGTCCAGTTGACCTCCGCGGTGAGCGCGCAGCTCAAGAAGATCAGCGCCGACTTCAAGGCCGAGAAGGACGTGAACGGTGCGCCGCTGAAGGCGGCCGCCGATGCCCTGTGGAAGCACTGCCAGGGAGCCTGAGCGTCGACTCCACCCGGTAGATCGTCCGCTTGACGGGAAGAAGCGGACTCATCGCCCATTCCGGCTGTCATCCCCGTCCACTGGACGTAACGTGAGGCCGTGGATGTCGGGGAGATGGCGGACAGAGTTCGTGGCGTACGGTGGCCCTCTTTCCTGCGGCGTCGCGAGGAAGCGGCGCCGCCTGAACCGGAGACGTCCCACCCGGATTCCGAGGGGGCCCTGCGCGCGGCCTCGTTGATCGCCTGGCGATTGTTGATCCTGGCCGCTTTCCTCTACGTCCTGATCCTGCTGCTGAACAAGATCAGCCTGGTCACGATCACCATCACGGTGGCGGTGATGATCAGCGCCGTCCTGCGTCCGCTCGTCGACCTGGCGGTGCGGTGCCATCTGCCCCGGTGGTTCGCCGCTCCGGTCGTCTTCCTGCTCGGGGTGGGTCTGCTCGGCGTGGCCATGTGGTTCGTGGCCACTCAGATCACCAACAACCTGGACAGCATGGCCCTGCGGTTGAACGATGCCGGCCAGGCGATCCTGTCCTGGCTGCAGTACGGCCCGGCGCACATGTCGCCCGAGCAGTTCAACCAGCTGTCGAAGCAGTTGACCGACCAGCTGTCGAATGCCCGCGGTGATATCGCCTCAGGGGCCTTGGCCACGGCGAACAGCGTGATGACCTTCCTGACCGGGTCGATCCTGTGCCTGTTCGCCGTGCTCTTCCTCCTGCTCGACGACGGCCAGATCTGGCGGTGGGTCGTCGGCTTGTTCCCGGCGCGGGAGCACGAACGGGTGCAGGTCGGGGGTGCGGCCGCCTGGCGCACCCTGGTGGCCTACATGCGCAGCACCATCATCCTGGCGTTGATCAACGCCCTGACGATGGTGCCCGTGATGATGTTCGCGCAGATGGACCTGGTCGTCCCGTTGGCGGTCATGCTCTTCCTGGGCTCGTTGATCCCGATGATCGGGATGCTGTTGGCCGGGGCGGTGCTCATGCTGATGGCTCTGGTGCTCAAGGGCGCGGTCACCGCGCTGGCCATGGGGATCGCGCTCTTCCTGGTGATCCAGTTGGAGGGGAATCTGCTGAATCCGTACATCCTCGGGAAGGCGGTGCAGATCCATCCGTTGGCGATCCTGGCGACGGTGACCGGCGGCGCGATGGTGGGCGGCGCTTTCGGTGCCTTCGTCGCGGTCCCCCTGGTCGCCATCGTGAACAACGTGGTGAAGGCGGTGTCGGCCCTGCCGGTTCCGGAACCGGCCTCGGTGTCGGTCGGGGTCCACGTCGACGTGTCCGCTGATGTCGGGGACGGCCCGGGCGGGTCGACGGTGGCGCCGGGGGTCGCTGAGAGATCGATCGCCGACCCGCACGATGTCGACCCGGAGGTGGGGCGGGGGCCGGTGGACGTGCGGACACGGGCGGGCGCGGGGAGCGACCCGCAGCCGGGGACGGTAGACGGCCCGCCCGCCGGTGAGGCGACCCGCTGAGCGCGGAAGCGGAAGTCGGTTGCACCAACTGCGGCTCAAAGCTTTAGCCGGCTTCCGTGGTGCCGATGGGGGGTGCGACTTCTTCCCCAGGAGGCTTGAAAGGAGCCCGCCATGACCTCGCACGGTCTGTCTCCCCTTCTGCGGGCGGCCTCGGCAGCGATCGGCGCACCGATCATGGGGGATCTGCGCTGGCTGTATGCCGGTCCGCGTGATCTCGATGCCTTGTCCGTCTCGGACCGAGAGCTCATCGGCGTGGTCACCGGGGAGGCCTTCCCCGACAGGGTGGAAGGGCTGGGAGTGCGGGTGAGTTTCTTCACCTTGCAGCTGGCCCTCGACCGGCTGTCCGGGGTGCTGCCGGAGGGGCAGGAGGTCAGCATCGACTACATGGAGAAGGTCTACACCGCTTACGAGGAGAACTGCCCGGAGGGTAATCCCTACTCCGGTGACCTCCTCGATCTGGCCCTGGCCTATCTCGTGGGCCGCGACCTGGCCCGTCAGGACGAGTCCCCGGGCACGCTGGTCGGCTGAAAGCGCCCGTGTCACCGCGGTGACCCTCCGCCCCGAGAGCTGGGCCGATCTCGGATCGGCAGGGGCGGGGCAGGTCCCGGTGGCACCTTCGACACGTCGGCGGGGTCGGGTGTTCTCTCGGGGGGATCACCCGGCACCGCCGATCGTTCGTCCGCCCCGTCCCGGTGCTCGCGGCGGGGTCTTGACCGTCCGCTCCGGGTCTCCCGACGGGGTACGAGGACGCCGGGCAGGTACCGGACAAAACCTCCATTAGGCTTGGTCCGGTCGGGACACCCTCGGCCGTTCGTACGGCCTGGAGGGACCTATGGCATTGGGTTGGACACTGCACGGGGACGGGCGGACCATCGGTCCGGACGACATCGTCGGGCCCGGTGAACGGCTCACCTGGGGGCGCACCGTCGGTCTGGGCATGCAACATGTGGTGGCCATGTTCGGGGCCACCTTCGTCTTCCCGGTGGTGATGGGCCTCAATCCCCAGCTGGCCATCATGATGAGCGGCTTCGCGACCCTGTGTTTCCTGGTGGCCTTGAAGGGGAGGGTGCCCAGCTACCTGGGTTCGTCGGCCAGTTTTGTCGGGGGAGCCGTGGCCGTCCACCAGCTCGGTGGCACTCCGCAGCAGGTCTCCGGGGCGGTGTTGGTCGCCGGGGTGGTCCTGGCCCTGATCGGGTTGTTCATCCATGTCGCCGGGGCTTCCGCGCTGACGAGGGTGCTGCCTCCGGTCGTCACCGGCGCCGTGGTCATGCTGATCGGGTTCAACCTGGCTCCTGTCGTGGCCAAGGTCTACTGGCCGCAGGACCAGGGGGTGGCCTTCGTCGTGATGGTGGCGGTCATCGCGATGAGCGTGGGTCTACGCGGTTTCCTCGGCCGGGTGTCCATCGCCCTGGCCCTGCTCTTCGGATATCTGTTGTCGGCGGTGCTCGACCGGGTCGTCGGCCCGGTCACCGCGTTCAACCCGGTGTCGAAGGTGGTCGACACCCATCCCCGGGTCGACTGGTCCGCGGTCGCCGACGCCCCGTGGTGGGGTTTCCCGCCGGCTACGGACGCCGCCGCAGGCGTGGTCGGTTGGCATCTGCCGCAGTTCTCCCTGACGTACGTGCTCATCGTGCTGCCTGCCGTGATCGCCCTGGTCGCGGAGAACGTCGGCCATGTGAAGGCCGTCGCCGAGATGACCGGGCAGGACCTCGACGACGTGATGGGCAAGGCGATCGCCACCGACGGTCTGACCTCGGTGGTCGCCACTGCGGTGGGTGGGGCACCGACGACCACCTATGCGGAGAACATCGGGGTGATGGCGGCCACTCGGATCTATTCGACCGCGGCCTACCTGGTGGCGGCGTTGACGGCGATCGCTTTCGGGTTCAGCCCGAAGTTCGGGGCGATCGTCTCGGCGACGCCGGGGGGTGTGCTCGGCGGGATCACCGTGGTGCTCTACGGGATGATCGGCCTGCTCGGCGCGAAGATCTGGAAGGAGAACCACGTCGACTTCTCCACCCCGCTGAACCTGGTTCCGGTCGCGGCGGGCATCATCATCGCCATCGGGGACGTGAACCTGTCCGTCGGCCCGGTCGACCTGGGCGGTCTTCACCTCGGCCAGTTCACCCTCACCGGTATCGCCCTGGGCACTCTCGTGACCGTCGGGTCCTACCATCTGGCGCGGGCGGTGGCTCCGGCCGACATGATCGCCCGGGCCGACGGAGCCGGGATGATCGTCACCCGCCCCGGCCTGGACGAGGTGGAGGAACTGGAGAAGGTGCGGGGCCACCGTCAGCCGGCGACCCCGCACCCTCGATCCGGCGACTAGCGGATATTGCTGCGGGAGAAGTACGCCTTGCCCGGTGCGGGCGTGCCGAGCAGCTGCTCCACGGTCACCAGGGTGAATCCGCGGGCCTTCAACCCCTCGATGATCTTCGGGACGGCTTCGCTGGTGCTCGGCCGGGTGTCATGCATCAGGATGATGCTTCCCGGCTTCGCCCCGTCCAGGGCGCGTTTGGTGGTGGTGGCGACACTGCGGTTCTTCCAGTCCTCGGTGTCGACATCCCACATCATGATCGGATACCCCAGGGAACGGGTCGTCGGGTTGTACGAACCGTACGGGGGCCGCATCGTGGTCGGCTTCTTGCCCAGCAGCGGGGTGAGGGCGTCCTCGGCCCGTTTGAGCTCATTGCGCTGCTGGTCAGGGGAGAGCAGGGCGAGATTGCGGTGGCTCCAGGTGTGGTTGCCGACCGACATCCCCAAGGAGACGGCGCGGCGCACGGTCTGCGGGGCCCGGGGGACGCTCTGCCCCAGCATGTAGAAGGTCGCCGGGACATTCGCCGAGGACAGGGAGTCGAGGATCTTCTCGGTCTCCGGGCTGGGTCCGTCGTCGAAGGTCAAGGCCACGCACTTCGCCGTGGCGCAGTCGACCTGGGGGTAGCTCTTCGTCGTCGAGGGTGACGGGGACGGTGAGGGCGAGTTGGGTTTCTCGGCCGGTTTGCTCTGGTCGGCGCTGTTCACTCGGGCGTAGGTCGACGGACGTCCGGCGGCGTCGCGGATCGTGCGGCCCTTGTCGCTGAGCAGTTTCTCCGCCTTGTCGCGCGGGATCGTGATCGGCTCGGTCTCCTCCTCCAGAGAGGCCGACGGCTCCAGCCCCGGGGTCATCACCAGGTCGCCGTTCTTGGCGAACCAGATGTCTCCCAGCATCTGTTCCGGGGTGGTCTTTCCTGCGGTCGACTTCTCCCCGGTCTTCTTGAGGTGTTCGGAGGCCAGTTTCGTCGCTTCCTTACGACCTTCGTCGGTCAACAGCTCCGGCGAGGTCCAGACCTGCCCGGAGGCGGCGTCGGCGTACCAGATCCGATGTGACACGGCGGTGTCGGTCTCGGTGACATCCTGTGACTGGGCGCGCACCCCCAGCAAGGTCCCGTCGGCGAGGACGGGTACCGCGAATCCGGACAGTTCGGCGGGGGAATCCGGCCGGGCCGGTTTGTCGGCCAGGAACTTCTTGGAACGCTGGGAAGCCCACTCGGACAGGGTCTCGTTGAGTTTGTTCGCCCCGGGGATCTCAGGCCAGAGCAGGAAGACCGGAGCGGAAGGGTCGTTGTTCGACAGTTCCTTGGTGGTCGCTCCGGGAATGTTCAAGGAGTCCGGACCCACAGACCATTCGATCTTCTCCGTGGCGACCGGAACTGCTGCGGCTCTTTTTCCGTCCGGGGTGTCCGTGGACGAGCCGGCGAGTGCGCACCCACTTGCAGTGAGAACGGTGACCAAGGAGAGGGCACAGGTTCGGCGAGCGAGGGAAGCACGGCGTTGAAACATGAGGGGGACCTTATCGCCCGGCCGGCCACGGCGAAGACGAGCCCCCGAGGAGGTGATCACCGTTGTGTGATCGGTCGGGGAGTGTGCGATGTGACAGGAAAAGATGAGTCATCGCGCAGGAAAGATCGAAAGAAGTGCCAATCTCCTTGACAGACCGCCTTGTTCAGGCGAAGGCCCGTTCGGCTCCGGACAAGGGGTCGAACGGGCCTCCGAAGGATCAGCCCTCCGCCGGGCCGTCCAGGATGACGTGCACCCGACGCACACCCAACACCGACCGGGCGATGGCCACCGCGACATCACGCTCCACGGCGCTTCCCGCGCCCCGGACCTCCACGACACCGTGCTCCACGGTGATCTTCCAGTGGTCCTGACCGTAGTCGTGGAAAGCCGACACCAGTTCGTCCAACAGGTCCTCGTCGGACCGCCACAGTGCGCGCACCACGTCGCTGCGGCTCACCACACCGACCAGGTCGCCGTCCCGCACCACCGGGAGGCTCTTGAACGAGGTGTGCGTGAACAGGTCGATCAGATCGGAGACGTCGGCGCCTTCCGTGGTCGTCCGCGGGTCGGCGGTCATGATCTCCCCGACCGTCTTCGGCAAGGGCTCGCTCTCCGCCAGCGGGGTCGCATGGGCCCGCGCGTCCGGCTCCACCGCCCGACGCAGGATGTCGATCTCGGAGAGCACCCCGACCACCTTGTTGTCCGAACCGACCACCGGTACCGCGGTGATACGACGTTCGGCGAGGAGCTGGAGCGCCTCGTTGAGGTCAGCCTCGGCGTGGATGCTGAAAGCCGGGGCGGTCATGATCTCGCGGACGAGCATCGGTGCGAACTCCTCGATAGAAAGGGCAACTTCCGCGGACAGTCTCTCAGGACGACGGACCGGCCGGTCCGGACGACCGTCCATCCGACCGTACCCATCTCAGATAGAGGGCAATCCCGCAGGCTCAGGACCGGGGCGTCCACGAACGACGTACTGGTTCCGGACGAGGCGGAGTCGGCGGACCCGCCGACGGATCCGGCGGGAACTCGATCAGGCAGCACCCCGGCAGCGCGAACGGGGTGAGCCGCATCGCCTGCCCGACCGGGACACCGTGCGCCTCGTAGATGCCGGCCAGGACCCCCTGATGCAAGCCGCAGACCACCTCCTGATGAGCGCGAGCCGCGTTCAACAACGGGCACTGCCGCAGACGTATCGTCCCGTCGGGGGCGTCCACCGGTGCATGGCCGTCCCGCACCAGCGCCGCCCGCGCCGCCCGCTCCGCAGCCACCGGACCCGGTGCCACCGGACTCGTCGACACGCGGCCCTGCCGGACCCCCGCGTCGAAGGCCCACCCCTTCGGGTCCTCCTCGGTGGCCTCCACATGGGCCGCCATCGTCGTCGCCAACAGGCTGTACTCCCGGACCTGCGGACGCTGGGCGTCCAACGGCTCGGCCCGATACAGGATCGCCGGTCGACCGCGACCCCGGGCCGGGCCGGTCTCCCGATGGGCCAGACCCGCCTGCACCAGGGCGTCCAGATGTTCACGCACCGTATTGGGATGCTGGCCGCACAGCCTGGACAGCCGGGCCACCGACACCGGCCGGGAGCAGGCCCCCAACTGTTCCAGGACGTGCGCGCGGGGGCCGGACAACCGGGTGACCGGGTCGACCTTCGGGTTGGCCGGGCGCGGCCCCAAGGGCGCGTCCGACGGGGACAGGTGCCCTCTCACCGTGGGCTCCCTTGCTCGTCAGCGGGTGTCGTGCGGTTCAGAGGAGACGGGAAAAACACGGAGCCGACCCTTCTGACGGCACGGGTACGATCGCCGTACGGCGTAATGTCGTCGTGGTCACAGATTGAAGGGATATCACGATGTCCGATCCTGCTGCCAACGCACATCCGGCCGATGTCGCGGGCGCGCACGGCGGGGGCGGTTGCGGCAGCGAATCCCCTGGCTGCGACGGTCAGGGCGGTTGTGGCAGCGGGGGCGGCTGTGGCGGACATCTCACCTATGTGCCCGAGCTGGACGCACGGACCCTCGACCCGATGATCCGACAGTCGGCGATCTTCGGGGTCCTCGTGGGGCTGCCGCCCGAGGAGGCCGTCACCGTGGTCACCGACCAGGATCCGGCCCCGATCGCGGAACTGCTGGAGGAACGACTCCCCGGCGAGTACACGGTGACCACCGAGACCACCGAGGACGACTCCTACCGGGTGACCTTCGCCCGGATCTGACCGGTCGGCCGAGCCGCCCCGGCCGGGACGTCGACGGGTCAGTCGAGCAGCCCGCGCTCCCTGGCCACCGTGACCGCCGCCGTACGGTTGTCCACCCCGAGCTTGTCGAAGACATGCACCAGGTGGGTCTTCACCGTCGCCTCGGAGATGAACAGGGACCGGGCGATGGCCCGGTTGGCTTTGCCGTCGGCCACCGCCCGCAACACGTGGAGTTCTCGTTCGCTCAACATGCCCTGCGGCCGACGCAGCGCCGTGACCAGTCGTTCGGCCACCCCGGGGGCCAGCACGGTCTCCCCGCGGGCGGCGGCCTCCACCGCGGAGACGATGGCTTCGGGCGGGGCATCCTTCAACAGGTAACCGGCGGCGCCGGCCTCGACCGCGCGCAGGATGTCCGTATCGGTGTCATAGGTGGTCAGGATCAGGACCGCCGGGGCCTCCGGCGTCGAGACCAGCCGACCCGTCGTGGTCGCCCCGTCCATGCCGGCGCCCAGGCGCAGGTCCATCAGGACGACATCGGGCCGGACCCGAGGCACCAGCGACAATGCCTCCTCCCCGGACGCGGCCTGCCCGACGACCTCCACCCGTGGGTCCGCGCCGAGGAGAGCGGCCAGTCCTGCCCGGACCACCGGGTGGTCGTCGACCAGGAACACCCGTACCGTCATCACCGATCTTCCTTCCGGAGCTGTTGCGGATCCGTCGCCACCGGCAAGGGGATCATCGCGGACAGCGCCGTCCCCTCGCCGGGTTCGGTCTCGACGACCAGGGTGCCGCCGACGTCGGCCAACCGTTCACGCATGGCGCGCAGCCCGAAACCCGAGCCGTCGGGGCGGCGGTTCTCCACCGCCTGTCGATGGGCTTCCTCCGGGGCGAAACCGATCCCGTCGTCGACCACGTCGAGCCCGGTCGACCCGGGAAGATAACTCAGGGTCACCGCGACCCTGCCCGCCCGGGCGTGCTGACGCACATTGGCCAAGGCCCCCTGGGCGAAGCGGAGCAGCGCGATCTCGTGGCTCGCCGGGATGACCTGCGTCGTCCCGTCGACAGTGAATCCGGCCTCGACCCCGCACTGCTCCTGGAAACGGGTGACCAGACGGTCCAGCGCCGCCGGCAGCGGGGCCTCCTCCAGCGGCGCCGGGGCGAGGGCGTGGACGACCCGTCGGGCCTCGTCGAGATTTTCCACGGCGACGGCCTCGATCCGGGCGAGCAGATCCCGCTGCCGATCGGTTGCCGGCGCAGGAGACTCACCCAGCCCGGCCCTGCTCAACAGGATGATCGAGGAGAAACCCTGGGCGAGGGTGTCGTGGATGTCCCGGGCGAGGCGGGCCCGCTCGGCCAGGGCGCCGGCCCGGCGTTGGGCCTGGGCGAGTTCGTCGTGCGCGCTGACCAGGTCTTCCTGCGTGGAGATCAGGTCGGCCAGCAGCCGACGCCTCTCCTCCGACTCGGCGATCACCCGTTGATATCCGACGGCGACGCCTACCGCGACGAGAGCACCGATGACCGGTCCGAGGACCTGGCCGGGGCCGGCGGGCGCTCCGGGCTGGGCGGCGAGCACCGCCGTCATGATCACGGCCACGGCGGACAACGCCCACCGCCGGGGAAGGACGTGCATGGCGAGCAGGTAGAGGGCGAAAGCCACCCAGGAGAACTCCCGGGAAGCAGCCACCAGCCCCGCCCATCCGGTGACCAGGACGGTGAACCAGGCGGGGACCCACCACCACGGGATCGGGCCGGTACGGGCCCGGCGGCTCAACGGCACACCGAGCACGTACCAGCCGGTCATGGCGAGCGCTGCGACGACCACCCATCCGGGGCGGGCGTCGTGGAGGGCGCTGCGCACCACCGCCACACCCATCAGCAGGGCGAAGAGGGCGTGCTGACCGGCAACGAGAGCTTTCGCCGCGCCGGTCCGGCCGTGCCCGTCCGCGCCGGCGTCCTGCTTCACCCCGTCCATGAATTCACGCTAGCCGTCCGGGCCGCCACATGGCGTCACCGACCAGGGCGAACAGGGCGGGGACGACGACGGTGCGGACGAAGAGGGTGTCGATCAGTACACCCAGCCCTACGACGAGCCCCAACTGGCCGAGGACGACCAGGGGCAGCACCCCGAGCGCGGCGAAGACCGCAGCCAGGACCAGCCCGGCGCTGGTGATGACCACTCCGGTCGCGGACACCGCCCGTACCGTCCCTTCCACGGTGCCCTGGGTGGCGGCCTCGTGACGGATGCGGTGGGCCAGGAAGATCGTGTAGTCGATGCCGAGCGCCACCAGGAAGAGGAAGGCCAACAGCGGCAGGTGGGCGTCCAGCGCGGGGAAGGCGAACAGGTGGGTGCCCACGAAGGTGCCGGCACCGATGGCGGCCAGTGCGCTGAGCACGTTGACCAGGGTCAGCAGCACCGGCGCGACCAGTGATTTCAGCAGCACGGCCAGGACGACGAAGGCGACCAGGAGGATGAGCGGGGCGACGAGGAGCAGGTCGCTGCGGCCGGTGTCACGGGAGTCGAGTTCGGTGGCGGTGGGGCCGCCGACCAGGGCTTCGGCGGTCGGGATGGTTCGTGAGCTCTCCCGGAGCGCGCGCACGGTGGTGAAGGCCTCCTCGGTGTCGGGGGCGGCGGTGCCGACGACGGACAGCCGGACGAGGCGACCGTCGGTGGAGGTCCCGGTGGGGGTGACCCGGATGACGCCGGGGACACGCTTCAGGGCTTCGCCGAGGGGGCCTGCTGCGTCGGCGCGGGCGATCACGGTGTGCGGTTGCGATTCCCCGGCGGGGAAGTGGGCGCCCAGGGTGGCCAGTCCGTCGGCGGATTCGGAGGTGACCCGGAACTTCTCGGCCTGGGTGAGTCCGATCCGGGTGCCGATGGTGCCGGTGGTGAGGACGGCGAGGACGGCCAGGGAGGTGAGCAGGACGGCGAGCGGTCTGCGGACCACTGCGGCTGCGGTCTTCTCGAAGAGGCCGGGTCGGGGTGCCGCGGGGGAGCTCTCGAGGTTTTCCGGTCGGGGGACGAGCGGCCAGAAAGCTGCCCGGCCGACGACGGCCAGCGCGGGTGGCAGGGCGAAGAGCACGGCGGGCAGGGCGATGGCGAGTCCGACGGCGGAGGCCATTCCGAGTCCGCGTGTGGCGGGCAGGCTGGCCATGGCCAGGCAGAGCAGGGCGAGGACGACGGTCACATTGCTGGCGACGATGGCGCCGACGCTGGCCCGCCAGGCCGTGGTCAGGGCTTCCCGGTGGTTCTCGTTGCGGCGCAGTTCTTCCCGGTATCGGGAGATCAGCAGGAGGGCGTAGTTGGTGCCGGCACCGAAGACGAGTACGGACAGGATGCCGGCGTCGAACTGCCAGCCGAAGTGGTCACCCAGGCGGGCGGCTGCTCCGGCGGCGGCCTGGTCGGCCAGTCCGACGACGGTCAACGGCAGCAGGAGGAGTACCGGCGAGCGGTAGGTGAGCAGCAGGAGGAGTGCGACGACCCCGATGGTGACCATGAGGAGGCGCAGGTCGGCTCCGGCGAAGGCTCCGGCGATATCGGCGCCGAAGGCGGGGCCGCCGGTGATCTGGACCTGGAGGCCTTGGGGGGTGGCAGCGCGGGCGTCCTGCCGGAGTCGTTCGACGCTCTCCCGCATGGCGGTGTTGTTCGCGGCCCGGTCCACGGGGACCAGGACGATGGCGGCCCGGCCGTCCTGGCTGGGGATGGGGCCGCGGGCCGGATGTCCGGCGCTGCGGGCGAGTGCTTCGACCAGTCGGGCGCTGTCGGCCCGGTCGGACGGGGTGAGCTGGGCGGCGTCGACGCGGGTGGTGACGGCGATGACGGTGGCGAGATTCGCGTCGGCGAACTGTTCGCGGAGGGCGTCGACCTGGGCGGATTCGGCGGTGGCCGGGACCTGTCGGGCCGGGGTGCCATTGGTGCTGCCGCGGAGGGCGCCGACGAGTCCGGTCAGGGCGAGGAGGGCGATGAGCATCGAGATCCAGGCGCCTCGACGGGTCAGGGTGGGGTGGACGAGGGGCGGGCGCGGGTCGGGTGCGGATGGCATGTTTTCCTCGCTGGACGGGCCGGGGTGGGTGACCTGTCCAGCACACCTTCTCGGCGGGGCGGGCACATCGCCCGCGTGGTGCTGCGGGGGTCCATCGTTCGATGGATGCGGGGGGCTTGCCTCCGGGGCTGAGGTCTGCTCTCCGGCGGAGGATAAGCTTTTCTGATGCTCGATCCGGTGAAATTACGTACGCTCGTCGACATCGCGGCGCTGGGCAGTATCGCGGCTGCGGCCAAGGAGTCGGGGATCACCGCGTCGGCGGCGTCACAGCACATCACGGCCCTGGAGGAACGGCTGGGGACGCCTCTGTTGGAACGACTTCCCCGGTCGACCCGGCTCACGGCGGCGGGTGCGGCGTTGGCTCGGGCGGCGCTGCCGATCCTGGACGGCCTGGACGATGCGATCCGCCTGGTCGACGACATCGCCGGCACCCGGGCGGGGAGGATCCGGCTGGGCACCTTCGCCTCGGCGGCGAACAGTCTGGTGTTGCCGGCGGTGGGGGCCTATCTCGAGGAACATCCGGGGGCCACCGTCGACATCACGGAGGTCGAGCCGGGGGACATCGTCGGCGCGGTGCTGCACGGTGGGGTCGACCTGGCGGTCACGCACCGTTATGCCTTCGCCCCGGACTATCCCACGGCGGGATTGTCCCGTTCGGAGTTGTTGCGTGATCCTCTGCTCCTGGCCGTCCCGGATGCGCACCGGTTGGCCGGGGCCAACCGGTGCGCGGTGGCCGACACGGTGGGCGAGTCCTGGGTGGCGCCGCGTCCTCGGGAGGGTTTCCAGGCGGTGCTGACCCATCTGGGGAGTCGGGCCCGGTTCTCTCCGGACGTCCGCCACCGGGCGGACAGTTACGAGCTCACCCGGGAGCTGGTGGCCTCGGGGCTGGGGGTCAGTCTGATCCCGCGGTTGGCGGCGGTGGTGACGCCGGGGGTGACCTATGTGGAGTTGTCGGACGAGGACCTGTACCGGCAGGTCGATCTGATCCGTCGTCGCGCGGATTCCGATCCGTCGCTGTCGGATCTGGTGGCGGCGATCATCCGGCGGGCGCAGGGGGTGTGGCGGAGGGGCCGCGATGAGGGGGGCTCGTCTGCCCGCGGGGTGTGGGCAGGGGGTGGTTCAGAACGGGGTGGGCATGTGGTTCCGGCGTGGATGTGCTGTTCGGGTGGCATGTTGGCGGGGAAAGGCCACCAGGGCTCCTGGACGTCCGTCCAATGGAATATACTTATGCGAATAGACTTGATAAAGAAGAGGATTCGCAGCGTCGATGACGACTGCATAGCCCTGGGAGAGGTGAAGCTCGGTGACCCGCCACAAGAAGGAGATGCCACCTGTGCCGGACTCGGCAGCCAGGTGTCCCACCAGGTAGACGCCGTTGATGCGGATACGTGAGTCCGCCGCCTGGTAGTGCGCAGCGGTCTCCCAGTCGTCGTCGACATCGGTGGCATTGCCGCGGATCTGCTCGCGCAGATACTGGGCCTGGTCGCGGCCGCGCATCGCACTGGCCACCCCGAAGGCGATCGACAGGCCGAAGACCACTGCGACGACCCCGAGGGCGATCAGGGCTTCCGGCCCGATCAGCGCCGCCACCGCGGTGATTCCCAGGGCCACCCAGGCCAGGGCGATCCCGCGCCACGGGGTGAGGATCGTGGCCATGCATCCGCCATGGCGGTAGGTGTACACCTGGCCGAAATAGGTCAGCAGCAGCCAGAAGCCCAGCCCAGGAAGCTCGGCCAGCGGCCTCGGACCGAGGAAGCTGCGCCCGTTGATGTCATAACGGCGGGTCGCACCGAACGCCCGGGCCATGCGCAGGGCGTATGCGGCACGTCTCCCCAGGGCCCACCAGGGCAGTGGCTCGACGGGTGCGTTCGCACCCGGGCGGCGATGTGGTTCAGCCACGGAGAATCGTTCCCCCATACGGACGGCGACATGACCGGGCCATGTTAGTAGTGACTTCCTCTCGGTGTGGCCCGAGTCTCCTCCCTTCTCACCGCATCTGTCGACCGGATCGGCACCGGCCGCGGTCGTCGTATTTTTCCGGGGCGAGTTCGACGGGTCCATATACCTATGTCGGGAACAACTGATGTCCGACGGTGGGTGAGGGATCGGAGAACGGGATATCGGGAATCTGTGATTCACAAGTGTTAGCACCAATAACTCAATGAGTCCAGGTGTGCCCTTGCGCAGGTCGATATTTCCCCCAGAGATCACCCCCGAAATTTTTTCTGGTTTGTACACCTCGGGGCGAGAAACGTAGATCCCTTCCAATTCAGCTTTTTTGGCCCCCGCGGCGACTTTAAAGAGGTCGGGGCGGTGCTTGCAGTGGTCAGCATCATCCATCGTGAGCCTTAGGCTTCCCCCTACCCCTTAAATTTCGATCGAACCTCGGAGGTGCCCCATGCAAGCCGTGGTTGACTTCCTCAACGAGTGGCTCACCTGGCTCCTCGTCGTGGTCCTGCCGTGCGCAGGCATCTACTTCACCATCGTCACTCGCGGTGTGCAGTTCCGACACCTGGGCAACATGTGGCGCATCATCTTCTCCAGCCGCGGCAACGCCGGAAGCGGAGGGATCAGCTCCTTCCAGGCCTTCGCGATGAGCCTGGCCAGCCGGGTGGGCACCGGGAATATCGTGGGCGTCGCCATCGCCCTGACCCTGGGCGGGCCGGGCGCCATCTTCTGGATGTGGGTGATGGCCCTCCTCGGCATGGCCACCGCCTGCGTCGAAGCCACCCTCGCCCAGTTGTTCAAGGTCCCCCACGGCGACGGCACCTTCCGGGGCGGGCCGGCCTACTACATCCAGCGCGGCCTGAAATCCCGGGCCGCAGGCACCGTCTTCGCCTCCATCTTCATCTTCACCTTCGGGTTCAGCTTCAACGGCGTGCAAGCCAACACGATCGCCGACGTCACCTCCTCCACCTGGGGGATCGACAAGCTCACCGTCGCCGTATGCCTGACCGTGCTCACCGCGGTGATCATCTTCGGCGGCATCAAACAGGTCGCGAAGGTCACCGAATGGCTGGCCCCGATGATGGCCCTGGTCTACGTGCTCCTCGCCGTGGCGGTCCTGGTCGTCCGCATCACCGACGTTCCCGGTGCCATCGGCGCCATCGTCGCCGGAGCCTTCGGCTTCGACCAGGCCCTCTACGGCACCATGGGAGGCATCGTCGCCGCCATGCTCAACGGCGTGAAGCGCGGCATGTTCTCCAACGAAGCAGGCATGGGCTCGGCGCCCAATGCTGCCGCCACCGCGACCACCAGCCACCCCGTCCACCAGGGGCTCATCCAGTCGGCCGGCGTCTTCGTCGACACCGTGATCGTCTGCACCGCGACCGCACTGATGATCATCCTGGCCGGCCCCTCGGTCTACACCCCCGGAGTCACCCAGAAATCCTCCGCGGCGACACTCACCCAAGCCGCAGTGGCCTCCGAACTGGGCACCTGGGTCGCCCCGGTGATGGCGGTGCTGATCTTCGTCTTCGCCTTCTCCACGATCCTGGGCAACTACGCCTACACCGAGATCAACCAGGACTATGTCGGCGGCGGCCGATGGGGCAATGTCGCCGTACGCATCCTCGTGGTCAGCGCCACCTTCTGGGGCGCCATGCAGAACCTCGGCGTCGTCTGGGACCTGGCCGATGTCGCCATGTCGATCATGGCCGTCATCAACCTGACCGCACTCTTCCTGCTCGGCAAGTACGCCGCCGGCGCCCTGAAGGACTTCGAGGGCCAGGACGGTCCGCTGATGCAGCGGGTCTTCGACCTCGACAAGAACCCCCACGTCCCGGACAACATCCCCGGCGAGGTCTGGCACAGCCACCACGCCCAGGAGGTCGCGAACTCCCCGCACGCCGCGACCGAAGCCCCGACCACCGACGGCCGCCCCTGACCGGAACGGCCCCGCGGAGAGCCCCGCCCCACCACCAGGGCGGGGCTCTCCGCATTCCGGTGAGAACCCGGAACCGCCCCGTCCCCCCCGTCGGCGGACCGCCGCCGTCACCCGGGCAGCGCGGGCCATCCCGCCCACAGCGCAGCCGACAACTCCCGGAAGCGCGCCGAGAACACCGGGCCGTCGCCGACCACGTCCCCGCCCGGATCGACCCCACCGATCCGGCCCGGCACCAACAATCGGACCTGATCCAACGAGTTCACCACCCAGGTCTCGTGATCAGGCAGACGCTCCGCGGCCAGCCGTCCACCACGAACCGGGATCCCCCGCTGCCGACACAGGTCGAGCAACCGCCCCTCCGTCACCGAAGGCAGCCTGGACACGCCCTCGTCCCGGACGCACAAGGTCGCACCCTCCCACCACACGACAGCCGTATAAGCACCCTCGACCACGGTGCCATCCGGCGCGAGAATCAACGCCTCCTGAGCGCCGACAGCCTCGGCCCGAGCCCGCAACCCCGCCAGGAGATCCAGGTCGGGGCCTTTCGTCCCCGGCTGGGAACGCAGATCACCCGGCGGCGCGCACCAGAAGGTCGCCGTCGGTGGACGCACCGGAGCAGGGCGGAGAACCTGGCCGAACTCCCCAGTTCCCGTGTCGAACTGGATGCGAGGGAAAAGATCCCCGCGTCGAGGGATCTGCGCCAAGAACCCGGACCACGCCGTCTCCACCGCCGCCACCCCCAGCCCCGGCGCATGCCGGACACAGGACGAGACGAAACGCTCCCGATGCGCCGCCAACCCGGCGGCACACCCCTCGACCACCCGCCACGACTCGACGATCAACACCGGTCCTCCTCCACCGGAGTGCCCGTCAACCCGGTCAACGGACGGGCCTTCACCACGATCTCCTCGTACTCCTCCACCGGATCGGACAAGGCCGTCACCGCGCCCCCCACCCCGTAACGAATCTCCTCCCCGACCACCGTCGCCGTCCGGATCGCGATGGACAGATCGACCTGACCGGACAACGAGAAATAGCCGATCGCCCCCGAATAGACCCCACGCGGCGCCCCCTCCAACGCATCGATCAACGCCATCGTGCGCACCTTCGGCGCCCCCGTCATCGACCCCCCGGGGAAGGCCGCCCGCACCACCTCGACCCGGTCGGTCCCCGGTGCGACCCGACTGCACACCGTGCTGACCATCTGATGCACCGTCGCATAGGTCCGCAACCCGAAGAGCTCGCTCACCCGGGTGGTCCCCGGCACCGCCGTCCGCGTCAGATCGTGCCGGACCAGATCGACGACCATCAGATTCTCCGCGCGATCCTTCACACTCTCCCCGAGCTCCCGGAGCAGGTCACCATCCTCCTGCACCGTCGCACCCCGCGGACGAGTGCCCTTGATCGGCATGGAAACCACCGTGCCCTCCCCGTCGACCCGGAGGAAACACTCCGGCGACGTACTCAGCACATCCACCCCCGGCAACCGCAGAAAAGCCCCGTACGGGGCAGGATTGTCCGCCCGCAGACGCCCGTACATCACCCGGGGATCCCGCCCGGCCAACGCAGTGGTCAGCATCGTCGTCAGACAGATCTCCGAGGACTGCCCGTCGGCGATCAACTCCCGACAACGCTCGACCAAAGCCAGATACTCGGCCCGGGACACCCGCGGACGCACCACCGCCCCCGCCGGACCACAGAGCTCACCCCCGAGACCACCCGCCGACGCGCCCACCGGAACCGGCCCCGTCAACCGTGCCTCCACCTCGTCCAGCCAGGACTCCTGCTCGGCAGCACAGCCCCCGTGCGACCAGGCCCCCAGATACCACAGACCGGTGTGATGGTCGACGGCCACGAAACGGTCGGCGAAGATCATCGCCGCCTCCGGATGGCCGTCGGACGTCCGCAGCCCCCCACCGCACTCGGCCTTCGTCTCATACCCCAGATAGCCGACCCACCCCCCGACGAACGGGAAAGGCACCGGCGGAGCGGCCCACCGTTCCCGCGAAGCCAGATCCTGCGACAACAGATCCAGGAAACCCCCGACGAACACCCGCTCCCCGCCCCGCCCGGTGACCCGCACCCGACCCCCGCCCAGGTCGTGGACCGCCACCGAGGACAACGGACCGGAAGCATCACCCAGGAAGGACCACCTCGCCTCCCCGACGTTCACCCCGGCAGCCGCGCTCGAACTGTCCAACCAGAAGGACACCGATGCCTCGGCGAAGAGCGCCCGGTACACCGCCGCCGGATCGGCCTCCACCGGCACCACCCGATACGTGAAATCCACCTGGCGCCAAGGACGATGCCCGCGATTCCACTCCTGCGCCGCAGCCAGGAAATTCCGCACGAGGAGCGCACCCACCTCGGTACCCACCGACTCCGGATGGAACTGCACCCCCCACCAGGGCGCCAGTCGATGACGCACGCCCTGCACCCCGCCGTCCGGGCCCCACGCCGTCGCCTCCAGCAGATCGGGCAGGTCGACGATCTCCAACGAGTGATAACGGGTCGCCGCGAACGGCCCGGTCAGCCCGGCGAACAGGCCCCGGCCGTCATGAGCGACCTCCACGATCAGCCCATGAGCGGGCTCCGGGGAGCGCCCCACCGTCCCCCCGGCCGCGACCGCCATCGTCTGATGCCCCAGACAGACCCCCAACACCGGCAGCGGCGCACCCTCCAGGACGTCCAGGCAGATGCCCACGTCCTCGGCGACATGCGGACTCCCCGGCCCCGGCGAGAGCACCACGGCGTCGTACCGGTCCAGGACGGACAACACCGCACGGTCACGATTGGTGACCACATCGACCCGGCAACCCGCAGCGCGGAACAGGTCGACCAGGTTGTACGTGAACGAATCATCGTTGTCGACGACCAGGACGGACGACGCCGAAGACGGGACGGACAGCACGGACCGGACTCCTTCACCCAGGGAACACCCCAGGCTACGGCGCCCCGGACACCGACCGCCCCCGACCACGCGATGCCGTGCCCGACAGGGAATCGGACACGGCACCCGAGGAAGACCTCACCGCGACGCGGGAACCGAGCGGTGAAGGTCTCCGGTTCAGAAAGGGACCCCGCACTCCAGCAGGACATTCGCATAAGGGGTACGTTCACCCGTCCGTACCGCGAAAGCCGCGCTGTTCAGTCCCTTCTTGAACTGCTCATGGGTCACCTCGTGACGTTCACCCATCCGGTCGGCGGACTGGGTGAACCAGTCGGCCGCCGCAGAACCCTCGGACTCCGAGGCGACGGTGTGGGACTGCACGACGATCTCGTCGAGCAGCGCATCGAGCACCACCTGAAAGCCCAGATGCCCGCGACCCAACGCGAGATCCACCACGGGCAGGTCCCGGGGGAGAGGCAGACCGCAGTCGGCCACGACCACCCGGTCGGTGTGTCCGAGCAACCCGATCAACCGGGAGAGCTCAGCGTGCTGGATACCGTCGCGTCTCATCGCGACCCCTTTCACTTCGTCATCGTTGTCCGCCACGGCGGCCCGCCTCGTCCCGAGGTCAGGCCCCCGCCGGAGTGTTCGTCGCCACGGCCCCGTCCCGCCGATCCCAACCGGGATAGGAGTCCTGGGCCCCCTCACGGGTGACGGCCCCGGCAGCGAACTCCGTCGCCGCCGCCGCAGCCGTCGACGCCTCGTCCCCGGCGGCCAGCCGAGCCACGAAAGCACCCACGAAGGCATCACCGGCACCCGTCGTGTCGACCACGTCGACCTTCGGGGCCGGTACGTTCACCGGTGTGTCCTGCGGGCCGTCGGCCCGGTGGAGCAGGGCGCCACGACCGCCCAGGGTCATCACCACCGAGGAGACCCCGGCCGCGACCAGGGCGGTGACGATCTCCTCGGGGGAGACCTCCGCGTCGCCCAGCTCCAGTCCGAGCAGCTCGGCGGCACCCCGCCCCTCGTGCTCGTTGACGATCAACGGATCGGCTGTGCGCAGGACGTCCGCGGGGAAGGGGACCACGGGGGCCAGGTTCACCACGGTGCGGACCCGCGCGGCATGGGCGCGACGCACCGCCTCGGCCGCCGTCGACACCGGGATCTCCCCCTGGACCACCAGGATGTCGCCCGGTTCCAGGGAGTCCACCGCCGTCAGGTCGGCTTCGTCGACCGAATGATTGGCGCCGGGAACGACGATGATCGAGTTCTCGCCGTCCGCGGACACCGTGATCAAGGCCAACCCGGTCGGCCCGGGGACCCGTCGCACCGCAGCGGTCTCGCACCCGCTGCGGTGCAGTCCGCCCAAGGCCACTTCGGCATGGGCGTCGTCACCGACCGCGCCGACCATCGAGACCCGGGCCCCGGCCAGAGCCGCGGCGACCGCCTGATTCGCGCCCTTGCCGCCCGGCCGGCTCTCGCCGCCCCGTCCCAGGACGGTCTCCCCGGGTGCGGGATGACGGTCGACCCGGGCGAACAGGTCGACATTCAGCGAGCCGAGGACGAGGACGCGTCCGCATCGCCCGTCCTGCTCACCGTCTCCGTCCGTGCCGGGCAGGACCGACACCGTGCTCGTCGAAGGACTCACTTGAGGAATTCGTCCACATTCGAGGTCTCCACGGTCTTCACCGGGACGGGGACGGACTTGTCGACCTTCTCGCCCTTGGCGAGCTTCATCGCCAACTCGATCGCCTTCTCCCCGAGCAGTTTGGGCTGTTGGGCCACGGTCGCGGCCATCGTCCCGGCCTTCACGGCCTTCAGCCCGTCGGCGGTGCCGTCGAATCCGACGACCTTCACCGCCGAACCGGCCTTCTCGCCGAGTGCCTGGATGGCGCCCAGGGCCATCTCGTCGTTCTCGGTGAAGATGCCGACGATGTTCGGGTTGCTCTGCAGCAGGTTCGTGGTGACATTCAGGCCCTGTGTGCGGTCGAAGTTCGCCGGCTGCTTGGAGACGACCTTGATGTTCGGGAAGGCTTTGATGCCTTCCTCGAAGCCCTGCCCGCGGTCGCGGCTGGCGGAGGTCCCGGCGACCCCTTGCAGTACGAGGATCTCGCCCTTCTCGCCCACGGCCTTGGCGAGTGCTTCGGCGGCCTGCTTGCCCCCGGCGACATTGTCGCTGCTCACCAGGCTGTTCACCTCGGCGCCGTTGACCCCGCGGTCGGCGGCGACCACCGGGATCTTCGCGTTGATCACCGGTTTGACCGCTGCACCGGCGGCATCGGAGTCCACCGGGTTGATGATGACCGCCGCGGGTTTCTTGGTGACCGTGTCGGACATCTGGTTGGCCTGGGTGGCGGCGTCGTTCTGGGCGTCGACGACGTTCAGGGTCGCTCCGGCCTTCTTCGCCGCTTCCTGGGCGCCGTCGCGGACGTCCACGAAGAAAGGATTGTTCAGCGTGGACAGCGCGAAGGTGATGTTCTTCCCGTCCTTGCCTCCGGCGCTGGGTGATTCACGGTTGCAAGCGGTCATCGTGAGGGTCATCGACCCGATGAGGACGGTGACGGCGACGGTGCGGCGGGTGGTGAGCTTCATGGGGTATTTCTCCAGGGGTTACTCGTCGTTGAGCGATAGGTGGTGGTGCAGTGTGCAGTGTGACCGGAGAGTGTGGGGTCGTGCAGGGTTTTCCGGTCAACGTTTCTGACGGATGACGTCGATCAACACCGCCAGGGCGATGACCAACCCGATGACGACCTGCTGCCAGAAGGCCGTGACATTGAGCAGGTTCAGACCGTTACGGATCACGGCCAGGATCAGCGCTCCGACCAGGGTTCCACTGGCCTTGCCGGTGCCTCCGGAGAGACTGGCTCCGCCGATGACGACGGCGGCGATGGCGTCCAGTTCGTATCCGCTGGCGGCCTGCGGCTGGGCGGAGGCCAACCGGCCGGCCAGTACGAGACCGGCGATCCCGGCGAACAGGCCGGACAGGGCGTAGACGACCGCCGTCAACCGGGCGACCGGCAGGCCCGCCAGGCGAGCGGCTTCGGCATTACCCCCCACCGCGAACAAGGACAGGCCGAAGACGGTGCGTCGCAGGACGATCGAGGTGATGACCGCGGCGACGACCAGGACGATCACCGGGACCGGGACCGGGCCGACGCTCGCGCCGAGCACATTCACCGCGTCCGGCATCTCGATGGGCCGCCCGCCGGAGATCACCAGGGTGAGTCCCCGCGCGATGGACAGCATGGCCAAGGTCGCGATGAAGGCCGGCAATTTCGCGTAGGCCACGGCCAGCCCGCAGATCGACCCGGCGAGCAGACCGACGGCAGGTCCGACGACCAGCGCCATCCAGCCGGGGAGCCCCGCCGAGGCGACCGCCCACCCGGCGGTGACCGCCGAGAGCGCAGCCACCGAACCGACCGACAGGTCGATCCCGGCGGTGATGATCACGAAGGTCAGTCCGAAGGCCAGGACGGCCACGACCGCCGCCTGGACACCGACGTTCAACAGGTTCTGGGCGGTCAGGAAGGCCGGGGTGGCGATGAACATCGCCAGACAGACCGCGAAGAGACCGACCAGGGCGCCGTTGTCGGACAGGAAGGCACCGATCCGTGCCCGCGGTGAGGCGGCCCCGGTGGAGGGGCGAGGCGGTTCCGGCGGTGCGGCGGTGCCGGTGGTTGCGCTGGTCTCAGTAGACACGGGTGGACTCGACCTCCTTGACGGCCAGGGACATGACCGCGTCCTGCGTCGCTTCGGCAGCGGGCAGTTCGCCGACCAGGCGGCCGCGGGCCATGACGAGGACGCGGTCGCTCATGCTGATGACTTCGGGGAGCTCGCTGGAGGCGAGCAGGACGGCGCCACCGTTGTCGGTGACCCGGTTGATCAGTTCGTAGATCTCGACCTTGGCGCCGACGTCGACGCCGCGGGTGGGTTCGTCCAGGAGGAGCACCCGGGAGTCGGCCATCAGCCAGCGGCCGAAGACGACCTTCTGCTGGTTGCCGCCGGAGAGGCTGGCGACGTGCTGGTTCATCCCGGCGCGGCGCAGTCGCAGGGCGTCGGCGATGCCCAGGGCCCGGTCGGCCTGCCCGGAGAGGTCGGCCAGGGGGCCTCGGGCGCTGGAGCGCAGGGTGGCATATCCGAGGTTGTCGGTGATGGAGGCGCCCAGGACCAGGCCGGAGGTCTTGCGGTCCTCGGGGACCAGTCCGACCCCCGCGTGGACGGCGGCGGCGACATCGTGTCGGGGTAGGGGGCGTCCGGCGACGGTGACCTGGCCGGAGTCGTAGCGGTCGGCCCCGGCGATGGCGCGGAGGACCTCGGTGCGACCGGCGCCCATGAGTCCGGCGAGTCCGACGACCTCACCGGCGTGCACGGTCAACGAGATGTGTTCGAACAGGCCTGCACTGTTGAGGTCGGTGACCTGGAGGAGGGCGTCGCCGGGTGTGGCGGGGCGTCGGGGGTAGAGGGCGTCGATGCTGCGGCCGACCATGAGTCGGACCAGTTCGGCTTCGTCGGTGCTCCCGGCGACGGTGTCGACGTAGGTTCCGTCGCGCAGGACGGTGATCCGGTCGCCGATCTCGGCGATCTCGTCGAGGTGGTGGCTGATGAACACCATGGCCACTCCGGCTTGGCGCAGTTCGCGCACGATGTCGAAGAGGACGTCGGTTTCTTTGCGGGTGAGTGCGGCGGTGGGTTCGTCCAGGATGAGGATGCGGGCGTTCTGGCTGAGTGCCCGGGCGATCTCGACGAGTTGTTGTCGGGCGATGCCGAGGGTGCCGGCGGGGCGGTCGACGTCGACGTCGAGGCCGACCCGGTCGAGGGCTGCTCTGGCGAGGCGGCGCATCTCGGCGCGGTCGACGAATCCGTGGCGGCGCGGGGTGCGTCCCAGGGTGATGTTCTCGGCGACGGAGAGGGTGGGGACCAGGTTGAGTTCCTGGTGGATGGTGGCGATGCCGAATTGTTCGGAGGTGGCCGTGTCGGGGATGCGGACGACCTTGCCGTCGAGGACGATCTCGCCTTCGCTGGGTTCGTGGACTCCGGCGATCATCTTGATGAGGGTGGATTTTCCTGCGCCGTTCTCGCCGAGCAGGACGTGGACTTCTCCGGCGCGGAGTATGAGGTCGACTCCGTGGAGGGCGCGCACATGGCCGAAGGTTTTCCCGACTCCGCGTAGTTCGAGGACGCAGCCGCTCACCGGATTTCTCCTGTCGGGGCCGGGTGGGTGGTGTTCTTCTCCCCGCAGGAGGTGCGGGGGATGAGGTGCATGGGGACGACGACCGATTCGACGGTGTGGCCGTCGGCCTGGGCCTGGAGGAGTTCGACGGCGACTTCGCCGAGGCGGCTGACGTCCTGGGCGATGACGGTGATGGCCGGGTCGACCAGGGAGAACCAGGGGATGTCGTCGACGCAGGCCAGTGCCATGTCGTCGCCGATGCCGATGCCTTCCTGGCGGAGCACCATGATGGCGCCCAGGCCCATGAGGTTGTCGGCGGCGACGATGGCGTCGAGGTCTCCGCCGGCGAGGAGTTGGGCGGTGGCGGTCAGGCCGCTCTCGAGTTGGAAGTCGCCTTCGGCGATCCGGTTGGTGGGGAGTTCGATGCCGTGTTCGGCGAGTCGTCCGCGGAGGGCGTCGAGGCGTTCGCGGCCGGTGGAGGTGGTCTGGGGTCCGGCGACGACGCCGATGCGGCGTCGGCCGAGGGAGACGACGTGGTCGACGAGTGCGGTCATGCCGCCGTGGTTGTCGCTGGTGACGGTGGGGACGCCGGGGATGCCGGGGTCGCGGTCGACCAGGACGGTGGGGACGGAGGCTGCGGTGCGGACGAGGGTCTCGCTGGCTGCGCCTTGAGGGACGGCGATGATGCCGTCGACGTGGTGGCCGGTGAGGACGTTGAGATAGCGGTCCTGTTGGCCGGCTTGTTCGTCGGCGCTGCCCATCATGACGGCGAGTCCGCGTTGGGCGGCGGCTTTGTCGACGTGGTAGGCGAGGTCGGTGAAGAAGGGGTTGCGGACGTCGGGGACGAGTAGTCCGAGGGTGCGGGTGCGTTGGGTGCGTAGTCCGCGGGCGAGGTTGTTGACCTGGTAGTCGAGTTTCCGGGCGGCTTCGACGACACGTTCGCGGGTGTCGGTGGAAACGGGGCCGGAGTGGGTGAGTGCGCGGGACGCGGTGGCCGAGGAGACGCCGGCTTCGCGGGCGACGTCGCGGAGTGTGGCCATGTACTGCACCTCCTTGTGCATGGGGCTCCGGGCTGGGCGCGGTGGGCTGTTCTCTCCGGGTGCGTCGGGGACGCGGTCGGGTGAACAGACATAGTGGAATCGTTTCCACTGAAATCGATTCCACATCTTGCCGGGCCGTAGCAGCCATCGTCAAGGGACCTTCGATGCGGCTTAGGTCACACACCAGGACGTCCGACTGCGGCCCGTTCAGGTAGTCTGCCCGACTTCCTTACTGTCCGTTGGCGCTACGACTGATTCGCCGGGCAATTCGCAACGCGAGTTCCCGATCGTGCGCGAAAATATAGGACAAAGCCCGCGCTGTGCCCTGCTCCTCCACCGGCCTCGCCACCAAGACCTGACCCTCCCCGGGGAAAAGAGTCACGAAAACCCAGTCCTGGGCCAAGGAGTCGCCGGGATCCGTCCGACCCCAGATCATCCCCTCCGCAGGCGCCTCCGTCAGATCAAGCGCCACCGTCGTGACCGCAGCCCCCGAACGCAACATCGCCTCGATCGCCGTCGACGCCCGCTCCGGCATCCCCATGATCGTCGGCATCGACAGATAGGCGTCGGCGTAGTCGCCGACCGCACACACCCGATGATGCAGCTCCAGAGCCAGATCCAGGGCCTGCTCCACCGTGACCGTCCGCGGCGCGTACTGCTTCGCTGCCACCTCGTACGCGCTCAGCCCCTCGTCGGCCCGACGCAACTCCGGCCGGTCCGACAGATGATCCAGACCCGACAGACTCTCCCGCTCGTAGAAGGGGCCACTGAGCCAGTTCGCCCCACAGGTGATCGCCGCCCACTCGTCGACCGCCGTCGACACCCCGGAGACCAACACCTGAGGACGTCCGGCTGCCGCCCGCAGCCGCAACAGTCGAGGCATCCGGTCGCGGTACTCCAGAGGACTGGCGCTGTCGTACACGAGGACGTCAGGGGCCAGCTCCCGGACGACCTCCTCCTCCGAGAGCTCCTCCGGCAGGACGACCCCCGGCAGGGAACCCACCGGATCCACCGGCACGACGAGATCCCGGCGCGGATCAGTGCCCGGCTCGCCGCCCTCGGGGAAATCGTCCCCGGCCCGTGCCTCCTCGGCCGGACCGTCCTCGGCCAGCGCGGACAAGCCCGACAGCCCGACCCTGACCTGACGGTCGCGGACCCGTTGCACCGCCGCCCGGGCCACGTCCAGGTCGAAATCGGGATAACCGATGTCGAAACGCAGGAAGGACCCCGTCGGCAGGATCCGCAGGATGTCGTCGTAGAAACCCTCCGCCGTGGCCTGCAACGGCAGGTTGAACGTCAACGCCGGGATCTCATGACCGGTGGCGCAGGCGTGCTCGATGACCTGCGCCAGATGGCTCATCCGGGCCTGGAACAGCGGATGCAGGTCCGCGGAGGTCAGGATCTCGCCCCGCAACAACCTGGTCTCCTGCGCCGAACAGGCCGCCGGATGACCGATCAACCAGGCGACGACATCCCGGCTCATCGCCCGCACGACCGGGCGTAGATCGCTCGCCGTCGGATGCTCTCGGAACTCCTCGACCAGCTCCTCCAGGGAACGGGAGGGAAGGGTGTACGCAGCCGGGCCGTGCTCCTTGATCGGAGGATGACGCACACGTTCGAGCCAGCGGAGCCGGGCCATCGTTCCTCCCCTCCCCATCGTGACTGCCCTCCTCGACTGTACGGCGTGAACTACCTTGATGGGCAAGGAAATATATGAATTTCACGGGACAAATGACCCCGCCCTGGGATGACCGGACGATCACCGGGACGAGCCACCGGGACGACCGGGCGCCACCTCGTCCAACCGGGCCAGGAAAAGAGTCACCCCCAACAGGTCCGCCACCCCGCCCGGGGAGAGACCCGCAGCGATCAGCTCGTCGTCCAAGGCCCACATCGCAGCCTCGTACCCGACCGCCCACACCCCGCCGTCCGCCAACAACCCCCGCGCCCGCGCCCGCACCAGATCCACCGCACCCGGCCCGCCACGCGCCACCAGATTGGTGTCCTCGTTGCGGGCCATCAGCTCCAGCAGAGCCTGACCCGCAGCCGCCGCCGGATCACCGCAGGACCGCAACACCCGCGCATACGCCGGGAGCGCATACCCCCGTACCGTCGCGAAACCCCCCGCGGCCTCCCCACGGGCACCGAGCATCCCGTGCTCGGCCCGCGCGACCAACCCGTGCGTGAGCGGCACACCGCCCGCGACATCGGCCAAGGTCGGTTCCGCCGTCGCCGCGACCAGCGCACACACCGCGTCCACCGTCACCGGTCGACCGGCCGCCACCGACCAGCCGACTGCGGCACAGAGCAACCCGAACGCGAAGATCGCCCCCCGATGGGTGTTCACCCCACCGGTGGCCGCCGCCATCTGCTCCTCCGCCCACAGACCCGCCTCCCGCAGTCGCGGCAGGGCAGCAGGCAGCTCCTCACCCCGCCGGGCCTGTTCCACGCCGATCCGCTCGCAACGGGCCAACCCCGGCGCGAGCGCCGCCGCGCTGGCCTCGAACAGCGGGACGTCCATGTCCTGGTGGGCGCCGGTATTCCGCAGGTCCACCAGCCCCGGTTTGGGCGTGTGATGGACCTCGGCCAACAGACAGTCATGAGCCAGCGCGGCCGCCGGCGTCAGCTGCCCTCCCCGCGTCACCTGCCACCGTCCGACCACCCGACGAGCCGCGGCCAACACCTGCGGCAGACCGTGACGGCGCGACCGGGCGCACCCGGCGGCCGCGCACCCGCAGACCAGACAACGCCGAAGCGGAAGACCACGGTCGGCCCGGGAGAGCGGGAAAGGAACGATCCCCGGCCGGTCACCGGGACCGGTGCCGGGGGACCCGCTGTCCGAGCGGGCGACCACGACATCCAGATCCCACAGTCGACCCACCGGATGGTGATCCTCCAGCGCGGAGACCACCTCCTTGACCTGTGGCCCCGGGGCCAACACGGCCCACAGCGCCTCCGGACCGGTGCGGGCCCCGGTCGAGCCCGCGACGTCGTGGACCGGCCACCCCTGTTCGGCGCACGTCTCCTCCACGACCCGGACGGCCTCGTCGAACACCGGCCGCACCCACGGCAGCTCCTTCACCGGCCCGGGGACCACCACGGACAGCGAGAGCACACAGGACGCCGACGCACTCCCGTCACCGCCCGTCCCTGCGCGCCGGGCGTCCACCCCGGCCACGGACGCCGCAGCGGCCAACAACCGGGACTGAGCGGCCGCCCGGGAATCCCGGGCGGCCAACATCTCGGCCAGGTCGACCTCCTCGGCCGGCCGGGCAGCGGTCACCGGCGCGCCGAGGCGTGCACCTGCCGGACCACGTCGATCACCGAACCGTCCCGGTAGCGGATCAACCCGACCACCTTCTCGTCGAACTCGATCGGACGGGGTTCACCGGTGATCGACAGGGAACGTTCGTGCAGCTCCTCGATCGTGTACACCGGGAGCCGGGCGGCCCGCAGCCGTTCGGCGATCTCCGGGCGGGCCGGATTCACCGCGATGCCGTGGTCGGTCACCAGGACGCCCACATTCGACCCCGGGGTGACGACCGTGGTGACCCGACGGACGACCGTGGGGATACGGGAGCGGATCAGCGGGGCCACGATGATCGACAGATGAGAGCCGGCGGCGGTGTCGCTGTGCCCGCCGGAGGCGCCCATCATCAGCCCGTCGGAACCGGTGATCACGTTCACGTTGAAGTCGAGGTCGACCTCCAGGGCGGACAGGATGACGACGTCCATCTCGTCGACCGAAGCACCCTTGGAGGTCAAGGAGGCGTACTGGTTCGTGGAGATCTCGTGGTGCATCGGGTTCTCCCGCAGGGAGCGCGCCGCCTCGGAGTCGAAGCTCTGCGTGTCCAGGATCGCCCGGATCAGCCCCTTCTCGTGCAGGTCGACCATGGCCCCGGTGATCCCGCCCAGGGCGAAACCGGCGGTGATGCCCTTACGGCGCATCTTCGTCTCCAGGAAACGGGCCGTGGCGGTGGCCGAACCGCCCGACCCGGTCTGGATGGAGAAACCGTCGTTGAAGAAACCGCTGTGTTCGATGACATCGGCGCTCATCCGGCTGATCAGCAGTTCACGCGGGTTGGAGGTGATCCGGGCCGCGCCCACCGAGATCTTGCTCGGATCGCCGACCTCGTCGACCTGCACGATCAGGTCGACCTGGTCCTGATGGATCGACGCCGGCAGGTGCGGATATTCGACGATCTCCTCGGTGAGCAGGACCACCTGGTCGGCGTAGCGGGCGTCGACCATGGCGTAGCCCAGGCTGCCGCAGGAGCTGCGCCCGGAGGTGCCATTGGCATTGCCCATGGAGTCGCACCGGCTGACGCCGAGGAAGGCCACGTCGATGTGCAGTTCACCGGACTGGATGAGATTGACCCGTCCGCCGTGGGAGTGGATGTGGATCGGTGCGTCCAGCAGCCCGCCGGAGATCTCCCGGGCCAGTTGTCCGCGCATCCCGGAGGTGTAGATCCGGCTGATGACTCCCGAGCGGATGAATTCGACCAGCCCGGCGTGGCAGTTGTTCAACGAGCTGGACGCCAGGGTCAGATCTCGCAGTCCCATCTCGGCGAGGGTGCGTACGACCTGCAGGATCGTCTTGTCGCCCTCCCGGAAGTGGTGGTGGAAGGAGATCGTCATGCCGTTCTCCAGGCCGGTCCGGCGGACGGCCTCGGGCAGCGAGTCGACGAGTTTGCGGGTGCGTTTGGCCTTCGGGTCGGACAGGTGCGGGGCTGCCGCGTCGAAGGTCGTGAAGGGGCGCAGGCCCTGGAGTGCGGGATGTTCCCGGCCGGTGACGCGGTGGAGATTGTCCGGGTGTGCGTCGACCGTGTGGATGTTGTCGTTCATGACCTTCAGGCCCCCTCTTGCTGCCGTACACCCGACGCGTCGGCGTACTGGACGGTTCTGCGTGCGGCTGCCACGATCGGGGCGTCGATCATCTTGCCGTTCAGGGAGACGACGCCCAGCCCTTGGGCCTCGGCGCGGGCTGCGGCCTCGATGACGAGACGGGCGTGGTCGAGTTCCCGCTGGGTGGGGGCGTACGCATTGTGCAGCAGGTCGATCTGTCGGGGGTTGATCAACGATTTGCCGTCGAATCCGAGCCGTTTGATCAGTTCGACCTCGGCGAGGAATCCTTCTTCGTCGGACAGGTCGGACCAGACGACGTCATAGGCTCCGATGCCGGCGACCCTGGCGGCGTGCAGTACCGCGCAGCGGGCGTAGAACAGCTCGGTGCCGTCGCCGCGGGTCGTCTGCATGTCGATGACGTAGTCGAAACCGGCCAGGGCGATGGAGTCCATCCGGGGGCTGGCGGTGGCGATGGACACCGCGTTGACCACGCCTGATGCCGATTCGATGGCGGCCATCAGCCGGGTCGATCCGACCGGGCGTCCGCAGTCGGCCTCGATGGCCGCGACTTTTTCCTCCAGTTCGACGATGTCCTCGGCGCATTCGGTCTTGGGCAGGCGCACGATCTTCGCCCCGGCGCGGACGACCGCTTCCAGGTCGAGCAGCCCGTAGGGGGTGTCCAGGGGGTTGATGCGGACCACGGTCTCCATCGCCCGGTACACCGGGTGGGAGAGGGCGTGGAAGACCATCAGCCGGGCGGAGTCCTTCTCCCGCAGGGCGACTCCGTCCTCCAGGTCGAACATGATCGCGTCGGGGGCGAAGACGTAGGCGGTGGAGAGCATCGCGGCATTGCTGCCGGGGAGGAAGAGCATCGACCGGTGGGGTTTGTCGGTGCGGATGGTGCGACGTCCGGAGTGGGGGGCCGTGCCCGCGGTGTAGGCGTGATGCTCACCGTGGTGGCCCGAGGCGTTCACAGTCGGCTCCAGTCGACGTCCTCCGGGGCACCGGACCCGCGGAGGCACGCGGCTTGGACCCGGGCCCGGATGGTGCAGTCCAGGGCACCCTTGTCCTCGACGACGATGCGCCCGGACTCGACGCCCAGGCGGGTGAGCGTGTCGTCCACCACCTCCCGGATCGCATCACCGAACTGGGCCATCACATTGGAGATCACCAGTACTTCCAAGGTGGCCTCGGTGTCTTTCCCGGCCGGGGCCACCCGGACGATCACGTCGCTGGACTCCAAGGTCCCGGCGACGGCCTCGCGGTCGATGCGCATCGTTCCTCTCCTGCCTGACTGCATGGGTGACGGTGGGTGCCGGGTCTGGCCGGCCCGGTGTCCACGGACGGGACGCCTGGTGGGGGCCGCGCGTTCAGCCGACTCCTTGGCGGTCGAAGGCTCGGGCGAGCGCGGCCAGTGCGGTCTCGTGGACCTCGGCCCGTCCGGCGGTCCTGTTGGTGATCTCGGTGGCCCGGTAACGGTCGGCCGGGGTTCCGTAGCGTTCCACGATGAAGGCATATGTCGTCGGGGGGACCAGGTCGTGCAGGCCGTCGAGGTCGCCGTTGAGGATGCGGCGGCGCACCTCGGTCGCGGAGATGGCTTCGCCGTCGTGGCCGCGGCGGGGGATCTCGACGACGTCGACCGGGGGGTGGTCGTCCTTCTCGCGTTCGAGCCAGTAGTGCATGTCGGCGTTGTACCGCCGGGTCACCTGGCAGAAGGGTTCGGTGCCGACGTACCGGTGGGTGATGCCCAGGGCGGGGGCGATGTGTTCCCGGAAGATCCGCAGGTCGACGGCGGTCGCGGCCATGTCGATGATGCCGGTGTCCTTGATGAAGTACGTCGGGAAGGTGGCCTTGCTGACGAGGTATTCCGAGCCGGGGTGGACGTGGATGCGGTCGCGTTCGGGCAGGAGGGCGACTCCTGCACGGACGAGGGCGAGCCGGTTGCGGTAGGAGAAGAAGCTGGCGTCCTCGCTGACGACGAAGACGTGGAGGTAGTCGCAGTCGGCGGCAGCCTGTTGGAGGAGGTACTGGTGCCCCAGGGTGAAGGGGTTGCAGTTGACCACGCAGGCGCCGACGCGGGGTTGTTCCCGCCGGTAGAAGCTGAGTTCCTCGGTCCATTTGCTGATCCCGAAGGGGGAGTTCTCCATCAGGACGACCGTGTCGGGGACCTGGACGACGGTGTGGAAGCCGCAGCCGAGGAAGGCCTGTTCGTTGGCCGGTTTGGTGTAGAGGAAGAGGTGGCTGACCCCGCGGTCCAGGGCGGCGTAGGTCAGTTCGGTGACCAGGTGTTCCAGGACGCCGACGCCGTGGTAGCGGTCGCGTACGGCGACACATTTGATGACATTCCCGGAGAGGCCGCCGCAGGCGATGATCTCCTCGTGGCTGCGGGCGACGCAGAAGATGTCGACGCTGGGGTCGTGGTCCAGGCCTCTGTCGGCCAGGAGATCCCGGATGTGGGCCATCGCGCCCGGCTGCAATGTCGGTACGACGGTGTCATAGGTGATGTCGTCGAGGTCCGTCTCGTCCACGGGAGCGCTTCTTCGGCGTTGGTCTCGTCAGCTGGGATGCGGCGGCTCGGGGTCGCCGTGTTGTTCACCCGTAATGGGGGGTGTCTGGCTACTCCATGGTCTCAGCCTAGGCCGAGGGGACGCCCATCGGGCGGGGTTTAGCTCTGCCGGGCGTGGCTACGCCAGGACCCGCTGACCCGCCGACCAGGCGAACAGAGTTGGTGCGCCAGGAAACTGCCGATAAATCCGATGCTCATCGCGATGAGGACCCCTGCCCCGGAACGGGCGAGGTGCCCCTCGGTGCCGCCACACCACGGCAGAAGGAAACCCAGAACGGGCAGAACGGGATTGGTGACCAGGCCCCACCCGGCCACCGAGCCGAGCACCATGAGCGCCACCGGCCCCGGACGGTGCCGCCGCACCCCCTCCCGCGTCCCGTCCTCCGGGTACCGTCCGTGCCGTTGGGCGAAATCGGCCAGGAAGACCCCGATCCAGGCCGCCAAGGGCACCCCCAGCGCCAACAGGAAGGCCTGGAAGACCGCCAGGAAGCCCGGCGCGAACCAGACCATGTAGGCCGAACCCACCGCCATCAGCACCCCGTCCACCCCCACGGCCTGCCACCTCTGCAAGGGCAGACCCAGGTTCAGCAGCGTCAGCCCCGAGGAGTAGATGTCCAGGATCGCCCCGGAGACCAGGCCCAGCAGGGCCACCGCGGCGAAGGGCAGCACGTACCAGGTGGGCAGGGCCTCGGTGAGGGCGCCGACGGGGTCCGAGGCGATGTGCCCGGCGAGTCCCCCGTCGGACGCGCACAGGAGGAGCCCGGTCATCGCCAACGCCAGGATCGGCAGGGCACCACCGGCGACGGTCGCGGAGACCACCTTCACCCCGGAGACCCGGCGGGGCAGATAGCGGGAATAGTCTGCGGCACAACTCGACCAGCTCAGTCCGAAGCTGGTCAGGCAGAAGACGAACAACCCGATCATCGCGCTCGCGGAGGCCTCCGGTCGTTGCAGGACGCTCTCGGGGTGGATGTGGTCGGCGACGAGGAACAGGTATCCGGCGGTCAGGACGGCGGTGGCCCAGGTGATCACGGGTTGTATCCGCATGATCGACGAGAATCCGCGGATCCCGGAGACCATCACCATGACCACCATCGTCACGAAGGTCACGGTCATGGCCACCGAGCCGTCGCCGGCGCCGAGCCGGCGGGCGACGGTGCGGGCCATGAGGGTGCCCAGGGAGATCAGGACGATCTCCCAGCCGATCAGTGACAGATAGGCCACTGCGGTGGGGACGAGGTTCCCGCAGGGGCCGAAGGCCGATCTGGACAGGGTCATCGTCGGTGCTGAGCCGCGTTGACCGGCCAGTGAGATCACGCCGACGAGCAGGAAGGAGGCGATCACGCCGAGGGAGACGACCAGGACGGACTGGCACAGGGAGCCACCGAAGGTGGACAGCCAGGCTCCGTAGCTCAGGCCCAGGACGGAGATATTGGCGGCGAACCAGGGGAAGAAGAGGTCGCTCGCCCTGCCGTGTCGCTCGTTCTCGGCGATCACGTTGATGCCATTGGTCTCCACCCCGGACCGTGCGCCTCTGTCGGACGTCACCGCGCTCCTCTTCTTCGTCCCGCGATCGTGAGGAAGGCGTCCAGCAGGGCCGAGGTGTCCGTCCTCGGATCCGTACCGGCCGGTGGAGGTCTTCTGATTCCACTGTGCCCGAGAAGTGCCCAGGAGGGGAGGGGACGCGCAGCAGGTGCGGTGAACTCTTTGCGCGACCGGGGCCGGGTGTCCGTGGTGTCCGTCGATCGGTGGACTTCGGGGGACACGGCGGCCCTCCCTCTTGACATATGCCTGTACATGGGGCAAACGTGACCAACAGGTAAAGGTGAATATTGCTGAACCCCAATATTTTCGGGGGACTTCCGTGTAGGTCGACCTGGTCGGGCCGTCTCGGGGTCCCCTGATCGTGGTGTGCGGTTCTCGACAGAAGGGAGTGTGATGAAGACCAGACCACGGCGCCTCGTCGTCGCCGGGAGCGTCATCGTCGACGTCATCATGCCGGTGCCCCAGCTGCCTTCTCGGGGCGGTGATGTCATGGCCAGTAGTGCCACGGCCCAGGCCGGTGGGGGATTCAACGTCCTGGCGGCGGCGGCCCGGCTCGGTCTGTCCGGTGCTCTCGCCGGGCGGCTGGGCACCGGCCCGTTCGCCGGGATCGTCGCTGCGGCCCTGATCGAGGAGGGGGTCACCGAGCTGATCCCTCGGGTCGTCGGTGAGCAGGGCTTCTGCGTGGGCATGGTCGAACCGGACGGGGAGCGCACCTTCGTGACCTCGGCCGGGGTCGAGTCGGAGTTGACCCGTGAGGAACTGTCCCTGGTCACGGTCCGCCCGGACGATGTCGTCTTCGTCTCCGGGTACGACCTGACCTATCCGGGTTCTGGACCGGCACTGGCCGGCTGGCTGGCCGAGGACGTCGGGGACGCGCTGGTCGTCATCGACCCGGGGCCTCTGGTCGCGGAGATCCCCGAGGAGGTCGCGGACGCGGCTTTCGGCCGGGCGGATGTGCTCTCGTTGAACACCCGTGAGTTCGCCCTGCTCAGTGGCGAGTTGTCCCCGGTGGCTGATCCGAAGGACATCCGGGGGGCCTCCGCCGTCCTCGACCTGGTGCGTCCCGATGGCTTCCTGGTGTTGCGGGACGGCCCGCGGGGGAGCCATCTGATCCGGCCCGACCGGGAGAGTATCCACTTCCCGGCGCCGGTGATCGCGGATGTGGTCGACACGACCGGGGCGGGTGATGCGCACACCGGGGCTCTTCTCGCCGAGCTCGCGCAGGGCAAGAGCGTGGAGGAGGCCGTCCGGGTGGCGACGGTGGCGGCGGCCTTGTCGGTGCGTCAGCCGATCTCGGCGGCCGGTCCGACCCGGGAGGAGCTGGAGGACGTGCTGGCGGCCTGACCGGGGTGCGCTCTGGCCGGGGCGTCGTCCGACCGGGTCAGCAGCCTCCGCTGCTCGGGCCGGGGCTGATGGAGGTGTACTTCTCGCCCAGGGCGATGTCGACGGTGTCATCGGTGCGGTCGTCCTGCACCTTCACCGCGCCGGTCACCCGGCTCACCAGGAAATCGGCCTTGGCCGCTCCGGAGGGGCCGAAACGGATCTCCGCGGAGTCCTCGACCTTCTTGTTCTTCGGGTCGTTCGACACCTTCCCCACCGTGAAGCCCTGGTCTTTCAAGGTCTTGGCGGCCGTGCCGGCCAGTCCGGGACGTTTGGTCGCGTTGAAGATGTTCACCGTGACCTTCTTCGGCGTCATCGGGGTGCAGGACGGGGACGACGGCGGCGCGGAGGACGGTGCCGGTGCTTCGGAGGGTTGGGAGGGCGCGGAGGCCTTCGAGGTGGGTGCGGCCGGCTGGGCCACGCTCTGGGAAGGGAACCACCCGTGGATGTAGGAGAAGGCGGTGAGGAAGGCGATGAGGAGGACGGACCCCAGCGCGGCCAGGGCGATGATCGAACGGCGGCGCTGGCTGGTGGATGCGCTCGGGTATCCGCGTCCGTCGAGGTCGGTCACGATCTCCTCCTAGTTCCCCCCTTGAATCAATCCTGCCCCGATGCAGATCTCCATCCTCGCCCATCGTCATTCCTCGGCGTGCCGGAGACCGGCGGGTCGCTCTCCGGGTGGGGAGTGCAGATGGTTGCCGAAGGTCGTCAGGGAACGGAACGGGGGTGGTGACGCTTCACTGCGTAGGGTTCGCCGGGCACGAGGGGTGCGGTCGCGCACGGCGAGATGTGCCGGTGAGCCGTCCGCGGTCCGTCGGGGGTCGTGGGACCCGTCGTCGGGGCGTCAGGGGCCGATATGCCGGTTCGGTCACCGTCTTTTCGTGAGAAAACAGGGGTGACTTACCGGGTTCGACTTTTCTCACCGACATCTAGGACGAATTTCCTGCGCGGTACGTGCCCGGAATCGACAACGATTCGTCACGAGTTCGTGAACGGAATGCTGCGGGGGCTGCCTCGCCACACCTTCTCCGACGTTGATCGTACCGCCGGGTAAGTCATTGACCAATTTCTCGATTTTCGTCGGTGGTGAACACTTCTCGTGGCCGGAAAAGTGGAAGGGGAAGAGGCTCGGCCGATGGGTTCCGTATGAGCGCGCTGTCCCCTCCCGGCCGCGATGTCCTGGCCGTGACCGTGGGCGTCGGTGGCGTCCGGGCCCGACGTACCGGCACCACCGATGCCGCGGACTCCTTCGTCGAGGTCCCCGATGCGTCCGTCGACCCCGGTGGACCGGCCGATGCGGCTGCGCTCGTCGCCGCCGTCGCCGGCCTCACCGCACGGGGCGGACACCCTCCGGAGGCGGTCAGTTGGGCGGTGCATCCGGGGTGGCGGGGTGGACCGGCGGCCGACCTGCTGGCCGCGGTGCGGGCGGTGGGTGCGGACCGCGCGGTCGTCGTCGACGAGGGATATGCCGCCCATGTCGGCGCTTTCGGTGGTGTCCTGCCGGGGATCTGTCTGAGTCTGGGGGCCACGGCCTCCGCCCTGGTCACGGATCTGGGTGATCGTTGGCATCTCCTCGACGGATGGCCGGTTCCGTTGGGCGGTCGGGGGTCGGGGGCGTGGATCGGCGCCCAGGGGCTTGCTGCGGCTCTTCGTCATCGCGACGGGGTGCCGGACGGGTCCGGGCGTCTGCTCGCCGCGGCTCGGGCGGAGTTCGGTGACGAGCAGGGGTGGCCTGCTCTGCTGGCCGAGCAGGGAGACGTGGTGCTCACCCGTTTTGCGCCGGTGGTCTGCGAGGTCGCGGTGGAGGACGCGCTCGCCCGGGCTGTCGTCACTGCTGCCGGCGAGTGCCTGGCCGATCTGGTCGTTTCGGCGCGGGCGATCCTGCCGGACGGCCCGGTGGTCGCGGTGGGTGGTCTGCTCTATCTGGACGGGGTGCGGGTGGCTCTGGCTTCTGCCCTGGGGCGGCGGCGGCTCTTCGTGATGCCGGCGCTCGGCGGTGCGCTGGAGGGGGCTCGGCTGGTGGGGGAGCACCTGCTCGCCGGGGGTGTTCTGGCGCATCGTCCGCCGTATGTGGTGCTCGGTGAGCAGGGCCGGCTGCCGTCCTGAACGGCGGGTGAAAAGGCCGGGGAAAAGCCGAGGGCTCCGGATCGTGGACGATCTCGGAGCCCTGAGACTGGCGGAGGATGCGGGATTTGAACCCGCGAGGGGTTTCATCCCCAACACGATTTCCAATCGTGCGCACTAGGCCACTATGCGAATCCTCCGTGGACGAGCGTACCCGACCTGCCCGCAGGAACCCAATCCGGCTGCCCGAAGTCGGGATCGCTGCCCGTCGGCGCAGGTCTCCCCCTGCGCCGACCGCGGAGGAAGACGTGGGACGGGCCGGGATTCGAATCGCACCGTCCGCTGGACTACAGTGGGGGCAGGCCCCCCGCGTGGTGGTACCTCACCGAACTCCCCCAGGGCAGGAATGCAGCAAGGGTAAGTGAGCTCTTCCAGGTACGCGGGGGGTCCTTTCATGCCCGCAGCCGTCCTGCGCCGCTCGGCCTCACATCACCAGCGAGAGCAGCATCACGACGGCCAGGCCGGACACCGAGATGATCGTCTCCATCAACGACCAGGTCTTGATGTTCTGACCGACGTCCAAGCCGAAGTACTCCTTCACCAGCCAGAAGCCGGCGTCGTTGACATGGCTGAAGAAGACCGACCCGGCGCCGATCGCGAGCACCAGCAGCGCGGTCTCGTTCCCGGTCATCGCGGTGGCGACCGGGGCCATCACCCCGGCGGCGGTGATCGTCGCGACGGTGGCCGAACCGGTGGCCAGGCGGATGAAGACCGCCACGACCCAGGCCAACAGCAGGGGCGAGAAACTCGAACCCTGGATCCACTGCGCGAGCATCGTGCCGATGCCGGTGTCGACCAGCACCTGCTTGAAACCGCCACCGGCCGCCACGATCAACAGGATCCCGGCGATCGGGCCGAGCGAGTCACCGATCGTCCGGCCGAGTGCCGAGCCGTCCATGCCGGATCCGCGGCCCAAGGTCCACATGGACACCAGCACGGTCAACAGCAGGGCGATGAGCGGGGCGCCGACGAAGTCCAGGGCCTGGCGGGCCATGTCGCCCTTGGCCAGGAAGATGTCCGCCAAGGACTTGCCCATCATCAGCACGACCGGCAGGAGCACGGTGATCAGGGTCGCCGCGAAACCGGGACGGCGGACCTCCTGCGTGGCCTCCTCGCTGTCGGGGGAGGCACTCGCCGGACCGAGGAAGAGATCCGGGGCACCGACCGGGACCCATTTCGCGGCGAAGGAGGCGAAGACCGGGCCGGACAGGGCGATCACCGGGATCGACACCAGCACGCCCAATCCGAGGGTGAGCCCCAGGTTCGCCTTGAGGGCGTCCACGGCCACCAGCGGGCCCGGGTGCGGGGGCACGAAGCCGTGCATCGCGGAGAGCCCGGCGAGGGCGGGGATGCCGATCTTCATCAAGGGCAGCCCGGAGCGGCGGGTCACCAGCAGGATCACCGGGATCAGCAGGACCAGGCCGATCTCGAAGAACATCGGCAGGCCGATCACGGCGCCGACCAACCCCATGGCCCAGGGCAGCGCGGCCGGGCTGGCCCGGTCGACGATGGTGTCCACCAGCTGGTCGGCGCCGCCGGAGTCGGCGAGCAGCTTGCCGATCATGGCGCCCAGGGCGATCAGCAGGCCGACGCCGGCGACGGTGGAGCCGACACCCTTCGTGAAGCTGTCGGTGGTGGCCTGCATCGAGAGTCCGCCGACGAGCCCGACCAGCAAGGAGCCGAGGGTCAGGCTGAGGAAGGGGTGCAGTTTGTACTTCGTGATCAAGATGACGAGGAGGGCGATGCCGACGAGGGCCGCGGCCACGAGTTGGCCTGCTGGTGCCGTCGCTTTCGCGGCATCAGCCGCGACGACGGTGAACGATGACATGTTGGGGTGCTCCTGAACTGACGGTAGAGGGATATGGGGGAGGGATTCTCAGCTGCGTGCCGGAGCCTGTACTGCGGCGTGGGCTGCAGCGACGAGATCGTCCACGCTCAACGCCAGATCGAGGGTGATGCCGTGTTCGTCGGCCGACAGCGGTTCCAGGGTCGCGTACTGCGAGTCGATGAGAGAGGCGGGCATGAAGTGGTCGGTGCGGGCGCACACCCGTTCGGTGACGACCTGGGGGTCTCCGGCCAGGTGGACCAGGAAGATCCCGGGGGCCTGGGCGCGGAGCATGTCGCGGTAGATGTGTTTGAGCGCCGAGCAGGTGACGACGGCTCCGGCGCGGTGGTGCTCGGCGAGCCAGATGCCGATCGCGGCGAGCCAGGGCGCGCGGTCGGTGTCGTCGAGTGCGTGTCCGGCGGCCATCTTGTCGATATTCGCCGGGGGGTGGAATTCGTCGGCGTCGGCGAACGGGACAGCGAGTCGTTCGGCCAGTTCCTGGCCGACGGTGCTCTTCCCTGACCCGCATACACCCATGACGACGACGAGAGGGGCGTCGTTGCCCATATGGCCTCCTTGGTCAACCTTGACCGCTAGCGCGCTGTCGATGCCCCCTGAGGATGCGGCAAAAGTATGATCTTTGACAACTATGTGTCTCAATCAGATGTCGACGGATCGTCGATATGCTCTTCCCATGCTTCCCGTCACGCCACCGGGCGCAGGTGTCGGCTTGCACGAGTGGGTGCTAGGGCATCTGGGTGCGGCAGTCGCGGCCGGGGAGATCCCGGAGGGCACGATCTTACGGATCGAGGAACTCGAGGCCCGATACGAGGTCTCCCGCACGGTTGCCCGGGAAGCCGTCAAAGTGCTGGAGTCGATGTCCCTCCTGGAGAGCCGCCGACGGGTCGGGATCCGTGTCCTCCCGCGCGCCCGGTGGAATGTCTACGATCCTCGTCTGATCCGGTGGCGCCTGGACGGCCCGGGACGGATGGACCAGCTGATGTCCATCAGCCAGTTACGTCGTGGGCTCGAACCTCTCGCGGCCCGCCTGGCCGCTCTCCATGCCACCGAGGAACAAGCCAGGGCCCTGTCCTCGGCCGCGGCCGGCATGGCGATGACCGCCCGGATCCCCGACCTGCTGGCCTATCTCGAGTACGACATCCTCTTCCACGAGACCCTGCTCCAGGCATCGGGCAACGAGATGCTCGTCGCCCTGGCCCCTGTCGTCCGGGAAGTGCTCGCCGGGCGGACCCACCACCATCTGATGCCCGAGCATCCGGAGAACGAGGCGGTGCGCCTGCACGGTCGGATCGCCACGGCGGTGGCCAACGGCGATGCGGACACCGCGGAGTCCGCGATGCGCACCGTCGTCGACGAGGCCCAGACCGCGATGGTCCAGATCGCGGCGGACGAGGACGCCGGGTCGGTCGACGGCCGCGCCCGATGCCTCTGACGTCCTGCGCCGGGGTGGCGTACACCCCGCGACACAGGACGGTCGCCGCTGAGGGTGGCCAGACAGCCGCCCGAGATCTGGGAGTTGTTATTCCGCAGCGGTAGGGGCGGTGGGCAGCTGCTGTTCGGTCCCGGTCTGCCGCCCGCGATAGAACAACCAGACGGCGACGGACAGCCCGATGAACAGCACGGTGGTGAGCAGGCTGGCCTCGGGGCCGAAGGCGCCACCGGTCAGCAGGTCGTGGCCGCTCTCCATGGACACCTTGAACGGAGCCTTGCCGATGAAATCGTGCCCGGAGACCGTCATCCCGAAGAAGCCACCCTGGAACCAGTTCCAGGTGATGTGGAATCCGATCGCCATGTAGAGGTTCTTCGTGGTCCAGGTGAAGACGGAGAAGAGGACCCCCGCCAGGACGACGTTCGTGATGCCGAGCAGACTGATGTTGTCATTGGTGAGATGGATCGCGCCGAACAGCAAGGAGGACAGTGTGATGACCAAGGCCAACGGCATCACCTTGGCCAGGGTGTGCTGGACGGTGCCGCGGACCCAGACCTCTTCCTCGTAGCCGACCGAGATGAAGTAGGGGATGAGCGTCAGCGTGGTGATCTGCGGGGCGACCGTCGTGACCTTCGCTACGCCGAGCACCACCAGGATGCCGACGAGCAGGGACATCGCGCCGGCTCCCAGGACTAGGCCGACGGCCATGTGCTGCAGGCGGTGGAGCACGCCGGGCAGGCCGGGGCCGCGCTTCTCCGGCGGGTTCCGGCGCCGGTAGGCGTACACCAGCGCCAGCCCGGTGAGCAGATTAGCCGCCGTGTCACTCAGCTGGTTCATCGCGTGGTCGTAGGTGCTGGCACGCATGTTGTTGACGCCGAAGAGTGACATCACATGGGTGCCGATGAGGATCTCCCCGACGCTGGTCATGACCAGATAGACGGCCAGATAGATGCCCAGGTCTTTCAGGCACTTCCATCGTGGATTCTTACTCATGGGCATCTCACTCTTCTGCCGCTGGGGCCATCACACGTGTCGCTGCGAGGCCTGAAGGAATATCGATGGGGCTCACCCTATGTCGGCACCTCAGCGCGAAATCAGGAGATGCCTGGAACAACAAAGGTCTCCAAAGACATACGATCAAGATTTTTCGGTCTTCCGCACCGACACAGGCCACATCCCCCACACCGCTCGGCACATCCGCCCCGGGCATTGACCGCAGGCACGCCGCACAGAAGTGAGCCCGACGCCCCCGACGGATAAGGTCGCATCGTGAGCACCGCCCTGTACCGCCGTTACCGGCCCCAGACCTTCGCCGATGTCATCGGACAGGAACATGTCACCGAACCCCTCATGCAGGCCCTACGGACAGGGCGCACCGGACACGCCTACCTGTTCAGCGGGCCGCGCGGCTGCGGAAAGACCACCAGCGCGCGCATCCTCGCCCGCTGCCTGAACTGCGAACAGGGCCCGACCCCCACCCCGTGCGGAAGCTGCCCCTCCTGCATCGCCCTGTCGGCCGGCGGGCCGGGATCCGTCGACGTCATCGAGATCGACGCCGCCAGCCACGGAGGCGTCGACGACGCCCGCGACCTGCGCGAACGAGCCGCGTACGGCCCGGCCCAATCCCGGTACAAGGTGTACATCATCGACGAGGCCCACATGGTCACCCCGCAGGGCTTCAACGCCCTGCTGAAGATCGTCGAAGAACCACCCGCCCACGTGAAATTCGTCTTCGCGACCACCGAACCCGAAAAAGTCATCGGCACGATCCGCAGCCGGACCCACCACTACCCCTTCCGACTGGTGCCCCCCGCCCGGCTGACCACCTACCTGGAACAGCTGTGCGCCCTGGAGAAGGTGCCCGTCGAACCCGGAGTGCTCTCCTTCGTGGTGCGCGCCGGCGGCGGATCCGTCCGCGACTCGCTGTCCGTGCTCGACCAGCTCATCGCCGGCTCGGCAGACAGCGGCCTCACCTACGCCGGAGCCGCAGCACTCCTGGGATTCACCGAGGTGGAACTCCTGGACGCCGTGGTGGAAGCCTTCGCCGCCCAGGACGGCGGCGCCGTCTTCCGACAGATCGACAAAGTGGTGGAGACCGGACAGGACCCGCGACGCTTCGTCGAGGACCTGCTGGAACGCTTCCGCGACCTGATCATCGTCGCCGCCAGCACCGAAGGCGCCGACGCCGTCCTCCGAGGCCTCCCCGAGGACCAGATGCACCGGCTGCGCCAACAAGCAGTCTCCTTCGGCGCCGCAGAACTCTCCCGATGCGCCGACCTGGTGAACACCGGCCTGACCCAGATGAACGGGGTCACCTCGCCCCGTCTCCAACTGGAACTGATCTGCGCGCGCCTCCTCCTGCCCGCCGTCTCCGGCGCCGAAGGACATGGCGCACGACTGGACCGGCTGGAACGACGGTTGGACGCCGCCGGGCCCCTGCCGTCCGCGCCGGTCGGCGATATCCCGACATCCGGGGGCTCCGCTGTCCCGGCTCCGGGCGGGGACATCCCGGCGGAGGAACGGCCGCTGCCCCCCGCCGTCTCGGGTGCCCGAGGACGGGAAGCGCTGCGACGTGCCCGGGCCGCGGTACGCGAGGCGGACGGGACGGCCACTGCCGCCGGGAACGACCGGCCCGCCCCGGAGTCCGTTGCCCCCGAGCCGGCAGTTCGGGAGGAGGCACCTCCGGCCCGTCCCCGTCCGGAGGCCCCCCGCCCGGAGCCGACCCGCCCGGAAGCGCACCGTCCGGAACCGGCCGGTCCACCGACGGGCGCATCCCCTGCAGCCGATCGGGCCCCCGGCACAGACCGGCCCGATGTCGACGCCCTGCGACGCAGCTGGCCCGACGTGCTCGCCGCGATCCTGCCCCTGCGCAAGGCGACCTGGTTCCTCCTGGCCGAACACGCCCAGGTGATGGAGGCCGACGGTGAGCGCGTCGTCCTCGGATTCGCCAACCCCGGCCTGGTCCGAGCCTTCCACCAGGGCGGACACGCCGACGTGGTCGGCCAGGCCGTCCACCAGACCCTGGGCCTGCGGGCACGGGTCGAAGGAACCACCCTGCCGCCCTCCGGACCGGACGGACACCCCGGCCACGGCGGTGGCGGGCCGGGCCCCCGGAACGGGCCCGGAACCGGTGACCCGGGCGGCCCCGACCCGGCCGCACCCCG
>NZ_BAGZ01000017.1 GCF_000298175.1 Austwickia chelonae NBRC 105200 | reverse complement strand
GAATCCGCAGCGAAATCGCGCGGACTTCGTAAAACACCAATGAGAGATGTTCCCGGCACAACTGGTCGATGTGGTCCCCCGAGGAGCCCTTCGTCGAGAGGCACTCCTTGCCTGCTGTAGTCACGCACTACAGTGAAAAATAATTCTCTCCAAAAACCAACATGCGACCACGCCTCGAGAAAAGCGGTGGTCAACGACTATTCGGACGACCGACCATATTGTCGGACGACCACCTATAGATACAAGAATCTCTCAGGATCGGAACTTCTGCGCCTTTTAAAAATCTGGTCCGAATCATTTCCCAGACCCATCGGGCACCCCTTTGGATGACGTCGAAAACACTTGAAAATCAATGATTTTCAAGTCGAATCCCACCCAGGGGAACCCCCGTCGAGTCCTCCTCGTCGTCCCCGGCGACATCCGCGGGAAAAGGTCCCCGGACCCCCTTCCACGGACCACATCGAGAGCCTCCGCTCAGTTCCTTCCGGAAAAGGACGATTGATCAGCCGTGACGGAGAGGAGTCCCGCGTGACCGAACCACGGATCAAGGACGAAACCCAGCTCGCCCTGTCCGATCTGTCGACCGGACTGTGGCGTATCCACGACCTGCTCGAATCCCTCCAGTACAAGCTGGAGGTGCAGAACGTCCTCATCGAGACCGGACGCTCCCAATGGCTGGGCCGCTCCACCCAGGAGATCGAGCTGGTCATCGAGAGCCTGCGGGAGACCGAGCTGATGCGGGTCGTCGACGTCGCCCCCGTGTGCGACCTCCTCGGGTTGCCCCAGGACACGCCGCTGAGCCAGATCGCCCAGGCCGCGCCCTCCCCGTGGGACCACGTCCTCGAGGAACACCGGCTCGCTCTGGCCCATGCCACGCAGGAACTCTCCCTGCTGTCCCGCAGCAATTCCGACATGTTGGAGATCAGCTACCGGGCGGTGCAGGACACCCTCGAACGTTTCAACCATTCCCCGGAAGGCACGACGTACACCGCCCGGGGCTCCCGCGAAGCGGGACGATCCCACCACCTCATCGACCACATCGGATGATCCGAATATCCGATCTCATCACCCCTCCGATACCGGAACAGTCCCATCTTCCCGACCCCTGTCTCTTCCGGACCCACCGGAATTCACTCGAGGGAGTAATACCTATGACCGCTACAGCCGAGCGCACCTCCGCCACCGTGCACATGCCTGCCGGAATGGTCGGCTTCCCTGAATCGACCGAGTTCTCCTTGGTCGAGATCGAGAGCGGCGTCTACGAGATGCTCAGCTCCCAGGACGACGAACTCGGCTTCGTGGTGATCACACCCGAGCCCTATTTCCCCGACTACGACCCGATCATCGACAAAGCGACCGCAGAACGGCTGGAAATCACCGACCCGTCCGACGCCGTCGTCCTTCTCGTCGTGAACATCGGTTCCGAGGAAGAAGCACCGGTCGCCAACCTTTTGGCGCCGATCATCGTGAACAAAGCGACACACACCGCGACACAGGTCGTGTTGGGCGACCAGGAGTGGCCACTTCGTGCGACTATTCCCCTTGGCTGACAAAGGGATTCAGCCTGCCGCGCATGGCGTGCGGTCCCCCTCGACATAAGGAGCCCGCGGTGCTCGTCCTCAGTCGTAGACCGCAGCAGTCCCTCCTCATCGGCAACGATGTCGTCGTGACCGTCCTGGAGGTCAACGGCGACACCGTCCGCATCGGCATCTCGGCCCCACCGGAGATCGACATCCACCGGGAAGAGGTCTACCTGGACCTCAAGAGATCCAATGCCGAAGCCGCTGCCGCCCCCGGAGCCGCCGCCGCCCTGTCCCGGCGGATGCGGCCCCGGGACGGCGGGACCGAACGGGGAGACTCCACGACGAGAGAACCGCGGGAACACCGCCGCGCACCCCACAGGACCGGCGGAAACGACGAACACACCGGTGGGAAGGCCTCCACCAAGGAATCACCCGCCCCCGAACCGGGCAGCGGGCCCAAGGACGCACCGGCACGCCCGATACCCCGCGACCCGGCCTCCATCAGACCGGGCGTGGCCCGACCGGCACCACCGCCCACGCGTCGCTGACACCGAACACACACAGGGTGGAGGGGTTGGTCCCAGAGCATGCTCTGGGACCAACCCCTCCACCCTGTGTGCACTCTCCCGGCCTGCTTCGACGACGCCAGCAGGACGTCTGTCGCCGGGGCAGGCCGGGCGATGTCAGAGCTGCCGCCCGGTCAGGCCGGTGGCAGCGCTGTCGACGACAACGCCCCGGCTGGAGCGCGGCCACCGGCTGCGTCCAGCAAGGCGTAGACCTCAGCAGCTCGGTATCGGCGGTGCCCACCCAGGGTCCGCAGAGATGTCAGTTTTCCGGATACCGCCCAGCGGGTGACGGTCTTGGGGTCGACACGGAACAGAGCGGCGACTTCTGCTGGGGTAAGCAGCTCGCCCTGGGCGTCGGTGTGGTCGGCGATCGGCATATTCAGGTTGCCTCCTACGCATAGTCGGCTCAGCGCATTCGGTTGCTGCTGATCGTAGATGGAGCAGTTTCTGCCGCTTTTGGCGGGTCACCTTACGGCGTTCCGGGGCATCTCGCCCCCTGCATGGCCGGTCCGCTGGACGGACGTGGGCGGGCAACGAAGAGACACATCGGACGACGTCAGATGTGAAAGCCTGTCACAGCCTCGACTGCCGCTCGACACAGGCACCTTCCGAACGCCAGGAGGGGTAGCCTCGGCGACGGAGAAGGCCTGCGCGTGGGCACGTCGGTTCCGACGATTCACCGACACCATGTACGGTAGGCACCACGACACATGAAAATCCCCGGAGCCGCTCCGTGCTGACCCCGCCCAGGGCCTGCGCGATGCACCTCCGGCAGACGCGTGAGGGGGTCGACGCCATGGGGCGCGGCCGGGCAAAGGCCAAGCAGACGAAGGTCGCTCGGGAGCTGAAGTACTACAGCCCTGAGACCGACTTCAGCTCGCTTGAGCGAGAGCTCCACGGAGCTCAGGCGAAAGACGTCGAACGTGACCCTCACATCGACAACGATGAGGGGTACGAGGATTACGAGTCCTGGCGTGGCAAACGCCGTTGAGGATCTTCGCCACGGCACCTCATAGTGATGTCCGGGTAGACCCCTCAAGGCCTACCCGGACATTACTGTGTCCTTCGTCACGGAAGTGGTCGTCACCGAGCTGAGCCACCCTCCCCGGCCGCGGCACGACGTCGCCGCAGCCAGGGAACCGGATCAGCCTGCCGCCGGATGCCTGCCGACCACCTGCACGGCACCCCCGTCGACGCCCTTGGCGCCACGCACCGTCTCGTAGGCCTCGTCGAACCGGTACTCGGCCTCCGCATGGACCTCACCGAGGACCCACGCCGACAAGCCCACGGCGGACAATTCCCGCAGCGCACACTCGCTGCTCTCCGCCGAGACCACTGCGACGAAACCAACCCCCTGGTTGAGGGTCCTTTCCAGATCGGCCTGCGGCACCGAGCCGAGCTCCTGCAGCACCCTGAAGACCACCGGAGGCGTCCAGCTCCCCCGATCGACCCGGGCCACCACGCCCGCCGGCAGCACCCGCGCCAGATTCGCGGCCAAGCCGCCCCCGGTCACATGGGACAACGCCCGCACCTGCACCCCCTCGGCGCGGATCACCGACAGCAGCTGCGCGGCATACACATGCGTCGGGGTCAACAGCTCCTCCCCCAGAGTGCGACCGAAATCGGGCACATGCCGCTCGTAGCTCCAGCCCGCCGACGCACAGATCCGCCGCACCAACGAATAACCGTTGCTGTGCAGACCCGAACTGGCCACACCCAGCACGACATCCCCGCCTCGGACCCGGTGCGGACCCAGGACGTCGTCATGATCCACGACTCCAGTCACCGCGCCGGCGATGTCGTACTCGTCCGGCCCCAACAGCCCCGGATGCTCCGCCGTCTCCCCACCGACCAGCGCGCAACCCGCCTGAGCACACGCCGCGGCCACCCCCGAGACGATCGCCGCGATCCGCTCGGGAACCACCCGACCACAAGCGATGTAATCGGTCATGAACAACGGTTCGGCACCGTTGACCACGATGTCGTCGACCACCATGCCGACCAGGTCGAAACCGATCGTGTCGTGGACATCCATCGCCTGGGCGATCGCCACCTTCGTGCCCACCCCGTCCGTGGACGTGGCCAACACCGGACGACGCATACCCTTCAACGCAGAAGCGTCGAAAAGCCCGGCAAAGCCCCCCAGACCCCCCAGAACCTCCGGCCGCTGCGCGCGGGCCACAGAAGCCTTCATGAGGGCCACAGCGCGGTCCCCGGCCTCGACATCGACGCCCGCGGACGCATAGGTGATCGGTTGATCGCTCACAGGTTGGCTCCCTGGTGTTCGGTGTGCGGTTCGGGGGGAACATCGGAGCCCGGCCGGGGACGCCCGGCCGGGACAGTCGAGGACGCATCGGGATTCCCCATCAGGAAGCCTCGCCCCACCTCATCGGGCAGATCGGGAACGGCCACCCGCCCGGCCCCCGCACCGACGACCTCCAGGACGTCCTTGCCGAGCTGGCTACGGTCGAGTTCCACGGGGTACTCACCGGTGAAACAGCCCGCGCACAGCTCACCGGCGTCCTGCCGGGTGGCCGCCACCATGCCTTCCTGACTGATGTACCCGAGGCTGTCCGCATCGATGCTGCGGCAGACCGCCTCGACGTCCAGACCATTGGCGACGAGCTCCGCACGGGAGGCGAAATCGATCCCGAAGAAACACGGCCAACGCACCGGCGGCGAAGAGATCCGGACATGGACCTCAGCAGCACCTGCCTCCCGCAACATCCGCACCAGAGCCCGCTGCGTATTACCCCGGACGATCGAGTCGTCCACCACCACGAGACGTTTCCCTCGGATGACATCGCGCAACGGGTTCAGTTTCAACCGGATGCCCAACTGACGGATCGTCTGCGAAGGCGAGATGAAGGTCCGCCCCACATAGGCGTTCTTCACCAGACCCAACCCGAAAGGGATCCCAGACTCGTCGGCATAACCGATCGCCGAGGGCACGCCCGAGTCCGGCGTCGGCATCACCATGTCCGCCTCGACCGGGTGCTCCCGGGCCAAGGTCCGCCCCATGTCGACGCGGGCCTCGTAGATCCCCCGCCCGCGGATCGTCGTGTCCGGCCGCGCCAGATAGACGTACTCGAAGATGCACCCGCGCGGACGGGCCGGAGCGAAACGCCGACTGCGCAACCCGTCCTCGTCGATCACGATCAACTCACCCGGTTCGACCTCACGGACGAAACTGGCCCCCACGATGTCCAAGGCCGCCGTCTCGGAAGCCACCACCCACCCGCGGTCCAGATGGCCGATCACCAACGGACGGAACCCCTGTGGGTCACGGGCGGCGTACAACGCATGCTCGTCCATGAAGACGAAACAGAAGGCCCCCCGGACCTGAGGCAGCACCCGTAACGCCCGCTCCTCCAAGGACGCACCCTCGACGTCGGCCAACAAGGCCGTCACCATCGCCGTGTCCGTGGTGGCCCCCCGACGCAACTCGGTGTGCCCCTGAGCTCCCCGGGCGCCCTCCTCCAGCAGGCCACGCAGGGCCGCCGCGTTCACCAGGTTGCCGTTGTGCGCGAGCGCGATGGTGCCCAGGTCGCTGTCGGAGAGCGTCGGCTGGGCGTTTTCCCAGGTGGAGGAGCCGGTGGTGGAGTACCGGGCGTGGCCGACGGCGATATGCCCGACGAGGGTGCTCAGCGCGCGCTCGTCGAAGACCTGGCTGACCAGCCCCATGTCCTTGTAGACCAGCACCCGTCGGCCGTCGCTGGCGGCGATCCCGGCCGATTCCTGGCCCCGGTGCTGCAGGGCGTACAAGCCGTAGTAGGCGAGTTTGGCGACCTCCTCACCAGGGGCGTAGACCCCGAAGACGCCGCAGGCGTCCTGGGGTCCTTTCTCGCCGGGGAGCAGATCATGATTGAGTCGACCATCACCACGTCGCACGACCGCCAGTCTTCCACAGGTCGACGGACCGGCCGGCTCGTGTGCGCTCCGGTCCGGTCAGCGTCGACGGTTGAGGAACCAGTCCAGACCGACGGCGACGCTCGCCGCGACACCGATGCCGGCGAGCGCTCCCAGCACGAGGAAGTAGAAGAGGGAGACGGTGGGCTCATAGCCGGCGCGGCAGGCTGCCGCGGCGGCGGATCCTGCTTCCCCGCAACGGCTGTCGGGGCCGACATAGTCGATCAGCACTCCGAGTGCCATGCCGAGCACAGCCCCCGTCACCAGGAAGGACGAGATCTTCGGAGTACGACGGGTACGCAGGTGCACCACCTGTGGCGGACTCTGCTCGGTGTTCTTCTTCTGCTCGGCCACGGGGAAAGCCTATGTGTACGAGGGCGCTCGCTCCGTCACCGATTGCTCACAATCTGGCAGCTTTGTGGTCTCGCCATTCGGATACGCCGTGGATATGTCCGATGTGCGCGCCATGACCGGCGCGGGAGGGGGCGTCACTTCCCGCCCCGCGGACACTCACCCCCCGCGCTGCGCCCCGTCTCGGTCGAACAGCGGCAGCAGCTCGGACAGGTCGGCGCGTACTCCGCTGGCCCGCAAACGACCCGCCGCCACCGCCTCGGCCCAGGAGAGCCTCCCGGAGGCGACCTGCAGCCAGGTGTCGGCCTCGGTCTCGACCACGCCCGGCGGGGTGCCCCGGGTGTGGGTCGGGCCGGCCAGGCACTGGACCACGCCGTAGGGCGGCACCCGTACTTCGACGCTACGGCCGGGGGCCCGCGCCCCCAGTTCCTCCAGGGTGTACCGCACCGCCGTGGCCAGGACGGCGCGGTCGACGCCCTGGGGGGCCTGCGCCCATCGCTTCAGGGCGTCGGCGCCTGCGGTGGGGTCGATCCGGCGTCGGGGCGGCATGACCCCATGCTGGCATGCGGGTACGGCGGGTACGGCGATGCCCCGGGAATCGCGGTGGGAGCATGTCCCCATGAAGGCGACCGTCCTGCACGCCCCGCACGATGTCCGGCTCGACGATGTCGAGGACCCGGTGATCCTGGCCCCGACCGATGCGATCGTGCGGGTCGTCGCTACCTGTGTCTGCGGTTCCGACCTGTGGAACTATCGCGGAATCAACGAGTTCTCCGAGCCACGACCGATCGGCCACGAGATGGTGGGTGTGGTCGAGGAGGTCGGCCGTCACGTGGCCGGGATGCGTCCTGGAGATTTCGTGATCAGCCCGTTCACGATCAGCGACAACTCCTGCCCGCACTGCCTGATGGGGATGCAGACCGCCTGCGAGAACCTCACCTACTTCGGCGGCACCGACCGGGAGGGGCTGCCGATGGGCGGCGCCCAGGCCGAGTACGTCCGGGTTCCCCTGGCCGACGGAACCCTCGTCCCCCTGCCAGAAACCCCGGATGCGCACCAGATCCCCAGCCTGTTGACCCTGGCCGATGTGATGGGCACCGGCTGGCATGCGGCGATCTGCGCCGGAGTGCACGAAGGGGACACGGTGTGCGTCGTCGGAGACGGCGCAGTCGGGCTGTTGGGTGTCCTGGCCGCCCGGCAGATGGGCGCCGAACGGATCATCGCGATGTCCCGGCATCCGGCGCGGCAGGCCCTGGCCGTCCGCTTCGGTGCCACGGACATCGTGGAGGAACGCGGGGACGAGGGTGCCGAACGGATCCGCGAGCTCACCTCAGGTGTCGGCGCCGACGCCGTCCTGGAGTGCGTGGGCACCGGTGACTCCATGGAACAGGCCATGTCCTGCGCCCGCCCGGGCGCGATGGTCGGTTTCGTCGGTGTCCCCCACGGGGTGCGCCTGCCGGTGGAGCTGATGTTCCGCCGGAACATCGGACTGGCCGGGGGGATGGCCCCGGTCCGCCAGTATCTACCCGCTTTACGGGACGACGTCCTCGACGGCGTCATCGAGCCAGGCCTGGTGTTCGACCTGGAACTGCCCCTGGAGGAGGTCGCGGCCGGATATGCCGCCATGGACGAAAGGCGGGCCGTGAAATGCCTGCTCCACGTGTGACCGGACCCCACTGGCAGGCCGCCCACTGGGGCACCTACCAGGTCGGCACGAACGGCTCGGAGATCACCGAGGTCACGCCCTGGTCCGGCGACCAGGACCCGTCACCCCTGTTGGGGAACCTGCCCGGATCGGTGACCCACCGCAGCCGGGTCGCCGGGCCCTCGGTCCGCCGCGGATGGTGGGAGGACGGCCCGGGGCCCGACCCACGACGAGGCACCGGCCGGCCGGGAGGGTCCGGACCCGGTGACTACCTGCGGGTGACCTGGCCGGAGCTGATCGACCGGCTCGCCGACGAACTACGCCGGGTCGTCGACACCCACGGCAATGCGGCCGTCTTCGGCGGATCCTACGGATGGGCCTCCGCAGGCCGTTTCCACCACGCCCAGAGCCAGGTCCACCGGTTCCTCAACGTCCTCGGCGGCTACACCGGCAGCGTCGACACCTACTCCACCGGCGCACTGGAGGTCTTCCTCCCGCGGGTGGCCTGCACCGAGATCACCGCCACCCAGGACTCCGTCCCGTACGAACAGATCGTGGAACACACCCGACTGTGGGTGGCCTTCGGTGGCGTCCCGGTGAAGAACACCGGCACCAACGACGGCGGCACCGGAGACCATCCCACCCGCTCAGCGTTGGCCGGCTTCCTCAGCGCAGGTGGGCGGCTCGTCGGCATCACCCCGATCGGCGACGACCTGCCGACCGGGCCGGGCCGGGTCGGCCGGATCTCCACCCGCCCCGGATCGGACACCGCGCTGATCCTGGCGCTCTGCCACACCCTCCTCGCCGAGGACCTCTACGACCGGGCCTTCGTGGCCGGGCACACCGTCGGTCTCGACGAACTGTCCGCCGGTCTGCACGGCGAACAGGACGGCGTCGTCAAGGACGCCGACTGGGCCGCACCGATCTGCGGTGTCCCGGCCACGACCATCCGGGGGCTCGCCCGCGACATGGCCGCCACCCGCACCCTGGTCACCGCGACATGGTCGCTGCAACGCCAAGAACACGGCGAGATGGCGATCTGGGCGGTGGTCGCCCTGGGCGCGCTGCTCGGACAGATCGGGTTGCCCGGTGGCGGCTTCGGCTTCGGCTACGGGTCGATGAACAAACCGGGCCTGGTCGGCACCCCCTTCCGGCTGCCCTCCCTCCCCCAAGGGGCCAACCCGGTGGCCACGAGGATCCCGGTGGCCTCGATCAGTGAGCTGCTGCTGCACCCGGGACGTCCCATCCCCTACGCCGGCGGGACCGTCGTGCCCCCGCGGATCCGCCTCGTCTACTGGGCGGGCGGCAATCCCTTCCACCACCACCAGGATCTCAACCGTCTCCGTCGTGCCTTCGCCCGCCCGGACACCGTCGTCGTCCACGACCCGTACTGGACGGCGACCGCCCGGCACGCCGACATCGTGATCCCGTCGACCACGAGCGCCGAACGTGCCGATCTGACCGGGAGTCGCCACGGCGGACTGTTGGTCGCGATGGCAGCCGCGGTGCCTCCCTTCGCCGACGCCCGGGACGACTACGACGTCTTCAGCGCCCTGGCCGAGGCCCTCGGGCGAGGTGAACAGTTCACCGAGGGTCGGAGCAGCGCCGAGTGGCAGCGCTGTCTGTACGAGCAGTGGCGGGAGGATCTCGCCGCCGGACGAGTCGTCGACGCGGGCGCCCTGGACGAGGGGGCGATCGCTGCCGCCGGGTTGTCCCGTACTCCCGACGGGCGGGGCCTGGTCGTCCCCGGCTACGACGAATTCCGGGCCCGCGGGGTGCTCCGGCTGCCCACCGGGCCTCCGCCGGCCTTGCTGACCCGGTGGCGGGACGACCCGGAGTCCTTCCCGCTGCCGACCCCCAGCGGACGGATCGAACTGGCCTCGACGGCGATCGCCCGACTCGGCCTGCCCGACTGTCCGGGCCTCCCGTCGTGGCTCCCGCCCTCGGAATGGGCGCAGGACGACCGGTACCCCCTGCATCTGATCGCCAACCAGCCGGCCAGCCGGTTGCACAGTCAACTCGATCACGGGGCGACCAGCAGGTCCTCGAAGGTCGCCGGGCGGGAACCGATCCGCCTGCACCCTGAGGACGCCGCCACCCGGGGCATCCTCGCCGGCGACCTGGTGCGGGTGTTCAACGGGCGCGGACACTGCCTGGCCGGGGCCGTCCTGGACGACGGGCTGCGTCCCGGGGTGGCGCAGCTGGCCACCGGGGCCTGGTACGACCCCTTCTCCCCCGATCCGGCGACCGGGCAGGAGGACCCGCGTGCCCTGGCTGCCCTCGACGTGCACGGAAACCCGAATGTCCTGACCGCCGACCGGGGCACCTCGTCGATGTCCCAGGGGTGCACCGGTCAGTGGACGATGGTCGACGTGGAGAGATACGACGGCCCGTCCCGGCCGGTGCAGGCCCACGCGCCGATGTGCTGACGGCTGGCCCCGAGCCGACCCCGCCATGTCGAGGGGCCCGGCCTGCGTCGACAGCGGGCCGGGCCCCTCGTAAGGGCAGGACGGGGAATGGTCAGACGTGTTGGGCGGCGTCCTCGGCGGCACCGGCCCGCTGTTCGGATTCCAGGTCGGCCATCATGCGCCGGGTCCAGGGCACCAGCAGGAAGAGCAGCAGGGCGACTCCGAGGGTCATGGCCCCGTTGACCATGTAGTAGGTGCTGTCGGGCAGGTCTTCCATCGCCAGGATCATCTGCGCGGCCAAGGCCTGACCTGTGGAGGAGGTCAGGAACCACAGCGCCATGGCCTGACTGGCGAAGGCCGCCGGTGCGAGCAGGGTCGTCGCCGACAACCCCACCGGAGAGAGGAAGAGCTCGGCGACGGTCTGGATGACGAAGATCGAGACCAGCATGATCGCCGGGGCCTTGTGTTCCGGGTTGTAGACCGCGAACATCCAGGCCAACAGCAGAGCGGACACCCCGATCATGGCCACGGCGATCGCGAACTTGGTGGGCAGCGACGGGAAACGTCCGGCCCGGCGGCGCCACAGGAAGGCGAAGAGCGGAGCCAACAGCACGATCGTCAACGGGTTGACCGACTGGAAGGTCTCTGCGGTGGGGTGCCACCCGAAGAAGGCAGGCAGCATCTCGCTGTGGCTCTCGGCGAAGAAGGCCATCTTGCCTGCGGCCTGTTCGAAGACCATCCAGAAGAGCGTCCCACCGACCCACAACGGGATGTAGGCCAGGACGTGTTTCTTCTCCGCAGCGGTCACTTTCGGGCTCCGGAACATGACCATGAAATAGGCGACCGGAGCAGCGAAGGCGAAGAGCGAGACCGCGTCGATGAACTGTTTCACCGGAGTGTCCTGCCACAACCCGGCCAGCAGGTAGGCCGAACCGAAAGCGGCGACCGCGAGGGCCGCCCACCCGGAGACCTTCCGGCCTTCACCGGGGTTGAGCGGGTTCGGCACCTGTTTTCCGGCTCCGTGCAAGGTCCGTGAGGCGAGCACGAAGGTCAGGATGGCGAAGGCCATGCCGATCGCGGCGACGGAGAAACCGGCGTGGAAGCCCCACTTCTCCCGAACGGCCCCGACAATGAGTGGGGAGGCCAGAGCGCCGACGTTGATCGACATGTAGAAGAGGGAGAATCCGGCGTCGCGGCGCGGATCGCCACGATCGTAGAGCTCACCAACCATGGTGGAGATATTGGTTTGAGCAGGCCGGTGCCGATGGCGACCAGGACGATACCGACCCAGGACATGGTGGCGGTGGGGACGGCCAAGCTGATGTGGCCGAACATGATGACGACTCCGCCGTACAAGGTGGCTCGCCAGGCACCCATCACCCGGTCGGCGAGGAAACCACCGACCACGCCGAGCAGGTAGACCGACGCCCCGTAGATGGTGACGACGGCGAGCGCTGTGTTCTTCTCGATCCCCAGTCCGCCCTCGGTGACGGCGAAGTAGAGGTAGTAGGCGAGGATGGCCCGCATTCCGTAATAGGAGAAACGCTCCCACATCTCCACGAAGAAGAGTGTGGACAGACCTGCGGGGTGGCCGAAGAAGGCTTTGTCCTCAAGGGAGGTCACATGAGGTTGTGCAGCCTCTGAACTGGCTGGGGCCATGGGAGTACCTCTCTGTCAGGCCGCATTTCGCGTGCGGCAGGGAGAGAGATTACGCCTGTTCTGCGGGAGGGAAAGGAAAGTCCCTGCAGAGAACTTTTCATTGCGAAAAGAATGATCAGCGTCCCGCGCGGCGGGGACATCCCTCTGAGCAGGCTTCCGCTGCAGGTGGGGCGGGATTCCGTCCCGCGTCGGCTTTCGTCCCCCGGATAGGTCAGAGTGGTTGTCGTGACGGCCTCCGGTGAACCTTCTGTGACTTTCGAAACCGACGCCTACGGTGGGGTGACCGTTCTGCGGGACGGTTTCCCGCAGTCCTATGTCGATCTGTCCGATCCCACCCGGTTGGCCTTCGAGTACGTGGCCCAGATGGCGCTGGCGGTGGACACCTTGGCTCCGGTGGGGCCGTTGGCGTTGACCCATGTCGGCGGGGCCGGGCTCACCTTGCCGCGTTATTTCGCGTACACCAGGCCGGGGTCGACGCAGATCGTGTTGGAACCGGACGAGGCCTCGACGCAGCGGGTGCGGGAGGAGCTGCCGCTGCCGCGGGGACATCGGATCCGGGTGCGGGCGCAGGACGGCCTGTCGGGTGTGTCGGCGATGGGCGACGGGCGGGCCGATGCGGTGTTGGTCGACGCCTATGCGGGTGGCCGGGTGCCGGCGGAGCTGGGCACGGTGGTTTTTTTCACGGAGGTGGCGCGGGTGTTGCGACCGGGCGGGCTGGTGGTGGCGAATGTCGCCGACGCGCCGGGACGCCGGTATGTCTCCCGGGTGGCGGCTGGCTGCCTCCGGGTCGGGCTGGGGCAAGTGGCTTTGTTGGGCACCCATGACGTGGTGAAGGGCCGCAGGTTCGGCAATACCGTGTTGGTGGCTTCTGCTCGTCGGTTCGAGGTGGACGATCTCCGTCGGGCTGCGACACGTTGTCCTTTTCCGACAGGCGTGGTGAGCGACGAGTGGGCGAGCCAGCTGCGGGCAGCGAAGGCTTTCACGGCAGATGACGCGCAGTGCTCTCCGGAGCCGCCGACGGCCGGGTCCTGGCGCCGTTGAGGGGCCCTCGACCTCCCCAGAGACGACACTCATCGACATGTAGGAGAGAGAACCCAGCCCCACAGCTGAGGCCGCCTTAGTCGCAGAGCTCACCGAGCATCATTGAAATATCCGGCACAAGGAAATCCTCTTTAAAGATTTTCCATTCTGGGAATGCCCAGAAAACGCTGGATACCATCAACCACAGACACAGCTGAAGCATGTCAGGGAAGTCGGGACCGCGCCGCCGAAAACACCCTCCCCAGACCGAGTGCGACCGCTGCGCCGACACAGCTGAAAAGGCAGCCGAACAGTAGATGGAAACTCGGCTCCGACTCCCCTATCGCCACCGAGGCCAATCCGCCGATCGCGGGAAACAAGGCGACCATGTAACTACTAACAGCTGCACCAATCCTCTCGACCAATTTAAGGTAGAAAAACCAGGCCAAGAACGAAGCTGCCACGGTAAGATACGCCAAGGCCCCAAGATAGGAGATCGACATCGGGATGTCGAACTTCTGTCCTTGAACCAGGCAGACGACCAGAAGCAGTAACGAAGCAGCGATAAATCCGATACTGTTGGAATACACCGGATCGACACCCTGCCGCGCATTTCGCGCCGAACTCGCATCTCCCACGGCGGTCAAGAGCGTCCCAATCAACGCAAATCCGACACCCTTCAGGCTTGCCACCTGCGCGCCTCCTGCCAGCATGGGGTACACAAGAATCCCCACACCGACGATACCCAGAACCCCGCCAATCATGATACGCGGAGACAGTCGATCACCCAATGAAATTCGTAAAGCGATCGGCGTCATCACCGTTTTAAGCGAGAACAAAAGGGTAACCAAGGCTGCAGAGGACCAGATCGTCGCGTAATACAGGAACAGGTAACTCAGGGCGAAATTACATAGACCGAAGGTGATAATCCCCCGCAGGTCCTGACGAGACGGACGGCCAGATGGGCGCACAACAAAAGCCAGGCACAGGAACATCACCGCAGCCCCGGCCAAACGATAAGTCAATGACACCTCCAGAGCTACCGGAGTACCCTGGATCTTGACAGCGATGAAATTAAGCCCCCAGACCACAAGGCAGAAAACATATGCCAAAACGGTCAGGTGCATTCTAGCTCCCATCGGAGATGTCGAATAACATACGAACGATCTATGAGTCTCAGATTTTACGACAGATCTGCTCGATTCGGGCGTTAATCGCGCCCCACGGTACCTCGCGCTCCGCTCGCCAGCAGCAACCGAGTATTTTTCTATATCAGAATGAAAAAGATTCCACGACCACACTGTCACCAGGCGGTCCGACGCGATCCATGAAGACGATCAGTCGGCAACAGCAAAGGAAATGGGCATATTTCCCCGCCGGGCCGCGACACACTGCGCTTTTCCGACAGGCGTGGTGAGCGACGAGTGGGCGAGCCAGCTGCGGGCAGCGAAGGCTTTCACGGCAGATGACGCCCAGTGCTCTCCGGAGCCGCCGATGGCCGGGTCCTGGCGCCGTTGAGGGGCCCTCGACCTCCCCACAGAAGAGGCTAAGGGTAACCTCACAAATTGAGAACATTATCAATTACTGAGGAGCGGTATGTCCTTCGCACCGGTTGCCCGCCTCGGCCTGGCCCTCACCTGCGTCCTGGCGCTGTCCGCCTGCAGCACCCACCCCGCAGGCACCGGTGGCGCCAAGGAGGACAAGACCTCCTTCACGGTCTTCGCCACCACCGGCTACCTCGGTGACCTGGTCAAGAACCTCGCCCCCGACGCCAAGATCACCGTGATGGTCAAACCCGGTGGCGACCCACACACCTACCAGCCCAGCACCCAGGACATCGCCGCCATGCGCGATGCCGACGTCGTCGTCTCCAACGGTGCCCACCTCGAAGCGATGATGCTCGACCAGCTCGCCGGCCTCGGCGACCGCCACCTCGCGGTCAGCGACCGTCTCCCCCAGGACAAGCTCCTCCCCTGGCCCGAGAAGGACGACAAAGGCAACGCCCTCCACGACCCGCACATCTGGAACGACCCCGATCTGTGGAAGACCGTCACCACCGAAGTCGCCAAGAAACTCGGAGAGCGGGTCCCGCACCGCAAGGACGCCATCGCCCAGGCCGCCACCACGTACACCGGGAAGATCGAAGCCACCAAGAACAAGGTCACCGACATCCTGAAGGACATTCCACAGGAAAGGCGCGTCCTGGTCACCGGACACGACGCCTTCAACTATTTCGGCAGGGCCTTCTCCCTGGAGGTGAAAGCCACCGACTTCGTCACCTCCGAAGCCAATATGTCGGCCACCCAGTTGCAGGAACTCGCCGCCTTCGTCGTCGCCCGCAAGATCCCCACGATCTTCCAGGACAACCTGAAGAACCCCCAGGCGGTGACCTCCCTGGAGGAATCCGTGAAAGCGCTCGGCGGGAAGGTCACCGTCTCCGACAAGGAGCTCTACGCCGACAGTCTCGGCGACCGGGCACCGGCCGACACCTATCTGGGCGCCTTGGAGTCCAATGCCACCGCTGTCGCCGAAGCCCTGAACCCGAAGAACTGATCGTGGACACCGCACCTGCCTGCCGGATCCACGACCTGTCCGTCGCCTATCACGAGGATCTGGTCCTCGAACGAATCGACATCGCCGTCACCCCGGGGAAGATCACCGCGGTGGTCGGGCCCAATGGCGCCGGGAAGTCCACCCTCCTCAAAGCAGCGCTCGGTCTGGTTCCGGCCGTCGCCGGGCACGCCGAGTTCTTCGGGCAGCCCTTTCCTCGGGTGCGCCGCCGTGTCGGGTACATGCCGCAAGCAGCGAGCGTCGACTGGGACTATCCCGCCACCGTACGGACCGTGGTCACCATGGGCACCTACGGCCGATTGGGCTGGTTCCGCAGACCCGGCGCGAAGGAACATCAGGCCTGCGAGGACGCGCTGGCCCACGTCGGACTGTCCGATCTGGCGCACCGTCAGATCGGACAGCTCTCCGGCGGGCAGCGCCAGCGCACCTTCCTGGCCCGTATCCTCGCCCAGGACCCGGATCTCTACCTGATGGACGAGCCACTCGCCGGGGTCGACACCGCCAGCGGCCTGGCCATCCTCGACGTCCTCGCCGGGCTGCGTGACCGGGGGAAAACGGTCGTCCTCGTCCACCACGACCTCGACCTGGTGCGTGAGTTCTGCGACGACGCCGTCCTCCTGGCCACCCGGCAGATCTCGGCGGGTTCGGTCGAGGAGGCCTTGAGCGCGGAATATGTGGAGAGCGCCTATCACCACGACGGACAGCACCGATTGTTGGAGGCGGTGCGCGCCCGATGATGGATCCGCTGGCTTTCTGGAATGTGCACGCCTTCCGGCTGATGCTCCTGGGCACTGCGACGATCGGCGGGATCGCCTCTGCCCTGGGTTCCTTCGCCTATCTGCGACGGCAGAGCATGATCGGTGACGTCGCCTCCCACGCCGCTCTGCTGGGCGTGGTGGGTGCCTTCGTGGTTGGAGCCGGCGTGCTGGGTGTCGACGGGCGCACGATGGCTTTGCTGGTCGTCGGCGCCTGGCTGACCGCGGTGGCTGCTGCACTCCTGGTCAACGCGATCGAGCGCACCAGTGTGCTGCACCAGGACGCCGCGATGGCGGTGGTGATCGCGCTCTTCTTCGGCGGCGGTCTGGCCCTGTTACGGCTGGTGCAGAACAGTCGACTCCCTGGCAAAGGCGGTCTGCAGGAGTACCTGTTCGGCAATGCGGCTTCGATCACGACCGGTGATCTGCTCTCGGTGCTGGCTTTCGGTGGAATCGCCCTGGCCATTCCGCTGGCCACCTGGAATGCCTTCACCATCACTGCTTTCGATCCGCAGAGTGCGATTCTGCACGGATTCCGGGCCCGTACGGTCGATCTGTTGATGTTCGGTGCGCTCACCCTGGCGATCGTGATCGGGTTGAAAGCGGTCGGGCTGATCCTGATGGTGGCTTTCGCTGTCACTCCGGCGGCGGCTGCCCGCCAGTGGGTCCATTCCGTCGGTGCCTTGGTCGCTTTGTCCGGGACCATCGGAGCGGGTTGTGCTGCGCTCGGATGTTATCTGTCGGTGGGGATGGGACGGGTCCCCACCGGGCCGGTGGTGGTCCTTCTGCTCGGCTCGGTCCTGGTGTTCTCCTTGGTCGCGGCACCGCATCGTTCCGTTCTCCGGCGGGCGCTCCACCGTCGTCGGCGTCGCCACGAGTTGGCCCGCCGGGTGGCTCAGGAGGCCTGATGGATTTCGTGTTCTCCGTCGCGCTGCTGACCGTGACGACGGCGGTGGCCTGCGCTCTGCCCGGCGCGCTCTTGGTGGTGCGGCGCCAGTCGATGCTGGCCGAGGCGATGAGCCATACGGTGCTGCCGGGCATCGTCGTCGCGATGATCGCGGTCGGTTCGATCAACAGTCCGTGGTTGTTGATCGGTGCGGCCGCGGCCGGGATGTTGGTCGTCGTCGGCGCCGAATACCTTGAGGGGACGGGGCTGTTGGCCGGGGACAGCCCGCAGGGGGTGATCTATCCTGCGCTCTTCTCGATCGGGGTGATCCTGATCAGCACCCGGTTCGCCGGGGTGCAGGTGAGCGAACGCACCGTTCTCACCGGCGACGTGAACCTGGCGGCTTTCCTGCACCTGCACGTGGCCGGGGTCGACGTGGGGCCGGTGCACCTGTGGGTGATGATCGCGCTGATCGCGGTGAATGCGCTCTTCCTCACCCTGTGTTGGAAGGAACTGACCCTGGCGACCTTCGACCCGGCGTTGGCCCAGGCTTTCGGTTTCCGTCCACGGTTGTTGCATTACCTGTTGATGTTGGATGTCTCGGTCACGGTGACAGCTGCTTTCGCCACGGCGGGCAGCCTCCTGGTGGTGGCCTTGATGGTCGTGCCGCCGGCGGTGGCCCGGCTGCTCAGTGACCGGCTGCCGGTGATGGTGGCCTTGTCCGTGGCGGTCGCCGTGGTGGGTTCCCTGGTCGGGTTCTGGGTGGCTTACCGTTTCGACCTGGCGACGGCATCGGGGCTGGCCACGTTCTACGGGTTGTGTTTCGTCGTGGTCTGGTCGGTGACCTGTGCGATGAACCGCCGACGGGCGACCCGTCCTCGGGCCGTGGGCTGACCGCCTCCCGGGTGATGGCCGACTTCCGGCCCCGAGCGATGTCTCGGGACCGGAAGCACCAGGTCACCGGTTCTCCGGTGTCGGAGACGATCAGCGGCGCAGCGCCGGCGCGGGTTCGGGCGTCTTGGCCCGGCAGGCCCCGGCTGCGCACCGTTTCAGCCAGTCGGCGAATTCGTCGTCGTAGGCGGTGCCGATGCTGCGGGTCAGGTAGTGGCGGGCGTTGTCCCAGTCACCCTGCCGGTAGTAGTTCAGCACGGTGTCCACCTCCCGAGGGTGTTCCTCCAGCATGAATCGGGTGGCCAGGTAGCTCCACCGGTAGATCCGGTTGGTGTCGTGCTTGTAGGTGGTGTCGAAGAGCGTGCTGAGCCGGTAGCGAGGACGTGCTGCCTCGGAGATGGCTTCGGAGTAGTCGATACCCCGGTAGGTGTAGGAGACGTATTCGGCGATTCCTTCGACCCACCAGATCGTCGGGGTCTTCATGTTCTCCTCGAAGGAACCGAACATGTTGAACCTGCCGTCGAGATAGTGCGTGTATTCGTGGTTCAAGTTCCAGATCTGATAGCCGGGTTTCAACCACGGAGCCCGATAGGCAATGAATCGTGCTTGATTGTTCTCCGCATGAGGGTCACCTTCCAAATACATTCCACCGTTATCGGTGTCGATATTGAAGATCGCATTTCCGTACCATCGATAATCGTTCGGCGAGTTGAAGACGTTGATCTCCAGTTTTTGGTTGCGGTCCCCGGCGAGCGGCCCGGGGTCGCGCACGGTGCGGTGGAAGAAGGCGTCCTGACCCCGCAGGCTCCGGCAGGCGTCGTCCAGATCGGCCGGATTCGTGGTCTGCGCGACGAAACGCAACGAGTCCGAGCAGTCGACGGTGGTCGGGAAGATCACCTTCTTCAACCGGTTCGCCAGGTCACAGGTGCCGTAGTCGGCGCAGGCCGCCCGGTCCAGGTCCTGGGCCATCGCGCCGACCCCGGCGTACAGGGGTGCGGTCCGACCGGTGATCTGCGTCTTCGACAGCAGATCCACGACCAGGGGTTTCGCCGCTGCTTTCACGGCAGGGTCGCCGAGGAAACGGGCCAGCTCACGTCCAGCGTTGGTGACCAGGAAGTGGTTGTCTCCGGCCAGGAGTTCGACATGGTTCACCGCGAAGTCCCGTAGCAGGACGAGCACGGACGGGTCCGCGGCGACCGCCTGCACGAAGGCCGGCAACTGGTGCCCGCGGAAGAACACCGTGTACGTGTTGTTGACCGCCAGGATCATGCTGCGGTGACGGTCATGACCGGGGCCGTACGAGGTGAGCAGCTTCTTCAGCACGGGAAGATAGTGCGCATTCAGCTGCGCGCTGTCGATCAGGGTCACCGCTTCGGCCAGCGCGACACCATTGCTCTCGGTGACCTGCCAGGCCTGGGACCGGGCGAAGAAGGTGTCCAGTGCGGCACGTACCGAGGTGGACAGGGCGCTGCTGTAGTTGCCGACGAGGGCGCTGTGACCGTATTGGACGTAATAGCCCGCCCGCAGGTAGAGCACCAGTTGGGCGACGCCGTCGTCACCCTGGCCGGTGTAGGAGGCAGCTCGGCGGCGTAGTTCGTCGGCGACCGCAGCCATCTGTGATTCACGGAAGAGGGCGTTCACCTCTCCGCTCGGCGGGTAGAAGAGGGTGTTGATGCAGTCGGTGGTGGACGAGGCCACCTTCGCGGCCAGCGCGGCGCCGGTGAGCCCGGCGAATTCTGCCGAGCGGCAGCTGCGGGGGTCGGCGCGGGGGAGGGAACGCAGCCGGGGGTCCTGGCGGGTGCCGCCCTGGTCCGTCCTGGTCGGCGCCGAAGCGGTGGCGGGTCGGTCGAGGGAGGGCCTGCGGGTGCGTCGGTCCTCGACGGGGAGGTCGTCGGCGGCTTTCGGGCTGAAGATGTCGGGCAGGACCGGCGTACTCCGGTCGTCGGGGCCGGTCGTTCCGGTCGCCGGGGCCGTGGCGGTGTCATCCGCCGTCACAGGGGCCGCTCCGGCACCGACGGGGACGGCCAGGGAAAAGGAGAGCAATGCGGAAAAGAGCATGGCAGAGCGATGGATTGTCATCGGACGGGACTCCGATCAAAGGTGAGGAATAACGCTGCGGAACAGGAGATATTCGCTGCCAGGCCTTTATGCCGTAGCACAGGCCAGCGATATTCACGACGAGAGATGACTCAGTCGCTTACTCAAATCATGGCCCACGGAATCGCAAGTGCGATGAATATCTGCGCCTACTAATATTCACCCTTAACTTTTCCCGTTAATATGCATGTCGGGGGTGTTCTCGGACATATGTCCGAGAACACCCCCGACCGGGATGCGATGTGGGTCAGGCGCCCAGGACCTCCGGGAGCGTCGCCCGGTGCAGCTGAGCCAGCTCGTCGACCCGCACGCTGAACTCGCCGTCTACCACGAGTTCGGCGCCTCCGGTCTCACCGATGCGGACGCAGGGCACGCCCAGCTCGGCGGCCGCGACGAAGGTCGGCTCGATCTGATCGGCGCGCACCGCCACGAGGCAACGCGCGGCACTCTCGGCGTACAAGGCCACGAAAGCGTCCACCGAATCGCGCATGATCAGCTCGGCCAGGTCCAGACGCGCACCGACCCCGTGACGGATCGCCGACTCGGCCACAGCCACGGCCAGACCACCGTCTGACAGATCGTGCGCGGCGGCGAAATAACCGGCCTGTGTCGCACGGGCGAGCAACTCAGCCAGGGCCTTCTCCGCGGGGAGATCGGCCTTGGGCGGCAAACCGCCCAGGTGGCCGTGGAGTACATCAGCCCAGGCCGACCCGCCGAGCTCGTCCCGGGTCGTCCCGAGCAGCATCAGGGTCAGGCCCTCGTCCTTCCAGTACGACGACGTCCGCCGGGACACGTCGTCGAGCACACCGAGCACACCGACCACCGGGGTGGGGTGGATCGCGGTGTCGCCGGTCTGGTTGTAGAAGGAGACATTGCCTCCGGTCACCGGGATGCCCAACTCACGACAGCCGGCGGCGAGCCCCATCACCGTCTGTTCGAACTGCCACATGACCCCCGGGTCCTCCGGGGACCCGAAGTTGAGGCAGTCGGTGACGGCCAGAGGTCGGGCGCCGCAGGCGGCCACATTGCGGTAGGCCTCGGCCAGAGCCAGCTGGGCCCCCGTGTAGGGGTCGAGCTTGCAGTAACGGCTGTTGCAGTCGGTGGCCAGGGCCACTCCCCGGCCGGTCTGCTCGTCGACCCGGACCAGCCCGGCGTCGTCCGGCTGAGCCAGGGCGGTGTTGCCCATGACATACCGGTCGTACTGGTCGGTGACCCAGCTCTTGTCAGCCAGGTTCGGGCTGGACACGAGCGTCCGCAGGATCTGTCCCAGTTCCTCGCCGTCGGCGGGGCGGGGCAGGATCGAGGCCATATTGCCCTGGAGCTCGGCAAGGTACTCCGGCACTTCGACCGGACGCTGGTAGACCGGCCCGTCGTGGGCCACGGAACGCGGCGGGACGTCCACGATGACCTGCCCCTGGTAATGGACGCGGAGCCGGTCGCCCTCGACGACCTCACCGCAGACCGTCGCCTCGATCTCCCATTTACGGGTGATCGCCATGAACTCGTCGAGCTTGCCCGGTTCGACGACGGCCATCATGCGTTCCTGGGATTCGCTCATGAGGATCTCCTCGGGAGCGAGATGGGGGTCGCGCAGCGGCACGTCGTCGAGCCAGACGTCCATACCGCCGTCGCCGGCACTGGCCAGCTCGGACCAGGCGCAGGACAACCCGGCGGCGCCGAGATCCTGGATACCGTCGACCACTCCCGCGGCGTAGAGCTCCAGGCAGCACTCGATCAGGATCTTCTCCTTGAACGGGTCGCCGACCTGCACGCTCGGCCGTTTCGTCGGGCCATCGGCGTCGAAGGTCGCCGAGGCCAGCACCGACGCCCCGCCGATGCCGTCGCCGCCGGTGCGGGCCCCGAAGAGCACCACCTTGTTGCCAGCGCCGGAGGCGTGCGCGGTGTGGATGTCCTCGATGCGCATCTTGCCGACGCACAGCGCGTTGACCAGCGGGTTTCCCTGGTAACAGGGGTCGAAGACGACTTCACCGCCGATATTGGGCAGGCCGAGGCAGTTGCCGTAGCCGCCGATGCCCGCGACGATACCGGGCAGCACACGGTGGGTGTCGGGATGGTCGAGGGCACCGAAACGCAGCGGGTCCATCACCGCGATCGGCCGGGCCCCCATCGCCATGATGTCGCGGACGATGCCGCCGACGCCGGTGGCCGCACCCTGATAGGGCTCGACGTAGCTGGGGTGGTTGTGCGACTCGACCTTGAAGGTGACCGCCCAGCCGTCGCCGATGTCGACGACGCCGGCGTTCTCGCCGATACCGACGAGCATCTTGGCTTTCATCTCCTCGGTGAGATTCTCCGCGAAGTGGCGGAAGTGCACCTTGGAGGACTTGTAGGAGCAGTGCTCGGACCACATGACCGAGTACATGGCGAGTTCGCCGCCGGTGGGTCGACGTCCGAGGATCTCCCGGATCTTGTCGTACTCCTCGTCGGAGAGCCCCAGCTCACGGTGGGGCAGTTCACGATCGGGGGTGGCCCGAGCCTGTTCGACGGTGTCGAGCACGGCTCCGTCGCGGGCGGTCGGCGCCGCGATGACCTGAGCGTTCTGCCCGTGTTCGTGCGGGGTCCGGGGTTCAGGATGCTGGTCTTCCACGTCAGGCTCCCACCATGCTCTGAAGGACGGAGGTGAAGAAGGGGCGTCCGTCGAGGCTGGGGCCGAAGCCCTCCTCGACGCAGTGCTCGGGGTGCGGCATCAGTCCGACCACGTTCCCGGCCTCGTTACAGATGCCGGCGATGCCGCGGTAGGAGCCGTTCGGATTGTCACCGAGGTACCGGAAGACCACGCGGCCTTCGGCTTCGAGTTGTTCGACGGTGTACAGGTCGGCGACGAAACAGCCCTCCCCGTTCTTCAGGACGATGGTGATCTGCTGCCCGTCGGTGAAATCCCTCGTCCACGGGGTGGCCGTGTTCTCGACCCGAAGGGGCTGGTCCTGGCAGATGAATCGACGTCCGGCGTTGCGGGAGAGCGCGCCCGGCAACAGGTGCGATTCGCAGAGCACCTGGAATCCGTTGCAGATCCCCAGGACGGGCATGCCACCGCGGGCGGCATCCCGCAGGGAGGTCATCACCGGCGCGAAGCGGGCGATGGCACCGCAACGCAGGTAGTCCCCGTAGCTGAATCCGCCGGGGAGGACGACGGCGTCCACGTCGTGCAGGTCGGCGTCGGCGTGCCAGAGGGACACGGCCTCTCCTCCGGCCAGTCGGATCGCGCGCAGGGCGTCGTGGTCGTCCAGGGTGCCGGGGAAGGTCACCACTCCGACGCGCATCAGTCGTCGTCCCCCTTGTAAGCGGCGGTGCCCTCGGCGCCCTGGAGCTGTTCGGCGCTGAGATTGCCGCGGTCGACCCGTGCCCGCCCTTCGTGGCGGCCGGCGCCTTCGGGGATCGGCGCGATCGCCCCCCAGCTCTCCGGATTGCCTTCGTCCTCCCAGTCGTAGGCGGTCTCACCTGTTTCGGCGTCGCGCACGGAGACGACGTCCTCGATCACGGGGTTCGACAGCAAGGTCTGGGCGGCCTCCCGCGCCTGGGCCAGGATCTGCGGGGTCACCGGGCCTTCCACCTCCAGGGTGAAGCGCTTGCCCTGCCGTACGTCGTTGAACTGGGCGAAACCCAGTCGGGGCAGGGCCCCGGCGACGGCTTGTCCCTGTGGATCGAGGATCTCCGGTTTGAGCATGACGTCGACGACAACGGTTCCCATTGGTAGTGCTCCTGTGCGGTCGGCGATTCGGGCGTTTGGCCCGTCCTGGACAGCCTATCTGCGTCGGCTGAGGGCTTTCACCTGCGGAACGGTGTTCCGGTCAAGGCCTCGTAGGCGGCGACGTAGGTCTGGCGGGTGCGTTCGATCACCTCGGCGGGCAATGCGGGGGGTTTCTCATCGGATGATCGGTCCCATCCGCTGGCCGAGGACATGAGCCAGTCGCGCACGTACTGTTTGTCGTAGCTGCGCTGCTGGCGGCCCTGCGCGTAGTCGGCGGCGGGCCAGAAACGGGAGCTGTCCGGGGTGAGGACCTCGTCGGCGAGGACGAGGTCGCCGTCCTCCGTCAGCCCGTACTCGACCTTGGTGTCGGCGATGAGGATGCCGCGGGGCGCGGCGATCTGCTCGGCGCGGGCGAGGATCCGCGTGGTCAGGTCGGCGACACGGTCGGTCAGGTCGGCGCCGATCAGACGGGAGACCTCGTCCCTGGTCATCGGCTGGTCGTGTTCACCCACCGGTGCCTTCGATGTGGGGGTGAAGAGGGGTTCCGGGAGTCGGGAGGACTCGAGAAGCCCTTCGGGCAGGGTGATCCCGCAGACGGATCCGCAGGCCTGGTACTCGGCGAGCCCGCTGCCGGTCAGATAGGCCCGGCCGATGCATTCGACCGGCAGCATCGACAGCCGTCGGACGAGCAGGGCCCGGCCGTCGACCTCCGGCGGGACATCGGTGGAGACCACGTGATTGGGCACGAGATCGGCGAGCCGTTCGAACCACCACAGGCTCATCCGGGTGAGGATGCGCCCCTTGTCGGGGATCTCCGAGTCGAGGACGTGGTCGAAGGCGGAGATGCGGTCGCTGGCGACCAGGAGCATGCGGTCCGCCTGCCGTTCACCGGTGTCCGGGTCCAGTGGCGCGTAGAGCTCCCGGACCTTCCCGGAGTAGACATGTTCGTAACCGGGAATCTGTAGGGGAACCTGCGGGGCGGTCATCTGTTCCTTCTCGGGGTCGCGTCCCGGAGCGCTTGCGGACGGGACGATCAGCAGGTGGGTGTGGGGATCTTCTTCTCCTGGGCGGCCAGGGCGATGTCGGTGCGATGGTGGCTGCCGCGCAGGGTTATCCGGCCGACGGCGGCGTAGGCCCGCTCCCTCGCCCGGGCGAGGTCGCTGCCCAGGGCCACGACGGACAGGACCCGCCCGCCGGCGCTGACCAGCTGGTCGCCGGAGAGCGCTGTCCCGGCGTGCAGGACGTCGGCCTCGTCGCCCACCTGGTCGAGGCCCTCGATCGGGTCTCCCTTGCGGGGCCCTTCGGGATACCCCTTGGCGGCGACGACCACGGTCACGGCGGCCTCCTGACGCCACCGCAGGGCGGGGAAACCGTCGAGTTCACCGGTGGCGGCAGCCGTCAACAGGCCACCGAGGGGGGTTTCCAGCCGGGCGAGGACGATCTGCGTCTCCGGATCCCCGAAACGAGCGTTGAACTCCACGACCCGGAGCCCTCGGGAGGTCAGGGCCAGCCCGACGTAGAGGATTCCGGCGAACGGGGTTCCACGGCGGCGCATCTCCTCCACGGTGGGTCGGGCCACCCGGGCCACGACCTGGTCGACCAGCCCTTCGGGCGCCCAGTCCAGCGGCGAGTAGGCGCCCATGCCTCCGGTGTTGGGCCCTTGGTCGCCGTCGAGTGCGCGTTTGAAGTCCTGGGCCGGTGCCAGGGGGACGACGGTCTGCCCGTCGGTCACGCAGAACAGGGAGACTTCCGGACCGTCGAGATATTCCTCGACGACGACGGTGGGCTGGTTCTCCCCCGGCGCGGGCTCCCGGTTCAGGCATTGCGCCGCGTGCGCCATCGCGGTCATGCGGTTCTCGGTGACGACGACGCCTTTACCTGCGGCGAGCCCGTCGTCCTTGACCACGTAGGGTGCGCCGAGGGCGTCGAGTGCTTCGGCGACCTGGTCCATCGTGGTGCATACGTGGGCCATGGCGGTGGGGACGTCGGCCGCGGCCATCACGTCCTTGGCGAAGGCTTTGCTGCCTTCCAGGCGGGCGGCACGGGCCGAGGGGCCGAAGCAGGCGATCCCGGCTTCCCGGACCGCGTCGGCCACTCCGGCCACCAGAGGTGCTTCGGGGCCGACGACGACCAGGTGGGCGTCGACCCGTCTGGCCAGGCCGGCCACGGCGGCACCGTCCAGGACGTCCACCTCGTGGAGCGTGGCCAGGTCTGCCATGCCTGGGTTGCCTGGGGCGACGTGCAGACGGCCCACTCCCGCGTCGCGGGACAGGGCGAGGACGAGGGCGTGCTCCCGAGCACCGGAGCCGACGACGAGGACGTTCACGACTCCACCCTATCGGCGCCTGGCCCTGCCGCGGTCCCTGTCGCCGCTGCGGCCTGCCCGATCCAAGGGAGACCGCAGCGGAAAAACCCGCCTGGATATCGAATATCCCTAATGGACAGTCGTTTTCATAGGTCTATTTATTCGTCGTGAAGCATTCGGTCCCGTCTCCGCCCTGTGCAGCCGACCTCCAGGAAAGGCATAGAATTGAGAACTTGCCCGCCAGGAGATCCCGGCGGCGAACGACCCACCACCGGACGACGAACAAGGGGTGCGAGTGGCCCACGTGGACCGCGATCAGGACGTCCTCACCAGAGAGCTCGCGACGGAACAGGCCCATGTGGACCGCGTCTACACCGAGCTCGCCGCTGCCGGACGACGCGCCGCATTGGTCCAGGCCGACGGGCTCGCCCGCGGACGCACCGACCGCACCGGCGACGTCCGCGACGAAGAGATCACCGGCCTCTTCGAACGGGACGCCCTGGTCTACAGCGCAGCGAAACGACGCGCCGCCCTCGACCGCGAACACGAAGGCCTCGTCTTCGGGCGACTCGACCTGGAACATGCCACCCGGAGCGGCGCCCTCGAACGGGAGATCCGGTACGTCGGCCGACTCGGGGTCCGCGACGACGACTACGAACCCCTGGTCATCGACTGGCGCGCGCCGGCCGCCGAACCCTTCTACCGGGCCACACCGACCTCCCCGATGAACGTGCTGCGACGCAGGGTACTGCGCTGCCGCGGCCAGGAGGTCGTCGGCGCGGAGGACGACCTGATGGTCTCCCAGGCACCGGAGGACCTGGTCGTCCTCGGTGAGGGCGCGCTCCTCGCCGCCTTGACCCGGAGCCGCTCGGGGCGGATGCGCGATATCGTCGCCACCATCCAGGCCCACCAGGACGAGGCCATCCGGGCCGCCGCTCGTGGGGTCGTGGAGATCACCGGTGGGCCGGGAACGGGCAAGACCGTGGTCGCCCTGCACCGGGCCGCCTACCTGCTGTACTCCGACCGGCGGCGTTTCGAACGCGGCGGAGTGCTGGTGGTCGGACCGTCCGCCGCCTACACCGCGTACATCGAACGGGTGCTGCCCTCCCTGGGCGAGGATTCGGTGGTCCTGCGCTCGGTGGGCGACATCGTCGACGCCGTGACCGCGGTGCGGGTCGACTCCCCCGAGGTCGCAGCCCTCAAGGGAACCCTGAAGATCCGCCGGGTGCTCGGCCGAGCGGCCCGGGACACCATCCCCGGTTCGCCGGAGAGCCTGCGGGTCATGGTGACCGGACGTCCCGTCCACCTCGACCGGCAGGCCCTGGACCGTATCCGACATCAGGTGCTGCGCCATCATCCGCGCAACTCCTCCCGGGAGGCGATGACGGAGGCCCTGGCCCAGGCCGCGTGGAAACAGGTGCTCGACGGCGACCGGGAGGACTTCCTGGACACCTTCCGCGAGCACCGGGACGTGGAGCGTTTCCTGGATGCCTGGTGGCGTCCGGTGGACCCACGCGAGGTACTCCTGTGGCTGGCCGACGAGCAGCGGACCAGACGGTATGTCTCCGGGATCTTCCCGGAGAAGGCCGCACCGCTGCTGGCGTCGTCCTTCCGGGACACCTTGGCGGCAGGCTCCTGGACGGTGGCCGATGCCGCGCTCATCGACGATCTGTCCTCCCGGGTGGGGATCGTCCCGGAGCGGGTCGACCACGAGCGAGGCTTCTACGAGGTCGATCTCCTCGACGACGCGGAGGCCGAGGCGGTGGCCACGGGGGACCTGCGAACCGCCCGGGTCGATGCGCCGGGGTCGAGCGCCCACGGTTACCGGGAGCGGGCCTTGGCCGATCCGTCCTCCCTCGACGAGGAGGCCCGCCGGGAAGCCCTGCTCCGCGGGCGGATCGACCGGCACGGCGATTACGCCCATGTCCTGGTCGACGAGGCCCAGGACCTGTCGCCGATGCAGTGGCGGATGCTGGGCCGGCGGGCGCAGTCCGCGTCGTGGACGGTGGTCGGCGACGCCGCCCAGGCATCCTGGGGGGATGCCGACGAGGCCCTCTCGGCGCGTGACCACGCTTTCGGACGGAACGGTCGGCGTACCTTCCACATGTCGACGAACTACCGGAACGCCCGGGAGATCTTCGACTACGCGGCGGCGGTGGTCCTGCCGCAGGTGCCGGACGCCGACATCCCTCAGGCGGTGCGGGAGACCGGGGTGGATCCGGTGGACGTCCGTGTTCCCTTCGACGAGAGGTCGGTGGTCCTGGCGGTGGCGGAGTCCGTCGCGGCCCTGGCCGAGGAGGTCGACGGGTCGATCGGTGTGATCACCCCGAAGCGGTGGGCCGACGCGGTGGCTTCCTTCGACGAGGGTGACGGGGGCCGGGTGGTCGTGGTCGATCCGTTGAGTGTGAAGGGTCTGGAGTACGACGCCACCGTGGTGCTCGATCCCGAGGAGATCACTGCGGAGTCTCCGGGTGGGGTTCGGGTGTTGTACGTGTCGTTGACCCGGGCGGCGCATCGGATGCATGTCGTGCACGTGGGCTGACGTCCCCGGCGTCGGCGTCCTCGGGCGTGGCGTCGGCGTCCTCGGCGCCCTCGGCCGTGGCGGGCCGGCTCTGTTCCGAGCCGGTCGGGGGCTGCGGTGTGTCTTCCTCGGCGGCGGCCGGCTCTGTCTTGCGGATTCCGAGCCAGGCCGCAGCCAGGACACAGGCCAGCGGCACCGCGACGAGAGGGTCCGCCACACCGAAGACGAACAGGTCGGTGCAGAAGACCACGGCGGGTAGGACGGAGACCACGAAGGCCGTGGTCCGCACCGGCGTCCGGGTGATGCCGTACTGGAAGAGCACCACCGGCGCGGTGATGCCGATCAGGGCGACGGCGACGATCGTGGCCAGGTCTGCGCCGGAAGGCGGGTTCTCTCCCGGCGACAGGGCGAAGAGCGCCGCGGCGGCCACCCAGCAGCCGTGGAAACGGATCGAGTTGATGTACCAGGTGCTGCATCCCTGTTTACCGAGCCGACGGCCGACTCGGATCACACCCAGCGCGCACAGTCCGGCTCCGGCGGCGACCAGCAGCCCGGCCGCCGTCCGGAACGGAGAACCGGTGGAAGCGCTCAACACCAGGAAGGCGACCACGGCCACGGCGATCAGGTAGAGGGACACCGAGGGCAGAGCAGATCGTCTTCCGCGGCTGGAGAGACCGAAGAGCACCGGTGCGACGGCTGTCTCGACGACGCTGGCCGCGGTGGGCAGGGTCAAGGTCATCGACAGGTAGAGGAGCACGAAGGCTCCGGCCGTGTAGACGTTGATCAGACAGATGTTCCGGAAGGTTGCCTGATGTTTGGGTTGGAGCGTGCCCAGCCGCGAAGCTGCTCCGAGCATCTCGGCGACGGCGAAGGCCACGAAGACCGTGAAGGCCGACATCTTCGGCGAGATCGTGTTCCCCACGAAGGACGCTCCGACGCCTTGCAGGATGACCGCGGTGACGACCACCAGCACGAAGAGGAAAGAATTTTCGGATGCGGTGGTCTCTTTCATCGGGCTCCCTCGCAGCTCAGGTCAGCTCAGGTCAGATCCGGTCCGATGTCGCGGCCCTGGCTGTGCCGGGTCAGGCAGTGAAGGGCACCATACCTGGTAGAGCTAAGTGAGTTTTCTTGTGCCACAAGGGATGTTATCCGCGCCGGGCTGTTGCCCACAGAACGGGGCGGGGCCGGCTTCGCCGTCCCCGCCCCGCCCGAGAGCCCGTACGGTCAACGACCGATCAGCTCACGCACCTTCTTCGGCCCGATGCAGAGCAACAAGGTCGGGATGCGCGGGCCGGTGTCACTGCCCAGCAACAGCCGGTAGAGCAAGGCGAAGAAGGCCCGCTGGTCGGCTTTCACCTCAGGGGGGAGTTTCTTCTCGGCCACGTCGAAACCGGCCTGCCGCTTCGGGATGCCGTACACCAACGTGGTCAGGCCGTCCAGCGTCCAGTCCTTCTCCAGGTCGGTGGCCAGCAGGTCCAAGGACTCCAACTGGTGCTTGTTCGCGGTGAACAAGGTCGCGGCGTCCTTGACGGAGCGCACCACCGTCCGGTCCCCCGGATCGGCCTGGGTGTTCACCCAGTTCGCCGCCAGGTCGTACCGGGGGCGGGCAACGTCCAGGTCGGTGATCCGCTCGTCCATCGACGACAGGATCCGCACCGCCTGCTCAGCGCTGCCACCGGTGATGTCGACCACCGAGCAGATCGCCCGATAAGCCACCGGCACACCCGTCCGTTCGAGTTCCCGCGTGGCCGTACGCACCGACCGGGCGTACATGGCGTTGTCACCGGGCTGCCCCTTACCGCCGGACACCTTGCGTTCGAGGGCGTCCCACTCGTCGTACAACCGGTGGATCTCGTTGTTGAAAGCCACCGTGAACGACTGGTTGGGCCGACGCCGCGCATACAACCAGCGCAGGACATGCGGTTCCATGATCGCCAGGGCGTCCGCCGGGGTGGGGACGCCTCCCTTCGACGAGCTCATCTTCGCCATCCCGGCGATCCCCACGAAGGCGTACATCGGACCGACCGGACGTTCCGCACCGAAGATCGGGGCCAACTGCTCACCCACGACCCAGCTGCTGCCCGGGCTCTGGTGGTCGACGCCGCTGGGTTCGAAGTCGACACCCTCGTGCGCCCAACGCATCGGCCAGTCGACCTTCCACACCAGCTTCCCGCGGAAGTCGCTGTCGAGCCGCATCGATTCCTCGACCTCGTCCCCGTCCGGCCCCGTGGCGACATAGGTCACCTCGGTGGTCTCCGGGTCGTACGAGATCACCCTGGTCGCGTCGGTACCGAAGGCCGAACTGTACGGACGGAAGGGGAAGTACTCCCCGCCGTCCGCCGTGCCGTCGTCCTCGCCGGCCGCGCCCGACCCCTCGGCCTGGGCTGCCTCCGCAGCGTCGGGCACATCTTCGGCCGAGGCGTCACCAGCCTCCGCGGACGGCTTCGTCCGGTACTGCTCGAGGACCGCAGCGATCTCCGCGCGCTTCTCCATCGCCTGCAACACCCGGTCGCGGTACACACCGGAGGTGTACTGCTCCGTCTGCGAGATACCCCGGTACTCCACGCCCAGTTCGGCGAGCGAGCTCTCCATCGCCGCCCGGAAATGGGCAGCCCACGAGTCGTGCTCGGATCCGGGCGGAGCAGGGACACTGGTCAGCGGTTTGCCGATGTGCTCACTCCAGGAATCATCCACCCCCGGCACCCCGAAAGGCACCTTGCGGAAGCGGTCGTAGTCATCCCAGCTGATGATGTGCTCACAGTCGATCCCACGACGTTTCAACTCGTCGGCGACCAGATGAGGCACCATCACCTCGCGCAGGTTACCCAGGTGGATCGGCCCCGACGGGGACAACCCCGACGCACAGGTGACCGTGTACCCCTCCAGGGAGCCACGACGACGTGTCACGTCCTCGACGACCTCGTCCGCCAGCCGGGCGACCCAGTCGGTCTCCTGGTTGTTCTGTGCTCCGTCCTTCTCGGCCTTCCTCGCCTTGTCCGGACGTCCTTGTCTTTCTTCGGTCACCCTCACTCCTCGTCCTCGCCGAGCAACGAATACCGCTCGACGACCTCGTCACGGCCCGGGCCGACCCCGATCACGCTGATCCGCGCCCCGAAGAGCTCCTCCAACCGCAGCACATAATCCTGCGCGGCCTGAGGAAGTTCCTCGAAAGTGCGCGCCCCGCTGATGTCCTCTTCCCAGCCGGGAAGCTCTTCGTAGACCGGTGTCGCGTGGTGGAAGTCCGACTGGTTGACCGGCATCTCGTCGTGCCGAGTTCCGTTCACGTCATAAGCGACACACACGGGGATGGTCTTCAACCCGGTAAGGACGTCGAGCTTAGTCAATACGTAGTCGGTGACCCCGTTGACCCGGGTGGTGTACCGCGCGACCACGGTGTCCGCCCACCCGCACCTGCGCGGACGCCCGGTGGTGGTCCCGAACTCGAAACCACCGTCGCGGAGGAACTCGCCCATCTCGTCATGCAGCTCCGTCGGGAACGGGCCAGCTCCGACGCGGGTCGTGTACGCCTTGTGCACGGCGACCACCCGGTCCACGCGGTTCGGCGCCACCCCCGATCCGGTGCACGCCCCGGCGGCGGTGCATGCCGAGGAGGTCACGAAGGGGTAGGTGCCGTGGTCGACGTCGAGCATCGTGGCCTGCCCGGCCTCGAAGAGGACGGTCTTGCCGTCGTCGAGCGCACGGTTCAGCTCGAGACCGGTGTCGACCACCATCGGGGCGAGCCGGTCGCGGTAGCTCAGCAGCTCTTCGGCGACCTGGTCGGCGTCGATGGAACGACGGTTGAAGATCTTCACCAGCAGGTGGTTCTTCTCGTCGAGGGCCGCATCGACCTTCTGCCGCAGGATCGACTCGTCGAAGAGGTCCTGCACGCGGATACCGATGCGGTTCATCTTGTCCGCGTAGGTGGGGCCGATGCCGCGCCCGGTGGTGCCCAGTTTGCGTTTGCCGAGGAAGCGCTCGCGCACCTTGTCCAAGGCGATGTTGTACGAAGGGATGACGTGGGCATTCGCGCTGACCCGCAGACGGGAGACATCCATCCCGCGTGCTCTCAGGGCCGACAACTCCGCGAAGAGCACCTCGAGGTCGATGACGACCCCGTTGCCGATGACCGGGGTGACATTCGGGGAGAGGATGCCACTGGGCAGAAGGTGCAGGGCGTATTTCTCGCCTCCGACGACCACCGTGTGCCCGGCGTTGTTGCCACCGTTGAACTTGACGACGTAGTCGACCTTGCTGCCCAGCAGGTCCGTCGCCTTGCCCTTGCCCTCGTCGCCCCACTGGGCTCCGACCAACACGATCGCCGGCATCGCGGCCACCATCCTCATATCGCTGACGTCGCGCGTCCGCACATCCCACGTGGATGTCCACCGTCCGCGCCTGTTCACGCGTCGAGCCCGCGACGTACGGCGACGTCCGGGCTCGTACTGCCCAAGCTTACCGGTAGCGTCGCTACTTCCTGCCCGGAGGGACGGCGGCAGTACGGCGAACCGGTGCGACAGCCCGGTCGAGCGGTTGAGGATCAGGCCCGCGCCGCTACCTCTCGCTGATCTCGACGCTGCTCCTCCCGCTCTGGGCGGGGCGCCCCAGCCGGACGACACGATCCGCGCACACCTCGAGGAATTCCACGTCGTGGGTCACCACGAGCACGGTGACCCCTCGGGCGGCGAGCGAGCGGATGAGCTCACCGATGGCCTGCATGTGGCGGTAGTCCACACCGGAGGTCGGCTCGTCGAAGACGACGATGCGCGCCTGGCTGGCCATGGCCACGGCGATCATCAGTCGTTGTTTCTGCCCACCGGACAGGGACATCGGATGACGGTCGAGCAGGTCGGCCAGATCGAGCGACCCCAGGAGAGCAGCAGCGTCGGCGGCGTCGACCGAGGACAGCCCCGTCGTCACCTCCGCGAGCACCGACTCGGCGAAAAGTTGTCGATGTACGTCCTGCATCACCAGCGAGCTCATCTGTCGACGTTGCCCGGCGCTCGTCCCGACCCCGTCGATCTCGATGCGTCCACCGCGCGTCGGCTGGGCCAAGCCGGTGAGAAGGCGACACAGGGTGGACTTGCCGGCGCCGTTGTCCCCGGTGAGAGCAGTCACCGTCCCGGCGGGGAAGCATAGCTCGGGAAGGGAGAGCACGCAGCGGTCGCCGTAGGAGAAGCGCACGTCGACCAGACGTATGTCTGCACCTCGTCGGGTGGGGTCCGTCTCCGTCCTCGGCCGGTCCGTGCCCGTCTGGGCGTCAGGGGTGCCACCCGTGGTCATGGTGGGCGGCTGCAGCGTGCGCCAGCCGGCCTTGCGTCGCTGCTCGTCGGTGCATCGGAAGAATTCCTCGGCCGCCCAGGTGCCGGTGAGCCGACCGTTCTCCATCGTGACGACGGTGTCCACCAATTCACGCAGGTAGTAGAGCCGATGTTCGGCGATGAGGAGGGTGGCCCCGTCCCTTTTCATCTCTGCCATGATCCGTGCGAGCTCGTCGATGGCGCGCACGGACAGATTGGCGGTCGGTTCGTCGAAGAGGTAGATGCGTCCGGGACCGGCCAGGGCGGAGGCGCAGGCCACTGCCTGGAGCTCGCCGCCGGAGAGCTCCCACAGCGATCGTTCGAGCCAGGTCTGGATGCCTACCCGGTGCGCCGCCGAGGCCACCGCGGCCTCGATCTGGTCCCTCGGCTCACCGGCTTGCTGCCGGGCGAAGGCCAGCTCCTCACCGACGGTGGCGGCGAAGAACTGGTTGCGAGGATTCTGGAAGACGGTACCTGTCCGGGACCCGATCCGATAGACGTCCGCGCCGGCCACGTCGATACCCTCGACCCGCACCGTGCCATCGAGGTCACCGCCGGTGACATGGGGGATCAGGCCGTTGGCCAATCGCAGCACGGTGCTTTTACCGCACCCGCTGGGGCCGGTGAGCAAGGTCGCCGTACCCGGTTCCAGGGTCAGGGTCAGGTCGGTGACCCCGGGAACGGTCGAACCGGTCTGTCCTGGTGCCGGCGAGTCCTCGTGACCTATCCGGTAGGCGAAGGTCGTGCCGGTGAAGTCGATCGCGCTCATGCCGAGGCCACGCGGAAGACACCGAGGAGGAGCACCCCTGCGATCACCGGCAGCGCGAGGGCATCACGCCAGGTCAAGCTCAGGTCGCGTAAGGCTGTGGGAACTGCTGGCCCGCCCAGTCCCCGGACCAGCCCCGAGGCGGTCAGGTCGTCGGCGATGCGAGAGCAGGAGACCAGCATCGGCACCAGGAGATATTCCAGGCTGCGCAGCGGATGGCGCAGGATGTCTGCCGGACCGAAGGTGATTCCCCGCAGCGACATGGCCTCGAAGATCGCCGTGAACTCGCGACGGGCCTGAGGGAAGAAACGCAGCATGACGATGACCGGGACGGTCAGCCATCGTGGGGCGTGCACCGTGTAGAGCAACGCTGCCAGGTCGGCAGGCCGGACCGTGAGAACGACGTAGATGCCAGCGAGGGCGGATACCGCGAAACAAGCCACCCAGTATCCGATCGGTGAGATCAGCCCCAGCAGGGCAGGGACGTCGACGTGCAGGGGAAGCAGGAAGGCGGTGGCCCCCGACACGATGACCGCCACACCGCCCCACCACAGACGAGGGCGGCGCAGGCTCGCGATCGCGATGAGGACGGTGGCCCCCGCGACGACGGCGGACCGCAGGTCGGTGGTCGACAGAGCGGCGATATTGCACACGATCATGCCGAGCATCGCCGTCCCCGGGGACAGGCCGAGCCCCCGGGGCGGGCCGGAGTCGACGCTCCCGGCAGCCAGATCGCGGGTCGTGACCAGGCCCGTTCGTGCAGGGTCTGCTTCCAGCACCGTCACGCGACACCAGCCCGGCGGAACTGTCGCTTGAGCACGTTGTGCCCGAACCAGCCTCCGGCCAGTCCTGACACGAAGAATCCGAGTGCCCAGAAGGGCAGGGCCGCCGGTCCGAAGACGGTCGTCCAGGCCTCGGCATACGATTCGTTCATGGCCTCGACCAGGTACTTGCGGTAGCCGACGCTGTCGTAGACGAGCGGCAGGAGCGGACCGAGGTACCACAGGCTCAGGACGGCGTAGGCGAGGGTGTTGAGGCGCGGGTCGCGATGTCCGCCTGAGCGTGCGACGAGGTCTCCGATCAGCCCCAGTACCGGCGTGATGATCATGCCGAGCCACGGGTGTCCGGTCACGACCATCAACGTTCCCACGATGAGCCCGAGGATGGTCAGGGCTCCCACTTTGGGAACGCGTGAGAGGTATAGGGCGATGACCACGCCGTTGGCGAGGATCCCCAGGATAAAGCCCACTCCGGAGAAGAGGGGTGAGAGGAAGCCCAACGTTCCGCAGCCGAACATCACCACGAAATAGACAGCGGTGAAGATGCCGACGTTGATGAGATCCCGCCCGTTCAAGGTGCGAGATGTATGACGGACAGCGGTATCGCTAGCCACGACTCCTCCTGAGACAACGAACTTAGGTTAACCTAAGTTCGCACAGGTTGCCATCGGAGACAAGGGTATGACCAGCAAAAATGTCATCCCCCTGTATAATTCGCCCGACCGCGAGAAACACCAGTCAACTGAGTTAACTGGATTCAGAACCTATTTCGGGCGGGAGTGGCCCGGAGAGACGACGCGCTCCACTCCCCAGACGGCACCGGCAACACATCGCGTCAGCCCGTGAAAACGCGGCCCCCTCGCTCCAGCACCCCGGGAAGAAGTAGGCAAACAGCACATTCCACCTCGTCCGACCCGGGGAGCTCCGGAACCCGAGGGAGGTCCGGGCGCCGCGATCGACACCCGGACCTCGAGACCGGTCCGGCCGGGGCGACTCCGACCTGTCACCCCTCCCGAGGGACACCACCCCGCACCGGGCCACCCTCGACCGCACCCCCGGCGACTACCCGCCACTCACGGTGAGTAGTCATATTCCCTTGGCCCACATAGCACTTCGACCCGGACTATGTTCTCCCACTGCCGCCCCTTTCCATGAACTGACACCCCTTTTTGGGAACTGACGCCCGCAATCAAACAGGGGGTCAGTACGCATAAGGGGGTGGAAGTTCAAGGGTGCGAGCAGGAGGCATCGGGAGGTGACGAGCCAGGAAAAAGATGCCCAGCAATGCGCCGACCCACCTGTCGACAGGGGGCTGCACCAGCGATGACTTAGGCCGCAGACGGAACGACGGCCAGCCAAAACGGGCGCCCACCAGGCAGGACGCATGTCTCACGCATTGTTAATTTAGGTTAGGCTAACCTAAATGCCAGTCGCTCGGCATGGAGAGCTGGCTCGAAACCAGCTCCGTATCCCCTGCGGAAACTCCTGCCTAGAAACAGCAATTTCCTACTGGGCGAAAGCTATTCATACTATGCCGGCCCCGCTGGGTGTACATCGAGAAAAGGAAATGCAGATGCGACGTACGCTCGTCCTCATCACCAGCCTCCTGGTGGCGCTGACGATCAGCTCGTGCGACAGCTCCGGCAACGCCAAGGCGAACTCGTCGTCCTCAGACACGAACAGTTCCGCGGCAGCCACCGGACAATGGCCACGGAAGATCACCCACGAACTCGGCGAAACCACGATCAAGGAGAAGCCGAAACGCATCGTCTCCACCTCGGTCGTCCTGACGGGATCACTGTTGGCCGTCAAAGCGCCCGTGGTCGCGTCGGGAGCCTCCCAGCCCGGCGGCGAAGGATTCGACAAGAACGGTTTCTTCGCCCAATGGGCCAAGCCCGCCGAAGAGGCCGGCGTCAAGGTGCTCTACCAGAACAGCAAGTTCGACCTGGAAGCGGTCCTGGCAGCCAAGCCGGATCTGATCATCATCTCCGCCAGCGGCGGAGACAGCACCAAGGACAACTACCAGCAGCTCTCCCAGATCGCGCCCACAGTCGCGGTCAACTACAACAGCCAGAACTGGGAGCAGACCACCAAAGAGATCGCCAAGGCCACCGGGCAGGACGCCGAGGGTGAGGCCGTAGTCGCGGACTACCGCAAGCAGATCGACGAGCTGAAGAACAACGCGAAGCTGCCGAGCGAACCGGTCCAGATGATCGTCTTCAGCCCGAGCAACGGCAGCGCCTTCGCACTGCCCGACGGCCCCCACGACCAGATCCTGCAGCAGATGGGCGTCAAACTCGCACCCACCACCGTCGAGAACGCGAAGACGCCCTCGAGCGGCAAACGCAAGGACTTCGTCTTCCCCTCCGAGGAAGCCTCGGTGAAAGCACTCACCAACCCGACCGTACTGCTGGTCTCCGCAGACGACTCCACCGTCGCCAAGATCAAGGGCCACCCGGCGTACCAGAACATCCCGGCCGCGACCTCCGGCAAACTCGTCCCGCTGGGGCTGCCCTCGTTCAAGCTCGACTACTACAGCGCGCTCGACATGGCCAAGCACCTCGCGAGCGCCTTCCCGAAGTGAGTTCCACCGATCCTCTACGTCGCGGGCGGGCCTTTCGGGGCCTGCCCGCTCCCCTTGTCCTGCTGACGGTGTTGCTTCTGGCGTTGATGGTGGCCTCGCTGATGTTCGGTTCCACGAAGGTGCCGGTGGAGGCGATCTATGCGGGGCTGCGCCACCCGGATCTGAGTGATCCTGACCAGTTGGTCATCGCGACGCTGCGCTGGCCGCGGACCGTGGTGGCTGTCGTCGCGGGTGTGGCGTTGGGTGTCGCCGGGGTCCTGATGCAGGCGTTGACCCGTAATCCGTTGGCGGAGCCGGGCATTCTCGGGGTGAATTCCGGCGCGGCGGCCGGGGTCGTCGCCACGATGACCTTCCTGCCGGCTTTGGATGTCCGGGGCCAGTTGGCGGCGGCTTTCGTGGGGGCGGCGGTGGCCGGCGGCATCGTGCTCGTCGGCGGGGGTGTCTTCACCCATGACAGTGATCCGGTGCGGCTCGTCCTGGCGGGTGTGGCGACGGCTGCGGTGTTGGGTTCGTTCAGTTCTTTTCTCGTCATCAGTAATCCGCAGGTCTTCCAGAGTTTCCGGCATTGGGATGCGGGGGCCGTGAACGCGCGGCCGTGGCCGTTGATCGTCGCGGGGGCTGTCCTCATCGCGGCAGCGTCGGTGTTGGCTGTCGCGTTGGCTTCCAGCTTGGATGCGTTGGCGCTGGGTACGGAGGCGGGCAAGGCGGTGGGTGCTCATCCGGGCCGTACGTGGGCGGGTAGCGGTCTGGCCGTCGTGGTCCTGGCCGGGACCGCCACGGCGCTCACCGGGCCTGTCGTGCTGCTCGGTCTGCTGGCGCCTGTCGCCGCCCGGGCGTGGCTCGGTCCTTCGGTGGTGCGGCTGTTGCCGGTCGCTGCGCTGATCGGACCTGTCGTCCTGCTCTTCGCCGATATCGTCGGTCGGCTGGTCATCCCCCCTGCGGAGGTCCATGCGTCGGTCGTCTGTGCCGCGATGGGGGCGGTCGTCTTCGTCGCCATCGCCCGGCGTGGGCGGTTGCGAGGGTGAGGGCTGTGCCTCCTGCTGTGGAGACCGAATCCGCCGATGCCCGGGCGGCCGCGGGGTCGCCCGACCATGACGCTCCCGCCGCCGACCCTGGGCTCTTCCGTGCCGGGGATCATCTGCCGCACCGTGTCCTTCGACTACCTGGCGGTGTCAGCCTGCTCGTTCATCGCCGTACGGCCGTGGTCTGCCTGGTCCTGGTCTGTGTCACGGCAGCTGCGGCCGTGGCTGAACTCCTGACCGGCACTTTCGTGTTGTCGTGGTCGTCGGCGATGGACGGTCTGTGGCGGCGTGACGACGGTCTGGCAACGACCGTGGTCTGGGGCATCCGTCTGCCCCGGCTGCTCACCGGGCTCTTCGCCGGGATGGCGTTGGGTGCCTCCGGCGCGCTCTTCCAGTCGATGGCGCGTAATCCGCTGGGCTCGCCGGAGGTCGTGGGGCTGGTCTCGGGGGCTGCGTTCGCGGCGGTCGTCGGCATCGTCGTCTTCGGCACGACGCGGGAGACGACGGCCCTGTTGGCGATGGTGGGGGCGGGGGCGGCGGCGTCCGCCAGCTACGGGCTGTCCCGGCAGCACGGTGTCAGCAACGGGCACCGGCTCATCCTCATCGGCATCGGGATCAGTGCAGGTCTGCAGGCTGCGACGACGGTCGTCCTGACCCAGCCCCATCCCGATATCGCCATCGCGGGGCAGATCTGGCTGGTCGGGTCGTTGAGTGCCCGGACGTGGACGGAGGTCGCCGCGGTGGGCGGGGCGGTCGTCGTCCTGCTGCCTACGGCGTTGCTGGCTTCCCGGGGTATGAACGCCCTCGAGCTGGGCGAGACACTGGCCCGCCAGCTCGGTGCCCGTCCGGAACGTTCCCGGCTCGTCATGACTGGGTGCGGGATCGGGCTGGTCGGGGCGAGTGTGGCCGCTGCCGGGCCGATCGGGTTCGTCGCGCTGGCCGCACCCCATCTCACCCGCCGGTTGACGGGCAGCCCGTCGATCCCGCTGCTGGGTTCTGCGCTCATGGGGGCGTCCTTGCTGCTCCTGGCGGATGCTCTCGGCCAGAACCTGCCCATGTCGGTACGCCCGCCGGTCGCGGTGGTCACCGGGGTCCTGGGCGGCACCTATCTGCTGTGGATGTTGTTGACCCGGAAAGGACGCCGATGACATCGTCTACCGCCCCGCTGCGGGCGAACGGGGCCGCTGCCCTGGAGGCACGCGATCTGACCCTGGCCTACGAGGGGCGGGTCGTCATCGACGGTCTCGACGTCGATCTGCTGCACGGCCAGTTCACGGCCGTCATCGGGCCGAATGCGTGCGGCAAGTCGACGCTGCTCAAGGGCCTGGGTCGGGTGTTGTCCCCACGTCGGGGCAGGGTGTTGCTGGACGGCGCCGACATCCACGCCTTGCCCACCCGTCAGGTGGCTCGTTCGCTGGCGCTGCTCCCGCAGGAGCAGATGTTCCCGCCGGGCATCACCGTCACGGATCTTGTCGCGCGGGGCCGTTTCGCCCATCAAGGGCTGCTGCGCCGCTGGAGCGCTGCCGACGAGGCGGCGGTCAGTGAGGCGTTGGTGTTGTGTCGCCTCGAGGATCTCGCCGACCGCGCCGTCGACGAGTTGTCCGGTGGGCAGCGCCAACGCGCTTGGCTCGCGCTGGTCCTCGCCCAGCAGGCGCCGACCGTCCTGTTGGACGAGCCGACGACCTATCTCGACATCGTCCACCAGTTGGAGATCCTGCGGCTGTGCCGCACCTTGCACCGCAGCGGTACGACGCTGGTCGCGGTGCTGCACGACCTCAATCAGGCGGCCCGTTTCGCCACCCACGTCATCGCCCTGCGAGAGGGGAGGATCATGGCGGAAGGCCCGCCCGAGGCGGTCTTCACCGCCGAGTCGATCGCCGACATCTTCGGGCTCGACGTCCAGGTCATCCCGGATCCCACCTGTGGCGCTCCGCTGATCATCCCGGTGGTGCCGGAATGAGCGCGCCGTACGAGGATCGTGAGCTCCCGGTCACTCCCCTGGCCGACGACGGCGCCCCGGTACGGGTCGTCCCGGCCTGGGTGCCTGACCTTGCCGCGCTGAGCGGGAAGGGAAGCGCCGACGCGGACGAGGCCGATGCGGACGAGGCCGATGCGGCGGCCCGGGCGCGATGGGAACAGTGGGACGTACTGCCGGAGGTCGGACCGGTCCACCGCGTGGACGGGTGCGACCTGGTTCCGGTGACCTTCGCCTGGTGGGATCAGCCGGACGAACGGGACGGCGACGTCATGCTGCATCTCAGCTCGTTCACCGATCGCCATCGGCGACACATCGCGCCGGCGCTGTTGGGCCGGGTCGGCACGACAGGCCTGCGCCAGCTCACCTACCTGCTGCCGCCGGACGGCTGCTTCAGCTACCGGCTGGTGCACCGCCCGCACATCCCGGACGACGTCGGCGCCACCCGACCGGGCTGGTCGGGGATCCACCAGGCAGGGGTGCCGGACCCGCGCAACCCGGACCGGCTGCCTCACCCGCACGGTTCGACGTCGTCGGTGTGGACCGGCCCCCGGTTCCCTGCCCATCCGGCCTGGACCGCCGGGGCGGATGACGACGCCCAGGCGGGTACGGAGTGGATCGACGTCCCGCAGGTCGGCGCCGACGGGGTGCCGCGCCGGCATCGCGTCGCTGCGCTGGGCACAGACGCGCAGGACACTCACGAAGGCCCGGACGATGTTCCCGATGCAGGTCGGCGGCCGGTGCTGGTCCTGCTCGACGGTCAGATGTGGGATGCCCTGCCGACCTTGGCGGCGCTGCACGCCCAGGGCGTGTCGCTGGACGTCCTGCTGGTGGACACGGCCGGGACGGAACAGCGTGGCCGGGATCTGCCCTGCCCCGACCGGGCGGCACGGCTGGTCCGGGAGGCGCTCGCCGCAGGATGTGACCGGCTGGGCCGGGTCGTTCCCGCCGCTGATGCCGTCGTCGTGGCCGGTCAGTCGTACGGCGGTCTCGCGGCGGCATCTCTGGCCGTCCACCATCCCGAGTTGGTGGGGACGGCGATCGTGCAGTCCGGCTCGTTCTGGTTCAGCGCGGAAAGCCCCCGGCCGGAGATCTACCGGCCCGGCCGCGACCGGACAGCTGCGGCTGCTCCGGTGGCCGAGGTACGCGGGGACCTCGTCGAGCAGTTACGGTCGCTCGGCCGGGCGGGCGTACGCACGGCGTCACCGGCCCGGATCGTCGTGCAAGTCGGCCGCGAGGAGGACGACATGGTCGACGGCGCGCGTGCCTTCCGTGATGCGGCGCGAACCGTCGGCCATGACGTCAGCTACCGCGAGTACCGCGGCGGGCACGACTACGCCTGGTGGCGCCACGGATTGACCGACGCCCTGGACGAATTCGGGCTATCGACACCACCTCTGTCACGTTATGTTTGATGCCATGCTCGGGGAAGAAGCACAGTCGTGGTTCACGGTGCCGGACTTGCGCAGAGTTAGCACGGGCTTCGACGATCGGGAGACGGTGCTGTCGCGGGCCTTGACGGCAGCCGTGGCTGCGGCCCTCCCTCCTGGGGGACGCACCCCGTGCTCGACGTAGGTTGCGGCGGCGAACTGCTCGCAGACCTGCTCAGGATCTGGTCTGACGCCCTGTTGTTCGACTTCGACCCCGTCGCTGTCGGCGTCGAGGTCGACGCCGCTCGACACGCAGACGATGCCCGGATCCAGATCGTTCAGTCCTCGGTCGAAAAGGTCGACTCCGCTCCCGCGTTGCAGGGTGTCGAGATCGACCTAGCCATCTGTCACCTGGATCTCGCTCTGCGGTCTGATCCGGTCAGAGGATCGACGGCGGTGTTGTCCCGGCTCTCTCCGGGGGGACTCCTCTCTATCGTCGGTCTCGCGACAGCCGTCTCAGCCTTCGGTGACGACCCGTACGGCGAGATCAAGGCTGACTCCGTGCTCTATGGGTTGGTGAGTCGGGCGTGACTGCTGTCGAGGCATTCCCCACCCGCACCGGGATTTCGCCCTGGGATGTCGTGTACTTCGGTTGGCTTGCCGCAACCCTGGCCGTGCTGATCTATGCCGGCAGCGGCATCGACCGGATCGTGGTTGCTGTCGGCGTGGGCCTGGTCGCGGCGGAGCGCCCCCTGACCTCAAGGTCAAGTGGGGGTCTCATGAGAGGGGCGACCGTCCCCGTCGGGCTGCGGATCGCACTGTTGGTCTTCGGAGTTGTGCTCGTGGCATTCGGATCGCCGCTGGTCGTCCTCGTGCTGCCGATCGTGGTGCCGCGCGTCTTCCTGGCGATGAGTCTTGGCCCCGCGATGGTGACGGCAGGCGTGTTGTTCGCCGCCTCCTCCCTGGCGGTGCATTTTCACGGCGTCGAACCCCGGGGGTGGTCAACGGTACCGCTGGCGGTGGGCTTCGTGCTCTGCCTCATGGCGGGAGCCTGGGTGTCCCAGGTGATGGCCTTGAGTGAGTCGCGAGCACAAGCGGTGCTGGCGCTCCAAGCGTCCCAAGCGGAACTGACGCGGGTCAGCCGGCAGGCGGGGGTATCCGCAGAGCGGTCACGGATGGCCCAAGAAGTGCACGACGGGGTCACCCAGAGACTCACGGTGACCCGGATGCTGTTGGAGGCGGCGCGTCTGCGCCACGAAGCAGGCGCTTCAGAGGAGGCGCAGAGCCGCACGGCGATGGCCCACGACCAGGTCTTGTGTGCACTCGCGGAGCTGCGGGCGCTGCTTGCGGAAACCGCGGATACGGAGGCGCCGTCGGACGGCCCGACCTTCGCGGGGTCGGTCGAGTCCTCCGTGCTGGCAGTTGCGGGGGGAGCCGGCCTGGAATCTCGGACCCAGGTCCTGGTCTCTGACACGGACCTGCGACCGGAGGTGCGCTCAGTTCTTCTGCGGGTTTTGCGCGAGGCGTTGAGCAATGTCGCGGCCCACGCGCAAGCCCGGTCGGTCGATGTGTCGGTGACCCGTTCCGGGGAGTGGGTGGTCTTGAGCGTCAGCGACGACGGGATCGGCGTCGATGGCACCGCGGAGGGTAGCGCCTTGGCCGGGCATGGTCTCGGGGTGAAGGGGATGCGTGCCCGTGCGGAAACCGTCGGGGGCCGGGTGTCCATCGACGGAGGTGCCGGAGAGGGCACGGTGCTCACGGCATGGCTCCCGTGGGGGTCGACGCAGTTCCTTGCAAGCAACGCTCACGCGGAGGAGAGCGACATGGTGTCTCATCACTGCGGTGGACCGGCCGTGGAGGCCACAACACTCGAAGGCAGGCAACGATGACCGTACGGGTGGTCCTCGTCGACGATCACTCGATCGTGACGACCGGGCTGGCGCTGTTGTTGGCGGAGAGCGACGAGGTGGAGGTCGTCGGCACGGCTACGACCGCCGAGGAAGCGCTCGACGTGATCGCTGCCACCGACCCCCACGTGGTGTTGACCGATCTGTCCATGCCCGGGATGGGCGGGCTCGAGTTGGTAAGGCGGCTTGCCGCTCATCGGGGTGGGCCGCGCGTGCTGGTGCTGTCCGCCACCACGAAACCCGCGGACTTGGCGTCGGCGATCAAGGGCGGCGCGAGCGGATTCCTCGTCAAGGATGCGCCTGTAGAAGAGATCGTGGCGGGTATCAAAGGCGCGGCAGCCGGAGAGATGGTCGTCTCGTCGCGGGTCGGTGCCGCCTTGGCGTTGCATCTGCGTCAGCCCGAGGAGGAGTCCGTCCTGAGCGAACGCGAGGTGGAGATCCTCACCTTGGTCTCCCTGGGCCTGACCAACGGTCAGATCTGTCAGCGGCTCCACCTGGCCGAGGCGACCGTCAAGACCTATCTGACCAGGTGCTACACCAAACTGGATGCTCGTGATCGGGCTTCGGCGGTGCGTGTTGCCATCGCTAAGGGCATCATCGATCCCACCCGCGAAGACGTGCGCGACCTGACCGGGCTGCGCTTTCCATCGTTCCGGCGGCGACGCACGGGCCGATAGTCGAGCATCGGCACGCTTACCAATCGTGCGCGGGCGGCGTCGAGCAGTTCGAGGAAGTCCTCCCACTCGGGGGGGTCGCCTCGGCCGGTACGGGGAGCGATCGGCTCGGAGCTTACTGCCGCTCCTCGCGGCCGCTCATGGCCAAGGCCAGGTAGATGCCTCCGCCGAGAACGAAACCAGCAGCGCCGGACGTCATCGCGTATGTCACCGAAGAGGTGATCAGCCATACGGCGGCAGCCCCTGCGAGGCTGAGTGCCAGGGAGAGGAACAGAGGGCCCACGGGTAGGTTCTGCGAGTTAGTCGTCATGGTGATCTCCTTTGCTGTGCGCATGTTGAACTTTGGGTCTGCTGAGAGCTGCCGGGGCCTGATGAGGTGCGATTGCGCGGGAGTCCGCTGAACGCTCGCTATCGTGGACGGCCCCTGGAGCACCCACGTCATGGATCCAGGCCCCTGTGCCGTCCGCTGGGCGTCGGGATTGCGGATCGGCTGAAGCCAGTCCCCGCGGAGCTGAGCAAGCGCGCTGCGCAAGGCTCCTGGCGGCTGACGTCGAGCCGCGCTGCGGCGCTTCGGGGCCGTGTCGACAGGGTTGGAAGGCGCGGTGTTGGGGACGCTCATGACGTCAGCCCTTCTCCTCGAGGAGTCCGAGGCAGATGCCCTCGAACGTGGTCGTCGTCACGCGGACATCCATCACGTCGGGGCCCAGGGATTCGCCGAGGAAACGCAGGGATGCGGGGACGTCGAGATCGAGGCCACCCCGCGGCCGTGACATCGCCGTAGCGGACGTAGACGTGGCGGATCCCGATGGCGGAGGTGGGGGCTTCGCTGGACATGCCTCCACGTTCGCTGGCCCGCCCCGTCGTGCGCGACGACCCGTCGGCCCTTTCCCACTGTCAACCGATCGGATGACAGTGGGATGCCGATCGGAGGGCCGGTGCTTCCACGGGGAAGCTACAGCCACCCGCTGGTGTCAGCCGACGGGAGCCTTGTGCAGCGCGTCGGCGGGAAAGGCGCAGGCCCGGCGCCTTGGGCCCACGCAGAACAGCAGCGTCGGGATCCGGAGGCCGGCCTCCACACGCAAGGTCAGGCGGTAAAGCAGCGCGAAGGACGCCCACTGGTCGGTCTTCGCCTCCGGCGGGAGCTTCTTCTCAGCGACATTCGAATCCGGTCTGACGCTTGGGATGCCGTAGACGAGCGTCGTGAGTCCGTCGAGGGCCCGATTCAGCTCGAGATCGGCCGCGAGGAGGACGACATGGTCGACGGCGCGCGCCTTCCGTGATGCGGCGCGAACCGTCGGTCATGACGTCAGCTACCGCGAGTACCGCGGCGGGCACGACTACGCCTGGTGGCGCCACGGATTGACCGACGCCCTGGACGAATTCGGGCTGGCCGCGGCGTTCCTGTCAGAGGTGCCCCGGTCACCCGCGCCCCCGTCACATGTCGAGGGCGTCGACCGCCTCGGCTGAGCTGTCGCGCAGGAAGTCCAGGCAGCGTTCGGCCTCGTCGGTCTCGTCGATGCGCTGCGCGGCTCGGGACAGCGCGCCCAGTGCCCGCAGGAAACCCCGGTTCGGTACATGGGACCAGGGCACCGGCCCCGCACCCTTCCACCCCGCCCGACGCAAGGCGTCGAGCCCGCGGTGGTAACCGACCCGGGCATAGGCGTAACCCTCGATCACCCGACCGCCGGCCAAGGCGTCCTCGGCCAGCTCGGCCCAGGCGAGCGAGCTCGCCGGATAGGCCGCCGCCACCTCGACGGCCGAGGATCCGGCGGCGAGCATGCTCGCCGCCGGATCCTCGGGAAGAAGTGCAGGCGGGGGCTCGAGCAGATTGCGCCGGTGCTGGTCCCCGCCGCTCATCACTTGTGGGTGCCGGCGGAGCGGAGGTTCTCGCACGCCTCGACGATGCGCTTGGCCATGCCTTCCTCGGCAGCCTTGCCCCAGGAGCGGGGGTCGTACTGCTTCTTGTTGCCGACCTCACCGTCGATCTTCAGGACACCGTCGTAGTTCTTCATCATGTGCTCCACGACGGGGCGGGTGAAGGCGTACTGGGTGTCGGTGTCGACGTTCATCTTGACGACACCGAAGTCGACGGCGTCGGAGATCTCCTGCGGGAGGGAACCGGATCCACCGTGGAAGACCAGGTCGAGCGGCTTGTCGCCCGTGTTGTGCTTCTCCTTCACGGCGTCCTGGCACTGCTTGAGGATCTCGGGGCGGAGCTTCACATTGCCGGGCTTGTACACGCCGTGGACGTTGCCGAAGGTGAGGGCGGCCATGTACCGGCCGTTCTCGCCCAGGCCCAGCGCCTCGACGGTCTTCAGTGCGTCCTCGGGGGTGGTGTACAGCTGGTCGTTGATCTCGTTGGCGACACCGTCCTCCTCGCCACCGACGACACCGATCTCGACCTCGAGGATGATGTTGGCGGCCTTGGCCAGGGCCAGGAGCTCGCGGGCGATCTCCAGGTTCTCGTCGAGCGGCACGGCCGAGCCGTCCCACATGTGCGACTGGAAGATCGGCAGGCCGGTCTTCTTGACCTGCTCGGCGGAGGCGGCCAGCAGCGGGCGGACGAAGCCGTCCAGTTTGTCCTTGGGGCAGTGGTCGGTGTGCAGCGCGATGTTGACGTCGTAGTTCTTCGCGACCTCGTGCGCATAGGCGGCCAGAGCCAGCGACCCGGTGACCATGTTCTTGATGGTCGGGCCGGAGAGGTACTCGCCACCACCGGTGGAGACCTGGATGATGCCGTCCGAACCGGCCTCGGCGAAGCCGCGGATGGCGGCGTTCAGCGTCTGGGAGGAGGACACGTTGATGGCCGGGTAGGCGAAGGATCCCGCCTTCGCCCGGTCGAGCATGTCTGCGTAGACCTCAGGGGTTGCGATAGGCACGAAAGGCTCCTTCTCGTCGCGGGGATGCGGTCGGGCCCGGATGCACGACCGGTACTGGGGCCAAGCCTAGTCCGCTTCGGAAGCCGGATCACCGCCCCGGGACGTGTCCCCCTTCTCACCGAGGACACATCAGCCCATGTCACCGCCTATGAAGGTCGATAGAGCGGACCCCGAATTACTTAGTGCCAGAACGCCTGACACAGTAGGATTACAGATTTTCACTGGAGCATTCGGTGTGAATCCACGTGGCGGTGGCGGCACCCCGGCCGTCCACGCCCCTCAGCCCGGGAAAGGAAATCCAGATCATGTCGAACATGCAGGCAGCTGTGGTGACCGAGTTCGGAGCACCGCTCGAGGTCAAGGACTGCGCCCTGCCGCAGCCCGGCCCGGGACAGGTCCTCGTCAAGAACATCTCCACCGGCGTCTGTCACACCGACCTGCACGCGGCCATGGGCGACTGGCCGGTCAAACCCACTCCCCCGTTCATCCCCGGTCACGAGGGCGTCGGCCGCGTGATCTCCGTAGGACCGGACGTCGAGGAACTCGCCGAGGGCGATCTCGTCGGCAACGCCTGGCTCTGGTCCGCCTGCGGCACCTGCGAGTACTGCCGCACCGGATGGGAGACCCTCTGCGAGAGCCAGGAGAACGGCGGCTACTCCGTCGACGGCTCCTTCGGTGAGTACATGCTGGTCGACGCCCGATTCGCCGCCCGCCTCCCCGAAGGCGTCGACCCGATCGAGGTCGCACCGATCCTGTGCGCCGGGGTCACCGTCTACAAGGGCCTGAAAGTGACCGACACCCAGCCCGGACAGTGGGTCGCCATCTCCGGCATCGGCGGACTCGGTCACATCGCCGTGCAGTACGCCACCGCGATGGGCCTGCGCGTCGTCGCCGTCGACATCGCCGAGGACAAACTGCAGCTCGCCCGCGACTTCGGCGCCGAGTTCACCGTCAACGCCGCCACCGAGGACCCGATCGCCGCCGTGCAGAAGCACACCGGCGGCGTCCACGGCGTGCTGGTCACCGCGGTGCACCCCGCAGCCTTCGGCCAGGCCATCGGCATGACCCGCCGTGGCGGCACCATCGTCTTCAACGGCCTCCCCCCGGGCGACTTCCCCGCGTCGATCTTCGACATCGTGCTGCGCGGCCTGACCGTGCGCGGCTCCATCGTCGGCACCCGGCAGGACATGGTCGAGGCGATCGACTTCTACGCACGCGGCGCCGTCCGTCCCCGCGTGCACAAGCGCTCCCTCGCGGAGATCAACGACATCTTCACCGAGATGAAGGAAGGCGCCATCGACGGGCGCGTCGTCGTCGAATACTGATCGGCTCCGACGCGACCCCCGAACGGCCCGACACGGCCGTCGGCCGGTGACCCGCCTCGGAGAGGTCACCGGCCGGCGGCCGTCCCTTCGATCCCGACCGTCCGTCAGCAGCGCCCCATGCGCAACCCCAGCTGGGGGATCCTCAGCTCGTTCTCGTTGACCTTCACGGTCACCTCACGGATGCGTTTGCCCTTGAGCATCTCCCGGACGAAGGAGGCCACCCCGGGCCCGGCGGACTCCGGGTCGGCGTACAACTGCGCCGGCAGCTCCAGGGCAGCACCCAGCTTGCGGGTCTTCCCGTCGATCCCGGCACCCCGCGGGAACAGGCGCATCCCGTCGTAGCTGTGCAGGATCACCGGGATACGGTGCCCCTGATAAGTGACCTCCACGGGTCGCGAGGTCTGCGCGAAGTCGAAATTCTTCAAGACGAAGTTGAACTCGTCCCCGGAGAAGGCCTTCCGAGCAGTCCCGGCATAGGAGTACGGCTGCGGCGGACTCAGCGTGTCCCGGGAACGGTCCTGCGGAGTGTTCTCCAACATCTTCCCCCGCAATGCCTCTCCGGTGGGGGTGAACTGCCAGGACGGCGCGGTCAACGCCTTGTGCCAGTAACCGGTACGTCCGCCCGAGCGCCCCTCCACCCGCAGCTCGCGGTGGTGCGAGCCCGCCGCAGTGGAGTGGATCGAGATCCGGGAGGTGATCTCCCCGGGCACTTTCGGCTGACGCACCCAGTCGGGCGCCGGCAGCTGGATCGCGGCGTACTTCAGGTTCAGCTTCTCCACCAGCTGGTTCACGATCGAAGGCTTGCCCCGCTGATCCTGCCAGGAGTAGCGGAAGAAGACCCGGTCCGCGCCGGAGATGTCGAAGTCGTACAACCGGGTGTACATGTCGCCGTAACGGTTCGTCACGAAGACGGTCGATCCCGAGGCGGAGAGGGATTCGGAGCGGAAACGCCCGCCCATCGGCGAGCCCACCTCGTAGGAGTAGTCATTGGGCAGCCAGGGGTCGAGATAGGTGATCCGGGAGCCGTCCGGGGAGAGCACCAGGACCTGGGTGACCTTCGCGAAGGCCACCGCGTGGGGATTCCCGATCCGGTCGGTGAAGGAGACGTCCTCGTGTTTACCCAGGATCGACAAGGCCCAACGGCCCTCTGCGGAAGTCGGGGTGCGGTGCCCGCTCCCCGACCAGAAGGGCGCGCCCCAGGCTCGCATCCAGTTCCACAGCCGAGGGGAGGAGAGCACGTTGTCGAGGGTGTACAACCAGCCTGCCCGGTCGACAGCGACCAGTTCGTCGTCGTTCACCGAGAAGCTGACGATCTTCCCGTCCAGACAGTGCGGCACCCGCATCTGCCGCCAACGACCGTCGCCCTGCACGGCCCGGGTGGCCAGTCGTCCCTGGTGGAGGGCGAACTCGAAACGACGATTGAAACCGGACCGGCCGTCGCGCAGATGGACCTTGCCCGGCAGCGCGGCCTGGTCGGCGACCGGCGGAAGTTCCGCGTAGCCCAGGAGCCCTTCGTCCGCGCGCGGGCCGGGCGGACGTTGCGCGGTGCCCTTGCGGGGCACGCATTCGGCCGGACCCGCTCCGGCCGGGAGCGCGGGTGCGACGACAGGGATGTGGGCAGCGGTGGACACCGGGGTCTTGGCCTGCGAGGTCATCGCCGTCCCCGGCGCAGGCGAGGCAGCGGCCGACACCGTGCTCCCGGCGACCAGACAGGCCGACAGGGCCATGGCGGAAAATGCGGACAGCCGCCCGGAACGACTCCGGATGAGCACGGTGACTCCTCCTCTTCGAGGGTCCGACATGAGACCGCCCAGCCGTCGCGGCCGGGGGCAGTGGTGTCCATGATGCGTTGCAAAAGGCACTTCATGTGCGGGAAAACCTCAGGAAGAGTTGTTTTTTCAGGCAGGAGGGGGCCTTTCGGAGGGTTTGCCCGGATCTGGATCCGGGCTCACGGATCCCGACGACACCCCTCAGGACGTCTTCGGCCAGGAGATCGCGCATCGGCGACCGGTCACCGCCCGTCCCCGGGGATCTGCGCATGGGCGCACACCCAGGAGTGCATGGCCACCGCGGCCGCGGCTCCGGCATTCATCGACCGGGTGGACCCGAACTGGGTGATGTGCAGGATCTCCTGGGCTCCGGCGAGGGCTTCCGCGGAGAGACCGGGGCCCTCCTGGCCGAAGATCATCACGCACCGGCGGGGCAATTCGGCGAGTTCGATCGGACGACTCCCGGGCACGTTGTCGATCGCCAGGACGGCCAGTCCGTGGTCTCCCGCCCAGGCGAGCAGGTCGTCGACGGTGGCGTGATGGTGTTCGTGCTGGTAGCGGTCGGTGACCATCGCACCGCGGCGGTTCCAACGACGTTTGCCGACGATGTGGAAGGCGCCGACGTTGAACGCATTGGCGGTGCGGATGATCGAACCGATGTTGAAGTCGTGCTCCCAGTTCTCGACGGCGATGTGCAGGGGGTGACGGTGTCGGTCGAGGTCGGCGACGATCGCCTCGTGCTGCCAGTAGCGATATCTGTCCTCGACGTTGCGGGTGTCCCCCTCGAGGAGCAGTCGCGGGTCGTAGGGGTGTGCGATCTGCCCTGTCTCATCGCGGGGCCACGCCGTCTCACCCCCTGGCCACGGGCCGACGCCGACGGTCCGCCCGCCCGAGGCCGGAGCCACTGTCGGAGTATCGCCCCGGGCCGCCACGTCATCGCTGTTCACAGCGCACATCCTAGGTGTCCGGAGCGGCATCCCTCCCGGGTGCCTCCCGCACGAAAAGGACATATCACCCACGTCTCTCACGGCGGACCCCCAGCAGAATCTCAGGAAGCCCCCGGTAGCCTGGATTACGTGATGCCTGCTCTCGGTCCCGAATGGATGGACCCCCAGTTCCTGTTGAATCAGTTCGGGACCCAGTTCTTCTGGGCCAGCGTCGTCATCGTCTTCATCGAATGCGGCCTGCTCTTCCCGATCCTGCCCGGCGACTCGCTGCTCTTCAGCGTCGGCCTGTTCATCAAACGCGGCGACGTCCACATGTCGATCGTGATGGCCTGCGTCATCCTGTCCGCGGCCGCCTTCCTGGGCAATGTCGTCGGTTACGAGATCGGACGCGCCATCGGCGAGCCCCTCTACAAACGTGACGGACGCTTCCTCAAGAAGAAATACTTCGACCAGACCATCGAATTCTTCGACAAACACGGCAACAAAGCCCTGGTCATCGGGCGTTTCGTGCCGATCGTACGGACCTTCATCACCGTCGTCGCCGGCGTCGGCCGGATGGACCGCAAACGCTTCTTCACCTGGAGCTTCGTCGGCGCCATCCTGTGGGCGACCGGCATCACCCTGCTCGGGTACTTCCTCGGCAACATCTCCTTCGTCCACGACAACCTCGAAGCAGCCGTCCTGCTGATCGTCTTCGTCTCGGTGCTGCCGATGGTCTTCGAATACGTGATGCACAAGCGGCGCACCAAGGCCATCGTCGCCGAGACCACCGAGGCCGTCGCCGACTCCCTCGAGGCACGTCACCACTGAATCGACCCGTCCCGTACACACCCCGGTAGGCCCGGGGCCCTCGGCAGCAAGCTCTCACACGAGCAGCCGCAGGGCCCCGGGCCTCACGTTGATGTCGACGGGCAGGACACCCAGGCGGTCACCGTCCGCGTAGACCTCGCCCTCCCCGTTCACCCGCACCTGCTCAGCCCGGAAGGTCTCCACCGAAGGCAACTCCACGTGGCTGCCCGAGAACATCCGTCGCAGCAGAGGCAGGAAATGACGCCGGGCCCCGGCCACCATGGTGACGTCGAGCAGTCCGTCGTCGATCCGCGCCTCGGGGCAGACCTGCAGGCCGCCGCCGTACCACCCGGACAGACCTACCGCCAGCTCGAAACCCGACCAACGGCGCTCCACCCCGTCCACCGACAGGACGTACTCCGCCCGAGGCACGCCGAAGAAAGCCCGGACCGCGGCCACATGGTAGACACCCGGTCCACGCACCCGGGACTCGGCCGCGACCTGCGAGGCCAAGGCCGAGTAACCGATGCTGACGACCCCGAGAAAAGGGGTGCCATCGGCCTCCCCCAGGTCGACCCGATGTTCGCCCGCCGAGGAGAGCGCGAGCGCGGCCGCCACCGGGTCCAGGGGCTGGCCGGTGGCCCGGACGAAGTCGTTGCCCCGACCACCCGGCAGCGCGGCCAGCAGTGCCCCGCTCCGCGCGACGCCGCGGGCCACCAGGGCGTGCATGCCGTCCCCGCCGAGGCTGACCACGCATTCCTGGGGGTCGGCCTCCGCACCGATCCGGACGGCGTCGTCGGCGTTCTTGCTGCACACCGATCGGACTCGCCAGCCGTTGGCGGTCAGCGCGTCGTTCACTCGCTCCCGGTACCGCATCCCACGTCCGCCGCCGGACGTGGGATTGGTCACCAGTACCGCTCTTCGTGTCACGTCACATCCTTCGCCTCGTCGGGAATCAGCTTGCCCGGGTTGAGGATTCCTACCGGGTCGAGTTCCTGTTTGATGGCGCGCACCGCGCGCACCCCGATCTGTCCCCACTCGGCGCCCACATAAGGGCGGTGGTCGCGTCCGACGGCGTGATGGTGGGTGATGGTGCCACCGGTCGTCACGATGGCCTGGCAGGCTGCCTGTTTCACCGCCTGCCACTGGCCCATCGGGTCGTCGTTCTCGGGGCAGACGAAGGTGTAGTACAGCGAGGCTCCGGCCGCATAGACGTGAGAGACGTGGCACATGACCAGGCATCGACGGCCGTCCTGTTCCAGGGCGTGTCGGATGGCCCCGCCGACCGCGGAGTGCAATGCCGGCAACCGGTCCCAGGTCGTGGCCGTCTCGAGGGTGTCCGCGAGCACACGGTGGGCCAGCAGGTAGTCGCGGGTGTAGGGGCCGGAGAAGCGGTGCTTCTCCCAGGCCTTGGCCACCACCGAGGGCACCGATCGGCCGCCGGTCTTGCGCAGTACCCCCTCGCAGGCACTCTGTCGGGCCTTCACCAGGGAGGAGTCGGTGCCCTCCCAGACGAGGATCAGCAGCGCGGGGTGTTCCATCCCGCGCAGTGAGCAGTACCGGAGCAGCGCCTGGCCCGCCCGGCCGGCGTGCTTCAGGTTGACCTCGGTCTCCTCCTCGTCGGACAGACGGCACACATCGGCGATGATGCCTTCGCCGAGGTCCTGGGCCAGGGCGCGTAAGGCGTCGCAGCCGGCCTGGTAGGACTCGAAGACCCAGGTGGCATGACGTTTCACCGTGGGCATCGGGTGTACGCGTACCGAGGCCTCGGTGATGATCCCGAGGGTGCCCTCGCTGCCCAGGACCAGGTCCTGCAGGCGGGGGCCGGCCGCCGACGCCGGGGATCGGCCGCCGAGGTTCAGGGTGCCGGTCGGGGTCACCATCGTCAGTCCCAGCACGTGTTCGTCGGGTCGCCCGTATCCGGTGGACGCCTGGCCGGCCGACCTGGTCGCCAGGTATCCGCCGAAGGTGGCCTCCTGGTGGCTCTGCGGGTAGTGCCCGAAGGTCATCCCGTGTGGGCGCAAGGCCTGTTCGACGTCGGGTCCGCGCAGGCCCGCCTGGAAGACCGCGGTGCGCGAGATCGGGTCGTAGGAGAGCATCCGGTCCAGCCTGCGCAGGTCCAGGGCGATCACTCCGGTGAAGAGCTCGTCGGGGTCCGTGTCCGGTCCGGTCAGATCCGATTGCACCCCGCCGACCACGGACGTCCCTCCGCCGAAGGGGACGACGGCGATCCGGTGGTCCGCGCACACCTGGAGCACCGCGCCGACCTGTTCCTCGTCCCGGGGCAGGATCACGGCGTCCGGGGCTGCGCTTCCGTCGCCCGTCCAGGCGCGGAAGAGGTCCGGCCAGCTCTTGCCGCCGGCGTGGCACACCCGGCTGTCACGGTCCTCCCGGACGTGGTCGCCGCCGACGATCTCGATCAGTTCGAGCCGTGCCTGTTCGGGCAGCTGACGTTCGGGAAGCCGCACCTCGCCGATGGTCACCGGTTTGCGGGGCACGGCCTGGGGTTCCGCTCCCAACCGTTCTCCCAGGAAGGTCCAGGCCGCGGGGGCCAGGGGTCGCACCTGTGTCGGATCACCCCAGCCGTGCCACACCGAACGGGGGACGGAACGCGTCAGTGCATCAACCATGAGAAACACTTTGGCACAAAGTGTTTCTCATGAGTAGCGAACGTGGCACGATGGCCCTGTGACCGAGATCGCAGCCGCCCCCTGGCCGAGTGTCACCGCCACCGGAGAGGACGACGTCGAGAAACGACTACTCCAGGCGGTCCGTGAGGAAATCCTCGTCGTCGGGCTCCACCGGACCACGGCCACCGCCGTGGCCCGCCGCGCCGGCGTCGCCCGGGTGACCCTCTACCGCCGCTCCGGAGGGATCCGCAGGCTCGCCCTGTCCGCCGTCACCATCGAAGCCGGGGAAATCGTCGACCACGCCCGGATCGACCTGCCCGGCGACACCGGGCTGGAACGCACCGTCGAGATGAGCCTGCGCATCATCCGCGCCATCGCCGGTTCCTCCCTGCTCCAGGCCATCCGCACCGCCGATCTCACCCTCTTCGAGCCCTATCTGACCGACCACCTCGGTTCCAGTCAACGGGCTCTCATGAAGGCGATCCTCCCCGAGATCCGCTGCGGCCTCGCCGACGGCTCCATCGCCGACGGCGACCCCCACGCCCTCGCCGTCACCCTGCTCCACGCGCTCACCCCCTTCGCGACCGCGGAGGGCATCACCCGCACCGAGATCGGACCGGAGGCCACCGAGGCCCAACTGCGTCGTCTCATCAGCGGCTACCTGGCCACGCCGACCCCTCACACGCCAGAACACGACGGGACCACACCATGACGGACCCCCTCCGCAGCCCAGCCGACCTGACCCCCACGACCCGGCTGCGCGCACTCGAACGACTCGCCGACGAACATTACGACGTCATCGTCGTCGGCGGCGGCGTCACCGGCGCCGGTGTCGCTCTGGACGCCGCCTCCCGGGGGCTACGCACCGCGCTGGTGGAGAAGGTCGACATCGCTGCCGGGACCAGCAGATGGAGCAGCAAACTCGTCCACGGCGGACTGCGCTATCTCGCCAAGGGCGATATCGCCGTGGCATGGGAGTCCTCGCTGGAACGTCACCACCTGATGACGACCATCGCCCCGCACCTGACCCGATCGGCCCAGTACCTGGTCCCCTTCGACCGGAACACCGGACCGGCGATGGGCGCGCTGGCCGAGGTCGGGATCCGGTTCGCCGACCTCATGCGGTGCGCCGCCCGCACACCCGGATCCGTGCTGCCCGCGCCGCATCGCCTCGGCCCGGCCGGAACACTGTGCATGGCCCCGGGGTTGCGGCGGGACGGACTGCGCGGATCCCTGGTGTACACCGACGGCCAGCTCGAGGACGACGCACGTCTCGTCGTCGCCCTGACCCGCACGGCAGCCGCCCATGGCGCCGATGTGATCACCCGGTGCCGGGCCGAGAACCTCGGACCCGACCGGCTCACCCTCGTCGACGAGCTCACCGGACAACGGCTGGAAGGACGCGGAGTGGTGGTCTCCGCCACCGGGGTCTGGGCCGACGAACATGCTCCTGGTCTACGGATCGCCCCCAGCCGGGGATCACACATCGTGGTGCGCGCCTCGGCCGTGGGACACCCCCGGGTGATCTTCACCGCACCGGTGCCCGGGCACTTCGGCCGCTACGTCTTCGCGATGCCGCAGACGGACGGCCTGGTGATCATCGGACTCACCGACGAACCGACCTCCGGGGTCGACGGCATCGCCCCGCCGGTGCCGGCCGAGGACGAAGCCTTCCTGTTGGCCACCATCAACAGCGCCTTGAGCACCCCGTTGACCTCAGCTGACGTCGTAGGACGCTTCGCCGGGCTGCGTCCCCTGGTGCTGCCGGCCTCGGGCGGAGAAGGCGCCACTGCGGACGTCTCCCGACGTCACCTGCTGATCGACGAGCCCGGCCAGGCGATCACGATCGCCGGGGGGAAGCTCACCACCTACCGCCTGATGGCCGAGCAGACGGTCGACGCCGTCTCCGCCCGGTTGAACCGGGACACCGTGAGCCGCACCCGGCAGCTTCCGCTGATCGGCGCCGCCGACCGGTCGCTGTTGAGCCGACTGCCCTACGAACGTCGGCTGGTACGCCGTTATGGCACCGAAGCCGTGCGAGTGGTCGAGCTGGCTTCCCGTCACCCGCAGCTGGCGACACCGGTGGCCGAAGGAGTGCCCACCACCGGCGCGGAGATGCTCTTCGGAGCGCTCTGCGAAGGCGCACTCCAGGCCGAGGACCTGGTGGAACGACGCACCAGGGTGTCCTTCGTCGAGGAAGCCGTCCCGGCGGCGACCGAGACGGCCCGGCAGGTGTTGGAACTCGCCGCCGAACTCGGTCAGGCCAGGCCCAGGTCGCTCAAGGAGTAGGCATAGCGGTAGGGCAGACCGGTGTCGCCGGAGATCCGCTCGGCGGCACCGGAATCACGGTCGGCGATCACTGCCACGGCCACGACCTCGGCGCCGGCCTCCCGGCAGGCCTCCACAGCCGTCAGAGGGGAACCACCGGTCGTCGAGGTGTCCTCGACCACCAGGACCCGACGGCCTCGGATCGAGGGCCCCTCGATCCGCTGCTGCAGACCGTGCGCCTTCCCGCTCTTGCGCACCACGAAGGCGTCCAACCGACGACCCCGGGCGGCCGCCGCGTGCAACATCGCGGTGGCCACCGGGTCCGCCCCCATGGTGAGTCCGCCCACGGCGTCGAAGTCCAGGTCGGCGACCACGTCCAACATCACCTCGCCGACCAGCGGAGCCGCGGCCCCGTCGAGGGTGATGCGACGCAGGTCGACGTAATAGTCCGCTTCTTTCCCGGAGGACAGGGTGACCCGGCCGTGGACGACGGCCTGGTCCTTGACGAGTGCGAGCAGTCGGCTCTTGACATCGGTCACACCGCCCACCCTACTGGCGGGGCGGGGCCGTCCTGTGGTCCGAGCGGCGGCCTCGTTCCTCACTCAACGCCAAGGACAGGGCCTGGACGACGCGGCGCGGCATCATCCCGGTGACGATCTCGGCAGCACGGTAGACGATGCCCGGTGTGCTGATGACCTTCCCGGCCCGGGCATCGGCCAGGGCGTCGCGGACGAGTCGGTCCGCGTCCAGCCAGAGCACCTCGGGGATACCGTCCATCCGCACGCCCATCCGGTCGTGGAACTCGGTGTGCGTGTACCCCGGGCAGAGCGCGGTGACCCCGACCCCGCTGCCGGTGAGCGCCACCGCCGTCGACTGGGTGAACGTCGTGACCCACGCCTTGCACGCCGAATAGGTACCCATGGTCACGAAGGAGGCCACGCTGGAGACGTTGAGGATGTGTCCGCGCCCGCGGGCCCTCATCGCCCGCCCGGCGGCATGGGTCAGGACGAGGACGGCCTGGCAGAGCACCGCCAACTGTCTTTCCTCGTCGGCGATCTCGGAGTCGAAGAAGGATGTCTTCACAGCGAATCCGGCATTGTTCACCAGCAGGTCGACCGCGTCTTCGCCCTCGACTCCCAGCCGGTCCGCGACCCGGCCCAGGTCGGCACGGTCCGCCAGATCGGCGGTCAGCACCTCGCAGCGGACGCCGTGGACCCGGGTCAGGTCGGCGGCGAGCGCGTCGAGGCGGGGGGTGTCCCGGGCGACCAGGACGAGGTCGTGTCCGGTGGCGGCCAGCCGGTGGGCGAAGGCGCGTCCGATGCCGGCGCTGGCCCCGGTGATCAGTGCGGTGGTCATGGTGAGAAAACTATCCCGCCGGGGCTGCGGCGGGCCGGTTCCGGACGTGGCGACCGGCCCGCCGCGTCACCGGAGGTCAGATCGCCGTGGGCACCAGCCGACGCAACTGGGTGACATGCCTGGGTTCGAGTTCGCCCAGCGAGGCCACGCCGAGGAGCTGCATGGTGCGTTCGATCTCGCTGCGCAGGATCTCGATCGTGCGGTCCACGCCTTCGCGTCCGCCGGCCATCAGACCGTAGAGATAGGCCCGCCCGATCAGGGTGAACTTGGCGCCGAGAGCGACGGAGGCGACGATGTCGGCGCCGTTCATGATGCCGGTGTCGATCATGACGGTGGCGTCCCGGCCGACCTCCCGGACGACCTGCGGGAGCAGGTGGAAGGGGATCGGTGCCCGGTCGAGCTGGCGTCCGCCGTGGTTGGAGAGCACCAGACCGTCGACGCCCAGGTCGACGAGCCGCCGGGAGTCCTCGACGTTCTGCACGCCTTTGATCACGATCTTGCCGGGCCACAGGTCGCGGATGACGGCGAGATCCTCGTAGCTGATGGTCGGGTCCATCGCGGAGTTCAGGAGTTCACCCACGGTGCCGCCGGTGGAGGACAGCGAGGCGAATTCCAGTTTCGGAGTGGTCAGGAAGTCGTACCACCACCACGGCCGCGGGATCGCGTTGGCGACGGTGCCCAGGGTGATCTGCGGGGGGATGGAGAATCCGTTGCGTTTGTCGCGCAGGCGTGCTCCGGCGACGGGGGTGTCGACGGTGAACATGAGGGTGTCGAAACCTGCGGCGGCGGCACGTTTGGCCAGCGCGTAGGAGATCTCCCGTTCGCGCATGACGTACAGCTGGAACCAGTTGCGACCGTTCGGGTTCGCGGCTTTCACCTCTTCGATGGAGGAGGTGCCCAGGGTGGACAGGGTGAAGGGGATGCCGGCGGCCCCGGCAGCGCCTGCCCCGGCGATCTCCCCCTCGGTCTGCATGAGTCGGGTGAAACCGGTCGGGGCGATCCCGAAGGGCATCGCGGAGGGTCCGCCGAGGATCTGGGTGGACAGGTCGACCCGCTCGGCGGGCTTGAGGATGTCGGGGTGGAATTCGACGTCCTCGAAGGCTTGACGGGCTCGGGCGAGGGAGAGTTCGCCCTCGGCGGCGCCGTCGGTGTAGTCGAAAGCAGCCCTGGGGGTGCGTCGCCGGGCGATGCGTTGGAGGTCGTAGATCGTCAGGGCTGCTTCGAGCCTGCGCTTCCTGCCGTTGAATTCCGGCTTCTTGAAGGTCATCAGTTCGAAGAGTTCGACAGGGTTGGGAAGTTGCCGCCTCATGGTCGGTCCCTCTCGTCGGTCTGGAGGTAGATCAACTGTCATGGCGTGCGTCGTCACCGGCGGCGTCCTTGCCTTGTCCTGACAGTTCCGACCCCGCTCAGCGGCGATGCACTGATGAGAGCGGTGGGTACGACGCCCGGCACGCTTCGGGGCTACCGGGCGGCATGACTCGCCGCCGTCCACGCCCGGCGGAAGGGTGGCATCTGCACGAATCATTCTGTACGACAGTCCTGGAAAGCAACTGACTGTCTCCTCCTGCGGTCTGCGTCCCCCGGACGGGGGCACCGTTACGCTGAGGAATGTGCGTATCGCGACGTGGAATATCAACTCGGTTCGGAGCCGGTTCGAGCGGGCGCTGGCGCTGCTGGACCGCCACGAGATCGACGTCCTCGCCCTGCAGGAGACCAAGTGCAAGGACGACCAGTTCCCGCGGCAGCCGTTCGAGGACGCCGGCTATGCGGTGGCCTGTCACGGCCTGAACCACTGGAACGGGGTCGCCTTGATCTCCCGGGCCGGGATCGACGACGTCCAGGTCGGTTTCCCGCAGATGCCGACCTGGGGTGAGCCCGATGCGGTCGCCGAGGCACGCGCCTTGGGTGCGGTCTGCGGCGGGGTGCGGGTGTGGTCCTTGTACGTCCCGAACGGCCGGGGGCTGGATCATCCGCATTACCGGTACAAGCTCGACTGGCTGGCGGCGCTGCGGCGCGCCGGGCAGGGCTGGCTCGCCGAGGACGCCGCGGCCCCGGTCGTCCTGATGGGCGACTGGAATGTGGCGCCCACCGACGAGGACGTCTGGGATCCGGAACTCTTCCGGGACACGACGCACACCAGCGTCCCGGAGAGGGAGGCCTTCGCCGGGATCGTCGAGGCCGGTTTCGTCGACGTGGTGCGGCCGTACTGTCCGGGGCCGGGGGTCTACACCTACTGGGACTACACCCAGTTGCGTTTCCCGAAGAAGCAGGGCATGCGGATCGATTTCGCCCTGGCTTCCCCGGCGGTGTCCGCGCGGGTGACCGGCGCCTTCGTCGATCGTGAGGAGCGTAAGGGCAAGGGTGCCAGCGATCACGCCCCGGTCGTGGTGGACCTGACCTGAGGGGTGTATCCCCCCGTCCCTGAGCCGCCGATGTGTCGTCCACCGGTCGGCTGTCGTACCTGCATCGTGGAGAGGACCCCATGACCACCGCCATCGAGGACTATGCCTTCATCGGGGACCGCCACACCGGCGCGTTGATCTCCCCGGAGGGTTCGCTGGACTGGTTGTGCCTGCCGAATTTCGACAGTCCGGCCTGTTTCGCGTCCCTGCTGGGCACCGAGGAGCACGGCCGGTGGCTGCTCAGCCCCCAGGCCCCGGCCCGGACCTCACGCCGCTATCTGCCGGACAGTCTCGTCCTGGAGACGGTGCACGAGACCGACACCGGCGTGGTGCGGGTGACCGATCTGATGCCCGAGGGCAGCAAGCGGGCCGATGTGCTGCGTCGTATCGAGGGTGTCCGCGGTGAGATGCGGATCCGGCACGAGTGGCGGGTGCGTCCCTGGTACGGGCGGATGATGCCGCTGGTACAGACCCGGGAACTGCACGGCGACACCGCATTGGTGGCGGTGTGCGGCCCCGATCGGTTCACTTTGCGGGGCCCGCGGCTGCCGGTCGTCGACGACGACGGGGTGTGCCGGGACGTCCTGGTCGTCCGGGCCGGGGAGGTGATGGATTTCCATCTGACCTGGCAGGCGTCGCATCGTCCGCCGGGCCGTCCGGTCGATCTGTCCCGGTCCATCGAGGATGAGGTCGCCGAGGATTCGTCCTGGGTGGACCTGTGCCAGTACCAGGGTCCTTATCGGGAGCAGGTGCGGCGCTCCTTGCTGGTGCTGCGTCATCTGACCCATGCCCGTACCGGTGGCATGGTGGCAGCGCTGACGACCTCCTTGCCCGAGGAGATCGGCGGGGAACGGAACTGGGACTACCGGTACTGCTGGTTGCGTGATTCGGCGTTGACCCTGGAGGCCTTGTTGCGGGCGGGTTTCCGGGACAAGGCCGCGCTGTGGCGGGACTGGTTGATCCGGGCCGTGGCGGGCGATCCGACCCGGATGCAGATCATGTACCGCATCGACGCCGGTTTCGACCTGCCGGAACGGGTCCTCGACCATCTCCCCGGCTATGCGGGGTCACGGCCGGTCAGGATCGGCAATGGCGCGGTCGACCAACGGCAGACCGATGTGCTCGGTGAGGTGATGATCGCCCTGGAGCAGGCGCGCCGGGCGGGGGTGCACGAGTCGGCGTTGTCGGCCTGTCTGCAGGTCGAGCTGGTCGACGACCTGGCCCGGCACTGGCGTGAGGCCGACAACGGCATCTGGGAGATCCGGGGGCCGCTGCGGCGGTTCACTCATTCGCAGGTGATGGTGTGGGTGGTGATGGATATCGCGTTGCGGGCGGTCGAGGCCGGTGATCTCCCGGCGACCGGAGACGTGGCGACCTGGCAGCGGGTCCGCGATCAGGTGCGGGCCGAGGTGGATGCGCACGGGGTCAGTCCCACCCGGGGGTGTTTCGTCCAGCACGACGCCACTGAGGAGGTCGACGCCTCGTTGTTGTTGTTGCCGGTGGTGGGTTTCTGTTCGGCGACCGATCCGCGTTTCGTCGCGACGGTGCAGGCGGTGGAAGAGGATCTGCTGCGGGACGGGATGGTGTTGCGTTATCGCACGTCCAGCGGCGTCGACGGCCTGTCCGGCGCGGAGGATCCTTTCCTGATCTGTTGTTTCTGGTTGGTGACGGCGTACGCCCGGATGGGGCGTCTGGCCGACGCGGAGGCGTTGATGGACCGGTTGGTGTCCCTGCCGGGGGACCTGGGGCTCTTCGCCGAGCAGTCGGACGCGAACGGGGTCATGCTGGGCAACTTCCCGCAGGCGTTCAGCCACCTGGGGTTGATCCTGTCGGCGTACGAGCTGGACGATGCCCGGGCGTCCGCCCGGCAGGGAGGGTGAGGCTCAGCTCAGGGTGAGGCTCAGCTCAGGGCGACGCGGACGAGTTTCCGGTTGATGAATTCGTCGATGCCGTACTGGGCGAGCTCACGGCCGAAGCCGGAGCGTTTGACACCGCCGAAGGGTAGGCCGGCCAAGCTGGTGCCGTGCTCGTTGACATAGGCCATGCCGACGTCGAGTCGGCGGGCGGTGGTTTCGGCGAGGTCGAGGTCGTCGGTCCAGACCGACCCTGACAGCCCGAAGTCCGAGGAGTTCGCGAATTCGACGGCTTCGTCGACGTCCGAGACGGGGAAGACCATCGCGACGGGTCCGAAGAGTTCTTCGGTGTAGGCGCGCATCCGGTCGGTGATGCCGGTGAGCACGGTCGGTTGCATGTAGGCGCCTTCGCTGGAGGCCTTGTCGCCGCCGGTGTGCACGGTGGCGCCTTTGTCGACGGCGTCCTGCACCTGTTCCAGCAGGGTGTCCAGGCCTTCCTGGGAGGACAGGGGCCCTACCTGGGTGTTCGGGTCGTGGGGGTCGCCGACGACCTGCGCGGCGACGGCCCGGGTGAGTTCGTCGACGAATTCGTCGTAGTGCCGGTCGAGGACGATCATCCGTTTGGGGCTGTTGCAGGCCTGCCCGGCGTTGCTGAGCCGGGCGCGCGCGGCGGTCTTGGCGGTCGCCCGGATGTCACCGCCGAGGACGATCATGGCGTCGGATCCACCGAGTTCCAGGACGCTCTTCTTCAGGTGTTTCCCGGCGGTCTCCGCCACGGCCTGTCCGGCTCGTTCGCTGCCGGTCAGGGAGACTCCGCGGACGCGGGGGTCGGCGATGATCGTGCTGATCTGGTCGCTGTCGACGAAGACGTTCTGGTAGACCCCGGCGGGGAGCCCGCATTCGGTGAAGATCTCTTCCATGAGTTGGGAGGAGTGCGCGCAGATGGAGGCGTGTTTGAGCAGGATGGTGTTCCCGGCCAGGAGGTTGGGGGCGGCGAAGCGGGCGACCTGGTAGTAGGGGAAGTTCCAGGGCATGACGCCCAGGAGCAGTCCGACTGGTTCTTTCAGCACGATCGAGCTCTGCGATCCCTGGGCGGGCAGGGGTTCTGGCGCGAGGAGTTCTGTGGCGCGTTCGGCGTAGTACCGGTAGATGGAGACCACCAGGCCGATTTCGCCGACTCCCTGGGCGTGTGGTTTGCCCATTTCCGTGGCGATGATGTCGGCGAGTTCGTCGGTGCGTTCGGCGTAGCGGTCGGCGACCCGGGCGAGGAGTGCTGCGCGTTCGGCGAGCGGGGTGTCGCTCCAGCCGCGTCGGGCGTCGTGTCCTCGTTCGACGGCCGCGTCCACGGCGGAGTCGTCGAGGGTGTCCCAGGTGCGGAGCACTTCTCCGGTGGCAGGGTTCTCGGTGCGGTAGTTCGCCATCGTGCTGGCCCTTTCGGTCGGCGGTATCGGCCTGGACGTTCGGTTCAGCTGTCTCACAACGTATTCGATCGTTCCAGGAGAAGCACGGGGGAGCGCTTCGTCTGGGTTGATGAGGCCCGGGGGCCGGTGTCGAAGATCGGGAGGACGACACAGGCACCCGCCCTGGCCGGGATGCTCTGACGGGTCCCGGTCGGGGCAGGCGCCTGCGCGAGGTCCTGCTGGCGTGCGTGGGTCAGCGGCGTCGCCCTGAGATCAGGCCGACGATCCACAGGAGCACGACGGCGCCGAAGATGGCGGTCAGCATGCTGAAGATCAGTCCTCCTCCGGCGACGTCGACCCCGAAGATTCCCAGGAGGAAACCGCCCAGGAGCCCGCCGAGAATACCCACCACGATGTTCAGGCCGATACCCATCTGGGCGTCGGTCTTCATGATCTTGCTGGCGATCCACCCGGCGATACCGCCGAGCACGATCCAACCGAGGATTCCCCAACTGATGGTCATCTACGGTCACCACCTTTCTTTGTGAAGATCAAGAACTCACTCCTGCCGAACTGTATGTCGGTTTATACGAATATTCGCTTCAAACGACCGACTTCTTCAAAAAGTGGGAAATAGGAACTTTAAACTGCGATAAACGCCTTCGCTGAGATCGATATCCCGGAAATCCCTCGCCGGGCAGGTCACCGGGTCAGAATCTCCCCATGCATCCCGCACCGACGACCCCTCCCCCGGTCGCCCTGACCATCGCCGGATCGGATCCCTCCGGCGGCGCCGGGATCCAGGCCGACCTGAAGACCTTCTCCGCCCTGGGCGCCTATGGCACCAGCGTGCTGACCGCCCTGACTGCCCAGGCCACCACCGGGGTCACCGGCGTCCACGAGATCCCGGTCGACTTCGTCCGCGCCCAACTGGACACGCTCCTGGCCGATGTCCGCATCGACACCGTCAAGATCGGGATGCTCGGTTCGGCCGCCCTGGCCCATGCCGTCGGCACCTACCTGACCGGTCCCCTCGCCGACACCGTCCGCGTGCTCGACCCGGTCATGGTCGCCACCAGCGGCAGCCGACTGCTCGCCGAAGACGCCGTCGACGCCGTACGCATGCTCCTCCCCCACGCCGACGTGATCACCCCGAACCTGCCCGAAGCCGCCGTCCTCACCGGCCACCCCCAGGCCACCGACCTCGACGGCATGCGCATCCAGGCCCGGCTCCTGCGCGACGGATACGGCGCCCGGCGGATCCTGCTCAAAGGAGGACATCTCACCGGGTCCGAAGAGGCTCTCGACCTGTGGCTCGACGGGGACCACGAGGAGGTGTACCGCGCACCCCGCGTCCACACCGGGAACACCCACGGAACCGGATGCACCCTGAGCTCCGCCTTGGCCGCCCTGTACCCCCGGCACACCGGCTGGCCCGCGACGGTCGCGGCCGCCAAGACCTGGCTCACCGGCGCTCTCCTGCGGGCCGACGAGCTCCGGGTCGGTTCCGGCTCCGGCCCCGTCCACCACTTCCACGAGGACACCCACCGGTGGCGTCCTGCCAGGACGACAGGGACGGACACCCCGACGTCCTCGTGACCGGGCGACGACCGTGCCGAACGCGTAGCCTTCGCTGAGTGACCGACCCTCGACACCCGGCCCCCGACGCGGAAGAGCATCCACCGACCAACCCGTGGCCGGCGTTATGGGCGATGGTCCTGGGATTCTTCATGATCCTGGTCGACTCGACGATCGTGTCGGTCGCGACCCCTTCCCTCATGCACGCCTTCGACGCCGAGGTCACCGCAGTGATGTGGGTGACCAGTTCCTATCTGCTCGCCTACGCCGTGCCCCTGCTGGTGACCGGCCGGTTGGGCGACCGGGTCGGACCGAAACGGGTCTACCTGGCCGGGCTGGTCGTCTTCACCGCGGCATCGCTGTGGTGCGGGCTGGTGGGCTCGTTGACGATGCTGATCGTGGCCCGCGCCGTACAGGGCCTGGGCGCCTCGATGATGACCCCGCAGACGATGACGGTCATCACCAGGACCTTCCCCGCGGAACGTCGGGGGCAGGCGATGGTGCTGTGGGGCGCGACCGCCGGGGTGGCCACCCTGCTCGGTCCGATCCTGGGTGGGCTGTTGATCGACTCACTGGGATGGGAGTGGATCTTCTTCGTGAACGTGCCGGTGGGCGTCCTGGGTTTCCTGGCGGCGGCGCGCGCGGTGCCTGCCCTGGAGACCCATGCGCACAGTTTCGACTGGGTGGGTGTGGTTCTTTCCGCGACGGGTCTGTTCTGCGGGGTCTTCGCCATCCAGGAGGGGGAGGCCTACCGGTGGGGGACGATCCGCGGTGTGCTCTCGGTGCCTTCGCTGCTGGTGGCGGCGGCGGTTCTCCTGGTGGCCTTCGTGTGGTGGCAGTCCCGGGTGGAACGGGAGCCGTTGGTTCCGCTGTCCTTGTTCACCGACCGGAATTTCTCCTTGGCGAATGTCGCCATTTCGGCGGTGGGTTTTTCGATCACCGCGATGATCTTCCCGTTCATGTTGTACGCGCAGGTGGTGCGGGGGCTGTCGCCGACCCATGCGGCGCTGTTGTTGGCCCCGCAGGCGATCATGTCGATCGTCCTGGCCCCGTTGACGGGGCGGTGGGTCGACCGGAGGCATCCGCGGTTGCTGGCCGGTTTCGGTCTGGCGTTGTGCTCGGCCAGCATGGCGACGATGGGTCTTCTCCTCCGGCCCGGGACGCCGTACTGGCAGATCCTCCTCGCCGCGGTCTTCCTGGGGGTGGCGAGCAGTTTCATGTGGGGTCCGTTGACGACCACCGCGAACCGGAATCTGCCTCCGCGGATGGCCGGTGCCGGTTCCGGGGTGTACAACACGACCCGGCAGATGGGGTCGGTGCTGGGCAGCGCGGCGATCGCCGCTTTGTTGAGCGGCCGGTTGTCGGCGCATCTTCCGGGGGCGACGGTGGGCATGCACGGCGTGCAGGGCGGGGTGATGCCTCCGCAGGTGGCTCAGGCGTTCTCCCAGGCGTTGGTCGAGGCGATGTTCCTTCCGGCCACGGTGGTCCTGATCGGCCTGGTAGCTGCCCTGTTCTTCGAACGGCCGCACCATCTGCACCCGGATGCCGGGCGGGGCCCTGTTCCGTCCGGCACCGGGCAGCGGTGAAGGTGGTCTTCCCTCAGGCCTGTTCGTTTCCGCGATCGGCGACGACGGGCTGGTCGAGGTCCTCGGTGGTGGCGTCGTCGTGCCGTACCCGGTCTTTCACCACGTACCAGGAGCCGCCGAGCAGGAGGAACCACACCGGGGTCACCAGCAGCGCGTTCATCGTGTCCGTTTCCCGGGTGAGCAGCACCAGTACGAAGGCGAAGAAGGCCAGCACCACGTAGCACATGGGCACTCCACCGGGCATCTTGTAGATCGACCGGGAGTGGGCTTCGGGGAGCCTGCGCCGGTACACGATGTAGCTCACCATGATGAGCCCCCAGACGAAGATGAACAGCACCGCGGCGATGGTGGTGACGATGGTGAAGGCTTCCATCACCGTCTCCCCGCTCATCAGCAGGAAGATGCAGCATCCGATGAGCGCGACCGAGATCAGCAGCCCGTTGCGGGGGACGGCCCGCCCGGAGAGCCGTCCGAAGGCGGCGGGGGCCATGTTCTTGTGGGCCAGTCCGTAGAGCATCCGGGAGGTGGAGAAGATCCCGGAGTTGCAGGAGGAGGACGCCGAGGTCAGGACCACGAAGTTCATCAGGGATGCCGCGCTGGCGATACCGACCAGTGAGAACAGGTTCACGAAGGGTGAGACGGCCGGGTTGACCTGGTCCCAGGGGGTCACCGTCATGATGGCCATGAGGGCGAAGACGTAGAAGACCACCACGCGGACGGGGATGGAGTTGATGGCGCGAGGCAGGGTCTTGGTGGGGTCGGCGGTCTCTGCGGCGGTGGTGCCGACGAGCTCGATTCCCACGAAGGCGAAGACGGCGATCTGGAAGCCTGCGAAGAAGCCGCTCATCCCGTGGGGGAAGAACCCGCCGGGGCGGTCCCACAGGTAGCTCAACGACGCGGGGGTGCCGTCGGGTGCGGTGAACCGGGTGGCGACCATGACGATGCCCGCGGCGATCAACGCCACGATGGCGACGACCTTGATCAGCGCGAACCAGAATTCCATCTCTCCGAAGAGTTTCACGGTGAGCAGGTTCAGCCCCAGGAGTCCGACGAGAGTGATCACGGCCAGCAGGATCGCCGTCATGGTCATCTTCTCGGGATGGTCGGAGTTCACCCAGAAGTTCCAGTAACCGGCCACCGCGATGACTTCGGCCATACCGGTGACCACCCAGCACAGCCAGTACGTCCATCCGGAGAAGAATCCGGCCCACGCACCGAGAAATTCAGCGGTGAAATCCTGGAACGACTTGAAATTGAGATCGTGCAGAAGCAATTCCCCCATCGCACGCATGACGAAGAAGAGCATCGTGCCGATGGTGAGGTAGACCAGCAGGATCGACGGTCCGGCGGCGTGGATCGTCTTCCCCGACCCCATGAACAGGCCGGTCCCGATGGCACCGCCGATGGCGATCAGCTGGACGTGACGGTTCTGCAGGCTGCGGTGGAGATGTTCGGCTCCTTCCGCGTGCGTGGCCGTACCGGGGTCGCTGTGCGGGGAACGGATATCTGACACGTGGGGTCTCCTCACCTGCGCTGAAGGCCCGGAAGCATCTCGTACGGTCGCGCTGTCGAGCCAGACGAAAACGTTGAGTCCGCCCGATGGCACGGTAATTCGACCAGCTCGGATACACCGGTAAATCGCGTGGGCATAAAAGGAGATTCATCACATGGCGTGGCGCACGGATTTTCGTCGGCGATGTGAAAAACTTTCCGGTTCGGCTGGCAGGTCGATATCCCGCGGCAGGCCCGGAGCCGCCCTGCGGCGGCTGCGGATCCGGAGCGCCGGGTGGCGGCCCCGGATCCGCCCTCCGTCAGCGCGGGTCGACGATCTCCGCGTCCACGATCTCCTCCTCCGGCGGGTTCTCGACCCGCTGGGTGGGCAGCAGCCTCAGCGCGTCCGCGTCACCGTCCTGGTCGACCACGACGTCGTCCCCGTCGCGGATCTCTCCGGCGAGCAGCGCCCGGGCGAGCCGGTCGCCGATCTGCACCTGGACGAGTCGGCGCAGCGGCCGTGCGCCGTAGGCCGGGTCGTAACCGGTCAGGGCCAGCCATTCACGGGCGGCCTCGGTGACCTCGACCGTGATCCGCCGGTCCGTGAGCCGCCTGGCCAGGGCCGCGACCTGTAGGTCGACGATGCGGCTCAGTTCCGTCGTGCTCAGGGCCTCGAAGATCACCGTCTCGTCGAGCCGGTTGAGGAATTCGGGTTTGAAGGCGGCACGCACCGTGTGCATCACCGCGTCCTGTTTCTCGGCGTCGGACAGTGCCGGGTCGATCAGGTACTGCGAGCCGAGGTTGCTGGTCATCACGAGGATGACATTGCGGAAGTCGACCGTACGGCCCTGGCCGTCGGTGAGTCGCCCGTCGTCGAGAACCTGCAAGAGGATGTCGAAGGTCTCCGGGTGGGCTTTCTCGACCTCGTCGAGAAGGACCACCGAGTAGGGGCGACGTCGGACGGCCTCGGTGAGCTGACCGCCTTCGTCGTAGCCGACGTAACCGGGAGGAGCCCCGATCAGACGCGCGACGGCGTGCCGTTCGCTGTACTCCGACATGTCGATGCGGACCATCGCCCGGTCGTCGTCGAAGAGGAAGTCGGCGAGGGACTTCGCCAGTTCGGTCTTGCCCACGCCGGTGGGTCCGAGGAAGAGGAAGGATCCGGTCGGCCGGTCGGGGTCGGCGATCCCGGCCCGGGAGCGGCGGACCGCGTCGGAGACCGCTCGGACCGCAGCGGACTGGCCGATGAGTCGGCGTCCCAGCCGGTCCTCCATGTGCAGCAGTTTGTCGGTTTCGCCTTCGAGGAGCCGCCCGGCGGGGATGCCGGTCCACGAGGAGATGACATCGGCGATGTCGTCGGCGCCGACTTCCTCCTTGACCATGGCGTCGGCGCGATGTTCGCCCTCGGCGGCGGTGGCCTCGGCGAGTTCCTTCTCCCGGTCGGGGATCTCCCCGTAGAGGAGTCGCGAGGCCCCGGCGAAGTCGCCCTCGCGTTGGAGTTTCTCGGCCTGCACGCGCAGTTCGTCGAGGGTGGCTTTGAGGTCACCGACCCGGTTGAGCCCGGCTTTCTCCATTTCCCAGCGGGCCGTCAGGTCGGCCAGTTCCTGTTCCTTCTCGGCCAGGTCGGCGCGGAGCCGGTCGAGACGGTCGCGGCTGGCGGCGTCGGTCTCCCGGGAGAGGTGGAGTTCCTCCATCTTGAACCGGTCGACGGCCCGGCGCAGGGTGTCCACCTCGACCGGGGAGGAGTCGATCTCCATGCGCAGCCGGGATGCGGCTTCGTCGATGAGGTCGATGGCCTTGTCGGGGAGCTGCCGGGAGGGGATGTACCGGTCGGACAGCGCGGCTGCGGCGACGAGCGCGGAGTCGGCGACGGCGACCTTGTGGTGGGCTTCGTAGCGTTCCTTCAGCCCGCGCAGGATCGCGATGGTGTCCTCGACGCTGGGTTCACCGACGTAGACCTGTTGGAAGCGCCGTTCGAGGGCGGCGTCCTTCTCGATGTGTTTGCGGTATTCGTCGAGGGTGGTGGCGCCGACGAGACGGAGTTCGCCGCGGGCCAGCAGGGGTTTGATCATATTTCCGGCGTCCATGGCGCCTTCGCCGCTGGCCCCGGCGCCGACGATGGTGTGGACCTCGTCGATGAAGGTGACGACTTTGCCGTCGCTGCTGCGGATCTCGTTGAGGACGGCTTTGAGTCTCTCCTCGAATTCGCCGCGATATTTCGCTCCGGCGACCATGGAGCCCAGGTCGAGGGAGATGAGTCTCTTGTCCCGTAGCGATTCGGGGACGTCACCGGCGACGATGCGTTGGGCGAGTCCTTCGACGACGGCGGTCTTGCCGACGCCGGGTTCACCGATGAGGACGGGGTTGTTCTTCGTCCGTCGGGAGAGGACCTGGACGACGCGGCGGATCTCGGTGTCGCGGCCGATGACGGGGTCGAGTTTGCCTTCCCGGGCGGCCAGGGTGAGGTCGGTGCCGTATTTCTGGAGGGCGTTGAAGGTGTCCTCGGGGTTCTCCGAGTCGACCTTGCCGCCGCCGCGCATCATCGGGATGCGTTGGTCGATGGCGTCGGCGTCGAGTCCGAACCGTCCGGTGCGGGCGAGCGCGAGCAGGAGGTGGTCGGTGGACAGGTAGGTGTCGCCCATGGTTTCCATGGCTTGGCGTGCCTGCTCGAGGACGGTGGAGAAGTCCCGGCTGGGGGTGGCTTGGGCGACGGTGGATCCGCTGATCTTGGGGAGGGTGGCCAGTTCGGTCTCGGCGGCGCGTCGGGCGGCCAGCAGTGAGCTTCCGGTGGCGTCGAGCAGGGGTCCGGTCGTGGTTTCGGGTTGTTCGGTCAGGGCGAGCAGGAGGTGGGCCGGTTCGACGTGGGGGTGCCCGGCGGTGGCTGCGGTGCGGGCGGCACCGGCGAAGGCCTCCTGAGCCTTTGTGGTGAGCTGAAGAGACATGCTGTGCTCCTTGCCTGCGCTGTCGTGTGCTCGGTGGCCGTGGTCCATCCGGCCTCGTCTGACATAACGTCACGCAAAGTTGCGTCTATTCCACTCAACTCTGTGTCCTGACGCCGGAAGCGGCGATCCCCCCGCCCGGACACGATGAAGACCCTCACCACGTCGTTGGGGAGAGGGCATTTCCCGACGCTACCCCGCGCCGGGCGTGCATGCAGGGCGAGTCACCGAAAAAAACTTGTCGATCGCCGGGATCAACTGCCGGCGCCGGCGGACCCGCCCTTCGGAGCAGCATCCCCAGCCGGCTTGCCACCGGCCGCTCCCCCGGCGCCGGCCGAGGACGGCCCAGCAGAAGAAGGCCCAGCCGACTTCCGCGGAGGAGTCGTCCCCGCCCCGCCGGCCGGAGAAGCCGGGGGGACCGAACCGGTCGGTGCAGCAGCCACGGACGGCCGCCCCACCGCCTTCGGATCGTTCTCGACCGGACGCGCCCGACGCTGCATCGCCACTCCGCGCTGCAACTGCCAGATCCCGAAACCCAACAGGGCTGCGGTCAGCATCCCGAAGACGTACAGGACCGCAGGCGTCAGCCCCAAGGTCACCGGCCCCAGGTTGTAGGTCAACGACTGGGGCTGGGCGCTGACCATCCACAAGGTGCTGAACCCGATCACTGCGGCGACGGCCGTCACCACACCTCCGGACTTGACCATGGTTTCCTCCCGTCCTCACGGACGAACAGAGCGGGCGTCGTCTCACCGGAGCCGACACAGCCCTCCGATGACAGGGACACCGAAACCCGCTGCACGGCATACCCCTAGGACCATGATCCCCTATAGCACCCGGCAGGGGGCGCCACCTCAGTCGGCCGCTTTGGCCACCGACTCCAGGTGCTTCACCGGTTCGGCCCGGTGGATCACCAGCAGGGCCCGCCCCACGATCAACACGGCCAGCGCGATCCCGGCGATCCGCGGCCACAGGCCCGGAGCCACGAAGACCAACATCATGGCGACCAGGATCGGAGCCAGGTAGCGCATCGACCAGACGACATAACCGCCGAAGCTGGGCATCTTCACCCCGGCCGACTCCGCCACCGACTTGACCATGAAGTTCGGGCCGTTCCCGATGTACGTCATCGCACCGCACATCACCGCACCCAGGCTGATCGCGACCAGGTAGACCTCCGGCACCCCGGCGATCCTGGGCTCACCCGGCAAGGTCGCCGCCATCTCGAAGAAGGTGGCATAGGTGGGCGCATTGTCGAGCACCGAGGAGAGCACACCGGTGAAGGCGAAGAAACTGACCTGGTTCAACGGCAGCGACGGAGCGATCGCCGCCAGGTAGTGCAGGGCCGGGATCATCGTCAGGAAGATCCCGATGAAGAGCACCCCGACCTCCACGATCGGCCCCCAGGTGAACGCATTGTGCACGAAACGTGCCTCACGGTCGCTCCACAGGAAGGACGCACCCGCGACACCCAGCATGACCAGCTCACGCCAGGGCACGAAGGAGGTCAGCTGCGCGTGCCCCTCCTCGATGGCGTGCAGGTCGACCGAGGGCATCAGGGCCACGGAGAGCACGATCACGGCGAGGAAGACGATGTTGATGTGCCCGTGCAGACCCAGCGGCTTCACATTGGTGTCATCCCGGTAGATGTCCTCGGGGGCCTCCTCGCCGTACAGGCGGCGGTCGAGGGCGTAGTAGGTGAGCAGCAGCAGGCCGTTGGTGAACAGCCACTCCGGGAAGAGCCCGAAGGTCCAGGTGAAGGGGACCCCACGCAGCATGCCCAGGAAGAGCGGCGGGTCACCCAACGGGGTGAGCAGACCACCGCAGTTCGCCACGACGAAGATCGCGAAGACCACCGTGTGCACCCGCAGTTTGCGTTCGGCGTTGGTGTTCAGCAGCGGACGGATCAACAGCATCGCTGCGCCCGTCGTCCCGATCACCGAGGCGATGGCACCACCGAGCGCCAGGAAGATGGTGTTGTTCCGGGGGTTGGCGTGGATGTCACCGGAGAGGTAGATCCCGCCGGACACGGTGTACAGGCTGAACAGCAGGGCGATGAACTGGAAATATTCCAGACCCGCGTGTCCCACGGATTCGGCCTCGCCGGAGGCGACCAGCCATGCGGCCACCGGCACGCCCAGTCCCAGGGCGATGGCCAGCTGAAATCGCCAATCCTCCCAGCGATGCGCGGTGGCCGGTAGGAGCGGACACACGGCAATGGCTGCGAGCATCAGAGCGAACGGGATAAGAGTCCACCAGGCAGTCACGGACGCCATTCTCCCCGTGTCCACGAGGCGTCACACCCCGCCCCCCGCTTAACTGGACCGTGACTGCGGCCCAACTGAATCCACGCTGAAACAGCAGCTCAGAGCCTCAGGACCAAAGTCTCTGTGCCCCTCGACACCGCCCGGTTAACAGGCCGCTCCCGCCCCCCGGTCACAAGGTGACGACGATCTGCGGATGAGCGGACGGCGACAGCCAACGCAGGATCTGCACCAGGGCCGGCGCGTCGATCGCCACACATCCCAACGTGGGACGTCCGTCGGTCACATGCAGGAAGAAGCCGCTCCCGCCGTAAGGCCTCCGGTCCGGGTTGACCCCCATCACCACCGCGTAGTCGTAGACCGCGCCGGCGCCGCCCAGGCTCTCCCCCGCCGGACGCCACGGACTACGGACGTGCAGGTTGTAGGTCGGCGACCCCGAGTCGTCATCCCAGTAGTCGTACGGCCCGGCCACGAAATAGGGCATCCGGGTCCCCGGATCGGGCTGTCTGCCGAAGGCCTCGGTCAGGGCGTAGGTGCCCAGCGGAGTCGTCCGGGAGTTCTCGTAGGCGGCACCCACCCCGCGCTCGCCGACCTTCGCCCGCACCGGCGGGGTCACCGGCATCCCCCGCCCGGGAGCGATCACCTCCCAGGCCTGAAGGGTCGCCGAGGTGCAGGTACGACAGTCCGCACGGACGACGACCAGCTGCCGGGCCCGACCGGTGTCACGCACCGGGAGCGGACTGCCCAAGCCGTCCAGCGTCCGCGGCTGCTCCGAGGAGTAGGCCGTCGAAGGGTCGGGACGATCGCCGCCACCGACCCGGGCCTGGACCGGCAGGCAACCCACGAACAGGACGAACACGGACACCAGGCCCGCGAGGAGGACCGTCGGGAAGGAACGGACGGCACCGCCGGGTCGGACACGCCGACCGGGCCTGCGAGACAGGGTCATACGGTCCGTATCGGCCGGGTCGGCGTCGGGATGAGCTCACCGGGACAGGACCCGACCGCTCCGACCTCGGATGTCCCGGCGTGATCCTGCCGGCATCCCTGCACACTTCCTCCTCGCGTTCACGATCAGCCGCTCCCGGGGGGAGGATGGACGTGTTGTCCCCACGCGAAGGAGTTCGAATGACCATGGAGATCCCCACCCCCGGCAGCGCCCAGGTCGGCGTGATCGGCATGGCGGTCATGGGCAGCAGCCTGGCCCGCAACATGGCCCGGAAGGGATACCGGGTCGCCGTCTACAACCGCACCACGGCGAAGACCCAGCAGGTGATCGACACCTACGGCACCGAGGGCACCTTCCTGGCCTCCGAGCGACTCGCCGACTTCGTGGCCAGCCTGGAACGCCCCCGCCGGATGGTGATCATGGTCCAGGCCGGGCGGGGCACCGACGCCGTCATCGACGAGCTCATCCCGCTGCTGGAACAGGGCGACATCGTCGTCGACGGCGGCAATGCCCACTACGAGGACACCCGACGCCGGGAGGCCAAACTGCGCGCCCTCGGCCTGCACTTCGTCGGCGCCGGGATCTCCGGCGGCGAGGTGGGCGCCCTCGAAGGGCCCTCGATCATGCCCGGCGGATCCCCCGAGTCCTACCAGGCCCTCGGCCCGATCCTGGAGAGCATCTCCGCCCATGTCGGCGACGACCCCTGCTGCACGTACATCGGCACCGACGGGGCCGGCCATTTCGTGAAGATGATCCACAACGGCATCGAGTACGCCGACATGCAGTTCATCGGCGAGGCGTACACCCTGCTCAAAGCGGCCGGTCTGTCCCACGAGGAGATGGCCGACACCTTCGCCACCTGGAACACCGGCGACCTGGACTCCTATCTCATCGAGATCACCTCGGACGTGCTGCGCCAGCGGGACGCCCTGACCGGGCAGCCCCTGGTCGAGGTCATCGTCGACCAGGCGGGGATGAAGGGCACCGGCACCTGGACCGTGCAGTCGGCGCTCGCCCTCGGGGTGCCCGTGAACGCCATCTCCGAGGCCGTCTTCGCCCGGGCCATCTCCAGCCACCCCGAGCTGCGTGCGGCCGCCCAGCAGGCCCTGGAGGGCCCTGAAGGGGTCATGGCGGACCTCGAGGACCGTCAGGCCTTCGTCGAGGACATCCGGGACGCCCTGTGGGCCAGCAAGGTCGTCGCCTACGCCCAGGGGCTGGACGAGATCCGCACCGCCGGCCAGCAGTACGGCTGGGACATCGACGTCGCCGAGGTCGCGAAGATCTGGCGGGCCGGATGCATCATCCGCGCCGAACTCCTCGAACGCATCCGCAGCGAGTACGCCGCCGGCAACCTGGTCACCCTCCTCGAGGCACCGTCGATCCGGAGCGAACTGGCCCGCTGCCAGCAGGCCTGGCGCCGGGTCGTCTCCCGGGCCGTGCTCGCCGGAGTGCCCGTCCCCGGGTTCTCCGCCGCCCTGTCCTACTACGACCAGGCCCGATCCCCCCGGTTGAACGCCGCACTCACCCAGGGGCTGAGGGACTACTTCGGCGCGCACACCTACCGTCGCGTCGACACCGAGGGCGACTTCCACATCCTGTGGTCCGGTGACCGCAGCGAGGTCGCCGGCGAGTCCACCCACTGAGCACGCCCCCTCCGGCCCGGCCGCGGCGAATCCCACCGGGTTCCCTGCAGCCGGGCCGGACCCGTACCCCCAGGAGGAAGACCGATGACCCCATCCACGGTGACCGTCGCCGCCGCACAGATCCACGCCGGCGACGACCCCACCGAGAACCTGTCGACCGTCACCGAACAGGCAGGACGAGCCGCCGACGCCGGAGCCCGGATCGTGGTCTTCCCCGAAGCCACCATGGCGGCCTTCGGCAACGACCTGTCCGCCGTCGCCGAACCACTCGACGGGCCGTTCGCCGACGGAGTGCGCCGGGCAGCAGAGCGTCACCGGATCACCGTCGTCGTCGGCATGTTCACCCCGGCCACCGACGGACGGGTGCACAACACCCTCCTGCTGACCGGCCCGGACGGGGAATGCTCCTACGACAAGATCCACCTGTACGACGCCTTCGGCAGCCGCGAATCGGACACGGTCGCTCCCGGCGACCACCTGGTCACCACCCAGGTCGCCGGGATCACCGTAGGCCTGGCCACCTGCTTCGACCTCCGTTTCGCCACCCAGTTCATCGAGCTGGGACGGGCCGGGAGCGAACTGGTCGTCGTCCCCGCCTGCTGGGGTGACGGCCCCGGCAAGGCCGAACAGTGGGACCTGCTCGTCCGCGCCCGCGCCATGGACGCCCAGAGCTACCTGTTGGCCTGCGACATGGCCTGGCAGCCGCCGTCCGGACGCGCTCCCCGGGGCATCGGACGGTCCGCGCTCAGCGACCCCCTCGGCGTGGTCCGCGCGCGCCTCTCCCACACCCCGTCGCTCCTGCTTGCAGAAGTGGCTCCACACACCGTCCACGACACCCGCAAGCAACTGAAAACACTGTAACTGTCCAGGTCGGAAGACCTGTCCGATAAAAATGCCAGAAGACGCCTACGATGACGTCATGCAACAGGCCAGTACGCACGCCGGAAACCGGACCCCGGTCGTACGTCGCGCCCTCCAGGACGAGGTCTACGACGCCGTCCTCCACATGCTGCTCAGCGGCGAAGTCACACCAGGTTCTCCCTTGGGGATCGACGCCTTGGCCACGCGCCTCGGTGTCTCGCCAACCCCTGTCCGGGAGGCCCTGGTGCGATTGGAAGCGACCTCCTTGGTCGAAAGGTCAGCGATGCGTGGATATCGGGTGGCACCACCCGTAGACGCCACGCAGGTGAAAGAGCTCTTCGATGTCCGCCTGGTCATCGAGCTCGCCGCCGCCACTCGCGCCTACGACAAGAGGGAGATCGTCGCCTGCGCGCTCGCGGAAAACCGCCCCGAGCACGTACGGCTGGTGGATGAACTGGAAGGCACATCGGACGAGCAGTCCGCTTCGGCATACGCCGCAAGTCTGCACCGCTTCTACGAGTCTGATTGGAGTTTCCACCACTCGATCGCAAACCATTGCGAGAACCGATATCTCAAGGAGATCTTCGCCCGACTACGGACGAGCTTCCTCCGCTTGCAACAGATCATCACCGTCGACGCGGTGTCCGCTGCTGCAGCGTTGGAAGAGCACGACGCGATCCAGAAAGCATTCCTCGAAGGCACCCTGGCCGACGTGGAACGGACGGTCGGCGACCACGTGACCCAGTCACGTGACCGTGTGCTGACCTTCGCGTGCAAGCTCCCCAACCCGCAATAACCCCTCGTTCAACCTGTCCTTTGTCAACCCTTTGGCCGCTGTCCGATTCGCCATCAGGACAGCGGCTATTTATCTGCCCACACACAGGTTGTCCTCATCTGCCCGCGCAGAGGCACCTTCTGTGGGATCCTCCCTGAGGTCGAGGCGGCTCCGACGAAAGCTGTTCCTGCGCCGAGGCCGTCGGTCCCCGAGGTGGAGGTCGGACTGTGCTCATCGCCGTCAAGGCCCTGAATCACAACGCCGTGGTCTGTGTGGATGCCGCCGGGCAGGAACGCATCGCCCTGGGAAAGGGCATCGGCTTCCGGGTGAAAGCCGAGGACCCGGTCGACCCCACCCGGGTACAACGCACCTTCATCCCCAGCCGTGAAGACCCCGCCGACCGGCTCTCGGCGCTTCTCCCCCATCTCGCCCGGGCCGATGTCGCCGTGGCCGTCGCCGCTCTGGAGAAGGTCACCGCCGACTACGGCGCCTCGGTCGCCCGACGGATCGCCGTGCCCTTCACCGACCACGTGGCCTCCGCGTTACGGCGGGCACGACAAGGGATGACGGTGAACCGGTCGCTCGCCGCCGACGTCGACCTGATGCACCCCCGTGACATGGCCTTCGCCCGGGTTCTGGTCGGTTCGATCAGCACCCGCACCGAAGTCCACCTGGGCGACGACGAGGCCGCCCCGGTGGCCCTCTACCTGGTGAACGCCCGGCAGGGCGGAGGGAACCTGTCCCACACCCTGGCCCGGGCCGAGATGGTGAGCTCTTGCCTCGACCGGGTGCGGGCGCAGTCCTTGCACCGCGGCGAGGAACGCACCGAATGGCGGCGTTTCGCCGCACACGTGCGTTTCCTGCTGGATCATGGGGCGCATTCTCCCGAGGATGTCCCCCGGTCACCGGTCGAGACGGTCGAGACGATCCTCCGAGCGTCCTACCCCCGGTCGTACCGGGTGGCGAAGGAAGTCGCCGGGCTCGTCGCCGGCCATCGGGGAACTCCCTTGGCCGGAGAGGAAATCGCCTATCTGACGATGCAGTGCACCCGGCTGCTCCCCGAACGGTGACCCCTGCCGTCCAGGACATATCCCCGGGCGGGGGCTGCGGATTTCACCCCTTGAGATATGTTGCGAGTACGGGTCTCTCAACCCCTTCTCGACATTCGCCTGCGGGCGGGTCGGGAGCGGGCGTAGCGTGCGGCTCAGGCGACCCATCGGGTACGGCAGTCCGTTGCCGGTGGGATCCCTGCGACCGTTCGACGAGTCGGACTCCTGATTTTTCGGAGCGACCCTCCGTGAACCTTGGACGAAATTAACCTTGTTGTGATGAAAGGAGCCCCGACCATGGCGCTTGCACAGCGGTTGCAGGACCTCGGCACCGAAACAGCCTTCGCAGTCTCTGCGACGGCGGCGGACTGGGCCGCACGCGGAAACACCGTCTACCCCTTCCACCTCGGTGACATCGACCTGGCAACCCCGGCGAACATCGTCGAAGCCATGAACAAGGCCATCGCCGACGGCAAGACCGGCTACTGCCCGGGAGCGGGTATCCCCCAGCTGCGCGAAGCACTCGCCGCTGACATCAACTCCCTGCGCGGCACCGACTACTCCACCGACAACGTCATCGTGCAGCCCGGTGGCAAGCCGGTCATCACCAAGTTCCTCCAGGTCGTCATGAACCCCGGCGACGAGGTGCTCTTCCCCAACCCCGGCTTCCCGATCTACGAATCCCAGATCGAATACCTCGGCGGCAAGGGCCTGCCCTACGGCTACATCCCCACCGAGTCCGGGTTCAAACTCGACTTCGACCGCATCCGCTCCCTGGTGACGCCGAAGACGAAGGCGATCATCTACAACGACCTGCAGAACCCGATCAGCGCCGAATCCACCGACGCCGAACGTGAAGAGGTCGCCCGCTTCGCCCAGGAACACGACCTGTGGGTGCTCTCCGACGAGGCCTACTTCGAGACCCGTTACTCGGGGAAGAGCAAGTCCATCACCAGCCTCGACGGCATGAAGGACCGCACGGTCATCCTCTACACCTTCTCCAAGAAGTTCGCGATGACCGGATGGCGGCTCGGCGCGGCGATCGTGCCCGACGCCCTCTCCGCACACTTCAGCACCCTCAACACCAACAACGAATCCTGCACCACCCACTTCGTGCAGTACGCAGGGCTCGCCGGACTCACCGGCGACCAGGGCGAGGTCCAGTCCATCCTGAAGACCCTCGAAGGCCGTCGCGACGCCGCCTTCGACGCCTTGACCGCCATCCCCGGCCTGAAACTGGCCAAGCCCGAGTCCACCTTCTACCTCTTCCCGGATGTCACCGAGACGATGCAACGGGTCGGCATCGAAGACCTGGGCGAATTCGCCGAAGCGGCACTGCACAACACCGGATGCTCCTTCTGCACCCGTAACCACTTCGGACGCCCCCTGCCCGGCGAGGACCGCAAGTTCATCCGCATCGCCTACTCCGGCATCTCCGCGGAACGCATCACCGAAGGACTCGGCAAGCTGAAGGAATGGGTGGAATCCAAGTGAGCAAGATCTTCATCGCCAACCGCATCCCCGACTCCGCCGTCGAGGCCTTGCGCGCCCAGCACGACGTCGACTACCACGACGCCGAAGAGACCATCGGTCGGGAAGAACTGCTGCGCCGCGTCGCCGGAGCCGACGCCGTCGTCACCCTGCTCACCGAGAAGGTCGACGAAGAACTCCTCGCCGCGGCCGGCGACCAGCTGAAGATCGTCGCCAATGTCGCCGTCGGGTACAACAACATCGACGTCCCCGCCTGCGACGGCCACGGCGTCATCGCCACGAACACCCCCAAGGTGCTCACCGAGACCACCGCCGACACCGCATTCGGTCTCATGCTGATGGCCACCCGCCGCTTCGGTGAGGGCGAACGGGTCATCCGATCGGGCACCCCCTGGCAGTGGGGCATGTTCTACATGCTCGGCATGGGCCTGCAGGGCAAGATCCTCGGCATCGTCGGCATGGGCCAGATCGGACAGGCCATGGCCCGTCGCGCGAAGGCCTTCGGCATGGACGTCGTCTACGCCGACGCCTTCGAACTGGACGAGGCGACCTCGGCCGAACTGGGCGCGCGCAGGGTCGACCTGGACGAGCTGCTCGCCGTCTCCGACGTGGTCAGTCTGCACTGCCCGCTGATGGACTCCACGAAGCACCTCATCAACGCCGAATCACTGAAGAAGATGAAGAAGACGGCGTACGTGGTGAACTCCGCCCGCGGGCCGGTCGTCGACGAGGCCGCGCTGGTGGAAGCCCTGAAGTCCGGGGAGATCGCCGGGGCCGGCCTGGACGTCTTCGAGGACGAGCCGACCGTGCACCCGGGCCTGCTGGAGTGCGAGAACGCGGTGCTGCTCCCCCACCTGGGCTCGGCCACCGTCGAGACCCGTACCGCGATGGCCGACCTGGCCGCGCAGAACGTCCTCCAGGTGCTCGCCGGTGACGCCGCGGTCACCCCGGTGACCGAGAAGAAGCGTCTCTGACCCCTCAGGGCCGGATCCCTCACGGCGGTGGGGCGGGAACCACAGGTTCCCGCCCCACCGCCGTTTTCATGACCGAAGCGGCGAATCGACTACGGTCCGACAGGACCTGACCGATGGGGAGAGCAAATTCGGCCGTTCACGACGTCCACCTCGTGCCCTGGAGGAATCAGGATGAGTCCCCGCCTGCCCGTTCCCAATGCCGCAACCGCCCGCCACCGGAACCCTCGGCGGGTCACCTTGCGCACGAAACTGGCCGGGATCGGAGCGATCGGCTTGTTGAGTGCCCTCGTCCTCAGCGGCGTCGCCTGGACGGGCATCTCCTCCGTCGAGGAGCAGAGTTCCGCCGCCGGTGAATCCCGCCGGGCCGCTGAAGCCGCCCGGAACCTGGACCACACGTTGACCGCCGCGAAGGACGCCCAGATCGGGTACGTCTCCGATGTCTTCACCTACGGGGGCAAGCTCGGCGCCGACGATCAACAGTTGCGCCGCTCCAGCTTCCTGCGCGCCGCCGAGGGCGCCAAGGAGATCATCGACACCTTCCCCACCGACGCCCTCGACGGGGGATCCCGACGTCGTTTCGACAGCGTCAAACAGAACTGGCAGACCTTCATCAACGCCGATGCCACGGCGGCCACCGCCTTCCGTCAGGGCACCCCGGAGTCGGTCAACACCGGTTCCGAAGCCTTCCGGCAGTCCTCCCAGACCTATGACGCCATCCACGACCATCTGACTGCGCTGCGCACCGCCGCGGAGCAGAACGCCCGCTCCTTGGACGACCAGGCACAGAGCACGACCCGCACGGTGCGGGCCACCAGCGCGATCGCCCTGCTCCTGGCCACCGCGGCGATCCTGGTGACGGTCACCCTGGTCACCCGGCGCATCCTGGGCTCCTTGGGCGTGGTCCGCAGATGCATGGATGCCATGCGCCAAGGAGATCTGACCGTCCCGGCCCGCTCCGGCAGCGGCGACGAGATCGGCGACCTGGCCGCGGCTTGTGAGGAGACCCGCCTGGCCATCTCCACCGTCATCGGGGAGGTCGCCCAGGCCTCCGGCACCGTCCAGGCCACGTCGAACCGTATCCGTGACCTGTCCGGCCAGCAGGCCACGTCGGCGGCGACGACCTCCACCGAGCTGACCTCGGTGTCCTCCGGAACCGAGGACGTCTCCCGAGGTATCAACACGGTGGCCTCGGGCACCGAGGAGATGTCGGCCTCCATCCGCGAGATCGCCAAGAACGCCCAGGACGCGGCCGGGGTCGCGGCCACGGCCGTCCAGGCCGCCGAGGACACCACGTCGACCGTCACGAAACTCGGCGAATCCAGCCTGGAGATCGGGAATGTCGTCAAGGTGATCACCTCGATCGCGGAGCAGACCAACCTGTTGGCGTTGAATGCCACCATCGAGGCAGCCCGGGCCGGTGAGGCCGGGAAAGGTTTCGCCGTGGTCGCCAGCGAGGTGAAGGAACTGGCCCAGGAGACCGCGAAAGCCACCGAGGACATCTCCCAACGGGTGGGGCAGATCCAGATCGACACCGAGGCCGCGGTCACCGCGATCTCCCAGATCAGTCGGATCATCTCCCAGATCAACGACACCCAGTCCACGATCGCCTCCGCGGTGGAGGAACAGACCGCCACCACCCAGGAGATGTCCCGCAATGTGCAGGACGCGGCGGACGGGGCCAGCGGGATCGCCCATTCGGTGGAACTCGCCGTCGGTGCCGCCGCCACCTACTCCCATGTCGCGGAGAACATGAACCAGGTGTCCGAAGAACTGTCCGTCCAGGCCGACGAACTGGAATCCCTGGTGGGACGTTTCCAGCGGGCCTGATCAGGACGACCGTAGCGGCGGGGCCGGGGCGATCGAAGCCCCGGCCCCGCCGCTGTCTGCTCAGAAGGTGTACGTCTTCACGCTCTTCCAGGCCCCGCCCTGCACGCTCATCACCGTGACCACCCGCGGGGTGATGTCGCCGAAACCGTCGAAGGCCACCGGCCCGCCCGTGCCGGGGAAACGCACCCCGGACAGCGCCTTAACCGTTGCCGCCCGGGCATCCTTGGCCGTGGCCGCTGCGGGCAGGCTCTCCTTGAGCGCCAGGATCGCGGCCCGGGCCGCGTCATATCCCAGCGCGCTGAACCCGTTGACCGGCTCGGCGAATTCCGCGTTCGAATAATCCTTCAGGAAGGTCTTGCCCTCCTCGACCTGTTCGATCGGATGTCCGGCCTTGGTGCTCAGGTCGCCGGCGGACACCGGACCGGCCATCGGGATGTATTCGTTGGTCGCCAACGAGTCGCCGCCGACGACGGGGATCACGATGCCGGCTTTCTTCAACTGCAGGGACAGCGGCCCTGCTTCCGGGGAATTCCCACCGAAGAGGACGGCCTGGGCGCCGCTGGAGCGGATCCGTTCGACCAGCCCGGAGTAGTTGTGGTCACTGGTCGACACCTGGCCGATGTCGACGGCCCGGCCGGGGAATCCCGCGGTGAACGCGGCCACCAGTCCGATGCCGTAGAGGTCACCGTCGTGAGCGGTCGCCACCGTGTTCGCGCCTTTCTCCGCCAGGTACTTGGCCAGCGCCGGGCCGTGGGCGTCGTCCGGGGCGATCACCCGGAAGAAGTTCGCGAAGGGCCGCGCAGGCGAAGAGGCGTAGGCGTCGCCTTTGGTCAGTGCAGGGTTCGTGGGGCTGGGTCCGACGGTGGGCATGCCCGCCGCGGCCAGGTCGGGCAGGATCGCTTTGGTCACCCCGGAGAAGACCGAACCGATCACGGCCGCTGCGTCGCCGTCGGTGGCGGCCCGTTTGGCGTTCTCCGCGCCGACCGCCTTGTCCGCTTTGTCGTCGAGGACCTCGACCTGGAGTTTCCAGCCGGGGATCTCGCGGCGGTCGTTGGCCTGGTTCACCGCCAGGGTGACCCCGTTGCGAACGCCCAGGCCGAGGTGGGAATTGGATCCGGTCTGCGGCGCGATGACGTACAGCTTGGCCGTCTTCACGGAGTTGCCGGCGGCTTCGCTACCGCCGCCTCCGCCGGAGGAACAGCTCGCCGTCGCTGCGCCGAGGACCAGGACCATGGCGGCCAGGCGGACACGGTCGGTGGGTGCCATCGGGTCTCCCCTGCAGATGGGACAAACGGGTGCTTCTCTTCGAGTCGGCTCTCCGCCAGGAGAACTGAGCCGAAAGGAGGATCCGTCTGCCGGGGATATCAGGGCGGGCGCAGCTCCGTGAGGCGCTCGGTCACCTCACCGGGGGCCGCCAGACCACCAGGGCCCGCGAGTCGGAGGCGCGAGGACGCTGGCCGGGTCTGACCGCCACCACGTCGCCATGACGTCCGGCGGCGAACACCCGCGGACCGTTGGTCGTCCGTCGGGCCTGTTCGAGTTGCCCGGTGAGTTCCTCGACGTGACGGCGTAGCCGGTCGATCTCGTCGGCCATCGCCATGATGTGGCGTACGCCGGCCAAGCTCACCCCTTCTTCCTGGGAGAGCCGTTGCACTTCGCGGAGTTTGGCGATGTCGTACTGGCTGTAGCGGCGTCCGCCGCCTCGGGTGCGTCGGGGGATGACGATGCCCAGTCGGTCGTACTGCCGCAGGGTTTGGGCGTGCATCCCGGCCAGTTGGGCCGCCACGGAGATGACGAAGACCGGGGAGTGTTCGTCGGGTTGGTAGCGGGGCAGGGCAGCTCCGACGGCCGACGGGCCGCCGGGTGCGGCTCCTTCGGTGAGACCGGAAGGACCGGGGCGACGCCGACCGTTCATGTCTGTCGCCTCAGTCCGCCCGGGACTTGCGGGTCAGTTCTTCCCGCGGGTCGTATCCGGCGTCGATCCGTTGGAGGGTCTCGACCGCTTCGCGGGCCTCGTCGCTGAGCCGTTGCGGGACGATGACCTGGATCTTCGCCAGGAGGTCACCGGATGTCCCGTCCTTGCGGTGGACTCCTCGGCCCTTGACCCGCAGCACCCGGCCGGAGGGCGTCCCCGGGGTGATGCGGACCTTCACCGTTCCGCTGTCGAGGGTCGGCACCGGGACGGTGGCTCCCAGTGCGGCCTCGGCGAAGGTCACCGGGAGGTCGACGAGCAGGTTGTCGCCGTCCCTGGTGAAGACGTCGTGTTCCTTCACGGTGATCTTCAGCAGCAGGTCGCCGGGTTCGACGGAGACCCCCATCGGCGGTTCGCCCTTGCCTCGCAGCCGGATGGTCGCTCCGTCGTGGACCCCGGCCGGGATCCGCGCGGTGATCGAACGTCCGCCGACGCCGTTGACGATCACGGTGTCGCCGGCGACGGCCTGCCGGAAGGTCAAGGTGGCCGTGGCGTGCACGTCCCGCCCCTTTCGGGCGTTACGGCGGGTGCCTGCGCCGGCGAAACCACCGGCACCGCCGGGACTGCCGCCGGGGAAGCCGTGTCCACCGGCTGCGCCGAACATCGAGAGCAGGTCCTCCAGGTCGGGGGCGTCGTGCGAGGTCGTGCCGCCGAAGCCCCCGGGCCCGCGGGTGAATCTGCCCTGTTGGCCTTGTTGCCCACCGCCGCCGAAGAACTGGCTGAAGACGTCTTCGAAACCGCCGGTGCCATTTCCTGGTCCGCCGGTCGATCCTGCGGTGAACCGGGCGCCGCCGCGGCTCATCGCCCGGACCGCGTCGTACTGTTTGCGCTGCTCGGCGTCGGAGAGCACGGCGTAGGCCTCGCCGATCTCCTTGAAGCGCTGCTCGGCGGTGGTGTCCCCCGGGTTGGCGTCCGGGTGCAGATCACGGGCGAGTTTGCGGTAACGCTTCTTGATCTCGGCGGCGTCGGCATCGGCGGAGACCCCGAGGATCGAGTAGAAGTCTTTCTCGAACCAGTCCTGGCTGGCCATATCGCCTCCTTCGCTGAACTCAGGGTCGACGGGTGGACGGGCGGGTGGGGGTGCAGGCCCCGACGATCACATGGGGTCGGCGACGGCGACCAGCGCCGGCCGGACCACCCGGTCGCCGATCCGGTATCCGGGCTGCATGACCTGGACGACGGTGGTGTCGAGAGTTCCTTCGGGCAGTTCTGCCTGCATGTGCATGACGGCTTCGTGCACATTCGGGTCGAAGCGGTCGTACATCTCCCCGTAGCGGGACACCCCGTAGCGGGCGAGGATGCCTTCGAGTTTCTCGGCGATCTTCGCGAACGGTCCGACCTCGAGTTCGCCGTGCTGGCGGGCCAGGTGGATCTCGTCGAGGACGGGGAGCAGGGATTCGACCATCCCGGCGACAGCCCGTTCGGACTCCAGGGCCCGGTCTCGGTCGACCCGCCGTTTGTAGTTCACGTATTCGGCTTGGAGGCGCTGCAGGTCGTTGAGGCGTTCGGCGGCGAGCTGCGCGTCCGGTGACATCGCCTCGGGTGCGCTGATCCCTGCCGGTTCGTCGAGCTGGGGCTCGTCCTCGGAGGGGGCGCCCTCGTCCGGGTTCTCCCCGTCGACGGCCTCGATCTCGTCCTCGACCGGCAGCGGTTCGTCGGCGTCCACGACCGGTTCGGCGTCGACCGTCGTCCTGGAGTCGCCCCCGGTGCTGGCCTGCATGTCTTCGTACATTCCTCGCGCAGCGGCCTGTTGGGCCGCACTCGGTCCCTGGCCTGGCCAGCTGTCGCCGACCCGCCCCTGTGTCGGATCCCCGCCGGCGCTCTCGAAGGCATCGCTGCCGTCGGTGGGCCTGGTGTCCTTGTCGGTCATGGTGTCTCCTCGCCGTATGCCTCAAGTGTGCCCGGTGGGGCCGTCCTCGGCCTGACGACCCCACCGGGGAAGAACAAAGCTCAGCCGGGTTCCTGCAGGGACGGTGAGGGCAGTCACGCCGTCCCTGTCGTGCTCACCTGTGGACGTCCGGCCGTCCCTGTCGGGTGGGGACGGCCGGACGTCGCGGGGTCACTTCTTGGTGTCGCCCTCGTCGACGACCTCGGCGTCGATGACGTCGTCCTTACCGGCAGATCCGGCGGCGAAACCGGCGGCGGCACCGGCGGCTCCGGCCGCGCCTGCCGCACCGGCGGCACCCGGTCCGGCGGGCTTCTGCTCACCTTCGGCCTGGGCAGCGGCGTAGATCGCCGAGCCCATCTTCTGGGAGACCTCGTTCAGTTTGGTCACCTTGGCGTTGAGTTCCTCGCTGCTGACGGCTTCGTCGCCCGTCTTGGCCAGGGCGGCCTTGAGGTCGGCGAGGGCTTCCTCGACCGGCTTCTTCGTGTCGGCCGGGACCTTGTCGCCGGAGTCGGCGAGGAATTTGTCCGTGGAGTAGACGAGCTGTTCCGCGGTGTTGCGGGCTTCGGCCTGTTCGCGGCGCTTCTTGTCCTCCTCGGCGTGCTGCTCGGCTTCCTTGACCATGCGCTCGATCTCCTCCTTGGGCAGTGCGGAACCGCCGGAGATGGTCATGGACTGTTCCTTGCCGGTGCCGCGGTCCTTCGCCGAGACGTGCACGATGCCGTTCGGGTCGATGTCGAAGGTGACCTCGATCTGCGGGATGCCGCGCGGGGCGGGGGCGATCCCTGTGAGTTCGAAGGTGCCCAGCGCCTTGTTCGCGGAGGCCAGTTCACGCTCGCCCTGGAAGACCTGGATGAGCACGGAGGGCTGGTTGTCCTCGGCGGTGGTGAAGACCTCGGAACGCTTGGTGGGGATGGCGGTGTTGCGTTCGATGAGCTTGGTCATCAGGCCGCCCTTGGTCTCGATGCCCAGGGAGAGCGGGGTGACGTCGATGAGCAGGACGTCCTTGCGCTCGCCCTTGAGGACGCCGGCCTGGAGGGAGGCGCCGACGGCGACGACCTCGTCGGGGTTGACGCCCTTGTTGGGCTCCTTGCCGCCGGTGAGCTTCTTGACCACTTCGGTGACGGCCGGCATGCGGGTGGAACCGCCGACGAGGACGACGTGGTCGATCTCGCCCACGGAGACGCCTGCGTCCTTGATGACCTGCTCGAAGGGGGTCTTGCAGCGGTCGAGGAGGTCGGAGGTCATCTGCTCGAACTGGACCCGGGAGAGGTTCTCGTCCAGGTGGATCGGGCCGTTCTCCGACATGGAGAGGTACTGCAGGGAGATGTTGGTGGACGTCGAGGAGGACAGTTCTTTCTTGGCCTGCTCGGCGGCGTCGCGCAGTCGCTGCATGGCGATCTTGTCGTTGGCCAGGTCGACGCCGGTCTGGTTCTTCACCGTGGTCAGCAGGTGCTGGACGATGCGCTCGTCCCAGTCGTCGCCGCCGAGTTTGTTGTCGCCGTGGGTGGCGCGGACCTGGATGGTGGAGAAGCCGTCCTCGGGGTCCTTGCCGACTTCGAGGAGGGAGACGTCGAAGGTGCCGCCGCCGAGGTCGAAGACGAGGATGAGTTCGTCTTCCTTGCCCTTGTCGAGGCCGTAGGCCAGGGCGGCCGCGGTGGGCTCGTTGACGATGCGCAGGACATTGAGGCCGGCGATCTCTCCGGCTTCCTTGGTGGCCTGGCGTTCGGCGTCGTCGAAGTAGGCGGGGACGGTGATGACGGCGTCGGTGACGGGCTCGCCAAGGTAGGACTCGGCGTCGCGCTTGAGCTTCATCAGGGTGCGGGCGCTGATCTCCTGCGCCGTGTACTTCTTGCCGTCGATCTCCTGGTTCCAGTCGGTGCCCATGTGGCGCTTGACCGAGCGGATGGTGCGGTCGACGTTGGTGACGGCCTGGCGCTTGGCGATCTCGCCGACGAGCACCTCGCCGTTCTTGCTGAACGCGACGACGGACGGCGTGGTGCGGCCGCCTTCGGCGTTGGCGATGATGGTCGGCTCGTTGCCCTCGAGGACGGAGACGGCCGAGTTGGTGGTTCCGAGGTCGATGCCTACTGCACGGGCCATGGTGGGTTCCCTTTCTCCTTGGTCTAGAGGTCGGGCCGCTGGGCGGGACGCCACTCGCGCGGGGCTCTTCTCCACCGGTCTCGCCGGGGAGTCGTACCCGAACGGGAGGCATCACGCCCGGCTGGGCCGGACTTGATACGTCATGACTCAATCTCCGCGCCGGACGGGGAGCTGTCAACCCGAGGCTCATCGAAGTTGAGTTCATATGGCTCAACTTGTAGGGGAGTCGACCTGTTCCGGCGGGTGACGTGATCTAGGTCACTCACGACGTTGCAGGTGTCGGATCTCATTGGAGATGTCGCAGTCTCACTGGACATGTCGCAGGGCCAAGCTTCGAGCATGGTTGGAACAGCCGTAGCGGAGACGCGCGTCGCGTTCGTGAGGAGTTCCGGCGAGCACGTGGAGGGTCCGATCAACGAGGTCGATCTGGGAGGCGTGGAGCGGGCACTCCCAGTCCGCAAGATCTCGTCCTACCCAGGGCAACGCAACCGGCCCGGCCTGTTCTGGTCAGCGACCACTCGGGGTCACGTCCCGTACGAGAGTTGGCTCGAGCTCGATCGGTTGCTGCTGGCGGATGCTGGCCCCGAGGTGACCTGGATCGCCGCCCAGCCGATGGCATTGACCGGTCTGGACGGCGACACCCGCCGCAGGCACGTACCTGACCTGCTGCTCTCTCGCAGCGGGCGGCGGCCCCTGGTGGTGGACGTGAAGGACGCGCGGCGTCTGGATCAGCGTTGGCTGGCAACGAGGTGACGGTGGGGATGTACGAGTCGGTAGCCAGGTCCTCCAGCATGGCGACGTCGCCGTCCCGCAGCGCACGAAGACGGATCTCTCCATAGCGGGGGCTCGGATCGGGCATAGTCAGGGGAAGGTCCATGGCGCCAATGATGATGCGGCCACAGCGCCGCCGCACCGGAGTTTCCCGCCGAGGTTGCGCTTCACAACGTCCTCGCATCGACATGTCCGGTGCTCGCGGCAATCCCGGATGTCCGTGCTGTCAGGGGAGACGGTGTACGAGCTGGTTGAGGGAGGTGATGGCGCCCTCCTCGCGATGCTGACCGGTTCGGTCGAGGTGGATGGCCTGCCATCCTGCTGCGCGGGCTGCGAGGACGTCCAGGTCATAGTCGTCGCCGACGTAGAGACACTGCGCCGGCGGGATAGTCAACGCCGCGGCGGCCCGCTCATAGGCTGCCGGACGTGGCTTGGCAACCCCGAGGGACTCGGCGGTGAGCACGTCGGGAAAAGCATCGGCCACCCCGATGACGGATAGCTTCTTCCGTTGCTGCGCGTCGTTGCCGTTGCTGAGGACGGCCAGCCGGAAGCTTTTGCCCTGCAGCGAGGCCAGCGACCGGGCCACGTCGGGGTAGGGCTGCCAGGCCGCCTCGTATGCCTGCAGGTAGCCCTCGAAAGCCTCGTCGAGGTCGTTGTCGGTCTCCACCGGCTCGCCGAGCAAGGGCAGGATGTCACGCAGTCTGCGGCGCCGCTGCTCGGCGAATGTGATTCGCCCATCGCGCCAGTCGGTGAAGTGGCGCCGCTCGGCCGCGGTCCAGGCCTGGGCGATGTCGTGGTTCATCGTGTGGCCCAGGCTTGTCACCCACCGCTGGAGGCCGGCACGGGCGGACTCCGCGTGGTCCATGAGGGTGCCGTCGATGTCGAAGACCACGATTCGGGGCGTCATCACGTGAGCAGGGTACGGGGCCCAGATTGTCCGGCATCGTCCACGGCCGCAGGGCGGCGACGGTCTGCGCTCCTGCGCCAATGCGGGGCCGTCAACGGTCCAGGCCGGTCACCCAGGGCGACGGACAGCGAGCAGCCTCGTCGTGATGACGTCCGCAACTCGACATGTCCGGACGCTCACGACACTCGACCTGCTCGACGTCGACGCGGCCCCGGCCCGGCCCCATCGGAGGTGGAAGACACATGGCGGGACATAGTCGCCCCGCGGGCCGTCTTGGCTGAGCTCCACAACGCCGTCCAGCAATATGGTGCCGACCCACGGCGTTTGGCCGCCCTCTTGCACGTGCCACACGAGGTTTGGACAGACGCGTACGTGTTTACCGAACCTCTCCGTGACTTGCGCACCGCAATCGGAGAAGCATCAATGCTCCACGCCGAGCTGTTGCGTGAGATCGGCCCGGGTCACGCCCTCGACGGCGTCGAGCTTCGTGTGATCGCTCGCGCAACCCCTCAGGATGACGTGATTGTCCAGACAGCTGACGGTCGAGTCGCGCTGGTGCACATGACGTGGAGCGGTCACCCTGAGAAGCCCCCCTGGCCGACGACCGAGCCGGTGACCTCGCCGGAGAACTTAGCGGGCTTGATCGAGCTTCGTTACTGAGAGGCCACAGCCAAACGGGCGACGCTGGGGCTTCGCTAAGACAACGCCTGATCCTAGGGTGGGTTGGCCGGAACATTCAGGGGGTACGCATGTCTGCACGCTTCAGGGCGCGACGCCAGCTCGTCAACCGAATCGTGGCGAAATTCGCCGCATGGGCTGAGCAACAGCCCGACGTTCAGGCCGCCATCGTGGTCGGCTCCTACGCCTACGGACGGCCGCGGATGGGCAGCGACGTCGACCTCGTTGTTCTCACCGACGAGACCCAAGCGCACCTGCGATCGCTCGACTTCATCGCCGCGGCCTGCCCCGACGGGCGCCTCGTTCGCAGCGAGCAGTGGGTACCCATGAACGAACGCCGGGTCCGGCTGCCCAGCGGGCTCTACGTCGAGTTCGGGATCACCGCGTCCACGTGGGCCTCCCTGCCCCTCGATGAAGGCACAGCGCGCGTCCTCAGCGACGGCTGCAAGGTGTTGGTCGATCGCGGGCTGATCGCTCCCGCATTGGCGTCGATCGGCCGAGCGACGCCCAGCTGGAACGCCACCGTCTGAACGCTCAGGCACGCCGGACGCCTCGAGGTGGCCTGTCCGCTTTCCGCTTTCGTGTCCGCGGAGCACGTCGACGCGGACAGCCTGTTGCGGGTGGTCACTCGCGCCAGTCGCGGTTGATCAGTTGGAAGAGGGTGTTGGTCTGCCATCGACCATCGATCCGCAAGTACTCCGGCGCGGTCCCGTAATGCTCGAAGCCGCAGCGGTGCAGGACTCGTTGCGAGGCGTGATTGTCGATCAAGGTCTCCGCTTGCAGACGGTGCAGACCAATCTCATGGAACGCCACGTCGATCATGTGCCTCAAGGCATGGGTGGCGATGCCACGACCAGTGTGGGCCTCGTCGACGACATACCCGACGCTGGCTGACTGGAAAGCGCCGCGGATGACTGAGTTCAGATTGGCGCGCCCGACCATGACGCCGTCCTGCTCGATGACGAACATGAATCCAGTGCCAGCATCCCGTGCCGCTTGAGCATCGGTGATGACCTTCGTCTGGTGGTCGATCGTGTAGAACTCGTCCGGACGGAGAGGCTCGCCGGTGCGGAAGTAATCACGGTTCTTTATGAGAATGCTGCTGAGTCCCTGGGCGTCGGCAATCGTTGGCGGGCGCAAGAGCAACGTCATGTTCCAACTGTGCAGGCTCTCGGTCGCACCGACCATGTCGCGCTGCGGTCGCGAGGCGACCTGCGACCAGCCGGTGAAGGATCGCGGGCGTGATGGTGTCGGCCCCTGTAGATCGGTCAGGAGAACGATGTGCTTGACGTCGCCTTATGGGCTACATTGGAACCAATCGACCCCCTCCCAAGCCTCTCAGCGATGCTCAAATGGGAGGGGCCTTTTCGTTCTGGGGTAGTTCATGAAGCCGAGCCTGTCCTGGGAGCAGCAGGTCACCCTGCTGCTCGATCGTGGACTCAGCGTGTCCGACAAGGACGCCTGCACCGACTTCCTCGCCGCAAACAACTACTACCGCTTCTCCGGCTACGCCCGGTACTTCCAGGTCGCCCCGCACCGCGGAGATGACACCTTCCGGCCCGGCACCACCTTCGACGAGATCAGAGAGATCTACGAGGCCGACCAGGCTCTGCGGGCCATGCTTGCCAGGCCTCTGACGTGCGCGGAATTGCTGCTGCGGACGCATACGGCCTACGTCATCGGCCGGACCTACGGACCCTGCGGTCGATACCTCGAGGACGACTTCTACACCGATGTCGGCGACGCCGAGCCGACGGTCAAGGCATGCTTCCGCGACCTGAAACGGAGCAAGGAGCGCCACATCCTTCGCTATCGAGCCGACGGCATCAGCTCCCCATGCTTCGCACAGCTGCCGATCTGGTCGGCTGTCGAGGCCTGGTCGTTCGGCACCCTGTCGAAGTGCATCGAACGTGGCGCACAGGGTGAGCTGGCAGACGCGGTCGCCAACAGCATCGGTGTGGCCAAGGGAGGCTTCCCGTACCGGGTACGGGCGCTGGTCTATCTCCGCAACCGATGTGCTCACCACAGTCGGCTCTGGCACCACTCGGTCATCGACGCCGGTCCCACGCCGAACAACGTCCGGGTAAAGGCGAAGAAAGTGGCCGGCCAGTTCGGCCCCAGGTCCATCCTCGATGTCATCGCATCTCTCGATGACATTCTTGTGCGCAGTAAAACTACAGATCCAGTCCTGTCGGTGCTGGTCAAACAGCATAACCGCGACTCATCCTTCTGGAAGGGACTGGGCGACCCGCAGATCCCGGTCGATCGAGGTACTAGAACGTGATCGACCTGCTCGGCGGCGTCGAAGCAATGGGGCTCTTCGCAGTTGAGTGTGAGGTGGGCGCGACGCGCCGAGGGGTGGATTGCCCTGGGAAGGGTGGCGGGCTTGATCTCCCCGAGAGGATGAAGTCATGCCTGCACCGAAGAGTATCCCGATGAGCTACGTGAGCGCGTGGTCCGGTTAGTTCGTGACCGGGTCGCTGCTGAGCCCGGCCTGGCAGTGTCGCGGGCCTGTCGGCTGACTGGTGAGCAGTTGGGTATCAACGGCGACACGCTGCGGAACTGGGTTAAGCGTGAACACATCGATGAGAGCGAGCTGCCCGGGACCGCCAACAGCGAGGCTGCACGCATCGCGGAGTTGGAGAAAGAGAATCGCGAATTGCGTCGCACCAGTACGATTCTTCGTCAGGCGAGTGCGTATTTCGCGCAGGCGGAGCTCCACAGCCCGTGCGGCATAACCTGGTACCGATTCGCCTAGAACGGCGGGGCGCTGCCGAGCCCCTCGATTAGTGTCTTGGCGAGCTCGGTGGACTCGTCCGAGACGGCGGTTCCGACACCGGTCCCGATGGGGGCGAGCAGGCCGGTGATCACCGTCGCCAGCTCCTCGGAGCCCTTGCCCACCGCGACGTCCTCCCTGGTCGGCTACTGCGCTCAAGAATCTCACGCCGTATCGACAGCCCCTGGGTTCCGCACTGATGGGGCCAGTGTCTGGCCGGGGCTAAGCCGAGGGAAAAAAGCCAAGCGTCGAGGATCAGCTACACCACATCCCGCAGAGGACGTCCCGGGACATGTCACTGGAACATGGAAGTCTTGCAGACCCCGCGACTGAGGATCTAGACAAGATAGTGAGAAGGCGCGGCTCCGTGCTTCTTGTCGCGCTGCTGTCCCGGCTAGTCGGCGATCGCCTCGTCGCCGTGACATTCGTGCTGGACAGCTACCTGCAGCTGCAGTTCGACGAGGCGAACATGAACGTCGAGATGTGGCCAGAAATCAGCTTTGGCGAACGAACCTGGCACGTCTCCAACATCGGCTACGCCGACATCCTGCGCCGCCTGTGTGGTGGGACCGTCGTAGCCACCTCGGAGAACTCCGGAGACGGCCTTCGCATCACGTTGAACACCGGCGAGATCCACATCAACCCGGCCCTGGACGAGGTCCACGCTGAGATCGCGCTGCTTCAGATGCGGGGTGCCCCCGACCTGGGCGAGCCAGGCGAGTGGATGTGCTGGCGCCCGGGCGACGAGTCGTTCGAGCAACTGCGCTGATACCGCTCGAACGACTCGTCCTCACGGGGCTGCAGCAGGCAAACCTGGCCATAGACACCGCCTACGGGTTTGAACTTGGCTATGACGTCGAGGCCCACGAGTTCAACGGCGCCAAGGGCGACCTTCAAGCAGGTACAGCGGCTGATGATCGGCTCTGTCGCGCCTGCGTGTCGCAGCGCCTCGCCCGTCTGATCGCTGAGAATCACAGCTTTGCGTCCAGCGTCGCGCATGTGGCGGGAGGTCAGCGCACGAGCATGAAGAGGCTGGTGCCGACGCCGACGATGACGACGAACCCTCGCAGGAAGGCAGGCGACAGCCGCTTGGCGAACCGACCGCCGATGCCACCGCCGAAGGCCGCGCCCACCGCGATGCAGGCCACCAGGGGCCAGTCGATGAGCGAGGGCGAGACCACGACGAACACCGCGGCGGCGATCACGTTGACGCCCAGCACCGTGAGGTTCTTGATGGCGTTGAGGTCCTGCATCTCCAGGCGCGAAATGATGCCCAGGAATCCGATCAGGAGGATTCCCTGGGCGGCACTGAAGTAGCCGCCGTAGATGCCCAGGACGAAAGCGCCCACGATGCCGGCGGCCGTCGTCGCGCAGCCCGAGAACGCTGGAGCCGGGCCGTCGAATGGTGTCGTCGAGCTCTGCCGGGTCGGGGCGGCTCCGGAGGTCATGTCGCGGGCGGCTACGGCTCGCCGGATGGACGGGCCCAGGAGTACCAGGAGCGTGCCCAGTCCCACGAGCCAGGGAACCACCGCCGTGAAGACACTGGACGGGAACCCGAGAAGGAGCAGCGCACCGACGACGCCTCCTGCCGACGAGGCGGGCAGCAGCAGGGCCACCGTGGCGCGCCGTGTACGGAGCTCGTTTCGGTAGACGACGACGCCGGAGGCGCTGCCCGGCACGATGCCGACGGTGTTCGCGATGGTCGCGGTCAACGGTGGGAAACCGGCCACCAGGAGCAGTGGGAAGGACACCAAAGTGCCGGCGCCGACGACCACGTTGATCCCGCCGGCGCAGAAGCCGGCAAGGAACCCTACCGCCGGCCACAAGGTGTGCAGGTCGACCATGTGATTTCTGCGCCTTTCGGATGCGTTGAAGCCGTGCTGTTCGAGTGCTCAAGGTCTCGTGCCCACCATGCCGTCCACGGACGCACGCACCCTTCCGCTGATGTGGCAGCTGGCTTCGGCCGGGCCGAAGGCACAATGGCGGTATGCCTGATCTACGTGACTTTGCGCTCTTCGTGGCGGTCGCAGAGCGCGGCTCGATCACCTCCGGCGCCGACGCGGTCGGCATCTCGCTCGCCACCGCAAGCGCCCGGGTCGCAGGCTTGGAGCGTCACTACGGCGTGGCATTGCTGCAGCGGGGTCGGCGGGGCGTCACGCCGACGCCTGACGGCGAGGCCCTTCTCGTGAGCGCGCGGCGGCTGCTGGACGCCGAGCACGACCTGGAACGCGACATGTTGGCCCGTCAGCGCGGACTGAGCCACGTCGTACGGCTGGAGGTGAACAGCTCAGGGCTCGATGCCCTGACCGAGGTTCTTGCCGCCGTGCTGGCAGCCTCCCCCGACACGGAGGTCGTCCTCACCGAGTCCCGCAGCATCCACGCGCTCGAACACGTCACCGCCGGGTCCGCGGACCTCGCTGTCGTTTCGGATGCCAGCGAGCACATGGGCCTGTCCGCCAAGGACCTGTGGGACGACCCGCTCGTCGTGGTGGGCGGCCCGCGAGCGACTTCCGAGGAGGAGGAACAGCCCGGGTCCATGACCCTGAACGAGGTCCTGGCACAGCCGATGGTCGGTCTGCCCGAGGGGAACCCGCTGCAGACTTTGGTGGAGGAGGAGGCATTCCGGATCGGTACTGCACCCACCTACCGCGTCAGGCTCCCCTCCCTGTCCGCCGTATGTGCGGTCGCCAGCACCGGGGCAGGCCTAGCGATCGTGCCCGCTGCCACCGCTCGGCGTCTCGACCTGTCTGCTGCGGCGGTCACGCCCCTGGCCGAGTCCTGGGCGCAACGCCGCGCGCTGCTGGTCGCCAGGGACTTCGAAGTTCTTCCTGCGCCGGTGCTCACCCTCACCACCACGCTGCTGCGTTACCGCCACGAAACGACGTGATCGGCGCACTTCCAGCCCCGGCGTCCTGTCGGCCGACGGGAGGAGTCGCTCGGCCAGCTCTGCGACGACGAGCATCACCACCACGCTTATGCGTGACGGAGAGCCTGAGGGGAAAGTTGGACGAGAACGTGTATTGCCCGATGAGCAGCGTCGGCACCATCCCGATGATCACCGGGAGGGACGACCCATGAACTGGTCCAACGCCTGATGATGGAGGCCACCGGAGCCACCACCCTAGAGGAGGCCATGCGTCTCGCCGTACCCCAGGCAGAGCAGGCGAAACCGCGCCGCAACGGCCGGCTGGCGTAAGGACCGGACAGCGCCCACTCGGGCTAGCGCCCGGCCTCGACGGCGGACTGACACCCCGGAGTCCGTAGTACAACACCGTCGATATTGTGTAGTAGGACTGCTACATTCTCTCCTATGGGTAAGACAGCTGATGACACTGCTGCTGTAGGTCGCGTCGACGCCGTGGTCGATGTCCGGGAGCTGCGGATGTCGTACGGCGCGCTGGAGGTGTTGCGCGGCACCGACCTCCAGCTCCGGCGGGGTGAGGTGGTGGCGCTGCTCGGCCCCAATGGCGCTGGGAAGACCACCACCATCGAGATCCTCGAGGGCTTCCGGGTCCCGTCCGGCGGTCATGTCCGGGTGCTCGGCCAGGAGCCGGCACACGCCGATGACGCCTGGCGGGCACGGATCGGCATGGTGTTGCAGTCCTGGCGTGATCACCCGAGGTGGCGGGTACGTGAACTCGTGGCCCATCTCGGTGAACACTTCCGGCCCTACTCCACGACTGGATGTCCCCGGCCGTGGGATGTCGACGACCTGCTGTCCCGGGTGGGCTTGGCCGACAAAGCGCTCCACAAGGTGCAGAACCTCTCCGGTGGGCAGCGACGCCGCCTCGATGTCGCGGTGGGCCTGGTCGGCCGGCCCGAGGTCCTGTTCCTGGACGAGCCGACCGCCGGATTCGACCCCCAGGCACGGCGCGACTTCCACGACCTGATCCACGAACTCTCCGACACGGACGTGACGGTCCTGCTCACCACCCATGATCTGGACGAGGCCGAGAAACTTGCCGATCGCATCCTGGTGCTCCTCGGCGGCCGGATCGTGGCCGAGGGCAGCCCCGATGCGTTGCGTCGGCAGGCCTCGGAGATGGCCGAGGTGCGCTGGTCCCGGGACGGGGAGACCACCGTACATTCCTGCGCGTACCTCTCCCAGGTGCTGGCGGAGGGGCCGGTGACCGATCTGGAAGTACGCCGCGCCACGCTGGAAGACGCCTACCTCAGCCTCGTCGCCGAATACGGCAGGAAGGAAGAGGTCGAGGACGTGACAGGCAGACTCGGGCCACGCCTCGCACCCGCGTTCGGAACCAAGGACGTCACGATCGAGAAGGCTGCCCGATGAATACCGTGAACAGCGCCACTCCCGGTGGATACGCCCCTACCCCGTCGATGCAGGTGCCTGGCGGTACGGTCCGCGGCGCGATCGTACGGGGTGCTTTCCGGCACGCAGGCGTCGAGCTGCGCATTCAGTTCTGCTCCCGGCAGGTCATGACCTGGCTGTACATCCCCATCACCGGCTTGCTGGTGCTGTGGTTCCTGCGCGACATCGAGGTGAGGGGCAGCGCCGTCAGCGTGACCCAGATGGGGATTTCTGGTCTGCTGGCCATGAGCATGATCTTCGGTGCGCTGGTGACACCCGCCTGCGTCTTGATGAATGAGCAGGAGGACGGCACCCTGCTGCGGGCCAAGGCGGTCCCCGGCGGAATGCCCAGTCACCTGTTGGGCACCTTGTTGATCACCATCGGCACCACATTGGTGCCGATGATGTTGACCCTGGTCCTCGCTTCGCTGCTCGTCCCCTCGATCGCTCCCACGTCTGCCGGAGCATGGTGGACGATCACCTGGGTGAGCCTGTTGGCTCTGAGCTCGTGCGTGTCCTGGGGCGCTGTCCTGGGCGCCTGGATCAAAGACGTGTCCCTACTAGGGATCGCCCTCATGGCGGTCTACGCCAACTTGGTGATCAGCGGCATCTTCTATCCCATCGCTGCACTGCCCACGTGGCTGCAATACCTCGGGCAAGTGCTGCCGACGTACTGGATCGGGCTCGGCTACCGCTCGGCGATGCTTCCCCCGGAGGCCGTAGCTCTCGAAGTGGGCGGCTCGTGGAACCTGGGGCTGACAGTTCTGGTCCTGGCGAGCTGGACCGTGATCGGGTTCATATTGGCCCCGATGGCGCTGCGGCGATTGACCCGTCGGCAGTCCGGGTCACGCGTGGCAGCTGCTCGTGACCGCGTCATGTCGCAGGGGTACTGATCGTGGCCGAGGAACGGGTTCACAACCGGATAGCGATGCTGCGGGCCGAGCGCAGAGTGTCCCGACGGGATCTTGCCACCGCGTTGGGCGTGCACTATCAGACCGTTGGCTATCTGGAGCGCGGAGAGTATTCCCCGTCGCTGCACCTTGCTCTACGGATCGCCGCCTATTTCGAGGTGCCGGTCGAGGTGGTCTTCTCGACCACGCCCTTCCCCCGGCTGGGCTCTGACTAAGCCTGACACCACGTCACCTCCCCGCCCTGCCGACGGCGCTCCGCGAGGCACGTCGCCGTCTCGGCCGGGGACGTACCCACTCACCTCGCCGGTTTGGTGGCGCGGATGAAGGCGCTGGCGAAGGCCCCGTCGAGCGCCTCGATGGCGTCGGCGACGGTCATACCTGTCGGCAGCTGGTCGACGGCCAGGGAATCGACCATCTGCTCGAGTTCGGCGCGATCGTACGAGCGGGTGACCTCGATACCGGCCTCGGCGAAACGTCCTCACGGACGCAGCATTACTGGATCCCTGGTGAGGTGCGCGATCTTGTCGCTGCACTGCTTGCTGCAGGTCAGGAGGTGTAGCGAGTCGGGTCTGGGGCGTCGGTGTGGGTTTCCGGTTCGCGTGTGTCCGGCTTTTCCACGATGTTCCAGGTCAGCCCGCCGACGAGAACGCCCAAACGTCCTGACGTTTCACTGCCACTCCCTACTGGAGGTATGTCGTGACTGATGGCTCGTCCGGCGTGCAGCACTCTTCAGGAAGAGCTTTGAATGACGTTCAGCTCCTTCCTTTGCATCCTCCGCCCTACCTGCGGGCAAGGACAAGGGCAGAACGAGGAATTCACGGCCCCTGGCGCGGCTTGTCTGCTGTTGGTGAACGGCGGGCTGTCACAGATCGCTTCCTCTCTAGTTCGTTGGTTTTCTTTGTTGCGATGGTGCTTCGGGCAGCCCAGGCGCTGATGGGCGCTGCGGTCACGGTGACGATGCTGGCGATGAGCGACGAACTGGCCTCGGCTGCTTGTTCAGCTGCGGGACGCCGGCAACGGCAGGTGACGTGCACCGGCTGGGACGGTTCATCGGAAGCCACCAGGTCGGGAGTGTGGTCGGTGGCGGCTTCGCTCCTGGGACAGGATCGCCGGTGTGCCCGAGCGGCCCTGTCCCAGGAAATTGCAGACCGTCAGGTCCCCTGGAGCGCGGTCGCACCCGAAGAGCGAGATGCTGTAATGCCTTCCCCGCAGCGGGTTCTCGTGGTCGATGCTGGTGCATCACCAGCAACCCCCGCGTCGTATGCGGGGAGGACGACCTGGGTCCGAGCTGCGAACTCGGATTCGACCCTCGACCCCCGCGTATGCGGGGAGGACACCGGATCCTGCGCCCACCCTGAGTTGGCGTTCCCTCGACCCCCGCGTATGCGGGGAGGACCCCGAAGGTCGTTCGGGTCGTTGTAAGCAGAGGCCTCGACCCCCGCGTATGCGGGGAGGACGGCTCCTAGGCGATTTTATCGATCGGGATGACCCCTCGACCCCCGCGTATGCGGGGAGGACGTGGCCGTGGTCAGTGCCATCGTCGCGATGGCACCTCGACCCCCGCGTATGCGGGGAGGACGCCTGCGCCTCGAGGACCGCGTCGATCTCGGTCCTCGACCCCCGCGTATGCGGGGAGGACCTCGCGGTCAGGTGACCGGCACCGGCTTGGGGGCCTCGACCCCCGCGTATGCGGGGAGGACGACAAGCGAAGCGAGCGCGAATTATCTTGATCTCCTCGACCCCCGCGTATGCGGGGAGGACAACCCGTGACCGCCGTTAGGGAGCGTCGTCGGGCCTCGACCCCCGCGTATGCGGGGAGGACCAGGTCGAGCATCGCTTTGGATGACGGGGCCAACCTCGACCCCCGCGTATGCGGGGAGGACGCCGACCACTCAATCCAGGAGGCGCGCTTCAGGCCTCGACCCCCGCGTATGCGGGGAGGACGTAGACCCGCCGCCGCCGCTGCCCGGGTCGCCCCCTCGACCCCCGCGTATGCGGGGAGGACGGCGCCGTACCGCCTGAAGTCGTCGCCGAAGACCCTCGACCCCCGCGTATGCGGGGAGGACTCGGGGATTCGGGATGAGCAGGGCGTACCAGGGCCTCGACCCCCGCGTATGCGGGGAGGACCGATGACGCGGCCGCCGCGACTGCTGCCCTGGACCTCGACCCCCGCGTATGCGGGGAGGACTCGAGCCACGGTCGGACTCCACCGGGGCCCGATCCTCGACCCCCGCGTATGCGGGGAGGACTCTTCCCGACCTGCAGTGATACAGCGACGGTGAAGTGTTTCAGCATGAGCTTACCAGGGGGCGTTGTCTCGGGCGCGCATTGTGTTGTCGGTGGGCGCGATTACGGTCGGGGTCGTGACAACAAGGTCGGATGATGTGCCTGGCGGTTTGCCCTCGTTCGCAGTGTTCTTCAAGGCGGTGACAGGGCACGTTCCCTATGTGTGGCAGGAGGCTGCGGCTGCCGAGTTGGTAGCTGGGGAGCCGTTAGAGCAGGTGGTGGTGCCCACCGGGTACGGCAAGACGTCGCTGATGGTGGCGTGGCTGTGGGCATTGGCGGTAGATCTCGAACGGGTGACGCGGGAGCCGGGCACAGTCCGGAAGGTGCCGATGCGGTACGTGGTGGTGGTCGACCGGCGAGCCGTGGTCGACCACACGTACACGACGGCGCAGCGGATCAAGGACACCCTCGAAGCGACCACGGCAGAGGGATCGGTGCCGTCCGGGCCAGGCTCGGAGGCGATCGCGGCCGTGAGCGACGTCCTGGCAGGCCTGTCGGGGAGCGGGTCGGCCGTCGAGGTCCGGCAGTTGCGGGGCGGGATGCCCGAGCGGCCGGAGAACATTCGGGTCCCTGCTGGCCCGGCGATCATTCTCGGCACGATCGACCTGGTGATGTCGCGGTTGTTGTGGCGCGGGTACGGGGTGGCACCAAACCGGCGCGCGATCGAAGCGGCCCTGGTCGGCACAGACTGCCTCTTCATCCTGGATGAGGCACACATCGCGGCGCAGGCCTTGACGACATTGCGAGTTCTGGACCGGCAGGCGCTCGAGGAGACGTGGTTCGCCGGCACGGTCCCGCCACGGCAGGTAGTGGAAATGACCGCGACCCCGCGCGGCGGCAGTGCACCATTCGACTTCGACGCCGAGTTCGCGGCACGGCCCGAGCTGCGAGACAAACAGGAGCAGCGCCGCGCAACGACTGTGCAGGTGGTCTGCGGGGAAGGCAAGACCTCGGACGCGGCGCTGGCGAAATACGCGGGATCGGTGCCCGTCCGGGCAGGCCGGTTGACGTTGGTGTACGCCAACACCGCGGCCACGGTGAAGAGCCTCGCGACCGCACTGGGCCGGTCCACAGCAGTGAAGCAGGCCGGCGCGCAAGTCATCGCAGTGATCGGCGGGATGCCGGAATACGCCCGGGCGGACTGGCTGGGCGCGTTGGCCCGCTACCGCACAGGCCACCCGGACCGGGCAAGCGCCCCCGCAGTGGTGTTGGTGACGAACCAAGCACTCGAGGTCGGCGCCGACCTCGACGCCGATGACGTCGTCAGTGCGGTGTGCAGTCGGGAAGCATTGATCCAACGGTTGGGGCGAGGGAATCGAGTCGGGGACCGGAAGGACTGCACGGTCACGCTGGTCGTCGGCGCGAACGGCCCGGAGCCGGTGTACGGCTCCGCGGGGGCTGCCTTGGCGGCCGCGCTGGTCGAGCACGCTCCAAGCACGATGGGTGAATTGAGCGACCTGCTCATCTCACCCCCGGCCGGGGAAGGCGAAGCCGGGTGGGACCCGCCGGTCCCCGAGGTCGCAGTGTTGACCCGGCACGACTTCGAGTCGTATGTCGCGACAGCCGGATCCCCCCACGAAGTGGCAGTAGGCCGCTGGCTGCGGGCCCCGCAGGAGCAGGCCGCCGAAGTCCAGGTCGCATTCCGGGACGCCTTGATCGACCTGGTCGACGACACCGCGGTCGCGAAGCACCTTGCGTCGTGCCCCCCGCTTCCAGGGGAGATCTGGACCGTTCCCCTCCCCGCGGCAGCCGACCTACTGGTGAAGGCGAGTAAGGCGAAACGGCGAATGGTGCTGCTCGACCCGGCCGGGATCGAACCGGTCAATCTGGCCCCGACCCGAGAGGATCTGCGCCCAGGCTGGCTGCTGGTCAGCGCCCCCATCGAGAACGCGTTCGGGCTGACCGAAGCCGGCGCCGACCTGATCTCCATCCGACCAGCGACGACGCGACCGTTCGGATTGACGCCCCGTCCCGGCCACGAGACGGCCTTCCTCGAGGACGGCCAGGCCCTGCCGGAAAGTGGCCTCTCCCCCGCCGACCTGAGCACGTTGAAGGGGCTGGCCCGCAGCGGCGATGTCGACGCGGCGGCGGGATATATCACCGGAGGCGGCGCACCGGAGGAGCTGGCGCCGACGTTCACCGCCGAAGAGCTCGTGGATGCGGACGGGATGGGAGTCGGGTGGGTGCAGCTGCGCCGGGTCCGCGCCCAAGTCGAAACAGTCCCCGACCGGTCGGTGTTCCTCACAGAGCATCAGCAGGCGGTCGGTGAGCAGGCCCGCGCCTGGGCGCAAGCCATCGGGTTGGCCCCGCGTGTGATCGAGGACATCGCGGCCGCGGGCAGACATCACGACGACGGAAAGGCCGAGGGCATCGTCCAAGCCGAACTGCGGACCTTCATCGATGACACGGGGATGCTGAAGTCGGTGGCGGACCCGAACCTCGACGGATCGGCGAAGTCGATGACGGACCCGTCGCGCCCCTCGGTGTTGGCGAAATCTCGGCTGCCGCGGCGTTGGTGGCCTCGGGTGCGGGCGATGATCGGGATCCCGGCGCAGTACCGCCACGAAGCAGCCTCCGCGGATCTGTTCGATGCCGCAGTGAGCGCCGGCGAGGTCGCCGTTCACGACCCGGCGCTGGTGCGGCACCTGGTACTGACCCATCACGGGTTCTTCCGGGGGCCGGGTCCGGTGATCGAACACGCCGAAGTGCCCATCCCGAGATATCAGGACCCGAACTGTGCGCAGTGGCAGACCCGGACAGAGGAGTTCGCCGAGTTGAACCAGCGATACGGGCCATACACGCTCGCCCTGGCCGAGACGATCGTACGGCTGGCGGACTGGCAGGTCTCCCGCGATGAGGCCCTCCCCAAGCCCGTCCCGGACGACCCAGCCGGACCGGCATCGGCGCATGTGATGGAGGTGTCCCGGTGAGCGCCTACCAGTTGGCGGCATTGGACGCCTCGAACCCGGCGCACTACCTGGCCGCGGTGGGTCTACTGCGGGTCGCGCCCGGCCCGGCGGAGCTCTCCTTCACCGACACCACGCCGGTGCTGCACTGCGAAGACGCTCCCGCGGACTTGGCGGTGGTGGTGGCGAAGTCCACCGCCGAAGCGACGAAACCGGAGGGATTCCCGATCCCGGCACACGTCCAGACCACGGTCCCGGCCTGGTCGGTGGTCCGCGAACTGGCGGACCGCTCCTGGGAAGACCCGGAACTCGATGCGGCATTGCGGGTCTTCGACTACGGGCGGATCAACGGCAAGGTCAGCGAAGACCCGCAGGTCTCCCCCGCGTCGACGGTACTGGTCACTGGCCGCAGCTACGCCCGGAAATCGCTGGCCGACCTGTGGCCCACCCCCACCGGGCGCAAAGCCGACACGATCGAACAGATCCGCCTCGACCAGACCGAGGACCTCGCCCGCGACCTGGAAGTCCTGCTCACCGGGGGCTACCCGAGGCCACGCAAGAGCGGCATCGCGTTGCGGTTCACCACCGCCGAGACGACACCACGGCTGCGGTACGGCACCGAGGATGTGATCACCGTCCCGACAGTGGAACTCCTGGCCTACCTCGGGGTGACCACCTTCCTGGCCGGGCAGCTCGGCATCGACCGAGACGGGCGCCGCGGACCAGGCCTGACCTGGGCCCTGAACCCGGTCCCGTTGGGATTGGCCTCCCTCGTCGCAGTGCACGAACAGCAGAGCGCACCACCGTCCTGGGCGCGATACACCACCGTGAAGACCTCTGTCGGCGGCGGGGCGAAGATCTCGCACTTCGCCGACACCCGACCCTTGGAGCCGCGCCGATGACGACCCCGCTACAGGACCACGTGATCGACCTGCCGCTGACCCGCGACTGGTTGTCGCTGGTCGCCGACCCCGAGCGCACGCACCGGTGCATGGCGACCTACCTGCCCGACCTCGGCGGGCGTTCTCGGGCGATCCGTGCCGACACCGGCACCCAGTACCGCCTCGACCTGCCCCAGGACCCCCTGGGCAGCCCCCGCCTGATCCGGCTGCGGCTGCGCAGCGACGTCCTTCTGCCAGGCATCGGCACCCCGCACGAGGTGCCACCCTTGGTCGACGGCACCCGCGTGGTCGCGGTCCTGGCCGCCGAATACCGCACTACGAAGCCTGACGGCACGATGCGGGTGCGAGCTGTCCCCGACGCGGAAGCATCCGCGTGGGCTACCGACCTGCTCGCCCGACACGGCCTGGCCGCCCACGATGTCGCCCTGTCCCCGCAGCGGAGCTACGGCAACGGTCGCGACGTCGTCCACTTCACGGTGCGTGACCTCGCAGCCACCGTCACCCTCACCGACCCCGACCTGGCCGCCCGCGCCCTGGCCCTCGGCGTCGGCCACGGCCGCGCGTACGGCCTCGGCATGCTCGTCCCCACCACCCGATAGGAGCCCCTCCATGACCACTTCGAGCTCGCGCGCCGTGATCGAGCAGCTGACCGCCTGGGCAGCCGACCCGAACGCCGCCGGTATCCAGATCCGCACCACGTTCAACTCCCCGCTGCCGACAGTGACCCCGCCGGCCGGGACGCTACGCGCCGACCGCAAGGACATCGCCGGGGAGTTCCCCCTGCCCGACGGCACGCTGGGAGTCACGATCGACTCGTGGGCCTCCCAGGCCTCCCGGATGGAGGCCGCCGCGGAAACCCTGGCCGAAGAGATCGGGTTCCCCCTCGTACGGTTCGTCACCGAGGACGGCAAGCTGCTGACGACCTCGGCGCGGCTGTCGCACCGGCACGCGGACGCGACCTGGCGCGCGGCCCAGGCCCAGATCAAGGCAGCCGAGATCCCGTTCCAGGAGATCCAGAACGCGACCGTGAACAACGCTGGGATGCTGCTGCGCTGGCAACCGTTGGCGGTGCTGTTCGGGTGGTGGCATTCCCACATCGCAGCCGACGCGAAGAGTAAGAAGGCGGCCCCCAAGGGTGCGCCCGCGGCTGGCGGTGACAAAGAGGTCCGCGCCGCGCTCGCCGGGTACGCCCGAGTCTCCCCCGACGCCCGCTCCGCGCGGGTGGTCACCTCCGAAGTGCTGGCCACCGGCGTCGCACGCCGGCTGCGGATGACCGCCCGCGTGGACAGCCTGTTCGGGCCGTTGCAACCCGCCGGGCGCACCAGCAAGCTCGTCGGCGAGAAACCGTCCACCGTCGGGTTGGGATCGCTGCCGCCGGTCGAGGCCGGGAAGGCCCCCGTGGACGTGACCTTTGAGAAGATCGAAGGCCGGTGGTGGTTCTCCCTGGCCGGGCTGCGCCGCTTCGACTTCGGGCCGGACGTCGACGCCGACACCGCCCGCGCCCTGCTCGTCGCGCTGGCGCTGCTGCTGCGCGACGAAGCCATCGCCGAGACCCGGCTGCGGGCCGGGACCGAGCTGATCGCCGCGCCCGAGGGCACCACCGGGCAGGTGCTGCGCCACAACGCTCCCGCCGACGCCCTCCCGGTGCTCAGTCGGGCGCAGCTGATCGACATCGTGCGCGACCTCGGGGCACAGCTCGGGTGGGGCGGGCCGGTGGACGTGCCGATCCTGCCCGGGTCCGTCCTGGCCCGTCTCCTCGAGACCGCCAAGACCGAGCAGGCCGAAGACCCTGTCGAGGGCAAGGAGGGCTGATGCGGCATCTGAGCCTGGTCCTGACCTTCCCCGCGGGTTTCCACGCCCACGACACCCGCGGGAACCCTGAATGGCCCCCGCATCCCTCCAGGATCGCCGCGGCGATCCTGTCCGCCGCGTACACCGGAAGGCCGGGCCCCGGCACGCCGGAACGGGTCCGGGTCGCCCGGGCCCTGTTCGAGCTGGCGCCCCCGACCCTGCTCGTCCCCGCAGCCACCCCGAGGGACACCCCGTTCTCGCGGTGGGTGCCTGTGGACTCCCCCGTGGAGGTCGTCGGCACGAAGATCAACACCGACCGGTGCGGGATCTTCGGGAAGCTCGGCAAACCCCCTGAGCGGGGCACCTACCTCGACGCCGGTGCCGCCGTCGTCGTCGACTGGCCCACGTCGCTGCCCGAGGCGGACCTGCCCGTCCTCGACGAAGTCCTCGCCGACGTGACCTACCTCGGGCGGCCCACCAGCCCCGTCGTCATCGACCGCCACCCCAGCGCGCCCGCTGACGCGAATCCCGAGGCCAGCCTCGACGCCCTCGGACAGCAGTACGCCGCCGTGGCCCGGTGGGAACCAGACCCCCACGGTCGCGAACTGCTCGGGATCGCGACCCCCGCGTACCTGAACGCCCTCGACGCCCGCGAACGCGAACGCGACCTCTTCGGCGTGACCGGCTACCACCCGCAGCTGAGCAACCGGCCCACCACCGCGTACCGGTGCACCCCCCTCGCCGCGCCCGGCAACCTGACCTGCCAGCTCGCCACGACCGCGCAGTTCGAGGCCGCCACAGCGACCCTGATGTTCTGGCGCACCCCGCACGCCGCCCCCGGCGACATCGGCAACGTCCTGGACGCACTCGACATCGGCCCCGGCACCGCGACGGACCGGGGCGCCCTGGCGATCCCGGTCTACGGGGCCACCACCACGCGGGGCTTGGAAACCGCCCGACTGTTCGGGGTCCTCACCCGGGCCGTGCCCGCCACGCCGCGGGAATTCCTGCTCGGGCGGGACATGATCGACCTGCTCGACGTCCGTCCCGGTGCGCCGTCCGTCGGAGCCAAGCGCGCGGTCCAGCGTGCTTGGGCGACCGCGTCAGCGTGGACCACCACCGCGCCCGTCACCGGCACCCGCGACGAACTCCTCGAAGAGCTCGACCGACTCGCCGAGAGCGCTGGTGCGCAGATCATCGACGCCCAGACCCACGACATCAGCCGTGACCCCCACGGCCCGGACGTCTCCACCCACCCCGGCCGGAGCCACCTCAGCATCCTGTTCGAGACCCCCGTCCCCGGCCCCCTCGCCCTGCACGGGGTCGCCCTCCACCCCATCCCTCCCGGCCAGTGACCTTCATCAGCCGCCAGAAACGGCGAAGACGTGGACTCTCCCAGTTGCACGGTCGATCACGATGAACTCGTGAACCTCCTATGCCGCCGGTCACACCGCCGTGGACCTGCTCATCGAATCCGATCTGTTGAAGTTCATGTCAGGATCGTCACCGAGCTGACTGAACCCGCAGCTGAGTGAGCTGCAAGGGCCCCGCTCGGATCCTCAAGCGGCGCTGATCCGAGCGGGGCTCGTGCTCAGCCCGGATCCACCGGTGTTTATTGCTGATCGTTGTGTGCTGGTCGGTTGTGGTTGATGAGGTGCGGGGCGCGCGGAAGAACCTCCTTGAGACAAGGAAGGCACACCCCACCTCCGGCAGGGTTTTTCGCCCCGAACATCCCTTCGGTGGCGCCTCTCGCCGCAGTGGTTCTCACTAAGATTCCGCAACAGCGTCGGCAAGACCGGGAAACCCCTGCGCACAGCACACACCGGGGTGTTGACTGATCCCTGGCCTGACTGTGCCGAGTCTTTCACCGCTGCAACAGATTTCCGATGCCACCACTCAATGAGGAGTAGCCATGGCAGCACACCATCCCACACCCACCCCGAGCCTTGCCCGCACCGCGCCACCCACCCGGATGCTGACCGCCCTCGTCGCAGCGCTCCTCGTCATGGTCGGCACGATGTTCGCCCCGCCCCCGGCCCAAGCGTCCAGCGACCGCAAACACAAGAGCGTCGTCTACGTCGAGGTGAACTCCAACGAACTGGCCAACGCCGGGAAATACCAGCTCGCCAACGGCGGCAAAGCCTTCGACGTCGCCATCATCTTCGCCGCGAACATCAACTCCGGCACCGACGGCAACGCCGTCCTGCACCTCAACGAACGGGTCAAGTGGACCCTCGAGAACGCCGAGACCCAGATCCGACCGCTGCAGGCCAAAGGCACCAAGGTGACCCTCTCCCTCCTGGGCAACCACCAGAAGGCCGGCTTCGCGAACTTCCCCAACCAGCAGGCCGCCGCACAGTTCGCCACCCAGGTCGCCCAGGTCGTCAAACAGTACGGACTCGACGGGGTCGACATCGACGACGAATGGGTCTCCTACGGACGCAACGGCGTGCCCGCAGCGAACGACAAATCGGCCGTCTGGCTCGTCGAATCACTCCGCGAACAGCTCCCCCAGGACAGCATCGTCTCCCTGTACTACATCGGCGCCGCCGCCGCACAGCTGCGCAATGCCCCGAACCACGTAGCCGATAAGATCAGCTACGTCTGCAACCCCCACTACGGCACCTACTCGGCCCCGCCCTTCCCCCGCGACATGTCCCGGGTCGGCGCCGCCGCCATCGACTTCTCCCGACAGAGCGCCTCGACGATCAGCGAATTCGCCCAACGCACCGCCAACGACGGATACGGCTACTTCGTGACCTACAACCTCACCGCCGGTGACCACAGCGCCGCCGTCTCCGCCTTCACCCAGAAGCTCTACGGACAACGCGCCGTCTACCAGGGCTGACCCCCGACCCACCAGGGGAGCGCTGCGGTCCACCACCGGACCGGAGCGCTCCCCTCATCATGTCCCCGACGAAGACAGCTGTCGCCCAAAAACACTCAATTTGCGCACCGACCCAGATCGCCACCACCTGCCCAACGGACCTCCTGAAGCCGCAGGTATGGTGGAACGCGCCCTTCTCCTCGCCACCACCCGCAGGAAAACTCGCGCGCCCCCTCACTCGGACCCACCTCGTCCCCGCGCCCGACGAACTCCTGCCGCACCACCCGTCAAGACCATCCACCGAGGAGAACACCCGATGAAGGGCCTCACCGACAAGAAACCGGCCGCGGCGCTCCTCGTGCTCATGGTCGCCACCGGCGTCATACCGAACATGGCGAAAGCCACCGTCGACGCGCCCACCACCACCGTCGGCCGAGGACACCACGAAAGCATCGAGCTCGACCGGGAAACCCGCCTCGAATTCACCGCCCCGGACGGATGGCAGCGCGTCGACCGCGCCTCGAAGGACGACGTCGCCTACCTGCGCGACGGAGGAATCGTGCGCGTCAGCGCCACGAAATCCATCGACCACCTACCGACCGCGATCACCCGCAAAGTACAGTCCGCCGCCCTCGACGGAGAACACCTGCACCTCGAGGAGCAGACCCGCACCACAGCCCACGGTTTCACCGGCAAATACGGCGTCACCGCCAACCGGAACAACAGCCGGCAAGGCCGATGTGCCCTGGTCGGACAGGACCAGTTCATGATCGTCGTCACCTCCACCGCCGACCACGGCACCCCGGCCCACGACATCACCCCCCTCGTCGACTCCCTCACCGTCAAGGCAACGAAGTGAACCCCCCGCAGGCCGCCGCACCGCCGGAACACCCCCCGACGGATCACCCGGTACAGAACCCCCAGCAGCCCACGCCCGCCCCCGTCCGCGGCCACGAGATCTTCCGTCCCGACTCCGCCCTCTGGTGGGTCTACCTGGGGATGTGCGTCGCCTGCGGAATCGCCCAGGCGACCGAGATGGGACCGGCCCTGGCCTCGACCGGATCCCACCTGCCGATCCTCACCACCGTCATCGTCGCCACCACCGCCGTCCTCATCGCCGTGATGATGAGATGCGACCCCTACCGGACCCGACGGACCTGGGTCATGATCGCCGCCTTCGGCGGCGGAGCCACCATCTCCTCCTACCTGTCGATGCAGGTGAACGACGCCGCATCAGCTCCCCTGCTGCACCTCTTCGGAGAACGGGTCACCCAGGACTGGAGCCCGGCGATCATGGGCCCCACCAGCGAAGAATGGACGAAGACCCTGGTCATCGTGACCGTCATGCTGCTGGCCAAGGACACGACGACCCGGCTCTCGCACGGCGTCATGGTCGGCGCCTTCACCGGGCTCGGCTTCCAGGTCGCCGAGAACATCTCCTACACCCTCAACACCACGGTCACCACCAGTCGGAACGACCTCGTCGAACCGTTGATCGTCAACCTGATGCGCTTCCTCGGCGGCTTCGCCGGACACAACTTCATGAGCATCTTCGCCGGCGTAGGCGTGGCCGTCCTCCTCGGACGCACCCTCCACCCGCCGCGCACACCCGCACGACGCATCGCGATCTTCGCCGGCTTCTACACCATCTCCTGGACCATCCACTTCCTGTGGAACTCCCCCCTGCCGGACGGCCTCGGCTTCCCGATGCTCTTCGGCAAGGTCGCCGCCGGTATCGCGATGGCCCTCCTCCTGCTCCGCTGGATCTGGCAGGAAGAACGGGTCTTCCTCCACGACGCCGCCACCTCGCTCCACCGCGCCCGGCCCGACGACACCCCGGCCGACGACGTCCCCTCCCTGACCGAACAGCAAAGAGCAGCGATCGGTGACCGTCGGACCCGCAAGGCCTATTTCGCGCAGGTCAGATCCGAACACGGCCGGCACGGAGTGAAGACCGCCGCAACCGAGATGAAGGACTACCTGGATCTTCTCCAGGCACGGGGCCGACGCGGCACCGGCATCGACGAAGGCGTCTTCGCTTCCCGTGGACACCTGCGGACAGGAGGAAACCAGTGAAAGGCCTCACCGACGTCCGCGCCGCAGCACTCCTCATCGGCATGCTCGGGCTGACCTACGCCCTCCCCTACGGGCTCATCATCGCGCTCGGGGTCTCCACCAGCACGGTGCCGCCGGGCCACCGGGAGACCTTCCGCCTCGAAGAGAGCAATGCCCCCGACGGGAAGCGCAAACAGCTCGAACTGACCGCGCCCACCGGATGGCAACGCCAGGACCGCGTCAAACCCTCCGATGTCACCTACACCCAAGGGAACAGGTCCGTCAGGATCTCCGTGACCGAGAAGATCGGCGACCCCCAGACCGCCATGAACCGACACATCCGCCAGGCCGGGCTGAGCGGCGAACTCCTCCACCTCGGCGGCCCGGAGATCTCCACCGGCAGCGGATTCCGTGGACAACGCTGCGCCTACACCACCGCCGACAGCTCACGGCACGGACAGTGCGCCATGATCACCCGCGACAGCACCATGGTCGTGCTCATCTCGAGCGACGAGACCGGCAAGGACCCCCTGGACCTCCACGAGATCGTCGCCTCGATCGACGTCAAGGACACCACCCGATGAACAACGGCGACCAGCTGATGCCCGCAACCCACGGACACGAACTCTTCCGGCCGCGATCCGCGCTGTGGTGGACCTACCTGATCCTGGGCGTGGCCCTCGCCACCGCCTTCATCAGCACCTCCAGCCCGATCATCGCCGAGGTCAAGACCTCCATCCTGACCTTCCTCCCCTTCTACGCGATCACCGGCGGGATCTTCGCCAAGGTGATGCTGACCGCGGACCCCTACCGGGCCCGCCGCCCCTGGGTGATCTTCGCAGCGCTCGGCGCCGGGGCCTCACTCACGCTCTACCCGGCGATGATGGCCAACAGCATCTACCCGTACATCCTTCCCCACGTCCTCGGAGAACAGGCCGCCCTCGACTGGATGCCCGCGCTGGCCGGTCCCACCAGCGAGGAATGGACGAAGATGATCGCCATCGTGCTGGTCATGCTGCTGGCCAGGCAGACCACCACCCGGCCGATGCACGGGCTCATGGTCGGCGGTTTCGTCGGACTCGGTTTCCAACTCGTCGAGAATGTCTCCTACGGGCTCGCCGGTGCCCTGCAGAGCCCCGTCGACGACTTCACCCAGGCCACGACCACCAATGTCATGCGCTTCGTCATCGGCTTCACCTCGCACAACGTGTACAGCGCCATCGTCGGGGTCGGTGTGGCGATCCTCCTGAGGCGCACCGTCGACACACACCGGACCGCCGCTCAACGTGTCCTCGGTTTCGTCGGCTTCTACACCCTGGGATGGTTCGCCCACTTCCTGTGGAACTCGCCACCGCTCGGCGACACCGGCCCCCTGGTCCTCGCGTCATTGCTCGGCAAGGCGCTCACCATCCTCGGGATCTTCTTCCTCGTTCTGCGCTGGGTATGGCGCCAGGAACGCCGCTATCTGGAGCAGGCCGCGCTCGCCACTCAAAGTTCGTCCCCCGACGGTCCGTTCCCCCTCACCGACCTGCAGAAAGCTGCCATCGGCCCCCGCAAGACCCGCCGTACCTACCTCAAAGAAGTCCGCGCCGCCGGTCGACGCCCCGCCGTCAAGAAGGCACGAGCCGAGATGCGCACCTACCTGGACCACCTCCAGGCCTGGGATCGACGCGGCACCGGCATCGACGAACACCCCCGGACCCCGTCGACCCCGGCGCCGTCAACCCGGTGACCTGCCGGAGGCGTCGACAGCGACGCCTCCGGCACGAACTACCGAGGGCAGGTCAGCGGCCCTGGAAGGCGTCGAGGGCCACACCCAGCGTGGCTGCAGCTCGCCAGTCCAACCGGCTGCCGTCTTCCAGCTTGGGCAGGGTGATGAGGTAGTTGTCGAAGATCTTGAACTGCCGTTCGTCGGACATCACCAGTTGTTCGGAGCTGTCGTAGAAGTCGAAGTGGAACTGCCACGGGATGGCCTCGAGCAATTCGCCGACCACCGGGACCAGTCCACTGAAGCGGCGGGTCATTGCCATGGCTTTGCTGCGTTCGCAGCCGGTGGCCCGCAGCCCGGGCGTCTCCAGGTGCCAGGTGGAGTTCAGCAGGGAGGCGACGCCGTCCTTGCGGTAGATCGCCACTGTTTCCCCGTCGGCGTTGTAGACGTCGGTGGTGGCGGCCAGGTCGACGACATGGCGCGACTTGGTCCTCAGGACGAGAGCGGACTTCGACTCGTCGGAGAAGAAGTCGATCTTCTCCTTGAGCGCGATGATCTTCTGGTCCGCGAAGAGCAACAGGTCGCCGGGTTTGCCCTCCTCGTCGGCGATGTGGACCCAGTACTTGTTCATCACCGGGCTGATCTTCTGTTTGATGTAGAGGCGCTCGACCTCCTGCGGACCGGGCAGTCCGTGCCTGGTCGTGGCTTCCCTCTCCCACACGGTGTCTTCTTTGCCCATGGTCAGCTGTTCGTTCCCCGTAGTCATGACGCACATCATGAAACATGCTTACTGGGAATATCCTGTGGGACCTGCTGGAATGCCGCCCCCGCGCCTCGACCGGAGCGCGCCCCGACGAATTCCACCGGCTCCTGCCAACTCTCAGAACTGTTTTCCCAGGCTCGACCGGCCCCCGACACCTAGACTGGAACGACCCAGCACGCCCCGAAGGATCGACCACCCGAAGGAATCTCGAGTGATCACCCTCCTCCTGGCCCACCTCGGTCTGGCGCTCCTCGCACCCCTCCTGGTGTCCAGAATCGGCGCGCGCGCCTTCTGGATCCTCGCCCTGCCGCCAGCAGTCACCTTCGGGTGGGCCGTACTCGCCCAGCCCGGCGTCCACTCGTCCTCCCCGCCCTCGGAGAGTTACACCTGGGTCCCCGAGATCGGCCTCGAACTGGCTTTCCGGCTCGACCCTCTCGCCTGGCTGATGACCCTCGTCGTCGCCGGGATCGGGGTGCTCGTCCTGATCTACTGCGCGGCCTACTTCGACGACGAAGAGCCCGGGCTCGGCCGGTTCGCCGCCTGTCTGCTCGCCTTCGCCGGAGCCATGCTCGGCCTGGTCACCACCGACAACCTCATCGTGCTGTACATCTTCTGGGAGGCCACGACCGTCCTGTCGTACCTGTTGATCGGCCATGTGACCCACAGCAGGGCCAGCCGGTCAGCGGCGATGGAAGCCCTCGTCGTCACCACCTTCGGTGGGCTGGCGATGCTCATCGGGATCGTCCTGCTCGGCGAACAGGCCGGCACCTATCGTCTCTCCGAGATGGCCGTGCCCTCCGCGCCCGCCACCGCGACCAGCGTCGCCGTCGTCCTGCTCCTGGTGGGCGCCGTCACCAAGTCGGCGCTCCTGCCCTTCCACTTCTGGCTGCCCGGGGCGATGGCCGCGCCCACCCCGGTCAGCGCGTATCTGCACGCCGCCGCGATGGTCAAAGCCGGCATCTACCTCGTCGCCCGTTTCGCCCCCTCCTTCGCCGACGTCCCCGGGTGGACGCCCGTCGTCCTCGTCCTCGGCGGAGGAACGATGCTGCTCGGTGCCGTTCAGGCTCTCCGCCAGGACGATCTCAAGCTGCTCCTCGCCTACGGCACGGTCAGCCAGCTCGGTTTCCTCGTCGTGCTCACCGGCAGCGGCACCGTCGATGCGGCACTGGCCGGGACGACGATGTTGCTGGCCCACGCCCTGTTCAAAGCCTCCCTCTTCCTCACCGTCGGCGCCATCGACCACGCCACCGGAACCCGCGACCTGCGTAAACTCTCCGGTCTGCGGAGAGATGTACCGGTCCTGGCCGTCGCCGGGACGCTCTCCGCGGCCTCCATGGCCGGGCTGCCCCCGATGTTCGGTTTCGTCGGGAAGGAAGCCGCCTACACCGCCTACACCACCGGGGCCGCCCCGTACTCGCCCTGGGTGCTGGGTGTCCTCGTCCTGGGCTCGGCCCTGACCCTCGCCTACAGCCTGCGGTTCGTCCGCGGGGCCTTCCGCACCGACGACCAGGTGCCTCCCCTGCAGGTCCACGCCCCCGGAGTGGTCCTCCAGGGAGTGCCGCTCCTCCTGGCCCTCGCCTCCCTGGCCCTGGGCCCGCTCTCGACCCACCTGGAAGAACCGCTCCTCGGCTATGCCGCCACCGTCGGAAAGAGCGCAGGTCAGGCCCATCTGGGTCTGTGGCACGGCGTCAACCTGGCCCTGGTGCTCTCCGTCGCCACCTGGGCGTTGGGTTTCGCCGTCGACGCGGCCCGTCACCGGTTGGCCTCGCTGTGGGGGGAACACACCCCGGTCCCGCTGTCCGAACGGGCCTACCGGGCGACCATGCGGTTGCTCGACCGGGTGTCCCTCGAAGTCACCGGTGCCTTGCAACGGGGATCGCTGCCGCTCTCCCTGGCCCTGATGTTCCTGGTCTTCCTGGTCTTCCCCGGCGGTTCGCTCCTCGTCGGCGGCCACGACTGGGCGTCCCTGCCCGTCCGGGCCTACGACATGCCCGCCCAGGTCGCCGTCGCCGCCGTGACCGCCGCCGTCGCCGTGGCCGCCGTACGATCCCGCCGACGTCTCCGGGCCGTCATCCTCGTCGGAGCCACCGGCTACGGCTGCGCCTACCTCTTCCTCCTGCACGGCGCCCCCGACCTCGCCCTGACCCAGGTGCTCGTCGAAACCGTGTCCATCCTCGTGTTCATCCTCGTGCTGCGGCGGCTCTCCGGACGGTTCAACGACGACGCGAACACCTCCGAACGGGTTCTCCGCGGCGCCCTCGGCATCGGCGTCGGCACCGTGACCGCGCTCTTCGCCCTGGTGATGCCCGGGATGCGCCAGGCCGCGCCCGCCTCCGAAGGGATGGACTCCTGGTCGGTGGACTTCGGCGGCGGCCACAACATCGTCAACGTCATCCTCGTCGACGCCCGCGCCTGGGACACCATGGGCGAACTCTCCGTCGTGCTGGCCGCCGCCACCGGAGTCGCCAGCCTCGTCTTCCTGCAGGAGGACAACGTCGAAGGCGCCCGACGCAAACTCGGCGAGATCCGTGCCCGCCGTCGAACCACCCACGGCACGGCCGGCGCCCAGGCCCGGTGGCTCGCCGAAGGACAAGCGCTCCTGCCCGAACGGCGTTCGGTCATCCTGGAAGTCGTCGCCCGGCTCATCTTCCACGTCGTCATCGTGTGGTCCATCTACCTGCTGCTGTCCGGCCACGACTCCCCCGGCGGCGGTTTCGCAGCCGGCCTCGTCGCCGGGCTGGCCATCGCCGTCCGCTATCTCGCCGGTGGCCGGGACGAGATGCGCGCCGCCGCGCCCGTCATGCCGGGCCTCCTACTCGGCACCGGCCTGTTCCTCTCCGCCGGGAACGGCCTGGCTTCGATGCTGGCCGGCGGAGACGTCCTGCAGACCTGGCACGCCTACGTACGCATCCCCCTGATGGGCGAACTCCACCTGGTCAGCTCGGTGGTCTTCGACATCGGGGTCTACCTCGTCGTCATCGGTCTCCTCCTGGACATCCTGCGCAGCCTGGGAGGCGCCCTCGACCAGCAGATCGAGGACGAACCCGGCCGTTCCCTCGACGACTCCCCCGCCCACAGCGACCACGGCACGACAGGGCCCCGATGACCGCCAACCTGACCCTCGCCGTCCTCACCGGAGTCCTCGTCGGCTGCGGGGTCTCCCTCGTCATGGCCCGCGGCATCGTCCGCTCCTTCCTCGGGATCCTCCTCATGGGCAATGGCGTCAACCTGCTCTTCCTGATCGCCAGCGGGCGCGCCGGACGGGCACCCATCGTCGGCACCACCGGACCGGAGAAGATGAGCGACCCGCTGCCCCAGGCCATGGTGCTCACCGCCATCGTCATCACCCTGGCCCTCACCGGTTTCGTCCTCGCCCTCGCCCACCGCTCCTGGCAGTTGGCGCGCAGCGACGTCATCGTCGACGACACCGAAGACGCCCGGATCCACGCCAAAGCAGCGGAGAACGACATGTCCGACAGCGAATTCGCCGCCGACGAGGAAACCGACCCCGCCGAGGACCCCGACCCGGGAGGGCATCGGCGCCGCGGCGTCGCCACCAGGCCCGAACCACCCCGAGAGGAAGGGCCACGGTGACCGTCTCCCCCGACTCTCTGCTGGTCCCGCTGCCGGTCGTCCTCCCGCTCGTCGGCGCCGGACTGACCCTGGTCTCCTGGCGCCGTGACGTCTGGCAGCGGGCCATCAGCCTCGTCGTCCTCGCCGCCGTACTCATCACCTCGGTCGCCCTCGTGCTGCTCGCCGACCGGGGCGGGCCGCTCGTCGTCGAAGCCGGCGGCTGGCCCGCCCCCATGGGCATCGTGCTGGTCGTCGACCGGCTCTCCTCGCTGATGCTCGTGGTATCCACCACCGTGACCCTGGGCGTCACCCTCTACTCCATCGGACAGGGCCGCTCGGCCGACGACGAACGCGACGGCGAAGCCCCCATGCCGATCTTCTACCCGACGTTGATGGTGCTGCTCGCCGGCGTGTCCACCACCTTCGTCAGCGGCGACCTCTTCCACATCTACGTCGGCTTCGAGATGCTGCTCGTCGCCAGTTTCGTCCTGCTCACCCTCGGTGGATCCGCCGACCGGGTCCGGGCCGGCGTCAACTACGTCTTCGTCAGTCTGCTGTCCTCGATGTTCTTCCTCGCCGCCATCGCCCTCATCTACGCGGCGACCGGCACCGTCAACCTCGCACACCTGTCCGGACGGCTCGACGACCTGCCCTCGGGCACCCAGCTCAGCCTCCAGGTCTTCCTCCTCCTGGGCTTCGCGGTGAAAGCAGCCGTCTTCCCCATGTCGGGGTGGCTCCCCGACTCCTATCCGACCGCTCCGGCCCCGGTGACCGCCGTCTTCGCCGGGCTGCTCACCAAGGTCGGGGTCTACGCGATCATCCGCACACAGACCCTGCTCTTCCCCGCCGGGCGTTTCGACACGGTGCTGCTGTGGGCGGCGATCCTGACGATGCTTTTCGGCATCCTGGGGGCGATCGCCCAGGACGACATCAAACGGCTGCTGTCGTTCACCCTCGTCAGCCACATCGGTTACCTGCTCTTCGGGATCGCCGTGGGCAACAGTGTCGGCCTGTCCGGGGCGATCTTCTACGTCGCCCACCACATCCTCGTCCAGACGACCCTCTTCCTCGTCGCCGGGCTCGTCGAATGGCGCACCGGCACCACGTCGTTGAGCGAACTCGGCGGGCTCGCCCGGACCGCGCCCGCCATCGCCGTCCTCTTCTTCCTGCCCGCGCTCAACCTCGCCGGGATCCCCCCGTTCTCGGGCTTCCTCGGAAAGATCGGGCTCATGCAGGGCGGAGTCCAGGCCGGCACCCCGCTGACGTACGCCCTGGTCGCGACTTCCGCGGTCACCAGCCTGCTCACCCTGTACGCGATCGCCCGGGTCTGGGCGTTGGCCTTCTGGCGACGCCCGGTCACCGAACTCTCCGACGGCCCCGGCGCCGCCCTCGCCGGAAAGGACCCGATGCCGCAGCGAAAACCCGCGGGGAACACCCACCGGGCGGTGCCCCGGGAGATGATCGCCCCGACGACGATGCTCGTCACCCTCGGCATCGGCATCACCTTCATCGCCGGGCCGCTCTACGGGATCACCGACCGTTCCGCGCACGAACTGCAGGAACGCACCCCCTACGTGCAGGCGGTCTTCCCCGGCGGTGTCCGATGAGAAACGCCCTGCGTCGACGGGTCCAACTCGGCCCGCTGTTCCTGCTCGCCCTGGTCTGGGTGCTGTTGTGGGGCCGGTTGACCTGGGCCACCGCGATCGGAGGGCTCCTGGTCGGACTGGTCGTCGTCCTGGCCTTCCCCCTCCCTCCGCTGTCATTGGGTCTGCGGTTCCGTCCCTGGCCGTTCCTCGTGCTCTTCCTGCGGTTCAACGTCGATCTCGTCGTCGCCAGTCTCCAGGTGGCCTGGGCCGCGGTGAACCCGTGGACCCGACCGGACGGGAGGACGGTGCGGGTGCCGCTGCGCTGCGACGACGACCTCTTCGTCGTGATCACCGCGGAGATGACCGCCCTCGTCCCGGGCACCATCGTGATCGACGCCCTTCCGGAACGGCGGGAGCTGCTGCTGCACGTCTTCCACGCCCGCGACGAGGCCGACCTGGACAAGGTGCGGGCCCGGGTACTCGCCCAGGAGGACAGGGTGTTGCGCGCGCTCGCCGCCGATCATCGGGATATCAGGGCCCGTCCGGTGCCTGGTTCCGCTGCCGGTGGGGTGTCCTCGCCGTCGGTGGAGCCGGTGAAGGGGCCGGCCGGTTCGACTCAGGAGGAGATGTGATCGAGACCGTCGTGATCTGGGTCATCGGGGCGATGTTGGTGTCGGCCGCTGTGTTGGCGGTGGTCCGTATCGTGCGGGGGCCGACGGTGATCGACCGGGCCGTGGCCAACGAGGTCCTGGTGGCGATCATGGTGTGCGCGTTGGGGGTCGAGGCGGCCACCACGCGGCATGACACGACTTTGCCGATTCTGATCTCGTTGTCGTTGACCGGTTTTCTCGCGTCGGTGTCGATCGCCCGGTTCGTGGGGCGGGATCGTGATCGTCGTCCGGCCGGGTCGCCGGATTCCGGGGACGAGTCCGGCCCGGGGGTGGTCCGGTGATGTGGTCGGCGGTGGCTGATGCGGCGGGTCTGGTGTGTCTGTTCGTCGGGGCGGCTCTGTGTCTGGCTTCGGCGGTCGGTCTGCTCCGGTTGGATGATCTGTACTCGCGGATGCATGCGGCGACGAAACCGCAGGTTCTGGGGGTTTTGTTGGTGCTCATGGGGATCGGGTTGCGACTGCGTGATCCGTTCGATCTGGGGATGCTCTTCCTGGTGGGGGTTTTCCAGCTGTTCACGATTCCGGCGGCTGCGCAGATGTTGGCGCGGGCTCATCACCGCACGCAGGGCGATGACGTCGGCCGGGCGGGGCTGCCCCAGGCGCGTGGGGAGTGAACTTCCGGGGTCTTCCCGTCGTTCAGCACAGGGCACCGATTCGCGTGGATGTGCCTGTGTTCGAAGGAGAGACGGATGGTCGAACGGAGTCGCAGGTCACGAGGTGCGGTCATCGGTGCTGTCGGTGTGTTCGCTGTGGCCGCCACGGCGACCGCCGTCGTCCTCAATCTGCCGGACGGTTCTGCCGGTGGTTCCTCCGGCGGTTCTGCGGTGTACGCCGACGAGATGGCCGCGCACTGTCGTCAGGCCGACGGCGGGGGTGCGTCCGGGCCGGCGTGTGCCCGGGCCGGGGCGATCGTCGATGTCCGGCTCGCGGATCTGCGGCCGACGCAGCCTGCACTCGGTCATGATGCCGTGTTGTACCGCTTGGGGCGGTACGACCTCGGGAAGGACAAGGTCAACAAGAAGTACGTCGACTGGTGTCAGGCCTCGGGGTTGTCCGGCGCCGTGTCCGCCTCGTCGTCCGCGTCGTTGACCGACCCGAAGAGTTTCACCTGTGAGTTGCGGCCGGGTGAGGAGACCGACGACAGCCGCCGGAAGATGAAGACGGTGGTGATCGGGCCGCAGGGGCGGCCGTATCTGGTCGACGGGCATCACACGATCTCGGCTTTCCGGGAGCTGCCGGACGGTGGGCCCGATCTGAAGGTGCGCTTGCGGGTCGTGGGCAATCTGAGCGGGGTGAGCGAGCAGGACTTCTGGGAGCGGATGCGTTCCCGGAAGTGGGCCTGGTTGACGGATCAGGAGGGGAGGGCGATCGCTCCTGCGCAGCTGCCGGCCGGGCTCTCCTTGGCCGAGTTGAAGGACGACGCCTATCGCAGTCTGGTCTATTTCACCCGTGATGTCGGGTACACCACCAAGGAGGTTCCCTTCCAGGAGTTCTACTGGGGTGCCTGGTTGCGGTCGTCGGGGACGGTCGATCCGCGGCAGTTGACGACGAGGGATCCGGCGACCTATCTGGAGGCGGTGCGGGCTGCGGCCCAGGCCCAGGTGTCCTTGTCGAAGAAGGATGTGGTGCACGACGGGATGACGGCGAAGCAGCTGGGCCGCAGGTCGTCGCTCGGTGAGAAGGCTTTGGACAAGTTGGGTCGCCCGCTCGACGATCCCAAGCCGGGGAAGGTCGCGTATCTGTTCGCCGGGCGTGGCCTGCAGGCGAAACGGTGACCTCTCCTCGCGGTGGCTCGGACGTCTTCCCGTGACATCCGAGCCGCCCCGGGGCCCGTCGGCGGCTGCTCCCCTGGTGCGCGCCGTTCCGGGCCGTCGGTGACCGTCCCCCGGTCTTCTCGTGCCTGTTCCCCGTCCCCTTTCCCCGTCCCCTGTGCATCCCCCGATGCACCCCCGTACCCCGGTCGTACGTCCCCGCCCCCGGTAGGTCCCCGTCCTGCTGACAGGGCCCGCCCCCGCGGTCCCCGGTACGGCGCCTTCCGCTCCCCAGCGGCCCCTGGCCTGCCGTACACCTCTCCCATCGGCGCTCCGATCCCGGGCCGTACCTGCCTCCGGTCAGCACTCGGTCAAGAAATGGTCAAGCGTTCGACGGAGGGTTCTGCGACGGATCTTCCGGCGCCGTGGCGGCGGCCACCGCCTCGCGGAACACCTCGGCGACCTGGGCGCGGTGGGTCACCGGCGCCAGATGGGAGGCCCGGGGGATCACCCGTGTCCGACCGTCCCGGCAGGCCCGCGCATAGGCGGCGAGGTCGATCCGTAATTGGTCGTACTGCCCGGCGACCAGGTAGACCGGGCAGGTCACCGGGGCCAGTTGGTCGGCGCGGGCCTCGGCGACCACGCCCGCCCAGGCCGCCGGGGTCGCCGCATATCCGGTGGCATCGGGGACGTCCTGGGCCTGCGCGCCGAGGCGCCGCATCACCGCATTGGCCACGGTCGCCATCCGGTCTGCGCCGATCAGGGGCAGGAGCCGGGCGAAACCGGTGTACAGGTACACCAGCCGGGGGTGTTTCGACGGGTCGGCGCAGGCGCCGACGAGCACCAGGGCGGCCAACCGGTCGGGGTGGCGGTGGGCGTAGGTCGTGGCGACATAGCCGCCCAGGCTGTGTCCGGCCAGGACGATCGGGCGGTCGGGCCCGGCCGTGCGCACCGCGTCATCGACCACGTCCAGGGCCGCTGCCGAATCCCATGGGTCGCCGGCTCGGGAACCGTGCCCTGGGAGGTCGATCGGGAGGAGTTCCGCGTCGGGGACGAGGGTGTCGTAGCCGCGCCACTGCCGGGCGTCGAAACGGGTGCCGTGGACGAGGATCAGCAGGGGACGGTCGGTCACGCAGGTCACCGTATCCGGCTCGGGCGTCTTCCCGGGGGCGGGGCCGGCGGCCGGGTTCATCGGGTAGCGGCGACCTTGCGTCCTTCGGGGATATAGGCGAGCTTGCCCGGAGATTCGTGGGTCAGGGGTCGGCCCAGCCTGGCCAGTGTCTGTTCGCCGAGTTTGGTGCGACGTCCCAGGTGTCCTGCGGTCAGGCCGTTGTGTACGACGGTCTGGCGGGGCAGGGAGATCTGTGCTTTTCCGGCGTTCTGGACTGCTTTGAGGTAGCTGGCCGGGTCGTCGCTGCGCCATCCGGTCAGGTCGACCTTGCCCGATTCACGGATCCAGGTCGCCCAGTGGTGTTCTTGGAAGAGCATCTTCCTGGGCCGGTGTCCGATGCCGCGGGTGAAGAAGGCCAGGCTGAGGTAGCGGTCGTCGCCGAAGCTCTTCAGGGACAGGTCTCCGGGGAGCCTGGCCGGGTCGATGTTCTTGCCGTCGGCGTCGCGCAGCCATACCCATTTCTCGGTGCGCATCCGTTCCCAGAAGCTGTCCTCGACCAGGCCGCCGAGGTTCGCGACGACCCGGACCCGGACCTTCATGTCCGGTCCGCCGTCGGGCATGGCGTGGAAAGCGGCGAGCGTGTGGTGTCCGCCGGTCAGGTAGGGGCGCCCGCCGCGACCGATGACGACGGTCCTCATCTGGGAGCGGCTTTCCTCGTTCTCCTCCCCGGGGCGCAGTTCGCAGGTGAAGGTGGTGGGGTCGGAGAGTTTCGCGTCCGGTCCGGCAGCGACGACGTCGAGGAGCCCTGAGGATCGACACCAGTCGACGAAACGGCGGTTGATCTGGTCTTTCCCGGAGGTGTATCGCCCCAGCCGGTAGTGGACGGCGTCGTGTCCGAGAGCGGGCTGGGTGGGGCGCAGGTCGCCGAGTCGGACGTCGATGATCTGTCCTTCGCGGGCGCACATGTGCGATGGCGCTCCGCCTTGTCGAGCACCGAGCTTGCACTGGGCCAGTCGCTGCCCCGAAGCCAGTGGTGATCGTCCGGTCGCCAGTTCGGTGGTGGCGACCACGAAGACCGACACCGCCCCCACCACTACGGCGACAGCGCTGGTCACGACGGCGGTACGGCGGGGGTGCCGGACCGGATGGGGCATGCGGTTCTCCTTCGGGGCGCCGATACGCCGGTGCGTACCTCTTCGGCGCCAGCTGAACGACCGACATCCTCGGTGAGTTCGCTGCCGGAACCAGGTGTGTCCAGGTTGTTTCCTGGCATGTCACCTACCCGAGGGTAGGTGATTTGTCAGGGAGCTGAGCGTTCGATCGCCTGTTTGGCTTCGAGCAGTGAGGAGCCGGTGCGTTGCCGGTGGTGTTTGATCGCTTCGATCTTTTTGCCCTGGGCGACCAGCATCCGTTCTTCGGCATCGACCTGGTAGATCGAGACGACGGCGGGTGGCTCTATCCGCAGCTCGGCACACAGTCGTGCGATGACCTCCTGCTGCAACTGCACCTGGCGTTCGAGTCGTTCGATCCTCGCCCGGTTCCCCGCGCCCCCGATCATGGTTTTCTCCTTCTACCCGGGTTCAGGACGACCGTGTCGAGGCTACCCTGCCGTCCGCCCGGGTCCCCTGCAGGACAAGCACATCGGTCGGATATCCGACGGGACGCACTGCGATCTGCACCTGGTCGCCCGGTCGCAGCTGCGCCACCAGGTCGGTCGATGCCGGGTCGAGTACTGCGACCACCGGGTAGCCGCCGGTGGTGGGGTGATCGGCGAGGAAGAGCACCGGCTGCCCGGACGGGGGGATCTGTACGCTCCCTCGGACGACAGGTTCGCTCTGCAACTCGCCGTCGACAGCCCGCTCGAGCCGAGGTCCGGTGCACCGCACACCGACCCGGTCGCTGTCGGGGCCGACCGTCCACCAGGTCTCGGTGAGGATCGTCCGGGCCGGTCCGGTGAACCAGTCGGCACGGGGCCCCCAGGTCGCGGTGAGGACCGGTTCCCGGTGCGCGACCCCGGTCTCCTCGTCCTCCGCCGAGGTGGACGAACCGTCCGTCGGCGCGGCCGGTCCCACGGCGAGCTCCCAGAGCGCACTGTCGACCACGCTGACGGCGTGACTGCCGACAGCGACGAGATCACCGGCGGCCAGAGGTGCGGGACCCAATCCGGCGATCGTGTCCGACGACCTGCTCCCCAAAGTCAGCGGCAGGTCGACCCCTCCGAGCACCGCCACATAGGAACGCAGCCCGCAGGTCGGACGGCCCAATTCGATCTGTTCGCCGGCCGCGGCCCGCACCGGCGCCGAGAACGGGACCGGGCGGCCCCCGACACTCACCGGAAGCGGCGCCCCGGTGACCACGAACACCGTGGACGAGACGGCCTCGACGACGAGCCCGCCGGCCAGGACCTCCAGGGTCGCTGCCGCCTCGGGGTTGCCCACCAACCGATTGGCCAGGCGGTGCGCTCCCCGGTCGGCGGCCCCGGACGGTCCGACTCCCAGTGCGGCCAGGCCGGGACGCCCCAGGTCCTCGACGAGGGTCCGCAGACCCGTCCGGACGATCCGCAGGGTCATCGCAGGTCTTCCGCTGTTCCCGCGGAGTTGTCGTTCGCCCGCTGCCGGGGCTGCCCGGTGATGTCGGCGAAGGTCACCCGGGTGCCGGGAGTGAGCAGCGCCGGCGACGGCCGTCCGACGTCCCACAGGAGGGCCGCGGTCCGACCGATCAGCTGCCAACCGCCGGGGCTGGACGTCGGATAACAGCCCGTGTACCCCCCGGCCAGGGCCACCGACCCGGCGGGGACCCTGGTCCGCGGCGAAGGACGCCGGGGCACCGACCAGCTCTCGTCGTCGCAGGTCATATAGGCGAAACCGGGCGCGAAACCGCAGAAGGCCACCGTCCAGGTCGCGGAGACGTGCCGGGCCACCAGGGCTTCCACGCTCAGCCCCAGGTGGTCGGCGACACCGGTCAGATCCTCGCCGTCGTAGACCGTTTCGATCCGCACCTGCCGGTCCGTCCGGTTCTCGACCTGCTCGGGGGCGACCCGGTCGAGGGCGCGGACGACCTCCGGCATGGACACCGTCCCGTCGGATCGCAGCAGGAGGGTGCGTGCCGCCGGGACGATCTCGGCGATACCGTCGACCGGGTGCGCCCGCAGGCCGGCCAAATAGGCGAGGGTCTCGGAGCCGTCGGCGAATTCGAGGAGGAGTGCGTCGACCCCGCTGGGCAGGACGCGCATCAGGCGGCGCTTCCGGTGAAGGACGCCACCTGGACGCCGGCGTTGTCGAGAGCGGCCCGGACAGCGCGAGCCATGTCGACGGCGCCGGGGCTGTCGCCGTGCACGCACAGGGAGTCCGGGCGCAGGGGGACGGGGGTGCCGTCGATCGCGTCGACGACGCCGTCGGTGACCAGGCGGACCGTCCGCGCGGCGACGACCACGGGATCGTGCAGGACGGCGCCGGGATCCTTCCGGGGTACCAGGGTTCCCTCAGGGGTGTAGGCCCGGTCGCAGAAGGCTTCTACCGCAGTGGGCAGTCCCGCCCGTTCGGCGAGTTCCGAGGCGAGCGAGCCGGGCAGTCCCAGGAGGGTGAGGACGCTCCCGGTGTCGGCGAGACCGCACAGCGCCTCGACGACGGCCCGGGCCTGGCCGGGATGGTGTCCGATCGTGTTGTAGAGCGCGCCGTGCGGTTTGCAGTAGGTGACGGTGGCGCCTTCGGTGGCGGCGACGGCCTGGAGCGCCCCGATCTGGTAGCGGACCTCGGCGGCCAGCTCGGCGGGGTCGACGTCGACGAAGCGACGTCCGAAGCCGGCGAGGTCGCGGTAGGAGACGTGGGCGCCGACGGCGAGGCCGTGTTCGACGGCCAGCCGGACGGTGCGGGTCATCACGAGGGGGTCGCCGGCGTGGAAGCCACAGGCGATGTTCACGCTGGAGAGCACTGGCGCCAGCTCGGCGTCATCACCCAGATCCCACCGCGAAAACGACTCTCCCACATCAGCATTGATGTCAACCCGCATGGGCCCATCCAATCACTGCGGGGAGCGGGGGAAATTTCCGGGCCGCCCTACACGACGACTCGAGCTGCTCTACGGTGGCGGGCGACCCTTCTTCCCTCTCACCTCAGGAGACCACCATGTGGGTCCTGCTCGCCGTCGCCGTCGTGGTCGTCGGTTTCGCCTTGCGGATCAACAGTCTTCTGGTGGTCACGGTGGCCGGTGTCGTCGCCGGCCTTCTCGGCCGGTTGAGTCCGATGCAGATCCTCGACACCTTCGGCCAGGGATTCGCCAGCAGCCGCAGTGTCACCGTCTTCGTGGTCACCCTGCCGGTCATCGGCCTGATCGAGCGTTACGGCCTGCAGTTCCAGGCCCGTGCGCTGATCGGTCAGCTGACGAAACTGTCCGTGGGCCGCCTGCTGATGTTGTACATGCTGATCCGGCAGATCACAGCAGCGATGGGCCTGGTCAGCATCGGTGGGCCCGCGCAGAGCGTGCGCCCACTGCTGTACCCGATGGCCGAGGGCGCCGCCGAACGAGAACATCCCCGGGTGACCGAACGGATGCGCGAGAAGATCAAGGCCTTCTCGGCGAGTTCCGACACGGTCGGCCTGTTCTTCGGGGAGGACATCTTCATCGCCATCGGGTCGCTGCTGCTGATCACCGGTTTCGTCGACTCGACCTACGGCTTGACTCTCGAACCGATCGATCTGGCCCGGTGGGCGGTTCCCACCGGGATCGCGGCTTTCCTGATCCACGGCGGCCGGCTGTTGTGGCTCGACCGGACGTTACGTCGGATGTCCAGCGAGGGCGACGACCCTCCAGTGGTGCCCGCCACGGCTGCCGCGACCGCCCCGACCACCACGTCGGAGGCCACCCGATGATCCAGGTCGAATGGTTGTACTGGCTGGTCGGGGCGTTCTTCGTCGTCCTGGGCGGGCAGGCGGCGAGGGACCGCAGCGTCCCGCGGCGTCATCTTTCCGGGCTCTTCTGGATCCTGTTGGGGGTGGGTTTCTGGTACTCGACCTTCGTGGTGGCCAAGTCCGCTCCGGCGTGGGTGCTCGGGCTGATCGTGCTGACGATGGCGGTGCTCGCCGGAATGGGGCTGCCGCACAAGGGCACCGACAATTCCACCACCGACGAGGAACGTCAGGTCTTCGCGCGCAGGTTCGGCAACAAGCTCTTCGTCCCGGCGTTGACGATCCCGTTCGTCACCGCGATCTTCGCGACCGGGCTGGTCGACCTGGAGGTCGACGGCAGGCTGCTCCTGGAGAAGGGGTCGGCCACCATCATCGGGTTGGCCGTCGCGAGCTTGATCGCCCTGGCCGTGGCCGTGGTGCTCTTGCGCCCGAAGTCGCCTGCGGTGCCCTTGCAGGAGGGACGACGCCTGTTGGGACATATCGGCTGGACGGCGGTTCTCCCCCAGATGTTGGCGACCTTGGGCGTGCTCTTCCAGGTCTCCGGGGTCGGCAAGGCGGTCGGTGAGGTCGCCGGGGGCGTCCTCCCCAAGGGGTCGGTGCTGGCGGCGGTGGCGCTCTACTGCGTGGGTATGGCCGCGTTCACGATGGTGATGGGCAATGCGTTCGCTGCTTTTCCGGTGATGACGGCGGCCATCGGGTGGCCGCTGCTGGTGCAGCATTACGGGGGTGAGCCGACGGTGATCTTCGCGGTGGGCATGCTCGCCGGTTTCTGCGGAACACTCGCGACCCCGATGGCCGCCAATTTCAACCTCGTCCCGGCCGCCCTGCTGGAGATGAAGGATCAGTACGGTCCGATCAAGGCTCAGCTGCCCACGGCCGTCGCCCTGTTGGCCTGCAATGTCGGGATCATCACCGTGTTCGCTTTCTGACCCCCGCCTGCCGACACGTCCTGCCGTGTCCTCCTGGAAGGATGTCCCGCCCATGACGACCGATCTTCTCCGTGCCCAGGCTGCCGCGTGGGCGTCCATCGCCTGTGACGTCCTGGACACCCCTTTCCCCTATGCGGCCGCACATATGGCCCGGGATCGCCAGGATTGCGATGTGACCCCGTGGCGGGTGCACCCGGCTTTCCACGGTTCGTTGGACTGGCACAGTTCTGCGCACATGCAGTGGTCCCTGGTGACCTTGTTGTCGGTCGCGCCGGAATGTCTCGACGAGCGGCTCACCGACCGGGTGGTCAGCCTGCTGGACGGCCGGTTGACCGGTCCGGGGTTGGCCGCGGAGGCGGATTATCTGCTCGACCGGCCCAGCTTTGAACGTCCTTACGGGTGGGCGTGGGCGGCGATGCTCTGCGAGGCCCTGAGCCGTTGTCCCCGTCCGGAGGCTGCGGGGTGGTCGGCTGCGGCGCAGCCGCTGGCCGCGGCGGTGTCCAGGCTGGTTCCGGCGTGGCTCGACCGGCAGGTCTTCCCGGTGCGGCACGGGGTGCACAGCAATACGGCTTTCGCGCTGTCCTTGTTGCATCGGGCGTACACCGGGCTGGGCGAGGAGGACACGGCGGCCGTGGTGGCCCGGGGTATCCGCCGCTGGTACGGCGTGGACGACGAGCTCGACACCCGTTTCGAACCGAGCGGGCAGGATTTCCTCTCCCCGGCGTTGTCCGAGGCGGAGTGTCTGATGCGGGTGCTGCCCGAGGCGCAACGCCCTGACCGGTTGGCCCGTCTGCTGCCGGGACTGGGGGCCGGGCGGCACAGCCACCTGTGGGAGGTGCCCCCGGTGGTGGACGGCACCGACGGGCATCTGGCCCATCTGTACGGGTTGGCCTTGTCCCGCGCCTGGCAGTTACGGGTGCTGTCGTCCTGGCTGCCCGGGGAGGAGTCCGGCAGGGTCCGCGAGGGGGCCCGCCGTCAGGTGGAGGCGGTGTTGCCGGTCATCACCGGGGGGCATTTCATGGCGACCCACTGGTTGGTGTCCTTCGCCCTGTTGGGCGAAGTGGCCGACGACCGCGGGTGAGCGTGCGTCGGCCTCCCTTCGGGGGCTCCTCCCGGGGGTCGGGCAGGTCGTCGAGGGAGGCGACCGGCATGACGACGACGTCGTCGAGTTTCCAGTCCAGCTCCCGGATCGCGGCGGCGGCGTCCTCCACGTCACGGACCTGCACTTCGGGGTGGCGGGGTACGACGAACGATTCGACGTGGAGCACGTGGCCCATGTCGCGGATCCGGCTGCGGGAGTCGGCCACCCAGCCGAGGCCGCGGAGGGCCGGGTCGATCCGGTCGACCAGGGGGTGGGTGTCCGTCGAGTCGTAGGTCCGGGCTCGGCCGTCCATGAGATTGCGAGCGGCGTACCGCAGGTTCGACGTGCCGTCCTTGATCACGGACAGGGCGATGGCGCTGGCCACGAGGGCGTCGGCCCACCACCAGCCGATGCCGATGCCGATGATGCCGGCCATGGAACCGGCGGCGGTCATCCAGTCAGCTTTCTGCATGTCGGCGTCGGCGTGGAGGATCCGGTCGTGGAGTTCTTCAGACAGGGGCATCTTGAGATGGCCGAGGACGACCGGGCCGACCATGGTGTAGGTCAGGGCGGCGATCATCACCCAGCCGGCCCAGATCGTGTGGTCGAACAGCCGGAGGGTGCCGATGGAGGGATGTTCGGCGGCGAGCAGCCCGGTCAGTGAGTCCCCCAGCAGCAGCACGCCGACGAGGAGGAGGGCCACGGATGCGGCGAGATGCCCGCTGGCGACGGCGCGATGCCGTCCGTAGGGATATTCCGGTGAGGGTGGTCTGCGGGCCTGGCGTCCGGCGATGAGGAAGGCCAGGGGTGGGACGAAACCCAGGAGGTCTTCGATCCAGGCGGCTTTCATCGCCTGGGAGGAACCCATGGCCAGGTAGACCACGACGACGCAGGTCGCCATGTAGACGAGGGTGACCCATTCCAGTCGGGTCGCTGTGCGCAGGGCGTTCTCCTGCAGGGGCGGCAGGACGGTGACACCGAACCGGGTCCGGCTGTCCTCCGGGCGGTTCACCGGTTCTCCTGGACGGCCTGGTCGAGCCATCGTTCGAGGTCGGACAGGAGGGCGTTCTCTCCGGCGGGGACGGCCATGACATATCGGCGGGTCGTCCCGTCGGGGGTCTGTTCCTGCTGGTAGGCGCGGGTCATGCCGATTTCGGTGGCCCATGGGCTGGTCGTGTCGAGTCCGGCGGCGACGAGGTCGATCCGTCCGTGGTGCAGGCCTTCGACGAGGGCTGCCTCGGTGTCGACCGTCCAGGTGATGCGGGCGCCGAGGTGGTCGGCATATCGGTGGACGAGGTCGATCTCGGGCCCGGTGGGCGGTGCGGGTGGTGTGGCCGTGATCCGGGGTGGGTGGTGGGAGATCCCGACACGCAGTGTCTGCCGGGCGCGGATCAGGTCGAGGGTGCCCTCGGGGTCGGTGGGGATCCGCAGACCGCAGCCGGTGAGGGTCGCCGCCAGGAGGACAGACGCCACCACCCGGGCGGATTCGCCTTTCCGCGAAGGAGATCGGTGACCTCTCATGATTCGACCCTAGGTGTTTCCGGTGGGATACGCGCTCGACCGCCCTCGGCGAGTTATCCGGACGGACGCCCGTCCTCGGCCACACAATGACGGCAGATCTCGTCAGAGGCGTCGACGTCGCGATGCCGGCCACAGCGAAGGAGCTGTCATGGTCGCTCTCCACACCACGGTCGCCATCGTGGCGATCGTCCTGTTGATCATCCGGGCCAAGGTCGACCCGATCATCGCGTTGGTCCTGGGGTGTCTTTATCTGGGGTTGGCCGGCGGGGTCGGTTTCGAGGGCACGGTCAAGGCGATCACCGGTGGTTTCGGCGACATCATGGCCAAGATCGGTCTGTTGATCGGTTTCGGGGTGCTCATCGGGTCGCTGTTGCACACCACGGACACCTTCGGTCGGTTGGTGCAGGCTCTGTTGCGATATTTCGGGCCGGCGCGGATGCCGTACGGGCTCACGGTGGCCTTGTCGACGGTCTTCCCGTCGATCTATGTGGACGTGCAGGTCGTCCTGGCCGCGCCGGTGGCCCGGCAGGCTGCGCCGTACATCGGGCGGAACGGATTGGCTCTGATGTCGGGGGCTTTGGGGACCGGCATCTTCTGCGGTTATGTCTTCGTGGTGCCGGGTTTGTCCGCGGTGTCGATCGCCGGGTTGTTGGGGATCCCGTTGGGAACCTACCTGTTGTACGGGATCGTCCTGGGCCCGGTGACCGCCGTCGTGACGACTTTCCTGTTCGGTGTGCTGTTGCACCGCGGCTGGTGGGCGGCGGGCAAGGACGAGCTCGGCGATGAGTTCTCGGCCGGCGGCGCGAACCCCGCGGAGCATCCGGACGTCCCGGAGGGTCCGGTCCGGGATCACCGGCTGCCGGCGTTATGGGTGACCCTGCTGCCGATCGTGGTGCCTCTGGTGTTGATCGCCGCGGGGGCCTTCGCCGAGTTGGCCGGGGTGGAGCATCCGTTCGTCGCTTTTCTGGGCGATGCGAATGTCGCGCTCTTCCTGGGGCTGGTGGGCGCCTATGTCCTGGCTCGGCGGGCAAGCGGTACGGAGTCCACGGCGCGGGCGTTCACCCACGGTCTGCACACGGCCGGGGAGATCCTGCTGGTGACGGGGATCGGTGGGTCCTTGGGTGCGGTGATCAAGGCCACCGGCCTGGCGAAGCTGTTGGGCGACCTGTTCAGCGCCGATGCGGGTGCGCCGGTCGTGGTCGCGGTTCTCCTGTCGTGGTTCATCGCGGCGGTCCTGCATCTGGCGATCGGGTCGGTGTCGGTGGCGGCGATCACGGCGGCGGGGATCATCGCCCCGATCCTGCCCACGATCGGGGTGGCGCCGATCGCGGTCGGGCTGGCGGTGGCTTCCGGTTCGTTGTTCGCCTTGCAGGTGAACAGCAATTTCTTCTGGATGTTCACGTCCTTGCTCGGGTTGTCCACCCAGGGCGGGTTGAAGACGATGACGACGGTGACCTCGATCGCGTCGGTGATCTCGTTGCCCGTGGTGGCGGTCCTGGCCGTGGTGGTGAGTTGATCGGCCGGCCCGGCGGCCGGGTCGTCTCGTCGGGTGGGGTGGTCGAGGGGTGGTTGCCGGGGGGTGAACATCTGAGACGCCTGGGAGCCGTGTCCAGCCAGTCGGCGTATCGTCCAGGGGGTCGGTTGAAAGGGAGTATCAGTGACCATGCGCAAGACCGGGTTCGACCGGGAGAAGTATCTGGAGCTGCAGTCGGGCCACATCAAGGCCCGCCGTGAGCAACTGGGTGGGAAGCTCTACCTGGAGTTCGGGGGCAAGCTCTTCGACGACATGCATGCTTCCCGGGTGTTGCCCGGGTTCACCCCGGACAACAAGGTCGTCATGTTGGAGACCTTGAAGGATGACGTCGAGATCGTCATCGTCGTCAGCGCGAAGGACCTGACCCGTAACAAGATCCGCGCCGATCTCGGGATCACGTACGAGCAGGACGTCCTGCGGATGATCGACACCTTCCGGTCGTACGGTCTGCTCGTCGGCAGCGTCGTCATCTCCCGGATGACTCCGGACAACCAGCCTGCGGCGGCTTTCCGTCGGCGGTTGAAACGTCTGGGGGTGAAGGTCTACCGCCACTACCCGATCGCGGGTTATCCCAGTGATATCGCCCAGGTCGTCAGCGACGAGGGTTACGGCCGTAACGAGTACGTCGAGACGACCCGCGACCTGGTCGTGGTGACCGCGCCGGGGCCGGGTAGCGGCAAGATGGCCACCTGCCTGTCGCAGATGTACCACGACCATCAGCGTGGGGTCCGTTCCGGGTACGCGAAGTTCGAGACCTTCCCGATCTGGGACCTCCCGTTGGACCACCCGGTCAACATGGCCTACGAGGCGGCTACCGCCGATCTCGACGACGTCAACATGATCGACCCCTTCCATCTGGCGGCCTACGGCGAACAGACCGTCAACTACAACCGTGACGTCGAGGTCTTCCCCGTCCTGAACGTCCTCTTCGAGAGGCTGCTCGGGCATTCCCCGTACCGTTCCCCCACCGACATGGGCGTCAACATGGTGGGGCGGTGCATCAGTGACGACGAGGTCTGCCGGGAGGCTTCCCGCCAGGAGGTCATCCGCCGTTACTACCAGGCGCTGGTCCACGAGCACCGGGACGGCCTGGAGCCGGTGTCCTCCGAGCGGATCGCCTTGGTGTTGAGCCGGCTCGGTATCGAACGGACCGATCGACCCGTGGTCACTCCCACCTTGGAGATGGCGGCACGGACGAAGGCTCCGTCGGCGTCGGTGCAATTGCACGACGGGCGGGTCATCACGGGCAAGACCTCCGCCTTGTTGGGAGCCTGTTCGGCGATGCTCCTGGACGCGTTGAAGGCCTTGGCCGGTATCGACGAGGACGTGCATCTGCTCTCGAAGGAGACCATCGCACCGATCCAGAGTCTGAAGACCGGCCACCTGGGCAGTCGCAATCCGCGGTTGCACACCGACGAGGTGTTGATCGCGTTGGCGGTCAGCGCCAATACCGATCCGCTGGCCAAGCGGGCGATGGCCGAATTGCAGCATCTGCGGGGATGCGATGTGCACACCAGTGTCATCCTCGGCCCGGTCGACGAGAACATCTTCCGTCAGTTGGGTGTGCACGTGACCAGCGAGCCGGTCTACCAGACGGAGAAGCTCTACCGGAAGCGGTGAGCGGGTAGGTCGCCGGGGTCGCCCGGCTTTCCGGTGCGGGGGCGGTGCCATGTCGTGCGGTGCCGCCCCCGCACCGTGTCGTAGCCGTCGTTCAGTTCCGCGTCAGGCCGATCAGGTGATCGAGCTCGACGCGCAGGCCGGTGAGATCCCGGACCGGGCTACGGAAGGCGGCGTAGACGACGTCGGTGGTGCGTTCGCCGATGTGCATCAGGGTCACGCCGCCTGCGTCGGTGTCGACGCAGAAGGTCTTGCCGCGTATGTGTCTGCAGGGTTGGTGGTGCGGCCGTTCGGAGAGTTGTCGTCCGACGACGTGTCCGTCCTTGACGGCTGTGCACAGGTCCGCGAGGGCTGTTGCGGGGTGGGCGGCGACGATCTCGTGGGCGGCGAGTGCGTCGCCGCGGTGGGGGAAGGTCTCCGTTGCGGGGTCGTCGAGGAGTCCGTCGAGGGGCAGCGGTACTGCGCCGGAGGAGTCGTGGACGATCAGGCGGTCGATCTGCAGGGTGCCGATCATGATGTCGGGGATTTCGGCGACGGTCGTGATCGTCTCGGGGAGGGCCTTTTCGTGCAGTTGGGTGGTTCTGGCTGTTTCGGTGAGCCATTCGACGGTGCCGAGGAGGTGCACGGTGGCGGCGGTGATGCGTACCCGTGGTTCGGCGGCTTCGCGGCGGATGTCGCAGCGTGCCCTGGTCGGTCTCGTTGCCGGGTGTGCGGGGTGGGGGCGGGCAAGGGCCATCAGGAAGTCGCCGCGGTCGGTGAGTCCGTGGGCGATGACGTCGTGTCCGTGGCCGGGTTCGGTGTCGAGGGCGGTGAAGGTGGCGGCGCCGGCTCCGGTGAGGGCGCGGCGGGCGGCGGTGCGGGTGCGAGAGGCCAGGGCCTGCTCGATCTGGAGAGTGGCCGGGCCGGGGGGCGGCGTCATGGGCAGGACCTTTCGCCAGTGAGTCAGGTGAGCCTTACCTTACCGTCTCGCTTTTTTTCCGGGCGCAGGCCCGGGCCCGTCCCTGCCCAACCTCCACCCGGCAGCCCGCCACCGCAGGTGCCACTCGAAAGAGCACCGAACCCGGATGCAGGAGCGCAGAACCCAGGCTTCGACCTCGAGGCCGAACGAAGCCTGACAGCGGGTACGTATACTGATCAGACTCCCGGCCAGGCCGAGTCCGAAGCACGATCGACTCCGACCACCTGGTACGCGGCACGAAAGAGACCCGAGCCTCCGGTGATGGTCCGACCAAAGGCGGATGGCGATCGGGAGCGTGTGGCGTCCGGCCGGTCATGACACCAACTCTGGAAGGTTCACACGACGTGTCCACAGCGGTACTCGTCCTCAACTGCGGCAGCTCATCTGTCAAGTTCGCCCTCATCGACCCGATCACGGGGGTCCGCCATCTCAGCGGTCTCTCCGAGCGGGTCGGCACCCCCGAGGTCACGATCACGGCGAAGATCGGCGCCGAGAAGACTGCCCTCGACGGCATGACCAGCACCGACCACCAGGGAGTCGTCGGCCGGATCCTCTCCTGGGTGACCGAGTGGGCCCAGGCCCACGGCGTCGAGATCAGCTCGGTCGGCCACCGGATGGTCCACGGCGGCGCATCCTTCGCGGAGTCCGTCCTGCTCGACGAGGCCGCCATGGCCGAGGTCAGCCGGTGCATCCCGCTGGCCCCGTTGCACAATCCCGCCAATATCGCCGGGGTCGAGGCCGTCACCGCGACCTACCCGGACGTGCCCCAGGTCGGTGTCTTCGACACCGCCTTCCACCAGACGATGCCCGCCGTGGCCTACCGCTACGCCGTCCCGCAGGAGTGGTACACCGAGTACGGCGTCCGCCGCTACGGTTTCCACGGCACCAGCCACCTGTACATCTCCGCGCAGGCCGCCGAGATGGTCGGTCGCCCCCTGTCCGAGATGCGCGTCGTGACCGCCCACCTGGGCAACGGTTGCTCGCTCACCGCCATCAAGGACGGCGTCAGCGTCGACACCTCCATGGGGCTGACCCCCCTCGAGGGCGTCATGATGGGCACCCGCTCCGGCGACCTCGACCCGGGCATCCTCGCCTATATCGCCGGACGCACCGGCGCCGACGTCGACCAGGTCACCGACGCCCTCAACAAGCGCAGCGGCATGCTCGCCCTCTCCGGCGTCAGCAACGACCTGCGCGAGGTCTGGGCCGCAGCCGCCTCCGGTGACGCCGACGCCCTGCTCGCCCTGGACGTCTTCTGCTACCGCATCGCCAAGTACGTCGCCTCGCTGGCCGTCCCGCTGGGCGGCCTCGACCTGCTCGTCTTCTCCGGCGGCATCGGCGAGAACGACGAAGGCGTGCGCGCCCGCGTCATCGCCCACCTCGGTTTCCTCGGGCTGACCCTCGACGCCGAGGCGAACAACGCCTGCATCCGCGGCGCCGCCGGCACCATCACCCAGCCGGGCGCGGCGACCGCGGTCGTCGTCCCCACCGACGAGGAGCTGGTCATCGCCCGCGACGCCCAGCGGATCACCGCCTCAGGTCAGGAAGGCTGAGATGGGCCGCCGTATCCTCGTCGTCCCGGCCAATCACGGCGCCGACTGCACCGCTACCGCACTGGGTCTGATGCAGGCCCTGGACGAGCGGGGTGTCGACGTGGGCTACCTCAAGCCCTTCGCCCAGGCCCTGCACGGACGACCCGACCATGCCGTCGACCTGGTCCGCCTGGTCACTCCGCTGAACCCGCCCGACCCCATCGGTGTCGCCGCTCTCGAAGCAGGCCTGTCCAAGGGGCAGGACGACGACCTCATGGAAGAGGTCGTCGCACTCGCCGACGAGACCCTCGCCGCACATGACGTGGTCGTCATCGAGGGCCTGGTCCCCTCCGGTGAGAATGTCTACTCCCAGCGGGTCAACCACATGCTCGCCAAGGCGCTCGACGCCGAGGTCGTGGTCGTCGGAGCCATCAAGGACCACGACCCGCAGGCCATCGCCGCCATCACCACGGGCAGCGCGTCCAGCTACCGGGTGGGCGAGGCCAGCCGTGTGCTCGGCATCGTCCTGCGTCGGGGCGCACCGGGCACCGAGGCCGCCTACCGGGCAGCCTTCGAGAACACGGGCGAACGGGTCGTCGGTTTCGTGGAGACCTCCGAGTCCACCGGGTGGCCCCGAGTCCGTGACCTCGCCGAAGAGCTGGGTCTGACGAATCTGAACGAGTCCGGTGACGAGACCCGCCGCATCAAGTCGACGGCCGTCCTGGCCCAGTCGATGCCGGGCTTCCTCCCCGCTCTGCGGGACGGCCAGCTGGTCGTCGTCCCCGCGGACCGGCATGACGTGCTGGTGTCCGCGGCACTGGCCACGATGAACGGTGTCCGCCTGGCCGGGATCCTGCTCACCGCAGGTATCCGTGCCGACGAGCGGGTGTTGGAGTTGTGCCAGCCGGCGTTGAAGACCGGGTTGCCGATCTACGCCACCGAGGACCACACCATCGATGCGGTCAACCGGGTGCTCTCGCACGGCCCGGAGATCGCCCCCGACGACGACGCCCGCACCCGCCTGGTGATGGAGTCGACCGCCGAGGTCCTCGACGAGGAGTGGGTGGAGTCCCTCACCGACGACCACGCCAAGCGTCGTCTCAGCCCGGCAGCCTTCCGTCGTTATCTCACGACGCGGGCCCGGCAGGCGGGCAAGCGGATCGTGCTCCCGGAGGGTTCGGAGCCGCGGACCGTGGCTGCCGCGATCTCCTGCGAGAACAAGGGCATCGCGCACTGTGTGCTCCTGGCCCCGCGTGACGAGGTGGAGACCACGGCCAGCCGTCTGGGGCTGGCCCTGCCGGAGTCCATCGAGATCATCGATCCGACGGACATCCCGCAGAAGTATGTCGACGCCCTGGTCGAACGCCGCAAGCACAAGGGCATGACCGAGGCTGCCGCCCGGGAACAGTTGTGCGACTCCGTCGTCTACGGCACCGTGATGGTCCACCTGGGCGAGGTCGACGGTCTGGTCAGCGGCGCGGTGCACACCACGGCGAATACGGTGCGTCCGGCGCTGCAGATCCTGGGCACCAAGCCTGGGGCGAAGCTCGTCAGTTCGGTGTTCTTCATGGGATTGCCCGACGAGGTCGTCGTCTACGGCGACTGCGCGATCAACCCCGACCCGAATGCCGACGAGCTGGCCGATATCGCGATCCAGTCCGCCGATTCGGCGGCCGCCTTCGGGTTGGACCCGCGGGTCGCGATGATCTCCTTCTCCACCGGCACCTCCGGTTCCGGGGCCGATGTGGAGAAGGTCGCGGCGGCGACCACCCTGGTCAAGGAGCTGCGCCCGGACATCGCAGTGGACGGCCCCTTGCAGTACGACGCCGCGACCACTGCGTCGGTGGCCCGTTCGAAGGCGCCGGACTCCCCGGTGGCCGGTAAGGCGACGGTCTTCGTGTTCCCCGACCTCAACACGGGGAACACCACGTACAAGGCCGTGCAGCGTTCCGCATCGGTCATCTCGGTCGGCCCGATGCTGCAGGGCATCGCCGCTCCGGTGAACGACCTGTCGCGCGGCGCCCTCGTCGAGGACATCGAGTACACGATCGCGTTGACCGCCATCCAGGCTGCGGCGCCCTCGGCCTGATCCAAGCGCACGGCGAACGGCGTCGGCGCTCCCTGGAGGGGAGCGCCGACGCCGTTCTGTTGTCGTCAGGCGGCTTCCGGGTCGGGCTGGTGAAGGCCGAAGACGTTGTTCTCGGTGTCGTGGTAGTACCCCTGCCAGGCCATTCCCGGTAGGGCGAACTTCTCCAGGGCGACGGCTCGGGGGACGTCAACGGCATGGATCTCGAAATGGATGACTCGCGACATATATCCATTTTCCCGATACGGGACCGACATGCCACCGATCCGTTCGGACCTCCCGCTACAGTGCGATATGTCGGAACCGACCGATTTTCTTCCAGGAGAAAGTGTCCGGAGAGGTCCGGAGCTTTCCTCCCCTTGCGCAGAAGGTCATCCGGTCGAAGTCCCCGCCCGGATTCCGGCCGTGCGGCACAGGAAGGGTCGCACCCGGCAAGGGCATCGACCAGACACCCCTCCCTCGTCCGCCCTCGATCGGAGAAGAGATGCCCAGACTGACGATCATGATGGCTGCCCACAATGCGGAGGGAACGATCGCGACGGCGATCTCCTCAGCTCTCCGGTCCGCCCCCGACGACAGCGAACTCGTGGTCTGCGATGACGGGAGCACCGATCGGACCGCCGAAGTGGTCGACGCCCTGACGGACCGGCGCATCCGGATCCTGCAACATTCGACATCCCGGGGCAGTGGAGCGGCACGACAGACCGTCCTGGACTCTACCGACAGCGAATTCATCGCGAATATGGACGCCGACGACATCTCCCTGCCGTGGCGTTTCCCTCGGATGCTCCCGGCCGCAGAGGGGCATGACGCCGTCTTCACCGGCGCGCTGGTCTTCGGCAACGGGCACTGGGCCAAGCCGAGCCTGACCTTCCCGTTGTCGGCCCAGGAGTTGCCGGCGATCCTGACGATCCACAATCCGTTGTTCCACTCCAGCATGCTGGCCCGCCGATCCGCCGTGGAGTCGGTCGGCGGGTACCGGTCCCTTCGACGGGCCCAGGATTATGATCTGTGGCTGCGGATGGCCGCGGGCGGGGCCCGACTGCGCAGGCTGGCCACCCCTGCGGTGGCCTACCGTCTCTCCCGCACCCAGATCTCCGGGGGCGCCGACTATCTCACGCTGCTGGGTGCACAACCCGAGTTGCGGAGCTCCTACTGGAAGAATCTGGATCTGGTGCTCGGCAGACAGTCGGCGGCGCACAGCTCATCCCAGGGTGCGCCGGCGACGATCCGCCAATCCGTACACGGATTGGTCCGCGGATTCCGACCGACGACCCGGGCTTACTACCGCAGGGTGTTGTGCCGGACATCGGTGCCGGTTTTCCCTCATCCCGACAGTCGGCAGTGAGCTTCGGCTGCCCGATCGGGCGCGCTGCCGCCTCGGGTTGAGTCGGACGAGAGCACCTGCTTTCCCTCCTCCTGGAGATATGCCGGCGCTTTTCTGGGTCACGTCCACGTCCCCGAGAAGCTGGACAAATGTCCAGTTATTTCGCGTTATTCACGGCTAATTTAACAGCACTCACGATGGCGCCCCCACCAAGGGTGGCGCCATCAATACATATCTGCCTCAATACAATTCACGGCAAAAGCTGATGTCCGGACAGCAAAGGAGCTTCCGGTGTCCTTGCCGACCCCCTCTCCCCGCACCCGTCGCAAGAAAAGCCCCGCCGGCGACGCACGAACCGCGGCCTACTTCCTGCTCCCGGCCTCGATCGGATTCCTCGCCTTCTCCCTGGCACCCACGCTGCGCGGCATCTGGTTCAGCTTCACCGACAGCACCACCCTGGCCCCCGGCCGATTCGTCGGCCTGGAGAACTACCGTCGGCTCAGCGAGGACCCACTCTTCTGGGACGGACTACTCGTCACCTCCCACTACGTCGCGGTCAATATCGCCAGCCAGACCGCTGTCGCCCTCCTACTCGCCCTGATCCTCGACCGGTTCGCCCGACAACCGTTCTGGCGTACCCTGTTCCTCCTGCCCTGGCTCATCCCCGGAGTCACCGTCACCCTGTTGTGGATGTGGCTGCTCGACCCGACCCTGGGCGCGGTCAACGGCGTCACGGACGCACTCGGACTGGGCCGCCACGGGTACTTCAACCATCCGGATTCCGCGATCACGACCGTCGCCCTGGTCAACACCTGGCGATACACCGGCTACCAGACGCTTCTGCTCCTGGCCGGCATGCAACGAATCGACCCCAGCCTCTACGAAGCCGCAGCCGTCGACGGTTCCGGCACGGCACGCACGTTCTGGCACCTCACCCTGCCGCTGCTCAAGCCGGTCCTCACCCTCGTCCTGGTCATCTCGACGATCGGCAGCTTCCAGATCTTCGACACCGTCGCGGTCGCCACCCAAGGAGGGCCGTCCAATGCCACGAATGTCGTCTTCTACTACATCTACACCAAGGCCTTCACGACCTTCGATCTCGGATACGCCAGCGCAATCGCCGTCGTCATGCTCGTGCTGCTCGCCGGGCTGACCGCCCTCCAGTTCGCGTTGACCAGCACCGACGAAGAGAGGAAAACGTCATGACGTCACGGGCACGCCCCCGCCGACCCACCGCCTTCGGCGTGTTCGGCATCGCCTTCCTCACCCTGTGGGTACTCCTCGAGATCCTTCCTCTGCTGTGGGTGCTCCGCACCTCGTTGGCTCCCCGGGACACACTTTTCAGCTCCCCGTTCGCCGCAGCCCAAGGCGCATGGACCCTGGACAATTACGCCCGAGTGCTGGGCGTAGGCCCCGACAGCGACAGCGAACTCCAGTTCCTCGCCTACCTGAGCAACTCTGTGGTCTACACCACCATCGTCGTGACCGGTCAGGTGACCTTCTCCACCATGGCCGGATACGCCTTCGCCCGATTGACCTTCCCAGGTCGCGAGTTCCTCTTCGGGATCTTCCTCTCCGGACTGATGGTCCCACCGATCTTCACCGCTCTGCCCAACTTCGTACTGATGAAGAATCTCGACCTCCTCGACACCTTCGCCGCCCTGGCCGCCCCGACCTTCTTCGTCACCCCCTTCGCCGTCTTCTTCATGCGTCAGTTCTTCCTCGGTGTGCCCCGCGAACTGGAAGAGGCCGCGATGCTCGACGGCTGCAACCGGTGGCAGATATTCACCCGGGTCGTCGCCCCCTGCGTCAGCGGGCCGATCATCACCCTGGCCATCGTCACCGCGGTCACCACCTGGAACGACTATCTATGGCCCCTGCTGGTCGGGACCGAGACCACCAAAGTGCTCAACGTCGGGCTCTCGAGCTTCCTCGCCCAGAGCCGAAGCCAACAGCCCGACTGGGCCGGGCTCATGGCCGGCAGTGTGCTCTCCGTCCTGCCCGTCCTGGTGATCCTCTCGGTCTTCGGACGCCGGCTCGTCGCATCCCTGAATTTCACCGGCGTCAAGTGACTCCTGTGCTCGCCCACGCCTCTCGTGAAGGACAACCGATGACACACACCCGAACCGTTCTCACTGTGGTCCTCACCGGATCCTTGCTCGTCGGGCTCTCCGCCTGCGGCGGCGCCGCGAAGAGCAAGGGTTCCGGGGGCACCGACGGAAAGACCGAACTGACCTACGCCCTGTGGGACAAGGCCCAACAAGGCGCCTACACCGCGTGCATCGCAGCATTCCAGAAGGAGAATCCGAAGATCTCGGTCAAGATCGACCAGACCGGTTGGGACGAGTACTGGACGTCACTGAGCACCAAGATGGCTGCGGGCAAGGCTCCGGACGTCTTCACCAACCATGTCGCCCGCTATCCCCAGCTGCAGAGCGGCAGACAACTCCTGGAACTGGACCAGGCCGTCACCGAGCACCGGGTCGACCTGGAGAAGTTCCGTCCGGGGCTCGCCGAGATGTGGATACGGGACGGAAAGCGCTACGGCATCCCCAAGGACTTCGACACCATCGGCCTGTTCGTCAACACCGAGCTGCTCAACGGCACGGGAACCACCCTGGAACAGGCCGGTCAGCTCACCTGGAATCCCACCGACGGGGGTACCTTCGAGACCTTCATCGCCGCCCTCAGCGTCGACTCCGCCGGCCGTCGAGGGACCGACCCCGGCTTCGACGCCTCATCGGTGAAGACCTACGGTCTGTACGCCTACGACCCCGCAGACGGATACGGCCAGACATGGTGGGCCAACTTCGCGTTGTCCAACGGTTGGTCCTATGCCGACACCCATCCCTTCCCCCGTTCCCTCAACTACGGCGACCCGAAGCTCGCCCAGACCTTCGCCTGGTTCCAGCGCATGGTGAAAAAGGGGTACATCCCCTCCCCCGACAAGGTCGGCAAGCTGGGTCGTTCAGCCCTCCTGGACGGCGGGACCGTGGCCATGGTCGCCGACGGTTCCTGGGGCATGGGCACCTATGCGGCAGGGAAAACCGATGTCACCGTGCTGCCCTTGCCCATCGGGCCGGTCGGTCGACGCACCGTCCTGAACGGACTCGCCGACTCGGTGTCAGCCGGAACCAAGTATCCGCAGGAGGCCGTCAAACTGGTCGCTTTCCTGGGGTCGAAAGCCTGCCAGGACATCGTCGCCGACGCAGGAGTGGTTCTCCCTGCCGTCACCAGTAGCGCGGGCAAAGCCGTCGAGACGATGACGACGAAGTTCGCACACCGCAAAGGGTTGGATCCCAAGGTCTTCCTCGATGCAGCCGAGGATCGGAAGAACACCGCCCCCTATCCGATCGTCGACAGAGGCATCGACATCAACAAACTCGGCGGCGACGTCGCGGATCGGATCATGACCGGCCGAGGAGAACCGGACCAGGAACTCGAGGCCGTCAACGCCCGCATCAACGCCTTGATCACATGACCGCGCATCCTTGACGGCATCGTGGTGAAGCGGCGACCCGGTCAGGCACAACCCAGGACGGCCATCCCGACGTAGGGCATCGGCGCCGCTGCTCCGGCGAAGGCCAGGGCGATCACCCCGGCCGTGAGGAGAACCGCCGGGCGGGCCGCCGGAACAGGGTCGTCCGGGCACACCAGATGCCGGATCCGTTGAGGTCCGGCGGCGTGCAGGGCATGCACCTCACCGACCTCCGGCACGGGGAGGGCGACGGGTTCACCCAGCCGCAGCAGTGCAGCTGCGAGAGCTGGCGTGCCGACACTCGCCTTGGCCTCGTCGTCGGCGGCGATCTCCAGGTAGTGCGGAATGGCGTCTGCCGCCGCAGCGATGAGCGGCACCGCTCGTAGCGGGCGGGCCAACAGCGCCGCGAATCCGCCGATCAGGTGGTGCCATTGCGTGAGGTGAGCGGCTTCGTGGGCGAGAACGGCAGCGAGTTCCCGCTGGTCGAGGACACCACGGGCTCCTGTGGAAAGGACGATGCCGCCGTGTCTGCCGGGCAGGGCCACCGCGAAGGGACGCTGGTCGTCGACCATGACGACATCGTGTCCGTGCAGCCTGATGGCCGTTCCTCGGGCGCGCAGCCGGGCTGAGGTTCGCCTGGTGGCCCGGGACCGTCGCCGCCCTGCCCTGGCCATGGACAGGACGAGCGCACTCCCGGCGAGCGCCGATCCGACGAGGAGAGCGATTGCTGCGGTGGGAGTTTCAGTGACGAAGGGTCCGTCGACGGGGCCGGTTGAGCATCGACCGCAGCTCTCCGGGGTGTGCCCCAGCAGGCGAGGTCCGGCCAGTGCCCAGGCGTAGAGGGGGCCGAGGACGATCGTGGCCAGTGTCCACAGGGTCATTCCTGCGGTGAGCAGATGCGCGGCGGTGCGGGGTCGGTGCATCAGCGCGGGTGCGGCCCGGCGGAGCAGGAGGGGTGCGCCGACCGCTGAGATCAGGAGTCCGAGCGTGATCGTCGTCGCGAGGGCCAGTGCGGGGCCGGAGTCGACGGTCACCGTTCGCCCTGGGCGTGTTGGGTGGCGAGGTAGGCGCGGAGCAGTGCTCGGTCGTCCTCGGGGATGGTCTCGACGAAGTGCAGGATCGAGGCGGCGCGGTCGTGGCTGGCGTCGAGGGCGTGGCTCATGAGGGAGGCCGTGTGGGCTTCGCGGCTGGTGCGGGCGGCGTAGCGCACCGATCGTCCGTCCTTGTGTGTCTCGACGAGTCCTTTGCCGACGAGGTGGCCGAGGACGGTGGCGATGGTGGTGTAGGCGGGTCGCCCGTCGAGGGTGGTGATGACCTCGCGGATGGAGGACGGCCCCCGGTCCCAGAGGATGTCCAGGACGTGGGCTTCGAGGGGGCCGAGGCGCGGGTGGTCGGTGGGGCGTGGTGCGCGCATATCACCGGTGGTTTTTCCTCGCGTCATGGGCCCGAGTCTCCCAGACGGTCGACGACGATGCATAGTCGACTATGTGTCATAGTCAAAAGCTCCGGCACAGCACCCGGCGACATCATCCGCACGACGAGGAGAAGCCCATGCCCGAACGACCCACCCCGGTACGATGGCGGTCCTGGGCGGTGCCGATCACGGTCGTCATCGTCGCGGCGTCCCTGTTGCTGCTCACCTATCTCGCGCAGCAGAACAACGGACCTCAGCAGCCGGGCAGTCCTGCGGCGGCCACGAAGTCCGCTCCCGAGGGGAAGGAGCAGAGCCCTGCCCCGGCGAGCATCGAGGAGGCGCTCAAGAAGGTGCAGCGCCGCGATGCCAAGGATCTGCTCAGCGCTGGACCTGTCGATGCCCCGGTCGTGTTGATCGTCTTCTCCGACTACCAGTGCTCCTTCTGCGCCCGGTGGACCCATGCCACTCTCCCGGAGATGAAGAAACGCGCGGAGGCCGGTCAGCTGCGCATCGAGTGGCGTGATGTCAACATGTACGGCGAGAACTCGAAGCGGGCGTCGCTGGCCTCCTACGCCGCTGCCCGTCAGGGACGTTTCTGGGACTACCACGACAAGCTCTTCCCCGAAGGGAAGACACGTCCCAAGCCTCAGCTGACCGCTGACGCACTGATCGCCACCGCCACCGAGATGGGTCTGGACGCGAAGAAGTTCAAGGAGGACATGGAGAGCACCGAAGCTCTTGGAGAGATCGCTCGGAACGAGAAGCTGGCCGCCGAACTCGGTGCCGCTGCCACTCCGGCCTTCCTCATGGGCGCGAAACCGATCTCCGGGGCGCAGCCGACGGAGGTCTTCGTGCAAGCCTTCGAGCAGGCTCTCGCGGCGAGCAAGCGCTGATCGATGGACGTCGGACTACTCGCTGCTTTCCTCGGTGGCACGCTCGCGCTGCTGAGCCCATGCGGGGCTCTCCTGCTCCCGGCTTTCTTCGCGGCGACGGTGGGCACCGGTCCTCGGCTGTTCCTGCACGGGGCGCTGTTCTACGCCGGGCTGTTGACGGTTCTGGTCCCCTTGGGGTTGGGTGTCGGCGCGCTGGGGTCGGTCGTGGCCACCCAGCGCGAGACAATCGTGCTGGTCACGGCGATTGTGCTGGTGATCCTCGGGCTGGCGCAGATGGCCGGTCTCGGTTTCGACGCCGCTAGCGCGCTACCGGGGATTCGTGGCCTCCAGGAAAGCACGACCCGCCGCACCGGCGCGCTCAAGACGGTCCTGCTGGGCGCGGCCGGTGGAGTCACCGGTTTCTGTGTCGGGCCGATCCTGGGCGCGGTCCTCACTCTCGCGGCGACGCGCGGTAACACGGTTGCGGCCGGCGGGCTGCTCGCCGTGTACGGCGCCGGGATGGTCGTTCCGCTGCTGTTGATCGCGGCGGCCTGGCACCGGATGAGCGATCGTTCCCGGGCCGCGCTGCGAGGACGCCCGGTGCGGGTCCTCGGGCGGGAGCTGCATTCGACGTCGCTGCTCACCGGGGCATTGATCGTAGCCCTGGGCGTGCTCTTCTGGGCCACCGACGGGCTGTTGACGATGCCGGAGCTGGTCCCGGTGAGCACTCAGGACTGGTTGCAGCAGCAGGTAGCAGCCCTGGCCCGCAGCTCCTACGACGTCATCGCTATCCTGGCCGTCGCCACTCTGGTCCTGGTGGTCTGGGCCCGCAGGCGATAAGACCGCCGCAGCTCTGGACATAGAAGGCCCGCCCTCACACCCGACGCGTAGGGGTGAGGGCGGGCCCGTCCGACGACCTGCGGTCAGTCCCAGGAGAGGGAGCCGCCGGTCTGGTACTCGGTGACCCGGGTCTCGAAGAAATTCTTCTCCTTGACCAGGTCCATGGATTCGGACATCCACGGGAAGGGGTTCTCGTCCTCGCCGTAGAGGGCTGTCAGGCCCAACTGTCCGCACCTGCGGTCGGTGATGAAATGCATGTACTGCTCGACGTGGGCCACGGTCATGCCGAGCATCCCCCGGGGCATGATGTCGCGAGCGTAGGCGATCTCCAGGTCACAGGCCTCCCGCAGCATGGTCCGCACCTCGTCCTGGAAGTCGGCCGTCCACAGGTGCGGGTTCTCCAACTTGATCTGGTTGATGCAGTCGATGCCGAAGTTCAGGTGGATCGATTCGTCCCGCAGGATGTACTGGTACTGCTCGGCGATGCCGACCATCTTCCCCCGCCGCCCCAGGGAGAGGATCTGCGCGAATCCCGTGTAGAACCACATCCCCTCGAAGACGACGTAGAAGGCCACGAGATCCCGCAGGAAGGCCTGGTCCGCTTCGACGGTGCCGGTGGCGAAGGTGTCCGATTCCAGGTTCTGGGTGTATTTCAACGCCCAGGCGTCCTTGTCGGTGATCGAGGGCACCTCGCGGTACATGTTGAACAGTTCGCCCTCGTCGAGGCCCAGGCTCGTACAGATGTACTGGAAGGTGTGCGTGTGCACGGCCTCCTCGAAGGCCTGCCGCAGCAGATATTGCCGGCACTCCGGGTTGGTGATGTGCCGGTAGACGGCCAGGACGATGTTGTTCGCGACGAGGGATTCCGCAGTGGCGAAGAACCCGAGATTGCGTTTGAGCATGAGTCGTTCGTCGTCGGTGAGGGCGTCGGCCGAACGCCACTGGGCGATATCGGCCTGCATGGCGACCTCGGTGGGCATCCAATGGTTGCTGCACCCGGCAATGTACTTCTCCCAGGCCCACCCGTACTTCATCGGGAGGAGCTGGTTGACGTCGGACCGGGCGTTGATCATCGCCTTGTCGTCGACGTGGACCCGCCCCACGTCCTGGGTGTGCAGGCTGTCGAACGAGGAACTGTCCTGGAGATGTTCGCGGGTGGTCACTGGCAGGCCTCGCATTCGGGGTCGGTGAGGGAGCAGGCGGCGGGGGCCACGGCGGGCCCTGCGGAGAGGTCGACCGGGCCGGCTGCGGGCACAGCCGCAGGCCCTCCTGCCGGGGAGACCGCGTTGAGTCGCCCGTCGGTACCCCGAAGGGTGGATTTCTCGACCTGGGTGGCGGCGCGGGCCCGCAGGTAGTACGTGGTCTTCAGCCCGGACCGCCAGGCGGAACGGTACAGCTCGTCCAGGGCCCGCCCGCTGGGTTCGGCGACGTACAGGTTCAGGGACTGGGCCTGGTCGATCCATTTCTGGCGACGCGAGGCCGCCGCGATCAACCAGCGGGGGTCGATGTCGAAGGCGGTCGCGTAGATGCGCCGCAGGTCTTCGGGGATGCGGTCGATCCGGGCCAGGGCGCCGTCGTGATATTTGAGGTCGGCGATCATCTCCTCGTCCCACAGCCCGTATTTCTTCAGGTCGGCGACGAGATGCCCGTTGACGACGGTGAAGTCACCGGACATGTTGGCCTTGACGAAGAGGTTCTGGAACTGGGGTTCGATGGAGGCGGCGACACCGCAGATATTGCTGATCGTCGCGGTGGGTGCGATCGCCATCACATTGGAGTTGCGCATCCCGTTCGCCTGCACGTGGTCGCGCAGTCGGTCCCAGTCGAGGGTGCTGCTGGTGTCGATGTCGAGTTCACCGTCGTGGCGGGCCTGGGCCAGCAGGCGCAGGGAGTCGATCGGCAGGATGCCCCGGCTCCACAGGGAACCCTCGTAGCTCTGGTAGGTGCCCCGGTCGGCGGCGAGATCGGCGCTGGCTTCGATGGCGAAGTAGCTGAGGGTCTCGGTGGAACGGTCGGCGAAGTCGACGGCGTCGTCGCTGGCGTAGGGGATGCCGAGGGTGAACAGGGCGTCCTGGTGTCCCATGAGTCCGAGCCCGACCGGGCGATGGCGCAGGTTGGAGCGGCGGGTCTCCGGGATCGTGTAGTGGTTGATGTCGATGACGTTGTCGAGCATCCGGACGGCGGTGCGCACGGTGCGTCGTAATTTGTCGACGTCCAACCCGGACGGGGTGACATGTCGGGCGAGGTTGACCGAGGCCAGGTTGCACACCGCCACTTCGTCGGAGGTGGTGTTGAGGGTGATCTCGGTGCACAGGTTGGAGGAGTGGACGACGCCGGCGTGTTGCTGCGGCGAGCGCAGGTTGCAGGGGTCTTTGAAGGTGATCCAGGGGTGTCCGGTTTCGAAGAGCATGGTGAGCATGCGTCGCCACAGGTCCTTGGCGGGGATCCGTCGGTGCAGGCGGATCTCTCCGCGGTCGGCGGCGGCTTCGTACTCGGCGTATCTGCGGCTGAAGTCCTCGCCGTACAGGTCGTGCAGGTCGGGGGTCTCGTCGGGGGAGAACAGGGTCCAGGAGCTGTCGGATTCGAGGCGACGCATGAACTCGTCGGGGATCCAGTGGGCGGTGTTCATGTCGTGGGTGCGGCGTCGGTCGTCGCCGGTGTTCTTCCGCAGGTCGAGGAATTCCTCGATGTCGATGTGCCAGGTCTCCAGGTAGGCGCAGGCTGCGCCTTTGCGTTTGCCGCCTTGGTTGACGGCGACGGTGGTGTCATTGGCGATCTTCAGGAAGGGGACGACGCCCTGGCTGCGTCCGTTGGTGCCGTGGATGTGGGCGCCGAGTCCGCGGACGGGGGTCCAGTCGTTGCCCAGGCCGCCGGAGTATTTCGCGAGGAGTGCGTTGTTCCGGTAGGAGGAGAAGATCCTGTCGAGGTCGTCGTCGACGGTGGTGAGGAAGCAGCTGGAGAGTTGGGGGCGGGTGGTGCCGGCGTTGAACAGGGTGGGGGTGGAGGTCATCAGGTCGAAGCCGGAGAGCATCCGGTAGAACTCGATGGCCCGGGTTTCCCGGTCGTCCTCGCGGAGGGCCAGGCCCATGGCGACGCGCATGAAGAAGGCTTGGGGTAGTTCGAAGCGGGTGCCGTCTTCGTGGAGGACGTAGCGGTCGTAGACGGTTTGCAGTCCGAGGAGGCCGAAGTCGAGGTCGGCGGTGCCGTCGAGGGCGGCGCCGATGCGGTCGAGGTCGTAGGTGAGCAGTTCGGGGTCGACGCGTCCGATGTCGACGGCTCTGCGGAGGTAGGTGGGGAAGTAGCGGGCGTATTCGTCGTTCATCTCCTCGGCGGTGAGCTGTCGTGGCGTTCCGGCGAGGTGGGTGAGGGCTTCGGTGCGCATCCGGTCGAGGAGGAGTCGTGCGGCGACCTGGGAGTAGCGGGGTTCGCGTTCGACGAGGGTGCGGGCGGCGAGGACGAGCGCGGTGGCCAGTTCGTCCTGGGTGATGCCGTCGTAGACGGTGCGGCGTAGTTCGTGCAGGACTGGTTCGGCGGTGACATCGGGGATGCCGTGGGTGGCTTGGGCGAGGAGCCGGTGGATGCGTGTCCGGTCGAGCGCCGTGGTGGTGCCGTCGGCGGCGGTGACGGTGACGGTGGGCAGGTCACCGGTGGGGTCCTCGCGGTGGGCGCGCGTTGGTGCAGGCGGGGATGTGGTGCTGGTCATCGTCTGTCTCCTCGCAGGTCGGGGCCGCGGGGTGGGGACGACGGGCGCGCGATGGCATGGCTGCGCGGGGTGTCGCCCGGCCCTCCCTCGAGGCCGTGGACGCATAGGGCTGTCGCCGTACGCACCGGAGGCAGGTCTTCGGACTCATGGGCGTGGCTGGGGCTGTGCCTGTTGCCGCCTACTGCCCGTCGCTTCCCAGGTGTGTACCCAGTGCTTTTGACGGGTTTCGTTCCCATTCACCGCTGCGGGGCAGTCCCGGATTCTCACCGGGTTCCCTCTTTCCCCGCGCTTGTCGAGCGCGGACCACCAGCGACACAGACCCTACATGTTGTGGTGCTGAAGAAAAAAACCCGAAGATATTGGCGTGTCGGGGCGCTCCCCACTCCTACGACATGATGGCCTATCATCTGTGCAGTTATTCAGATATAGCGTTCATCGGAGGTAGTCATGTCGGAGACCGTTCGGGGGCTCGACGGCTGCGCGACCGGTTCGGTCAACCCGGACAAGGTCCGCCTCGTCGCGGCACAGATCCCCGCCGAGGAAGAGATCACCCGGGTCAGCGCCCTGTTCAAGCTGCTCGGCGACGCCACCCGCGCCCGCATCCTGTACGCCCTGCTCGAAGGCGGCGAGCTGTGCGTCTGCGATCTGGCCGCCGCGACCGGGACCACCGAGACCACCGTCTCCCAAGCACTCCGGCTGCTCCGCGCCTCCGGCGTGGTCGCCGGCCGTCGCGAAGGCCGCAATGTCTTCTACCGACTCTTCGACGCCCACGTACGGATGCTGCTCGACGTCACCCGCGAACACACCCTGCACGAACACTCGGTCGAGACCCGCGCAACGCACACCGACCAGTTGAGGGACGCCCGGTGAGCGGCCACGGGCACGGCCACGGACATGGGCACGGGCACGTCAGCGCTTCGGCCACCGGACGACACCAGTGGCGACTGGCCGTCTCCTTCGCGCTGATCGCCGCCTTCTTCGTCGTCGAACTGGTCGCCGGTCTCTCCGCCGGTTCCCTCGCCCTGATCAGCGACGCCGGGCACATGGCAGCAGACGTGGTCACCCTGGGCGCCGCCCTCGTGGCCTCCCGGATCGCCACCCGCCCCGACACCACCGGGCGCCGGACCTTCGGCTCCTACCGGGCCGAGGTCTTCGCCTCCGGGCTGGCCGTGTTGATCATGCTCGGGGTGTCGGTCTACATCGCCGTCGAAGCCGTCGCCCGCCTGGGTGCCCATCACGAACCGGCCTCGACGACCATGCTGGCGGTCGGCACGCTCGGCCTCGTGGTCAACGTGATCGGATTGGCCCTGCTGCACAGCGGCGCCGGGGAGAGCCTGAATGTCAAAGGGGCCTACCTGGAGGTGCTGGCCGACACCCTCGGGTCGGTGGGCGTGATCGTGGCCGCCGCCCTCGTCCATCTCACCGGATCTCCTTGGTGGGACACCGGGGTGGCCTTGGCCATCGCGCTCTTCGTCGCCGTGCGTGCCGCCACCCTGGGCAAGGAGGTACTGGCCGTGCTGGGACAGCACGCTCCCGCCGGCATCGAGCCCCTTCAGGTACAGAAGGCCCTGGAGGAGGTTCCCGAGGTCACCGAGGTCCACGACCTGCACCTGTGGCAGTTGACCTCCGGGATGAACGTGGCCACGGCACACCTGGTCACCACGGCCGAGCACAAAACCGACATCCTCGCGCCGGCGAGCGCCATGTTGCGGGAGAAGTTCGACATCGCCCACGCCACTCTCCAGGTGGAGACGACGGCGCGCGCTCAGTGCCTGGGCGCCGACTGGTAGAAGCCGGGTGGCCCCCAGTCTTCTCGTTGTCCGGTCGAGGCGTCTGGGGGTCCGGCCGGGCGTTGCGCTGAACGGGGGCCCGCGCGTCGAGCGGTGGGGCTGGTCCGCAACGCGCGGGCGCCCCGGAGCGACCGAAGTCAAAAGATTTTCATTTTCATTTAATGAGGACCGGGTCGACCCACTTCTTCGCGCCGAGCTCGATTAGGTACTGCCGGGCGATGGCCGCATCTCGCGACAAGGTGCGCCGCCCGTCACCGAAACCCCCGCAATGGATGTCATCAATCGGAGCGATAGGCATTGCCCATCAGAAAGTCGCGACCCCCGGCACCCTCCGAAGAATGGTGCACTCGCAGGTCACCAGCCCGACACATTAACCAAAAGCGTTGGACCACAAGGCAACTCGGCGAACGGGCAGGATTCGACCACCCTGGGCGACATTCCCCCAGGCCTCCCCACAGAACATCGCACTCGGCCCGACAACAGCACCCGCCCGGCTGTCATCTCGAGACCTCAAGAAATTCACCCATCAATGATCCGGAAACAACTTCACCAATAAGAGGTAAGAGCCCTCAAGAAGTTGCACCCGTATATTCATCTCGAAAAATGCGTGAACTTTCCCGAAATTGACTGAAGGGTCAGCGAACCTGCTGGTCAGGAGCGGTGCTACGATGCCCGCGCAGTGCACCTATGCGCTATATGAAGGATCATGATGAACGCCATTTAGTGCAAAAGGTGCATCTGTGCGCCACCTCACCACGCCCGTCCACGGCGAAGGCCGTGGGTTTCTGTCACACGCCCTCACTGCGACCGAAACACAGAACAGCCCACCCGGCAGACACGGGCGAAGAACGGAAAAAGGAAACGCCATATGCGCATCGCACGAGGTCTCGCCTGCCTTGTCGTCTCCGCGACAGCCCTCGCGGGCATCACGCCCGTCGCCTCCGCAGCCGAAATCCGCAAGCCCCCCGGCACCTCAGGGTCCAGGACGGCAAGCGGCAAGGTCGAGGAAGCCCGCCCGGCCTTCTACCAACCGCCGAAAACGATCCCCGCCAAACCCGGCACCATCATCCGCACCGAGGCCGCCCGGCGAGGGATCGACCCGGCCAATGTGGCGTCCATCTCCTACCACTCCACCCGCATGCTCTATTCCTCGACCGACCGCAGCGGGGCCCCCGTCGCCGTCTCCAGCCTGGTCGTCGTGCCGACCGAGCCGTGGACGGGTGCAGGCCCCCGCCCCGTCATCGCCTATGCCCCGGTCACCCAGGGGATGGCCGACCGCTGCGCCCCCTCCCGTCGCTCGGCCCGCTTCCTCGCCTACGAGGAACTCTTCTACTGGAACCTCCTGCGTGAGGGTTACGCGGTGGCGATGACCGACTACCAGGGTTTGGGCACCCCGGGCACCCACACCTACATGAACCGGATCTCCCAGGGCCGGGCCGTGCTGGACGCCGCCCGGGCAGCGCTGAAGCTCCCGAACGCCAGGCTGTCCCCCGACTCGCCCATCGGGATCGTCGGTTACTCCCAGGGTGGCGGCGCAGCTGCCGCAGCCGCCGAACTCGCCTCCAGCTGGGCCCCCGAACTCAACATCGTCGAGGCCTCGATCGGAGCGCCTCCGGCCGATCTGTCCCAGCTGACCAAGGTCGTCGACGGCAAGGAGTCGTCGATGTTCATGTTGTACGCCCTGGCCGGGCTCATGGGCGGGTACGGGATAGACCCGAACAAGCATCTCAACAACATGGGCAAGTACTACCTCGGCCGTGCGGAGGACAGCTGCATGGGCGACAAGAAGAGCCTGGCCAATGTCCACTCCAGCAAGTTGATGAAGAACGGGAAGCCGCTGTCCGAGCAGTTCGCCCTCGAACCCTTCAGGTCGATCCTGGCGGAGAACAAGATCGGCAATCTCAAGCCGAGCATGCCCGTCCTGATCAACCACTCCACCCGGGACGAGACCATCCCCTTCTCCTCGGGCAAGCAGCTCCAGCAGCAGTGGTGCAAGGCCGGTGCCGTGGTGCACCTGGCTGCGAACCAGGCCAAGTCCCACGCCTGGGGGATCAAACCGCACATCGGGAAGACCCGGACCTTCTTCAACCAGGTCTTCGCGGGATGGTCAGTCAGGGGCAACTGCGGCAAGTAGGCCCGAACCCGAGGGAAGGCCAACCGGACCCAGCTTTCCCCTCCCCGTCGTCCGGGGCGTTGCCCTGCGTCCCGGACGACTCTCTGCAGCGACCGGCGTGAGGCGCAGCCGGGTGCCTGCCCGAAAGGCCGGCAAGGAGCTGAATCTCCTTGTCGGCCTTTCAGTTTGCCGACTTGTGATGGTGCTACCATTCCGTCGCCGCTCCCCTATGTGCTATAGGAAACATCTCGCTGATCGGTGTCCAGCACATGCCGGGCCGCGGCACGCCAGGTATCCACCCACGCCACGCCCCCACCGTGGTGCCTGCCCTCCGCCCCGGAAGAGCAGGAGCACGAGAGATGTCGCACCGCAACAGTGGTGACAACAGAAAAGGGAAGCACCCTATGCGCCTTGCCCGAGAGCTCGCCTGCCTCGCCGTCTCCGCGATCACCCTGGCCGGAACGATCCCCCCGACCTCAGCCGCCGAGATCCCCCCTGCACCGGGCACCGCCGGAGCGAAAACAGTCACCGGGACCACCGAGCAGAAACGCCCCGCCTTCTACGAGCCGCCGAAGGACGTCCCCCGCACCCCCGGCCGCGTCATCCGATCGGAATACGCCTCCCGACAGATCGACCCGCTGCGCGTCGGTGCGCTCTCCTCCAAGGCCAACCGGGTCCTCTACTCCTCGGTCGACCGCACCGGAGCCCCCGTCGCCGTCTCCGGACTGGTCGTCGTCCCCACATCCGCCTGGAAAGGTCCCGGCCCCCGCCCGATCGTCACCTATGCCCCGGTGACCCAAGGCATGGCCGACCGTTGCGCCCCCTCCCGCCGAGCAGCCCGTTTCATGGCTTTCGAGGAACTCTTCTACTGGAACCTCCTCCGGGACGGCTACGCGGTGGCGATGACCGACTACCAGGGCCTGGGCACCCCGGGCACCCACACCTACATGAACCGGATCTCCCAGGGCCGGGCCGTGCTCGACATCGCCCGCGCCGCGATCAGCCTGCCCGGGTCCGGGCTGTCCCCGGACTCACCGGTGGGCATCGTCGGATACTCCCAGGGCGGCGGCGCCGCTGCCGCAGCTGCCGAACTCGCCTCCAGCTGGGCCCCTGAGCTCAAGGTCAAGGGCGCCTCGGTGGGCGCACCCCCGGCCGACCTGGGCCAGCTCGCCAATGTCGTCGACAGCAAGCAGGATTCGATGTTCATGATGTATGCCCTCACCGGCCTGATGAGTGGCTACCGGATCGACCCGAAGAAACACCTCAGCGAGGCCGGGGAGAAGATGCTCGGCCGGGTGGAGAACAGTTGTCTGGGCGACAAGTACTCTTTCGCCAAGGTTTCTTCGCGCACCCTGTTGAAGAACGGGAAGCCTCTGGCCGAGCACTTCGACCGTGAGCCCTTCGCCTCCATCCTGGCGGAGAACAGGATCGGCAAACGAGCGCCTGCCATGCCCGTCCAGATCAACCACTCCAGGAAGGACGAGACCATCCCCTTCTCCTCCGGTAAGACCCTCCACCGGCAGTGGTGCCAGGCCGGGGCCAAGGTCGCCCTGAATCCCAACGGGGGACTGTCCCATGCGCTGGGACTGGCCCCACACACCACACAGACCAGATCCTTCTTCACCCAGATGTTCGCCGGAGCTGCATTCACCGACAACTGCGGAAAGAAGTTCTGATTCTTCCCGCCGCGCACACGAATCCGTCCGACCTGCTCGACGGCCCCTTTTCTCCGACGCCTCGGCAGATCGGAGCGGCGCGGGGAGAGGACTCGGGGAAGTGCTCGTCCGACGCCGGACGGAAAAAGAGGGCGAAAAGGATGATCTGCACATCTGGCCGCCCCAGTTTCTTACGGGACGGGAGAGACCTGCGTGAAAGAATTACCCCAACCACTTCTCCTCCACCTCGACCCCATGGCGCGGATTCCACCATGCACCCCCGGAGAAGAAGCTTCTTGCCCTCGATCGAAGAGGCTTCAACCAAGACGATTCTCCCGTTGGATCAACCCTCTCTTTCCCCAGCCTTCGAGAACAGCCGATGAGGCCCGGAAAGAACCCTCTCCAGACGTCACGACCTGGCGAAAGAAACACTCTCTCTCAGATTGTTCCACTACATTTCTCCACGCCAGGACCGATCGACTTCTCAGATCATCACGAATCCGAACACAGCAGGGCGACACTCCCCTGACCGATCCTTTTCCGCAGCTCTCGCGATATCTGCGAAACTGCCCTGAAGAGGGACTCAGGATCAACCCCCACACCAGGCCCAAGGTCCTGAAATTCATGAATTTCGCGAAAGTTCTAGGGAACTCGTCAATTCAGGGACTCCGCGACAACCGTCTGACAGCGGAGGAATATACTCACCTCATTCCTTTCCGCACTTCACACCAAGGGCCGCCCGTGCGCACACTTCTCAACCTTGTCTGGCTCGTCCTCTCCGGGTTCTGGCTTTCTTTGGGCTATGCACTCGCCGGAATCATCTGCTGCATATTCATTATCACGATCCCCTTCGGTATCGCCTCCTTCAGAATGGCGAACTATGCGCTGTGGCCCTTCGGCCGGGAAGTCATTCCTCGGCATGATGCCGGCGCAGGGTCAGCCATCGGCAATGTCCTCTGGTTCATTCTCTGCGGATGGTGGCTGGCGCTGGCCCACATCAGCACCGCCATACTCCTGGCGATCACCATCGTCGGCATTCCACTGGCTGTCGCGAATGTCAAGATGATCCCGCTGACGTGCTTCCCCTTCGGCAAGGTCATCGTCGACAGCGACGATCTGGCCTACCGCGGGTAAGGACCTACCCACCGCTCCCCCGACCACCGGACAACTCGACGTCAAGGCGGTCGGGGGAATCTTTATCAAAAGGTCATTCAGTACGACATCCCGAGCATCGAATCCTCGAAAAGATCACACCATTACCTACGAATAGGTATCTCCATACCGAGAAACAGCGGCTTCCTCAGCGGCCGGGAATGCACTCCGGGAGCACTCACAGACCGGCCTCTCCGCACCCCGAAACTGCTCGTCTTCTCGAATCCTCTACCCTCAGGAAAATTCTCGGTAGGACCCTGAGATACTTACCGCTGGCTGCGACCGACCCTCTTTGTGACAGGGATTGTCTTCACGAGGGGTGAAGTGCGCTGCCCAACAGCCAAACCCAGGAAATGCGGCGCGGCTGACCACCGTGGAGACTCCAAGAACGAGGAGAGAGACTCGTGCACATCCTGTGGGGCCTGGCAGGGATGCTAGGGCTGCTACTCATCGCCTATGCCGCCTCGACCAATCGGCAAGCCATCAAACCCCGGACCGTTCTCGCCGCCCTCGGCCTGCAGATCGGCTTCGGCGTACTCGTCCTCTATGTACCGGCCGGAAAGACCGCACTCTCGAAAGCCTCCGAAGTCGTTCAGGCCGTGATCGACTCCTCGAAGGCCGGCATCGGGTTCCTGTTCGGCCCGATCCTTCCGGAGAAGGGCATCATCTTCGCCTTCCAGGTGCTTCCGGTCATCATCTTCGTGGCCTCACTCACCTCGATGCTCTACTACCTGGGATGGCTGCAGAAGCTCGTCACCGTCCTCGGCGGCGGCCTGTCGAAACTCCTGGGCACCGAACGCGCCGAGTCGGTCAACGCCGCAGCCAACATCTTCCTGGGACAGACCGAAGCACCGCTGCTCATCCGCCCCTACCTGAAGGACATGACCCGGTCGGGGCTGTTCGCCGTCATGGTCGGTGGGCTCAGCACCGTCGCCGGTTCCGTTCTGGTCGGCTACTCCCTGCTGGGTGCGAACCTGGACTACCTGATCGCCGCCAGCTTCATGGCGGCCCCCGGCGCACTGCTGATGGCCAAGATCGTCGTCCCCGAGGACGGCGTCATCGACAGCGGCAAGCCTGCCGTGGCCGTCGCTGCCACTGGTGCCACAGCCTCGGCCTCGGCTACCGCGTCCACCTCGGAGAAGACCACCGAGTCCGGTTCTGCCTCCACGGAGAAGACCGAGACGAAGTCAGCGGTCGCCGTCAAGGAGAAGACCGAGGAAAAGGTCGAGGAGAAGCCCGCCGAGACGAAGTCCCCCGAGGAGAAGAAGGACTCCGGCCACGACGAGGAAGAGCCCCAGCACCGCAACCTCATCGATGCCGCCGCCTCGGGTGCCGCCGACGGTCTCCAGCTGGCGTTGAACGTCGGCGCCATGCTGCTGGCCTTCATCGCGCTGATCGCCCTGGTGAACCTGATGCTGGGCATGATCGGTGGGCTCTTCGGTTACGGCGACCTGAAGTTCGAGACCATTCTCGGCTACGTCTTCTCCCCGGTGATGGCCATGATCGGTGTCCCCCTGGACGAGGCCATCAAGGCCGGTAGCTTCGTCGGCCAGAAGATCGTGGTCAACGAGTTCGTGGCCTTCTCCGCCTTCGGCCCGGAGGCCGCGACCGTCAGCGCCAAGACCGGCGCCATCATCACCTTCGCCCTGACCGGCTTCGCGAACCTCAGCTCGATCGGCATCCTGCTGGGCGGCCTGGGCACCATGGCTCCGAACCGACGCGGTGAGATCGCCCACCTGGGCATGCGCGCCGTCCTGGCGGCCACTCTCGCCAACCTGATGAGTGCGGCCATCGCCGGCATGCTCCTCTGAGTTCCACCCGTACAGCTCCGAAGGGGCCCGCATCACTCGATGCGGGCCCCTTCGTGCATTTCCCGGGGTTGTCCGCCCCTCCCGCAGCTCCGACCGGGCAGTCGTCATCCTCGGAGGGCCTGGACGACGGTGGCCGGCGGTGGGTTGACCACGGGGACACCGTCGATGACCACGGTGGGTACCGTCTCGTCGCCACCGGTGACCGAGCGGACGAAAGCTGCCGCCTGCGGATCGGCCCAGATATCCACCCAGACGGCCGCTGCCCGCAGGTCCGCTCCGAGGCTGCGTTGAAGACGCAGACAGTAGGGGCATCCGGCCCGGTGGTAGATGACGACCTTCCCTTGTTCGACAGCATGTCGCGCCCCGTCCTGATCGACCTGCACAGGTAGGCGGGCCGGGGCGAGCAGGACGGCGAGCGCGAGGAGCAGTGCCGCCGGCACGAGGGAAAGCAGGTGCCCGCCGCGCAAGGCGCTCACCACCTGGATCAGCCCGAGCAGTGCGCAGAAACCGGGCAGCAGCCATCGAGTACGCATATCCGTCAGATTAATGAAGTGCGCCGGGTGATTATCCGGCTCGCCGTCGGGTAGTACGGCGTGGGAGCGGTCCGGGAGCTCCGGAATCGACTATTGATGGACGCGGGATCTTTTCCCTTCGCGCATAAGGTTTTTGCCGAAAATTAACGCGGCGAGTCCCTTGACGCGGCAGGCATATTCACATGCAATATATCGTATGCCTGTTCCTCAAGAAACGACTCCTCTCCGCCGCGGACTTCTGCGCGAAGACGTCTACTCCCGCCTCCGCGACGCCATCGTGGACGGAACCCTGGCACCCGGAGAAGTCGTTCGGGACAGCGAACTCGCCCAATGGTTGGGCGTCAGCCGGACCCCGGTCCGGGAAGCCCTCCTCCGACTGACCGCAGCCGGACTCATCCATGCCCGCCCCGGGAAGTCCACCGTCGTCGCCGATATCGACGCCACCGCCATCCGCGACGCCCAGGCCGTGGTGTCCACCATGCACCGCCTCGCCGTCGCCGAAGCCGTCGCCGACCTCAGTCGGAGCGACCTGGAACAGATGCGACAGGCCAACCGCCGCTTCGCGGACGCGATGGCCCGCGGCGACGCCGACGCCGCCCTCGCCGCGGACGACGACTTCCACGCAGTCCCCGTCCATGTCTGTGGCAATGCCGCCCTCGCCGCAGTACTCGACCAGTTCACCCCGGTGATCCGACGAGTCGAGAAACTCCGTTTCTCCTCGATCCTCGGCCACGACTCGGTGGAACTGCACGCCCAACTCGTCGACCTGTGCGAGATCGGCGATGTCGAGGGGGCCGCGGAGATCTCCTTCCAGACCTGGCAGACCCTGGCCCCCCTGGTCGACTCCCTCGCCCCTCCGAATCCCTACGAGACCCCGGGCATGTCGGTCGCCCAACCGTTCAACCTCTGAACCGGCCGAGACCCGGAAGCACGCTCAGCCCGCAGCACCAGGAGAAAGGACGAAGACGTCATGAAACTCCACGACTTCCCTCGCTACTCGATGACTTTCGGGCCGAGCCCGATCCATCGGTTGGAACGGCTGAGCAGACACCTGGGCGGAGCACGGATCTGGGCCAAACGCGAAGATGTCAGCAGCGGACTCGCCTATGGCGGCAACAAGATCCGCAAGATGGAATATCTCGTTCCCGACATCCTGGCCTGCGGCGCCGACACCCTGGTCTCGATCGGCGGGCACCAGTCGAATCACACCCGCCAGGTCGCCGCCGTCGCCGCCCACCTCGGACTGCGTTGTCGGCTCGTCCAGGAGGACTGGGTGCCCTGGCAGGACCCGGTCAACGACAAGGTGGGGAACATCCTGCTCTCCCGGATGATGGGCGCCGACACCAGACTGGACCCGGCGGGCTTCGACATCGGTATCCGTGACTCGTGGCGACAGGCCCTGCGTGAGGTCGAGGAGGCCGGCGGCCGGCCCTATCCGATCCCCGCCGGAGCCAGCGAGCACCCCCTCGGCGGTCTCGGCTTCGCCAACTGGGCCTTCGAACTGGCCGAGCAGGAGAAGGACCTCGGAGTCTTCTTCGACACCGTCGTCGTCTGTACGGTCACCGGCTCCACCCAGGCGGGGATGATCGCCGGCTTCGCAGCGCTCGAGGAGGAGACCGGGACACGACGCCGGGTCATCGGCATCGACGCCTCGGCCACCCTGGAACAGACCCGCTCCCAGGTCGACCGGATCGCCCGCCACACCGCCGACCTGATCGAGCTGGGCCGGGACCTGAGGCCGGAGGAGATCACCGTCCTGGACGGTTGGGCCGGAGAACATTACGGGCTGCCCACGGATTCTACGATGGAGGCCATCGCCCTGGGCGCCCAGCTCGAAGCGATGATCACCGACCCCGTCTACGAAGGAAAATCCCTCGCCGGACTCGTCGACCTGGTCCGTTCCCGGGAGATCCCGGCCGATTCGACCGTGCTCTACGCCCACCTGGGTGGCCAACAGGCGGTGAATGCGTACCACCGACTGTGGCCCACGCTGACGGGTCCGGTCGACTCAACGCACGATGGTGTTCGCCACCAGACGGGAGAGCCATTCCAGGGGTCCCTTCCCCAGGCGGCCGGGCAGCAGGTGCCATAGCCACAGGAAGACGAACAGGATGGCGACCTGGGAACCGAAATTGGCCCACCCGGTCGGCACCTCGGCCCCGTTGGGAAGCTGGCCCGCAGCCGTCCACAGTGCGATCCGCCCTTCCAGGAGCACGTGGAGGAAGTAGGCGCTCAGGGTCATTCCCCCGATGATCGCCAGCGGCTTCAGCGCCAGGGCGACCGGCCGTGCCAGGCACAGGAGGCTCACCGCCGCCATGGCGATCAGCACGATCCCGGAGCTGAACACCAGGCTGGGGGTCGAGGGCAGATATGCCCCGACTCCCAGCAGCCAACGCCAGTCCTGGGTGAGGGTGGCGAAGTCACCGACGGCCAGGGTTTTCAGGTCCGAGCCTGCCGGCGCACCCCAGCGCCCCCAGGCGAAGACGGAGAAGGCGTAGGCGCCTCCGCTGAGCAGAGCACCCAGGGCTGCGACGATGCCCAGATCTCGGACCCGGGAGAGGTCGAAACGGCGGACGACCCATAGACCGATCACTGCGACGCCCAACCACAGCAGCGCCGGGTGGTAAGGAGCCCAGAGCATCCGCATCCAGGCGCCGGGGTCGGTGGCCGAGGACCATCCGACGGCTTTGCTGAACAGCTCGGGATGGAGGGTCTGCAGGTGCCAGGCCAGCTGGGGGGTGGTGGCCAGGAGCAGCGCCGCCACCCAGGGCAGGAGGCCGGTGCGGGCCAGGGCGATGACGGCCACCAGCGCTGTGATCACGGCGAGCCGGACCAGGATGACGGCGACGCCCCCGTTGGGAACGCTCTCCAGGAAGAATCCGGCAGCGACCAGGACCGAGGCCCGCAGCCAGGCCCGGGCGACCGGCTTGGCCCGGTCAGCTCCCGAGGCGGGGACGGCGAAGGCCGCGCCGGCGCCGATGAGCAGGGCGAAGCCGATGGCGTGGGTGTCCCACCAGACCAGGGAGGCCATCTCGGCGCCGAAGATATGGTTCATCATGATGCCGATCAGGGCCACGGCGCGAAGGGCGTCGACGGCGACATTGCGGTAACCTGCGCGGGCAGCTCGCGGTATCACGTGTTCTTCCCCTGAGGGTCGACGGAGGTGGGCTCCGGGCGGAACGAGACGTCGCGCGTTCGGATCTCCGCGGAGCACAGGACCCCCTGATCGTCCCATCACCGGACCGCCGGAGGTGAGCGGATACCCCGTTCGGTCGAAGAAGCGCTGTCGCGCAGATCACAGGTGCCATTCGACACCGTCAGGAGACCGCTCGCGCAATCGGCGCCGCCGTTCGCAGCACATCGCCTCCGGACGTCGTCCCGACATCCCGGAGGCGGGGTGATCATGTGATCGTCACCAGTCCTGTGAGGACAAGGAGTGCACCGCCATGCCCCGCATCAATCTCACCTCGATCTATGTCGACGATCAGGAGCGGGCACTGCACTTCTACACGGAGGTCCTGGGGTTCCGGAAGAAAGCGGATCTCCCGCTGGGCGGCCACCGGTGGTTGACCCTGGTGAGCCCGCAGGATCCGGACGGGGTGGAGCTGGTCCTCGAACCCGATGCCCATCCGGCGGCTCGGTCGTTCAAGGAGGCGTTACTGGCCGACGGCATCCCGTTCACCTCGTTCGCCGTGGACGACGCCCACCGCATTCATGCTGAATTAGCCGCCAGGGGAGTTCATTTCATCGCTCCTCCTTTGGAGATGGGGCGTTTCACCGCCATCGTGCTCGATGACACCTGCGGAAATCTCATCCAACTCGTATCGGACGGCTGACCGGCCCTCCACCAGCGAAGTGGAACGTTTTCATTTTGTTCCCAGATGAAACTCACAGGAATCTCAAGAACTTCCTAGGTTTCGGCCAGGCTTCCCGGAAAAGGCGGATTTTTCCGGCGCGAATACTGACTTGATCGCCCGGGGCTTACCGACGAGCTGTCGCCAAAATCGAGCGCTTCCCCCGTCGATCCTCGAAGTCCGCAGGTCAAACGCGTGACGTCGAGATATGGGCGTTCTTTGACGAATCACTCAGGTTTGTTCCTGCACGGTCGGCAAGGGCGATGGCGTCGCCCCGGACAGGGCCCCTCCCCCCGACTTCACGGATCAAGCCGAATGTATGGTTGATCGCACTTCCCATTGGGATCGATCCTATAGGAGTTGTTCGTGTACAACCTTGTCCAGGGAACCGCCGGCACCAGCCGGAACACCCTCGACATCCCCACCCCCGACACCACCGGGACAACCCACCCCCCGCGCCACCCCACACCTACGGCCGGGACCCACCTCCACCACCGTCCCGGACACCCCACCATCCACGGCTGACCCCACCGACCCGCACGACCCCCAGCTCCGAAGTCCCACTTCTCACCCCAAGGATGTGACGTGAGCAAGCCGCGCCGCACAGCGATCTCCGGCGAAGCACTGTTCGAGAACACCCCGAACAGCCACGGACACGAACTCCCCCACCCGGCCCCGGCCACCCAGGCCCACCAGCACCCGGCGTGTTCACCCCACCAGGTCCGCGCCACCCCCGGCGCCCGTGCCACCGGACGAGCCGCCACCGGAAGCCCCTGAGCATCCCCACTCTCTCCCCCCCGATAGACCACATCACGGTCGTCCTCCGCAAAGCCTTCAATTCCTGCCTCACCAGGGCACTCATCGAGGAGAACTCTGTGCGCCACCACCCCAAGAGACGACTCAACGACGTCGGAACAGCAACCCTCGCCCTGGGGATGCTCTTCCTGCCCTGGGCGGTGCCCCACACCGTGACCAGCCTCGCCGGTGTTCCGACGTCCACCGTCAGCCGCGGACAGACCGAAAGCCTCCCCGCAGAACAAGGCAAAAAAATCACCCTGGACGCGCCCGCCGGCTGGCAACGCAGCCCCCGCACCACGAAGAACACGGTCACCTACACCGAAGGCCAACGCACCCTCACCGTCACCGTCCTCACCGGAGCCAAGGACCAACGAACCGCCTTCGACCGTCACGTACGCGCCAGCTCACTGAAAGGCACGCTCTTCCAACTGGAAGGGCAGAAATTCACCACCAAGAACGGCTTCGACGGAATCCACTGCTCCGTATCGACCAGAGGCACCAACCAGCGCGGCAACTGCGCCATGAGCACCAAAGGTGAAGCCCTGGTCGTCGTCTCCTCCCTCAGCGAGCGAGGAAGCGAACCGTTCGACATCAACCCCCTGCTCGTCTCACTCGCCGTCAAGGACCCGAAGTGAACCCCCGACGTGACAGCTCCCCGGCCGAAGGCTTCACCCACGAGTTCTTCCGCCCCACCTCGGCCCTGTGGTGGCTCTACCTGGCAACCTGCCTGTACTCCTTCACCGCCCTCGTCGTCCACTTCGGCGCGACCATCGCCCAGGTGTAGGACTCCCTCCTGGCCTTCCTGCCCTTCCACGCCGTCACCGGGCTGTTCTTCCTCTGGCTCATCCTGCTGTGCGACCCCTACCGGTCCCGCCGCCACTGGGTCATGTTCGCCGCCTTCATCGGCGGAGCCACCACCGCCGTCTACCCCGCGTTGAAAGGCAACGACCTGTACGGTGCCTTCCTGCTCAACTTCATGAGCGAGGAGAACGCACTCGGCTGGAAGGCCGCCCTCTCCGGACCGACCACCGAAGAGTGGACCAAGATGACCTGCACCTTGGTCATCATGCTCATCGCCAAGGACACCATGACCCGGCCCATGCACGGGCTCGTCGTCGGGGCCTCCACCGGCCTCGGATTCCAGATCATGGAGAACATCAGCTACGGGGTCCAGGGCTCGATCAACCACCTGCAAGGCGATCTCACCCAACCGTTGACGACCGGCATCACCCGTTTCCTCACCGGATTCAGCTCACACAATCTCTACAGCGCGATCTCCGGAGTCGGCGTCGCCATCCTCCTCGGCCGCACCCTCGGCGGGCCCTGGTCCCGCAGCCGCCGCATCACCGGCTTCGTCGGGCTCTGCGTCCTCCCCTGGTTCCTCCACTTCTCCTGGAACGCGATCGGCGCATTCACCCCACCGCTCTCGCTGATCATCGCCGTAGTCAGCACCATCGTGTCCTTCATCGTCTTCGCCCTCGTCCTGCGGTGGGTCTGGCGCCAAGAACGCCTCTACCTCACCGAAGCCGCAACCCAGGTCACCGGCAACAAACTCACCGAACTCCACCAAGCCGCCATCGGCACCCGAAAAACCCGCAAAACCTACCTCAAACAACTCAAAAAAACCCACGGCAAAACCGCCGCCAAAACCGCCCACACCGACATGCACACCTACCTCGAACACCTCCAAGCCTGGGCACGCCGCCACACCGGCATCGACGAACACACCTACCCCACACCCACACCCACCACCCCCAACCCCCTCGACGACGACACCCTCTACCTGACACCGGTGGGATCTCGCTCCTGAACGACGACAACTCCGCACCACCACCGAACAGCAGACACAGACAGATCCGCTGCCCTCGCCGACGCACCAAGGAGTAGCACCCCGTGAAGGGTCTCACCGACGCCAAACCCGCCGCGCTTCTGCTAGCGCTCATGCTCGTCACCGGATTGTCCCCGGCACGGCTCGCCTCAGCCATCGGCGACCCGACCAGCACCGTCCCCCAGAACCACCGTGAGTCCTTCGCCATCGGGAAAAAAGGCGACCGGGTCGAATTCCTCGCCCCGGCAGGTTGGGAACGCACCGCCATGTCGAATTCGAACACCTTGACCTACACCAAGGACAAGAACGTCATGAAGATCATCCTGCTCCCGAATGTCGCGGACCGAGAGATCGGCGTACGACGACACATCCAGACCTCCGCGCAGAACGGGGAGCTCATCCAGATCGAGGACGAGAAGACCCGCACCCCCAACGGTTTCGAAGGCCACAGCTGCATCGTCTCCAACCGGGACAACAGCCGACGCGGCAGTTGCGCCATCGTCGGACGGGGCGACTTCCTGATCAAGGTCGTCTCCACCACCGAGCGAGGCTCCGACCCGCTCCCCCTCGAAGCCGTCGTCACCTCACTCACCTTCAAGGAGGCGAAGTGAACTCCCGCGCCGCGCGGAGACCCCCCGCCCGCACCGAGCAGTACGGCCACGAATTCTTCCGACCGACCTCCTACCTGTGGTGGCTCTACCTGACGGCCTGCGCGGTCTGCGGCACCGCCGTGGCCGTCGACCTGGCGCCCAGCCTGGCCGCCACCGTGAGCACCCTGCCGGTCTTCGTCCTGATCTTCGTGGCGACCACCGTCGTCTTCATCGCCGTGATGCTGGTCGCCGACCCGTATCGCACCCGCCGACCCTGGGTCATGCTCCTCGCCTTCGGCGGAGGGTTCACCATCTCCTCCTATCTCTCGCTCATCACCAACACCCCGGCGCCGACCTTCCTGCTGCACCTCTTCGGTGAAGAGATCACCCTCAAGTACAACGCCCCGCTCACCGGGCCGACCACCGAAGAGTGGTTCAAGATGCTCGTGATCGTGCTGGTCATGATGCTGGCGAAGCCGACCATGACCCGGCTCTCCCACGGCGCGATGGTCGGGGCCTTCGTCGGCCTGGGCTTCCAGATCTGCGAGAACATCGCCTACAGCCTCAACTCCTCGGACAGCACCACCCGCGAGGACATCATCGAACCGCTGTTCGTCAACTTCTTCCGCTTCCTCGGCGGTTTCAGCGGACACAACATGTTCAGCGCCTTCTCCGGAGTCGGTATCGCCATCCTGCTCGGATGCGCGGTCAGCAAGGAATGGACCGGGATGCAGCGGATCAGGGCCGCCGTCGGGTTCTACGCCCTCGCCTGGAGCATCCACTTCACCTGGAATCTCCCGTCACCGAACGGATTGGCCTTCCCGCTGATCCTCGTCAAGGCCGCCGTCGGTATCGGTTTCGCCCTGCTGCTCCTGCGCTGGGTCTGGTCCGAGGAACGCCTCTTCCTCCGGGAAGCAGCGCAGGCCGTGACCGGCGACCAGCTCACCGACCTCCACGAAGCGGCCATCGGTGACCGCAAAACCCGCAAGGCCTTCTTCGCCCGGATCAAGCAGGAGAGCGGACGCGGTGGTGTCCGCACAGCGCGGGCCGAGATGCATCGCTACCTCGACCGGCTCCAGGCCTGGGGACGCCGTGGCACCGGTGTCGACGAACACCCCGACGACACCGTCGCACCCCCGGTCCCTGGGCGGGCCGACGAGGACACCCTCTACCTGGAACCCGTCGCCCACCATCGCTGATCCCCGCGACACCCCCCTTTCACCAGGACATCTCACCGAGGAGAAAACCATGTCCACCCCGAACTCGGATCTACTCGGAGACAGACCCGCCCGATACGGCCATGAGTTCTTCCGCCCCGCCTCAGCTCTCTGGTGGCTCTACCTGACCGGCTGCGTGGTCTGCGGAGTCTGCCTCGTCGTCTACTTCGGGCCGTCCCTGTCCGAGGCCAAATTCTCCGTGCTGATACTGCTGCCCGTCCACGTCATCGCCTCGTTGACCCTCACGTGGATCATGCTGCGGTGCGATCCCTACCGGGCCCGCCGACCCTGGATCATGCTCGCCGCCTTCGCCTGTGGGGCCACGTTCACCACCTACTCGGCGCTGGCAGCCAACAAGATCTTCAACAATTTCCTGATCCACATCTTCGACGAATCGACCATCCGGGTCTGGCATGCGGCGATGGTCGGTCCGACCACCGAGGAATGGACCAAGATGACCGGCACCCTGGTCATCATGCTCGTCGCCAAGGACACCCTGACCCGGCCGATCCACGGGCTCATGGTGGGCGCCTTCGTCGGCCTCGGATTCCAGATCTGCGAGAACATCGCCTATGGGGTGAACAATGCGATCAGCGGGCTCGAAGGGGATCTCTCCCAGGCAGCGCTGGTCACCTTCTCCCGATCCCTCACCGGGCTCAACTCGCACAATCTCTACGGCGCGATCACCGGAGTCGGTGTCGCCGTCCTGCTCGGCCGGATCGTCGGCAAGCCGTGGTCCCGCAGCCGCCGCATCGCCGGTTTCGCCGGCTTCTACGCCCTCGCCTGGTCCCTGCACTTCTCCTGGAACTCCTCAGGTGGGGCGCCCCAGGCCTTCCTGCTCGTGGTCCCGGTGGTCACCGGGACGGTCGCATTCACCGCCTTGGCCTTCATCCTGCGGTGGGTCTGGCGCCAAGAACGCCTCTACCTCACCGAAGCCGCAACCCAGGTCACCGGCAACAAACTCACCGAACTCCACCAAGCCGCCATCGGCACCCGAAAAACCCGCAAAACCTACCTCAAACAACTCAAAAAAACCCACGGCAAAACCGCCGCCAAAACCGCCCACACCGACATGCACACCTACCTCGAACACCTCCAAGCCTGGGCACGCCGCCACACCGGCATCGACGAACACACCTACCCCACACCCACACCCACCACACCCACCACCCCCAACCCCCTCGACGACGACACCCTCTACCTGACAGCGGTCCCCCAGCTCCGCTGACCCAGCGCGTTCCGCCCCACTTCGCCAGAACGCCTCACCAAGGAGAACAACCCGTGTCCAACTCGAGCTCGGACCTCCCTGAGGACAGACCCTCCGGGAACATCCATGAGTTCTTCCGCCCCACGTCAGCGGCGTGGCGGCTCTCCCTGACCGCCTGCGTGATCTGCTGGATCGCCTTGCTCGTCGCGTTCGGTCCGCTCATCACCCAGGCCAAGGTCTCGCTGTTGTCCTTCCTGCCCTTCCACGTCGCCACCGGGCTCTTCTTCTGGGCCGTGCTGCAGTGCGATCCGTACCGGGCCCGGACGCCGCGTCTCATCAGACCGCCCCACCTCGACAACTGGAAGCAGGTGTCGCCCAGCACCACCACTGATGTCCCCACCCGGACAGCACCGGACCGGCAAACGCGCCACAGCCGATCCGCACCCCCCTCTCACCCCAAGGACGTGATGTGAGCACCCAGTGGAACACCACCGTCGGACTCCCTCCGACCACGACCTCCCTCCGTGACCGCCTCAGGCGACACAACTGCCGGGCCGCTCTGGCGCCAGCCCGGTCCTACCTGCTGATGTGACCGCCCCGGGCGCCCTCACCAGACGCCCGGACCCTCCTCCGCGACACATCCAGAGGGCATCTCCCGATGCCCCGCAGACCTTCCCGTAGGCCCATCCGGCCGCCCCATCGACCGATCCTGCCCATTTTCAGGACCGGAGACCCAGGAGAACCCTGTGCACCGCACCGTCAAAGGACTCACCGGCGTCGGCCCCGCCGTCCTCTTCCTCGCTTTCCTTTCCGTCGCCTGGGGTGACACCCAACCCGTCACCGAGACCATCAGCGTCCCGGCCACCTACCTGACCCAGGACCAGCACGAAAAGTTCGCCCTGGACGCACACCACGAGGTCGAATACGTCGCCCCCGCCGGTTGGCAACGTGCCGCGCAGTCGAAGAAGGACGAGGTCATGTACCGCGACGGGAAACACGTCATCGCGGTCTCACTCGTCAAAGGCATCGACGACATGTCCTCCGCCATCGACCACCGGATCCGGTCGGCCGCATTGAAGGGCGAGCTCATCCACCTGAAGAACCAGAAGATCACCACGCCGAACGGTTTCATCGGCTCACGTTGCCGGGTCACCTCCCGCAGCGACGGACAGCACGGCGACTGCGCCCTGCTCGGCCGGAAGAACTTCATGATCGCGATCACCTCCGTGAGCGAGGAAGGCGGCGACCCCGTCGACGTCGACCAGCTCATCAGCTCCCTCTCGCTCAAAGAAGAAGGGTGACATCGCACTGACCCCTCCCTTCCTCACCTGTCCTGTCAAGATCCATCCCAGAGGAGAACCTCGTGCACATCCCGTTCAAGGGGATCACCGACATCGGCCAAGCCGGCCTGGTCGTCGTGGCACTGGCCGCGACCTGGGCGGTACCGGCCACGCTGGCAGCCGTGCTCAGCCCCCCGACGTCCACCGTCGCCAAGAACCAACGCGACGGCTTCGACGGGGACAAGGGGCGGATCGAATACCAGCCGCCACCCGGATGGATCTATATCGGCCAGGGCAGCAGTGACCACGCCGTGTACCAGAGCGGCGGCCGGGTGCTGCAGATCTCCCATGTCGCCAAGGCCACCGACATCCCGAAAGCCATCAACCGGCAGATCCGGAGCCGGAGCCTGCGGGGCGCCCTGATCACCCTCGACGACCGGAAGGTGAAGACCTCCACGAATTTCACCGGCAGATACTGCCGCGCCGGTTCGCCCATGGGCGACCACCAGGGAACATGCGCCATGTTCGGGCAGAAGGACTCACTGGTGATCGTGATGTCGCTCGCCCCCGACGGCACCCGCCCCCACGAGATCGAACCGATCGTCGATTCCTTCACGTTCAAGGAGAACGCGAAATGAGCAGGCGCGAACGCACCGCCCCCTTCGACAACCCGCTGTTCACGCCCAGTCCGCTCCTGTACGGGCACGAGTTCTTCCGTCCGGACTCCGCCCTGTGGTGGCTCTTCGTCTTCCTGACCACGAGCTGCGGGATCCTCCTGATCACCACGATCGGTGCGACCTTCATCGCGGTCCAGGCCGCGATGGCGACGATGCTGCTCTTCTTCATCCCCTCTGTCGCGCTGTGCGTCTGGGCGATGATGTCCTGTGACATCTACCAGATCCGACGCACCTGGGTGATACTGACTTCTTTCGCCGGCGGGGCGACCATCGCCACCTATCTGTCGACGATGGGGAATTCGTACAGCGGCACGGTCGCGCCGGGGCTCCTCGGGGAAGATCTCGCCCGGTTGTGGTCGGCGGCGATCTTCGGACCCAGTACCGAGGAATGGTCGAAAGCGGTCTGTATCGCGCTGATCCTGTTGATCGCCAAGGGCACTTTGACCCGGCCCGCTCACGGTCTGATGGTCGGTGCCTTCGTCGGCCTGGGATTCCAGGTGACGGAGAACGTCATCTACAGCATCCAGAGTGCGATCAACAGCCCGCAGGGCGACCTCAACGATGCGGCGACGACTGCCGCCTTGCGGTTCCTGGGTGACTTCAGCGGGCACAACCTGTTCAGTGCGCTGGCCGGCGTCGGAGTGGCCTATCTGCTCGGAAGGACGGGGAACGCCAGGGTCGGCGGCTACCAGCGGTTGAAGATCTTCGCCGGATTCTACTGTCTGGCGTGGACGCTGCACTTCATGGGCAATGCCCACTACCCGGGGCCGATGGTCTTGGTGATGGTGTTCGCGAAGGTCCCGATCAGCCTGGCCGTCCTGTACTTCGTGTTGCAGTGGCTGTGGCGTTCCGAGCGGGCCTATCTGATGGAGGCGGCCATCTCGGTCAGCGGTGCCGAGCCCGGCGACGACAGTCGACTCACCGAGGTGGAGAGGATCGCCATCGGCGCGGGTGGAGAGCGTCGCCGTTATCTGAGTCGCCTCCGTAAGAGGGAGGGGAAGCAGGCTGCGCGTAAGGCGAGGCGCCAGATGAACCTGTACCTGATCCGGTTGCAGGCCTGGGGTCGTTACGGGACGGGGGTCGACGAGCATCTGGGTAACCAGTACGCCGTCATGCGCGCAGCCCAGGGGTGATCTGTCCGGTGTTCCAGACAGGACATCCGGAGCACCGAGACCCCGGGGACGGCCGTGGGTGTGCATTCCGTCCGAGGAATGCACACCCACGAGGTGTATCGGTGCCCTTCCCGGGCCGCGCCCGGGGAGTTCGGCAGGTGGATCAGCCGAAGCTCTTGGCCAGGACCTGAATCACGTCGGTGAGGATGCCACCGACCGCGACCAGTCCGGCCACGATGACGAAGATGTTCGACAGCCGACCGCGGTAAGGGGCCAGCGCCTCGACCTTGTACACCGCGTACATCGGCATCAGGTAGAGCACGACGGCGATGACCGGGCCGGACAGCGTGTCGATCAGGCTGAGGATGCTCGGGTTGACGACGGCGACGGCCCAGGTGGTCAGGAAGATGAAGACCGCGATGGCGGTGTTCAGCGGGCGTTCGGCGATCCGCTCGCCCTTGGGGTCGAAGAAGCGGACGATGCCGACGGCGCCCTCGGCGGCGCCCAGGTAGTGTCCGAAGAAGGACGAGGCGATCGCCGCGATCGCCACGGCCGGGCCCAGGTAGCTGATGAACGGGCTGTCGTGGACATTCGCCAGGTAGGAGAGGACCGGAAGGTTGGCCTTCTTCGCCTCGGCCAGGCCGGAGGAGCCCAGGGCGAGGACGCAGGACCAGACGAAGCCCATCGCGAAGACCACCAGCAGGACGGTGGTGCGGCTCAGCACCTGCGAGGCCTTGTCGGCGGCTTTCCCGCCGTACTGCTGTTTCATCGCCAGGGAGAACTGGGAGATCGCCGGCGAGTGGTTGAAGGCGAAGACCAGGATCGGGATGGTCACCCAGATCGACAGGGCGAAGTCACCGGGGGTGGGGACGGAGAGCAGGTCGCCCAGGTTCCAGCTCGGGACCAGGTAGATCGTCACGGCGAAGAGGATCGCGATCAGCGGGTAGACCAGCCATTCGGTCACCATGATCATGATGCGCTGTCCGGCGATCATCACCGCCATCATCAGGGCGATCAGTACGCCGGAGAGGAGGACCCGCGGCACGGACGGCAGGTGGAGCTGGTTCACCATGAGGCTGTCCACCGTGTTGGTGATCCCGACGCCGTAGATCAGCACGATGGGGTAGATCGCCAGGAAGTACAGGACCGTCATGGCCCGGCCGAACTTCTCCCCGAAGAAGTCCTGGGCGACGGCGGTGATGTCGTCACCGGGGCGGTTGGACGCACAGACGAATCGGGAGAGCCCGCGGTGGGACAGGTAGGTCATCGGGCCGATCAGTAAGGTCACCACCAGCAGCGGCCACAGGCCGCCGGCGCCGGCCTTGATCGGGAGGAAGAGGATTCCGGCGCCGATCGCGGTGCCGAAGAGGCTGATCATCCAGCCGGTGTCATAGCGCGTCCATTTCATGGTGGGCGCGGCTTCCGCGGAGTCCCCCGGGCCTTCCGTGGCCGGTGTCGACGCCGCGTCTGCGGTGGTGTCGTGAGATGACGACATTGTCTCGATCCTTCTGGATGTGTATTTACTCCGACATGCCCAGATCGAGATACCGAAGAGGTGATTGTCTCTGGGCCGACCAGACCGGGCAGAACATGCGCAAGAAAAGGTGCCGACACGTTGCCCCGTCGGCACCTTCACCCACATACAGCGCGCCTCTTCCGGAGCCGGAACGGACGTCCGACCACGAAGTGCGACTGCGGCTTCATCATAGGATCGGCACAGAGCGGGCGTCTATCCTAAAAAGACGAATCAGCTGTTCGGTTCCACAAAAATGTGACCATCGTCCCAATGGCCCTCTTCGTGTCCGCGCGGAGCCCGCTGAGCAGCGCGAACTTCGGAAAAATCCGCTCTCTGAGCTAACCGCTATGTGTCCGTTGGCTTCTCGATCATGACCACCGGCCGCTTCCACGCCCAGAGCGCGAAAATCGCCCCGACAATCAACAGGCACAACCCGGCGTACAGATTCGCATTCACCCCGCCGGTCTTGGCCAGAGCCGGATCACCGAAGAGTCCCATCGCGGTCAGGATGACGCCGTAGAGCGCCATCAACAGGCCGATGACATTACGAATATCGAAAGCAGCCGCCCTCGCCGTCGACTTCTCCTCACCGCGAGACATCATCACCTCTCAGAACATCGCATTGAGTACGACAACCATCCCCATGGCCAGACCGGCCATCGGCAGCGTCCTGCGATACCACGGCAACTGCGCCTCCTCCGGATCCACCACGTCCTCCTTCGGAGTCAAGGAATAGGTGAGCCCACGCAATTCCTCGTCCGGACGGGGCCTGGTCACCAAGGAGACCAGCACGCTCACAGCCAGATCGACGACGAAAGCCGTCGACGCACACAGGAAGGCCAGCCCCTGACCGGGCAGGACGAACAACCCACCGCTCTTCGACGCCGCGAACAGCCCGATCGCCGAAGCCGTCCCGGCCACCAGACCCACCCATCCGGCGGTCGGTGTCATCCGCTTCCAGAACAGGCCCAGGATGAACGTGGCGAACAAGGGCGCGTTGAAGAAGCCGAAGAGCGTCTGCAGGTAATCCATCAGATTGCTGAACCGCCCGGCGATACCCGCCGTCGCCACGGAGATCGCCGTGGCCCCCACCGTGGCGGCCCGCCCCACCTTCAGGTAGAAGCCGTCGTCACGATCCTTCACCAGGTAGGTCTGCACGATGTCGTAGGAGAAGACCGTGTTGAAGGCCGACACATTCGCCGCCATTCCCGCCATGAAAGCCGCCAACAGGCCGGTGATCGCCAATCCCAACAAACCGTTGGGCAGGATGTCGCGCATCAACAACAGCAAGGAGTCGTTGTAGGTCACGAATTCCCCGGACGCCCCTCCCGGCACCTTCTCCCCCCGTTTCGTCCGCGCGATCTCGCCGACCAGCACCGCCGCGATCATCCCGGGGAGGATCGTCAGGAAGGGGATGAACATCTTCGGGAAGGCTCCGATGATCGGGGTCCGCCGGGCCGCCGAGATCGAATCGCTCGCCATCGCCCGCTGCACCTCGACGAAGTTCGTCGTCCAATACCCGAAGGACAGGACGAACCCCAGACCGAAGACCAGCCCGACCACCGAGAGCACCGGATGGTCGAAACCGGAGATCGCCTGGCCCGGCCACGAATGCAACTGCTGCTCGGCCGACGGGACCCCAGCCGATGCCGGAGCCGCAGCCGCCGCCTGGGCGATCTTCTCCTGCAAGCCGCCCCACCCGCCGACACGGTGCAGACCCAGCAGGGTCAGCGGAAGCAGCGAAGCCACGATGACGAAGAACTGCAACACCTCGTTGTAGATCGCCGCGGCCAGACCGCCCAGGGTGATGTACGACAGCACGACCAAGGCCGCGACCAGCAGCGCCACCGGCAAGGGCCACCCCAGCAGGGCGTGCACGATCGTCCCCAGCAGGTAGAGGTTGATCCCACCGATCAGCAGCTGGGCGACCGCGAAGACCACCGAGTTCACCAGGTGCGCACCCGTCCCGAACCTGCGCAGCATGAACTCCGGGACCGACCTCGCCCGGGAACCGTAGTAGAAGGGCATCATCACGACACCCAGGAAGACCATCGCCGGGATCGCACCGATCCAGAAGTAGTGGACCGTGGGCATCCCCAGCTGGGCCCCGGTGGCCGACATCCCCAGGATCTCCACTGCGCCCAGATTCGCCGAGATGAACGCCAACCCGGTCACCCAGGCAGGCAGGGAACGACCGGACAAGAAGAAATCGATCGACCCCGACACCTGACGGCGTGCCAGGACCCCGATCCCCAGCACGAAGGCGAAATAGACGAACAGGATCCCGTAATCGACCGCGCCGACGTCGATGATCGCGCCGCTCACCGGCGGCGTCGACGACAACAACCGTGGTGACATCGTTGTCCCTTCCGTGGCAGGGCACTGCCTTCGAATTCCCTGTGGGAACCGTCCCCCGACAGGACGCTCCCCATGGTGGACCTCTTCGGACGAAAGGGAAGGACTTTCCTCCCGTACGTGACCAAGACCACTGTCCAATAAGGCGATTCCTCGGTGGGCCGGAGCACGATGGGCCACAATCAGGCGCGTAGCCGCCCCAGGACCGTTCCCGGACCGCCCACCACACCAGGGAGAGCCCCGCATGCGCACCCTCATCAGCAACGGAATGCTCTGCACCGAAGGGGGCACCATCCGGGCCGACCTGTCCTGCCGCGACGAACACATCGAGATGATCGCCGTCGACCTCGACCCCGACGGATACGACACCGTCATCGACGCCACCGGCATGTACGTCCTCCCCGGCGGGATCGACGCCCACACCCACATGGACCTCCAACAGACACCGACCTACCGGTCGTGCGACGACTTCTACACCGGCGGGGTCGCCGCAGCCTGCGGAGGCACCACCACCGTCATCGACCACATGGCCTTCGGCGCGCCCGGATGCACCCTCGCTTCCCGCTTCGACGAATACCGCGAACTGGCCCGACGCAGCCCGATCGACTACAGCTTCCACGGCGTCCTGCAACACATCGACCAGGACGTCCTCGAAGAACTCACCGGGCTGGCCGCCGACGGTTTCCCCAGCGTGAAGGCGTACACCACCTACGGGTACCCCGTCCACGACCGCGAACTGTTGACCGTCCTGGAGACCCTGGCCGGCAGCGGGGGACTGCTCACCACCCATGCGGAGAACGACGCCATCTGCACGGCCCTGCAGGACCGCTACGCCGCACAGGGATGCGACGACCCCTTCCTCCAGGCGGTGACCCGCCCGGCCGAGGCCGAAGCCGAAGCGGTGACCCGACTGGCCGCCCTGGCCCGGGTAGCCGGGGACGCGCCGCTGTACATCGTGCACCTGTCGGCCGGGCAGAGCCTGGCGGCCGTCCGCGCCGCACGGGCCACCGGACAGCGCAATCTCCACGTGGAGACCTGCACCCAATACCTCACGCTGACCCAGGACAGGTTCCGGGAAGGCGGCCCCCAGGAGGGCATCCTCTACCTGATGGCGCCCCCGCTACGCACCGCCGCCGACAATGCCGCCCTGTGGCAGGGGTTGGCCGACGGCGAGATCCAGGTCGTCGCCACCGACCACTGCCCGTTCACCCCCGAACAGAAACGGGAGAATGTCCACGACTACCGGTCCTGCCCCGGCGGGATCCCCGGCGTGGAGGAACGGATGCCCGTGCTCTTCTCCGAAGGGGTCGTCGCCGGTCGGATCAGCCTGGAACGTTTCGTCCAGGTCACCGCCGCCAACCCGGCCCGGATCTTCGGCATGTACCCCCGCAAAGGGGTCCTCGCCCCCGGGAGCGACGCCGATGTCACCGTGATCGACCCGCGTCGCAGCCGGGTACTGTCCGCCACCGATCTGCACTCCCGGGCCGGTTATTCGCCCTATGCGGGTCTGCGGGTGAACTGCACCGTCGAGGCGGTGCTCTCCCGCGGCCGGGTGGTGGCCCGACGTCACGAGTTCTGCGGTGAGCGCGGAGCCGGCCGGCTGGTCCCCCGGGAAGCCCGGTCAACGCGCGACGGAGGCCGCCGTCCGTGAGAGCCATTCGAGGGGTCCGCGTCCCAGACGGCCGGGGAGTCGCTGCCAGCTGAGAAGCAGCACGGCCAGCAGAGCCACCTGGACGCCGTAGGAGAGCCAACCGGTGGGCGGCTGCAGGCCGGTGCCGGCGAGTGCGGCGGCCAGCGGGTTGTCGCTCTGCCCGGTGGTCGTGGCCTGTGCCCACTGCTGGAGCAGTCCTTCGAGGAGGACGTGCACGGTGTAGCCGGTGAGGGTCATGGCGCCGATGGTGGCGACCGGGGTGAGCACGGCGCGGAGGGAGGGTGCGAGGCACAGCCAGGAGCACAGGGCCAGCGCGAGCAGCACCACTCCTGAGCTGAGGAGCAGGCTGGGGGTGGTCGGCAGATAGGCGCCGATGCCGAGGAGCCAGCGCCAGTCGTGGGTGAAGGTGGGGAATTCCCCATCGGCGAGGAGACGCAGGTCGACGCCGGCGGGCATGCCGATGGTGTGCCAGGCGACCCAGGTGAAGGCGAGGGAGGTGAGGGTGAGGAGCAGTCCGGCGCCCGCGAGGCTGCGCAGGCTGCCGGGCCGGTCGAGGCGGAAGGTGCGGATCGCCCACAGGCCGATGACGGCGACGCCGGTCCAGGCCAGGGCCGGGTAGTAGGGCAGGAGCAGCATCCGCATCCAGGTCTCCTGGTGGAGGGCCGAGGGCCAGCCGGTGGCGGCGCCGAAGGCGGAGGGGTCGTGGATCTGCCACAGCCATCCGGTCAGGGGTGCTGCGAGGAGGAGGATCCCGGCGGCCCAGGGGGTGATTCGGCGGGGCGCTCCGGCGATCAGGGTGACCAGGGCGGTGACGATCGCGAAGCGGACGAGGATGATGTGGATGCCGGCGTTGGGCAGCATCTCGAGGGTGAACCCGATGGCGGCGAGGACGGCGGCTCGGATCAAGGCTCGGATCATGGGTATTCGGCGCGCGCCGCGGGTGGGGACGGCCAGTCCGGCTCCGACGCCGATGAGCAGGGCGAATCCGATGGCGTGGAAGTCCCACCAGATCCGGGATTCGGGGGTCGCCCCGAAGACGTGGTTCATCATGATGCCGAGGAGTGCGACTCCGCGGAGCAGGTCGACCGGGATGGTTCGTCGACGCAACATTTTCTCCTCTGCCGGGTGTTTTCGGACGTTCGCCCGCTTCTCTGTCGCTATCAGATGAACCTGGGGTGGAGCTGGTCCGGGTCGTGGGTGGGGTGGTGGTGATCGGGGACAATCGGTCGGTGGACTGTGAGTATTTCGACGCCGGGGCCTGTCGCTCGTGTTCTCGGATGGGTCAGGAGTATGCCGTCCAGTTGGCGGCGAAGCAGGCGTTCGTGGAGAAGACGGTGGGTTCTTTCCCGGGGTTGTGCTGGGAGGAGCCTTTCGGGTCGCCGCTGCGGCATTTTCGGTCGAAGGCGAAGATGGTCGTGGGTGGGACGCCGTCGGAGCCGACGTTGGGGATCCTGGGGCCGGAGGGTCGGGGGGTCGATCTGCGGGGGTGTGCCCTGTTGGGTCCGTCGTCGACGGTGGCTTTGCCGGTGTTGGCCGATTTCGTCCGGGAGCTGCGCTTGCGTCCGTACGATGTGGCGGCCCGGTCGGGCGAGTTGAAGCAGGTCCATCTGGTGGAGTCGCCGGACGGCGCGTTGATGATCCGTTTCGTCTTGCGTTCGGAGGGGCAGCTGGGCAAGATCCGGCGGTCGGTGCCGATGTTGCAGCAGGCGTTGCGTCGGGCGGGTCTGGGCGGTCCGGGGGTGGATCCTGCTCCGGTGGTGACGGTGAACCTGTTGCGGGAGCATCGGGCGGCCGCGGAGGGCGAGGAGGAGGTCGTGCTGACTTCTGCGCGGAGCCTGTCGATGCGGGTGGGCGAGGCGGATCTCCAGGTGGATCCGGGGGCTTTCCTGCAGACGAATTCGGTGGTGGCGGCAGGTCTTTACCGGGAGGCGGCACGGTGGGTGGCGGCTGAGTCGCCGGGGTCGGTGTTGGATCTGTTCTGCGGCGCGGGTGGTTTCGCCTTGCATGTGGCGGCGGCAGGGGTGTCGGTGACCGGGGTCGAGGTGAGCGCGGCGGCGGTGGCGGGGGCGCGTCGGAGTGCGGAGTCTGCGGGTCTTCCGGTGTCTTTCGAGGTCGGGGATGTGTCGACGCTGGTGCGGGCGGGCATGTTGTCCGGTGGGGGTGTGCCGGATGTGGTGATCGTGAATCCGCCGCGCAGGGGGGTCGGGGCGCGTACGGCGGAGGCGTTGGAGTGTTCGGGGGTGCGCACGGTGGTCTATTCGAGTTGCCGTCCGGAGTCGTTGGCCTCGGATCTGGCGGCGATGCCGTCTTTGCGTCCGGTGCGGGCGAGGTTGTTCGACATGTTCCCGCACACCGATCACGCGGAGGTGTTGGTGTTGTTGCGTCGGGGGTGATCTGCGGGGTGGTCCTGGCCGTGCCGGGGTGGGTTTTTCAGGGCGGAGCGGTTCGCCCGGACAAGGACGAGCCGCTCCGCCATGGTGGATCGGGTCGGGCCAGCCCCGCCCGGCCGGGCCCGTTCCACCGTGCCCGGGCTTGCCGGCCCGGGCGGCCGTGACTACGACGTGCCGCCACACGTCTGATCACGGACTTCTTGGAAGTGCCGGTGACCTTGCCGACACGGAATACTGTGGAACACCAGTGGTTCCGCGTCGGTAGGTGCACCGTCACAGGACTTGATATTAGGTTAGCCTAACCTAACTATCAACATGTGGGTCGGACACACCTTCATTTCCCGCCCACAGCACGCACCGACGGGAGACCCTTCGATGACGCACCACCCCGATCCGGCACAGGTGAGCACGGCCACCCCGGAAGGGGAAGCGCTTCCCTCCATGGCCCGCAGACTGCTCAGCGGCGCCGGCACCGCGACCCTGCGGCTCGCCCGCGTCCCCACCTGCTCCGCCAATGTCCCCGTCCTCCACGGCCAGGAACACGACGGCACCACCTGGGTCGTCACCGACCCCGACCGCCTCCACGGCTGGACCACCGAAGACCTCGACGGCACCCCCTCCGTCGTCATCTCCATCACCGAACAAGCACCCTTCGCCGACCACGCCCTCACCACCGCAGCAGTCCTCGTCCGAGGAAAAGCCACCCTGCTGCCCGTCGGATCCCTCCCCGACACCAGCGACACCGAATGCCTCATGCTCGCCCAGACCCTCACCGACTGGCCCGACGCCCGCATCCTGCGCATCCACATCGACGGCGTCTGGGCCCGCGACCTCTTCGACTCCGCAGACCTCGACCCAGAAGACGTCCAACGCGCCGCCGTCGACCGACTCGCCGCCGACAGCGCCACCCTCGTCCGACTGCTCTCCGCCACCCACGCCGACGAACTCGCCCTCATCGCCGACCTCTGCCTCGGCCGCGACGGCCTCACCGAAGCCATCCTCCCCGTCAGCGCCGACACCTGCGGGATCACCACCCTGTGCCCCCGCGCCGTCCCCCCGCGCATCGTCCGCATCCCCTTCAACACCCCCGTCGACTCCCCGCCCGAAGCCCTCGCCTGCGTCGACCACCTCGCCTGGTGCGCACGCGGCGCCCAAGGAGGCTGCCCCCACCGCCGCGACTGACCCACCCGGCCGGGGTGCCGCGACCACCTGCAGCGGCACCCCGCCGACACACCCCCACCCCGCCATGAATGCCCGGCACCGAACGCGGATCCCGACGAAGACCACTGCGCCATCGGCTCGCCCGGCCACAGCTCCGAGGCTTACGCTCGACCACGGCCGATCACATCGCGCACGGCAGCCCCGAGGAGCCGACCATGCCCGTCACCATCCCCCGCGACCTGCCCGCCCGGGCGACACTCGAAGCCGAGAACGTCTTCACCATGTCGACCGACCGGGCCGACCACCAGGACATCCGGCCACTGCACATCGCCATGGTCAACCTGATGCCCACCAAGGTCGACACCGAGACCCAGGTACTGCGACTCCTCGCCAACTCCCCGCTGCAGATCCACTTCACCCTGCTGCGGATGAGATCCCACGAATCGAAGAACACCCCCGTCGAACACCTCGAAACCTTCTACACGACCTTCGACCAGGTCCGCGGCCGCAAATTCGACGGACTCATCATCACCGGCGCCCCCGTCGAACTGATGGCCTTCGAAGAGGTCAGTTACTGGGACGAACTCGTCGACATCATGGAATGGTCCCGGGACAACGTCTTCTCCACCCTGCACACCTGCTGGGGCGCCCAGGCCGGTCTCTACCACCACTTCGGAGTCCCCAAACACGAACTGACCGCGAAGATCTTCGGCATCTTCGACCACCAGGTACTCCGACGGCACGCCCCCATCGTCCGCGGCTTCGACGAGATCTTCCCCGCACCACACTCCCGCCACACCGGCATCGCCCGCGAAGACGTCCTCGCCCACGACGGCCTCGATCTCGTCGCCGAATCCGACGAAGCCGGCGTCTACCTGGTGACCAGCCGCGACCAACGCCAGCTCTTCGTCACCGGACACCCCGAATACGACCGGCGCACCCTCGCCGCCGAATACGAACGCGACGTCGCCCGAGGCCTGCCCATCGACGTCCCCGCCCACTACTTCCCCGGCGACGACCCGCAGGCCACCCCCATGGTCACCTGGCGCAGCCACGCCTACCTGCTCTACTCGAACTGGCTGAACTTCTACGTCTACCAGCGCACCCCCTACGACCTGACCAGCCTGACCCCGGTGCCCCCCGCCGACGGAGAAACCGTCGACTGACCGACGGCCCCACCCGTCTGCCACTCACCTGGCGACGAACCGGTCCAACTCGAAGAGCCCCACCCGGTCCAACGGGCCGTCCTCGCTCAGACAGGCACCCATCCGCGCCGCCACCTCGTCCCGGTCCACCTCCGTCCCGATCGCCACCAACTGGGTACGACGCTCACCCGCCCGCCGAGGCGACTCCCGCTCGAAGGAGAACCACCCGCCGACCGCCTGCACCACATACCGGCCACCCCGCCCCGGCGCGTCCACCCAGAAAGCCCCCTTGACCCGGTACAGACCCGGCGGCCGCTCCTCCAGGAAAGCGACCAGCCTGCGCGGATCCACCGGGCGGGGATCGTCGAGCGAGACCGCCACATGACGGTCGTGGTCGTGCCGGTCATGATCGTGCCCCGGCAGGCAGTCCGACCCCGACTGGTCGAGGCAGGCACCACCCGACCGCATGTCCTCCTGGGCCGCCTGTTCGGCCAACTGCTCCGCCAGCAGATCGGTGATGCTCAACTGGCCCACCGGCTCAGGGCGCTCCTGCGCGTCGAACACCAGATCCGGGTCGATCCGACCGAAAGAGGTCCGCACCAGCGGAGTCCCCGGAGCATGCTCACGCACGGCCCGCAACAACCCGGCCAGGGGGTCCGCACCCGGCTCCCCCGCGGGCACCCGGTCCACCTTGTTCACCACCAGCAAGGAGGCCACCCGCAGATGATCGGCCGCCACCGGAGACACCCCCTGCGCCAGACAAGCCAGTCCCGCGACCGCGTCGACGACCTCCACCACACCCCCGAAGCGCACCCCGGGCACCTCGGTGGCCACCACCATCCGGGCCACCGCACGCGGCTCGGCGAGCCCACTGGCCTCCACCACGATCACGTCCAGATCGGACGACGGGCCGGACAGCCGCGCCAGGGCCGCGTCCAACTGGCTCGGATCGGCCAGACAGCACAGACAACCCCCGGCGATGGTCGTCGTCGCATCCACGTGGCCACGCACCAGGAAAGCATCCACGTTGATATCGCCGAAGTCGTTGATGATCACCCCGATCCGCCCCGACCCTCGGGCCAGGAGATGGTTCAGCACCGTCGTCTTCCCGCTACCGAGCCCCCCGGCGAGCACGACCACCGGGATACGTCGACGAGTCGTCCGAGCCATGAGGATGTCCACCTTCCGTGGTGTCTGGATCGCGTCACCTGCGGGATGTCCGCCGGACACAGGCTGTCGTCGAGGAGCAATCACAGGTGCGGCAGACTGTCACCGCCGCACAAGGAGGCCTCATGTCATTGTCGATGACACTCACCCGGACCGTAGGTCGCTTCGTCTACCGCACCCCTACCCGACCGACCTCTCGCCGCCCCATCCACTCCCTCGACCCCTACCGTTGCGCCGCACCCCCGCCCATGTCCCTACGGCGACGTTGCTTCATCAGCCGGATCCACACCGGCGGGCGGCCCGCACTGCGCCTGGACCCCGTCCAGAACAGCACCGACATCGAAGTCGTCTACCTGCACGGCGGCGGCTACCTGCACCCGCTCTCCCGCTGGCACTGGGACACCATCGCCCGGGTCATCGCCCGCACCGGCGCCGCCGTGACCGTGCCCAGCTACGGACTCGCCCCCCAACACACCGTCGACCAGGCCATTCCCGTCCTCGACAGCGTCTACCGGCAGGTCGTCGACGCCGCCGACGGTCGACGACTCGTCCTGATGGGCGACTCCTCCGGCGGGGCACTGGCCGTCGCCCAGGCCATCCGGGCCCGTGACGAAGGCCTCCGGGCTGCCGACCGGATCGTCCTGCTCTCCCCCTGGGTGGACGCCTCGTTGACCAATCCGACGGCCAAGGCCCTGGAGCGGCGCGACATCAAGCTGCGCTGCGACACCCTCGTGGAAGCCGCGCGACACTGGGCCGGGGAGCGGGAGACCACCGACCCGATGATCAGCCCGATCAACGACACCCTCGCCGATCTGCCTGCGATGACGATCTACCAGGGCGGACACGACATCCTGCGCCCCGACGTCCGCCTGTTCGCCGCGAAGGCGCGGGCGGCCGGGACCAGAGTCGACATGCGTGAGGCCCCCGACGGTTTCCACGTCTACACCTCGGCCTTCTGGACCCCGGAAGGACGCGCCGCCTGGGAAGGTATCCGCGACGCCGTGCGGGGAACCACGGCCGACGGCCTGCCCTGTCACACCTTCCGGGACATCCCCGACTCCGTGCCCACCCTGCTCCCGGTGACTCTGCCCCGCCCGGAGCCTCCGACGGAGTGATCCCGCGCAGGCGCCCCTCTGTCACGCAAACCGCTGCAGGAAAGGGACATTCCTCGTAAATTGGATGAGGTGACGTCCAGGCCCCATCCTCCGTCCACCACCGGATCCCCGACCGTCGTCATCGGCGCAGGCGCGGTCGGGGCCACCATCGCCTACGAACTCGCCCGACGAGGGGTGACCGTCACCCTGATCGACGAGGGCGACGACGTCGGACACGGCTGCTCCTACGCCAACGCCGGGCTGCTGGCCCCGGCCCACGTGGAGACCTTGGCCACCCCGGCCACGATCCAGGAGGGGCTACGCCATGTCGGCGAACCCACCAGCCCCCTCAAGGTGACCCCGCGCCCGACACTCCTGCCCTGGCTGGCCCGGCTGGCCTGGTCCGCCGCCCCGGCCCGCAGCCGGGCGGTCTCCGCCCGCCTACGGGAACTGGCCCGGGCGAGCCTGGCCCTGCACCTGGCCTATGCCGCCCAGGGCGTCGACACCGGGGTACGACGCAGCGGGTCCCTCGACCTCTTCCTGACCCGTCAGGGCTGGCAGGTCAAGACCGGCGGCCGGACCGCCGGCGTCTACTTCGGTGACCGGGCGCGCGCCCTCGAACCGTCGGTGACCCGAGCCTATGCGGCGGTCCCCCACGAGGAGGACGCCCACTGCGACAGCCGGGTGTACACCCAGGCGATGGTCGAGGCGGCCTGCCGGGAAGGCGCCCAGGTGCGCTGGGGGTGCCGGGTGCGGCATCTGTCGCAGGACGGCGACCGGATCACCCGGGTCGTCACGGCCGACCGTCAGGGCAGGACGGAAGAGCACACGGTGTCCGGTGTGATGTTGGCCGCGGGGATGGGCAGCCCCCGGTTGGGTGCCGATGTCGGGCTGTATCTGCCCTTGCGTGGCGCCCGGGGTTATGTGGTCGATCTGGAGCCGGTGCCGGGTCTGGAGTTGTCCCGGCCGGTGACCCTGAAGGAGCGCAGGGTGGTGGCCACTCCGTACCAGGACCGGTTGCGGCTGTGCGGCACCTTGGAGCTCGGGGCCGACGACCGTCCGCTGGATCGGAGGCGGCTCCAGGCGATCCGCGCGGCCGGTGTCGAGGCGCTGGGCCGGGCAGCGTCCGGTCGGGTGTTGCAGGTGTGGGCGGGGCTGCGGCCGACCACCTGCGACGGGGCCCCGATCATCGGGCGTTCGGGCGCGCTGGCCAATCTGTACGTGGCGACCGGGCACGGCATGTGGGGTCTGGTGTTGGCGCCGGTGACGGCTCGGATGTTGGCTGAGGGCATCGTGGAGGGTCGGCCGACATTGCACGAGGCGACTTTCTCCCCGGATCGTTTCGCGCCCTTCCGGGGTGGGGCGGTCCGCGGCGGTGTGCTTCCGCGGCGGAGGGTCGGGCACCCGGTGGGGTGAGTTCTTCCCGGCTGGTTCGCGTCGCCGCTGGTGGGTGGCTGGCTGTTCCGGGTGGCGCGGTGGGACGCGGCGGTGGTCGGGAGATGTCGTTCCTGGCAGGAGAATGGTCGGCGATGATCGAATTCTTCGCCGCCCAGCCTGTCCTGACCGTGATGCTCGTCCTGGCCCTGGGCGCTTTGCTCGGGCAGGTCCCTTTCGGCCCGGTGCGGCTGGGCGCTGCCGGTGCTCTCTTCGTGGGTCTGTTGGTGGGTGCCCTCGATCCCCGGCTGGGTCAGGGCCTGGACACGGTGAAGACCTTGGGGGTGCTGCTCTTCTGTTACACGGTCGGGTTGACGGCGGGCGGCACCTTCCGCAGTGATCTGCGCCGCCAGTGGCCGTTGATGGCCAGCGGGGTGGTGGGTCTGCTCGTGGTGGCGGGGGCCGGGGCGTTGCTGGGTCCGTCGTTGGGCCTGGCTCCGGCGCATGTGGCGGGTTTGTACGCGGGGGTGTTGACCTCTCCGGCGATCGATGCGGCGTTGAGTGCGACCGGTGGGAGCGGGGACACCTTGGTCGGTTATGCCCTGGCCTATCCGGTGGGGGTCGTGGTGGGGTTGGTGGTGGTGGCTCTCGTCGTGGGGCGGCGGTGGCCGGAGCATCGGGATACTCCGTCCTTGGCGGAGGCGGGGTTGACGGCGACGACGGCTCGGGTCGAGGCGGATATCGCGGTGGGTGAGATCCCGGGGTGGTCCGAGCAGGCGGTGCGTTTGTCCTATCTGGAGCGGGACGGTGCGATGCATGTGGTCATCGCGACCGACCGGCTGTTGAGCGGTGACCGGGTGCTGGTGGTCGGCAATCCGGACGATGTGGCCAGGGCGGTGGCGGTCGTCGGGCATGAGAGTTCGGAGGGTGATCTGACCCATCATCGTCGGGATGTGGACTTCCGGCGTTTTCTGGTGACGAATCCGGAGCTGGTGGGGCGGACCTTGGGGCAGCTCAATGTGGAGGGGCGGTTGCGGGGGATCGTGACCCGGGTGCGTCGTCGGGATCTGGACATGTTGGCCCATGACGATCTGGTCCTGGAGCCGGGGGATCGGGTGTTGGCGGTGGTGCCGGCGTCGTCGATGGACGATGCCGTCGATTTCTTCGGTGATTCCGAACGGCATGCCTCTCATGTGGATGCGCTCTCCTTGGGTTTGGGGATCACCGCCGGGTTGTTGGTGGGTGCGGTGACGATTCCTTTTCCGGGGCCGGTTCCGTTGCGGTTGGGTGCGGCCTGCGGGACGCTCGTGGTCGGGATGGTGTTGGGGTCGCGGCATCGGACGGGGCCGGTGCAGTGGGATCTGCCTCATTCGGTGAATGCGGCCTTGCGTCAGTTCGGGTTGATGGTCTTCTTGGCGTGTGTGGGTCTGGCGTCGGGTCCGGCGATGCTTGCGCAGGCGTTCACGATGACGGCGGTGGCTGTGCTCGCGGTGGCGGTGTTGTCGCTGGTTGCGGGTGCGGTGGTGGTGTTGGTCCTGGCCCGGTGGTGGGGGCTGTCGGCGTCGCGGTCGACGGGCGGGTGGGCTGGTTTCGTGGGTCAGCCGGCGATCTTGTCCTTCGCGTCGGCGCTGCGTAATGACGAGCGGATCGAGTCGGCCTACGGGGCGCTTTTCGCGGTGGGCACGGTGGTGAAGATCGTGGTGGTGCCTTTTTTGGCGGCGTGAGAGCGTGGTTCGGCTGGGGGTGGGATGTTCCGGGGATTCGCGGGTCTGCGGTGCCGTTCGTCGTCGGAGACGACCTTTGCCGGGAATCTCACGATACGAGTCACTACTGTCCGGTAACTGGTGGTTAGCGTCCTTGTCATGGCAGCCAAGACGCCCAGCCCCGCATATTCCGTCCGCGCCCGGGTCCGCCTGGCCGATCGCCCGGGCACTCTCGGCCGTCTGGCCGTCGCCATCGGCGAGGTCGGCGGGAATATCAACGCCTTGGAAGGTTTCGAGGTGAAGACGGCCTACCTGGAGGAGGACGTCATCATCTACTGCTCCGGCGTGGAGCACCAGGAGCAGGTGCGTCACGCCATCGACGCCCTGGGCGGGGTGGAGATCATCGAGTGGGAGGACCGCACCTTCGCCCTGCACGAGCGCGGCAAGATCCACGTCGACTCCTCCGTGGAGATCCAGGGCATGGACGACCTGGCGATGGCGTACTCCCCCGGTGTCGCCCGGGTGTGCACCGCCATCGCCGACGCACCGGCGCTGTCCCATCGCTACACGATCCGGAAGAACACCGTGGCCGTGGTCTCCGACGGGACGGCTGTCCTCGGCCTGGGAGACATCGGCCCGCACGCGGCGATGCCGGTGATGGAGGGCAAGGCGCAACTGTTCAAACGGTTCGGTGGGGTCGATGCTTTCCCGATCTGCCTGGACACCAACGATCCGGACGAGATCGTCGCCGTGGTCACTGCCTTGGCACCGACCTTCGGGGGGATCAACCTGGAGGACATCGCCGCGCCGGGCGCTTTCGACGTCGAGGCCCGCCTCGTGGAGGCCTTGGACATCCCGGTCTTCCACGACGACCAGCACGGTACCGCCATCGTCACCGTGGCCGGTCTGGAGAACGCCCTGCGGATCGTCGACAAGAAGCACGAGGATCTGAAGGTCGTCGTGGCCGGGGTGGGCGCGGCCGGGGTAGCGGTGTCGAAGATGTTGATGGCGGCCGGGGTGCAGAACATCATCGGGGTGGACCGTCAGGGTGCGGTGCATACCGGTCGGGACGGGTTGAACGCCAGCAAACAGTGGTTCGCCCAGAACACCAATCCGGAGCGCCTGGCCGGCACGATCAGCGATGTCATCGTCGGTGCCGACGCCTTCATCGGCCTGTCCGGGCCTGATCTGTTGACGGTGGAGGACGTGCAGTCGATGGAGGACGACCCGATCGTCTTCGCGATGGCCAATCCCGACCCGGAGATCCGCCCTGAGCTGATTCAGGGTTCGGCGGCGGTGATCGCCACGGGGCGGAGCGATTTCCCCAACCAGATCAACAATGTGCTGGCCTTTCCCGGGATCTTCCGGGGCGCGCTGGATGCGGGGGCCATGACGATCACCGAGGGGATGAAGTTGGCCGCGGCCCGGGCGATCGCCGATGTCGTGGGCGAGGAGTTGCACCCGCGGTTCATCGTGCCCAATGCCTTCGACCACCGGGTGGCCCCTGCTGTCGCCGAGGCTGTACGAGCTGCCGCGATCGCCGACGGCGTGTGCCGTCGGTAACCGTCGCGAACGGGCCCGAAGGGGTGACCCCGCCCGGTGGCCAAGCTCTTGTCAACCAGCGAGAGAGGTCACATGCGTCGACGCCAGATGATCACGCCGGCCACGACCACCGTGAGGAATACCCACCCCCCGATCACCGGAATCACCCACCGGAAACCATCCGGAATCCTGAACGAGTCCTGCGATTTCCCCGAACCCCCAGGGCTGATACCAGGCCGATACGACCTATCCCATTCCCCCATCGACTCGGTATGAAGTGCCTGCCACTTATCCGACCAAGCACCTCTCTTCAAAGCACCCAAAGGATTCGTTCGATCACCAGCAGGCACATCAGCCGACACAGCCTGATACGCATCAACGATTCCCCACCCACATTCCGCGTCCGGCACCGGATCTTTCCCTAACGGCTTAGCCGTCGCCAACACCCGACGAATCACCTGGCCCGCCGACAACTCCGGATACTTCGACCACACCGCAGCCACCACCCCTGACACCACCGCAGTCGCCGTCGATGTCCCATTCGATTTGCTATAACCCCCACCCGGCGCCGCACCCCAGATCGCCACACTCGAACTCACCGAAAACGGACCACACACCCCATTCCCCTGCGCTTTGATTAAACCGCTGTGACCCCTGCGGATTCCTCGGTCCGATTTCGGATGCATCTGCCGATCAGCCATCACCCCACCCACCTGCAACACCCCAAAGGCACCCGACCAAGCCCCTCCTTTGAGGTCCCCGAAATTGCCTGCGGCGGCGACGATCAGCACGCCTTTCTCCTGCGCCTCGATCAAAGCATCCAACTGTCCTGGCCCCTGGGTCCCCCCCGACTGAGATATGTTGATCACTTTCGCGCCCTGCGCCACGCAATACCTGATCCCCGCCGTCATCGCAGCGGACTCGGTATAACCCTTGTTCACCGAAACGGACATGATCGTCGCCTCTGGCGCCGCACCCAAAATCCCTTGCGAACGCCCCGGCCCTGCCCCCCGACCCGCGATATACGCCGCCATCCCCGTCCCATGACTGTTCGCCGCTTTCAACCCATCAGGCCCCCCCTCACCTGAGAAGTCTTTCCCGCCCTCGAAACGAACTCCGACCAGGTCAGGATGCTTCGCATCGACCCCCGAGTCCACCAGACACACCTTCACCCCGGCACCCTTGGAAACCTCCAACGAACGATCAATCCCCAGCTCTGAGAGCCACCACTGACGCTGACGAGCCTGCCCCGGATCTGCATAGTTATCACGAACAGCCCTACTCAACCCACGATCCGGCACCGCCACCGCGGGAGTCATCCCCACCAAAGCAGCCACCAACCCGGTCACCACCACACCCACAACCCGACGACGCATCACACCCACACCCAACACAACCCTCAAACCCTGCCCGTCTGCCCTTACGACCCAGGATGTTCTGTGATAAACGCCTGCTGCGCGGTCTGGGTGAGCCTTCTTCGGGTCGATACCGATTGGACCGCGGACTCCCATGTCCAGGGGAAAAGATGTGCTCACCCCGTTGTCCTGCAGGAAAGACTCGAATCCCTCACGGGTCATCGTCGCAGACACTGAATACTCCCCGATCGTTCATGTGCTGCGTCACCGTCGAACACCATCAACGATCTACGCTCGCCTCAACTCAATGGAGCACATCCTATGTAACTGCCGTTCAGTTTTCGGTTCTCTTCACCCCTGATCCACCAGCGGCGGTCGTGTGTGAGCGTGGCGTAGAAAGAGAATCCCCTCCTGCACAGGGAGGGGATGGAGCTGGACGCCGCCCGGGCGATCGCCGACGGAGTGCGCCGTCGGTAACCGTTGCGGAGGGAAAGCGCACTCGGCGGTCGCCTATCCGTGCAGCAGTCCCGATTCGTAGGCGAGGATGACCAGTCCCACACGATCACGTTGATCGCATTTGGCGAGCAACCGGGTCACATAGGTCTTGACGGTGGCTGGGGACAGAACGAAGGCCGTGGCGATCTCCTGATTGGTGAGGCCGCGCCCGATGGCGGTCAGGATTTCCTCCTCCCGCGCGGTCAGCCGCTTCACGATGGAGCGGGCGTGACCTGGATGATCGCCTCGCGCGTCGTGGACATCGGTCAGGTCCGCACGCTGGATCACCTCCCCTGTGATCCGAGGGGACAGACATGCATCCCCGGCAGCCACTGCTTGGATGCCTGCGATCAGTTCACTGGCAGGGGCGTCTTTGAGCAGAAATCCGGAGGCGCCGGCACGCAGCGATCCGAAAGCGTAGTCGTCCTGGTCGAATGTGGTCAGAACCAAGACGCGGATGAACGGCCATTTGCGGGTGATGCGCCGAGTGGCCTCAACACCGTTGAGGCGTGGCATGCGCACGTCCATCAACACCACGTCGGGGATGCGTCCGCCAGAAACCAACTCATCGATCTGGCCCACGGCATCCAGCCCGTCGACGGCGGTGCCGATCACCGTGATCCCGGGCTGACGTTTGAGTTGGAGTGACAGTCCAAGCCGGGTGGCTTCCTGGTCGTCGACGATCACCACGGCGGTCATGACGTCTCCGACCACGGCAAGGTGGCCCGCAGTTGCCAGCCACGTGGTTGATGCGGACCCGCCTGAAAACTGCCGCCCAGCTGCGTAACCCGCTGATTCAGCCCGGACAGTCCATGTTGCTGGCTGCTGTTTGCCCTGGCCGACGACTCCCCGTCATCACACACGCTGACGCTGGACTGCTGATCGCCATGGACGATGTGGACGCTGACGTATTCCGCTCCTCGGGCGTGCCGCAGCACGTTGGTAAGCCCTTCTTGGACCAAGTGAAAGCAAATATCGCCGATCTCATGGGAGTCCGGTTCCACTCCGAATCGGCGGTAGTCCACACTCAGCCCGGCCGCGCGGGCCGTCTCCACGAGCTGGTCGATGTCGGTGACCGAGCGCGTCTCACCTGGCCGTTCGGGTCGGTGGAGCCGATCGACGACATCCCGGGTGCGGGTAAGACATCCGCGCGCAGTGCGCTCGATGAACTCCAACGCTTCGGCAGCTTCTTCGGGGTGGTCGGGCAGACTGCGGGCTCCGCCACCGGCGAGCGCGATCACTGCGGTCAAGCTGTGTCCGACCGAGTCGTGTAGATCATTGGCGAGCACCATCCGTTCGCGTAGGTAGCGTTGCTCGGTTTGCTCCTGGAGTTTCAGCATGGCTGCGCGCAGGGCAGCGTCTTTACGGGCCAGTCCTTCGCGCTTCGCGCGGACAGCGACGGCGAGGACCACGCTTGCCATGATCCAGAACCAGCCGGACAGCAGGTAGTTGATGAGGGGAAATTGGCTATTAAGTGGCCGCCACATCAGTTCGGCGGCGCTGGCCGTCATCGACGCCGCCACGCTGGCCGCCGCCGCCGACAGAGGCAGGCTGGCGACGACCGAATACAGCGCGATGCAGGCAGGGAGTTGGGAAGGCCCACCTACCCCTCCGATACCGCCCAGGACCTGCGCCACCGTGGTGGTTGCAAAGACCAGCAGTGGTGCGCGCGAGCGAAACAGCAGTACTGCCGAGGTGACGAGTGCGAAGGCGGTCATGAGGCCGACGGCCGCGGGGGTGTTGCCCATGCTCGCTTCGCGGCCGACGACAGTGGCTAGTCCGAACAGGTTCAGCCCTGCCCAGATCGCATCGACTCGGCGGGGATGATGCATCCACCGTTGCAGTATCCGCTCAGACCACGATCTGGGGATCCGTACCGGGTCGCTGGGCGCAGCCGAGCCCGGGTCGCGGCTCACCATTCTTTGCGCTGAAGCTGCCATTGCGTCCCCCACTTACAGAGAACAATCCACGCCGCCGCGACGACGAGTGTCGTCACGATGTCACCAGGCTCCAACAGCGAACGGGTAGCACGTGCCCCCATACCTGCCGTGATCAGCGAGAACGGAATGAACTGGTCAAACGTCAGCCCGGCCACGGTCATTGCCAAGCCGGCGATTGTGCCCGCCACGCCGACCAATGTCATGAGTGGGAAGCTGGTGAACAGCACTCCGATGAACATCATCACAGCCCCGATCGACCAGGCGCCCACCACGGCCACCAGAGCGCGCGCCACGATCGGGCCTAGTCCGTCGGTGGACAATCCCACCGCGAAGCCGGTGATCACCGTTTCGGTGAGGTAGATGCCCATGCCAGTTGCCGAGAGTTCTAGGGCATAGAGAAGTTTTCCGGTGATCGCCGTCGAGATGCTGTCGGTTGACACGATCCGCAGCCAGCCTCGGTATTCGAACTCGGAGGATGCCACGGCTGCCTGGGTGATCACGTACACGATCGGCAAGAACGTGGTGGTGACCAGGATGCTGCCCTGGACCCAGATCGCGATCCAGCCGAGGTGGTCGGAGGCGAAGTATTCGTCGCGGTATTTCAGGTAGTTCCACATGCCGAGGGCTTGCCCCATGAGACCGACGAGGACAGCTGCGAGCAGGAACCAGCCTGTACGGCCTTTTGCCCGTTCCATCTTCCAGGCGGTCCACGGGTTCGGCTTGTGTCGGTTGAAGGAGCCGGTCATCGCTGTTGCTCCTTTCGCGCTACGAGTGCGATCGCGACGAGCGTCCAGATGATCGCCATCGCTGCGGCTCCTGCCAGGGCTGGGCCGGCTTGATCGATGAGCTGGATCTCCGGATTGGCCCGGTTCTCCATGGTCAACGGTATGATCGGATTCGCTGCCGCCAACAGCCCCCAGGGCGCCAGCCAGCCGACCCATGCGGCGTTGATGTACGGCAACGCCATCGACACTGATCCGGCGATGACGCCGGTCACCACGCTGGTGGACGGGTGTCCGAGGTTCTGCGCCAGAGCTAGCTGGAGCGGTGTCACTGCCAGGCAGCCACATATCGTCACAAGAACTATCAGCCTCGCTGAACGGGCCGCCAACTGGCTGGATTCCAGGCCCAAAGGGCCTGCCACTGCTAAGACCAGCCCGATCAATGCCAGGTGGTAGGCGACCACGATCGCGTCGGTCAGCATGATCTTGTCCATGAACCGGCGCAGCGGTGACTGGCCGCGTGCACTCAGCCACTGTCCCATTCGATCTTGACGATCCACGTCGACGATCTGCACCGCGATCAGCCCGGCCACCAGGCCCATCAGCATGACGAACATGTCCACTGATTGAGCGAGCGCATAGGTCAGTTTCGACCGCCCGATCATCGTGAACACTATCCACAGTCCCTCGAAGGCAGCCATGCCGATCACCAGCCACAGCACCCGTTTGTGGTGCAATTTACGCACTTCCAGAGCCACACTCATGCGAGGGCTCCCGCGGAATTCGATTCGGTGATCGCCAAAAAGGCTTCCTCCAACGACCGATGGCGCCGCTCGACCCGGTACACGTCGGGTCCACGACCTACCAAATCACGAATCAGCTCCGCCATGATCTGGTCGCTGACCAGCGGAAAAAGCACCTCAGCTCCTTTGATCTGACTGGAGAGCCCCCGCACGTGCAAGAGTTCCTCAACCAGCGGCACGTCAGAGCAGCGAATCACGGTCGAGCCGGGGCCACGCAGCCCTTCCAACGGGCCTTGGAATCGCAACGTACCGGCACATATGATCCCTACGGTGTCGGCCATCTGTTCGATCTCGGACAAGTTGTGGGAAGACACGATGACCGTGAGGCCCCGCTCGCGAGCCAAGGTCATGATCAACTGCCTCATCTCGACCACTCCGGCTGGATCCAAACCATTGGTGGGCTCGTCAAGCATGAGCAGAAATGGGTCACCCAACAGCGCCATCGCGATGCCCAACCGCTGTTTCATACCCATCGAATAGTGGCCGGCCTTCTTGTCGCCGTGGCGCTCCAACTCGACCGTGCGCAGCCCCTGCTCAACCTGAAGGCGGGGTGCTCCGAGCGAGTCGGCCGCCAGCCGCAGATTCTCTCGCCCGGTCAGATGCGGATAGTACGACGTCCCTTCGATCAACGACCCGATGGAGGGAAGCACCGTAGAACGGCATTGGGCGAAGTCCTGTCCCAGATACTCGATCGAACCCATGTCCGGACGGATCAAGCCCAACAGCATCTTCATCGTGGTCGACTTGCCGGCACCATTCGGCCCCAGAAAACCGTAGATGCCGTCCTTGGGCACCTCGAGCGACACCTGATCGACCACGGTCGTGGCCCCGTAACGTCTCGTCAACCCTGCGGTTCGCACGAGCGGTCCCGAGACGCACTGGGAGGCTGGGTGGGTATTCATCGAAGGCTCTCCTGTGGTTGGCTTCGCCACCACGAAATCAATATGAGCCCTCGACTACAGTCCCCCACGGTTGACACTTGTGCTCGTTCAAGCCCGGACAGTCCATGTTGCTGGCTGTTGCCTGCCCTGGCCGACGACTCCCCGTCATCACACACGCTGACGCTGGACTGCTGGTCACCATGGACGATGTGGACGCTGACGTATTCCGCTTCCACGAGCTGGTCGAGGTCGGTGGCCGAGGGCTTCTCCGCTGGTTGGTCCCCGACTTAGGTCATATTGGTCCTGGATGTCTTCCTGCTGCTCTTGGCCAGAGCTGGCACGCAAGGTCGTTCCGCCGTTGAATCTCGGGGGAGTCGCTCTTGAACCTATCTTTTATCCTCGCCATCTGGCTTCTGCATGTGCTCGTGCTTCGATGAAGTGCCCTCGGCTGTGATGATTTTAGGATGAACGATCGCCCAGGTCAGAGACCTAAAGCGCAGTTGTCGACACGGCGAGTCGCACCAGTGTTTGCCCGAGCGACGTTACGCACTTGGGACGTTACGCACTTGGGTAGGCTGACGCCTGTCCACTACAGGTCCGGTCGAGGGAACGACATGGCTCTTACGCCCGAAAAGAACTTCACTGCTACCCGCTTCCGAAGTGGGTACGACAAACAGGAAGTCGACGACTTCCTCGACGAAGTGATTGTTGAACTGCGCCGATTGCTTGGTGAGAACGCCGAGTCGCGACCTGACCTAGGACGTACTGCTAAAAGCTGAGCTCGGCTCCCAGCTGGCTGCCGGGGCATGGTTGAGGGTGTGAGTGCCTCGCTTCGCCCGTGGAACAGTGGCGATGCGTCGGCGCTGAGCGAGGCATCTCAGAGCACTTCGGATCTGGCGGCTCAGTTCGGCGGCACTGACCTGTCGACTCGGGCAGCTGCTGAGACGTTCCATCAACCAGTCCTTGCGCTTCATCGCGGCGAGGTCTGACAGGCCGCATTGATCCGAAGCTGCGCCTACAGTGCGACATTTTGATAGGCCGCGCCCACGGCCGCACCGAACCAGATGATGCCGAGAGCGAGCCGCGACGATTCGGATCGAGAGGATGTCTTCCGAGAAGAGCTGATCTCGGCACTCCCGGCTAAGGCCATGAAGGACGTTGACAAGGCTGACCCGGAAGATAACCGTGAGCACCCTCAGTGCCACCGCGGCGAGAAGCCATCGGACTCATGCTCAATACGGAGACACAATGCATTTCTTTTCATAGGAGTTCCCGTCACCTTTATTGACGACAAAGCCATGGAAACCCACCGACGGAATGCCGATTAACAGCAACACGAAGAACACCCTCGGCATCAGACTCGTGCGCACGATGAATATATAAATTAAAAGCGCACCGAGGTTGACGGCCCATAAAATTGCGGCCACATTGAATGTCCAGCGCCAGAAGAAAAGCCACTCAGGCCGGGGATCAGTGAAGCACGTCGATAACACGTCCGGTTGCGCTGTGAGCAACACGCTCTCATAGACGAATGCCAACGAGATCACCAGGACAAATGAGGTCACGCTCCCTATAACCCAGATCAGCTCCTGCCGTGTCGCCTGGCTTCTGACCACTTTCCGCTTACGCGCCGACATCATGCCACCGCCATGACAAGGAAGCTCCCGCTATTTCCGCGCAAGACATCACCATTTTTCACGACACGGCTGCCCGGGAAGATATTTTTCCGCTCCTAAATAAACGTAGATCAATTCCATTCCGACATAAAGATGTACACACCACAATAAAATCACCATCCCCAGCAAGACTCCCCCTCCCCTATGCAAAACATAGATGGTCAAGCCAATCAGGTTGCCCAGAGTGACCAATCCGACACACGTCCAGGCGATCCTTACCCCATCTATATTTTCAGGACGGTCAGGCCAGAAGCAAGATCTTCCGCCATAGTATTTCGGATTGACCTTACCAATTTCCATATACCACAGACTCAGCAGAACCATGACTATCGTGAGCACTATCGTCAGGGCCGCCCAGCCAAAAAGTAAATATTTATCCTTCACACCCTCACCTCCGTCGTGTATCGCACCCCCTAAAGTCAGGAGATATGCGCCACCCCTCACTAGAACCCGAGATGCCCCCCCTATATTTTTATCCCCATCGAAGAATGCGGTCCATTAAAATAACACAACCATGCTGATCAAGAATCACTTCACATTGAGCCCGGACTCAGGCCTGGGATCCTCGACACCCCTTCCCCTTCCTGAAATCTGCGAGAGAGGAGTTTTAGCACGACGTATGGCCGCTCACGACTCTCCACCTATCTCCCTATTTACTCGAGAGCAGATTCGTTTAATTTAGCTGATGCATTTTGCATATCTTCAAAATTCTCATCCGCCCCGCCCTGGAGATTCTCAATAAATTGAGTTGTCTTGACGCCGACTCGAATCCTTTATGAGCGGCAGGCTCTGTTGAGATATGCAATTTGGAAAATCTCGATAGTCCGAAATGATCAAGCCTGCTCTGGAGTTCTGGCCGCAACCACAGCGTTCGGGTCGACATCGGCGTCCGTCACCGTATGCACCTCTAGGAAACCGGTGTCCTCGAGCAGCTCGAGGAGACGCTCCTGGGTGAGGGTCCGTCGCCCTCCCGGCCGGAGCATATGTTTCAGTGCGGAGGTCGCGCCGCGTAATTGGTCGGTCCAGTTGCCCCGGATCAGAAGCCAACCACCCGGGACGAGCGCCGCCTGGACCTGGCGGAGCACAGCGGCAGCCTCTGCCGGGGGTTTGCCGCCGAGCACCATGAACAGGAAGGCGATGTCGAAGCCTTCTTCATCAGGACGGCGCAGGGCGTCGGATTCGAGGTCTGCCTCGCGTAGTTCGACCCGGTTGCCCATCGCATACCGCTCGATGTTGTCACCGGCTGCGGTCAACGGCCCCGGGCGGTCCGCGACGACAGCTGTCCAGCCGGGCATGTCCCGTAACACGGTGATGGAGTCCATCCCGTGTCCGCCGCCGGCGTCGAGGATACGACCGGATTCGGCCGGGCACAGCCTGCGGATGATCCGGGCGGTCTGTGTGCCGCGGGCCCGGGCGACCTCGGCGAGACCCTGCATCTGCGCGGCAGGCGGACCGTGGCGTCGTCGTGCCGCCCTGACCGGATCGTCCCGAGCCGGCGGTTCCGCCCGGAGAGCCTCGGCCAGTCCGGCGAAGTTCACATACTTCTCGTGTTCGCTGACCACCCAGTGACGTAGCGAATAAGGTGCGTCGATCGTGAGGTGGGCGGCCGCCAACGGGGTTGCCGAGCATCCGGTGGCCGTGCGCGTCAACAGGCCCATCCCGGTAAGGGCCTCGGCGAGGACGTCCGCTGCTTCGACGCTGATCCGACAGTGCGCGGCGATCTCGGTGAGAGGGGTTTGTGCATCCTCGGGCCCGAGGAGATCGAAGAAGCCCAGACGGACGGAGGTCATCAACGCCTGCGATTCCCGGTAGGCATGCAGGATGCGGTCGATGGCGGGACCGTCAGGGGCCGGCTGAGGCAGATCCGGTTCACAACGTGCAGACACGCGCTCAGGCTAGTCGGCGGCTACGGCGCGTCTTGTCGGGCCTGCAGGCAGGGGTAGACCCGAGGCCGGATCGAAGGGCATACCACGGTCTGTACCTCGCGGCTGATCGACAGCGCCCGCGGAAGGGAAGAGACTTCCTTCCCCGAGCTTCCCGGCCCCATCCACAGCTAATATACAGGAGTCGGAGCTGTCCGATCGTGCAGAACGAACGCAAGGAGGCCGGGGGTGACGACAGAGCACCTACGAAAGAGCGCAGGTGACGACCTCGCACACCACGTTGCCTTTTCATCTCGTTCCATCGAGTCGTCCGACACGGACGAAGCCTGGCTACGGAGACTCACCGTCACGGCCGTTGCCCTGCCTATCCTCTTTATTGCGACGATGGTCCTACTTCGTCCCAGAATGTGGGAGTACCTCTGGCCCGGACACGGACATGTACTGGTCGACACCCTGCTCCTCGTCGCCTCCGCAGTCTTCGGGATATCGATGGTCACGGCGATCCGTCGCGGACACCGCCTGCTCACCGAACGCCATCAGGAACTGGACGCCGCCCACCGTCGCCTCGCCCAGGCCCTCGCCGAACGCGACCACAGCCATCGATGCACCGAAGCGGTCTGTGACATCCTCCTGCGCATCACCCGACGCGAACCCCTCTCCACGACGTTAAGTTCCATCGCCGCACACGCCCGCGTCCTGGTCGATGCCGACGACGCAGGGCTCTGCCTGCAGAGCGAACCCGCAGCCGACCGTCGAGTATGCATCCGCGGCCAGGGCGGACACTGCTGCCACGACCGGACCGAGGGATGCCCGGCCAAAGAATCCGCGCATCCGAACCTCCTCACCCTGCCCACCCCCGACACACCCGACGACCCCTGCCTCGCCGTGTCCACACCGCCCGTCGACGGTGCCATCACCGCCTACCCGGTACGGGACACCCGCGACCTGGCCGGCTCCCTCTGGGTCGACAAGGCAGAGATCACCCCCGGCGACGACGCCTTCCTGAAAACCCTCGCCGACCTGGCCTCGATCGCCATCGACCAGGCCAACCTCCTCCAAGCCACCTCCCACGCCGCGACCCTCGCCGAACGCGACCGGATCGCCCGGGAGATGCACGACAGCCTCGCCCAGGTGCTCGGCGTCACCCACCTGCGTCTCCAAGTGCTGCTCACCAGGGAAGACATCCACGAGATCCGGCCGGTCAGCGAAGAACTCCACCATCTGGCCGACCTGTGCCATGACGCCTACCGAGACGTCCGAGAATCGATCCTCGGGCTGCGCGAATCCCCCCGCGCCGACCAGGGGCTGCTCGACAGCCTGCGCACCTATGTCACCAAGTACTCCCGACAGTCGTGCATCGACACCCGACTGGAGAACCACGTACCCGCCGACCCGCGCTTGTCCCCACACTGCGAGGTACAGGTCATCCGCGTGGTCCAAGAGGCCCTCACCAACGTCCGCAAACATTCCGGCGCCGCCACCGCCGTCGTCCGCATCACCGAGACCCCGGAGAACGTCATGTTCGAGATAGAAGATGACGGACGGGGTTTCGACCCACGTCACGTCATGTCCGACGCCGAGTCCTTCGGATTGCGTTCGATGCGGGAACGTTCCGAATCAGCCGGTGGACGGCTCACCATCGAAGCCACCCCCGGCCAGGGCACCCGCGTCGCGCTCGCCGTTCCCCGCGCCACCGGCCACGACCTGCTCCACGACGTGGTCGGCGCATGATCACCACACCGATGCCCCGAGCCGAAGGCGAACCCGTCCGGGTCCTCCTCGTCGACGACCAGGCCCTCTTCCGCGGAGCCATCGCGACCCTCGTCGACCAGCTCGACGACTTCAGCGTCGTCGGAGAAGCCGGCAACGGACTCGACGGCATCGAGAAAGCCCGCGCGCTACGCCCCGACCTGATCGTGATGGACGTGGAGATGCCGGTCATGGACGGCGTCGAAGCCGCCCGCATCCTGCGCGAACAGATGCCCAGCATCAAGGTCATCATGCTGACCGTCTGCGAAGAGGACGAAAAACTACTGACCGCGGTACGTCTGGGCGCACACGGCTACCTGCTGAAAGACCTGCGACCCGAGCAACTGTTCGACATGCTGCGGTCGGTGATGCGCGACGAGACCCCCGTCTCCCCCGCCCTGGTCGGCCGGCTCCTCGCCGAACTCCGCGGCGACGGACGGTCACCGCACACCCCCGCCCCCCAACCCAGCGACCCGGGGCTGTCCCAACGCGAACTGGAGATCATGCGGTTGGTCGCCGACGGACTCACTAACAAGGAGATCGGCGCCCGACTGTCCATCACCGAGGGCACCGTGAAGAACCATGTGCACAACGCCCTGCACAAACTCGACATGAGCAACCGCATCCAGGCCGCCGCCTACATCGTGCGCCAAGGGTTGGGGCTGCCCTCCCGGGCCTGAAGCAGGCAGCTCGCCGCCCTGCACGGGCGCATCGCGCCGGAGCACGACCAGGAACCCGACCGGCATAGCGGCAGATACTGGACCGGGCAACCCCATATACCGGATTTCTACCTGCGGAGGGATGGTGAACGCCCTTCCCCCGCACCATCATGAGTCATGATGGGCGACCCGACTGGAGGCCGCTCTCCCCACCGGTGCCTACCGGCGGGGCCGACACAGCTGGCCTACGAGGACGGCGTGACGAGGGTCGGACAATGGTGAAAGAGATTCTCGCCGAACTACGGAGCGTCTTCTCCCGCCCGTCGGGATGGTTGTACGCGGCCGCGGTCTTCGTGGTGGGTTCCCTGATCGGAGTGGGTTTCTTCACGTTCGGTTATGCCAACGGAGCGTCCTACCTGAGCAACGACCCGAAGGCCTGCGTCAACTGTCACGTGATGCGCGACCAGTACGACGGATGGATGAAATCCAGCCACGGAAAAGTCGCCGTCTGCAACGACTGCCACGCACCACACGACATCGTGGGCAAGTACGCCACGAAGGCGATCAACGGATGGAACCACGGGTTCGCCTTCACCACCGGAAACTTCCCGCAGAACATCCAGATCACGCAGCGGAACCGCGAGATCACCGAGCAGGCCTGCCTCAGCTGCCACGCCGACATCACGTCCGGCATCAGAGCATCCCGTCCGGAACATTCCCCCCAGGTCTCGTGCATCTCCTGCCATCGCAACGTCGGGCATATGTAGGTGGACACCATGGAAACCAGCGAGAACCCTCGCCGACGCAAAGTCTTATGGCTACTCGTCGGCGCCATAGCGATCACAGCCGTGGTCACGATGGGACTGACGGCCCTGCTCGTCAACATCCTCGAACGTAAGGAAGAGGCGCTCGCGCCCTTCACCAAGGTCGTGGAGATCGACGACAAGACCGTCGACCCCGCGGTGTGGGGACGGAACTTCCCCATCCAGTACGACATGTACAAGAAGACCGCCGACCAGGAGCGCACCAAGTTCGGCGGCTCCGAGGCTCTTCCGAAGGACCCGAAGAAGCCGGCGAGCGGCACCGTCTCCCAGAGCAAGATCACCGAGGACCCGCGGCTGCAGAAGATGTGGGCCGGCTACGCCTTCGCCACGGACTTCCGTGAGGAACGCGGTCACGCCCACATGCTGCAGGACCAGATGGACACCCGCCGGGTGACCGACTTCAAACAGCCTGGAACCTGCCTGAACTGCCACGCCTCCACCTATGTCGCCCAGAAGTACGAACTGGGCAACGGGGACCTCAAGGCCGGCTTCGACAAGATGAACAAGATGACCTACGCCGAGGCCACCTCCAAGGTGCAGCACCCGGTCGCGTGCATCGACTGCCATGACCCGAAGACGATGCAGCTGCGCATCACCAAGCCGGCGTTCATGGAAGGCATCAAGAAGATCAAGGCCCAGCAGGGCGTCAAGGACTTCGACGTCAACAAGGACGCCACCGCTCAGGAGATGCGTTCCTTCGTGTGCGGCCAGTGCCACGTCGAGTACTACTTCAAGGGCGAGGAGAAGAAGCTCACCTTCCCCTGGGACAAGGGCACCAAGGCCACCGACGCTCTCGCCTACTACGACGAGATCGGCTTCAAGGACTGGGAGCACAAGATCACCGGCGCCCCGGCGCTGAAGGCCCAGCACCCGGAGTTCGAGACCTGGCAGCAGGGCGTTCACTACCGCGCCGGCGTCTCCTGCGCCGACTGCCACATGCCGTACACCCGGGTGGGTTCGGCGAAGGTCAGCGACCACCAGGTGCGCAGCCCCATGTTGAATGTCAACCGGGCCTGCCAGGGCTGCCACAACGCCTCGGAGAACGAGATCAAGGACCGGGTCGAGCAGATCCAGTTGCGCTTCATCTCCTCGCGTGACGTGGCCTTCAACGCGTTGACCGAGTTCATCGACGACATCGCAGCGGCCCAGAAGAACGGGGCCGCCGAGGACAGGCTGGTCAAGGCGCGTGACTTCCAGCGCAAGGCACAGTTCCTGATCGACTACGTCGAAGCGGAGAACTCGGCCGGATTCCACGCTCCCGGGGCCACGCTGGACACCATCAACCGGGCTACCGACTACATCCGTCAAGGGCAGCTGGCGCTGCTCGGGAAGGAGAAGTCACCGGAGGCTCCGCTGCCGGCGACGCCGACCGCTCCGGTCGCTCCGGTGCCCACCACGCGCAACAGCTGATCGGAGGAACCCGGACAGGCCCGACGCCTGCTTCTCTCCCGGACGGGGGATGCCACCGCTGGTGGCATCCCCCGTCCGTCGTCCTGCCACCCGGTGTGCGGCTCCGCCTCCCGACAGGCATAGGCGCGCCTATATCCATCGGCGCATCAGCTATATCCATGGCACGCCCGATCTACCCGAAACGTGCCGGGCGGCGGATGGCATCACCGGCGAACTCCCGGGGAGGATGAGAAGGAATAAAGAGGAAGTGGCGACCAGGCCACCGGAGCAGCAGCAGGAGTCCCGATGAGTGGGCGTCGAGTCAACCCCGTCGACCCGACGGGAGCACACCCGCAGGGCACTTTGGCACACCATCTCGGGCTGCCCGAGGACGCCGACGAAGCCACGGTGAAACGCACCCACCAGCATTTGAAGGACTTTCTCGCCAGCGCTCCCCCGGAGCTCGACGGCTGGGCCGAGAGCCAACGCCGACTCGTCGAGGAAGCCCGTCGCACCCCGGACGCAACCACCTCACCGGACGCCTCCACCGCCACGTCGAAGGTGGCCGAGAAGTCACTCTCCGACCATTTCGATGATCTCGACTTCCTCGAGGAGGAGCCGCCCCCGGCCGCTGCACCCCCTCGGGCGCCGGCCGCGACCCACACCGGCCGTCGACGGGCCGTGGTCACCCCCGAGGCAGCAGCCGCCGCCCAGGACCGCCCCCGTCAACGGGCCTCCGTGCTCGTCCCCGTACTCGTACTGATGCTCATCGTCGGAGTCGTCTACGGCGTCTACCAGGCCGGCCGCCCGGTCAGCAACACGGCCTCCCCGGCAAAGCCCACCAGTTCGGTACGCCCCGTGGACGAGTCGAAGGTCAAGGAACTCACCGAGAAGACGAAGGCCGACCCGAAAGATGTCACCGCACTCCGCGGCCTGACCGACCAGTACTACGGCGCAGGAGAATTCGCCAAGGCCGCCGAATGGCAGCAGAAAGTCGTCGACATCCAGCCCGCCGACATCAGCTCCCGGCTCGTCCTGGCCGCCTGCCTGGCCAACTCCGGCGACGCCACCCGCGCAGAAACCGAATGGACGAAGGTCATCGAACTCGACCCCACACAGGTCGAGGCCTACTACAACCTCGGCGTGCTGCACTTCTCCGCCAACCCGCCGGACGTCGAGAAGGCCCGGGCCGAATGGGCCAAGGTCGTCGAACTCGACCCGAACTCACCCCTGGCCAAGAACGTCTCCAGCCACATGAACCGGATGGGTGGACACGGGGCCAAAACCCCCGGCGGCGCCGCCTCCGGGGCCCCCACCTCGGCCGCGCCCACCACCCAGGCACCCGCCGCCAAATGACCCCGGCCCCCGGCTGACACACACAGAGAGAGGAGAACACCATGACCGGAGTGACCCTGCCCCTGGCAGTTCTCGCCGGCATCGTCTCCTTCGTCTCACCGTGCTTCCTGCCGATCGTGCCGGTCTACGTGGGCTACATGGTCGGCGGACAGGACGGGCAACCGACCTCCCGACGTGCCACCCTCCTCCAGGCCTGCGCCTTCGTCGGCGGATTCAGCGCGGTGTTCATCACCCTGTGGGCCTCGATCGGGCTCGTCGGATACGCCCTGAGCGACTACCGCGACCTGCTGCGCATCGCCGGCGGAGCCGTACTCATCGTGATGGGCCTGCACGTGGCCGGACTCATCGAACTCTCGGTGCTCTACCGCACCACCCGACCGATCGGAGCCCCCGGCGCCGGAGGCCGGCCGACCCTGCGCCGCTCCGGGCTGCTCGGACTCGCCTTCGGCGCCGGATGGACACCGTGCATCGGGCCGATCCTCGGCGGAGTCATCGGCCTGGCCTCGGTGAGCTCGACCGTCGGCGAAGGCGCACTGCTCCTCGTCGCCTACTGCCTCGGCCTCGGACTGCCCTTCGTCCTGGTCGCGATGGGTGCAGATGCCCTCCACCGACGGATGACCGCCCTGCGCCGCCACACCACCGCGATCGCGTTGACCTCCGGGGCCTTCCTGATCGTCACCGGTTTCCTGATGGTCACCAACCTCTTCAGCCGTATGAGCGGCTCCGTCCCCACCTTCGGCCTGTGAACGAGGACCTCTCATGACCCAAGACGTGCGCCCCCGCGATATCGCCGACGAGAAACCCCCGTCCGGGCCGGCGGCCCCCACCGCCACCCAGGGGGACATCCCGCTGCGAGAGGTCTTCCACAAGGTCAACGCCTTCTTCTACAACAAGACCACCGGCCTGGGCCTGATCCTCGCGATGGCCTTCCTCACCCTGATGGGCACCCTGCTGGAACAGGCCCCCGACGGGCTGCGCGACGACCCCTCCGGATGGAACTCCTGGGTGGAATCGGTACGCCCCCGCTACGGCGGATGGACCCAGGTGCTGGCCTTCACCGGAGCCTTCAACATCTTCAGCTCCATCTGGTTCCGAGTGGTCACCGTGATGCTGGCGCTCAGCATCATCGCGTGCACCTGCCACCGCGTCCCGCAGCTGTGGCGCCGTTCGGCCCACCCGCACATCCACGTCAGCGACGGTTTCTTCCAGCACGCCGGGCTGAGCGAACGCGTCGCCCTGGACACCGCACCCGCCGAGACCTTCACGACCGTCCGCACCGCGTTGAGCTCCCAGGGGTACCGGATCATCGACGACGAACGCGGCCCGGGCCTGAACCTGTACGCCGACCGCTTCCGGTGGGCTCCCTTCGGCACCGCGATCGCCCACGCCAGTTTCGTGATCATCCTGCTGGGGGTCTTCGTCACCACCACCTTCGGGTTCAAGAACCCGAGCCTCCCGGTGGGCGTGGGCACCACGGCCGAGATCGGCCATGACACCGGACTGTCCGTCGAGGCCAAGTCCTTCACCGACAAGTACACCCAGCAGGGCCGTCCGCTCGACTACTACTCCGACCTGGTCCTGTACAAGGACGGCCGTCAGGTCGCCGAGCAGACCGTCCGGGTCAACACCCCGCTGCGGCACGACGGTGTCTCCATCCACCAGGCCTCGTACGGCATCGCCGCCGCCATGAAGGTCACCGACGCCAACGGCGCCCAGGTCTACGCCGGTGGGATCCCCCTGGCCTGGAAGTCCGAGGACAAACGCCGCGTCATCGGCAAGGTGAAACTGGAGGGCAAGGACCTCACCCTCTACGTCATCGCGGCGGCGTCCGGGGTCGTCGACCGCCAGCTCGGCGCGGGGCAGGTGCTCCTGGAGATCTACCGGGACGCGGAGAAGAGCCCGTTGGCTTCCAAGGTCGTCTCCCAAGGAGAAGAGACCCAGGTCGCGGGGCTGTCCTACACCTTCGAACGAGAACGCCAGTACACCGGTTTGATGATCGTGCGCGACCCCGGAGCCATCTGGGTGTGGATCGGCTCCTCACTGATGGTGCTCGGCCTGATCCTGACGATGTTCCTGCACCACCGCCGCATCTGGGTCCGGGTCGTCCCCGGCCCCGACGGGAAGGGGAGTGACCTGCGCATCGCCTCGGCGGAACGGCAGGACACCCCCTACGAACGGTGGTTCCGTCGTTTCGTGCAGCGACTGGCCGACCCCAGGTCGGTCGGTGACGGGAACAGCCTGGACGACTACGACCGCCGACGGAAACACTGAGATGACGACCGCACCGCTGACCGCAGAGAACACCTCCATCCGCCCATCTGTCACGAGGACACGACGATGATCAATCTCTCCCAGTACTTCCTCGTCGCTGCCACCCTGCTCGTCACCCTGGCGGTGGCGGCCGACGTGATCTCCGTCGCCATGCGACGTCAGAATGCCCCCGAGGAGGAGCGAATTCCCGCCGTCGTGGGGGCCTCCTCCGGCGGCGGGTCGACGGCCGAGGTCGTCGTCCCGAAGACGCGGGGGATCAGCTGGTTCGGCAGCGCCCTGACCTATGCCGCCCTGGCGGTGCTGACCGGCGCGCTGGCGACCCGGGCGATGGCCACCGGCCACGGCCCCTTCGCGAACCAGCACGAGTTCGCCGTCTCCTTCGCCTGGGGCATCCTCGCCGCCTACGTCTACTTCGAATGGCGTTATCGCATCCGCGCACTGGCCCTGCTGGTGCTGCCGGTGACCATCACCATGTTGATGTACGCGCAGGCGACCGACTCCGATGTGCAACCGCTCGTCCCCGCTCTGCAGCACCACTTCCTGCTCACCGTGCACGTGGCCACCGCGGTGCTGTCCTACGGCGCGGCCGCGGTCGCTTTCTGCGCAGCAGTGCTCTACCTGATGCCCGCGCGGTTCCACTTCAAGGGGATGCCCAAGCCTGCGGTGCTCGACGAGCTGGGGTACCGGGCCGCGGTGATCTCCTACCCGCTGATGACCATCATGATCATCCTGGGTGCGGTGTGGGCGAATATCGCGTGGGGCGCGTACTGGAGCTGGGACCCCAAGGAGACCTCGGCCTTGGTGACCTGGCTCATCTACGGCGCTTATCTGCACGCCCGGGTGGTCCGCGACTGGCGTGGCCGGCGGGCTGCCTGGCTGCTCGTCCTGGGCTTCGCCGCAGTGCTCTTCACCTACTTCGGCAACCTCTTCTTCGGCGGACTGCACTCCTATGCCTGAGCGAACCACCGCTGCGGTGCGCCGCCCGGAGGCCGGGCCCGAGCAGGGAGATTGGCGGGCACGCCTGCGGTCCAGCCGTTTCGGAACCATCGGCGTGCTCCTGGTCACCTTGGTCCTGGTGATGGGCGGCGCCTATCTGGTGAACCGACCGGCCGGCGACACGAGCACTCCCACTGCACAGGGCACCGAGAAACTCTCGCCGGTGCAGCTCAAGGGCGGCGCATCGGGGCCCGCGCCCAAGGTGGGGGAGCCCGCTCCGGAGTTCTCCTCGGCCACCGCCGACGGCCAGGAGATCTCCTTGTCGCAGTATGCCGGACGTCCCGTCTGGCTGACCTTCGGAGCCTCCTGGTGTTCGGCCTGCCGGGCGGAGTTCCCCGACGTCCAGGCCACTCATGCCGCGGCGAAACCGGACGGTCTGGCCGTGATCGGGATCTATCTCTCCGAAGAGGCCTCCTCGGTGAAGGAGTTCACCCAACGGTTGAAGCTCGACTTCACTCATGTCCCCGACCCGCAGACACGGATCGCCTCGGCGTACCGGGTCATGGGGGTCCCTGCACACGTGTTCATCGACAAGGAGGGTGTGGTGCGTTCCATCGACTCCGGCATCCTCAGCCACGACCAGATCAAGGAACGTCTGGCCAAGATCGGCGCCTGACCTCTCTCTCAGCCGGCACCGCTTCCGTCCCCTCGACGGTGCCGTCAGGTCGGGTGCGCTGCGGCACGGGTCATGCCGCGGCAGCGTGACACCCCAGCCCTGGGGGTGACATGCAGCGCCCGCACCGCCGGACGGCGGTGCGGGCGCTCCCGTGCGCGCAGGGGGTCGGCCGGTTTCGAGGCGCGGCGCGACCGCTAAGGTCAGCCGATGACGAAGGCTTCACCTTCCTCGATGCGGACGGGCAGTCGTGCCTCGCCCCGGATCGCGGACACCACGTCGTCCGTCGCGGCGGTCACCGTCAGGAAGATCTCACCGGTGCGTACGTCCACCCCGAAGGTGTTGATGAAGGTGGGCTTCGAGCTGTCTCCGAAGACCGAGGCGAGCCGTTCGGATTCGGCGGCGAGCTCGGCCTCCGAGTGGACGACCCTGCGGAATTCGAAACGGGCGGTGTAATTCTGCGGGGGATTATCCTCTCCGACGGGGGCCAGGCCCTTCACCCCGACGACGAAGAGGTCGCCCTCCTGCCAGACGCCACCGGCGGCCTCCGGGCCGAGGGCTCGCTGCAGCAGGGCCAACAGCTGCTGGTCGCCGACGACGGGCTCGGGTGTGCTGCTGGGCATCATGGATCGGTCAGCTCCTCGTGAGGGGTGGGTCGGACGGCGTCAGTCTAGGGAGATCGGTCGCCCGACGGTCGCGGAGTCGCCCCCCGATGTCGGAGGCTCCTGCCAGACTGTGGCAATGTCGTTCGATTCCAGTTTTTCTCCCGAATCCCTCGCCGATATCTGCCCTGATTTCGAGACGGCGAAGCAGGTGGCCCACGATCATCTCCCCGAGGAGGTCGCCGACGCGTGGTTGCGGATGTGCCGCCCGGCGGTGTCCTTGTCCCCGGCGGCACCGGGCGACACCGTGGTGGCCCGCTTCGGTGGTCTGCCCCGGATGTCCGAGGAGATCGCCTGGCCGGAATGGGAAGGGCACGGCCCGTTGTCCTTCATCGCCGAGATCGACCTGTCCGCGTTGACCGAGCACGGACTGCGCACCGGCCTCGACCTGCCCGAGCAGGGCCGTCTGCTCTTCTTCTACCACGTCGACCCGGAGGACTCGGAAGCACTGGTCTTCTACGAGGACCACGAGAGCCTCCGCGGGGCCCGGGTGATCTATGTCGCCGAGTCCGCGGCCGACAGCCCGAACCGGGTTCTCACCGACAGCTCAGTCACGGTCTACGCCGAGGTGTCCTTGACCGGGACGATGACTCCGACCTTCCCCGAGACGGAGAACCCGCGGCTCTACCAGGAGTTCGCGGACCGGGAGATCGACGGCGACTCCTGGCTGGATCTGGTCAACGACGACGACTTCCGCGAGGCGTTGGAGGAGCTGGAGCCCGAGACCGACCACCGGTTCGGGGGGTGGCCGCTGTCCTTGCAGGGGCCGGTCGAATTGGAGGCGGCGGCGTCGGTGCTCGACGCCTCGCTCTACGACTCCCCCGAGTACGAGGAGGAGTCCCGCGCCTGGCATCTGCTGCTGCAGGTGAGCAGCTCCGACGAGATGACCTGGGGGGACTCGGGGATGCTCTACTGGTTCCTCCGTGAGGGCCCGGCCGACGGCCCCCTGCCGGCCACCACCTTCACCTGGCAGTGCCTGTGATCCGGCCCAGGTCGTACCGCTGTCGTCGTTGACGGGGTGAAGCCGTCGTGGGGTGGCTCCGGGTGGGGTCCCCGGCTCCACCCCACGGGCGAGGGTCAGCCGGCCGGAGGCCGGTACCGTCCCAGGTCGGACGAGTCCGTCGGTCGGCGGCGTGTGGGATAGCCCGCCGGGGTCTGTTCGGCGTACCCAGGTGTGTTCTCCGTCGAGGCATAGCCGGTCGCCGTCGCGGCATAATCCGGTTCGGTCGTCGGGAAGTCCCCGGCGATCAGCTGTTGGCTACCGGTCTCCTCCTCCAGCGGCAGGAAGGCATCGGTGTTCGGAGGCATACCCGCGTCCTCCTGACGCGGACCCCGCACCAGGGCCAGGGCCCCGCCGACGACCAGCCAGCCGGCGCCGACCATCAGGGCGAGGCTGCTGGTGTGGGCGAGGACGACCAGCAGGATCAGCGCGCCGATTCCCGGCACCGCCCCGTGCCGGAGCGGGCAGGCCTTCTCGTCCTTGCGTTTCGTCCAGAAGTATCCGATCACCGACAGGTGCACCAGCACGAAGGCCGCCAGTGCGCCTACGGCCACGATCGATACGAGGGCTTCGAGTCCGTTCGCCTGCATGGACGCCCAGAAGGCGATGCCCAGGTTGATCACGGCGACCGATGCGGTGGCGCTGACCGGGACCCCGGCTCGGGGGGAGACCATCGTGAAGAATTTGGGCAGGGCCTGTTCACGTCCCATGTCGAGCAGGATCCGTGAGGCCGCGGCTTGTCCCACCATCGCGGAGAAGGCCGCGCTGGCCCCTGTCGTCAGGGCCAGGAGGGTCTTCAGCCAGGGCGCGATCTGGGTGCCGACCATCTCGTAGAAGGCGACGCCGTGCCGGTCCGGTGCCGTGGTGGCGCTGGCCGCTGCCGGCGGGGAGAGCAGCGATCCCACGTAGGTCTGCACGAAGAAGAGGATCCCGGCGAGGATCAGGCAGGTCACGGTGGCTCGGGCCACTGCTTTACGTCCGCCGATGGATTCTTCGACGAAGGTGGTCAGGGCGTCGAAGCCCAGGAAGCTGAGTGCGGCGACGGAGACCGCGCCGATCACGGCGGTGGCCGGGGCGGAGCCGACGCCGGTCAACGGGCTGGTCCAGGGGCGTTGCGGGCCGCTGGTGATCAGGACCAGGAGGCTCCCGAAGAGCACGAAGGCCAGGACGACGGTGGAGATGACCACCATGACCAGTGCGGCTTGTGCGGCGACGCGGACTCCGATGAGGTTCAGCGAGGTGGTGACGGCCACGACCACGACGATCCAGGCCCAGATCGGTATCGACGGGATGATCGAGTTCAGGGCGAATCCGGAGAAGAGGTAGGCGACTGCCGGGATCAGCAGGTAGTCGAGCATGATCATCCAGCCGGCCAGGAATCCGCTTCGTGGGCCGATTCCGGCGTTCGCGTAGGCGAAGACCGATCCGGCGCGGGGGACCTGGCGGGACATCATGACGTAGGACGCCGCGGTGAAGGACATCGCGATGGTGGCGATCAGGTAGGCGACAGGTGCCATCCCGCCCGACTTGGAGTCGAGCACGCCGAAGGCACCGATCGCCGCCGATGGGCCGATGAAGGCGAGCCCGTATCCGATGAGCTGTGGAAAGGTGAGCCTGCGTCGCAGGGTAGGCGTGATCTGCCGATGCCTTCCGCCACCGGCTGTCATATCGGATCGGCCCCCTCGCTGGGGCCTCAGTGTCTGGGCCATGGTGCGCCTCCTCGAGCGCGTGGTCGCCCTCTCCCGACCACGCGAACTCCGTTAATTGGTGCCGACTGTAACGACCTTGGACGAGTAAAGGCGATGAATTGAGGGCTTTGTTTGGACGGTCGACCAGACAGCATGCGACCGTCTCGGCAGTATCGGGACCGATGAGGTGACAGCTGGGCAGGTCACAGGACCTCAGACGTCTGATGTGTCCCTCCCAGCAGGCATGATCCGGGAAAATTTTATTTTTTGATAACACCGCTTGCTGTCCAATCGATGAGATGGACTGGGCCCTCGAGAAGCAGTGCGGCGCACCGGAGAACACATGGGACAACCCAGGAAGGATATTTCCCGACGCTCTCTTTCCTACTGAAAAAACAGCCGCTTCCGGACCCTCCTCGACGAAAATTCGCCGCCCTGATCAGCGAATCCCGTTCTGCCCCTTCAATGCACCCCATCCGCCCTCTGGCGCCCGCCCGACAGGTAGAGCTTGTAACGCCGACAACACCCCGGGATCCTGAACTTCCATCCAATCGACGAGCTGACGGAAGGACACGAAACGCACCTCAGGATGACGAGCCATCTCCCGCATCGCCGTCTCCACCGCATCCATGTAGATGCCGCCGTTCCACTGCTCGAAGTGGTTACCGATGATCAACGGAGCCCGGTGCCCCCGATAGGCCCGGTCGAAACCCGCCAACAAGGCCTCGATGACGATCTTCTTCCACTCCTGGCGCTCGGCAGCACTTCCCGCATTCACATTGTCCTTGGCGAACTGGTACATGAAGTTGTAATCCATGGCGATGACCTCGCGCCCGCCCTTGAAGGGCACCCCGCCCATCGAGATGTCCCACAACCCGTAGCGGTCGCGCGTCGGCCACTTCTGAGAACGGGTACCGCTGGAGTCGTACCGCCAGCCACGTCTCTTCGCGACCGGCAACAGCTTCTCCCGACCCTCCAGGCAAGGGGTACGCCCGCCGATCAGCTCGGTGCGATAGTCGAAGGGCAAGGACGGGAGATCCCGGTAGCCGGTGATGGTCCGCCAGTTCTGCACCAGACGGTAGGCCTCGTCGATCTCCTGTTCCCAGTCCGCCTCGGAGAAGGCCGCCACCCCTTTGGGCCCGCAGAAATGGCCGTTGAAATGGGTGCCGATCTCATGCCCCTCCTTCCAGGCCTCCCCGATCCCGATGATCGTGCGACGCACACTCCGCTCGGTGAGGAAGGAGATGTCCGAGGCACCTGGCCGGCGACGCGGCGGCGCATACTCCTTGGCCTTGGCCTCCGGGATCACGTAGATCCCCGTCAGGAAAAGAGTCATCGCCCCGCCGACCTCCTGGGAGACCTTGCGGAAGCGGGTCAGCAGCCCCGAAGGCAGTTCGGCCGCACCGTCCCAGGAGATCACCACGAACTGGGGCGGCGGCTGTCCCGGCGCCCACCTCTCCGCCTTCGGCTGATGCGGCTGCGGACCGGTCTGCGAGGTCGACCCGTCGCCGATCGGTTTCACCGAGCCGGTCGAGCCGTCCGACGAGCCACCGCCCGACGGCGCACCCGACCCCCCGGGCGAGGAACCAGGTGAGGGCTCGGACGACCCGGCGCATCCGGAGATCGCCGACGCCGCGGCGATCGCCGCGCCCAGCCCTCCCCATTGCAGCACCGTCCGGCGAGAGGCGGAGAACGGTGCCGACGAAGAACTCATGTCCTGTTCCCTCCACCGCTCTCAGGAAAGACACCGGTGCGGAATACGGCGGGCACGCAGCGATTTATCGGCGCCCCTCAAAGGGAAGGGTAACAGCGGATCCGTGTTTTCCCTGGACGGCAGTCCTACCGACGGAAGATGAACAACACTCGACGCCAGGGGAAATCACTTCAGGAATTCAACCCGCCGACCGATAGGAGGATCAGGGTGGTCTCCACCCCGGAATTCTTCTGAAAACTTCTGAAACTTGCCACCCAGGATGCTCGACGAGGAGAAGACCTGCATGGACGCCAGCCGACCCATCCTTTTCGGACGTGCCAGACAACATCCCACCGTCACCCCGGTGAATGCCTCCACCGGCACTGGTGTACATCTCGACCACGGCAACCGTCGAGGACGTTCCGGCTTCGCCGAGCATCCCGGACAACGCGACGACACCCCCTTCGGCAGGTTCGCCGGCCGCATCCAGGCCTTCACCCTGCACCTGACGGACGACGACCGGGCCGCCCTGGGAGCCCTCTATCTCGTGGCCGAGAACAGATACGGCAGCGACAGCAGTCAGATGAGGAAAGTCGACGACCTGGCCCGAAAACTGTCCCGTCAACGTCAGGCGGAACTCCCCCCGGCCCCGGAGGAGGACGCCGAGGAACCCGCCCCGGTCGGGACCGGGCCGACGACCCCCGAACCGGACTCGGAGATCACCCACCCGCCGGCCATCCCGGCGATGGCCGCTGCCGCAGGTATCACCACCTGGCAACTCCTCATGCAGGACGACACCTCCCGGGAGAGCGCGCGTCTCTTGGAGAAGCAACTGGGCATCCGGCTCGTCGACCGTCAGGCCTGATGACACCCCGCTGACGGCCCGGTGTCGGACGCGACACCGGGCCGTCGGTGCGGACCCCTGCCGCATCGTCGGAATATGCTGAAAAACATGAAGATCGCCGTGGCAGGGTTGGGCTATGTCGGCCTGGCCAATGCCGTCATCCTGGCCCAGCACCACGATGTCGTCGCCGTCGACATCGATCCGGGACGGGTCGACCAGGTACGACGTCGGCTCGCGCCCATCGCCGACCCCGAGCTGGAGGAATATCTGGCCGGGCGTGACCTGCGCCTGGACGCCACCACCGATCCCGCCGAGGGTTATGCCGAGGCGACCTTCGTGATCGTGGCCACCCCCACCAATTACGACGAGCAGCTCAACTTCTTCGACACCAGCAGCGTCGACGCCGTGATCGCCCAGGTCACCGCGATCAACCCCCAGGCCACCGTCGTCATCAAGTCGACCGTGCCCGTCGGGTACACCGAACGGGCCCGCGCCGCCCACCCCGGGCAGAAGATCCTCTTCTCACCGGAGTTCCTCCGCGAGGGCAAGGCCCTCTACGACAACCTGCACCCCAGTCGGATCGTGATCGGGGGGAGCGGCCCCGAGGCCGAACAGCTCGCAGGTCTGTTCCGCGCAGGCTCCCTCGACCCGGACACCCCGGTCCTGTTCACCGGACCCACCGAGGCCGAGGCGATCAAACTCTTCGCCAACACCTACCTGGCGATGCGGGTCTCCTATTTCAACGAACTCGACACCTACGCGGCGACCCACGGGCTGGACCCCCGCCAGATCATCGACGGTGTCGGTCTCGACCCGCGGATCGGCGGCCATTACAACAACCCCAGTTTCGGCTACGGCGGATACTGCCTGCCCAAGGACGCCAAACAACTCCTGGCCAACTACGACCGGGTTCCGCAGACCCTCATCCGGGCGATCGTCGACTCGAACACCACCCGCAAGGACTTCATCGCCTTCGACATCCTGGCCCGGCAGCCGAAAGTGGTCGGGGTGTATCGACTCACCATGAAGTCCGGGTCGGACAACTACCGTTCGTCCTCGGTGCAGGGGATCATGAAGCGGATCAAGGCCAAGGGCGTGCCGGTCATCGTGTACGAGCCGACCTTCGACGGCGACCACTTCTTCCACTCCCAGGTGGTCCGTGACCTGGCGGAGTTCAAGGAACGCGCCGACGTCATCATCGCCAACCGGCACAGCGACGAGCTGGCCGACGTGGCCGACAAGGTCTACACCCGGGATCTCTTCGGCTCCGACTGAGCCGGACGCCGGTCCTGGCCCGATGGCGTGCCCGCGCCCGGTCGGTCCGGCCCCGGACAGCTCTCCGGGGCGTCCGTACCGGGCAGTCGTAACAGGCAGGCTCCCGGTTCGGCGAAGGGCTGCAGGTCACCGCCTTCTCCCGGCCCGCCGTAGGCCGCCGAGGCCCCCCGGACGAGCCCGAGGTGCACCTGGCAGAGCACCTCGGGGTACTCCTGCGCGGTGGTCAGCAGGGGGCAGGTGTGCAGTTCGATCTCGGACGGGCCGCGCCGCCGCGGGGAGAAGCCGAGGTCGTCGAGCAGGTCGATCAGTCGGCTCTCGACGTCGCCCCGGGAGCGCGGTGCCTGCCGGGCGAGGGTGGAACCCCAGTGGCGACCGATGAGGTCGGCCTCGCGTTCTGGGAGTTCCGCTTTGGTGGACACGTAGTGGGCGAAGGATCCGGCCATGGCGAGATAGGCGGCGCTGACCGGGGCCTGTGCCCCGGCGAGCGCGGCGTCTCCCTGGGTGGTGAGGGTGTACCCCAGGGAGGGGCGGCCTCGGCGGCCGGTGTCCAGGGGGCTCGCGGCGACGAGTCCTTCCTCGACGAGGGTGTCGAGGTGGCGTCGGACGCCGTTGGTGTGGAGTCCGAGGATCCGGGCGAGATGGGCTGCGGTGGCGGGCGTGGGGTGCGGGTGGTCGTCCGTGGCCGGTCGTCCCTGGTGCGTGCGGAGTGCGCGGAGCACCCGGAGGCGGGCGTTTCCCAGGGGGGCGTGGGGAGTTGACGCAGGTCCGAGACCGGGCGTACTTTTCACATACAAAGTGTACTAAATAGACTCCAGGACGGAAACCATGAGCGAGCCGACGTCACTCCCCGTCACCGACACCTCCTCCGGATGCGGCTGCGGTCACGACCACGACGTACCCGAACTCGACGCACGCACCATCCCGCACGCCATCCGACACGGCGCGGTCATCGGCGCCCTCGGCCAGGTCCGCCCCGGAGCCGCGATGATCCTCGTCGCCCCGCACAACCCCCTCCCCCTGATCGCCCAGATCCACGACCTCGAAGGCGAGAAGGTCCGCCACTCCTACGTCCAAAGCGGACCCGACGCCTGGAAGATCCTGTTCGAGCGCCTCCGCTGAGCCCGCCGCACACGCCCCGACGCCGATGCCCCACGACACCGTCCGCCACCGGTATCTCCTCCTCGCCACCGGCGGCATCAGCCTGCTCGCCGGGCTCGACGCCGCACTCCTCCGCCTGGGCGTCTGGGCCCCGGTGGGTGGTGAACTCGCCGCCCACCTGCCCGGACGCCACGGCATCCTCATGGTGCTCGGCTTCCTCGGCACCCTGATCGCCCTCGAACGCGCCGTCGCCCTCCGTACACCCTGGGGTTATGCCGCCCCCGCCTGTACCGGAGCAGGCGGCGTCACCCTCGCCCTGGGCGTCCCCGTCCCCTTCGGGGCCGTCTTCCTCGTCGACGGCGCCGTCCTGTTGCTCCTCGTCTACGCCGCCCTCTACCGGCGGCGGAAGGACACCACCGTCGCCGTCGAAGCGCTCGGCGCCCTCGCCGCGCTCGTCGCCGCGCTGCTGTGGATGCGGATCGACGTCCCCCACCTTCTGCCCTGGCTGGCGACCTTCGTCATCGCCACCATCGCAGCGGAACGCGTCGAGCTGGCCCGCATCCACCTGCCCGCCCACAGCGCCGACATCATGCTCTTCCTCGTGCTGGGCCTCGTCGCCACCAGTACCGCCACCCTGCTGATCGGCGACCCCGGCGCGCGCGCCTTCGGCCTGGTCCAACTGGTCGTCGTGGGTTGGCTCGGCCACCACGACATCGCCCGACGGACCGTGCACGGCAACGGTCTACCCCGGTTCAGCGCTGCCGCGATGCTCCTGGGGTACGGGTGGCTCGCCGTCGCCGGAGCCATCTGGCTGGTCGCCGGGCGCCCTGCGGACAACACCACCTACGACATCGCCGTCCACGCCACGTTCATCGGGTTCGCCATGTCGATGGTGTTCGCGCACGCCCCGGTCATCCTGCCCGGCGTCGTACGTCGCCCGTTGCCCTACCATCCCGCGATGTGGTCGCTGCTGGCCGTCCTGCACCTGGGGCTCGCGGTGCGGGTCGTGGGCGCGCTGACCACGAACACTCCGGTGTGGACATCCGGTTCGGTGGTCACGGTGCTGGCCCTGGCGGTCTTCCCGCCGAGCATGATCCTGCTGTCCGTCCTCGGTGGACGGCCCCGCGCCGCCACCGCCGCCGGACGGGCCGCCCGTCCGGAGTCACCGTCCCGCCCGTCCGCATCCCCGGAAAGCACCCGCCGATGACCGCCCTGCACGACCGCCGCCACTGGCCGTTGCGTGACCGTCCCGCCCTGGCCTGGCTGGTCTTCGCCGCCGTCCTGGCCTTCGCCCACCGTTGGGTGCCCGACGCCCGCTGGCTGATGGTGCACGCCGTGACCATCGGCGCACTCAGCCACGCCATCATGGTGTGGAGTGTCCATTTCACGCAGGCACTGTTGAAGACGCCGGACGGCATCGATCCCCGTCGTCGCCAGTCGGCCCGTCTGGTCCTGTTGCTCGTCGGCACCGTCGGAGTGATCGCCGGGCTGCCGCACCAGCTGTGGTGGCTCGTGCTGGCCGGGGCCGTGCTGATCTCCTCGGCGGTGATCTGGCACGGGTACGCCCTGGTCTCCCGGTTGCGTGCCGCCCTACCCGGACGTTTCCGGGTCACCGTCCACTACTATCTGGCCGCGGCGGTCTGCATGCCGGTGGGTGCCGGGCTGGGCGTCTGGCTGGCCCGCGGGGTGACCGAGGAATGGCGGGGTCGGATCCTGCTGGCCCACACCGCGATCATGGTGCTCGGCTGGGTCGGGTTCACCGTCACCGGAACCTTGTTGACCCTCTGGCCGACGATGCTGCGCACCCGGATCGACGCCCGCGCCGAGCGGTGGGCCCGCCAGGCCCTGCCCGCCCTGGTGACCGCACTGGCCGTGATCGCCACCGGCGCGCTGACCGGGCGACGATGGGTGGCTTTCGCCGGTGTCCTCGCCTATCTGCTCGCCTGGTGCTGGACGGGGCGGGCCCTGCTACGCCCGGCCCGCCAGGCACCGCCGCGGCATTTCGCGACCTGGTCGGCCACCGCCGCGATCTGCTGGTTCGTCGGCACGCTCGTGGTCATCGCGGCCACGCTGGCCTCGTCCGCCGAATGGTCGCGGCTGCCCGGCAAGTACACGCTGATCACCCCGGCCTTGGTCGTCGGTTTCGGGGTGCAGCTGTTGACCGGGGCGCTCGCCCACCTGGTGCCGGTCGTCATCGGCGGCGGGGCCCGGGCCGTCCGCGCCGCGCAGGCAGAGTTCGACCGTTTCGCCGCGGCCAGGGTGCTCGTCGTGAACTCCGGTCTGCTGTTGTGTCTGCTTCCGGTGCCCAGTTGGGTGCGGGTCGCCTGTTCGGTGCTCGTGCTGCTCGCACTGTTGTTCTTCCTGCCCGCGGCTTTCCGGGCCTTCCGTTCCGGCCGGCAGGTGAAGGAGGACCCGGGCCCGGCGCTGCGCGCTCCGCTGCCGCCGCTGCCGGGCATCTACTCCCCGGCGCAGGTGGTCGCCGCGGCCTGCGCGATCGTCCTGGCCGTCACCGTCGGGGTCGTCGTCGACCCGACCGCTGCCGGGATCACGGCGTCCGGGCTGACCGGCGGTGCCACCGCGACCGGGCAGACCACTCGGGTCCGGGTCGAGACGAAGGACATGAAGTTCGTCCCAGCCACGGTCGACGTCCCCCGCGGCAACCGGTTGGAGATCGAGCTGGTCAACCTCGACCAGGGGATGACCCACGACCTGGTGCTCGACAACGGCGCCCACAGCCGTCGGCTCGACCCCGGTGACACACAGGTCCTCGACGCCGGGGTGATCGCCAAGGATGCCGAAGGCTGGTGCAGCATCGTCGGCCACCGTCAGATGGGCATGGTGTTCTCCGTCCGGGCGACCGGGTTCGCCCCCGACCAGGTCGCGGCGCGCGCCGGTATCGGTCGCGGCGGGCCGTCGGCGGCGGCGTCCCCGGCGGCGCAGGCTCCCGGCGGGCACGGTCACGGTGGGACGCCGGGCGGTCCGCGTCTGGGGCAGAAGGCTCCGGACGACTTCCGCGCGGTGAATGCCGAGTTGTCCCCGTTGACCGACGAGAAGGTCCGTCGGCACACGTTCACCGTGGAGGAGGTCGAGTTGGAGGTCTCCCCGGGGGTGAAGCAGAAGCGGTGGACCTTCAACGGTGCCGTGCCGGGACCGACCTTGCACGGTCGGCTCGGGGACGTCTTCGAGATCACCTTGGTCAACAAGGGCTCGATGGGCCATTCGATCGACTTCCATGCCGGGGACATCGCTCCGGACCGGCCGATGCGCACCATCGCTCCCGGGGAGAGCCTGCTCTACCGGTTCACCGCGAACCGGGCGGGGATCTGGATGTACCACTGTTCGACGATGCCGATGTCCACTCATATCGCGGCCGGCATGCACGGGGCCGTCGTCATCGAACCGGAGGGTCTGCCGCAGGTCGACCGCAGCTATGTCCTCGTGCAGTCGGAGGTCTTCGTGGACGGTGACGGGAGCACCGCGAAGGAGATCGACGCCGGGGCCGTCGCGGTGGAGAAGCCGTCGGCGGTGGTTTTCAACGGTGTCGCCAACCAGTACGACGCCCGGCCGCTGCCGGCGAAGGTCGGTGACCGGGTTCGGTTCTGGGTGTTGGATGTCGGACCGAACCGGCCGTCCAGTTTCCATGTCGTCGGTGGTCAGTTCGACACCGTCTACTTCGAGGGTGCCTACCAGTTGCGGAACGGTCATGGGCCGGGCACTCCTGGTTTCGCGGCGGCGTCCGCTGCGCCGGGCGGTGACTCGCGGGAGGGTGCGCCGGGTCCTGGTGGTTCACAGGCGTTGGGTCTGCAGGCCGCGCAGGGTGGTTTCGTGGAGATGACTCCCAAGGAGGCGGGGAATTACACCTTCGTCTCACACATCATGGTCGATGCCGAGCGTGGCGCCCACGGCGTGTTGAAGGTCGGTCCGTGACGGTGGCTTTCTCTCCGGCGGGGCGTCGGCGGCCGGTGGTGTGCCGGTGGTGTGCCGGTGCCGACGCCCCACCGTGGGTGATCGTTGCGGCGGGTCCGCGGCCGCGGTCAGGGGACGGCCTGGGTGAGGTTCTCGATCATGACCGGTTCGATGTCCTCCGCGGGGGTGTATCCCCAGACTTGGGCGAGGAAGCTGGTCTCGGCCTCCTGGGCGCGCACCACGTGGGCGGGCTCGCGGAATCCGTGCCCTTCGCCTTCGAATTCGATGAGGGCCACCGGGAGTCCTTTGGCTCGGACGGCGTCGGCCATCAGCCGGGCCTGCGCGGGCGGGACGACTTTGTCCTCGGTGCCCTGCAGGAGCAGCAGGGGGCAGGACAGTCCGTCCAGGTGGTGGATCGGGGAGCGTTCGACGTAGGTGGCTTCGGCCTCGGGCCACGGCCCGACCAGGCGGTAGGTGTACCTGGATTCGAACTTGTGGGTGTCGGCGGCCAGGCTGGCCAGGTCGGAGACGCCGAAGAAGGACACTCCGGCGGTGAACACGTCGTGGAAGGTCAATGCGGACAGGGTGCAGTAGCCGCCGGCCGATCCTCCTCTGATGGCGAGTCGTCGCCCGTCGACCACGGCGGTGTCGGCCAGGTGGCGGGCACCTTCGACGCAGTCGACGACGTCGACGACGCCCCATCGGCCGGTGAGCCGTTCCCGGTAGGCCCGGCCGTATCCGGTCGATCCGCCGTAGTTCACGTCGAGGACGGCGATCCCTCGTGAGGTCAGGTAGGCCTTCGCGACGTCGAGCCCACCGATGGCCGACGAGGTGGGTCCGCCGTGGGAGATGACCATCAGGGGTGGTTTCTCCTCGTCGGGTCCGCGGACCTCGGGGTGGGTGGGCAGGTAGAGGAAGCCGTGGGCGGTCTCCCCGTCGTGTCCGGCCCAGTGCACCGGTCGGGGTCGGGGGGCGTATCCGTCGGGGACGTCCTGTCCGTAGGTCCACAGGGTTTCGGTCCGGCCGGTGTCGGGGTCGAGGGCGATGACTTCGCCGGGACGGTCGGGGTGGACGGCGCGCATGACGACCCGGCCGTCGCCGACGCTGAGGTGGTCGGCGAGGGCGAGGCGGGGCCCGAGGTCGGCGGCGGTGAGCTCGGCGGGGTCGAGGAGGGTCGGTTGGGCGAATCCGTCGATCCAGCGGACGGCGACGAGGCGCCCGTCGGGGAGGGCGGTCATGGCTTTTTCACGCAGGACCCAGGCCTGTAGGCCGTATTCCTCGGCGACGGGGTGGAGGGGGAGGTCGTGGCCGGTGGTGATGTCGATCAGGTAGGGGTTGGTCCAGCCGGTGCGTTCGTCGAGGACGGCGAGGTGGGTGTCGTCGGTCCAGACGGGTTCGGTGGCGGCGGCGTTTTCTTGTCCGGCGACGGGGCGGGCGTCGACGAGGTCACCGTCGTCGTCGATCCGGGCGACCCATACTTGTGCGGCGTCCCAGGGCATGTGTGGGTGGGTCCACTGCACCCAGGCCAGGTGGGTGCCGTCGGGGGAGAGTGTCGGGTCGATGACGAAGTCGGGGGCGGTGGAGCTGTCGTGTCCGGGTCGGCAGGTGAGGGTGGGGACGGTGCCGTGGCCGGGGTTCTGTCCGTCGAGTCGGAGGCGGATCAGGGTGTTGACCGGTTCGCCGTCGCCCCGGTGGTCTTCTCGGACGGCCCAGGCGATCTGCCGGTCGGGGTCGATCTCCATCGCGGCGTAGCGGACGCGGGCTTCCTTGTCCTGGGGTGCGAGGGGGTAGGGGTGGTTGTCGAGTCGCCAGAGCCGCTGGGTGGTGCGCTCCACTGCGAGGACGATGCCGTCGCGGACGGCGTATTCTCCGCCGCCGTATTCGTGGACGCGGGAGATCACGCTGAAGCCGTCGGGGCTGATGTCTTCGGTGGTATTTCCTCGCAGACGGGTGAGGTGGACGATGGATCCGGTGTCGGGACTGGTGCGTAGGACGTAGCAGTCGCCGCCGTCGGTTCGGGGCACCGGCGCGCAGGAAGCCCTGGTCAGGGTTTCAGCAGTGATCGGCGACGGCCATTCACCATGGGGCAGAACCTTTTTCATGCTGTGAGATGTGGATGCCGTCATAGCAGGCATGCTGCCATGTGTGGAGCGTCCGGGCCGGGAGTCACACGGTGTTCACCGAAGCTCTTCCGGGTGGTGATCGGAGCTTCGGGGCGGGAGGAATGGGTCAGACTGGACAGGTCGATGTCCTCCGTCCCCCGGGAAATTCATGACCGCCACCGTGTTGCCTGTGCGTCTCGACCATTCTTTTGCGCGTGATGTGCCGTCGTTGTCGGTGCGCTGGCGGGCCCGTCCGGTGGATCTGTCCGGGGCGCGTCCGCTCGTGGTGAACGATCCGTTGGCGCAGGAGTTGGGCATCGACCCGGAGTGGTTGCGCGGTGAGGCGGGTCTGGCGTTCCTGACCGGCCAGTTGCCGGAGGATGCCCCGACCTATGCCCAGGCCTATGCGGGGCACCAGTTCGGCGGCTATTCGCCGCAGTTGGGGGACGGCCGGGCGTTATTGCTCGGTGAGGTGACCGGTGCGCGCGGGCGCAGGCAGGATCTGCATCTGAAGGGTTCGGGGGCGACGCCTTTCGCCCGGCGTGGTGACGGGCGGGCCGTGGTGGGGCCGATGTTGCGGGAGTACCTGGTCGGGGAGGCCATGCACGCCTTGGGTGTTCCGACGACCCGGGCGCTGGCGGTCGTGTCGACCGGTGATCTGGTGGTCCGGGAGAGCAGGCAGCCGGGGGCGGTGCTCTGCCGGGTGGCGGCCTCCCATCTGCGGGTGGGGACCTTCCAGTACGCGGCGGCCGCGGGTGATGTTGGGGCTTTGCGGGCGTTGGCCGATCATGCGATCGCCCGTCATCATCGGGCTGCGGCCGAGGAGGACGAGCCGTATCTGGCGTTCTATGCGGCGGTCGCCCGGGCGCAGGCCTCGTTGGTGGCGGCGTGGATGGGTGTCGGTTTCATACACGGCGTGTTGAATACGGACAATGTGGCGGTCTCCGGGGAGGGCCTCGACTACGGGCCGTGCGCCTTCATGGACATCTGTGATCCGGCGACGGTGTTCAGTTCGATCGACCGGGGCGGGCGGTATGCCTACGGGAATCAGCCGGGGGTCACCCAGTGGAATCTGGCCCGCTTCGGGGAGGCGCTGCTGCCGCTGATCGACGACCGTCCCGAGGCTGCGGTGGAGTCGGCTTCGGAGGTATTGCAGGCGTTCCCCGGCTTCTACCGGGAGGCTTTCACCGGGGTGATGGCGGCGAAGCTGGGGGTGTCCCCGGAAGCCTTGGCCGGGTCCACGTCCGGAGGTGGCGGGTTCGTCGAGGACACGATCTCCTTGTTGACGACGCACCGGGTGGATTTCACGTCCTTCTTCCGCGCCCTGTGCACGGGCGCCGCGCGGGAGCTCTTCGACGATCCCGGCCCGTACGACCGGTGGGCCGCCCGGCGGGATGTGTTGCGGCCCGGCGGGGTCGACGACGAGCAGATGCGGGTGTCGATGTTGGCGGCGAATCCGGTGTACATCCCCCGCCATCACCGGGTGGAGGAGGCTTTGGCGGCGGCGGTCGAGGGCGACATGGCTCCTTTCGAGCGGTTGGCGGCGGCGGTGTCCTACCCGTTCGAGGAGCGGCCCGATCTGGCTGATCTGGCCGGTCCGGCGCCTGCGGGCGGGCCGCCTCCGGTAACTTTCTGCGGCACCTGAGCCGCGGTGTCGTCTTCATCTGCCGGTGGCAGGGGGTGCGGTGTCCTTTGGTTCCAGCCGGTGCGAGTGTCGGTGGCGGCCGTCAGAATGGCGTCATGACCGAGATGCGCATGTTTCACAACACCCATTGCAGCAAGTCGCGGGCAGCTTTGGAGACCTTGCAGGACAAGGGGGTAGACGCCCAGATCGTCGATTACACGAAGGTCCCGTTGACGCGGGTGCAGTTGATCGACCTGTTGGGCAAGTTGGAGGATCCGCCGTCGGCACTGGTGCGCCGCGACGAGGCGTTCACGAAGGCGGGCTTGACCGATGCCGATGTGCAGACCGTCGATCAGGTGGCCACGGTGTTGGCGGATCATCCTGGGTTGATGGAACGCCCGGTCCTGGTGCGGGGCGACCGGGCCATCATCGGCCGTCCGGCGGAGCGGGTGTCGGCTTTCCTGGCCGAGGAGTGATCTTGCGGCGGGGGCGCTGTCGACCGGTGCCGCTCGTGGGCGGAGACTGGGGGCAGCCGCTTCCGCGGTGAACACGATGCAGTGAGAACGCTGTCGCACGGTCGGCGGAACGGACGCCGCCACGACCCCAGCCCGGCCGCAGAGACGCCCGACCCGAGGAGTTGACGTGAGCACGACACGGATCGAAACGGATTCGATGGGGCAGATCGAGGTCCCCGCAGACCGGCACTGGGGTGCGCAGACTCAACGCAGTCTCGGCAATTTCGACATCGGCCGGGACACCTTCGTGTGGGGGCGGCCGATCATCCGCGCTTTGGGTCTGTTGAAGAAGTCCGCGGCTCAGGCCAATGCGGAGTTGGGCGAGTTGTCGCTCACCGAGGCGCAGGTGGCTGCGGTCGTCCAGGCTGCCGACGAGGTCGTCCGGGGGGAGTTGGACGCGGACTTCCCGCTGGTCGTCTTCCAGACGGGCAGCGGCACCCAGTCGAACATGAACGCCAACGAGGTGATCGCCAACCGGGCGATCGAGATCCTCGGCGGGCAGATGGGCAGCAAGTCCCCGGTGCATCCCAATGACCATGTCAACCGGGGCCAGTCCAGCAATGACACCTTTCCTACGGCGATGTATGTCGCGGTGGCCCTGGAACTGCGGGAACGGTTGTACGCACCGGTGTCGGACCTGCGGGACACCTTGGCGGACAAGGCCGAGGAGTTCGCGGACGTGGTGAAGGTGGGGCGTACCCATTTGCAGGACGCCACTCCGGTCACGCTCGGGCAGGAGATCGGCGGCTGGGTGCGTCAGTTGGACTTCGCCTTGGAGCAGGTGTGCCATGCCGAGACCGGGGTGCATGCCTTGGCGATCGGGGGTACTGCCGTGGGCACGGGGTTGAACGCTCATCCCGGGTTCGGCGCGTTGACTGCGGAGAAGTTGTCCGAGCACACCGGGGTTCCGTTCGTCCGCTCGGAGAATTCTTTCGCGTCCTTGGCCGCTCATGACGAGTTGGTGGCGGTGTCGGCGTCGCTGCGCACGTTGGCGATGGCGTTGATGAAGATCGCGAACGATGTGCGTTGGTTGGCTTCCGGGCCGCGTAACAGCATCGGTGAGATCACCATCCCGGAGAACGAGCCGGGGTCGAGCATCATGCCGGGGAAGGTCAATCCGACCCAGTGCGAGGCGTTGACGATGGTCGCCACCCGCGTGTTCGGCAATGACGCGACGGTGGGTTTCGCCGGCAGCCAGGGCAATTTCGAGTTGAATGTGTACAAGCCGGTGATGGCGCACGCCGTGTTGGAGTCGATCCGTCTGTTGGCGGACGCCTGTGCTTCGTTCCGTGAGCATTGTGCTGTCGGGATCGCGCCGCACCGGGAGCGGATCGCCGAGAACTTGTCGTCGAACCTGATGTTGGTGACGGCGTTGAACCGGCACATCGGTTACGACAAGGCGGCGGCCATCGCGAAGAAGGCCCACAAGGAGGGGACGTCTCTGCGGGAGGCTGCCGTGGCTTCCGGGCATGTCACCGAGGCGGAGTTCGATGCCTGGGTGGTGCCGATGGAGATGACGCACAGCTGATGTTTTCCGGTGTCCCCGCTGGGGTGTCGTCCCGGCGGGGCGCCGGTTGCGGCTCTTCGGAGCTCGAGGTTGAGCCGGTACGTCGGGTGAGTGTGGCGTGGGGAGCGGCCGGGGGCCGCGGTGGCTCCTAGGCTTGGGGCATGAAGATCGGTATCGGTAACGACCATGGCGCCTACCAGTTGCGTCTCGCGGTGAAGGCCCATCTCGAGGAGCTCGGCCATGAGGTCGTCGACTTCGGCTCGGATTCTGCCGAGCGGGTCGATTATCCCGACTATGGGCATGCGGTGGGTAAGGCTGTCGTCGCCGGCGAGATCGACCTGGGGATCGTGATGTGCGGCACCGGGATCGGCATCGGCCTGGCGGCGAACAAGGTGTCGGGGGTGCGGTGTGCGATCGTGTCCGAGCCGTATTCGGCGCGGCTGGCCCGTCAGCACAATGACGCGAACATGTTGGCTTTGGGGGGCCGGGTCGTCGCGCCGGAGTACGCCACGATGATCGTCGACGAGTTCCTCACCGCGCAGTTCGAGGGTGGGCGGCATGCGCAGCGGGTGGCGTTGATCGAGCGGTTCTGACCTGTTGGTTCGCCGACCGTTCTCGGCCTGGGCGCTGTGGGTGGCGTCCGGGCCGAGCGCCTCTGGGTGCGGGGCGGGGTGGTGCGGCAGGGGGTCGATGGTCAGGTGGGCCGGCTGTCGTCGGGGGATGTGTTCAGGGATTCGCCGAGGTAGGTGCGGGCGAGGTCGAGTCGTTCGGGGACGACGGCGTAGTGGGCCCATCGTCCGCGTTGTTCGCGGGTGATGATCCCGGCGTCGACGAGTTTCTTGAGGTGGTGGCTGAGGGTGGGTTGGCTGATGCCGAGTTCTCCGGGGAGATGGCAGGCGCAGACGGTGCCGCCTCGGGCGGAGGCCAGGTAGCTGAGCAGTCGCACCCGGCTGGGGTCGGCGAGGGCTTTGAACAGTGCGGCCAGGGTCGAGGCGCGGTCGCCGGGCATGAGCTCGGTGTTGCGGGGTGCGCAGCAGTCGGTCCGCGGGGGTGGCCTGTCGGTCATTTTCCCGACTGTAGAGCAACGTATTGACAATCATCAATCACCACGGCAGGGTTCATATCGATATGTATCGATGAGTTTGGATCGTTCGAGGAGCACGCCCGTGAGCGCCACCGCACATCCCACACCTGCCGGTCCCGTCATCCACGTCTTCGAACCCGCGCTGTGCTGCAACACCGGCGTCTGCGGCCCCGACGTCGACCCGGCTCTGGTGCGCTTCACCGCTGACCTCGACCACCTGCGCTCACTCGGCGTCGACATCACCCGGCACAATCTCGCCCATGATCCCGCAGTCTTCGCTGCAGAGCCGACCGTCGCCGCTTTCCTGCGCACCGCCGGTTCCGCGCATCTCCCCCTGACCCTCGTCGACGGCGTCACCGTCACCACCGACCGTTATCCCTCCAGGGATGAACTCCTCGGCTACGCCGGCCTGGCCACCGACGCTCCCGGCGACGACACCTCCGGCGGACGCACCGATCTGGGGCTCACCGCGGAGGGCACCGGCTGCTGCGGTGGAAAGTCCTCCACCAGCGGTTGCTGCTGAGCACGTCAGGAGCCCCCCGAGATGACCGACAGTCCACTTTTCCTGGACGATCCGCCCCGGTTCGTCTTCTTCACCGGCAAGGGCGGGGTCGGCAAGACGTCCCTGGCCTGTGCCACCGCAGCCCGCCTCGCCGACACCGGACGACGCACTCTGCTGGTCTCCACCGATCCGGCGTCCAATGTCGGTCAAGTCTTCGGCCAGACGATCGGGAATACTCTCACCGCCGTCGGATCGGTTTCCGGTTTGGACGCTGTCGAGATCGACCCCCACGAAGCCGCCGAGGCCTATCGGGAGAAGATCGTCGGACCGGTGCGTGGGCTCCTGCCCCAGGCCGAGATCGATTCGATCACCGAGCAGCTCTCCGGCTCCTGCACCACCGAGGTCGCCTCGTTCAACGAGTTCACCGCCTTCCTCGCCGATGACACCGCTATCGCGGGATATGACCATGTCGTCTTCGACACCGCCCCCACCGGGCATACCATCCGGCTGTTGCAGCTCCCCGGCGAATGGACCTCTTTCCTCGACGCAGGTAAGGGTGACGCCTCGTGTCTGGGCCCGATGGCCGGGCTCGACCGTGCCAGGGGCATCTACGCCGAAGCCGTACGCAGACTCACCGATCCGGCCACTGCGCGACTCGTCCTGGTCACCCGGGCCAATCGCTCCTGTCTCGACGAAGCAGCTCGCAGCGCTGTAGAACTCGCCGACATCGGCATCACCGGGCAGCATCTCGTGGTCAACGCTCTCCTTCCGCAGGAAGCTGTCGGCGACGACCCGCTGGCCCGCGCCGTCCACCAGCGGGAGGTCTCCGCTCTCCAGCGGATGCCGTCGGCATTGGCGCTCCTGCCCCGCACCGACGTCGCGCTCCGTGCACATGACGTGATCGGTGCCGACGCCGTACGAACGCTGTTGGCGCCGGTGCCGGTCGAGACGGATGCTTCTGCCGGGAGCGTGCAGGCCTCTCCTGCACGGCACGAGCTGGGGTCGACGCCGCAGGGCCTGTCGGATCTGGTCGGCGAACTCGCTGCCGATGACCACGGCCTGATCATGTGTGTCGGCAAGGGTGGGGTCGGCAAGACCACCATCGCTGCGGCTCTTGCCGTGGCTCTGGCCGAGCACGGCCACGACGTGCATCTGACGACGACCGACCCGGCGGCTCATCTCGAGGCGGTTCTGTCCGGTGACGAGGTCGGCCGGCTGACTGTGTCCCGGATCGACCCGCAGGAAGCCACCCGCACCTACCGGGAGCAGGTCATGGCGAGCAGAGGCCGTGGTCTGGATGATGCCGGGCGGGCCCGGCTCGCCGAGGATCTCCTTTCCCCGTGTACCGAGGAGGTCGCCGTCTTCGGGCAGTTCTCCCGGTTGGTGGAGCGTTCTCGGCGGCAGTTCGTGGTCATGGACACTGCTCCTACCGGGCACACCTTGCTGTTGATGGATGCCACCGGTTCCTATCACCGGGATATCGTCCGCAGCATGGGCGGGTCCCGGGGTTATACGACGCCGCTCATGCGCTTGCAGGATCCGGGGCTGACCAAGGTGGTCATGGTGACCTTGCCGGAGTCCACGCCGGTGTTGGAGGCCGAGCAGCTCCAGTCCGATCTGGGCCGTGCGGGGATCCGACCGTGGGCGTGGGTGGTGAATGCTTCTTTGGCTGCGGCTCGTCCGGGTTCAGCGCTGTTGGCGGACCGGGGCCGCGCGGAGGACGCTCACCATCGACGGGTGGCCGAGCTGGCTGCCCGTACGGCGGTTGTCCCGCTGTCGGCGGAGGAGCCGCGTGGTGTGGGGGCTCTGCGTCAGCTCGCCGGGGTGACGGCAGTTCGCAGCTGAGCCCTGGCCGGGGCGGTCAGCGGGCAGTATTTCGGCGACGCCGCCACCAGAACACCCCACCAAGCACACCAGCCACCGCCACCACAGCTACGCCAGCCATCTTCAACTGCTCGCGTCTTTTCAAAGACTCCGCCC
>NZ_BAGZ01000018.1 GCF_000298175.1 Austwickia chelonae NBRC 105200 | reverse complement strand
GTACGACCCGTACCAGGCAGCAGCCGCTGCGGTTCCGGCCGCCCCTGCAGCCGACCGTTGGCCTGCCCAGCCCCCCGCGGGCAGGGAGGCTGCCTACGGTGGAAGGGATTACGACGACTACGACCGGGATCCTCGGGAAGCTCCGGCTCCGCCTCGTCCGTCGGCGGCTCGGGTCGATCCGAGCGAGCGTCCGTGGCTGGACATGGACGGTCACGGGTATCCGTTGCTGAGCGCGTTGACAGTGCTGGGCCGCGACCCGCATGTCGACATCACCTTGGAGGATGCGGGCATCAGCCGTCGGCATGCCGAGATCCGGGTGACGCACGACGGGCCGCATTTCGCCATCTCGGTGCGCGATCTGGGTTCGACCAACGGCACGTTCGTGAACGGTGACCGCATCACCAGCCAGCATGTGACCGACGGAGACAGGATCACCCTCGGGAGGACCAGCCTGGTCATCCGCTCGGGCAGGCGGTGAAGGGACATTGAGCGAACTCACCCTCACCGCCGTACGGCTCGGTCTGCTCATCCTGATGTGGCTCTTCGTGTTCAGCATCGTCGGGGTGATCCGCAGCGATCTGTACGGAACCCGCATCGTGAAGAAGGCCGCCGACGGTCGGGCGAAGGTTCGTCCGACCTCGAACGTGCCTTCGAGCCGTGCAGAGCGTCGGGGGCGTGGGTTACGTTCGCTGGTCATCGTGGAGGGTCCGTTGCGCGGAACGACGGTGCCGCTCCGTTCTTCGGGAGTGCTCCTGGGTCGTAACCCGGAGTGCACTCTCGTCCTGGATGACGACTTCTCTTCGGGCCGTCATGCCCGCATCTTCGAGGAGGCAGGACATTGGTATCTCGAGGATCTCAACTCCACCAATGGCACTTTCGTGTCTGGTCAGCGCATCTCGCAGCCGATTGAGATGCGTGACGGCAGCCAGCTGAGGATCGGCACCACGGTGCTGGAACTCAGGCGGTAGTCGATGACCTTCGCCCTGGACTTCGCGGCTCACACTGATGTCGGCTTGGTGAGATCGCGGAACGAAGACTCCGGCTATGCCGGCCCTCATCTGTTGGCGGTCGCCGACGGCATGGGTGGACATGCCGGCGGGAATGTGGCTTCTTCGCTGGTATTGGCCAGGCTGGCGCCGTTGGACGGTGACAGCCACGGCTCCGATGACGCCTTGGACATCCTGGCTGCGGCCATTTCGGAGGCCAATATCTCGTTGGCCACCGAGATGCAGGCCAACCCTGAGTTGGCGGGGATGGGGACGACCCTGACCGCGTTGATGAAGGCCGGCTCGCACGGTCTGGCCCTGGTCCATATCGGGGACAGCCGGGCCTACTTGTTGCGTGGCGAGGAGTTCTTCCAGATCACGAAGGACCACAGTTTCGTCCAGACCTTGGTCGACTCGGGAAGGATCACCAAGGAGGAAGCCGAGTACCATCCGCAGCGTTCGCTGGTCACCCGGGTACTGACCGGGGCGCCCGGTGACGAGCCCGACCTGTCGATGCGGGAGCCTCGGATCGGTGACCGGTACCTGATCTGTTCGGACGGCCTGTCTGATTATGTCGCCTTCGACACGATCTCAGAGGTCATCCGGATGGGCTACGACCCGTTGGAGACCGCTCGGCGGCTCGTCGACCTGGCCATGCGCAGCGGCGCCCCCGACAATGTCACCTGTGTCCTGGGCGACATCGTGCCCACTGCGGTCGACGTCTCCCCTCAGCCGACCATCGTGGGCGCGGCCGCGGAACGGCGTCATCGTGTGTCCGGAGTGCCGGCATCACCTGCCGAGAAGGCGGCAGCCCTGGCTCGTATGGCGGCCGGGGCCCCTCATGAGGAGGACATCGACGACGAGGACGACGACCCCCGCCCCCGTCCGTGGGTACGCGCCGTGGTCATCATCACGGTGTTGACCCTGGCCTTCGGTGCTGCGGCCTTCAGCGGTTGGCAGTGGGCGCAGAACCAGTACTACGTGGGCCAGTCCGAGGGAAAGGTCGCCATCTATCGGGGGGTCCCCCAGACGCTGGGTCCTCTCCATCTGTCCCAGGTGGAGAGCCGGACGGACATCCCGGTGTCGGATCTTCCCGAGATGTGGCGCACCAGGTTGGACGGTGAGATGCGCACCAACGATCTCAACGCTGCCCGGCAACGTATCGACGAACTCCGCAGGGAAGCGCAGGAGTGCCGTAGCAAGAGGTTCAGTTCGTCCTGCGGGACCTCACCATGACCACGGTGAGTACTTTTCGTCCCCGTACGCGTCGCAACATCGAATTGGTGTTGTTGATCTTCGCTGTCCTCATCGTGCTGCTCGCCTACTTGAACGTCGGTCTGGCCACTGCGGGGAAGATCCCGGTCGACCTGTTCACCCAGGGCATCTGGGTCCTGGCCTTCGCGATCGCCTTCCACCTGGTCCTGCGATGGCGGGCGGCCTATGCCGACCCGCTGCTGCTGCCGGTGGCGACCTTGTTGAACGGTCTGGGCATCGTGATCATCCACCGGCTGGACATCGCTGTCGGCAGTGTTTCCGGTGTCGCCCCACGTCAGATCATGTGGGCCGGGTTGTCGATGGTGGTGGCCGCGATCGTCCTGGTCACCCTGCGTGATCATCGGATTCTGCGCCGGTACACCTTCACCGCGATGGCTTCGGGCCTGGTCGCCCTGCTGCTCCCGCTGTTGCCGGTGATCGGTATCGAGGCCGGTGGCGCGCAGATCTGGATCCGCATCGGTCCGTTCTCCTTCCAGCCTGGCGAGCTGGCGAAGATCCTGTTGGCGGTTTTCTTCGCCGGTTACCTCATCCAGACCCGCGACGCTCTGTCCCTGGCCGGTAAGGAAATCTTCGGTATCCGTCTTCCCCGGGCACGTGACCTGGGTCCGATCCTGATCGCCTGGGCGCTCTCGGTGGCGGTCCTGGTCTTCCAGCGTGACCTGGGGACCTCGCTGCTCTTCTTCGGACTGTTCGTAGGGATGTTGTACATCGCGACGGAGCGTAAGAGCTGGATCGCGATCGGCATGACGCTGTTCTGCGGTGGGGCTTTCGTGGCCTATCTGCTGTTCGCCCACCTTCAGCGCCGAGTCCACATCTGGTTGGATCCCTGGGCGCCGGAGTACTTCGACCAGAGCTATCAGTTGCGTCAGGGTTTGTACGGTCTGGGCGCAGGTGGGATGTTGGGCACCGGTCTGGGGCAGGGTCGTCCGAACCTGACGCCGTTGGCCGACAGCGACTTCATCATCGCCAGTCTCGGCGAAGAACTGGGACTCGTGGGGATCTTCGCGGTTCTCGTCCTCTATGCTCTGTTGATCGAACGTGGTCTACGGACCGCTTTGGGCACACGCGACGGCTTCGGCAAGCTGCTGGCCGCGGGTCTGTCCTTCACCATGGCGCTGCAGGTCTTCACCATCGTCGGTGGTGTCCTGCGTGTCATTCCGTTGACCGGTCTCACCACGCCCTTCCTCTCTGCGGGCGGTTCATCGCTCCTGGCCAACTGGGCCATCGTGGCGATCCTGCTTCGGATCAGCGATCACGCGCGTCGGCCGCTGCCGGATCCCGATGAGACCTCTGCCGCAGCCGACGCGCCCACGAGTGTGGTGAAGAGTCCATGAATGCGCCTATCCGCAGACTGTCTGTCCTGGTCGCGGGAATGTTCGCGTTGCTACTGGTCTTCGGTTCATGGGTCCAGTACGCCGACGCCAAGACGCTGCGTGACAGCAAGGGGAACAGACGTACCTTGTTGTCCGCCTACGAACAGGAGCGCGGTGCGATTCTGGTCGACCAGACCCAGATCGCCCGTTCCGACAAGAACGACGGCAACATCAAGTTCAAACGTTCTTACCCGCAGGGGCCCTTGTACGGTCATCTCACCGGCTGGTTCTCCTTGGGGTACGGGGCGAACGCCTTGGAGTTGACCAACAACGAGTTGCTCTCCGGGCAGTCGGACGCCTTGTTCTACCGACGTCTGGGGGACCTGCTCACCGGGAAACGGCCTGCCGGGGTGAACCTGGAACTCACCATCGATCCGAAGGCTCAGCAGGCCGCCGACAAGGCTCTGGGGAACCGCCGGGGTGCGATCGTGGCCCTCGACCCCAAGACCGGTGCCATCCTCGCGATGGTCAGCCACCCCCACTACGACCCGAACACCATCGCCACCCTGGACGGCAGCAGCGCACAGAAGGCGTGGAAGAGTCTGAACACCGACGCCTCGAAGCCGTTGGTGAACCGGGCCATCGCCGGTGACCTCTATCCGGCAGGTTCGGTCTTCAAGGTCATCACGGCTGCGGCCGGGATGGCGCAGGGCCGTGACGAGAACTCGAAACTGACCGGTGTCGCTCAGCTGCCCATCCCGCAGACCTCTGTGAAGCTCCCCAACGACTGGCGTGGACCCTGCGGCAGTGGTGAGGTGACCATGACCGAGGCGATGGCCATGTCCTGCAACACTGCTTTCGCGCAGTTGGGTTTGGACATGGGTGCGGATGCTTTCAAGGCCCAGGCCAAGAAATTCGGGGTCGGTGAGAAACTCTCCATCCCCATGAAGGTCACCCCGTCGACCACCGGAGTCATGGACACCCCCCCGAAGATCGCCTACACGGCCATCGGTCAGCAGGATGTCCACGTCACCCCGTTGCAGATCGCGATGGTCGCGGCCGGTGTCGCCAACAAGGGTTCGGTGATGAAGCCCTACCTGGTGCGTCAGACCCGTGGCTCCGGGCTGGACGTGATCGACACCACGAAACCTCAGGAATACTCCCGCGCGACGACTGAACCGATCGCCGCCGCGTTGAACCGCATGATGGTCCAGGTCACCGAATCCCCGGTCGGAACAGGTGCGGCTGCTCGCATCCCCGGTGTGAAGGTCGCGGGTAAGTCCGGTACCGCGGAGAACCACGATGCTCAGGGCCGTGCCCTCGCACCTCATGCCTGGTTCATGTCCTTCGCCCCGGCCGACGACCCGAAAGTTGCTGTCGCGGTTCTCGTCGAAAACGGCGGTCTGCCTGCGCCGGGCCCCGGTCCCTCGTTCAACGCCGCACCTTTGGCGCAGGAAGTCATGAAGGCTGTGATCAATCGATGAGCATCGAGCCGGGTACCGTCTTCGGTAATCGCTACACCCTCGTCTCCCGCATCGCGGTAGGTGGTATGGGCGAGGTCTGGCGGGCCAGCGACCGGGTCCTGGGCCGCACCGTCGCCATCAAGCTCCTCTCGGCGAACCTGGCCCAGCAGGAGGGCTTCGCCGAGCGTTTCCGTGAGGAGGCGCGGCACACGGCTCTGCTGGGCCACCCGAATATCGCGACGGTGTACGACTACGGCGAGGACGACGGCGCCTCGTGGCTGGTCATGGAGTTCGTGGAGGGCGAGCCACTTTCCCAGATCATCCGGGAGCAGGGCGCGCAGTCACCACGGCGGACGGCGATGATCATCGGTCAGTGTGCAGAGGCTCTGCAGGCCGCCCACGAAGCCGGGGTCATCCACCGTGACGTGAAGCCGGCGAACATCCTGTTGCGCCCGGACGGCGTGGCCAAGTTGACCGACTTCGGTATCGCCCGGGCGAAGGACGCGGCTCCGATGACGCGTACCGGCGAGGTGATGGGCACGGCCCAGTACATCTCTCCGGAGCAGGCGATGGGCAAGACCGTCTCGGGAAGTTCGGACATCTATTCGTTGGGCTGTGTGGCCTACGAGCTGCTGACCGGTGAGCGTCTCTTCGACGAGGGGTCGGCGGTGGCGACGGCGATGGCCCACGTCCACAATGTGCCCCCGCCGTTGCCGGTCTCGGTGCCCAACGCACTGGCAGCGGTGATCGAAAGCTGCTTGGCGAAGGATCCTGCGCAACGCCCGGAGAGCGCCCGTGCCGTGGCGAAGGCCATGAAGGGTGGTCCTGCTGCTGCGGCGGCCGCGGTGCCTCAGGGGTTCGCCACCCGCCAGATGCCGGAGCAGTCCTCGACCAGGCAGTTGACCTCTCCTACCGCATATGCCACGCATCCTGCCGACCGGTATGGTGCGGGACAGGGTGGGCGTCCGTCCGGGCCGTCCCGGCCGGTAGCGTTGCCGGAGCGGAAGACCAACCCCTGGATGGTGGCCGGTTTCGGGGTGTTGACCCTGGTGGCGATCTTCGCGGTGTTGAGGATGACCGGTCTCGTCGGGGAGGGGTCGAAGCCGACGCCGAAACCGTCGTCCGGTGTGTCGATCTCTGCTCCGCCGAGTACCCCGTCCGAGTCCTCTTCTTCGTCGTCCTCCTCGACTCCGGCGCGTCCGAGCAATGCGCCGCCGCCTCCGCCGAAGCCTGCGGCCTCGGCAAGTATCGATCTGGCCACCTACCGTGGCAAGGACGCTCAGATCGTCGCCGGCGCTTTGACCCGTCGGGGCTTCACACAGATCGTGACCGAGGATGTGGAGTCGGAGCTTCCACCGGGTACGGTCGTTGCCATCAGTCCTTCAGGCCTCCAACCGTTGGACCGGAAAATCACGTTGACCGTCAGTATGGGCATGCGGGATCGGGAACGTCCTTCCCCGTCGACGAATACGCCGTCGACGACCCCCTCGTCTCGTAACTGAGTCGGCGACCGCACGATCTTGTCCAGACGTTTTGATAGGGAGCAGTGTTGACCGAGCCGATGCCTGCTGAGGGGAGTGAACCGACCATGACCGACGAAAGGGTCTTGGTCGGCCGCTACCAGATCGGCGAACTCATCGGTCGAGGTGGCATGGCTGAGGTCCATGCGGGGTGGGACACGCGTCTGGGCCGTGAGGTCGCGGTCAAGGTCCTCCGTTCGGACCTTGCCCGGGATGTGAGCTTCCTGCAACGTTTCCGGCGGGAAGCGCAGTCTGCCGCCGGTCTGAACCACTCGTCGATCGTCGCGGTGTACGACTCCGGCGAGGATTCGGCCACGGAGTTGGGCGGGGCAGATATCGCGGTGCCCTTCATCGTGATGGAGCGGGTGCACGGCAAGACCCTTCGCGAGATGCTGCACGAACGTGGCGGGCCGATGGAACCGCCGGAGGCCTGCCGGATCATGGCGGCCACGTTGCGGGCGCTTTCCTTCAGCCATGCGAACGGTCTGGTGCATCGTGACATCAAACCGGCGAATGTCATGGTGACCACCGAGGGCGAGGTCAAACTGACCGACTTCGGTATCGCTCGCGCCATCGCTGATTCTGCGGCGACCTTGACGAATACGTCGGTGGTGGTGGGTACCGCCCAATATCTTTCTCCGGAGCAGGCTCAGGGGAAGAGCATCGACGCCCGGGCCGATGTGTACTCGTCCGGATGTGTGCTCTACGAACTGTTGACCGGGCGTCCGCCCTTCACCGGAGACAGCCCGCTGGCTATCGCCTACCAGCATGTCGGGCAGACTCCGCAGCCTCCGTCGACCTATGACGAGACCTTGTCGGCCGAGATCGACGCGGTGGTTCTGCATTCCTTGGCCAAGGAGCCGCAGGACAGGTATTCCAGCGCGAGCGAGTTCGCTGCCGATCTGGAGGCCTTGGCTGCGGGGCGTAAGCCGAGCATCGCGGTTCCCGTACCGGCTGCGGTGGATCCGGCTGATGCCGAGACCACTGTCCAGGACGTGGCGACGGCCGAGGGCGCAGGTGAAGGCCAGGCCGGGGCGGGGGGTCAGGCCGGGGAGACACCTGAGAAGAAGGAATCTTCGACGGATTCGCTGCCCTTGGTGCTTCCGCAGGCTTCGCGTCGTCGTCAGTTGTTGATCGCCGTGGCTTCTGCGATCGGTCTGGCGTTGGTGGTCACGATGGGGGTTTTGGCTTATCAGGGGAAGATCGGCGATGTCGGCGGGGTGACTGTCCCCGACGTCCGGACGAAGACCTTGCAGGATGCGCAGGACGAGCTCATGCGGTTGGGGCTGGCGGCCGATATCCGCCGGGTCCCCAACAAGGCTGCCGAGGGCATCGTGGTGCGGCAGAGCCCGGATGGCGGCCATCAGGCACCGACGGGGAGCCGGGTGAGTTTGGACGTCAGTTCGGGGCCTGGCAATGTGACGATCCCTGAGCTGACCAATTACGACCAGGCCGCTGCGCAGTCGATCCTGAAGGATGCCGGGCTGGTGGTGCGGGTCGAGTCGGTGGAGAGCAATGAGCAGGGGCCGGATCGGGTGGTCCGTACCGACCCGAAGGCCGGTGCGACGGTTCCCGAGGGTGCAACGGTCACCTTGTATGTCAGCAATGGCAAGGTCCGGGTGCCGGATCTGTCGGGGAAGCCGGAGAGCGAGGCCCGGTCGATCCTGATGAAGCTGGGGTTGAAGCTGGTGCCCTCCTATGTGGATGCCAATGGCCCGGCAGGCACCGTTCAGCGTCATGACTACGCAGGCCAGAGCGTTCCGATGGGCACTGAGGTGCGGACGTTGATCATCCGTGAGCGTCCGCGCGCGGTTCCCACGGTGACGGTGACGGTCCCTTCGGATCCGTTACCGCCGTCGAAGCCGACGGCTTCGCCTAAGCCTCCGTCGCCGACGGCTTCGTTGCCGCAGCCGGTGCCGCCGCCGGCACCGCCGCCGGCACCACCGCCGATGCCGGTTCTGCCTAGGCGTTAGCGGCAGCTCCGCGGCGGACGAGGGGGCTGAGTCCTGCGGCTCGGTCGACGGCGTCGGGTTGTCCGCACAGGCTGAGCCAGTTGGCGATGAGCCGGTGTCCTCCTTCGCTGAGGATACTTTCGGGGTGGAATTGGACTCCGTGAAGTTCTTTGTCCCGATGGCTGATTCCCATGATGGTCCCGGATTCGGTGCGAGCGGTGACCGTCAAGCAGTCGGGGAGTTCTTCTTCCACTGCGATGAGGGAGTGGTAACGGGTCGCGGTGAACGGTGAGGGCAGCCCGGTGAAGATGCTGTGTCCGTAGTGGATCACCGGTGAGGTTTTTCCGTGGAGGAGTTCGGAGGCCCGGTCGACGACGCCTCCGTAGGCGACGGTGAGTGCTTGATGTCCCAGGCAGACACCCAGCATCGGGATGTTCTCCTGTGCGCAGGCGAGGATCATGTCGATGCTGACCCCGGCCGATTCCGGGCTTCCCGGACCTGGTGAGATGAGGACGCCGTCGTAGGAGACGCAGGCGTCGGCGTCGACGGCGTCAGTGCGGCGGATGTCGCATTCTGCGCCGAGTTGTTCGAGGTATCCGACGATGGTGTGGACGAAGCTGTCGTAGTTGTCGACGACGAGGATCCTGGTCACGGCGTCCTTCTTCGCTTTTCGATGAGGTCTTTAGCCCGTCAGCGTACTGGTGCGATTGTCGGGGTCGTGACCGAAGCGGAGATGCTGGGGTCGTTGACGGGGAGTCGTTCGGCAAGCCAGGGGAAGATCCAGGTGAAGCAGATGACGACGACCGCGACGAGCAGGACGAGGCAGATCAGGGCTCGGAGGGGCGCGGGTCCGGGGAGTGCTTTCCAGAGCGCGGCGTACATGTCAGTGTCCCGTCGGGTGGTCGGTGGGGGCGGCGAGGGCGGCGCGGACGACGGGGCTGGCTGCGGCGTCGGGGGTGGCCGGGCTTCGGGGTACCCAGTGTTGGAGTTTGGCGTGGACGACCCAGCGTTTCTGCGCGGTCCAGTGTGGTTCGCAGGCGATGAGGGTCATCCAGGATTCGGTGGGGGTGGCCCCGACCCGGTCTGGCACCGGCGCGAAGACCTCGACCTGGTGCGGTAGCACGATCTTGGAGTTGTCCACGCGGTAGACGGACCATCCGTCCTTGACCTCGACGACGATGCTGTCTCCTTCGCGGAGTGCGTCGATGCGGTTGTAGGGGTGGCTGTAGGTGTCCCGGTGTCCTGCGGTGGCGAAGTTGCCGATCTGGCCGGGCATCGCGGAGGTGGGGTCGTGCCCGATTCCTTTGTCCAGTTGGGCGGTGGAGGTGCCTTGTAGGACGGGTTGGGGTCCGTTGCCGAGGCGGGGGACGGTGATCAGTCCGAAGGCTTTGCCGGTGGGGGTGCCCGCGTTGGTGAGTGCGCTGGCGGTGGCTGGGGCGGGGCCGGGCGTCGAGGAGGTGCCGGTCAGTGCGGGGTCTGCGAATTCTCGGCCGAGGTCGGAGACGACGGTGGCGGAGGCCTGGGATGCCGCGCGGGTGACCCACCAGACCTGCCAGCCGACGAAGAGGAGGACGAGGAGCCCGAAGGTGATGAGAAGTTCTCCGATGATTCCGGTCACGACCGCGCCGGTCCGGCGTTGGGTCGGTGTCTCCGGATCGGCTCCTGTTTCGCTGGTCACATTTGATTGTCGACTCGGTTCGCCCTTCGTTGAGGGAAACTCGCCTGTGTCGGACATGTTTTCCTGGGGTGCTTTCCGTCGAGGACGTGCCCGGGCCCGGCCCGGTCTGGTCAGTTCTTCCTTTCCTGAGGGGACTCCTGGGTCCGTCGATCCGACGGCGCTTACCCTAGAGAGGTATTCTGGCGTTCTTGTGGACCGCGTTCGATCAGGAGTTCGTAGTGAGTGAGTCCCGCCCGACCAAGAAACAGGCGAAGTCTGCTCCGACGAGCGTGCGTCGTCCGGTGGCTCCGTCGAAAGCCAAGATCGATGATGTGAGCCCTTCGTGGTGGGCTCCGATGATGGTCACCTTGATGGTGTTGGGGTGCCTGTGGGTCGTCGTCTATTACGCGAGTCTGGGGAAGTTCCCGGTTCAGGCGTGGGGTAACTGGAACCTGGCGGCTGGTGGCGGTCTGTTGATGGTGGGCTTCCTGATGACGACGAACTGGCGTTGACCTGATTCTGAGCAGGATGCGGCTGCCGTGGGTGGCCGCGTTTTTGCGTGTGTGCGTGTTGGTGCGGGCTGTCGTGCGCCCAGGCCTGGTTTTCCCACAGCTTCGTCCACTTATCCACATGGGCTGTGGATAATCCCTGTGGATAAGTCGATCGGCGGGTGGCTGACACTGCCTCGTATGCCGAGGCCACGGCACCTTTCGGAATGAGAAACCCCCTTCGTCCACAGTTGTTCACACCGCTGTGATTACACCGCTGTTATTCATCCCCAATTGTGGATAAGTCTGTGGATAACTCACCGATCCCCTTGGTGCGCAAGGAGATCCGCGAACAGAAGATCCCCTCCGCAAAATCAGGGAATCACCCGGAGAAACCGCCCCAATAAGGGGATATCACAGCAAATCTGGCCACTACCGCCCCCACCATCAACAAGCTACCGACCCCACCCACGGCCCAGGCGAGCGCCTTCGGTCTCAACGGTGAGCCCACCGCCGAAAGCAGCCAGGTGGCCACCGCGCCTGCCACCGCACCGCCCAGGTGTCCCTGCCAGGAAACATTCGGCATCATCAACGAGAAAGCCACGTTCAGGACGATGAGAACGGTGACCCCACGCACATCGCCCCGCCCCCGCATCTCGCGCACCAGCAGCGCACACATCAGGCCGTAGCCGATGGCCGAACTGCCCAGAACCGGTGTCACCCAGCTGAGGTCCCGGGTCATCGGATTGTCCGGCGGCGCGCTCATCCACACGATCGCGACCGAACCACCCAGGGCACTCAACACGCACATCACCGCGTAGCGCAGATGCCCCAGGGCAGGTTCCACGACTCGTCCCAGAAGCACCAGGAGCAGTGCGTTCCCCACCAGGTGCAGAGGAAAGTTCGGGTCGTGCACCAGCGCGCTGGTCAACAGACGCCAAGGCTCTCGCCACGTCAGGAGCGGCACCAGAGCCATCTGCAGGGTCAGCGAGGGGACGAGCAGTTGCACCACGTAGACCACGCAGATCACCGCGGTGAATCCGTAGGTGACATAGGGGGCGGCTTCCGCGGACAGTGCCCGCCGCACGGCGGCAGGCCGATTCCGGCGGCTTTCCGCAGAACAATCCACGCAGTGGACTCCCACCGATGCCGGTACCTGGCATCGAGGACAGACCGGCCGTCCACACCGCTGGCAGGTGACATATGTCAACACACCCTGGTGGCGCGGGCACATAGGACCGGATACCGGCGAAGGTGCACCGTACGGCGTGGTCATGAGCTTCCTCCTTGTCACGTCCCCCAACGTGCGACGCCCCCCGGGGGTGCCGGGGGGCGTCGCACGTTCCTCACGCTCTGATTACGAGCGTGGAACTCCTCGACAGGTCATTCCGTGACGGTCACGCTGTTGATGACCACCGGTTCCACCGGCTTGTCGTTCCCCCCCGTACGGACGCCGGCGATGACGTCCACGACCTTACGGCTCTCGTCGTCGGCGACCTCACCGAAGATGGTGTGTTTGCCGTGCAGCCAGGTCGTCGGGGCGACCGTGATGAAGAACTGGGAGCCGTTCGTCCCGCGCCCCCCGCGCTTGCCGGCGTTCGCCATGGCCAGGATGTACGGCTTCGAGAAGTCCTTGTCGGGGCTGATCTCGTCGTCGAACATGAACCCGGGTCCGCCGAAGCCTTCGCCGAGGGGGCATCCGCCCTGAATCATGAATCCGGGAATGATCCGGTGGAAGGTGAGCCCGTCGAAATACGGGGTGGGGTTCGTACGCCCTGCGTCGTCCTTGTACTCCTTGGTGCCCTGGGCCAGCCCGACGAAGTTGTCGACCGTCTTGGGGGCGTGGTCCGGGAAGAGCACCACGTTGATGTCGCCGTGATTGGTGTGCAGCGTCACGTTCATGGACGCCATCCTTCCATGAGCCTCCCACCGCTGGTCGACCTGAACCTGCCCCGATGTCGGACGAATGTGATGAAACACCTTGCGGCCTTCCTCCGGGATCGTTCCCGAGTCGTCATACGTTGGTTCAGGAGGCATGAAAAACGGCAGGATGGGCAGTGGGCTTGGTGAGAACCGCAACGTCGTCCGTCTTCCGGTCTCGATGCCGATGGCGATGCTAGGAGAGCGAGGAAAACCGTGTTCCAGCGCAAGAAGCAGAAGGTCACCGTCCCTACGATCGAGAAGCTGCCGGTCAGCACGGCCGATGTCAGTGAACTGAAGGACTCCTTGATCCCCGCCGCCAGCGAAGCCGCGTCCAAGGTCCGGACGAAGGTCGCCGAGCAGACCGACCACGGGAAGAACCTGGCTGCGCCGGCTCTGGCCGCAGCCGGTGCCGCGGTCGCACCCAAGCTCGGTGAGGCCCGCGCCAAGGTCGAGGAGGATGTCCTCCCCCGGGTCTCCGAGGCGAAGGACACCTTTGTCGACGAGGTTGTCCCGAAGGTCGTCGGTGCGGTTTCCGCCGCGGTCGCGGCTGGTGCCGCGGCCAAGTCGGACGCTTTGCAGAAGGTGAAGGAGTCCGATGCCATGCACCGGGCGTCCGATGCCGCGATGGTCCTCAAGGGTGACGCCGTCGTCGCACCGAAACGGCGCAAGCGCGGCTTCGGCTCGAGCTTGTTGGCCGCGGCGGGCATCGTCGCGGTGGCCGGTGTGATCGCCTGGTACGTGAACAAGAAGGCTGCGGAGCAGGACGACCCGTGGGCGCGCCCGTTGGCGGACCCGTATGTCCCTCCGACCGAGGGTCGGGAGTCCACCATGTCGGCGTCCTCGTCCCCCGTCGGCAGCGGTGCTGCCATGTTCTCGTCCTCGTCGGGTCAGGTGTCCGAGGTGCCTCTCGAGAACCACGATCTGATCCCGCCGTCGACCGAGGCCCGCGCAGAGGACATGCCGCCGGCGTCCGGCACGGACAAGGACAAGAAGACCTACTGACAGTTCAGGTAGGACGTCGGTGGCCCGGTCGGATGATCGGGCCACCGACGTCCTACCTTCCTGTCATGTGTCGGCGACGAGTGAGGTTTCTGTGACATCTATGCCGGGGCAGCCGACCGCTGTCCTCTTCGATCTCGACGGCACCATCAGCGCATCCGGTGAGACGATCGTCTCGACGCTGCACGAGACCTTGGTCGGGATGGGTTTTCCCGGCTTGTCCGGCATCGAGACCAGGCGCATCGTGGGTCCGCCGTTGGGGCAGACCTTGCGTGAGGTCGTGCAGATCCCGGAGGAGCAGGTCGCTGAGGCGATCCGTCGTTATCGGGCTACGCTGCATGCCCGGTTGGACCGGACCCCGCCCTTCGAGGGGATGCTCGACCTGATTCGGGAGCTGGCTGCGGCGGGGCTTCCGATGGCGGTGGCGACGTCCAAGTTGGAGTCGATGGCCGTGGAGGTCGTGACCGGGTACGGGGTCGGTGAGTGTTTCGTCGCGGTCTGTGGGTCGCCTCCGGACGAGAGTTCCGGGACGAAGGCTGCCGTGGTGGCGTCTGCCTTGGAGCGGTTGCGCGCGGCGGGGGCCGATCTGTCGAGTCCGGTGATGGTGGGCGACCGGCATCATGACGTGGTCGGGGCAGGAGCGCATGGGGTACCGACGATCGCGGTCTCCTGGGGGTACGGGGAGGCTTCGGAGTGGGTCGAGGCGATGGCTGTCGCGCACTCTCCTGCGGAGTTGGGGGAGCTGTTGCGGCCTCGGGGTGGGGTGGTCTCGGCGTCGGTCGCGTCGACGTGATGGTGTAACCGCCGGTGATCCTGCGAAGAGGGCGTCATCCGATGATGATGACGCCCTCTCTTGCCTGTCCATGGCCGTCATGGGACGCCGGCGATGGGGCAGGTCTTCTTCCGACCTCGGTGCGCGACGGACGCGCGATCAGGCCGCGTGCTTGCAGGTGGGGCAGGTGCAGTCCGTGCATTCGCAGCTGACGCACTGGTCGCTGCAGTGCTCGCACTGGCAGGTGTTGTGGTTGCAGGTGGGGCAGGCGCAGTCCGTGCAGGAGCAGGTCACGCAAAGGTCGCTGCAGTGCTCGCACTGGCAGGTGTCGCACTCGTCCACGTGGTCCTCGTGAAGACGGTGGGCGTGGCCGTCGTGCAGGTAGTCGATGTGGTCCTCGTGGACGACAGCTTCGTGTCCGCAGTTCGGGCCGTGCTGGTGGTCGGTGTGGGGCTCGGCGAGTACGTGGCTCATGTCGGATCCTTCCGGGGTTGGTGGGTCTCTTTGGGTTTGCTCGGATCGTGTTCCGAGGTGTGGGCGATCGCGTCTCGCACGATGTGGGCGACGTGGTCGTCCATCAAGCTGTAGGTGGTCTCCCGTCCGGACCGGTTCCCTTGGACCAGGCAGGTCTCGCGCAGGATCCGCAGGTGTTGGGAGATCAGTGGTTGCGGGGCTCCGAGTGCGTCCACGAGTTCGGACACATTTCGGGGCCGTTCGACCAACAGCTCGATGATCCCGATGCGCAACGGGGCGGAGAGCACCTTGAACAGGTCTGCCGTGGCAAGCCAACGCGAGGCGATCTCCATGCGCTCAGAACTCATGCGCCGATACTAATATGCACGATGACGCATATGTCAATCGTTTCGCCTATATACCAACAAATTTCATAAAAATTCACAGCTTTTCATCCGAAATCACCCCACCGCCGATACCCGCTGCCGACGGCTGAACTGCATCTCGGTAGCCCGCAACCGCGCCACGGCCTGCACCGGTGCACTACGATCGCGAGGCCAGCGCCCACGGCCGAGGGAACGGACCGATGCCCGACTACGAGCTCGACACCACGCACCGCGACGGATCGCTACGCATCCACGCCCGAGGACGAGCCGTCCTCGCCAACCCCATGACCAACCGCGGAACCGCCTTCACCGAGGACGAACGCGAAGAGCTCGCCATCAGTGGGCTCCTCCCCACCGGCGTCACCTCCATGTCCAACCAGGTACGCCGCGTCTACGAGCAGTACAAATCAGCGAAGACCCCCTTCGCGAAAAGCAACTATCTCGCCAACCTGCGCGATCGCAACGAGATTCTCTTCTACCGGCTTTTCGCCGACCACCTCGAAGAGATGATGCCGATCGTCTATACGCCCACCATCGGCGAGGTCATCCAACGTTTCAGTGTCGAATACAGCCGCCCTCGAGGGGTTTTCCTGTCCATCGATCGGCCTGACCTGATCGAGAAGTCTCTGCTCGAACACGGTCTGGACCCGGACGAGGTCGACCTCGTCGTCGCCACCGACTCCGAAGGCATCCTCGGCATCGGCGACCAGGGCATCGGCGGCATCCAGATCGCCATCGGCAAACTCTCCGTCTACACCGCAGCGGCCGGCATCCATCCCCGCCGCGCGGTCCCTGTCGTCCTCGACACCGGAACCGACAATCTCGGGCTCCTCACCAGCCCCTTCTACCTGGGAGAGCGTCATGCCCGGGTACGCGGCGAGCGGTACGACGAGTTCATCCGTGCCTTCGTGGAGACCACCTCCCGGGTCTTCCCCAATGCAATGCTGCACTGGGAAGACCTGGGTACCGGCAATGCCCACCGCATCCTGGAGACCTACCGGCACGACCACTGCACCTTCAACGACGACATCCAGGGCACCGCTGCCGTCGTGCTCGCGGCCATTCTTGCCGGGGTCGAGGTGGCCGGGCATCCGCTGGCCGACCACCGCATCGTCTCCTTCGGCGCGGGCAGTGCAGGTATCGGTATCGCCAATCTTCTGCTGGACCACATGGGCCGTCAGGGCATTCCTCGCAGCGAAGCCGTCCGCCAGTTCTATCCGATCGGGATCCAGGGCCTGTACGTCGACGACATGCCTGATCTGCTCGACTTCCAGCGTCCTTTCGCCCGGTCTCGCACCGAAGTCGAGGGTTGGGGGTTCTCGCCCGGGCAGCGGATCGATCTGCTCGACGTGGTGCGCCAGGTCAAGCCGACGATGCTCATCGGCACTTCCACTGCGGGCGGGGCCTTCTCCCGGGAGGTCGTGGAAGCCATGCACCGGCACTGCGAACGGCCGATCATCATGCCGCTGTCGAATCCGACCTCACGCGCCGAAGCCACTCCGGCTGAGCTGATCGACTGGACGGACGGAAAAGCGCTGATCGCCACCGGGAGTCCTTTCGAACCAGTTGACCATCAGGAGATCCGTCATTACATCGCCCAGGCCAACAACGCCCTCATCTTCCCGGGGATCGGGTTGGGTGTCGCTGCCTGCCAGGCCAGTAGGGTCACCGATTCGATGATCGCGGCGGCAGCTCAGGCTCTGGCTTCGCATGCCAATGCCTACCGTCCTGGCGCGTCCCTGCTGCCTTCGATCAACGAGCTCCGCCCGGTGTCGGCTCAGGTCGCCCTGGCTGTGGCCCGAGCAGCAGAGGCCGAGGGTGTGGCCCGGCGGCCGTTGTCCGATCCGGTCGACGACGTCTTCCAGCGGATGTGGACCCCTAAGTATCCGCCGGTGGAGATCGTGTGATCGGCGTCCTCGCGCCAGGCAACTTTCACCAGGCGACGGCGATATCGGTGAAGGGGTGTGGCGCGAGGACCTGCCGGGAATCCGCAGAACTGAGACGGGATATCGGACAAGGCCTCGCTGCGATGAGCGCGCTCCGCACGAAGTCACGCACCGGTCAGTAAATTTCGTCCGTAACTGAGCGGGTAACTTAATCGGTCGTCCAGAAAGCCTGTCCGCTATTCTGTTCTCGCTGGTAGATCGAGTGGAGCCTAGGGGACTCGAACCCCTAACCCCCTGCTTGCAAAGCAGGTGCGCTACCAATTGCGCCAAGGCCCCGAACGGACGCATTCGCGCCCTCCCCGCAGAGCGGGTGTCGAAGGACAGCCTACGACGTCTCAGCCCAGATGCCGAACCGGGGCCGGTGCAGGGTCGGTGGCCTCAGCCCACAACGCCTGGTCCTCCTGCTTCGCCTGCAGCTTGCGTGCAACGAAGAATCCCGTGGCGACGGCCACGCCCAATACGACGAATTTCCGCATGGCTCAAGCCTACGCGACTGGGCGTGAGGGCGATGTCCCCCTCCCCAACAAAGCCTCCACATAGCTGAAGAAGGCGTCGGCGTCGACTTCCTCGATCACAGTGGCATTCGGTACGAGCTGATGAACGGTGCGCACTTCACTCACCGGGCTCCCCTCGGCGACCTGGGCTGCGGCCTGGGGCCCGAGCCAGGACATCGCCGAGTATCCCCTCATCGCTTCGGAGGAGGTCTCCACAGTGACGTGATAGGGCGCGAAACGGGTCACCAGTTCCGGGTGGAGCACGATCGCCGCGGACAACGAATCCGGGTGGGTTGATCCAGGGATCCCCACTGCCTCGTCGAAGGCCAATGTCGCGTCGATGATCCTGCTGAAGAAATGCGACAGCGGCGTATCCAGCGATGCCAGCCGCGCGAGTCTGTCACGTCCGAAGGTGGCATCACGGACGGTCAGCGGCGCCCACGGCACGACCACCAGATCCTTGAACCCGGCCTCGCAGACGATCCTGGCCGCCTCTGGGTCGACATAGAAGTTGAACTCTGCGGCGGCAGTGATATTTCCGCGCCCGTTGTTGGAACCGCCCATCACGACCAAGGTCTTCACCTTGTCCACGAAACCCGGGTCCTTCGACACCGCAGCGGCGATATTCGTCAGCGGTCCGATGGCCACCACGGTGAGTTCACCCGCGTGTTCCTCGGCCAGACGGATCAAGGCATCGACGCCGTGTTCCGACTCGGGCTCGCATCCGGTGTCGTCCATCGTGAGCCCGCCGGTGCCGTCCCCGTGGACGTCCTCCGCGGAGACCCACGCCCGCATCAACGGACGACGACATCCCAGATGAACCGGGACCTCACCGAGTCGACCTGCGACCGAAAGCGTCATCCAGGCATTGCGAACCTGTCGGTCGAAACCCACATTGCCGGCCACCATCGTGATGGCGCGAAGATCGGCCGCCGGGTCGAGGAGGCCGACCAGCAGTGCCACACAGTCGTCCTGGGCGGTGTCGGTGTCGATCACCAGGGGAATCGCCATCTTGTGTTGCTCCTTCGTCGAGGGCACCTACCGTAGTGCGCTGTCTGTCTGCCCGCCAGGGTTTCAGGGGTTGGCGGCCAGGAAGACGAAGGCCGACAACAACACCAGGTGGACGGCGCCCTGCAACCTGGTCGCACGCCCGGGCACGATCGTCAACGTGGCCACCGCGCCGGTGATCACCAGCAGTGCCATCTGCAGCGGGTCCAGGCCCAGGTGGATGGGCCCGGGCAGCCACAAGGAGAGCAAGGCGATGGTGGGGATCGTCAGACCGATCGAGGCGATGGCTGACCCCAGCCCCAGGTTGAAACTGGTCTGCATCCGGTTGCGTTGTGCCGCGCGCACCGCGGCGAGGGTCTCCGGTGCCAGAACGAGCAAGGCGATCACCACGCCGACGAAGGAGTGCGGCAACCCTGCTGCGCGCACTCCGGCCTCGATCGCCGGGGATTCGACCTTCGCCAGTCCGACGACGGCGACCAGGCAGCAGATCAACAAGGCCAGGCTGGTGAAGGTGGCACGCAGCGTGGGCGGCTCGGCGTGGATGGCGTCCTCCTCGAGTCCTTCACCGTGCGAGCTCGCACCCACCTCGACAGGCAGGAAGAAATCCCGGTGACGGCGCGTCTGGGTGAGGACGAACAACCCGTAGAGAACGAGCGCCGACACGGCGGCGAAGGCCAGCTGGCTGCCGGAGTACTGCGGCCCCGGCTCAGCGGTCGTGAAGGTGGGGAGCACCAGACCCAGGGTCGACAGGGTGAGGACGGTGGCCAGTGCCGCGCCGGCTCCTTCGGCGTTGAAGTAGAGGAGTTCGTGCCGTTGAGCACCGACCAGAAGTGCGAGCCCCACGATCCCGTTGATCGTGATCATCGCAGCGGAGAACACCGTGTCCCTGGCCAAGGTGGCTGCTCCTTCCCCGCCGGCGGTCATCAACGTCACGATGAGCCCTACTTCGATGACGGTCACGGCCACGGCGAGGACGAGTGATCCGAAGGGTTCTCCCACCCGGTGCGCAACCACCTCGGCGTGGTGCACGGCAGCCAGCACGCTCATCGCCAGGACGACAGCGACCACGCCGACGAGGAGCGGAGGGATGTCCCTTCCCCAGCTGACTGCCAGGAGGAGGACGGCGCCGATGGGCACCGAGACTGTCCATGAGGCGATTCCGCGGGCAAGGGCAGCCGGCAAAGGTTTCTCCGATCGTGGGCTGTCGTCCGACGAAGGACATGGCGCAATGTGCAGAGCCCGGGTCGACGAGCCGGTCTCCGCGACCATCGCCTTCCAGGCTAATTGACGTCGCTGAAGCCCTGTGAGGCCGCGAAGACGGCTCGGGCCACCGCTTGGCGTGCAGAGAACAGGAGATGACCAGGGGTGGTGCGGAATCCGGATAAAAATTGAGAGGCCCCGGATTTCTCCGGGGCCTCTCAATTGGGTGGGCCTAACAGGACTTGAACCTGTGGCCTCTTCCTTATCAGGGAAGCGCTCTAACCGTCTGAGCTATAGGCCCATCACGCCTGGGCTTGCGACCTGGCGGCACCTTAGGCTACCGCACGTTCTCCGCTCGTCCAAAACGCGACCAGGACACGGAATCCCCGGTCCTGTTCAGTCATCCGAAAGGGTCATCTGAACGCCGCCGACCATGGCTGCGCACACGTTGTAGATCACTGCGGCCAGCGTGGAGATCGCCGTCATCATCACGATGTTGAACACCCCGAAGACCACAGAAAGGGCCGCAACCCTCCCGAGGGAGAACCAGTCGGAGACATCGATCCGGCTGTTGCTCGACGCTCCGGCCTGGAGCTCGTTGATCGAGTCGGTGATCGTGGAGAAAACACCCATTCCGCTCAGCAAACCCCACAACACCGATACCGCCACGACTCCGGCGATACCCAAGGCCACGGAGAGCAGGAAGGAAATCTTCAGCACCGAGAAAGGATCGATCCGGGAAAGGGTCAACTTCACCCTGCGCGCGTCGGACTGACGCACGCCACCCTGCTGCTGCGCGGCAGACCCCAATGCCGGTGACGCTCCAGGAGCCGAAGCAGGAGCCGGCTTGACCGGCCCCGGCGCTGCCTTCGGCGCAGGCCCCGACCCTGGCTTCGCCGGGGGCGGCTTCACCGGCCCGGCCTTGGGCTGCGCAGGCGGAGGCTGCCGGGGCGGAACCCCAGCAGGGCGTCCCCGCCCGGGAATCGGCTTGGTCTGCCCAGGAGAAGCCTGCGGAGGCCCTCCGGCCGGCTTTGCCGGACCAGGTGCCGACTTCGCCGCACCTCCAGCAGATTTAGCAGGGGAAACCGGCACCGGCGTGGTAGGCATGCTGGCCGTCTTCGCCGGACCTGTCTTCTTGCCCGGCGTCGGGCGCGGCTCTCCCCGAGCTGCGCTCGGCACTCCAGGCGCGCCGCTTTTCGTCGTCACTCGCCACCTCCGGCGTCGTCATCTTTCAGAACCACGCTACCGCTACCCTCATTACTCCGAAGAGGTGACTCCGGTGTCCAAGACGGTCTCGTCATTTCCCTCATCGTTCCTCATCGGGGCGCTATTTTCGAGGCCGCCACCAGCGGAATCCTCATTCGTATCCGAGTCTTCACCCTCAGCCTCGGCATTTCGGGCAACAGCAACGATGGCATCACCGTTGTCCGGTTTGGCGAATTGAACTCCCATGGTGTTCCGCCCGGTCCGACGGACACCATCGACCCGGCTGCGTACGATCTTCCCCTTCTCCATGACGACCATGACCTCGTCGTTCTCACCGACGGTCAGGGCACCGACCAGGTTTCCGCCTCGTTCCGAGATCGCGGCCACGCGGACACCCAGCCCTGCTCGACCCTTGACCGGGTAACCGGACGCCGGGGTCCGCTTGGCCAGCCCGTTCTCGAAGACCACGAAGACGTCCGGGTCGTCACCGTCAGGAATCAGACAGAGCGACAGCAGCTCGTCGACTCCACGGAATTTCATCCCGGTGACCCCGCTGGTCGCCCGTCCCATCGGACGCAGCACGTCGTCGGTGGCATGGAAACGCAGGCTCTGTCCTTGGCGGCTCACCAGCAGCAAGTCGTCGTCGGCGGAGCAGACCCGGGCGCCGACCAGTTCGTCGCCGTCGCGCAGGTTCACCGCGATCAACCCCCCGGAGCGGGGCGAATCGTACTCGGCCAGGCGGGTCTTCTTGACCAGACCGTTCCTGGTGGCCAGCACCAGATAGGGCGCCACCTGGTAGTCGGGCAGCGCCATCACCTGCGCGATCCGCTCCTCGGGTTGGAAAGCCATCAGGTTGGCGACGTGCTGTCCCTTGGCCTCGCGGCTCCCCTCCGGGAGTTCGTAGGCCTTCGCCCGGTAGACCCGCCCCAGGTTGGTGAAGAAGAGCAGCCAGTGGTGGGTCGTCGTGACGAAGAAGTGTTCGACGATGTCGTCGCCGCGCAGCTGAGCCCCGCGGACCCCTTTGCCTCCTCGTTTCTGGCTGCGGTAGGCGTTGACCTGGGTGCGTTTGGCGTATCCGCCGCGGGTGATGGTGACGACCACGTCCTCCTGGGGGATCAGGTCCTCCATCGACATGTCGCCGTCGAAGGGCATGATCTGCGTACGTCGGTCGTCGCCGTACTTGTCGACGATCTCGGCGAGTTCCTCCGAGACGATGGACCGCTGTCTCGCGGGGGTATCCAGGATGTCCTTGAAATCCTCGATCTGCCGGGCCAGCTCGTCGTGGTCGTCGATGATCTTCTGGCGTTCCAGGGCTGCCAGGCGCCGCAGCTGCATGTCCAGGATCGCGAGGGCCTGGATCTCATCGATCTCGAGCAGTCCCATCAGGCCGGACTTGGCTTCGTCGGCGCTCGGGGAACGACGGATCAAGGCGATGACCTCGTCGAGGGCGTCGAGTGCCTTGAGGAGCCCGCGCAGGATGTGGATCCGCTCCTCGGCCTTCTTCAGGCGATAGCGCGTCCGACGGACGATGACCTCGATCTGGTGCTCGACCCAGTACCGGACGAAGGCGGACACCGGCAGGGTCCGCGGCACGCCGTCGACCAGGGCGAGCATATTGGCGCCGAAGGTCGTCTGCAGCTGGGTGTGCTTGTAGAGGTTGTTCAGAACGACTTTGGCCACGGCGTCACGTTTGAGCACGATGACCAGCCGCTGCCCGGTACGTCCGGAGGTCTCGTCGCGCAGATCGGCGATGCCGGCCAGTCGCCCGTCTTTCACCAGCTCCGCGATCTTGCGGTTGAGTGCGTCCGGGTTGACCTGGTAGGGCAGCTCGGTGACCACCAGACAGGTCCGCCCCTGGATCTCCTCGACCTGGACGGAGGCCCGCATGACGATCGATCCGCGGCCGGTGCGGTACGCGTCCTCGATGCCTTTCCGCCCCATGATGAGTCCACGGGTGGGGAAGTCCGGCCCCTTGATGATGCCCATGCAGGCCTCGAGGCGTTCTTCCTTGGTCGCGTCCGGGTGTGCCAGCACCCACTGTGCTGCTTCGGCGACCTCACGGAGGTTGTGCGGCGGGATCTGCGTGGCCATCCCGACCGCGATGCCAGCGCTCCCGTTGACCAGGAGGTTCGGGAAACGTGCAGGCAGAACGTCCGGTTCGAGGTTCTTTCCGTCGTAGTTGGGCCGGAAGTCCACGGTGTCCTCATGGATGTCCCGCACCATCTCCATGGCCAGCGACTGGAGTCGACACTCGGTGTACCGAGCGGCCGCGGCGCCGTCGTCACCGGAGTTGCCGAAGTTGCCCTGCCCGTCGACCAGGGGGTAACGCATGTTCCACGGCTGCACCAGGCGGACCAGCGCGTCGTAGATCGCGGTGTCGCCGTGCGGGTGGTACTGGCCCATCACGTCACCGACGACACGGCTGCACTTGTTGTATCCACGGTCGGGTCGGTACCCGCCGTCGTACATGGCGTAGGTGATACGCCGGTGCACCGGTTTGAGCCCGTCCCGCACATCGGGCAGCGCTCGGCTGACGATGACGCTCATCGCATATTCGATGTAGCTGCGCTGCATCTCTGCGTTCAGGTCGACCGGTTCGACGCGGTCGTGGCCGACGGCCACGTTCGCACCGTCCGCTGCGTCCTCGATGGGCTGTGTGCCGCCGGGAGTCTGCTCGTCACTCACGCTCGTCGTCCTGTTCGCAAGGTGGTTGGTAGATCGTTGTCCGGGATGTGGCCCCCCCGGAAGGGGGCCCTGGCCTCGGCCCGACGGTCGTCGTTCCCCGTCGGGCCCGGCATCACAGGTCCAGGAATCGCGCGTCGCGGGCGTTCCGTTGGATGAAGCTGCGGCGGGATTCGACGTCTTCACCCATCAGCACGGAGAAGATCTCGTCGGCAGCAGCGGCGTCGTCCAGCGTGACCTGGAGGAGGACCCTGTGGTCGGGGTCCATCGTGGTCTCCCACAGCTCGGTGGCGTTCATCTCGCCGAGCCCCTTGTAGCGCTGTACGGGGGAGTCCTTCGGTAGACGCCATCCTTGCCCTTGGCCGGCCCGCAGCATCTCGTCCCGTTCACGGTCCGAGAAGGCGAACTCGTGGGGGTGGTTGCTCCATTTGATGCGGTAGAGCGGCGGCTGGGCGAGGTAGACGTATCCGGCCTCGATCAGCGGACGCATGAAGCGGAAGAGCAGGGTCAGCAGGAGGGTGCGGATGTGCATGCCGTCGACGTCGGCGTCGGCCATCAGCACGATCTTGTGGTACCGGGCTTTGTCGAGGTCGAAGTCTTCACCGACGCCGGTGCCGAAGCCGCTGATGAGGGCCTGGACCTCCTGGTTGGCCAGCACTTTGTCGATGCGGGCTTTCTCGACGTTGAGGATTTTTCCTCGGATGGGCAGGATCGCCTGGTTGAAGGGATTCCGTCCGTCCTTCGCCGAGCCGCCTGCGGAGTCTCCCTCGACGATGTAGATCTCGGAGACGCTGGGGTCCTTGCTCTGGCAGTCGCGTAGCTTTCCGGGCAGACCCCCGGATTCCATCAGGCCCTTACGCCGGGTGTTCTCGCGGGCCTTCCGCGCGGCGATCCGTGCCGCTGCCGCCTGGACGGCTTTGCGGACGATGTCCTTTCCTTCGTTCGGGTGCCTTTCCAGCCAGTCGCTGAACTCGCTGGTCATGGCGCCTTGGACGAATCCCTTCACCTCGGAGTTGCCGAGTTTGGTCTTCGTCTGTCCCTCGAACTGTGGTTCGCCGAGCTTGACCGAGACGACCGCGGTCAGTCCTTCGCGGATGTCGTCGCCGGTGAGGTTCTCGTCTTTGTCCTTGAGGAGGTTCTGTTTACGCGCGAATTCATTGACGAGACGGGTCAGGGCTGCGCGGAAACCCTCCTCGTGGGTGCCGCCTTCGTGGGTGTTGATCGCGTTGGCGTAGGTGTGCACGGACTCGCTGTACGCGGTCGTCCACTGCATGGCGACCTCGAGGGAGAGGTTCCGGTCCGAGTTCTCGAGCTCGAAGGCGATGACGTCGGGGTGGACGTGTTCGCTGCGCTTGCTGGCGTTGAGGTGGGTGACGTAGTCGATGAGTCCGTTGTCGTAGCGGTAGCTCACGGTGCGTCCGGTGGCGCGTCCTTGCGCGTCCTTGGCCACCTCACCGGATCGGGCTTCCTCAGCGGCTGCGGAGGCGGTGTCCTTGGTCGGCTCCGTGACCTCTTCGGCTGCCGCGAGTTCGGCTTCCTCTTCGAGTTCGTCCTCCGCGACCTGGATCGCTTGGGGGCGTTCGTCGGTGAGCGTGATGGTCAGCCCTTTGTTGAGGAAGGCCATCTGCTGGAAACGTGCTCGGACGGTCTCGAAGTCGTAGGTCGTGGTCTCGAAGATCTCCGAGCTCGCCCAGAAGGTGATCGTGGTCCCGGTCTCCTCGGTGGGTTCCATGCGTGCCAGGGGGGCCACGGCGACCCCGCGTTCGAAGGCCATCCGGAAGACGTGGCCTTTCTGACGCACCTCGGCTTCGAGTCTGGAGGACAGGGCGTTGACGACGGAGGAGCCGACGCCGTGCAACCCACCGGACACCTTGTACCCGCCGCCGCCGAACTTTCCGCCTGCGTGCAACTGGGTGAGGACCAGCTCCACGGCCGAGACGCCTTCGGCGGGGTGGATGTCTGTGGGGATGCCTCGTCCGTTGTCGCGAACGCGGACTCCGCCGTCTGCGAGGAGGGTGACATCGACGCGGTCGGCGTATCCGGCGAGCGCCTCGTCGACCGAGTTGTCGACGATTTCCCAGACCAGGTGGTGCAGGCCTCGTTCTCCGGTGGACCCGATGTACATGCCAGGGCGTTTCCGCACGGCCTCGAGTCCTTCGAGGACGGTGATGGCGCTGGCGTCGTAATTGGGATCGGTTTCCCCGATGTGGTCCGTCGGTGTTGCCTGGTTCTCTGATGCCTCGCGAAGGGGATGCTCAGCGTTGGACTCGGTCACGACGCTCCTGCCGGGAATGGGCGTTCGTGTCGGTCGTTCTACGAGCCCCTGGTGTGGGGGCTTCGTCGGTGTACGGCCCCGGCACGAACGACGAGACGTTTGTAGCATCGACAGTCTACCCGCGCCGTAGGACAGAGATGTATCAGCGGGGCCCTGGCGAGCCACACTGAGCCACGAACGAGCGGGCTCATGACTCCCTGTATCCACCCCAGGGTTTACGCGCGCCTGAGGGCCCTTTCCGAAAAATCGACTCTTCGGACATCTCGCCATGAATCACATGGGGCCTGAATCGACCTGGCCATGGGATGGATCCGAGATCCCATAGGGGCTTGACCAGCTTTTTCACCGGAGGGCGCACCGATCCCCGAGACAGCGGACCGTCCCTTGTCGACCGTTCCCACCCGACCGGATCACTCGTAGGGGTCCTGTGCTCCACGCCCGCCGGGGAGGTATCGCTGTCCCCTGCGTCGGGTCTGTGAAGCCGGGCCGACGATCCGCAGATCGGTGACCTTTCCTTCTCCTAGGTCGGCGGCGAGATGTTCCAGGAGCAGTGGAACCATGTATCTGAGGTTGGTGGCCCAGCTGGGCGAATCGGCTCGTACCGTCAACACGCCGTCCTCGAAGGTCTCCGGGGTGACGTGCTGGGCCACCTCCGGGCCCACGACTGCCGGCCAACGGGAGATCACCGAACCAACGGCGACCTCGACCTGCCATCCACGCTCGGAGAGCAACCGGCCCAGATGGTCTCCGACCAGGACCGGGTCACGTCCGTCGGCTCGCGCTCCCGAGTACTCCGAGGGCCGGATCCGGGGCCGGGTACGCCCCCGTCCCGAAGTCGGTCGAAGCCCCGCCGAACGAGCGCCCTCCCTGGCCTTGGCCAGGGCTGACGCCGCTGCGGCCTCGACCGCCGAGTCGATGGACATCTCAGCTGCGGAGGAGAGCGCCGCTCCTGCATGGGCGGCATCTCGAGAAGCATGATCGGGGAGAGGGTTTCCCTCTTCATCCACAGAAATTGCCCGGTTATCCACAGGATCTGTGGATGATATGGGAATGCGTGGGCTCTCAGTCATCGCACGCACCTTCCCCACCGGGAGCGATCTGGGTCTCCGTTACAGACCTGTCGGCCGCCGACACCACTCCTCGAGTGACCTCGCAGACCGTGCCCTGCAGTGCAGAAGGGATGTCCTGCGCTACCGCAGCTGTCACCAGTACCTGTTCTGCGTCGGCGGCGAGAGCCGCCAGCCGTTCCCGGCGTCCGCTGTCCAGCTCCGCGAAGACATCGTCGAGGATCAGCACCGGGTCGTTCTGCAGGTCCCGCCGTAACAGTTGAAAAGAGGCCAGGCGCAGCGCAAGCGCAAAACTCCAGGATTCTCCGTGGCTGGCGTAGCCCTTGGCGGGCAGTTCCCCCAGGGAAAGCATCAGGTCGTCCCGATGAGGCCCCGACAACGACACCCCTCGTTCGACCTCGGCCGCCCGCTGTTCGACGAGGGTTGCCCGAAAAGCTTCTCGCAACTCGTCGACCGTAGGTACTTCGCCCTCCAGGACGGCTCTGGCAGTTCCTTCCCGGAGGGATGAGCGGTATGTCGCCCTGGCGTACGAAGTGGAGGCGCTCACTTCGTCGTACGCCTCAGCGAGGAAGGGGCTCAGGTCGCGCAGGATCCGCAGCCTCCCGTAGAGGAGCTGCGCGCCCGCGCCGGCCAGTTGTTCGTCCCAGATGTCGAGGGTGTGCAGCGCCGCTGCGACCCGTTCGTCATGCCCTGAGGACACCTGACGCTGGCCTCCGCGCCCTCGGGACGATCTGCGACGCAGGTCAGGTGCGGCAGACTTCAGCAGGGCGTTGCGTTGCCTCAGGATCCGCTCGTAGTCCGAGCGTGTGGCCGCCCAGCGTGGTTGGCGTGCGACCAGTAGACCGTCCAGAAAACGTCGGCGTTCGGCCGGGTCACCCTTGACCAGTTCCAGGTCCTCCGGTGCGAACAGCACTGTCCGTAGAACTCCGAGGACGTCTCTGGGTTTGGTCTGCGTCGAACGGTTCAGCCGTGCACGATTCGCCTTCCCCGGAATGATCTCGATCTCGACGAGCTGCTCACGGTCGGCGCGGACGATCGCACCTTTCACCAGAGCACGTTGCGCGCCTTGCCGCACCAAGGGGCCGTCCTGGGAGACCCGGTGGCTGCCCAAGGTAGCCAGATATCCCACAGCTTCGACGAGATTCGTCTTCCCCTGGCCGTTGGCCCCGACCAAGATGGTCGTTCCGGGAGACAGAGGTAGCTCCGCAGCTGCATAGCTGCGGAAGTCCATCAGAGACAGATGCCGAAGTCGCACACCTACCTCAGCGAGCTACGGTCGACACGCGGTCGAGGCAGACGACATGCGTTCTCACAGCATCTTCCTTTCCCGTCGCGCTCCGAGTCGACCGATCTGACAGCGACCCCGGTCAGCCCGCGAAACGCACTGGCATCAGCACATATCGGTAGGAGCTGTCCGCTTCGCCGTCTGCAGAGCTCTGCCCGCTCAGCACAGCCGGCTTGTTGCTCTGGGTGAAGGCCAACCGAGCGTGGTCCGTCCCGATGGCGTGCAGGCCGTCCAGGAGATAGTGCGGGTTGAAGGCGATCTCGAAGTCCTCACCGGACAACGAGCACTCGATGGCTTCCGAGGCCTGGGCGTCGTCCCCGGTTCCGGCGTCGATCGAAAGTTGTCCTTCCGCGAAACGCAGTCGGACAGGGGTGTTGCGTTCTGCCACCAGCGATACACGTTTGACAGCCTCCACCAGAGCGGAGGTTTCGACGACGGCCTCGGTCTCGGCACTGGACGGGAAGATCGAGGAGACCTTGGGGTATTCCCCGTCCAAAAGCCTACTCGTCGTCCGTCGCTGTCCGGCTTCGAATCCGATGAGTCCGTCTCCGCCTGCGGCCTCGCCGAAGGCGATCTCCACCGATGCCGCAGCACCCAGGGACTTTGCGGTCTCGGAGAGAGTCCGCGCCGGGACCAGCAACACTCCGGCTGCCTCGGGGTCGCGGGGGTTCCAATCCAGTTCGCGCATGGCCAACCGGTACCGGTCGGTCGCGAGCAAGGTCATCTTCGAGCCTTCGATCTCGACTCGGACCCCGGTGAGGATAGGAAGGGTGTCGCTCTTGTCCGCCGCGATCGAGACCTGGGCCACGGCCTGCGTGAACAGGTTTCCTGCGACGGAACCGCTCGGATCGGGAGAGATCGGCAACGACGGGTATTCATCGCTCGGCATTTGCAGAAGACTGAACCTGCTAGATCCACAGGTCAGCTGAACCTTGTTGCCTTCGGTGGTGATCTCGATCGGCCGCATCGGCAGGTTCCGGGAGATGTCTGCAAGCAGTCGTCCCAGCACCAGGACGGTGCCTGGCTCGCTCACGTCGGCAGGCACGATGATGCGTGCGGAAGTCTCGTAGTCGAAAGCCGAGAGGGTCAGGGTCCCGGCTTCGTCCGCGGTGATGAGTACCCCGGCGAGTACCGGGACGGGCGGACGATTAGGCAGGCCTCGGGCGACCCAGGTGACGGCCTCCGCGAGGACATCACGCTCCACACGGATCTTCATGCGAACTCTCCGCCCCTCTGTACTCCGAATTCAGTGCCTTCCGACTGTAGTGCCGATGTCGACCAAGACCAATCGGCCCGCTGCGCATGGAGCGTCGCAACCACTAAATGTGATGTAGGTCACAAAATCTGCTGGAGACCTCAAGGCTGTCCCCAATCGGTCGATCTGGGGCCTGTAGGGGCAAGTTGTCCACAGCGCTCGTACTCGGACTCGTTCATGCCACTTAAGTCTCATAGTCGTAGTAGGTCCTGTGGATATTGTGGATAACTGCCTTTTGTGCAGCTCAACCGCAGTGAGAACTTGTGATTTACCTGGGGACAACGCCTGTGTATAACTGACGTCCGTTGTGGACGAATGACAGGAATCCACAGGCGACCCGTTTTTACCCACAGGTTGTCCACAACGAACTGGGCGTTCGTCCACAAGTTTTCCACCGGGCTGTGCACGAGGTGTGCCCTCCATATCGGCATGTCACGGCCGTGTTGGCCGCGAAGAGCCTGCGTCATCGGCGACAGACCGCCTGATGGCCCAATTTTCCCTGTGCCCGCCGCCTCGTTATCCACAGAGTTATCCACAGCTGTGTATGACGTATGAGCACGTGGCAGCCACCGAATGACAAGTTTTTTGTAGTTCCCGGACTCGCCTTATCCACAGCTGTGGATGACGGTGTGGACAGGGGAGGCGGAAGCCTCGCCAGGGCGGAGCCGTAATCCCGCTGTGACCTCCGGAAATACAGGCCGGACAAGCTCTGTCCCCAGTTGTGGGTGGTTGTCCACAGAGCTGTGGACAACCACCCACAACCCCGGTGACGTGCTTAAAAACGGGTCGCGGCCTGCCGTTCCCTGCCGAGTAGCCGAGTACGCGAGACGGCTTTCCCCTCGCGCGGTGGGGAGCCTGCCGCCCACCGCCGGACCGCGAGAACACACGACTGGCTGAGACAGTTACGTGCGGCTGCTGCTACGTGAGTCAGACAGACGTCGTGCGGATCCTCGTCGTCAGCTCAGTCACCTGGTTGTAGACGCTGCGCTTCTCCGCCATCAATGTCCGGATCTTCCGGTCGGCGTGCATGACCGTGGTGTGATCCCGCCCTCCGAACTGCTGGCCGATCTTGGGCAAGGACAGGTCCGTCAGCTCACGACACAGGTACATGGCGATCTGCCGGGCTGTGACGAGGATCCGAGAACGGGAGCTCCCACAGACGTCGTCCACTGTCAGACCGAAGTACTGAGCGGTCTGGGCGATGATTGCGGCAGCCGTGATCTGACTTGAGTTTCCCTCCGGCATCAGATCCTTCAGAACGATCTCCGCCAAGGTGAGGTCCACGGGCTGACGGTTCAGGCTGGCGAAAGCAGTCACCCGGATCAGTGCGCCCTCGAGCTCGCGGATATTCGTGGAGATCCGCGAGGCGATGAAGTCCAACACCTCGTCGGGGATCGTCAGCCGCTCCTGGATCGCTTTCTTCCGCAGGATCGCGATTCGGGTTTCCAGATCCGGAGGCTGGACATCGGTCAACAGCCCCATCTCGAAGCGCGACCGCATCCGAGCTTCGAAACCCTGCAACATCTTCGGCGGTACATCACTGGTGATGACCACCTGCTTGTTGCTGTTGTGCAGGGTGTTGAAGGTGTGGAAGAACTCCTCCTGGGTCTGGAGCTTGCCCCCCAGGAACTGGATGTCGTCGATCAGAAGGACGTCGACCTCGCGGTACCTGCGTTGGAAACTGGCAGCCTTGTCATCGCGGATCGAGTTGATGAAATCGTTCGTGAACTCTTCGGAATTGACGTATGTCACGCGGACATTGGGATAAATCTGCCGGGCGTAGTGACCGATGGCATGGAGAAGATGGGTTTTACCCAGCCCTGAATCACCGTAGACGAAGAGAGGGTTGTAGGCCTCCGCAGGAGCCTCAGCCACGGCAACAGCAGCCGCGTGAGCGAAGCGGTTGCTGGCTCCGATCACGAAACTGTCGAAGGTGTGTTTCGGATTGAGCCGAGCTTCTCCAGAGGCGACCCTGCCTCCACTCTCTTGGCGTCGGATCGAGGTGGGTGAGTTCTCCTGAAGCTGCTCCGGATCGGAGAGAGTCGATATCGGATCTCCTTCCGAGGGCTGGTCGCTCGGAAGGATCGGCAATGGATCGATGATCGGGTCGTCCATCGCCGGCGCGTCATGTCTCAGCTGTGGATCGACGGTGACGGCCACGGTGGTGGGCTCGCCGAGCCGGGCGGAGAGTGCGGCAGCGAGTTCGGTGCGGACCCTGGTCTCGATGACGTCCTTGGTGAAGTCGTCGGGCACGGCGACGATGGCGGTTCCGTTCAACAGGCCGAGTAGACGACCCTGATGAAGAAACGCCCGGTCACGAGGGGTCAGCTCCAGGGAGTCGAGGGCGTCCCGCCAGATGTCGGTGTAGTCGTCGCTCTGGTCGGTCACGGAGTATCCCTGCTGGTAGACGCTATGGCACCCGGATAGGGGCAGACCGTCATCGTACGCACGAGAAGGTTGTGCAGACCAGCGCGACGCAGAGTTGTCCACAGGTTTATCAACATATGTGTATGGCTTCTGACCTGTTCTTTCCCCAAGTCGAGTCGGCTGTGGGGGACAGCTTCTTCTGAAGAAGGGCCTCTGTAGAGATTTCCGGGCGAGGCTCCGGACTTTCCGCGGAGTTCGCGCGCGGGTTGTCAGCCGCTTTCGGGCACAGGAATGTCCTGCATATCACGTCTGGGAGGCTTTGTGGTTTGACCCATGTTCGGCTGGGCAAGTACCGTTCCCCTATAGGCCAATCATGGCCGTCTTCGCATGCCCATGCGCAGTGGTGAGGGTCTGGCTCTCCAGCGATGGGGCCTCGGCCCCGTTGTCACTGCTGCGTGGGTGTCCGATCGCGGCCAGGAGGCCGGCCGTCAAACCCGCTCGTGACCGGAGACCATCGTGACCAAGCGTACTTTCCAGCCCAACAACCGTCGTCGCGCCAAGACGCATGGTTTCCGTAAGCGCATGGCAACCCGTGCAGGGCGCGCCATCCTTGCAGCGCGTCGTCGCAAGGGCCGCTCGGAACTCTCGGCCTGAGCGTAGGCGGCGTGCTGCCTGCACGTCACCGCCTTCGTGAAAAGGCGGACTTTGCAGCAGCGGTCCGTAGCCGTCGAAGTGGCGGCCCGCGGCTTGTGGTGCATGCGATCAAGACCGACGCTCGGGCAGGAGCACCGCCCCGCGTCGGTCTCGTCGTGTCCAAAGCTGTGGGTAACGCCGTGGTGCGCAACCGCACCAAACGCCGGGTCAGAGCTTTGATGAGTAGGCATGTCACCGTGCTACCGACTGGCGTCGACCTGGTCATCAGAGCGAGGCCCTCTGCCGCTGAGGCCACTTATGAGCAGCTCGCACGCGATCTCGAGCGTCAGATCTCCTCGGTGCTGACTCGATGAATCAGCCAGCTGTGGAACGCACTGGCCCTCTCGCACGGTTGCTCTCGTGGCCGCTCGAGATGCTGATCCGTGTCTACCAGCTGCTGATATCGCCCCTGCTGCCTCGGTCTTGCCGGTACTACCCGAGTTGCTCCGTCTATGCGCTGGAGGCGCTACGTCGGTTCGGCCCGCTACGCGGGCTCTGGCTGGGCGCTCGTAGGCTCGGACGCTGCCACCCTTGGTGCGCAGGTGGGGTGGATCATGTCCCCCCACGGAGGGCCGATGGCCGCCCGGACTGGCAAGCACATCGGGCCCTGGCCGAACAGCGTGAAGCCGAATGGGCACGGTTGGGCGATGATGTTCAGCAGGACATCGGCGAGCAGAAGGCTGCTGTCCTCTGCGCACGCGAGAGCAGCAGAAGTCAACCGGGACGAGAATCCGGAACGGATGACGAAGGAACTGGGCGAAGCGCCCACTTGAGACGAGGAATGCACTGATGTCTTGGTACGACCAGATGCTCTGGCCACTCCGGTGGGCCGTCGAGTGGATCCTCGTCGGATTCCACACCTTGTTCACCTCCATCGGGGCACCCGCAGCAAGCGGATGGACCTGGTCCGCCTCGATCGCAGGGCTCGTGGTCCTCGTTCGGGTCCTCCTGATCCCGCTGTTCGTCAAGCAGATCGAGTCTTCTCGGCGGATGCAGCTGATCCAGCCGGAAGTGCAGAAGATCCAGGCCAGGTACAAAGGCAAGACCGACCCGGACTCGGTGCGCGCGCGCAACGAGGAGACGATGGCGCTGTACAAGCGCACGGGGACGAATCCCTTCAGCTCGTGCATGCCGATCCTGCTGCAGATGCCGATCTTCTTCGCACTCTTCAGCGTGCTCAACAACCTGGGCAGGGTTGCAGACCCGCAGAGTGGTGTGCACGCCGCAGGGCCGCTCACCGCTGCTCTTGCCAAGCAGGCGGACAACTCGACGATCTTCGGCGCGCCGCTCAGCAGCACCTTCCTGTACTCCGGGTCGACCGAGGCGAAGATCCTCACCGTCGTTCTCATCATCCTGATGTCGGTCACGACCTTCTGGACCCAACATCAGTTGATGCGCAAGAACATGCCGGCCTCCGCGCTGGACAACCCTTTCGCGCAGCAGCAGAAGATCCTTCTCTACCTGATGCCGATCATCTTTGCGGTTTCCGGCATCAACTTCCCGATCGGTGTTCTCATCTACTGGCTGGTCACCAACTTGTGGACAGCCGGCCAGCAGTACTACGTCATCAAGCGGATGCCTGCCCCGGGCAGCCAGGCCGAGAAGGACCTGGCCGAGCGTCGTCGTCGTGCAGGCAAGGAGCACAAGGTCTTCTCTCTCCCCGGTCTCCAGAGCGGGGCCGCGGAGGAGGGCCCCGAATCGCCGGTTCAGGACAATCTGAAGAAACTCTCCGGTCAGCGTCAGCAGCCGGTGCGACGTAAGAAGAAGCGCTAGCAGGCCCGACGGCATGGGGCATCGACCTCGTCGATCTAGCTGCTCGGCAGAGCCGGCGCCCAGGTCAATGTCATGAGCTATTCAGAACCCCCGCGGACATTCCAGGTCCACGCAGCCTCAGGAGAATTCACATGACGGAGCAGCAGGTAGCCAGCCTCGAGGGCGATGTAGTCGTCGGTACGCAGGACGACCGGGACGAGGGAACCCCCGGCCAGAACGGTGTCTCCGGACGTGGCACCAAACCTTTGACCAAGGAACGCGCGATTCAGCTGGAACGTGAGGGCGAGGTCGCGGCCGATTTTCTGGAGAGGCTTCTCGACATCGCTGATCTCGACGGTGATATCGACGTGGACGTCGACGGTGACCGGGCCGCAGTGGCCATCGTGGACTCCGAGGACGGTCGGGTTCCTCGTCGGTTGGTCGGTACGGAAGGCCAGGTTCTCGAAGCGCTGCAGGAGCTGACCAGGCTAGCGGTGCAGGCTTCGACCGGGGATCGTTCTCGACTGATGTTGGATGTCGCCGGTCACCGGGCCGGACGCCGACGCCTGGTCTTGGGCGAGGCCCGCGAAGCCATCGCCAAAGTGCGTGACGGCGCTGAGAAGGTCGCCTTGCACCCGATGACGGCATTCGAACGTAAGGTCGTGCACGACGAGGTCCTCGCCTCTGGCCTGGTGAGCGAGTCCGACGGTGCCGAACCTCGCCGCTTCGTCGTGGTGTATCCCAACTGAGTCCGGACAGGAATATCGTGCCCGACTCGCGAAGAGAAGACCTTGCTGCTGCCGATCCGGTGAGTGAGGTACCGGCGGCCCCGTCAGGCGCCGCCGACTGCTTCCGGGAGAGGCTGCCGCTGGCCTGTGCCTATGTCGATCGGCTTGCTGACAGCGGGGTGCGGCACGGGCTGATCGGTCCCCGTGAGATCCCTCGTCTCTGGGAAAGGCATGTTCTGAACTGCGGTGTCGTCGGGGAGTTGATTCCTGAGGGCGTGACGGTGATCGACGTCGGGTCAGGCGCGGGTTTGCCAGGTATCCCCTTGGCCATAGCCCGGCCTGACATCCATGTCATCCTGGTCGAGCCGCTTCTGCGTCGTACGGTGTGGCTGGAGGAGACGGTCGCGGAGCTCGGGCTTGAGACGGTGGAGATCCGACGCGGCAAGGCGGAGGCTTTCCACGGAGAGCTCATCGCCCCGATCGTGACTGCGCGGGCTGTTTCTCGTTTGGTGAACCTAGGTACGTGGAGCGCTCCTCTGCTGAGCCCAGGAGGGAAACTCCTGGCCTTGAAAGGCGCGTCGGTGGACGAAGAGCTTCGACAGGATGTAGCTGCGCTCCGGAAGCTGGGCTTTGTGAGCGCAGACATCGTCATGGCCGGGATAGGAGTCGTTGATCCGGCGACGACGGTCGCTTCCTTGGCCTTGGGCCCGAAAGGCGCGCGCGGTACGAAGGCCCGTCGATCGGCTTCGCGTGCCAGGCGAGGCATCGCGAAGCCGTCCGCTTCTTCTCCGCGGGGGAATCATCGAGCTTCCTCAGCCTGAGCGGGTGACTCTTGCTTGTTCCCGCAAGTGTGCTGACATCAAGACATATGGGCCTGCTCCACCTCTGGGTGGGCGTTTGGCGGCCTTGTCGCCAGCAGGGATGCTCATCTGCTGAGTAGCGTTCCGCAGCGAGGGAGTAGTGGCTGCTACCGGGCCGGACACCCATACGTTGATGTACGTTTCACGTGAAACGTTGTCGGGCTCCTGACCGGAGAATCGAGGCTCACCAGCAGCGCTTAGCGTCTCCATGGTGAGCGGGGGATTACGCTCGATTTGGGCCCGACGGAGGAGAGGCCCAGGCTCATCGTTCACGGAGAATGCCGCAGACAGGTAATGAGAAGAAATATGCATACTGACAACAAGGGGATTCTCGAGGGAGCACAGGCGGTCTCCTCCCCTGCTGAGAGCAGGGTGTCCGGCGGACGGAAGTCTCAGAGCGTGCCTCTGTCCTCCCCTCGTGTGATGACTATCGCCAACCAGAAGGGCGGTGTCGGCAAGACCACGACTGCGGTCAACGTGGCTGCAGCCTTGGCTCTTCAGGGGCGGAGAGTGTTGGTCATCGACAGCGATCCTCAAGGGAATGCGAGTACTGCATTGGGGATCTCCCATCGGCCAGGCACGCCCGGCATCTACGAGGTCCTGATCGATGACGTCGCCCTCGCCGATGTGGTGCAACCCTGCGCTGATATCGAAGGACTCTCGTGCGTGCCTGCGACGATCGACCTGGCCGGAGCCGAAGTCGAACTGATCTCCTTCGTGGCGAGGGAGACCCGCTTGAAGAAAGCGTTGACGACCTATGTCGCGCAGTGCGGAGAGCTAGCCCCCGACTTCGTCCTGATCGACTGTCCGCCCAGCCTGGGGCTACTGACCCTCAATGCCTTCGTCGCCGGCGACGAGGTGCTCATTCCCATCCAGTGCGAGTACTACGCCTTGGAAGGTCTCTCGATGCTCCTCAAGAACATCGAGATGATCAAGAAACACCTCAACCCTGAGTTGCATTTGTCCGCCATCCTGCTGACGATGTATGACGCTCGCACGAAACTTTCTGCCCAGGTTGCAGAGGAAGTACGGCAGCATTTCCCGGATCGTGTACTCAGAACGAGGGTTCCTCGCTCGGTTCGGGTCTCTGAAGCCCCGAGCCACGGGCTGACGGTGATGACTTACGATCCTGCCAGTACGGCAGCTCTGTCCTATGCCGACGCAGCGATGGAGATCGCGATGATGGAGGTCGAAGGTGTCAGCTGAGCGACGGCGTGGGTTAGGCCGAGGCTTGGGCGCGCTTATCCCCACAGGTCCGGAGAAGGAAGACGGGGTCGGTCTTGAGGTCGCTGACGATCGACGTTCATCTGTTTCACGTGAAACAGCGGCAGCTTCCTCGGCGCAAAACGGAATCCGCCCCAGTTCTGCCCTCGATCAGGGAGCTTCTGTGGAACAGCAGCGAGGAAGCGGGCATCGACAGGAATCGGAGGATGGACTTCGAGACGTCCCCGGGGCACGCTTTGCCGAGATCGTATTGACGGATATCCGGCCAAATCCGCGGCAACCACGGACAGTCTTCGATCCTGATGAGTTGGATGAGCTTGTCACCAGTATTCGTGAAATCGGTGTTCTTCAGCCGATCGTAGTTCGTGCAGTAGTTCCAGGGCAGGGGACGGAGGAAGACCCGGACGGTCATGCACGTTTCGAGCTGGTCATGGGAGAGCGCCGATGGCGTGCATCCCAGGAAGCTGGTGAGCAAACGATCCCTGCGATCATCCGGGAAACCACGGACGACGATCTTCTGCGCGATGCCCTACTCGAGAACCTGCACCGCAGCCAACTCAATCCGTTGGAAGAAGCCGCCGCATACCAGCAACTGCTCGACGATTTCGCTTGTACGCACGAAGAACTGGCTCAACGGATCGGGCGTTCCCGTCCGCAGATCTCAAATACTCTGCGCTTGCTGAAGTTGCCACCCCTGGTGGCCCGGCGGTTAGCCGCTGGTGTCCTCAATGCTGGCCATGCTCGGGCTCTCCTTGGTTTGGACGATCCTGCAGCGATGGAGCGTTTGGCTCAGCGCATCGTCGCCGAAGGGTTGTCGGTCCGCAACGTCGAGGAGATCATTACACTGGGAGCGATGCCGATGGAGTCTGCTTCCCGACGCCGGGCGCGTAGCGGTCCGATTACGGATGGGCGTTTAGAGGAAGTGGCCACAGCTTTGTCCAACCGGCTCGACACCAGGGTCAGTGTGGTGATGGGTCAACGCAAGGGCCGTCTCACGGTCGAGTTCGCTTCAGTGGAAGACCTTGACCGCATCATGAAGGTGCTCGAGCAGGAAAGCACTCAACGTGGCAGCAAGTGAACAGGCCGACCAGCTCTCCGACTGAAGAGGATTCTGCGTGCCTTCAGACGGTGCTGCGGCTCGTGAGCGATAGCGTGGAACCTATGGAGTCTGTGCGCTTTGCCCTGGTACCCGCGGTATACGTGATTTTCCGACGACGTCTCGACGGACAGCGGCAGGTGCTGCTTCAGCTGCGACAAGGTACCGGTTTCATGGATGGGCACTGGGCGTGTGGTGCCGCCGGTCATGTCGAAGCCGGTGAAAGTTTCTTCGGAGCGGCGGTTCGCGAAGCAGCCGAAGAGCTTGGGGTCGTTATCCGTGAAGAGGATCTCGTGCCGCTCACGGTGGTGCATCGTCGGCATGAGGACGACCAACCCGTCAATCAGCGTGTCGATGTTTATTTCGCCTGTGATCAATGGGAAGGCGAGTTTTCTCTCCAAGAAGCACACAGAGCTGCGGAACTCAGGTGGTGCGAACTGAGTGATCTTCCTGAGCCAGTTGTTCCTCACGAGCATCGGGTGTTCCGAGCTCTGGCGGAGGGAGAGCTTCCTCAGGTGTTGAGTTGGGGTTTCCCTTCCCCAGGTCCTACGGACGACTGAAACCGGGCTGGTGATGACCTCGACCTGAGCGCAGACGTAGGACTCTGAAGCTATTGAAAGAACGCGCGCGGGGCATGTTTCACGTGAAACATGCCCCGCGCGCGTTCAAGCTTTTCCTGCTCCGGGCTACAAGGGTCGGACCAGTCGGTGCGAACCCAGTGCCCTATCGGAGCCGACGCACTGGCTGTGCTCAGATGAACTCGGCGAGTTCCTTCAGGAGCATGGGCTTCGGACGTGCGCCGGTGATGGACTTGACGACCTGGCCGCCGGAGTAGACATTCATCGTCGGGATGCTCACGATGCCGTACTGCGCCGCGGTCTCCTGGTTGGCCTCGATGTCCAGCTTCACGATTGTCAGCTTGTCACCGTGCTCGGCTGCGATCTCGTCCAGGATCGGAGCAACCTTGCGGCACGGGCCACACCACTCGGCCCAGAAGTCGACGAGCACCGGCTTGTCGCTGCTCAGTACGTCCTCGAAGAAGGTGGCATCGGAGGTAGCGCGCACAGCTCCCATGAGTCAGGGTCCTTTCGTCAGTTCATCTCAGATCTGAGAATGTCGGTCGAGAGTCGAGAGCCGGTTGATCCGAACCTCGAAGAGGTGGTCACCTTTCGGTGGAGTAACCCGTCAACCCTCCAGGGAAGCCAGGTAGCGTTCAGCGTCCAGCGCGGCAGAGCATCCGGACCCAGCAGCGGTGATGGCCTGACGGTAGGTGTGGTCGACGAGGTCACCGCAAGCGAAGACACCGCTCAGGTTAGTGCGGCTGCTGCGCTCGAGGCATCGCACGTAGCCTTCGTCATCGAGTTCGACCTGGCCGCGCACGAGCTCGTTGCGAGGGTCGTGACCGATGGCGATGAAGACGCCGGTGGCTTCGATGGAGCGTTGTTCACCGGTCTGAGTGTCCTGCAAGGTGATGCCGGTGACCTTGTCCTCGCCCTGGATCCCGACGACCTGCGAGTTCCAAGCGAATTTGACCTTCTCATTGCTGTGCGCACGCTCGGCCATGATCTTGCTGGCACGCAATTCGTCACGACGGTGGACGAGGGTGACCGATCGCGCGAACTTCGTCAGGAAGGTGGCCTCCTCGACCGCGGAGTCTCCGCCACCGACAACCACGATGTCCTGGTTACGGAAGAAGAACCCGTCACAGGTAGCGCACCAGCTCACCCCACGGCCGGAAAGACGCTTTTCGTCGGGCAGACCGAGCTCCCGATAGGCCGAACCCATCGCCAGGATCACCGCATGTGCCTGGTGGGTCACCCCAGCGCCATCGGTGACCGTCTTGATCTCCCCGGTCAGGTCGACAGACATGACATCGTCGGCCACCAGCTCGGCACCGAAACGCTCAGCCTGCGCACGCATGTTGTCCATGAGGTCGGGTCCCATGATGCCTTCGGGGAACCCCGGGAAGTTTTCCACCTCGGTGGTGTTCATCAGCGCGCCGCCCGCGGTCACCGAACCGGTGAAGACGAGGGGGCTCAGGTTGGCCCTGGCCGCATAGACCGCAGCGGTGTAACCGGCAGGTCCGGAACCGATGATGATGACATTGCGCACGTCCGTGGTGCTCATGCTGCTCCTTGCTGTCAAGGTTCCCTCGGGTCGAGTGCTGAACCGTCACTGGCCGTGTGCAACGCAGTCCGGACCCCCATCATTCCAGGCGCAAGCTCCGAGTGGTCACACCCTGGCGGGGAAGTAGGGTTCGTGAGTACCCCGAGGGTTTGTGAATTTGATTGTCCAAGAAGACAATTTAGCTGATCCGTCTCTCATAGGGAGTAAGGGCCGACCATTAGCTCCGGAGAACCCTCGGAACAGCTGCGTTTCACCACGTGGACCTGATCATGTTCACCGACGCGGGTGACGATCACCGCTGACGGCTTCCCCTCATAGGTGGAGATGTCCACCACCGCTCTGCTGTCCCCCGGCAACCCCAACGCCTTCAGACAGGAGGAGAGCCCCAACGGGGTGCCGATCGGTCCGATGTGCGGGGACTCCGGAGCGCCCTCGGACATCCCCACCGAACTCTCCTGCGAAAGAGCCTTGGCCTGTTCGAGGAGGGTGCGTGCCGAATATCCTCCGGTGCTCAGCTTGAAGACGGGCGTACCACGGGCCGCTGAAGCCTTGTCCTTACTGGGAAGGTTCTGCCCGACGAAAGCATTCGGTGCACTCGTGGCCGAGGACGACGCTGCCGGCGAAGCCTTCTGAAGAGGAGAGCTCAACATCCCGACCAGCCCCTCCCCCGAGCCACCCAACCCGGCAACGGCCGCAGCAGTAGCAGTCAGGAAGATCGCAGCCCCTGCCGCCACCTGCCAGGAACGACCATGATGAGAACGAGTCGTCCGCCCGGCGAAGAGTGCGTAAGTGACATTGTCCTGGGAGTTTTTCCGCAGCTCGGCCTCTTGCCTCAGAGAGGCATTGATACGTTCCACCAAATCGGGTGGCATCGGACCGGGCTCGGGTAATGAGGACAACAAGTCATGGACGCCAGTAGGGTCCTCTTCACGGTTGCGGCGCCTGTCGGGCGCATCTGAGCCGGTCACAGTCACCTCTGATCGTTGACGTGCGCTGAAGGGAAGCGCCGCAGGAGTTGCTCACGGCGGTAGGTGTTCAGTCTTTTCGACGTTTCATGCGGAAGGTTGGTTCCGTCGGACAGGATGCAGAAGCACCTGAAGAAGTCCTCGAGCCCCTGCTCTACGAGGAATTTCCGTCATGGGAAGAACCCCGTAATAGGGACGACAGTGCAGCTCGACCTCGCGCGCAGCGGGATTTCACGGTCCCCTCGGCCACATCCAGAATATGAGCGGCCTCGGCAACAGGCAGCCCGTGCATGTCCACGAGGACGAGAGCCGCACGCTGACCGTCCGGAAGCGTTCGTAAAGCGGCCTGTACCGTCAAAGCGGTGTCCACGGACTCGGTATACCGGCCTGTTTCGGCCAGGAGCGTCGCCGGGACGTCGTCCAAGTCCGCAGTGGGTCGGATCCGGCGTAGCCGGTCCAGACAGGTGTTGATGACGATGCGGTGCAACCAGGTCGTGACCTGTGATTCTCCGCGGAACGAATCAGCTTTACGAAAAGCCGACAGAAAAGCTTCCTGGACGGCATCTGCCGCCATTTCACGATCACCGGTGGTCCGCAGCGCCACCGCCCACATCCGATCCTGGTGCCGTCGGAACAACTCGGCGAAAGCCTCGGGATGCCCTGCGCTATGTGCGCTGAGCAGATCACGATCCGAGGCGCTCACGACGTCCAGGAACGGAGCGGTCATCCCACAGGGACGATCTCGTGAAGTGATACCCGGTATCCTCCGCTGTCCCTCGTCGCCTTGGTGAACCAGACAATCACGTACTGGGCTTCGTCAGCATTGGTCAGTTCGACCTCTGTCTGACCACTGGCATCCTTGAATTCACCGACCTTGGTGGACGACGAGATCTGAGGCCGGGAACCCACGTAGATGCTGCCGGTCTGACCGACCTGGCCGAAGGTCAGCGTCACCTTTTTCAAGGCCTTGGGCGAAGTCAGCCGGAAAGCAACCCCGACACCTTTGGTACCACCCCAGTTGGGGTCGGCGTTGTACCGCTCCGACTGCCACTTCGTCTGCGCGTCACCGTCGAAGGCACGGGGGATCTGGTTGTCGTTCTCCTTGCCGTCACCATCGGGATCGACGGCCACACCGTCCCGGATACGCACCGGCGTACGTGGAGTTTCCGACGACGACGACGGCGAAGAGGACGAAGTCGCCGACGCCGAGGGAGTCGCCCCCGGCGCTGCCTTCGAGTCCTGACCGGTCAGACTGCCGATGCTGCTGATCACGACCACCATGGCCAGGATGAAAGCGACGACGCAGACCGCTGAGATCACACCCAGAACGAGCCGGGAATGAGTGCCTGGCTTTTCGTCGGGATCGACCTGGATCAACGGTGCGGGGGACTCGAATCCGACATTTGAATCAGGGATATCGGACAGATGGACGGCCTTATGCGGGCGGTTCTGCGCGGCACGCTCCGCAGCCAGACGCGCCGACATGCTCTCCCGCTTGAGCTGAGCCTTGTCAGCCGCTGCACGCGCGAAGGTGCCGAGTTTGGCCTTCTTGTCGTCGGAGGTTCCCGGTTCCGCTTTCTTCCCACCGTCGCTGCTGCTCTTCGCTGTCGACTCCACCCCGGCAGCCAGGCCCTTGCCGTTCTTCGGTCCCGAGGGCCCGGCTGCAGGTCCCTTTCCGGTCGACTTCTGCGGGACCGGACCAACTGAACTCGATCCGCTCCCGTCAGGAGATGACCTCTGCGCGCCCTGCGGCCCCAGCGGTGGCTTACGCTTCGCCAACGGTTGGGTGAGCAGCTCCTTGACCTGCGCGGTCTTACGTTTCACCAAAGGCTGGGTGAGTTGGTCCGGATCCGGAGGAGGCGCGCTATCACCCTTGACCGAAGCCGCGGTCATGCCAGCCCCCGCGCCGACGGCTTTCGCCATGGCTGCGGCCTTCGCCACCGCCGACTTCCGCAGCGGCTGTGTCATCGCACCGGTATCTGCCGGCACCGGCACGGGCTTCTCCAGGGACTTCTGCTCCGGGTCTGCAGGCTTCTTGCCCGCCTCGATCAAAGGAGCAGGAGAAGGAGCGGAACGATCACCCCGTATGGACGGTTGCCACGGAAGTACCTCCTGCGCCAGCTGGCCGGGGCTCTTCGGACCGGCATGACCGTTCAAGGCCTTACGGCACAGCATGTCGAGGTCGGCCGGCACGCCGGCTGCGATCTCAGAAGGCGCCGGAACGCCACCCACCACCCGGGGCGCGGGCAGGATGCCGGGCACCTCCTTGGGGAAGGGCCAACGCGTCGTCAGCGAGTAGTAAGCGATCCCGAGAAGCCCCAAGGTGTCGAGCAATTCGGCTCGATGTCGGGGCGGCTCCTCTTCTCCTTCGAGAGCGAGGACAGTGCCCAACCCGGTGAGCTTCACATCACCGTCCTGGGTGATCAGCACAGAGTAGGGAGTGAGCCGTAGATGGTGCATGCCTCGGCGGGCAGCGGTCGCCAGGCAGGAGGCTGCTTCTCCCAGAACGGTCCGAGCCTCCTCACCGTTCAGTGGACGTTCCTCGACGATCTCGATGAGATTGCGTGCACTCTCGTGATGCTCCTCCACGATCCAGGACAGGTTGTCGGCACTGCCGACGTCGAGGATGCGGACCAACCGGTGGTCCTGGACATGCGCAGCACGTCGGGCCGCGTCCAGGACCGCTGCTGAGGTTTTCGAGGCCGAGGAGAACAACGTCACGGTGATCTCCGCCTGGAGAGTGGTGTCCGTGGCGCTCCATGCCTCGACACCGTCGGCGGAGGCCAGCCGACGTTCGTTGAGGGTGTACCGGCCGCCGATAGTACGACCGGGAGCTATGTCCTGCACGGCGCCTCCTTGGTGATGTCGGCGCGCCGCCTGGCGAGCCCGTCCCGTCGTTTCGCCATTTTAGATGCGGTCGAGTGTCATGGCCGATGCCGTCCGCTCCTGCCCACGCCTCCGGGCAGTCGTTTGAGTACCGGTCCTAAAAGGTCATCCAGTTCGCGGATACGGAGCCAACGTCCAGCGCCCAGATATGTCACTCCGTAGAAAGCGCCGCCGCCGATCAGAATGACCAGGGCGCCCAGTCTCCCCGGGACGAAAACCTGGCAGACGCCGACCACGAACAACGTCAGCAATCCAGCACCGAGCGACGCGAAAAGAGATCTCGTCCACGTCTCCCAGACATCGAGTAACTGCATGCCACCGAGACGATCCGCAGCCCACCGCATACCGATGATCGCCGCGATGATATCGGAAAGGGTGGCCGCAGCTGCAACCCCCAATGCGAGATGTTGCGGTTCCAGAATCCAGGTCGACGCCCACGAGACACCGGCGAAGATCGCCGCAGCCAATGCGGACAAGTAGAACGGAGTCTTCGCGTCCTCGAAAGCATAGAAAACCCGTTGGACCAAGAACATCACGCCATACGGGAGCAACGCCAGGATCAACAGCAGGAACACATCTGCCATCGCACGGGTGTCCGCCAGATCATTGGCTGGGAAAACAATGGCCGTTCCTGCTGTGGCGACACACAGGCCAGCGATCGTGGTGGGAATAGTGGCGACACCAATCAGCCTCAATCCCCGTCGAAGCTGAGCGCGGACACCGATCAGGTCACCATGCGCAGCGGCCGTCGACATCGCGGTGAAAAGCGCGGTCGCCAGGGAGACCGAAATCAGACCGTGCGGCGTCATGAAGAGAAAGAAGACGCTGTCATAGCCGAGTCGGCTAACGCCCTTTCCATTCGACGAGGTGAGCACATTGGACGTGACGGCCATCGCAGCCTGGGTGACGGCGATACCCGCGAAGGTCCACCCCGCGACATGGCTGGCACTACGAAGCCCGACCCCACGGAAACCGAAACGGGGTCGGTAACGCCAACCTATGCGCCACAAGGGGATCAGCAGCACCAACGCCTGAAGTGCCACCCCTGCGGTCAACGACCCACCCACGATGAGGATCATCGGTCCGGTCCAGTCCTCAACCTTGGCGCCCTGGCCCGGGTACATCAACATGAAAGTGCCGAGACCGACCAGCCAGACGATATTGCATGCCGCAGGAGCCCAGCCATAAGCGCCGAAATGGTTCTTCGCGCTGAGGATTTGTCCCAGGACCGCATACAGCCCGTAGAAGAAGATTGCCGGCAGCACAACATAGGCAAATTGCACCGAAAGGTTGAACGTGCTCTCCGGCCAATGACTGGCAAAGGCAGTGACCAGCCACGGGGCCAAAGGAATAGCCAGAAGAGTGACCCCACCCAGGCAGAGCAAAGAAAGAGTGATCAGCCGATCGACGAAATCCTTCCCACCGTCAGGCTGTTCAGCCGCTTTGGCCAGCTGCGGCACAAAAACTGCATTGATGACACCTGCTGCCAACAACATGTAGACGGTAGTCGGCAGGGTATTGGCCACCTGCCAGGCGTCGCCCGAAGCCGTATGGGTCCCGAAAAGCCCAGCGATCAACGACGTCCGGACTACGCCTAGCCCTCGAGATACGAGACTGCCCGAGGCCATGAGAACACTGCCTCGGGCAACACCGTCACCCTTTGTCGAAGGGGCCCCGTCGTCCCGCGTTCTGGCGGGTCCCTCGGCGCTGGTCCCGGTGCTCATTCGATGTCGATCTCCTTGAGGTCCTCCGCGCTCAGACGGGGACGGTTCCGGCGAATTGTGCGTAGAAGTCCGACAAGAAAGACCGCTCCTGCCGCTCCACCCAGAGCGAGGATGAGCCACCCATTTGTCGGCTGCACTTGAATCGTCAGTGTGGTGTCCTGAGCCCCGAGCCTAGTGCCGGACGGACTGCTCACTTCCGCAGACACGACCGCTGGCCCTGCCGCAATCGCCTCAGCTGGGACTTTGACGACTGCACGGCTGCGCGCAGCAATAGTGAGCAGATAAGGCTCACGGGGAACACGCAATCGGGGACTGCGCCCTTGTGGGACGAGGCGTAGACGTACCTCACGAACCTCGGAATCCAAGGTATTGACGACAGTGACCTGAAGAGTACCGGATTCAGCGAAGAAATTAACCTGCGTCGGCGCGACCGAGACGCCGCCGATCAGATGGTTGACCCGCTCACCGGTGACCCGCTTCGCTTCCCGCCAGGCATCCAACGAACCTCGCCACCGAGTCGAGAGCAGACTCAGATTGACCTTGTGCACGATCGCGGGGCTCGGTGCCCCAGCCGGGAGCACTGCAGCCAGGCCCTCGAGACGGCGCAGGTCATCACGTACCTCGGACAGCTGCTGTCGATTCAACGGGGACGCTCCGACCTGCAGCGGGTCGCCCGGAACCCCTGTCGCGGACTTGGCATCGGCGGACGAGACCGCCGTCGCTGCATCCGGCTCGCCGGCAGCCGCGATCAGGGAGGTACTGTCCACCGGCCGTACCCACGGCGTCCCCGAGATCGTTTTCATCAGAGTCGCCAGAGTGCCCGAATCGGGATCGAAATTACGCGGCGCCACGGCCAACACTCGACGGGCCCGCCCTGGCGATTCCTGCAGGATCGCCATCGTCTCGGCGAGGAAACGCTGCACCAGACCTGCGCTGGACGAGGTGCTGCTGTTCGCCAGGATGCGGCTCAGCTTCTCGTCGTAGGCCACGACCTTCGTGCCGTCCCCGAACCTGCGGGAAGCATCACCCGTGGTGCCCGGCTCCTGCGTCTCGGACAGCGGCAAGACCAAGGCGTCCGGAGCGGCCTTCCCGTGGGCGCCGGCGACCTGACGTCTTTCGGAGGAGGTCAAGGACGTCTGAGGCCAGACGACCTTCTTCAACGACGAGGGCGACAGGCGACGGCCGAGCTGACCGTCCGAACGGACCAGACGTTCCAGGAGCGGAGGTGGTGACTCACTGCGCATGACCTGTGCGAGATCAGGATCGTCCTGAGGAAGCTCCCAGACCGGGTGGTTCTTGGCCGCCGTCGCCAACCGGGAGGTCAACGCCGCACGGGAAGGACTGTGCGGGAGCGGTAGCTCGGGAGGAGGTGTTCCCGGAGCGTCCTTGCTGCCGTTCTGCGCATTCACCGACGGTGTGGCGGCCGGAGACGTTGGGGAAGGTGTCGATGTCACAGGCGTATTCGTCCCCAACAGGGCCGGGTCGACGGCATAGGTCACCTGGCTGTTGGCCGTGCCGGACAAGATACGGTCCACCCGGCTGCCGCTGCCGGTCGACTGCGCCCACGCATTCTCCTGAACAGCCAAATCTGCACTGTTCAACTGGGGATTGGCATCGGGGGTCACCGGGACGGTCACCGCCAACGAAAGCGGTTCGAACTCCTTGACCTGCATGAACGGCAAAAAAGTGGTCAAGGTGGAGCTCTGACGACCTCGCGTGACCTCCACCATCAGCGGAAGCACACCGAATGGTTTCGACAGCGGAATCTTCGCGGCGGGAATAGTGATCGGAATCGAAGTCGACGCCCCTGCAGGGAGGGTCATGATGGGCAGATCGGGCAGGACCTGAGACAACGCGGACGGCCGCTGCTCGTTGTCGAGCTCGCTCCGGGACCCAGCGGGCCGACCGATCCGGACTTTCAGCTTGGCATCGGCGGCCTCGGACTTCGACTCGTTACTGATGGTGACCCGGACCTCGACCGGTGACCCGGGAGCAACCACCGACGGGCTCACCGAATCCAACCGGATGTGCATCTCCGCCGCTGTATTCGTGCGGGGGAGCAGGTCAGGATGAGGCGGGTTCCCCGGCCGGTCGCTACGAGAAGCAGCATCCCCGGGAGTGCCCGGGACCTCCGAGGGCAGCGGGTCGTCCATACCGACTCCGGAGACCGTCGACACCGTGACCGATGACGAGATGCTCCCGAAAGCGGACGCCGGGGCGAGGGAACCACACACGATGACGACGGTGAGCGCAGACGGCAACCACCGCCTCTGCGGCCATCGGGACACCGACAGCCGGGACAGCTGCTGGGAGGTCATTGTTGTCCGGCCAGCCTCTCCCAAGCCAGGCGGGCGATGCGTCGTTCGTTGGGAAAGGTCAGTTTCTCGTGAACTGTGGTGAGTGGGAACCACTTTACGTCGATGGCCTCGTGATCGGGGTCGTTCTCGACGGTCAGCTCGCCGCCGATGGCCTCCAAGAGATAGTGGTGTACGACCTTGTGGATGCGCTTCTCCTGAGTGGAAAACCAGTAGTCGATCGTGCCCAGCACCGTCAGGACACGGCCCTCGATGCCGGTCTCCTCGGCGACCTCTCGGGCTGCAGTCTCCTCCAGTGTTTCATCGCCTTCCTGATGACCTTTGGGCAGGCACCACTCAATGCGTCCGGCTCTGTTCCGACGAGCGATCACGGCGATCCGGGCCTGCCCCTCGACCACATCGACGACGATCCCCCCTGCCGAGGTCTCAAGCACCGCAGGCAACCGGCGAGGCAGCCGATCAGGTCGCGGAGGCAGGGTCATTCTGCCACTGTAACCGGCCCGCCAGCGCTCGCTATGTCGCCGTACCGTCCTCGCCGAAGCGGCCAGGGGCCCTGTGTTCAGGCGCTGCCCACCGAGGCCACAACGGTTGGGACGACGTCGGTCCGGAACGGTCAACTCCTTTACCCTTGGGGATTGTGTCGGACTCCCATAACTCTTCTGTCGATGTTCTTCTGAAGGAAGCGGTTCGCCGTCTCGCGCCGGTGCTTCCCCTGCTCCAGGAACTGGGCGTCCTCTTCTCCGAAGCCGGGCACGAACTGGCGCTGGTGGGCGGTCCTGTCCGGGACGCCTTCCTAGGCCGGGGCTCGCTCGATCTTGACCTGACCACGTCCGCACGTCCGGAGGAGATCGAGTCGATCACCTCCCGGTGGGCCGACGCCCAATGGGACATGGGTCGCGCCTTCGGCACCATCGGGTTGCGCAAAGTGGATCAGACGGTGGAGATCACCACATACCGGGCCGACGCCTACGACGGTGCCAGTCGTAAACCGGTCGTGGCCTTCGGGGACAACCTGGTCGACGACCTCGTCCGCCGGGACTTCACCGTCAACGCCATGGCGTTGAGACTTCCTGCACTCGAGTTCGTCGACCCGCACGGAGGGCTGGAGGACCTGGCTGCCCGACGTCTACGGACGCCAGGGCCCGCCGAGGTCAGTTTCGGTGACGACCCGCTCCGGATGATGCGGGCAGCACGCTTCGTCGCCCAGCTCGGATTCGAGCTCGACCCGGCCGTCCGGGAAGCCATGTGTCAGATGGCCGCCTCACTGGAGATCGTCTCCGCAGAACGCATCCGTGACGAGTTCAACAAACTGATGGTCTCCGCCGATCCCGTGGCCGGCATCCGAGCCTTCGTCGACACCGGGCTGGCCACCCAGGTCATGCCGGAACTACCGGCACTCCAACTCGAGATCGACGAACACCATCGACACAAAGACGTCTACGAACACTCCCTGACCGTGCTGCGCCAGGCCATCGCGCTGGAGACGGTCCCCGCCGAGGAAGACCCCCGAGGAAGCTCAGCAGGAAATCGGATCAGCGGAGAAGTACCCCGCCCCGACCTTGTCCTGCGCCTGGCCGCGCTGCTCCACGACATCGGCAAACCGGCGACCCGTCGATTCGAACCCGGAGGCGGGGTCAGCTTCCACCACCACGAAGTGGTCGGCGCGAAGATGACGACCAGACGTCTGCGTGCGCTGCGTTACGACAAGGAGACGACGAAGGCCGTAGCACGCCTGGTGGAACTGCACCTGAGGTTCCACGGCTATGGCACCGGAGAATGGACCGACTCGGCAGTACGCCGCTATGTCACCGATGCCGGCGACCTCCTCCCACACCTTCACCGGTTGACCCGGGCGGACTGCACCACCCGAAATGCACGTAAGGCGACACGCCTCTCGCGGACCTACGACAGCCTCGAAGGCAGGATCGAGCGCCTCACCGCCCAGGAAGAGCTGAAGAAGGTCCGTCCCGAACTCGACGGGAACGAGATCGCCGCCGTTCTGGGTATTTCGCCGGGTCCTCTGCTGGGCAGGGCCTACAAACATCTCCTCGCGGTCCGTCTCGACCAGGGCCCCATCGGCAAGGAAGCAGCCGAGGCGGAACTACGCCGCTGGTGGGACGAGGAAGGCCGCACCCAGGCCTGAACGGCAGATCAGGTGCGTAGATCCCGGCGGGAGAAACCCACGTAGGCGGTCATGGCCAGGACCAGACAAGTCGCTCCCAAAGCGCACAGGCCGGGGAGGTCCACCTCGCCCTGCAGTGGTTGTGCGCGGAAGGCCCAGTGGAAAGGCGACAGGTCGGGAAGCCAGGAAGCGGCTCTGGCACCCATGTTGTGGGCGAACCAGCCCAGCACGCCGACCACGGTGGCGGCACCCACGGCCACCGTCCTCCGTCCGGTCGTCGCGCCCACGGACAGCGCGATCAAGCCATGAGTGAGGACGAGCAGGGCGAGCGCGGTGCCTTCGGCGAACAGGCCGAGTGCAGTGAGTTCCAATCCTGCGGGGACGGCGAGTGCGGTTACTCCGAGCGTGAGGGCAGCGGTCGTCCCGATGATGATGCTGGTGACGGCGAGCAGCCGGGCGGTCAGGACGGAGCGTCGGTCGGTGGCATGGGACAGGGTCAGTTCCAGCGTGCCTGATTCCTCGTCGCCGGCGACGGCGGCTGCGCCCTGGCTGACGGCCAGCACCAGGAGTAGGAGTAGGCCGAGCATGCCGAAGACCGTCTGGTGGGTGTATCCCCAGCCGGTGGACATGGTCATGATGTCCATGCCGAAGGTCTCGATCATTTCTTTCGGCATGACGTTCAGCTTGTCGCCGATGAGTCCGCTGTCCCGCATGGACGGGAAGAGTGGTAGGTAGAGCAGACAGACGCCGATGAGTCCTGCTGTCCAGCTGAGGGTCTGACGGTGGTGGTCTGCCAGCCACCGTCGATACAGGGGTGCGGTGTTCATCGCTGTCCTTCCTGATCGTCGTGGGTGTACAGGCGCATCACGACTTCTTCGAGGTCGGGCCGTTCGGCCTCCAGGGAGAGGACGGTGTATCTGGAGGCGGTCTTGACGACTGCGTCCGGGGTTCCGTCGAGGTCGAGGACGAGGTCGGTGGTCTCGGCCTGGGCTGCGGGTCGGGGCGCGGCGACGGTGACCGTGCGGACGCCGGGTAGGCCGATGAAGTGCTCTGTTCCGACTTTCTCCGCCAGGCTGAGTCGCAGGCGTAGGCCGAGTGAGTGTCGTAGTTCGTCGACGGTCGATTCCTGGGCGATGAGCCCTTCGCGGAGGATCGCGACACGGTCGGCGGTGTGTTCGACCTCGGAGAGGACGTGACTGGACAGGAAGATCGTGCGGCCGTCCTGTTGGACTTCGCGGACCATGGTGATGAACTCGGCTTGGACGAGAGGGTCCAATCCGGATGTCGGTTCGTCGAGGATCAGGAGTTCCGGCTGATGCATGAAGGCCTGTACGAGGCCGACTTTCTGTTTGTTTCCCTTGGAGAGGCCTCTGACCTGTCTGGTGGGGTCGAGTCCGAGGCGCTCGGCGAGGGGGATCCAACTGGGGAGACGACGTTTCTGTTCGTGGGTGGACAGGTCGAGGTAGTGGTCCAGCAGGGTGGCGACGTCGTAGCGGCCGTCGAGGCGTAGCTCGCCCGGGAGATATCCGATCCGGGAACGGAGTGTCGCTCCACCGGTGCGGGGGTCTTGTCCGAGGAGTCGGACGGTGCCGCGGTCGGGGCGGAGGATGTCGAGCAGGATGCGCATGGTGGTGGTCTTGCCTGCGCCGTTGGGGCCGATGAATCCGTACACCTCGCCGGGGGCGAGATGGAGGTCGATGCCTCGTAATGCGCGGTGTGTCCCGTAGCTCTTGTGAAGGTCGGCGATGTCGATGACTGCTGTCATCTCGTTCACTCCGTTCCGGTGGGTGGTGTCCTTTCCCGGTTGTCTTCCTGGCGGGTTTCTGGGTCGTTCGCGAAGGTGATGGGGGTGGTGAGCATTCCGTGGGTGTACAGGTCCAGGGTGTAGGCGATGTAACGGTCGAGGACGTGGGGGTCGAGGAGGGATTTTCCGCCGAGGTGTCTGGCGATCTGTTCGTCGAAGGCGAGGAGTCCGAGGCCGATGGCCGAGGAGATGACGGCTCTGGCGCGGGGGTCCGGGGAGGGGCGGACGGTTCCGGCTTCTTCTCCGAGGGCGAGGAAGCTCTCGGTGTCGTCGACGATCTGGTCGAAGAGTTGGTCGGCTGCTGGGCCGCCATCGGTGACGACGCATCGTAGATAGCCGTAGAGGGTGGTGAACTCTGTTTGAGCGCGCATGTATTCGGCCCGTGTAGGGAGTTGGAGCCCGGCGAAGGCTGCCGTGTTCTCGGTGCGGAGCCAGTGGAGGAGGTGTTCGTCGCAGGCGGCTCTGAGTCCGTCTTTGCTGCCGAAGTGGTGGATGACCAGAGCGGGGGAGACTTCTGCGCGGGCCGCGATGGCTCGGATGGTGGTTCTGTTCAATCCGGTGGCGGCGAACTCGGCCAGGGCGGCATTGCGGATGCGTGCTCTGGTGGTGAGATCCCCGTTGATTGAACTCATATTCAAGATATTAAACGTCAGTTCAATCCGTGGTCAACGCCTGAGTCCGGTGAGAAGAACTGCGACGGCAGCGGGCGGGCGGCTTCACCTGATGCGCCGCCCGGAGACTGCCTGGAGAAGCTGCAGGGACACCGGCCACAGCAGCTGGGGCAGCCTCCGAGCGGCGCATGTCACCCGGGCGGACTCGACACTCGCGAATGCGAGGGGTCAGCGATCGACCTCGCCACGGATGAAGGCCTCCACCTGGGCGCGACCGATGTCGTCAGGACGCTGTTCCGGCGGGGACTTCATCAAGTAGGCCGCGGGTGAGAGCAGCGGCCCCCCGATCCCACGGTCGAGGCCCAGCTTGGCTGCACGGATGGCATCGATGATGATGCCGGCGGAGTTGGGGGAGTCCCAGACCTCCAACTTGTACTCCAGATTCAGCGGGACGTCACCGAAGGCCCGCCCCTCGAGGCGGACATAGGCCCATTTACGGTCGTCGAGCCAGGCGACGTAGTCGGACGGGCCGATATGGACATTGCGGTCTTCCTTCTTACCCGCCAACGGGCCTTCCAGGTTGGAGGTGACCGACTGGGTCTTGGAGATCTTCTTCGACTCGAGGCGCTCGCGCTCGAGCATGTTCTTGAAGTCCATGTTGCCGCCCACGTTGAGCTGGTAGGTGCGGTCGAGTACGACGCCACGGTCTTCGAAGAGCTTGGCCATCACGCGGTGGGTGATGGTGGCACCGACCTGGGATTTGATGTCGTCGCCGATGATCGGGACGCCGGCGTCCTCGAATTTCTTCGCCCAGACCGGGTCGGAGGCGATGAAGACGGGCAGGGCGTTGACGAAGGCACAGCCGGCGTCGATGGCGCACTGGGCGTAGAAGGTGTCGGCGTCCTCGGAACCGACGGGGAGGTAGCTGACCAGGACGTCTACTCGGCGTTCCTTGAGGGTTCGGACGATGTCCACGGGGGACTCGGTCGATTCCTCGATGGTTTGCCGGTAGTACTTGCCGAGGCCGTCGAAGGTGTGCCCGCGTTGCACGGTGACTCCGAGCTCCGGGACCTCGCAGATGCGGATGGTGTTGTTCTCGCTGGCGTTGATGGCTTGGGCCAGGTCGAGGCCGACCTTCTTCGCGTCGACGTCGAAGGCGGCGACGAACTCGACGTCGCGGACGTGGTAGCCGCCGAAGTCGACGTGCATCAACCCGGGGACCGTGCCGGTGGGGTCGGCGTCCCGGTAGTGGTGCACGCCTTGGACCAGTGAGCTGGCGCAGTTCCCGACGCCTGCGAGGGCGACGCGGATGGCTGTCATGGATATCCCTTCCGATGAATATGGGTGCAGCACAGCGCTCTTAGTGGTGAATGGAGAGGGTGTTGCGGTGCTACAGGAAATGTCCTTCATGTCGGCATCGGTGCCGCGCGGCTCGAGACTAGGTGACAAAGGCTGTGTTTGTCACCTATTTGCCGAGGTGTGTATCCATGTGTGATCCGACACGTCCCCGGCAGCGGAAAGCGCTCTCCCTGGCTCGAGCACAGGTCCGGATGGCATGCTGCCGGGCATTCGAGAGGGTGTCGGGGAGTTTTACGGAAACTCTGATCGTCATACTGAGATGAACGTCCATGTGCCTCGTGGCGGATTTTGAAGCGATGAGAAGCCGGGCACGGAGCACCGAACGGGAGTGAATCGCGTGACGCAGTCCAGTGGTCCACGCGGCGGGGTGATTCGGACACCCGCCGGGGTGTACGTCGGTCGAGCCCAGGGTGGGGTCCTGAGCCGTTTCCGCCGGAAGAGACCTCGAAGGCCGGGCGGACCACCGCGCCGCCGCCGCTTCATCACCTGGAAGGGAGTGGGCCTGACCTTCCTGGCGATGACGCTTCTCAGCATCGGGTTGGCGGGGGTCGCCTACTCGATGATCGACATCCCCTCCCCCAACGACCTGGCCAAGGCCGAGGCCTCGATCGTCTACTACGCCGACGGCAAGACCGAGCTCGACAGGCTCTCCGAGGTCAACCGAGAGTCCGTCCCCCTGTCGCAGATCCCCCTCACGGCCCGCCGCGCCGTGATCGCTGCGGAGGACCGCGACTATTACGAGAACGGCGGTGTGTCGATCTCAGGTATCGGCCGCGCCGTGGTGCGTACCCTGCGGGGTCAAGCTGACGCCGGCGGTGGATCGACCATCACCCAGCAGTACGTCAAGAACTACTTCCTCACCCAGGACCAGACCCTTTCCCGTAAAGGAAAAGAAATCATCATCTCGGTGAAGATCGACCGGGAGATGAGCAAGGACCAAATCCTGGAGAACTATCTCAACACGATCTACTACGGTCGTAATGCCTACGGTATTCAGACCGCAGCCAAGGCTTATTTCAACAAGCCGGTCAACGAGATCAGCACGGCCGAAGCCGCGCTCCTCGCCACGATCATCAACCAGCCATCCCGCCTCGACCCCGCTTTGAGCCCGGCTTCCGCGAAGGTCGCCGAGGAACGGTGGAACTACGTCCTCGACGGCATGGTCACCAAGAAATGGCTCGACGAAGGCGAACGCAAGTCGATGACCTTCCCCAAGGTCGTCGAATACAAGTCGAAGAAGCAGGTCGGGGGTACCAACGGGTACCTGGTGAACGCAGTCAAGGCAGACCTGCTCGACAAAGGCATCAAACAGGAGGACATCGACCGCCGGGGGCTGCGGATCGTCTCCACCTTCGACGTGAAGACCCAGGAACTCGCCGTCAAGGCAGTCGAGGACAACCGGCCCAAGTCGGGCCGCGGCGCCGGCGTCCGGGTCGGCATGGTCGCCATCAAACCCAAGGACGGTGCGGTCCTCGCCCTCTACGGGGGGCAGGACTCGGTGAAGCACCCCTTCAACAATGCGACCCAAGGTCACATGCAGGCCGGGTCGACCTTCAAAGCCTTCACCACCATCGCGGCACTCCAACAGGGCATCAGCACCCGCACCCGATTCGAGAGCGGCACCCCCTACCGGGTGCCGGGCGAGCCCAAGCCGGTGGCCAACTGGGACCACGCCGACCACGGGCAGGTCGACATGTCCCAGATGATGGCCGGATCGATCAACACCGCTTTCGTCCGCCTCAACGAGAAGGTCGGACCGGACAACACCCTCAAAGCCGCGTTGGCAGCAGGGATTCCACCGAAGGACGGCGAGGCTCCGGCGAATACTCCGGGCCTGGCGTCCAACGTCGGAAATGTGCTCGGGAGTGCCTCGGTGCGGCCGCTCGACCTGGCCAATGCTTACGCCACGATCGCCGGTGAGGGGCAGCGCGCGAAGCCGTACATGGTGAAATCGGTCACCGAATCCGACGGCCGGAAGGTCTTCGAGACCAAGCCGGAGCTCAACTCGGCCTTCAGCAAAGAAGTGGCGGCCGACACCATCAACTCGATGAAGTCCGTGGTCCAGCCCGGTGGAACTGCCGCGGCGGCCGCCTCGCTGGGGCGCCCGGCAGCGGGTAAGACCGGAACCTCCTCGGAGAGCATGTCCGCATGGTTCGCCGGATTCACCCCCGAGGTCTCCACCGCTGTGGGCATCGAGCTCCCCGGGCCCGACGGGAAGACCCCCATCTCGATGAACGGTCTGCCCAGCTTGGAGTCGGGCAAGATGCCCGTCGAGATCTGGACCCAGTTCACCAAGGGGATCCTGCAGGGTAAGCCGACCATGGAACTCCCGAACCGTTCCGGTATCGGCGACGACAAGGTTTACGTGCCGCCGCCGCCCCCCACGACGTCCAGCCCCCGTCCGACTCGGCCCACGCAGTCCCCGACGGCTTCTCCGACGACCCGTACGCCGTCGTTGCCGCCGTCATTCCCCGATGACCCCTCGCGCCCCGGCTACCCGCCGCGTCCGCCCTATGACAGCAGGCCTCCGGGTGGCGGTGGTTATCCCTACCGGCCGCCGTCGAGGCCAGGAGATCCCAACAATCCTCCAGGATTCCCGTCCGATCCGAGGCTTCCGATCGCACCGCCGGGACGGAATCCCTGGGAAGCGCCTGCTCCTCCGAGATAGGCGACCAGAGGTAGACCACCCAGAGAGATATGCCGTCGCGGTTCCAGGTGACTGTTTCCGATGAAGGAGGGCGCTGTGCAGACGCGGGCCACGCGAATCATCCCGAATCCTCATCAGGACCCAGTCCCCAGGGCCGCGGCGGCCTTTTTCGGTGGGTCGCTCGGCCGGCATGTCCGCATCGAGGGCGCCCGGGTCTGGCGGTCCTCGTTGGCGGGGCTCACCTTCGTGGGTTCGGTGATGGTCGCGTTGGGGCTCTTCCAGAAGGGCCACTGCCTGGCCAACGGGTGGGGAGCCCCTGAGTCTTTCTGGCGGGCTTGTTATTCGGATCTGCCCTTCCTGTATGCGGGTACTCCGCTCGTCGACGGCAGCTTTCCGTATGTTCCGAATGCTGCCGTGTTCTCCCAGCCGCCGCTGACCGGCATGTTGATGTGGGCCGTCTCGCTCGCCACTCCCGGGGGGGAGCCTTTCGACCAACAGCGGTGGAACTTCGTGTTGTGGGCGGTCCTCACGGTGGCGATCCTGGCCGTCCTGATCGTGGTCACTGCCCGTTCCTGCACTCAGGGGCCGTGGCGGGCGGCGCACGTGGCGGCGAGTCCGATCCTGGTGACGACTGCGCTGGTCTCGCCGGATCTCTTCGGAGTGACCCTGGCTTCCTCGGCGTTGTGGCTGTGGGCGCGGGAGCGGCCCGAGTGGGCCGGGGTGCTCTTCGGTGCTGCTGCGGCTGCCCGCACCTATACGGTGCTTCTCGTCCTGGTCGTGGGATTGTTGGCCTTGCGATCAGGGCGATTGCGTGCGTGGTCTGCGATGGCAGGGGCGACCCTGTTGTCCTTCTGCGGGGTCTTCCTCGTCGTCTTCGGACTTTCGGTGTGGTCGGGTTCGGCGCGGGGGCTGTCCGATCTGGGCGGACTGCTGGCGCCTTATCGGTTGTGGTTCAGCGGAGGACCTGACTACGGATCGTTGTGGTTCCTGCCGCGTTTGTGGGGGGTGGAACTGACTGCTGGGTGGGCGGTGACCTTCTCGGTGCTCGGATGGGTGATCGCCCTGCTGGCCGGGGCGGGCGTGGCCCTGGCCGCGGCACGACGGCCGACGGTCGCCGAGGTGGCGATCATCGTCGTCGGCCTGGCACTGGTCACCGGTCGGACGATCCCGGTGCAGTCGTCGCTGTGGCTGCTCCCGCTGGTGGCTCTGGCCGGTCTGCGGTGGCGGGATCACCTGATCTGGGTGTCGGCTGAATTGTGCTATTTCGTAGCGATCTGGCTCTATCTGGGTGGATTGTCAGATTCTGCTCGTGCGCTGCCGATGCCCTGGTTCCTGTTCTTCTCCGTGGTGCGGCTGGCCGGAATCGGTTGGTTGGTGGCGTCGGCCTGGCGTCAGGCCTGGTGTCGGCCTGCTTGCTCTCCGGGCGAGGCGACGATGGCTGAGGACGTCGCCGAGCACGACGAGCTGGCCGGGGCGATGTCGGGGCGTCAGGATCGTCTGACGATGGTTCTGCGCTGAGATGGCAGGGAGAAGGAGCAGCCACACGCCGGTCCCGGGGATTCGGCGGGTGCGCTCGGGCCGGGTACCCTTGAACAGTTGACTCGCGGATGCCTCTCAGCGGCCGATCCGCCGGACGAGGCGCGAGGACGACGCTGCAACCCTCCTGTCACGGAGAGACCGTGACCGCCTAGACCAGAGGAGGTGGGTGTTCCGCATGCGTCAGTACGAAATGATGATCATCGTCGACCCTGAGATCGACGACCGCCAGGTTCCTGCCATGCTCGAGAAGTTCCTCACCGTGGTGAAGAACGACAAGGGCACGATCGAGAACGTGGACGTGTGGGGCCGTCGCCGTATGGCCTTCGACATCAAGAAGAAGTCCGAGGGCGTCTACGTGGTCGTGAACTTCACGTCCGAGCCGGCGACCGCTCAGGAGATGGACCGTCAGCTCGGCCTGTCCGAGATGATCCTGCGCACGAAGCTGCTGCGCCCGGGCGCCTGACGCCCGCGCGTGTGCGTGAGGGCCTGCTCCTTCGAGAGGGCCGTGACGCACGCGTATCAGCACGAGACTCGACAACGATGAGGGGACATGAATGGCCGGCGAGACGACTCTGACGATCATCGGCAATCTCACTTCTGACCCCGAACTGCGGTTCACACCGTCCGGGGCGGCCGTCGCCAACTTCACTGTGGCGTCGACCCCTCGTACCTTCGACAGGCAGAGCAACGAATGGAAGGACGGCGAAACGCTGTTCATGCGTTGCTCCATCTGGCGGGATGCGGCCGAGAATGTCGCTGAGTCGCTGTCCCGTGGTACCCGTGTCGTCGTCACCGGTCGTTTGAAGTCCCGCAGCTGGGACGACAAGGAGACCGGGCAGAAGCGCACCGTCATGGAGATGGAGGTCGACGAGATCGGCCCCTCTCTCCGGTACGCCTCGGCCAAGGTGACACGTACCCAGCGTGGCGGGGGTAACCAAGGGTTCGGTGGTTCCGGTGGGGCCGCCAACGGCGGCTTCGGCAATGGCAACTACGGCAACAACGGTGGTGGCCAGCAGGGCGGCGGCTACGGGGGCGGGCAACCGCAGAACGACCCGTGGGCGACCGGTCCGTCCGGTGGCGCGAAGAACGCCGGCGGCGGCTGGGGCAACGGTCCCAGCTACGACGAACCTCCGTTCTGACGGTGCGACGGCAGGCGACCGCGGGATCGGGTTCGTCTGTCGTCGACGAGTCGAGTATCACCAGGCCTGTCAGAGGTGGTTTTCCATCGACCTCTGTCACGGCCATGTCGCGGGTCAGACCGCGAACCTGACGTAAGAATCCATCCCGGGGCACTCCCCGGGCTCTCGGAAGGAGAGCACCACGATGGCCAAGCCCGTTGTGCGTAAGCCCAAGAAGAAGGCGAACCCGCTCAAGGTCGCCAAGATCGAGAACATCGACTACAAGGACACCGCTCTGCTGCGGAAGTTCATCTCCGACCGCGGGAAGATCCGCGCCCGTCGGGTCACCGGCGTCTCCGTGCAGGAGCAGCGTCTGATCGCGAAGGCCGTGAAGAACGCCCGCGAGATGGCGCTCCTGCCCTACTCGAGCTCGGCTCGCTGAGCCCGTTCCGGAGAGGAGAACGCAGATGAAACTCATCCTGACGCACGAAGTTTCCGGTCTGGGAACCGCTGGTGACATCGTCGAGGTGAAGGACGGTTACGGTCGTAACTTCCTGTTGCCTCGCGGCCTTGCCACCCCGTGGACCAAGGGCGGACAGAAGCAGGTCGATTCCATCCGTAAGGCGCGGGAGACGCGGGCTATCAAGAGCCTCGACGATGCCAAGAGCCTGAAGGGTCAGCTCGAGTCGCGTGCGCTGAAGATCGCTGCTCGCGCAGGGGCCAACGGTCGCCTGTTCGGTGCGGTCTCCCAGGCGGATGTGGCCGATGCCGCAGCAGCCGAGGGGATGAAGATCGACCGTCGCACCATCGAGTTCGTCGCCCCGGTGCGTAGCCTCGGCGACGCCAAGGCGACGGTGCGCCTGCACCCCGAGGTGCAGGCCACGCTGAAGCTGCAGGTCGTCTCGGCCTGATTGCTCGGCGTCGTCCGACATGCCGAAGGGCGGTGCATCCCCGTAAAGGGTGCGCCGCCCTTCGGCTGTTCGGAAGGCGCTCCGGAGGCGTGACTGCAGCTGTCGGTGCCCGCGGAAAAGGGTTCTTCTCTCTACTCAGACGTCCTTGGCGACGGGATATCCACGGCTGAAGGGGTGGATTTCAGGCGGAGCAGTCGGTAGGCGCACAGCGCGACGACTGCCACCGAGCAGAGCATCAGCAGAACGAAACCTTCTCGTGGTCGTTCTCCGGCGATGAAGGCACCGGTCAGTGCGGGGAAGACAGTGCCGGCGATGTGCATGCAGCCCAACACCGTGACGGGGTGTTCGCGGCTGAGGCCCTGGGTGACATGGGCCTGGCCGGAGACCATGGCGATACCGATCAGCACCAGCCATATCAGGTCGGTCCAGGACCATCGCAGGGTCGTTCCGACCCACCTGTCGGGCTGTGCGGCGACGAACCGCGCCGCGATCGCACCGGCGCCGAAGGAGAGACCGGATAGGATCCCGGCTGTCGCTCCTGGGAAAGCATGGACCGTAGCTGCCGTGGTCACTGCGAGAACGGCTGCGACACAGAGAAGAGCTGTCCATCCTACGGGGGCGACGGTGCCGGTTCGGGAGCTCAGGGAGAGCCCGGCGAGACCTGCCACGACTCCCCCGATCGCGAGAGAATCCCCACTGGTCAATCTGATCACTCCGCGCCATTGCTGCACTGTGGCGGTGACCCCCAGCGAGGCCACGATCGATGCTTGGACGAGGAGCAACGGCAATTCGTGGCGAGAAGCGAAGGTGACGAGGAAACCTACTCCTTGCAAGGTCGTGCCGGCCCACCAGGAGCGGGAGCGCAGCGGACCCTTCGAGACCTGGGATCCGGACGTCAGCAGGACCCCGGCGAATCCGTAGGCCAGCACACCGCAGAACAGCAGAGCCAGACCTACAGCCATGGACGTGCCAGCCAGGTGGAAGACAGGACGGCGTGCTGTGGCCTGGCTGCGACAGAGGTGGCCCGGTGGGCCGGGGGGCCTGTCGAGGAAGGGGCTGCTGCGGGGCGGGCGTGAGAATTCAGCAATTCGAGCCGTTCTGTCGAATTCGGGGTACCACGGGGAGTCTTGCATCCGTAGTCGCTGTCGGGAAGTGGCGATCTGCTGTCATGTCGAGTGGGGGAGCCGGCCGGACACAGGCGCGGCGAGTGTGTGCAGGCTTCGTCGGGGGGCGGCGGGGAGAAGCACTCTCCGGTGTCACAGACAGGCCAGGTCCTTGGGGGTGTAGGTGCTTCTCCTCTCTTCTGGTCGATATTCCTTCGTCGAAAAGCCCGCACAGGGACTTTTTCGCGGAGGTGTGCGATGAGGACCACGCTCTATAAGAACAGTGTTCGACTTGGAATTTACTCTGCTGCAAAGAATCTCAAATTAATGACATAGGTTTACCTGGAACGGGGGAGGGGCGGTGTCGGGAAGTGGCGCTGCGAAAAGTTCTCAACCAGCAGAAATGGCGTTCCCGACAGTTGCCCGGCCATGTATTCTGTTGGACAGCCGTTCAGCCATAGCGGTCGCTGTCATGCGCGGGGGGCGCTGACTTCCGGGGGTGCGCGACTGGCGTTCCACCGAGCAGGGGGAAATACCTATGCAGTACTCAAGAAGTAAGAGCATGCGCTTTTCTGTGTATGCGATTGCGGCAGTAATCATTTCATCCACTGCGGGATGTTCTCTCGGCTCAGATTCCGACAGTGCGAAAGCCGAAGCCAGCCGAAATGCGGAGAAGCAGGCGGCTTCCGCTCAGCCGACCGGGGGGCCGGTCACCAGGCCTCCGGACCCCAAGGCGCCGACCGAGATCACCCCGGTCACACGCCCCGGCAAGACCGGAACCAGGCTGCCTGCCGCCGAGAAGAAGATGAACGAGACCGTCGACTACTCCGACAAAGTCACCGTGCGCGTCACCTCGGTCAAGCAGAGCACCGCCTCCGGCGCCGGACCCGGAGTGCTCGTCGGCGCGCCCCAACAGCTCCACGACATCGAGATCCACAACGGGACAGGAAAACCGCTGGACCTCTCGGCAGTCGTCGTCAGCGCCCGCTACGGAAACCCGGAGCAGCTCGCCACCGGTGCCTACTCCGAAGGCACCAAGGACTTCACCGGCGAACTCGCACCAGGATCCAACGCCCGCGCCACCTACGGATTCACTGTTCCGCACGACCAGAAGACCCGCATCGTCGTCGACATCGACGCCGTTCACGCACCCGCGGTGTTCCGGAGCGCCACATGACAGACCACACCAGCACCCACCACCACCCACACACCCGAGGAAGCGACATGTCCGCATCACGCCGCCGTCCCACCCGGCTGGTCTGCAGCGCGAGCGCATTGGCGCTCGCCGTCAGCCTGGCACCCTTCACCCCGGCGTCCAGCGCGTATGCGGACACCCGCCCCACCGAAGGAACCCCGGCCACCGCGTCGGCCCAAGCCCTGCCGACCTGGCAGATCACCGGGGTCGCCTGGTCACAGCTGGTGGTCGGTAACACGGTGTACGTCACCGGAAACTTCACCAAGGCCCGTCCTGCGGGGATGTGGGCCGGCGGGCCCGGAGAGATCGAGGTCGGCCACCTCATCGCCTACGACATCCGCACCGGTGAACGGGTCACTTCCTTCGACCACAAACTCAACGCCCAGGGATTGGCCCTGGCGGTTTCTCCCGACGGCACCCGCCTCTACGTCGGTGGCGACTTCACGACCGTCGACGGCCAGCCCCGAGGCCATGTCGCAGCCTTCGACATCGCCACCGGTGCGCTCGTCCCCGGTTTCAACCCGAATGTCAACGGACAGGTGAAAGCCCTCACCGTCACCAAGGACACCCTGTACGCAGGTGGTTCCTTCGAAAGTGCGCAGGGGTCGGCACGCCGTCGTCTGGCAGCCTTCCGGACCTCCGACGGATCGATGACCTCCTGGGCGCCCAAAGCCGACGACGGCTACGTGTGGGCCCTGCTGGCAGTGCCCGACGGGTCGAAGGTCGTGGTGGCAGGAGCCTTCACCACCCTCAGCGGTCAGAAAGCTTCCGGCACGGCAGCTGTACACCCCACCACCGGCGAACTGCTGCCCTGGGCGATGAACAACCGCATCTACGTCGGGCCACAGGCGGCGATCACCAATCTCTCGACCGACGGCCGAGCCGTCTACGGCGGTGGCTACGCCTACGGGACGAAGGCCAACCTGGAGGGCACCTTCTCCGCGAACCTCAACGACGGTTCGCTGCGCTGGGTGAGCGACTGCCTCGGAGACACGTACAGCACGAAACCGTTGGGTGGCGCGCTTTACGTGTCCAGTCACGCCCATGACTGCTCCACCATCGGAGCTTTCGGGGACACCCAGCCCCGGAGCCGCTGGGAACACCTGATGGCGCTGACCACCGAGCCGTCCAAGCCGGTGCTCAAACCGAATGCCTATGGATTCGACTTCCGTGACCAGATGGCTCCGGCCATGTTGCAGTTCCACCCGCAACTGGGCATCGGCACCGCGACCGGCCAGTACCAGGCCTCCTGGCATGTCGACGGCAACGACGACTATGTCGTGATCGCCGGTGAGTTCCCCACCGTCAACGGGACCAAACAGCAGGGCCTGGCTCGCTTCCCGCGCAACCCGGCCGCGCAGACGCTGCCGCCGACCTTCCAGACCCGTCCGGCACGCACCTTGCGCGCGCCGGCGGCTTCGGTATCCGGTCCTGTCGTCACCGTGAACTTCCAGTCGGCGTGGGATCCGGACAATGCCGGCCTCCGATACGAATTGGTCCGAGACCGGGGAACCGCTGCTGAAGAAGTGGTCTCCGAGACCAGGATGAACACCAACTTCTGGACGCTCCCGGACGGACGACTCCTCGACGCCGGTGCGCCTTCGGGTAAACACACCTACTCGGTGAAGGTCAGTGACGGTACCGGCCAGGTGACCTGGAGTGAACGGAGCAACGAGGTCACTGTCCAGGGTGGTCCTGAGCTGGGGGCCTACGGCAAGGCGATCGCTCTCGACGGCGCTCGACACTACTGGCGGCTCGACGAGCCCTCGGGAGACGCCATCGACCTGACCGGTGGGATGAACGCCCAGGTCGGAAGCGGCGTGGAACGTGGAGTCGCCGGTGCTCTGAAAGACAGCAAGAGCACTGGTATGAAGTTCGACGGGACGGTGAACGGCAACGCCAACACCTCCGGCCAGGAAACGCTCAGCGGCGCCACGACCGTGGAAACCTGGTTGCGGACCGACTCCACCTCAGGCGGCCGTTTCCTCAGCTTCGCGACCGAGGAACGCAACTTCTGGGGGCGTGTCACGATCAATGTCGAACGTCACCTCTACATGATGAACGACGGTCGGATCGGGATCTCCGCCGACAACAGGGGCCGGCAGATCGAGTCCTCCCGCAGCTACAACAACGGCCAATGGGTCCACGTGGCTGCCACCATGGGCGCTGACGGTCTGGCGCTCTACGTGGACGGGGAACGCGTGGCTCATGACCCGAGCTACCGTCCGGGCGGCCCGGTCACCGGACGGTGGTACATCGGTGGTGACCAGTCGGGGTCGAAGTCCCGGCCGAGTACCTGGTCGCTCACCGGTCAGCTGGACGAGGCGGCCGTCTACGGGACGGCATTGTCGGCTGAACAGATCGCAGCCCACCGTCGTCTGGGAACGGACGGGGCCCCTGCTCCGGCCGCGAACCAGGCCCCGAAGGCAGCCTTCACGTCGAAGACCACGGACCTCGAGCTCGCCGTGGACGGCTCGTCCTCCACCGACAGCGACGGCCGGATCACGAACTACTCGTGGAACTTCGGCGACGGCAGCGCGCCGGTCGGGGAGGCCCGGGCCACCCACAAGTACGCCAAGGCCGGTACGTACAAGGTCGAGTTGACCGTGACCGACGACAAGGGTGTGAAGAACAGCACCACGTCCGAGGTCACCGTGAAGGAAGCCGCGCCTGCGCCTGCACCCGTGCCGCCGGCTGCTGGTGACGGTGTGCTCCTCGCGGACACCTTCACCCGCAAGTCGACCAGAGGGTGGGGCAATGCCGACAACGGAGGCGCCTGGAAGGCCGACAGCACCGCGGCGAAGTACGTGGTGGACGGGGAGAAAGGCGCGATCACCCTCGAGCCGCGGACCTCACGAGGGGCCCAGCTCGCCGGGACGGGCAGTGACACCGAGCTTCGGATGCGAGTCGGCTACGACCAGGCTGCGACCGGCGGCGGCATCTTCTCCCAGATCATCGGACGAGGGACACTGCGTGACGGTTACGGTGCCCGCCTGTGGGTGCACGAGACCGGGGTTCTCCGGGTGGCTCCGATCCGTCGTGTCGGCGGGACGGACACCGACCTGGGCGCGGCGCTGATCGTGCCCAAGGTCCGCCACGCCGCTGGAGGAACCTACGAGGTACGTCTTCAGATCACCGGGAAGGGGATGTCCACCGTCAAGGCCAAGGTCTGGGCTGTAGGCACGGAAGAACCTGCCGATTGGATGGTGTCCGCCACCGATTCGACCGCTGCCCTGCAGACGACCGGTGGCCTGGCCCTGCAGAGCTACCTGTCCGGGTCCGCCACGACGCCTGAGCTGAAGATGCTCGTCGACGACATCAAGGTGACCGCGGTCAAGTAGCCGTAGGCCACCTTCGGAGGGAGCCCGCCATGAGCCCGGATCGCATCGCGATGCTGGCCCTGGCGGGCTCCCTCCTTGCTGTCTTCTCCGGATTCATGTGGCGTCGCCCGAAGCTGCTGGCCGTGACGTGGATCTTGGCCGTGACCTTCGTGCCGGTGTGGGCGGGGATCACCGTCGGTATCGGTTTTCAACCGGCCGCCTATGTCGGGTTGTTCGTGTTGGCGCTGCTGTTCACCGACCGTGAGGGGCGGCGCCTTCCGCTGCGGTGGTACGACCTGGCCGTGGTGGTCTTCTTCGCTCTGTGCGTGGTCGCTTCCCAGGTGGGGGCGTCGACGCTGGAGGCGGCGACGGTTCCGGTGGTCAAGTGGGGCGTCGGTTATGCCGTGGGTCGGGTGCTCTATGCCCGGGTCGGCGGTGACTTCCTGGGGCGCTGTCTGACGGTGGCTTTCGGGGTGGCTGCGGCGATGGGCATCGTGGAATCGCTGAGCGGAACGAATATCTTTTTCGATTTCCCGATGGGTAAAGGTAATTCTGCCTATCGAGCGTGGGCTGTCCTGCAGGAACGGGCCGGCTACTGGCGCGCGGAGGCCGCGTTCGGGCATTCGATCGCTTTCGGTTGTTCCATCGCGATGGCTTTGCCGCTCATGGTGGTCTCCAGCTTCCGTCCGTGGGTGAAGATCCTGTCCGGGGCGGTGATGGCCGGGGCCTTGGTGCTCTCCTTCAGCCGGCTGTCCTTGATCGTGGCCGGTGTGGGGCTGGCGTTGACCGTCCTGTCTCCCGCTTCGGGGCTGTCCCGGCGTATCCGGGGCTGGGTGCTCTCCGGCATGGCCCTGTTCGCGGTGGTGGCGATGCCGTTCATCCTGGCAACCGTCGACGAGGCCGGTTCGGAGGCGGAGGAGAGCGCGTTGTATCGGGGTCGGCTCTGGGACCTTGCCGATACCGTCGAACTCTTCGGCCTGGCTTCCTCGGCTCACATCTCCCCGAGCGGCACGCTCTACTTCGGACAGTTCCGTTCGATCGACAATGCCGTCCTGCTGGGCGCTATGACTTACGGATGGTTGCCGATCGCTCTCGCCTCGGCGATTCTCCTGGTCGGCGCGGTGGCTCTTCTCCGCGGACGGTACTCGGCGCCTCTCGCCGGAGTCCTGGCGCAGACGCCGGGGTTGTTCAGCGTGGCCTTCATCACCCAGTACGAGGTCTTCTACTGGGCTTTGGTAGGTATGGCCTGCGCGGCAGCCGCGGAATCGCACGAGGAGCACAGCTCCGCCGGGCAGGATCCGGAGAGTGTCTCGGCATCGACCGGGAAAGCAGATCCCGATGTCCCCGCCGGGTCTCAGGCCGGTGGGGACATCGGGACATCTCGTTCTGGGATCCGGTGATCAGGATCTCTGTGTGCAGACCATCTCGGCGAGCCGTTCGGCTGCTGGCGGCGGGGTGAAGCCGGTGGCGATGATCTTGTCCAGGCGTAATGCGCTGTGCCTGGGGCGTGGGGCCATGTCGCGGCCGGTTCCGTAGACGGAGGTGCTCACCGGGGTGACCTCTTCGGGGTTCCGGCCGCATAGCCTGAAGATCTCAGCGGCGATCTGCGCCCAGGAGTGCGCCGGTCCGCTGTTGCTGAGGTTGTAGGTGCCATATGGTGCGGAGTTCTGCAGCAGGTGGACGATGCCGGCAGCCAGATCCTGCGTGAAGGTCAGCCGGCCGTACTGGTCGTCGACGACGTCCGGGCACACTCCTCGTCCGGCCAGGTCTGCCATCGTCGACACGAAGTTGCGTCCTTCGCCGACGACCCAGCTGGTCCGGACCAGGTAATGGCGGGGCAGCCCGGCGACGATCCGGTCACCTGCCGCTTTCGTCACGCCGTATACGCCCAAGGGACTGAACGGTTCGTCCTCGTGGTGTTCTTCGACCGTGCCGTCGAAGACGTAGTCGGAGGAGACGTGGACCAGGGTGAAGCGGTGCTTCCTGGCGTGGTCGACCAGGCGGGCGACGCCGTCCACGTTGACCGCCCAGGCCTGCCGGCGTCCTTCGAGCTTTTCGGCATGGTCGACGGAGGTGTAGGCGGCGGCATTGATCACGCTGTCGACCCCGCTCCAGTCGATCCGGTCCAGCGAGTTCGCATCGGACAGGTCGCAGTCGGCGCGGGTCAGGAATTCGGCTTCGGGGAGTGCCGTCCGGAGTGCTCGTCCGAGTTGGCCGTCGGCGCCCAGGACAAGGCAGCGTCCGGCCGTCAACGGGGTCACCTCGGCCAACGGCGGATGGTCCAGATCGGCTGGGGAGCGGGTGGTCTCGGCCAGCGGAAGCGGCCAGTCGACGCCCAGTGCCGGGTCGGCGAGGTTCACGAAGGTGTATCCGGCTGTGGCCTGGGGGCTCCAGTGATCGTTCACCAGGTAGGTGTACGCGGTGCCTTCTTCCAGGCTCTGGTAGGCGTTGGCGACGCCCCGTGGGACGAAGACGGCGGCCCCCGGGTCGATCGTCGTGGTGACGACCTGGCCGAAGGTCGGTCCTGACCGTAGGTCGACCCAGGCTCCGAAGACACGTCCGGTGACGACGGAGACGAGCTTGTCCCAGGGTTCTGCATGGAACCCTCGGGTCACATGACCTGCGTTGAAGGACACATTGTGTTGCACCGGACCGAAATCGGGAAGGCCTGCGGCTGTCATCTTTTCCCGCTGCCAGTTCTCCTTGAACCATCCGCGCTGGTCGCCGTGGACGGGGAGGGTGAGGACGAGCAGTCCGGGGATCTCGGTGTTCCGGAGAGTGGGGCCGGTCATGCTTTGTCCTCCGGGGTGAGCGTGCGCTCTCCGGCAGAGGCGTACTTGGCTTCGGTGGTGGCTTTCTGGGGACGCCACCAGTTCTCGTGGGTGCGGTACCAGTCGATGGTCGCGGCCAGGCCGTCCCGGAAATTGTCATATCGCGGTGACCAGTGCAGTTCTTCTCGGAGCAGGCTGGCGTCGATGGCATAGCGCAGGTCGTGACCGGGGCGGTCGGTGACATGGTCGTAGGCGTCGCGGGGTTGGCCCATCAGTTCGAGGAGGAGCTCGACGACGGCTTTGTTGTTGGCTTCTCCGTCGGCTCCGATGAGGTAGGTCTGTCCGATGCGTCCTTCGGTCAGGATGTGGAGGACGGCGGCATTGTGGTCGTCGACGTGGATCCAGTCGCGTACGTTGGCGCCGGTGCCGTAGAGGCGGGGACGCTGTCCGTCGAGGATGTTGGTGATCTGGCGCGGGATGAATTTTTCGACGTGCTGGTAGGGGCCGTAGTTGTTCGAGCAGTTGCTGATGGTGGCGGCGATCCCGAAGGAGCGGGTCCAGGCGCGGACGAGGTGGTCCGATCCGGCTTTGCTGGCCGAGTAGGGGCTGGAGGGCCGGTAGGGGGTGTGTTCTGTGAACCGTTGGGGGTCGTCCAGGGCGAGGTCGCCGTAGACCTCGTCGGTGGAGACGTGGTGGTAGCGGACCCGGTGGCGGCGGACGGCTTCGAGGAGTTCGAAGGTGCCGACGAGATTGGTCCGGATGAACGGACTGGGGTCGTCCAGGGAGTTGTCGTTGTGTGATTCGGCGGCGAAGTGCACGACGGCGGTGCTCTTCTTCACGAGGCGGTCGACGAGGGTGGCGTCGGCGATATCGCCTTCGATGAGTTCGTACCGGTCGTTGGGAAGGTCGGCGAGTGATCTTGGGTCGCCGGCGTAGGTGAGTTTGTCGAGGACGATGACGCGGGCGTCGTCGTGGCTGATGACGTGTCGGACGAAGTTGGCGCCGATGAAGCCTGCGCCGCCGGTGACCAGGTAGGTGGGTTTCATGCGCTGACCTCGTGCGGGGTGGTGATGTCGTGCCCGCAGTGTGTGCAGGCTTCGGCCGGGGTGCGGTTCTCGTCCGGCAGGGGCTGGATGGGGGTGGCTGCCAGTTTGGAGAGCACCTCGCGCAGGAGGGTGCTGGAGGTGTGTCGGGTGTAGGGGAAGTAGGCCACGCGTGCGCCTACTCCGCGTAGGTCCTCTTCGAGTTTGCGGCCTTTGGGGGCGTTCTGCCAGTCGTCACCTTTGAAGATGACGTCGAAGCGGAGTTCTTTCCAGCTGTCGAATTTGTCGGCGTGGGCGTCGACGACGACTTCGTCCACGGCTGCGAGGTGCTGGACGATGGCCATGCGTTCGTCGAGGGGGATGACCGGTGATTTTCCTTTGACGTTGCGGACGACGTCATCGGAGACGACACCGACGATGAGTCGGTCGCAGTGTTGGCGGGCCTGCAGGATGATATTGAGATGACCGATATGGAACATGTCGAATACCCCTGAGACATAACCAGTTACGGTTTGACTCGGGTTGTTTTTCTGGTCGTCGTGAATCTGTTCGGACGCTGTGCGGTGCATTGCCGCTCCCCCTTTTACCCAGCGGTGTGTTTTCCCCAGGGGCTCATTCGGGGCATGGCGAAAAAGTGCTGCGCTGCTGCGCATGGCTCTCTGGCCTGCTTGTATGCCCTTGCTGACCGCTCATGAATGGTGTTCATGAAAATGGCGGATCGCCCCTGTTGGTCGGCGCTCTGCAGGCTTCCCATGGCCTCGTTAGTTATGTCACCGTCATAGCCACATAACCGTTCGGAACGGTCGTCCAACATCGGTTATCGTAGCAACGGCCAGGCATGGGAATGGCCACCCTCCCGCAGGTCAAAAGGGTCGGAGAGATGGGAGTCTCTGGGCCTGAAGGAAATTGACTAAAAATGCGGATGGGATACAAGAGGCCGGCGGCCGGTAACAAGACGGGATATCTCGAGAATGCGCTTCGCGCACAGTCAATTTCACGATTGTGAGTTGTTCTCGTGAGAGGCCCGGCCGCCACACACAGGGGGAAGCCCGCGCTCTCGGGCAAGACAGGAAAACAGGGGGAAGACATGCGTATCGCCATGGTGGGAACACGAGGAGTCCCGGCACGCTACGGCGGCTTCGAAACCTGCGTCGAAGAAGTCGGACGCCGACTCGTCGCCGCAGGACACGAAGTCATCGTCTACTGCCGCGGCGAAGAACGAGGACCCGACGAATACCTCGGGATGCGACTCGTCTGGCTGCCGGCGCTGCCCAAGAGATCGCTCGAGACCCTCAGCCACACCGCGCTCTCCGTCGCCCGCCTCGTCGCCCTCGACGAACCCGACGTCGCCCTCGTCTTCAACGCCGCCAACGCCCCACTGCTCCCCTTCCTCCGCGCCCGAGGCATCCCCGTCGCCACCCACGTCGACGGCCTCGAATGGAAACGCGCCAAATGGGGCCCCGCCGGCCAGCGCTACTACCGCATGGCCGAAGCACTCGCCGTCCGCTGGTCCGACGCCCTCATCGCCGACGCCATCGGCATCCAGGACTACTACGAGGACGAATTCTCCGTCCCCACCGAACTGATCTCCTACGGAGCCCCGCACGTCGAGCGCACCGCCCACCCGGGACTGGCCGAACTCGGCCTCACCGTCGACGGCTACCACCTGGTCGTCGCCCGCATGGAACCCGAGAACAACGTCAGCATGATCGTCGAGGGCTACACCCGCAGTTCAGCCGAACTCCCCCTCGTCGTGGTCGGCAGCGCGCCCTACGCAGACGCCTACATCGCCCACGTGAAATCCCTCGCCGACTCGAGAGTACGTTTCCTCGGCGGGGTCTGGGACCAGGAACTCCTCGACCAGCTCTACGCCAACGCCCTGGTCTACTGGCACGGCCACTCCGTCGGCGGAACCAACCCCTCACTCCTGCGCGCCATCGGCGCCGGCGCACCGGTCAACGCCGTCGACGTCTCCTTCAACCGGGAAGTCGTCCTCGGCGCAGGACGCTACTTCGCCGACCCCCAGGACGTCGCCCGGCTCGTCGTCGAAGCCGAATCGGACCTGGCAGCCACGCGCCTGCGCGGACAAGGATCCCGCCTCCGAGCCGCCGACTACGACTGGGACGACGTCGCCACCCGCTACGGCGAACTGTGCGAACGACTCCTCGACGGACGGCTGCGCAAGAGCGGATCACGTGGACACCGGCGTCCCCGACGACACCCCCAGGGCGTCACCGACACCGCCCGGACCGCTACCACGATCGAGGCCTGAACCATGACCGACACCACCCGCCAGACAGCACGGTCCTCGAAAAGCATCGCCGACACCGTCCGCCTCCTGGCCTCCTACCAGAAGAGCAACAAAGGTGCACCGGCCTACTCACGTTTCGTGAACCGACCCCTCGGACGAGTCTTCGCCGCCGTGGCCTACCGCCTCGGCATGACCCCCAACCAGGTCACCCTCGTCAGCGGCAGCACCTCGCTGCTGGGCATCATCTGCCTGGCCACCCTCCAGCCGTCATGGACCACAGGCCTGCTCGTCAGCCTTCTGCTCGTCCTGGGATACGCCCTCGACTCCGCCGACGGGCAACTCGCCCGCCTCACCGGAGGCGGCTCCCCCGCAGGTGAGTGGCTCGACCACGTCGTCGACTGCGTCAAGATCAGCCTGCTCCACCTGACCGTGCTGATCTCGCTCTACCGGTTCACCGACCTCGACCGTGCGCTGCTGCTCGTCCCCGCGGCCTACGTCCTGGTCGCCAACCTGTACTTCTTCGCCTTCATCCTCGGCGACCTCCTCAAACGCACCAAAGGCGTCGCACCCGCCCGCAACACCCAGAAAGCCTCGGTACTGCGTTCGCTCGCCGTGGCACCCACCGACTACGGCGTGATGTGCCTCGTCTTCCTCGCCTGGGGCACCCCCGCAGTCTTCCTGAGCGCCTACGGGATCCTCCTGGCCGGAACCGCCGGCTACGTCGCCCTGGGCCTGCCCAAATGGTTCCGGGACATGGCCGCGCTCGCCGAGGTGCCCGCATGAGAACCGCACAGCACTCCCACCGGATCATGGCCGTGCACCCCGGCGCCGAACGCTACGGGTCCGACCGGATGTTCGCCGAGGCGGTGACCGGTTTCCTGCTCGCCGGACACGACGTCCAGGTCGTCCTCCCCGGGGAAGGTCCCCTCGGCACCCAACTGCGTGCTACCGGAGCCTCCGTCGACATCGCCGACATGCCGGTCCTCCGCAAGTCAGCGCTCTCCCCGCGCGGGCTGATCACCCTGCCCTGGCAGATGACCACCGGTCTGGTGCAGGCGATCTCCCTGCTGCGCAGCCACCGGCCGGATGTCGTCTACGTCAGCACCCTGACCATCCCGACCTGGCTACTCGCCGCCCGACTCAGCGGCGTCCGCGTCGTCTGCCACGTCCACGAGGCCGAACAAGCCGCATCCAGGGTCGTCCGTACCGGACTGGCAGCCCCACTTCTGCTCACCGACAAGGTGATCCTGAACAGCGCCTTCTCCGCGAACGTCCTCAACGAGGCCGTCCCCGCGCTCGAACGACGAGGAACCGTCGTCCCCAACGGAGTCGGTGCACCCACCGGAGCCACCATCGCACCCCGCGAGAAGCTCGAAGGCCCGGTGAAACTGCTCTTCGTCGGCCGGATCTCCCCCCGCAAAGGCCCAGACGTGGCCATCGACGCACTCCGTCGCCTGCGCGACACCGGCACCGACGCCCACCTCCGCATCGTCGGCTCCGTCTTCGACGGCTACGAATGGTTCGAGGAACAACTGCGCTCGGACGCCGCCGACCTGATCGACGCCGGAATCGTCACCCTGCAGGGATTCACCGACGACGTCTGGTCCGAACTCGCAGCCTGCGACATCGCCCTCGTGCCCTCGGTCATGGCCGAACCCTTCGGCAACACTGCCGTCGAAGCCGTCCTGGCCCAACGACCCGTCGTCGTCAGCAACATCGGCGGCCTGCCCGAAGCGGTCTCCGGCATCGACAGCGCCGACCTCGCCCGAGCCGGAGACGCCCTGGCACTCGCCGAAGCGGTCCGACGTGTCATCGACGCCTGGCCACAGATGATCGACCGAGCCGCCGCAGCCCGCGACCGAGCACTCATCCGGTTCGCCCCCGAAAGCTACCGAGCCTCGGTCACCCAGCTCGTCTGCGACCTCGACCGCGGCACCACAACCCCCTCCACCGCCACTGACGTAGACACGCAGACGGAGGGAACCAGATGAGCGGCGGACGGATTGCGGTCGTCGTCGTCAACTTCAACTCCGCCGAACTCCTGCGCATCAACCTGGTCGCCGTCCATCAACAGATGACCGCATCGACCGACCCCCTTCTGCAGGACGCCGCGATCGTGGTCGTCGACAACTGGCACAGTGACCAGGCCCGCACCGAAGCGCAGGAACTCTGCCGAGAACAGGGATGGCACTGCGTCCCCCAGGACGTCAACGGCGGCTTCGGCCACGGCATGAACATCGGCGTCTCCACAGCCCGCGAACTCGGCGCCGACCTCTACCTCCTGCTGAACCCCGACGCACAGATCGACGCAGCCTCCGTCGTCGAACTCGCCTCCGTCGTCGACAACGACCCGATGACACTCGCCGGGCCCGTGATCACCCGCCCCGACGGCACCCTGTGGTCCGACGGCCACGACCTCTACCTGCAGGACGGAAACACCCTGGCCACTCGTAAACGAGCCGCCGGGGAAACCGCTGTCGCACCCTGGCTGACCGGCGCCTGCCTCCTGATCAGCGACGCACTGTGGCGATCGGTCGACGGCTTCGCACCCGACTACTTCCTCTACTGGGAAGACGTCGAGCTCTCCTGGCGGGTACGTCAACTCGGCGGGAACGTGGCCGTCGTCCGCACCGCACACGCCATCCACGACGAAGGCGCCACCCACCGCACCCACGGACGCACCGGACACTCGCCCACCTTCATCTACTACAACGTGCGCAACCGGCTGCTCTTCGCCGCCCGCAACCTCGACCGACCCGGACGGGCACGATGGGCCCGCACCAGCCTGCCCGCAGCCCGTCGCATGCTGTTGTGGAGCGGACGCCGAGCAGTGCTGACCAACCCCCGACTGATCTGGGCCGCCGCCAGAGGCACCCTCGCCGGGCTGTGGATGATGCGCCACCACCAGGTGCGCCGAACCCACGCGCCCACCACCCGCCCGGTACGCGTCCTGGCCTCCTTCCCCGAACCACGGCCGACGACCAATCCGTACATCGTCATGCTCAAGGACGCACTCCAAGCCCGCGACGACGTCGAACTGCACACCTTCAGCTGGCGACGTGCGCTGACCGGTCGCTACGACGTCTTCCACGCACACTGGCCGGAGATCCTGGTCAGCGGGCACTCACCGCTGAAGACCGCCGTCCGCCAACTGTTCTTCGTGACCATGCTGGCTGCTTTCCGGGCGCGTGGCACCGCCATCGTCCGCACCGTTCACAACCTCGAACTGCCCCAGGGAATCTCCCCGAAGCAGGAGAAACTCCTGCGGCTTTTCGAGGCACGCACCGAACTGCGCATCCGAGTCAACGACAGCACCCCGATCCCCAACGGACCTCAAGCCACCGTCCCCCACGGCCACTACCGGGAATGGTTCGACCGCTACGAAACGCGCCAGAGCACGTCGGGACGCATCGCCTTCGTCGGCCTGATCCGACGCTACAAAGCCGTCGACCAGCTCATCAAGGCCTTCCGGGAGACCAGGGACAACCCGACGGCGACCACGCTCGTCGTCGCCGGACGCCCCTCCACCGACCAACTCGCCACCGAGATGCGCACCCTCGCCGCCGGCGACGACCGGATCACCCTGAACCTCCGGTTCCTCACCGACGAAGAACTCGTCTCCACCGTCACCGGCAGCGAACTGGTCGTCCTGCCCGCCCCGGAGATGCACAACTCCGGCACCGTCCTGATGGCGCTCTCCCTGGGCCGGCCCGTCCTCGTGCCCGACAACGAGGTCAACCGGAGGCTCGCCGAAGAAGTCGGCACAGGATGGGTGAACACCTTCACCGGGACACTCACCGGCGAACACCTCGACGACGCACTCGCCGCCTGCGCCCGACGCACCCCCCGCCCCCGACTGGATGCCCGCGACTGGCCGCATGCCGCAGCCCTGCACGTCGCCGCGTATCGGAACGCCCTCCGGGGGGACTTCCCCGAAGACAGCGACCAGACGGTCACATCCGTACCGGTAGGTGTCGATAAGGAGCCTGATGCCCACACGGTGAAACGGACGGAAGGACGGTGAACGCCCGATGACCGTCGGCGACATCCTCCACGCGGTACGTCGTGCCTGGTTGACGGTGCTGGCATGCACCCTGATCGGCGCCGCAGCCATGTTCGGGGTCTCCAAGCTCAGCACCCCGACGTATACCGCCTCCGCCAGGGTCTTCGTGTCGGTCGCCGCCAGCCGGGGCGCATCCGACCTCTCCCAAGGGGCGACCTTCGTCCAGTCGCAGGTGGCGTCGTACGCCGACCTGGCCACCTCACCGTACGTCCTCGACCCGGTCGCCAAACGTCTCGGGATCGCCGGCGGCGCCAAAGGGCTGTCCGGACGGGTCACCGGTTCCTCCTCCAAGGAGACCGTGCTGATCGACATCAAAGCCACCGACCCCGAAGCCCAACGCAGCTCGACGATCGCTGATGCCATCGCCGACGAGCTGGGCACCGCAGTCCGTCAACTCGCGCCGCGAGATGCCGACGGACGACCCATGGTGCAGGTGGTCACGGTGTCCCGATCCGGCCCACCCAGCGCCCCACAGAGCCCGAAGACCAGCCGCAACACACTGACCGGTGGGGCCAGCGGGCTGCTCATCGGTGTCCTCCTCGCCTGCCTGTGGGGCTTCTACCGCTCCAAGGGAAATCCCGGGTCGGTGACCGATGTCCCTCCAGCGGACGCCATCCCGGCTGCGGAGCCACCCTCGACCGGCAAGAAACAGACCTGGAGAAAACGGAAGAGCCCCGCGTCGGCGTCCACCCCCGCAGATGCGGACGGCGCCCCCGGGAAAAAGGGGAAAAACTCCCGGGCAGTCGAGCAGCCACCAGCCACCCGGGCCTCAGCGGAAGAGAACGCGCCCGCGGACGCGCCCGACCCGGCCGGTGAGAAGACCGCGGAGAACTCCCCCCCGGAACAGCCGGTGGCAGGCGATCAGCAGACCGAGGCATCGCAGAAGAACGACCGCTCCTCCGCCGCGATCAAACGGGCCGCGCAGGTGTCCCTGCCGACCCAACCGATGGCCTCCGCCAGACCGGCCGCCACTGGACCGGTCACGGCCCGCGACGACGACGCCCAGATCTCCAAGGCGGACCGCTTCCGCATCCCCGCCGTCCGCCGCCCCAGTTCCAAGGTGTCCTCCACCGACGAGCCGACCGTCTACATCCCGCCGGTGCCCCGAGCCGTAGAACCTTCGTCGCTGAAGGAACCCGGCCACCGGACATCCGCCGAAGGAGAAAGTCGTGACGGCTGAGCCCACCGACGAGGAGAAGAGCCCCGCCGGACAGGCACGACAGGACACGGTGAACCGGATCTCCCGGCGTGCTGTCCTGGCCGGCGGGGTGAGCCTGGTCGGCCTGGCAAGCGTCGGCGCCTGGGCCGCCATCCGCACCGGCCAGAACGCCGTCGCCCCCGGCGCAGCCGCTACCACCCCGACGGTCACCACTGTCGACCAATGGCGGCGTTCTGCTCACGGAGTGGTGCACATCGCCCACAGAGGCGTCGCCGCGGTCATCCCCGAACACACCCTCGAGGGATACACCCGGGCCGTCGAGGACGGCGGCACCTGTATGGAGATCTCCACCGTCCTGACCTCCGACCGGGTCCTGGTCTGTCAACACGACCTGACCCTGGAACGCACCACCAATACGACCGGCAAGGTATCGAGCAGGACCCAAGCCCAACTGGCCTCGGTGAAAGCGGTGCAACCCGGCCTCGGACCGCGATGGCAGGGCACCGGCGCGGCAGGTATTACCACACTCGAGAAAACACTGGATGTCGTCTCCGAACGGGCCATCCTCTGCCTGGAAGCCAAGGACGACGCCGGTTTTCCACTCCTGTTGGACACCATCTGGCGACGCAAGTTGCAGGATCGAGTCTTCATCAAAGTGCCGGTGACCTCCCACCGGATCGAAGAAGCCGCCAGGGCAGGGCTCCCCGTCTTCGCCTACTACGGCACCGTCGAAGGCCTGACCCCTGAGAGCGTGCAACAGGTCGCGGCGAAACTCTCCCGACACCGGGACGTCCTGGTCCTCCCCGCCCGCACCATCGAAGGCGCCCGCACTCCGGAAGCGCCCCTGGCCGCTGCCGTGCGCACCGGGATACCGGTCTGGGTGCACCCGGTGCACCGGCGCAGCGATATCGACTATTTCCGGGCGCGTATGGTCCAGGGATTCATCTCTTCCCATGTCGGATACACCTCCGGGACGGTCCCGCCCCGGAAGTCGGTGATCTGGGGAGAAGGCATGCTCGGACCGGGTGACCTGGTGCTCGACCCCTACGCGGAGGCCGACCGGCTCGAATGGCCCGACCCCGGCGCAGTGCGACTACGTTCTCGTCAGAAGGCGGCCTCCCTCCTGCTCGGCAGCCTCTGCCCGATCTCCTCACCGGAGGGCGACTATCGGGTCGAATTCGACATCAGGTTCGACAAACCCTCCTCCAACTCCCCTGCCAACGCCGGTTTCGTGCTCGCTTTCGGCCATCTCGACGACCGCTACTACGACCACGAGGGCGGGGTGGGTGACGGCTACCACGCCACACTCTCCCCCTCCGGTCAGCTCGCCGTCGGCGCCCACCACCACGGGAAGAAGGAAAGCGACCAGTTGACCGCCGACGTCGCCGGCCCTGATCAACGTTGGAGCCGGTGGTCCCGGATGCGGCTGGAGGTCAGCCGAGGCAGCCTGCGTTGGGGGTTCGCCGACGGCGCAGGCGTCCAGACCACGGACACGCGCTGGCGGGGCGGCTATCTGCACGTCGGACGAGCAGCGGGCGCGCCTGCAGTCAGCATCCGTTCCGTGGTGGTCTCATGACCGGGCAGGGAGAAGATCCCACCGGGAAGTCGAAGACGACCGCTCTCGGCCGGGCCGCGATGCGGGGCGCCGCCACCAGCCTGGGCGGCCAGATCCTGCGGGTCCTGATCCAGACCGGCAGCATCGTCGTCCTGGCGCGTCTGCTGCAACCCGCCGAGTACGGCCTGATCGCCATGGTCATGGTGATCATCGGCGTCGGTGAGATCTTCCGCGACTTCGGACTCAGCTCGGCCGCGGTGCAGGCCCCGACGCTGTCCCGTGACGAACGGGATGCCCTGTTCTGGATCAACACCGGGCTGGGCGTCCTCCTCGCCGGGTTGCTCGCTGCGGCCGCGCCACTGGTCGCGATGCTCTTCGACGAACCGGCGCTGACCGGGATCTGCCAGGTGCTGGCGCTCACCTTCGTGCTCAACGGGGCTGCCACCCAATATCGGGCGGGACTGATGCGAGAACTCCGTTTCGGGGCCCTGGTCGTCGTCGATGTCGCCGCCCAGATCGGCGGAGTCGCCACAGCGATCACCTTGGCGGCAGCCGGTTTCGGCGTGTGGGCCCTGGCCGTTCAGCAGGTCGCGACCGGCGTGGTGATGATGATCGTCCTGTTGTGGGTCGCGCGCTGGCTTCCAGGGCGTCCCCGTCGAGGCGTCGATGTCCGTTCCTTCATGACCTTCGGCTGGTATCTGGTCGCCAGCCAGCTCGTCGGATATGCGGCGAACAATGCCGACACCTTCGTCATCGGTCTGCGCCTGGGCAAAGGTCCGCTGGGCTTGTACAACCGGGCGTTCCAGCTGCTCATGCAGTCGTACAACCTGGTACGGGTTCCGATCACCAGGGTGGCGGTCCCGGTCTTCGCCCGCCTCCAGGACGACGAGGTCGCCTATCGCCGTTTCCTGGCGCGCGGTCAGCTCTGCCTGGGTTACACCCTGGTGGTGGCGCTCGCCTGGGTCGCCGGGGCTGCCGAGCCGGTTGTGGCCTTGCTGCTCGGCCCGGCCTGGTCGTCGGTGTCGCCGCTGCTGGCCTGGTTGGCGGTCGCTGCGGCCTTCGACACCTTGGCTTTCGTCGGTTACTGGGTTTATGTCTCCCGGGGGTTGACGCGCGATCTGATGCGGTTCACCTTCGTGGCTTCCACGATCAAGATCACCTGCGTCGTGGCGGGGTCGTGGTTCGGTCTCGTGGGTGTCGCCGCCGGGTATGCGCTGGCTCCTGCGGTGACCTGGCCGTTGTCCTTGTGGTGGATGGGGCGGTGCGCCGGTGTCGTCGTGGACGATCTCTATCTGGGTGCTCTGCGGATCATCGCGGTGGCCGGGGTGTCGGGTTTCGCGGCCTGGTCCGCGGTGGGTGCCACTTCAGGTTGGTGGTCGGTGGCGCAGTTGTTGGCCGGTGGGCTGGCGGGGGTGGCGGCGGTCGGGGTGGGTGCGCTCGTGCTCCGCCGGGTTCGCGCGGATATCGGTGAAGTTCGTTCCGCTGTGGCTCTGATCCGCCGATGAGGTCGAGGAAGACGATGGGGCGGTCGCCGGGTCCGGCGGTCCGAGCAGGAAGGACGATGTGATGCGCGGGATCATTCTGGCCGGGGGGACAGGGTCGCGTCTGCACCCCATCACCCAGGGGGTGAGTAAGCAGCTCGTCCCGGTGTACGACAAACCGATGATCTACTACCCGTTGTCGACGTTGATCCTGGCGGGTATCCGGGACATTCTCGTGATCACGACTCCGCACGATTCGGACAGTTTCGCTCGGCTCCTCGGCGACGGTTCACAGTTCGGTATCTCGATCACCTACGCTCAGCAGCCCGAGCCCAAGGGGTTGGCTCAGGCGTTCACCATCGGGGCGGATTTCCTCGACGGGCATCCGGCTGCGCTCGTCCTGGGCGACAACATCTTCTACGGGCAGGGCCTGGGCACTCATCTCAGCTTGGCGGAGCAGATCGACGGGGCGTTGATCTTCGCTTACTGGGTGGCTCATCCCAGTTCGTACGGTGTCGTGGAGTTCGACAGCGACGGGAGGGCGATCTCCTTGGAGGAGAAACCTGTCCGCCCGCGAAGCCATTATGCGATCCCGGGGTTGTATTTCTACGACAACGATGTGGTCGAGATCGCCCGCCAGTTGAAGCCTTCGGCCAGAGGCGAACTGGAGATCACCGATATCAACCGGACCTATCTCGACCAGGGGCGGCTCAAGGTCGTCACGCTGCCTCGGGGGACGGCCTGGCTGGACACCGGGACCTTCGCCGACCTCAACGACGCCGGCGACTTCGTCCGGACCATTCAGGCCCGGCAGGGGCTTCAGGTGGGGTGCCCAGAGGAAGCTGCTTGGCGGAGGGGTTTCCTCGACGACACCGGTTTGGAGGAACGCGCCGGGCTGTTGCGGAAGTCCGGGTACGGCGAATATCTGATGCAACTGTTGGCCCGCGGCGACAAGGTCGGTGTTCCTGGGGAATGAGCGAGAACAAAACTGCGGGCGGGGTGCCATCGGGGCGGGGGATCCGCGTGGCCGTGGCCGTGCCGACCTATCGGCGCAATGACCATCTGACCGCGTTGCTACCCCTGCTGGTGGAGCAGATCCGGGATCTCGACGAGGGGGTGACCGGCCGGGTCGTGATCGTCGACAACGATCCGGGGCAGGGCGCTCGGCCCGTGGTGGAGGAGGCGGCCCTTCCTGGGGTGACCTATGTGTCCGAGACGACGCCGGGGATCGCTTCGGCGCGTAATCAGGCGTTGGCGGCGTGTGCGGACGACGATGCGCTGGTCTTCATCGACGACGACGAACGTCCGCACCCGCTCTGGCTGGCCCTGATGGTCCGGACCTGGCTTTCCAGCGGTGCGGCGGGGGTGGCCGGTCGGGTGTTGGCCGATTACCCGGAGGATCTGGACCCGTGGGTTCTCGCGGGGGGTTTCTTCGTGCGACGCACCTGGCCTACCGGGACTGTCGTTCCGGCTGCGCCGACGTCCAACCTGCTTGTGGATCTGGCCGTGGTGCGTCGGATGGGTTTGCTCTTCGACGTCCGTACCGGGATGACCGGTGGCGAGGACACGCTGTTCACCCGGACGTTGACCGCTGCGGGGGAGCGGATCGTGTACTGCGAGGAAGCTGCCGTGGTCGATCAGGTGCCGGGGTCGCGGGCCAATCGCAGGTGGGTGTTGACCCGGGCGTTCAGCCACGGGAATTCGACAGGACTTTTGGATACGGGTTTCCCTGGGGGTTCGGTTTCTTCGCTTCGCCGGGTTCAGGTGGGCGCAGGGGGCGTGGCGCGTGGCGCGGTGGGCGCGGCCCGGGCCTGTGCCGGTGTGGTCTTGGGGCGCGCGGATCATCAGGCCAAGGGGTTGCGTCTGGCAGCGCGGGGTCTGGGTATCGCCGTGGGCGCTTCGGGCCGGGTCTTCCTGGAGTATGCGAGGCCGTTGCCGGACGGGTCGGTGCGTCGGGTGGTGCCGGTGTCGGTGTTGGAGGGGTCTTCGTCCGCTGGGTCCGGTCAGGTCGGGGGGCCGGCGTAGTCCACCGGTACGCCTCCGGCCAGCACGGCAGGCCGGGCGTAGGTGAGGAGGCCGTAGTCGGAGTCGATTTCGTGGAGTGTGCCGGGTAGTTCCTGGGCCGTCCCGTCCAGGCTGGGCAGGTTCAACAGTTCGTGGGCTGTCCGGGCCAGGGAGAGTCGGCCTGTGCCGGCGGCGCCTTGTCGACGTCGCCGGGCGATCAGGGCGAGCGTGGCTGCTGCTGCTCCGTATCCGGTGGCCTGATTGAGCGCCCGTACCGGCAGGGTTCTGGGTTTTCGGGGGGACGGCCGCCAGACGAGGGTGGGGTTGGTGATGTCGACGTCGGCGGGTTCTTCGGTGTCGTGGATGGGCCGGGAGTAGAGGTGGGCGATGCCGGTGGCGGCCTGGACGACGGCGTCGGATCCGGCTTCGTGTCGCCACGGGCTGGTGTTCCCCCAGGCGGTGATGTCGACGACGGCCAGGTGGGGGTGTCGTCGGGTGGTGGCGGGGATGTCGAGGGCGCAGGTGGCGTCCTCCTGTCGGTGGCAGGAGTGGACGACGGCGTCGGCGCCGGCGAGTAGTTCGTCGAGTCGGTCTTGCCCGGCCGTGGTTGCGAGGTCGATTTCTACGGTGCGTTTCCCGAATCCGGTGTCGAGTTGTCTTCCGGTCGGGGCCGACCGGTGCGGTGGGATGACGCGGAGGACGTCGGCGCCGAGCAGGGCGAGCAGTCGGGTCGAGGTCGGGCCCAGTGCGAGGTCGGTGAGGTCGATGATCTGTAGTCCGGTGAGGGTGCGTAGCGGCGGGTTTTCGGGGATTCGGCTGGTGTCGGGGTCTGGCAGGGTGGCGTCGATCCAGGGGCGGGCGCCGACGGTTCGTCCCATGTCGGAGGCCAGCCATTCCTGGGGTGTCCGGACGGCTGCCGCGGTGCCGCCGTGTTCTCGGATCAGGTGTTCGGCCTGGGCTGCGGTCATCGTCCGGGCCAGGGCTTCGGGGCTGTCGGTGTGGAGGCACCGCGCCGGGGGGTGGTTGTGGTGGGGTCGGCTGTCGTGGGCGCGGATCCATCCGTCTTGGCAGGGGAAGAACCGGGTGGGGTGTTCGACCGGGTGCAGGGGGCGTCCGTCGACGCGGAGGTGTTCGGGGGATGCGGTCCAGGTGCTGAGTTGGCGGGCGTCGACGGCGAACCGGTCGTGGTCGAGGAGGTCGTTGGCCGCGGTGAGTGCTGCTTGGAGCGCGCCGAGGAGGAGTCCTTCGACGTCGAGGGGCCCGGCCCACCACATTCGGGGCCCGAGGATCGGGGCGATGCGGGTGGGGGCGATGTCGCCGAGGACGGGGGTCAGGTGGTGGTGCAGCGCTGGGGCGGCTGTCGTGCGTCGTACGAGGGCAGCCTTCATGGGCTCAGGCTGTCAGCTGGGTCGGTTGGGGGGTAGTGCTGCACGGACGTCCGTCCGTCCGGCGGGTGGACGCTGCTGTGACCGGTCGGTGGGCGACCGTCTGTCCGTGGAGGGGTGGCGGGTTGTGTCGCGTGGGTTTTGCCTTGCATGCCGATATCAGGTGACTTTAACGAAATCTCTTGAACGGCAATGGGATAGATCTAGACTCGGGTGATGCGCGTAGTGGTCACGGGCGGTTGTGGATACATCGGCTCGCACACCGTGTTGCACCTCGTCGAGGCGGGACACCATGTCGTCGTCGTCGACGACTTCTCCAATTCGTCCCCCCTGGTGATCGACCGCCTCGAGGAACTCGCCCGATGCCCCCTCACGGTGCACCGGTTCAGCGTGGAGGACCGGGAACGCACGATGGACCTCTTCGCCGCCGAACCGGTCGACGCCGTCATCCACTTCGCCGGGTTCAAAGCGGTCGGCGAATCCACGGAGCAACCGATCGACTACTACCGAAACAACATCGGCAGCACCCTGTCCTTGGTGGCGGCGATGTCGGCCCATGACGTGCACCGACTGGTCTTCTCCTCCTCGGCCACCGTCTACGGAGAAGGATCGCGCCCACCGATGGTCGAGGACATGCCGACCGGGGCGACCAACCCGTACGGGTGGACGAAGGTGATGATCGAACAGATCCTCAAGGATGTCGCCGCCACCGACGAACGCTGGCGGGTCGCTCTGCTGCGTTACTTCAACCCGGTCGGGGCGCATCCGTCGGGCCGGATCGGCGAGGACCCCTCAGGGACACCGAACAACCTGCTGCCCTTCATCGCTCAGGTGGCCGTCGGACGACGGGAGAAACTGCGCGTCTTCGGCGGGGACTACCTCACCCCGGACGGCACCGGTGTCCGCGACTACATCCACGTCGACGACCTGGCCGCCGGGCACGTCGCCGCCCTGGCAGCCCTCGACCGGATGGAGGACCGGGTCGGCGTCTGGAATCTCGGGACCGGCCGGGGAACCAGCGTGCTGGAACTCCTGCACGCCTTCGAACGGGCCTGCGGCCGTGAAATCCCCTACGAGCTCGTGGACCGCCGGGCCGGCGACCTCGCGGAGACTTATGCCGACCCCAGCCGGGCCCACCACGATCTGGGGTGGCAGGCGACACGCACCATCGACGACATCTGCGCCTCCTCCTGGCATTGGCAATCGAACAACCCACAGGGCTACCAGGACTGAACCCCGTCCAGGCTTCCCGGGCTGACCGGCCCCGGACAGCTGCCCCCGGGGGTCCGGCCGCCCCGACCTGACCGCCCCGACAAGCTGCCGGACGCCTCAGCGGAGGTCAGGGTGCGGCTGCCCTCCAGGTCGATGACGCCTCTCACCGTCGTCCAGGGCGACAGTGACACTGATGCTGTACTGATCCCCGCGATAACGGTGATCGCCGCATTCGATGATCCGACCGTCGGCGTCATAGGCACTACGCCACATCGTCAACAACGGGTCGGCCCTGGTCAGGTCGAGGAGCTGACGTTCCGCACCGGTGGCATTACGGGCGCCGAAGGTCTGCTCCGCAGTATGCGGGGCCAGATCCTCGCCGCGCAGGATCGAATAGAGACCGTCCTGCTCGAGCCGTTCAGGGGTGAGCGCGGGCAGCACCGGACTGTCCGGGGGGAGCCAGTTCTCCAGGATCGCCAAGGGGATGTCGCCGACAGAACGTAACCGGGTGATGTGGATCAGAGCGGTCCTGGGCGGCAACCCCAAGGCGAGCGCAGCCTGACGGTGCACGGCCCCTTCTTCGAGGGTGAGCAGCTTGGTACGGGGCGAACGGTGCTCTGCGCTCAGGTCGTCGTAGAGGCTGTTCAACTCGGCCTGCTGGCGGACTTTTCCGGTGGCGACGACGGTCCCGACCCCGCGGCGTCGGACGAGGAGTTCCTTGGCGACGAGGACGGCGATGGCACGACGGACGGTGGGCCGGGACAGGTGCAGGCGCCGGGCGAGGTCGACCTCGGTCTCCAGCAGCGAACCTGGGGGGAGCTCGCCGTTGTCGATCCCGGTGAGCAGCTGCCTGGCCAGTTGGAGATAGAGAGGCTGTGTGCTGGTGCGATCGATGTGGATGGGGAGCGGCGCAGTCACGCGGCCACAGTAGTGCCGGACGGACGCGGCGACCTCCAGGGGCGGCCGTCATCTGACGCCGACGACCATCCAGTCCTCGCGGGCGGCTCGACGGTGCAGGGCGAGCGCTCGCACGCTCATGAAGATCAGGAAGGCGACCCAGAGCACGGCGGTGGCCGTGGCGGGGCCGAGTGCGCTCAGGGGGTCCGCCCAGTGGTGGATCCCGATGGCGAGGGGGGTGTAGCCGACGAGCAGGAGGGTCTGGGTGCGGGCCAGCCAGGTGCTGTCGCCGGCGCCGATGAGGATGCCGTCGAGGACGAAGGCCAGTCCGGCGATGGGCTGGCCCAGGGCGATGACGATCAGGGCGGCGCCGATGGCGGAGTGGACGGCGGGGTCGCTGGTGAACAGGGCGGGGAGGAGTCGGTGGGTGGCCAGGAGCAGCATGCCGAGTCCGAGCCCGACGAGGATGCCCCATCGGGAGATGAGCGTGGTGGTGGTGCGGGTCGCGGTGCGGTCGCCGGCGCCGAGGGATCGTCCGGTGAGGGCTTGTCCTGCGATGGCCAGGGAGTCCAATGCGAACATGAGGAAGGCCCAGATGCTGGTGGTCACCTGGTGGGCGGCGAGGGGGGTGTCGCCGAGTGCGACGGCGGCCCAGGTGGTCAGGAGCAGTACTCCACGCAGGGAGAGGGTGCGGACGAGCAGGGGGAGTCCGTCGGCGGCGGCGCGGAGGATTCCGCGGGGGTGGGGTCGTAGGGGTGCGTGGTGGCGGCGGGCGTGGTGGGCGACGACGGCGAGCATGCCGACGGCCATGCCGTTCTCGGCGATGGCGGTGCCCCAGGCGGATCCGGCGATCCCTAGGTCGAGGCCGTAGACGAACCAGAGGTTGAGCAGGGCGTTCGTGATGAATCCGAGGGTGGTGGTGATCAGCGGGGTCCGGGTGTCCTGGAGTCCGCGGAGGATGCCTGCGGCGGCCAGGACGAGCAGCATCCCGGGGAGTCCGAGGGCGCTGATCCGCAGGTAGGTGGTGGCTTCGTGGAGGACGGCCGGTGAGGGGTCGAACAGGCGGCACAGGGGGTCGGCGGTGAGGCCGACGACGAGGCTGGTGAGGAGGCCCAGTGCGAGTGCCAGCCAGATGCCGTCGAGTCCTGCGCCGATGGCGGCGCGGGTGTCTTTGGCGCCGAAGGTGCGGGAGACCAGTGCGGTGGTTCCGTAGGCCAGGAAGACGAAGACGCCGGCGGCGGTGGAGAGGATGGTTCCGGCGATGCCGAGGCCGGCGAGGGGGGTGGTGCCGAGGTGTCCGACGATGGCTGAGTCGGCGAGGCGGAACAGTGGTTCGGCGATGAGGGTGAAGAAGGCCGGCAGTGCGAGGGCGAGGACCGCTCTGTGCGGTGTTCCCTCGGACGGGGCGTGGGCGTTCACCGGTGAAGTCTAGGTGGTGTTCCGGTGGGGGTGTGGGGGTCGCTTCGGCCTGGTCGGTGTCGATGACAGGCTGTAGTGATCGGCGTTTGCGGATATTGGGTCCGTTGTACGCATTGCTGTCGACAACGTGGTGTCAGGTCGGGCGTGGGTCGCCGGTGTTGTCGCTGTGATCTGCGTTCCGGGGCCCCGGCTACTGGTGAGTTATCCCCAGGAGGGCTGTGAGCTGGACATTTGACGCTTTCTTGACCCGGGAGGGGTAAAAGCCCAGCGTGTGGCGGTGGGAGATCTCTTCGGGTGGCTCTTTTGCCTGGTCGACCTGGTGGTGCGGGTCGGTTGTCCACAGCTGTGTCCACAGCACCGTGGAGGCATCTGTTCCGAATGGAAACAGGCGGCCGTTCAGTTTCGTCCGTGAGTGACTGGAATAAGGCTTCTGCTCGTATTTCGAGACGATCAGTCTTATAAAGGCGGTTCTGCGTTGAACTTTTTTGTTCAACAGCCTGCGTCTCGTATCCATGCCGGTCAGTGGCTCGCGCTGTGGCGGATTGCCCTGCTTGTCCCCAGCTTCGTCCACACCTTGCAGACTTTCTCCACCGATGGAGCCCCACTTATCCCCAAGTTGTCCACAGCGTTACCCACAGGTGTTCTTGAGCGCAGGCGTGTTATCGCCCTAGCGTGTCTTGTCCGCACCTTCAAGCGGGCGTGACAGGTTCGTACCGATCATGGTCATCGCCCGCGTCTCCCGCGTTGATACGCAGGTCACAGCATTGTCGGTCGGTCGGAAGAGACTGAGGAACAACAGTTCTCGAACGTGTGGCCATCAAGGGAAGTCCAGGGGGAAGGGAGCGTGGTTCAGCGGTATGTCGCTTTCTGAGCTCGAGGAACAGTTCGCCTCATCCAGCGGCGGCCCGGACGACCGGACACCACCCCAGGACATCCATGCCGAGCAGTCCGTCCTCGGTGGAATGCTCCTGTCGAAGGACGCCATCGCCGACTGCGTGGAATCTCTCCGCGGAACCGACTTCTACCGGCCGGCCCACGAGCTCATCTACGACGCCGTTCTCGACCTGTACGGACGCGGCGAACCGGCCGACGCGATCACCGTTGCCGACGAACTCACCAAACGGGGTGAGCTGACCCGCATCGGTGGACAGTCCTACCTGCACCAGCTCATCTCCTCGGTGCCCACGGCGGCCAACGCCGGTTACTACGCCCAGATCGTCGCCGAACGCGCCACTCTGCGCCGACTCGTCGATGCGGGTACCCGCATCGTGCAGATGGGTTACGGGCAGGGCGGTGGAGACGTCGAGGAGATCGTCAACGCGGCCCAGGCCGAGGTCTACGCAGTCGCCGACAAACGCGGCTCGGAGGATTACCACCTGCTGCGCGACCTCCTGGAACCCACCTACGACGAGATCGAGGCCGCCGGGGGCGCCTCCGGCGACATGGCCGGGGTCCCCACCGGGTTCACCGAACTCGACGAACTCACCAACGGGTTGCATGCCGGTCAGATGATCGTCATCGCCGCCCGGCCCGCCGTCGGCAAGTCGACCTTGGCCCTGGACTTCGTGCGTGCCGCCGCGATCAAGCACAAACAGGCCGCTGTCATCTTCTCCTTGGAAATGAGCCGTTCGGAGATCACGATGCGTCTGATCTCCGCCGAGGCGGGCATCAACCTGTCCAAGGTCCGTCGCGGAAAGCTCGAGGACCGCGACTGGGAGAAACTGGCCCGGCTCGCCTCCGACTTCGACACCGCGCCGCTGTTCATCGACGACTCGCCGAACATGTCGCTGATGGAGATCCGGGCGAAGTGCCGCCGTCTGAAACAGCGCAACAATCTCAAACTCATCGTGATCGACTACCTGCAGCTGATGAGTTCCGGCAAACGGGTCGAGAGCCGCCAGCAGGAAGTCTCCGAGTTCTCCCGGGCGCTGAAGCTCCTGGCCAAGGAGCTGGAGGTGCCGGTCATCGCGCTCTCCCAGCTGAACCGTGGCCCAGAACAGCGCACCGACAAGAAGCCGCAGGTCAGTGACCTGCGTGAGTCGGGTTGCCTGACCGGCGACACCCGGATCCTGCGGGCTGACACCGGTGCCGAGGTCTCCATCGCCGAGCTGGTCGTCTCCGGGGAGAAAGACGTCCCGGTCTGGGCCCTGGACGAGTCCTTGCGCTATGTGCCCCGCCTGATGACTCACGCCTTCCCGACCGGGGTGCGGCCGGTCTTCCGGCTCACGACCGCTGCGGGTCGTACGGTCCGTGCGACGGAGAACCATCCCTTCCTGACCTTCGACGGTTGGCGTTCCCTGGGTGATCTGCGGATCGGTCAGCGGGTCGCTGCGCCCCGGCATATTCCGGCACCTGAGCGGTCGGACGACAGCTGGCAGGACGGCGATGTCGCGACTGCGGCCCAGGTGTGCGTGGCTTCACCGGGTGCGGTGATCCCGCAGGCGATCTTCCGTCTGCCCAAGCGGCAGATCGCGATCTTCCTCCGCGCGTTCTTCACCGCCGCCGGCGGGGTCATGCTTCCGCAGGAGCAGGCCGGCGGGCAGCTCTTCTGTTTCGCACCGAACCGGGGTCTGCTCGATCGGGTGGCGCTTCTGCTGTGGCGTTTCGGGATCACCGGTCAGCTGGTGGGCGACGAGACCGGGTGGATGTTCGACATCGTCGATGTCGACTGCCAGCGCCGTTTCCTGCAGGAGATCGGTGTCGATGGTGATGCCGCCGTCGACGCGCTGCGTCTGCTGGACATCGTGCGGGAGACCACCGCGGTCACCACTGAGGTGGTGACCGCCGATGCCTTGGTGGCGGAGATGGCTGGCGTGTCCTGCGCGGACGGGTCGACCGTGGAGTCCGCTGACACCGGGGAACTCCGGGTGATCAAGGTTGCCGAGGGCGCGGAGGCCGCCGATCTGGCTGCGCGTGGGGCCTGGGGTCGGGTAGCGACGGCTCTGGTCGACGGGGCCGACGGTGACGATGCTCTCCCGCAGATCGCTGCTTGTCTCGACGGTGACGGTCTCGACCTGGAAGCTGTCAACGACGTCATGTGGGACGTGGTGGAGAGCATCGAGCTCGACGGGGTTGAAGAGGTCTACGACGCCACTGTCCTGGGCGCGCACAATTTCGTCGCCAATGGCGTCGCCGTGCACAACTCGATCGAGCAGGACGCCGACATGGTGATGCTGCTCCACCGCGAATCCATGTACGAGCAGGATTCCCCCCGCGAGGGCGAGGCCGACATCATCGTCGCCAAGCACCGTAACGGCCCGACCAAGACGATCACCGTCGCCTTCCAGGGGCATTACAGCCGTTTCACCAACATGGCCACCAACTACTGATCTGTAGTCGAGATGCCCTCTACTTTGATCAAACGGTCAGAGATACAGCTAGCCGAGTTAACCCATGTCGCCCAGACGGAGAAGCAGGAACGCCCGATCTATCTCGCTTAGCTCAGGAGCAGGGGCGAGCCGAACGTGAGCGGCGGCCTCTGCGGTGAAATCGTCTTCATGAAGTACCTCATTCCCTTTCCTTGCCTCTGCGTGAGGTCTATGACAGCTCGCTTGTGTTTACGAGCGCTGATCAAGCGATGAGGACGATCGTGAACCACTCCGCTGTCGCTGCGCAGACGATGGCCCTCCACTGGTGCCGTCACCACTGTGACACCATCCCATCGCGACTTTGCTGCTGATGATGAAGGGCGTGAGCTGGGTGTGCCAGGAGATTTTCCGGGAAGCGCGCAGCCCTGACCAGGTGGCGCTCCTGCCTAGCGGACCGCTGAGTCTCACCCCAGCTTTGCTACCCGATCTGGCTGACGACACCAGGGAGTCTCAGAGCGGGTACTTACTGGAGAGATGGCCATTGGATCTATGAACTGGCTGTTCTTCCCGATCGAACGCCTCGGTGTCGCTCGACATACGCGGGCGATCGGGCTGCCTCCGGAGCCCATGCTGGTTATGACGTCCATGCAGAGATCTGAGAGTGGACGACGTTGCCCTGTGGTAGGGGTGTAAGCAGTGGTCGGATCGTAGTAGACGGCGAGACTGACGTCGTTGTGCGGCTGGGCGTGAAGGGAGTGACGAGTGAGTATGCGAGCTCCGGCCAGTGAGGCTGCCGGGACATCGGGGGAGTCACTTGTGCAGCACAAGTTCGAGTCGATGGGTTGGGCTGCCATACCTAACCCGAAGCACGACCTGGGCACCGATCTCCTTCTGCGGCCTCGCGACGAGCGACGTTATGAACTCCCGGCCATCATGGGCGCGCAGGTCAAGACGGGAGCCAGCTTCTTTCGAGAGCCTCGGACCACCGCCGAGGGTAACGTCGAGGGCTGGTGGTTCCGGGACGAGGATGCCTCACACTTCGACTATTGGTGTGGGGATGCGATGCCGCACATTCTGGTGCTCGTTGACCCTGCGACGAACGACTGCTACTGGGTGCACGTTGTTCGCAAACGTGTCCTCGCTACTGGCAAGGGCGCTAAAATTCTCGTTCCTCGAGCCAACCTCATAGGCGCAGATCACCGACAAGATCTCACCGACGTAGCTACCTCGGCCATCCCGAGCCCAACCTGGCACGGGACCGCCTGGGCGGGAGCTAGCAACATCCCGCACGCAGATCTCATCCGACATGCCTTGCTCACGCCGCGCCTGATTGCACCGCACCCAAACGCGCCGGTTGGAGAGCTTTCAGGCTTTCAGGCACTCGCCATGCTCATCCTGGGGCGCCCCTCACTGGGGCACATCCTGGCCGGAGACTCACGAGCCAGGATGATGGCCGACAACGGGAAAGGAACTTGGGGCCTCACCTTGGACCAAGCCGAAACATCGCCTGACTGGGGATGGCGGGCGGTCGCGGTAATGCGCTTGTTGCTGTTCGAGGACGACGCCTCGCACGTGGAAGAACTGCTGCGATTGTCGACGCAGCCCGGACAGAGGGTCGCGGCAATCGTGATTGCGTCAGTGTCGAGGACTCTTAACCACGATGTCGAGGGCGCCCTTGTTCTCCTGGACAGGGAACTCGAGCGAGACGACCAGTCCCCTATTGACCACGCCTGGTTGCTCGTACATAGGGCTCGCTGTCTGCAGCTGATCGGAAGCGTTGAAGAGGCTAGGGAAGTCGCTGTTAAGGTGCAGCGCTGTCTGGCGGCCTACTCCCGAGACGCGACGGCCGGCGCCCTTGCCGCGTCCGGCGCGGAGATGCTGTTCGGTTCATGGCACGAAACGAACTTGGCCACTGTGATCACCAACCTGGATTCGTCAGCGTCCTGGTGGCGCGCGCAACAGACTGCATGGGGTGGAAGTGAACACCTCGACGACGAGTTCAAGGCCTGGGCTCATAAGCCCCTGCCGATGATGGGTGGTTCTGATTCAGCTGGCCGCTACTTGGCCTCGGCCTACGTGATGGCACTCATGGCAGGCGATGAACGGGCGATTCGCACCCAACTTGGTCTCTACGCTCGCCACCAGCTCACCTCACCATGGCGTGCTCGCGCCGGTGATGAAGTCGAACACCTGGCCAACCAACTAGATAATCTGCGGCAAGCCGGAGACCGCGACGGCATCAACCAGGCGGTGCCCCACATCTGCGCATGGGTCTCGGCCGCAGCCGTCCGCGCCGCAGCGTCAACGGTGAGTCCAGAACGTTCGACGCACACCAGCGCCGATGCGGACCTGGCGCTGCTGATTCATGGTGCCGATCTCCTCCCCCCAGATCGAACCTGCGAGCTGGCGGAATGGACCATTGACGCACTATGCGACCCGGAGCCCTACACGAAGCGCACGCGTCCGACATTCGACGTTCGCTGTCGACTCTTAGAAGTTCTCCAGAGTCTCACGGCGAGCGGCGACTCACGTGTTTTGCGGCAAGTCTGGGACTACTTGCGCCGTGTGGAACTTGACGCCGATGGCGCGGAGTCCCACATGATCGCCCACATCATCGACGAATACCCCCCTCAGGCGCTCACTGCGGTTCACAGCCAGAGCCTTAAGGTCCTCACCTCCAAACTCCCCTCACCGATCCCTGATGCTTGCAGGCGGCTTCTAAGAGCTATCAGCGGCTCCTTCGACGAGGAGGTGCTGCGACGTCTTTCCGAAGCGGATCTTTCGGTTATTCCGGCTGTCGGGGACATCACGGGACTGCCCAACGAGGCCGTCCGGGGCGCCATAGCTGCTCTGTCTGAAGCTGTAAGGACCGAAATCGCTGAGGGAGCCTCGGGCCACTTTGCAAACAATGCGCCAACTCGTGACCTCGCCGTCTTCAACCTCTTTTACCCCGAGCTCGCCGACTGGGCGCCTTTAGTGGATGCACTAAACAGCCGAGTCTTGATCGATGAACAGCTCCGCGGGTTAATGCGCGTGCTGGCGAGATTGGGGAGGCAAGCACCGGACCATGTTCGTGCGGACCTGGCATGCTCACTTAATTGGTACTTGACGGCGCCTCCGCGCGGTTTCCGGTTCTCATTTGGACTCAACGGTTTAGCGGCCGAGGCGATCTTGGGGATGGACGAACGACGCGATGTCGGTGAGATCGTGGCTCGCCTGCTAGGGGGGAACGGTTCGGACCGTGAGTCGGCGGCGGCCCTGATGAGTCGAAGTGATGGCCAATGGATACCGACGCTCATAGCACTTGGTGCGGACCCACACCCACGTGTGCGGCGCGTCGCTGCGTACTCCCTTGGGTGCCTAGTCACGCGAGAGGTGGACGGTGATAGCCTCGCTCGTCGCGAACTCCTTCGACTCTTCGAGTCTCCCGGAACAGGTGCCGCTGGGGCAGCCGCGGGAGCTCTCACCGACGCCGACGAAGCCGACAACAATCTGCAACGCGACGACGAACTGATCACGGTGATGGCGACTTCGCTCTCAGCGAGTATCCGCCACGCCGCACTCGATTTCCGCGCCACGGAGAGCGTTCTTCGGATCCCTTAATGAGTCAGCAGAGTCCACCTAGCTACTTAGTCCGAAGACGCAGCGCATCTGGGCATGAGCACGAGCACGAGCGGGAGCCAGTCGCAGTATTTGGTGAATACCCATGTGGTGGGTTGTGAGCGCACAGCAGTCCCCCTGTCCACGAGGTTCCTGTTGAGACCAGTGCCCTCTGACTCTTCAGGAATTCTGGGGTAGTCGCAAGAACCGTCGCGACGACAGGCCCTTCGTGCAATCAGTGCTGCGGCGGTGCCAAGGCACGGAAGCGACGTGGGTTCGCCGAGTATGAGCTGTTCGAAGGCACGCCTAGGGTCAGGAAGTCAGAGGCCAGCATGGCCCGCCCGACTCGGCAGATCGCTCAGCCACTGAAAAGATATCGCTATGGCCGCTGCAGAATGCCCCCAGGTGACAGCCGAAGACGAGGTTGTTGTTGACGTCACGTCCTGGGCCGTGATCCGGGACGAGCCCGGGGGACGGGACCCGAATAAGCGCTGGCTGGCCAAGTCTCCAGACGAGGTACGTCAAGAGCACTGGCTCTGGAAGTCGAGGCAAAGGACGGGCGACGGGTCCCAGGACGCTATCACCGACTGTGCAGAGGTCTTCGTGTCGCGTCTTGCCATCGGTATCGGTCTACCAGCAGCTGAGTGCCGTTTTGCGGTTTGCGATGGCAAGTTGGGTGTCATCTCCCGCAATGTCACTCCGAACGGGTACAGCCTCAACACGGGCGCGGCTTATCTACCGGAGGTCCAAGGGTATGAGCGCCGAGCAGCAGAACCTTCGACGGGACGTCGGGCGGGTCGGATGCGGCGTGACGTTGGATATACGCTCGACGCGGTGCAGCAGGTTCTTACTGGCGTTCGTCCGCCTCCTGGTACGACAGACCTCAGTGCGTTCGGGGTCTTTGCTGGGTATCTGGTTCTGGACGCTTTGACCGGCAACACTGACCGGCATCCCGGAAACTGGGCGCTTCTCGAGTCTGATCAGGATGGCGCGCGCTGCCTTGCGGCGACGTACGACCATGGCAGCGCGCTGGGGGCGGGCCTGACCGAGGACAAACGGAGAACGTTGAGACCGGAAGCCTTCGCAGCCAGGGGGAGAGCGAACCCTTTTGAACCTAGAAAACAGCTCCTTGTAGACCTTGCACACGAAGCTGCTGCCAGGTCCGATGCCGGTATCTGGCTGTCTCGGCTGGCGGCCCTGGACGAGTCGACCGTCGGAGTGGCGCTGCAAGCGCCGCCCGGTCGGCTGTCAGAGGTCGCCAGTACGTTCATCCAAGCCGTCATACTGGAGAACCGAAGGAGATTGAGCGATGACTACGCTGCTTAGAACTGACTGGCTGCTTGTCAGCCGCCAAGACCCCAAGACGCGAGCGTTTGTGCGCGTAGGCACCCTCGGGTTCGACGGTAGGCATTACACGTTCGTGTATGAGGACGGAGCAGCACGTCCTCTTCCCGGCCTGCCGCTCGGCAGGATCCACTCCAGCGACACACTGTTCCCAATCTTTGCTGAGAGGGTCATGGACCCTCACCGTCCTGAGAAGGCAGCGATGATGGAACACTTAGGTCTGGCTGCGGAGGCTGGCCCTTTCGAGGTATTGGCTGTCTCCGGTGGTGGTAGAACGGGTGATACGTACGAGTTGACTCCCCTGCCGCAGCCCGGGGCAGTGAGTTTGCCGTTTCTTGTGCATGGGGTTCGTTATCTGACGGATCACGAGCGTGCGTCGATCGACCGACTGCAGCCCGGAGATCAGCTCTCCCTGCGCCACGAACCGGGCAACCCGGCCAACGCTCGGGCGCTCCTCGTGACGCAGGGCGGAGAGAAGCTTGGTTACGTGCCAGACCCGCTTCTCGAGTACGTGCACGACATCATGACGACTCACTATGAACTCACGGTTGAGCGCGTAAACCCCCCGGCAGCTGGGCTGCACATGCGGCTGTTGGTTCGTCTCAAAGGTCAGTACAGCGGAGAACCAGAGGGACGACCTTCCCGTCAGGGGATCGGGTCGACCAGATAGCGCTGCAGCGTCGGTCCGGCGTAGCGGGCCAGCTCCTCCGTGGACATGCCTGCCAACGGCTCGACACGAATGACGTAGCGAGCCAACCCGATCCCCACGAGCTGGGACGCGGCCAGAGCAGCACGGGCCGCAGCATCAGGAAGCTGAATATGTCGCGTATAGGCCACCAGAACGACATCGACGATGAAATCTCGACGTAGCCCGGTGTCCCCGTCGCCGATCGCTTCCCGCATGAGACCGATGATGGCGGGCCCCACCACCGCGTCCTGGAACAGTCCGTCCAGGGTGCGGATCAGGCGCTCGCCGAGACCGTCGCGGCCCCCCGCGAAGACCTCGTCGATCTTGGCGCGCGGATCCACCGGAAGCTCGAGCGAGGCCGTGAACAGGCCCTGCTTGTTGCCGAAGTAGTAGGGCACCAGCGCCACGTCCACACCCGCAGCAGCAGCCACCGCCCGCAGCGTCGTGCCCTGGAATCCCTTGCGTGCGAAGAGTTCCCGCGCGGCAGTGAGGATATCGCCGCGCACATCGGCGCGGTCGGCTCTGGGCCCGGGGCGGCGTGAGGTCATGGTGTCACCGTACGTGGTTCCAACAGGTGTTGAAACATCGCCCGCGGCGATCTACCGTTGATTCAACGCCTGTTGAAAGGAGTCGATCGTGTCTGACCACACCCACACACCCCACCCGATCGCCGTCATCGTCGGCCTGACCCTCCTGATGGGCCTCGTCCTCAGCGCGTTCGCACTTCCCGCCGTCAAAAGCTCCCCCCACGACGTCCCGATCGGTGTCACCGGACCCGCGCCCGCAACAGCGCAGATCACCACCCGCCTCAACCAGACAGCCCCCGGAGCCTTCACCGTCACCCCGTACCCCGACGAGACCGCACTCGCCACCGCCATCCGCGCCCGAGAGGTGTACGGCGGGATCACCGCATCCCCCACCGGCGCCACAGTGCTGACCGCACCCGCAGCAAGCCCCGTCGTGGCCCAAACGCTGACCTCGATGGCCGCAGGCCTCAGCCGAACCACCGGACGCGAGATCCCGGTGAAAACCGTCGTACCCCTCCCCGAGAACGACTCCCGCGGCGCAGGACTGGCAGCCACGATGCTGCCCCTGGTCATCGGCGCGATCGTTCCGGTCATCGCCTTCACCCGGCTCGTCCGCGGACGCTGGACCCAACTGGCCTGGGTCCTCGGCACCGCCGCCGCCCTGGGCGCGACTCTCGTCTCGCTACTGCACTGGTACGGCGTCCTCGGCGGCAACTGGGCACTCGAAGCCGGAGCGATGACCCTGGCCATCGCCGCCTCCTCCGCGCTACTGCTCGGCCTGAACTCACTCGCCGGTACGCCCGGCCTCGGCCTCGGCGCGGCGACCATCGTCCTGCTCGGCAACCCGTTGTCCGGCGCGGCCAGCGCACCCGAGTTCCTCGCCCAGCCCTGGCAAGGACTCGGGCAGGCGCTGCCGCCGGGCGCAGGCAGCCAGTTACTGCGCAGCGCGGCATACTTCGACGGCGCCGGCGCGAACCGGCCCCTGCTGGTCCTGTGCGCCTGGTTCGTGGTCGGGCTGGCACTCGTGCTTGTCGCGCAGAACCGTCGTACGAGCGCCGCTGCGCCGGTGCTCACCGGCCAGGCCGCGGCGGCCACCTGAACCATCAGGTAGTTTGCGGTCCGGCCGGGCCTCGCACAGCCCTGGTCAGGCCACCAGCTCGATTCTGTTCCCTTCGTGGTCCAGCACTACAGCCTCGTAGTAGCCGTCACCGGTGACTCGAGGACCGTCCGCCACCTCGTAACCGTCCGCGGCCAGACGGGCTACCTTCTCGTCCACAGCAGTCCGTGACCCGAGGGTGAAGGCGACATGATGCCAACCGAGCTGGCGTTCGCCCATCGGCACGTCGATATCCGGACGAGTCATGATCTCCAACCGCGCCTGATCGCCGAACGTCAGGAAGTAGGTGCGGAGCCCGGTCCGCGGATTGTGGTAGCCAGCGTTGGCGATGGCGCCGAAATAGGTCTGGAAGAAAATGCGCGATCGTTCGAGATCGACGACATACAGCCCGGCATGATCGAAAGTGACGGCAGATGCTCCAGTCGTTGTCATCCGCCCATCGTTGCTGCCCGAATGATCACCCGCAATGATCATTTCGGCGCAAACTGATCATCCAGGTGCCCGGGACCCGACCTCGTCACCCACGAGGTCGGGCGACAAACTCGACCGAACCCAGTCGTCCCGGGAAGGGGTGTCGCGGCGGCGGGCTGCACCGTGGATCAGCTGATACACGGCCTTGAACATCCGTGTACCCAGTCCTGCTCGATCCCTTTTCAAACTCAACGTCTGCTTAGTCGCTGCCCACAGTGCTATTGCTCCATGGGCCCATCGTCCACACCCATACCGCGGAGAGCATCATGCCTACGGCGCCCACCATCAAGGAAGCCTCAAGGGAAACCGTGCTTCCCAGGAAGCCTCCCAGTGCGGCACCTGGCAATTCACCGCCGAGCGCAATGACACGTTCAGCGGCTGCTACCTGTCCCAACAACCCCTCTGGGCTTTCGACTTGTCTTTGCGTATTGAAAAGAACAATACAAACGACCATGGACAGGCTGAATAAAAATTCAGCGATGGCTACCAGAAATATGCGGGAAAATGCCGTTCCGGCAAGCTGTGCCACCAGCATCAGTGCAATGCTGCCCCCTGGAACCATGAGAGACATCGCATATGACCTCCTGGCATGATCGCCAATAAGGCGAAATGTCGCGAGGATACTCCCGAGCAACCCTCCGGCGCCTGCCGCCATTCCGATCATCGCTAAATCTGTACTGGTGAGGCTCAGGGTGCGTACGCAATATAATAAAAATACTGCCTGAAATATGGCGCTGAAAAAATTGAATTGCAGAGATGAGGTGGTGAGGGGACGGAGTGCTCCATGCCGCCAGATGAAGGAAAGGCCTGCGAGTATCGAGCGCGCCTTCCTGTTCTCATCGCGTGACATCGAGGAAGATGTTTCGACAGCAGGTCCTGCGTCCTGAAACGTTGTGCTCCCGGGTAGCGTCGATGGTGCAGATCCACCAGCAGAAGGGCTGGGATCCAAAGGCTCTGGCTGAGATCTGGTCGCCAGAGCCATGGAAGGGGAAAGTATCTCGAAGCGGCTACGTCCCACCCTCCAAGCAAGGAGGCCACAGCCAGCGGCAAGAGTGAATGACAGTGCGCCTACAAAAGTCGCGGCGGCGAAGCCCCCGGCAAGAAGTAATGCGCCGGCAATACCTGGCCCGCCTGTATTAGCTACCACGGCAGACCCCCGCAGTAAAGCGTTTAAGCGATTCAGGGAATGCGGTGACCGTCCCGCAAACTGGACTACTGCTGCGCTGACTCCTGCATCGTTCATCAGCGAAGAAATTCCGAGAACGAACATGCCAGCGAATAAGTAGTAGATGTGTGCACTCCACAGTAGCGACACGGTTACCATAATGCAGGCCACGGCCCGGGCAATATTTGCTATTGTGATAGTCAGTGCGCCACCAAAACTGTCGACCGCGTGACCGAGTATCAGGCCGAAAGCCAGCGCGGCAACTGAGTCCAATACATTCAAGGTAGCGATCTGAATAGGGTTCGCATCGAACACCTTGATGGCTGCCAAAGGTATGATAAAAAGAGAAATCTGAAGGCCGAGCGAGCCTGCTAATTCACTTGCAAATAGTCCGAAATGCCATGCATGTCTATTTGCCACTTTCAACTCCTCATGCCAAAGGATCTAGCTGTGGAATAGTGGTGTAGCTCCTGACTGACATCAGGCTCAATACGGCGCCAATAGCTATGTGTCACCTGCGTCACAGCTACAGCCTTGACAGCGGTTTGACTACAGCGCAACAACCTTCGTCGTCATCAACGATGTGTCGCGTGGTATGCCCCGGCACCCAGCCATCATGCAGAAAAAAGACCAAACCGAATGGTGTTCGCAGAGTGGTCTTGGTAACCCTGCACCCGCGCAGGGAGGACTGTCACCCATCTAAACCTGTGTTAATCGGTTCCGTTCTTCTGCCAGATGATTCGTGACGACACCACGCAGTTCACAGCTGTGGACGATGAGGCCACAGTTCACCCCTCGTCGATCGGCCCCAACCAGGCCTGCCGGCGACGCGCCAGATAGACCACGACACCCGCCGCCACCCATACGGCCAGCGCGACGAACTCGGTCGAACCCAGCCGACCCGGCGAGCCAGGCAACAGCAACAACATCAAGAAGACCAGTGACGCCAACACACCGACCACAGCACGCCACCGTTCAGCGCCGTCACCCACCCGGGTCGAGATCAGACAGGTCGACAGATAAGCGACCCCGGCCAGCACCGAACACATGTTGACGATGTAATTGACCACTTCGCGTCCGGCCCACGGCGCGATCAACCCGATCCCCAACGCCAAGAGCACAGCCCGGTCGTGCACCCCCGCCTGATTACGACGCAGGAACTGCGCGGGCAGGAAACGATGGTTGGCCAGCGACGCCGCCAACTTGCCCGAGGACAACATGAAAGCGTTGATGCCGCCCATCACCGCGCCGGCCAAGGCCAGGATCAACGCGCCCAGACCGACCGGCCCCAGGACGGCCTGTACAGCGGCGCCGGTCGGCCAGGTCACCGCGGACACCTGTTCGGGGGAGAACACCATCCCCGTCAGGGTGTTCAACGCGGCATACAACAACGAACCCAAGGCGATACCGAGGACGGCGAACCGACTGGCCATGCCCGGCGCGAACCCCAGATCCCGGGAGACCTGAGGGATCACGTCGAAACCGACGAACAAGAAAGGGACGATCGCGACCACACTTCCGACCCGCCCCCACGACACCGACCACCCGTCCAGATAGCTCCGGGTGAACGGGTCCAGATCCACCAGGAAGAACATCAGGACGAAGACGACGACGACATTGGCGACCAGCCCCAGAACGAGGACGTTCTGAGCGCGGGCGCTCCCCCGCAACCCGCGGATGTTCAACCAGGCGAACACGATCATGATGGCGCTGGCGATCACCACATCCGAGGCGTACACCGGGTAACCGGCCACCGAGTAGAGATAGCCGATCGAGACGGCCTCACCGAAGACGCGTTTGAGAACCAGCACGAACGCCGTCCCGTTCAACCCGACGAGACTGATGTACGCCAACAGCAACGACCAACCGACCGCGAAACCGACCCCCGGCCCGAGATGCTTGTAGGCGTAGCTGAACTCGCCACCCTCGTCGCCGTGATGCACCATCATCACGTGGTAACCGGTCTGGATGAACACCATCAGCACGGCGCCGATGCCCAACCCGATCGCCGTGTCGACGACCCCTGAGCTCTGGAGGAAGCGCGACCCCGGCAGGGTGAACGAACCCCAACCGATGATCGCGCCCACCACCAGGGCGACGACGTCGACCCGTGTCAGCCGATGGGTGGCCTCCCCGGAGTCGACCGGTCTCGTCTCAACTGAAGTTGTAATCGGTCACCACTCGCTCGCGCTGGCCCACCACGTCGTGGAAGTACTCGAAATTGCTCAACCCGAGGAAGGCGCCGTTCACGTTCACCGCTTCGGGGAAGCCGATCTGGTTCAGTTCACGGGTCACGTAGTAGGAGCGGTGACCGATCCGGCAGTGCAGGTACACCGGACGGTCGGCAGGGATCTCGTCGAGCCGGTCGCGGAACTGGCTGAACGGGATGTTCAACGCACCCTTGATGTGGCCCAGGTCGTACTCGTCGGGTTCACGGACGTCGATGATGGTGGCGCCTTCGTCGATGAGCCGGCGGATGTCTCGGTGCTTGACCTGCCGGATCTCACCGTTGAGCTGGTTGGTGGCCACCAATCCGGCCATGTTGAGGATGTCTTTCGCGGTGCTGTACAGCGGCGAGTAGCACAGTTCCAGTTCGGCGAGATCGTGCACGGTGATGCCCTGCATGAGCAGCGCGGCGACCACGTCGATCCGCTTGTCCACGCCGTGTTTTCCGACGGCCTGGGCGCCCAGGACCCGTCCGGTGGGCACTTCGTAGATCAGTTTCAGGTGCAGCGGGGTCGACGTCGGCATCAGGCCGACCTTCTCGGCGTTGATGTAGTAGATCGAGTCGAAGTTCAGGCCCTGGGCCGCGCATTCGGCCTCGTTGAGTCCGGTGGACGCCGCGGTCAGGTCGAAGACCTGCAGGACGCTCGATCCGAGTACTCCGGTGCGCCGGTTGTACCGGCCGTGGACGTGGTCGGCGGCGGCGCGGGCCTGCCGTTGGGCCGGGCCGGCCAGGGCCAGCCGCATCGGTTTCCCGGTGAGCCTCCCGAATTCCTCCACCGCGTCGCCGACCGCGTAGATCGAGGGGTCGCTGGTGAGGTAGTTGTGGTCGACCTTGATACCACCGGTGGTGCCGATGTCGAGTCCGGCTGCGCGGGCGAGGGTGGTCTCCGGGGTGACACCGATCGCCATGACGACGGTCTGGGCGGTGACGGTGCGTCCGGAGGCCAGGGTGATGGTGTCGCCGTCGATGCCGGAGATCGCGTCACCCAGGACGAGGTCGACGCCTTGGTCGTGGATCTCGCGGTGCAGCAGTTGGACGATGTCGGCGTCGAGGCGCAGCATCACCTGGTCGGCGGCTTCGACGAGGGTGACCTTCTTACCGGCCAGCCGGAGGTTCTCCATCACTTCCAGGCCGATGAACCCGCCACCGATCACGGCGATCTCGTCCGCGGCATCGCAGGCAGGCTTGAGACGTTCGATGTCGACGACATTGCGGACGACGTGGACATTGTCAGCGTCCTTGCCCGGGATGTCGGGGATGATCGGGTTCGCCCCCGGGGACAGGCACAGGACGTCGTACGCCTCTTCGAATTCGGTGCCGTCGTCGACCTTCCGGACCGTCACCTTCTTGGCCTCACGGTCGATGGAGACCACTTCGTGGCGGGGGCGCACGTCGAGGTTGTACCGCAGGCGGAAGGTCTCCGGGGTGACCAGGACCAGGCTGGACGCTTCTTCGACGATGCCTGACAGGTGGAAGGGCAGTGCGCAGTTGGAGAAGGAGACGTCACGTCCGCGTTCGAAGACGACGATCTCGGCGGTGGGGTCGAGTCGTCGGCAGCGGGCGGCGAAGGACATGCCGCCGGCGACTCCGCCGACGACCACGATCTTCTTGCTCATGCGCTGGTTCCTTTCGAGGCAGGCACGTCTTTCGCGCCGGAGGTCTCTTCGACGGACGGGACGGGCGGGTAGTTGGGGGGCAGGGTGTGACGTTCTGGGCCGACCAGGTTGATCCGGCCGTGGAAGAACTTGAGGGCGAGGATGCCGCCGGCGAACAGTGCGACACCGAAGACCCACCCGGACAGGGAGAGGTTGCCGATGCCGGAGAACAGCGCACCGATATTGCAGCCGCCGGCGAGGCGTGCGCCGATGCCCATGAAGAGGCCGCCGACGGCGTAGGTGAAGGCGTCGACCTTGGAGAATTTCGTGTCGAGGCGGAAACGCCCGGCGAGGAGCAGGGCGCAGGCCGAACCGAAGATGATGCCGACGTCGCGCACCGAACCGCTGTGGTTCAGCAGGCCACCGGCTGCCGAGGCGTTGATCGAGGCGAAGGACGGGTGGGTGATGTGGACTCCGAAGAGGTCGAGGAAGGCGACGGCCCACACGGTGAAGGCGCTGGTCACTCCCCAGGACTTCTTGGTGGTGATGAGGATGAACAGGAACATGAAGGCCAGCAGGATGCCGCCGGTGCGGAAGTCCCACCGGGTGACCATGAGGTGGTGGTATGTGCGGGCGCTGAAGAATCGGAACGGTTTTCCGGTGTCTTCCTGCGGGATGTACCGTTCGTCGGCGTCCCATTGTTCGACCTGGTAGTAGCCTTCGCGCTTGCGGTACTGCTCGTAGCGTCGGACGAGGATCCACAGGCCCATCAGGCCGAGCAGGGTGGCGATCACTGCTCCGGAGTAGCCCAGGTGGTCGGGGAGGTAGACGCGTACTCCGGTGCCGACGGGGCTGTCGGTCATCACGGCTCGGAGCCAGTGGCCGGGGATGGAGCCGAGGATGAAGAAGGGCAGGGAGAAGAGGACGCGTACGGCGCCTTCGCCGAGGTCGGCCAGGGTGCCTGAGGCGCATCCGCCGGCCATGATCATGCCTGCACCGAAGATGACGCCGCCCAGGATCAGTGGGAGGCCGATCTCGAGGATGACCTGGGTTCCGGGGATGACTTTGTCGCCGCGTCCGGCGTTCCAGGCTGCGACGGCGCCGTCCTGTACTGCGGCCCAGTGGATTCCTGCGGTGACGATGGCGGCGATCGCGAAGGTCAGCAGGAGTGCTTTGGAGAGGCTGCCTTCTCCGGTCATGTAGATCCGTTTGACGCCGCCGGCGAAGCCGAATCTGCTGCGGGTCAGGATGTAGCCGAGGGCCAGCCCGGTGCCCATGTACAGGGCGAAGGTCTCGGGTTTTTTGGCGAGGAGTCCTAAGAGGAAGGCGGCGATGATGACGCCGGCGCCGATGAGGGGTTGGTGGCGGTTGCGGAAGGGTGGGAGCGGTCGCAGTGTGCGGTCGAGGTTCCCGTCAGGCGAGACGCGTGTGGCCTCGCTCTCCGTCGGGGCCTGCATCTGTGTCTCCTTGTGGTGGATGTGCCTGGGGGCCACCGTCGAGGGACGCCGGATGTGGGCGTCTGTCGGTGGTGGGTGGGGGACTGACGCCGTCGTCATCACTAAGGTAAGGCTTGCCTAACTAAGCCGGGCCATAGGGTGCCCCAAAAGGCGCCCGCCGCAAGGGGGCTGCCCGCGACTCCGATTGTGTCACTAACGATTTGGTGAGCCGGAAGGGGATGCTCCTTAAGCCGCCCACCGGCCGGAACCCACCAAGCCTCCCCCACCCAGAAAACCCGCCACCCCGCCCGAACCACGAAAAACCCGATGAACAACCCGCTGCCACCGAGAAGAACCGTCGTACGCTCCCCGGGTGGAAGACCCGCCGGAGAACAGAACCCGATCCATCCTCATCACCGGAGCAGCCCGCGGACTCGGCGCAGCCGCCGCCGAACGCTTCCTCGCCGGAGGATGGCGCGTCGCAGCCGCAGACCTCACCGCACCCGACCTCGGCAACCGCACCACCGCCGACATCCTCACCCTGGACATGGACGTCACCCAGGACGACTCGGTCACCCAGGCACTCCACCGCATCGAGGAATGGACACCCCACGGGCTCGACGCCGTCACCACCTTCGCCGGAGTCACCGGCATCGGCCCACTCATGGACACCCCGACCCAGAACATCCACCGCATCCTCGACGTCAACGTCCTCGGCACCCACCGCACGATCCAGGCCTCCTGGCAACTCGTCCGACGCGCAGGAGGGCGGATCATCCTCATCGGTTCCGAGACCGGCAGACAACACGCCATGCCGATGAACGGCGCCTACGCCATGAGCAAACACGCCATCGAGGCCTACGCCGACGCACTACGACGCGAACTCATGTTCGTCGGCATCGACGTCACCCTCATGCAACCCGGCCCCTTCCGCACCGAGATGACCTCCCGGATCACCGCCACCTTCGACGCCGTCCCCGACGACTCACCCTTCAAACCCCTGGCCCGCGCAGCCAGGGCACGGGTCGCAGAAGAAGACGCCAAGGCCTCCGACCCTTCCGTCCTGGCCGAAGCCGTCTTCCACGCGGCCACCGCACGCAGGGCGAGAACCCGCTACCCGGTGCGCCTCGACCGAGGCCGTGAACTCCTGGACCGACTACCGACCACCCTGGTCGACCGGATCCTCCGCCGCTCCCTGACCCGCATCCCCGTCGCATGACCCCCGACCCGAAAGCGACCCACCGCCGGGTGCTGATCGGCAGTCTCTCCGGCAGCGCCATCGAGTGGTACGACTTCCTCCTCTACGCCAGCGTCGCCCCGATCATCTTCAGCAAACAGTTCTTCCCCAACGACGACCTCTTCGTCGCCCTCATGCTGGCCTGGCTGGGCAACCTGCTGACCTTCGTCGTCCGCCCCTTCGGAGGCATCGTCTTCGCCCACATCGGAGACCGCGTAGGACGTAAGAAAACCCTCGTCATGACCCTGTCCATCATGGGACTCGGCACAGTCGCCATCGGCCTGCTGCCCACCTACGCGACCATCGGCGTGGCCGCACCCCTCCTGCTGTACTTCTTCCGCATCGTCCAAGGCCTCGCCATCGGCGGCGAATGGGGCGGCGCACTACTGCTCGCCTACGAATACGCACCGGCCCGCCGCAAAGGACTCTTCGGTGCCATCCCCCAGATGGGCGTGACCCTGGGCCTCCTCCTGGGCAATGCCGCCATCCTCCTGGCCACCACACTGCCCGGACAGGCCTTCGAGACCTGGGGTTGGCGGATCCCCTTCGTCTTCAGCTTCGTCCTGGTGGTCATCGGCCTGTGGATCCGCGACGGCCTGGGTGAGACCCCCGCCTTCCGTGAGGTCAAGGAAGGAGGCACCGTCGAGAAACTCCCCCTGGCCACCACACTGCGCGAACACTGGCGCTCGGTGCTCGTAGCCGTCGGCGCGAAAGCCGTGGAGACCGCGCCCTTCTACATCGTGGTCACCTTCATCGGGTCGTACGCCATGAAGATCGGCTACGACAAACAGGACGCACTCAACGCCGTACTGCTCGGCGCGCTGGTCAGCTGCTTCTGCATCCCCGCCTTCGGAGCACTGTCCGACCGGGTCGGCCGCACCCGCACCTACCTCGTCGGAGTGGCACTCCTGACCGCGATGGCCTTCCCGTACTTCCTCCTGGTCAACACGAGATCGATGCCGGCCTTCTACCTGGCCTCGGCCTTGATGCTCGGAGTCGCCTGGGCTCCGGTCACCGCGACCCTGGGCACCTTGATGTCCGAAACCTTCAGTGCGAAAGTGCGATACACCGGAATCACCCTCGGCTACCAGATCGGGGCAGCGGTCTTCTCCGGCACCGCGCCACTCCTGGCCGAATGGCTGTTCAAAGCGTCGGGGAGCTGGTGGCCGATCGCGGCGTACATCGTCGCACTCGGCGTGATCTCCGCGATCTCGGTGTCCTTCGCACCACGACTTGCCGTGGTCGAGGACCGCCCCACCGACGAAGAGATGTCGACTGTAGGAGGAAGAAGATGAGCACACCGACCTGGATCGACGCCGACGAGGTATTGCGACGGGTGAGCGCAGACCGCGCCCGCACCCTGCTCCGCGCAGCAGTGGAGGGCGGGCTGGACCCGGCCCTCGATCCATCGCGCAGCAGCCCCGACGCCGGCGCCGGTCAACTCCTGCTCATGCCCTCCTCGACGTCGACCTCCGCGGGCGTGAAAGTCCTTTCGGTCGCCCCGAAGAACCCCGACCGCGGCCTTCCCCGCATCCAGGCCTGGTACGTCCTGATGGACGCCGAGACCCTGACCCCGAGTGTCCTGCTCGACGGCACGGCACTGACGGCCCTGCGGACCCCGGCTACTTCGGCGCTCGCAGCGGAGGTGCTGGCTCCGGACGAGGTGGCCGAGCTGGTCCTGGTGGGTGGGGGGCCGCAGGCCCGGGGCCATGCCGAGGCGATGGCTGCGATCCGTCGGATCGGTCATGTCAGCGTGGTGGATGTCGAGGGTGACCGGGCGGAGGCCTGCGCGGAACAGGTGCGCGAGCTGGGGTTGGACTGCGACGCGGTGACGGCTCGTGACGATGTCGAGGCGGCGGTGCGTCGGGCCGGGATCGTGGTCTGTGCGACGTCGTCCGCCGAGCCGGTCATCGACGGGGAATGGGTGGCGGACGGTGCTTGTGTCGTGGCGATCGGTTCTCACGAGCCGGACCGCCGCGAACTGGATGCGGGGCTCCTGGGTCGTTCGCAGGTCGTCGTCGAGGATGTGGCTACGGCGTTGCGGGAGGCCGGCGACGTGATCATGGCGATCGAGGAGGGCGCTCTTGCCGAGGCGGATCTGCATGTCCTGCGCGATGTGGTCCTGGGTCGGGTGGAGCGGGCTGTCGACCGGCCGAATGTCGTGAAGACGGTGGGTATGTCCTGGCAGGATCTGGTCGTGGCCGAGGGAGCGGTGAGCGAGGCGGAGTGATCTGATCGGGTTATCCGGGGAGGGGCCCTGGTCATTCTGGGGCCCGGTTTCCGACGGCTGAGGCGCGAGACCGTAAAAGACGTGAATGACCTTGTCGGACAGTCTTAGAGGATTAGCATGAATGTCGCCGTCGGGAGCCACACCCGTGTCTGCCCGGGAACGGCCGGGTCGGTAGGCGAGCAGCTTGCCGTTCTGGAGCGCCCTCGAGGAGGAGAGTGCCTTGCCCGTCACGACATCACAGACAGCGCGGACGAGATCGGGCCCCCGCGAGCTGACTATTCGGGGCATCATCATCGGTGGTCTGATCACGGTGGTCTTCACCGCGGCGAATGTCTATCTCGGGCTGAAGGTGGGGCTCACTTTCGCCACCTCGATCCCGGCCGCGGTCATTTCGATGTCGATTCTCCGTTTCTTCGCGGATCACACTGTCGTCGAGAACAACATCGTGCAGACGATCGCCTCGGCGGCCGGCACGCTTTCTGCGATCATCTTCGTCCTGCCGGGTCTGGTGATCGTGGGCTGGTGGACCGGTGTCCCTTATTGGACGACGGTCGCGGTCTGTGCCGTGGGCGGAATTCTCGGTGTCATGTATTCGATCCCGTTGCGGCGGGCGTTGGTGACCGGATCGGATCTGCCTTATCCGGAGGGTGTGGCTGCCGCTGAGGTGCTGCGTGTCGGTGACACCAGCGCGGGCGCGGAGGAGAACGCCCGTGGGTTGCAGGTCATCATCATCGGTGCGGTGGCGTCGGCCGGTCTGTCGTTGCTGGCGTCGTTCAAGGTGGTGAGCAGTTCTATCGCTTCGGCTTTCCGGGTGGGTTCCGGTGGGACGATGTTCGGGATGAGCCTGTCGGTGGCTCTGATCGGTGTGGGTCACCTGGTCGGTATCACCGTCGGTGTGGCCATGGTCGTCGGTGTGGTCATCGCGTACGGCGTGCTGCTGCCGGTGTTCTCCGCGGACAAGCTGTCCGACAGCGAGCCGTTGTCGGCTGCGGTGAGTTCGGTCTTCGCTCAGGATGTGCGGTTCATCGGTGCCGGGACGATCGCGGTCGCCGCTGTGTGGACGCTGCTCAAGATCATCGGCCCCATCGTGCGCGGTGTGGTGGAGGCCTTGGCGGCGACCAAGGCCCGTCGTGGCGGCGAGCAGGTCGTCGAGACGGAGCGGGATCTGTCGATGAATGTGGTCCTCGGTGTGATCGTGGCGTCGATGCTGCCGGTCGGTGTCCTGCTGTGGCTCTTCGTGCAGGGCACGCCGCTGGCTGAGGGTGCGGTGGGTCTGATCCTGACCAGCATCCTCTTCATCCTGTTGATCGGTCTGGTCGTGGCGTCCGTCTGCGGTTACATGGCCGGTCTGATCGGGGCTTCGAACAGTCCGATCTCGGGTGTGGGCATCCTGGTGGTCATCACGGCCGCGCTGCTGATCAAGGCGGTCTTCGGCGACTCCGGTGGGCACACCGAGGCCTTGGTGGCTTACACGCTGTTCACAGCGGCGGTGGTCTTCGGTGTCGCGACGATCTCCAATGACAACCTGCAGGACCTCAAGACCGGTCAGCTGGTCGGGGCGACCCCGTGGAAGCAGCAGGTGGCTCTGGTCATCGGTGTCGTCTTCGGTTCGTTGGTCATCCCGCCGGTGCTGCATCTGATCAGCACCAGTTTCGGTTTCGTGGGTGCGCCGGGCGCCGGCCCGAATGCGCTGCCCGCGCCGCAGGCTTCGCTGATTTCCTCGCTGGCGAAGGGGGTCTTCGGCGGCTCTCTCGACTGGGGTCTGATCGGCACCGGCGCTTTGATCGGGTGTGTCGTGGTCGCGATCGACGAGACCCTCGGGTTCCTGGGGAAGGGGCTGCGTCTTCCTCCGCTGGCTGTGGGGATGGGTATGTATCTCCCGGTGGCGACAACGATCGTCATCCCGATCGGTGCGGTGCTGGGCCTGGGGTACGACCGGTGGGCAGCTCGTACCGAGGACCCGGAGCGGAGCAAGCGGATGGGCATCTTGTTGGCGACGGGTCTGATCGTCGGTGAGAGCTTGTTCGGTGTGGTCTTCGCCGGGATCGTGGCGGCCAGTGGTAAGGAAGAGCCGCTGGCGTTGGTCGGGAAGGACTTTGCTGCGATGTCTCAGTGGCTCGGTGTGCTGGCTTTCGCTGCGGTCGTCTGGGGCTTGTACCGGTGGACGCGGCAACTCGCGGTGGGGGCTTCTGCGGGGGACTCCCTGGCGAAGGAGTGATCTGTCGGTTCGATGGCTGCGGTCGCCTGGCGGATGTCGTGTTGTTCCGTCGGGCGACCGCAGTTCTGTGTGGATGGTGTTTCAGCGGTTCTTCTGTAGCCAGTCCCCGAATTTTTCGGCTCCGTCGATGTTGCGGGGGCCGGAGATGCATTCGTTGTAGTCGATGACGTAGAACTTGTCGTTCTTGACTGCGGCGACCTGGGAGAGCGCGGGGTGTGATTTGAGGAAGGCGATCTTCTCGGCCGCGGGTTTGTCCCGGTAGGACATGACCATGATGACGTCGGGGTTGGCTTCGACGACGGATTCCCAGCTGGTTTTGGTCCAGCGTTGGTTCAGGTCTGCGTAGATGTTGGTGCCGCCGGCTGCGTCGATGATCTCCTGAACGGGCACCTGGTTCCCTGCGGTGGCGGGTTGGTCCGTGCCGGAGTCGTAGAGGAAGACTTTGGGTTTGTTGGGGAGCTGGTTCCCGGTGTTGCGGACCTTGTCCATGCGTTCTTTGAGTTCGTCGATCTTGGCTTTGGCGCGGTCTTCGACGTGGAAGATCTTGCCGAGTCGTTCGAGGTCGGCGTAGAGGGCGGGCAGCGGTTTCATGGTTTCGGGTGCTCCGGGGTAGGCGAAGCACGATTCGGTGTGCATGAAGCTGGCGATGCCGAGTCCGTCGAGGATCTGGGGGGTGATGCCGCGTTTCTCGGAGAAGCCGGAGTTCCATCCGGCGACGACCATGTCGGCTTTTTTCTCGACGACGAGTTCTTTGTTGAGCAGGTCGGAGGACAGCAGGGGCACTTTGGCGTACTCGGCTGCGTAGGGGGAGGTCGTCGGGTCGGGGTTGGTGGGGGTCATGACGTAGCCGAGGATGCGGTCGGTCAGTCCGAGGGCGAACATCTTGTCGGCGGATCCGCCTTCGTAGGCGATGACGCGTTGGGGGTTCCGGTAGGTGACGGTTTCTCCGCAGCGTTGGACCTTGGTTTCTCCGGTGGTCTTCTTCCCGTCGGCTGTGGTGGTGTTGTCGGCGACCTTGGCTCCGCAGGATGCGGTCAGTGCGGTGGCTGCGGCCAGGGTGAGGACGAGTGCGGCGCGGGTTGGTCGGGGGCGGGTCATGTGGCGGTCTCCAGGGATTCAAGCGTGTGTAGGACTTGGGGGCGTCTGGTGGTCGGGTGGGGGATGACCAGGACGTCGATGCCGTAGACGGTCCGGATGGTTTCCGGGGTGATGACGTCTTCGGGTGGTCCGCTGGCGACGATGTGTCCGGCGTCCAGCAGGTAGATCCGGTCGCAGGCGGCTGCGGCGAGGTTGAGGTCGTGGAGGACGGTCAGCACGGTGCATATGCCGCTGCGGAGGAGGGTGAGGAGGCGTAGTTGGTGGGCGATGTCGAGGTGGTTGGTCGGTTCGTCGAGGACGAGCAGCCGGGGTTCTTGGACGAGTGCGCGGGCGATGAGGACGCGTTGGCGTTCGCCGCCGGAGAGGCTGAGGATTCCTCGGTGTCTGAGGTGGAGGATGTCCATCTGCGCCATGGTTTTTTCGGTTAGTTCGAGTTCACCTCGGGTGAGGCTGCGTCCGCGTTTTTGGTGGGGGGTCCGGCCGAGGCGGACGACTTCTTCGACGGTGAAGTCGAGGTCTGAGCTGCTGTCTTGGGCGAGGGCGGAGATATGTCGTGCGCTCTCGCGCAGGCTCATCGTGGTGAGTTCTTTGCCGTCGAGGCGGAGGGTTCCTCGGCTGGGGGCCAAGGATCGGTAGACGGTGCGGAGGACGGTTGACTTGCCGCTGCCGTTGGGTCCGAGGAGTCCGACGACTTCTCCTGAGGGGACGGTCAGGTCGAGGTCGTCGACGATGGTGGTGGCGCCGATCCGGATGCCGAGGCCGTGGGTACTCAGGTGGGCGGTCATCAGCGGTTCCCGAGGATGTGGCCGCGGCGTCGGAGCAGGACGATGAAGACGGGCACTCCGATCAGGGCGGTGATGGCGCTGAGGGGAAGTTCTCTGGGTGCGACGACGGTGCGGGCGAGGAGGTCGACCCAGACCATCAGGATGGCGCCGACGAGGGGTGCGACGACGAGGACGCGCGCGTGGGTGGCGCCGACGATCATGCGGACGATGTGGGGGACGACGAGTCCGACGAAGCCGATGCAGCCGCTGACGGCGGTGACGGCGCCGGTGGTGAGGGAGAGCAGGACGAAGAGTGTTCGACGGGCTGAGGTCACGTCGATGCCGAGGCTGGCTGCGGCTTCGTCGCCGAGCGCGAGGACGTCCAGGGTTTGGGCGTGCCTTCGGTAGGCGATCAGCCCGAGGAGGACGAAGGCGGTGACGATGGGTAGGACGGCCCAGGACGCGGCGCCGAAGGATCCCATCGACCAGAAGAGGACTGTCGCTGTCGATTCGGTGTCGGGGACCAGGTAGATGAGAACGCTCATGATGGCGTGGAATCCGGCTGCGAGCACGACGCCGGTGAGGACGAGCCTGACGGGGGTCACACCGGTGTCGCGTTGCCAGGCCGCAGCCCAGACGAGGGCGCTGGCGAATAATGCACCTGCGAAGGCTCCTCCGGTGACGAAGAAGGCTCCCATGCTGGTGGCCAGCGCGCTCAGCCCGAGCGAGCTCATTCCTACTGCTCCGATGGTCACGCTGACGGCTCCGACGGATGCGCCGGCGCTGACTCCGAGGAGAAAGGGGTCGGCGAGGACGTTGCGGACCATGGCCTGGATGACGGCGCCGGTGGCGCTGAGCCCGGCTCCGACGAGGGCAGCGATGAGTACTCGGGGAGTTCTGACCTGCCAGATGATTTGGTAGGCGGATAAATCGGCCCGATCGATGACGCCGCCGGTGACGGCTTGGGTGAGGTAGTGGAGTGTGTCGGTCAGGGGGATGACCGCGCTTCCACTGGAGATGGCGATCAGGAGTGACGCGCAGAGGAATACGGTCAGGAGGCAACAGAGAAGCATGAGCCGACCGGGATGGTCGACCCAGCGGGGGGACGTCGATACGGCCGGACGGGCCAGGGCAGACACCCGCAAAACGTAGCGACACTGAGAATCATCTGCAATCTCTTCCTGCAGATTGCGTGGCGTGGTGCGCCGACCGGTCCTCGGATCCCGTTCCGGGCCGAAGCTCGAGGCGGATCTGAGCGGAGAGGGACGCGCGCTCCTCATCTGCTGCCCACGAGCTGGCGTCGACGGCCTACGCGGGGGCCGGTTTACCCGGTCGGTTCCTTATGGATGTTGGGGAGGAGAGGTAGGGGTTTGAGTACTTGTCGGGCGGAGCTGGACTAAGAAGACACCTCTTATAGAGAGGCGCACCTGCCCGATGTACTTCCCTGAGGGGCGCGACACGGCTGCGGCCTGAGTTTGAAACGGCCCTGCCTTCGGTGTACCTTAGACAAGTTGCCCCGTTCGGGAGCGCATCGGTAGATGCAGGTTTCACCTGCGTCATCCCCTTCCTAGTAAGCCTCTAAAAGAGGCTCACTTTGTGATGCCTTGTTCATCACAAGGGCCGATTTGACTCCAGGCAAAGAGGGTGGCAAAGTTTTACGGGTTGTCCCGGGCGGATAGCAAAAACGAGATTTCTTGTTTTTAAAACAAGAAAACGCGGATTTGACACTCGCTCAGAAGAAAGGATAACCTAGAGAAGTCGCCGAGCGAAAGGCCTGAAAGGGCCGGAAGCGAAGTGGCAACCGATTCTTGAGAACTCAACAGCGTGCCGAAATCGATGCCAATTGTTTTTT
>NZ_BAGZ01000019.1 GCF_000298175.1 Austwickia chelonae NBRC 105200 | reverse complement strand
CGTGCCCTCCCGCGGCGAGGATCCTTTCCGGGACGGGCCCGGTTTCCGCGGAGGCCCCTCCTTCCGCAGCGAGAGCCCGTACCGGGTCGACGAATCCGTCTCGTTGGAGTCGCCTCCGCTGGTGCCCTTCCGCACGGAAGACCCGTTCCGTCCCAAACCGCCTCCGGTGGATAAGGAATCGGCTGTCGACCTGCCTCGGGTGGACGGCCGCCCCCTGCCGGCTGATCCGTTGCACCTGGCGGATCCCGCCGATCCGCCCGCATGGCAGGAGCCCGTCGAGAAGATCTCACCCCCGGGCGGGGAGGAGTCCTTCCCCGAAGGACCCGTCGATCCCGCCAACCCGGCGGCCGCTTATCCGGCGGTCACGGTGCAGGTCTTGGAGGCTCGCGCCGACGAACTGGAACGACGCAGGCTCGGCACCCGCCACGGATGGCCGTGGTGGCGCAAGCTGTGGCACCGTTTCTCACTGCTCCTCAGCGCGGACGACACCCCGATGCGGCTGGCGGCCAGCATCGAGGAGACCCAGGTGGAGTTGCAGACCGGGCTCCGCGTCGGCGTCATCGGCGCCGAGGGCGGCGTCGGGGTCACGACGGTGTCCACCCTGATCGCGCACTGTTTCGTCCGAGCCCGTGAGGACAGCGTCTCCGTGGTCGCCTCGGCCGACGATCGAGGAGCCCTGGCCACCACGCTGGGATCGGAGACCCACTGCTTCGCTTCGCACGCCCTGGAGTCGGCTGTCTCACCGCAGGATCTGGTGGAGAACCTGGCCTACACCCCGGACGGCGCGGTGACCGCGGTGACCGCGATCGACGTCGAGGACGATCAGCTGCGCAAGCTGGTCAACCGGCTCACCTACTGCCATACGTTGACCGTGCTCGACATGGGACGGGATACCCGGCACCACTTGCTCGACCAGTGCCACGTCATGGTCTTGGTGGCCAGTCCGTCCGTCCCGGGCATGCTTGCGGCGAAACAGGCTCTACGCGAGTTGGATTCCTTGGGGGTCCCAGCTGAACGCGTCGTGGTCCTCGTCGTGGACACCGGCCGGGACACCGGCATCACCCCGGCTCGGGCGATCAGCGCCATCACCGGCGGTCACCGCGACGGCCGGGTGATGCCCTGCGACCGCCACCTGGGTGGGGCGACGAGGATCGACCTCGCGCATCTCGCCGAACCGACCTCGGTCGCCTCGGCAGAGCTCGTCGCGCTCTTGACGAGCATCGCCGTCGGCTCCCACTGATCGGCGGACGCCTGGCGTCCGTCTGCGACCAGGACGTGAGCTGGCGCGGTGCAGGCCCGAGCTGTGCCCGGACCTGCACCGCGTGTCTTTCAGGAGCGGGTCGGCGCGGGCGCGGCGGCGGGGTGTCGTCGGCAGAAGATCGTGACGGCGATGGCTGAACAGGCCGGTAGTGCGGCCAGGAAGAGCCAGGGGACGGGCGCGCCCGGGTTGGGGGTGCGGGCGAGGTCGAGCAGCCTTCCGGCTGCGGTGCTGCCGATGAGGACCGCCAGTCCGCCCAGGGAGGAGAGGAACCCGAGGTAGCTGCCGAGGCAGCGGTGCCGGGCGAGTTCGGCGACGGTGTCCCGGGCCGCGGGCAGCACGAGCATCTGTCCGAGGTGCAGGAGGACCACGAGGGTGACGACCGGCAGATAGGCGGCTGGTCCGCTCGTCGGGTACGGGGCGGCGACGGCGACGACGAGGAAGCAGGCCGAGAGCAGCAGGTATCCGCGGCGCAGGGCGGCCGGTGTGCCCCAGCGCAGGGCTCGCCGGGTGACCGGGAGCTGCAGGGTGATGGTGAGGACGGCGGCGAGTGCGAACAGCCAGGTGATGGCGGTGGCGGGGGCGCCGATGCGGGCGAGTTCGACGGGTACGGCGAGGTAGAGCTGGTTGTAGGTGAGGAGGTAGGTGGAGTGGATGGCGGCGAAGGTGAGGAAGGTGCGGTTGTGGAGGACGGTGGCCAGGGAGTCGAGGATCGTCGTGGGTTCGCCGATGCGGGCGTCGCGGGGGAGCCAGTGGAGTTGGGCGGCGAGGATGAGGGCGAAGATCCCGGCGGCGACCAGGCAGGTGGCGCGGAAGGGGATGACGAGGAGTACTCCGCCGAGCACGGGTCCGATCACTGATCCGAGTTTGGAGCACATGCTTTCGAGTCCGACGATTTCTTGGAGGGTCGGTCCGCCGTCGTGTTCGACGTCGCGCCCCCAGGCCACGATGGCTGATTCGGTGGCGGGTGAGAAGAGTGCTGCGGCCAGGCCGATGAGGGTGACGCCGATGATGACGCCGGGGAGTTCGCGGGTCAGTCCGAGGGTGAGGAAGGCGGTGATGCGGATGAGGCATCCCACGACGATGCTGAGGCGGATGCCGAAGCGGTCGGCGATGGCGCCGCCGAAGAAGAACATCCCTTGTTGGGAGAAGGTGCGTAGTCCGAGGATCACCCCGATCATCCATCCGGCGAGGTGGAGTTCGTCGCCGAGGTAGCTGGCGAGGAAGGGGACCACGAGGTAGAAGCCGATGTTGAAGGCGAGTTGGGTGATCAGGAGGAGGCGGAGCAGTCCGGGTAGGGCCAGGAAGGTGTGCAGGTCGCTCCGGCGCGTCGAGGGGGTGGTGGTCATGGTGTCGAGGTCTGTCCGTGGGTGGGGTGGGCGCCGGTGACGTGGGTGACGGGGTGGGTCATCGGTGCGGTGTTCTCCTCGGAAAGCGATCGTTGTTGAGCACTATTCTCAACTTAGTCGTAGGTGGACATATCACCGGGTAGCGCGGTCCTCCCCCCGGTCCTCCCCCCGGTCCTCCCCCCGGTCCACGCCATCTCGATGCGCAAGAACGCCGGGACGCGACACCGCACGCCTCCGAGGACATCCGACCTTTCCGGGCTACCGTGACGGGCGAGATCGGCCCGGCACGCCAGGGTGCCCGGGCGTCCTGCCGCGATGTCGCGGCCCCGCGAAGGAGACCGGGATGACCATGTCCTACCGCATCCGTATCGCCGAGGACGTCCGGACGGCCGTCGCCGCAGGACGTCCTGTCCTGGCGTTGGAATCCACCATTCTCACGCACGGACTCCCTCGCCCGCTCAATCTGCGGGTCGCTCAGGACGCCGAACGCCTGACCCGTTCCTTCGGGGTCCTGCCCGCCACCGTGGGTGTCGTCGACGGGCGGCCCACGGTCGGTCTGTCCGCGGAGGAGCTCGACGTCCTCGCCGTCGACGAGCAGGCCGCGAAGGTCTCCGTACGGGACCTGTGCACCACTGCGGTGGCGCGGACCAACGGAGGTACCACCATTGCCGCCAGTATCCATCTGGCTCATCGCGCGGGCGTCGCGGTCTTCGCCACGGGTGGTCTGGGCGGGGTCCATCGGGGCGCGTCGGCGTCCTTCGACGAGTCGACCGATCTGCACGCCTTGTCCCAGGTGCCGGTCGTGGTGGTCTGTTCCGGGGTGAAGTCGGTACTCGACGTCCGGGCGACCTTGGAACGGTTGGAGACCTTCGCGGTGCCCGTCCTGGGGTATCGCACGGACCGGTGCCCGGGGTTCTACGTCCCCGATGCGGGTTTTCCACTGCGGCAACGGGCTGATTCGCCCGAGGAGGTCGCTGATGTCCTGCGCGCCCAGCACGCCTTCGGGGTGTCCTCGGCCGTGGTGGTGGCCAATCCGATTCCGGCGGAGGCCGCGCTGGAGCCGGGGGAGCTGGACCGGGTGCTCTCCCAGGCGTGGACGGCCGCTGAGCGGTCGGAGGTGGACGGCCAGGAGGCGACGCCCTTCCTGCTGGACCAGCTGTCCCGGTCCACGGCGGGTCGTAGTGTCCAGGCGAATGTGGCCCTGTACCTGAGCAATGTGCGTTTGGGTGCGCTGGTGGCGGCGGCCCTGTCGCAGGCTCCGGCGTCCGTTCGGGGGTGATCGGCGGTGCTCGGGGTGCTGGGTGATCTGGTGTACGACGTGGTCGTCCACCGGGAGGAGGCGACCCGGTACGGCTCGGACACGGCGGCGACGGTGGTGTTGCGGCGTGGTGGGAGTGCCGCGAATGTGGCGGCTTTCGCGGCGTCTGGTCATCCGACGCGTTTTTTCGGGTGTGTGGGGGACGATCCGGCAGGCCGGTGGGTGGTCGAGGATCTGCGCGCGTGCGGGGTCGATGTGCGGGTCCGTCGTCGCGGCCGGACGGGGATGATCGTGGTGATGGTCGACGAGTCCGGTGAGCGGTCGATGTTTCCCGACCGGGGTGCGTCGACGGATCTGGATCGGCTGGGGGACGAGGAGTTGTCCGGGGTGGAACTCCTGCATTGTCCGGCGTACGGGTTGGCGGGTGGACGTACGGCGGGGACGGCGGTGGACGCGGCGGCCCGGGTGCGCGCTTCGGGCGGTCTGATCAGCGTGGACACGTCGTCGGTCGGGGTGATCGAGTCGTTGACCCCGGAGGTTTTCGCTGACGTGTTGTGTCGGATCTCCCCGGATGTGGTCTCGGCGAATGCCGAGGAGAGCGTCCTGGCGGGGTTGTTGTCCGTCGACGGTCTGCCCGGCCCGACATTGGCTCGGATGCCGGACACCGTGGTGGTGGCGCGGGATGGCGCCGGGCCGACCTCGCTGGTGCGGGTGGGGGCGGATCCGGTGCGGGTCGCGGTGCCGCCGGTGTCCGGGGTGTGCGACACCACCGGTGCCGGGGACGCCTTCAACGCCGGTTTCCTGGTGGCCTGGTTGGGTGACCGTGGGGATCTGGTGGGGGCGGTCCGTGCCGGGCACCGTTCGGCCTCTCGGGTGCTCCGCCGGATGGGAGCGGTTCTGGAGGACGACCTTCCGGGCCGGTCGGGGTCGCCGTCCGGTCCGGAAGGTCTGCGTTCTCAGCGTCCGATGTCGAGGCGGTAGTCCTCGTCGCTCACCAGGGGGACGATCTTCTTGAACAGGTGGTTGAACAGCAGGGCCAATCCCAGGGGTACGGCCAGGAAGGCGACCAGGCCCTTCAGGACGGCAGGCGCCGCCCAGCCGTGTGCGCTCATGAAGGCGACCGGGCCGACTCCGCCGGAGAACCCGAAGCCTGCGCTGAAGGGGGTGCCGTCGATGCCCAGGGTGACGCCGACGAGCCCGCACAGGGCTGCGCTGCAGATGGTCGGGAGGGCGATCTTGGGGTTGGACAGGAATTTCGCCATGGAGATCTTCGGTGAGCCCAGGACGTGGGCGATGCACAGGCCGGGTCCGTTGACCCGCCATCCGAGGACGGCGAAGCCGAAGCCGGCTGCGCAGACGCCGAGGTTGGCCGCTCCGGCGCCGATGCCGGAGATGGAGATGGCCAGGGCGATCCCGACGGTGGTCACCGGGGAGAGGATGAGCACGGAGAAGACCACGGCGATCAGGACGGCCATCACCACGGGTTGCAGGCTCAGCAGGTGTTCGACGCCGCGTCCGATGGTCGCGGTGACGGTCATGTTGTAGGGCAGCATCAGCCGTCCGGCGACGCCTGCGACGGCGACGACGGTGACCGGGACGACGAGGATGGCGTAGGTGCGGGTGCGTTCGCCGATGGCCAGCACGATGGCGGCGCCCAGTGCTGCGGTCATGCCCATGGTGATGACGTCGCCGGTGCCTTTGAGCACCATGGCGCCATTGGTGACGACGACGGCTCCGGAGGCGAATTGGGTGGCGATCGCGATGGATCCGGATTCGATGGGGGTGAACTTGAAGTTCAGTCCGACGAAGAATCCGATGACGACGGCCATCAGGGATGCGGAGACCGTGGTGGCGTCGAGGAGGACCTTCAGCCAGGGCGCGGCAGGGAGCAGCACCTTGAGGAGTTCGCCGAGGAAGGCTCCTGGGATCAGGGAGACGATCACGCCCAGGGCGAGTCCGTTCAGGATGTTCATCATGAAGGAGGGCCGGGGCGCGGTCTCGGCGGTGGCCGGGGTCGGGGCCGGGGTGGTGGCCTTCGGGTCGGGGGTCGTCTCCTCCTTCCCGGGTGGCCCCTCTTTGAGGGTGGCGGCTGCGGGTGTCTGGGACATGTGGGTTCCTGACGTGACTGGTCGGACGGTCGTACGAGTTCCGTCATGATCTGCGGTAGGGCGTCTCGGTGTCGGGACCGTCCATCTGGTGGGTACCCGCACGGGGGTCAGGGACGTATGTCCTTGTCGGACAGGAACTTCCGGAAATACTCCCCAGCCCTCACCTGTTCATATATTGAGATATTTCGGTCCACTTTTCCCGACGGGAAGCCGGCCCGGCGACCGGACGGCCTCTCGCGCACCCCGATGTCCGCACCCGCCCCGCAGAAGATCCACCGACCTGCGGCACACGCGAGAATGTCCACGACCACCGCTTCCCCGAGAGGAACCCAGATGTCTCGTTGGACCACCGCCGACATTCCCGACCAGAGCGGCCGCAGATTCGTCGTCACCGGCGCGAACTCCGGGATCGGATTCGAAGCCGCGCGCGCCTTGGCCGGGAAGGGCGCCGAGGTCGTCATGGCGTGCCGGGATACGGCCAGAGGTGAGGCTGCCCGGGTCGGCATGGGCGGTTCGACGCAGGTGCGTCGGCTCGATCTGGCCGATCTGGATTCGGTGGTGGAATTCGCGGCGGGTCTCGATCGGGTCGATGTGTTGATCCTGAATGCGGGGGTGATGGACATTCCGTTGTCGCGGACCGCGGCGGGGCATGAGATGCAGTTCGCGACGAATGTGCTCGGGCATTTCCTGTTGTCGCAATTGGTGCGGCCGGTGTTGACGGATCGGGTGGTGTGGTTGGGGTCGATCGCGCACCGGTTCGGTTCGGTCGAGGTGTCGGATCTGGACTGGACGGTGCGCCCGTACGACAGTGCGAAGTCGTATGCGCAGTCGAAGTTGGCGTGCATCGTGTTGGCCTTGGAGCAGCAGCGTCGGTTCATCCGTGAGGGTTCCGTACTGCGTTCGATGGCGGCCCATCCCGGAATGTCTTCCACGAATCTCTTTGGTAGAAGCGGGAATTCATTCAGAGATCAGGCGTCGCGCTTCTTCGCGACCACCCCGGCCGCCCAGCCCGCCTGGATGGGCGCGCTCCCCGAGCTCTACGCTGCAACCGTGCCCGATCTGCCCGGCGGCTTCTACATCGGCCCCGACGGCATCGGTGAGACGCGTGGTTACCCCCGGCCGGTATCGGCACGCGCCTCGGCCTACGACCCCGAGTTGGGAAGTCGGCTGTGGGAGGCGTGCGAACGAATGACCGGCCGCTGACCCTCGGCGCATTCGACGACACGGTTTGCACACACCTTGCCGTCGGGTAGGAGAAGAACGGCGTGCTCGGCCTAGAGTTTTGCGAAGCAGCACACATCAGGAGCCTCCATGTCTGAATCCGTTCTTCCCACGCAGGTCGCCCAAGCGTGGCGGGACATGGAATTACTTTCTCCCCGGCGAATTCCCGATTCGGAAACAGTCGACGACCAGGTCGTCGTCACCCGATATGTCCCCGGAGACCCTCTGCCCTGGGAACCCGACGGCGTGTGCGCCCTCCCCCCGGAGGGCGACGGCCTGACCTGGCTGCACCGGGTCTACCTGGGCACCTTCGAACTACGCCACCTGCAGTCCACCGTGACCGAGACCCTGGGCGCAGCACCCTGGGCAGCCCCGGTGCCGGGCCGTGGCGCTACCGCCGGCCTGACCGTGACCGGCGACGGACGACCGGTGGCGACCTCGGCCTTCCTCTCCTCCGGAGCCTGGGCCTGGGCCCGCTGTCTCGCCGGGCAATGGGCCGACACCCAGATCGACGCCTTCCACCGGCAGGCGGACCTCTTCCACATCCGGGCCGCGGAGCTCCTCCACGGGACCCCACCGGACGTCCTCACCGTCGAGACCCTGGGCGACCTGCTCGACCTGGCGTGGAAAGCCGCCGGGATCGACGAGGACTCCCCGGCAGCGGAACTGCTCTCCACCGACTCCTCGACCGTCCAGGTGGTCAGTGTCCCCGTCCGGGCCGGCGCGGACCGGGACGGCGTCGACGACCTGGTCAACAGCCCCTACCTGACCGATCTGACCCGTATGGCCGAAGCGGTGGCCGGTGGCCGGACCGGACGGGGCCTGCTGTCCTATCTCGGCGCAGCAGCCGGCGCTCCCGAGACGCTGCCCTCCTCGTCCACCCCGGACGCGCCGACGAGTATGGCGACCACCTCCTTGCCCCGGGGCCGTTGGCCGTCGTCGCCGCAGACCTACCCGAGCCTGAGCGAACAGTTCGCGGTGAACCTCACCTTGGGCGACCTGGCCGGCCGCACCGGACTGAACTCCGTAGGGGTGTCCCCCGAATCACATGAGGCGCCCCCGATCCGGGACGTCCTCGCCGGACTCGTCGTCGAACGTGCCCGTCGGATCGCCGCCTTGCCCGGCCCGCAGGACGCCTTCGTCCGCAGCCACTCGTGGAAAGGGCACTACCATCGCACCGCCTGGCAGCCCCATCCGAGCCTCACCGGTTTCGAGATGGTGTTGGCCTCACCCGACGCGCACGCCCTCGACGAGGACACCGACGGGCTGGCGGACGCCACCCAGTTGGCGCACCCGTGGGAGGAAGCCGACCATCTGGGGGATATCGCCACCCAGGTACGCCACGCCCAGCGGGGCGACGACCAGGGCCACGCCTGGGGGCTGGTGGCCGCCCGGCTGGGATCCAGGGAGAACCGGATCGCCTTCGCCGAGTCCTTCTGGACCGATCGACGCGAATACGCCGACCTCCCGCCCACTTTCCGTTCCTTCCTGGAAAGGGCCGCGCTCTCCCCACAAGGATCCTGGCAGGAGGCGTGCGACCACTTCCTGGCTGCGGACGCCAAAGTCGGCGAACTCCTGGAGGAATGCGGCGCCGCCGAGGAAAGACTGACCGCGTCCCGGGTCGCGAACCACGAACTGCGAGTCGCCCAGGAACGGGTCGACGCCCTCACCCAGGAAGAAGAACCGGCCCTGGCCAGGCTGTACGCCGCCCGTGAGGCCGCGGAGAAAGCCGACCGGGACGCCGCCGACGCGCGTAAACGCAAACGAGCCCACGACCAGACCAAACCGGGCGCCTTCGAGCAGATGCTCACGATGGGCCGCAGGATGAAGGACTGGTCGGAAACCGCCGACGAACTCATCCAGACCGTGGTCACCGTGGAGAAGCGCGGCGCAGCCGCCCGGGAGGAGGTCGCCCGGATCAGCGTCGAACTGTCGGCCCAGGCCGAAGAACGTGCCCAGGCGCAGGAAGACCTGAAGTCCGCCCGCCTGCATGCGGACGAACTGGCCGCCACGGTCCAGGCCGACCGGGAGCGCTGGCGCGAAACCTACCCGGACGACGCGTGGTTCGCCGACCCGGGGCCGGGGAAGACCACGGTCCCCTGGCTGGACGCGACCTTGAACCAGGCCCGCTCACAACTGTTCCTGGCCGCACTGGCCCTGCACCGCACACTGTTCGCCCATTCGGCCCGCCGGATGATCTCGACGATGCGAGCAGCCCTGGACATCCTGTCCGGAGCCGCCCCGCAGGACGTCCCCCCGCAGGCGGCCCTCGCGGCCTGGCAGTCCTTCTTCCTCGTGGTGCCCTTGGTGTCGACCTCGTTCTCGTCCTTGGGGTCGATGTTCTCCCACCTCGGCGAGGAATCCCTGGGCTGGTTGTTCATCGACGAGGCCGGACGGGCCTGCCCACAGGCCGCCGCCGGTGGGATCTGGCGCGCGCAGCGCATCCTGGTGGTGGGCGATCCGGTCGCCCCGGAAAGCACGGACGGTTGGGCCGAGACGGTGGCCCGGGCGATGGCCGACCGGTACGGTCTGGTCTCCGAGCCCTTCTGCGACGGATCGTCGGTGCTCCACCTGGCGGAGTCCGTCGATCGCTGAGTCCTCAGGCCTTGCGCGATGCCCGTCCTGGCCCGTGGGTGTCCGGCCTGTCGGCCGGGATGACCTGCAGGGTCAGGCTGCGTCGCGTAGCACCGGGGTACGGCGACGTTCGTCGGTCAACGTGGTGACCCGGTAGGTCCGATGTATCGGCCGGACCGTCCGGAGGTAGCGGCGGTAACCGATGAAGAGGACGATCATGACCACGTACAGCGTGACGGCGACCGTGACCGAGGTCAGCGGTGCCAGGTGGAACAGGTAGAGGCACACCCCGTAGGAGACGAGGGCGTCGACGACGGCGGTGGCATGGTCCGATGCAGTGGTCCCCCACATGAGACTCACCTTCTCCGGTTGCTCGACGGAGCAGCTCGACGGGGATGTCCCATCCGCGCACATCCCTCGTCTCGCGATCCCGGGTCAAGGCGACCGGGATGCCCGCCCTATCGGCGCTTATCCGTTGGAGCTGAGCTGTTCTCCGAGACAGGAGCGGCCTTTCCGCCCTCGCCGGACGGCGTGTCGGCCTCCGCTCTACGCCGTGAGTTCTCCCGTTCGGCGGCTTCTCGCTCAGCCAGTCTCCTGGCCCTCGCAGCGGTGTCGTCGAGCTCCAGGGAGTCGAAGAGGTAGTACTTGTCGTTGTCGTCCGGTTGGAGCCCGCGGAGGCGGTACCGGTAGAACGCGACGATCGCGAAGAGGATGAGATATGCGGTGAGCGCACCGGCGACTGCTCGACCGGCGGCGAGATCCGCGCCCTGGTTGAGGACGAGGAAGACGACCGCAGCGCCGAGGAGGAACATGGTGTGATCAGCAAGGCCCTTTACTGACATCACATCATGATGACCTGTCTTGAACGATCGGCCAACCCGAAAAATACTCAAAGACACAAATATTCCTGATGTCTGGGCTGATATCCGGTTTTCCTCGCCCGGGGAGGGGATTTCCCGGCCGACGCCGGGTAGGGTGCCCGGCAGCGCATCGACCAGGAGCAGCCATGATCGTCGTCAACGGAGAATCCCGCCCGTGGCAGACCGACCAGACCCTCGCCTCCCTCGTGGAGTCGGAGGGTTACCGGCGAGAACGCATCGCCGTGGAGGTCAACGGACGGATCGTCCCGAAAGTGTCCTTCGACGAGCATGTCCTCGCCGACGGCGACCTGGTGGAGATCGTGCACTTCGTCGGAGGCGGCTGATGGGGGGCCTGCCCGGCCCCGAGGAGGTGCGGGCCGCGCTGGCAGGCCGGATGGGATCACACCACGTCGCTCTCCTGTCCGAGGCCCGGGTGGGCGTGGCCGGGCTGGGCGGACTGGGCTCGCAGATCGCCCTGGCCCTGGCCCGGACCGGCGTGGGGAATCTGCATCTGGTGGACCACGACGTCGTCGACCTGGCGAACCTGAACCGGCAGGCCTACGACCTGGCCGACCTGGGCCTGCCGAAGACGACTGCCCTGGCTGAGCGGATCGCCCGGGTCAACCCGTATCTGAAGGTCACCACGCAGGACATCCGGGTCACGGCGGACGACGCCGTGCAGGTCTTCACGGGATGCACGATCGTCTGCGAAGCCTTCGACGACCCGGCGGCCAAGGCGATGTTGACCGAATCCTTGCTGGTGGAAGACCCGCACATGGTGGTGGTGGGTGCGTCGGGCATGGCGGGTCATGACCGGACCGACACCGTCGTGACCCGGCAGGTGGGGCGACGGTGGTGGGTCTGCGGCGACGGGGTCAGCGATATCGGCACCGGCGCCCCGATGGTCGCGCCGCGGGTGATGGCGTGCGCCGGCGCCCAGGCGATGGTGGTGGTGAGGATCATCCTCGGCCTGGAAGGGTGACTTCTCCGCCAGGGCCCGTCCGGGCGGTCGGAGTACAGTGGCCACGACGCGGGGTGCCGGGGCACATCGGGGTGGATCGTCGCCCCCCGGCTGAGAACAGACCCGTCGAACCTGCTCTAGTTCGTTCTAGCGAAGGGACGTCACCATGTCCTCCTCGACAGTGCCTGTCGAAGGTCCAGCTCCCGAAACGACCGACCCGTTGGTGCTCGGCGGGCGCGAGTTCTCCTCCCGGTTCATCCTCGGCTCGGGCAAGTACAACCTGGATCTGGTGCGGGCCGCGGTGGAGCACGCCGGAGCACAGATCGTCACCTTGGCGGTGCGCCGGGCGTACACCGGTGGGGAGGGGAACATCCTCGACGCCATCCCCGAGGGGGTGACCCTGCTGCCGAACACCTCCGAGGCCCGCACCGCCGAGGAAGCGGTGCGGATCGCCCGGATGGCCCGTGAGCTGGGATGCGGTGATCTGGTGAAGGTCGAGGTCATCCGCGACAGCCGCTACCTGCTGCCCGACAACGCCGAGACGGTGCGGGCGACCCGCGCTCTGGTCGAGGAGGGTTTCGTCGTCCTGCCGTACATGTACCCGGATCTGACCGTGGCCCGGGACCTGGTGTCCGCAGGCGCGGCAGCGGTGATGCCCCTGGCAGCTCCGATCGGGTCGAACCGTGGCCTGGCGACCCGTGACTTCATCCAGATCCTGGTCGACGAGATCGAGGTGCCGATCATCGTGGACGCCGGGATCGGACGGCCCAGTCAGGCCTGCGAGGCGATGGAGATGGGGGTCGCCGCGATCATGGCGAACACGGCGATCGCCACCGCCGGTGACATCCCGGCGATGGCGGCGGCTTTCCGTGGCGCGATCCAGGCCGGACGCTCCGCCTATCTGGCCGGTCCCGGTCGGGTCCTGGAGGCAGGCGCGGCAGCGTCCTCGCCGATCACCGGTTTCCTGCAGGAGGTGGGGCGGGCATGACGAAGATCCCCCCGGTGGTGCCTCTGCCGCGCCGCGCCGACGGCAAGGTCGACCACATGAGTTGGCGTCCGCAGTTCGACCGGATGCATTCGGGCGTGATGGAGGCGGTATTGGCCGAGGCCGCGCTCCCCGACTTCGCGGTCTTCGGGGTGGCGGACGTCCGGGCGGCCTTGGCGCGGAGGCGGCGGTCCCGCACCGATCTGGCGGCCTTGTTGTCCCCGGCCGCGGGCCTGGTGCTCGAGGAGGTGGCCGCGGCTGCTCAGCGGGAGACCCTGGACCGTTTCGGCACGTCCATCAGCATGTTCACCCCGTTGTACGTGTCGAACTACTGCCAGAACATCTGCACCTACTGCGGTTTCTCCTGTACGAATCGGATCAGCCGGGTGCGGTTGGACGAGAAGGGCACCGAGGCGGAGCTGAAGGCGATCGCGGCGACCGGTCTGGAGGAGGTGCTGATCCTCACCGGGGAGTCGGCGAAATTCGCCGATGCGTCGTTCATCTCCCGCGCGGTGCGCCAGGCCTCCCGGTATTTCCCGACGGTGGGAATCGAGGTGCAGCCGTTGTCGGTGGCCGACTACCGGATGGTCCACGAGGCCGGCGCGGACTTCGTCAGCGTCTACCAGGAGACCTATGACACCGCGGCCTACGACCATTTCCACCCGAGCGGGTACAAGAGGCATTTCCCGTACCGGTTCGAGTCGCAGGAGCGAGCGTTGGAGGCCGGGATGCGGGGGGTGTCCTTCGGTGCACTGCTCGGTCTGTCCGACTTCCGCAGGGACGCCTATGCCACGGCGGTGCACGCCCAGATGGTGCAGCAACGTCACCCGCATGCGGAGATCGGCTTCTCGGTACCTCGTCTGCGGCCCATCATGGGCGGGCGCCTCCCGTTGGCGGATCAGCCTGAGCAGGTCGTCCCGGCCAGTGATGTCCACGAGCCCGAGCTGTTGCAGGTGATGTGCGCCTACCGGTTGTTCCTGCCCTTCGCGTCGATCACGATCTCCACGCGGGAACGGGCGGCTTTCCGTGACGGGGTGTTGGGGGTCGCGGCGACGAAGGTCTCCGCCGGGGTGTCGACCGGGGTGGGCGAGCATGCCGCGGAACTGGAAGGTCAGGACAGCGGTGACGAGCAGTTCGCGATCGCCGACGAGCGTTCGGTCGCCCAGGTTCGCGACGCGATCCGGGCCCGTGGTCTGCAACCGGTGATGACCGATCATCTGTCCTGCGGTCGTGCCGAGCCCCGGGCGTCGGCCTGCGGGGCGTGACCGTAGTCGCCCCGCAGGCCGGGCGCGCTGGTCAGGGTAGGCGGGAGCGCAGCCTGCGGGCGGCGCCTGCGACGTCGTCGGTGCCGGTCAGGGCGCGGACGACGACGACCCGGGTCGCTCCGGCCTCGACGACGCTGTCGATGGTGTCGATGTCGATCCCGCCGATGGCGAACCAGGGCTTTCCGGTAGAGCCGACATGGTCGGCGGCGGCGCGGACGAGGTCGAGTCCGACGGCGGGCCGTCCGGGTTTGGTGGGGGTGGGCCAGACGGGGCCGGTGCAGAAGTAGTCGACGTCGTCGTCCGCGGCGGCGTCGCGCATCTGGGCTTCGCTGTGCGTGGACCGTCCGATGATCGCGGTGGGCACGATGCGGCGGGCCGCGGCCGGTGCCAGGTCCCCTTGACCGACGTGCAGGACGTCGGCCTCGGCGAGGAAGGCGACATCGGCCCGGTCGTTGGCGGCGACGAGTCGGCCGCTGCGCCGGGCTTCCTCGGTCACGATGGCCAATGCGGCCAGTTGGTCGCTGCCGTCGATCTTCTTGTCACGGAGTTGGATGATGTCGACGCCGCCGGCGTAACAGGCGCGTGCGAAGGCACGCAGGTCTTCCGGGCTGGTGCGTGCATCGGTACAGAGGTACAGCCGCGCGTCGGTAAGAGTCATCTGTGCCACGGGAACACGCTAGCTCCGAGGTGGCGTGGATGCGCACGCCGGTCCCGGTGTGTCCTCGGAGCAGCCTGATGATCAGGGGGTCTGCACCGATGGTGGGTGTCGGCACCGCGAGGATGCCGACACCTTGTCGTCATTTCAGCGGTAGCCCTTTGCCGTCGGGGACCTTGCCGAGCACGATCAGGATGAAGTCGATCAGGGGCCAGATGCCCAAGGTCATCCAGGACAGGAGGAGTTTCGCCACGCCGAGCCCGACGTATCCGAGGTAGAAGCGGTCGACGCCGAGTCCGCCGAGGAAGAAGGAGAGCAGCGCCGCGGTGGCTTTGCTCTTGTCGGAGTAGATCCCTGGGGCGAAGGCAGCGGGGCACCACGGTTGGCCGGCATAGCTGACGGCGTCCGAGGAGGAGAGTTCTCCGCTGCGTGCGAGCTGCTGGACCTGTTCCTGGTTCAGCGGCCCGCGCTCCTGGCCCGCGATGCGCACCATGTACGTGGCTCCGTAGCCGCCGTAGTAGCCGGGTGCGCCGGGCTGGGGTGGCGCCCCGTAGGCGGCTTGGTATTGCCCTCCGTCGTAGGTCATTGAGGTCTCCTAGGGAACGACTGTTCTTCACAGAATTTGTCGCTCACAGGAAGACCCCGGGAAGAACTTTCGGTGGCCAGCGACATCTGTCGCCCGTGGAGGAACGACGAGATGCTGCTGCTCTTCCACCGGGCGGCATAAGAAAAAGTACCTCCGGTACGCGAAGCGTTTGCCGGCCGATGGCCACCACACCCGGAATGGCGCTGAACCCGGTTGTCCGAGTAGGTGTTCCATCGGCGGCACGTATTCACGCACCGGAGGTCGTCATTTCATCAGAAGGGCGTTCACGAGTAGGAGGGCGGTAGCTGCAAACCGCGTTTCTGCATGAGTTCGCGCAGCTTGGTCGGGTAGTCGGTGATGATGCCGTCGGCCCCGGCGTCCATCTGGGCTTCCATGGCGGAGACGTCGTTGAGGGTCCAGGGTACGACCTTCAGCCCGGCCTGGTGCGCCTTCTCGATGAGCGCCTTGTCCGCGATGAGCTTGAAATCCTTGTCGCCGGGCTTACGTCCGTACGGCTGGGAATATCCCGGGGAGAGGACGTCGACACCGATCTTCTTGGCCGCGGCGAGGATGTCCCCCTTCATGGCGTCGTAGTCGGCGTCACCGGTCCAGGGGGAGCCCTTCTTCCACGTGGTCTCGTCCCAGAGCAGGACGGTCGGGATCTTCGGGTTGGCTTTCTTGACCAGGGGCAGAGAACGCCAGTCGAAGGACTGGATCATCACCTTGTCGGCGACACCGGCTTTGTTCACCTCGCCGAGGATGACCTTGACGAATTCCTCCGGGGTCGCGGACTCCTTGCGGTTCTCCCCTTCGATCTTGGTCTCGATGTTGTAGCGCACATCGGCTTTCTTGCTCTTGACCAGGTCGAAGACGTCGGAGAGTTTGATGATCTTGTTGCCCTTGACGACCTCGGCGTAGGGGAAGTTGTCGAGCTTCTTCCCGCAGTCGAGGGTCTGCACCTGGGCCCAGGTCAGCTCGTGCACGAGCTTGCCGACATAGGGGTACATCGGGTCGCCCGCCGTGGCGGGTTTGGTGTCCGTGCACTTGGTGTCGAGGACCTTCGGGTCGTGCCAGACGGCGGGCACCTTGTCCTTGGTGAGCACGATGTCGAACTCGAGAGTGCTCACGCCCAGGGCGAGGCTCTTCTCGAAGGCCCGCCGGGATTCTTCAGTGGTCTCGCCGCGTCCTCCGCGGTGCGACTCGAGGTCGAAGGTCTTCTTGCCTGCGGGTTTGCTCGGTTTCTGGCTGGGTGCGCCGGGTTTCTGGCTGGGTGCGGACGAGGTGGGTTTCTGGCCCGGTTCGACGGGCTGCTGCCCGGTGGCATGCGCGGCGATACTTCCACCGAAGGTCAGACTTCCGGCCAGGAGTGGCAGACAGATGAGGGTGAGATGACGACGCTGTGCACCCATGGTGGGACCTTTCGCTGAGGGCAGTCGACCCCACCACACATGCAGGACGTCGGGGCCGGATCCGGGCAAATTAGTCTGACAACGAGTTTCATCACCTTTCGTCGCAAGTCGATCACAATAGGTAACGACATCGTTACCAGCGGGGCCGCCGAGCCTGTGACACTGGTGCGATGCAGCTGTCGAATCTGCTGCTCATCACGGGCACAGGACTCACCGGCCTCGCCGTCGGCACCGCCGTCACCTGGTGGCAGGCACGTCGCCACATCCGCCATGCCCGCATGGAGGCAGACCAGGTCGCCGAGATCCTCCGCGCGCGCCTCGAACGCCCCAGCGTGTTCTCCCACGAGGTGCGCACCCCGCTGGCACTCATCAAAGGCGCTACCGAGCTCCTCGCCGAACAGACCCCCGGCCCGTTGAACGAGCGCCAACGGGAGTTCGTGACCACCATCGCCACCAATGCCGAACATGTCATCGGGATGGCCGAGGACCTGCTCACCGAGGCCCGCATGGCGAACCGGCTCTTCCGCCTCGACACCAGCGAGTTCGACCTGCACCTGCTCGTCAGGGAAACCGTGCACTCCCTCCGCCGCATCCACGGCGCGCCCCTGCGCATCGTCGGCCAGGGGCGTCCCCTCCTCGTCCGCGCCGACCGCGGACTCATCCGGCAGGCCTTCTTCAACGTCATCAACAATGCGGCCCGGCACGCCGGACCGGGAGTCACCATCACCGTCGAGGTGACCGGTGGGCTCGACGAGGTCGTCATCGCCATCAGTGACGACGGTGCCGGCATGACGGAGAAGGAACGAGCCGCCCTTTTCGAACCCTTCGCCACGGACTCGGCACATCGCGGTGGAACCGGTCTCGGCATGATGATCACCGAATCGATCCTGCGAGAACACGGCGGACGTGTACTCGTGGACACGGTCGACGAGCATGGAACCACCGTCTTCATCACCTTGCCCACCAACGCACAGGAGGATCAGTGACCGGGGGAGCACCTCGCGCGCTCATCGTCGATGACGAACGACAGATGCTATCGATCATTGAATTCGCCTTGGAGACACAAGGGTTCGCTTGTATCACGGCAACCAGCGCTGAACGCGCCTGGTCGATCCTCAACACCGAACAGGTCGACCTGATCATCCTGGACGTGATGCTCCCGGGCGCCTCCGGCGAACAGCTCTGCCGCCGCATCCGCACCCGCTCCGACGTCCCGGTGATGATGCTCACCGCCCGCGGCACCGAATCCGACCGCGTCGGCGGATTCCTCGCCGGAGCCGACGACTACATCACCAAACCCTTCTCCCCCAGGGAACTCGCCCTCCGCGCCCAGGCCGTCGTCCGCCGAACCCGCCAACGCCACACCGGCGAACTGATCGTCAACGGCCCCCTCCTCATCGACGTCCACGCCGGAACAGCCAGCTGGCAGGGCCGAAGACTGCGCCTCAGCCAGGTCGAACACCGCCTGCTGACCGTACTGGCCCGGCACTCCGGATCGGTCGTCGGATGGCGCGACCTGCTCAACGAGGTCTGGGGAACCGGCGAAACCGTCGGCGGACGAGACATGATCAAAACCACGGTGTACCGCCTCCGCCGCCAACTCCGCTTCTCCGGAGACGAACTCATCGTCACAGCCCGAGGCAGCGGATATCTCATGCCCCGCCTCGAAGACGACACCCTGACGGACCGGCCGAGCCCGCCATGAAGCCCCGACCATGTCGGACGCATCCCCCCGCCTGCCCCCGCCTCATCCTCGCACTCGTCCTGTGCCTGGGACTGCTGGCCTGGAGCGGAGCACACGTCCTGAGTTCCCACCGAGCCGAATCCCTCAACGTGCTCTGTTCCTCCATCGAAGAACTCTGCCGCCAATGGGCCGACACCTTCACCGAGGACACCGGCATACCGGTCACCGTCGTACGCCTGTCCTCCCGCGAAGCACTCAGCCGAATGGCCCGCGGCGACGCAGCCGCCGACTACGACATCTGGCACGGCGGACCCTCCGAGCTGTACGTCCTCGCCGACCAACGAGGCCTGCTGCGCCCCCACCGACCCGCCGAGGCCGAGACCGTCCCGACGGCCTACCGCGACCCCGCCGGAGCCTGGACCGGCGTCTACCGAGGAAACCTCGGATTCTGCTCCGACCCCGACGCCTTGAAAGACCTGGGCGTCCCCGTCCCCCAGTCGTGGGAGGACCTGCTCGACCCCCGGCTGGCCGGCCGGATCTCCTCACCCAATCCGGTCACCTCAGGCACCGGAAGCACCATCGTCGGCGTACAGGCGCACCGCTTCGGCGACCACGAGACAGCCTTGGCCTGGCTGCACCGCCTCGACCAGAACGTCCTGCAGTACACCCGCTCCGGAATGGCCCCCGCCGGAGTCGTCGCCCGAGGAGAAGCAGCCGTCGCACTCACCTTCACCCAACACTGCGTCCGACAGATCGAAGTCGGCCGACGACTCGTCATCAGCTACCCCCGGGAAGGCACCGGCGCCGAGATCGGCGCGGTCGCCGTCCTGAAATCGGCCCGGCACCCCGAATGGGCCGGCGTCTACGTCGACTTCGCGACCTCACGAGCAGGTCAGTTCTCCCGACGTGGCGAACGCTTCCCCCAGCTACCGACCCGGACCGACCTGGCCGTCGACCCGCGACTGGAGCTGACCGCCGGGATACGACTGTTCTCCCCGCAAGCGACGGACGTCCGCGCCACCGAGAAACTGGTCGCCGGTTTCGCCGCAGAGGTACGCCCGTGACCGGACCCGCAACACACCGCCCCGGAGTCACCTTCCACGACCACCGATCGTCCTGGTGGTGGTCCGCAGCCCTCGGCGGCGTGCTGGTCGTCCTCCTGACCCCGGTCACCACCGTCCTGGTCACCGCGGACGGACGCGACGCCGTAGCCCGGCTCCTCGGCGGAGGCGCACTGGTCCTGCGCAACACCTTGGTGATGGCGACCCTGGTCGCGGTGTGCGGCACCCTACTGGCCTGGGCCTGCGCCCACGCCCACCAACATGCCTTCCGCGGCCGTCGACTCGTACACCTGCTCTGCCTGACACCCCTGCTGCTGCCACCGCCGACCATCGCCCTGGCCCTGCTGGTCCTCGTCGGCCACAACGGCATCGTGAACCGACAGTGGGCCCCCGGCGGGGAGATCTACGGCCTACCCGGCCTGGTGATCAGCTCCACCCTGTCGGCCTTCCCCTTCGCCTATCTGATCGTCCTGCACTCGCTGAACGCCCGGGACCTGCGGGTGTCTGAGTCCGCCGCAGACCTGGGGGCGTCCCGAGGTCGGGTCCTCGTCGACGTGGAACTTCGCGAACTACGCCCGACGCTGGCCGTGTCCTTCCTGGTGCTCTTCGCCGAAGCCGTCACCGACCTGGCCGACCCCTTGGTCATCGGCGGCGGGTACACGGTCCTGTCGACCAGGCTGTTCGAAGCCGCCACCGCCGAGAACGACGTCGCCGACGCCATCGCCCATGCCGCAGCCCTGGTCGTGCCCTGGCTGTTCATCGCGGTAGCGGTCCACCGACTGGGCGGTTCCCCCCGGCCTGCGCTGCGCCGTCAGATCGCCCCGGTGCGTCGCCCGGCCAGGGGCTGGTCCCGCCTGTCGGTGACGGTACAGGTCGTAGTCGCCGCAGCGATCACGTCGGCGTCAGCAGTGGTCGTCTCGGCATCCGTAGGGTTGATCGGGGACGACGGCCCGACGCTGGAACATGTCGCCGCGGTGCTGACCGGGCCGTGGCAGAACGCCCTGGCCGACACCGTCTTCCTCGGACTGTGTGCCACGTTGTGCACGCTGCCGCTGGGTTTCTGCCTGGGATGGCACCTGGCGGAACGACCCACGTCCCTCCCCGCCCGGTTGACCGTCGCCCTCCACGCGCTGCCGCCACTGGTGTGCGGCTTGGCGGCCTGGGTGGCGATCACCCGCTGGTCGGTACCTGTCGCCGCGGCCCTACCCGCAGGGGTCCCGGTGGGTGAGGCGTTGACCTGGATCGCCTTGCTGGTGGTGGCGGTCACCGCGTCCCTGCCCGGGAATGCCCTGGCCGTCTCCGAACGTCTGCGACGGCTTCCGCCCTCGTACGTGGAGGCTGCTCACGTACTGGGCGCCCGACGCAGGGATGTAGTGCGCGATGTGGTTCTCCCTCAGGCACGGCCGGTGTTGCTCGGAGAGATCCCGACGACCTTGGCGCGCTCGCTGTCGGCCTTGGCTCCGGCCGCGCTGCTGGCGACCGCGAGAACTCCCCTGCTGCCGGTCGACCTGGTGACAGCCGCTGAGGCGGGCCGGCTGAGCAGCGCGTGCGCGATGGCGGTGGTCCTGGGGGTGCTGGTGGGCTCGGCGGCCTGGTCGACCGCGCCGGCACGTCCTTCCGCACCGGCTCCGGCCGGGGCACGTCCGTCCGCCGCCACCGCACCGTCCCTTCCGAGGAGGACATGCCCGTGACCGGTCAGGTGGAGCTCTCCGGGGTGTCGGTGCGTTTTCCCGGCGCCTCGCACGACGCCTTGCACGATGTCGCGCTGTCGCTGCCCGCGGACAGCGTGGTGACTGTGGTCGGGCCGTCCGGCTCGGGGAAGACGTCCCTGCTACGGGCGGTCGCCGGTCTGGAACGTCCGGTCACGGGGACGATCTCGATCGACGGCCGGGACCGGACCGGTGAGCCGCCTGCTGCGCGACCGACTGCGATGGTCTTCCAGGGGGATGCGCTCTTCCCGGAGCTGACGGTGCGGGAGAACGTCGGGTACGGCCTGTCGTTGCGGGGGCTGCCCGCTGCCGCGCTCGTCGAACGGGTCGACATCGCCTTGTTGCAGCTCGGGTTGACGGGGGTCTCCCATCTGTTCCCCGAGCAGCTCTCCGGGGGGCAGGCTCGTCGGGTCGCACTGGCGAGATCCTGGATCCTGCGCCCGTCGGTGCTCCTGTTGGACGAACCTCTGCAGGGTTTGGAGCCCCGGTTGCGTCGGCAGCTCCTCGACCTGATCGTGCGCACCCGCGCCCGGCTGGGAGGGACGGTCATCCATGTCACCCACGATCTCGGTGGTGCGCTGTCGACGGCGGACGTCCTGGTGGTGATGGAGCAGGGTCGGGTCTGCCAGGTGGGTTCACCACGGGAGGTCTATGCGCGGCCCTCGAGCGCTTTCGTCGCCGAGTTCCTCGGAGAGGCCACGATGTTGCCGGTGAAGGTGGACGAGGTCCTGCTTCAGGACGGTCGGACGACGGCGCGGGTCCGGCTGTTGGGCCGTGACCTGGAGATACCGGCGGAACCGGGTGCTACGAGGGCCGGACGGCAGGGCACGGTGCTCTTACGCCCCTACTCGGTCCGGGCTGCCCGTCTGACCGCGGCGGAGGCGTCCCGTCATGAGGTCCGCGGGGATATCGGGGTCGTCCAGGAAGTGCGTTATCTGGGGGAGCGGATCGATTATCTCGTGGAGACCGTGGAAGGGGTCGTCTTGGCCTCTTCGGATCCTTTCTCCACCGAATTCGGAGTTGATGAATTCGTCCGGGTCGACATCCGGGCAGACCGTTCCTGGCTTCTCCCGGGCCCACTGTGAGCAGACGGGTGTAACAACGCTGTCACCTGCCGTCACCGCTTTGCCCTGTGTCCTCGTCGTTTTCTTCTCCACCATGTCGGTGGCGACGGCGCTCACCCGGTTCGTCGCCGCTCCTGACGAGACCCCGGAAGTGACCGATGACCACGACGACCACCCCTCGTGCTCCACGAGGATCTTGGCTTTCCGCACCACCGCCCGCGCCGCGGCTGCCCGACGAGGAAGTGGCCCGTCGTTATCCGCGGCTGCGTTTCCAGGTGTTCATGGGGATCTTCCTCGGATACGCCGGTTTCTACCTCATCCGCAACAACATCCCGCTGATCGCGAAGATTCTTCTCGACGAGGGGAATATCGACAAGACCGGTATCGGCCTGATCGCCAATGCGGCGTTGATCGCCTACGGTCTCAGCAAGTTCTTCATGGCGATGGTCTCCGACAGGTCGGACGCCCGCTATTTCCTCCCGCTCGGGTTGGCGCTCTCGGCTGTCGCCAATCTCGTCGTGGCTTTCGCGCCGTGGGCCTCAGGAAGTCTGGCGGCCTTCGCGATCGTCATGTTCGTCAACGGCTGGGTCCAGGGAATGGGATGGCCGCCCAGCGGTCGGGTGCTCGTCCACTGGTTCTCCACCAGCGAGCGCGGTTGGAAGACCTCGATCTGGAACTGCGCGCACAATGTCGGCGGGATGGCTGTCGGTGCTGCTGCGGCAGCCGGTCTGGCCATGACCGGTAACTCCTGGCAGTCGGCTTTCTGGTTCCCTGCGGTTCTGGCGTTGGTGGTCGCGGCGGTCGCTTTCGTGATGATCCGGGACACCCCGGAGTCGGTGGGGCTGCCTCCGATCGAGGAGTACCGCAACGACCCGGACAAGGTGACGGTGGATGTCTCGGAGTTGGAGAAGCTCTCCACCTGGGAGCTGGTGCGCAAGCACATCCTGATGAACCGGGCGATGGTGCTCCTCGCCTTGGCGAATGTCTTCGTGTACACCTTGCGTTACGGCGTGCTGACCTGGGCGCCGACCTATCTGTCGGAGGTTCACAAGGTCTCGGTCACGAAGGGGATCGCCGGGTTCTCCTTGTTCGAGCTGGCCGGCATCTTCGGCACGCTGGCCTGCGGTTGGGTGTCGGACCGGATTTTCGCCGGGAACCGTAGCCGGACGGGTATCACCTTCATGTTGGGTGTGGGGGTCTTCATCGTCCTCTACTGGCTGGCGCCGGTGGGGACTCCGTTCTGGCTGTTGATGGTCTACCTGTTCTTCATCGGTGCTTTCGTGTACGGACCGGTCATGTTGATCGGCTTGCAGGCTTTGGACATGTCTCCTCGGCATGTGGCGGGGACGGCGGCCGGGTTCACCGGCCTGTTCGGGTACGTCCTGGGCGCGACGATGGCGTCGACGGGGGTCGGTCTGGTCGCGCAGCACTACGGCTGGGATGCCACGTATGCCTTGTTGACCGCTTTTGCGGTGTTGTCTGTGATCCTGCTGGCCATGGTCGGTCCGGAGGAGAAGCGGTTGATCGCCGAGCATGAGGCGCGCGCCGCGGCTCGCGACTGAGCCACGGGATCACCTTTTCGGGGTCCGGCGTCCAAGGGGGACGTCGGACCCCGGTCGTGTGCGCGGGCTGCGGTGTGGGGCCGGTTAAGGGGCCGGGGTCATCGTCGGGTGATCAGTTCGGGGTCGAGAAGTTCGCCGGCGATGGGTGCGGAGTCGATCTTGAAGCATTCGACGATGGCGTGTGAGCTGCGTTGTTGGCGTAGTGCGGCGACTCTCATGTGTCCGCCGGCGATGGCTGCGGGATGTCCGCCTTCCATGTGCAGGATGATCGGGTCGATCAGGAGGGATCGTGCGGCTTCGAGCAGCCGGTCGGGCAGGTTGATGGCTTGTTCGAGGAAGTCTTGGGGGCTTTCGTCGGGGCGTCGGCAGTACCAGGCCCAGGTGGCGCAGCGTACGGCGCGGGCCCAGTCGGCGCGGTGGAAGTTGCAGCAGTGGTCGGTGATGGGGGCTTGTCCGGTGAGGCATCCGGGCAGGTCGTTGCGCCCGGGGAGCGCGGGTGGCAGTTCGGTGGTGGCGATGGTGCGCAGCACGAGCATGGTTGTTCCTCGGTCCTGACGGTGGGTTGTCGGGGGCCGACGGGTGGATGCTCGGCACTGCTCCCGCTGGTATTCGTCGGCCGGTGCTGTCGGGGTCTGAGGTTTCGCGGGGTGTGATAGGCCGGGCGGTATGGGTGGTGTGCTGATTCCTGAGGAGTTGTTGTCCGGGGTGTCCGTGGAGGGGGTTTCCCGGGTGCACGGTGGTGATATCGCGGCGGCTTTCCGGGTGGATACGTCGGAGGGTCCGCTTTTCGTGAAGACGCATCCGCGGCCGGGTCCGGACATGTTCGCCAGGGAGGCTGCGGGGTTACGTGCGCTGCGGAGGCATGTCCCGGGTGAGGTGGGTGTTCCTCGGGTCGTGCGGGAGTTGCCGTCGGGGTTGGTGTTGGAGTGGGTGGAGGTGGGGCCGGTCGGTGGGGGTGACGAGGAGGTCCTGGGGCGGGCGCTGGCTGGGTTGCATCGGGTGTCGGCGCCGGCTTTCGGTGCGGTGGACGAGTCGTTGGCGGGTTTTGTGGGGTCGGTGCCGGTGGATCTGACGCCGTCGGATTCGTGGCTCGACTTCTTCGTGGGGCGTCGGTTGTGTCCGTTGGTTGCTCGGGCGGTCGACGAGGGTGCGGTGCCTGCGCGGGCGGGGGTCTTGTTGGAGAGGTGTCTGTCGCGGGCGGAGGAGTGGTGTGGGCCGGTGGAGCCGCCTGCGCTGGTGCATGGTGATCTGTGGGCGGGGAATCGGTTGGTGGATGTGAGGGGGCGTCATTGGTTGATCGATCCGGCGTGTCTGTGGGCGCATCGTGAGGTGGATCTGGCGATGATGCGCTTGTTCGGCGGGTTCGGGGAGGGGTGTTTCGCTGCTTATGGGGAGGTTTTCCCGTTGGCTGAGGGGTGGCAGGACAGGGTGGCGTGGTATCAGTTGCCGCCGTTGTTGGTGCACGCGATCCTGTTCGGGGGCGGTTACGGGGCGTCGGTGATGGCGGTCTTGGAGCGTTATTCCTGAGCGTGGGGTTTTTCTGGCGCGTCGGCTGCCCGGTTCCGGCCTGCGGGGGTGTGGTCTGCGGGGCGTCGGTGGACGAGGATCGATCCGCTGACGACGGCGGCGAATCCGGCGAGTGTGGTGGCGGTGACCGGTTCGTGCAGGAAGATCGCGCCGACGATGATGGCGACGGCGGGGTTGAGGTAGGTCACGACGGTGGCGCGGACTGCTCCGACTTCGCGGACGAGCGCGAAGAGGGCCAGGAAGGCCAGCGCGGTGCTGACCAGTCCGAGGAGGACGACGGCGGTGAGTGCGCTGGGTTCGATGCGGGTGGGCCATTGGGTGAGGGCGACGGGGAGCAGCAGGAGGGCCGGGCCGAGCAGGCTGACGACGATGATGCCGCTGGAGGGGACGTCGCGGAGCCAGCGGTGGATGATGAGTGGCCCGGCGGCGTAGCCCAGGATGACGGCGGTCATTTCGAGCAGGGCGAGGCCGGTGCCGGGTTGTTGTGGGTTGAGGGTTTGGTGGCCGACGAGGAGGGCGACGCCGCCGAGGCCGAGTGCGAGTCCGGCGAGTCCGGCCGGGCCGAGGTGTTCGTGCTGTCGGGTGAGCAGTCCGAGGATCATGCCGACGACGGGTACGGCGGAGATGAGGAGCGCGGCGAGTCCGCTGGGGATGACTTGTTCGGCGTGGCTGAGCGCGGGCCAGGGGATGACGATCTCGACGAGGGTGTAGGCGAGGACGGCGGGCCAGTGTCGGATCACGGCGGGGAAGGCTTTGTCCTTGAGGGCCAGGGGTAGCAGGACGAGTCCGCCGATCAGGGTGCGCAACATGACGAGGGTGACCGGGGTGAAGGACAGGAGTGCGTATTTGATGAGGAGGTAGGGGATTCCCCAGAAGAGCGCGAGTCCGAGGAAGAGGATGAGCGCACGGCGGGACATGGATTTCATCCAATCAGGAGGTCGGTGTGTTTCCGGGGGTTCTTCGCTGTGAAGTCGCTGTTGTCCTGCCCGGGTGTGGCTGATGCACCCCGGTGGGTTCGAGCTGTTCAGCATCTCCTGGTAGAAGTGGTGTCATGAGCGAGTCCGCAGCACCCGGCGGGCAGACCCCGCATGATCCGTCCGATCCTTCTGCCGATGTGGTCGCAGTGTCCTTGGTCGCCAAGGGGCGCGGTTGCGGCGTGGAGATCATGGGGCGTCGTGCGGTGCGTATCTGCGGCCGCTTCGGAGAGCCGACCTTGGCTGCCTTGGAGTTGATGTTGGAGTCCCAGACTCCGATGGGGATCTGGATCGACGGTGTGCCGGGTACCCGTAGTGCCATGTGTCTGTGGACGGGGTCGGAGTTCTTCGCGATCACGCTCGGTGAGGGCGGTAAGTGGGAGCATTTCCGGGTCGGTCAGGGTCTGGTGGCGCTGCGTGACAGTTGGCGTTCCGGGGTGCGTGGACGTTATCGGGTGCCGCATGGTCCGTTGATGCGTCCGATCCCTGATGCGGTGGAGTTGGCTGTGTTGTGGGGTTTCCCGGAGCCCAAGACTTTCCAGCCGGTGCGTGCGTTGGCGCCGGAGCCTGCGCCCCGGGCTGTTCGTACGCCTCGGGCGTCGTCTTCTCGTCAGCCTGCGGAGCCACGGGTGAGTCGTCCGCGGAAGTCTGCTGCGGCGAAGCCTGCCAAGCCGGAGCCGGCGCCTCTGAAGATCTGCGACCGGTGTTTCATGGCGCTGCCTGCGACGGGGCGATGCGACTGCGGAGGCTGATCGGGACGGGGCCCTGACCCTGGATTACTTGTGGCGATTTAGCCGATTTTTTCCCCCTATGGCGGGGCTTCTGTAACAACTTTGCGTGAAATCGTTGTCATTCTGGCTGTCCAGATGGGCCTTCGACAGTGCAGTCTCTCTCCATGGCAAATGACATTGCGCCTGCCGCAACTCCTGCGGGCGCCTCCGGCTCGACTGAGAAGGAAGAACTCAAGAGAGCTATCGGCCCCGCACTTCTTCTGCTTTTCATCATGGGTGACGTCCTGGGCACAGGCGTCTACGCCTTGACCGGCAAGGTCGCGAAGGAGGTCGGCGGAGCGGTCTGGTTACCGTTCCTGTGCGCCTTCCTGGTCGCGATGATCACTGCGTGCAGCTACCTGGAGCTGGTCACGAAGTATCCGCGGGCCGGTGGTGCCGCGACGTACACCCATCGCGCGTTCAACGTCCACTTCTTGACTTTTCTGGTGGCTTTCACGGTGATGGCGTCGGGTCTGACCTCGTCGTCATCGGCGGCGAAGGCTTTCGCGGCGAATTTCGCGAGAGCGGTCGGTTGGAAGTCCGATCAGAGCTTCATGGTGGTCGGCGCGCTGTTCTTCCTCACCGTGATCGCCCTCGTGAATCTGCGTGGTGTCAGCGAGTCGGTGAAGCTGAATGTGGTGCTGACCTTGGTCGAGATGTCCGGTCTGACCCTGATCGTCGGGGTGGGGCTGTATGCCTTGCTGAGCGGTAAAGGTGACACCAGCCACCTGATGGATATCTCTTTCCCGCAGGGAGAGTCCGCCTTCAGCGCGGTCACTGCGGCCACCGCCCTGGCTTTCTTCGCGATGGTGGGCTTCGAGGACAGCGTCAATATGGCCGAGGAGACGAAGGACCCGGCCCGTACCTTCCCGAAGATCATGTTGATCGCTCTGTCCTTGGCCGGTTGTGTCTATCTCTTGGTCGCGATCTCGGCTGTGTCGTTGGTCCCGGCGGAGAAGCTCAGTCAGGGGAGCACTCCGCTGATTCAGGTCCTGGAGGCGGGGTGGCCGGGCTTCCCGGTGGGGGTCTTCGCAGTGGTGACGATGTTCGCCGTGGCCAATACCGCTCTGCTGAACATGTTGATGGCCAGCCGCTTGGTCTACGGGATGAGCCGGGAGCGGGTGCTGCCGCACATGCTGGGCAAGGTGCTGCCGGTCCGTCGCACTCCGTGGGTGGCGATCGTGTTCACCACGCTGTTGGCTTTCGCTCTGGTGGCGTGGGCGGACCTGGAGGACCTGGGTGGCACGACGGCTTTCCTGCTGCTGGTGGTGTTCACCATCGTCAACATCGCGGTGCTGGTGCTGCGTCGTGACCAGGTGTCGCATTCCCACTTCAGGACGCCCACTCTTCTCCCGGTGTTGGGCGGGCTCTTCTCGGCGTTCCTCGCCAGCCCGTTCTCGGGTCGTAATCCGCGTGACTTCGCGATCGGTGGGGTCCTGTTGGTGGTCGGGATCTTGTTGTGGTTCGTGACCTTCCTGGTGAACAAGAAGTTGTACGGAACGGGGACTCCGAGTCCTGATTTCGCCGAGGCCATCGAGAAGTCCGACGACTGATCGATCCTTTCCGCTCCGTTTTCCTGGGGTGCGGCCGCTTCGCGGTCGCACCCCGTTGCGGTCTCCGGGGTGTCTCGCACCGTTCTGTGCTGCGTCTTCTCGGATGGTGGGGTGCCTGATACTCATGGGCTGCCCTCTCGCAGCACGTGAGGGCAGCGTCATAAGGTGCTCTTATGACGCAGCCTCGCCACGGCAAGGAACCGCAGGATCGGCTTCCTGGAGATCCCCCACCTGGTCCGGTCGCGTATTTCGACATGCCGGTCATCGGTGAGGGTGGGGCTCTCTCGAGTCAGCCGCGTCAGCGTCGACCGGGCCCGGTGATGATCCGACGTCCTGAGGGTACGGCTGCCCCTTCGCGGGGATGGTCGGTGCTCTTCTTCGGCGATGTCACCCGTCGGGGCCCGTGGACGGTGGCCGAGCAGTCGACGACGTTGAGCATCTTCGGTGACTGCACGTTCGACATGCGGGAGGCTTCTTTCTCCGCGGCAGAGGTCCGGGTGAGGACCTGGCAGCTTTTCGGTGACGTGAAGGTGATCGTCCCGCCGGGGACGGATGTGCACCTTGGTGGTTCGTCGATATTCGGTGATCTGGAGGATCGTCGTCGGACGACGCCTTCGCCGGATTCTCCGCGGGTCACGGTTCGGGCCCATTCCGTCTTCGGGGACGTCGATGTGATCGAGATGGAGATCGGCGAGCAGGAGCCGAAGTGGTACGAGCGTTTCTGGCCCCGCAGGAAGTGACCGTCTTCGTCGGGCCCGGGTCGTCGCGTCTGTTTCCGTGTCGTGGTGAACATTCTGTCCAGTTCTCGGACACGGCGTCGGGAGAGGCTGAGCGTCCTCTCTCGATACAGTGGTGCTGACCCGTGATTCGCGGGTACCGCCGTCGCTGGGAGAGTCATGACTGAGCAGCCTTCGCCGCCCGGACGGGATTCGTCACGGCGCTCTGAGTCGGAGTCCGAGGTGATACCTGGGCAGGAACCGGCCGTAGCGCCGTCGAAAGAAGGTCTTCCGTCGGCTTCCCGGGGCGAGGGCGAGCAGCCAGGCGGGGAGAAGGCACCCGATCAGACTCCGGTCGCGGTCCGTGAGGGTGCCGACAGTGACTTGGTCGACCACGATCTGACCGACCACGACCATGTGCTCTTCCATCCTCCGAAGCATCCGTGGCGTCATCTGACGGGTTTGGGCATCGGTGTGTTCGTGGTGGGTCTGCTCACGATGAGCATCGCGGCCACCCATCTGGGGTCGATGTCGGCGGAGACGATCGGCAATGCGGTGCGGCTGCCCCAGGGGCAGCCGGTGAACATCCGGTTGGACGCCGGCGAGCAGCGGATGTTGTACACGGAGCGGGGTAGTGGGGCGTCGCAGTGCACGGTCACCGACGGTGAGGACGCCGTGGTCCCGGTGGAGCACGCCAGCCCGGTCCTGTTGCAGGGTTCGGATGTGCTCTGGCAGAGCTCTTCGATGTTCACCGCGCACAAGGGCGGCGATTACACCGTCACTTGTTCGGGCGATATCGATGCGGCGAAAGCTGGCCGGCCGGTGGGCACTCTGGACGTGGTCCTGACCGTACTGGCTGCCGGGCTGGGCGGGATATCGACGTTGGCCGGTATCGGCCTGATGTTGTGGGACCGACGCCGTACGGCGAAGGACTGACCTCCGGGGTCGGCGTCGGTCGGCCTGGGGCCGGGTGGTTCAGTGCCCGGCGATGAAGTAGTCGGCAGGGTGCAGCCGGGCGTCCGCTTCGGGGGAGGTCGTCGGCTGGTCGTCCTGCGCCGGTGCGCTCATGAGGTCGGTTCCGTGGGCACGGAAGAATTCGAGCTCTTCGGACAGGTCGAGGTCTTCGAGGGTAAACATGGTCCCCACCCTCGGGGTGACCTGCGGGTAAGGGAAGTCGTACCTTCCGGTAGCTCTGCGCCGCAACCCTGACAACGACGTCTTCCCTGGTGAGAGCGGGCGAGCCTGCGTCTGCATGATGAGACATCTCGTCTGACGGATGGGTGGTCGACCCGGACGGACGTCGCTTCCGGCTCGGTGCCGGGGCGGTCGAGGCCGTACGGTCGGGAGGGTCACATCCTTTTCGTGCCCGAGGGAGAGCACCGAGATGACCGTTCCCACCTACACGTTGAACGACGGTGTCGTCATACCCCAGATCGGGTTGGGCACTTATCCCCTCCGCGGCGAGGAAGGGATCACGGCGATGGTCTCCGCGCTGGAGGCCGGCTACCGGCTGATCGATTCGGCGGTCAATTACGAGAACGAGCAGGAGGTCGGCGAGGCCATCCGGCGTAGTGGCGTCCCCCGTGAGGAGATCGTGGTCACCACGAAGATCCCGGGGCGTTTCCACGCCCGTGACGAGGCGGTGAGCTGTGTCGAGGAGAGCCTGCGAGTGATGGGCTTGGAGCAGATCGACCTGGTTCTCGTCCATTGGCCGAACCCGAGCGTCGGCAAGTACGTCGAGGCCTTCCAAGCCCTGGTGACCTGTCGGGAGCGCGGGTTGGTCCGCAGCGTCGGTGTGTCGAATCATTCGGAACGCCATCTGCAGGATGTCATCGGGGCGACCGGCGTGGTTCCTGCGGTGAACCAGATCGAGCTGCATCCTGCGTTCCCGCAGGAGAAGATGCTCCGTGTCCATGGCCGGATGGGGATCGTCACCGAGTCCTGGAGTCCAGTGGCTCGGATGAAGCGGGTGGCCCCGCAGATCGAGGAGATCGCGGCTGCTCACCAGGTGTCGTCGGCGCAGGTCATTCTGCGTTGGCATCTGCAGCGGGGATGCCTTCCGTTGCCGAAATCCGCCGATCCGGTTCGTCAAAAGGACAACCTCGACCTTTTCAACTTCGAGCTGTCCGCAGAAGAAATAGTTACGATCACTGGACTGGGGCGCCCGGACGGGCGTCAATGGGGTTATGACCCGGACACTCACGAAGAGATGTGAGAGCTGGGCATATACCGTCACGGCCGGGTGGGTTCAGGTCCCTACCAGGTCGTACAGATACGCTGGATCTGAGTTGTCGCGTGAGGAGGGAGCGTCGTGGGCCTGTTCGACAGAGTCGAGCGCAAGCTCGAAAGTGCCGTCAACGGCGCCTTCGCGCGGGCGTTCCGTGCAGAGGTTCAGCCGGTCGAGATCGCTTCGGCGATGCGACGGGCGATGGATGACCGGGCTGCTGTGGTCGGTAGAGGGCGCACCGTGGTGCCCAATCTTTTCGTCATCGATCTGTCCCCCAGTGATTACGAGCGGTTGACGAGTTATGCCGACCTCTTGGCGGAAGAACTGATCGCCAGCGTCGAGGAGCACGCCGAACAGCAGCATTATGTTCCGGGTGGGCCGTTCCACATCGATTTCCGTTCCCGTGAGGAATTGGAGACCGGGGTGTTCCGGGTCCGTCCGGCCACAGCCAAGCGCATCCCCGATGGGGAGCTGGAGGAAGATCCGCAGGAGGCGGCCGAGATGCGGCGTCGTCAACATGCCGAAGAATTGCGTAGAGCACATCCGTTCCGTTCGTCGGAGGCAGAGGCCCCGGCGGAGGGTTCGGCCGGACTGGCCAGTCATGCGGCAAGTGCCGCGGCCGGTTCCCTGGCGAGCACCGCTGCTGCGGGCCGCGCCGGCGGGG
>NZ_BAGZ01000020.1 GCF_000298175.1 Austwickia chelonae NBRC 105200 | reverse complement strand
GCTCTCGGAGACCTCCCCGACCTGCTGGGAAGCATCTGCGGCTTCGGTGGCCGAATTCGACGCCGATTCGGCCCCGTTGGAAGCCTTCGACAGCAAGTCGTCGGCCGACCCGGTCACCCGTGAAGCGGTCTGGGAGACCTCGGCGAGCGCACCGCTCAACCGGCCCATGGCTTCGTTGAAGGCCGACGCCATGAGGGTGAATTCGTCGCGTCCGCGTTCTGGGACCCGGACGGTGAGGTCGCCGTGGGCGACATTCTGGAGTCCGTCGACCTGGGCGCGGATGGGTGCGAGGACCCGTGCGGTGAGTCGCCAGGCGAGCAGGCCGGCGACGATGAGGGCGGCTGCGGCCAGGCCGAGGACGGTCCATTGGGATCGGCGGACGTCGGCCTGGAATTCTTCACCGGCGCTGATCGAGGTCATCCCGGCGTTGATGGCTTTGTTGAGATTGCCTTCGTAGGTCTTGCGGAGGTCGCGGTTGGGGCCGAAGGCGAGTTCGACGGCTTTCGTCCGGTCGGTGGTGAACAGTTCGAGTTCGGCACGTACTGCGGTGATCCAGGCGGTCATCTCGGTGCGGATCTTCTGCACCTGGGCTTTCTGCGTGGGGTTGCCGAGTTTTTCGGCTTCGGTCAGGGAGTTGTCGATGCCTTTCCAGCGGGTGTCGACTTCCTCGCGGAATTTCTTGTCGCCGCTGATCAGGTAGCCGCGTTCGTCGGTGGCTGCGGCTTTGGCGTCGAGGGCTGCCGATTGGAGGGCTGCCACGTAGGGGACGGACACGTTGAGTTCACGTTGTCGGACGTCGGCGAGGCCGCGTACTTGGATGATCGCGGTGAGGGCGACCACGGCCGACATGAGGGCGACGACGAGGAAGGTGATCCCCAGGCGCAGGCCCATGCCGAAGGAACGGCCGCCCCCTGAGAACGCGGAATCGGCTGTGGTGGAGGGGGTCCGACGTGTCTGATCCTGGGTTGGCACATCTGCTTCATCGGCGTCTCCGCGGGGAAGATGACGCCTTTGTGGGAAATATCGCCGGTGGTCTTCCGGCGGCCGGGTCCCGGACGCGGATGGCGGCCCTGGGCAGCGGATGTGAGACGGTGAGATACGTGGACACTCAGGCCGTACTCGAGCTCATGCAGGATGTCGCCGCTCAGGTCATCACCCCGCGTTTCCGGGCGTTGGCCGGTGGTGAGGTGATGGAGAAGAAGCCTGGTGACCTGGTCACCGTCGCCGATCGGGAGGCCGAGGTCCTCATCACGGAGGCGCTGCTGGCCGACGATCCGTCCGTCCTGGTCGTCGGGGAGGAGGCGACGAGCGCCGATGACGGCCTGCTCGGTCGGCTCGCGACCGCCGATCACGCGTACACGGTCGACCCGGTCGACGGAACGAAGAATTTCGTCCATGGTCGCGCCGAACACGCGGTCATGGTGTCCGAGCTGAGGCGTGGGGAGACGGTGCGTGCCTGGATCTGGCAGCCGGAGCTGGGGCACGCCTATGTCGCCGAGCGGGGTGCCGGTGCTTTCGCCGACGGGGTCCGTCTCGGCTCGGCGTGGCCGGGCGAGGACGTCGATCCGGCGTCCTTGCGGGTGTTGACCAGCCGCCCCACCCATGAGGGGGTGCACGGCGATCTGCGGCTCGACCCGTCGGCCTGGTGTTGCGGGGTGGACTATCCGTGGGTGGTCACCGGGCGGGCGCAGGCGATCCTCTACACGAACACCTTCCCGTGGGATCACGCCCCGGGCTCCTTGTTCCTGGAGGAGACGGGCGGTGTCGTGCGCAGACCGGACGGTTCCGGTTACCGTCCGGGTGAATACCGTCCCGGGGGGCTGCTGGTGGCGGCGTCCCCGCAGGTCTGGGATGTGGTCTTCCCCCGGGTCAGGCATTTGATGCCGTGACCCTGTCGGCGTGCACACCGGTGCACGTCCGTTGTCCGTTCTGGCCGTGGTCGGCCAGTCAGCTGCGATTTCTTCGGGGGCCGTCGATGTCCCCGAGGGGAGGAATGACGATGAACGACGCCCTGAAGACGCTCCGACTGGCCATGTTGGATGTCGACGGAACGCTGCGCGACGAGAGCGGGTGGAAACCTTCCGCAGCCCGCCTGATCGAGGCCCTGCACGACGCGGGGCTGGTCGTGGCCTTGTGTTCCGGGCGTAATACGGAGTCCTTGCACGGGTCGGCCGACGAGTTCCGGCAGATCTCCTTGGTCGCGCCGTGCAGTGGGTCTCTCGTGCAGGCGCGCACCGACGACGGTTGGTCGACCTTGGCGAACCGGTCGATCAGCCCGGAGACGGTCTCCTGGATCGCGGAGCAGACGGCCGAGGCCGATATGGAGCTGTGGGCGTACACCGACGGTTCCTGGATCGTGGAGTCGGTCAACGAACGGGTGACCGCGGAGTCCCATTACGTGGGGGCCCAGGCCACGGTGGGCTCTTTCACCGACCGGGACGACATCGTGAAGATGTTGGCCTTCCCGCTGTCCCGCCGTCAGCGTCAGGTCCTCGAACGTATCGACGCCCAACGGGATCTGGCTGTCGTGCAGTCCTACCCGGGGTATTTCGACATCGTCCGGGCCGAGGCTGCGGCGACCAAGGGCGGCGACATCCTGACCGAGCACCTGGGCATCGGATGGGACCAGGTCGTCGCGATGGGCGACGGGGAGAACGACCTGGGCATGCTGAGCAAGGCGGGCGTCGCGATGGCGATGGCCCCGCTGCGGTCGACCCTGTTGGACCCGACCGGAACGGACCGGCGTCGTTTCGACTGCCCCGACCTGGCGACCGCGATCGACCACCTGGCCGGGCTGGGGGTCATCGCGGCCGGGTGAGTCCGTCCCGGAGAGGGTCGGTCGCCGGGGCGAGCTCCAGTTCGGTGTCGGCGTCGACCTCCTCCACGACGACCAGGCCTTCCAACGCCTGGACGTCCTGCGGGTCGACCAGACCGGTCAACGGCTGCCGCACCGAGGCACCCGACCAGGCCACGGCCCGTCGGACGAGGACGTCCCAGGGTTCTTCCCCGATGCCGGTGGCCACGGCGGCGGCGAGCGCGTCACCGGCCCCGGTGGAGTCTCCGTGCTGTCGTTCGGTGAGATAGGCGTGCAGGGCCGGACCGGTGGCGGGCAGCAGCAGCAGTCCTTGGTCGCCGAGGGTGATGATGACGTTCTTCGCGCCGCGTTCGCGCAGCCGCCGGGCGCCTTCCATCAGCCCGCACTCGGGGAAGAAGTCCTGCAGTTCCCACCGGTTGGGTTTGACGACGGTGGGTTCGCTGCGCAGGGCTTCGTCGAGGGCCAGCCCTGCGGCGTCGACGACGGTGGGCACGCCGTGGTCGCGGGCGAGGTCGAGGATCTTCGCGGAGGATCCGGGGCGGGAGCCGGCGGGGAGTTTCCCGGAGAAGACGAGCGCGGTGGCCGGTCCGGCGACGAGGGGTTCCAGCGCGGTGCGGAGCTGTTCCCAGGAGGACAGCGGAAGTTTCGGTCCGGGTTCGTTGAACTTGGTGACCGCCCCGGTGGCGTCGTGGACGGAGACGATGCGCCGGGACGGGCCGATGACGTCGGTGAACAGGTGCGGGACACCACGGTCGGTGAGATCGGCCAGCAGGGTCTGCCCGGAGGGCCCGCCCGCGAATCCGGTGGCCAGGGTGGGATATCCCATCGCCATCAGGATCGAGGTGACATTGACGCCTTTGCCGCCGGCTCGGGAGCGTACTTCGCCGACCCGATGGACCTCACCCGGCCTGAGCGTGTCGACCTCGTAGGAGATGTCCAACGCCGCATTGGGCGTGACGGTCAGGATCATGGGGTCTCCCCGTTTTCGGCGGCTCTGCCGGGCACCAGCTTGTTCTGCGTTTCACGCCCGAGCGAATGCAGTACGTCCTCAGGATTCTACGATGACGGACCAACTGGACGTCTGTCCGGTCCGACCGGACCCGGAGGATTTCTCCGATGTAGCGGGAAAGGAGACCCGCACCCGGTCAGGACACTCTGATCATCTTCCCGGTTACCGCGATTCGCCTCGCACAACGGTTACCGTCGACTCATGGTTCCCACGACCTTGCCCCTCCCCGAGTCCGTGACCCCGGCCGACGGCGACGGCGGGCTGCCCTGCCTGCGGGTGCGGACGTCGTCCTGCACGGGAGAGATCTACCTGGACGGCGCCACGGTGACCGGGTGGGCTCCCAGCGGCGCCGACCCGGTGCTCTTCCTCTCCCGGAAGGCCCGTTTCGCGGCAGGAACAGCGATCCGTGGCGGTGTCCCGCTGTGCGGGCCGTGGTTCGGGCGCGGCCCGGGGAACGCGAAGGAACCCGCTCACGGCATCTTCCGGATCAGCCGGTGGACGCTCACCGAGGCCCGGGAAGAGCAGGGCGCGGTGACACTCGTGCTCACTCTGGACAGCGACGGGTCCCGGGAGGAGTTCCCCCTGGGTTGTCGCGCCCGGTACGAGGTCTCCTTCGGGGAGGTCCTCGATCTGCGGCTGACGGTCACGGCCGGCCCGGCGGAGCTGCCTCTGGAGGTCGCTCTGCACACCTATCTCGCCGTGGACGACATCACCCGGGTGAAGGTCGACGGTTTCGACGGTTGTCGTTATGCCGACAAGGCCCCCGGCGGGCGGGCGGTCAACGCTCAGTACGGGCCGGTGTCCTTCGCCCGGGAGACCGACCGGATCTACGCCCATCAGGGTGAGGTGCGGGTCGTGGACGAGGCCGCCGGGCGGACCCTGCTGTTGACGAAGGAGAACTCCGGGTCGACGGTGTTGTGGAATCCGTGGCAGGCGAAGGCTGCGACGTTGACGGATCTCGACGACGACGAGTGGCAGCGGATGGTGTGTGTGGAGGCCGCCAATGTGGCACGGACGGCGCTGACCCTCGCGCCGGGCGAGTCGCACACCCTTCGGCAGACGGTCGCTCTCGACGCCCGGACGGTGTGAGTCGGCACTTCCACAGATATCCCTCGTTCTTCGCGGAGCCGACACATAGCTTGCGCCCGTAGGGTGTCCGTCGACACACATGTGACGAGGTGATGATGACGGTTCCCCACCGGGGCGGGCTCTTCCGCCGTTCCCGTCGTACCCGTTGTGCGCGCGCGGCCACCGCTGTGGTCGCGGCGGCGGCGCTGGCCCTGTCGGCGTCCCCGCCCGTGTCGGCGCTGCCTTCGGGGCTGCTCCGTCAGGAGTTCGCCGGGAGCCCGCAACCAGTCACGGTGGCCGTCGAGCCCGAAGCCGACGGGACGCCCGTCACCCTGGACGGGGCGATCTACGCGGCCCCCGATCAGGGGCGTCGACCTGCGGTGATCCTCGCCCACGGATTCGGCGGGTCCTGGAAGGACCTCGACCGGGACGCCCGGGAGCTGGCCGGGCGCGGCTATGTCGTGCTCGCCTACTCCGCCCGGGGTTTCGGACGTTCCGAGGGCCGTATCCACCTGCAGGATCCGCAGGTCGACGGGAAGGACGTGTCCCGGCTGGTCGATCTCCTGGCGTCCCGCGAGGACGTGCAGTCGGACGGTGAGGGCGATCCCCGGGTCGGTATGGCCGGTAGCTCCTACGGCGGCGCGGCCACCTTGATCGGTGGGGCTCTCGACCGGCGGATCGACGCCCTGGCCGCCGGGGTCACCTGGAACGATCTCGCCGACGCCTTCTTCCCCAGCAGTGTCGCCGCCGACCTGCCGGGTTCGGCTGCCGCGGTGGACGCGGGGCGGGCCGATGCCCCGGGCGGGGCCGGTGTCTTCAAACGCCGTTGGGCGTCGCTCTTCTTCTCCGCCGGGCTCGGTCGCAGTCGCGGCCTGTCGGTGCCCGGTGACGGCGACGGCGATGTCGCGTCCACGGTCCCGCCGCCTCCGGAGGCCTCCGACGGCGCCCAGCCGACCTCGCCGGCCGCCGGGGCGAGCCTGTGCGGGCGTTTCGACCCGGCGGTGTGCCGTCTCTTCCTGGAGACGGCACAGAGCGGCACCCCGTCGGAGGAGATGGTCGCCGAACTACGCCGCCGCAGCCCGGCCCGTACGAACGACCAGGTCACCGTGCCGACGCTGCTGGTGCAGGGGGTGAACGACTCGCTGTTCGGGTTGGATGCCGCCGATGCCAATGCCCGACAGATCTCCGCCGGGGGTGCTCCGGTCGCCGTGCAGTGGATCTCCGGGGGGCACGACGGCGGCAGGGTCCCGCCCGCTGACAGCACCTATCTGCCCTGGTTCGACACCTACCTGAAGGGTGATGGTTCCGCGCAGGAGCGGGCCGCCCGTCCGCTGCCGGGGCCGGGTTTCACCTACCCGGTGAAGGCCGGGAAACGTGGCGCCCCGGACAAGCAGGCCTCTGCGGCGTCCTATCCGGGGGTGGGCGACCGTACTCGTACGGAGACGATGCGGGTGCCCTTCACCGATGCAGGACGGTCCGGGGCGATCCTCTCCCCGCCCGGCGGTGATCCTTCCGCGGTGTCCTCGGTCCCCGGCGCCGGGGGGCCGGCTCGGGATGCGATGTCCGCCGCGGGCTACCGGCTGGCCGCCTTGCCCGGGCAGCATCTGGCCTTCGACACCGGTCCGGTGTCTTCTCCGGCCACCGTCGTCGGGTCGCCGCGGGTCCGGTTGAAGGTCACCTCGACGGCGGCCGATGCGACGCTGTTCGTGTCGTTGTGGAAGGTCGTCTCGGGGTCGCCTTCGCCGGCGAAGCAGACGGTGGCTCCGGTGCGGGTGCGGACCACGCCGGGCACTCCGACGACCGTGGAGGTCGCCCTGCCCGCGGGGACGTACGCCTTCGACCAGGGCACGACCTGGCGGGTGTTGGTCTCCTCCTCGGATTCGGCGTTCGCGACTCCGACCGATGTCCGTTCGTACACGGTGGCGCTGGCCGACGACGCCTTGTCCGTCCCGACCTTGCCGACGGTGGTCTCCGCCGAGGAGAGCTGGGACGGTGAGGTCGTCGGGTTGTTGATCGCCCTGGGTGTGCTGTCGGTGGTGGTCGGGGCCGTTGCGGCGGTGTTCGTCTTCCGCCGGCGGAGTGGTGATGCGGCACATACGCGGGAGGATCTGGCCGAGGTGCCGTTGTCGGTGTCGGGTCTGGTGAAGACCTATGCCGACGGGCATCGTGCGGTCGACGACGTGTCCTGGCAGGCCGGTCGCGGGCAGGTGGTGGGTCTCCTCGGCCCGAACGGTGCCGGGAAGACGACCACGATCCGGATGATCGTCGGTCTGATCACCCCGGATTCGGGGGATGTCCACGTCCACGGTCGTCCGGTTCATGCCGGGTCGCCGGCGTTGGCCGGGATCGGTGCGCTCATCGAGGGTCCTGGTTTCCTGCCGCATCTGTCGGGGCGGGCGAATCTGGAGGCCTACTGGGATGCGACGGGCCGTCCCCGTTCGGAGGCCTGTTTCGAGGAGGCTTTGGAGGTCGCCGCGCTCGGTGGCGCCTTGGACCGCCCGGTGAAGTCCTACAGCCAGGGGATGAGGCAGCGGCTCGGGATCGCCCAGGCCATGTTGGGGATGCCTGAGGTGTTGTTGTTGGACGAGCCGACGAACGGGTTGGATCCGCCGCAGATCGCTGCGATGCGTCCGGTGTTGCGGCGTTATGCCGAGACGGGGCGCACGGTCGTGGTGTCCAGTCATCTGCTGTCCGAGGTGGAGATGACGTGTTCGCACGTGGTGGTCATGCATCGGGGGCGGGTGGTGTTGACGGGGGCGGTGCCGGATCTGGTGGACAGTGCGGAGACGACCGTGGTGGAGCTGTCCGCCGACGCGGTGGAGGCCGAGCGGGTGGCGTCGTCGCTGCGTGGGCTGGCGGAGGTGGATGCCGTCGAGGTCGATCTCGGGGAGGGGACTCCGCGGTTGGTGGTCCGTGCGGGGCTGTCCCGTCCGGACGTGGTCGCGGCGGTGTCGGCTGCCGGTGGGCGGATTCTTTCGGTGGGGGCCCGCCGTCATCTGGAGGAGGTCTTCCTCGGGGTGATCGCTGCGGAGGATGTCGAGTCGGCACGTCAGATAAGGCCACGATGAGTACTTTTTCCCGCCGCCCGTTGGCGTGGCATGTCGAGTTGCGCAGGCAGTTGCGTCGGCGCCGCACGGTGTGGTCCTACGCCTTGTTGGTGGCGCTTCCGGTGGTCCTGGTGGTGGCCTTCTCCTTCGGGGAGCGTGACCGGTCGGGCGGGTCTGCTGCCCGTCTGGTGGATCTGGCGCAGCAGGGGTCGGCGAATTTCACGATCTTCACGGTCTTCGCCGCGGCCGATTTCCTGTTGATCGTGGTGGCGGCCTTGTTCGCCGGGGACACCCTGCCGTCGGAGGCGTCGTGGTCGTCGTTGCGTTATCTGTTGGCGGCTCCGGTGCCTCGGGCGCGGTTGTTGACGGCGAAGTTGGCGGTCGCGGTGGGGTCGATGGTGGCGGCGGTGGTCGTGCTGGTGGTCTCGGCGGTGGTGGTCGGCGGGGTGGCCTACGGCTGGGCCCCGTACACGGCGACCGGTGGGTTCACGTTGGGGTGGTCGGAGTTCCTGCCGAGGTTGTTGCTGGGTGCGGCTTGTATCGCGGTCTCTCTTCTGCAGGTGTGCGGTATCGCTTTCCTGATCGGGACGCGTACGGACTCGCCGTTGGCGGCGGCCGGCGGGGCGGTCCTGGTGACGATCGTCTCGTCGATCCTGCAGACGATAGATGCCTTGGGGGACCTACGTCATGCTCTGCCCATGGCGTATTCGCGCACGTGGTTCCAGGCTTTCAGCAGTGACATCTCATGGGTTGACATCCAGCGTGGGGCGCTGTGGTCGTCGGTATATTTCCTTGCTACGGTCGCGACGGCATATATCTTGTTCCGACGTAAGGATGTCTTGTCCTGAACCCCGCAGGATGCATCGTTCGGCGTTTTCGCCTGCCTGCTCGACGCCTTTGAGAAGGATCTCGTGTTCGTCGCCATATGCGCTCTTTTCGCGGCTGTCGCCGCTTACGGTTGGTCAGGTCTGGTTCTCGCAGCAGGTTCCCGGGAGAGCGGGAGCGCCCTGCACTCCAAGCTGTGGTGGATCGGGACGGCTCTGCAAGGTGTCGGTTTCGGTGCTTCCGTGATGGCCAGGACGGTGATGCCGCTGCTGCTGGTGCAGTCGGCGATCGCCGGTGGGTTGGCGGTCACGGCTTTCCTGGAGCATGTGACGGGGGTGCGGCGTATGCGCCCCACCGAGGCGTTCAGCGTGGGCGCGGTCGTCCTGGGGGTGATCGCGGTCGCGGTGGCGGTCGTTCCGGGGACCACTCGTCCCCCGGAGCCCAGTGACGTCGTGATCTCGCTGGGTCTGTTGGCTCTCGTGGCCTGTCTGGTGCCTTTCGCCCGGACGTCGGCGTTGTCCGGGGCGTGCTCGGGGACGTCCTTCGGGGTGGGTGCGATCTCGGCGCGTTTCCTGGTGGGCACCGATGCTCCGTGGCAGGACCTGCTGCGTTTCTGGGACTGGTCCGGGATCACCTGGGCGTTGGTGATGATGATGCCGTTGAGCATGGTGGTCGGGCAGTGGGCGTTGACCCGGGGCCTGTCCTTCGGTGCGTCGGTCGCGGCCTTGGGCAGTGACTATCTGGTGGCGACGATCGTGCCGAGTATCTTCGGGATGCTGTTGATGGGTGAGCAGATGCGGTCGGGGTTGATGCCGGTGGCCGTGGCCGGGATGGTCATGGCGGTGTGGGGCACGAGGAGGCTGCTCGTCCACCACTGACCCGCCCCACCCCGGACTGCCGGAAGTTCTCCGGATCTAGTTCTCCCGTGCGGGAACTCACCTCCTGAAGCGGTACCGGTCCGCGGGTCAGCGGTGGTACCTATGGAGGAGAGCGGCCGCAGCGCCGGCCGGGAGACCCACGGCAGGAGGCTCACCATGCGAGTCGCGGTGAAGTACGGGGCATTCGATCAGTTGCCGGTCGTCGACGAACGCGGCGGCATCGTCGGTCACTCGGCCGGGATCAGCCTGGTACGTCGACTCCTGCGGCTCTTCCCCGATCCGATCCTGGTCGGCTCCCAGGACAGGCGGGGACATGGTTTCACGGTGATGCCGTTGAGTTTCCTCGACGCCCGGGACACCCTCGTCATCAATATGGACGTCATCGACTCCGTGGCTGTCTGGCAGACCTTGCACAGTTCGGGCGCCGAACCGCTGTTGATGAATTTCGAGTGGAAAAATCCTTCCGTCTACCACCACCGGGTCAATTTCGCCGCAATGGGCTTGTCCTATGCCATGTTCCCCACCTTCTGCAATTCGTCCCGGACCGCTGAGGAAGTCCGGGAGGTGGTCCACAGATGGACCGTCCAGCCACTGGCGGAAAAAGCCCGGATCTCGTGGGCGAACCTGGGGATCAACGTCGAACGCGTCCGCCCCCGGGCTGACCCGGAGATCCCCCTCGTCCTCTACCCGGCCATTGCCATGGATGCGCGGAAACAGCCTCGTCTCTTCACCGAGATCGTCGACCGGGTCGCGCGGCGCACCCCGATCAAGGTGGAGGCCCGGCTGCACGAATCCCATCTGGTCAGCGATATCGCGATGTCCCTGTCCACGAAGGAGTACGCCTGGGTGGGGCCGTTGACCGCCACCCGGGAGGCCTATTGGGACGCCCTGGCCCGCACCACCGCCTTCCTGGCCACCGCGGACGAGGAGTCCTACGGGCTGGAGTACGTCGAGGCCATGCTGGCCGGAGCGGTGGGGATCCTGCCCGATCGGGCGTGGGCCCACGCGCTCGTCCCGGCCGACTACCCCTTCTTCTATCGCACCGTCGAGGAAGCCGAAGAGTTGCTTCTCCGGGCCGTCACCGAAACCGATCAGTGCCGAAACGAATTGGATCGGGTCGTGGAAGGGGGGTCCTTTGTCAATTGGATCAGAGGTGCGCACAATGACGACGATTTCGAACTGGCAATTGTGACGACCGTCCAAGAATGGTTCCCGTCCGACAGGAATAAGTAAGCCTTTCTTTCCGTCGATATCCCGTTATCCTCGAAAGGACGGCGTAAAACGCCGACCGGTGACGGGGGAGGCGACGATGAGCGCGGTCACAGCCAGCATTCTGATAGGCACCAAGAGCCGATCGGACGTGGGAATTCAGCCACGGTGGATAGCACTTCTTCATGAGGCCAGCGGATATGCGTGGCATCTCCTGAGATTGCAGCTGTCCAGTGGCGACATCGTCCCGCCACCCCGCGTCGGGGCCACCGACACCGGGGCACCCGGCACCCATCCGGGGCTCGACGGGCCGCCCGGGATCCTGTGGCGGGTCGAGTCCGACGGTGACATCGCCGGGGAACTGGCGTTGATGTTGCACGTCCATGCCGCCCGCACCCCTGAGGTGATGTGCGCGGTGCAGCGGCTGTCACCGCTGGCCAAGCGTCGGGTGGACCTGTGTCGGATGACCGAGGCGCAGAACGGCGACCTGCGGAATGCAGTGCGGGTCGCCCGGGAGAACGGGGGCAGCCTGTACCTGGCGGCGACCCTCATGGCGGGGAGCCGCCTCACCGAGGAAGACCTGCTGTCGCTGCCCGACTGGGAGATCAGCATCGCCCATACGGCGATCTCCCGGGACTGGGTGCGCGCCGACAACGGCTACCTGGAGGTCACCGACTACCGGCAGCCGTTCACCGCCCCGCAGGAGGTGGTCACCGAGTCCGGGACGGACGGCTCGGAGTCGAGGCTCCGGTCGGTCGAGGAGCCGCCCGCCGAGGCTTCGCCGCCCGAGGCCGCGGCCGACGAGGTTCCCGCCGCCGAGCGGAATTCTCCGGCGGAAGCGGTCGCTGCCGTTCCGGCGGAGGATGCCCCGGCGCAGAACGAGGAGGATGTCCCCGAGCCGGTCTACACCGGGGTCTCCTTCCGCGGCTCCGACGGGTCGATGTACGCCGAGTACACCTACGGCGAGCATGCCGCCGGGTCCCCGTCGTCCTATGTCGTCGATCTACGGGCCGTGGGAGAGACGGCTGCGCTCAAGCAGGGTGAGGTGATCACGCCGATCCCGCCGCCTGCGGTGGCGACCGACAATCCCTGGGCCGAACAGCAGGGGCATATGAGCCAGCATCTCCAGGAGCAGGCGCGCCGTTTCGGGGTGATGCGGGCGGAGACGGTCCAACGTTCCCGGACCGGCCGCCGCGAACGCGACCATCGGGGGGAGGCCAGGGCCGCGGAGAAGAGCGCGGCCTCCGGGGCAGGTCACAAGGCGAACACCTGGTGGGACGACCTGCTGGGTCGCTGACCTCCTGAGCCGCTGATTCTCCGGGGTGTGCGGAGGCGTCCCGGGGTTTCCCGGTGTGCTCGGGGTCGGCGGCGGTGCGTGGTCAGGGGCGGGGCCGCATCGACCGCCACGGCCTGGCCAGGGTGAAGCTGCGTCCGCTGACCAGGGTCGGGGTGAGCCCGATGACGTGGTCCTTCTCGGAGACCACCCAGGGACGTAGCCGCATCTGGTCCGACCAGCGTGCTTCGTCGTGGGGTAGTGCGCGTGGGATCGCCCGGACGATGACGCTGGTGGCGCGTTCGTCGGTGATGTCGTCCACTTCGAAGACCACTTCGTCGCCGGTGAGTACTCCGGCGAGTTTGCTGCCTTCTGCCGTGCGGAAGACGATTTCGTCGCGGTGGACGGCATAGTTCACCGGGACCAGCTCGATCCGCCCGTCCAGTTGGTAGGCGAGTCGGCCGAACTCGAGTCGGCGGAGGATGTCCAGGCAATCCTTCTCGTCGAGGTGGGTGCCGGGGCGTACTCCTTCAGGGCCGCTGTCGGCAGTCGGTGTCATCGGCGCCTCCCCTCATGCCCGCGCACCGGGCGGTGCGCTCCAGGATCAGCTTAGGGAGACCGGGCTGCTTTGCGCCCGTACGACATCCGGACTACTTCTTTCTTGTCTTCTCTTGGTCGAAAGCTAGACAGAGCAATATTTCCCGATCGACGGAGAACTCCTCGCCGGCCGGTTTCCGTCGCCGGCCCACCGGATCCCACTCATCGGCTCCGCGCGCATCCCGTCGCACCGTTTCCCCGGAGCTCTCCCACTCGCCCCCACACCCACGACGCCGTCGATAGCCTGGAGACGGGACATCCCCGAGCCACGAGGACGTGACATGACCGCGCAGGATCGCTATGCCGCCAAGCTCCGCCCAGCCCACGACGTCATCGACCTGATCGGTGACGGTGACACGGTGGTGGCCCCCACCGGGGTCGGTGAGCCTCCCGCCGTTCTGGACGCGCTCTCGGATCGACGCCGGGAGAAACGGGGAGTGACCGTCAGCCAGATCCTGCCGATACGCCCCTTCGGCTATCTCGACCCCGACACCCAGGAGCATGTCCGGCACACGTCGTTCTTCTTCGGGGCGTCTTCCCGGGCAGGTGGCCAGGCCGGTTGGATCGACTACCGGCCCAGTTATTTCAGTGAGATGCCCTCCTTGTTCCGGGAGGGTTTCTTCCCGGTGGACGTGGTGGTCGCCCTGGCCTCACCGATGGACCATCACGGCTATTTCTCCCTCGGCCTGGCGCCCGACTACACCATGGCGGCCCTCGAGCGGGCCCGGACGGTGGTGCTCGAGGTCAACCCGAATGTTCCCTATACGTACGGCCAGTGCCATGTGCACATCGACCAGGTCACGGCTGTCGTGGAGGACGACCGTCCGCTCAGCGAGGTGGGTCTGCCGCGGATCGGCCCGGTGCAGAAGGCGATCGGCGGCTATGTGGCCGACATGATCCCGGACGGGGCCACGGTGCAGATCGGGTACGGTGCGATCCCCGACGCCGTGGTCATGCAGCTCACCGACCGTCGTGACCTGGGCATCCACACGGAGATGATCGGTGACGGCATCCTGACGCTGGTGGAGTCGGGGGCGGTGACCAATGCGGCGAAGAACATCGACCGTGGGCATATGAAGGCCACTTTCGCCTTGGGGTCGCGCCGCCTGTACGACTTCCTCGACCGGAATCCGGCGGTGCAGATGTGCCCGGTCGATATCACCAACGACCCGTATCTGGTGGGGCGGCACGACAGTCTGCACACCATCAATGCCACGATGCAGATCGATTTCCTGGGGCAGTGCGGTTCGGAATCCTTAGGGCCGGTGCCCTATTCGGGTACCGGCGGTCAGTCGGACTTCGTCCGCGCGGCGAATCGTTCCCGGGGCGGGAAGTCGTTCATCGTCCTGCCGTCGACGGCGAAGGGGGATTCGATCAGCCGGATCGTACCGATGTTGACGCCGGGTACCCACGTGTCGACCAGCAAGAACGACATCAATTTCGTGGTGACCGAGTACGGGGTCGCTCAGTTGCGGGGGCGGAGCAACCGGGAGCGGGCGCGGGCGTTGATCGGGATCGCTCACCCGAATTTCCGGGACGAGCTGACCGAGCAGGCCCAGCAGATGAAGCTGCTCTGAGCAGCTCGGGGTCGCTGCGGGGTCATACCTGGTTCAGCCGCCCCGATAGGCCGAAAGTGTTGATGCACAGAAGATTTCATCTTTTTCAAGGTGCGTCTTCCGGGCAGTGGGGGCAGGCTGGAGAGGTCATCCGGCTATGTCACAGAGGTGTGCCATGAAACCCGCGTTGTTTCCGTTGAGGAATCTCTTCGCTGCCGTCTGCCTGACCATCACCCTGGTGTTCAGCCTGATGATCACCACGATGCCCGCACAGGCCACCCCACCGACAGCGCCGGTGCAAGGCCCCTCGTTCCGGCTGCACTGGATGTACGGCCCGGAGATCACCGCGCACGAGTACAGAGCGGGGCCGTACGGTCAGTTCATCGTCCTCACCAATGACGGCACGGTTCCACTCTCGGTGACCTCGGTCGTCCTCGACGGCAAGGATGTCACGGCCCGAACGGACTCGTTCGGCACGGATGTTGCGACCAAGACCGCCTCGCACAACGATTTCCCGTCGCTCGACCCGGGCTACACCCTCACCTTGGTGATCAAGGTCAGTTTCGACGGGGTCGATTATCCGATGCGCCGCACGGCCGTAGCAGCTGTCTCCGCACGCACATCTGAGGGCACCAGCCTGACCCGTTCTGCGAGTGTGCGGGTCGTCGCGGTGGACGATCCGCCGTACGCAAACCGCTTCATGATCCCCCACCATCCAGAGAAGTTCGCCGTCGGACAGCGTCCCGGCTACGGCATGATGTACGTCATCAGCAGGATTGAGCATGAACCCACCACGATCATCTCAATCCACAGCGCCCGCCTGGGCAACATATTGGACCCGAAGAATCCCAAGGTCATCCGACATCCGGAATACTTCCCAGAGGTCTGGTACGCAGCCGAGGTCGCCACGACCCCCGGGGAGATCCACGACACGGTGACGATGATCTTCGCCGACGACGAGGGCAACACGACGGACCGGGTCAGCGAGCTGACGTGGACGGTGGTCGACAGCGCTTCGTTGCGGCTGAGTCTTGCCACCGCAGACCCGTCCCTTCCCGAAACAGGTGGCATCGCCCGATATGCCGCGACCGTCACCAATACCGGCTCCCACCCGTTGACCTTGCAGACGCTCCTCGCGGAAGGACGGAACCTTCTCGCGGCCGGGCAACCACCGGACACTTCCTGCCCCTGGCTGCGACCGATACCGCCAGGCGGCACCTACACCTGCACCTTCACCGCAGCGAAACCCCTGTCCGGGAAACCCGGGTCCACAGTGGTGCGCGAGGTGTCCGTGAAGGCCTCCGACGGATACAGCGATGCTTCCGGAAAGGCCGCAGTGACACACACCTTCACCGATGTCCTCCCGGACGCCGGGATCACCCTTGATGCCCCCGGGTCGGCGAAGGTCGGCAGCACCGTTGCGATTCCGGTGACCGTACTGGGCAGTTCGGCCGAACCTGGCGTGATCGAGTCCATCACCCCGTCGACGACGGCCAAACTGACGAGTCACACCTGCACCCCTGGGGCGACCTTGCCCGCCGGACGCGCCCAGGTCTGCCGGGTCGTCATGCAACCGACAGCAAAACCCCGTGAGTCCCAGGATGTCTCGGTCACCGTGGTGATCAAGGACGACGAGGGCAACCGCGTCACCCGCACCGCCACTGCCCGCGTCATCTCCTCCTGACGCACCGCTACTGCCAGCACCTTTCCGCAACTGCTGCCCGTATTCATCCGAGGGCCCAGTCGAGGAAAGGTGCTGGCAGTGCGTCTCCACACGCGCGATACGACGAGCGGAGCACAGCGCACGAGATCAGTCGGCGGGTCCGGCCTCCAGCACGGCGGCCACCGCTTCGACCGCTTCGACCGCTTGAGCACCGCTGGCCCGCACCACGACCCGCTCACCATGACGCGCACCCAATCCGAGCAGACCGAGGATGCTCGCAGCGTCCCCTTCCTGTCCGCTCTGGGCGACGAGCACGACCCGGGCGTCGAAGCGTGCCGCCGCAGCGACCACCAGACCTGCCGGACGGGCATGCATCCCGGCGGGGTCGGTGAGCACCACGGTCCGCTCGGCCAGCTCCGGTGCGCTCCCGGCAGAGCCGGTGTCTCCACCGCTCACACCGTCACCTGTGGTCCGGTCCTCCCCGGCGGCAGCACCGTCTACCGACTGCCCCAGATGGTCGGACTTGGCCCGCAGTGCACTCTCGGCCTCGCGTCGGACCGTCGACAGGTCGGCCCCGGTGGCCGCGCTGGCCGCGGCAGCCACCAGCCCTTCCACCAGTGGCGCCGAACTCAGGACGACCCGCTCGGCCAGCTCCGGTTCGACGAACTCCAGGGCCATCTCGGCGGAGAGCAACGCCGACCCGAGGTCGAGGAGAACCAGGACCCCGTCGGGCGAGTCGGCCTCGGCCAAGGCATCGGCGACCCGGGCCGCGTCGGTACCGAAGGTCTTCTCGTCCAGTCCTGCGGCGAGCGCGATCTTCGGTCCACCTTCGGCGGGGACCATCTCGGAGGCCAAGGTCAGCGCAGCGGTGGCGAGGGCATGGCTGTGCGAGACGACGACGATGCCGATCATGCGCTGAAGGCCTTCGCCGCTGCGGCCAGGAGCATCGCGGTGGACGTCGCTCCCGGGTCCTGGTGTCCTGCGCTGCGTTCGCCGAGGTAGCTGGCGCGTCCTTTGCGTGCGACGAGGGGGGTGGTGGCGTCCCGTCCCTGGGCGGCGGCGTCGGCGGCTGCGGTGAGGGCGGCGGCCAGTCCGTCGGTCGAGGCTTTCGCGAAGGCCTCGACGGCGGGGGCGAGGGCGTCGATCATCGTCTTGTCGCCGGGTTCGGCTTTGCCGCGGGCGATGACTCCGTCGACTCCGGCTTGGAGGGCGGCGGCGAAGCGGTCGGTGTCGGGTCGGCTCTCGTCGCCCAGCGCGCCGGCGAAGCGCATGAAGAAGGTGCCGTAGAGGGGTCCGCTGGCTCCGCCGACCGTGCTGACCAGGGTCATGCCGGCTTTCTTCAGGTAGGCGGGGGTGTCGGCGAAGCTGTCGTGGTCGAGTGCGGTGACGGCTTGCATGCCGCGGTCCATGTTCGATCCGTGGTCGGCGTCGCCGATCTGTCGGTCGAGGTCGGTGAGCAGGTCGGCGTCGGTGTGGACGGCCTCGGCGAAGGCGACCATCCAGGCGTGGGCATTCTGGAGGGTGAGTGCGCTGTCGGTCATCAGCATCCCCATCGCAGGCCGGGGGTGTTCACCGGGGCGTCCCAGAGGGTGAGGATGTCGTCGTCGGCTTTGAGGACGGTCACCGAGCAGCCGGCCATCTCCAGGCTGGTGATGTAGTTGCCGACGAGGTTGCGGGCGACGGTGATGCCTTTGCCTTCGAGGATCCGGGCGACTTCGGCGTACATGACGTACAGCTCGAGCAGGGGGGTGCCGCCCATGCCGTTCATCATCACGATGGCGGGGGCGCCGGTGAAGTCGAGGTCGGCCAGGACGGGTTCGACGAGTCGTTCGGCGATCTCCCGTGCTGTCCCGAGTTTGGTTCGTTCTCGGCCTGGTTCGCCGTGGATGCCGACGCCGATCTCCATCTCGTCCTCGGCGAGTTCGAAGGTGGCTTTTCCGGCGGCGGGGACGGTGCAGGAGGTGAGTGCCATGCCCATGGAGCGGCCTTGGGCGTTGACGGTGCGGGCGAGTTCGGCGCAGGCGTCGAGGTCGCGGCCTGCTTCGGCGGCGGCGCCGACGATCTTCTCGACGAGGACGGTGACGCCGACTCCGCGTCGTCCGGCGGTGTAGAGGGAGTCCTTGACGGCGACGTCGTCGTCGGTGACCACGGAGACGACGCGACAGCCGTGTTCGGCTTCGGCCATTTCGGCGGCCATTTCGAAGTTCATGATGTCGCCGGTGTAGTTCTTCACGATGTGCAGGACGCCTGCGCCGGCGTCGACGCCGTGGGTGGCGGCCATCATCTGGTCGGGTACCGGTGAGGTGAAGACCTCTCCGGCGCAAGCTGCGTCGAGCATGCCGAGTCCGACGAACCCGCCGTGCATCGGTTCGTGGCCGCTGCCTCCGCCGGAGATCAGTCCGACCTTTCCGGGGCGGGGTGCTTCCTTGCGGTACACGATGCGCTGTGCGTGGTCGATGCGGAGCCGGTCGCCGTGCGCGTGTTCCATTCCGCGCAGGGCGTCGGCCACGACCGAGGCGGGGTCGTTGATCAGCTTCTTCATGGGCCTATCCCATCACCGTGCGCTGCCCATCGGAAGAGCTGAGGAATGCACGTTCGTGCAGTTCTCGGCGACGGTGCTGCACATTTCCGACAGTTTTCGCGCCTGGCGCCTTCCGGGGCCGCCCCGATGTCTGACATGTCCCGCGCCGGCTCCGGAATGTGCTTGCTCCCGGATTGCACCCCAGGGGTATTCCCATCGGCTTGTCGGAGTGGCACCCTGAAATAGTCATTTCGCATATTTGCGTCATCCACCTCATTTCGCTAGGTAGCCATGACCAATTCTTCGCGTCAGTCGACCCTTGTTCCTGTTTCCTTCCTGGCTTTCTTCCTGGGCGTGTTGATGGCAGTGGCAGCTGCAGCGCCTTCGGCATCGGCGGCCTCGCCGCCCCCCGCCGGGTCGGCGTCCTTCTCCTTGTCCTGGAGTGCCCCCAAGGAGATCCATGAATTCACCACTTGGGGCACCTATCAGATGGTCGATGTCCGTAATGACGGCGCGGTCCGACTGGTGCCCGTCGCGGCGTCCCTCGACGGTCAGAAGCTGGATGTCGAGTACTCCGGTTGCTCTCCTGTGGAGGCTGGGGAGAGCTGCCGGTTCCTCTTCCCTCATTCCATGGACGGGGTCCCGTATCCGAAGAATTGGGATTCGACGTTGTCGGTGACCATGAAGTCCCCTGACGGTGCCTTGCATGTCCGTAAGGACACCCATCGCGTGTCGGTGGTGAACGACCCGCCGGAGCAGCTGTTCATCATGCAGGCGATCAGCGATGCCGTGGACCCCGATCAGGGTGTGGGTTATTGCCGCATCCCCAATTACTTTCGCCGCATCCCGGAGATCTCGAACCTGGTCAGTTTGAGCAGTGAGGTGTTGGGCGATCTGATGGACAAGAAGAATGCGAAGATCGTTTCCCGCGGCACGATGCCCTGGTCGTGTGAGGATTCGTGGGTTTCTTCGGTGAAGGTCGCCCCGGGTGATTCGCTGAAGGACGTGGTGACGGCGACGGTGGCCGATGACGACGGGCTGACGGTGAGCACGGCGTTCGCGGTGACCTGGCGCAGCACGAAACCGGCGCCGAAGCTGAAGGCGACGTTGGCGGTCGATCAGAAGGATCTGGCCGAGACCGGTGAGCAGGCCAAGTTGACCTTGACGGCCACGAATGTGAGCACGTCTCCGGTGACGGTGTCCCGGGTGAGCACACCTGAGGGCGCGGTTCCGCTCTCTTCCTGCCAGGGTGGTCCGGTGGTGTCGCCGGGGAAGAGCCTGGTCTGCAGGTATACGACCAAGGAGGCGCTGAAGGGCAAGCCGCGGAGCTCGGTCGCCTTCGAGGCGTCGGTGGCGACGACGGACGGGGAGGTGGTCGCGGCGAAGGCTTCGACGACTTTCCGGGATGTCTATCCGTTGGCCGAGGTCACCTTGCAGGTCGAGCATCAGGGTGACCGGAGTGCTCTGGTGACGATGGTCGCCCGCGGGGTTTCTCCGGAGCCGGGGAGGGTGCATGCTTCCGGCTTGGAGACTGCTGCTCGGGTGACCGGTGGGCGCTGTGAAGATATCCCGCCCGTGCTCACCATGGGGGCGGAGTGGCGGTGCAGTTTCACTTATCAGCTGAACTTGAGCCATCCCCAGGCGGTGAATTCTTTCGATGCCTGGGTGACCTTGGTCGACGACGACCGGACCTTCGGGACGAGTGCCGCGCATGCCCAGGTGCTGTCCGGGGGGCCGTTGGCGAAGAAAGCACTTGTCGACAACGGCCGGGAAAGGCACAGCTGACAACAAAAAGATCATATGCAAAAAAGGGGGTACTTCGGCCGTTCCCCTCCCGGCCGATATGTCCTCGGTAGTCAACTTTCCTAAAGTAGGTACGTTCTGTCATCCCCTTTGAGAGAAGGCAGGTCGTGGCCGCCGTCCCCCCGAGCGTGAAAACCTCAACGACGCAGAGAAATATCTCCTTGACCACGTCACCCGCCTCGCTACACAGGCCCTCGTTGAGGAGCACACATTGTTCTGGATCCAACTAGCCGTCGTCCTGGCGGCCATCGTCATCGGGGCCCGCCTCGGTGGCATCGCCATCGGTTTCGCCGGTGGCATCGGCGTGGTCGCCCTGGCCGCGCTGGGCGCCAAGCCCACCGCCGCGGGGATGCCCCTCGATGTCATCTCCATCATCCTGGCCGTGATCTGCGCGATCGCCGCGATGCAGGTTGCCGGCGGCATGGACTATCTCGTCGATGTCGTCGACAAGGTGCTCCGCCGCAACCCGCAGCACCTCATGTTCCTGGCGCCGTTCATGACCTACCTGATGACGTTGATGGCCGGCACCGGCCACACCGCCTTCTCCGCGATGCCCGTCATCACCGAGGTCGCCAAGGAGAACAACATCCGGCCCGCCCGGCCCCTGTCCATCGCCGTGGTCTCCAGCCAGATCGCCATCACCGCGTCCCCGATCTCCGCAGCCGTGGTCTTCCTGTCCGGCGCACTGGAGAAGAAGGGCGTGGACTACCTGCAGATCCTCGCGGTGTGCATCCCGTCGACCTTCCTGGCCTGCATGCTGACCGCCGGGCTGATGATGCTCTGGGACAAGCGCAACCCGCGTAGCGCCCTGGAGTTCGACCCCGAGTTCCAGCGCCGCCGCGACGCCGGGCTGATCGACACCACCTCGCACGCCGGACGCACCCTCAAGCCGGGCGCGAAGCAGTCGGTGCTGGTCTTCCTGGTCGGTCTGATCACGGTGATGCTCTACGCCACCGCCATCAGCGACAAGGTGAAGCTGATCGACCCGAAGAATGCGCCGATGCCCCGGGACGCCGCGATCATCTCCATCATGTTGGCCGTCGCCACGATCATCGTGTTGATCTGCAAGGTGCAGCCCGCCGAGATCCTCAACGCGTCCACCTTCAAGTCGGGCATGAGCGCTTCGATCTGCGTACTGGGTGTCGCCTGGCTGGGCACCACCTTCGTGAAGGCCCACGAGAAGGAGATCATGGCGTTCTCCGGCGACCTGCTGAAGCAGCACTCCTGGCTGTTGGCCGTGGTGCTCTTCTTCGCCGCGTCGCTGCTGTACAGCCAGGCCGCGACCGCGAAGGCGATCATGCCCACCGCGATCGCCCTGGGCGTGTCGAATGTGGCCATCGTGGCGGCCTTCGCCGCGGTCTCCGCGCTCTTCGTCCTGCCGACCTACCCGACCCTGCTCGCCGCGGTCGAGATGGACGACACCGGTTCGACCCGGATCGGCAAGGCCGTGTTCAACCATCCCTTCCTGGTGCCGGGCATCCTGGCCATCGGGTTCTCCGTGGCACTCGGTTTCGTCTTCGGCGGCATCTTCATCCGCTGACCCGCCCGGAACACACTGCAGGCCGAGAAGCGCCGGCGATCGGGAGGCCCCCGGTCGCCGGCGCTTCTCACCTTCGGGGAGCAGAGCCTGCGGTCACCTGCGGTCAGTGTGGCCGCGAGTCCGAGACGAACTGCGCCGCTGCGGCACTCGCCGCGGTCACGGTGAGCACGGACGGCCAGGCGCCGATGGCCTTCGCCAACGGGTGGGACAGCCCGAAACCGGCGAGGTAGATCGCGGAGAGCAGCGCCGTGTCCCGCACGCCGCCGCGGGCGTACCAGGTGCGTCCGGCGTAGATCCCGGCGGCGGCCAGGACCACCCCGCCGATCGGACGTACCCCGGTCTCCCGGGCGGTCACGTACCCGCCGAGAAGCCCGAGCACGACGACCGGGGCGGTGCAGACGGAACTCGCGTCTTTAAGGGTCATAGTCGGATCGTAGGCCCAGCGTCGAGCGGAATACCGTCCTTCCACTCCCCGACGCCGAACCGGCAAAGCGCATGAAATACGCATAAGAGTCATAGAATTCCGGTGTACGGGCCCGCCTGACACGCCTTCCACGTACGGAGGGGCATCCGATGACTGCTCGATTCAACCCACCGCCTGGCTGGCCGTCGCCGCCGAGCGACGACTGGCGGCCGGAACGCGGGTGGTTCCCGCCGGAGGACTGGCCGGAGGCGCCGCCCGGCTGGGGTTTCTGGGTGGACGAGGAAGGGCATCGGGCGCGCGGCCCGTACGGCCTCTACGAAGGGGAGACCGCCCGGGACCGCGGCAAACGAGCCGCGATCGGCGCCGTCGTCGTCCTCGGACTGATGGGGGCCTGCACGGGGTTCAACAGCACGAACCGGGTCTCTGCCCCGTCGAACACGCTGACCCCCACGGTGACCACGACTTTCACCCACACGGCCACCGCCACCACCACAGCCACCACGACCGCCACCGCCACGCAGACCGTCACCGAAACCGCCACCACGACGGTCACCCAGACCGTGCCGGCCGCCGCCCCCGCAGTACCGGCCCCGCCCCAGCCCGGCAGCGGCGCCGGCGGCACGACGGCCTCCGTCTACTACAAGAACTGCGACGAAGCCCGCCGCGCCGGAGCTGCTCCCCTGCACCGCGGCGACCCCGGCTACCGGCCCGGACTGGACAGGGACGGCGACGGCACCGCCTGCGAACGTCGCCGCTGATCCGTGGGTGCAGCCCTGCGCATCCGGTCCACGAACAGGGCCACCTGGGTGCGGTCGGGCAGCCCTGTCTTGCGCATCACCGTCGACACATAGTTCTTGACCGTGCCCGGGGCCAGGTGCAGGATCCGCGCGATCTGGTCGTTCGACCTCCCGTCCGCGATGAGCAGAGCCACCTCCCGTTCGGAGGAGGTCAGTTCGTGCAACGGATCTTCCCGGGGCCTGCGCACAGCAGCGCGCGCCATCCGTGGGTCGATCACCAGTCCGCCGTTCATGGCGTTTTCGACCGCTTCGACGATCCGTTCGGGTGAGACGTCCTTGAGGAGGAACCCGGCGGCGCCGGCGTCCAGGGCGTCCTGCACGACGTCGTCGGTGTCGAAGGTGGTCACCACGATGACGGGCAGCCCGGGGAATTCCGTTCTGCAGGCTCTGATGAGGTCTGCGCCGGATGTTCCCGGCATCACCGCGTCGGTGAGTACCGCGTCGGGTGGGTTCTTCCGGATGAAGGCCAGCGCTTCGGCGCCGTCCCGGGCCTGGCCGATGACGTCGACCCGTCCGGTGGATTCCAGGAGGAGGTGCAGTCCGCGTCGTAACAGTTCCTGGTCGTCGACGACGATCATCCGCAGTCGGGGCTTGTCGTCGCCGCGTGGTGTCGGCGGGGTCATGCCGTGGCCTCGGCGGGATATGTGGCGTCGAGGAGGAACCCGCGGCCGGTCCATCCTGTGGTCAGTGTGCCGCCGGCGGCTTCGACGCGGGATCGCAGGTGGCTGAGCCCGAAGCCTTCCAGGACGGTTCGGCCGGGGTTGTCGTTTGCTCCGGTGGGGTCGGCGGAAGGGTTTTCGCCGTCGTCGAGGATCCGCACGGTGGTCAGGTCGCCGATGGTGTGCACGATCTCCACCCGGGAGGCTCCCGAGTGTCGGACGACATTGGTCAGTCCCTCCTGGATGATGCGGTAGGCCAACGGGTCGACCCGACGGGCCGGGCCGGGGTCGTCGGGTCGGGTGATGACGACGTCCAGCCCGGTCCCTTGGAATACTGCGGTCAGTCGTTCCAGGGCCGAGTCCAGGTCGAGTCGGTCGAGGTCGTCGGCGGGCAGCGGACTCAGGGCGCGTACCTGTCGACGTAGGCCGGTCAGGGCGTCGGTGGCGATCTCGTGGACGCGGTCGATCTCCGCCCAGGCCGCTTCGGCGTCGGTGTCGCGCAGGCGTCGTGCCACTTCCGCGCTCATCAGGATGGCGGTCAGGTCTCGTCCTACGTCGTCGTGCAGGGCACGCGCTTGCGTCATTCTTTCCTCGGCGAGGGCACGGTCGAGTTCGCGCAGAGCTGTCCGGCGGCGTTCTTCGGCGAGCAGGAGTGCGTCCCGGTGTGCTTCGGTGAGTTGGCGGAGGGACTCGGCGACGAGCAGACCGATGGTCAGCAGGCAGGTGACGACGAAGATGTTCAGTGCGATTCCGCCGGGGATCTGCCGTCCTTGGGTGGAGGCCCAGGTGTAGAGCACGCAGAGGACACCCAGGTAGGAGGCTGCGGCGAGCAGCACGCCTCGCCGTCCGTATTCGACGGCCACGCTGCACAGTCCCAGGACGAAGACGGGCAGGCCCAGCGGGCTGTCGTTGAGGAACGACGCGGACAAAGCTGCCGTGGCGAGGAGCAGGGACCAGCGCCGCGCGGCCCGGGGCGAGCTCGCCCGGCTCCACGACCACCAGCTCAGACCGGTGACCGCGACGCTGACCGCCAGTGCGAGTGTGTTCGTCGTCGGCCTGGCTGTTTTCCAGAGGACACCTCCGGCCAGGAGGAGAACCACCACGGCCAGGAGGTGGATGCTGCCGGGAAGATAGCGGGGACGTGCTCTTCTGGGCAGAGTCATCATGTCCGACAGATTAGGTCGCAGGATTCCCGCGGACATCTGACCACGGTCACATCGTCGACGTCGCGATCTGTGACCGCGGTGACTTCTGCGCCGGCCCGCAAGAGCGAATCGTGTCCGGTATGGAAATCACGACGTCATCGCCCAGTACTTCCGAGGAAACCGGACGTCGAGCGCGTCCTTCTGCGGTGTGGAAACGCTCGGTGGTGGCCGCTGTGGCGACCGTGCTCTGCGCTTTCTCCCTGACCGCGAAAAAACTTGTCCCGCAAGAGTTCTGGCAAAGGATGGATGATCTCGCCACCGGGGACGGCTTCGTCCTGGTCGTGGCCGTCGAGATCGCGTTCATCGCTCTCCCCCTGGTGACGACGTTGTTGGCGCTGCTGGTCCTCGCCCGTTTCGAGAAGGTCTCCCTGGGCCACTATCTGAACGGTTGCGGACGGCCGGGCTGGGGATGGCTGGTGCCGGCCGCAGCGGTCACCGCCGGGTTGACCTTCGCGGCATGCCTGCTGGCGCAGTCCCTGCCGGTCGAGTCGAGGACGACGCCACTGCGCCTCCCCGATATCGCTTGGCCTGCGCTCGTGCTCGTCGGCCTGGCCAGGGGTTTCCTGATGCAAGGCCTTCCCGAGGAGTTCTGGTTCCGGGGGTTTGCCTGGCGGCACGCGCAGCGATTCCCGTGGCTGACCCTGGCGGTCACGACGGGGGTCTTCACCCTCCTGCACCTGGCCTCCAGCGGCGGGCAACAAAACCTGGGCGAACGGTTCCTCTATCTCGCGATGCCGTTCGGGATGGGATTCCTCGCCGGATGTGTCCGCTGGTGCACCGGATCAGCGTGGGGCGCGGCCGGCGTCCACGGCGGAATGCATGCCGCTTTCATCCCCGCAGCGTGGATGCCGATGTCGACGGGCCCGGCCACCTGGCTCACCGTGGGGATCATGCTGACCTGCGCCGCCGTGGCACTCCTGGCCTGGCAGCGACCGTGGTCTACCAGCGGCGACGTCCCGCCGGCGAAGGCCCTCCCGAGGCAGCCACTCGAGGACGAATGACCCCACATACAGGGCGAAACAACCCGAGCAGCAACCACGTTTGGCGATCCGGCGCGCTCCTGGCATGATGGCAGAGCGCGCGCGAGTGGCGGAATAGGCAGACGCGCACGGTTCAGGTCCGTGTGCCCGAAAGGGCGTGGGGGTTCAACTCCCCCCTCGCGCACCACTGAGAGAGACTCCCGACCGGAGCAATCCGGCCGGGAGTTTTTTTGTTGCCGAAGACATTGAGCCCTCTCACAGATCACGGCATACTGGTACCAGATTCGGTACCAATCAGGAGGCGTCATGGCTGTGACCGCGACCGAGGCCCGCAAACAACTTTTCCCACTGATTCAGCAGGTCAACGAGGATCGTGCGCCGGTAGAGATCACCTCCCGGCATGGCGACGCCGTGCTGATGTCGCGCGCCGACTACGACGCGCTCGAAGAGACAGCACACCTGCTGCGTGTCCCGGCCAACGCCCGCCACCTCCTGGAGAGCCTCCAGCAAGCTCGTACCGGCGAACGCTCCGAACACGACCTGGTGCGATGAGGCTCGTTTTCACACCAAACGGCTGGGACGACTACACCTTCTGGCTCGCTAACGATCGCCAAACCCTCAAGCGCATCAACCGCTTGATCGACGATGCGCTCCGCGATCCCACTGCCGGGATCGGCAAACCCGAACCGCTGCGTCACATGCTGGCTGGTGTCTGGTCGCGGCGAATCACTGAGGAACACCGACTCGTGTACCTCGTAGACGGCGACGACCTCGTCATTCTGCAGGTTCGTTTTCACTACAGCTGACGCACGTCAGCGAACATTGCAGAGCCCACGCTTTTCCCAAAGGGCGAGGCTGCCAGTAGCCGAGATGCTACCGTCCAGCGAATGACGCGCCTCTGTCCCGATTCCGCCACGGGAAATGTTGCAGAGCAGGAGAATCGGCGACAGCCTCTGCCGTAGTGGATCGTTCTGGCCGTCTGCATCTCCGGGTTCGGCCTATGGGCGTTGACGCCGGGGCTGCACCGATATGGCATCGGTCGGCTCTTCACCGATGACAGGGCGACGTCGGTGCTGATCGAGACAACGTTCGCGGCCGTGCTCGCCGTCGCCCTCGTGATGACGCATCAGCGCTACAACCGGGTACTTTTCGCCCGCTCCCGGACGGTGCGGCTCTACGCCCTGCTGGTCGTCTTGGCGATCGCGGTGCCTTTCCACTACCAGTTGCCCTTGCCGGTCTTCCTCTACATGGCGTGGATGACCGTCTCGGTGTTCTGGCAGGACTACCTCACCTTCGGGCTACTGCACAGCTACCTCGGCGAGCGCCTTCCGTCGTGGGGAGTGATCGTCATCAGCGCGATCATGTTCTGGCTGGGTCACGCCGTGTTCATCCCGCACCGTTTCGCACCGTCCCATTGGCTGCCGAGTTTGGCGATCGTCGCTCTCGGCCTGCTCTTTGCGTCCCTTCGGGTGCGTTTCGCGTCCTTGCATCTGCTGCTCGTGTTGCACCTGTCGTCCTATTTCATCCTGTGCTGACGCCGGATCACCGTCCTGCAAAGGCCATCGAGAACCCCGCCGACTTCCTTGTCGCCTCACCAGGTGCGGGTCATCCCGACCCCTGACGGCGACCCGGCATAACGGTGACCCGTCTGAGGGCGACGTTGAGACCTGGACGACTCATCCCACCGACGTCCCCGTCTCCTTCTCACGACGGAGGTCGACGGCCACGCCGCGCTCTAGGCTGAAGACCATGCCTCTGACCTGGGCCTCGACCGGTGACTGTCTGCGCACCTACTTCGCACTCGACGACGACTGGCATCGGCCTGCACCCACATCTCGGCAACGCCGCAACGACCTGTGGGTCGCCTTGGGAATGTGGGCTTTCGGCGCGCTCGGCATGGAACTCTCCCGCAGCACGCTCAATCCCCATTTCGTCTCGGACCCGACCTGGCTGCAGCATCTGTTGATCGCGGCGGGCACCCTGCCGCTGATCTGGCGGCGCACTCACCCGTTGACAGTCATGGGGTTGCTGCAACTGCACATGTTTCTCTGCGGGATCACCGTGACCGTGGTGATGACGATCCTGCCGATGCAGTGCGTCTACGTCTTCGCCCTGTTCACCGGGGTGGCCTGGGCCGGTTCACGGCGGGTCATGCTCGGCCTGGTGGCAGCGGTCCTCGTCCTCATGTTCGGCTGGCTGACCTGGCAGTTCGCTCTGGGAACGGCTCTGTTCGAGTTCGCCGCCCACCACACCGGTTCGTCGACCCCGGAAGGGATCTTCCCGACACCCGTCGCGCTGATCGCGCTGACTTTCCTCCTCAACATCGTCTACTTCGGCAGCGGGATCCTCGGCGGACAGGCGTCATGGCGCCAGGCCCGCGCCCACGCGCAACTGTCGGCGCAGGCAGACCTGATCTCCGCACAGGCCGAGGAACTCGCCGACCGGAAGGTCGTCGAAGAACGGCTGCGCATCGCCCGGGAACTGCACGATGTCGTCGCCCACCACGTGTCCGTGATGGGAATCCAAGCAGCAGCCGCCCGGCGGGTGATGGACAAGGACCCGGGCGCCGCGGCGGCAGCCCTCGCCCGGGTCGAGGAGTCCTCACGGCAGGCCGTCGGAGAGATGCGAGGCCTGCTGGGCACGCTGCGTCGCACCGACCCCGCCCGGAAAGAAGACGCCCCCGCCTCCGCATCCTCGACGTCCCACGACCCCGGTGCGACCCACCGGTCCCCACAACCCGGCGTGGAGCAGATCGCCGAACTCGTCCAGTCCTCCTGCTCGACGGGATTCTCGGTGACCTACCAGGTCGTCGAGGACGGGGCGGGCATGGTGGACCAGATCCCGATGCCCGTCGGGTTGACCCTGTATCGCACCATCCAGGAAGCCCTGGCCAATGTCCGCCGACATTCGACAGCACCGTCCGCGACCGTGGTCCTCCGCATCGGAGGCGACCAGCAGCACCGGTACGCCGAAGCCGAGATCCTCGACAGCGGACGGCCACGCGAAGGCACCTCCGGCAGCGGGTTGGGGCTGCTCGGCATGCGGGAACGCGTCGCCTCCCACGGCGGCACCACGGACATCGGCCCCCGGGTGTCCGGTGGATACCGGGTCCGGGTCCGGCTCCCCCTACGCGCCACGCCAACCCTGCCGGCCCGGGGGAAACACCCCACCGACCGAGACACCGAGAAGACAGGATGAACGACATGGACGACGTGGACGACCCAGCCCGGGTCAAGGTGCTCCTGGTCGACGACCAGGCCTTGGTACGCAGCGGTTTCCGGCTGATGCTGTCCATCGAGGACGACCTGGACGTCGTCGGCGAAGCCGCAGACGGCGCGACAGCGGTCGCCCAGGCCAGAGCGCTGCGTCCGGACGTCATCCTCATGGATGTGCAGATGCCGGTCATGGACGGCGTCGAAGCGACCCGCCGGATCGTCGAGGAAGACCTGGGCAAGGTCATCATCCTGACGACCTTCGACCGGGACGACTACCTGTTCGACGGGCTACGCGCAGGAGCCAGCGGCTTCCTGCTGAAGAATGCCGACCCGGAACATCTGGTCGAAGCGGTGCACACCGTCGGCTCAGGTCATGCCCTGCTCGCCCCGGAAGTGACCCGCCGAGTCATCGCCGAGATGACGACCGCCACCAACCGCCAAGCGACCCAAGCCGGGACGGACACCACCCCGCACCCGCTCCTGGCCTCGTTGACCTGCCGCGAGCGCGAAGTGCTGCGGTGGGTGGGGCGGGGTCTGTCGAATGCGGAGATCGCGGCGGAGTTGGTCGTCGGGGAGTCGACGGTGAAGACCCATGTGTCGAACTGTCTGGCGAAACTGAAGGTGCGGGATCGGGTGCAGGCGGTCGTCCTCGCCTATGAGACGGGTCTCATTCATCCGGGGGAGTGACGGCCCGGTGGGTTCCTCCTCCCAGGGGAGGTGTGGTCGGGGCTTCGACGCCTAGTTTCTTCGGTAAGGGCCGGTCGACCGTCGACCGGTCGTTCTTGCAGACTCCGGTGGGAAGAGGTGTCGACATGCTCGAAGTGCAGGAGCTGACCCGCCGTTTCGGTGATCACACGGCGGTGGACGGGGTGTCCTTCACGGTGCCGGAGGGTCAACTGATCGGTTTCGTCGGTGGAAACGGCGCGGGGAAGACCACGACGATGCGGATGATCATGGGTCTGTTGCAGATCCATGGCGGGCGGGTGTGTTGGCGGGGCAGGGAGGCCACGGTCGCGGACCGGCGTGCTTTCGGGTACATGCCCGAGGAGCGGGGCCTGTATGCGAAGCAGGCGGTGGCCAGTCAGCTGATCTATCTGGGCCAGTTGCACGGGATGAGCCGGGCTGATGCGCGGGCTTCGGTGGAGGATCTTCTGGAGCGGTTCGGTCTGGCGGGCCGGGCGAAGGACAAGTTGGAGTCGTTGTCCTTGGGGAATCAGCAGCGGGTGCAGATCGCGGCGGCGGTGATGGCCCGCCCGCAGGCGTTGATCCTGGACGAGCCGTTCTCGGGGTTGGATCCGACGAGTGTGGACGTCATGGCGGATCTGTTGCGGGAGCACACGCGGGCGGGGGTTCCGGTGCTCTTCTCCAGTCACCAGTTGGATCTGGTGGATCAGCTCAGTGACGGTCTGGTCATTCTGAGCAGGGGCAGGGTGGTCGCTCAGGGCACGTCGGAGGAGTTGCGTTCGACCGGTCCGCGCCGTCACCGGATCGTGGTGGAGGGGGATGCCGGTTGGGTGCGTGATCTGGCCGGGGTGCACGTCGTGGATGTCGACGGTTCGGTGGCCTTGGTGGAGTTGGCTGAGGAGTCGGCCGGGAAGACCTTGCTGTCGCAGGCCCTGGCCAGGGGTTCGGTGTCCGAGTTCGCTCCGGTACGTATGAGTTTGAGCGAGATCTATCGTGAGGTGACCGCATGAGCACGCTCAGCCCGTCGTCCGAGGTGGCGGATGGTTCTCCGCGCAATGCGTGGATGTTGGTGGCCGGTCGGGAGATTACGACGAAATTGCTCACCAAGAGTTTCATCGTCGGCACCCTGGTGACCTTGTTGATCATCGTGGGGTCGATCGCTCTGCCGGCGTATCTGTCGTCCCGGGGGTCCACGACGACGGTGGCGGTGACGACCGACGAGGCGAAGGAACTCGCGGAGAAGGTCGGGCGGGCGATGACCGCGGCAGAACCGAAGGATCGGGTGGAGATCGTCCGGGCGTCCGATCAGGGCGCGGCCGAGACGCTGTTGCGGGAGGGGGAAGCGGACGTCCTGTTGTCCCGTTCGGGGAACGGCTGGCAGGCGGCGTCGAAGGACGACCCGTCGAAGGCTTTCGCCCAGCACACCCGCCAGGTGCTGTCCGCCCAGGTGTTGTCGGAGGTGGCCGGGCAGGCGGGGACGTCGGCGGACGAGGTCGCGTCGCGGTCGGCGGTGTCGACCAGGAGTCTGACGGACAAGGACGGTTCGCAGCGCGCAGCCGGTTTCGTCCTGAGCATGATCTTCGCGATCCTCTTCTACATGTCGGTGATTGGGTACGGCATGCAGATCGCCCAGTCGGTCCTGGAGGAGAAGCAGTCCCGGATCGTGGAGATCCTGGCTGCGGCGATCCCGGTGCGGCAGCTGTTGATCGGCAAGGTGGTCGGCAACACGGTGATGGCGGTGGGGCAGATCGTGCTCTATCTCGGTGTGGGTTTCGCCGGTGCGGCGTTCACCCCCTTCTCCTCGATGATGCCGTCCTTGTCGGGTGCCCTGGTCTGGTACATCGTGTTCTTCCTGGCCGGTTTCCTCGCCCTGGCCTGTCTGTGGGCGGTGGCCGGGTCATTGGCGACCCGGTCGGAAGATCTTCAGCAGACGGCGAATCCGCTCCTGATGTTCCTGATGACGGCGTTCTTCGCGTCCTTGTTCGCGAAGGGGACCTGGGCGACGGTGATCTCGTATGTTCCGGTGGCCTCCTCGATGGTGATGCCGACCCGCCTGGTGCAGGGTGACGCCCAGTGGTGGGAGGCCGTCGTCTCCTTGCTGTTGACCGTGGCCTTCGGTGCGCTGTTGACCCTCTTCGGGGAGCGGATGTACCGCAATTCGTTGATGCAGACGTCGTCGCGGATGTCGTTCAAGGAGGCGTTCAAGGCGACCGACTGAGCTCTGCTTCCGGGGGAAGCGGCCCGGCGTCCCGGACAGTTGCGGCGCCGGGCCGCTTCCGCGTAGGAGGGGAGGCGCGCAGTTCAGCGGCGTTGTTCGCGCTCGCCGTGCTGTTTCAGGAAGTCGTCGACGGTGAAGGCCCCGCAGGTCTTGTCGGCTTTGTCCCCGTCGGCTCGGGCGGGCAGTTTTCCGTCGCGGAAGAAGTCGTCGACGGCTTGTTGGGTGCACTGGTTACCGATGTAGGCGGTGCCGTGATTGCGTCCGCCCTGTTGGGCGACCAGCCGGGAGCTGGGGAAGGTGGCGCGCGCTTTCAGGGCTCCTGGGTAGGGGGTGGCGGCGTCCTCGGTGTCGTGCACGATCAGGATGGGCACTTTCACCTGTGATCCGTCGATCTTGGGGGTGCTGTCCCGTTTGACCTTCCAGAAGGTGCAGGGGGCGTGGGTCCAGGCGTTGCCCCAGGATTCGAAGGTGCTGCCCTCGTCGTGCGACTTCTTCGCCGAGGCGACCCAGGAGTGGGGTGTGGGTCGGGGGGATTCGCTGCATTCGGTGGCCCAGTAGACGGCCATACCGTTGTCCGGCGGGTGTGCGACGCCGAGGTCGTCGGTCTTGCCGTGGACGAGGAAGTCGGACAGTGCTTTCGCTTTGGGTTTCCAGTCGTGGACGCCGTAGGTGGCGGAGAGCGCGGTGCTGGACAGCTGGTGTGAGGTGACTTTCCCTCGGGGGGTGTCGATGGGGTTGTCTTCGAGTTTCTTCAGGCCGGTCTCGTACTTGGCCTTGACCTCCCCGTGGGTCTTACCGAGTTTGAATTCTTCGTCGCGGGTGGCGATCCAGGTGAAGAAGGCGTCGGCGGCCTTCTGGAAGGAGGCGTTCTGGCCGAGGATGTTGGCGGCCCATTGGCCGTTGGGTTCGACGGCTCCGTCCCAGACCATCCGTTCGACGCGGTTCTGGTGGCGGGTGGCGAAGGTCTGACCCAGGTAGGTGCCCCAGGAGACCCCGAAGTAGGTGATTTTCTCCACGTCGAGGGCGGCTCTGATCCAGTCCATGTCGTCGGCGATGTCGGTGGTGCGGGAGAAGGGGAGCAGTTTCGCGCCGTCACCGGAGGAGCAGGATTCGGCGGTGTCTCGGCTGTGGGCGAGCCAGGCGTCGATGTCGGACTGGTTGCGGGGGGTGGTCCGTGGGGGGCGGGCTGACTTGGGTTCGCATTTCAGTTCGGGTCTGCTGCCGGTGGCGCCGCGGGGTGCGAAGCCGACGAAGTCGTAGGAGTCGGCGATGTCCTTGGCGACATTGCGGGCCATGCCCACTCTGGATCGTCCGTCGAGGCCGGGTCCGCCGGGGTTGACGAGGATGACGCCGCGGCGTTCGGGGCCGGTGTGTGCGGCTCGGCTGAGAGCGATGGTGATCTTTTCACCGTCGGGTTTGCTGTGGTCGAGGGGGACCTGGAGGTCTGCGCATTCGTGTCCTTCGAGGTCGCCGGTGCATTTGTGCCAGTTCGGCGCGGGGATTTTCGCCGGTGCGGCGGGGGTGGTGCTGGGCGGCGGGGCGGCGGGTTGTTGGTGGGCTTCGGTGGCGAGGGCGGGGGTGGTGGTGCCGGCGACGAGCGCCAGCGCGGTGACGATGGTGAGACGTCGGTGACGCGGCATGGGGCAAGTATGCCGGTGACCATCTTTCACCGAACGGCTGGCTCCGGGGCGGGTTCGCGCTGCTGGGAGCGGGGTTCGCCGGGCTAGGCTCGGGATATGGCGGAGGGTTCCGGGGTACGGGTGGACTCGTGGTTGTGGTCGGTGCGGGTGTACAAGAGCCGGTCGTTGGCCACGGCGGGGTGCAAGGCGGGGCATGTGCATGTGGACGGGGTGCGGGTGAAGCCGTCGGCGCTGGTCCGTCCGGGTGATCGGGTGGTGGTCCGGGGTGGTCCGCAGGTGCGGATCCTGGTGGTGAAGAAGTTGTTGTCCAAGCGGGTGGGGGCGGCGGTGGCGGCGGAGGCGATGGTGGACGAGTCGCCGCCGCCTCCGCCGAGGGAGGAGCGTCCGGCGGTGGTGGCGGCGCGGGAGCGTGGTGCGGGTCGTCCGACGAAGCGGGAGCGTCGGGAGTTGGATCGTTTTCGGGGGCGGTGATCCCGCCCACGCCAATGTGACACATCACACGCTTAGATTGTGCACAATTGAGTTGCGGACAATTAGATGCTGTGCCAGCCTGAGGAACCAAGAAGAAGGACCCCACACCCCGTCCATCAGCGCGGACATCCGCACGACGACAGGAGAAACCGTGCCGACCCCCTTCGAACCCATCACCCTCGGCGCCTTCCAGGTCCCCCAACGCTTCATGATGGCCCCCCTCACCCGCAGCCGCGCCGGCGACGGCGAAGCCCCCACCGAACTCAACGCCGAGTACTACGCCCAACGCGCCGGAGCCGGCCTCATCATCAGCGAAGGCACCCAACCCAGCGCCGTCGGCCAGGGCTACCTGCACACCCCCGGCATCCACACCGCCGAACAGATCGACGGCTGGCGACTGGTCGCCGACGCCGTCCACGCCGCCGGAGGACAGATCGCCGTCCAGCTGATGCACGCCGGACGCATCTCCCACCCCGACAACAAGAACGGCCTGGAGACGGTGGCCCCCAGCGCCCTGCGTGCGCCCGGCACGATCGTGACCCGGCAGGGGATGGCCGAACATGCCGTGCCGCGCGCCTTGGAGACCGCGGAGATGGTGGAGATCGTGGCCGAGTTCGTCCAGGCGGCGAGGAACGCCCGGGAGGCCGGGATCGACGGTGTGGAGATCCATTCGGCGAATGGTTATCTGCTGCATCAGTTCCTGTCGCCGGTGAGCAATGTGCGCACCGACGAGTACGGGGGTTCACCGGCTGCGCGGGCCCGGTTGACGGTCGAGGTGACCCGGGCGGTGGCCGAGGCGATCGGGGCTGATCGGGTGGGTCTGCGGATCTCCCCGGCGCACAACATCCAGGGCGTCCTGGAGGAGGATGCGGCGCTGACGCGGGCGACCTATGAGGCCGTGGTGGACGGGGTCGCCGACCTCGGGTTGGCCTATCTGTCGGTATTGGCCGATCTGGAGGATCCGGTGAAGGCCGGCCTGGTGGCTGATCTGCGTCGGCGGTTCGGAGGGCCGTTGATGGTGAATCTCGGTTTCGCGCGGGTGCACGATCTGGCGGCGGTGGCCGACATCCTCGAACGGGATCTGGCCGATGTGGTGGCGGTGGGCCGGTTGTTCCTGGCGAATCCGGATCTGGTGCGGCGTTGGCGTGAAGGTGCGGCGTTGAACGAGCCGGATGTGGCGACTTTCTATACCCGTGGGCCGGTGGGTTATACGGATTATCCGATGCTCTGAGCGGTGTTCTCCGGTGGGTGTCGAGAGGTGTTCTTCCGGGACGTTCGGCGTGGTCGAGAACACCTATTGAATTGTTCACAATTCAATTGAAGGCAATTTGATGCTGTGTCACGATGGTCCGATGGACCGGGATCTCACCCTCGACAACCAGCTCTGTTTCGCGCTCAATGCCGCGGCGCGAGCGGCGTCGAATGCCTACCGGTCCGAACTGGCCGACCTCGGGCTGACCTATCCCCAATACCTCACCCTTCTGGCGCTCTGGGAGAACGACGGGCTGACCGTCTCCGAATTGGGCGGTCGGCTCCGGCTCGACAGCGGCACGCTCTCCCCTTTGTTACGGCGACTGCAGGACACCGGCTACGTCGAACGCCGGCGCCACAGCCGCGACGAACGGCGGGTATCGATCTACCTGACGCCCGCCGGGCACGAGCTGAAAGGCCGCATGGCCGAGGTACAGAGATGCCTCGCCGGGCGGATCACGATGACAGCGGAGGAGATCGCCACCCTGCACCGGCTGGCCAGGCGCTTCTGCGAAGCGCTCGGCGAGAACGAACGCACCGTCCTGCCGAAGGACTGACACGGACCCACCGGTTCGTCCCGGCGGCAGGCGCCGACCGGGCGGGCGAAGCCTTCTCCTCCCTCCGACGACGAGAAGAGGAAATCCGTGAGTATCCCCACCAGCACCCGCCAGGTCGTCCTGGCCTCCCGCCCGCAGGGGCGGCCCACGCCGGAGAACTTCCGTGTGGAGGACGCCGAACTGCCCGAGATGGGGGCCCACCACGTGGTGGTCGCCAACCGGGTGATGTCGGTCGACCCGTACATGCGCGGCCGGATGAACGACACGAAGTCCTACATCCCGCCGTTCCAGATCGACGAGCCCCTGCAGGGCGGCGCGGTCGGCGAGGTAATCGCCTCGACCAGCGACGCCCTGCCGGCGGGCACGATGGTCGTACACAGCCTGGGCTGGCGGGAGCATGCCGTGCTGCCGGCCGAGGAGGCCACCCCGGTGGACACCCGCTCGGTGCCGGCATCGGCCTACCTGGGCGTCCTGGGGATGCCCGGACTGACCGCCTACGCCGGGCTGCTCGCCGCCGCCGGATTCCGCGCCGGTGACGCCGTCTTCGTCTCCGGAGCGGCTGGCGCGGTGGGTTCCCTGGTCGGGCAGCTCGCCCGCCTCAAGGGTGCATCCCGGGTGGTCGGCAGCGCCGGCACCCCGGAGAAGGTCGCCCGCCTGCTCGAACTCGGTTTCGACGCCGCCTTCGACTACCACGACGGCCCGGTCGCCGACCGCCTGCAGCAGGTGGCCCCGGAAGGCATCGACGTCTACTTCGACAATGTGGGCGGGGAGCACCTCGAGGCCGCGATCGGCCACCTCAAACTCAACGGCCGGGTCGCGATGTGCGGGGCCATCTCCCAGTACAACGCCACCGAGCCGGCACCGGGCCCGCGCAACCTGACGGCGGTCATCGGCCGCCAGCTGACCTTGCGCGGCTTCATCGTCGGCCAGTACGCCGACATGCGGGAGCAGTTCGTCCAGGAGGTCGCGCCGTGGGTCGCCTCCGGCCAGATCCGCTACGACGAGACCTTCCGGGACGGCCTGGACGAGGCACCGCAGGCCTTCATCGACCTGCTGGCCGGTGCGAACACCGGCAAGATGCTCGTCCGGCTCTGACCTGTCGCGTGGCCGGTCCGTCCACGGGTCGTCGGACCGGCCACGCCACCGGCACCTGATGCCAAAATGGGAAATTCTGCCGTACGACCCGAAAGGGCCCCATGTCTGCCGTCGTGTCCCGACCCGCCCGGCTCTACCGGGCCCTGGCCCTCGCCGAGATGGTCACCTGGACCCTGCTCCTGCTGGGAATGGCCGGTAAGTACCTACTGGATCTGGGCGAAGTCGGGTCCCGGATCGGAGGCGGCGTCCACGGTTTCGTCTTCTTGGCCTACTGCCTGGTCACCGTGCTGATCGCCGTCGACCAGCGGTGGACGGTCCGCGACCTGGCCCTGGGGTTGGGTTCTTCGGTGCTCCCGTATGCGACGGTGCCCTTCGAACGGTACGCCGAGCGCCGCGACCTGCTCGGCCAGACGTGGCGGCTGCACGCCGAGGAGCCCGGCAACGGCCAGGAACGCCTGGTCGGTCTGGCGGTGCGTCGCCCGATCCAGGCCGGGCTCATCGGGATCGTCACGGTCACCGTGGTCTTCGCAGCCTTGTTGAGCGCGGGGCCCCCGACCCGATGGTTCAGTTGATCCCCGCCCGCGAGGACGACGAACGGTGAGCCGTGCGAAGAAAACCCGACGCCGTCCGGCCCCGCCGCCGGATGCCTGCGGGCTGACCGTCTGTCACGGCTGTTGTTGCGCCCGTGACGGCTACGGTCGCCGCGATGCGGAGGCCGTCGAACGCCTCGACCGTTTCCGTGCCGCAGCGGCCGCCGTCGAAGGCACCGTCACCGTCGCCAACTGCCTGGGGCCTTGTGCCGACGCCGACGTCGTGGTCGTCCGGCCTTCGGCGCTCGGACGCCGCGACGGTGGACGCCCGGTGTGGCTCTGCCGGGTCACCGACGTCGAAGCCGATCTCGTCATCGCCTGGGTGGAGGCCGGCGGACCAGGGGCCGCCCCCATGCCGGAGCTGCTGGCGACGAAGGTCTTCGTCCCGGCCCGTCGGCATCGGGAAGAGCTCGAAGGGCACTGACCTGCCGCCCGGCCCATCGGCATCCGGTGGACGTCGGTGAATTCGCCGGATGTCAGCCGACCGACCGGTCCTGCCCGGCTTCGAGCTGACGGTCGATGCCCTGGATCCTCGTCCGGCAGGTGGGGTGGGTCGCGAACAGCGCAGCCCGCATCCCGGCCTGTTCGGCGGCGGTGTCGCAGCCGGCGGCCTGGAACTGCTGGAGGGCTTCACGCAGAAGGGGCCCGTACCCGATCTGCACGGCGAAACTGTCGGCGTACAGCGCGGCGTACCGGTTGAAGAAGGCCGCGGCCAGAGGAATCACCGGCACGACCAGCCAGGCCGGGTTGATCGTGAAGACGATCTGCATGGCCAGGAGCGCCACCCACACCGGCACCAGCAACGAGAGCATCCGCGCGGCGGCCCGGAGATTCCCGCTGAGTTCCACCTTGGACGTGTGCCGGGAGACGACCCCCAGGACCTGGCGGAAACCCCAGGTCACCAACCGGGCGACCCACCGTCCGGGCATCGCGTACCAGACGGCGAGCCTGCTCGGCCAGGTAGGACCGGCCTGATGGTGGCCCAGTTCGTGGGCGAGGACGGCTTCCAGCCTGGACTGGTCCAATGTCCTCATCGCCCCGGTGGTCACCGAGATCATGTGCCCCCCGGCAGCGGCGGCATTGGCGTACTTCAGGTCGGCGATCCACACCGAATACACGGCGGGGTCGACCCCGGCCCGTGCGGTGACGGCATGCCAGGCCGGGGTCAGCTCTTCCAGTTCGCCGGGCGTGGGCCGACGCCAGCCGAAGAGCACTTTCGCCAGGATGTTCTCCCCGGCCGGTTGCCATGCCGTCACCCCGGAGAGCAGCCAGACCAGGACGAGGCTCCACAGCACGGTCTCCCCGGAGCCTGGTCGCACCAGGTCGACGAGCATTCCCAGGCAGACGAAGGCCACGAATCCCAGAGCAGTCCACGGCGCGGCCGCCAACAGGGTCACCACGGAACTCACATGCATACCCTCGATGCTGCGCCACTTCCATGCGACTTTCAGCCCGCTGAGCGGTGAGCTCGTCATGGTCTGCCGTCCTTGTGTCCCCGTCGTTCCCCGAATTTGTCGACAACTTTAAACAACGTGCGATGGTTCCCCCATCGGAGACCGGGCTCGTCGGCCGCGAGCGCCCGTCGCCGACAGGCGAAGAGCTCTTACTCGCCGACGACGACGGAAGTGCTGCCCCGGCCTGTCGATGGCCCCCGAGTGGGTCGGTCAGATTCCCGGGGCCGGCCGTACGACCGTGGCGTGGTCTTCGCGCGCCTCACCGTAGGTCTGCCGGATGTCGGCGCTGATCCTCATGGAGCAGAACTTCGGCCCGCACATCGAACAGAACCTCGCTTCCTTCGCCGGTTCCGCCGGGAGGGTCTCGTCGTGGAAGGCCTGCGCGGTCGCCGGGTCGAGCGCCAAGGCGAACTGGTCGCGCCACCGGAATTCGAAGCGGGCCCGGCTCATCGCGTCGTCCCAGGCCTGTGCGCCCGGATGGCCCTTGGCGATATCGGCGGCGTGGGCGGCGAGTTTGTAGGTGACGACGCCGGTCTTGACGTCGTCGCGGTTCGGCAGGCCGAGATGCTCCTTGGGGGTGACATAACAGAGCATGGCGGTGCCGCCCATGGCGATGGTGGCGGCACCGATCGCCGAGGTGATGTGGTCGTAACCGGGCGCGATGTCGGTGACCAACGGGCCGAGGGTGTAGAAGGGCGCACCGTCGCACAGGACCTGTTGGATCTCCACGTTCTCGACGACCCGATGCAACGGGATGTGCCCGGGCCCTTCGACCATGACCTGCACGTCGTAGGCCCATGCCCGCCGGGTCAGTTCGGCGAGCGTACGCAGCTCGGCCAGTTGGGCCTCGTCGCAGGCGTCAGCGGTGGAACCGGGGCGTAACCCGTCGCCGAGGGAGAAGGCCACGTCGTACCGGGCGAAGATCTCGCAGAGCTCGTCGAAGTGTTCGTACAGGAATGATTCCTGCTGGTGGGCGAGCATCCATCCGGCCATGATCGACCCGCCCCGGGAGACGATCCCGGTGACCCGACGTGAGGTGAGCGGCACGTGGGCTCGCAATACCCCGGCGTGGATCGTCATGTAGTCGACGCCCTGTTCGCACTGTTCGACGACGGTGTCACGGAAGATCTCCCAGCTGAGGTCTTCGGCGATACCGTCGACCTTTTCCAGGGCCTGGTAGATCGGCACCGTCCCGATCGGCACCGGTGAATTACGCAGGATCCACTCGCGGGTGGTGTGGATGTCCTCACCGGTCGACAGGTCCATGACCGTATCGGCGCCCCAGGTGATCGCCCAGGTGAGCTTGTCGACCTCTTCGGCGATGGAACTGGTGACGGCGGAGTTGCCGATATTCGCGTTGACCTTCACGAGGAATTTCCGGCCGATGATCATCGGTTCGGACTCCGGATGGTTGACATTGGCCGGGAGGATGGCACGCCCGGCGGCGATCTCGTCGCGGATCAGCTCGACGGGGAGCCCTTCCCGCGCGGCGACGTAGCGCATCTCCGGGGTGATGAGACCGCTTCGGGCGTAATGCATCTGGGTGACCCTGCGGCCATGACGGGCGCGCAGCGGTTCCCGGCGCGGCCCCTGCCAGCATTGCGAGGCCTCACCGCGTCGCACCGCGGAACGTCCGTCGTCGGCGAGCGCCCGGGCCCGCCCGGGGTAGGTCTCGGTGTCCTCCCGCTGGGTGATCCAGTCGGTGCGGAGGGCGTCCAGGCCGTGGCGGGGGTCCGATCCGGGGCCGGTGGTGGTGTAGCGGTCGAAGGTCTCGCCGTTGGTGAGGTGGACCCGGGCGACCGGGGTGTGCATCCCGGGTCGGCCGTCCATGCCCTGTCCGGTGGGTTGGGGCACGGGGATCATGACCCGTTCGTGGGTGTCGTGCACGGCGGTCAGGTGGCTGGGTGTGCTGATCTGACTAGTCATGACGCTCGCTTCCGCTCGGCCGGGTATGCCGTGCGCAGAAGCACCGTGACCTGGTGGGTGGGCGGGGCCCTGCCTCCGGGTCGGCCGGACGTCCCTCCGCCGGTATGACCCGGATCAGGTATGACGGTCAGGGCGGCTCCAGCCCTTTCTCAGCCCGCTGCCGCGGGCTCCCGTGGTCGACCTGCCCACCTTAGCCCGAAGGTGGGTTCTCCTGCAGCGCGAGCGGTTCAGACCTTGTGGTGTTCGGCCGCCCAGGCGTTGTACCCGCCGGTGATGTCGGCGACGTCGGTGAATCCTCGGCTGCGGAGGTAGCTTGCTCCGACGTGGGAGCGCCAGCCTCCGGCGCAGTAGACGACGGTGGGGCGGCTTGGGTCGAGTTCTGTTTGGCGTTCGGCCAGTTGGGGCAGGGGGATGTGGGTGGCGCCGGGAATCATGCCTTGGGCGACTTCGCCGGGGTTGCGGATGTCGAGGAGTTGGGTGTCCGCGTCGAGCCGGTCGGTGTGGTCCGCGGGGATCTTGGCGGCGTGGTCGACGTGGTCTGCGTGGCGGGCGAGGTAGTCCTCGATCTGTGGGATGTAGCCGATGACCTGGTCGTATCCGATGCGGGCCAGGCGCATGGCGGTGTCCTGTTCGAGGCCTTCGGGGGTGGCGAGGACGAAGTGTTGCCGAGGTGGGAAGAGCATGCCTGCGGTTTCGGCCATGCGTCCGTCGGTGGGGACGTTCACCGATCCGTGGAGGTGTCCGGAGGTGTACTCGGATGCCGGTCGGGCGTCGTGGATGACGGCGCCGTCGGCGAGGGCGTTGTCGATCTGTTCGTCGGTGAGGGCGGGGATCGTCGTGTGGGGGTCGCGGAGGGGCCGTTGTCGTTTGTTGAGGGTGGCGTCGAAGGTGAAGTAGGCCGGTGCGGTGGGTTGGCCTTCGGTGACGATGTCGACGAAGTCGTCCTCGCTCATGGGGGTGCAGGCGTAGTTGGTGCGTCGTTGTTCACCGATGGTGGATTGTTTTTCGGTGGAGAGGTTCTTGCCGCAGGCTGATCCTGCGCCGTGGGCGGGGAAGACGCGGACCTCGTCGGGCAGGCTCATCAGGATTTTCTGGATGGAGTGGTAGAGCTTGCGGGCGAGTTCGTCGGCGGTGGTGCCTTCGGAGGCGAGCAGGTCGGGTCGGCCGACGTCGCCGATGAAGAGGGCGTCGCCGGTGAGGACGCCGTAGGGGGTGGTGTCGTCTGCGTGTTCGTGGACGAGGACGCTGATGGATTCGGGGGTGTGTCCTGGGGTTTCCAGGATTTTCAGGTGGACGCCGCCGAGGTCGATGCGGTCGTCGTGGTGGAGCGGTCGGAAGTCGAATTCTGGGTTGGCGTGGTGCCCGTAGCCGATCCAGGCGCCGGTGGCCTGGGCGAGTTCGAGGTGTCCGGAGACGAAGTCGGCGTGGAAATGGGTGTTGATGATGCCGATGATCTGTAGGTCGGCGTCGCGGGCGGCGGTGAGGTAGTCCTCGATGTCGCGGCGTGGGTCGACGATGACGGCTCGTCTGCTGGTTTCGTCGGCGATCAGGTAGGACGCCTGTGAGAGACAGTCCAGGTAGTACTGGGTGAAGATCATGGTCCCCTCCTTGAGTTCTCGGCCGCCCCGAGTTGCTCTCCCCTTGTTCGCAAGATACCCCCGGGGGTATCTTGCGAACAAGGTCCGATCGCCGGAAGGCCTTCACGAACGGAGCAGCAGATGCGCGAGTGCACCATCGACGACCTGGCCCGAGCCCACTCCGAGGGGGCCACGGTCGTCGACGTCCGTGAGCCGAATGAGTACGCCGGAGGTCACGTGCCGGGCGCCATGACGGCACCCCTGTCCCGCCTAGCCGGACACCTCTCCGAAATCCCTTCTGGCGGTGTGGTATACGTCATCTGCGCCAGTGGGAACCGTTCCAAGGCGGCCACCACCTTGCTGACGAACGCCGGACACGACGCCGTCTCCGTCCAAGGCGGGACGAACGGATGGATCCAGTCGGGTCGACCGGTCGTGCACGGCATGTCACCACGCTGACCATCGACCAGGAGGCTGAAGCACCGGTGTCCACCCTCGTCACCGCACCGACCACGGGCCCCGACCGACAGGACCGACGGTGAACGATCTCCTCGTCATCGCCCCCTTCGGGCTGCTGGTCGGCCTGATCCTGGGCGCACTCGGCGGCGGCGGCGCCATCCTGACGGTGCCGATCCTCGTCTACCTGCTCGGACAGTCCCCCACCGCCGCAACCGCCGGGTCGCTGGTCATCGTGTCCTTGATCTCATCGGTCGGAGTACTCAGCCACCACTCCCGCGGAAACGTCCGGTTCAAGGACGGTCTGCTCTTCGGCCTCTTCGGAGTCGTCGGATCACTGGCCGGTTCCAAACTGTCCATCGCCGTGCCCGCCGTGATCCTGATGACAGCCTTCGGGGTGCTGCTGCTCGCCGTCGGCACCCTGATGGCGCGGCGCGCGCTCACCGGGGCCAGCGCCCCTGGGGAGGGCGACCGACGAGGAGTCGGAGCCGTCGTACTGGCCGCGACCGCAGTGGGCCTGCTGACCGGGTTCTTCGGCGTCGGTGGAGGTTTCGCCGTGGTCCCCGCGCTGGTGCTCGTCCTGGGTTTCCCGATGCCCGCCGCAGTCGGCACCTCCTTGGTGGTCATCGTGGTGAACAGCCTGGTCGCCTTGGGTGCCCGGGTCACCGGCGGTGTGGAGATCGAATGGCCGCTGATCCTCGTCTTCAGTTTCTTCGGCGCGCTGGGCAGCCTGCTGGGGGGTCGGATCGCGGCCCGGGTCGATCCCCGTCATCTCACCGCCGCGTTCAGCGTCCTGCTCTTCGTCGTGGCGGCCTATGTGCTCGCCATGAACGTCCCGCAGCTCTGAGCCACGCACCGACCTTCGTCGCCGGTCGCAGGTGGAACCGGTCACCCGCGACCCGTTCGACCCACAGGGTCGCGATGCCCCCGACGAGCATCCCGATGATGTTGACCACCAGCTGAGTCGCGCTGCCGACCATTTCATCGGTCACTCCCGTCGCCGAAGCGACCGCCAGATTCCCTGCCGCGGGGATCGTCGTCACCGCGATGAACACCCCCACCAAGGTGTTGGACTTCTCCGTGGCCAGGGCCAAGGAACCCACGATGCCGGCGACGACCGCGACGATCACCGACCACAGGTCCGGCCGCCAGATGAACCCGGTCATCGGACGATCCGCAGCGACCATCGCCGGGGTGACCACTCCGGCGAACCGACCCAGCAAGGCCAGGCCGGCCACCAGCAGGACAGCCCACAGGTAGCCGACGGTGAGCAGCCGCGCCGCCCGCAGGGCCAGCTTCCACCTGCGGAGGACGACCCCCGCGCAGAAAGCACCCACCGGACCGAAGTCCGGGCCGACGACCATCGCCCCGACCACCAGGATCGGTGAATCGGTGAGCACGGCGACCCCGGCGAGAACCGTGGCCAGGACGAGGAAGGCGTAGAAGGTCCACGATCCCTGCGCGGCCGCTGTCGCCTGATCGATGACGACACTCCACAACACACTGTCGTCGGGTTCACCTCGGGCTGCTTCGTCGAGCCGCTCCGCTTCGTCGAACGGCGTCGCCTCGGGCGTCGTCACCGAGATCGCGCCCTCACCGGCCAGGCCGAGCCCGATGAGCCGGTCGATCAATTCGTCGGCGGTCTCCCGGGTGACGTCGACACCCACCAAAGCCCCAGGTGGCCGGATCGACTGGCCATCAGCCCAGGTCACATTGGTGGCATAGGTCTCGGCGAGCAGTAGGGCGCGGGTCTCGTCCGCCAGCTGCGGCGGCACGACGAGACGCAAATGGACGAGCATGCCGCCATCATCGCGTGTGGAACGATGCGGATATGGCTTCTCCACCGACGGTCGTCGCCCTTGTGGACAGCATCAGGATCGGACGGGTCCGCGTGCACCGGTGGGCCGGACGCGATATCGCCAGCGGTGCGGTGAAGGACGAGGCACCCGGCCCGGTCGAGATCGGACCGACCGGCCCGGACGGCGACGAACAGGCCGATCTGCGACATCACGGAGGACCGGACAAAGCCGTCCTCGCCTACGCCGGTCATCATTACCGATCGTGGGCGGACCGGTACGGGTTGGACCTGCCCCGCGGCGCCTTCTTCGAGAACCTGACCCTCGCCCCGCCGCCGGGGAGCGACTGGCCCCGCGGGTCGACCGGCCCGGGCGTCGACACCGGTGGTCTCCCTCTCGTCGACGAGAACAGCGTCCGACTCGCAGACATCTGGCAGGTCGGTTCGGCAACCCTCCAGGTCACCCAACCCCGCAGGCCCTGTTTCAAACTCGCCCGACGGTGGGAGGCACCCGATCTGGTGCGACATGTCCAGGACACCGGGTGGAGCGGTTGGTACCTACGAGTGCTCACCCCAGGGACGATCCGTAGAGGCGACCAGGTGCGACTGGTCGACAGCGATGCCCGTCAGCCGACGGTCGCATTGGTCTCCCGGGTGATGAACACCCCGACGGACCTGACCGGAGCCCGCGAGCTCGTCGGCAATGCGACACTTCCCGAGAAATGGCGCGCCGACCTGCGCAAGCGACTGGAGGGCAAACCGGTCGACGAGGACTCGGAGAAAGCACGGATCTTCGGCCCGGCCGATTGAGAGCGGGCTCCTGACCATGTGCGCCGAATGTTCCCTGAATAAATTGGCGCCATTTCTTGACAGATCGGCCGACGAGCCGGCTGAGGTATTGCAGGCGCTTCCGTCCGAATCTTCATAGCTGTCGGAGGCTTCGCTCCTGATCCAGGAACAGAGGCCCTGAGATGCGGGCGATCTCGCTGGCAAAATATGACCCATGGAAAACCCAAAAAGGATAAACCAGTTAAACTTCCTAAAAAGGAAAAATTATTTCAAAACTTCTGACCTCCCCCCGGTGCGGATATATGGCCGCGACAAGCAACTGACGGAGACCCGCAATGAGATGAAGAAGATCGGATACCAAATCCTCGCGATGTCATTAGGAGGGTTGGTAGTAGCAATAGCAACAACACTCATGATCAGCATCATCAAACATGCAGGTGACACCACCGGCGCAATCAACTCATGGCATGAATCTCTCGGAAAAAAGACTGCAGACGGCCTTCAGCCTGCCGCAACAGTCTTAGCCCTGGATGCAGTCATGGTCGCCATTTTTATCTCGGTTTCAGCAGGCTCAAGGCCACGCAAAACAACACGCACCATGCCACATGTCGGCACCAGCATCCCCATCATGATCGATAAAACCGTCTCATTCACCCTTCTCTTTGGGTGCATAGCTTCATGGCTTCTTACTGAAATCTCACCCTCACCAGAGGACCCACGGTCGCTCAACACCATCATTCCAGTAGCTTCAGCCTTCCTGTGCGCAACGCTGAGCAGGCTTGCCGACGAGTCGGCTGAAAGTCGGAAAATTGCCCAAACCGAGGCATCGATCAGGGAGAAAAATCTTCGGTCAGCGCTCCGCACCTACCGAAAATCGGTAGTAAATTCCCCACAGCTTCCCACAAAGCCACTGACCGAAATATCTTGGCAAAAAACGTTTCCCATCAAGTGGGTGATCATCTGGGATGCGCTGCCACTCCTGGGAATCCCGCTGGCAATTTACAGCCAAAGTGGATCGACAACTCGACTGGGCGAAATCGCCGGCATCACCATCTCCCTCGCTGCCCTGACCGTTATCAGTCAGATAAACCTCATCGAGAGCACGGCCGAGAATCATATATTGAACTTATCCCATGGGCGATCCGGTGCAACATGGCCACATCCCGTAATTTTCCTTCCCGCATTATTTTCCGTCATCAGCTCCCTCATGGTTGCCCTCATATCTCCCCCCTTGAGTATCCCCATCATCCTCCTGTCCTGTGCAACCCTGGGGATCTACCATACGACCAAGAGAGATCCCGGATATCTCATTTTCATTCTTCGAAAGATTGAATTCCGGCTTGGACTGGACAAGCCCTCCGGAATCATCTTGACCCGCAGAAAAATATCAGAAGCAACAAAGTGCCTGCGAAAGATCTTTACGTAATCAGTGAGAAGTCAAGGTCAGCCAGCATCCAAAGATTCAGCCTGCTGTCGGCCTCGCCGGATAGTCTGCCGACGTGTTGCGCATCGCTACCTTCAATATCAACGGCATCAGGGCCACCCAGCGTCGAGGCTTCGAGAACTGGCTCGCCACCCGCGGCTGCGATGTGGTTGCCCTGCAAGAGGTGCGTTGTCCCGTCGCGTCCCTCCCCGAGGGAGTCTTCGGCGACTACCACCTGACCTACGACTCCGGTCAGCTCGCCGGGCGCAACGGGGTCGCCCTGCTCACCAGGACGAAACCTGAAGCGATCCGCTCCTGGGGTGCCGGAGTGCTGGTCCGCGCCCCAGGAGACGGTCACCTCGAGATGAGCGAGCACGAGGAGCGCGGGAAACTCGCCCGGGAGCTGCACGCCTTCGCCGACGAAGGACGCTACCTCGAAGCCGATCTGGCCGATGTGCCGTTGACCATCGCCTGCCTCTACCTGCCCAAGGGCGGCCTGCCGGCGCACCTGCAGGACCCGAAGCGGATGCGCGAAGCCCCCGACGGCGGAGCCAAGTACGAACGGAAGATGAGCTTCCTCGCCGGTTTCGCCCGACACCTGACGGCAGCACGCAAGACTGCCGCCGCCACAGGGCGGGAATTCCTCCTCGTCGGCGACCTCAACATCGCCCACACCCCGCAGGACATCAACAACTGGAAGCGCCAGCAGAAATCCGAAGGTTTCCTCCCCGAAGAACGAGCCTGGCTCGACGAGATCACCGGCCCCCGCACCCTCGTGGACGTCATTCGTCGGCTGCACCCCGATGCCCAGGGCCCGTACTCGTGGTGGTCGTGGATGGGCAAGGCCTTCGCCAATGACACCGGATGGCGGATCGACTACCAGCTGGCCACGGCGGCACTGGCCGCTGCCGCCGTCGAAGGCGGAACCGACCGCGACCCTTCGCGGGAAGAACGGATGAGCGATCACGCCCCCGTCGTCGTCGACTACGACTTCCCGACCCAACAGGAACGACCGACCACGGCCCCCTGACGTCGGATCCCCCGGAAGCACCACCTCAGAAGCATCGCCTCGGCCACATTCGGTCGAGGCGATGTCATATACCGTTCGGGGCGAATTCTCTGGCACAGACCCACCTCACCGCGGCCCCTATATTCGCAGTCGATACTTTTCAGCCCGGATCCGAGCACCATCCGCTATCACCGGCCGCCCGGCGACATATCTGCGGGACCAAGCCGAACAAGGCCCCGAGCATCCCGTCAACGCCCCGCCACCCGCCCCGCCACGTGACAGACCGGCCGGTAAAGATATCCACCGACCGGACTAAGGACGCGTCAACTATCTCCGCCAGGCCGAGATGGGCTGCGCAGCCCTCCCCCTCTTTCTTCGACGCTCCGGAGAAAAAGCACCCAGCCGTAGGACCAGGCCTTCTTTCAGAACATCAGCTCCCGCTGAAGATAATTGCGCCGAACAGGTATACGAGCGTTCAAGTCGCACGCTCAGGGACGTAACATGACGACGTCCCCACGGGATACGACCGTCCGGCCGACCGCACCCTGCACCGGCCACCGACGACGGTCGTCCCCGGTTCGTCGAGGAGTGCCCTACTTGTCCTACCAGTACGACGAAGCAGCCACCGGCCTGTCCGCCGGCACCGCCCTTCGCGTGGGCAAGCGCACCGACACGGCTCCGCCACCGGATCCGCGAACAGGACGATGATGTACGCCCCTGACTCGCACCGGCTGCCGACTCGACCTCGCCAACCGGAACCGGGTTCCACGCCCCACCCCACCCACCGATGCGCCCGGACGACAGCCGGACCTTCAGCTATGGCGTGCATCCTCCTCCGGGGCCTAGCATGCGCACTGCGCCGACGGCATCTCCCCGTGCCGTCACCCTCCCTACCGGTCAGGTACCTCCGTGCATGACACCGGCATCCGCCCCCTCTTCCAGCGAAAGGACAGCCGTTGACCGACAACATGCCATCGGGCCGTCCTGACACCAGCCCGACCCCGGACCTCCCCCGCCGCCGAGGACGCCACAGCTCGGCAGCACCCCCTGGTTGGCGCACCTTCACCTCGGACGCCCACAAGAGCAACCTCGCCATCCCGCAAGAGGACTACCCCACTGCGCCCTTGCTCCGCGTAGCCCTCAGCCCACGCTCACGCCAGAACGGAGGCCCCCGATCCGGCGCGCTGTCGATCGTCCCCCCGATCGCGCCGGAACGTGACGACGCTGCGGCGACCAGCCGCACGTCCCGCCCCGAAGAACCTGCTCAGCAGACGGAACAGTCCGACGACCGGTCCGGGGTGCTCCCGGCCCTGCCCGCCCTGAACGGCAAGAAGACGGCCGCACCGAACGGACGGCCGCTCTTCCCCGAGAACACGAAAATCGTGCCGGAGCAGAACGGCAGCGCCGCCGGAAGATCCATCAGGATCACCATCCCGCAGAAGGACGAACCCCCCGCCACGGAAACCGCCACGGCGCAGAAACCGGCAGACGATGCGTCGACGGACGCCACGTCGGTAGACGGGCCGCCGTCGATATCGATGTCCGCAGCGCTCTCAGGTTCCATCTCGACCCTGCCTGCCAGCATCCCCCTCCCCGTGGTCGCCCCGGTGATCACCTCCGCATCGATCAGCATCCCGCTCCCGACGAGCTCCCCCGACCAGAAATCGACACCGATCAGTGTCCCGATCCCGGTGGTGTCACCGTTGATCGCGCCGCCGGTGCCCCCGTCCTCGGTGGGCTCGCCCCGCCCGGCTCCGGACGAACCCGGGTCCACCATCCCGATCGCGCGGACCCCCAAGGCCCGACCGGAGAGCACCCCGGACGAAGCACCCGCCCCCGCCGAGGGCAAGACGCCCGCCGACAAACCCCGGACCGTGGTTCCGCCACGTCGACCTGCGCCGGAGGAGAAGAAACCCGCCGCCGCGCCCGAAGCCCGAAAAGCATCCTCCGAGCCGGGGCCTGCGGGACAGGACCAGGATCACAAACCCCTGACCACCTCTCGATCCGCGCTACGTGCATCGATTCCCCCGATGTCCGCGCCTTCGACGTCGTGGTTCGGCGACCCCCGGTTCGCGCCGGCCTCGGCCCGTCGCCCCTCCCCCTCCGGCCCCCAGAAGGACTCCGACAGCGACCTGGACACCAGAGAACTGGCTGTCCGCCGGGCGCCGACCAGGTCGAAGATCTCCGCTCCGCCACCGCCGGAGGCACCCCGAAAGCCCGAGGACGCCCCCTCCGCGAAACAGCCGCCCGCGGAGAATCTCCGCGCCGCCGAGCCTGCGACCACACCTGCACGCCAGGAATCCCGCCCACCGGCAACCACCGAGGCAACGGGAGAGACACGCTCGGGAGACACCCAACCCACCCGGGTCAGTACCCGGGCTGCAGCGCGGGCTGCCGCATATGCCGCCGAAATGGCGGCGAAATCGCTGGCGGACGATTCCCCGCTCGGCCCGGACATCACCACACCCAGCCGGTTGAAGATCCCGGCCAGACGCCCGGCTCATGCGAAGAAGACCGAGGAAGCGCTCCCCGAAGCTCGGCCGAAGAACACAGCTCCGCGCAAGGAAGAAACTCCGGCCACGAGCGACCGTCCGTCGGTGAAACCGGTGGTCGACCGCGCCACCGGGCAGACGCCGACCAAAACGTCCGAACCGCCGGCGGCGGCAGCGGCAGCGAAGCCGACAGCGAAAGCGGCACCCATCGCGGAGCCTGCGAAGGCCACACCTACCGCGAAAACCGCGGTGCAACCGGACGTGAAACCGGCGGAGCCTGCGGCGACATCAGCCGAGCAGCAGGCGAAGACCCCCGAGCCGACCGCTAAGACCTCCGAACCGGCGACGAAGAACACCGATTCGACGGCCTCCGGACCGGCGACGAAGACAGTTGTCCCCACAGAAAAAGAAAAGTCGACTGAGTCCGCCGTAGGGTCGGCCGGACCGGCCACGCCGCAGGACAAGAGCGAAAATACGCCTCTCACGACTGCGACCGCCCCGCCCCGGAACGACAAGGTCGATTTCCCCGGCGACCAGGTCGAAATTCCTGACCCCGAGAAGGGCTCTCCGGCCAAGAACGATCAGCCGGACGCCCCGACGTCCACGAGAAGCGAACCGGAACAGCCCGCCGAAGAAGCACGGAAAGTCGAGCCGGACAAGGCTTCTCCAGCACAGAAGGCATCACCGGAACAGAAAGCCGAGCCCCAGCAGTCACGGCCGGAACCACCGGAGAAAAAACCGTCCGAAGCAGCCGAGACCTCAGCGAAAGCCGACGCCCCAGCAGCCGGGCCCGCCCCGGCGACAGTGACGACCGCATCTCCAGCCGTCGGGAAGACCGACGAGAAGACCGGGCCCGAATCGCTCACCCAGAAGGCCGTCGACCCGCCGCAGAAGAGCCCCCGGCCGGAGACGCAGACCGATCAGCCCGACCTGAAGGCTGCGACGCCACAGGCCACACCAGCCAGATTGCCGCGGCACGCAGCGCCCTCTCCCCGCAATGCCGACGCCACGCCCGAAAACGACGGCCGTCCGGCGAACTGGGAGGAGAAGACACCGGCACGGGGCGAGAAGGAAGAGCCCAAGGCCCCCGCCACCGAACAGCAGAAATCCCCGGCCGCTGACGGCTCAGCAGCCGAACGTCCTACGGACGAGCCGAAACCCCGCCCGTGGGAGATCCAGCCCACCCGAGCCGCCACCCGCGCCGCCAGCAGGGCCGCAGCCCGTGCGGCCGAAGCCGCAGCGAAACCTCTGCTCGACGACTCACCGCTGGGTGCAGACATCACCACACCCAGCCGGTTGAAACTCCCGGGACGGCCCACGTCGACGCCCCAGGCGACCCCTGCGTCGTCTCCCGCGTCACCTTCCGCGTCGTCTCCCGCGTCGGTCTCCGCGCCAGGCGCGAGAACGACGCCGGCTCCGGAGAAATCTGCGGCCGACACGAAGAAACCGACGACAGAAGTCCCGCTCCCGCCCCAGAAGGAGCCTGCTCCGGCCGAGAAAAAGGCCGAAGCGCCGAAAACCGAACCCCCGAAGGCAGAACCGCCGAAGACCGAACCCCCGAAGTCGGCCCCCCGCCGAGAACTCACGGCAGCAGACGAACCCGCCGAACAACCACCGGCGAAGAACAAGCCAGCGACCGAGAAGCCTGCGGAAAAAGTCCGGTCGAAGAGCCGCACGACCGAGAAGAAGGACGAACCGGACACCTCGCCTCTCCGGGTGATCGCCGACCCCCAGGCCGGCAAGGACTCCCCGCAACCCACGCGAGCCGCAAAACGTGCTGCGGCGCGGGCCGCCGAACTCGCCGCCTCCGCGGCCGGACCCGTCGCACCTTCGAAGGATCGGGCAGCCACACCACCTGCAGCTCGCCCCTCGGAGAAGGCTCGCCCCTCGGAGAAGAAGACTCCGCCGGCACCGGAGCAGCCCAGATCGGCACCGCCGTCGACAGCATCGACGCCGTCCGCGTCCTCGACCGCAACCGGACCGATGGCGAAACCGACCGAGCGGAAGCCGGCCTCCCTGCGTCCCGGCCCGGTCGACCCCGACCTGACCATCCTGAACCCCAAGGTCGTCCTACCGCCGACGTCGCCGAAGGACGACACCGATCAGGGCACCGGGCGCACCGAGCGGTCGACCCCGCCTCGCGAGGAAACGCTCTTCCCCGACGAGCCGGCGGCGCGGAACGAACCGCCCTTCCAGACCGGGTCCCCTTTCCGGACAGGGTCACCTCTCCAGACCGGGCCCTTCCGACCGGACGAGCCGGCACGGAGCGACTCTCCTTTCCGGTCGGGTTCGCCCTTCCAGACCGGGCCCTTCCGACCGGACCCCCCGTCCCGGGACGAGTCGACCTTCCGCGGTGGGTCTCCGTTCCAGAGCGAGACTCC
>NZ_BAGZ01000021.1 GCF_000298175.1 Austwickia chelonae NBRC 105200 | reverse complement strand
AGCCGAAGAAGATGCCCTGCGGCATCGGAGCAGCACACGACTCGGGGCCGCGCCCCGGATGTCACGGCGAAAACCGTCACACCCGGGGGCACGGCCCCGAAGTACCTGCCGACTCAGACCGTCCCGGTGGTGTCCCCACCCGGAGCGGCCTCGGCCTTACGGCTCCGATGACGGCGCGCCAACAGGTAGAGCAGCCCGGCGTTGACCGCCAGAGCAGCCGCCAACAGGCCGTCCTTCACCCCGAAACCGGCGCGAGAAGCAGCCACCTGCGACGGGTTCGGCGCCGCCGTCTGCTGCGACACCGCCGCCTTCGGCGGAGCCGTGATCTTCGGCCCGGTGTTGCAGCCACCGACCACCACGTTCAGCGTCATCGGAGCAGCCAGTTCCTTGCCCTGCTTCGTCTTCACCGAATGTGTCAAGGTCAGCCGGTACTCACCAGGCTTGGTGAACACCCACGAACCCACCTGGCGGGCGTTGAGCGGCAGGGCGTAGGACGTCGTACCGCCGACCGTGTCGAACAGACGCTGGCCGACACCGCCACCGAACGGGCCAGGCAGGAAATGAGCCACCTGCCCCGGACCCTGAGCAGCCGTCAAGGTCACCGTCACCGGGCCGGCGGCCTCCTTCATCAGGCTCTCGTGCTGGCTGTTCTCCCCGATCAGCGGCACGCCCTCCTCAGGGGTGGCGCCCATCGTCCACACGTTCTCCCCGGATTTGGCGATGAACTCCATGCCCTCGGGTGCCTTGTGCCGGGCTTTGTCGCCCAGCCCGAACACCATGGACGTCGGGGAAACCAATTTGGGTTGAGCATTGCGGGAGTCCTTGATCATCGGCAGCAACGCCTGCGCGTCGAGCCGTTGGGTGATGTCGAAGTTCCCGCTCGTGGCCACGCCAGAAGGCATACCCGTGGCGCCCGGCTTGCTGCAGACCCCGTCGAGGATCGGCGTCGGGTCGACCTCCACCGGCTCACCCGGCTGAGGCGGTTCACCGATCGGGGTGACGATCGGCGGCAATCCCAGATCGTTGCCCAACGGCGGGAGAGGAGCGGCCCATCCGCCCCAACCGCCGGGCGTGTTCACGGGCAGTGCGTCCGGGAGCGGACCCACCGGTGCCTCTCCCCGTGCGCCGCCCCGCGCCGACGGAGCCGTCGAGGCCCCCGCCGATCCGCCCACGACGAAGGTGTAGGTGGCAGTGCGGCTGGACATCCCGGACGAGGTCGCCCGAGCTGTCAGCGTGTACGTCCCCGGAGCGGAGAACAACCAGTTGGCATGCTCCAGAGCTGGTTTGGACAGGTGGAAGGTGCCCGGAAGTGCCATTCCCCGGTGGGTGAGCACACTGACCGGTTTGCGCTCACTGTTCGTCCGGAACAGCGACACCCGACCCGGACCGCTCACCGACATCTCGATGTCCGTGGCGCCCAACCCGGTTCCTTCCAGAGCGGAGGTATTCCACCCCAGCTGGATCAGCTTCTGATCGCCACTGGCCGGCAGCACATAAGCCCTCGTACCGGCCTCCGGGAAACCCGGGGGAACCTGACGGAGAGCGTTGTCCCCCACCAGGATGCGAACATCCTCCGGGGTGCGGACCACGCCACGGCCGGTGATGTGCTCACGAACCGCCAGGTCGAGAGCGCCCTGACCCTTCCGCACGTAGAACAGGTCGGCGACACCCCGGTTCAAGGTGACCTTCCCCTGAACCGGCGTCGACGGACGACCCGGTGCCGAAGTCACCGGATTCGACGGTGACGGCACCGGATTCGACGTCGCAGGCGGATTCGGGGTACCCGGCGGGGTCGTCGCCGGTGGGGTCGAGGCCGGTGCCTCCACCACCCACGTGTACGTCACCGCACGGCTCGTGACCTTCTTACCGTCCTTGACCGCGCTGGCCTGCACCGTCATGGTGTACGTCCCGGCCTTGGTGAACACCCAGTTGGCGACCCCGCGGCCGGTCTTCCCGACCTGCAAGGTGCCGGGCAGGGCGTACCCCTCGGCGAGGACCCGCTGAGGCGAAGACCCTCCGGTGTACAGCGCCACCCCGCCGGGGTTCTTCCCCATGGTGAACTTCAGATCCACCTCGGTGAACCCGGCAGCCTGCGCCTGAGCGGCATTCCAGGACGGACGCAACAGTCCGGAAGTGCTCTTCTCCGGAAGGAGATATCCGGCACCGCCCTTCACGACCGCCTCCGGCAGACCGGTGCGATGCGCCTGAGGTTTCACGTGGAACACGACCTTGCCCGGGTCGTGGCTGACACGCTGCGCACCGGAACCCGTCGCCGAGCCGAGCTGAAGGACACCGTCCTTCACCATGACATCGAAGACGTCCACGTCGCCCTGGTCGATCTTCTTGCCCGCGGGCGCAGCCGTGGCCGTCGTAGCCTCCTCCGCCTCCGAGTCCGGCGAGGAAGCCGCCGACGTCGGAACCGCAGCCGGAGCGGCCGGAGCAGCCGCGGACGTCCCCGCGCCGGAACCCGCACCAGTCAGGGCAGCACCGGTCGGTTTCGCCGGAGCAGCCGGCTTCGGCGCAGCGGTCGGTTTCACCGGCGCCGCCGTCCGAGCCGGAGCCGACGGAGCAGCCGAGGACGGCACCGGGGCAGCCGGCTTCGACGTCGACGAGGACGCCCCAGCCGACGCGCCCGGAGCCGACGGAGTGGCTTCCGCCGCAGCCGCGTACGGCGCCAGACCGGCCGGGAAGGCCAGGACCACACCGCAGCAACCGGCCAACACCATGGAGAGACGAGAACGGCCGTGCACGGCCGCCACCGCTCCCCGCCCACCGCGTGCACCGGTCACCCGGACACCTGGAGCCCAGGGCTCGTTCATGGAGTCCCGCCCGTGTCACCCGCGACCGAGCTCTTCCGGCTGCGCCGGAAGAGCAGGAAACCCGCAGCCAGAGCCGCACCGCCGATGCCGAGCATCGACAGGATCGGACCGCCGGTGTACGGCAGCTCACCACCGGGGAAACCCGGGATGCCAGGAGAGCTGTCACCCGCCGGAGCACCCGGGAAAGCAGGATGACCCGGAGTGACGGGAACCGCCGGGGAAACCGGCTCGCCCGGGCTCGCCGGAATCCCCGGGGACGCCGGAGTTCCCGGAGAAGCCGGCAGTCCGGGAGGAGCCGGCAGCACCGGAGCAGCGGGCATCCCGGAGTTCACCGGGACACTCGGCACGACCGGGACGACCGGGACCTCGTCGGCCGCCGGAGCAGCCTGCGCACCGACCTCGATGTTCTCCTCCGTGGCCGTTTCCGGTGTGCTCGGCGCCGGTGTGCTCGGCGCCGGAGCCGCCTTGCCGCCGCCCGCCTTGATGGCGTCCTGGCCGACGAGGACCTTCAACACCTGCGTTCCACTGTCCAGGTCACGGCCGTCCTTGGACTTCGCCGTGTACCGGACCGACAGGTCGTAGGAACCGGCCTCGGTGAACACCCAACCGGTGTTGGTGCGGGCTGCCTTGTCGATCGCGACCTCACGCACCCCCGCCCCCGTGTCGATCTGCACGGTCGGTTTCTTGGTCGCCGCGTCCAAGGTGAACAACTTCACCTCGCCGGGGCCCGCCGTCTTCTCCAGGTGCAGACGAACCGGCCCGGACAAGGCCGCGAAATCGACCTTCTCCGTCGAGTAACCCGGCCACACCACGCCCGGACGCTGCGCCGGTGGGGTGACGAAAGCCGACGAACCCTTGTCGCCCAGGAAGCTCCACTCGGCGCCCCCGAACTCGGCGCCACGCACCGACTTGGCGCTGTCGCGCACGCCCAGGATCACTTCACCCAGCGGGCGGCCGGCAGCGGAATCACCGTCGGTCACCGACAGGGTCAGACGATCCCCGTCCTGCCCGGCCTGCAGGTTCACCTTGCCCTCGGTCACCAGGCGGCGCTGGCCAGGAGCCTGCCGCTGTTGCTGCTGCTCCTGACCCTTCGGCAGTGCGCCCTGGCCGTCGACGACGACCGGGTCCTGAGCAGGCTGCGTGGGACCGTCCGTGGCGTCACCGACCGGGGCCTCGATCACCACGTCGTCCGGGGCGGTGCTCTGCCCGCCCCTGTTGTTCTGCCCGCCCGGCGTGGACGGCGTTTGTGTCGCCGGTGCGGAAGGAGCCGGTTTCGGAGTCACCGGGGTCTGCTTCGGCGGGGCCGTCCTGGTCTGCTGAGCGACCTGGCGTTTCAGGTCGTCCTGCCCGGCCAGTACGCCGCGCGCGGAGTACTTCTTCGCCGGGTCGAAATCGCCGGTCAAGAGCACCCGTGAGGATTTCGCCGCCGCCCCGTCCTTCGAGGCCAAGGGCGAGAACTCGAAGACCATCCGGGTGTGGGCGGCAGCCGCCGCGTCCACGACGGTGTGTTCCCAGACGCCGTCGGCGACATCCTTCTTCCACGACGCGGCGGCTTTCTCCTCACCCGCCTTGTAGCTGTTCAACGTCCCGGCACCGCGCAGTGCGCGGTCGGCGAAGGCGATCTTCACCTGAACGGTCCGTGCGTCCTTGCCGGGGGTGAAGGTCACGGTGAACGGTGTGGCCGCCGTCTCGGTCTTCGGGGAGGGAGCGGCATCCTGGGCGTGCACGACCACCGACGGCGCGCCATGAGCGGCGGCGACTGAGGGGGCCAGGCCGGTCACGGCCAGGAGTGGCGTCGCCAGGCATAACGTCACCAGGTGACGTCGCCGCGACGGCGCTCCCCCGAGGAGGGATTTCATGCGAAGCCTTTCCGATAGAGGGGCTGAGGAAGATCAGTGAGGCATCTCGGGTCGGATCAGGTCATGGGTGTACACCCTTCCGCCGGTCACCGCTGTCACGGGGAGAAGCACGACGCGCCTGGTCGAAGGCATCGACGATGCCTTCCGGCGGGGCCATACGCTCTGGCCTCATCTTCTGCTCCTGCCACCACATTCACTCCGGCGGTCCCGATGCCGCAGACGGGCGAAATGCCTGCGGGCAGACCATATCCGGCTTCAGTGCGCCCGATGGCGGATAGGTCCCCACAAGAGGACATCACTACACCTGGGCCGGAACGCCCTCCAGCATGACAGCAGACGGGCGTTCCGGCCAGGGAAAACAGATCGCGGACACCGAAATGACATCTCAGGTCGCGGCATCCTCCAACCGGAGGAACTCCAGATGCCCCTCGTACTGGTCCAGGACGTCATGAATGAGCTGGCCGCGGTTGTACCCCATCACGTCGTACTCCTGCCCGCCATTGGCCAGATGCACCTCCAGGCGTGCATAAGCACTGCGTCCCTTCATCATCCGACCGCCGTACGCCGGCACCGGCGCCTGGTCGAGTTCCACCCGGTACACGAACGGATGGTCCCCGGCCCCGGACGTCCGCAAGTCGACGAAGCCCTCACCGGCCTCCACCTCCGCCGGCTGGCCTCGCAGCACGAACTCGGCGGCGACCGCACGCAGCGCCGGCTCCACCACCCGGGCCAGGTAACGGTCGGCGTCGACGACATCGGTCAACTCCATCGCCCGGGCCAAGCGTGCCTTCCACGCCGAGGCGCTCATGTCCTGCTGGCCCGCAGCCGCCGACGCGCCACCCGGCAGCGGCGCCCGCACCGGCAACACCGGCGGGAAACGGTGCCTGCGAGCCTGCGCCTGACGGCCTTCCACCTGAAGCGCCCGGTGAAGACCCACCATCACCAGCACCATCACCACGGCGAAAGGCAATCCCATCACCACGGTGGCCTTCTGCAAGGTGGAGATGCCGCCGACGAACAACATCGCGATGGTCAACACCCCGGTCACCGCGGCCCAGACGATCCGCAGCCAGGGCTTGCCGTCGTCATAGGGCGAGGCCAACCGGGAGCTGAGATTCGCCATGACCAGGGCGCCCGAATCGGCCGAGGTCACGTAGAACAGCAGACCCACGAAGGTCGCCACCCCGACCAGGAAGGTCGGCGCCGGGTACTGCTGCAGGAGGGTGTAGAAACCCTGCTCGGGTTTCGCCGCCGCCAATGCCGCGAAAGCGCTGTCACCGCTACGGATCCGCTCGATCGCCGAATTCCCGAAGATCGACACCCACATCACGATGTAACTGAACGGGAGCACCATCGTCCCGGCGACGAACTGACGGATCGTCCGCCCCTGGCTGATCCGGGCGAGGAAGAGCCCGACGAAACTGGCCCAGGCGATCCACCACGCCCAGAAGAACAAGGTCCACGAGGACATCCACTCGGTGGGCTGGTCGTAGGCGAAGGTCTGCGCGCTCATCCCCGGGAAGGCGACCACGAACCCGCCGATGTTCTGCACCAACGCGTTCAACAGGAACTGGGAGTTCCCCGTGACCAACACCCAGGCCGCCAGCCCGATCGCCAACAGGACGTTCATCTGGCTGAGCACCCGGATGCCCTTGTCGACACCGGTGGTCGCCGACACCGCCGCCATCACGACGGCGACGACGACCAGGGCCGCCTGGGCGGGCAACCCCTGGGGGACACCGAACAGGATCTCCAGACCCACGTTGAGGAAGACCACCCCGATGCCCAGGGACGCGGCGACACCGAAGATGGTGCCCAGGACAGCGGCCACGTCGACCACATGCCCCAACGGGCCGTCCATCCGGGAACCGAAGACCGGGACCAGCGCGGACCGGACGGCCAACGGCTGGTGACGGCGGTAGGCGAAATAGCCCAGGGCCATGCCCATCAGGCAGTACATCCCCCACCCGGTGATCCCGTAGTGGAAGAGCGTCCACACCGGGGCCTGCTCGGCGGCCTCCAGGGTGCTGCCCGCGCCCCGGGGCGGGGTCAGATATTGGGTGACCGGTTCGGCCACCGAGAAGAACATGAGGTCGGTGCCGATACCTGCGGCGAAGAGCATCGCCGCCCAGGAGAAGGTGGAGAACTCCGGCCGGGCATGGTCAGGGCCCAGTTTGATACGGCCGTAACGGGAGACACCCAGCAGGATCACGAAGGCCACCACGGCCGTGCCCAGCAGGATGTAGAACCAACCGAAGGCGCCCGCCGTGGCGTTGACCAGGTCGGTGATGATCCGGCCGGTGGTCTCCGGGGCGATGATCGCCGCCCCGGCGACGGCGAGGACACCGATGATGGACCCGGCGAAGACGACCGGGTTCACCCGATTTTCTGACGCGATATCGCTGTCGGCGGAAGGTTTTCCGCCCTGTGTGCGGCCCCCGTCGACCGGGGCGGCACTCTGGTCGAGCGCCACCCCGGTCGTGGGCGAGCCACTCACGCCTTCGCTCCGGCCTCCCGCGGGGTCGTCGCATCGGGGACGGCCGAGGACTCCCGCGCTAGCCGGACGCTCGCCGCGGAGGGCAGCTCGGTACGGGCGTCCCAGGAGTTGTTGCGCGGGTCACCGGCCGGGTAGAGCGGCATCCCCTCGCCGTGACGGTAGAAGGGCGCCTCGATCGCGGGCAAGGGCGTATTGCCCATGATCAGGTCGGCGGCCTTCTCCGCGACCATCATCACCGGGGCGTAGATATTGCCGTTGGTGACATAGGGGAAGACCGAGGCGTCCACGACGCGCAGCCCGTCCACCCCGTGGACCTTCATCGAGGCCGGGTCGACGACGGACATCTGGTCGACGCCCATCTTCGCCGTACACGAAGGGTGCAGCGCCGTCTCGGCGTCCTGCGCGACCCAGTCGAGGATCTGTTCGTCGGTCTCCACCTCGTGTCCGGGGGAGATCTCCCCGCCGCTGAAGGCCGCGAAGGCCGGCTGTTCGAGGATGTCCCGGGCCGCGCGCACCATCTCGACCCATTCACGGCGGTCGTTCTCCGTGGACAGGTAGTTGAACTGGATCGCCGGGTGTTCGAACGGATCGGTCGAGCGGATCTTCAAGGTGCCCCGGCAGTCGGAGTACATCGGGCCGATGTGCACCTGGTAGCCGTGTTCACTGGCCGGTTGCGAACCGTCGTACCGGATCGCGATCGGCAGGAAGTGGAACATCAGGTTCGGGTAGGCGACGTCGTCGTTGCTGCGGATGAAACCGCCGGCCTCGAAGTGGTTCGAGGCGCCGACCCCGGTGCGACCGAAGAGCCATTGGGCGCCGATCATCGGTTTGTACTTGTGCGCCAGATAGGGCGCGATCGACACCGGCTGGGTCGCGGCGTGCTGGATGTACACCTCGAGGTGGTCCTGCATGTTCGCGCCCACACCGGGCAGGTCGACGACCGGTTCGATGCCCAGTTTCGACAGTTCGTCGGCGTGGCCGATCCCGGCGAGCTGCAACAGCTGCGGGGAGTTGAACGCGCCGCCGCACAGGATGATCTCGCCGGCCAGTGCCGTCCGTTTGAAGCGGCCCGCGCGGACGTAGTCGACCCCGATGACCCGGTTGCGGTGCATCCGCAGCCCGGTCACCTGGGAGAGGGTCTCCACGACGAGGTTGCTGCGGTTCCGCACCGGGTGGAGGTAGGCGCGGGAGGCGGAGAGCCGGCGTCCGCGGTGGACGTTCCGGTCGAACTTGGCGAAGCCTTCCTGCCGGTAACCGTTGACGTCGTCGGTCAGGGGGTACCCGGCCTGTTGGACGGCCTCGAAGAAGGCGCCGAACAGGGGCGTGGTGGCCGGGCCTCGTTCGAGGACGAGCGGGCCGGATCCGCCGCGCCAGGAGTCGGCCCCGGCGAGGCAGTTCTCCATGCGTTTGAAGTAGGGCAGGCAGTGGGCGTAGTCCCAGTCCTGCATCCCGGCGTCCTTGGACCACCGTTCGTAGTCCATCGGGTTGCCCCGCTGGAAGATCATGCCGTTGATGCTGGACGAGCCGCCGAGCACTTTGCCGCGCGCATGGTAGACGCGTCGCCCGTTCATGTGGGGCTCCGGCTCGGACTCGTACTTCCAGTCGTAGAAGCGGCTGCCGATGGGGAAGGGCAGCGCGGCAGGCATGTGGATGAAGGGGTCGAGTTTGCTGTCGTTCCGGCCGGCCTCGATGACGAGCACGCTGATGCCCGAGTCACTGCTGAGGCGGTTGGCGAGGGCGGAACCGGCGGAACCGCCGCCGACGATGATGTAGTCGTACTGGGTCATGCTCATCCGTGGTGCTCTCTCTCGTCGTCCTTGGTGTTGATGGCGGCGGGGTCGGCATTGGCCGGTGTGCTCTTGGGGACCGGGCTGAGCGGGATCGGCAGGTCGGCGAGATTGGCCACGACCGGGATGTCGACCAGGCTGGTGACGACGGGCATGTCGACCCGGCTGGTGGTGGTGGCCGAGTCGACGAGGATCGACCGTCCGGCTTTCCCGGTGAAGGCGTCGGCTACGGCCGGGGTGACCTTGACGTCGGCTTTCTCCTGTTCCGGTGGCGTCGGCGTCGGCGTCGGCGTCGGGGCAGTTTCTGCGGTGGGTTCCTCCGCGGTGGGCCCGTCCTGGTCGGTTCCGGTCGGCGCGGCCGGGTCCGGGTGCTGTGTCTTCTCCGGCGCGGGGGTGTCCGTGTCGTCTTCGGTGGTCTGTTCTGCTCCGGTTTCCGGTTCCGGCGCGGGTTCCGGCGCGGGGGCCGGTTCGGGCGACGGTTCGGGAGCCGATGTGGACGTCTTGGGTTGTTCGGTGGACGCCTCGGTCTCGGTGGATTCCTGCGGTTCGATGGATTCCTTCGCCTCTTCGGCGGTTTCCTCCGCCCCGGCGGGTTCCTTCGTCTCTTCAGCGAGCTCCGCCGGTTCGACGGGTGCCGATCCGGTGGATGTCCCCGGCTCGGACCGCGTCGGGGAGATCACCGGAAGCGGTTGGGAGAGAGCGGCATCCGACAGCGGAGGTACCGCCAGGGGCTCGATGATGGGCATAGGTCCGGACAGGGGTCCGAGCTCCGGCTCAGGTGCCCGCGTGGGCGTCGGCTCGGCGTCCGGGCTCGGCCCGGTCTTCGACGTCGACTCCGCACCCGGCGTCGACTCCGCAGACGCTGCCGGTACCTCCGGGACGTCGGCGGACGCGGGTGGCGTCGTCTCCGGTGCCACCGGTTCGGGATTCTCGAACCATCCCGCCGGGGCCGGGTCGGTGTTGTGCCAGATGTGCTTGGTCTCCCGGTATTCGTCCAGTCCGGCGAGCCCGAGTTCGCGACCGATCCCCGACTGTTTCATCCCGCCCCACTCGGCCTGCGGGACGTACGGGTGGTAGTCGTTGATCCACACGGTGCCATGGCGCAGACGGCGGGCGACCCGTTCGGCGCGGCCTGCGTTCTCGCTCCACACGGCGCCGGCGAGACCGTAGATGGTGTCATTGGCCAGGGCGACGGCGGCGTCCTCGGCCTCCTGGCGGGTGGCGCCGCTGAAGGTCTCCACGGTGAGTACCGGGCCGAAGGATTCCTCCTGGACGCAGCGCATCCGGGTGTGGCAGCCGTCGAGGACGGTCGGCAGATAGTAGAAGCCGTCCTCGTAACGCGGGCTGTCGGGGCGTTTCCCGCCGACGCGCAGCACCGCTCCTTCGGCGAGCGCGGCCTCGACATAGCGTTCGACCTTCTCGCGATGGGCCGAGCTGATGAGCGGGCCGGTCTCCGCGGCGGATTCGAAGGGTCCGCCCAGACGGATCGCCGCTGCCCGGCGGACGAGCTCGTCGACGACCTGGTCGTGGATCGATTCCTCGACGATGAGCCGGGCTCCGGCGGAGCAGACCTGGCCGGAGTCGAGGAAGACGGCGGTGAGTGCGTTGTCGATGGCGGCGGGCAGGTCGGCGTCGGCGAAGACGACGTTCGGGTTCTTGCCGCCGAGTTCCAGGGCGACCTTCTTCACGGTGCCTGCGGCGGCGGCCATGATGGTCTTCCCGGTGGCCAGTCCGCCGGTGAAGGAGACCAGGTCGACATCGGGTGATTCGACCAGGGCCGCGCCGACGGTGGCTCCGGGGCCGAGGACGAGGTTGGCGACGCCGGCGGGCAGTCCCAGGTCCTCGAGGGCGCGCATCAGCCAGATCGCGCTGGAGGGGGTGAGTTCACTGGGTTTGAGGACGAAGGTGTTGCCTGCGGCGAGCGCGGGGGCGACTTTCCAGGCGGTTTGCAGCAGGGGGTAGTTCCAGGGGGTGATCAGTGCGCAGACGCCGACGGGTTCGTGGACGATGCGGCTGCTGACGTGGGGGTTGCCGGTGTCGACGACTCGTCCGCCGTCGGCTTGGGCGAGGGTCGCGAAGTGGCGGAAGACGGAGATGATGTCGTCCATGTCGAGTTGGGACTCGACGAAGCGTTTCCCGGTGTCGAGGGATTCGAGTTCGGCGACGTGGTCGCGGTCGTGTTCGAGTTGGTCGGCCAGGGCGTGGAGGAGTTGTGCCCGGTCGGTGGAGGTGGCGGCGGCCCATTCATCGTTGTCGAAGGCGCGTCGAGCTGCGGCCACGGCGAGTGCGGCGTCGCGGGCGTCGCCTTCGGCGACCTCGGCTACTTGGCGCCCGTCGGCGGGGCAGTGGATGGTTCGGGTGTCGCCGGATGCGGCTTCCACCCACTGACCATCGATGAAGTGTTCTGTCATGTGGGCTCTTTCGTTGAGCTATCAGGGTTTTGTTCTAAAACCTAGCGAGGCTGGTGACCAGGCGTGTCGAGGTGGCCGCTGTGGGTGCCGGTGCCGGATACGCCCGGGGTTCGCGTCTGAGCCGTGGGGTGGCCAGGCGTTTTCGCGAGGTGGTGGTGGAGGGTGCCTTCACCGGACACATTGATCTTTATGTGAGATATATCTCTCTATAACAAGGTCTCACATAGACATGATGGTGTGGCCCACCGTACGCCGAGGGCGTCGACGACTCGCCTTCGGGTTAAGTGCTGAAGATCCGCACGGACGGCCTTCTGCCGGGTAGCCTCGAGCTTACGTATTTCACGGTATTGAAGGCGGCGTCATGGGCAGCGAGCAGACGATCGTGGCCGATCCGCTACCGGCGGACTCCGAGCTGCGACCTCCCCGGCATCGTGCCCACTCCCGGGCCCGGCACATGTGGCGGGTGAGCGCGATCCTGTCCTGGCTGATGCTGGTCGTCCCGTGGGCGGTAGCCGTCTGGCTGTTCGAGAACGTTCGCTGGTGGACGCTTCCTGCGTTGATCGCGGTGGTGGTCTGCGCGGTGGCCCATGCGGCGGTGATGCCGGAGTGGCGCTACCGGGTGCATCGTTGGGAGGCCGATGACATCGCCGTGTACACCCGGTCCGGGTGGTTGACGCAGACCTCCCGGGTGGCGCCGATCACCCGTATCCAGACGGTCGACAGCAAGTACGGGATGGTCCACCGTCTGTTCGGGCTGGGGAGTTTCACGGTGACCACGGCGAGTCTGACCGGTTCCTTGGAGATCGACGGCCTGGAGCGGCAGGTCGTGGAGGAGCTGGTGGAGCGGATGACGGTGGTGACCTCGCAGGATCCCGGTGATGCCACGTGAGTGGTGAGGTCCGCGAGGGGAAGGTGCATCGTCGGCCCGCGGTCGAGGCCGCGGTCGGCGGGTCGTCCGCAGTCGAGGCACCCGCGGTCGCCCCGGAGGCCCCGGTCGCAGACGGGCAGGACACGCCCTGGAAGCGACCCGCGATGCGGCGGATGGCTCTCCTGCCGCTCAGCAATGTGACGGACTGGCTCTTCCCGGCCCTCCCCGTGGTGTTCCTGGCCTGGTCCAAGGGCGGAGCCATGCTGTGGCTGCTGCTGGCCCTGCCCTTTCTCCTGCTCGGCCTGGGCGGCCTGTCGATCTTCTTCACCCGGTATCGCATCCACGAGGGGAAATTCCTGCTGCGAAAGGGGATCGTGAACAAGCAGATCGCGACGGTCCCCCTGGAACGGATCCGCACGATCGATGTCACCGCGCCCCTGCTCAACCAGATCCTGGGCATCGCGGACGTGTCCATCAGGACGGGCGGCGCCGCGACGACGACCTTGAAGGGCGTGAAGACGGCCCACGCCCGGGAGCTGCGGTTGACGCTGTTGGCCGGCCGGGAGAAAGCGATCGGCCAGGCGGAAACGGAGGCGGAAGCCGTCGATGATCCGGTGGTCGCCCCCGAACCGAGCCCGCCGGAGGGCACGACGTTGTGCCGGCTCGAACGGAAGTGGATCCTGCTGGCCCCATTCAGCCTGAGTGGATTCGGCGCGCTGGCCGCCGGTTATTACTTCGGGCAGAAGGTGATGGAAGAGGAGAGGCTCGCACGCTTCCTGTCGCCCTGGCTGGAATCGGCCCGGGAGGGAACACTGCGGATCGACCCGGTGGCCCTCTGGGTCGGCGGCGGGGCGGCCGTGCTGGTCCTGGCGGTCGCGCTGTCGATGCTCCTGTACGTCTTCGCCCACTGGAACTACCTGCTGGTGCGCTCCCCGGACGGCGGCCTGCACATCACCCGGGGGTTGACGACCTCCCAGGCCACGGTCATCGAGGAATCGAGGATGCGCGGGGTGGTCCTGGAGCGGCCGATGCTGCTGTCCTTGGCCCGCGGCGGGCGGGCGAAAGCGCTGGTCACCGGCGGCGCAGTGCCCGGCAAGCAGATCGAGGACGCCATGTCGGGCACGACGATGCTGGTGCCGCCGGCGCCGCTGACCGTGTCACGCCGGGTCCTCGTCGACGTACTGGGCGATCCGACGCCGTTGGAGGTCGCCGTGACCGGCCACGGCCCGGCGGCGACCCGACGCCGATGGTTCAGGGCGTTGTCGCTCCCGGCGTTGGGCGTCCCGGTTCTGGTCGTGGGATGGTGGCGGTGGGGTTGGCCGACGTGGCTGTTCGGCGTCCTGGCCGCCGTGGTGGTCTTCCAGTCGTGGGTGGCCTGGTTGCGCGCCCGACGGCTGGGCCATGCGCTCGTCCCCGGCTATCTGGTGGCCGACGAAGGGACGATGCCCTTCAACCGGACGGTGCTGCGGGTGCCCTCGATCATCGGCTGGCAGATCTCGGAGAGCTGGTTCCAACGCCGTCAAGGACTGGTCACCTTGAGCGCGCTGATGGCGAGCGGCATGGGGTCCGTCCAGGTGACGGACGTCCCCCGGGCGGAAGCGGTGCGCATCATCGCAGCGGCCACGCCGCGAACGGCAGCGGCCTATCTGACCGCTGGGACATCGTCGTCCGACACGGACGGGCCGCCCGGGCATGACGAAGCCCCGGCCGCAGCCGGGGCCCGAACACGCGATCAGTAGGTGCGTCCCTCGTCCAACCCGAGCTGGTCGACCCATAGGTCGCGCAGCTCCTCCAGGTCGCCGGACAACATGTCCCCGCAGTCCTCCGGTGGGATCTCGTCATGGACCGCGAAGTCGAAGGACTCCGCGCCATGAGCATCCCAGTCGGCCTGCATCGCCCGGTTCGGATGCAGATTGTTCGACAACTGCACCCGGTGACTGTCGAGCGCCCCCACCAGATGGTCGGTGCACCCGACGTAAGCCTTCCCCGTGCGTCGGCAGCTGATGCTGTAGACACCGGCTCTGGGGTTGAAGCCCTCGAACGCGTGTTCATTCATATGCCCCGGCATGATCCCCTCCTCGTACAGCGCCCGTCGCTCAGGCGCAGCCGGCAGAACCTTCTCAACGCTAAACCGCTCGTCTCCAGGGCTGTCGGCCACCCCCCGCAAGCGCGACGGACGGATGGTGTACACCGTCGGACGGCACACACCACGGACGATCGGTCGGGGCCCACCCCGGCAGCTGCGCAGCCAGCCTGCCACGGCGGACATCGCCGCGCGCCCAGAACGGGCGAACTCCTGGTGACCGGCGTGTCGTCGGCCCGGCACGCCCCGCCAGGAAACGGACCAAAGCGTCAAACCTCCTGACCAGTACCGATCGGAAGATGAACCCGTAGGGAAGGTTCCGTCGGCACCGGCCTGGACGCCACGACCCCGGTCAGCGGACCCCGAAGGGTTCCTCGTCGAGGACGACCTTCTCGAAAGGCACGTAGTCGATGTCGAAACCGAAACTCCGCGGACCGAACAACTCGACCCCGGCGGGGGTCTTCCACGGCTCGGGCGCCGGAAGGGCGAAGATCGCATACTCCCGGTCCGGCGCGTAATGCGGATTCGTCACCGGTTCACCGCTGGCCTCCACCACGCACAACAGGTCGGGCACCGTGACATCGACGATCCCGTCCCGCGAGGACACCAGGTACTCGTTCTTGAACCACATCTGGTAGCGCGAACCGGAATAGGCACCGACTCCGCCGAATTCGACGTGTCCCACCGTGAAACCGCCCTGGTTCTGCCAGACCAGGTCGATCACCCGTCCACGGAAACGCACCGCGCCCCCACCCACGGCAGCCAGGGCCTCCGCCACGTCCTGGCCGGACAGCCGGGCCAGGCGCATCGCCTCCCCCATCGCCAGGGCCTTGGAGATCGCCCCGGGGATGACCACGTCGCGCAGGTCGGCACCCCGGATCGGATGCGAGGCCACGCCGATCTCGTCGCCGCTGGCCACGGCCATCGCCCGGACCAGCGCCTCCGCCCGGGTGTCCCCGCCGACCTGGCTGAGCAGGGCGATATCCCCCTGGGCGGTGGCCACCGCCAGCGGCGCGATGGGCACGCCGTACATGGAGAAGGTCGAATGCTGCAGTTCGGGCACCGACCGACCGGCCGGGTCCGCGTCGACCAGGACGATGCCCAGCTCGACGGCGACATGGACGGCGTCGGCCGTGTTCTCCGCGCCGAGCTCGGTGGAGATCACACCGTGGAAATGCAGTCCCAGATAGTCCTCCAAGGCGATGAACGAGGCCAACGCATTGGTGTCACCACCGGGGGTGACGGATTTCCCGCCGGTCGCGGCCCCGGCCGCATAAGGACAGGCGATCCACTCCTCGTCGGGCAGATCCTGCAAGGAGGCCAACCGCAGCGGACGACCGCTCTCGAGATGCGGGCGGACGATCTCGAGCCCACCGGCCAGGGAACCGCCACCGCCGGTGCCCAGCACGCAGGCCCCGGTGATGAGGTCGGTGATCTCGACCGGGCCCAGCTCCCGCACCGGTTCCCGACGCGGCATCGGCCCGGTCTGTCCGCCCCGCCGGTGGCGTCCACCACCGTCGAGCGCAGGTTCGGGCGCGGCCGGAGCCGGCCAGATCCGCCCCAGGGCGAGATCGGTCAGGGCGGCTGCGACCATCCCGAAGAGGATCGGCACACCGAAGGTGACGAAATGTCCGACGGCGACCCCGACCGCCCAGGCGATCATCCCGGGGATACGGAAACCGGGGACGGCACGCCACCGTTGAGGTGAACCGCGCCCACGCAACCAGTAGTCGGCGATCATGACCCCGCACAGCGGGGTGACCACGACACCGAAGGTTTCCATGATGACGAGGAAGAGCCCCAGGACGTCGAAGCAGGCGGCGACGATCCCGATGATTCCGCAGCCGATGGTCGCCGCGGCACGGAAACTGTCGGGCAGGCCGAAGAGTTTCACGGCGTTGATCCCCGCCGAGTAGGCGTTCCCGGCGTTCGCGGCCCAGGTCGACATGACGACGGCGACGACCCCCAGGACGGGGATGCCGAGTTTGACGAAGATCCCCGCCAGATCGGGAGTCTTCGCGATCACGCCGAGAGCGGCACCGGCACACAGGGCGAGCACCCCGGCCGGGAGGATACCCACGGTCGTCGCCATCGCGACATGGCGGCGGGAACGCTGGTACCGGTTCGTGTCGGCGGCGGTGACCGCGCCGACGGCGTAACTGCCGACGACCACGGCGACCGCGGAGGCCAACGAACGGTCACCGGTGGGCACATAGCTGCGCAGGGGTTCCAACCCGTGGGAGGACAACGCGAGATAGGTGCTGTAGGTGCAGACCCCGATCATCAGGGGCACCCCGACCATGTTGAGATATTTCAACCCTTGGAAACCCAGGACCGCCGTCGACAGCATGACCAGCCCCCAGCCGACGACCGCAGCCGTGGTCGGCACGGGGATGCCCAGATGTGTGGTCAGCAGGGAGGCGAAGGTGACCCCGCAGATGTGGGCGTTGATCGCGAACCAGCCGACGGTGGACGCGGCGAGGATCGTCGAGACGATCCACCGGCTGCCCTGCTCACCGAAGGCTGATGTGGCGACCTCCACGGAGGGGACACCCAGGTCGCGTCCTTGGATGCCTTGCGGGATGGCCAGGGCGACGATGACGGCGTACCCGAGGACACCGGCGAGGACGACGTAGGTGAGCGGCAGCCCCAGGGCCAACTGGGCGCCGGTGATGAGGCTGGACACGGACACCAGGTACCCGGCCTGGATCGCGGCCACGGAGGACCAGTGTTGTCGCTGTTCGGGGGGAACACGCGCCAGCGCGATCGATTCGACAGCCTTCGACTTGGACATGTGACCACCTCGCATTCGGCGCAGTCTAGGGCGAGGTCCGTTGCGGGAGGAAGAATTTCGTTCCCTCCGGGGGTCCGGTCCACGCCCGGACCGCCTGCTCAGACCGGGTCACCGAGGTGCTCCAGAGCTTCTTCGACGATCTCCCAGAAATGCCCCCGGTCGAGTTCCAGGGCCACCTGCGTCGGACACCCCGGCGGGGCGGGCGCGCGCAGGTCGACGACGGTCATCCCCAGGGTGTGGGTGCCGGTGGTCTCGACGACGACCGGGGCGGGGACGGCGCGGACGACGTCGGGGTCGATGACGTGGACGACCGCGCACGGGTCGTGCACGGGCGGGTGGTCGAATCCGAAGACGTCCCGGTAGGTGCGGCCGAAGAAGTCGAGGAGTTCGCCGGTAAATCGGGCCGGCCCGGTGTCGAGGGCGACGATCCGGTCGTGGATGTCGGGGGTGGCCAGGGCCTGGTGGGTGACGTCGAGTCCGACCATGACGACGGGCCATCCTGCGGCGAAGACGATGGCGGCTGCTTCGGGGTCGACGACGATGTTGTACTCGGCGACGGGGCTCCAGTTGCCGACGTGCACGCCACCGCCCATGAGGACGACTTTCTTGACGCGCCGGACGATGCGGGGTTCTTTGCGGGCGGCCAGGGCGATATTGGTGAGGGCGCCGGTGGGGACCAGGGTGATGGTGCCCGGTTCGTGGGCCATGACGAGGTCGATGATCAGGTCGGCGGCGTGGCGTTCGTCGAGGACGATCCGGGGTTCGGGGAGCGTGGGTCCGTCGAGGCCGGTGTCGCCGTGGATGGTGGGGGCGTGTTCGGGTTCGCGCAGCAGCGGACGGTCGGCCCCGGCTGCGAAGGGGATGTCGGTGATCCCGGCGATGCGGGCGACGGCCAGGGCGTTCCGGGTGACCTTGTCGAGGCTCTGGTTGCCGGCGACGGTGGTGACGGCGAGCAGGTCGATCGCGGGGTGTCCGTGGGCGGTGAGGAGTGCGATGGCGTCGTCGTGGCCGGGGTCGCAGTCGAGGATGATCTTCTCCGGCATGTCCTTCGCTCCGTCGTCGGATCGGGCCCTCATCGTGGGCCACCGGGCCGGAGCCGGTCAACCGCTTGACAGTTTTGTCTGATGTGGTGGGCTAATCTGGCGAGGTGCCGAACTCTCGTCGCGTCAGTGCCGCGATGGTGGCTGCGCGCGCGGGGACGAGCGTGTCCACCGTTTCTTTGGTGGTGAACGGTAAGGCTGCCGGTCGGGTTTCCGCGGAGAAGGTCCGGCAGGTGTGGGATGCGGTCGACGAGTTGGGTTATGTGGTCGATCATGCGGCGAGTTCGTTGGCGAGTGGGCGTAGTGACCTGATTGTCCTGATCGCTCCTGATTTGTGGAATCCGTTTTTCGGTCAGGTGATCTCGGGGATCCGCAGTGTGTTGGTGGGGCGGTACCGGTTGTTGTTGGCGGTGCCGGAGCGGCGAGGGTTGCCGTCGGCGGATGATCTGCGGCGGGTGGCGGCGATTCGGCCTGCGGGTCTGCTCACCTATGCGCCGGAGCGTGGTCTGGTGGAGACGCTGGGTCAGTTTCCGTATCCGGTGGTGTTGATGGATGCGCCTGGCGTCCCGGTCGGTGCCGAGGTGGGCGGTGAGCCGGTGGATGTGGTGAATTTCGATGTGGGGCCGGGTGTCGACCAGTTGGTCGATCATCTGTGGGCTGGGGGGCATCGGACGGTGGCCTATCTGGATTCGTTCACCGGTTCGGCGACGTTCACCGTGCGTCAGGAGTTGTTCCGTCGGTCGTGTCTGCGTCGGGGGGTGCAGGTGTTGGACGAGGTCTTCCATGTCGATCTGGAGATGGAGTCGTCGGTGGCGGCGGTGCGGCAGGCTCTTCCGCGGTGGGTCGCGGCGGGTGCTTCGGCGGTGGTGGTCGCGAATGACACGATCGCTTACGGGGTGTTGGCGGCGGCGGCCGAGGTGGGGGTGCGGGTTCCGGAGGATCTGGCGGTGACGGGTTTCGACGATCTGCCGACATCGATGATCTGTGCGCCGGCGTTGACGAGTGTGAGTCTGCCGGGGCAGGGCTTGGGTGAGGCGGCGGCGCGTCTGTTGTTGGATCGGGTGGAGGGGCGTGAGTCGGGGGAGGTTCCGGTGTTGCCGGCGCGGTTGGTGGTGCGGGCGAGCAGCGGTTCCTGATCGGGGGTTCGGGGTGGGGTGTTCCGGGTGGCGGGCTGCTTGCCGGAGTTGAACGTCCGACTTGTGGGGGAAAAAGTTGGTCGGGTTCTCTTTGGAACGACTGTCCGAGGCCGACAGGGGTCTGCGGTATATCGCCCAGCTCTGGGACGGATATCTCAACTCTGCACGAAAACAGCTACTAAGCAACGAAATTCGCTAATGACCGCGGCGGAACTCAGCGACAGTGGCTATGGTCACCCTGTCGGACGAGCGTCCAGAACGCCCGGACGATCGCGTGCCGGCCAGGGGGGCGGGCACGCGGAAGGACCCGGACGGTGAAGCCCACCGGCCAGGTCTGACGCCACGGAAGGAGAGGTCTGATGACCCTTGTCGAGCTGATGTCGGCCCCTGCGGTGCCCCTGGGTCCCGCCACACCCGCACGACGCCTCACCGAACTCGCGGTCAGCGGCGGACTCGCCGTCCGGCTACGTGTCGCCGCCCACCCGAACACCGACCAGGAGACCCTCGACCTCCTGGCCCGCGACCCCGAGAGCGCCGTCCGCGACATCGCCCTGCGCAGGATCGGCCTGACCTGACCCGGTCGACGCCCCGCTACCGGACCCGGCGCCCTGTCGGCGCCGGGTCCGCGCGCCGACAGGGCCGACTCACGGTCAGAACCCAGCACCACCCCAGGCTCCCTTAAGCAGCTCACGATGTACTTCGAACAGGGAAGCCCGCCTCCTCGAAGTGCCTCCGAGAACGGCGAACCCTCGGCTTCCCGCATGCTCTCGCCCCTCGCAGATCCTCCCCCGACTCCTGCGTGGGGCGAGTTCTTTTTCCCGAGAAACACACGGACACAGCGATTCCCCGGCATCTCCAGGTGACATCCAGGGGTCTCATTACACTGAAAAAGGTCGGGCGGTCGTCCTTGACGACCGCCCGACCGTCATGTCCGACCGGTCCTCCCGTCCGTGCCTCACCGCGGGCGACGAGACCCCACCGAAACGAGCCCGACCTTGTCGACCAGACCCCTCACGTCGACCTCCATACGCCCGTGATCACCGTCCTCCTGCTCTCGCTCGCCTCCGCGACCTCGGCCGCCTGCTCCACGGTGGCCAAACACGCCAGCGCCCAACGGCCTACCCCGGAGAGCCGTTTCGCCCAGGCGTTGCCGCCACTGCTGGCGACGATGATCGCCAGTCCGCTGTGGCTGCTCGGGCTGGTCTTCGACGTGGGCGGCATCGTCCTCCAGGTGTTGGCGCTGCGCTACGGCGACATCTCGGTGGTCCAGCCGGTCCTGACCGCCTCCCTGCTGATCGCCTTGATCCTCAGCCGGTGGGTCTCCCGGATCCGCATCCGTAAGACCGAGATCGCCTGGGGTCTGTGTCTGATCACCGGGCTGGTGATCTTCCTGGCCTCGTCCGGCTCCTTCGGTTCCCACGGCGGAGAGGGGATCGGCCGGACGACACCCGGGGTCGTCCTCGCCGTGATCTCGATGATCGGCTGCGCCTGTTGCGCGGAGATCGCCCGACGTTCCACCGGTCGGTACCGGGCGCGGGCGCTGGCGGTCATCGTCGCCGTGCTGTACGTGGCCATGGCCGGCTTCATCAAGTCCAGCACCCGCATCTTCGACGTGGAGGGCCTGATGGCGATGCTGCTCTCCTGGCAGCTGTGGGGCCTGGTGATCTGCGCGGTGACCGCGATGGTCTGCCAGCAGATCGCCTACAGTGCCGCACCCCTGGCGCAGAGCCAACCGGTCGTCGCCGCACTCGACCCGCTCTTCGCGGTGCTCCTGGGCGTGGTCGTCTACGGAGAGATGCTGCGTTACGGGCCGATGGACCTGCTCGCCGAGGCCGTCGGTCTGGCCCTGCTGCTCTCCGGGGTGGTGGGGATCAGCCGGATCTCCGCCGAGCAGGAAGACCCGCAGCCGGAAACGGTGACGCTCGCGTCGAGATGAACGGCCGACGCGGGTCGAGCGGCTATCCTGAGCCGATAGGGGCAGGTCAGCTCCCCGCTGGCCGACGCCCGGGGCTGCAGACATCCCGTGACGGAGGTCGGCCGGTGGTCCACGCCGAGTTCAGCGACCAGCAGCACGAGAACAAAGCCGCCTGCCTGAAAGCAGCCTTCTGGATGTACCTGGTGGCCGCGGTGATGCTGACCCTGTTGGGGATCCAGTCGCACCGGTCGGGCAAGTCCTATCCGGGCGCCGTCTACCTTCCGATGGCCTCCTACACCCTGGTCACCTTCCAGTTGATCGGTCGGGCCCGTAAAGGCCAGATGTGGCCGCTCTCGGAGCCGCCCGAGTACGCCCCGATCTACCTCTGGTCGGCGGCGCCGTCCTTCGGTCTGATCTGGTTGCTGACCAGCGTCCCGAATCTGCCTTCCTGGGTGGTGCTGCTGGCGGCGCTCCTCCCGTTCGGGTTGATCCAGTGTCTCTTCGTCGACATCGGTTTCCCCGGTTGGCAGTGGACGCGCAGACGGTCCGGCGAACAGGGCGGCTGATCCTCGGGGCCGACGCCGGTGGGCACCCCCGACAGGCGTAACTTAGGCATACCTAAGTAGATGGGTGCGCGGTTCGACGACCTGCCCGAACCGACCCGACCACCCATGCCCTGAACCACCCACCACCCCACCGAGGCGAAAGACCTGCCATGCCCGCACCCTCACCCCTCACCCAGTCCTCCACCCACCTCGGCCTGACCGACGCACTCCCCGTCGTCACCGCCTCGACCACCTCCCGGGTCGTCCTCGACAACGAAAAACTCCGCGTCGTCAACTTCACCTTCGACGCCGGACAGGAACTCACCGAACACAGCACGCCACGCGCCGTCGTCTGCCATCTCACCGCAGGCCGGATGCACTTCACCGTCGACGGCACCACACACCTGCTCGACAGCGGCGACATGATCTACCTCGCCCCCGACGCGCCCCACGCCCTCACCGCAGAAACCCCCTGCCGTCTCACCCTGACCATGGTCGACGTCGACCGGCCGAGGACCGCCACCGATGAGTGACCGAACCGGACCGGCCCACCCCACCACCGACACCGGCACCGGCACCGGCATCACACGGTCGGGGGAGAACACCCGCCCCGGCACCGCCGAAAAACACATGCAGGGCCACTGGCTCCTCGCCCACCTCGGCAAGAAGGTCCTCCGCCCCGGCGGACTCGGCCTGACCCGACAGCTCCTCCACGCCGCCGCACCCACGACGACCGACCACATCGTCGAATTCGGACCCGGCGTCGGCAAGACCGCCACCATCCTGCTCGCCGCGAAACCCGCCTCCTACGTAGCCGTCGACCCGAACCCGCAAGGCCAGGAAGCGCTCCGCAAGATCCTCGACCGCCACCCCCGGGCACGACTCCAGATCAGCGACGCCGCACACAGCGAACTCCCCGACGGCTGCGCCGACCTCGTCGTCGGCGAAGCCATGCTCTCCATGCAGAACGAAAAAGAGAAGGACGCCATCGTCAGCGAGGCCGTCCGACTGCTCGCCCCCGGCGGCCGATACGCCGTCCACGAACTCCTCCGAGAGATCCCCGCCGACACCGACCCCCCGACGAGCGGCCCCGGCGACCCCGTCAGCAAGGAGATCTCCCGCACCATCAAGGTCGGCGCCCGACCGTTGACCGTCGCAGGCTGGCACGAACTACTCACCCGCCACGGCCTCGAGATCACCTGGACCGGACAGGCACCCATGCGGCTGCTCGAACCCAGCCGGATCGTCGCCGACGAAGGCGTCCTCGGCGCAAGCCGTTTCCTGATCAACCTGGCCCGCAACAAACCCGCCCGGGAACGCGTCCAAGCCATGCGAGCCAGCTTCCGCGCCCACGCCGACAGCCTCGGCGCCATCGCCGTCGTCGCCCGCAAACCCCGATGAACAACAGGATGTGGCCCGGCCACCCGGACCGGGCCACACACCACTCACGAAAATCGCACCTCAGTGCACATCGGACAACACCGCGGAGGCCACCTCCCGCGGATGCTTCTCCGGGAGCCAATGATCGGCGTCCAACTCCACGAAACGATAAGGGGCGTCGACATGCCGGGCCGTCCGATAGGCCGCCGCCCGGCCCAAATAGGCATCCTGTCGGCCCCACACATAGGTCGTCGGCACCCGCACCGGCCCCAACACCGGAGCCACGTCCGGAGCCGGACGGGCCCACCGGCCCCGATACCAGGACAGACCGCCCCGCCAACCCTCCTCGGTGAGCAGACGAGCACGATAGGCCTGCTCCTGCTCCGCCGGCAGACCGAAGCCCGACAGGCCACGCCGACGCACCCTCGCGGCCAACACCCGCTCCGGGATCACCGGAACCTGCACCGCCGCCATGTACCAGCTCCGCAACGCCTGCGTGGAATGACGCATCGCCCACGCCAACGCCGCCGGATGCGGCGTGGACAGCACCGTCAACCGGGACACCCGACCCGGATGCCTGGTCGCCAACTCCCAGGCCAACGCCCCACCCCAGTCATGACCGACCACGTGAGCCCGATCCACGCCCGCCTGATCCAGGAGCGCCAACACGTCCTCGGCCAACACCTCCAGGCGATAGGCCGAACGAGAAGTCGGGCGAGCGCCCGGAGAATAACCGCGCAGATCAGGAGCCAACACCCGGAAACCTCCCTCGACGAGAAGCGGCGTCACCCCCGTCCAGGCGTGAGAATCCTGAGGAAAACCGTGCAGGAGCACCGCCGTCCGAGCCGCACCCGGCGCGCCCGCCGTGCCGTCCACGTCCCCGGCACTGTCCCTGACATCGAAGACCAAACCGTCCCTTGTGAACTGCCTCATGAGGACACTCAACCAAGTTCCGGGCGCGGCCGGTCGACGAACCCCCGGAAAAGAGACAGGAAGCCCGCCGCCGACACAGCTCACCGCCGGGCGACACCCGCCCACGTCAACCGACGCCACAGCTCCTCCAACGGGCCCTGCGACCGCCAGGACAACCAGGCCGTACTCCACGCCCACTGCACCACCAGCGTGGCAGCACACGCCCACATCGCGGCGTACCAGACATCGGAGCCGCGGCCCGCCAGACCCAACGGCTCGAGCAACGCCGCGAAGGCGAAGATCGACACACTCGCCGTGAGGTAGTTCGTCAACGCCATCCGCCCCAACGGAGCGAAAACCACCGACAACACCCGACGCACCACCGGCAGACCCATCGCCGCGATCACCGCCGAGGCGTAACACACCGCCATCAGACCGCCCGCGACATGGGACGCCGTGGAAAACCCGGCGTTGACCGGGTCGAGCAGCTGCCAACGCGCCATCGTCACCGCGAACGGGAAGGTCACGAAGAACACCAACCCGCCGATCCACGGGCGACGCTCCAACACCTGGGGCACCCCGTACAAGGACATCGCGAAACCGAGCAGGAAGAGCCCGGGGATCGCAGCAGCCCCGCCGAAGAAGACCCCCGCCGGCGCGAGCACCGCAGCCGCGACCAGCACCAGCCACCGCGGACACCACGTACTGGGCAGCAGCACGACCAGCGCCGTGACGGCGTAGAAGAGCAGAGCCTCACCCGGCTGCAGGAACTGATGCGCGCACCCGAGAACACCCAGCACGCCGATGCGCTGCACCAACGCCCGACGTGGCCGCGCCGTCCTCGCCCGGGCGCTCAACCACATCAACCCGAAACCCAACCCGAACAACCAGCAGAAGAGCGGAAAGAACCGTTCCTGCACCCACAGGGCCAGGAAATCACGCAAAGGCACCGGAAGGTTCCCGATCTCCTCCGCGCCCCGCCACATCAACACCCGGGCATTGACGAAGATGATCCCGCACAGGGCGACCCCCCGCAGCACGTCCATCCACGCCATGCGGGCCCCGCGCCCGCCGTCCTCGGAGCGGACCGGCCCACCGGCACCTGCCATCTCCGCCGGCGTCACCACCCGCTCACCGACCACGTCGTCCCCCGACACCGGACCGGTGACTTCCCGGCCGGACATACGCATTGCTGTCATGTCCTCAGCGTCGCCGGAGAACAACCCGGCGCGCTCCGGCCGAAGGAACGATCCTGCGCGGCACCCATCGGCCGAACGGACGACCCGCGCGCCGTCACCCGGAAGCGCGCCGTCACATCGGCCGGATCGCCACCCCCGACTCCCACATGCGCGCCGCGATCTCCACCCGGTTCCGCGCACCCAACTTCGCCTGGATGCTGCCCAGATGGGTCTTCACCGTGCTCAACGAAATGACCAGCTCCGCCTGGATCTCCGCATTGGTCGCACCCCGCGCCACCAGCCGGGCGACCTCCCGCTCCCGCTCACTGAGCGACGCCACCGCCTGCACCACCTCCGGCGGAGCCTGAACCCCGGCACCCCGGGTCCGCTCCAACAGAGGCACCAACAACTTCGGCGAGATCAACGACTCCCCCGACGCCGCCGAACGGACCGCCGCCACCAACAACTCCGGACCGGCGTCCTTCAACAGGAAACCCTGCGCGCCGTACGCCAACGCCCGATCCACGTAATCGGTGTCCTCGAAAGTCGTCACCATCACCACCGCCGTCCGCTCCGACACCAGACGGCACACCTCCAAACCGTCCAGGCGCGGCATCCGGATGTCCAACAGGGCCACCTCCGGACGGAGACGCCGGATCGCCTCCACCGCCGCCACACCGTCGGCGCACTGCGCCACCACCTCGACCCCCTCGGCCCGGTCGAGGATCAGACCGAAACCGATCCGGACCATCTCCTGGTCGTCGGCCAACACCACACGGATCGTCACATCACACCCCACTGCTCCCGCCCGGACCGGACAGCCTGCGCCACCACTCCGGGATCTCACCGTCAGGAACCGCCCCCGAGGACGGCCCCGCACCACCCGTCGGCGCCGACCCGTCAGCCGGCACCACCCCGCCCAGCGGCAACTGGGCGACGACCACCCACCCCCCGTTCCCGTCCGCCCCCGCCTCGAAGCGTCCCCCCAACACCCGGCAGCGTTCCGCCAAGGTCAACAGGCCGCTCCCGTTGCCCTCCCCGGCACCCGCCGCCCGGTCCTCGGCCCGCACCTCACCGTTCGACGACCGGCTCCCCGCGTCGGCGACCCGCACCTGCACCATGTCGCCGGGCAGTTCACCGGCCCTCCCCCCGCCCCCGCGCACCCGGCGGACCTCCACCGTCACCCGCCGGGTGTCCGCCGCGTGCCGGCGCACATTCGTCAACGACTCCACCACCACCCGATGCGCGGTCAACAACACCGGCGCCGGACATCCGGCCACCGCCTCGTCGTCCACCCGGTCCTCCACCCGCGCCCGCATCGTCGCCGCGAAAGCCGCCACCGACTCGTGGAATTCCGACGGTCCTTGCGGTGCCGGGCTCAGAGCGGGCGCGCCGGGTTCACGCAAGGCCGCCACCATCGCCCGGATCTCGGTCAACGCCCTCGACCCGGCCGCCTCGATCGCCCCGAACATGCGCGCGTCCGCACCGGTCGACCCCGCACCCGCCGCCTGCGCCAACACCACGATCCCCGTGATCTCGTGAGCCACCACGTCGTGCAGTTCACCGGCCATCTCCTGGCGCATCCGCGACAACGCCGTCTGACGGGCCATCTCCACCCGCAAGGCCGTACTGCGCGCCTGCAGGCCGATCGCCGCCGCGACCACCGAGGACAAGGCCACCATCATCACGGCGGGCAGAACTGCAGAATCCCCCCAGAAACCGATCGCCACCGCGACCACCGACAGCGCACCGGAGGCCACCGCGACCGCCGTCTGCGCCCGCGGCGCCCCCGGCCCGTCGATCCGCGCGCACAACATGCCGGTGAGCACCACCGCCACCCAGTCGGTGGTCGGCAGCCATCGCACGAGCCCGCCCAGGAAAGCAGTGAGCACCACCGCGAACGCCATGCCGCCCACGGTGGCCACGACAGGTCGGTCGGTCGGGCGCATCGCAGGCCGGTCGTAGAGCTGGCGGATGAGCATGGCCCCCGCGAAGGCGCCGGCCAGGTCGAGCAGGATCGTCGTGATCTGGTGGTGGGTGGTCAGGGTGAGCAGGAAAGCTTGGGCTGCGGGGATCGCGGTGACGGCGAAGAGGACTTTCCTCACAAGGCTCGAGTGTAGGGGTGCTTCGGCACGCTCTACCCGAACCGGATGTTCAGGGCATGAGTCGGTAGCCCTGGCCGGGTTCGGTGATCAGGTGCACAGGGGTCGACGGTTCCGGTTCGAGCTTGCGGCGCAGCTGATTCGCGAAGACCCGCAGATAGTTCGACTCGCGTCGGTAGGTCGGCCCCCAGACCTCGGCGAGCAGTTCGGCCTGTGTCACCAGGTGGCCCGGTTCGCGGGCCAGGACGGCCACGATCCGCCACTCGGTGGGTGTCAACCGGATCGGGGTTCCTGCCGCGTCGGCTGCTCGACGTTCCGCGAAGTCCAGGACGAAGTCCGCGCAGGTGAAGGCAGGTTGGCCGGCGAGGGTCTCGGGGTGGGCGCGGCGCAGCGCCGACCTGATCCGAGCCATCAGTTCGTCCATCCCGAAGGGTTTCGTGACGAAGTCGTCCGCGCCGAGGTCGAGGGCTTCCACCTTGTCGTCCGATTCGTGGCGGGCGGAGAGCACCACCACGGGGACGGTGCTGCGGCGGCGCAGCCAGGCCAGGACCTCGATCCCGTCGCGGTCGGGGAGCCCCAGGTCGAGGATCACCAGGTCGGGTTGGTCCTCCGCGATGGCCTGCATGGCGCTGCGTCCGTCCCCGACGATCTGCGGTTCGTACCCGCGGGCCCGCAGGTTGATCCGCAGGGTGCGGGCGATGGCCGGTTCGTCGTCGACGACGAGGATGCGGGTCATCGTGGTGTCCGTCCGGGCGCGCCGGCGGGGACGTCCTCGCCGGGGACGTCCGCGGAGCCGGCGGCGGGCCCTGTGCCCTCGGGTTCGGGCCCCACTCGCAGGGGTTCGCCGGGCAGGTCGACCGTCATGGTGAGCCCGCCTCCGGGGGTGTCGTCGGCGGTCACCGACGCGTCCATGCTTTCGGCCAGCCCGCGGGCCACGGCCAGCCCGAGTCCGACGCCGTCGCCGGCGGGGACGTCCCCTTGTCTGCGGAAGGGTTGGAAGATCCGGTCGTATTCGCTGCGCGGCACGCCCGGCCCGTTGTCGATCACCCTCACCTGGGTGCGTCCACCGACCCGGGCCACGTTAACCACCACCTGGGAATCTCGCGGGGCATGGCGCAGTGCATTCTCCACCAGGTTCGCCACCACCCGGTCGAGCAGGCCGGGGTCGGCGTAGGCCAGGCACTCCCCTTGTTCCCACAGGGACACCCGTTCCGGCGTGGAGGACTCCTGTGTCGTGGCCCGTACCGCGGCGACGACGTCGAAGACGACCCGGTGCGGGCGCATCGCCCCGGTCTCCAGGCGGGACAGGTCGAGCAGGTTCCCCACCAGTGCGTCCAACCGGTCCGTGGACTCCTCGATGGCCGCCAACAGTTCCGCCTCGTCCTCGTCGCTGAAGACGACCTCGTCGCTGCGCAGACTCGACACCGCCGCCTTCACCGCGGCCAGCGGGGTGCGCAGGTCGTGCGAGACGGCGGAGAGCAGGGCCTGCCGGGCGCGGTTGTCCTGGGCCAGGGAGCTCGCCGCGGCTTCCTCCGCCCGTAGCCGCTGCCGGGTCAGCACCGCGGCGGCATTGGCGGCATAGGCGGTCACCAAGGACTGGTCCTGGGCGCGTAGTTCCCGCCCCGACAGGACCAGGGTCGTCTCGTCGTCGATCTGTTCACGGACGGACGCTCCGGTCACGTCGTCGACGGTGAACCCGCCCACGGCTGCCAGCAGACGCGGCCGACCGGTTTCCTCGACGGAGGGCCCTGCCGGGGTGCGCACCACCGCGCCGGAGGTCATCCCGAAGATGTCCAGACATTCCTGCAGGAGCAACGGCAGGGGTTCGGTCGAGGACAGCATGGCGTGGGTGACCCGGGTCAGCCCGGCGGCTTCACGTTGGGCGGCTGCCGCTTCTGCGGCCCGACGGGCACTGTGGTGCACCACCGAGGCCACCGCCGCCGACACCAGCAGGTAGACCACCAGCAGAATCATGTTCACCGGCTCGGCCACGGTGAAGGTGTGCAGGGGCGGGGTGAAGAACCAGTTGAGCATCAGGGCGCCCAGCACCGAGCAGAGCAGGGCCGGGCCGAGTCCGCCCAGCAGAGCGACGCCGACCGCGACAGCCAGGTACAACATCACGTCCAGGGGCAGCTGGTGGTATCCCTGGGCCGCCACGAGGATCCCGGTCAGCGCGGCCGGGCCGGCCAGTGCGGACGCCCATCCCAGACGTACCCGGGCCCGGCCCAACCCGACCCTGCTCCGTCGACCTGCGCCGCCACCGGCGGCGACCCGCGCGTGAGTGACCAGGTGCACGTCGATATCCCCGGAACCGGCGACGACCTGATCCCCGACGCCCTCGGAGAACAGGCGGGCCCACCGGCTGCGGCTGCTCGCGCCCAGGACGATCTGGCTGGCGTTCACCCGCCGGGCGAAGGCCAGGATCGCTTCGGCGATGTCGTCGCCGGCGACCGTGTGGAACTGTCCGCCGAGCTCCTGGGTGAGGGTGTGCCGGGCGGTGACCGTCGATGTCTCCGAGCCGATCAGGCCGTCGCTGCGCCGGACGTAGACCGCGGTCAGTTCACCGCCGGCACCTCGGGAGGCGATCCGGGCCCCTCGACGCAGGACGGATTCGCCTTCCGGTCCGGCGGTCACCGCGACCACGACCCGTTCCCTGGCCGGCCAGGACGAACGGATCTCGTGGTCGGCCCGGTAGCTCTCCAAGCGTTCGTCGACCCGGTCGGCCAGCCACAGCAGGGCCAGTTCCCTGAGCGCGGCGAGATTTCCCGGCCGGAAATAGCTCGCCAGGGCGGCGTCGACCTTCTCCGCCTTGTACACATTCCCGTGGGCCATGCGCCGCCGTAAGGACTCCGGGGACATGTCGACCAGTTCGATCTGGTCGGCGCCCCGGACCACCCCGTCGGGCACCGTCTCCCGTTGGCGGACGCCGGTGATCGCGAAGACGGCGTCGTTCAGCGACTCCAGGTGCTGGATGTTCACCGTGGAGACCACGTCGATCCCGGCGGCCAACAGGACCTCGATGTCCTCATAACGTCGTCGACGCGCCGAACCGGGCACATTGCTGTGGGCGAGCTCGTCGACCAGGACGACCTGAGGGGATCTGGCGAGCACGGCGTCGGTGTCCAACTCGGTGAACTCCACTCCCCGGTAGGTCGTGACCCGTCGGGGAATCGTCTCCAGGCCTGATGCGGCCCTGGCCGTGTAGGCGCGGTCGTGGGTCTCCACGAAGCCGACGACGACGTCGGCGCCCCGCTCGGCCCGTCGATGCCCTTCGCCGAGCATCGCCACGGTCTTCCCCACTCCGGGCGCCGCGCCCAGATAGATCCTCAGGGTCCCTCGTCGCATCTTCCGATTCTCACCCGACATGCCGAGGCACCTGCGCCACAGCGACGTTCAGTTCGAGGACGTTCACCCGAGGCTGGCCGAGAAAACCCAGAGAACGCCCCCGCACATGCTGCTCGACCAGATCACGCACCACACCCACCGGCAATCCGCGCGCCGCAGCGACCCGAGGCGCCTGCCAACGCGCATACTCCGGGCTGATCTGCGGGTCCAGACCGGAGGCGCTCGCGGTGAGCGCGTCGGCGGGGATCTCCTCGGGGGCGTCCGGGTTGTCCCGGCGGAGTTCCTGGGCGCGCTGTCGGACGATCGCGCGGTGTTCGTCCGACACCGGTGAGAGGTTGCTCCCGCCGGAGTTCTCCCCGGAACGTCCCGGGTGCGAGGGTCGCGGCTGGAACCAGTCGGCGCCGGGGCTGTCCTGGCCGAGCAGTGCGCTGCCGACGACCCGTCCCTGGTGGACGACCTGTTGTCCGTCCGCCCGGTCGGGCACCACTGTCCGGGCGACGGCGGTGATCGCCAGCGGATAGGCCACCCCGAGGAGCACTGTGCAGCACAGGAGCATCCGCAGCGCGGCACCCCACTGTCGTGACATTCCACGCATGTCGGATCACACCATTCCAGGCAGGAGGGAGACGAGCAGGTCGATGACCTTGATCCCCAGGAAGGGGGTGAGTACGCCGCCCACTCCGAAGATCAGCAGGTTGCGGCGCAGTAGTGCGGCCGCCGGCATCGGGCGGTACGGGACGCCCTTCAACGACAGGGGGATCAGGGCCACGATGATCAGGGCGTTGAAGACGACGGCGGAGAGCATCGCCGACCGGGGGCTGGCCAGCCCCATCACGTTGAGCGCGGCGAGGCCGGGGAAGACCGACATGAACATCGCCGGGATGATCGCGAAGTATTTCGCGACGTCGTTGGCGATCGAGAAGGTCGTCAATGCGCCCCGGGTGATGAGCAGTTGTTTGCCGATGCCGACGACTTCGATGAGTTTCGTGGGGTCGGAGTCGAGGTCGACCATGTTCCCGGCTTCTTTCGCGGCGGAGGTTCCCGTGTTCATCGCCAGGCCGACGTCGGCCTGGGCCAGGGCCGGTGCGTCGTTGGTGCCGTCGCCGGTCATGGCCACGAGTCTTCCTCCGGCTTGTTCCTGGCGGATGAGGGCCATCTTGTCCTCCGGGGTGGCTTCGGCGAGGACGTCGTCGACTCCGGCTTCCTCGGCGATGGCCTGTGCGGTCAGCCGGTTGTCCCCGGTGACCATGACGGTGCGGATCCCCATGCGGCGCAGTTCGTCGAATCGTTCTCGCATGCCTGGTTTGACGACGTCCTTCAGGTGGATGACGGCCAGGACCCGGGCTGGTGTGTCGGCGTGCTGTGCGGCGACGACGAGTGGGGTACCTCCGGAGGCGGCGATCCGTTCGACGATGTCGTCGAGGTCGTCCGGGATGTGGCCGCCGTGGTCGCGGACCCAGAAGGTGACGGCGCTGCCGGCGCCTTTGCGGATCCGGGTGCCGTCGGGCAGGTCGATCCCGGACATGCGGGTCTGCGCGGTGAATTCGATGAAGAGGGCACCTTCGGGGGTGGTTTCTCCGGCGGGGTTGTCAGGGGCGGCGGTGCTGTCGGGGGCGGCTGCGGTTCCGTCGATGAGTTCGACGACGGAGCGTCCTTCCGGGGTCCGGTCGGCCAGCGAGGACAGGTAGGCGGCGCGTCGGGCCTCGTCGGGTCCGCTCTGTCCGACGGGGACGATCTCGCAGGCGCGCCGGTTGCCGAAGGTGATGGTGCCGGTCTTGTCGAGCAGCAGGGTGGACACGTCGCCGGCGGCTTCGACGGCGCGGCCCGACCGGGCGAGTACGCGTCGTTGGACGAGCCGGTCCATCCCGGCGATGCCGATGGCCGAGAGCAGCGCGCCGATGGTGGTGGGGATCAGGCAGACGAGCAGGGCGACCAGGATGAGGACGGGTTGTGCCGCGCCGCTGTACCCGGCCATCGGTGAGATGGCGACGACGGCCAGCAGGAAGATGATCGTCAGGGTCGTCAGCAGGATGGACAGGGCGATCTCGTTGGGGGTCTTCTGTCGGGCCGCGCCTTCGACGAGGGCGATCATCCGGTCGATGAAGCTTTCGCCGGGCCGGGTGGTCACCCGGACGACGATCCGGTCGGAGAGCACGGTCGTCCCGCCGGTGACCGCGGACCGGTCTCCCCCGGATTCTCTGATCACGGGGGCTGATTCGCCGGTGATCGCGGATTCGTCGACGGTGGCGACGCCTTCGACGACGTCGCCGTCGCCGGGGATCACCTCGCCGGCTTCGACGACGACGAGGTCGCCGACGGTCAGCGAGGTGCCGGGGACGACCTCTTCCTGGCCGTCGGGGCCGATCCGGCGGGCCGTGGTCTCGACCTTGGTGGCGCGCAGGCTCGCGGCTTGGGCTTTACCTCGTCCTTCGGCGACGGCTTCGGCGAGATTGGCGAAGAGGACGGTGGCCCACAGGCCGAGGGTGATGCCGACGGAGAAGATGTCCGGGTCGAGCAGGCACAGCAGCGTGGTGAGCGTCGAGCCGACCCAGACGACGAAGATCACCGGGGAGCGGACGACATGCCGGGGGTCGAGTTTGCGGATGGCGTCGGGCAGTTGGGCTCTGATCGTGGAGGTCAGTCCGGGTGTGTTGTCGGGTCGGGTCACCGTAGTGCCTCCGCGATCGGGCCCAGGGCGAGGGCGGGGAAGAAGGTCAGGCCGGCGACGATCAACGCGATCCCGACGAGCAGTCCGGTGAGCAGGGGGGTGTGGGTCGGCAAGGTGCCGTCGGTGGTGGGACGGTGTGGTTGGCCGGCGAAGGAGCCGGCGAGGGCCAGGACGAGCAGGATGGGCAGGAACCGGCCGAGCAGCATGCAGGCGGCGAGGGTGAGGTTGAACCAGGGGGTGTCGGCGCCGAGCCCGGCGAAGGCGGAGCCGTTGTTGTTGGCGGCCGAGGCGTAGGCGTACATCATCTCGGTCAGTCCGTGGGGTCCGTGGGCGGTGAGTGCGTCGCGGGCGGCGGGATTGGCCAGGGAGGCGCCGGTGCCGCCGAGCACCAGGGTCGGCATGATCAGGATGGCCAGTGCGGCGCAGGTGATTTCGCGGCGGCCGATGCTTTTGCCGAGGAGTTCGGGGGTGCGTCCCACCATGAGTCCGGCGACGAAGACGGTGATGACCACGAGGATCAGCGCGCTGTACAGCCCGGTGCCCACTCCGCCGGGGCTGATCTCGCCGAGCAGCATGTTCGTGAGGAGGAGTCCGCCGCCGAGGGGGCTGTAGGAGTCGTGCAGGGAGTTGACGGCGCCGGTGGAGGTGCTGGTGGTGGCGGTGGCGAAGAGCACCGAGCCGGGGATCCCGAAGCGGGTCTCCTTGCCTTCCAGTGCGCCGCCGAGGGTGTCGCCGAGTCGGTGTTCGGCCAGGAGGGTGAGTGTCCAGGAGGTGAGGAAGAGGGTTCCGATGAGGCCGACGAGGGTGCGTCCTTGGCGTCGGTCGCCGACCATGAGCGCGTACATGCGGGGCAGTGCGCAGGGGACGAGCAGGATCAGGATGATCTGGAGGATGTTCGTCAGCGCGGTGGGGTTCTCGTAGGGGTGGGCGGAGTTGGCGTTGAAGAATCCGCCGCCGTTGGTGCCGAGCAGTTTGATGGCTTCCTGGGAGGCGACCGGCCCGCCTTGGATGGTCTGTCGTCCTCCGGTGAGGGTGTCGACGACGGTGGGTCCGGCGAGGTTCTGGATGACTCCGCCGAGGACGAGCAGGAGTGCGCCGACGGCGGCGAGGGGCAGCAGTACCCGGGTGATCCCGCGGGTGAGGTCGACCCAGAAGTTGCCGATGCGGTCGGTGTCGTGCCGGGCGAGGCCGCGGGTGAGGGCGACGGCCACGGCGAGTCCGACGGCGGCGCTGACGAAGTTCTGCACGGTGAGGCCGAGCATCTGGGCCAGGTGGGTGGCGCTTTCCTCGCCGCTGTAGCTCTGCCAGTTGGTGTTGGTGGCGAAGGAGACGGCGGTGTTGAGGGCGGTGTCGACGTTCATGCCGGTTCGTCCGGCGGTCAGGGGCAGGTGGGTCTGGACGAGGAGCAGTGTCCACAGGGCGAGGATGCCGACGAGGCTGAAGGCGATGAGCGAGGCGGCGTAGGTGCGCCAGTGTTGTTCGCTGTCGGGGTCGATCCGGCAGATCCGGTAGAGGGTTTTTTCTCCGCGGAGGTGGCGGTCGGTGGTGAAGGTGTGCGCCAGGTGTGCGCCGAGGGGCAGGTGGGTCGCGGCGAGGGTCGCGGCGACGACGGCGAGGGTGGCGACGGCTGCGGTGGTGTCGTCCATCAGAACTTCTCGGGGTGGGTCAGCGCGTAGGTCAGGTAGCCCAGGAGGCCGAGGGCCAGGAGGGCTGCGAGGACGTTCTCGAACATCGGGGGCGGGTTCTCCTCGGTGCGGGGTGGTGGCCGGAGGCGGGTGCGCCCGGCTGTTCGGTGGGTCGTCCGCTCAGCCGGTGGCGGCTTGTTCGGCGAGGAGGAAGGCCACTTTCAGCTGGTCGTCGCTGGGGTGGACGACCCGGGTGGCCGCGGTGAGTCGGAAGTGGGCCACGATCTCGTGTCCGCGGCTGACGGGGATCACGGTGATGGTGGTGGTGGGGAGTCCGTCGACGGTGGGGTCGCTGAGGTAGCCGAGGTGGTCGAGTCGGCCGGTGTCGGTGAGGGTGGGCCATCCGCCGGGTGGCGCTCCGGGTGAGCAGGTGCAGGAGTCGATGCCGAGGACGCGGGTGATCTCCTGGCAGATCGCTTGTCTGCGGTCGTTGCCGGAGTCGCTGTCGGGGTCGGTCCGGAGGACTTCGAGGACGCCGTCGACATAGCCTGCGCGGCGGGCGGCGACGGATGCCTGTTTTCTTCCGCGGAGGGCGAGTTCGGTGACGGCGAGTCCGACGGCGGCGAGGAGCAGCGCGAGGAGGATGTCGTCGGTGCGGGCGATCCGGAAGGTCAGATAGGGCGGGATGAGGAAGAAGTCCATCCAGGCGGCGCAGGACAGGGCGCTGAGCAGCCCGGCCGCGCGGTCGCCGGTGGCGGCGAAGGCCACCACAATGAGGGTGAAGAGGAGGACGGTGATGGCTGGGTCGGTGTTCTCCCGGGTGGGGACGAGTGCGGCGGCGAGGAGCAGGGGGGCCAGTGCGGCGAGGGCGCGTCGTACCCGGGGGTGGTGCAGGGCCTCGGTCAGGGCGTCTCTCCCTACGGCGTGGGTGGGGGTCATGTCTCCATCGAAAGGCGGTGCGCCCGGGGGTGGTCTTTTCCTGACGTGGAGCTGACGGGTCTTGACGCCTCCTTGACGCAGACCCCCGCTGAGTAGCGGAAATCCTTTACCGGATAGATGATTTCGACCGCGCTGTCGATGGTTGACAGGGGTGCTCCTAGACTCCAGGCGAACTGTCCACGAAGTCTCGAGGGGGCCTGCCGTGATGATCGGTGCCGACAAGCAACGCTGCCGCGCTCTGCAGGAGGAGGACATCCCAGCGGGGATCATCCCCCGTCTACGCGATGTCATGACCGAGCAACCCTCGAAGATCGCTGTCACCGACCCGAAGCATTCGTTGACCTACGGCGCGCTGGCCGCCCGGGCCGCGTCGATCCTGTCCGACCTGCAGAACGAACTGACCGAACTGGTCCCGCCGCCCCGCCGTTTCGGAGAAGCCGAGTTCGGGGCGTACGAGCCGGTGGCGCTGCTGTTCGACCACGAGGTCGACGCGGTCGCCGCGCTGGTCGCGGTCCTGGCCTCAGGACATCCGGTGCTGGTGTTGGATCCCCGGACCCCGGCCGACCGCTCCCGGCGTCTGGTGCGACGAGTCGGCGCGCGGATCGTGTTGACCGCACCGAGCCAGCAGTTCCTCGCCGGCGAATTGGGCATCCGCGTGGTCGTCCCCGAGGGCGATGCCACTCATGGCGACGCCACCGGCGTGGACCGGTTGTGGGAGAACCCCCCGAACGCCCGCGATGTCGCCGTGGTGGCTTTCACCTCCGGGTCGACCGGCGAACCGAAAGCAGTGGCGAATCCGCACGAGATGTTGATCCGCGACGCGTGGAACTCCAGCATCTCGGCGGGCTGTTATGGCGACACCGACGTCTTCGCGCACACCCTGCCGATCGCCTTCCACGCCGGGTTGACCGCGACCGTGCACGGCCTGCTGGTGGGCGTGACGATGCACCTGTACGACACCCGCACCACCGGGATCGGCCAGCTCGCCGCCTTCATCGACAAACAAGGCTGCACGTTGATGATCGCGTCCCCGGCGATCCTGCGCGGCTTCACCGCGTCGACCCCCCGCCCCGACCTGTTGTCCGGCCTGCGCCACCTGACGATCGCCGGTGAACCCGCCCACGCCCGAGACGTCCTCCCGGCGACGGCTTTCCTCCCGCCGGGATGCACGATCCGCAACCGGTACGGCTGTTCGGAGACCGGGCTGCTCACCGAGTACGTGGTCGACCCGGCAACGGTGGACGGCCAGCTGCCCGCAGGGAAAGGCGTAGGCCGCACCGTCGTGGAGATCGTCGACGCCGAGGGAGTCCCGGTCCCCGAGGGCGAGGTCGGACGGGTCCGGGTGAGCGCACCGTGTTTCTCCTTGGGTTACTGGGGGCTCCCGGAGCAGACCGAGGCCTCCTTCGGCCGCACCGAGGACGGCTGGCACACCTATCTCACCAGCGACCAAGGACGCCTGCTGCCGGACGGCAACCACATGATCGTGGGCCGCGCCGACCACAGCGTGAAGATCCGCGGCTATCTGGTCGACCCCGGAGAGATCGACGCCGCACTCTTCCAGATCCCCGGAGTACGCGAAGCCGTAGTCGTCAGCGGGATCCGCCCGCACGACCAGGCAACCCGGCTACTGGCCTACGTCGTGCTGGAATCAGGCACCGACACCGGCGAAGCTGCGGTGCGCAGTTCACTGCGAGGACGCCTCCCGGCGCACATGGTCCCGGAGATCATCGTCCTCCTGGACGAATTGCCGCGCACCGAACGAGGAAAGATCGACCGGAAGGCCCTGCCCGAACCGGTCCCCGCCGATGACGACGACAGCGAACACCTCAAAACCGGGTGGGAATGCCTGATCGCCGAACACTGGGCACACGTCCTGTGCCTCGACAAGACGACACTGCGGGGCTACTCCGATTTCTTCGCCCTGGGCGGCGATTCGCTGAGCGCCGAGGAGCTGATGACCCGGCTGATCAACGACGTGGGAGTTTCCCCGGCGCGCGCGGAGACCCGGATGTTGGCGGAGACACCGACGCTGCGCGTGTTCGCTGCCCGGCTCCTGGAGGACGGCCCGAAAGACAAACGTCGTTGGTCACTGCCTTTGCAGAGCAACGGGAGTCGCCCACCGGTGTTCCTGGTGACCGGGGCCGGCGGTCTGGGTGTCGGTTTCCTGGCGTTGGCGAACCGCTTAGGCCCGGATCAGCCGTCCTATGCTTTGCAGTCGCCTCTGGTCGAGGGCCGCGGCCTGCCGGAATGGTCGATCCGCAAGATGGCGAAACGCCGGATCGCGCAGATCCGCCGGATTCAACCGCACGGCCCGTACATCCTGGCAGGCCATTCGTTCGGCGGGGTGGTCGCGGTGGAGATGGCGCACCAGTTGGTGGCCTCGGGCGACCGGGTGAGCCACCTGGTGATCCTGGATTCCTTCCCCCCGGATGCGGCGTACATGCCGCCGCCGCCGAAACGTTCACTCATCGAGCAGGCGAAATTCCTGGGTGGGACGGTGGCGCTGGCGGCGACCAGCAGCAATGGCAGCATGGCGTGGCGACTGTTCGATCACGCGAACATGATCGCGCCGTACTACCACGGCCGGCCGTGGCCGGGAAAGACCTTGGTGGTGCTGGCGGACACTCCGGAGCGGACGATGCGGTCGGTGTGGGATCCGTTCCTGACCGGCAGGTGGCGTTCGGTGACGGTGTCCGGCGACCACGTGACGATGTTGCGCTCGCCGTGGGTGGACGAGGTTGCCGATCATGTGCGGGAGTTCTTGACGGAGTGACGGCGGGCTTCGTGCCGGGGCGCGTCGGGTGTGGTCGGCGGCAGTGGGTGTACTGCCGCCGACGTGGGTTCAGCGGGTCGGGGTGATTTCGCGGAGGATCTTGCCGGAGGCGTCGACCTGGTGGACTTTCTCGGTGGTGGAGTGCCCGTAGGAGAATTCGTTGTCCTCGGCTTTCAGGTTGTTGCACAACCGGTGGGTGCCGCTCTGGAAGGTCGCGGAGGCGATGCCTTTGACTTCTTGGTGTCCCTTGTCGAGGCGGTAGTTCTCGCCTGGTTTTGCGGTGATGGTGCGGGTGACTTCGACGTTGCTGCCGATGCTCTGGGTGAAGGTCTTGGGGAGGGCTTTTTTCACTTTGTCGTTCTTGTCGACGTCCTTGGCCTCGATGCCCCATCCGACGGTGTTGTTCTTGGTGTAGGTCTCGGGGTTCTTCAGTTCGAGGGAGCGGTCCTGGCCGGTGGTGTTGCTCTGGGTGGGGCCGGTTTTCTCGCTGACGAAGCCGGTGCCGGTCTCTTTGAAGGCGTATTTCTTGAAGGTGACCTCGGGGGTGGGGCTGTTGACCTTCTTGGCGCAGAAGTTGGTGGCTGCGGTGTGGAACTTCTTGACGGCGTCGTCCTTGATGGGCAGGGAGGGGTGTCCGAGCACCGAGGCGCAGGCTTCGTTGTCGAGGCATTTCCGGGTGAAGACTTCCTGCTGGGCCGCGCCGGCTTTCGCGAGGAATTCTTTGTCGAAGGCCAGTGCCAGGACGCCGAATTCACGTGATCCGTATTTCTTGGCGTTGACCTGGACGTGTTTCCTGATCTCTCCCCTGCTCATCGAACCGTTGCCGGTGAAATGCCCTTCGAACCCGCTTCCTGAGGTGGCGTGGGCGGCGGGTGTGAGCGAGACGGCCAGGGCGCCCACTGCGGCGAGTGTGAGGACCCTCTTGCAGGCTGTCCGAATTTTCACGTTTTTTCCTGTCTGCAGCGACCGGGAGATGTGGTGAGAATCTATACAGTCGCACTGTGCAGAACTTGAATATATTCTGCAGAAATTGTCGGTGAAGGGTGCGATCGGGTGCCGACATTTCAGGCTTTCCCTACCGAAGGTGTTCTTGTTCCCGGACGGGGGCCGTTCGACTCCCGGAGTTCTACGGTGTCGGTGCCCGTAGTGCGGCAGCGAATCGGCCGATCTCTTGTCCGAGTCGGGCCGAGTAGGGCAGGTCCTGCAGATAGGCCCACCCGGTGGGGTCTTCCTTCAGGACGTGGTTCACTCCGGTGAGTGTGACGAAGCGGGGCGCTCGGTACAGCCCGGTGAAGCCGTCCGCGAGGCGGTGGACGTCGGGGCATCCGACCTGGACGTCGACGTCTCCGCAGGCGAGGAGCACGTGGAGGTCGGCTCGGGTCTGTCCGGCGAGGGTCACCGGGTCGAAGCTGTCGATCTGCCGCAGGTAGGGCACGATCTGCGGGAAGAAGATCCCTGTGAGGTGTTCGTCCAGGGTGGGCAGCGGTTTCCCCTCGCGGATGGCTTTCATCGCCGAGGTCACTTGGCGGGTCAGCTCCCGGCCTTGTTCAGGGGTGATCTGTCCGGCGGCGACCGCGGCTTGGAAGCGGTTGGTCAGCTGGTCGACGAGGATGTCGAGAAAACGCGTCGGCAGCGGGGTGAGCAGGTTGATCCCGCGCACTGTCGGCAGCCCGGGTTTCCTTCCCAGGGCCAGGAGTTGGGCGTGGAGGCCTCCTTCGCTGTGTCCAACGACGATCAGGCGCGTCCGGTCGACGCCGGGCCGGCCGGCGAGGGTGGCGAGGGCTCGTTCGGACTGGTCACGGAACATCTCGAACTTCGGTTGTTGCTGCCCGACGGTGCCGAGGCCGGTTTTTCCGCTGCCGAGTTTGTCGTAGCGCAGGCTGGGCATGCCGTGTGCGGCGTAGGTGCGGGCGACGGCTTGGAGCGAGCCGAGCCGGAGAACATTTCCTTTGCCGTCGACGCTGTCGCCATTGCGGTCGGTGGGTCCGCTGCCGGCGATGAGCAGCGCGGCGGGGCGGGGTGTCCCTGTGTCGAGGGGGTGCAGCCAGGTGGCGTAGACGGTGCCGCTCGCGCTGGCGAAGGTGATCTCCTCCTCGATCCAGCCGCGCGGGACGCGAGGCATGTGGCGGGATTCGGCGGGTGCGGTCACCGCCCGTCCCGGGGTGGAAGTCGACGGCGCCGTTCCGGTCACGGCGGGGACTGGCGACGGGCCGGTCGGCGACGGGGAGACAGCGGCCGCCAGGGACGAGGGGCCAGCCACCAGAATCACTGATGTCGCCACTAAAACTTTGAAACGCAAGGAAATTCGACCGCATGCGCTCTTCATGCCCTGAGAATAGACCCGTCGGGCGGCCCCGCCTGGGATGAGCAGTCGAGGCTGCCTGACGAACTTCGACCAGCCGCGGTGTTTACCGGCCCATATTTCTCAGCCCGCCGATCCAAGGTCGCAACCCTCGAAATGGCGGCTTGGCTAGGCTCAACAGCCCCGAAACAGTACGTGAACAGTTCAGATGCCGCTAACGTTCAACTTCTCCTAGGGGCAATGGTTAATCTAGAACCACACCTGATTGGCCTTACAGAGAGACATTGAGAGGCTCACGTCGTACTCGAGAGTAATGTGCGATTCGTGCATGTCTTCTCTCGCCCGGGGACGATGCTGATCGCGCTGACAGCCGCAGCTCTCCTCACTGGATGCTCCACCGCCCAGCAAGCCCCCACCACAGTCATCACGGTGACTGCTGACCCCACCACATCGCTGCCATCACCAAGCGCAACCGAAACCGCCACCTTGGTCACTGGAACTGATCTGGAGGGCAGGGAGACAAGACGTGGCGACAGCCTGTCGAAGCCTTCAGACTCGGCCAGCGCCGAACCTGAGTTCACCGATGAGGAGCTGTCGCGCATGATGGCTTGCCCGAACGGTGGACTGCGTGTCTATGGGTGTCGAGATGCTCCGCCGCCTGGCTACGGTCCGCCTTCGGTGACCAGACCAGCCCGTACGCCACCACTACAACGTCTCCCACCTCCTCAGCAGATGCCTTACCCACCTACAGAGACACCACGGCCTACGCCTTCGTTGACGCCCCCGCCAGCACCCGCAGTAACCGCGCCTCAACTTCGAAGGCCACATTCTGCACCGTCACCGGCGAGTGGACCACAAAACATCAGTTCTCAGCCGTAGGCGAGATTGGATGCAGATCTGGTTATCAGAAGTCCCCTTGAGGAACGCACAGCTCTTCTGTAATCCTGCTTCATTCGTCGCAGTACCCCAGCGTGCAGAAATGATCGATCCGACCAATCCCCCCCAATGCTGGCACCCCGAGTGCAATTCCGTATTGCTGAGCCGTGAACCCGAAGTCGTTCAACATGAGGAAAGCAGGAAATGTCATGGCCAAGCTCTCTTGGCTGTCGCTGCTGCTGCAACAGTCGACCTCGCTCCTGCCGAATCGTCAGGCTTCTACTTCCGTAGCCGAGAACGGTGAACGACTCCAAAGAAGCAGCAGCCTTGGCCCGAAGGCTTCCCGACAAGGCCACGACTTATGTGAGAAGTCCGGGGTAGATCATGGCGCTGGACACACCGATGAGAGCAGCTCCGATCAGCATGTCCGAGGTATGAAATTCCCAGAGATCCCATCGTGCCAGGCAGGGTCATAGCGCCCTAGTGTCGTTGATTCATTTGCAGTATCCGCTGAGGGTGTCGAGGATCTGGTCGGCGATCTTGGTCCACACGAACGGTCGTGGGGTTCTTGTTCCATTCCTGGGTCCAGGTGACGATGTCGCGTTCGAGTTCGGTGACGGGCCGGTGGGTCGAGCGCCGTAGTTTGCGGCGAGTCAGCTCGGCGAACGAGCGTTCGCCGGAGCCCCGCAGCTCTGGCGGAATCGCTACCTGCCGTGGGCGATCGGTCAGCTGAAGCACTACGCATGATGCACTTATATGATTCAAATACCTGCTGCATTTACGTGCAGCAGGTATTTGATGCACTATGGAGCAATGGCCAACAAGTTGATGAAGGTCCGCAAGAGTCTGCCGCTGTCTTCCACCGACCTGCGCGACCTGGAACTCATACGCTCTGCCCCGCAGTACCAGAAGCAGTCTGAGGCAGCGGTCCTGGCCGAAGCGACCCGTCGAGGCCTACAACTCATGCAGGATGAGCTCTCCGAACGAGGATACGCTCAGATCGCCCAAGAGCGAGTAGCTAGCCGAGAGCGACGCCAAGCGACGAGCCGCCGGCGCCGACCCAGCTGGGCGGACGAAGACTGATGAAGACTCCTTGGCCCCTGCACCGAGGACAGATCTACCTCGCCAAGTTGGGCGGCCTAGATCCCAAGTACTACTTGGTGGTGTCGAACAACCGCCGCAACCGCAACCTCGACTCCGTGCTCGCTGTACGCATGACGTCCTCCCCCAAGCCACCTTTGCCCACCATCGTGAGCATCAAAGGGCGCGCTTCCGGACTCGAGGGGGTATTTGTCTGTGACGACATCGTGGAAATCTATGAAGACGAGGTGCTGAAGGACTCGGGCGCGGTCTCACCTGACCTCATGCGAGACGTCGAGGCAGGGCTGAAAGCCGCCTTAGCCCTCCCCTAGTCGCCTGCCTGGCACGCCTTCGAAGCAGAAGAGGCACGCCTGCACTGGTTTTCCGTCGAGCTCGGTCCTCAGTAGGTATTGAGGACCGAGCGATGACCTGCTGATGGGCACCCGGCCGCCGACGGCAGCCTGAGTCGGTCAACAACGCACAGACCACAGTCCGGACCAGTGCGCTGGGCCCACCGACCAACCAGCCCCTCGACCTGATCCACGCCGCCACACTGTGGGGGACCACCGCCGACCCCCGCCTGGGCAGAGCCCTGGACGCGATCACCGCCCGCTACGGCACCACAGCCATCGGCTACGGCACGGCCGGGCTCCGCACAGACGCCCCCTGGCAGATGCGCCGAGACCACCTCTCACCGGCAGCCACCACCCACTGGGACGAACTACTCACCGCCAGGCCATAACCCAGAGCCCCAAGATCTCAGCGCGTGCGGCGACTCACTGCGCCACAGCCCGGTCGAGGCCGGCGCGGATATCCGCGGTGAGATCCTCCGGAGCCTCCACACCGATGGACAGGCGCAGCAGCCCACCGCTGATCCCGGCGGTAGCCTGCGCCTCCGCGGTCATCGAGGCGTGCGTCATCGTCGCCGGGTGGGCCACCAACGACTCGACCCCGCCGAGGGACTCAGCCAGAGAAAGGCAGGTCAGCCCGTCGAGAAAACGACGTACGGCGGCTTCGTCGGCCAGTTCGAAAGAGATCATCGCCCCGAAGCTGCGCTGCTGTCGGGCGGCGATCTCGTGACCGGGATGACTCGGGATCCCCGGGTAGTGGACACGCCGTACGGCCGGATGCGAAGTGAGCACGTCGACGACCGCCGCGGCACCTTCTTCGTGGGCGCGCATCCGGGTGTGCAGAGTGCGCAACCCGCGCAAGGTCAGATAGCTGTCGAACGGGCTTCCGGTGACGCCCAGGACATTCGCCCACCAGGCCATCTGCTCGGCGAGTTCGGCGGTCGCGGCGACGATGGCCCCGCCGACGACGTCGCTGTGCCCGTTGAGGTACTTGGTCGTGGAGTGCACGACGATGTCCGCGCCCAGGGCGAGGGGCTGCTGCCACAACGGGGAGCAGAAGGTGTTGTCGGCGACGACGGTCGCCCCCAGCACATGCGCCCGGTCGGCGATGTCGACGATGTCGGTGATCCGCAGCAGCGGGTTCGACGGTGTTTCGATCCAGACGACGCTCGGCGCTCCCCCGGGTGCGTCGGCGGACAGTTCGCGGGCGACGGCCTCCGGGTCGGTGTAGTCGACGTAGGTGACGGTGAAATGGCCTTTCCCGGCGAGGGAGTCGAAGAGCCGCCAGGTGCCGCCGTAACAGTCGTGGGGTGCGAGGACCCGCTGACCGGGGGCGAGCAGCGCGGTGACGACGACGGTGACCGCGCCCATGCCGGTGGCGGTGACGACGCCGTCGGCGCCACCTTCGAGGTCGGCGAGCGCCCCGCCGAGGACGCCGCGGGTGGGGTTGCCGCTGCGGGTGTAGTCGTAGCGGCGGGGTTCACCGAATCCGGCGAAGGTGTAGTTGCTGGAGAGGTAGACGGGTGGGACGACGGCCCCGTGGGTGGTGTCGCTCTCGAGGCCGGCGCGTACGGCGCGGGTGTGCGGGTGTCGGTCGGTCACGGGGTGCCTTTCGGTCGTCTCCACGGCATCGCGAAGTTCTTTCGATATCGAACATCCTTCGGGGTCGGTCGTATTCCTGGTTTGTGGTCCGGCCTTCCTGGGGGCGCGTCTGCGCTGGTGCGGCTCTTGTCGCGTCGGTGCGGGATCTCTCGGTGTCATGCGGTGGGGTGTCCGGCGAGGTGTGAAGGCATCCCGGCCGGGTAGTGCTCGGGCAGGAAGACTGTCGCGGCGCGCCAGGATCGCCTGGTGTCGAGGGTGAGGCCCGGTCGCCCGGGGCGGTGGCTGTCGAAGAGGCGAGGAGGACGAGATGCCGTTTGCGAAGGATTTCTCGCGTAAGGCACGCAAGTTGGTCGGTGAGACGGCTCATGCGACGGCGCAGGCCCGTCGGAGCGCCGGTGAGATGACGGACGCGAATCGGGAAACGATCGAGGCTGCGCTCGACCGGGCGGGTCGTTTCGTCGATGCCCGCACCGAGGGCAAGTACACCGCGAAGATCACCAAGGCTCGTCGGGCGGCGACGAAGGGCGTCGATTTCGTGGCGAAGCAGAAGTCGACGCGGGTGCCGCCTCGTCCGGGTGAGTCGCCGCAGGGTCCGGTGATCATCGGGCCTGCGGGTACGGCGGTGTGGAAGGACGATCAGGTGCAGGATCGTCCTCGTGGGTCGGAGTATCCGACGGGTTGGCCGCGGGCTGAGTCTGGCCCCGGCGCGGCCGGTGGCGAGTCTGGTGGTTCGGGTCGGCCGTATTCGGCGCCGATTCCGCCGTACGACCCGGGTTCACCGCGCTGATCTGGTTTCCGAGTTGGTTCCGGGCGGTTCCGGGCTGGTGCAGGTGCGCCCGGTCGTGGAGCGCACCTGCACCGTGGCGGTTTTCAGGGGACGAGTTGGTAGATCTTGGTCCAGCTGGCCGGGCCGAAATAACCGTCGACTTCGAGGCCGTATCTTCCTTGGAAATGGATGACCGCCCTATGGGTTGCGGGCCCGAAGCTCCCGTCGACATCCAATTTGTATCCGAGCTGGTTGAGCATGCATTGGAGCTGACGCACCGCTGCACCTGTGGAGCCACGGCTCAGCACAGGCGTCTCAACTGTGTAATTGCAACGAGAATTGGGCCACGGACCGGCCTGAGCAGCCGGGGCGATCGCCACGAAGGAACCTGCTGCCATCAGGGCTGTTGCCAGCGCCATACTGGCTTTCTTCACCATCATCGAAAGTGTCCTCTCGTGTCATAGGGGGCAGCCTGCACTCATTTCTTTCGAAGGGAAAACAGGCTCGTATCCGAGTGGAGACTTTTTCATACCAGCGTTCTTCGCGGCACCGTTCAAGCGCGACACGCGCATTTCTCTCGATCCCTGCATGACGGCATGACGGATATACCTGTCACTATTCTTCGACTCCAGATATTCACGCCATAAGAAGTGCGGTCACAACAGAACGACGAGCAACCCTGCGGCCGCTGCCATCGCCACGACGGAGGATGTCGTCCGCCGTGACCACTGCACCGGGGGGCAGGTGAGAGCTTCCGCCCTGACCAACAGCATGTCCGCAGTAGAGAAACCGACCGCCGATGATGTAGGGCGTCGCCCCGGGACGACAGGGTCGGAGAGACTCCCGCCGAGCTGGGCGAGCAACGCCTGGGCCAGCTCCCGGTCGCCGACCCGACAACGGGCTTCCTCATCAGCCCACAGCTCGGCCGCAAGACGGATGTGAGTGATCAACCGACGTCGCCCGGGCATCCACACCCACGCCATCGTCAACCCCTCGGCCAGGCTGATCCACAGAAGATGACGGGCCCGAGCGTGGGCACGTTCATGAGCGATGACGGCCGATGCCTGCGAAGAACGGTGAATTCCTTCACCCACATGGATCACCGGCCGGAACAACCCGGAAGTACAGGCCGTCCTGCCCTGAGACCGACCGGTCACGACCCGGAGCCCGTCGACCTGGTAACCGGGCAGCGCGACGAGCTTGCGATGACTGCGGCACACCCGGACGGCCTGGACGGCCATGCCGATACAAGGCCCGGCGAGCAGAAACAGAGTGGCCATGTCCAACAGGAAGAGCGCCACGCCGGAATAGGCGATGGACGGGCTGCTGATCCCCCAGACGAGCGGCGCCCGCCAAGGAAGATCACCCAAGAACGGCAACCCGGGGAGATAGGGGACGCACAGCGCCGCCGCCGGCGTCGAAGCTGCGCAGACGCCGATGACGAACCGTGCTCGGGGAGGCATCCGTCGTCTCAGGAGAAGGTTGCCGACGGCGAAGGCCAGCAACGGGCACCACAAAGCGAGGACGATCTGCGGGTATCCGATCCACTCGAGACCCGTCAAGTTGCGCTCTTCCTCGGTGTGCTCTCGTCGCCGCGGTCCTCGACCTGCGCGAGGAGCCGACGCACGTGGTCGAGTGTTTCCTCGTCGCTGCGAATGGCGTCCACGAAACTGACCACGGCCAAGTGGCCGAAACCGTCCATCAGGTCACGGACGTCGGCAGCGGCGTGTTCGCTCTCGGTCTCTTCCTTGGTGCGGGACGGCCAGTAGAGATATCTCCGCTGCGTTTTCTCCCGACACAGATGCCCCTTGATCACCAGACGTTCCATGATCGTCTTCACCGTCGCGTACGCGATCTTCCCGTCAAGTCGTTCGCACACTTCACCGACGTCCAGACGGTCGGTGGCCGACCAGAGCACATCCATCACGTCGAATTCGCGTTCACCGAAATGAGCGTTCAGTCCGGTGGCCCCTTCAGGACGTTGACGCGGCATCTTCAGGATGTTAGCAACCACCACGATGCCCGAGCCTGATGACGCAGAGCGCCCGGACGAGCCCGGCGGCCAGAGCTGCAACGAGGACGCCGAGGAGGACATGGCGCAGCTGAAACCAGCTGAGCACACCCCATGACCAAGGAAGGAAAGGCCAGAGCACCGACTGCAAGGACGATGCGCCGACGAGCAGTCCGAGGACCACTCCAGCGATGTTGAACGCACCGGTCACCGCTACACCCAGGGTCGCTGCGGACAGGAAGGTCGCGGGAACCAGGACCGACACGGTCAGCATGCCTGCTGTCCAGAGCCGCCACGCGATATCGCCGGACAAACCGTGGACGACGAGGAAGGACAGAGCCGCCGCGTACAGGACGAAGAGAGAGAACAGGGTCATGACCAACATGGACACGGTCATCCGACGGTTGCCGGTAGCCCGGGTGCGCAGAGCGCGCCGGCCTGGGGAGAGCACCGCCCAGACCTTCAACGGAAGTACGGTCGCCGCGACGGGCAGGAAGAGGACGACCACCAGTTCTGTCACATTCGAGACCGGCTGCCAGCGCAGGAAGAGCAGACCGACGGCAAAGAGCCCCGGTGCGATCCACGGGGTCGAGGTGCGGGCGAGGACCAGTGCCAACGCGGCGACGACAGGGAAACGCTGGGGTAACCCGAGGTACTCGGCTTCCGGAGCACTCGAAGCTCCCGGGCAGACGGAATGACGACGGAGGCCGACGGATGCCGGCCGTCGGGGATGCACCGGCATGCAGAGGAAGACCAGCACGGCGAGCGCGAAGGATGCGGTCGCCGGGGTCCACGGGGTGATGTGCCACAGATGACTGCCGGTTTCGAGGCCGATGCCGTTCGCGTGGGTTCCGGTCAGGGGAAGGGTTCCCCGGATGAACCAGTTGGCCGGCCAAGCGGCCCAGTCATCGGTTTCGACGGTGCCGACGAAGATCCAGGAAATGATGAATCCAGCTGCCGCGGTGAGTGATAGGCCGGGGAACGGGGTGTGGGCAAGCACTGTGCCGAGTGCTGCCGGTGCGCTCTGGGAGAGGGTGCTTACCGCAGAGAGCAGGAGGGTCTCAGGGACCGGGGCTGGCCCGGGGAAGCCGACGAGGAGCCCGTAGATCAGTGGAATCGTGATCGCGGCGAGGTTGGCGACGGTGAGGTGGAGGAGGAGGAACACAGCTCGCGCGGCCCGGGCTGCGGTCGGTGAGCTCGACCGCCAGAGAGTTCCGCCGGACCGGGTGGCGGTCTCGGCCCGGGTGATGGTCGCGCCGAGGAGGAGTGCGTAGAGCGGGCCGATGAGGACGGCCCAGATGTTGTTCCAGTTGTTCAGCACCCTCCAGGTGCCGTCCATGGTGGAGGCCGCGTGGAGGAGGCAGACGGCCGCACCGTAGGAAGCGGCGACGGCGGTGGTCCGTTGGGCGGGGCTCCGGCGCCAGCGCAGCAGTTCTGCTCGTGATGCAGCAGTGAGCCGGGGGTGCCTGCGAGGTCGAGGAAGGCGGACTGTCGGAGAGTGGGGGTCGACGGATGTCATCGGCTGTTTCCGATGATGTCGAAGAAGACCTCTTCAAGGGTCGTGTTGTTCTCGTCCGGGTTCAGTGGCCCGTGGTGGTGCAGTCGCCCGTCGACGAGGATTCCGATGTCGTCGGCAAGATGGGCGATCTCGTCGAGCAGGTGGCTGGAGACGATGACGGTCTTGCCGTCGTCGACGCGGGTTCGCAGCATCTGTCTCAGCGAGGCGATGCCGACGGGGTCGAGTCCGTTCTGGGGTTCGTCGAGGATGAGGATCTCGGGGTCGCCCAGGAGCGCGATGGCCAGGGCGAGTCTGCTTTTCATTCCGGTGCTGAAGGTGCCTGCTTTGGCTCTGCTCTGTGCGGGCAGGTCGACCTGTTCCAGGGCGGCGCGGATGTGTGACCGGTCTGCGCCGATGAGATGTGCGTGGATCTGAAGGTTCTCGGTGGCGGTGAGATGTGGGTAGAAGGCCGGGCCGTTGAGGGTGGCGCCGATGTGGTTGAGGGAGTCATTGCTCCAGGGGCGGCCGAAGATACGGATGGCGCCGGAGGTGGGGCGGACCAGGCCGAGAATCACGCTCAGCAGGGTGGATTTCCCGGCACCGTTGGGGCCGATGAGTCCGTACACGGTGCCGGTCCGGACGGTCATGTGCACTGATCTGAGGACGTCGACCCGGCCGAATCGGTGGTTCAGGTCTGTCGTCACCACAGCGAGTGAACTGTCGGTTTCCATCACGGCCCTCTTCTGCTACTGACTGTAGTAGTTCGATCCGCAGCATAGTTGCCCCTGATGGTGCCGACAAGGACTTTCCGGATACGGCCCTAGCTCGTAGAGCAACCGGAAAGGCCGGGTTCCCCCTGGGAAAACCCGGCCCTTCCTCCTACAAGATCCGCTGAGCTGCCGTACGGATCAGATCGACGTCGTCGACGCGCTCATCCCGCGTTCTTCGCGGAGGCCTGCCCGGCAGCGACCGGCTCGGCAGGAGCCGCGGCGGCTCCTTGCGCAGCCGGTTCGTCCTTCACCGGGGCGGCCGGGACGGGACGGTCGACGTCGTCGGACTTGGGCGCCTCGCCGCCGATCACCATGTCCCCCTTGGGGGCGTCGTAGATCGAACGGTCGAGGATGCCCTCCCGGGAGGCGACGACGACGGGGATCAACGCCTGCCCGGCGACATTGGTGGCCGTGCGCATCATGTCGAGGATCGGGTCGATCGCCAGCAGCAGACCGGCACCGGCCAGCGGCAGACCCAGGGTCGACAGGGTCAACGTGAGCATGACGATCGCCCCGGTCAGCCCGGCGGTCGCCGCGGAACCGACCACCGACACCAGGACGATCAACGCCAGCTGCGGGATCGACAGGTCCATCCCGAAGACCTCGGCGACGAAGATCGCCGCCAACGCCGGGTAGATCGCGGCGCATCCGTCCATCTTCGAGGTCGCGCCGAAGGGCACCGCGAAGGCGGCGTAATCCTTGGGTACACCCAGCCGGTCGATGGTGACCTCCTGGGTGAGAGGCATGGTGCCCACCGACGACCGCGACACGAAACCCAGTTGGATGGCCGGCCAGGCGCCCGCGTAGAACTTCCTGGGGCTCAACCGTCCGGAGAAGAAGAGCACCGCCGGGTAGAGCACCAACAACACCAGGAAGCAGCCGACGTAGACGTCGATCGCGAAGGTCGCCAACGGCGCGAGCAGATCCCAACCGTAGGTGGCCACGGCTTTGCCGATGAGGCCGAGGGTACCGATCGGGGCGAGCAGGATGACCCACCACAGGGCCTTCTGGGTGATCTCCAGCACCGAGTCGGTCAGCTTCAGGAAAGGCTCGGCCTTGTCGCCGATCTGCACCGCGGCCAGTCCGACGACCACGCCGAGGAAGACGATCTGCAGGACGTTGCCCTGGACGAAAGCTCCGACCGGGTTGGTGGGGACGATCCCGGCGAGGAAGTCCGTCCAGCCACCGCCCTTCGACGGTGCCTTCGCGGTGCCCAGGTCGAGGGTGACTCCCCGCCCGGGGTGGGTGAGCAGGCCGAGGGCCACACCGATCAGGGATGCGGCCAGGCCGGTGATCGCGAACCAGAGCAGGGTCTGACCGGCCAGGCGGGCCGCATTGGTGACTCCACGCAGGTGGGCGATACTGCTGACCACGGCGGTGAACACCAACGGCGGCACGGCGAGTTTGAGCAGTTGGACGAAGAGCGACCCGATGATGCCCAGGGAGTTGGCGAGCCAGTCGAGGTTCGCGGCGCGGGCCAGATAGCCCAGGGCGATACCGGCGGCGAGGGCGAGGAGCACCTGGGTGGTGTAGGAGATGCGGGGCCCGCGTCGCCGAGGTGGTGGGGTCTCGGCCGGCGGGCTCGTGTCCGCAGCGGCAGGGGTGGGCGATGTCGCGGGCGATGCAGGCTGTGATGCGCTGGTCATGCTGTTTCCTCTGCTGGCAGGTCTCAAGTTGTCGACCGCCGGGCGGAAGCACCGTGTGGTGCCGGCGCGAGGCGGGTGGTCAGCCTCGACAGACACACGTGGCCTGCATGCACAGGTCCACGTACCGACGTTCGGTGAGATGCCAGATATTGCTCACGGCTCACCCAACGCGCGAGGTATTCATTTTATTCCGCCGCACTTCCCATTCGCCGGTGGTACCCGGAAACACGCTGAGCGACAAGTATCTTCACTGGTCGTCGGCTAGTTTCACGGATTACTGCAGCCTCCGCAGGCCCGCCACCACGCGAGCCAAGATTCCGCTCTCCGCAGCTTCATCGAAAGGACATCGTGGCTTGTTTCCCAGTTCTTCCCATGGCACCACCAGCCGCTCACGACGACAGCACCGGCCAGCAACCCGTACACTCAGAAATTGCTTCACTTATATCTGCAACAGTCGATAGACTGTCCGTTAAGCCCGAACCATCAGACCGGAAGGACAGCCCAATGGGCCCCTCGCACCCCGATGTGCTCCTCAGCAGCCGCGCTCTCGATGAAGCACGAAACCTGAACAAGAGCCTCGACACCGGGCACCAGATGGCCTCACTCCCCCGACCTGACGGCGCTCCACAGCCGTTGCCCTCAGCACTGGACCACGTGCTGCGTCAAGCCATCCGCATTCTTGCTTCCGGACAAACCGTCACTGTCGGATCTCGCCCTGCCACACTCACGACGACTGCTGCCGCAGCCGCGCTCGGAGTGTCCCGGCCCACATTGATGAAGATGATCCGCAAGGGGGAAATCCCTGCACATAAAGTCGGCAGTCATACACGACTCCGGACGGATGATGTGGACGAGGCCCGTCGCCGTAGGCGGGCTGATCAGCGTGCCGCCTTCGATGCCCTGCGTGAACTCGAAGCAGCCGACGATGTCTAAATGCCGCAGCAGAAGAAGTCCATGGCCCAGTCCATATCACTCCGAAATCATTAAGCTGGGAAGATGTACGGCCTAGGACAGCACATCGTCTTCGTTGATGCGAATGTGCTGTATTCAAGGGCGATACGGGACTGGTTCCTCCTGACGGCAACTGTCGAGGACGGCGAGGTATATCAGCCTCGATGGAGCGAAGATGTACTGGTCGAGACTTTGTACAGCCTCCGACGGACACACCCCGAATGAAATAGCAGCCGCTTGGAAAATATCCGTAAAAAAATTAGAAGGGAGCTTCGGGCACTACAAAGTTACCGACTTCCCACAGGCCAGCGGATTCCTAGGGAAAGATCCCAACGATCACCATGTGCACTCAGCTGCAGTGCATTGCAAAGCCGACATCGTTCTCACCAACGACAGAGAGGGTCTTCTATCGTCAGGTGGCAGCGAAGACTCTCTTCCCTACGAGATATGGAAACCCGATGAGTTCTTCTGCTACGTCGACGACTGCGCGCCGAGCATAGTCTGCACAGTCACTCGAAAGCAGCGCGATTATTGGGGCAAACGCATCCCTGAGGGCACAGACCTCCCTGAGACCTTGACCCGAGCAGGGCTGCCTCTGTTCGCAGAACGCATCCGCAAACACCTACTCCAGATCGCACTTCAGGGCTGAGCCTGCGCCACGGAAAAGAATCCGCCGGTGCGGACACCCTGAGCCGAATGTCCGCACTCGTCGTCAGTGCGGCCTTACTGCACGGCCGCAGCGCATCAGCCGCCGGATCCGGTCGGATCAACGGCCCGATCTGAGCCCGCTGATCCGACCGGATCGGTATCCGGCCGCCCCCGTCAGATGACGCCGGTGGAGCGCAGCAGGCCGCCGATGATGGTGCGGTCGAGGCGCTTCATGATGAAACCGGGCACCTTCAGCTTCTTGCCGTCCCGCATGCGCGCAGTGGCGTTGAGCAGATCACGGACGTCGTACACGCTGCCCCACACCTCGGGAACGCCACGGTCGACGTTCAACAGGGTGTAGACGGCCTCCATGCCGGTGCGCACCGAGTACTCGGTGGTGAAGATGGTGTCCCGGGTGGTTTCGGCGAACTGGCCGAGGAAGGCGAAGTTCACGCACCCGTCGGGCACCACGTTCGGGCGGTCACCGGCCCGGCGAGGCATGAAGAACGACGTGATGAACGGCATCATGCAGGGCATGCACACCGCGGAGTTCGCGGCGAGGTCGTCGATCTGCTCGACGGGGACGCCCAGGTGGTACAGCCACTCCCGGGTGATCTCCTCACCGGTGCAGTCGCGCATCGGCTTCTTGACGTAGTCGCCGGGGCGGTCGGTGAAGAGGCTGTAGATCCACACGACGATCTTGTCGCCGGGCTGGGCGGCGAAGTGCGGCTGGCGGTTGATGGTCCAGGAGAGCATCCAGGAGGAGTCGCGGACGCTGACGATGCCACCGGTGGTGACCCGACCGGCGAGCGGGTCGCGACGGCAGATCTTCTCCAGGTAGGGGCGGATCCGGTCGTCGAGGGTGGTGAGGCTGGCCGACTCCCAGTTGGTCAGGTGGGTTTCGTTGCAGTACTTCTCGGGGTTGCCGAAGCTCTGGTCCTGGCGGGCGATATTGCGCCACAGCTGCCAGGTGCCGCCTTCGCGGACCTCCGGGTCGAGGGTCGCCGGGGTGTGGTGGTCGCCCCAGTTGGAGTTCTCGACGCAGGAGCCGTTGGTGACGAAGACGAGGTCGTCGGCGGTGAGGTCGACGCCGCCGGGTTCACCGTCGCGGATCCATTCGATGCGTTCGGCGACCTTGGTGGTGCCGGTGCCGCCGGGTGCGGGCGCGGTGAGGGCGAAGCGGACGTCGGTGACCTTGGTGTCGTACTGGAAGACGACGCCCTGGTCCTTCAGCCAGGTGACCAGCGGGAGGATCAGCGATTCGTACTGGTTGTACTTGGTGAACTTCAGGGCGGAGAAGTCGGGCAGGCCGCCGATGTGGTGGATGAAGCGCTGCAGGTAGAGCTTCATCTCCAGGGCGCTGTGCCAGTCTTCGAAGGCGAACATGGTGCGCCAGTAGAGCCAGAAGTTGGACTCGAAGAAGTCCTTGCCGAGGACGTCGGTGATCTTCTTGTCGTAGAGGTCCTCGTTGCGGGTGAAGAAGAGCTTCATGAGGTCTTTCTGGGCCCGCATGGTGAGGGTGAACTCACCGTTGGTCTCGCCGTCCTCGCCGCGGTTCTTGGTGGCGCGCATGAGCGAGTAGTTCGGGTCGTCCTTGTTGAGCCAGTAGAACTCGTCGAGGACGGAGGCGTCGGGGATCTCCAGGGAGGGGATGGACCGGTAGAGGTCCCAGAGGCATTCGAAGTGGTTCTCCATCTCGCGTCCGCCGCGGATGAGGAAGCCCTTCTCGGGGTCGACGATGCCGTCGCAGGCGCCGCCGGAGAGGGGGGAGGCTTCCAGGATGGTGATCCGTTCGGGTTTCATCTGGGCGTCGCGGACGAGGAAGGCCGCTGCGGCGAGGGAGGCGAGGCCTGCGCCGACGAGGTAGGCGGATTTCGTGTCGACGCCCTGGAGCTTGCGGGGGCGTGCGAAGGCCTCGTAGTTGCCACTGCTGTAGTACACCGTGCGTCCTTCCTGATGGTCTGCCTGACAGGGCGGCAACACGACCACCCAAAAAGGAGCGTACTCCGTTTTGAAGGTCTACTGTCACGTTGTAGCGAAGTTCACACAGGCCAGATCACTCCTTCGAAAACGGAGTAACCTCTCATAAGGAACATATTTCATCTCCGCGGGGACGCACCCGCACCAAGAAGGGACCTATGACAGCCACCCAGGACGAAGGACGCCGCGCACGCAACAAGCGCCTCAAGTCGGAGGCCATCCTCCACGCCGCCGAAGAACTCTTCCGGCTCAAGGGCTACAACGCCGTCACCACCCAGGAGATCGCCCAACGAGCCGACGTCTCCAACGGCACCCTCTTCCGCCACGCCCGATCCAAGGCCGACCTGCTCGTCACCGTGATGAACTCCCGGCTCCGACTCGGCCACGAACGGGGCCTACGCATGGCACGACAGGGCGCAGGGCCCGTCGAATCCGTCGTCGCCCTGCTCACCCCGCTCGCCGAGACCGGCATGGCACACCCCGAGGTCGTCGTCGCCTACCAGCGCGAACTCCTCTTCACCGTCGACCCACGACGCGACGCCGACCTGGCCACCGTCGAACAGCTCGAGAACACCATCCGGGAGATCCTGGCCGTCACCCACCCCGGCCACCCCGAGGAGAACCGGGCCTTCGCGGCGTACAGCATCTACGCCACCATGTACATGGACCTGGTCCGGGTCGGCATCGGCCGGGCACCGAGCGACGACCTCCCCCGGCAGCTACGCGCCACCATCCGCACCCTCCTGCACGGGCTCCTCCCACCGGAGGTCGGCCGGGAGACCGCTGCCGGTCAGGAGACCACGGTCCTCCGATAGCGGTTCCCGACACGGGACGCGCACCCCCGGGCCGCGAACGACCGCAACGCACCCAGAGCGTTCTCCACGACATGCACCTGCGCAGCGCCGCCCGAGGCCCGCGCGCACGCACCCAGCACCAATCGCTGGTAGGGCAGGCAGCCGCCCACCAGGCCTCCGCAGATCACCCAGGTCGCGGCGGCCGGGTCGGCCAGGTTCCGGGCCGCTGCGGCGAAGGATTCCTCCACCTGTTCGACCACGGAGGCCATGATCCGGCCGGCGACGGCGTCGTCGTCCTCCTCCCAGGCCGTGGTCACCGCCCGGGCCAGGACCGCCAGGTGTTTCTTGGGCCGGGAGTCCTGGCCGAGCTCGCGGGCCAGTCGGAGCGCGCCGGCGTCGTCCAGCCCGGCCCGGGCGGTGATGGTGGTGGCCTCCCCGCGGCCGTCGGCGGCGCGGACCATGGCGACGAGTCCGCGCCGTCCGACGTCGACGGCAGCACCTTCGTCGCTGGCGACCCATTCGACGCCACCGACCCGGGTGATGTCGTCCTGGGCGTTCCGCGCCCAGAAGGCGCTGCCGGTGCCGATGATGGCGGCGACCGATTCGCTGCCGGGTTCGTCGGTGAACAGCAGGGGGAGGATGTCGTTGAAGAGGTGGATGCGTCCCAGGTAGCGGTGCTCGCGGACGGCGTCGGCGAACATCTCGGCGAGTCGGTCGGCGGTGGGGTCGTCGAATCCGGCGGTGGCGACATAGGTGTCGACCGGGTCGGGCACCCGGGAGGCGATGTGGCCGACGAGTTCGGCGTAGATCCGGGCGGCTTCGGTGTCGCTGGTGGCTGCGGTGTTCGCACTGCCGAGATTTTCCGTGACCAGGAGTTCGTCACCACGCCATAGTTCGAGTCTGGTGTGGGTGCCGCCGCAGTCGGCGACGGCGTGGATCGCCGGGTTCTCGGTGGTTCCGGGGGTGTCCGAGAGCGACATGGTGACCTCCTGGCTCTGAAAGCACTCCGCAGGCGTCCTTTGCCGCGGTCGAGCGCCGTACTCCTCCATCATGCTCTGCCATGAAACGTCCGGCTTGGCCACGGCCCCAGGTCAGGAAAAAGCCATATCGTATGTCATCCACGGTTTCCCGGACGTCGCCCGACACGACCACCCGGCGCAGGCCACGACCACCCCGGCTACCCGATATCCACACCGACGCCCCTACAGCCACACATGAACCAGGGTGTAGGGCGCCCAGCGAACCCCCAGGAGGATCCATGCGTCGCGCCGCCCTACCCCTCATCGCCGTCACCGCTGCGGTCCTCTCCGGCTGCGGGGGCCAACAGAACAGCGCCGTCAGCGAAGGAAAACCCAGCTGGCAGAGCACCGCCGCAAGCCACGGCGCAGCCGGACACGGCTCCACCCCGCAGGACAGCGCCGCCCTCGCCACCGGCGAGATCACCAACCCCGAAGGCAAGAAGGTCGGCACCGTCGAACTCGCCAAGGCCGACCAGGGCATGACCGTCCGCGTCACCACCGACGGCCTCCCCCCGGGCTTCCACGGCATGCACCTGCACGCCGTCGGCAAATGCGAAGCCGACTCCCACGACCCCAAGGACCCCCAGAAGAAAGGCCACCACCTCTCCTCCGGCGGCCATCTCGCCGCAGCCGGCCAGTCCCACCCCGACCACGACGGCGACCTTCCCGTCCTCTACGTCGGCAAGGACGGCCGCGGGAAGATCAGCACCCTCACCGACCGCATCAAGGAAAGCCACCTCGACGCCGCCGCCGGACTCAGCATGATCATCCACAACAACCCCGACAACTACGCCAATATCCCCACCCGCTACGCCCCCAACGGCCCCGACGCCGAGACCAAAGCCGCCGGCGACTCCGGCCCGCGCATCGGCTGCGCCGTCCTGAAGAAGAAGGACGCCGGCGGCGGACACTGACCCCCGCACCCCTCGCAGAACAGCCGGCCCGACACCCAAAAAGGCTGCGGCCTCGGCAAATACGCGCCATCACCAACTCGGACAGCACCTGCCGGAACGCCCGGTCGTCCTCGGAGCCATACCCCCACCATTTCCGAGAACGTCCCGGCGTAGGTTGACTCGTGGCTCCCCCACCGCCGAACGCACTCCGGCGGCGAACCCCTCTGCCCTCCAGGAGGACACGTGACCAACCTGTCCGGCCACACCCTCGAACGCGCCCGAGCGATCGCCACACGACTCGCACCGGAGATGATCGAGTTCACCCAGGACCTCGTCCGCATCCCCTCGATCACCGGCAACGAACACGCCGTCTCCGAACTACTCCTCGAACGTCTGACCGCCCTCGGCTACCACGACGCCTTCCGCGACGACTGGGGCAATGTCGTCGGCATCATCGACGGCACCCGCCCCGGACCGTCCCTGATGTTCAACGGACACATGGACGTCGTCGAAGCCGGCGACCCCGCGACCTGGGCCCCCTACGACCCGTGGGGCGCCCAGATCGACACCATCCCCACCGACTCCGCCCCGCCGCCCCTGGGCACCGGCCAACCCGACGAAGAAGCACAGGTCATCCACGGTCGAGGCGTCGCCGACCTCAAAGGCGGCATGGCCGCCCAGGTCTACGCCGGCGCGGTCCTCGCCCGCCTGATCGACGAAGGACACCAGGTCCCGGGTCGTTTCCTCCTCACCCAGGTCGCGATGGAAGAACCCGGCGAGATGTTCTCCATGCGCAGATTCATCCGGGACACCATGCCCGCCCGCGGGCTGACCGTCGACGCCATGGTCTGCTGCGAACCGTCCAGTCTGCGGCTCGCCCTCGGCCACCGAGGACGGGTCGAACTGAAGGTCACCGTGTACGGACGCAGCTGCCACAGCAGCTCGCCCTGGCTGGGGGTCAACGCCCTCGTCCACGCCGCCCGGTTGAGCGGTGCCGTCGAAGAAGGCACCTGGGGCAGCGGGATGAGCCACCCCGAACTGGGCCGGGCCGGGATCGCCCCGACCATGCTGACCGTCTACCCGAACGCCCTGGCCATCGTCCCTGACAAGGTCGAATTCATCCTCGACCGGCGCACCGTGCCCGGCGAGACCGTCGAGGACGTCGTCGCCGGGATCCGCGAGGTGATCGACACCCTGGCCGAGACCGACGAGACCTTCCGCGCCGATGTCACCGTCAACTCCTACGAACGCGTCAGCTACACCGGCGCCGTCGACACCGAAAAAGCCTGCAAGGAACCGTGGTTGATCCCGGCCGAGCATCCCTTCGTCCGCGCCTGCGGTGACGGCCTGTCCTCCGTCGGCGAACCTGTCGCGCACACCTACTGGCCGTTCTCCACCGACGTGCCCGCCGTCGCCGCCCTCGGCAAACCCTGCATCGGCTATTCCGGCACGCAGGAAGCGAGCATCCACACCCCTCACGAATACGCCCGGATCGACTATCTGGAGCGGTCGCTGACCGGCAACGTCGGCATCTACCTGTCCGCGGCGGAACTCCCCGGCAGCGCCTTCACCCTGTGACCCCCGGGCGGGTCCTCGATCCGCGGGGCGACCGGGGCGACGCCATGACGGTGGAGCGTACGCGCCGGCGGGGCCGCGCCGGCGACGCGGCCCCGCGGCCTCCCCTCCCCGGGTCCGGGTTCAGCCGATGTTCTCCCGTTCGGCTGCGATGGTCGTCGAGTCGCCGTGCCCGGTGTGGACGACGGTGTGCCCGGGCAAGGTCAGCAGGCGCTCCCTGATGGACCGCAGGATCTGCGGTTCGGAGGAGAAGGAACGGCCGGTGGCGCCGGGCCCTCCGGCGAAGAGGGTGTCCCCGGAGAAGAGCGCGTCCAGGTCGGGGGCGTAGAAGCAGACGGCGCCGGGAGCGTGGCCGGGTGTGTGCATCGCCTGGAGGGTCACCCCGCCGACGGTGATCCGTTGGTCGTCGGCGAGATCGGCGTCCCAGGACTGGTCGGGGTGGGTCAGTTCCCACAACGGACGGTCGGCCGGGTGCAACCAGATGGGCGCGCCAGTGCGTTCGCGCAGTTCCGGTGCGACACGCACGTGGTCGTCGTGGGCGTGGGTGCACACGATGGCTTTGAGTTCGCGGTCGCCGACGATCTGGAGGATCTCGGCGACGTCATGCGGAGCGTCCAGCACGAGGCATTCGCGGTCGTCGCCGATGACCCAGACGTTGTTGTCGACGTCGAAGGTCTCGCCGTCGAGGGTGAAGGTGCCCGAGGTGATGCCGCGGGCCACCGGGATCTGGGGGCCTCTCACAGGGTCACCACCGATCGCAGGACGTCACCGTGGTGCATCTTGGTGAAGGCTGCTTCGACGTCGCCGATGCCGATGGTCTCGGTGACGAAGGCGTCCAGGTCGAGTCGTCCCTGCTTGTACAGGTCGATCAGCATCGGGAAGTCGCGTTCGGGCAGGCAGTCGCCGTACCAACTGGATTTGAGGGAACCGCCGCGGCCGAAGACGTCGATCAGCGGGATGTCCGGGAGAGTCATCTCGGGGGTGGGTACGCCGACGAGGACGACGGTGCCGGCGAGGTCGCGGGCGTAGAAGGCCTGCTTCCAGGTCTCGGGGCGTCCGACGGCGTCGATGACGACGTCGGCGCCGTGTCCGCCGGTGAGTTCGCGGATCTGCTCCACCGGGTCGACGCCGCTGCTGTTGATCGTGTGGGTGGCGCCCAGTTTCCGGGCCAGGTCGAGTTTCCGGTCGTCGAGGTCGACGGCGATGATCGTGGTCGCCCCGGCGATCGCTGCCCCGGCGACGGCTGCGCAGCCGACCCCGCCGCACCCGATGACGGCGACCGACTGGCCGCGTCTGACGGCGCCGGTGTTCATGGAGGCGCCGATCCCGGCCATGACACCGCAGCCGAGGAGGCCGGCTGCGGCGGGCGCGGCTTCGGGGTCGACCTTGGTGCACTGGCCTGCGGCGACGAGGGTCTTCTCGGCGAAGGCGCCGATGCCCAGGGCCGGCGTGAGTTCGGTGCCGTCGGTGAGGGTCATCTTCTGGGTGGCGTTGTGGGTGGCGAAGCAGTACCAGGGTTCGCCGCGTTTGCAGGCCCGGCACTGTCCGCAGACGGCCCGCCAGTTGAGGACGACGTAGTCGCCGGGGGCGACGTCGGTGACGCCTTCGCCGACGGTTTCGACCGTTCCGGCGGCTTCGTGACCGAGCAGGAAGGGGAAGTCGTCGTTGATGCCGCCTTCCCGATAGTGCAGGTCGGTGTGGCAGACCCCGCAGGCCTGGATCTTCACGACGGCTTCGCCGGGCCCGGGGTCGGGGACGACGACATCGACGAGTTCGACGGGGGTGCCTTTGCTGCGGGCGATGACGCCTTTCACGGTGGTGGGCATGTGGGCTCCTCGTTCGGTGCGGGGTAGCCCCCAGTCAACGTCGGTCTGGCGTATTTGGCCAGGAAGAAAGCGGTCGTGGGCGGGTCGGTGCTGGTCGTCGACCTGAAAGAGCCTTTCCTATGCGGCAAGACGCATGTGAGGATGGCGGGGTGCCCGCCCCTGTGTTCGACGCCCTGATCCACGAGCCGACCCGGATGCGTCTGTGCGCCTTGTTGATCCCGGTGGAGTCGCGCAGGTTCTCCGGCCTCCGGGACGAGTTGGGCATCTCCGATTCGGCACTGAGCAAACATGTGCGGGTGCTGCGCGAACACGGATATGCGCAGACGGTTCGACGGCGCACCGATGGCCACGACCGGTTGGAGGTGGCCCTCACCGATGTCGGGCGGGTCGCTTTCTGTGGGCATGTCGCCGAGATCCAACGTCTGGCCAGGGTGGTCCGCCGTTCGGAATCGGTGCGGGCGCGACGGCCCTGATCTGGCTGCCCGGGTGCCGCATACAGGTGTTCCTGTTGTCGCCGCCTGATTCCTGTTTGCGGGACTCGCTGCGGAAAAACCGGGAGAAGCGCTGAATCAAACGTGATGAGAGTTAGCCTTGGCTCACACTCTTAAAATGCGAGGAATGCATGAATGTTCATTCAATCTTGCGCATCATCGCTGGTGTAGCTGCGGGAGCGCCACTCAGTTCTTGTTCCGTCTCAGCATCAATATCTCCTGAAGCGAAATCTTTGGCCCGCATATTGGGGTCCGACAATCATGTGATGCTCCGCCGTATGGAGTCGTGTCGGAAGATTGTGGTCGCATCGTGAACGGCGTCCTTTCTGCCACCGATGTGCATGTCTCCTACGGGGAGACGCCCGCGCTGCGCGGTTCGTCGCTCACTCTTTCCTCCGGGGAGATCGTGGCCCTGGTCGGTCCCAGCGGATGCGGCAAGTCGACCCTGCTCATGTGCCTGGCCGGTCTTCAGGTGCCCGGTCAGGGCACGGTCCGTTTCGGGGATCTTTCCCTGTCGGAGATGTCGGCGCGTCACCGGCGTGATTTCCGGGCCCGTCATCTCGGGTTCGTTCTCCAGTTCGGGGAGCTGATCGCTGAGCTGTCCCTCTTGGAGAATGCGCTGCTGCCTGGGCTCATGCGCGGGGCTTCCCGTCGGGCGGCAGAAGCCGAGGCCCGTTCGTTGTTGGAGGTCGCGGGGGTGGGTGCGCTGTCCGGGCGGCTTCCGGCGCAGGTTTCGGGCGGTCAACGCCAGCGGGCCGCCATCGCGAGGGCGCTGGTGGGGCGTCCGGCGTTCATCCTCGCGGACGAACCGACCGGGTCGTTGGACAGTGAGAACGCCGCCACCGCCATGGACCTGCTGGTCGCCCAGGCCCGTCGTCACCAGGTGGGTGTCCTGGTGGTCACCCATGAGCGCAGCCAGCTGTCCCGCTACGACCGCGTCGTGGAGATGCGTGACGGCGTGTGTCATCCGGAAGGTCAGCGATGATCCGGGCGGCCGCATGGGTGGCGCTCCGGGGGATGGCCGCCGAGCGGCGGCGGAGCTTCGTCACCGTCCTGGTGGTCGCGGTCATCGGTGTCGTCGTGCTCGCGGCGCTCTCCGCGGGGCCGGTCGGGCAGACGCAGCGTGATGTCGCAGTCTCGACCATGCCGGTGCGGGGTGCGGCGCCGGCCGCGGGTCAGGGCGCGTGGGTGGTGGAGTCGGTCGAGAACTATCGGGGTCTTCCGGTCACCGTCGACCGGATCGCGGTGCCGGAGACGTCCACCTTCCGGTTTCCGCGGCTGTCCGGGAATCCGCGCCCCGGCGAGATGGTGGTCTCCCCGGCATTGGCGGCTGCGCTGCAACGGGATGCCGAGCTGGCCCGGCGTTATCCGGGCCGGGTGGTCGATCAGATGCCTGCCGACGCGCTGCGCGGGCCTCGCGAATTACGCGCTGTGGTGGGCGCCCCCGCTGCGGAGGTCGAGGCTCGCGGCGGCGTGCTGATCGCGGGGATGGCTTCGTCGGCAGGAGCCGATGTGGTGGTGCCCGGCGTGGTGCGGGTCGGGGCGCCCGTCATCGCGGCGATGTTGTGTCTGCCGTTGGCGTGGCTGCTGTGGGTGACCTCCGGGGTGGAGTCCTCGGCGCGTGCGCGGCGTCGGACGGCCATGGACCTCATCGGTCTTCCCCCGGAGGTCTTCCTGTGCGCCTCCGCGCTGGAAGGTCTGGTGGCAGCTGCGGCCGGGGTGCTCGTCGGGGTTCCGGTCTTCTTCCTGTCGGCGCAGTGGGTCGCGCCTCGGCTTCCCGTCGGGCACGGCGTGTGGCCGGGTGATCTTCGCCCCGATCCACTGGCGATGTCGGTGGGCCTGGGCGTACTCCTCCTGGTCACCACGCTGGTGTATGCCTTGAGCAGTGTGCGGGCCGGTTTCGCGCCGTCGCCGTCGCCGTCTTCCGGTGGGCGACGTACCCGACCTTCGTGGGTGGCGCTCTCGGGTGTCCTCCTCGGCGCGGCAGGGGTCGTGGTCAGTGTGTGGTGGCCGCGGCCGGACGAAGTGAACGCGCGGGCTGCTGCCCTGCTGGGAGGTTTTCTGCTGCTCTGCGTGGCGGCCACGATGTCGGGTGCCATCCTGGCGAGATGGCTGGCCGGGCCGCCGATGAACAGTCGCATCCCGTGGATGGTGATCGGCGGTGCGGCCACTCGACGCCAGAGCAGCCGCAGTGTGGGCATGGCTGCGGCCTTGGCGCTGCTCACCGTGGTCTCCGGGGTGCTGATGACACTTTTCCCGACGCTCGGTGAGTCCGGCGGCGGGGCAAAAGCTTCGGCCGCCGAGTCCGTGGGGCGGGATGCCATCGTCCTCGCGGTGACCCCGGATGCGCTCCCGCGGGTGAACGGGCTCGACCCGAATGCCCTTCTGACGGTGCACACCCCGGACCCGTCGTCGCTGGACGACCAGGGCGGGTGGCGTGCGTCGCTGCGCTGTCGCGGGTTGTCCGTCGACGGCGGGCCGCCGACCTGCGGGCAGGCTGCGGTGGCGGCGGTCCGGGCGGTGTCCACGGCGCACCGGGTTCCGCTCCCGCCTCACATCGAGCAGGAACACGGTTCGACTGCGATCCCACCGCTGGGAGAGACGTCCACGCTGTTCGCCGTCTTCCAACGTGACGGCGTCCAGGCGACCGAGCGACTGCGGACCGACCTGATCCGGGCGCAGCTGGCGACGTCGACGGTGGAGACACTCGGCGAGGCGGCGAACCAGGCCCGGCAGGTCACGCGTCCTTTCCTGATGGCGACGGTGGCCACGGTGTTGGTAGCCACCGGCGTCGCGGTGATCTCCCTGGTGGTGGGCCTGCACGCGCAGGTGCGGGGGCGGGGGCGTACGTTGCGGGGTCTGCGGATCGCGGGGATGTCGTTGGGTGATCTGCAGCGGTCGTTGGTCCTGCAGACCTGTTTGAACGTGTGGCCGACCTTGGCGCTGGCCTGGGTGGCGGGGCTCGCCGTCGCGGCGGGTTTCGTGCAGTTGAGTTCGACGCAGGCGGGGGTGCCGGTGTGGCCGACGGTGGTGTTGGCCGTGGTCTCCGGGGTGTGTGCCCCGGCGGCGGTGGGTCTGTCGCGAGGGGTGCTTTCGCGGGCGTCCGATCCGTTGGTTCCGCAGGAGTAGAGCGGGCCTGCGTTGTCGGGGTGGGGTTGTTCGTGGGGGTGGGGGTCCTCCGGGGCGCGTCCCAGGCCTGGGGGGATGCGCCCCGGAGCTCCTCCCCCGGCTCAGCCGGCGTCGACCTTCGCGTTGAACTCTTGGATCATCCGGTCCCACACCGGAAGGTAGGTGTGCAGGTCGTCCCAGAACTTCTGGTCGCGCCGCGACTCGAACAGTTCGAACGGGGTGCCTTGCTGTTCGACCCAGGTGTAGTAGCCCAGGTTGAAGATGCGGTCCTTGTCGAATTCGGTCATCTCGAGGGTGGCGTCGGTCGGCACAGTGGCCAGGTGTTCGCCCCACACCTCGGCGGCGTGTTGGGCGGTGAAGGCACCGGCGAAGTCACGCTCGGTGATCTTGGCCCGCTCGGACGGGTACATCTGGCCGCCGTCGGTGGCCACTGTCACCAGGACGTCGTCGGCGCCCAGGTTGAGCACTTTCGCGCAGGAGATCGCGGCGAGGACGTTGCAGATCGAGGACACACCGAAGTCGGGCAGCGCGTCGATGATCTCCTGCGGCACACCCTTGGCTTTCAGGTAGTCGACGCCGGCTTCCTCGTTGAACATCACTTCGAGGGAGTCGGTGGCCCGGTCGGAGATCGCACACACCAGGTCGTGTTTCTTGATGTTGTGGATGATCGGCAGGTGTTTGTCGCCGATGCCCTGGATGTTGTGCTCGCCGTAGCCGTTCTTCAGCAGGGTCGGGCATTCGAGGGCCTCGACCGCACACACCTTCGTGCCGTACGTGTCCTTCAGGTATTCACCTGAGGCGATGGTCCCGGCGGACCCGGTCGCGGAGGTCATCAACGCGAGCCGGGCTTCGGATTTACCGGTCGTCTCCTTGTAGTGCTCGAAGACGTGGGCGAGCGCGGCGCCGGTCACCTTGTAGTGGGTGAGGTGGTTACCGAATTCGGCGAACTGGTTGAAGATGAAGTTGCCGTCGTCCTGTGCGAGACGGTTGCACTCGTCGTAGATCTCTTTGACGTTGCTCTCGGTACCGACGGTCTTGATGACGTCTTCGGCGGGGTTCTCGCACCACTTGTCGAGCCAGTCGAAGCGTTCCTGGCTCATGCCTTGGGGAAGGATCGCGACGCCGCGGGAGGCCATCAGCCGGGAGATGGCGACGCCACCGCGGGCGTAGTTGCCGGTGGACGGCCAGATGGCCCGGTGGGCGGTGGGGTCGAACTGGCCGGTGACCAGGCGCGGGGCGAGGCATGCGTACGCGGCGAGCACCTTGTGCGCGGTGATCATGGGGAAGCGGTTGCCGAAGAGCACCAGGATCGGGGAGTCGATGCCGGTGAGTTCTTTGGTGAGGACGACGTGCTCGGGGACGTCGACCTGGTTGCCGTCCTTGTCGTTGTACCAGTGGACACGCCACAGGTTGCGGGGGTCGGGGCCTTGGGGGTCGGCGTCGCCGTATTTCTCTTGGGTGATGTATTTCGGCGGGTTCGACAGTTCTTCGAGGGTGGGGAGGGTGATGCCTCGTTCGCGGAAGCGTTCGACGCTGTTGGCGAGGACGCCTTCGTTGACGACGCGGTCGGCGAGGCCGAACTGGTCTTCGAGGGCTTGTTGATGGGCGGACGGGGCGGCCTTGAACATGTCTCTCCTACCTGCACCGATGCATCATTCGCGGGTGTGGGGTGCGCGGCGGAGGGCGCCGTGCCCCCTGGGCGCGCGGGTGTCGGCGGGTTGGTGTCACCCGAGCGCTCATCCATCTTTTACCAAAGTATGCCTTCTAATAGCTTAACTATAGATAGCTTCTCGTAAAGCTGCATAAAAGCAGGGCAAGGATGGGTGCGCGGGAGGGTCGGCCGACGACGTACGGCAAGGCGGGGCCGGGTAGGGCAGGGCAGGAACATCCCGGCGAAGAGGGCCCGCGCACGACAGGGCAGACGGCAGGAAAAGCCCGGGACCGGCGAGAAAGACCCCGCGTCACGACCACCGGTGGCATCCGGGCAGAAAGAACCGAATCAGACCCAACATCCTATTTAAGTGCGGAACCCAACACCCCGTACGGCACGTTGACCTTGCGAAAGAACTGGCAAGAGCCGTCAAAGCGACGGATTCACGTCAGTGACAGGCATTCTGATGCTGTCGAGGATGTCCTCGGCGCCATCCGGGCATGTCGCAGTGCTCGAGGGGACACGAACCCGGCGACGACCCGACACGGAAAGCCACCAGGAGCGACCGAGGAGGACCCATGACCCTCACCCGTGACCAGCTACGTGCGCTGCCCAAGGTCTCCTTGCACGATCACCTGGACGGTGCCCTGCGCCCACAGACCATCATCGAACTCGCCGAAGAGATCGGCTGGCAGCTCCCCGACGCAGCCGCCGACGGCGACGCCGCCCTGCGCGACTGGTTCTACGAGGCGTCGACCTCCGGCTCACTGGAGCTCTACCTCCAGACCTTCACCCACGTGGTCGCTGTCCTGCAGACCCCCGAATCCCTGACCAGGATCGCCCGGGAGTACGTTCACGACCTCGCCGCCGACGGAGTCGTCTACGGCGAAACCCGGTGGGCGCCCGAACAACACACCCAGGGCGAGATGACCATGCGCGACGCCGTGCAGGCCGTCGCCGCCGGGCTCGTCCAAGGCATGGCCGAGTGCGCCCAACAGGGCCACCCGATCGTGGTGCGCCAACTGCTGTGCAGCATGCGCCACAACGAACCCTCCACGGAGGTCGCCGAACTGGCCTTGGAATTCAAGGACCGCGGGGTGGCCGGTTTCGACATCGCCGGCGCGGAGGACGGCTTCCCCGCCGACCGTTTCGCGTCGGCCTTCGCGACGATCCGCGCCGGAGGCGGGCACAGCACCGCCCACGCCGGTGAAGCCGACGGCCCGGAGTCGATCCGACAGGCCGTCATCGAGTGCGGCGCGGAACGGGTCGGCCACGGAGTACGGATCATGGAGGACATCTGCTTCGACGCCGACAGCCCCAAACTCGGGAAGATCGCCACCTACCTGCGGGACCACCACATCCCGTTGGAGGTGTGCCCGACGTCGAATGTCCAGACGGGCATCTGCGACAGCATCGCCGACCATCCCTTCCCGATCCTCGCGGACCTGGGCTTCCTCGTCACAGTGAGCTGCGACAACAGGTTGCAGAGCCGCACCACCCTGACCGAGGAATTTGCTCTGCTCTGCGAAGCCTTCGGCTACGGCATCGAAGCGGTCGAACGATTCACCGTGGACGCCGCCCGCGCCGCCTTCTGGGACGAGGACTCCCGCGAGCGCCTCGTCACCGGGACGATCCGGCCAGCTTTCGCGGCAGCACGCGGAGTCGAACCAGTACCGCCGCCACGTTGACCTGAGCCTGTCTGGGTCGGGCTGGGGCTGTGGCACGGAGGACTGGGCCGAGGCATTCGTTACGGAATGGTCTTACTCGGTCGATGCGTTGTCAGGCACAGTAAGTAGTGTCATGTAAACCTGACGAAGTAGCAGAGGAGGCTGACATGGCAGACATCATGGACGTGATGAGCTACGTGGAGTCTCGCATGCCCACCCTCGGCGAGATGCACAGGCACAAGCTCGCCTATTACATCCAGGCGTGGTCCCTTGTCTGGCAAGGACGCCCGATGTTCAACGACCGCATCGAGGCGTGGCAGATGGGGCCGGTCGTCCGTGCCTTGCGCTACCGCCCGGTCGCGCCGTCCCATGCGTTGGAGGAGCGCGACACCGCGGTCATCGATGCGGTCCTGGCGCACTACGGGCGACGGTCTGGAACTGCTCTCAGTGAGCTATCGCACGCTGAGCCCCCCTGGCGGGACACCTGGGAGAACTACAACGACGGTGAGGGGCACTGCTCTCACGAGATCAGACATGATGCGATGAGGAAGTACTACACGGAGCAGTCGATCGCAGGTGAGGGACCGACTGCGCCCTCGGTCACCACCGGCCGAGCGTCTGACGAAGACGTTCTGGCTATCGCGCGTGCCAACGAAGACCGGTGGCACGACGCACTAGCTCTGCTCGCCCGGTGATCGTCCAGGTCACAGCGCAGCAAGTTCGTGCGCTGTACGAAGTCGTGGTGAAGGCCGGGGTCCTGAGAGACCCCGGCCTTCTCGATGGAGCGGTCAACGCCCCGTTCCAGGTGGTCTTCGATCGCGCCCTCTACCCGTCGCTTGCCCAGAAGGCAGGGAAGCTGCTTGACGGCATCCAGCGCGCTCAGGCGTACACCGACGGCAAAAGCGGTTGGCCTGGCACACGACGGTTCTGTTCCTGGAGCTGAATGGTCAAAGCCTCGTGTGGACGTCGGCGGCGGAGGTCGACTACTTCGTGAGGTCGCTTGCCGAGGATCAGGACGGCGCGCGAACCGCTGCGATGTGGATCAACGCGCGGATGGTCGGTCTCAGCTGATCTCGCCGTGTCAACTGGCTGTATCCAGCAGGAATGCGTCAATGCTCGTACTTGGCGATGCCTCGCAGCTTCGCTCTGCGCGGAGCCGATCGGCGGCTTCCCCTTCTTCGCCATGAGACTGCTCCTGAGATCCACGTGCGCGTGCACGTTCGCTCACACAGCACCGATGGCGAGAGGGCATACCGTCTAGGCGCGATTGACGCTACACGGGAAAGGGCCAGATGTGCTGGTCACGTAGAAGGAGTGACCGGCTGCGAATATTCCGCGAGTCCACAGAGCAGAAGGTTATGGGTTGGCTCATCCCCGCAGGTGCGGGGCGCATGCCGTGACGGTCTTCGGTTCCGCAGTCACCGTCGGCTCATCCCCGCAGGTGCGGGGCGCATCCGACACGTCCCGGGCACATATCGTCGACATGCGGCTCATCCCCGCAGGTGCGGGGCGCATTCGGGCGCGAACGTCGACGAGCTGAAGCAGCGGGGCTCATCCCCGCAGGTGCGGGGCGCATTCGTAGACGGGCACGCCGGCGTCTCGGAGCTGGGGCTCATCCCCGCAGGTGCGGGGCGCATCCCGGGACCGCGTCATGGACGCTCACCCCGGACTGGCTCATCCCCGCAGGTGCGGGGCGCATGAGCAGTCAAACGCTGACGGGTTCGGGTTCGACGGCTCATCCCCGCAGGTGCGGGGCGCATTCGCTTGGCGTCATGTCGTGGCACGGGTGGCACGGCTCATCCCCGCAGGTGCGGGGCGCATGCCAGCTTGGTCTTGTTCTCCAGCCCCAACGTCGGCTCATCCCCGCAGGTGCGGGGCGCATGCCGACGACACCGGACGCAAGCTCCGGCTGCCCGGCTCATCCCCGCAGGTGCGGGGCGCATCGAATGGGTCCCGCTGCGAACGGGGCCCATTCAGGCTCATCCCCGCAGGTGCGGGGCGCATGCTCTGAGCGACGCACAGGGTCGGTCGGGTGTCGGCTCATCCCCGCAGGTGCGGGGCGCATAGCTTGTTCGTAGGGGACCCGGTGCGCTGGGCCGGCTCATCCCCGCAGGTGCGGGGCGCATGCCTCCGCGAATCGCCGGGCGTTGAGCTCCATCGGCTCATCCCCGCAGGTGCGGGGCGCATACAGGACGCATCCATGTCATGGCACGCCACCTCGGCTCATCCCCGCAGGTGCGGGGCGCATGCGATCCTCTGCCTGGCCAACAAGAACATCGGGGG
>NZ_BAGZ01000022.1 GCF_000298175.1 Austwickia chelonae NBRC 105200 | reverse complement strand
GCCGTGGCCTTCGGTACCGGCCTCTTCGCCACGCCGGCCTTCACCGGTCGTGCCGGGGTGACGCCTGTTTTCGTCGGTCGTTCCGGAGGTTCGCCCGGCCTGGCAGGTCGTGCCGGAGGGGCGTCGGCCTGCGCGGCGGCAGCTCGCGCGGCGGCCAGCGCGGAAGCTGCCGCCGCGGCCTTCTTCGCTGCTGCCGCGGCCGGTGTCGATGCGGCCCGCTCCGTCGTCGGTTGCACCTTCTTCGCCGCCACCCGCGGATCCGGCACGGGTAGTCGTCGGATCTCCGCAGTCGACTCGGCCGGCGCGTCGGACTTCACGGTGAGCGTCGGAGGCCGTTTCAACGGCGGGACCATCCGTTGAGGAGATGCCGGCGCGGCACGCCTCGGCGGTGGCACGACGGTCCTCGGCTTCGTGGTCTTCGGTGCCGGTACCGCAGACTTCGCCGGGCCCTTCGAGGCCGGTGCGCCGGATCTCACGGTCGGTGTCGCGGGGCGCTCCTCCGCCTCGGCACCCGGGCTCGCCTCGTTGTCGGGACGGGACGGGCCCCGGTCGTTCTTCGTCATTCCGCTCCTGGTCAGACCTGCATGCGGTCCCCCTCGATCGTCTCGGGCAGACGTCGTGCCCACACGATACCGACACCTCCTGGAAAAACGGTGAGCCTACCCGCCTTCGCCGAAACCCTCGCCAGTTCCCCCGGCAAGCGACATCCGTTGCAGCTCAACCGATATGCCTCACCCGGATGGTCACCTCCGAGGCGCGCAGACCCGCCAGGACGGCGTCGGGCACCACGTCATGGGTGTCGATGACGACATACCCGAAATCGCCGTGCGTCCCGAGGAACTGCCCCTCGACGTTGACGCCGTGCTCGGCGAGCAGATTGTTGACCGTGGCCAGCACGCCCGGCACATTCCGGTGGATATAGGCCAGACGGCTCCCGCCCGGCTCCTGGCGCAGGTTCACCGGCGGAAGGTTCACCGACATCGACGTATTCCCCAGCAGCGAGTAGTCCCGCAGTTTCAAGGCCACGAAACGGCCGATGTCGACCTGGGCCTCCTCGGTCGATCCGCCGATGTGCGGGGTGAGGATGACATTCGGGACACCCTGCAGCGGCGTGGTGAAAGCATCCCCGCGGTTCTTCGGTTCCGTCGGGAAGACGTCCACCGCCGCGCCCGCGATATGGCCCGAACGGATATGCGTCGCCAGGGCCTCGTAGTCGACGACGAAACCACGGGACAGGTTCAGGAAGAGACTGCGCGGACGCATCCGCGCGAACTGCTCCTCCCCGAAGAAACCGGCATTCGCGCCACGCCCGTCGACGTGCAGGGAGACGACCTCGGCGACGTCCAACAACTCCGCCAGGCTGTTGCACCGTCGGGCATTGCCCATCGCCAACCGGTCCTCCACGTCGTAGTAGAAGACCTGCATGCCGAGCATCTCGGCGACCACCGACAGCTGGGAGCCGATGTTCCCGTAGCCGACGATGCCCAGCCTCCGACCGCGGATCTCGTGCGAACCGGTGGCCTGCTTGTCCCAGACCCCGTCGTGCAGGGCACGGTCCTTCTCGGTGAGCCGACGCGCCAACGAGATGATCTCGGCGACCGCCAGTTCGACCACCGAACGGGTGTTGGAGAAAGGCGCATTGAAGACGGCGACGCCACGGGCGGCCGCCACCGCCAGGTCGACCTGGTTCGTCCCGATGCAGAAGGCCCCGATGCTCTCCAGCTGAGGGGAGGCCGACAACACCCGCTCGGTGATGTGCGTATTGGAACGGATACCCACGGTGGTGACCCCGCGCAGCGCCGCGATCAGTTCGTCCTCGTCGAGCGAGCCACCGTGGGTGGTCACGTCGAAACCGGCACCGGTGAGGATCTCGGCGGCCAGCGAGTGCACGTTCTCCAGCAGGAGTGCCTTCATCTCCCCATTGTGGGGGGACGGGCACCCGTGGAACGAAACATCCCGACTGTCGGAATTCCCCTGGCGAACAGGGCAGCCGCCGAATCCCACCGGGTCGACCGTTCGACGGTCACCGGACCGGCGGCACCCCCGTCGTCCGGGATATCCACGACGCATTGTCCGCCGTGGTCGTGTAGAAGTTCACCGAACGACAGTCCCCGCCGAGATAGGCGCCCCACACCTTGCCCTCCCGGAGCAGCGGACCTCCGCTGTCGCCCATGCACCCGGACCCGGTGATCCGGGTCAGCACGGCCGCCTTGAGATCCGGGAAGTTGGAGGTCCCTTCGAAACGGTCCATCCGTTGGGTCCCTCGGCGCAGCCGGAGCCCCGCGTCCCCCTCGATCGACGTCGAACCCCACCCGATGACCGTGAAGACGTCGCCGCGCCGGGGAAGCCGGTCGGTCCAGGGCAGCACCGGCCCGGCAGGTTCTCCGTCGAGCTCCACCAGAGCCATGTCGCCCACCGGGGCGTACGCCGCCCGGACGATCTTCGCCCGCGGCCCCTTCCCGAAGACCACCGTGCGCGTGTCGGCGGTGTCGACCGCGATGCTGTCCCCCTCCCAGGTGGGTTCGACACAATGCCGGGCCGTCAACACCCACCGGGGAGCGACCCGCGCCCCCGTACACTGCGGATTCCCCTTCAGTCCCAGGGCGACCGCGCCGGGATTCTCCTCGACCCGACCCACCTCCTCCCCGCCGACGACCATCGTCCCGTCGCCGGAACCGGCCGGTTCGGCCGGAGCCGCCGACCCGGCGGCCGCGGGCAGCAGCAGCGAGGACAGGACCAGGGCCAGGGCGCCGGCCGTCCGACGGGAGGCGCGTGAGCAGGGGCGAGACAGCATGATGATCTCCTTGGGCAGACGTCGTTGTCGGCAGGTGGTGGGCCAGGGATCTCGACCGTCCGGAAGACGCACGGCCGCCGGTCGCCAGTTCTCCGGCGGCGCTTCCCCGACCTTAAGGAATCCGCCACGCCCCGAAGGGGACCCACGCCGAGACCGTCCTTGACAAGATCGCAGGAGCAATCCGCGAGTTCAGCTCAGATCGACCTGAAGAACGCCGATTCCGTTAAACGTCCGAGAAAAACGGCGAAAGCCCACCGCAGGCTTCCCCCGCCCCTTCCACCGCTCACGGAGATCACGATGCGCATCGAGTTCCAAGCCACCGACGGGTCCCGGGTGCGTGTACTCAATCTCTCCATCCACGACCCACGCCGGAACAACCCCCGGTACTTCGTGCTCGAGGAGAACCTCCTCGGGGAGACCACCACCCCCGACCAGCCGGGCTTCGACCGCACCCACACGACCCGCGAGGCCGTGGCCATCGCCCTGGCGAAAGCCGTCGCCCGCGACAGCGCCACCTCGGCGCTACTGGTCGCCCACCGCGACACCACCGAGGAAGGCAATGTGGTCGACCGCACCGTCTTCGCCCCCGGCGCCTGGCCGGTGCTGACCTTAGTCGACGCCTGATCCCACCCCCAGTCTCCCGCCCGTCCCAGATGTTGCCACCTCTGGAACGGGCGGGATCCCACTCACGCCGGGGCCCCGCAGCCGATCTGCTGCGGGGCCCCGTCCGTGTCCGTCCGATCCGTCGTGACGACGGTCAGTCCTCCTCGAAACGGGAGGCGTCGCCCGCGCCGTACCGGAGGATCTCGGCCACCCCGGAGGACAGGTCGACGACCGTGGTCGGTTCGGCACCGCACTCGCCGGTGTCGATCACCACGTCGACCAGGTGGTCGAGTTCGTCCTTGACCTCCCAGCCGTTCATCATCGGCTCCTCGTGGCCGGGCAGGATCAACGTGGTGGTCAGCATCGCCTCACCCAGCTCGGTGAGCAGCGCCTGGACGACCGGGGTCGGGCTGATCCGCACCCCGACGGTGTGTTTCTTCGGGTGCATCAGCCGCCGAGGGACCTCCGGGGTCGCCGGCAGCACGAAGGTGTACGGGCCGGGGGTCGCCGCCTTGACCGCACGAAAAACCGCGTTGCTGACGTGCACGAACTGCCCCAGTTGGGAGAAGTCGGCGCACATCAACGAGAAATGGTGTTTGTCGGTGAGGCGGCGGATCGACACGATGCGCTCTTTACCGGAGACCTGGTCCAGGCGGCAGCCGAGCGCGTAACCCGAATCCGTCGGGTAGGCGATCAGGCCACCTTCCCGCACGACGTCCACCGCTTGTCGGATGAGACGGTCCTGCGGGTTCACCGGGTGTATATCGAGGTAACGGGCCATCCGATCAGCGTACGCTCCGGGACGACCCGGATCATGGCCGACGGCGGGAAGCTCCCGACCTGGGCCGGGACGCCACGGGCGGGGGGTGCGTCCTCGAAGGTGGAGGCCTCGGTGTGCCACCATGATTCGAGGAAGAACCCAGGGAGGGACGATGGTTCAGGAACGCAACCGTGACTTCGCGGATGCCCTGAGGGAGGCCATCGAGTCGCGCGGTCTGAGCCTCGACCGGGTGCGCGCCCATCTGCTGTCGTACGGGCACGACGTGTCGGTGGCGACCCTGTCCTACTGGCAGACGGGGCGCAGCGCGCCGGTGCGGCATGCCTCCCTCCAGGCCTTGGGCGCCCTCGAGGTCATCCTGCAGGCCCCGCGGGGTTCGTTGGCCTCGCGGCTGCCCAGCCAACGGCACCGACGGTCGGGCGGCCGTGTCGCGACCGTGCTGCGCCACGGCCCCGAAGAAGCCGAGTGCGACCGGATCTCGGCGATGTTGGGCATCGCCTGGGACGACGGTTTCCGTCGGGTCTGTCAGGAGGAGTTCATCACCATCGGTGAGGACCGTGCGGAGAAGGAACATTCGGTGACCGATGTGATCGTCGCCGACCGGGACGGATTCGACCGGCTCCTCGTCGGCTACTACTCGGATATCCCCGGGGTGCTCCCGGTGGTCGGCGCCGGTCACGGGTGCTCCGTCGGGCGTGTGGTGAGTGTGCTCAGGGAGACGCTCACGGTCGCCGAACTGATCCTGGACCAGCCGTTGCGCGCCGAGGACCCGTACCTGTTGGAACATCACGTGTCCTACGACTCGCCCGACGTCCTGGTCCGCGACTGGCAGCGTCTGCACCTGAAGTCCATCTACTCCCACAGTGTGACGGTCTCTTTCCCGCCCGACTGTCCGCCGCAGCGTCAGGAGTTCTATGTGGGCCGTCGGGTGCCGGACCTGCCTTTCCGTCCGGTGTCCTCGCCGGCATCGGAGTTGACGATCTACACCCGGCACGACGATCCGGGCACCATCGCGGTGCGTTGGTCCTGGGACGACGACCCGGCTGAGCTGGAGCAGCCCGCCCGTCGTTTCCCGGACGGTTCGCTGAGTTGAAGTCCGGATGCGGGCGGCTCAGTGGGCCCGTCGTAGTCGCAGCGAATTACCTACGACGATCACCGAACTGCTCGCCATGAAGGCTGCGGCGATCCCGGGGTTGAGCAGGCCGGCCGCCGCCAGCGGAAGCGCGATCACGTTGTAGCCGAAAGCCCAGCCGAGGTTCTGCTTCACCACGCGCAGGGTCGCCCGGGAGACCCGTACCGCGGCGGCCGCGGCCCGAGGGTCGCCCGAGACGAGGACCAGGTCGCCGGCCTCGATGGCGACATCCGTGCCCGTGCCGATGGCCAGTCCGAGGTCGGCCTGGGTGAGCGCGGCGGCATCGTTGACCCCGTCGCCGACCATCGCGACGACCCGTCCCTGTCCCTGCAGACGACGCACCTCGTCGGTCTTGCCCTCCGGGAGGACCCCGGCGACCACCCGGTCGGGGGCGATGCCCACCTCGGCGGCGATCTGCACGGCCGCTTCGGCCCGGTCCCCGGTCAGCAGGTACGGCTCGACCCCCAGGGCACGCAGCTGGGCGACGGCGTCGGCCGCCTCGTCCTTGACCGTGTCGGACACGGCGAGGACCGCCCTGGCCCGGCCGTCCCATCCGACGGCGACCGCGGTGGCCCCTCCGGGGAGCGCAGCCACCACCTCTTCGACCCCGTCGACCGCCATCCCCCGGTCGGCCAGCCAGGCGGGACGGCCGACGAGCACCTGCCTCGCCTGTCCGTCGACGGTGACCTCGGCGGACACTCCCAGCCCGGTCGAGGCGCGGACGGCCGCCGCCTCGGGCAGGGCCAGTCCGCGTTCGCGGGCGGCGTCGACGACAGCTGCGGCGATGGGATGTTCGGAGGCCTGCTCGGCTGCGGCGGCGACGGCGAGCGCCGCGTCGCCGTCCTGTCCGTCGAGGGGGTGCACGGAGGCGAGGGACATGCGCCCGGTGGTGAGGGTGCCGGTCTTGTCGAGCAGGACGGTGTCGATCCGGCGGGTGGATTCGAGGATCTCCGGGCCTTTGATGACGATGCCGAGTTGGGCGGCTCGTCCGCTGCCGACGAGGAGTGCGGTCGGGGTGGCCAGGCCGAGGGCGCACGGGCAGGCGACGACGAGGACGGCGACGGCTGCGGTGAAGGCGGCTTGGAGGGGGCGGCCGGTCATCACCCAGGTGAGGAAGGTCGCGGCGGAGATGGCGAGGACGACGGGGACGAAGACGGCGGAGACGCGGTCGGCGAGGCGTTGGACGGGGGCTTTCCCGGCTTGGGCTTCGGCGACCATGCGGGCGATGCGGGCGAGGGTGGTGTGTTCGCCGACGCGGGTGGCTCGGACGACGAGGGCTCCGGTGCTGTTGACGGTGCCGCCGGCGACCTCGTCGCCCGGTGCGACGTCGACGGGGACGGGTTCGCCGGTGAGCATGGAGCAGTCGACGGCGGAGTGTCCTTCGACGACGGTGCCGTCGGTGGCGACGGTTTCGCCGGGGCGGACGAGGATCAGGTCGTCGAGGCGGAGGGCGGTGGCGGGGATCTGTCGGTGGTGGCGGGTGCCGTCGGGGTCGGTGTCGACGCGGGTGGCTTCTTTCGCGCCGAGGGCGAGGAGGGATCGGAGGGCGTCGCCGGCGCGGTGGCGGCTGCGGGCTTCGGCGTACCGTCCGGCGAGCAGGAAGGTGACGATCATCGCGGCGGTCTCGAAGTACAGGTGGGGGATGTCCTGGTCGTGTCCGTTGCCGTGCCCGGTGGTGGGGGTGCCGCCGATGAGTCCGCCGTCGAGGGCGGGCAGGAGGGACATGTCCATGCGCATGCCGAGTTGGCCTGCACCGCCGAGGAAGAGTGCCCACAGCGACCAGGTGGTGGAGGCGATGACGCCGAGGGAGACGAGGGTGTCCATGGTGAAGGCGCCGTGGCGGGCGGCGGCGAAGGCGCTGCGGTGGAAGGGCCAGGCGCACCAGGTGGCGATGGGGATGGTCAGGGCGGCGACGATCCACTGCCAGCCGGTGAACTGCCAGGCGGGGACCATGGAGAGCACCATGACGGGGAGGCCTCGGGTGGCGGCGACGAGGAGGCGTCGGCGTAGGTCGGCGAGGCGTTGGCGGGTGGGCGCGGAGGTGTCGTGGACGTCGGGTGCGCTGCCGGTGTCGGCGGGTTCTCCGGGGGCGGGGGGTGGTGCGGTGAGATCGCGGACGGCGAGTACGCGGGCTCCGTAGCCGGCTTTGACGACGGTGGCGACGAGTTCGTCGGCGGGGCGTTGGTGGTGCAGGGTGATGCGGGCGCTCTCGGTGGCGAGGTTGACGACGGCGGTGACTCCGTCGAGGCGGCCGAGGCGTTTCTCCACCCGCGCCACGCAGGCCGCGCAGGTCATCCCTTCGATGGCGAGGTCGACCTGTCCGACCGGCCCGGCGGGGTTTTCGGGGGCGTCGGGTGCGGTGGACGTGGTCGCTGCGGCGGCGGGGTGGCGTGGGTGGAGGTCGGTCATGTCACACCTGGACGTCGACGAGGTCGTATCCGGCTTCGTCGACGGCTTCGGCGATGGCGGCGTCGGTCAGGGGGGCGTCGCTGGTGACGACGGCGGTGGAGGTGCCGTCGGTGACCAGGTCGATGTCGATGGCGGTGACTCCGGGGATGGCTTCGAGTTCCTCGGTGAGGTGTTTGACGCAGTTTCCGCAGGTCAGGCCGTCGACTTTGAGGGTGGTGGTGGTCATGGGTGTGCTCCTCTGGTGGGTGGTGGGTGGTTCAGCTGCGGACAAGTCGGGCGATGGCGGCGGCGGCTTCGCGGACCTTCTCCTGGCCTTCTTCTTCGCTGGACATGGCGGCGTGCAGGACGCAGTGCCCCATGTGGTCCTCGACGAGGCCGAGGGCGACGGCTTCGAGTGCTTTGGTGGCGGCGGCGATCTGGGTGAGGACGTCGATGCAGTAGGTGTCTTCGTCGACCATGCGGGCGATGCCGCGGACCTGGCCTTCGATGCGGCGCAGTCGGGCTGCGTACTCGTCCTTGGATCCGCTGTATCCGGCCATGTCGGTGCCCTGTCGTGGGTGGGTGCTGGGTGGGGTGTCCGTGGCGGGCACCCTTCACCCACGGTACCCCCTAGGGGTATCCCTGAGGAAGGGTGGCCTCAGTGACCGGCAGGATCGGCCGTGCTGTCGGGGACGGCGAAACCGGCGTATCCGGCCACCCGGGAGACCAGAGCCTCGTCGACGGCGAGCGCCTGCCCGTCGAGCACGCGCACCGGTGCCGGGCCGCGTCCGCTGCTGACCAGCCATATCCCGTCGGCGTCGGTCAGGTCGGCGACGGGGATCAGTGCGTGGCGGGCGTCCATGCCGTCGGCGCGGGCGGCGGTGACGATGCGGTCGACGGTGACCGAGCCGAGCAGGCCGGTCGCTCCGGTCGGGGTGGTCCGTAGCCGGTTGCCGTGGATGACGACGAGCCCGGAGGTGGGGCCGTCGAGGCAGTAGCCGTCGGTGGTGACGAAGAGGACGTCGTCTGCTCCTCGGCGGCGGGCTTCCCGTTGGGCGGCGGCGTTGACGACGTACGACAGGGTCTTCACGCCGCCGAGCAGCCAGGGGGCGTCGGCGTAGGCGTCGTGGGGGTGTCCTCTGCTGAGGGTGACCGCACTGATGCCGCGACGGGCGGCGAAGGGGTCGCCGCCGGTGAGGGGGACGCTGCGGTGGACGAGAGTGGCGTAGGCGGTGGGGGTGCCGGGTGCCCATTCCCGGCCTCGGGTGAGGACCAGTTTGAGGACGGCTTCGCCAGGGAGTTCCCAGGCGGTGAGCATCTCGGCGATGAGGGCGCGCCACTGGGCGTGGTCGGGCGGGTCGATGTCGAGTGCTGCGGCGGAGGCGGCGAGCCGGTCCAGGTGCGCGTCGAGGTTCTCCGCGCGGGAGTGTCCGTCGGGGTCGGTGGTGACCCGGGTGGCGTCGAAGCAGCCGTCGCCGCGGGTGGCGCCCAGGTCGTCGGCGGTCAGGACGGGGGTGTCCGCGTCGACCAGGCCGCGGCCGATGACCGCGACCAGGGCGACCTTGCCGTCGGGGTTCACGACAGGTCCCAGGGCGCGATCGGGGAGTCGTCGACCTGGTCGGGGTCGACCGGGTCGACGCCGGCGAAGATGACTGCGTTCACCTCGTCGGGCGCGGCGTGCAGCAGGTCCGCGCCTCGTCCGGTCACGGCTTCGATCTGGGCCTGGCGCAGGACGGAGTTCAACGATCGGGCCGAGAGCATCCCCGGTTTGTCGTCCGCTCCGACGATCAGGGTGACCGGCAGCGTCAAGCCGCGCAGGTCGTCGCTGGTCAGCCCGTCGGTGGCTCCGGCCAGGGCGGAGATCAGCCGGTCCTTGTCGATATTGCGGGCGGCCAGGTTCTTGCGGGACATGAACCGTAGTGCGGTGCGTTGCAGGGCGAGTTGCCGTTTCGACAGTTGCAGGGGCGCCGAGATCGCGTGTACCGCGGTCACTCGTTCGGGGAAACGGGCGGCAGCGTGCAGGGCGACGGTGCCGCCGAAGCCTGCCCCGACGAGGGTGGCCGCGGCGACGCCGTTCTCGTCCAAGGTGGTGATCAGCGAGGTCGCGGCGTCGGCGACGGTGAACTCGACGGCTTTCCCTCCTGGTCTGGTGCCGCGTAGCCACGGGCAGGCGGCGCCGACCCCGCCGGGCAGTGCGGCGACCTGTTCCTCCCATTGCAGGGGGGTCTGGCCGAGGTCGTGCACGAACAGGAAGAAAGGAGGTCGACGCATACCTGTGAAGCTACCTGTTGGCTTTCCGCCCGTCTCCGGCTGTACCGCAAGTCTTCTCCGGCCGGGGGTCGGGGTCAGCGGGGTCGGGTGGACGAGCCGTCCGTCCGGCGGCGACCGAACAGGCCCCGGATCGTCGTCCAGCTCTCCTCCGGGAGGGAGTGGACGAACACCTTCCGCCAGACGCTGGCCAGTTGGCGGGGCAGCGAGCCGGCGGCGTAGTGCAGCCCGTAGCGGGCGAAGATCTCCCGCACCTGGGGGGCGATCTGGGCGTACCGGTTGCTGGGCAGGTCGGGGTACATGTGGTGTTCGATCTGGTGGGAGAGGTTGCCGCTCATCAGGTGCATGACCGGTCCGCCGGTGATATTCGCCGAGCCGAGCATCTGCCGTAGGTACCATTCGCCGCGGCTTTCCCCGACGATGCCGTCCCGGTCGAAGGTCTCGACGCCGGAGGGGAAGTGGCCGCAGATGATGATGGCATTGCTCCACAGGTTGCGGGCGAGGTTGGCGGTGAGATTGGCGGTGATGGTGGTGGCCCAGTTGGGTCCGGAGACCGCCGGGTGGATCACGTAGTCGCGCAGCAGGTGTCGGCCGATCTTGCGGGCCACCCGGGGTGCTTCGGTCCGGAGCCGGGCCCGGTCGCTGTCATCGGCCCGCCCGCTGAGGTGGCGGTAGAGGTCGAGGTCGTAGAGCGCGATGGAGTACTGGAAGAAGATTGCGTTGAGCACATTCCACACCGGTTGGAGGACGAACGCCGGGTGCCAGGGCTGGTCGGGGTCGACGCGCAGGATGCCGTAGCCGAGGTCGTTGTCCATGCCGATGACATTGGTGTACGTGTGGTGCAGCTCGTTGTGGCTGTGTTTCCACAGCGCCGCGGGGGTGACATTGTCCCATTCCCAGGTGGTGGAGTGGATGGCCGGGTCGCGCATCCAGTCCCACTGGCCGTGCATGACGTTGTGGCCGATCTCCATGTTCTCCAGGATCTTCGCCACGGACAGTCCGGCGGTGCCGATGATCCAGGCGGCCGGGTGCCGGGAGAAGAGCAGCACGATCCGGGAGCCGGCCTCCAGCCGTCGCTGCCCGTCGACGAGCCGTCGGATGTACGCCGCGTCGGTGGCGCCGCGGTCGGCGAGGACCTTCTCCCGGATGGCGTCGAGTTCCCGGGCGAGTTCGTCGATCCGTTCCGGGGTGAGATGGGCGGCGGGGTCTGCTCCGCCGGAGGGTTTGGGGGTCCAGTGCCGCCGGGTGGTCCCGTTGCCGATCCGGGTGTTCGTCCCGGTCCGCGGGGGCGTCCGGGTGGGGTTCTGGGTGGGGGTCATCGGCTGGCTCCTGTTCGCGGATACGCCGGGAGGTGCGACGGTCCGGGGTTTCTTCAGAGGTCGAGGGTGCAGTCCCCGGCGGGGGCGTGGATGCAGGTCTGGATGTCGACGGGGCCGTCGTCGGGCAGCGCGGTGGTGATCCGGCCGTCGCGCAGGTCGCGGACGCTGCCGGCGAGGAGAGGCGCGATGCATCCGAAGCAGATGCCCATCCGGCATCCGGAGGGGGCCAGGACGTCCTGGCTGTCGGCGAGGTCGAGCAGCGTGGTCGCCCCGTCCGTGGTGGCGGATCTGCCGGTCCGGTCGAAGTGCACGGTTCCTCCTTCGCCGACGGCGACGATCGGGGTGCGGAATCGTTCGGTGTGCAGCCGGTCGAGGAGGTGTTGGCCTGTCCAGAGTTCTTCGCAGGCGTCGAGCATGGGGCCGGGCCCGCAGGCCCAGGTGTGTCGGTCGCGCCAGTCGGGGACGAGCCGGTCGAGGGCGTCGGGGGTGTTCAGGTCGAGCCGTCCGCGCTCGCCGGTGAACCATTCGTGGTAGCTGATCTCGCCGACGGTGGCCAGGGCGCGCAGTTCGTCACGGAAGAGGGTGCGTCGTGCGTCGGGGGCGCAGTGCACGAGGGTGACGTCGGCGAGGGCGGTGCCGTCGTTGCGGAGCATGCCGATGATGGGGGTGAGTCCGCTGCCTGCGGTGAGGAAGAGGATCTTGTCGGGCACGGCGGCGGGCATGACGAAGTCGCCGGTGGCCTGGTCGAGGTGGATCAGTGCGCCGGTGGTGATCCGGTCGACCAGGTGGGACGAGACGAGTCCGGCCCGGGTGACGGTGACGGCGATGCACCCGTCGGGCGCGGCGACGGGGCTGGTCAGGGAGTAGGCGCGCCAGTGTCGTACGCCGTCGATGTCGACGCCGAGGCGGACGTACTGGCCGGGGAGGTGGGCGTGCCAGCCGCGTCCGGGCCGGATGACGAGGGTCGCGGCGTCGGGTGTCTCGGCGCGTCGTTCGACGATGCGTCCGCGCAGCCGGGTGGACAGTCGCAGGGGGTCGACGAGTTCGAGGTAGTCGTGCGGGAGCAGGGGGGTGGTGGCCATTCTGGCGAGGCTCGCCAGGTTCTCCCCGAGCCGGGTGAGGGTCCCGCGCGTGGATGCCCTGGTGTGAAGGGGGCTGCTCATGACCTCAGTATTTATCCGTTTGGGTACTATTTTCCTGCCCGGTTGGCGTGAAGGAAGCGCAGAGTTTTATCATTTTTGGATGAAAAATGGGGAGGGTGAGCGAGTCGACTGGCAACTCGACCGGGTCAGCTACGACCGGATGCGCGGCGCGCTCGCCGAGGTCGCCGACGCGGCGGTCGCCACGATCATCGACGAGGTCCCCAGTTATGCCGGACCGTTCACCGGTCCGCGCGGGCAGCGCATCCGGGAGGCCGTGCGCCTCGCCCTGGACGTCTTCCTGACGGTCAGCCTGCGGGCCGAGGACGTCGAGCGCGCCGAGGTGGAGAGTTCCCGGATCACCGTGCGCGCCTACGACCTGGGGCGTGGCGAGGCCCGCGCCGGCCGGCCGATGGATGCCCTGCTGGCCGCATATCGGATCGGCGCGGGCGTGGCCTGGCGTTTCCTCTCCCGGGAAGCGATCGCCTCGGGGATGCCGGCGGCCCAGGTGGGTCAGTTCGCCGAACGTGTCTTCACGTATATCGACGATCTGTCGGCGGCGAGTGTCACCGGCCACACCGACGAACTGGAGACGCGAGGACGCGCCCGGGAGCGGCTGTTGGAACGGATGGCCCGGGCGTTGGCGGCGGGCGAGCCGGAGGACGAGCTGCGTCGCCGGGCGGATCGCGCCGGGTGGGAGCCGCCGTTGACCTTGACCGCCGTGCTGCTTCCGGCGGAGGAGGCGGCGATGGTCCGGACGGGCCAGGATCCACGGACCTTGTCGGTCACCGGCGAGATCCCCGGCGTGGACGACGACACGACGGTGTTGTTCATCCCCGAGGTGGGTTCGGCGGATCGGGTGGCGCTCCGCCGCCGCCTGTCGGGGCGGGGTGCGGTGATCGGTCCGACCCGGCCGTGGGTGTCGGCGGCGGCGTCCTTGGCCCGGGCGCGACGGGCCGGTCCACGGGAGGGCACGGCCCCTTATGACACCGAGCAGCATCTGGTGGAGCTGGTGGTCTCGGCGGATCAGGAGGCCTTGGCCGATCTGCGCGCGCAGGTGTTGGCCCCTTTGGCGGGTTTACGTCCGGCGGTGCGTTCCCGGTTGGAGGAGACTTTGCGGGTGTGGCTGTCGCGGCAGGGGCGGCGGGAGGCGATGGCGGCTGATCTGTTCGTCCATCCGCAGACGGTGCGTTATCGGATGGGTCAGCTGCGTGAGTTGTACGGGGAGTCCTTGGACGATCCGGCGACGGTGACGGCGTTGACGGTGGCTCTGGTGGTTCCGTCGGCGGCGGGTGGGGTCAGCGGCTGAGGGCCCGTTCCACGGCTTTTTTGATGGCTCCCCAGGTGCGGCCGAGGGTGCCGCTGTCATAGCGGCGTAGCAGGGCGAATTTGTCGCTCTCTTCGATTTTTCCGCTGCGGACGGCTTCGTCGAGGTGTTTTTCCAGTGCGGCGCGGCGGCGGGCCCGCATCCGGTTTCGGGCGTTGTCGTAGGCCTCTTTGACCTGTTCGGGGGGTAGTCCGAGGGCGGCGGCGGCGATGACGATGCGTTCGCTGGGCAGGGGTTCGCTGCGTGGTTTGGTGTCTGCGCTGCTGTGGTGTCGGGCGTGGGCGATGGCTTGGCGGAGGTGTCGGCGTTCGATCTTGAGTTCGTCGGCCATCTCGTCGTAGACGGAGCTGCATCCGGGGGGTCGTCGGATCGCCAGGGCGTGGGTTCGGGCCTGGCCGCCCGTGGGGCAGCGGTATTCGGGGTTGTCGCTGGCGGGTGCGCTGCTTTTCGTGGCGAGGGGGGTGAGGGGGGCGGTGTCGTCGATCATGGTTGCCCCGGTGACGGTGACCAGTCCGGCGGCGATGGTGCCGGTGATTGCGGTGACGAATTTGCTGGGTCTTCTCACACTGGTCTTCTTCGGGTCGGTGCTGTTTTCGTGCAGGGGTGGGCCAGCGGGCGCCGGGGTTTTCGGGGCGTGACCTGGCGGCGGGGTTGGTGTCGTCGGCGGGGGTTCAGGGCCGGACGCGGCTTTCGGAGCCGCCGCGGACGAGGTGTTCGAGGCGGATCGCGGTGCCGGGGTGTTTGCCGAGGGTGCCTTCGTCGTGGGCGCGGAGGATCTTGTCGCGTTGGCCGGGGGTGATCTTCTTGGCGCGTTTGGCCGTGTCGAGGCGCTTCTCGAGTGCTGCCCGTCGGCGGGCCCGTTGTTCGGCGCTGACGGTGTCGAGGCTGCGTCCGACTTTTTCCGGGGGGAGGCCGAGGTGGTGGGCCAGGGTCGCGGTGAGGGTGGCCCGGTCGGTGACGGTGCGTCTGGTGTGGGGGGCGCGTTTTTTCTTCAGGTCGGCGCGGGTGCGGGCGATGGCTTTTCTCAGCGTTTTCTGGTCGACCTGGAGTTCGTCGGCGAGTGTGGCGAGGAGTTCGCGTTGGCTGAGGCGTTTCGTCCGGGTGGGTGTCTCGGCGCGGTCGGCGACGAGTCCGCTGACGAGGGGGGTGTCCTGGGCCGGGGTGAGGTCGTGGTGGGTGATGGCTGCGACGGGGGCGCTGCGCAGGGGGGCGACCGTTTTCGGTGCGGGGGTTGCGGTGAGGAGTGCGGCGGTGGCCACGATCGCGCCGCCGATGGCGATGATGCGCCTCGTCGGTCTTTTCACGTGCGGCCTCCTCGGTGGTGTGCTGATGGGCACTTGTCCAGGTTGCCTTGCTGGGGTGGCCTCTGACAAGGCGCCTTATGGAGATGTGACCTGTGTCCGGCGTGGCGGGGTTGCCTGGTCAGCTAGGGGCGTGAAGGATGTTCTTGCTGTTCATCGTGGGTTTCGGGGAGGGTCGGAAGTCCTGAGAAAAAGGACATTGTTTCAATATCGCATATTTTGTAGGCGTAACTCCGGGGCGCCCTCCCCTACACCCGGACAAGGACCGAAGTCCTTACGGACACATACCCCTAGGGGTATCGTTTCCGCGGGAAAGGTGCCCGCGCAGCCCGTCGGCACCCTACGAGAGGAGACTCGCCCATGCGCCACCTCGTCATCCTCGGCGGTGGAACCGCCGGCACCATGGCCGCCAACAAACTCCGCCGCAAGCTCCTCCGCTCCGAATGGTCCATCACCGTCGTCGACCGCGACGACCAACACCATTACCAACCCGGATACCTCTTCGTCCCCTTCGGCACCTACACCCGACAGCACGTCGTCCGCTCCCGGCACGCCTTCATCAACGACGGCATCAACCTCGTCCTCGCCCCGATCGACCGCGTCGACCCCCAGACCCGCGCGGTCCACCTCGCCGACGGACGCGAACTGCCCTACGACCAGCTCGTCATCGCCACCGGATGCACCCCCCGCCCCGAGCTGACCCCCGGACTGGCCGAAGCGCTCCAGGACGAGAGCGACCACGGCAAGGTCCACGAGTTCTACACCCTGCCCGGCGCGCTCGCCCTGCACGAAGCCCTCTCCCGGTTCACCGGCGGCCGCCTCGTGGTCCATCTCAACGAGCTCCCCGTGAAATGCCCGGTCGCACCCCTGGAGTTCGCCTTCCTGGCCGACGAATATCTCACCAAACGAGGCCTGCGGGAACGCAGCGAGATCGTCTACATCACCCCCCTCGACGGCGCCTTCACCAAGGCCACCTGCTCCAAGGCCCTGGGATATCTGCTGGAGGAACGCGGGATCACCCTGGAGACCGACTTCTTCACCGAGCGGGTCGACCAGGACGGTGACGGCGGCGCCGTCGTCTCCTACGACGACCGTCGGGTGCCCTTCGACCTCCTGGTCACCGTCCCGATCAACACCGGCCAGGAATGGGTCACCCGGTCCGGCCTGGGCGACGACATGGCCTATGTGCCCACCGACAAGCACACCCTGCGCTCCCGGGAGCACCCGGACATCTGGGTGCTCGGCGACGCCTCGGACATCCCCACCTCGAAGGCCGGTTCGGTGGCCCATTTCGCCGTGGACACCTTCGAACGCAACTTCCTCGACGCGCTGGCCGGTCGACCGTTGATCTCCCGATTCGACGGCCACGCCAACTGCTTCATCGAATCCGGTTACGGCAAAGCGCTGCTCATCGACTTCAACTATGACACCGAGCCGCTGCCGGGCACCTTCCCGATGCCGAAGGTCGGGCCGATGAAGCTGTTGAAGGAGACCCGGGCCAACCACCTGGGCAAACTCGCCTTCCGGCACATCTACTGGAACATCCTGCTGCCGGGACGCCCCCTGCCGATCGGGCACGCCATGTCGATGCGCGGCAAGGACACCTCCGCGGTCGTCGTGCCGGCGGCGCCGCCGGTCCCCGGCGGATCACATCCCGCCCCCGGCGCGGCGGAGAAGGCCCCGATCGTGCCGGACTTCTGAGCCCCGGAGCCCCCACCGCTACGACCGCCACCGGACCAGCCCTTTTGCGCCCAGGGCACGACGATCAAGGAGAGATGCCATGCCCACCACCACCATCGCCGGCCGCGACATCGAGGTCAACGACGAAGGTTTCCTCACCGACCCCGCCCAGTGGGACGAGGCCCTCGGCACCGAACTGGCCACGCTGATCGGTGTCGAGATGACCGAGCGGCACTGGGAGGTCGTCCGTTTCCTGCGACGTGATCACGCCGCCCGCGGGGAGACCCCGACCCTGCGCCGGGTCTCCAGCGAAGGTGGTTTCCCCACCAAGGAACTCTTCGACCTCTTCCCGAAGAAGCCCGCCAAGAAGATGTCCTATGTCGCCGGGCTGCCCAAGCCCAAGGGCTGCGTCTGATCTGCCAGGTCCGATCCCTCCGGAGCGATCCGCCCCCTTCACCCAGGAGTAAGTCATGAGTGAGACCCCGTTCGTGCCGAACTTCGGCGACGACGACAGCGCCCCCACGCGGAAGATGTGTTTCATCTGCAGCAAGGGCAACCTGGACATGGCCTATCCGGCCCTGATCATGGGCAATGCCGCTCTGGGCGAAGGATGCGAGGTGCACCTCTTCTTCACCTTCTGGGGATTCGACATCATCAACAAGGCGACGATGTCCAACCTCAAGTTCACCTTCGCCGGCAACACCGCGATGCACATGGCCGACCTGGAGAAGCTCCGTCCCGGTCTCGGCGCGATGTCGATGCCGCAGCTGCTGGGCGTCCTGCCCGGGATGACGGGCATCGCCACGAAGATGATGCACAAGCAGCTCGACGACCTGCAGATCCCCACGGTGCCGGAGATGCTCGATCAGATCACCGCAGCTGGTGGTCACCTGTGGGGATGCCAGTTGTCGGCCGACATGATGAAGCTCACCGAGGGCGATCTCTACGACGGCGTCGAGGGCATCATCAGCGCCACCGACTTCATCGAGATCAGCGAAGGCGCGCAGATCATCTTCGTCTGAGGGCCGGCCCCCTCCCGAGTGCGCGGCTCGTACGCCAACTCTTCTCACCCGGTAGGGAACCCACCGGTCGGAAGGGCCGACCACGGTGGCCGACCGTACACCTAGGCTTACGGCATGTCTGGCCCATCCCGCCGCGTGGCGCTCACGTCCATGGTCGTCCTCGGCGCTCTCGGCATGGGCGGGGCGGCACTGGGCAAGATCGCCCCGGACGCGGCGGCCTACCAGAAGGACATCACCGCCTGGAACAGTGTCCGCATCGAACGGGGGGTGCTGCGTTCCCGGTACCGACGCCGGTACGACAGCGCGTGGCTCCTGGTCCGGCCCAAGCAGCCGCGCGGTCTGGTCGTGGCCCTGCACGGCAAGGGCGGGCAGTCGTGGGACTGGGTGCTCAGGCATGACATCGTGGCCGCGGCCGGGGAGAACTGCCTGGCCGTCGCGGCGATCGACGGCGGAGACACCTGGTGGCACGCCCGCTCCGGCGGTAAGGAACCGGGCACCGACAGCGGTGCGCTGGTCTTCGACGAGCTCCTGCCCCTCATCGCCCGTCATGGCATCGACACCAGGCGGATGGGCCTGCTCGGCCTGTCGATGGGTGGTTTCGGGGCCCTGAGTCTGGCTCAGCGGCACGGCCCGGAACGTTGTGCGGCGGTGGCCACCCTCTCCGCGGCGATCTACCGGGACCTGGCCGGCGCCGATCCCGGGGCCTTCGACGGGCCGGCCGATTTCGCCGAGCACGATGTCATCGGGCATGCGGGGCGACTGCGTGGCATCCCGGTGTGGATGAGCGTCGGCACCTCCGATCCGTTCGTCTCGGGAAACCGGGCGTTGGCCGAGCGCCTCTCCCCGGTCGTCACCGATTTCCGCCCGGGCGGGCACAATGACGAATTCTGGGCCGGGCAGGCCCGGACGGCGGTGCGTTTCCTGGCGTCACATCTCTGAGGGGATAGGCCGGCTTCCTCGCCGGCCGTCGGCGATATCCGCCCTGTTCCGGCGGGTCGTCGACCGGCCGTCCGGCGCTTTGCCCGAAATACCGGACCGCGTCACCAGCGGTATCCGCAGATGCGATCGTGATCATCAAACGTATACGGACTTATGGCCCTGGCACATCGTTAAGCTGCACCCAGCGAAACACTGTCACGAAGGAGAGACGGCATGAGCGAATCGGCGCGGATCGAGCTGGACGGGAAGAGCTACGAGCTTCCGATCGTCGAGGGCAGTGAACACGAAAAAGCCGTCGACATCAGCAAACTCCGCAGTCAGACAGGTTACATCACCCTTGACGACGGATATGGGAATACCGGGTCGTGTCGCTCCGCGATCACCTATATCGACGGCGACCAGGGAATTCTCCACTACCGGGGTATCCCTATCGAAGATCTCGCCGGGAAGAGTTCCTTCGTGGAAGTGGCCTGGCTCATCATCTTCGGCAAGCTCCCCACCATCGAGGACCGGGAACGTTTCGCCGATCTTCTCACCGAGAACTCCATGCTCGACGAGAACATGAAGAAACACTTCGACGGTTTCCCCACCTATGCGCCGCCGATGGCCATCCTCTCCGCGATGATCAACACGCTCTCGGCGCACAACCAGGAGGTCTGGGAGGCCCACGACGACGCCTCCATCGAACGGGCCGCCGCCGTCCTGATGAGCAAGGTGCGGACCATCGCTGCGGCCGCGTACAAGTCCAGCATCGGCGAACCCATCGTCTACCCACGCTACGACCTCAAATATGTCGAGAACTTCCTGCACATGATGTTCTCGGTGCCCTATCGCAACTACGAGCCCACCGACACCGTCACCAAGGCGTTGAATCTTTTCCTTCTGCTGCATGCCGACCACGAGCAGAACTGCTCCACCTCGACGGTGCGTATGGTCGCCTCGGCGCAGGCGAATATGTTCGCGTCCTGTTCGGCCGGGGTCTGCGCATTGTGGGGTCCGTTGCACGGCGGAGCCAATGTCGCGGTCATCGAGATGCTCGAGGAGATCCGCGACTCCGGGATGGACGTCAAGAAATACGTGGAGAAGGTGAAGAAGAAGGAGGACGGGGTGAAACTGATGGGTTTCGGTCACCGCGTCTACCGGAACTTCGACCCGCGTTCGAAACTTCTCCGCGATGCCTCCGAAGAATTGCTGCGCGAGATGAAGATCTCCGACCCGCTGCTCGAGCTGGGCCAGGAACTCGCCGACGCGGCCCTCGCCGACGACTACTTCATCGAGCGGAAGCTCTACCCGAATGTGGACTTCTACTCGGGCATCATCCTGCGTTCCATCGGCATCCCGGTGAACATGTTCACCGTCATGTTCGCCATCGGGCGGATGCCGGGGTGGATCGCGAACTGGAAGGAGATCCACGACGACCCGAAGGGTCGCATCTACCGTCCGCGCCAGATCTACACCGGCCCGGCCGACCAGGAGTGGATCCCCAAGGAGAACCGGAACTATCCGCACCTGTTGGCCGACAGCTGATCGCACGGCACGACGGGCGGGTGGGCTCGGTGTGGTCTTCCGAGGAACCACCCGCCGCCGTCCCGCCCGGTCGTGCGCGAGCGGGACGGCCGGGTGCGATCAGGGTTTCTTCACCGCGTCCGAGGTCATCTCCCGGAAGACATTCGTGCCCTGGTGGATATCGGCTTCGTCGATGTGCAGCGGACGGCGGTCGTCGAGGAAGGCGACCTCGAGTCCAGCCTTGGTGTAGGCCTCCTTCACCGCTTCCTGGAGGACGTCCTTGCCCTGTCCGTCCTGCGGTCCGTGTTCTTCGGGGAGGACGATCTTCCCCTTCCGCAGGACCAGGCCGTCGACGGCATTCGGTAGGAGGGAGGTCACGTAGCCGTTGTCATTCGGGTCGTCGGACCGTGGCTGTGACCCGTTCTCGTCGTCGTAGATCTTCTCGGCGGTGCGGAACAGGACGGGGACCCGGATGATCTCGTCGTCCTTGAGGTCGAGGGCCTGGCGGAGTCGGTCGACATTCTTCGTCATGATCTCGGCCGCATTGGCGTTGTGTCTTCTGGTCGCCGGGTTCCAGGTCTGTTCCAGGCTCTCTGCTTCGTTGCGGGCGTAGGGTTGCCCGCCGCGGCCGTCCTTGAGGAGCCGGTCGACCAGTTCGCTGCCGGCCTTCGGGTCGGCGACCGCGATGCGCCAGCCGCGTTCGGTGTCGGCGGGGACGACCTGGACGATCTCTCCGACGTGCCCGGTGCGCAGGAAACCGACGTCGAGGATCAGGGGTTCGGCGTTCGACTGTGCCCGGAAGAATTTCGTCGTCGCCTCGGAGGGTGTCCGGGGTGTTTTCTCCTCGGGTTTCTTGTCCTCGGTGGGTGCCTGTCGGTGCAGTACCGGGGTGATCACCGGTTCTTCGGTGCCGGGGTTGCCGCCGCCGTCCTCTGCGGGTTTCTCCGGTGCTTTCGGTTTCTCGTCGCCTCGGGGGTAGTCCGTGGGGACGCTCAGCCGGTGGCCGACCAGGGGGCGGCCCAGGGGGAAGTTGCGGTCGCCGACGCGGTGGGGCGGCAGGTTCTCGTGGTTGCCCATCGAGTTGAGGGTTTCCTCGGATTCGGCTGTTCCCGTACGGATGACGCCGACGTCCTGTCCTCGCAGGCGGTAGACCGACCTGTTGGCGTCTCGTGCCTGGTCGGACAGGGCCAGCACCCGCATGGAGTGCATCTCTCCCGTTTCGGTCGGCAGTTGTTGGTACATCGGCTCGAAGAGGCCTCGGGCCCACAGGTCGTCGCTGTCGGTCAGCTGGTTCAGGGTGGCGCCTTCGGCCTCGACGAGTTTCTTCAGGCCGTCCTTGAAGCCGGGGGCGTCTGCGTGTCCGCTCTCCTCGGGGCCGATGAACACCGTGACCGCTTTCTGCGCGGCGTGCTGGGCGAGCAGGGGGGCTTGGCGGAGTTTGACCGTCGACTCGTTCTTCCGTCCGCCGGAGGTCACGGAGATGTGCACCTCGGCGACTCCGTCCCAGGTGTCGGCGTCACGCAGGACGTCACGGCCTTCCAGGCCCAGGACGAGGCCTTTCTTCAGTTCTGCCGCGGTGATCTGGTCCTTCTCGGTGATCATCTTCCACTGGTCGTCGCGTTTGAGGAACAGGCGGGTGCGTTCGGCGGCGGCGCCGTCGACCTTGACCTGGGCGGTGGCGTCCTCGGGGACGTCGCGGGGCACGGTGCGTATCGGGGCGAGGTCCTTCTCGTCCTCGGGTCCGTTGACGATGTCGTCGGTGCCGTCGTGGCAGTCGGCCAGGTCGTTCAGGGGGCGGATGACGCCGTCCTGGGCGGGTTCGCAGCGGCCGGCGTCGTCGTCGACATTGGCCAGGAAGACGGCGCCGCGTTCGACGGTGGCTTCTTGGCCGTTCTTGTCGCTCTCCCCGGTCAGGTCGACCTTGCCGTCACGGTTTGCGTCCACTCTCAGTTCGATGGGGACGGAGCCTTTTCCCAGGGGGAGTACTCCGTTGCAGGCGCTCAGGGAGAGCACCCCCAGGGAACCTGCGGACAGTGCAGCCAGCAGAGCCAGGCGAGATCGTCTCACCGGAACCGTCACAGACATGAATCTTCTCCTTGCCGGAGGCAGAAAGCCCACAGGGAAACTTTTGAGGGATCCTAAAAATAACAGCAAGGGAATCGACCGAATTGACGGGAATATCCCTTAATGGGTCGAGGGATTTCCGGGATGATCACTATACAAAATAGCCTCTTCCGGTTTTCCCTCTCCCACGTCGGCCACGATGGAGGCCTGGCCGGTCGACGCGACACGTCCGTTTCTCGACGACGACTCCGGCGGAGCGTCCAGGCGGCCCCCCGGCCGCAACGCTCTGGCCACGACCGGGTCCGGCAGGAAACACCCCACCCAGGGTGCGATATCCATAAAACAATGTCCGGAAAACCGGTTGTTTACCCCGAGAGATATCGGCAGTAAAATACATTGGCGTGCCGACAAAAAGAGCCGGACTTCACCGAACGATCCATGCCGAGGACGGAAAAGTCTACGAACTCAGCGCGCAGAACGCATTTCGCACACTCCTGGAAAACCCTGAGATGCTGAGGACGGAATTGCTGTCCTCAGCAACATTAGGCCTTCTTCGTCCGGGCCGATATCTTCACCGATGGACGATCTCCCTGCGTGAAATCCAGGGGCAGGAGAAAGGCCTCCTCATCAAGGAGCAGACAACGGATCGAGGCCGACGCGAGGCCCTGGACATCCTCGACCGATGGCAGCGGCAGCTCGGACGCACCTCGAGGTCCGAGTGAGCACGGCATCAGCGCAGGACATGAGTGTGGCCCCGGCGTCTCCGACGCCGGGGCCACACTTCACAGTTCAGAAGTGACCGGTCACTTCTTCTGCGCGGGAGCCTCTACCGGGATCTTCCGGAAGACGTTCGTCCCGCAGTGGATCTCTCCGCCCGCGGTGTGCAGGTGCAGGGTGTCCACGAAGGTCACCTTGCCGCCGTGCTTGGCATGCTCGGCTTTGACCGCCTCGGCGAAGACATCCTTACCGTCCAGCTTCGGACCGAACTGCTGCGGAACCAGGATCCGCCCATCGCCCAAGTTCAACGCATTCACCGCGTCCGGCATGGCGAAGTCCAGGTTCCGGGTCCCCAAGACCGCTTGACCGGACTTGTCCCGTCCGCTGCCGGGCTTGCCCTTGCCGCCCCGCCCGTCGAGATCGTCGCCGCCGGGACCCTCGTCCTTGAAGGGTTCGGCGTCACTCTTCGGCCCTTCGACGGTGCCCTTGCTCTTCGACCGGTCCAGTTCGGCTTCTTTGTCGGCCCGCTTCATCACGATCGGGAGCTTCATGAAGTCGCTGTCGTTGAAACCCAGCTCCTTCTTCAGGATCTCCACATTCGCGTCGATCCGCTGCTGGCCGATCTCGTTGGCCTTCAGGAAGTCCGCATCCTTCAACGCATCCTTCACCTTCGCGGAGGACTTCGGTTTGTCACGGTGCTCGCCGGAGACCGTGATCAGAGTCTGATCACCCTTGCCCGCGCCATCGACTTTCTTCAACAGCTCCACGCCGGCCTTGGGGTGGGCCACCGCGAACATCCACCCGCGCTCGTTCTTCGCCGGGATGACCTGGATGAACTCGTCCACGTGCCCCACGGTGAGAAAAGAAGTGTCCAGGTAGATCGGCTTCTGCGCCGCATTCGACTCGAAGAAGGACCGCTGCACCTGGGACATCTGCCCGTGGTTGTGCTTCTCGGTGTGGCCCATGATCAACCGGCCGGCCGGGTGCTTCTTCCCGTCCTTGGTGTAGGCGCCGATCCCCTCGACGTTCCCCATCCCCTCCAACGAGGTGTCGCCATTGCTGCCGGTCAAGGCGATGACGCCGACGTCCTTACCCCGGAAGCCGTACCACTCGTTCTTCCCGGCGATGTTGTAATGCGCCAGCGCGAGCACGCGAATGTTCTGCTGCTGACCGCCCTGGGTCATCGAGGCGTACATGCCCTCGAAATGGTCCTGATTCCAGGTGTCGATACCGGCGTTGACCGTACGGGTCTTGAGCGGAACCTTCGACCCCGACTGCTTCATCTCCTCACGGGGCCAGACCCGATCCTTGTCCGAGCTGTCGCTGCTGCTCAGTGTCACGACCTGTTCCACCTTCTGGGTGGAGAAGGGCGTCAACTTGGCGACCTGCAGCTCCAGGGACGCCTTCGACGATTTGCCGCCCTCGTCGACCTTCAGATCGAGGCTGAACTTCCCGTCGAAGACCTTCGCATCCCGGATGACGTCGGTGGCCTCGACGCCGAAAGTCACCCCGGCCTTCAACTGCGCGGAGGTGAGTTTCGCCGGCAAGGTCAACCCGGCCGACCACTTGTCGCCTTCCTTCACGAAGACACGAACCTTGCCCTTGGCCTTGTCCGGAACAGACAGGGTCGCGGTGGCTTTCCCGTCAACATCCTTGATCGCGGGCAGTGTCACCAAGGTCAGGTCCTTGGCATCCTCCGCGCCGTTGACCACGTTGTCGGCGCCGTCGTGACAGATACTGACCTTCTTGAACTCTGCGATGTTCTTCGCCGGAATGACACATCGACCGGAGTCATCATCGACATTCGGAAGAACCGTCTTCGTCTCGGAGGTCAGGCGAACACGCTGACCCTTGTCATCACTCTTCTTGTCGCTCTTTTTCTCGCCACCCTTGACCGCTTCGGGCGTGCCTTCACGGCTCGCCTCCGCAGAAAAGGACGACGGTGCACCCGACACCGTCGCAGCAGACGCCCCCAGAGGGAAAGCGCACAGGGACCCGGCGGTCAGCGCGGCAGCCAGCGCAAGACGCCGACGTCGTGACAGGACCGTCAAAGACATGAATTCTCCTTGCTGAGGGGGATTTCTCTCACCCTACGCGGCAGATAAAGCCGAATAAACACTCAAGGAAAGATCCTTCACCAGAGATGGCGAAATGTTATTATCAGGACATTCTCAGGATGCTCAGGAATTCCATACAGCTTCGTTTCTTCATTCCCCACAAAAGGGATATAATTCTCTTTAGCATCAACTTTCGTACCTGATCGGACGGCCCACTCCCCGGCGGACAGCTGCACGCACCGACAGAACGGCCTGACAGTCTTGACCCCATGAAGTACGTCGACAACAAAGTCGTCCTCATCGGAACCGGCGCCGTAGGCATGGCCTACGCCTTCGCCGTCGTCAACCAAGGGCTCGCCGACGAGCTGGTCCTCATCGACCTCAACGAACGCAAATCACGCGCAGATGTGCTCGACCTCAACCACGGAGAAGCCTGGGCCCCCCACCCGGTGAGCGTCTCCTTCGGTGACTACAGCGACTGCCGCGACGCCGCCATGGTCGTGATCTGCGCAGGCGTCCCCCAGAAACCCGGACAGACCCGCCTCGAACTCCTCGAAACCAACCTGGCCATCTTCAAAGACATCGTCGGACGGGTCATGGACACCGGCTTCGACGGGATCTTCCTGGTCGCCACCAACCCGGTGGACATCCTCACCTACGCCACCTGGCGGTTCTCCGGACTCCCCTCGGCGCAGGTCATCGGCTCGGGCACCACGCTCGACACCGCCCGGCTGCGCTTCAACCTCGCCCAGCACTTCGAGGTCGCCACCACCAACGTCCACGCCACCATCATCGGCGAACACGGCGACTCCGAACTGCCGGCCTGGAGCGCCGCCTCCATCGCCGGACGCTCCATCACCCGCCGGCTCGCCCAACACCCCGAACTGCACGACGAGCTCGACCGCATCTTCGCGATGACCCGCGACGCGGCCTACGACATCATCGACGCCAAGGGGTCCACCAGCTACGGCGTCGGCATGGCCCTGGCCCGCATCACCCGCGCCATCATGCGCAACGAAAAGGTCACCCTGCCCGTATCCGCGCTCCTCCAAGGCGAATACGGGCACGAAGACCTCTACATCGGCGTCCCCACCAGCATCGGACGACGCGGCATCCGTCAGATCGTCGAACTCGACCTGGACGAATCGGAACAGATCGCCTTCGACGCCAGCGTCGCCAGCCTGCAGACCGCGATGGAACCGGCCCGCGCCGCCGGCATCCTCCCGGCCCGCTCGGAGAACACCGGGTCCTGACCCCTGACCGCGTGGCTCAACGCCGCGCCACGCGGCCTCCCGGCGTCGACCTCCCGGAATCGGACCCGCCCGGCATCAGGGCGCCAACGGGTCAGGCCCGGGCACCTCGTACGCTTTCGCCAGGTCCTCCAGGATCTTGTACGCCCCCTGCACACTCACCGAGGACATCCACGACAGGTCGTCGACCGGCGTGGTCCTCGACGCCAGATCCGCCCACAGCGGGTTCGCCTCGAAAGCCGCCTTCAGCTCGGTGCTCTTCCCCTTCTCCGGGTCGGCGACCGTGACGAAGATCTTGTCCCCGTCGGCCATCGGGATCTTCTCCTCGCTGATCTCCGTGGCGAAATCCTCCGCGGCCTGCGACTCCGGGCGGTCCAGGCCCGCATCCTTCAGGACGATCCCCGAGAAGGACTTCGCCTGATAAAGGCGGGTCTTGCCCTCCATGAAACGCACCACCGAGATCTTCGGGTTACGCCCGGCCTTCTCCTTGACCGCGTCCCCGACCTTCCTGGCCTGCTTCTCGTACTCGGCGATCCGCTCCTTGGCCAGGTCTTCCTTCCCGAGGGTCTTCCCGGCCAACAGGATGTTCTCCTTCCAGGTCGGGCCGGTGGACTGGCTCATCACCGTTGGTGCGATGGCGGAGAGCTGGTCGTACAGCTTCTCGTGACGCACCTTCGCCGACAGGATCAGATCGGGTTTGGCCGTGGTCAGTTTCTCCAGGCTCGGCTCCTGGAGAGTGCCCAGGACTGAGGCCCCGCCGACATACTGGCGACCGCCCTCCCCCATGTGCGGCAGCGCGCCACCGGTCACCGAGTGGTACGTGGTGATGGCGACCACCGGCGTGCGCAACAATGCGACAGCCTCGACATAGCTCTGGTCCAGGGCCGCGACCCGTTGCGGTCGACCGGTCACCGTGGACTCCCCCATGGCGTGGGTGATGGTGCGCCGCTCGCCTCCGGCGTCGGACGGGCTCCGATGAGCTTGGACGGCACCGCAACCGGACAAGACGACCGCTGCCGTCAACGCGGAGAGGGCTGCCAGGGCACGACGAGACCGGGGGTGACCTCCGGGGATGACATTCGAGGGGCGCACAGGGACTCCTTCACAAATCAGGTTAGGCTGACCTTACCTATGAATGTCACGGAGTCCGCAAAACACCCACAGGCAGCCCGCCGCACCGCCGCCCTCGCCGCCGTCCTCACCACCCTCCTCACCGCCACCGTCGCCAGCATCGCCCTGGGCAACCACACCCTCACCCCCGGCGAACTCTGGCAAGCCGTCACCGTCCACGACGGCTCACACGCCGCCGTCATCGTCCACGACCTCCGCCTGCCACGAACCCTCCTCGGCCTCGTCGTCGGCGCCGCCCTCGGCATCGCCGGCGTCCTCGCCCAATCCCTCACCCGCAACAACCTCGCCGACCCCGGACTCCTCGGCGTCAGCTCCGGAGCCGCCCTCGCCGTCGTCCTCGCCACCACCACCGGACTCCTCACCGGCGGCTTCCACGGCACCGCCCTGTGGGCCTTCGCCGGCGCACTCGGCGCCACCGCCCTCGTCTTCGGCGCCACCACCGTCGCCGACCGCCGCCGCCAGGCCGGAGCCTCCGACGCCACCCTGCCCGTCATCGGCATCGCCACCTCCGCCGCCCTCGGCGCCGCCACCTCCGCCATCGTCCTCCTCGACGCCCGATCCCTCGACGCCTACCGGTTCTGGTCCGTCGGCGCCCTCGCCGGACGCACCCCCGACACCTGGACAGTCGCCCTCCCCCTCATCGGACTCGGCACCCTGCTGGCCGCCCTCGCCGGACGCGGACTCGACGCCATCGCCCTCGGCGACGACCTCGCCAGCGGGCTCGGCGTCGACCTACGCCGCCTCCGGATGCTCACCGTCACCGCCATCGCGCTCCTCACCGGCACCGCCGTCGCCGCCTGCGGCCCCCTCGCCTTCGTCGGCCTGCTCGTCGCCCACACCGGACGTGCCCTCGTCGGCCCCCGACACAGCCTGCTCCTCCCCCTGTCCGCACCCCTGGGCGCCTGCGCCGTCCTCACCGCCGACGTCCTGGGCCGCTTGATCGCCGGACACCACGAACTCGCCACCGGAGTCGTCCTCGGCCTGATCGGCGGCCCCCTGTTCGCCGTCCTCGTCGCCCGGAAGGTCCACCGATGAGCACCGTCCGCACCACCGACGGATACACCTCCCGAACCCACCGGGCACGACACCGCCGCAATCTCGCCGCCGCCGTACTCATCGCCACCACCGCCGCCCTGACCACCCTCGGCATCGGCGCGGTCACCGTCCCACCCGACCAGGTCGTCGCCGCCCTCCTCGGTTTCGCCGACCCCCAGACCACCCTCGTCGTCGCCGTCCTACGCCTCCCCCGAGTCCTCGTCGGCCTCGCCGTCGGTGCCGCCCTCGGACTCGCCGGAGCACTCACCCAGACCGTCACCCGCAACCCACTGGCCAGCCCCGGCATCATCGGCGTCACCTCCGGCGCCAGCGTCGGCGCCGTCGCCGTGGCCATGGCCGTCGGCAGCGCAGGCGGAGTCTCCGGCCCCTGGGCCGCCCTCGGCATGCCCACCGCGGCCGCCATCGGAGCGGTCACCGCGACCTTCACCGTCATCACCGTCGCCCGAACCCCCGAACGGGTCGTCCTGGTCGGCGTCGGCATGACCGTCGCCGCACAATCCCTCGTCGCCTGGATGCTCACCTGGGGAAATGCGCAGGACGCCGCCCGGGCGACGACCTGGCTCACCGGAAGCCTCGGCGGCAGCGGCTGGACGCTGCTCCTCCCCGTCCTGGTCGTCCTGCTGCTCGCCGTGCCGGTGGTCGGCTCGATCGACCGCGACCTGGCCGTCATCCCCCTCGGTGACGATCTCGCCGCCGGCCTGGGCGTCGCCGTCACCCGGGTCCGCTGGACCGCGCTGCTCACCGCAGCCGTCCTCGCCGCAGCCGCCGTCGCCGCAGCCGGGCCGATCGCCTTCGTCGGTCTCGTCGCCCCCCGTCTGGCCGCACGCCTCTGGGAAACGCCCCGCCCCCCGGCGCTCGGATCTGCGGCCTGCGGCGCCGCACTGGTCTCCCTCTCCGACCTGCTCGCCCGAAACCTGTTCACCTGGGCCGGCATCGGAGTGATCGAACTCCCCGTCGGCATCGTCACCGCCGCGGTCGGCGGGATCTACCTCGTCTCCCTGCTCACCTCCCGGAGGATCACCGCATGACCCTCGCCGCCCATGACGTCCACCTCGGATACGAAGGTCGGCCCGTCGTCACCGGCCTCGACCTGGCCCTGCCCCTCGGCCGACTGACCGTGTTCATCGGCCCGAACGGCTGCGGCAAGTCGACCCTGCTGCGCGGACTCGCCGGACAGCTCCCCCCGACCGCCGGACACTGCGCCGTCGACGACCGCCCGCTCAGCGAACTCACCCCGACCGAACGCGCCCGGACCATCGGGCTGCTCCCGCAGGCCCCGGTCGTCCCCGAAGGACTCACCGTCGCCGAACTCGTCGCCCGCGGACGCCACCCCCACCGGGGGATGCTCCGCCGCTGGTCGGCCACCGACGCCGCCGCCGTCGACCAGGCCTTGAGCGCCGTCGACCTGCACCCCCTCGCCGAACGCCCGGTCGAGGCCCTGTCCGGCGGGCAACGGCAACGAGCCTGGATCGCCCTGGTCCTCGCCCAGCAGACCCCCTACCTGCTGCTCGACGAGCCGACGACCTTCCTCGACCTGGCCCATGCGATGGACGTGATGGACGTGGCTCGCCAGGCCGCGTTGTCCGGAACCACCGTCGTCCTCGTCCAGCACGACCTGACCCTGGCCGCGCGTTACGCCCACCACCTGGTCGTCATGCAGGACGGCGGGATCGCCGCGCAGGGCGCCCCCGGAGAAGTACTGACCTCCGAGCTGTTGAAGGACGTCTTCGGCCTGGCCGCTCATGTGCAGGACGTCGGCGGCGCACCCGCCGTGGTGCCGGTCGCCCGATGAGGACGGGTCGGGGCGCCTAGGCCCCGACCCGCGGTCTGCCGCCCGGACTCAGAGTGCTTCCACCTCGGCCTTGATCGCGGCGAGCTTCTCCTGACCGACCATGCCGCCCGCCATGCTCATCGCCTGGCCTGCGGTCATGCCCTTGGCCATGCCCAGCATCGGGTTGTTGGTCAGCCCGGGAGCGTGCTTGTCGAAGATCGCCACCACCTGCGGGTCGTCCAACAGTTCGCCGAGTTTGGTGGTGTTGATGTCGTACTTGGCCACGAGAGTCTCCTCTGTTCGTCCCAGGTCACCCGCCGACCGGCGGCGCTGTCCCCATCGTGCGTGATCTGTGGCCTGTCGAAGTCCCTAAGCGGAACGCGATATTCGTCACGCCTGCGGCTTCCGTCCCTTTCCGCCCGTTCCGCGGGCCTGCCCGACGCCGAAGGAGCCGTGCACAGGTCCGGCGGCGGCTGGTCCGGGCTGGTCCGGGGACCGGTGAGATCTTCGCCGCAGCGCCTCAACTCGACTCGCCTCACCCCGCCTCGCCGATGATCTCCGCTGCCGACCGGGACCAGGACGCCGGCCCCTCCCGAACGGACGGCGGCGTCCGCCCTCGCAGTCGAGGACGGACGCCGCCACCTGCACTCGTCTCTGCACGACGAGCACCGACCCCGGCCGTATCGCAGCCGGACCCCGCATCAGTTGTTCTGCGGGAAGCCCAGGTTGAGGCCGCCGTGGCTCGGGTCGAGCCAGCGGGCCGTCACCGCTTTGGTGCGGGTGAAGAAGTGGACGCCTTCCATGCCGTGGGCGTGGGTGTCCCCGAAGAGGGAGGCCTTCCAACCGCCGAAGCTGTAGTAGGCCATCGGCGTGGGGATCGGCACGTTGACGCCGACCATGCCAACCTGCACCTCGTGCTGGAAACGCCGGGCCGCGCCGCCGTCGTTCGTGAAGATCGCGGTGCCATTGCCGAAGGCGTTGTCGTTGATGAGCTGCAGGCCCTCCTCGTAGGAGGAGACGCGGACCACGCAGAGCACCGGGCCGAAGATCTCGTCGGTGTAGATCGACATCTCCGGGGTGACGGCGTCGAACAGGGTGGGCAGGACGAAGAAGCCCTCCGGGGATCCGCCGACCCATTCGCCCTGTCGTCCGTCGACGACGAGTTTCGCGCCTTCGGCCTCGCCGGCGTCGATGTAGCCGCGCACCTTGTCCCGGTGGGCCGCGGTGACCAGCGGGCCCATGTCCACGCCCTCGCCCATGCCTTCGCCGGTCTTCAGCGTGGCCATGCGGTCGGTGATCCGGGCGATGAGGTCGTCGGCGATCGAGTCGACGGCCAGCAGCACGGAGATCGCCATGCAGCGTTCACCGGCGGCACCGAATCCGGCGTTGACGGCGGCGTCGGCGGCCAGGTCGAGGTCGGCGTCGGGGAGCACCAGCATGTGGTTCTTCGCCCCGCCGAGTGCCTGCACGCGTTTTCCGGCGGCGACTCCCCGCTCGTAGACGTATTTGGCGATGGCGGTGGATCCCACGAAGGAGATCGACTTCACGGTGGGATTGTCGAGCAGGGCGTCGACGGCTTCCTTGTCGCCGTGGACGACGTTCATGACCCCGTCGGGCAGTCCGGCCTCACGCCACAGGTCGGCGATGGCCAGGGTCGAGCTGGGGTCCTTCTCACTGGGTTTGATGACGACGGCGTTGCCGCAGGCCACGGCGACCGGGACGAACCACAGGGGCACCATCGCGGGGAAGTTGAACGGGGAGATGACGCCGACCACGCCGAGGGGCTGCATGATCGAGTAGGCGTCGACGTCGGTGGAGACGTTCTCGCTGAACCCGCCCTTGAGCAGGTGGGAGATCCCGCAGGCGAAGTCGGCGACCTCGAGGCCGCGGTTGATCTCGCCGACGGCGTCGGGGAAGGTCTTGCCGTGTTCGGCCACGATGAGTTTCGCGATCTCTTCGCGACGCTGGCTGAGCAGTTCCCGGAAGCGGAAGAGCACCTGGGTGCGTTTGGCCAGGGAGATCGTCCCCCAGGAGCGGGCGGCCCGGTCGGCGTGGGCGACGATCTCGTCGACGAGGGCCTTGTCCGCGAAGTCGACGGTGCCGATGATCTCGCCGGTGGCGGGGTTGTAGACGTCGCCGGTGCGCTCGGCGGTGCCTTCCCAGGGGCGGTGTCCGATCAGGTGGGTGATGCGCGTGGGTGTGCTCACAGGTCTGTGTCCTTCCGGGATGTCCGAGGTGGTGGGGCCGTCACGTCGGTTCTGCTCCGCGGCGCAGGGACGTCGGCTTCCGGCGCAGGCGCCGGGGTGTTCGGCGGGTGGTCAGTGGTCGTGCAGGGGGAGGCGCCCGTCGACCTGTTGGTCGTCCCAGGTGCCGCGCACCCACGCGTGGGCGGGGTCGTCGCAGATCAGCCAGGCGCGTTTCTCGCCGGGGCCGGCCATGACGTTGAGGTAGTACATGTCGTATCCGGTGGGGGCCATGGCCGGGCCGTGCCAGCCGTGGGGGACGAGGACGATGTCTCCGGAGCGGACCTCTTCGAGGACGTCGATGGGTTGGTCGTCGGTTCCGTAGACCCGTTGGTAGCCGAAGGGTTTGGCGAAGTGTGCGGCGTCGCGTCCGGTGGGGGTGTCCTCGACGCGCATCTCGAAGTAGTAGATCTCTTCGAGTTCGCTTTCGATGCCGTCGCGTTCGGTGTCGTGTTTGTGCGGCGGGTAGCTGGACCAGTTGCCGGCGGGGGTGATGACCTCGCAGGCGATCAGGGAGTCTGCTTCGAGGACGCCCGGGGTGCCGAAGTTCTGCACCTGGCGGGAGGCTTGTCCTGCGCCGCGGAGTTCGACGGGGACGTCCGTGGCGGCCAGGTAGGCGAAGGGGTATGCGGTGCGGGCTTTGGCGTGGGGTAGGGCGATGGTGCCGGCGGTGGTGGCGGTGACGGTGAATTCGCTGTCGCGGGGGATGAAGGCGAGGTCGGTGGGTCCGGCGAGGACGTGGTCGCGTCCGGTGAGTTCGACGTGGTGTTCCTGGCCGTTGACGACGGCGTCGACCCGGTAGGAGCCGGAGAGGGGCAGGGCGATCCATTCGCAGTCGCCGCAGGGGATGGTGCGGCTTTCTCCGGCGTCGAGGCGGGCGGTCCACAGCCCGGTGTACGACCATCCTTCTCGTCCGGGGCTGATCCGGGTCTCGTAGCCGTCGCCGGTGGCACTTCCGGCGGGGACGAACCAGTCGCTCATCGCTCTCCTTCGTGATGTGTGGCGTGGGCGGTGTTGCCCGGTCGTCGTTCTTGCATGGAGCGTTCGACCTCGGGTGCGGTGGGCATCGCGGTCGCGCACTCCAGTCGTGAGGCGACGAGTGCTCCTGCCGTGTTCGCGAATTCGAGGGTTCTGCGGAGTTCCCATCCTTCGAGGAGGCCGTGGCAGAGGGCGCCGCCGAAGGCGTCTCCGGCGCCGAGTCCGTTCACGGTCCGGACGGGGATCGGGGGGACGACGATGCGTTCGTCGCGGGTCGCTCCGAGGACTCCGCGGGGGCCCATCTTGACGACGGCGAGTTCGAGTCCGCGGTCGAGCAGGGCGTCGGCGGCTCGGTCGGGGTCGGTTTCTCCGATGGCGACGCGGCATTCTTCGAGGTTGCCGACGGCGGCGGTGCACCAGCCGAGTGCGGATTGCATCTGGCCGGAGGCGTTGGCTTCGTCGTCCCAGAACTGGGGGCGGTAGTCGAGGTCGAGGATGGTGTGGGTGCGTCGTTCTCGGAGTTGCCAGGCGTGGCGGTGGGCTGCGCGGCTGGGTTCGCGGGAGAGGCCGGTGGCGGTGGCCCAGAAGATGGTGGCGTCGTGGACGGTGTCGGCGGGGATGTCCTCGGGCCGGATCATCAGGTCGGGGGCGATGGGGTACCGGTAGAAGTAGAGGGGGAAGTCGTCGGGCGGGAAGATCTCGCAGAAGGTGACGGGGGTGGGGAAGCGCTCGACGTCTTCGATGTGGTGGTCGTCGACGCCGAGGGTGCGTAGTTCGCGGCGGACGAAACGGCCGAAGGGGTCTTTGCCGGTTTTGCTGATGAGTGCGGTGTGGTGTCCGTAGCGGGCGGCGGCGACGGCGACATTTCCGGCGCTTCCGCCGAGGAATTTTCCGAAGGTGTGGACGTCTTCGAGGCCGACTCCGGTCTGCATCGGGTAGACGTCGACGCCGACGCGGCCGATGGTGACCAGGTCGTGCGGCTGTCGCTCGTGGCCCATGTCCGCCTCCGATCGCCGTTGTTGCGGAGTCTTGTCGCCGGTGGTCGCCGGTGGTCTCCGCAGCGTCGTGGTCGGCCGTGGTGACTTCTCACACCCTGCCGGACCGGCGATCAGCTGTCAAGATTTGTAATGACATTTACCCATAGGGGGATATTGCCAACTCGATGCCCTCCCGTCAGGCCGGACTCGTCCGCGCCACCCGGGCCTTGGCCAACCAACGCTGCGCAGTACGCACCGACGGACGCGGATATCCCGCTGCCGCAAAGGCATCGCACATCAACGGACCCGTCGCCTCGTCCCCCATCCGGTCGACCACCTCGCGGGCCACCTCCAACCGCGGCCGACGTCGCACCCGCGAAGCCGGACGGGTCACCCGCACCACCTGCATCGGCTCCATCACCGGGACCTGCACCGCGCGCACCGTCTCGGTGAGCGCCACCATGTCGGTCCCCTGATCGTCCACCGCGACCGTCGTCATCGCCACCGGCGACGAACTCGCCGCCACCGACACCGCCGGCGTCGACAGGGGCATCACCTGAGCCGTCTCGGGCTGCACGCACTCCTGCGCGATCTCGCCCTCGGCCGTCACGGACTCCGCCGCGGTGTCACCCACCAGATCGGCCAGGACCCCCTCGGTCATCGCCCGGTACCAGAGCCAACATGCCGCCAGCGGCACCGACGCCCAGATGACGAAGGCGGACACCGACGCCGGAGCCAGACGCCACCCCTGCGGGCCGACGATCTCGTGCAAGGCGGAGAGCACCCCCACGACCACCACCGAGACCCAGGTGGTGAGCAGGTTCATCCGGTTGTCCCGGCCCTCGGCATGGGCGACATAGGCCAGCGAGGCGCTGCACGCCACCACGGCGAGCAGGAAAAGCGTGTTGATGAAGGCCACTCCGGCCGACCACCCCAAGGCCCGGGAGAGATCACCGGCGCCGATCGCCGCGAAGACGACGGCCAATCCCACGACAGCCGCGGTGGCCACCCCTGCGATCCTGCGGCTACGGCCACGTAAGGCCGAGAAACGAATCATCCTGATACCTCCATGAATCCTTCAGCGCGAGAGATGCCGCCGTCCGACTTCGCACCTGGGGGCGTGTCGAGCGGACCATCTCTTGTCCCGAAAAGCAGCCGGACGGATGCTCCGGTGCGCCCGTCTCGTACGGGGCGCCTCGACACTCCCTGCGGGCAGGGCAGCGCGGTGGAATGGACGACGCCGCGAACCGGGTGTCTCTACGTATCGTTCGCCGGTTCTCCTCGTGCCGGTGCCACGGGGAGAACCCTCATGCCGGTGATATCTCCGGGAGAACTTCCACCGCATGAAAAACCCGGATGCAGATGTCATTCATGACGTCGAACTGCATCTGCACGACCTGGAGGCCGCGGCCCACATCTTCGACATCGCGCAAGCCCGCTGTCAGTTCGGGATATTCAGCATAGACAATGCCTGATATCGCGCTGCGGACACCCTCGGACTCTTCCGTCCGAAGGTGTCCGGAAGTCATTCATCGTGAGGCGCGCTCCGCTTCTGCGGCGAGCAATGTGGACGCCGCCTGACGTAATCCGTCCAGCTGTCCCAAGGCCGAATCCTCGTGTTCGATGTTGATCGTCATCCCGGGGTCGACCTCGGCCAATGCGGTCAGGACCTCGACCCACCAGGCCTGGTCATGGCCCAGGCCGACGGCCACGAAACGCCAGGCCGGGTCCTGCGGCCATTCGGTGCACCAATATCCGTAGGCGACCGGCGTCTTGCCTTCGGCTTCGGCGGGAACTCTTCGGAAGTCGACATCCAATACGCCTTTGGTTTTCACTCCGTCGAGGATCGCGACGTCTTTGGCGGCCGCGAAGTACACCCGGTCGCCCAACGCCCGGATGACGGTGGGGACATCCATGCCCTGCCACATCAGATGGGAGGTATCCATTTCGACGCCCAGGTTGGTCGCCCCGGTCTCTTCGGCCAGCCGTTGGAAGGTCGTCGTATTGAACACGAGATTGCGCGGATGCAGTTCCAGGGCGACCCGGACGTCGTGTCGGCGGGCGAGTTCGTCGATCTCCTTCCAGAAGGGGACGGCCACCGACCACTGGTGGTCGAGGATCTCCAGGTCGATGCCGTTCCACGGGTTGACCACCCAGGTGGGGTATTTGGCCGTGGGGTCGGTGCCGGGCAGGCCGGACATGGTGATGACGTGGCGTACGCCCAGTTTCCCGGCGAGTTCGATGGCCCGCCGGAGGTCGTCGGCGTGTTTGGGTCCTTCGGCCGGTAAGGGGGAGAGCGGATTTCCGTTGCAGTTCAGCGCCGTGAGTTCCATTCCGCTGGAAGAGATCTCTTCAAGGTAGGCGGCTCGTGCCCCGGCGGAGGAGAGCAGGGCGTCGACCGGGCAGTGCGGGGAGGGGATGAAGCCACCGGCGTTGACCTCCACCGAGGTCAGGCCGAGTCCGCGCAGGATGTCGAGGGTTTCGGTGAGGGTCTTGTCGTGCAGGCAGGCGGTGTACGCGCCGAGTTTCATGGTCGGTCCTTCGTCGATCGGCTACGGGGTCAGAGGGTGACGGTGGTGCCGCCCTCGGCGGCGGAGCGGGCGACGGCGGCGATGACCTGCATGCTGTGCAGGCCGTCGGCGAAGGTGGCGCAGCGTGGTAGGCCGTCCTCGATCCCGGCGATCTCCTGGAGGAAGGCTTTGGCCTGGTAGGTGAACAGGTCGACCTGGGTGTATCCGACGCCGACGTAGTCCATCGGTTGGCCGCCGTCGAAGTAGGGGTGTTCGTTGTGCACCAGCACGGTGCGTGGTCCGCGGGAGTAGCTGCCGGGCCGGGCGTCGTCCACGGTGAATTCGCCGGGTCGCAGCAGGTCGAAGGAGGCTCGTCCGGTCGATCCGAAGACGTCGAAGGCCTGCCCGTTGGGATAGCCGAAGGCGACTCTGGAGGTCGAGAAGGTGCCTACCGCCCCGGAGGCGAAGCGGCCGGTGAAGGTGGCCACGTCCTCGTTCTCCACGTCGGCGGTGGCGCTGCCGGGTTGGTCGCTGCCGCGCCGGTGTCCGTGGGCCGCGCCGGCGTCGACCGGGCGGTGGGGGATCGTGGTGGCCAGGACGGCTCCGCCGACCTCGACGAGGGGTCCGCAGACGGTCTCGGCGGTGTCGACGAGGTGGCTGCCGATGTCGCCGAGTGCGCCGCTGCCGGGGCCGCCGCGGTATCGCCAGCTGATCGGCCCGGTGGGGTCTGCGGCGTAGTCGCACCAGTAGCGGCCGTTGAAGTGGCTGATCTCGCCGAGTTCTCCGGTGTGCACCAGGTCGGCGACGGCGGCGACGGCCGGTGACCGGCGGTAGCAGTAGCCCACTGAGGTGACCAGTCCGCTGCGTGCGGCCTGTTTCTCGAGTTCGGCCAGGGCGACGGCGTCCTCGAGGTTGCCGGCCAGGGGTTTCTCGCAGAGGACGTGTTTGCCGGCGGCGATCATCGCTTCGGCGATCTCGCGGTGCAGGGCGTTGCCGACGACGATGCTGACGGCGTCGATGTCCGGGTCTTCGGCGATGGTCCGCCAGTCGGTCTCGTGCCGTGCGTAGCCGTAGCGTCGGGCGCAGTCGGCGGCGAAGGGTTCGTGGATGTCGGCGACGGCGGTGAGCTGGACGGGTGGCAGGTCGAGGTGGTGCACGGTGGTGGCCAGTCGGTAGGCCTGGGCGTGGGTGCGCCCGGCCATCCCGGCCCCGATGACGGCTACGGAAATCTTGTCTCTCAAGGGAACTCCTTTGTTCCAGGGGTGGGATGACGCACGAGTTAGCGCGCGCTAACTCAATGTCCTGACATTAAACATCGGAAGGGAAAGGGTCAATACAGGAGAATGGACCCGGGAGCACCGGCCCCTGCCGAAGGGAAACTCATGACGACACCACCCCCCGGGCGAGCCCCCACCCAACGCGATGTCGCCCGCCACGCAGGTGTGTCCCGCGCCCTGGTGTCGATGGTGATCCGCGGAGTCGGGCCGGTCAGCGAGGACAAACACCGGGCCGTCACCCGAGCCATCGCCGAACTCGGGTACCGGGCCAATGCCGCCGGACAACTCCTGGCCAGCAGACAACCCCGGGTGATCGGCGTCGTCGCCCGGAGCCTGGTCAACCCGTTCTACGGCGAAGTCCTGCAAGCCCTCCAGGCCGCCGCCCTCACCCGCGGATATCGCACCCTGGTCGAGTCCTCCTGCAATGACCCCACCCAGGAACGCTCCGCCTGCGAATCCCTCCTCGGTCTCCGGATCGCCGGGCTGGCCCTGATCGCCCCCCTCTCCCCCGACGACGACCTCGCCCGGCTGGCCCGGCAGCTCCCCCTGGTCGTGATCGGACGGGACACCTCGGCCTGGGGGATCGACTCCGTCGAGGTCGACGAACACCACGGGGGACGGTTGGCCACCGACCATCTCATCGAACGGGGGCATCGCGCCGTCACCTATGTCGACGCGGCACCGCACGCGCAGGGCTGGAGCAGTCGGGAACGCCGGGCCGGTTTCCTGTCGGCCATGGCCGACGCCGGTCTGTCCGCCGGGGCGCGCGTCGTGGCCGAAGTCGACGAATGTTCTCCGCCGTCGGCAGCCGAGCTGCTCGGCGTCGGCGGTCGGGCCTCCGGGCCGGACGGCGGCCGCGCCACCGCCGTCTTCGCCCACGACGACCTGTGCGCCATCGGCGTGGAAAGGGTCCTGCGCTCGGCGGGTCTGTCCATCCCCGGTGATGTCGCCGTGGTCGGCTACGACGACACCCGACTGGCCGCGATCGGCCCGGTCGGCCTGACCAGCGTCCACCAGCCCTGTCAGGCGGAGGGGCACCAGGCGGCGGAGGCGCTGCTGCGTCGCATCGAAGACCGAGGTGCCCCGGGGGAAGGCACACGGACCCCCGGGGCACCGCTCGACCACCGGGTGTTGACCCCGCACCTCGTGGTCCGGGAGAGCACCTGAGTCGGTGCACTCCCCCTGCTCCCGCCGACGTCGATCAGCCGGAGCAGAGTTCTTTCTCGATGCGCTCGCGCATGGCGACGTGGATCTGGTCGGCGCGTTCCTCCCAGCCGAAGACGCAGACGCTGAGCGGCCCGTCGTACCCGGTTTCGCGCAGGTAGCCGAAGACGTCGTCCCAGGGGACCTCGCCGTTGCCGATCTCGTTGTGCTGGTGGATGCGGGCGTCGACGCCGGGCGGGTTGACGATGTATCGGTTGCCGACGTTGGCGAGGTGGTTGTAGACGTCGGCGACGTGGACGTGGCGCAGGCGTTCTCCGGCGTAGGCCATCATCCGGCGGACGTCTGTCGATCCCTGGCCCAGGTGGAACATGTGCGGGCAGCAGAATTCGTAGTTGAACCAGTCGCGGTCGACGCCGCGGACGATTCCGACGGCGCGCTCGTTGGTCTCGACGAAGTCGTACGGGTGGGCCTCGACGGTGCAGCCGATGCCGTATTTCTCGAAGTCGGGTGCGAGTTCCTCGATGCTCTTGAAGAACTGGTGCTCGGATTTCAGGGGTTCGTTCGGGTCGCCGGAGAGTTCGGTGGCGATCAGCGGCACTTCGAGGTCGTCGGCGATCTGCAGGAGGCGTCGGAAGTTGCGGACTTGGGCCTGGCGTTCCTGTTCGTCGGGGCTGGACCAGTTGAAGACGGGGTTGAAGGTCCAGATCCGTACCCCGGTCTCGGTCATCGCCTTCTTGACCTTGGCGGCTTCGCTGCGGTCGACCTTCGGGTAGTGGTGCCATTCGTGGAAGTCGAAGCGCGGGCTGAGTTCGAGGTATGAATATCCGAGTTCGGCGGCTTTGCGACATTCGTCGGCGACAGACAGGTGAGGGTGGTACATGCTCGGGTCGAGCAGGATCTTGACCACGGGTACTCCTTCGTACGTGCGCGGTGTGCTGTCCGCGCCTTCACGCTAGCCCACCCCCTCTTTGTGCTGTCAATAGGTCATAGGCTGATGATCGCTCGGCGGACACGGACGTCCGACCCACACCGCCACCCCACCCCCGCACGCCACCTGCAACGACCCCAGAAGGTAAAAGTCTTGTCCGTACGTGAACACACCATGACGAGTTACCGGCCCACCCGCCCCACAACGCTTACCATCACGCCATGACCGCAGAGCTGCCCGTGGTGATCGACCGGACCAGCCCGGTGCCCCTGTACCACCAGCTGGCACAACAACTCACCGCAGCCGTCGAGACCGGCGTCCTCAAACCGGGCGACCCCTTCGAGAACGAGATCGCCCTCGCCGAACGCCTCAACCTCTCCCGCCCCACCGTGCGCCGCGCCATCGCCGAGATGGTCGCCCGCGGCCTCCTCGTCCGCCGCCGCGGCGTCGGCACCACCGTCGCCAACGAAGTCATCCACCGCCGCGACGAACTGACCAGCCTCTACGACGACCTCGTCCGCGCCGGACGCACCCCACGCACCGAAGTACTCACCTTCGACCCCGAGGCCTACGACAACCGGGCGGCCACCGCCCTGGGCCAGAGCCACACCACCCCCCTCGTCCTCATCGAACGCGTCCGCTATGCCGACGACCAACCCATCGGCATCCTCCGCAACTGGCTCCCGCCACAATTCGCCGACCTCGACCCCGACGAACTCACCCAACGGGGCCTCTACGAACTCCTCCGCGCCCGCGGCGTCCGACCCGCCGTCGCCCACCAGACCATCGGCGCGCGCAGCCCGGACGCCCGCGAGCAGCGCCTGCTCAACCTGGGCAAGGGTGAACCTCTGCTGACCATGACCCGCAAGGCCTACGACTCCTCGGGTGCCGCCGTGGAGTTCGGCGACCACTGCTATCGGGCCGACCAGTACGCCTTCGACATCACCGTCTACGAACGCTGACGAAGTCCTGCTCACCACCCTGAACCTGAGCACCGGGCCCGGTGCTCAGGTTCAGGGTGGTGAGGGTGTGGGCTCAGAGGTAGTGGCGTTGGTGTTTCTTCTCGGTGAGATATTCCTGGTAGGCCCGCCGGGTGGAGTCCAGTTCGCTGGTCTCGGCGACCGGGACGTCCCACCAGGCGCATCCGGGCGGGTTGGGTCCGTAGAGGTCGGTCTCGATGTACAGGACGACCGGGCCGTCGGTTTCGGCGGCGGCGGCGTACTTCTCCCGGAAGTCGGCGATGCCTTCGCAGATCAGTACCTTCGCGCCCCAGCTGGCCGCATTGGCGGCGAGGTCGAAGGGGATGTGGTCGCCGTCGAGGCGTCCTGATCCGGTGTTCCGGCGGCGGTAGCGGGTGCCGAAGCGTTGGCTGCCCCGGGATTCGGAGAGTGCGCCGATGGAGGCGAAGCCGTGGTTCTGCAGGAGGACGAGGGTGATGTTCAGTCCTTCCTGCACCATGGTCGCGATCTCGGCGGGCAGCATCTGGTAGGTGCCGTCGCCGACGATGGAGACGACCTGGCGGTCGGTGTGCCCGGCGTCGTCGAGGGCCATCCGGACGCCGATGGCTGCGGGGATCTCGTATCCCATGCAGGAGTAGGCGTATTCGAGGTGGTACTGCTCGGGGGTGCGGGCCCGCCAGAGGGTTTGCAGGTCGCCGGGCATCGATCCGGCGGCGTTGATGACGACGTCGCATTCGCCCATGAGTTCGTTGAGGGCGCCGAAGACTTCGGTCTGGGCGGGCAGGGGTTCCTGTTCGCGGTGGTAGCACTCGTCGACGACCTGTTGCCAGGCGTGGTGGAGTTCCCGGCCGTGGGCTGTCCAGGCGGGGTCGCTCTGCCAGCCGTCGAGGGCTTCGCGGAGGGCGTCGAGTCCGGCGCGGGCGTCGGCGAGCAGCATCTGGGCGGAGTGTTTGGCGGCGTCGAAGCTGCCGACGTTGAGGTTGACGAAGCGGACGTCGGGGTCGGCGAAGACGGTGTGGCTGGCGGTGGTGAAGTCGCTGTACCGGGTGCCGACGCCGATGACGAGGTCGGCTTCGCGGGCGAGGGTGTTCGCGGCCCGGTTGCCGGTGGAGCCGAGTCCGCCGACGGCGCAGGGGTGGTCCCAGTTGATGGCGCCTTTGCCTGCTTGGGTGTCGGCTACGGGGATTCCGGTGGCGGTGGCGAAGGCGCGTAGTGCTTCCGAGGCGTCGGAGTAGATGACGCCGCCGCCGGCGACGAGTAGGGGTTTCTTCGCGGCGCGGATGGCGTCGACGGCCCGGGTCAGTGCGGCGGGTTCGGGGACGGGGCGTCCGACGTGCCAGATCCGTTTGCGGAAGAAGTCCTCCGGGAAGTCGAAGGCTTCGGCTTGGACGTCCTGGGGGAGGCAGACGGTCGCGGCGCCGGTTTCGACGGGGTCGGTGAGCACGCGGCAGGCGCCGAGGAGTGCGGGGATGAGTTGTTCGGGGCGGGTGACCCGGTCGAAGTAGCGGGAGACCGGCCGGAAGGCGTCGTTGACGGTGATCTCGGGGCTGTGGGGCTGTTCGAGCTGTTGGAGCACCGGGTCGGGGTAGCGGGTGGCGAAGGTGTCGGAGGGCAGCAGCAGCACCGGGAGCCGGTTGGTGGTGGCCAGGGCGGCGCCGGTGACCATGTTGGTGGCGCCGGGGCCGATGGAGGTGGTCACGGCGAGGGTGCTGAGTCGTTCGGTGGTCTTGGCGTAGGCCGCGGCGGCGTGGACGCCGGCTTGTTCGTTGCGGATCAGGTAGTAGGGCAGTTCGGCGTCTCGGCTGCCGTGTTCGGCGGCGAGTTCGGCTTGGAGGAGGGCTTGGCCGACCCCGCAGACGTTGCCATGCCCGAAGATGCCGAAGATGCCTGCGAACAGGCGGTGTTCGACGCCGTCACGTTCGGACCACTGATTCGCGAGGAAGCGCACCACGGCTTGGCCGACGGTGAGGCGGACGGTGGACGGCATCTTTCGTCTCCTTCGTCATCTTCGACATGCGCGGGGAATGCGCGGGTGCCGTCGCCGTGTGTGGGCGGAGGGCACGGGGAAGACGGTACGCCGAGTGGCCGGGGTGGCCTCCGGCGTACCGTCGCGGGGGGGTGTTCAGACGGCGGGGACGATGACGTCCACGACGAGCTGGTCGAGTTCGGCGTCGGCTGCGAGGAATTGGCGCAGCGTCCTGCGGGTGGCTCCGAAGTCGTCGAATTCGGCGGGGGTCATGCCGTCGACGTCGTAGGCCTTGCGGAATTCGGGCATCTGCGCGTAGAGGGTGTCGACGATGTCCTGGTCGACGGGGAGGTCCATGCGGGGTCGGGGGTCGATCCCGCTGTTCTGGAAGCGTTTCTGCCAGGCGAAGGGCGGGGAGAGGACGAGGTCGCCGCCGACGAATTCGGTCCATTGCAGGGCGTTGCGATAGGCGGCGGCGAGCAGTCGGGAGCGTAGGCCGCGGGCGGTGAATTCGCGGTAGGCCTTCTTCATGACGGCGACGCCGGCCCATTCGAGGTGGCCGGGGTCGAAGCAGAGGCCGTCGGCGGCGTAGCACTCTTTCAGCCAGTCGTCGATGCGGCCGACCATGATGGTGACGACCGGTCCCATGCCTTCGGTCGGGTGGCCTTCGGCTTCGCGTCGTTGCAGGCCGCGTTCGATGGCTTCGCCGGCGGCGACGGCCTGGGCGACGGTGAAGGAGACGGTGACGTTGACGGAGACGCCTCGGTAGGTGGCTTCTTCGATGGCTTCGAGGCCTACGGAGGTGGCGGGGATCTTCACGATGATGTTCTTGGCGAGGCCGTGGAAGTGTTCGGCCTGGTCGGCGAGTGCTTGGGCGTCGCGGTGCAGGCGGGGGTCGGTCTGCATGGAGAGTCGCCCGTTGAGTCCGGCGTATTTCTCGAAGGCGGGTTCGAGGAGTTTGGCTGCGTCGATGGAGAGTTCTTCGACGATCTGCCAGCCGATCTCGGATTCGCTCTTGGTGGGGTGGTCGGCGGCGATCTGGGCGATGCGGGTGGACCAGCGGGGCAGGTCGGCTTTGACGCAGGTGACGGCGATGACCGGGTTGCAGGTCGCTCCGACGGCTCCGTAGGAGATTGATTCGGCGAGTTCCTGGGGGTCGGCCGAGTCGTTCCACAGGACGGTGGGTCCAGTCTCGGTCATGGTGTTGAGGGGGCGCGGGTTGGGGGTCATCGCCGGGGGCCTTTCGACTGGTGTCCGTCGCTGCGCGGGTGCGCTGCGCGGATGTTTTTTTCGCGGCGGTTCCTCCCGTGGCCGCGGTGTCTGGTTCCCATTCAACGCCGCGCCTCTAGCACTGTCAATACATTGTCATCACATTCAAACAAACTGGCTCAGCGAGAACCGGAAGCCCGCTCACCCACCGCCACCTGCCTGATCACCGAGCCCACCACCTCGGCCAACTCCGGCACAGCGGTGTACTGCGGCCACTGCCCACTCATCAACAACCGGACCGAGATCTGCGGATAGCGTTCCGACAGGTCACGACCGGCGTCCAGCAGATTCCCGTCGAAACCCTCCGACAGACCCACCAACCAGGTCGGCACCCACAACTGGGCGTACAACTCCGGCGACGGCGCCAAGGACGACGGCCCGTCGAACCGGAAAGCATTCTCCATCGTCTCCACGGTCGGCGTGTTGACCCATCTGCCATCGGCCCCGAAGACGATCGAATGCTCGATCTCCGCGCCGAAGCCCGACTCCAGGCCGGACAACATCCAGTCCTCGGAGACCCGAGCCACCAACTCCCGCTGCAACTCCCGGGCCGCTTCGACGCCCCGCCCCGTCGCCCCCACCCGGAAACGCTCCACCAGTGCCCGGCGAAGATCGGGATCGGCCAGCAACCCCCGACCCTCCAGCGTCCGCGCCATCGAACCACCCACCAGGACCAGCGCCCGCACCAGGTCGGCGTGCACGACCCCGGTCACCATCGCCGGCCAGACCGCCATGTCATGCGCCACCACCACCGGGCGTTCCAGCCCCGCGCCTTCGATCACCTCGGCGAGACAACGCCACAGATCGTCCGCCTCCCGCAGGGGCACCGACGTGTGGCCGTGACCGGGCAGATCGAAGGAGACCGGGCGGCAACGGTCGGCCACCGCCTCCGCCAGCAGTCTCCATTGCGGCCCGCAGAAACCCAGAGAATGCACGAAGAGGACATCGACCCCGCTGCCGCCGTAATCCTGCACCGCTATACGACCGGCCGGGGTCTCCACATACATTTCACGCACGGCGCACACTCCCGTCATGGCAGACATGGTGTATTTCCCCGCCATCCCGCCCGGGCATTCCCCCACCCACGGCGACACCATCCGATTTCGGATATTCCGTCAATACTTAGCCTGACATATCTTCTGGGCGAAAACCTGCCGACATCTGGGATATCCGCAGAAAACGCGTGGTAAATGCCACACCGGTGTCCGGTCAGAACGGGAACTTCCGGCGACGCGCCGCCTGCCGCATCGCAGACCGACGCGCACCGTCCACGGCCTGCCAGGTCTGCACGGCCACCTGCACCCGGGAACCGCCCTTCCCGGCCAGGACGGCCGCATGACGCCACCCCATCGCCAGGGCCGCCACCACCGCCGAGAGCGCCCACAGGAAGGACCAGGCTCCTGCCCGGAAGGCACCGACCCCGGCGAACGACTCGGCCAGGACCGACTCCAGGAAACGGGCGTGCGCGGACACCTCCGGCAGGAGGCAGCCCGCGACCGCGCGGATCACCGGGTCCGGCGCCCCGGCCTGCGCCCAGCCGTAATAGACCGTGGCCACGGCGGTGACCACCGCCCACAGGCAGAGCACTCCCAGCACGCCCAGCCGGCCCAGCCCTCGCCGACCGGCCCCGCCGAGCGGCGACGACCCGGGGCGCAGCAGCACGTCGGCGTCGAACCGGGCGAGCAGCATCCGGGCCAGCCGGGCATGTCGACGACGCTCGGCGATCAAGGAGGAGACCCCCGACGCATAGGCGTAACCCTTGGCGTCCAGCACGGCGGGCAGCCGCCTGCCGTCGACGCAGACGGCGGTGTGGAAGGCCCGCCAGGAGTCCACCCACCGGTTCTCCTCCCGGCGGGACAGCGCCACGTCGGCTCCCCAGTCGATATGCCATTCCCGTTCTCGCGCGGCGGACACATTCGAGGCGAAGTATTCGTCCCAGGAGGGCCAATCCTGCGCCGAGGTGAAATCTTTCCCCCGGGTGTCGTCACCTGAGGCCTTTTTCCCGTCCGATGGAGCCACCAACAATGTCGCCATACGGTCCGACGCTAAATATCGGCGGTGAAAAGAAGCTGGACGCCCGCATCAAGGAAACCCAGAACCGTGGCGGGCGGCTGTGCCGTGTGGCAGAGACCGGGCGGGTGGCCCCCCGACCATCCGCCCGGTCACGACTTCGGCGTCGGCCGTGCCGTCATCGACCGCCGAGGCCGGAGGACAGGGCCCTGAGACCGGAGGACAGCAGGCGTTGGACGAGTTCGCCGGCCTGCCGCTGTGGGCTGCGGTCGGGGTGCTCGGTCGCGGTCGGTCCCCGATGAGGGGCGGGTCCTACCGGGCGGCAGCGCGAATCGGCCCGTCCGTCGCTGCGGGACGGGTGGCCGTGCGCGCGTCGGTCGGCCGGGGAGGCCGAGTTCCTGGCTGATCGGGAGGACGTTTCCCACCGGTGGATCAGCCGGTTGGCCAGGCGCCAGGCGACCGGGCCCTGGTCGCATCGGGGGCAGGTGTCCCGCCGGGCGCGTCCGGTTCTGCGTTCGACCGCTTTCCGACGTTGTGCGGTGCAGATCCGGCCGGTGCGGCCCTCCTGCCCGGCGGTCGGGTTCTCACCTGTGTGCGGGGGTGTCCCGGGCGTTTCTCCGAGGGGGGAGGTGGTCGCCGGGTCGGGGGCGGCCGTGGAGATGACCTCGGAAGGACGGTCTGCGGTGCGCACCTGGGCCACCGCCGGGGCTGCTGCGGTGAGCAGCAGGACCCCCGCGAGCGACCACGATGCGATCGACCCTCGACGCGTCACGTCTCTTCCTCATGATCCTGACGATGCGTCCGGCACGTCCGCGGGACTCCGGGAAGGGGTGTGCGGACGTGCCGTCGCAGATGTATACAAAACAGTCATTTCGCACGCTACGTGCGCCTTCTCGGGCGGGACAGGTCAGATCGGACTTTCCCGGCAAATGACATCAGATCGTAACGAATGTATCTGTTCTGCAACCGTTGTGAGGCCGATTCGCGCCTGTTGAGCAGGCGGTCAGGGTGCGGTGAGTTCCGCCCCTGCCGTCTTACCCGCCGTCACCTGGACGGTCACCGGGGCGCCGGCCTTGCCCTGGCCGCCGACCTTCACCTCCGCCTTGTATTGGCCGGGGGCCAAGGCGGCGAAGACGAACTGCCCGGAGGCGTCGGTGAGTACCGTCTTCGGTCCGCCGTTGCCGCCCACCGGGGTCAGGGTGACGGTGGCCTGGTCGGCCGCTTTCCCACCTTGGAGGGCTTTCCCGGAGATCAGGCCGGTGGACTGTTTCCAGGGCATCTCCGGCACGGCTGCCGGTGCGGTGAAGACCTCCTTGACCAGCGACTCGTGGAGGGCCTTGCGTTCGCTGGCCCGTTTGGCCGCGTTGCCGCCGGCGGCTGTCGACGACGGTGAGGCGTAGGAGTATCCGCCCCAGCCCAGTCCGTGGCCGGCGACTTCTTTGGCCTGGGTCAGTGACTCGGGGATCGTGTTGAGGTGCAGCGCGGTCCCGGAGATGACGTGTCGTCCGGAGTCGGTGGCGAGTTTCTGCAGGGTCTTGTTCCAGCTGCGGAATCCCTGGGCTTGTTCGGGGCGGCTCTCCCGCTTGTAGTTCATGGCGGCGACGGTGTCGATGTATCCGTCGCGCATCCAGGCGCGGTAGTCCTGGAGGACGCTGCCGTAGGGGCGGGTCTTCTCGAAGGAGCCGACCTGGTCGCTGCCGACGCCGTAGGTGATCCCGTTGACGGACAGTCGGGTCTTCGGGTTGTGGCTGTAGAGGGTCGCGTAGACGCGGCGGACGATGTTGTCGACCTGTCCGCGTCGCCAGGCCGACCACTGCTCGTCGGTGGGGGCGGGGCGGTCGGTACGTCCGGTGTGCGCTTTGAAGCGGGCGAGTGCCGTGTCGGTGTATCCCCAGTCGTTGGCGCTCTCCGTGGAGTTGTTGTCGGGATAGCGGATGTAGTCGAGGTTGATGCCGTCGATGTCGTACTGCTTCTGGAGGGCTGCGGCGCCGGCGACGATGTCTTCCACGACGTCGGGGTGTGCCGGGTCGACATAGGTGTTGTTGTCGACGATCTCTTTTCCGTCGACTCTCTTGTTGAGCCACCGGTCGCGGCCTTGGGCGTTGGGGCCGTGCTTGTGGTAGGCGTGTTTGGTGTCGCGGGGGGCTTTCGTGGAATTCCACAGCGTCGTGGCGTTCACCCAGGCGTGCACCTGGAGTCCGGCGGCGTGGGCTTGTTTGACGATCTCGGCCAGGGGGTCGAAGGGGGCCGGGGCGATGGCGGCGTCGGTGCGGGGGTGGTGGCCCTTGTTGCAGAAGCAGTCGAAGCGGCGGACGGTCTGCACGAAGAGGACGTTGGCGCGGGCGGCGCGGGCGTCGGCGATCATCGTGCGGATCTCGTTGGCTGAGAAGATCCCCGGGTTGAAGGCATCGACCCAGTAGCCGCGAATTTGGCTGGATTTCGTCGGCGAAGCGGGTTTTTCGGCAGCGGAGGCCACTGGGGTCATTCCCAGTGACAGTCCTGTGACCAGCGCGGCCACCACCGTCGTGGACATACCTTTACGCATCCATGCCTCCTAGGGCATCCTTCGCGCCGTCGAGCGGCGCTCCTCAACACGGGACCCACCATCTTGGCGAAACCCCTACCGGTTCAAAAGATCTCAAGCTCAGCTAGTTTCCCTGAACCACAGGACACATCATGTAGGACCGTCTCCTAGGCTGGGGACCCTTACCGCCCAACACGGGAGCACAGCAACATGATTGATGCCTTCAGACCACGTCGACGAACGGCGGTCGCCGGCACGGCGGCCCTGGTCGCCTTCTGCCTGGCCACCCCCTTGTGCGCGTCGGCGTCGGCCGCGCCTGCTGCCGCCGCCGACGCGCCGGCCATCGCTCCGGAAGCAGCTCCGGCAGCGCCTCAGCACAAGACCCCGGCCGAGCGGATCCTCGGTGCCAAACCTCGGTCCGGGCTGCCCTGGTTCTCCGGGATCTGGCGCGGCGCCCCGCACACCGCGGCCGCCGTCGACAATGTCGGACACTGGCGCGGCCACCCGATCGACGCCGTCACCTCCTATTCGAACAAGCGGGTGCTGCACCCGTCGTCCGGCCCGGACTCGCTGGCCGACTCACGCTGGAATGTCAGCACGTTCTCCGGTTTCGGTGGGTTGATGTCGTACAACCTGGCGATGATCCCCAGCGACAACTCCGTCACCTTCGACTCGATCATCAAGGGCGACCAGGACGAGGTCTGGCGACTGAATGCGCGCGCCCTGAAGGAGAACGGTCGGGGGAACGCGCTGGTCAACATCGGCTGGGAGGCCAATGGCGACTGGTACAAGTGGAGTGCCACCTATCTCAACGCCCCCAAGTTCCGGGATGCCTGGAACCGTATCGCCATGGTGATGAAGCAGGAGACGCCGGGGCTGAAGTTCGGTTTCATCATCGGCTGCGGCCGGGCGATGACCGGTCAGCTCAACCGGATGGACTCGTTGGAAAGGCTCTACCCGGGTAATGAGCGGGTCGATGTCGTCGGCTGCAATGACTACGACTGGTGGCATATCAAGGGCCGTAACGAGCGGGAGTGGAAGAAGCGGATCAATCCTCCGTTGGCTGCCGGGTTGGCCGATGTGGCGGCTTTCGCCAGGAAGCATCAGAAGGGTTTTGCCGTGAGCGAGTGGGGGCTCTCGGCCACTGACAAGCACGGCAGCGGTGACAATCCGTTCTACATCCGGAAGATGTTCGAGTTCTTCGAGCAGAACAAGGACGTCCTGGTCATGGAGAACTACTTCATGGAGGCGGAGGGGAATGTGACGAACTCCTTGCACAACCCCGCGCAGATGCCGAAGTCCGCCGAGGCGTACAAGGAGAGCATCAACCGCATCAAACGGTAATCGCTGTCTCCGGGGGTGGCATATTTCCTCTCGGAGAACTATCGGATCGGCGCCGCCGGATCTCAGGATTCGGGGGCGCCGATCTGCTGCGCCGGGGAGGGTCGCTCGGTGCCGTCAGCCACCTCGGGCGGGCTCCACCGACCGCTGTCGGCGAGAGGACAGCGAATTAATATACGCCATTTAATGTCATTAATGGATTTATCGGATCAAATACGGACAGACCGGTGAATTGGGCGGCCGGATATGACAAAACTTTCGCACAGCCATTCAGGAAACCTAATAGTCAAAGCCTATTGATGCAGGTCAAGGCCCTATGGATGTAGAGTGCAGAATATATTCAAGCTTCACACAGCATATCTGTCTACGTTGCGAATGCTCCACAGCACGAGGCCGACGACGAAGGAGCCGGCCGCACTCACGGACAGGCCCCCAACCCCAGAAGCCTCACCATCTTTGTCACAGTAGACAGGATTTCGAGCATGATCCGCAGGTCTTCCTTCAGAAAACTCTTCGCCATCGCCGCCACTGGCGCGCTAGCCTTCAGCCTCGCCCCCGCTGCGGCGCAGGCATCTTCACCCGAATTTGAAGAAGTCAAAAAAATCATTAAGGCAAGCGAGGAGAAATATGGGAATGTTCAATTTGCCCGCTTCGCATTAGCCTACAGCGAAGATTTCAAGAAGAAGCACCCCAAGTACCACGCCCAGGCTTGGGACGAATGCCAAAAGAACCATCACTGCAAGAATGCTCACCAGTTCCGTTTGGTTCCGCCGAACGAAAAAATTGCTATCGACAGAATGCACACCACCATCACCGAGATGTGCGCCAAGATGACCCGCGATCCGAAGTCTGGGGTCGGCTTCAAGAAGTACAAGTTCGAGCCGATCAGCTCGAAGTTCATCCTGGAGAAGAAGGGTGTCATCCAGACCAACAACACCCAGAAAGAACTCACCCTGACGCTGCGAAACGCAGAGACCTACACCAAGACGAACACCATCGGGTGGAATGTCGAGGCCAGCGCCAGCATCAAGGGCATCGTCAATGTGAAGGCCGCCTTCCAGAACACCTGGGCGTTCGCCTACGGCAGCACCACCGAATCCTGGCGGGCCATCACGGCCAAGCCGGGTGAGAGCTTCCGCCTCGACAAGGGGCACCAGGAGGTGACCGGAAAGGTCACCGGAGTCTTCGAGACCGACACCCACAACCCGGGCGACCAGTGGCTCTGCAACCGCCTGCCCGCCAAGGAGACCCAGATCACCATCGGACAGAATGCGTCCGAGGTCGTCAACCAGGTCAACACCGGCGGGATGATCATCCGCGAAGCGCCCAAGGTCGAAGCCCAGCGCGCACCCAAGCAGGCCTGACGCCTGAGAGACATCTGCCCTTCCTCGGTACAGCGGCCAGGCGCCGGCTGCTTGCCCGGGGGAGGGCATTTTTCATGCCCGGTCAGGTTCACCCAACTGGGCGACCACGATCCCGGCCAACATCACCGCACACCCGGTCAACCCCCGCACCGTCATCTGCTCCCCCAGGAAGACCATCCCGCCGACCAGACCGAAGACCGCCTCCAGACTCATCAACAACGCCGCCGTGGTCGGCTCCGCATCCGCCTGGGCCACCACCTGCAAGGTGTACGCCACCCCCACCGAGAGCAGCCCCCCGTACAGGATCGGCACCACCGCCTGCGAAGTCCCCGCAAAAGGCACCTCCTCCACGGCCAAGGCCACCGCGCAGCTGAACACGCCGCTCGTCACGAACTGGACCACCGAGAAACGCAACGGATCCAGCCCCCGCCCGCTGAAGGCCCCCACCAACAGGATGTGCGCGGCGAAGAAGAGCGCACACACCAGCACCAGGCCGTCGCCATAGGAGATCGACACGCCCTCGGTGACGCTCAACAGGTAGAGCCCCACCACGGCCAGCACCACCCCGGCCCAGGTCATCCACGTCGCCCGGCGACGCAGGAAGACCCCCAACACCGGCACGATCACGATGTACAACGAGGTGATGAACCCGGCATTACCTGCCGTGGTGTGCCCCAACCCGGCCTGTTGCAAGGCCGACCCGGTGAAGAGCACCCCGCCGGTCGCCACCCCCGGCCAGAGCACCGCACGCCACCGGGAGGCCCCGTCGACCGTCCGCAGACGACGGTCCACGACGTAGACCAGGGGCACCAATGACGCGGCACCCAGGAGGAAACGGGTGCCATTGAAGGTGTACGCCGTGACATGCTCCGCGCCGACCCGCTGGGCGACGAAGGCGAAACCCCAGATCATCGCCGTCACCACCAGGAGCACGTGCGCACGAGCCCGGCGCGCGTCAGCTCGAATGCTCATGACGATCAAGGATATTCGCTGAGATCGACGGGCAAGGCCGAAAGGCGAGGTCACGAGGCCTGTCGCCGGTCGGATCACCAGGGGCGACATACCGCGACCGCCGCCTAAAGCTTAGGCTAACCTCATTATTTGACTCTAATAATCATTATTATTAACCTTCGGGCTGCCACCCAGCCGACAACCCCGACACCACCACCCCCACACCCCCGCACCACGACCGGCACAGCCCGAAAACCTGAACCGGTGAGATATGGAGAGCTACGACCCATGCGGAAACTTCGCCCCGGACTCGCCCTCACAACAGCCCTCCTGATCACCGCCACCGGCTGCACCCCCGCCGGCACCACAGGCACAGCAAAAAACGGCTCGACAGCGATCACCATCAACAGCTGCGGCCGCGACGTCACCTTCGACACCCCCCCGAAACGCATCCTCGCGATCGGCTCAGAAGCACCCTCCCTCCTGGTCGCCGCCGGAGCCGGAGACAAGATCACCCACTACGCCGGCAGCCTGAAAGTGCCCTTCGAACAAGACACCAAAGCCCTGGTCGAACGCGCCGAACGCGTCAGCGAAGACTCACACAACGTCTCCTACGAGATGATCCTGAACTCCAAAGCCGACGTCGTCATCGGCACCGACATCACCAAAGGCGTCGACATCAACGCCCTCGCCAAACGCCTCGAACAAGCCGGCACGAAACTCCTCACCGTCAGCGGATACTGCGGAGGCATCCCCGGACGCAGCACCAACGGCGCCAACGGCTTCGACCTGATCTACCAAGACGTCAACAACTACGGCCGCCTCTTCGGCACCAGCCAGAAGGCCACAGAATCCGTCAAACGCATGCAAGACCGCGTCACCGCCGCCAAAGAACGCCTCACCACCCACACAGGCAAGACCGCAGCCCCCCTCTACGTGCCCGCCAAAGGCGGCATCGGCTCCTACGGCGGACAATCACTGGTCTCCGAACAGATGACCGCACTCGGCCTGAAGAACGTCTTCGCCGACGTCCCCAAACGCTACTTCGAACCCAGCACCGAAGAACTGATCGGCAAAGAACCCGACCTCGTCTTCGGGATGTACCTGCCCACCGGATCGTCGAACACCGAAACCGACGAAGACGTCGTGAAACAACTGCGCACCCGACCAGAACTCAAAGGCCTGGCCACCGTCCACAAAGACGGCGCAGTACTCCCGCTGAACTACTTCTACACCTCCCCCGGACCACTCGCCGTCGACGGAATCGAACTCATCGCCAGCCGCCTGTCCGCATCATGACCCGACAGGACAACTGCACCAGAAAACCCCCGCCCCGGCAGACACCCCGGATCACCCACGAAGTCGACTTCGTCAAACTCAGCCCCACCAGCAACATGACCGTCCTGGTCACCAGCCAACACCACCCCGCCGACTACCCCTCGATCGCCAACCAACTGCTCTCCGAGTGCCACGTCCACGCCGAACAAGTCGGCTTCGTCCGGCCACCGACCACACCCCAAGCCCACACCCGCCTACACATGGCCGGCAACGAATTCTGCGGCAACGCCTGCATGGCCCTGGCAGCACTCACCGCCGCAGAAAACGGACTCGACAACGGCCACCGGACCGAAATCGTCCTGGAAACATCCGGCTCCACCACCTCCGTCCCCTGCGACGTCGAACGCCTCGGCGCCGACTACACGTGCCGACTCACCGTCCCCGACCCGATCGGCGTGGAGAACTACACCTTCCCCGGCAGAACACACCTGCGCTCAGCCCTGGTCCGCTACCCCGACGCCGTCCACCTCGTGGTCGAATGCTCACAACCCGACCAGACGATGCGAAAACACGCCGAAGACGCCGCCGCCCAACTCGCAGCAGACGAAAACGCAGCAGTGATCGCCGTCCTGCTCTACGACCCCGACCGGGCCGAACTCACCCCACTCGTGAGCGTGCCCGCCCTGGGCAGCCTCATCTGGGAAGGCAGCTGCGGATCAGGCACCGCCTCCGTAGGCGCCTACCTGTCCGCACAACACCACAGGTCGATACACCTCGGCCTCCGACTACCCGGCGGACCCATGCAGGTCCACGTCGACCACCGGACCCACGGCACACACCACCTGCAGATCGACGGACACGTCCGCATCGTGGCCGAAGGAAAGGCCTACATCCATGGATGAACACACGACACCCACCCCCAGGGAACCCTCCGCCGAAGCCCACACCCTCCACCACCGCCTACGCCACTTCCGAGACCGCTTCCGCGCAGCCGCAGACGGATACGACAGATCCACCCGGCAAGCAGCCGAACTCGAAGAACTGATGGCCGACTACTCGATCCTCGTCACCGACGAACACCACATCGAACTGTTCGCCCAACTCGAACACAGCCGACCCGCAGAACTCGCCACACTGACCACCGAACTACGCACACAATCAGCACGCTGCGCCGCAGTCACGGAAAAATATCGCGCCCTGCGCCTGATAGAAGGACAAACCGGAACAGACGGCTACTTCGCCAACGTCGAAACGTGCATCGACCAAGAATTCGGCGCACTCGCCCCGACCCGGGAATCAGCGGTCCTCCTCATCGGCTCAGGATCCTTCCCGATGACCCTGCTCACCATCGCAGAACGCACCGGCGCCTCCGTAACCGGACTCGACATCGACCCCGAAGCCGTCGAACTCGGACGACGCGTCGTGAAAACCCTGGCCGGCACCCCGGACATCACCCTCGAATGCCGACCGATCGAAGAACTGCCCTTCACCGCCGAAGCCACCCACATCGTCTTCAGCTCCACCGTCGAAACCAAATACGACCTCCTCGAACGACTGCACCCGATCACCCGCGACGACGTCGTCGTCGCCATGCGATTCGGCGACGGACTCAAATCGTTGTTCAACTACCCCCGGCAAGACGTCAATCCCGAACACTGGCAACAGATCAGCACGGTCCACCACCCCAACCAAGTCTTCGACGTCGCCGTCTACACAAAACCCGACCACGCCGGAAAGGCCGGCTGACCCGTGGAAAACCTCGGAAGAGTACTCATCGCCGGAACCGGACCCACCGCAGTCCAGACCGCGATACTCGCCGCCCGGATCAGCACCACCGTCGGCATCGCCGGCAGAGGAACACCACGCTCGGACTCCTTCCTCCACGCGCTGAACACCACCGACGGCATCCTCCAGGTCGACGTCCAGAACGACCGACACCGAGCACTGTCCGGCCGACACCAGATCGAAGAACGCTTCCACCGCTACCCGGACGTCACCGGCCGGTGGGACACCCTCATCCTCACCGTCACCGCAGACGCCTATCTCCCCGTCCTGAAACAACTCCCCCCGGAAGTCCTCGAACAGACCACCCGGATCATCCTGTCCTCCCCCACCCTCGGATCAGGCTCACTCGTCAGCGAATACACCGCACAACAAGGCCTGCACCCCGAAGTGATCAGCTTCTCCAGCTACCTCGGCGACACCCGATGGCCCCACGGCGAACCCTCGGCCACCGTGCTGACCGCAGGCGCCAAACGCCGGATCTACGCAGGCTCCACCACCCCCCGCTCGAAAACCCTGGAACTCCTCCGCACCCTCTACGCCACCACCGGCACCGACATCGAACCCCTCGACCGGCCCGTCCACGCAGAAACCCGCAACATCTCGCTGTACGTCCACCCCGCCCTGTTCATGAACGAGGTCACCCTCGACGCCGTATTCGGCACCCCCGACACCACGAAATACGTCTACAAACTCTTCCCCGAAGGCCCGATCACCCCGTCACTGATCCACACCATGGTCGCCATGTGGCGGGAAATGACAGCCATCACCACCGCACTGGGCAGCCCCAGCCTCAACCTGCTGGCCTTCATGCTCGAAGACAGCTACCCCGTCCGCCCGGAAAGCATCAGCCCGGCCGACATCGCCGCCTTCGAACAACTACCCACGATCCACCAGGAGTACCTCGTCTACGTGCGCTACGCATCCCTCCTCATCGACCCCTTCTCCACCCCGGACCGGGCCGGAAGGTACTTCGACTTCTCCGCCATCCCGATCCCACAGGTCTTCCGCAACAGCACAGACCAATGGGACATCCCACGAATGCCCAAAGAGGACTACTACCGCACCAAAATCATCCAAGGCGTGGCCCGCCACCTCGACGTCGACTGCCCCACCATCGACGCACTGCTGACCCGATACGAGGACGAACTACGGCAAGCAGCGAAAACCCGCGAAGGCGAAGCCCTGTCGACGGCCTTCACCATCCAGGACTTCGACACCGACCTCGACATGATCCGCACCGGCCTCTCGAGGAACCCATGAGCGACACGACACCCCCCGAAGCCCTGCCCAGCGAAAGACGCATCATCGCAGCGGTCTGGCCGACCCTACTGGCCTCAGCGGCAGGCCTCCTCCCCTTCACGATCTTCACGACATATCTCGTCCCCATCGCCGAAGCCGTCGGTGACGGACACGCCGAAGTAGGCTCGATGCGCGGACTCGCCGGCATCGGCGCCGTCCTGACCGGCATCGCCCTGGCACCCCTCATCGGACGGATCGCCCCCGGACGGGTCGCCGCCGCCTCCCTCGTCCTGCTCGGCATCGCCGCCCTCATCGGCACAGCCGCCTGGATCCCGGCACTCGCCGCATTCTGCCTGCTCACCGGGGTATCGAATGCGCTCCTGTACCCGGCCCTGTCCTCAGCGGCAGCCGACCGATTCGGCACCGGCCCGGCCGCCAGCAGAGGCGCCGCCCTGGTCATGACATCGCAGACCCTGGCCTCCACACTCGGAGCGCCCCTCCTGATCATCCCCACCCTGTGGTGGGGATGGCAGGGCGACCTCGTGGCCATCGCCGTGATCGCCTTCCTCCTCGCGCCGATCCTCTACCGCTTCGGACGCGACGAACACGCCGACAACGCCCCCCGGCTCGGCTACATCGCCGCATTCCGCACCCTCGCCGCAGTCCCAGGCGCCGTACCCCTGCTGACCGTCTCCTTCGCCCGAGCCGGCGCATTCATGGGACACCTGGCCTTCCTCGCACCGCTGTACGGCGACCGCTTCGGACTGACATCGTCGATGTTCGCCTTCGTCTGGTCACTCAGCGGCGGCTCGTTCTTCCTCGGCCACCTGATCTCCGGCCGGATGGTCAACCTCGACGAATCCGACCGGCGAGCCCAACGAGTGATGACCATCAGCCTGCTGACCGCACTGATCGCCATGATCGGCGTCTACACCGCACCGGTCCTGCCCCTCGCCCTGATCTGCACGGCGATCCTCTCGGCCAGCCACGCGGTCGTCTCCGCGGCAGTCGTCACCCTGCTGGTACGCCGCTGCACCGACGTCCGAGGAACAGCCCTGAGCCTGAACTCCGCCGGAATGAGCCTGGGACTCTTCCTCGGCGCCGCCGCCTCCGGCACCGCCATGAGCACCGCAGGCTACCAAGGCGCCGTCATCGCCCTCAGCGCCATGACCGTCGCCGGACTCGTCGCAGCGATGACCCTGAAAAACCGCACCCCATGAACACGACGACACAACTGACCGTCACGGACGACGACCTCGACCACGACCGTCGGAAAAGACACACCAGACTGTGGATCAGCGGCCTGTGCCTCGCCCTGCTCCTCACCCTGCCGACCGCGATCGGCCTCGGACCGGTCTCCATCCCGGTGGACACCGTGGCCGGGATACTCGGACACCACCTCCTCGGCACACCCGCCGAAACGACATGGACGAGAACCGAAGACTCCATCGTCTGGCTGCTACGCACACCCCGAGTACTCCTCGGCGCCGCCGTCGGCGCCGGCCTGGCCATCGCCGGCGTCGCCCTCCAAGCACTCACCCGCAACATCCTCGCCGAGCCCTACCTCCTCGGAGTGACCTCCGGCGCCTCCACCCTGGCAGCCGCCTCCATCCTGTTCGGAGTCGGAACCGGCATCGGCTCAGGCTCACTCGCCGGCAGCGCCTTCATCGGCGCCTTCGCCGCCGGCGTAGGAGTCTTCCTGCTCGCCCACGTCGGCGGACAGATGACCTCGACCCGGCTCGTCCTCGCCGGCGTCTCCGTCGGCTACGTCCTGCAAGCACTCACCTCGTTCCTGATCTTCGCCTCCGACGACCCCGACGCAGGCCGCTCCGTCCTCTTCTGGACCCTGGGCTCACTGACACTGGCCACCGGACAATCCGCCCTGATCACCGGGGCCGTGGTGCTCGCCACCCTCGCCGTCCTCACCGTCAAGGCCCGACCCCTGGACGCGCTGGCCATCGGCGACAACACCGCGCAGACACTCGGGATCTCCCCGCTCCGACTGCGCGCCACCATCATGGTGATCGTCGCGCTCTGCGTCGGAGCCCTCGTCTCCGCCTCAGGAGGCATCGGCTTCGTCGGCCTGATCATCCCCCACGTCGCACGGCTGTGCGTCGGCACCGCGCACCGACGGCTCCTCCCGGTGGCCGCCCTGCTCGGCGCCGTCTTCCTGGTCTGGGCGGACGTCCTGGCCCGGATCACCCTCCCCGCCCAGGAACTCCCCCTGGGCATCGTGACGGCCCTGACCGGAGCCCCGCTGCTGTTCCTCCTCGTCCGCCAGCTCAACACCCACCAGTGAAGCGTGACCCCGCAAGGAGCTCCACATCATGATCTCGGCGAACGACGTCTCCGTCGGCTACGACGACGTCCTCGTACTCAAAGGCGTCGGACTACACGCAGGGCCCCGCGAAGTGGTCGGACTCATCGGCCCCAACGGCAGCGGTAAAAGCACCTTCCTACGCACCCTGTACGCCGCACTGCGCCCACGCGCAGGCCTGATCACCATCGACGAACAGCCAGTCTCCGCCCTGCGCAGTCACGACCTGGCACGACGGGTCGCCGTGGTCGCCCAGGAAACCCCGTCCGACCTCCCGGTGACCGTCGCGGACATGGTGCTGCTCGGCCGGTCACCGCACCGCAAAGCCCTCGCCGCCTTCACCCGGGAAGACCACCAGGCCGTCGCGGCCGCACTGACCCGCGTCGGAGCCCGGACGCTCGCCGACCGCCGATTCTCCACCCTCTCAGGAGGGGAGAAACAACGTGTGTTGGTCGCCCGATCACTGGCACAACAAGCCGACCATCTTCTCCTCGACGAACCGACCAACCACCTCGACATCCGCTACCAGCACGAACTACTACAGATGGTCGGACAGCTCGAGGTCACCACCGTCGTCGTCCTGCACGACCTCAACCTGGCGGCCAGGTACTGCACGAAACTCGTCCTGCTCGAACGCGGCCACGTGGCAGCGGCCGGGACGCCCGAAGAGGTCCTCACCCCGGAGACGCTACGCCGGGTCTACGGCATCCACGTGGAACGAGTGACCGTGAAGGACTCCCTGCAACTGATCTTCAGCCCATTGGACGAGCACGACGCAGCCTGACCGGAGAAAATGGCGGGACACCCCGACCTGAGGAAGACCCCATGAACAGCCCGGCCCGAATCGACGCCGTCCACGGCGACATCACCACCGAACAGGTCGACGCGATCGTGAACGCCGCCAATTCCTCCCTGATGGGCGGCGGCGGCGTCGACGGCGCCATCCACCGCGCCGCTGGCGTCGAGCTCCTCAACGCTTGTAGAGAACTACGGTCCGGCGACCTGCCCCGGGGGCTGCCGGTCGGTCAGGCTGTCGCCACTACTGCCGGACGGCTGCCCGCCGCATGGGTGATCCATACGGTCGGCCCTAATCGACATGCCGGGCAGGACGATCCGGAGCTGCTTGCTGCGGCTTTCCGCAATAGTCTCGACGTCGCCGTCAGCGTCGGAGCACGCACTGTCGCTTTCCCAGCGATCAGCGCCGGCATCTACGGCTGGGACATGGCCGAGGTCGCCCGGATCGCCGTCGCCACGGCAGGCGCGCATCCTGCGGCCGCCGACGGACGTCTCGACCTGATCCGCTTCGTCCTGTTCAGCGTTGAAGCCCACCGAATCTTCGTCGAGCTGCTCGATCACCGCTGAGCACGGCCAGGCCCCGCCAGCCCGGCAATGAACGCCATCACAAACTTGCAGAGCTTCGATTATCCCACTCAAGCGATAGTGGACAACATTGACAGCCCTCCGGGCAGTTAACCCTCTCATCCATATCAGGCAAAACAAGATAAGGCCTGGTTCTCAGCTCTTCATCCCTGATCTCCCGCAGAGACTCCCGAGTTCCCAGCCGCTCCCGCGCCTCCGCATTCGCTAAATAAAAATCAACGACACGCGAGGCGTACTCCCATTGATTGTACAAATATTTGCCCTCATAAAGGCAAACAAGATCGATTGAATACGGAACTTGAATGAGGGGCGTAGGAATATTCAGCCCAAAGAGGATGCGAAATCTCCTTTCAGCCCTCACTCGCGCCGCGACTTTGATTCTAAAATCGCGGCCTCCAAGATCGTCTCTCACAACCTTCTCCCAGGGAATGACGGTCTCCGAGAATTTCCAGTGAATGATAACTGCATCCGAACGCAATATCACCCTGGGCCAACCCATCCAAGCCCCAGAAATTGTCGCCAAGGACATGAGCAGAAAAGGAAAAACCATGATCCAGAAAAAACCATCGTAAATTAAATGTCCATCATTTTTGTCAAGACTAACGGTAAGCATGAGTGCGGCCAATGAGTGAACGGTCAGCTGAGCCGGTATCAGGCACAGCCTAGGGAACGCCGACATGACGACAACTTTTCGCCCTCGATAAATAGAAATATAACATTCTGGAGATACTCCGAAAAGGTCATACACCAAGAACATGGCGAGCAAGAGCCCCCCGGAGAAGAACATAGAAAATAAGGGGATATACAACAGAGTCCGCTCGGACAAAATTACAAAGCCGATCGCCCCAGCGAAGAGGAGATTTCCTCCAGCAAAAGCGGACAGCTGCGCCACCTCACACCACCACCGCCATGTCTTTCTATCTGCACTAATATAATATTTTACAAAAACTCTATCTTGAGGCATGCGGCTCGCCAACTTTCTTCCACAAGGCCATCGCGCACGTCGGAAACGGCTGCAATCCTCATTATCGGGAAGGAGAACATGCCCCCCGATATCTGGCCAACAAATATTGCTATGCAAAAGCACTCTTCAAGAGGAGATTATCTCCTCACCTTGCTGATCAGCGAACCAATCCCGCCAGCCCGGCAATGAACGCCAAAACCTCGAAGGCCGAAGAACAAAACCCCGCCGTTCAGGAACGCCCCGCAAGCACCCGAGCCACCGCCGCCCGCACCCCCGACGGATCACCCACCCGCCCCGGATCCGGCGGACACGCCGCCACCGCAGCAGCCACCCCCGCCGAACCAGCCTCCTCCGGCGACAGACCCGCCGCCAACGCCACCAACGCCGGACGCACCTGCCCCCGCGCCGCCGCCAACGCCCGCGCACACTCCGGCTCCGAACGGCCACTGCCCTGCACCAACATCCGCACCGACCTCGCCCGCAACTTCGCATTCGTCGGCACCAGATCGATCATCAAACCCTCATACGTCTTCCCCAACCGGACCATCGTCGCCGTCGACAAGGCGTTCAACACCAACTTCTGCGCCGTCGCCGCCTTCAACCGCGTCGAACCCGTCACAACCTCCGGGCCCGTATCCGGCAAGATCGCCACATCCACCAGCCCCGCCAACGCCGCATCCGGAACCGCCGCGATCAACACCGTCACCAACCCGCGCCCCCGCGCCGCCACCAGAGCACCCCGCACGAACGGCGTCCGCCCACTCGCCGCGATCCCCACCACCAAATCACCCGGACCACACCCCCCGACCACCGCCGCCCCCGCCGCCTCATCATCCTCCGCGCCCTCCACCGCACAAGTCATCGCCGACAAACCCCCGGCCAGATGAGCCCGCACCGACTCCGGACCCACCCGGTACGTCGGCCACAACTCCACCGCATCCAACACCCCCATCCGCCCCGACGTCCCCGCACCCACGTAATGGACGACACCCCCCGCGAAAACCGTCCCGACCATCAACTCCGCCGCCGCCACCACCTGCGCAGACACCGCCTGCACCGCGTCGAAGACCTGCCGGTCGGCAGCAAACACCGCCGCCACCACCTCAGCCGTGTCACCGGCGTCGAGCATCCGAGCCGCAGGATGCCGCCCCTCGGTACGCCACCCCAGATCAGGCCGACCACCACCCGTCACCGCTGCCCCCCACCAGATCGACCACCACGCACACCGACGACCAACCGTCGAGGCCGCCGACCAGCCCACCGCCCCGGAAGATCCATCCGACACGGCGGAGTCGACGAACCCAGCACCGCAGGACGACACGCACCAGTCACCGGACCCCCCGGCCCCACCGCCACACCAGGCACGCCATGAACCGACAACCAACCCAACAACGCCATCAACAGAGCCTCCTTCGCCGACGACGGCACACCGAGCGCATCACTGGTCGTCACCGGCGCCCCAGCTAACTCCCGCAGCCGGCGCATCAACGTGGGATTCGCCGCACCCCCACCGGACACCACGACCCGATCGACCGAACCCAACGCATCCGCCACCGTACGCGCCGACAACTCCGTGAGCGTGGCGAACAGATCCGGCCCCGACAGAACCTGCCCACCCAACAAGTCACGGACATAACGACAGTGGAAATGATCCCGCCCAGTGCTCTTCGGAAAAGGCCGGGCGTAATACGGATCGGCCAACAAACGACCCAGAGCAACCCGGTCGACCACCCCAGCCGCCGCCCACCTCCCCTCCCGGTCACAGGACTCGCCCAGCTCCGCAGCAGCACTGTCCAACAGACAATTCGCCGGACCGGTATCCCCCGTCACCACCGCACCCGCCGCATCGATCAAGGTCACATTCGCGATACCCCCCAGATTGACCGCCGCCGACGGCCGATCCCCCAACCACAACGCGTCGAACATGCTCGCCAACGGCGCCCCCTGCCCGCCCGCAGCGACATCCGCACTCCGCAGATCACTGACCACCGGAACACCCGTAGCCGCATACACATGCGCCGGAGAACCCACCTGAAGACTGCCCGACACCCGACCGTCCACCACGACATGAGCCAACGTCTGCCCATGACAGACAATCAGATCCACCGGCCCCCACCTGGCGATGGCCTGCGCACACGCCTCCCCCACGATCCGACCGACCTGCGCATGCCACAGACACCACCGATCCGGACCCGCAACCACCCGACCCGTACTCGCCGCGACCAACTCCGCCCGCACCCCAGCCGGCCACGGCACCTCCTCATCCGCCACCGGAAGCAGATGCACCTCGTACCCCGACTCACCCCGCCCCGAAACCGGCAGATCCACCGCCGAAATCTGCGCCAACGCCAGATCAATCGCATCCAAGGACGTACCGGACATCACCCCCAGAACCCTCACGCGCCACCCCCACCGGTCCCCCCGGCCGTCAACACGTGCACCACAGCCTCCGCATTGGCCGCACCACTCCCGAAAGCACACACCAGACGCGCCGGCGCCGGCGCCGCCTCACCCACCCCCGTATGAACGACCACCCCGTCCGGACGCGCCGCCAACACCGCCTTCAACAACTCCCCCTCCGCCGGATCAGCACACGCCCGAGCCGTCAACACGACCACATGATGACCGACCGGAGCGACATCCAAAGCAGCCGCGACCTCAGCAGCATCCAACGGGATCAACACCTCCGCCGCGACCCAAGACCGCCGGAAAACCTCCGCGAAAGGACAAGACAGACGATCAGCAGCAACATCCACCCGACGACGGACATCGATCAACAGCGGCGGCCCCGACAAGGCCACCTCCCCGGTCACCCGCAAAGCCTGCCGCGCCGCAACAGCCCCCACCGACCGCAGAGCCTCCTCCGCACCACGCACAGCCTCCGCAGAAAACACCCCCGACGACCCCACCCCCCGAGAACGCCGCACAAGCGTCGCATTACGCCCAGCCGACTCGGCCAACACCGCCGGATCCAACACCCCACCCGCCACGGCCTCGTCGATCGCAGCGACCGCCTCCACGAACGCCGCCTCCGGATCACGACGCTGCGGCGCATCCAGACACAACAGATCAGCACCAGCCACCAGAGCACGCACACACGCCTCCCCCAAGGACATCCGGTCGCTGAGCGCACACATCCCCAAAGCATCGGTGACGATCGGCCCGGTGAAACCGAACTCACGGATACTGCCCGCCGCCCAGGACGACAAGGACGCCGGCTCCACACCCCTGGAAGGCACCACCAGATGACCCACCATCACCGCATCCACCCCGGCACACCCCGCACCGTCCGGCGTCAACAAATCCCGGAAAGGCGCCAGATCCCGACGCCACAGAAGATCCTCACCGGCCTCCAGAACCGGCAGGTCCACATGACTGTCGACCCGGGTATCCCCATGCCCCGGATAATGTTTCGCACACGAAGCGACCCCCGCCACGGCCAAACCCTCCGCGAAGGCCGCACCATGCCGGAAAACCACATCCGGATCGGCCCCGAACGACCTCGTCCCAATCACCGGATTGAACGGCTCAGCCGCCACATCCACACACGGCGCCAGATCCAAATCCACCCCGACCTCAGCGAGCAACTCACCCAACAACCGGCCACACCGCCGAGTCAACCCCAGATCGTCGACCGCCCCGAGCGCCGCCGCCCCCGGCAACGACGACCCGTGCACAGCCTGCAACCGGGTCACATCACCGCCCTCCTCATCGACAGCGATCACCAACCCACCCGCACCACCCGCCACCGCCCCGGCACGCGCAGCAGCCCCGTCGTGAACAGCCCGCAACTCGGCGGTCAAAGCGCGGGTCGTCACCAGGTCAGGAGTGTTCTGGGCGAACAAGCAGACCGCGGCAAGACCGTCGGCCAGAGCCTCCGCCAACCAGTCCGGCACCCGGGTGCCGGAGAACCCCGTCATCAGTACACCGTGGGCGAGTCTGCTCATCAGGTCATCCCTTCACCGCGCCGGAAGTCACCCCGGCGACGAGATGTCTTTGCACGATCATGAAGAAGACGACCACAGGCACGGCCAGCAGAGTCGACGCAGCCATGATCGGCCCCCAGTCAGCGGTGTTCTCCCCGAAGAACTTCTGCAAACCGATCGCCACGGTGTACTTCCGTTGATCCTGGAGAAAGGTCAACGCGAAGATGAACTCATTCCACGCGGTGATGAAACTGAAGACGCTGGTAGCGACCAGACCAGGCGCGACCATCGGGACGAGAACCCGCCAAAAGCTCTGCCACCAGGAACAACCGTCGACCTGAGCGGACTCCTCGATCTCCACGGGGACAGCAGCGACAAACCCGCGCAACTGCCACACCGCGAACGGCAGAGAGAACGCCAAGTAGACGATCGACAGACCCAGCAGAGAATTCAGCGCAGCCAGATTACGGGCCTGCAAGAAAAGCGGGATGACCAGAGCCTCCAAAGGCACCATCTGCGCGACCAGGATCATCACCATCACAGTGGTGCGCATCCGGAAACGGAAACGGGCGACAGCAACCGCGGCCAACAGGGCGACGAACGAACTGACCGCCACGGTCACCACAGCGACCAACGCCGAATTCACCAGGTAGCGACCGAAACCGGCACCACTGAGGACACGGGTGAAATGTTCGGCACTGACCCCGGAAGGCAAGAGACTCCCACCCCGAGTCGCCGCGCGCGGATCGACAGCGGTGGACACCATCCAATAAGCGGGAAAAAGCGCGAAAACGAGCAAAACGGCCACACCGCACCACCGGGCGAAACCCCTCACCACTCCTCCTCGGCGAACAACGTGCGCAAGTAGACGAGAGTGACCGCCAACAACAACAACGTCAGCAGGACCGCGACGGCCGCGCCCATCCCGTACCGGCCCTGCCCGAAACTGGTGATGTAACTCCACACACCCAGGTTGAAAACCTCCCGGTTCGTGCCACCGCCACCAGGCATGAGGAAGATCTGCGTGAACACCTTGAAGTCCCAGATGGTCGACAAGATGGTCACCACAGCGAACAAAGGACGCAACATCGGCAGAGTGACATGCCGGAACTGCCGCCACGACCCGGCACCGTCGATACGAGCCGCCTCGTACAGTTCGTCCGGGACAGCGAGCAACCCGGCCAACACGGTCACCGCCACGAACGGGAAACCATGATGGACGACATTCAAAGTGGCAATCGCGAAAAAAGACGTCCGATCAAGGAACCAGTTGACCTGCCCGGTCTCCACCAGACCCAGGCCGCCGAGCAGATGAGTCGCCAACCCGTCACCCGGATCGAAAAGGAAAACCCACACATACGTCCCAGTGATGGCAGGCACCGCCCAAGCCACCATGATCGCGCTGCACAGGACATACCGCAGACCCGTCGGCAGAGACTTCAGGAAGAGCGCCACCACAGTGCCCAGGACGACAGTGAGAACGACACATACCGCCGCGAAGACAACCGTATTAGGCAGAACGGTACGCCACAGATAGCCGTCACCGAGGATCTCGGTGTAATTGCGCCAACCGATATAGCGGGTGGTACCCCGATTCAACTCACGCAGACCATGTTCCTGGAAAGACAGGTCAACGACCCGGACCAACGGCCAAACCATCAACACGGCGAGGACGAACAGAGCAGGAGCGAGCAACAGCCACGGGCGGGCCCGGCGGATCAATCTGGGTGACACCATCACTTCGCGGCGAAGACCTCGTCCATGTCCTTGGCCGCCTGATCGGCAGCCTGCTGAACGGTGGCCTTCCCCGAAAGGATCGACTGCATCATCGTCGGAACGACCTTCTTGCCCTGGACCTTGCCCCAAGCAGGCGTCACCGGCACCGTCTTACCACCCCGAGTGAACTGCTCCACGAAAACCTTCGTCAGTTTCTCCTGATCACCCAGTTTCCCGACGAGGCTCTTCGTCCCCGGGAAATAGGTCGACTCCTTGCCCCACCGGGTGGCCAGATCACCGGTGGTCATCAACCTCACCAGCTCGAAAGCAAGATCCTTCTTCGTGCTCTTCTCGAAGACCGCCAGGTGAGAACCGCCGGTGAAAGAACGGGCCATGCCATCCTTCCCAGGGATCGGGAAAGCACCGGTGCGAGCGGCGACCTCCGGGGCGTCCTTCGTCAACGTCGGCGGCGTCCACGACCCGGAAACGATCATCGCGACACCACCTTTGGCGTAAGCCGCCAGGACGTCCTTCTCATTCCAAGTCGCCGCCGCAGGAGTGGAAGCCTGCTGTTTCACAGCGAGATCGGTCAGAAAAGTGATCCCCGCGACGGATTCGGGCGAATTGATCCGACTACGCCACCGGTCGCCCTCCTTCACAGCGAGTTCACCACCGGCACCCCAGATGAAAGGGACAGCGGTGAACTCGCTGCTCCCCGGCACGGCAAAGGGGACGATCCCCGGCTGGTGACTCTTGACCTTCGTGACCGCTTCGGCGAACTCGGCCCACGTCGCGGGAGGCGAAGTGATACCCGACCGGGCGAAGACCTCCTTGTCGTAGAGGACGGCACGCACCCCGGCGTACCAAGGCATCCCGTAGAGCTTCCCCTCGAGAGTGCCGGCATCTCTCAACCCGTCGACGAGATCGTCGGCAAGCCCGGCGTCACGCACCCTCGCAGTGAGATCCGCGAGAGCACCGACATCGGCGAACTCGGGAGTCCACGTGGTGCCGACCTCAGCGACATCAGGGGTGGTGCCACCGGCGATGGCCGTGGTGAACTTGTCCTTGGCGCTCGCCCAGGGCACCAGCTGGACGTCGAGTTCGGCACCGGTCTTGGCCTTGAACGCTTCTTTCACCTGGGTGAAATAGGCGGTGCTGTCCGGGTTGGTGCCTTCCATGATCCAGACGGTCAGTTTCTGCCCGTCACCTCGAGCGGAACTGTTGCTGCTGCCGGAATCCCCGCAAGCTGCCAGCGGGAGCAGCAGCAGACCGGTCAGAATGCACGCCAGAGGCTTGCCCATCAGTTCTCCTCGTCGAGTCCGCTCGGGCCGGTGATCCTCCGAAACTAACGTGTCCTCCCCTGTCGTGTAGCGCATTTGGTGCCACTGGCCGCTTCGGCGCGCCAGGTCGTCGTGCCGGACCGGCCGAACCGGCCCCGCGAGGAAAGGACATGTGGAAGCCTGTTTCCCTCAGGGGATCGGCCCGTCTCCAGTTCTGCTGCACCCGCAGGCCGTACGCCTGAGGTCGTGTCGGCAGGCGAAGTCGACAGGTGAAGAGGTGACCCATGGTTTTTCTCGGCGTGGACATCGGCGGCACCGCCATCCGTGCCGTGCTCACCGACGCGCACGGCACCCTGGTCGGACGAGGGCTGGCCCGGGGCGGGAATGTGCGTTCGTCACCGGGCGACCTGGCCGGTCACCTGACACGGGCACTGCGGGAATGCGTGGACACCGGGCCGGTCCGGGCACGTCCGGACCAGGTGTGCATCGGATCCGCCGGAGCCGGTCCCGCCCGCAGGGACGAGGTCGCCGGGGCGATCCGCCGGGCGTGCGCCGCGGTCGGCCTGAAAGTCGCCGAGCATCCGTCCGAGCCGGGCACCGTGCCCTTCTCCCTGGTGACCGACCTGGAAATCGCTTTCCGAGCGGCCGCTCCCCGACCGGACGGATATGTCCTGATCGCCGGGACGGGCGCGGTGGCCGCGTCGATCTCCGGATGGGCGCTGCAGGATCGACGGGACGGCCTGGGCTGGTTGCTGGGCGACACCGGATCAGGCGTCTGGTTGGGGCGACGAGTGTTGCGTGCAGTGGCCGCCGACCTGGACCGTGGCGGGCCGCCGACGGCGATGACCGCAGTGGTCCTGGGCCAGCTGTCGTTGAGCCCGGCGGCCGGTTCGGAACGGGTCGACCCGCAACAGTTGATCCGGGCGGTCGACGAGTTGCGTCCGGCCGAGTGGGGTCAGTTCGCGCAGGTCGCGTTGAATCTGTCCGGGCAGGACGAGCAGGCCACGGCGATCGTGGACCGGGCCGGGGAGGCCTTGGCGTCGACCTTGTCGGCGGTCGGAGCCGGGGGCGCAGGTATCGGTGCGGACGAAGGCGAGGCCAGGGGCGCGAGTATCGGTGCGGACGAAGGCGAGGCCAGGGGCCCGGGTGCTGCTGGTGCTGGTGCTGGTGCTGGTGAGGATATCGGTGCGGGCGCTGACACGGACGAGGGTGGGGGCGCCGCTGAAGCACCGGTCGTCTTCGCCGGGGGGCTGCTCGCCTCGGGTCCGCTACGTCACCGGGTGGGTGCCGGATATCCGCAGGCCGTGTTCGTCCCGCACCCGGTCGTCGGGGCGTGCGCGGCGGCGGCAGCAGAGGTGGGGGTCGACCTGGACCGGGCGGCCTTGGCCCGGGCGATGAGGTGATCGACGAGGCCGGTGTCCGAGCCGGAGATGGACGACTGTGACAACTGAGAGCCTATTTCGGTCACTGTGAGCCTGTTTCGACGACTGAGAGCCCACTCCAACGACTGGGAGCCCGTTTCGACGACTGGGAGCCCGTTTCGACGACTGAGAGCCGCGTTAAACACGGCTCGTAGTGACTGAAACAGGCTCCCAGTCGCCCACGAAACGACACGACTACCCCCGCACCCGCGAAGCAACCATTGCCCCCTGACACGGATGTCACCCCGACTCCTCCCCGCGCCCACGAAGCAACCACGAAGCGGCACGACTACCCCGCGCCCACGATGAATAACCACCGCAAGGCCCCGGGTCACGACTACCCCCGCGCCCGCGTCCGGACATGCGCAGAGGGCCGTCCGATCCACCAGGACCGGGCGACCCTCCGAAATACAGACGGCAGAACCGCCGGGATCACGAACCTCTCGACATGACGACCCACGACACGACGACCCGCGGCACGACGACCCCCGACGTCGGCCCGTTCGCCCCGAAGCTCCCCGACACGGAAGAACTCACCCCGAGACGCCCCGACGAGACAGCAGAGCTCAACGCGAGACCGGCTCCGACGGACCGCTGGTGGCCCACAACGCCCAAGCCACGAAAGCCGGCTGGACCAGCAGACGCACCAACCGCTTGTTGTCGTCGTCCAGACCGAAGGTGTCCTTACGTTCCATGTACTGCCAGACATTCGCCGGGAAGACCCCGACGAAGAAAGCCGCCGCCGTCCGACCCACCACACGCTGCTGAGACGGCAACGCGATCAACGCCGCCCCCTGAGCGATCTCGGCGACCCCGGAGGCCACGACCGTCCTGTCCTTATCGGCCGGGAACCAGTCGGGCACGATCTCCGCGAACTCGGCACGCTTGGCGCCCAGGTGGCTCAGACCTGCCCGGATGAGCAGAGCTCCGAGCGCGACCCGACCGACCGTCCTGGCGGTGAACTTCATGAGTGGTGTCATCTCCTTCGTCCGGGCCCGCCTACGATGCCGTGACGACATGTCAGGGCCACGGGCCCACGCCCTGCCCAACGATCCGCCGAGCCGATCAGCTCCCCGACGAGCGGAAATACCCGCGAAGCGCCCGAATCACACGCCCGGATCAGACCCGCACCCCAGAAGAGTCCACGGACGCCCGGCCGTCTGCGCCCCGGCAAGTGAGCCGCCCTCCCCGAGGAGGACGGCCCCCGGCTCAGGCGTTCGGCGGCAACTCCGTGCCGACACCACGGCGACGAACCTGCACCGACGGCGGCTCCGTCCCGACCGAGACCGGGACGGGCCCGGACACCGGCTGACGGCTGGGGCAGTCCTTCGGCGGTTCGACAACCGCAGCCTCCCCACCGCCGTGACCGTGCCCAGGTCCGTGCCCATGTCCGTGGTCATCGCCGGGGGAATGCCCGCCGCCTCCGCAGCTGCCCGACCCACCGCAGGAACCCGACCCGCCGCACCCGCCGCCCTCGGCGCTGCCACAGGTCTGCCCCACCACGTGGGCGTGCCCCTCGGCCACCCCGTGCACCTGACCGTGCGCCGCAGCCGCGGCCGCCTCCAGGATCTCCTCCGGAGTGCCACCGCCCTCGATGGTGAACCCGAGGTCGGCGATCATCTGCAGGTCGGCCGCACCCGCCTGACCCTCCGAGGTGAGGTAGTCGCCCAAGAAGATCGAGTTCGAGATCTCCAAGGCCAAGGGCTGCAACGACCGCAGGTGGTATTCACGCCCGGCGGCGGCCCGCACCTCCGTGTCCGGGTGCACGAAACGCACCATCGCGAGGATCCGCAGGCAACGCTGCGGGGTCAACGCCAGGTGCCCCTGCAACGGGGTGCCCTCGAAAGGCAGCAGGAAGTTCACCGGCACCGAGTCCGCGCCGATCTCCCGCAACGCGAAGACCACGTCGACGAGCTGCTCGTCGCTCTCCCCCATCCCGGCGATCAGCCCGGAGCAGGCCGACAACCCGCCGGCGTGCGCGGCCTCGACCGTGGCCTCCCGGTCGGCATAGGTGTGCGTGGAGCAGATCTCCTCGTACGCCGACTCGGCCGTGTTCAGGTTGTGGTTGTACGCGTCGGCGCCGGCCTCGTGCAGCCGCCGGGCCTGATCCTGGGTGACGAAACCGAGGCAGGCGCACACCTCCACCTCGGGGTTGTCCGCCTTGATGCCCTCGATGATCCCGGCGACCTTCTCGACCTCACGGTTGCTCGGGCCACGACCGGACGCGACGAGACACACCCGCCGGGCGCCACCGGCGACACCGGCCGCAGCCGCCGCCGACGCCTCGTCCTTGCCCAGCCAGCTGTACTTGAGCACCCCGGCCTCCGAGCCGAGCGACTGGCTGCAGTAGTGGCAGTCCTCCGGGCACATGCCGCTCTTGAGGTTGATCAGGTAGTTCAGCTTCATCCGACGTCCGAAATGCTTGCGACGCACCTGGGAGGCCGCCGCGACCAAGGACATCAGGTCGTCGTCGCCGCTGGCCAGCACGGCCATGGCCTGCTCACGGGTGATCGACCGGCCGGCCAGCCCGGCCTCGACCATCGCGGTGAGGTCCAGTGTGGGCCCGTCGTGCTGCAGATCGGCCGTCTCGGAGGTACCGGTCGTCTCGGTCACATCGAGGGTGGTCATGGTGCTCACCTTTCGTCGACGGTCGCCGGGATGCGGCGGTCCGGGTGTCGGTTCATGCCAGTGCCTGCCGTTCGTCGGCCCGTACGGGCAGATCGACATAGGTCAACGGGACGGTCTCAGCGGCCTCCCGCACCCGTCCAGGCGACTCACCGACCCCGGCGGGAACGGTGAAAAGAACTGGTGCATCGCAGAAATCACTGATCTCTTCGAGGTTGCAACGCTCGGCGAGACGGTCCGGCCCGGCCAAGGACTGCGCGTCGGGCACCGCCCCGATCACCAGCCCGCTCAGATCGTGCCCGCGCCCCCGGATCGCCCGACAGGTCAACGCGCTGTGGTTCAACGTCCCCAGACCGGCCCGCGCCACGACCACGAAACCGGTCGGCACGCCCCGGCAGCGCAGCGCGTCGGCCAACTCCAGCAGGCCACGGCCCGCGTCGTCCAGACCCACCAGCACGCCCCCGGCGCCCTCGACGAGCACCGAATCGTGGGCCCGGGCCAGATCGGCGATCCGCCGGGCGTGCTCGGTCACCGCAGGCAAGGAGATCCCCGCCCGGCGGCCCGCCGTCGTCGGCGCCAACGGCTCAGGAAGTCGGACGTACTCGTGGCAGAGGCCGGACGGAAGACCCGCCAGCCGCTCCACCACCTGGACGTCACCGTCGACGGACTCCGGAGCCAGGCCCGTCTGCGCGGGTTTCACCACGGCCAGTTCGACCCCGCTGCGGTGCAGGGCCGCAGCCAGTACCGCCGTCACCACCGACTTGCCCACATCGGTGTCCGTGCCGGTGACGATGGTGACTCCGCTCCACAGGCTCGGCGAACCTGCCACCCGGGGAGTCACGACGCCCTCCCGGCCAAGGCCCCGACCACGGCACGCATCCCGTGCGCGATGGTCACCAGGTCGGACTCGTCGGCCACATAAGGGGGCATCGCGTACACCAGGTTCCGGAAGGGCCGCAGCCACACCCCGTGCTCCACCGCGGTACGCAAGGCCAGGGGCATGTCCAGGGGAACGGTCAACTCGATCGCCGCCGTCGCACCCAGCACCCGCACGTCACCCACCGGGGAGCCCGGCGTGCCCGCGCTCTCGGCCAGCGGCGCCAATTCACGGCTCAACACGTGGGCGGCCCTGCCCACCAACGGTTCCCATGCGCCGTCGGCCAGCAGGCCCAAGGACGCCAAGGACACCGCGCTGGCCAGCGGGTTACCCATGAACGTGGGGCCGTGCATCAACGCCCCGAAGGGTCCTCGCCCGATCTCCGCGGCGATCTCGTCCCGGGCGAGCACCGCCGCCTGGGTCATGTACCCCCCGGTGAGGGCTTTCCCGACGACCAGGACGTCCGGGACGACCTGGGCCCATTCGCAGGCGAACAGGCGCCCCGTCCGGCCGAAACCGGTGGCGATCTCGTCGGCGATCAGCAGAAGTTCGTACTCGTCGGCCAGTTCACGCAGGACCGACAAGGCCGCCGGCGCCCACGACCACATCCCGCCGGCGCCCTGCAGGATCGGCTCCACCACGATCGCCGCCAGGACGTCCCGGTGTCCGTGGATCAGTTCCCGCGCCCGGACGGCCCACTCCACCATCTCGGGGTCGTCGGCCGGCGTCGTGAACGACGGCGGGCGCGGCAGGAACAGCTGGGCGGGGATGCTGTCCGCGAAGGCCGCATGCATCCCCCCGTCGGGGTCGCAGACACTCATCGCGCCCAAGGTGTCGCCGTGATAGCCGCCGCGCAGTGCCGCGACCTTCGTACGAGCCGCCCCCTCGGAGCCGCTATGCCCGGACGGCCCGGTGGCGGACGTCCGCCCCGCAGCGCGGGTGAGGGCCAACTGGCGGGCCAGCTTCAGCGCGACCTCCATCGCCACGCTGCCCGAATCGGCCAGGAAGACCCGGCCGAGACCGGGCGGGGCCATCGACACCAGGGCTTCGGCCAGGGCCACCGCGGGTTCGTGGGTCAGCCCGCCGAACATGACATGGCTGAACCGAGCCGCCTGCGCGGCGAGCGCCTCGTCCAGCACCGGGTTGCGGTAGCCGTGGATGGCGCACCACCAGGAGGACATGCCGTCGACGACGTCGTAGGTGGTGCGTCCGTCGCTGAGGGTGAGGCGGGTCCCGGAGGCGGCGTTGACGACGTACAGGGGGCCGGGGTCGACCGTGGAGGCGTAGGGGTGCCAGACCCGGGTGCGATCGCGGAGGACCAGGTCCACGGCCGTGGGGTCGGCGGATACCGAGGCGGATCGGTCGTGCATGCCGGGGACGATACCAGCCGAATTGAACCATGTTCAGGAGACGAACGTCCCAGAATGCCCGATCAACCCGCGCGGCGGGGCTACTCGTCGATCACAATTTGACCGCGTGATCGCCCAAGGCGGAGAGCACCGCCTCGGCGAGCAGTTGATGACCGGCGGCACCGGGGTGTTCACCGTCGGGGGCCAACAGGTCGGTGGTGTCCTGGCTACCGTCCCCCTTGAAGGCGGCGTAGGCGTCGGCGTAGAGCGCCTGGTGGTCGGCGGCGCTCTGCGCGGTCATCTGGTTGATCCACCGGGTGAGGTTGTCGCTACCGGTGACGAACTCTTTGCCGTGGGCGCGGCCGACCTCGCCGTCGGCGTAGACATTCCAGTAGCCGAGGACGACGACCTGCGCGCCGGGGCGCTGCTGGAGTGCCTTCACCTTGGTGAGGATCGTGTCGAGGTTGGCGCGCATCGTCTTGGCCGTGTCGGCGTAACAGGTCGAGTTCGCCGCGTCGCGGCACTCGGCCAGGAAGGCGTTGTCCGCCTCCTCGGAGAAGTCGTTCGCGCCGATCTGCACAAGGACGAGGTCGGACTCCTTGACCTTCTTCTGCACTTCTTCCTCGGCGAGCTGGTCGAGGACGTCCTGGGAGAAAGCCCCCGGGTAGGCCTCGTTGGCGATGTCGACAGGACGGCCGTGCCGGTCGCCGAGCCGTTGGGAGACCATCTCGGTGTAGTTCATGCACCCGCAGGCGAAACCGGAGCCGACGGAGTCGCCCAGACCGACGACCTTCAGGGGGCCGCGCGGGTTGGCGGGGTCGGGGGCGAAGGGCACCGGGAGCGCGTCGGGCCTGGGCAGGATGGGGACCGCCACCGAGGGCGCGTTCGGTGCGGCCTGGCCGGCCTCCGGGTTCGCGGTCGGCGGGGCCACGGGGGGTGAGGCCGCAGGGGGCTGCGGGACGGCGTGTCCGGCGCCTGCCGGGTCGGCGGGGTCGCTGGGTGCTGCGGCCGGGAGCGGGGGGACGTCGTGGTGACCGGCCAGGGCTTCGGCGGCGAACTTCAACGGTTCGCGTCCTTGCTGGACCTCGTTCGCGGCGAGGATGCCTCCGGCGAGCGCGCCGAGTCCGACGACGGCAGCGGCGGCGAGGCGGGCGACCGAACGCGATGTCGAACGGTGTGGGTCGCGGTGGGCGCCTGCGGCCCGACGACGGTCACGGGTCATATCGGAAGGTTCCCGGACGAAGCTGTCAACGACGCTCTCTTTCCTCTGTGCTGATTGTGGGCGGTTGTCTGGACGTTCCCGCATGTGCGCCTTATCGGCACATCCTGACTCATCCCAACCTTGAGGCCCATTCACCTACGACTACCTCCGTCATGGCATGACCGTCCACCGACGAAAACCCGAAAACACCACCAAAAACACGAAGTTACAGCGAGATTCACCTACCGTCTGAATCGGGCGCTGCGCGCACCCTCCGTTCCGAGTTCATCGAGCATCCTCGACCAGGAGCATCGCATGACCACCGAGCCACGTCTGCCCGTATCCCATACTCAGCGGACGGTCTTCCGGTTGGCCACCCTGGCCACCCTGATGGCGGTCGTGATGGGGTCGGTCGTCTGCGCCACCGAGTCCGGCGCGGCCTGCCCCACCTGGCCGGGCTGCCACCCCGGGCAGATCGCGCCCCGGCCGGACGACCTGAACCCGCTGATCGAATTCACCCACCGGGTCGTCGCCATCGCCGCAGGTCCGCTCATTCTCGCCGCGGCCGGGCTGTCCTTGCAACATCACCGTCGCGAGTCCCTCGTCCGGGTGCTGCCGTGGGTGGCCCTGGTCGGGGCGATCGCAGCCGCGCTCTTCGGCCGCCGGGTCGTGCTGCACGGGCTTCCTCCCGCACTGGGCGTCCTCGACCTGGGGCTCTCCCTGACCGCCCTGATCGCCATCACCACGGCGACCGTCGCGGTGAACCGTTCCCCCTATCTGACCGTCCGCCATCGCACCGCCCGGTGGGGGTGGGCCGGGCTGGCCGTCCTGGTCGTCATGCACACGTCGGGGATCCCGGTGGCCGGGTCGGGGTCGTTCACCCGTTGCATGGGGTGGCCGATCTGGCGGCTCATCGACACCGATGCCTTCCCGGCGGTGCAGGTCGCGCGGATCGTCCTGGCCGTCCTGGCCACCGTCCTCATCGTCGCCGCCGTCGTCGCCGCCTGGGACCGGGCCGACCTGAGGCCTTGGGCGGCGGCGCTCGTCCTCGCCTGGGTCGTCGAGCTCGTCACCGGCCTGGTGATGGGCGGGCAACGGCTCAGCGCCGGTGGGGCCGCCCTGTACTCGACGGCGGCGGTCACCATCGTGTGGACCCTCACCGTCATCACCGCGAAAGCCACCGTCGCCCCGGTCCGGGCGTCCGACGGCGGTTCCGTACCGGACAGGCAGGGACGTCCCCGCGTCATGTACGGCTGAACCGGCTCCCCGGCGGCAGCTCCCCGGCGTCCGCGCCCTCGACCGTGCACCGGCGCGCACCGGCGACGGACGGATCCGCCCGACGCACCGGGCAACCTCTCGTCCACCCCACGCGTGTCCTTCCCGCCACCGCCGGGCCCGCTCTGCCAACCTGCTACCGAACCGTCGGTCATATCGGTGACCCCGCAGCCGCGCCCCACCACACCTGACCGTCGTCCCGGAGCCGAGGAGCCACCCCGCCATGACCGAAGCCTTCCTCGTCGGCGGAACCCGCACCCCCGTCGGACGTTACGGCGGCGCACTGGCCCCCGTCCGACCCGACGACCTCGCCGCCCTCGTCGTCGGCGAAGAACTACGACGCACCGGGGCCGACCCGTCCACCGTCGACGAGATCATCCTCGGCAATGCCAACGGCGCCGGCGAGGAGAACCGCAATATCGCCCGCATGGCCTGGCTGCTCGCCGGACTGCCCGACAGCGTGCCCGGACTCACCGTGAACCGGCTGTGCGCCTCCGGGATGTCCGCCATCGCCATCGCCGCCGACATGATCAGAGCCGGATCGGCCGACCTCGTGGTCGCCGGCGGAGTCGAATCCATGTCCCGAGCCCCCTGGGTACTGGCCAAACCCGCAACCGCCTACAGCAAACCCGGCGAGATCGCCGACACCTCGATCGGCTGGCGATTCGTCAACCCCCGCTTCCTCGACGGCGAACTCTCCCGGGACGGCACCACGACATACTCCATGCCCGAAACCGCCGAAGAACTCGCGACCCTCGACCGGATCAGCCGCGCCGACGCCGACGCCTTCGCCCTACGCAGCCACCGGCGAGCGCTGGCCGCCGTCGAAGCCGGACGGTTCACCGCCGAGATCGTCCCCGTCGACGTCCCCGGACGCCGCGGCACCATGACCACCGTCACCGTCGACGAAGGACCCCGGGACAGCTCACCGGAAGCACTCGCCTCGCTCCGCCCCGTCGTCCGACCCGACGGGGTCGTCACCGCGGGAAACGCCAGCTCCCTCAACGACGGCGCCACCGCCGTCCTCGTCGCCTCCGAACGGGCACTACGCACCCACCGGTTGACACCCCGCGCGCGGATCGTGGCCACCGCGTCCGCAGGAGTGCCACCGCCGGTCATGGGCATCGGACCGGTACCGGCCACCCGTCGCGTCCTCGACCGGGCCGGATGGCAGCTGCGGGACATCGGCGCGATCGAACTGAACGAAGCCTTCGCCACCCAGTCCCTGGCCTGTCTACGTCGGCTCGGGCTGGCCGACGACGACCCCAGGGTCAACGCCGACGGCGGCGCCATCGCCCTGGGACACCCGTTGGGCAGCTCGGGCGCACGGATCACGGTGACCCTGCTCGGCCGGATGGAACGAGAAGGAGCCCGCCGTGGGCTGGCCACGATGTGCGTGGGTGTCGGGCAGGGGACGGCGCTCCTGCTCGAACGGGCGTGACCGGCATGGTCTGTCCGAACGTCCGTACGAAAGGTTCCCCGATGAGTTCACTCCCCACCCGCGTCGGTGTCCTCGGCGGCGGCACGATGGGCGTCGGCATCGCCCACGCCTTCCTCGTCAAAGGGTGCGAGGTCGTCGTCGTCGAACGTGACCCGGCCGCCGCGGCGACCACCGGGCAGCGGATCGACAAGGCCCTGTTCGCTTCGGTGGAACGCGGGCTGCTCGACAACGCCGAACCGTGCACCGAAGCGGTCACCCTGACCACGGAGATCCCCGACCTGTCCGGGTGTGCCCTGGTCGTCGAGGCCGTCCCGGAGATCCTCGAGGTGAAGGTCGAGGCCCTGCGCGCCGCGGAAGAGGCCATCGCCCCGGAGGCCTTCCTCACCTCGAACACCAGTTCCCTGTCGATCAGCGAGCTCGCCGAACGGCTGGACCGCCCCTCGTCCTTCTGCGGTCTGCACTTCTTCAACCCGGTGCCCTCCAGTTCACTGATCGAGGTCGTCGTGGGTGCTCGGACCGCCCCCGAACTCACGGAGGCTGCACGGGGTTGGGCGTCCGCGCTGGGCAAATCGGCGATCGTGGTGACCGATGCGCCCGGCTTCGCCTCGAGTCGACTGGGTGTGAACCTGGCGTTGGAGGCGATGCGGATGCTCGAAGAAGGGGTGGCCAGCGCCGCCGACATCGACCGGGCGATGGAAGAGGGGTACAAGCATCCGGTCGGTCCTCTACGGACCACCGACATCGTGGGCCTGGACGTCCGCCTGGGCATCGCGGACTATCTGCACGCCACCTTAGGTGAGCGGTTCGCCCCACCGCAGATCCTGCGGGACAAGGTGTCCCGTGGCGAGCTCGGCCGTAAGACCGGCAAGGGCTTCTACGACTGGTGACCCGGCCCGACCTGGGCTGCTCCCCCTCTTCCCTCTGCTCTCCCTGCTCCCCCTGCTCCCGACGTACGACCCGAAGGGAATCACCCCGATGACCACGAGCGCACCGTCGACGATCCGCACCGTCCGCAGCTATCTCCGGGACGCCTGGTGGTCGCCGGACGACGAGGCCGGGCTGGACGACATCCGGGACGCCTCGACCGGGGAGGTCGTCGCCCGGGTGGGGGCCGACGGAGCGGATATCGCCGCCGTCGTCGACCACGCCCGTACCGTCGGCCAGCGCGCGTTGGGTGAGCTGACCCTCCACGAGCGAGCCCTGAAGATGAAGGAATTGGCGCTCTTCCTGTCCGATCCGGCGCGGAAGCAGCAGCTCTACGACGTCTCCTTCGCCACCGGCGCGACGAAGGTCGACAATCTCATCGACATCGACGGCGGCATCGGCGTGCTCTTCACCATGTCGAGCCGGGGCCGCCGCGAACTGCCCAATGCGAATGTCGTCCTGGACGGGCCGACCGAGCAGCTCAGCAAGGACGGCAGTTTCCTCGGCACGCACGTGTACACCCGCATCCCCGGGGTGCTCGTGCAGATCAACGCGTTCAACTTCCCGGTGTGGGGGATGTTGGAGAAATTCGCCCCCGCGTTCATCGCCGGGGTGCCCTCCATCGTGAAGCCCGCCCCGCAGACCGGTTATGTCGCCGAAGCGGCCGTCCGGCTCATGCTCGACTCGGGTCTGCTCCCGGAGGGTTCGCTGCAGTTGGTCTGCGGCGGCGCGGTCGACTTCCTGAACCACCTGGACCACCGGGACGCGGTGCAGTTCACCGGTTCGGCCGCGGTCGCCCGTCGGTTGCGGGCCCACCGCGCCGTCGTCGAGGACGGGGTGCGTTTCACCGCGGAGGCCGACTCGTTGAATGCGGCGATCCTGGGCCCGGATGCCACCCCGGACACCCCGGAGTTCGCGGCCTTCGTGAAATCGGTCGCCGTGGAGATGACGGCCAAGGCCGGGCAGAAGTGCACCGCGATCCGTCGGGTCATCGTCCCTCACGGGCAGGTCGCGGCGGTCGCCGAAGCCGTCGGTGCCGCACTGGGCCGTCGCGTGGTCGGGGATCCGCGGGTCGAGGGGACGACGATGGGTACGCTGGTCAGCGCCGAGCAGCGGGCGGTGACGGCTGAGCGGGTGCGTCGGATGGCCGCTGCGGGCGGCGAGCTGGTGTGGGGGCAGATCGACGACGGCGGGGGTGGGTGCGACAGGGACGGCGAGAACGACAGGGACGGTAGGAACGGCGGGAACGGTTTCATGACGCCGAAGCTGTTCAGCTGGGCGGAGGGCGACAACGCCGTCCTGCACTCGGTGGAGGCCTTCGGTCCGGTCAGCGGCATCGTCGGCTACCAGGATCTCGACGAGGCCGTCGACCTGGCCGCCCGCGGAGGCGGTTCGCTGGTGGCGACGGTGTGCACCCATGACCCGGGCACGGCCCGCCGGCTCGTGTTGGGGATCGCCGCACATCACGGACGGGTGCTGACCCTCAATCGGGAGGATGCGAAGACCTCCACCGGGCACGGTTCGCCCATGCCGACGTTGACCCACGGCGGGCCGGGACGGGCCGGTGGCGGTGAGGAGCTCGGTGGGAAACGCGCCATCCTGCACGCCATGCAGCGCACAGCTCTGCAGGGGTCACCGAACATGTTGACCGCGATCACCGGGGTGTGGCATGTCGGTGCCGACCGGCGTTGCGCCGGAGATCCTGCCTACGGCGGTTCTCCTGAGGAGACACATCCTTTCCGTAAGTCATTGGCGGACCTGCGGATCGGGGACGCCTACGCGTCGCCGCTGCGGCGGGTGGCGTTGGAGGACATCGCGGCGTTCGCGGAGGAGACGGGTGACACCTTCTATGCGCACACCGATGAGGAGGCTGCGGCTGCGAATCCGTTCTTCCCGGGGATCGTCGCCCACGGTTACCTGCTGGTGAGTTGGGCTGCCGGGCTCTTCGTCGACCCCGAGCCGGGGCCGGTCCTGGCGAACTACGGCCTGGATTATCTGCGCTTCATCACTCCGGTCGCTGCGGGCGACTCGGTGCGGGTCACGTTGACGGCCAAGCGGATCACCCCTCGTGTCACGGACGAGTACGGGGAAGTCGCCTGGGACACGATCCTGCACAACCAGCGCGGCGAGGTCGTGGCCACCTACGACGTGCTGACCCTCGTCGCGAAGACCTGGCCGGTGGCGTCCGCTCGCGGTTGATCCCCGGCCCCATCAGGGCCTTCGGTCGACTGTCAGCACTTTTCCTCGACTGCCAGCCGTGACGAAACCCGTGGTCAGTTAAAGAAAAGTGCTGACAGTTGAGGGGGTCCGGTGCAGAAATGTGGCAGCCGGTGGCGGACGACAAAGAGGTGGACGCCCCCGCCACAGTTCGCGCGTCGATTCCACAGGCTTCCCCCCGTCACAGGATGTCCACAGGGCGTGGACTCGCGGCTGCCCTCGCGACGTCCCGGAACGCACGCTGAGCCCATGTTCGATGCCTTGCTCACTCTGCTCACCCACCGAGGTGACCGCTCCCGCGCTCAGCTTCTCGGCCAAGGTTTCACCGAAGCTACCCTCACGGCGGCACTCCGACGTGGCGACATCATCCGAATCGGACGAGCCACCTACGGGATTCCACGCCCAGACCTCACGCCCGAGCAACGCCACGCCCGGCTCGCGCAAGCCGTGCTGCATCGGTCAGCCGGCACGGCGGTGCTCAGCCACCACAGCGCTTTGGCCGTCGTCGGACTGCCGCTGCACGGGGTGCCCTTCGGTGTCGCTCACCTCACCGCGACACGCAGCTCCCACTATCGGCGACGTAGCGACCATGTGCGGCACGCTGCCGACTTCTCGTCCCGAGACACCGGCTTCGGAACAAAGGAACAGGTGAGCGTAGGCGCAGCTCTGGTACAGACCGGTCTGCGATGGGGTGCGCAAGCCTTGCTTCCCAGCGCTGATGCCGCGCTGCGTCGTGGGCTGGTGACCGAGGACGATCTTCATGAGGCCGTCGCCGGTTATACGCACAGCCCGGGCATGGCGGAGGTTCGTATGGCCGTCGCGAGCATGGACCCGCTGGCCGAGTCCGTCGGAGAGAGCCTTCTCCGCTGGCAGTTGAATCTCCTGGGCTATCGAACGATCTCGCAGGTAGATGCGGGTTTTCCGGGTCGGGGTTATCGCATCGACCTGGTGGTCGAGGACACACGCCTCGCGCTGGAGTTCGACGGTGTGTCGAAGTACGGATTGGATGACGCTGTCACGACTCCTCATGAGCGGGCTGCGCGGCTGCGTGCGGAGAAGTCTCGGGACGAGGACTTGCTCAGCTGTGGTTGGTATGTCGTCCATGTGACCTGGCCGGAGTTGTTCCGTCCCCAGGTGATCGCCGATCGGGTGGCAGCTGGCCTGTCCTGGTGCGCCCGGGCCGTCTGAACTGTCCGAGCTCACTGGCAGCGCTTTTCCGCGTCCTCCGCCCGTGATCGTCCAGGGCGCCAGTTCAGGAAAAGAGGTGTCAGTTGGCTGCGGCGCCAGTGAGGGCGACGACGTAGGGGCTCGCCCGGTTCGCCTACGTTGCCCCTCGTCCTGCCCAGGCCCGCCCCCACGTGACCCATTTCTCCTTCGACGGTGGAATGAAAAAAGGCCACACGGGTAAGAAACCGCCATGCGGATCCTCGTGACCGGCGCCACCGGATACATCGGCACCCGCCTCGTCCCCGAACTGCTCAACAGAGGGCACCAGGTTCGAGCTGCCTACGGCCACACCGACCCTCCCCCGCTCAGCTGGGCCGACCGGGTGGCATGGACACCCCTGGACGTCACGGCCCCCGACAGCGTCGCCGCCGCCGTCACCGACGTGGACGCCGTCTTCTACCTCGTGCACGGCCTCGGCCGGAACGACTTCCGACGCGCCGACCTCCTCGCCGCCCAGACCACCGCGCAGGCCTGCGCCGACGCCGACGTGCAACGCATCGTCTACCTGTCGGGCATCGTCCCCGACGTCCCCGCCGACGAACTCAGCGAACATCTCAGCTCACGCCTCGAAGTCGAACAGGCCCTCTCCGCCGGGACCGTCCCCTCCCTGACCCTCCGCGCAGCAGTGATCCTCGGTGCCGGATCGACATCCTTCGAAGTCATCCGGCAGATGTCCGAACACCTTCCGGTGCAGCCCATCCCGACCTGGATGTGCTCCCAGGTGCAGCCGATCGCCGTCTCGGACGTCGTACGGCTACTGGGAGACGCCGTCGAAGGCGACCACACCGGCCACGTCGACATCGGCGGCCCCGAACGCTGCACCTACCCCGAGTTGCTGCGCCTCTACGCGGCGGTCTCCGGGCTGCGCCGGGTACAGGTGACCGTGCCGATGCTGCCCGAATCCGCGGTCGCCCGACTCTCAGGGCTACTCACCCGGGTTCCCGCACCGGTGGTGGAGGCCCTGGTGGGATCCCTACGGCACGACATGGTGGCCACCCCCGGTGAGATCGACCGGATCGCAGCACAGCCACGACCACTGGTCGGGATCTCCGAGGCGATCCGCCGGTCGTTACGTGACCCCGATGTCTCACCGGACGGCGCCGAGACAGACGCAGACCCGCTGGCGGCGTCGGTCGCGGACCCGCCGTGGGCCGGAGGTTTCGTCGGCCTGGACCGGTGGGGAGTGGCCGTGCACCGGCCGACCCATTGGTGGAGCCGCCTCACCTTGGGCGTCCGGGAAGCCGGATCCCGGGAGGAACTGTCGTGACCTCGACCGTCACAGGACATCCCCGAAAAGGGACAGCGCCGGCGGCAACAGAAAAAGCATGCCCACCGACCAGGTCAGATGGGTGATGATCGGCCCGAGCACCCCGCCGGTGACCCGCCGTTGCAAACCGACCACCAAGCCCAATGCCGCAGCCGCGAAAGCCAACAACGGGATACCGGCCGCCGCGGTGACCACCGTGTAGACGACCGTCGTGACGGCGAGCGCCGACCGGCCGCCCACCGCGGGGTAGAGAGCGCCTCGGTAGAACAATTCCTCCGCGATCCCGTTGACGACGGTGATCGCCAGGACCAGCGGTAACGATCCCGATCGGGCGTGGTCGAGCAGTTCTTCGACCGGGTCGCGCAGCAGTGGCAGCTGAGCGACGACGCCCGCCCCGCCGATGAAGACCCCCAGCAGCAGCACCCCCAACAGCAACGGCTGCACCACCGGACGACTGGTGCCCGTCCGACGCCGATGAGCCCGGCCCAGACGCAACGGCCCCGACGCGAGGGCGCCGACGACATAGGTGCCGGCCAGGGCCAAGGTCGCCGGGTAGAAACGCGGGTCGCCGGCGGGGATCCGCAGGGAGTACGCGACCAGGGCGACCGCCACGACCAAGGTGAGCGCGGTGACGACCCGGCGTCGGGAACCCTTGTCCTCCTCACGAGTCCGAGGAACCGGTTCGTAGAGCGCTGCGACGAGGAAGTCCCGGACTTCCCGCACCGGCGCACCCCATCTCGTCATCCGTCCTCGCCCCGGGTCGTGCCTGTTCGTCCCGCCACCGGTCCCGGACGGCCGCGGCGGCCGAGGCTCGGACCGTCCACCCGGAGAGCGGCCGACGCCGCGTCCAGGTCGAGGAGCGCAAGCTGGCGGACGCACCACGGGCTCAGCACGAAGGGGGTGGAACGGGCGATGACCTGCACCTCCGCCGGTTCCGCCCAGGCGGTTTCCTCGATCTCCGCAGGGTCGGGGGTCAGATCGCCGCGGGCACGTCCGACGAACACCGGGCACAGTTCGTATTCGACGATGCCGCCGGCGTCCACCGCCCGGTAGGTGAACTCGGGGAGCACACAGGTCAGCTGGTCGATGTCCAAGCCGGTCTCCTCGAAGGTCCGACGTAGGACGGCGTCAGCGACCTGCTCACCCGGGCGAGGGTGGCCACAACAACTGTTCGACCACACTCCCGGCCAGGTCCTCTTGGACAAGGCCCGGCGGGTCATCAGCAGACGCCCTTCTCCGTCGAGGAGATACACGCTGAACGCGAGGTGGAGAGGTGTGTCGGCGCCGTGGACGAGGAGCCGGTCGGCGGTTCCGGCAGGTTGCCCGTCCGGTCCGATCAACACCACCTCGTCGGATTCGATCTGTCGGGTCATGGCCTGTCTCGTCGGGGAAAGTGGGCTTCGTCGGCGGACGCGTTCGGCAGGTGCTCTCGATCCCGGCCAGCCTAGGCATCTTGTGGGGCCGTCGGAAGATCCGGCCGGGAGTGTCGGACGACCGGCCCACTTCCCACCGCGGTGAACGGCTGCCCGCCTCGTACCATCGAGGAGGACAGGCATCGTCGCTGACCGGATGGTCGTCGACGCTCGTGGAGGGAGTGGGTCGGGGTGCAGGCCGGGCAGACGGTCGGAGCCGACGACGCAGCCGGCGACAGGGATGACGACAGAGACGGCGGGAGGTCGCAGGCCCAGGAGATCACCGGGTCGATGCGGGCGCTCTCCATGGAGACGATGCGTTATGTCGACGACGTGGCGCGCCTCTTGGGGCATCATCGCAGTGATATCGCCGCGATCGGTGCCCTGGTCGGCGCGGAACGTCGCGGCACTCCCATGACTCCCAGCGTCCTGGCTCACGAGATGAGCCTGTCGTTGGCGGCGGCCACCGCGCTGGTGGACCGCCTGGAGCGGGCGGGTCATCTCCGTCGCCGCCGTCATGTCGACGACGGGCGGAAAGTTGTTCTGGAACTGACCGATCGGGCCCGGGAGACCAGCCGGTTCATGTTCCTCCCGTTGGCTGATCGGATGCGCGCGCAGTTGGCGGGTTATTCGTCCGAAGAACTCGACGTGGTGGCGCGGGCGTTGGCTGGTCTGTTGGCGGCTGCCCGGTCGGCGCGGCCGCCGTCGGCGGGTGTTCCCGGGTTTGACGGGTGCAGTGGTGTCGCCGGTGTCCCTGGGCCCGACGGTGGAGCCGGGTCCGACGGTGGAGCCGGGTCCGACGGTGGAGCCGGGTCCGACGGTGGAGCCGGGTCCGACGGTGGAGCCGGGTCCGACGGTGGAGCCGACGCCGGCACGAACGGGGGTTCTGCTTCTGGTTCCGGCGTCGGTTCCGGCCGCGGGGGCGATTAGGGCAGGTCGACGGTGTCGTTGCGGCCTTCGGCTCGTTGTCCGGTGACGGCGCTGCGGACGATGTGCATGAGCTGGCCGATGCGTCCGCCTGCGCCGTCGTCGCTGCCGCCCCAGTATTCGGCGGAGTCGGCTTCGATGTGGATCAGGATGTTGTTGGGGTTGTCGGGCCCGCCTTCCATGAAGAGGTCGGTGAAGGTGTTCCAGTACTCGTGGAGTCTGGCGGGGTCTTCGACGACGCGGGCTCGGCCGGACACGCTCACCCAGGTGTTCTTCCCGGCGTAGGAGACGTTGACCTGGGGGCGGGCGGTGATGGCTCGGACCTGGTCGGAATCGCGTTCGGCGATGAACCACAGGTCGCCGTCGAATTCGACGTCCTGGGTGGACATGGGGCGTGCGAGGAGTTTGCCGTCGGCGTCGACGCTGGTGAGCATGGCTGTCTTGAGGTCTTTGATCATCGCGGCGATCTTCTGGACGTCGTGGTCGGACATGTGGTCTTCTCCTCGGTCGGGGGTCGCGCGGTCGTCCCTTCTCTACCCCGCGGTCCGGGAGTCATTCGGTTGTCGAAAGATCTGTCGGGGGTCGGTCGCCTGCGCCTCCTTCTGGCAGCACTTTTCCCCGTCTTCCACCTGTGTCGAATGACGGGGGAAGACGGGGAAAGGTGATTTCAGTCAGCAGTTCCGGCTGCGGTTCGCTACGGCCTGAACGTCCGGCCGTCGGCGATCTGGTATCCGTCCAGGGCGAGGACGTCGTGGCCTGGCGACACATTCGCCTCGACGGTGAGGGCGTGGATGCCCTGGTTGCAGACGATGCGGCCGAGTTCGTCCTGGTACTTGACCGGCCCTGAGGTGTCCAGTTGTTCGCCGGGGGTGCTGCCGTCGACGTACACGGTCGCCTTGGCTCCTCGGGGGAGTCTGGTGCCGCGGATGGCCACGATCCCCTGGCCGTCCTCGACGTTCACCGTCGTCGTCCAGCGGGCCTTGTCCTGGTAGGTGACCAACGCCGTGCCGTGCAGATAGGACGGGTGGTTCACGAAGTGCCAGTTCTTGTCCGCGCCGACACCGGTGATGTCGATCGGGGGCGGTGCCAGGTGCACGACGGTCGAGGACACGGCGCTGGTCCGCCCGTCAGGCCAGATCGCGTTGACCCGCACCTCGTACTTCTCGCCGAAGTCGCCGCGGAAGGTGGCACTCGTCAGTGGGGTGGATGGGAACCAGAGTTTTTCCGGACCGTAGACGCGGCTGCCGTCCGGGCGGAGCGTCAGCTGGGCGTAGGTCACCCGGTAGCGGGTGCCCAACGGTCCGTGCGAGACGTCCCAGGAGACTTCCTGCGTGGGTTGCGTGAAGTTGAGGTCTCCGGTGGAGATCCGGTCGACGCTGCCCATCCGGTCGGTGCCCGGCCGCGGTATCACCTCGAGGGAGTCCAGCGCGAGCGTCCCTGCCGACGTGGATTTGATCGTCACGACGTGGGTGCCGGCCGGGAGGGGCACTGTTGTCAGGCGTCGACGGTAGGGATCTTTCGTGTTCGGCGCGTCGGTGGTGGTGGTGAAGGACTGTCCGGGCCTTCCGTCCACCGAGATCTCGGCCGTGCCGCCTTGTGCGAGGAGGGTTCCTTGCACGGTCAGTGTCGAGTCGACGGCGGCTGTCACGGTCTGGGTGATCGTCTCCCCCGCCCGATAGGTGACGGCCGCGGTTCTGCCGAAGTATTCGGGGTGTTCCACCAGGTGCCAACCGGCTGAGGCTTTTCCTGTTCCGGAGGGGAGGTCGATCGCATTCGTCAACTGGACGATGTGTTCTCCTTGGGCAGTTTCTCCGGTGAGCAGGTCATGGCCGATGACTCTGAATCGGTAGATGTCTCCGAAGTCTCGGTGTATTCCCAGCGCGCGAGTCGTCTTGTCGCTCATCGGGTATTTCTCGTCGGGGCCGAAGGTCACTTTCCCGTCCTGGCCCATGGTGCCTTTCGCCCACATCAGGGTGTAGTCCCATCCGGTGAGTGCGGTGTCTCCTCGGACGGCGCTCCACAGCATGGTCACGATGGGTGTGTGCTCGTAGTTGACTGCTCCGATCTCGATCTTCACCGGCGTCGATGTCGGTGCGGCCTGCGCCGGGACGACCACGGGTGCCGTGGCCAGGTTCGAGGCGGCATTGTCCTCGGCGGCGGGGTTGAGCATCCGGCCGGTGGGGGTGAGGTCGGCGGCCTGCGCTCCGACGGTCGTCGAGAGGAGGAGCCCGCCGAGAAGACAGGCGGAAAGACGCACAGAAATCCGACGGGACATGACAGGAATCTCCTACCTTTGACGAAGAGAAAAGGGGAGGACAGCGCGGAAGGGATCCCCCTCTGCATCCTTTATTTCGGGTGCAGAAAAACCGTATTCCTGCCCCATCTCAGTGTCATCAGTTGTTCTCAAGCCGTGATCGATTCAGGTCATACCGTGACCAGCTATCCCTTAACGCTATTCGCCTGTGACCGTATCGCTACCGAGAAAAATATTCGCCGCACTATGCAATGACTTTTCGCAGAAAGATATAGCCGGTGGGGTGCTGCGTCCGCTCCGTGTTCGTGCCGGTGAGCGTACGGCCGGGGCGTGCCGCCGGTCCGGCTGTGGACGACGGCACCGGGCGGCCGAGGATGTGATCGCACCCGTCATGACTGGAAGCCTGTTCTGGTCACTGCACGCCGCAGATGTCACGGCTCCCAGTCACCAGACCAGGACCCCAGCAACCACAACAGGCTTCCAGTGGCCCGCCCCCAGCCCCTCAGCTCAACCCGCAGCGCCGGACCCGCCCCGGAGTCAGCCGGGGTCATCGACCCCCCACCGCAGCCCGCGCCTGCCAGGCCAGAGCCGCCCGGACACGACGATCGACGACTTCAGCACGGGACAGATCCGGCCAGGTCAGATGGACGACAGACCACCCTGCAGCCTGCAGGTCCTCGTCCCGGGCCTTCTCCGCACGGAGGTCAGCAGCAGAGCCGTACTTGCCCATTCCATCGAATTCGACAGCCACTCGGGTCTGCTCGATCACCAGGTCAATCCGGTAGCCGCGTCCGGCAGTGTGCACCACCACCTGGGACCTGGTGCGGTACCCCAGCCGGAAGAGCAACCATCTCAACAGGCTCTCGCCAGGGGACTCCGCCGACGGATCGACCTGCGCGAAAGCAGCCCGCACCCCGCGCAGACCCGGGCAACGACGGTAGTCCTCGATGGCCTCGGCCAGTTGCGTCATGGTGACCAGGCCCCGCCCCAGCGCGACATCAGCGGGAACCAGGAAAGACTTGGGACCCCAACGAAGTCCGGTCTGCACCAGGGCATGGTGCAGACCGACCCGAGAGCCGCCGTCCGTTCCCACTGTCGACGGATCGGCGGCATGCAGCACATGGTCGCTGCGTCGCCGCCGGTAACGTCCTGCCCTCGACGTCAGATACGCCAGTTCGTACGGGACGGAATACAGCGGCAACCCGGCGTCGGCCAGAGCACTGTGATGGCTGAGCAATGCCGAGCCCCGATATCTGCGAAGCACTGCTGCCGCGAGTCGGAGGTGTTCTTCTTCGGGGGTGAGCCCGGTGATGGCTGTCCCGTACCGGCCGTGGCACAGCCGGACCAGCTGCCCGCCGCCGAGGAGAGCGTGTAGACGTCGGCCGTCGACACCCAGTGCGAGGAGTTCGGTTCTGGTGAAACTGTCGCGCCGGGCCAGGGCGGCCAGAAGATCGTCGTCATGCATCCGTCCAGACTGCGTCGGTGAGCGTACGGCCGGGGCGTGCCCCCGGTCCGGCTGTGGACGACGGCACCGGGCGGCCGAGGATGTGATCGCACCCGTCATGACTGGAAGCCTGTTCTGGTCACTGCACGCCGCAGATCTCACGGCTCCCAGTCACCAGACCAGGCCCCCAGCAACCACAACAGGCTTCCAGTGGCCCACCCCCAGCCCCTCAAGCTCAGCCCGCAGCGCCGGACCCGCCCCGCAACTCGGCAGAACCTGGGCCGCGCGCATCCAAACCGTGGAAGACCATGGCGGCCAGCGCGTCCGCCACGACCTCGGCGTCATGCCCGCCGTCCGGCCGATACCACTCCACCAGGGAGTTCACCGTCCCGTACACGAACCGGGTGATCAGCAGGGCATCGGCGTCGGCCCGCAGAGCCCCCTCCTCGGGCGCAGCCTCGACCAAAGAGGCGAAACGCAGGTCGAACCGACGACGCCGCTCCAGGGCGGCCCGTTCCACCTCGGTGTTCCCCCGCACTCGGAGCAACAAGGTCACATAGGGGAGCTCGTCGTGCAGCACGTGTACGGCGCGGCGCACCACGGCCTCGAGCCTCTCCCGCGCCGTCCCGGGCGCCGAGATCTCTTCCTCGAAGGCAGATTCCAACGCGCACAAGGCCCGATCGCAGGCTCGTTGCAGCAGGTCTTCCTTACTGTTCACGTGGTAGTAGATCCCGGCCTTGGAGATGCCGAGGTTCTCTGCGAGCACCCCCATCGAGGTGCCTTCGTATCCGTGTCGGTTGAAGACCTCGACAGCCACGGCGAGGATCGATTCTCCGTCGTAGCCAGGTCGTTTGCGGCGCGCGCCCAGCACGCCGGGTTCGGGGCTCGTGATCACCGGTTCATTCTCCCTCGCGCGTTCCGGCAGGTGGACGGGGGTGGCCGGTGCGACGTCAGTCGTCGGACAAGTGGCGGTTGTCGTAGATCCGGCGAAGTTTGCCCATCGAACGGGGAAGCGCCCCGGGGTCGGTGACGGTGACCTGGGCGGACGATCCGATCCGCGATTTGACCAGATGTTGCAGCTCACGCGCTGCAGCGGCGGCTGCGTCGTCGGAGGCGTCGGGGCGCCGTTCGATGTGGATGGTGAGCTCGTCCATCCGGTGGGGGCGGGTGAGTTCGAGCTGGAAGTGCGGGGACAGCGCGGGCAGGGTGAGCGCGATCTCCTCGATCTGGGTGGGGAAGAGGTTGACGCCGCGCAGGATGATCATGTCGTCGCTGCGGCCGGTGAGTCGCCCGATCCGCCGGTGTCCGGGGCGTGCGGTGCCGGGCAGGAGCCGGGTGAGGTCGTGGGTGCGGTAGCGGATCACGGGCATAGCGACCTTGGTCAGGGAGGTGAAGACGAGTTCGCCTTCGCGGCCGTCGGGGAGGACCTTGTCGTCGGCGAAGGGGTCGATGATCTCGGGGAGGAAGTGGTCCTCCCAGATGTGCAGTCCGTCACGGGTTTCGGCGGATTCGCCGGCGACGCCGGGTCCCATCACCTCGGAGAGTCCGTAGATGTCGCTGGCGGTGATGTCGAATCCGTCCTCGAGTTCGCGGCGCATCTGGCTGGTCCAGGGTTCGGCGCCGAGCACACCGATCTTGAGTGCGGTGGCGGCGGGATCGAGGCCTTCTTTGCGCATCTGGTCCATGACGGCGAGCAGGTAGGTGGGGGTGCACATGATGACGCGCGGCTTGAAGTCCTCGATGAGTTGGATCTGTTTCTCGGTCTGTCCGCCGGACATGGGGACGACGGTGCAGCCGAGGCGTTCCGCGCCGTAGTGGGCGCCGAGTCCGCCGGTGAAGAGGCCGTAGCCGTAGCTGATCTGGACGAGGTCGCCGGCGTGTACCCCGGAGAGCCGCAGGCAGCGGGCGACGATCCCGGCCCAGGTGCGCAGGTCGCCTTCGGTGTATCCGACGACGGTGGGCAGGCCGGTGGTGCCGGAGCTGGCGTGGACGCGGCGTACGTCGGCCATGGGTACGGCGAAGCTGCCGAAGGGGTACGCCCCGCGCAGGTCGCTCTTGTCGGTGAAGGGGAACTTGGCGAGGTCTTCGAGCTCACGCAGGTCGTCGGGGTGGACGCCGGCCGCGTCGTATTTCGCCCGGTACATGGGCACGTTGTCGTAGGCGTGCCGGATCGTCCAGGTCAGTCGTGCGAACTGGAGTTCGCGCAGCTGGTCGACGTCGTGGAGTTCTTCGGGGTCGGGGCGGTCCGGGTCGAGGTGGGCGTCGGTGTCGACGAGCCTGGGCGGTGTCGGTGGCGTGGTCTTCACAGACATCGGCCTTCCTGGGTGCGGGTGTCCGGTGGTGGGATGAGGCCGCGAGCTGTTCCGGTTGCGGGGCTTTTCCCGGTCGGTCGACGACGGCTGCCTGGGTGGCACCGGATGTTCGGTCAGCTCAGCGGATGTGGCGGTCGGTGTCCAATGTCGTGGCGGAGGGAGGCGTTCGGCGGTGGGTCGGTGCGTCCGACGGGCCGGGCCTGCGCGGTGAGTGTGTTGTGGCGTTCGTTGAGCGTCCTGCGCGGTGGCAGCCGGCCCGCTTCGACGGCAGGCGCCCTGCGGCAGGCGTTGCGTCCGGTTCTCCTGCCGACTGCCCGTTATGGTCAACCGTCCGCTGACGGCCCCGCCCACCGATGGCTCCGTCCGTCCGGCATGACACCGGCGTCGACGTCCTTGTCTTCGCGGGAGCGCACCCCTAACGTCCGGAATGACCGATCGGTCGGTCGTCACGGTTCGTTCCCGTCCGGTGTGGGCCGGGAGACCGTGGACCGGTCGTCCGACCGCCGACCCCGAGGTGACCGCAATGACGCACACCCCGCATTCGACCGTGTCCGGACCGCCGCCGGACGGAGGGCCGTTCCCCGAGGAGGGTGCGCCTGATCCGGTGGTCCCTGCCGAGCAGGCGGCTTTCGACCGGCTGATCGCCGACGATTCCCGTGTCGAGCCCCGTGACTGGATGCCGGAGGCCTACCGCCGCACGTTGACCCGGCAGATCAGCCAGCACGCCCATTCGGAGATCATCGGCATGCAGCCGGAGGCGAACTGGATCACCCGCGCCCCGAGCCTGAAACGCAAGGCGATCCTCATCGCGAAGGTGCAGGACGAAGCCGGCCACGGCCTCTACCTCTACGGCGCCGCCGAGACCCTGGGCACTCCCCGGGCGACGCTCGTCCAGCAACTGCTGGACGGGAAGGCGAAGTACTCCTCGATCTTCAACTACCCGACGAAGACCTGGGCCGATGTCGGGGCGATCGGTTGGCTGGTCGATGGGGCGGCCATCTGCAACCAGGTGCCGCTGTGCCGGTGCAGCTACGGCCCGTACGGCCGGGCGATGGTGCGGGTGTGCAAGGAGGAGAGCTTCCACCAACGGCAGGGCTGGGAGATCCTGTACGCCCTCTCCCAGGGCACCCCCGAGCAGAAACAGATGGCGCAGGACGCGGTGGACCGGTTCTACGGCCCGGCCCTGCAGATGTTCGGCCCCCCGGACGCCGACTCCCCGCACAGCAAACAGTCGATGGACTGGAAGATCAAACGGTTCAGCAACGACGAGCTGCGCCAACGGTTCGTCGACATGATGGTGCCGCAGGCCGAGGCGCTGGGGTTGACCCTGCCCGACCCGGACCTGAAGTGGAACGAAGCCCGCGGGCATTACGACTACGGCGAGTTGGACTGGGCCGAGTTCAAGGCTGTCCTGGCAGGTCACGGCCCGTGCAATCAGCAACGATTGGAACGGCGCCGGCAGGCCCACAACGAGGGCGGATGGGTGCGTGAGGCGGCGGCGGCCTATGCGCGCCGTACGTCCGGTTCGGTGGGGACGGCGGTGGTGGGGGCATGAGTACCGGGAGCTTCGACCAGGACGACGACTGGCCGCTGTGGGAGGTCTTCGTCCGGTCCAGCCGCGGGCTGTCCCACGTCCATGCCGGTTCGTTGCACGCCCCGGACGCGGCGATGGCCGTACGCAACGCCCGCGACCTGTACACCCGCCGTAACGAGGGCGTCTCTGTCTGGGTGGTGCCGGCGGAGGCGATCACGACTTCGGATCCGGACCACAAGGGGGCTTTCTTCGAGTCGCCGCAGGGGAAGTCCTACCGGCATGCGACCTACTACACGACAGCTGAAGGGGTGAAGCACCTGTGAGTTCAGGAGGTTTCGCGTCAGCGACGAAGATCGGGGTCGGGGTGGCGCTCACCCCGGAGGATATTGCGACCCAGCTCGAGCGGGGGGATGCCCCTGACGAGCAGGTCGCCCGGTATGCGTTGCGCCTGGGCGATGACGCGCTCGTCCTCTCGCAGCGGTTGTGCTGGTGGGTCTCCCGGGCGCCGGAGATGGAGGAGGACATCGCCCTGGCCAATATCGCTCTCGATCTGCTCGGTCACGCCCGTAGTTTCCTGACCTACGCCGGTAGCGCGTGGGGGCGGTCCGAGGATGATCTGGCCTTTTTCCGGGATGAGGACGAGTTCGTCTGCGCGCAGATCGTCGAGCTCGAGAACGGTGATTTCGGTCAGACCATCGCCCGTCAGGTCGTCGTCAGTCTGTACCAGCTCGGCTTGTACGACGCCCTGCGGGGCAGCGGGGACGTCATGGTGGCGGCCATCGCGGCGAAGGCGTACAAGGAGGTCGAGTACCACGTCGATCACGCCTGGCAGTGGGTGTTGCGGCTGGGGCTGGGCACGGCGGAGAGCAGGCGTCGTCTCCAGCACGGTGTGGAGGTCGTCTGGCCGTATGTCGAGGAGTTGTTCGTCGACGACGAGTTGATCGATCTGCTCGGTGACGTCGAGCACGGCGGGATCGCGGTGCGGCCGAGTGCTTTGCGGGCAGATTTCGACCGGCGGTTGGGGCGGTTGTTCGCGGAGGCCGGTCTGGAGGTGCCGCAGGTTCCGGCGGCGTGTACGGGTGGGCGTCGGGGCATGCATCGGGAGGCTTTCGGGCCGTTGTTGGCGGAGATGCAGGTGTTGGCCCGGCGCCATCCTGGGGCGTCGTGGTGACCAGGTCGTCCGGCGGCCGGGGGCTGGCTGCGGAGCCTTCTGCGGCTGGGCTCCGTCCGTCCGATGCGGAGTCGGCGCGGGCCTGGGATGTCGCGGCGTCGGTGTGCGATCCGGAGGTCCCGGTGTTGTCCGTGGCGGATCTGGGTGTTCTGCGTACGGTCCGGGTGGGGTCGGTGGCCGGGCCGCAGGAGGTTGTTCGCCGGGTCGTTCGGGTCGAGATCACTCCTACCTATTCGGGGTGTCCGGCGTTGGAGGTCTTCCGGACCGATATCGCGGTGGCGCTCTTGTCGGCGGGTTATGACGAGGTGCAGGTGGATGTGGTTCTGGCGCCGGCGTGGTCGACCGATTGGTTGTCGGACGAGGCCCGGGAGAAGCTGCGGGCTTATGGCATCGCTCCTCCGGCCGGTCCGGTCTGTGGCCGGGAGCCGGGTCGGTGGGGTTCGGCGCGTGCTCCGGTGGTCTGTCCGCGGTGTTCTTCGTCGAACACCCGTGAGTTGTCGCATTTCGGGTCGACGGCGTGCAAGTCCTTCCACCGGTGTGACGACTGTCTCGAGCCCTTCGACTGTTTCAAGGTGTTGTAGATGTCCGATCGGATTTCGGTGGCGGCGCGGCGCCGGGCTCATTTCCATCCGTTGGTCGTGTCCGGGCTGCGCCGGTTGACGGAGGATGCGGTGGAGGTCACGCTCGCGGTTCCGGAGGAGCTGGCTGGGCGGTTCAACTACACGTCGGGGCAGTATGTCGCGATGAGTGCGGTGATCGACGGGCGTGAGGTGCGGCGGAGTTATTCGTTGTGTGCCGAGCCGGTGCCCGGGTCGATCCGGGTGGCGATCAAGGCGACTCCGGGTGGGGTGTTCTCGACGTGGGCGAACGAGTGTCTGCGGGTCGGGGACGTGCTGGAGGTGATGGCCCCGATGGGGGCTTTCGTCAGTAAGCATGCGTTGACCGAGTTGAACGATCCGCAGGGGGTGGCGGCGCGGGTGTCGTCGGGGGGTGTCGATCGGTTCGCGGCGGTGGCTGCGGGTTCGGGGATCACTCCGGTGGTCGCGATCGCGGGGAGTGTCCTGGCGTCGAATCCGCGGGCGGTGTTCGAGTTGGTTTTCGCGAACCGTACGGCGAATGACGTGATGTTCGTGGAGGAGTTGGCTGATCTGAAGGATCGTTATCCGGCGCGGTTCGCGGTGCATCACGTGTTGTCACGTGAGCAGCGGCAGAGTCCGTTGCATTCGGGGCGGATCGACGACGAGAAGATCCGGGTGATCTTCGACCGGGTGTTCCGGGCGGAGAAGGCGGACGAGTTCTTCCTGTGCGGGCCGTTCGAGCTGGTGCAGATGGTGCGGGCGGAGTTGTCCCGTCGTGGGGTGTCCGAGGAGAGGGTGCGTTACGAGCTTTTTTCTTCGGGGCGTCCGGTGGAGGAGCGTTCGGAGGTGGGTGCTCCGGTGGCGGCGGATCCGCGGGGGGAGGTATACACGATCGCTTTCACCTTGGACGGTTTGTCGGGTGAGGTGGAGTCGCCGCGGAGCGCGCGTGAGTCGGTGTTGAATGCGGCCTTGCGGGTGCGTGGTGATGTGCCTTTCGCCTGCGCGGGTGGGGTGTGCGGGACCTGTCGGGCGAAGGTGGTGGAGGGTGAGTTGTCGATGGACGAGAACTATGCCTTGGAGCCGGACGAGGTGGCGCAGGGTTATGTGTTGACCTGCCAGGCTCGTCCGGTCTCCGATCGGGTGTCCGTGACCTTCGATGCGTGATCCGGTGGTTCCTTCACGTGGCTTTCGGTGCGGTGTCGGTTCAGGGCCGGTAGTGGGGTCCGTCGTGGTGGTCGTCGTCTTCGGGTTTGGTCCGGTGACGGTCGGGGTCTTCGGCGAGGAGGCTGTGGAGTTGTCGGCGTGATTCTTCGAGCAGTTCGCGGGCGGCACGGTTGATGTGGGGGTCGCCGCTGCTGGAGACGGAGCGGACGGCGAGGGCGAGTTGGCCGAAGGTGACCCACAGTTCGGTGTTTCCGCTGGGGGTGGGTTCGGGTTCGGGGGGTCCGTCGGTGGAGGGTTTTTCCCAGGCGCGGGCGCGGTGGCCGAGTTCGTCGACGTGGGCGCGGCCGGCGTCGGTGAGGGTGTACATCTTGCCGGTGCCTTCGGCTGGGGTGATGAGTTCTTCGTCTTCGAGTTGGGACAGGGCGGGGTAGATGGCGCCGGGGCTGGGGCGCCAGTGTCCGTCGGTGCGTTCTTCGAGGGTGCGGATGATCTGGTAGCCGTTGAGGTCTTCTTCGGCGAGGAGTCCGAGGATGGCGAGGCGGATGTCGCCGCGGCGGGCTCGGCCGTTTCGGTGGTGTCCTGCTTTCGGCCCGCGGTGGGTAGTGCCGGTTTGGCCGAAGCTGCCGAGGAGCCCTGCGAGTGCGCGATATTCGGGGCCGAAGGGGTCCCAGGGTTGGCGTGGGGGGTGGCGGCGGGTGTGGTCGTCGTGGGGGTGCATGGGTCGTCCTTTCTGGGGCGGGGGTCCGTTCTGTCCATCATGCGACGACCTATCGCGATATGTCGATAGATATATCTTTATGGGCTTCCCGGCGTGTCCCTAGGCACTCATTCGACCGCTCCCGAGGCGTCTTCATATGCTCCGATCACTTCGTCCGGCCCGATGGTGCACTCGCGCAAGGAGATCCGTCCGCACCACTCGTCGCCGCCGCAGTCGGTGACCGGGATGACCTGCCCGGACACCAGCCCGGTCCATCCGACGGTCCTGGTGCCGTCCGGCAGGCGCACGGTCAGGATGAGGGCTGCGCCGAGTGGCGAGCCGTGCACCGGGAGGTCGACCTGGGCGATCCGGACACCTCCGTCGGGCAGGAGCTCACCGGGCAGGGGCGCTTGTCCTCCGGCAGGCAGGACGACGGTGACCGTGCCGCGACGCAGGGCGTGGAGCAGCCGCTCGTTGGCGATGGTCGGTCGACCGGTGGCGAGCATCTCCATGACATCGCGCTGGTCGCGCAGATAGCGGGCCGCGGTCGGGCAGAGCGCTGCGATATCGGCCACTGCCGCGTCGAAGAGCGCTTTCGCGCCACGGGTGGCGTCGGCTTGCGCGGGGGTTCCGCCGCGCGCGTCGGCGAGGAGTGCGTCGAGGCCGATGTCGAGCAGGCCGGTGTCGGAGACGGCCCTCGTCAGGGTGCGGAGCGAGGTGTCGTCGCCGGGGCAGCCTTGGGTCTGGAGCAGGCGCAGTGCGGGGGCGAGGGCGGTTTCGATGGGCAGGTCCGGGTCGTAGGAGGTGCGTGCGATGGCGTCGTCCGCCAGGACTGATGAGGTCTTCATGGTCGTACTCCCGGTATCCGGTGGGTTTTCCCGGGCGGGGCGGGCGCCGGTGCCGGGGGTCACCTATCGTTCGACCAAATCATCAAACCTTATAGTTTTAGTAATGCAAAATTATGACTCGCGGAATGGGTACCGTCAGCCGACCAGGCCCCTCGTCGATGACGAGAGGCCGGACGATCGCACCGTCGAGCGACACATCCCCGATCAGCGACGGGGTGCATAGGCCGGGCCGTCGACGTGCTCGCCGGTGGCACGGGGCGCATAGGCCGGACCACCGCCGGACGACCGGTCCGAGTCCTCCAGGCTCGGCAGCGACACGGGGTTGACGATCCGCTTGAGGGCGAGGCGCTCCGGCTCGGGGATGGATCCGACGGGCTGCACGGTGAGAACTCGGACCTGGGGTGCATTGGCGAGTGCGGCGATGCGCGCCGGGGCGCTGCTCACGACAGGGTCCGCGACGACTCCGCCAACAGCCATACCTCCGGTGAGCAGGGATGTCACGACGAGGGCAGTGCACTTCATGTCGAAACCTTTCGAATGCTGCAATCGCGGATCGGCGACTTTCAATAGATTAGTCGAATCGAAACCAGGATTGAAATTTGTAAAGTCTATGAAAGTGATGGACGCCCCCTATGGCATTCGATGCGTTCGATCGTTCCCCTCTCGCAGATCCACCCGGGATCGACCCACGAGAGAGCCCCCACTCCTGACAGTGAGCGGGCCGATGCATGACGCATCCGAAGAGCCACGGGCACCGCCGCCGACCGCCCGCAGGAGGCGAGCGTCACGGACAAGATGCTTCGGGCGAAGAAGACTCCGAGTAGTAAGGCGATCCCGGACGCCACGTCACATTCCGACGATCACCAGGACGGGAATGCGGGACGGACGCACACCGGTCGAGATCTCCCCGATCCCAACAGGCGGATTGTCCTTCTTCAACAGGGCATCCAGATCAGGACGCGCCCGAGCTCACCATGCATCGACCGCGTCGACGACTCCGCGAGCTGAAGTCTTCGGGAACAAATTATACACAAAATAGCAGCCCATGAACAGCCCGGCTTCAGGAAAAATTCAGAGCCCGTGGAACCAAGCCCGACTAAACAGCCCAAAACACCCTTACCCGATGCCGCCGGCCAGGGCGGCCCCCACGGTTGTGGGCCCGAGGCAATAACGTGTCTGCCCATGATGGATCACCGCCTCATCGTCTGCGACGTCGACGGCACCCTCCTCAACAGCTCCCTGGAGATCCTGCCCGGCACCCGCGCCTGGCTCACCGCAGCGCAGTCACGAGGGCTGATCGTCATGCTCGCGTCCGGACGCCCTGTCGCCGGACTGCACCGGCTCGTCCGACGCTGCGAACTCAACCCCACCGGGATGATCCTGGCCGGCTACAACGGCGCCTACGTCGTCGAGGCCGACAGCCGACGCACCCTGACCCGCAGCACCATTCCCCTGGCCACCGCCCGGCGGGTCGCCGAGATCGCCCGGAGCCGGAACGACCTGGTCATCCTGTGGTGCCACGGGAACCAGGTCTACACCCCCCAGCCCCAGAACCCCAGCGTCATCGCCCAGGCCCGGGAGAACGACCTGGAGATCGTCCCCACCCCCGACCTGGACGTCCTGGACCAGGCCCCCGACGCCATCGTCTGCCACGGCGGCGAGCAACTGGGAGCCCTGGTCCGACTGATCCGGGCCCGACTGCGCGACGAGGTCGAGTTCTCCTTCGCCTCGGGCAGTTATATCGAGATCACCGCCCACGGCGCCACCAAGGGGTCCGCCCTGCGCCGGTGGTGCAGTTATGCCGACATCCCCATGGGAGGGGTGATCGCCTTCGGCGACCACGACAACGACATCCCCATGTTGGAGGCGGCCGGGCTGGCCGTGGCCATGGGTAATGCCACCCCTGCGGTCAAGGCGGTCGCCGACGTGATCACCCACGGTCACGACGACGAGGGGATCGCCGCCGTCCTCAGCGAGCTGGCGCCGTCGGACCTGGTCGACACCCGCCCGGCACCCGCACCGGGGGCGACGACCGCAGATGCTTCCGGACGACGGATGGCGGTGCGCCCGCTGCTGCCGAAGCAGTAGGGGCACACCGCCATGAGGGGATCGGGCCGGGCCCGAGCGACCCGAGGAGAACCGGTCAGTTCTTGATCGCGGAGATCTCGAACTCGAGGGTGATCTTCTCCGAGACGAGCACGCCACCGGTCTCCAGGGCTGCATTCCAGCTGAGGCCGTAGTCCTTGCGGTTGATCACGGTGGAGCCTTCGAAGCCGATGCGCTCGTTGCCGAAGGGGTCCTGGGCCGCTCCGGCGTAGTCGAAGTCGATGGTGACCGACCGGGTGACCCCCTTGATGGTCAGGTCGCCGGTGACCCGCAGGGTGCTCTCGTCGGCCGCGGCGAGGTCGGTCGAGGCGAAGGTGATCACAGGGAACTGCTCGACGTCGAAGAAGTCACCGGTGCGCAGGTGGCCGTCGCGGTCCGCATTGCGGGTGTCGATGCTGGCGACCTGGATGTCGATGCGGACGGAGGCGTCGGAGAGTTCTGCACCGGTGGTGGCCGAACCGGTGAATTCGTCGAAGGAGCCCCGGACCTTGGTGATCATGGCGTGGCGGGCGACGAAGCCGATGCGCGAGTGGGCGGGGTCGATGGTGTAGGTGCCGGCGAGCTGGTTCAGCGTGGTCATCGGGTTCTCCTCAGGGTTTCGGGCCACCTAAGTGGTTGACGTGTCAACTACTTTAGGGATGCATTGAGTGACATGTCAACCATCTCGTAAGATGGGGTCATGACGACGAGCCCCCGACCCGGAAAAAACACAGGTCACCCCACAACCGAAAAGACGTCCCCAGAGCCCCGCTGGCTCACCGCCCACGAACAGCGCCTCTGGCGGAGCTGGCTCACCGCCACCAAAGGGCTTCAGAGCACCCTGGGCAGCGACCTGATCAACGAATCCGGTCTCTCCATGCCCGATTATGAAGTGCTCGTCGTCCTCAGTGAAGCCCCCGACGAGACTTCCCGCGTCAGCGCACTGGCCGATCTCACCGGCTGGGAACGCAGCCGGCTCTCCCACCACCTGGGCCGCATGGAGAAACGCAAACTCATCCAACGCCGGTGTTGCCCCGAGGACGCCCGCGGACAGCTCGTCAGCCTGACCGACACCGGCCGTGAACGCATCCGGGAATCGGCACCCGGCCATGTCGCCGCCGTCCGCCGACACCTCTTCGACGTCCTCGACGCCGACGACCTCGCCGCCCTCGAACGGATCACCGGACGGATCATCGGCTCCCTCCCCGACCAGGGGTGACCGGCCCCGGCCACGGATCCGCCGCCTCCACCTGAGCAGCCAGGGAGAGCAACAACTCGTCCTCCCCCAACCCCGCACCCAACATCACGCCATAAGGCAGCTCGACACCGTCCTCACACTCCCGGTGCACCGGAAGACTGACCGCCGGACGACCCGACAGGTTGTAGATGCTGGTCCACGGGGTGAAGGCACACTGATCCGCGAAATCCGCCGCCGGATCCCGATCGTTGCGCAGCGCGCCGATCGGGGCCGGCGGCCTCGCCAGGGTCGGGGTCAACACCACGTCGAAGTCCGACCAGGACCGAGCCACCTCCCGAGCGAGCTGCTGGGTCGAGGCCAGCGCCGCCGCATAGTCCGCCCCACTCACCTCACGCCCACACCCGCGCAACCACCTCGTCAGAGGCACCAGCCGCTCCTCACCACCGGGCGGCAGCGGCACCGACAGGGCCAGCACCGACCAGATGGCGGAGAAAGCAGCCCACCGTTCGCGAGGGAAGGGACGCGGCGCACGGACCACCCGATGCCCGAGATCGCGCAGCAGAGCCGCAGCCCGTTCGACAGCGCGCAACGGGCCGGGATGGACCTCGCAGTCGGCGATGACCGGCTCGGTCAGCACCCCGATCCGCAACGACCCCGGGAGGCGCTCACAGGCATCCAGATAGGTGGTGCGCGGCGCGGGCATCCGATAGACGTCCCCGGGCCAGCCGACGCGGAGGAGATCGAAGGCCAGCGCGGTGTCCCGGACGGTGCGGGTGAGGACGCCGTGGGTGGCCAGGCCGGGCCCGTCGACATTCGACGGTCCTGGGCTGATCAACCCACGAGAGGCTTTCATCCCGACGAGGCCGCAGGCCGAGGCGGGGATGCGCAGGGAGCCGCCACCGTCACTGCCGTGGGCGATGGGGACGAGCCCTGCCGCGACGGCGGCAGCAGCGCCACCGGAGGATCCACCGGCGGAGCGGTTGAGATCCCAGGGGGTGCGGGCCGGCGGGGCGATGTCGGGCTCGGTGTAGCAGGGGAAGCCGAATTCGGGTGTGGTGGTCTTGCCGATGACGAGTGCTCCGGCCCGGCGGAGTCGTCGGACGACGCCGTCGTCGCTGTCCGGGACGAAGCCGGTCATGGCTGCGGAGCCGAAGGTGCAGGGCATCCCGGCGACCGGGGTGAGGTCTTTGACCGGGCAGGGAACGCCGAGCAGGGGCGGGAGCCGGGCGGGGTCGGCGTCCTGACGTTTCCGGTGCTCGCGTAGGAGATCGTCTGCAGCTTGGGCCTGCTCGAGGGTGTGCTGCTCGTCGACGTGGACGAATGCGCCGATCCGGTCGTTGTGTCGGCTGATCTGTTCGAGAGTGCGCCGGGCGACATCGGTGGCGGTGAGCTCGTGGCGGCGGAGTGCTGCGGCCAGTTCGAGGGCGCCGAGTTCGGAGATGTCGGGGGTGGTGGGCCGTCCGGCGGAGGGTGGCGACATGGGGGCATCCTGCCAGTGGAGGGGCCCGCCGGGTGGTCGGTCGTGGAAAGTCCGGCGATGCCCTGGCGCGCGGTGGGCACCGGGGTGCCCTCGGGCGCGGGTCGGGCATCGCCGGACGGTGCGCGCACCGGGGTCGTCTGCTGCGAGGTCAGCCCTCCGTCGCAGCGGTGACCCTCAGTGTCGTCCGCAGTGCGCGAAGGGTGATCGTGTCTTCGCGCGGCCTCGTGGGTAGCTGAGGTTCTCGCCGGCGGCCGTCAGCGGTGGTGCCGGGCGGCGCCGGGTGTCGGGGCGGGCGCGGTCGGCGGTGTGGACGACGTGCCGGGCGCAGCGGGAGCGCAGGCTCCGGTGCGGTCGCGGGTGGTGGAGGCAGTGAGCGCAGCGGTCGGGCATGGGATTCCCCTTGTGTCTTCCGGGTGAGTTGGTGGGGGTGACCCTCGAGGCGGTGGGGCGCCGGGGTAGTTGCTCTGGCCGAGTGGAGGTATGAGAACTCTCCGGTGGGGCTCTCTGTACTTCCAAGGTAGGGCCAAGATTTGATTAGTTCAAGTAATGACTTTGGCTAACTACCCTGGTCAAGCGTCCGTCAGGCAGCCTCAGAAAGGCCGACGCTCCCACGAAAACAACAGAACCCCAAAGAGTTACAGTCCAGCTATGGAATACCGACATCTCGGGAAAAGCGGTCTCAAAATCAGTGAAATCGCCTACGGGAACTGGCTCACCCACGGCTCCCAGATCGACCACGACGACGCCCTGGCCTGCATCCGCACAGCACTCGACCTCGGCATCTCCACCTTCGACACCGCAGACGTCTACGCCAACACCCGAGCCGAGAGCATCCTGGGCGAAGCACTCGACGGCGAACGCCGCGAATCCCTGGAGATCCTCACCAAGGTCTACTGGCCCACCGGACCCGGCGGACCCAACGACTGCGGCCTCTCCCGCAAGCACATCATGGAGTCGATCGACGCCTCCCTCCGCCGACTACGCACCGACCACGTCGACCTCTACCAGGCACACCGCTACGACCAACACACCCCTCTGGAAGAGACGATGCAGGCCTTCGCCGACATCGTCCGGGCCGGAAAAGCCCTGTACATCGGGGTCAGCGAATGGACGGCCGAGCAGATCCGCGCCGGACACCTCCTGGCCGAACAGCTGGGCATCCACCTGATCTCCAGCCAGCCGCAGTACTCGATGCTGTGGCGGGTGATCGAGGACAAAGTCGTCCCCACCTGCACCGAACTGGGCATCTCCCAGATCGTGTGGTCGCCGATGGCCCAAGGGGTACTGACCGGCAAGTACACCCCGGGATCGCCGCCACCCGCAGGCAGTCGCGCCGCCCATGAGGACACCAAGGGCATGATCGAACGGTGGATGCGCCCGGAGATCCTCGCCGCGGTGCAAGGCCTGGCCCCCCTGGCCGACGAAGCCGGGCTCACCATGGCCCAACTCGCCGTGGCCTGGGTCCTGCAGAACGACGGGGTCGCCGCCGCCATCGTGGGAGCCTCCCGCCCTGACCAGCTCGCCGAGTCGACGAAGGCCGCCGGGATGCGCCTGGAACCGTCCTTGATGTCCCGGATCGCCCGCGTCCTCGACGGGGTGGCCGTACGCGACCCGGGCGAGACGGTCAGGAATGCGCCCACGGCCCGCCCCTGCTGACCTTCCAGACATCACGGACTTCTTGTACATACCAGGCACCCTCCCTACTGTGGTGCCGTGGACGCCACCCGCAGCGAAGACGCAGCGGCCCGGGGATGACCCCGCCTCTGCAGCACAACCAGCGCTACCGGATCTTCTGGGCCGGTGGCGTCCTCAGCTCGCTGGGCACCAGCTTGACCGCCTTCCTGCTCAACCTGATCGCCGTCCTGCCCTTACAGGCCTCACCCGTATGGATCGGACTGCTCAACGCCGCCGTCTGGCTCCCCTGGCTCCTGCTCGGCCTCCCCCTGGACGTAGCGGTCAATCGGGGCAACTCCCGTCGCACCATGGCGATGGGGCAGTTGGCCGCCGCATTCGTCCTGGCCACGATCCCGATCGCCTGGGCCGTGCACCGGTTGTACATCGCCCACCTGGTGGTCGCTGCGGTGACGGTCGCCCTCGCCACAGTCCTCTTCCGCGCCGGATATCCCCGACTCGTGATCGGGCTCGTCCGACGGCGCGAGCTGGGCATGGCCAACAACGATCTCACCCGTGCCGAATCGACCACGCAGATCGTCGGCCCCGCTCTGGGCGGGCTGACCGCAGCCGTCCTCGCCCCGGCTTTCGTCGTGGCGATCAACATCTGCTCGCATCTCGGGTCCGCCGTGGCCCTGCTCCGTCTACCCGCCCCGCGGAACCCGCCGATGCCGGGCACCGCCTGCGCGGAGGCGATGCGACAGGTCCGTGCCGGGTGGCGGGTGACCTTCCACGACCCCTACCTGCGTTTCTTCTCCGTACAGGGCGCGGTCTCCAATGCCGGGCTGACCGGCCTGCAGACCTTGATGGTCCTGGTGCTGGTGCGCGACCTGGGGTTGGACCCGGCCCAGGCCGGGCTTGCGGTCGCCACGCAGGCCCTCGGCTCGTTGTCCGGGGTGGCCCTGGCGCCACGGATCTGTCGCGCGCTGGGCGACATCGAGAGCATCATGCTGCTCTACCCGCTGGTCGGCATCGGCGGGCTCCTGCTCCCCCGTTGGACACCGGGCGATCCGCACCTGCCGCACCTCCTGGCCGGGACCTTCCTGATCGGCTGCGGGGTGGTCTGCGGCAACATGATCCGGGCCGGGTGGCGGCAGAATTACGTCCCTGCTGTTCTCCTGGCCCGGCAGGTCACCGCTTCCCAGAGCGTGAACATCGCCTTGATGACCTTGGCTGCCGTGGGTATCGGCTGGCTCGCCGCTTCCGCAGGGTCGTCCGTCGCCCTGTCCGTCGTCGGATCGGTCGTCGCCGTCTCCTCCTTCGGCGCTCTCGTCGGCACCCCCTGTCGACGACGCACCCTGCCGGACCGTCCCTCCCCGGCCCTGTTGCAGGCGGCCCAGCTACCGCCGCCCGGCTGGGTGGATGTCCGCTGATCGCCTCGGCAGGCCCGCCCGACCACGGAACCCGATCGGATTCCTCTCGGACGCACCGGGATACTCTCTGGCGTAGCCTCATCGACGAGTCCTGGAGACCCGCATGAAATCCATGACCAGCACCGAGCGCATCTTCCTGCGCCTGGAACGCGACGGTTTCCCGATGGATGTCGTCGGCATCACCACGCTCGAACCCGCCGGGGACACCGAACTCACCTACGACGACGTCCGGCTGACCATCGTGCGGGTGCTGGCCGAAGCCCCCTACCTGAGCCGGCGGGTCTCCCAGGCCCCCCTCGGGATCGGCGAGGACAAATGGGTCGACGAGGCCCAGGTCGATCTCGACCACCACGTCCAGGAGATCTTCTGCCCCGGGGAAGGCACCGAACGCGACCTGCTCGATCTCGTCCTGGACCTCACCGCCGAGCCCTTGGACCGATCCCGGCCGTTGTGGCAGGTATGGCTGGTGCACGGCATGGCCGACCGGAGGAGCGCGCTGATCCTGCGCGGGCACCACGCCCTCACCGACGGATTGGGGTTCATGCATCTCTACCAGTCGATCTTCGAGACCGACCCGCCGTCGGCACCGGCCGCGCAGACGGCTCGCTCGTCGGCACCGACCCGGGGAGTCGCCGCGCCTTCCGCCGGCATACCGGGCCCCTTCGCCGGGCCGAGATCAGGTTACGAGCCGCCCGCCCTGGTGCGGGCGGCCGGGGAGATCCCGCAGCGGGCCGTGATCACCGCACGGACGAGTATGCGGATCGCCCGGGTCCTGACGAGGGTGGCTCCGCGTGCGATGAGCCGGACGACCCGCGAGTTGAGGAACCGACTTCCCGGGGGAGACATGGCATCACCACCGGGCGGAGCCGCGGGAACGTCCGACTCCGGGGGTGTCGCCCGGTCGACGAGGCGTCCACCGTTCGTCCCGTCCTTCACCGATCATCCGCCGGTGACCCGGTTCAACCGGCACATCAAGGACACCGGTCGGGCGATGGCCGTGCTGAGTCTGCCGCTCGACGAGGTGCAGGCTGCGCGCCGGGCGCACCCGGGGGCGACGGTGAACGATGTGATCCTCGCCGTGGTCAGCGGGGCGTTACGCACCTACCTGGCAGATTTCGACGAGATCCCGGACCGGCCGTTGGTGACCACCTGCCCGGTGAGCGTGCGGACGCGCCCGGACGGGGACGGCGGGCAGGCGAGCGGCAATGCGTTCACCGCGATCTGGGTCGATCTTCCGGTGCAGCTGGACGATCCGGTCGAGCGGCTCACCGCGGTGCACGCCCGGTCGAGTCAGGCCAAGGGCGGATTGCACCGCTCGCGGGCGTCCTGGGATGTGCTCTCCGATCTGGGTGATCTGCTCCTGCCGGGAATGGTGTCGGCGGCGATGGCTTTCGCGGGTTCGCGGCCTTTCCATCTCATCCCGCCGACCCAGAATCTCTCGGTCTCGACGATGCGTGGTTCGAAGACGCCGCTGTACTTCTGCGGACGCAAGGTAGAACATTTGTACGCCCGGACGATCATCTGCCCGCCGGTGTACTTGTTCATCCATGCGATCAGCTACGACGGGAAACTGGAGATCGGTATTCTTTCAGCCCGAGAATTGCTACCGGACCCGGAGGCGGTTGCCCGGAACATGCGGGCGGAGCTGGATGCTCTTCTGGATCGGGTGGCGGTCTCCGGCGCCCGCAGCTGACGGGCGACCGCGATAATTCATTCATTCTTATCCTTTGCGCAACACAGGTCACAGGGCCGAACCCGCTAGGATTTCTTCATGTCACGCCAGTTGACCATGCACGACATGTTGCCCATCGGCAACATTTCAGAACGCTCGGGGGTCCCTGTTCCCACGCTGCGCTTCTACGAAGAACAAGGCATTCTCACGTCATATCGGACAAGCGGCAATCAACGTCGATATCCGCGACATGTACTGCGTCGGCTCGCCTTCATCAAGGCCGCCCAGCAATTCGGCATGTCCCTGGCCGACATCCGTAAAGCACTCGACCATCTCCCCCAGAACGACGTACCCACCGAGAGCGACTGGAAATATCTCACCGGCATCTGGCAGAAATCACTCCAGGAGCGCATCGACCAGCTGACCGCCATGCGGGACAGCCTCGACTACTGCGTCGGTTGCGGATGCCTCTCCACCTCGCGCTGTCCCCTGGTCAACCCCAATGACATCTGCGCCGCGGAGCCCCTGCAGAACAGGCGCCGGAGGAATGCCCACGCCGGACAGCCCGTCAGGCGTCGTTCGCACCGACATTGATCGTCCAGACGACGCCGTAGCGATCCACCACCGTGCCGAACTCGTCCCCCCAGGGCTGGGAACGGAAGGGTTCGACGATCTGCCCCCCGTCGCACAGCCGCTCGAGATAACCCGACATCTCCTCACCCCGCGGGCCGGTGAGCGAGAGCTGTCCGTTGGGCCGAGCGGGCCGACCCGCGGACTCCAACGAATCGACCGCGGTCAACACGAAACCCGAACAGGTGATGAGGTGGCTGTGCAAGACCCGCTCCGCCCCCTCACCGTGCACCGCACCGTACTGGCCGAAGGTGGCGAACTCGAGCGAGCCACCGAAGGTGTCCCGGTAGAACTCCATCGCCTCCCGGCAGGTGCCGTCGAAGCTCAGACAAGGGCTGAAGAGCACACCCATGGGTCCTCCTGCACGGGGACTGATGTGGACACGACTAGAGACATTTCGGATTTTTCACTTTAATTTCCCTGTGGTCCACTGTCACTCCGGACCAGGCCCTCGGCTGCCCGGCGCGCCGCCGAGAAGAGGCCCGGACCCACGCCGGGAGATGGCACACAATTCGGACGCGACATGTGACCATCCAGCGAAATCCGCCCTTGGTCCCGAAAACCCTCATAAGCCTCGAAATTGCGTCGAATGGCCTTGCTGTACAGCAAAATTCTCAGCGCGGGGTGTCCTTGGACAGTTCCGGGGACACCCCACCCACGGCTTAGGCGGCAGCCCGGGTTTCGTCTTTAGGGACGCGTCTGCAAGCATCTGTTCGACCCCGGACCCCACTGCAGCGGATCGTGTGAGCGAATCCCGCACGTCCGCCGTTCCCAAGGAGGTGGACATGACGACTGCACCGTCCTCTGCACCTGGCCTGCGCCTCATAGCGCCGGTCTCAGGCGTGCTCGTCCCCATAGAGCAGGTACCCGACCCGGTCTTCGCCCAGAAGATGGTCGGCGAAGGAATCTCCATCGACCCGCTCTCCTCGAGCCTGCTCGCCCCGTGCGACGGCGAGATCGCCCACATACACCCCAGCCAGCACGCCGTCACCGTCCGCACCGCAGACGGCCTGGAGATCCTGCTCCACATCGGCCTGGACACCGTCCAGATGCGCGGTGAAGGCTTCACCGCACGCGTCGAACTGGGCGACAAGGTCACGGTCGGCCAGCCGCTGATCGACTTCGACATGGACAAGATCGCCGTCGAAGCCAAGAGCCTGCTCACCCAGGTCGTCATCGCCAACTCCGACCGGATCGCCACCTTCGAACCCGTCACGGGCATCGTGCAGGCCGGGGACGACGTCGTCGCCACCATCACCCTCGCCGCAGGCGACAGCGCAGACGGCGCCGGCGCCGAGCCCACCGGACGCACCGTCACCTCACCGGCAGTGCTCGTGCCCAACCCGGCCGGCCTGCACGCCCGGCCGGCAGCCACCCTGGCCACCGCCGCCAAACGCTTCGAATCGCAGATCCTGCTGCGCCGCGGCGACGAGAGCGCCAACGCCAAGAGCGTGATGGCGATCATGGCGATGTCGGTCAGCCTGCGCGACAAGGTCCAGATCAGCGCCACCGGGGCCGACGCCGACAAGGCCGCTGCGGACCTCTCCCGCGCCATCGCCGAAGGTCTCGGCGAAGCCGGGGTCACCGCACTGCCCGACGACCCCGACGCCGCACCCGTCAGCGCACCGGCCACGGCCGCGACATCCTACGGCGAGCCGCTCATCCGTCGCCGCTCGGAAGACCCCGACGTCCTGCTCGGCGTCTCGGCCTCCCCCGGACTGGGCGTCGGCACCGTCGTCCAGATCCGCAAGGACGAGATCGAGGTCGAGGAGTTCGCCCACGACCGTCACGCCGAACGCCGCGCCCTGACCGACGCCCTCGACCGGGCCGCCGTGCAGCTCAAGTCGCTGCGCGACAAGATGGCCAAGGAAGCCGACGACGACAAGGCGCAGATCTTCGAGGCCCACCAGGCCCTGCTGACCGACCCCGACCTGCTCGACATCGCCGTCTCCGGCATCGACAAGGGCAAGAGCGCCCCCTTCGCCTGGCGAGCCGCATACACCGTCTACGCCGACCGCCTGGCCGGGCTCAAGAACGAGATCCTCGCCGGACGGGCCAACGACGTCCGCGACGTCGGCCGCCGGGTGCTCGAAGAACTCACCGGACACAAGGCCGAAGGGCCGGTCATCGTCGAGGGGTCCATCCTCATCGCCGAAGACCTCACCCCCAGCGACACCGCCTCCCTGGACACCAGCAAGGTCGTCGGATTCGCCACCGTCGGCGGCGGTGCGACCAGCCACGTGGCCATCCTGGCCCGGTCGATGGACATCCCCGCCATCGCCGGCATCGAGGCCAAGGCCCTGGAGCTGGCCAACGGCTCCCGCGTGGTCCTCGACGGAGCCGCCGGAACCCTGCGGATCAATGTCACCGACGACGAGGTCGCCCGGATCCGCGAACGTCAGGCCCGCGTCGCCGAACGCAAACAGCGTGATCTCGCCGAGGCCCACAGCCCTGCGGTCACCACCGACGGACGTGCCATCGAGGTCGTCGCCAATATCGGCAGCGCCCAGGACGCCCGCACCGCCGCCGAGGTGGGCGGCGAGGGCGTCGGCCTGCTGCGCAGCGAATTCCTCTTCCTCGACCGGTCCACCGCGCCCACCGAGGACGAGCAGTACGAGGCCTACCGGGCCGCTGCCGAAGCGCTCTCCCCCGGACAGCCGCTGGTCATCCGCACCCTCGACGTGGGCGGCGACAAGCCACTGCCCTATCTGCCCCTGCCGCGCGAGGAGAACCCCTTCCTCGGCGAACGAGGCATCCGGGTCGGACTGAACCGTCCCGACGTACTGCGCACCCAGCTGCGCGCCATCCTGCGCGCCTCCACCACCGGCGCGAAGCTGCACATCATGTTCCCGATGGTCGCCACCCTCGAGGACCTGCGCGCGGCCAAGGGTGTCCTGGAAGAGGAACGCGAACGGCTCGGCGTCGACCCGGTGCCGGTCGGCATCATGGTCGAGGTTCCTTCCACCGCGGTCATGGCACGCCAGTTCGCCACCGAGTGCGACTTCTTCTCCATCGGTACGAACGACCTCACCCAGTACACCCTCGCGATGGACCGGGGACATCCCACGCTGGCACCGCAGGTCGACGCGCTCAACCCGGCCGTGCTGGGTCTGATCGCCCAGACCGTCGAGGCAGCCCACGCCCACGGCCGTTGGGTCGGGGTCTGCGGCGGCGTGGCCTCCGACCCGCAGGCCACCGCGATCCTCGTCGGCCTGGGGGTGGACGAGCTGTCCGTCTCCGTCCCCGCCATCCCCACGGTGAAGGCGCAGGTCCGTGCCCTCAACGTCGAACGTTCCCGAGAGCTTGCCGCGCAGGCCCTGGCAGCGGACACCGCCGCCGATGTGCGCGCACTCGTCCCCTACGAGCAGTACTGACCCGGAAGGAAACACGAGCCATGTCCACTATGGCCACTCAGTCGGAGACGACCTCCGGCTCGACGGGGGCGAATGACGAGAAGGCCGGGATCGGTTCCCGGATCTTCGGCGAGATGCAACGCCTCGGCAAGTCCCTGATGCTCCCGGTGTCGGTGCTCCCGGTCGCCGGTATCCTCCTGGGCGTCGGAATGGCGTCCCTGAAGGGCATCGAGACCAACGGATGGCAGGTGCCCCAAGCGGTCACCCTGCTCTTCCAGATCATGCAGAACTCCGGCGACCCGATCTTCGCCGCACTGCCGCTGATCTTCGCGATCGGTGTCGCGCTGGGTATGACGAAGAACGACGGCGTGTCGGCCCTGGCGGCGACCGTCGGCTTCCTCGTCATGATCGCGACGATGGGCGTCATCGGGAAAGCCCGGGGCATCATCGTCCCGTTGAGCGACAAACTGCCCAAGGCGGAGCAGAAGCCGCCGTTCAGCATGTTCGGGATCGACACGATCTCGACCGGCGTCTTCGGTGGCATCATCATCGGCCTGGTCGCCGGGTACCTGTTCAACAAGTACTACCGGATCAGCCTGCCCCCTTACCTGGGCTTCTTCGCCGGTAAGCGTTTCGTGCCGATCGTGACCGCCTTCGCCGCCATCGCGGTCGGCGTCGTCCTGGCGTTCGTCTGGCCGCCCATCCAGAACGGCATCAACTCCTTCGGCGCCTGGGCCTCCAACAGCCAGACGTGGGCCGCGGTGTGGCTCTACGGAACGGTCGAGCGCTCGCTGATCCCCTTCGGTCTGCACCACATCTGGAATGCACCCTTCTTCTACGAGCTGGGTGAGTGCACCAAGCCCGATGGCACCGTGCTGCACGGCTGGTTGAACTGCTTCTACTACAAGCCCGAGTACGGCGTGCTCGGCGGTGGCTTCCTGTTCAAGATGTTCGGTCTGCCCGGCGCGGCGCTGGCCATCTGGAAGACCTCGAAGCCGGAGAACCGGGTCCGGGTCGGGTCCATCATGTTCTCCGCGGCGCTGACCTCCTTCCTCACCGGTATCACCGAGCCGCTCGAGTTCTCGTTCATGTTCGTGGCTCCGCTGCTCTACGTCGCGCACATCATCCTGGCGGGTCTGAGCTTCCCGATCATGTTCCTGCTCGGTGGACGCCTGGGGTACACCTTCAGCCAGGGCGGCATCGACTACCTGCTGTACTTCGCCCTGGACCAGAAGCCGTGGCTGGTGCTCCTGGTGGGCCCGATCTACTTCGTGCTCTACTTCGTGGTCTTCTCCACGCTGATCAAGTGGCGCAACCTGAAGACCCCGGGCCGTGAGGACGCCGTCGCCGAGACCGCCGCCGTCGGCGGATCGACGAACGACTTCGCCCGCCAGCTGGTCCTGGCCTTCGGTGGCCGTTCCAACATCACCGACCTCGACGCCTGCATCACGCGTCTGCGGGTCGGGGTGAAGGATGTCAGCCGGGCCGACCAGGCCAAGCTGAAGGCATTGGGCGCCGCCGGCGTCCTGCTCGTCGGCCGCAATATGCAGGCCATCTTCGGCACCCGCTCGGAGAACCTGAAGACGGACATGGAGGAGTACCTCGCCACCGCCGGTGACGACGCCGAACTCTCCGAGTCCGATGTCGCCGACGTGGTCTACGAGGCACCGACGACCGTCCAGCCGAAGCTGCGCGACCCCGAGGCCCCGCAGAAGGTCGAGATCTGGTTGGGAGCGCTCGGCCACCGCAGCAATATCGTCAAGGTCGAGGAAGCCGGAGAGACCCGTCTGCGGATCGTCATCCGGGAGAACGCCCCGGTCGACGAGGACGCCCTGCGGGCGGCCGGTGTCATGGGCATCGCCCACATCACCGACACGACATTGCACCTGATCGTCGGGCTCAACGCCGATCAGTACGCGACCGAGATGCGGGCTCAGCTCTCCAAGGAGCCGAAGACCGTCTGAGGTCCTGGACGAACGGCGGTGGGCCGCCCACGCAATGCGTGGGCGGCCCACCGCCGTTCCGTATCCGTAGTGGGGGCTTGGCCGTCCGGGAGCACCTCAGGCCAGTGGCAGGTGGGCTTCGACCGTCCGGGAACGGTCGAGGAACCTTCAGACAGAGCCCGGAGGAGCGTCAGCCGGCGAGCAACCCGGTGACCGCCGGGTCGATCCGGGTGGAATAGGCCAGATTGGGTTTCTTCACCGCCGGGGTGTAGGTACCGGTGAAGATGACACCACCGCCGGTGTTCCAGAAGAACACCAGCCCGCCCTGATCCGTCATCGGACCGTCGGGCTGAGCGCACCACATCCGGGTGATCGCCGTGGCGTCACGGATCTCCGGGTGCGGGCCGAGCACCGGGGTCAGGCCGTCATGGGTGCCGTCACGCAGGACGATCGTCTGCTTGACGGTGTCCCCGTCGACGATGAGCACCCGCGTCGCAGCCTGCTCGTCCACCGCGAGATTGCCGTCCAGGTCGAAACTCTCGACGCTCATCGACGTGACATTGCGCAGCCCGGTGGCGACGACCTTCGGTTCGGACAGTTTGATCTGCCGGGCGGCCGCGGTCATCTCGTACCGCAGCAACTGCCCCTTGGCGTCGACGACGAAGATCTCCGGGTCACCGTTGATGTGGAAAGCCACCGAAGCGCCCAAGGCCTTGGCCTTGTCATAGCCCTCCCCGAGCACCACGTCCGTGGTCAACAAGGAGCTGGCGACCTTACCGGCGTCGTCACGGGTCATGCTGACCTCGATGTAATGCAGACGCCCCTGGGGGTCGGTGGCGACGAAGGTCTCCATGCCGCTGCCGACATCACCCATGCCACCACCCCGGGCCAGGAGCACCGGCTGGAAACTGAACTGTCCCTGCCGTTCGACCATGCGGGCGATGGAACCGTTGAGTTCGTGGGCGTAAAGGGTCTGCCGGACCGTGCTGGCCACCTTCGCCCGGCACTCCAACCCGTCGAGGAGTCGCCCTGCCGGAGCGGCCAGGTTCTGCACGGACATGACGCCCGCCGCCGCATCAGTCGTCGCCGGGCCCTGCGGGTTCTCCGCGACGTCGGCAGCCGGGGAGGACGTCGACGCAGAGGGTGTCGACGCCACAGCAGAGGTCGAGACCTGCCGACTTCCGCAACCGGCAGCGGCCAGGGCTGCACAGGTCGTCACAGCCAACACCTTTCCCAGCAGGCCGAGTCGACCGGGGAGGAAACGGGAGGTCTTGACGTTCATAGTGGTTCCTTTGCCCTTGAACCAGTCTCGTAATACATACTGTCCCCCCTCTGACGCTCTGACCAGGGCCGTGGTTGCGCTCGCTGCGCAACTGTGATGTCACGTATCGATCACAGGATCATCTGCCCAGGTCGTCGATATCGGGAGAAATCGACATGTCACAGGCGGATCACGCTGTGTTCACGCGATAGCCACGGAGCCGGGAGGCTCGACACGGCTCACCCACACCGTCCGGTTCTCCCCACGCACGCCAACCCCGAGTCAGGCCGCATTGGGATGTCAGGGGCAGCATACCCGTAAAAGACCCAACTCATTTGTGGGTAGCGTTGTCTCATGGTCGCCAACCGGCCGCCGGTAGCAGCCGGCAGACACTATCCAGCAGAGGCACGCGAGCTGACCGATCTGATGAGATCGCAGCTCGCCGAGGGCCGTGCCGATATGGCACTCGACCCCGAACCTCCGCCGAAGGCCGTCCTCGTGGCGCACAGCGCCTACGTCCATTGCGGCCACGGATCGGCAGCCGCCTACGCCCGCGTCGAAACCGCCCGTGGCACCGTCCGGAGAGTCGTCCTCCTGGGCCCTGCCCGGCAGGACCCGCCCCGAGGCATCACCCTGCCCGCCTGGACGACGTTCACCACCCCCCTCGGTGACGTGCCCGTCGACCAGGACGCCGTCCGCGCCCTGACCGCGTCCATGCCCGAGGTCGTCCACGTCGACGACGGCCCTCATCTTGCGGAGACCTCGCTGGAGGTCCAGCTCCCCTTCCTGCAGGAAGTGCTCGGCGAGTTCACCGTGGTCCCGCTCGCCGTGGGGCGCGCCACCCCCGTCGAGGTCGCCTCCGCGCTCAACCTTCTCTGGGGCGGTCCGGAGACCTTGGTCGTGGCCAGTTCGGAGCTGTCCCGGTCGCTGCGCCAGGAAGAAGCCCGGGCCGTCGACGAGGTCACCATCGGGCAGATCCTCGACGGAAGGGGCGCACTCACCGCCGAACAGGCCGACGGCGCTGCCGCTGTCAACGGTCTCCTCCTCGCCGTACAGGAACACCGTCTGATCCCGGAGCTGCTCGACACCGGCAATTCCGGGGACACCGGGGACGACCCGCACCGGGTCACCGGGCATGCCTCGTTCGTCTTCCGTCCTGGGAACGGCTGAGGAGGAGCGGCCGTCGGGCCGCCCCTCCTCCACCGGGCGTCGTCGCCGCGGGTCAGTACTGGAAACGTCCGATCAAGGACTGCAACTCGTGTGATCGTGAGGCCAGTTCCTGGGCAGCGGCGGAGGTGTCCTCGACGGCGCCGTTGGTGTCGGCTGCTGCTTGGGAGACCTCGTCCACGTAGCCGGCGATCTGGCCGGCGCCGGCCGCCGCGTCGGAGACGTTACGGCTCATCTCGTTGGTGGTGGCGGTCTGTTCCTCCACCGCCGAGGCGATCGTGGACTGGGTGTCGTTGATCTGGGCAATGATGGAGGAGATCTCACTGATCGCGGCGACCGCGGCCTCGGTGTCGATCTGGATCTGTTCGACCCGGTGGGAGATGTCCTCTGTCGCTTTTGCGGTCTCTTGGGCGAGGTCTTTCACCTCGTTCGCCACGACCGCGAAGCCCTTCCCGGCCTCGCCGGCGCGGGCCGCCTCGATGGTGGCATTCAGGGCCAGCAGGTTCGTCTGCTCCGCGATGGTCGTGATGACCTTGACGACGTTGCCGATCTCGACGCTGGAATCGCCCAGCTTCGCGACGGTGGCATTGGTGCGGTCGGCGACCTGTACCGCGCTGGCCGCGACCCCGGCCGCGTCGGTGGTGTTCTTCGAGATCTCCCGGATCGACGCTGTCATCTCCTCGGTGCCGGCGGCGACCGTCTGCACATTGGTCGACACATCGGATGCCGACCCGGCTGCGGCACCGGCGCGTTCGGAGGACAAGGTCGCGGAGGCCCTCATCTGACCGGCGGTGGCCGTGAGCTCTTCGCTGGCAGCGGCCACTGTGGACGAGGCCTCGCCGACCCTGCGGAGCACATTCCGCATCGATTCCCGGCTCTGGTCCAGGGCTCTTGCCATGTCGCCGATCTCGTCGACGCTTTCCACGTCGGCGGACACTCGCAGGTCACCGGCGTCCATCGCTTGGACGCTCTGCAGGACCTTACGGACGGCGGCCAGGATGGCCCCGCTGACCCGCAGGGACAGGAAGACCAGGACGATACCGGCGATCAACACCATGCCCAGGGAAAGGTAGGTCGCCATGTTGCGTGCGGAGGCGAGGCTGGCCCGGCTGTCCTCGACCCGTTTCTTCGCCAGGGTGTTCAGGTTGGCCGTGGCATCGCTCAACGGTTTCATCGACTGGGCCGACCCGGTGGTGGCCAGCTCCGAGGCTTCCTTGAAACTGTTCGCCCCGTTGGCCTTCGCCAGGGCGACGATCTTGTCGTCATTCGCGCTGAAGGCTTTCGCCTGGGTCTGGATCTCGGTGACCTGTTTCAGCCCGTCCTCGCTGCGCACCATGGTCGGCAGAGAGTTCAACCGTTCGTTCAGCCCGGTCATAGCGTCCAGGTAGGCCTTGCGGGATTCGTTGTTCGGCTCGACCGCGGCAGCGCCCTGCGCGGGGATATTCAGCACGTAGGCGTTCTGTTGGCCGTTCAGCTCGGAGACCAGCTGGTCGACCCGGACGACCAGAGCCCTGGTCTCGTAGGAGTTCTCGAGCTCGCTGGTGGTGGAGGCGATCGAATTGAGCGACCACATGGACAGGATGGTCAAGGCTGCCGCCACGATCACGCCGGTCAGCCCGATCGACAGGATCTTCGTCCGTAAACCCACCCGCCGTCCGTGAGACGAGGGGCCCCGTCCGCCGACCTGTGTCTCCTCCGGCACGGATGATTGGTACATCTGGGCTCCTGCGAAACTCGGTAGGGGTGGCCCTGGGTTCCCAGACCACGAGCGCCCGAGGTGGCAGTCCGGGGCGCACGGTCCCCTTTCGGCAGAGCCCGGCGCAAACTGAGCGAACACGCACTGAACAGCAGCAGATTCATCGGTATCCCGGGCCGGGGAGGGAGCGTGAGGGCCGGACTTCCTCGCTTTTCCCCGTCCCTTGCGCTTCTCGCATGCCGATCATCAGCTGCTCCCTGGAGCCGACCACCTGCTGCCGTTTTCGCTTCATTCGATCTTATGGATGAGGTCCACTATGCGCTGGCAAATATCCTCATCATTACCGCTAAAAACTATTTCATCGATAGCATTCCCAGTGGAATAAGCTGCGACTGTCTGGCGGCATGCACGGACCTAGCGAAATCGACTGCATATACCCAGGTCCCGTCATTTTCCTCCACACGATCAACGATCACCCCCAGCCCGGAGGACAGAACAACCACATCGACAGAGACAACAATTTCATAAAGCTTCAACGGCTCCATTATTAATGGATCACAACCCCTTGCCAGAATAAAATAAATAGCACTCCCTCGCTAGATGCACACCTAGCCCCGCCACTTCTCCTCAACGACAAGAGCAGTCCTCGCCCCCACTCAGACAACCCCGGGGGGGACATTCACCGGGAGCCAGATCCGCTCCGCTATCCCCATGAAGAAAACTTGCAATCAAACAAAACGTGCTTCGACCGCGACGAATATCGACTTATGCCAATAAAAACGCGGGAGATACGTCAAACGATCTTACGAATGAGACTCCCTGCTCGCTGACGTATATCTTCACGCTCGCCTCGCCTGAAAATATTATCAATGACATACCCTAGAGGTATCAGGTCCGATCTATCAGCACTGTAGACCCTTCCTCCATATCTAACAGCATAAGACCAGACACCATCCTCCTCAGCTCGACCGACAACCACACCTATTCCAGAAGGGAGGCCACCCGCCCCTGAAGGAGGAGTATTTTTCCGACTGGTGATGATGATCTCATTAAATTTAAATGGCTCCACCATCAATGAGTCACGATTCCTTTCAATGAAACATTCACATGAGCGCCATCGCGAGACAGATATTCAATTATTTTCTTCAGCTTCTCTGAGAGTTCAATATCCCACTCGAATGGCCCTCCTTTAGTCCGCGAGGGACCCGCAATCCATTCATTATCGAAACGGTCAAGATGCCCATTTCGATCTCCTCACGGAAGGGACTTATGTGGCTTCCCCCCCTCCCGGGGGGGGAACGGACCGTATTTTCCCTCGATTCGGAAGTCCAAATCTTTCCCCAGGGCCGGCTTTCCGCATCATCTGCTTAATGCTGGAAGCATTTTTATTGGTTTTGTAGTCTTGCGGTGTCAGGCCCCACGGATCAACCCACGTAGTCGGATTCAGAACGGGGCTATGCGGTATTAACCCCGCCGGTAATACCTACCGGGTCTGGAGTGGCATACCGGCCGATGTCTGGGTCGTAATAACGGTGCAGGTTGTAGATCCAGCCAGTGTCCTCATCATGAACCTGCCCCAACGGACACCCAGCAGTCGCTGCCGGCCCGACGGGCTGCCCGTACAACCTGGTCGACCGCGTCCAAGCAACCTCACCCCCAGGAGTAATCAGCTCGGTCGGACCACCAGCCAGATCCGCGACAATCGCGAAAAATTCAACATCAACCTCGCCCTGAGCCCACCCCTCCACACGACCCACAGCCCCCGCCCTCAACCCCACCCCCTCAAGGCACCACCGCTAGGACGAGGAAACCTTCGAGCGTTACCTCGAAAGCTCCCTCGAAGACCTCGACGCGGCCGTCCAAAAACTCCAGGGAATCTGGGACGGCACCGCAGCCGACGCACAAGCACGAGCACAGCAGGAATGGGCCGCCGGAGCCAGCCAAATGCGTGCCTCACTCAAGGTGATGCGCGCCGCAGCCGGAAACCAGCTCCGGCAACTACACCAAGGTCACCACGCACAACGCCGATCTCTGGTCCTGACCGGCGGCACCACCCAGCTGATCGCGCGAACCCGCTCAGGACTCCACAGCAGCAAGCAGCCCCGACGCCGCCAGGCCCTCGCGGAGAACCGTCAGCTCCGCCTCCGAGGACTCGACCAGAGGCATCCGCACCGCGGCATGCTCGATGACACCCAACTCGACCAGAGCAGCCTTCGCCATGATGGCGCCCTGCGAGGTGCGCATGATCGCATTCACCGCAGGCACCAGCTCCCGGTGGATCCGCCGCGCCCCCGCCAGATCGCCACCGTCGACCGCCTCGACAAGAGCGCGATAACGACCCCCCGCCACATGGCCGACGACACTGACCACACCGGCCGCGCCCAAAGCCAGATAAGCCAGATTGTCCTCGTCCGAACCCGAATACCAGGCCAGACCGGTCTGCTCCATCAGCTCCGTCGCCGCCCACTGATCCCCCTTGGCATCCTTCACCGCCACGATCTGCGGATGCGACGCCAACTCCCGCAAGGTCTCAGAAGTGAAAGGGATACCCGTCCGACCAGGGATGTCGTACAACATGACGGGCAACCGCGACGCATCGGCCACAGCCCGGCAGTGCGCGACCAGCCCACGCTGGGTCGGCTTGTTGTAGTACGGCGAAACCAACAGCAGACCGTCGACCCCGGCATTCTGCGCGCGCTCGGTCATCTCCAGGACGTGCCGGGTGTCATTGGAGCCGACGCCGGCGACGACCTGGGCGCGTCCGTTCACCTGGTCGACGACGAGTTCCATCATCTGCACGCTCTCCTCGTCGGAGAGGGTCGCCGATTCGCCGGTGGTGCCGTTGACGACGATGCCATCGTGGCCGGTGGCGAGGAGGTGGTCGACGAGGGCGCGTGCGCCCTCGAGGTCGAGGGAGCCGTCGGGGTGCATGGGGGTGACCATGGCGGTGAGGACGGAGCCGAAGGGGCGGGCGGGCGTGTGCGTCATGGGGTCATGATCTCCGACCCTGAGATTCCAGTCCAGCAACTTATTCAGTGCAGTATTCGGTAGCTGAGCTTCATAATGGTGGGGTGATCGAACCCACCTCGCTGAGAGCCCTCGCCCTGGTCGCCGAAACCGGGTCGGTCACCGGCGCAGCCGACATCCTCGGATTCACCCCCTCCGCCGTCTCCCAGAAACTGAAAAGGCTGGAAGCCCGCATCGGCGTCGCCCTCCTCGTGCGGGTCGGCCGCGGCGTCGCCCTCACCCCCGCCGGGGAGACCCTCGTCGCCCGATCCGTCGACGTCTTCGCCGCCCTGGAGAGCGCAGCTCACGCGGCACGAGCCCGTACCCGGCACGCCTCCGGGACGCTGCACGTCGTCGCCTTCTCCACCGCCATCCGCGGCCTACTCACCCGCGCCCTGCCCCGCCTGGCCGTCGACCACCCGGACCTGACCGTGCGGATCGACGAAGCCGACCCTGCCGAAGCCCTGGCAGTCCTGGCCAGCGGCGGCGCCGACCTGGCCATCGTCCACGACTCACGGACCCTGCCCGTCCGCGGTGCCGACGGCCCCCTGCGTCGGGCCTGCCTGCGGGAACTGTGCACCGACATCGGCGACGTCATCGTCCCCGCCGGGCACCGACTCGCCGGCCACGCCCAGGTGTCGGCCGCCGACCTCCGCGAAGAAACCTGGGTGACCAGCCCGCCCGGGACGGCCTGCCACGACTGGTTCCGCCGCCTGTTCGCCCGCGGATCCCAACCCCACGTCGGCCACCGCATCGACGACTTCTCCACCCAGATCGCCCTGGTCCTCGCCGGCGCCGGAATCGCACTCGTCCCCCGCATCGCCCGCCCGCCCCTGCCCGACGGGCTCATCGCCCTGCCCGTGCACCCCGCGCCGACCCGCACCGTCGAAGCCCTCTGGCGGCTCAGCTCCGACGAGAACCCCGCCGTACACGCCCTGGTCCAGGCGTTGACAGAGGCCACCGAAGCCCCCACGGACAAGTCATAGCCGGATCCGATCGACGCCTCCAGCCGAACCTCCAGGAAACAGGGGTAGCGTCGCCACATGACGACCTCCCAGCCGCACACCGCCGGGTGTCTCCAGTCACGCAGTGTGGAACGCCTCATCCATGCCGACCGGCAGACGATCTTCGACGTCCTCGCCGACCCCTTCCAACATCACCTGATCGACGGCTCCGACATGGTCAGCGGCGAACCGCACGGCCCCGGACGGCTCAGCCCAGGAGCCCGGTTCACGATGGGGATGCGCCGATGGGGCCGCGTCCCCTACCGGTCGATCAACGAGGTCGTCGAATTCGAGGAACCCCGACTCATCGCCTGGGCGACCACCGGCGAATTCCGGGGCAAACCCTTCGTCGGCGGACACCGTTGGCGCTACGAACTCGAAACCCTCGACGACGGCACCCTCGTCCGGGAAACCTACGACTGGTCCACCGCGATGCACGCCCACTGGACCATCGAGAAACCGGCCTTCCCAGACCGGTTCGCCCCCGCCATGGCCGCCACCCTGAAACGACTCGCCGAGCTCGTGGAGAACCCTCAACCAGCCCGACACCCCGCCTGAGCAGCGGATCTCCGAGCAGTCGGCGTCACCGTCGGGAAGAACCGGGGGTGGCGCCGAATGACGTCCAGGAACCGAGAACCGCCCCGGCACGGCGGCGTGCACGCCCTGGAACAGCCGTCCGATCGTCACCGACCAGGGCGTGCACCCGTGGAAGAAGCCGGCCGCGCACCCTCGACGCACATCTCACGCGAAGAACGCCGACCGGAAAAAAGCCGACCACACGACGACCAACCTCCCACCCCGGACGCCACCGACCGCACGGACACGCCGAGACCCGCCCGAAGATCAGCGCCGGCGCGACGCTCAGAAGACCAGGCCGCCCGACGTCGAACCTGCGCCGCAGCGACGCTCAGAAGACCGGCTTCCCACCGGTCACACCCAACACCGTGCCCGAAACATAGGACGCCTCCTCCGACGCCAGGAAGACATAGGCCGCAGCGACCTCCGTCGGATGACCGGCCCGCCCCAGCGGAGTATCCGCGCCGAAGGAATCGACCTTCTCCCCACTCATCGTCGCCGGGATCAACGGCGTCCAGATCGGCCCCGGCGCCACCGCATTCACCCGGATGCCCTTGTCACCCAGATCACTCGCCAGGTTCACGACCAGATTGTTCAAAGCGGCCTTCGTCGCCGCGTAATCCAGCAGGTGCTCACTGGGCGAATACGCCTGGATCGACGTGGTCACCAGGACACACCCGCCGTCGGAAAGCTCCTCCACCAGCGCCTGCGTCAACCAGAACGGGGAGAACACATTCGTCGCGAAAGTGCGTTCGATCTGCTCCGGAGGGAAGTTCTCCAGACCGTCGTAGGTCATCTGATAGGCGGCATTGCAGACGAGGACGTCCACCCCACCCATCGCCTGCACCGCACGTTCGGCCAGTTCCACATTCGCCGCGTGCGTACGCAGATCACCAGGCACCGCCCAGCATCGCCCGCCTGCGGCCTCCACCTGCGCGACCGTCTCCGCGGCGTCGCCCTCCTCCTGCGGAAGATGTGCGATCACCACCGAAGCGCCCTCCTTCGCGAAAGAGATCGCCACGGCACGACCGATCCCCGAGTCACCCCCGGTGATCAGCGCGCGCCGGCCCTTCAACCGGCCCCGGGGCTCCCAGGTCGTCTCGCCGTGATCTGCCGGCGGGTCCAGCTTGCTGAACGTGCCCGGCCATTCCTGCTGCTGGGCGGGCACGGCGGACAGGTCTGCGCGCTCTTTCGCGGACATCAGGGCTCCTCGAGATCGGGGTCTGGCTGTGACAAGCCGTTGTCCTCGGCCCTACCCGTCCACGCTGATCCCACACCCGGAAAGCTGGGACGAGATCAAGCCCC
>NZ_BAGZ01000023.1 GCF_000298175.1 Austwickia chelonae NBRC 105200 | reverse complement strand
GGCATGTCAGTGCCCGCCGCGCGGTTCACGCCGCCGGATAGAACTCCACCGGCACCTCGCCCAGGGAACGCACCGTGACCTCCATCGTCGCCAGGTCGACCCTGGTGATGCTGTCCTGGGGCAGCTCGTGCCATCCCGACGTGTCCAGGCCCGCCGAGGCCACCACGAAGGACCCGTCCTCCTTCACGAGATAACGCATCGTGAAATAACGCTCGTCGTGCTCGTCGGGCAGGACCGATCCCGGCGCCTGATGCACATGCCACGACGGCAGCGGCGCGGCGCTGCTGCTGTTGACCACGACCATCTCCGCGGTCGACATCGTCACGCTGTTCAGGCTGGCCGCCGGATAGGCCGTACGGATGCGGGCGATCGCCGCCGCCACGGCGTCCGTCAACGGCATCCCCGCCGCGGTCCCCTCCCGGATCAACGCGAAGTACAACTCCGAATCCGTGGTGCCCTCCACCGCTGCCATCGCCGCCGGACCGACCATGGCCCGCAACACCGGGGTCGGTGCGATCGATCCGTTGTGCGCGAACGCCAGGCCGTCGGCGTGGAAGGGATGACTGTTGGTGGTCTGCACGGCCATCCGGTCGGTGGCCAGGCGCAGGTGGAAGATCCGTGCCCGGGACAGCGGCCGGTCCATCACCGTCCGCAACAGGTCGTCCTCGTGTCCCGGCAGGACCGTCCGCAGACGGTGCACCATCGCGTGGCCGCTGCTCTCGTCGAGCCAGGCGGTGCCCCATCCGTCGTCGTGGAGTCGCGCCATCATCCGGTACGTACGGCACTGACGCGCGCCGATCAGCTCTTCCACCGCGGCAGGTCCCGGTGCGGCATAAGCGAGCAGGCGGCACATGATCTCAGAACTCCTCGGACGGCGACAGTGGTCTCGACCCCCCTCATCGGCAGGCAGGCGCCCGTCGCCACTGTCCCGGCCGGAGTCGCTGCGCAAGGATGGGCTCGGACGCGGACGACGGCGACACCGACACATCCGCGTCCGCAGGACCGTGCCGACGACCGAGAGGGATTCGTGTGAACCGCCAGGATGTTCTCGAGCACGCGTTGGCCACCCTCGACGCCTACGGTTTCGCCGACCTGTCGATGCGGAGGCTCGCGACCTCCCTGGGCGTCCAACCCGGAGCGATCTACTGGCATTTCGCGAACAAACAGTCGCTGTTGTCGGCCATCGCCGGAGTGATCCTCGACGACGTGTCCCGGATGCCCACCGGCCACGACTGGGCCCAGGACGTCCGCCGCTGGGCCCAGGCCCTCCGATCCGCGATGCTCGCCCACCGGGACGGTGCCGAACTGGTCGCCTCCGTGCTGGCTCTGCGCCCACCCGAGCTGACCCCCTACGCCCCCTGTCTGACCACTCTGACCGCGGCCGGGCTCGGCGAGGAAGAAGCCCGGGCCGCGTCGGCCGCGCTCCTGCACTACGTGGTGGGGCACACCGTCGACACCCAGAATCATGCGCAGGCCCGCGCCCTGGGCGTGCGCGGTGTCACGGAGGAACCCGGTGCCGACGAGGCCGCCATCGGACGATTCCGCTACGGGCTGGAGCTGTTCCTGGTCGGACTGCATGCCCGCGTGCCGTGAGCTCAGTTCTCCCGCACTCGTCTTCCTCGGCGTTACTGTGGAAGGACGCAGACTTCCGGAGGGCCAGCCGTATGGATCCGATCAGGCTCGTCGTGTCCCCACGCCATGCGACGGACAACGGACGTCGTCGCGCCCCGGGCCGCACCGGGCCCGGAGACGAGCCCGCATCGCCCCCCGCAGAAGGTGACACCGGCGAATCCTTTCGCCCGGCCGACAGGTCCGGCGGGCACGCCGGCCTCCCGACCCGCCGCACCCTGCCCGAGCGGCGTCTCACCGCGATCGGCGCCTGGTGTCTGCTGGAAGACTTCGGCGACCCGAACACCCGTCCCACTCTCCTGGAGACCGTCGCCTACCCCGAAGCCGGTATCCAGTCGGTGACCTGGCCGGTCGACGGTCTGATCCGCCGACAGGACAGCCTCGGCACCGACGTCGTCATGCGGCACGGCACCGTCTGCATCGGCACCGCCGGATCGGGGATCACCGTCGCCGAGAGCGGCGTCGACGACCCCCGCGGCGGACGGCACGCACGACGTTTTCTGCACGGTGTCCGCCTGGCCGCCGCGCTGCCGCCCCACGCCCGGGACATCGAACCGGGCTGTCAGGAGATCACCGACCCGCCGCAGCTGAACACCCCCACCATGCGGGCCACCGTCCTCGTCGGGTCATTGGCCGGGCCGCACTCCGAGGTGCGTTCCCCCGCGCAGGTGCACACCCCGTTGACCGCGGCCGACATCACCCTGACCACCGGGACGGAACGGCTCACCCTCGACCCTCTGCAGGAACACGGCGTGCTCCTCATCGACGGGGAGGTCGCCGTGAACCGCACCCCCATCCGGGTCGGTGACCTGGCCTATGTGCCGGTCGGACGGGAACAGGTCGACCTGGCCACCCACGCCGGATGCCGGGTCATCCTGTTGGGCGGCACCCCCTTCGACCACGAGTTCATCCTCTGGTGGAATATCGTCGCCGGCTCGCACGACGAGATCGTCGCCGCCCGGACGTCCTGGCAGGACGACGACGGCCACTTCGGCCGGGCGCCCCTGGGCGCGGTGCGGGCCGTGGCCCCGCCGATCCCCCCGGTCCGGTTACGGCCACGCCGGGGATCGCTCCGCCATCGTGGATGAAGCAGGACATTCGGGCACGCGAGAATAGGGGGCATGAGCGCAGAACTCCTCCCGCCGCCGCCCGTCACCCTGACCATCGCCGGTTCCGAAGCCACCGGTGGAGCCGGTGCCCAGGCCGACCTGAAGACCTTCCAACAACTCGGCACCTACGGCATGGTCGCCCTGACCTGCATCGTCTCCTTCGACCCGAAGTCTGACTGGGGTCACCGTTTCGTCCCCGTCGACCCGCAGGTCATCGCCGACCAGTTGGAAGCCCAGCTGGCCTGCTACGACGTCCGCACCGTGAAGATCGGCATGCTCGGCACCCCGGCCACCATCGACACCGTCGCCACCGCCCTGCGCGGGGCCTCGGCGACCCAGGTCGTCCTCGACCCGGTGCTGATCTGCAAGGGCCAGGAGCCCGGTGCCGCGCTGGACACCGACAATGCGTTGAAGGAGCAGGTCCTCCCGCTGGCGACCTTCGTCACCCCCAACCAGTTCGAAGCGATGAGCCTGTCCGGGATGGACGCCATCGACTCCGAGGAACACCTGATCGAGGCGGCGAAACGCATCCACGACACCAGCGGTGCCGTGGTGCTCGCCAAGGGCGGGGTGCGGCTGGCCGGCCCGGACGCCGTCGACGTCTTCTACGACGGGCACACCCTGGAGGTGCTGCGGGCACCGAAGATCGGGGAGGTCGCCGTGTCGGGCGCCGGATGCACCCTGGCCGCCGCGGTCACCGCCGAACTGGCCAAGGGCGCCGACCCGTTGACCGCGGCCCGTACGGCGAAGGAATTCGTCACCCGCGGCATTCGCGGACGGGTGGCCAGCAATGCGCCCTTCGACGCCCTATGGCAAGGACGGGTGTGAGAGATCTGCTGCGGCTGCTGCGTTCGGCGCAGCAGCTGCGGCCCTACTACCTGGGGATCGCGTTCACGTCGGTGTTGACCGCGGCGACCGCGTTGGTCGTGCCCTTCCTCGTGAAGGCGGCGACCGATGTCGTGGTCGCCCAGGCGGGTTCTTCGCCGGGGTCGACCGAGGAGGCCGTCCGCCGGATCGTCTGGATCGCGTTGGCCCTGCTGGCCGTGGACATCACCCACTCGTTGATCACGAATGTCGGCGGCTATCTCGGCGACGTCATGTCCTCCCGGTTGCGGGCCATCATGTCGCAACGGTATTTCGACCATCTGTTGTCGCTGCCGCAGAGCTATTTCGACGACGAGATGACCGGGACGATCATCAACCGGTTGAACCGGTCCATCACGGAGACCTCACACTTCCTGCAGGTCTTCGCGAACAGTTTCTGCCCGATGCTGCTGACCGTGGTGGCCGTGGTCGGCATCAGCGGCTACTACGCGTGGCCGTTGGCGCTGCTGTTGTTGATCCTCTTCCCCGTGTTCATGTGGTTGACCACGTTGACGAGCAGCCGCTGGCAGAAGCTCGAAGGCGAGAAGAACGCCGTGGTCGACGAGGCGGGCGGCCGTTTCGCCGAGGTCGTCGGCCAGATCAAGGTGGTCCGCAGCTTCCGCCAGGAGAACCGGGAACTCACCCGTTTCGAACGGGCCTTCGCCGCCACCGTCGGGCTGACCCGCACCCAGTCGCGGTACTGGCACGTGATGGACGCCTCCCGGCACGGCGCGGTCAACCTGATCTTCTTCGGGATCTACGCGGTGATCTTCGTGCGCACCGTGCAGGGCGCTTTCACCCTGGGGGTGATGGTGCTGCTGATCCAGTTGGTCAACATGGCCCGGCAGCCGGTGATGATGATGAGCTACCTGGTCGACACCGGCCAGCGGGCGCTGGCCGGCACCCGGTCCTACTTCGAGGTGATGGACCTGCCGCCGGACCGGGCGGAGCTGCCTGCGTTCGGTCCGGCGTCCCCGCCGGTGTTGACGACGACGGCTCCGGTGTCCGCAGCGGCACCCGGGACTCCTGCTGCCCCCGCGATCTCCTTCGAAGGGGTGTGCTTCGGTTACGGGGACGAGGCGGACGTCCTGCGTGACATCACGTTCTCCGTACGTGCCGGGGAGCGGGTCGCTCTCGTCGGCGAGAGCGGCGGCGGGAAGTCCACCCTGGTCAGTCTGCTGTTGGGTTTCTACCGTCCGCAGGCGGGCCGCATCCTCGTCGGGGACGACGAGGTCGCTTCCTCCGCGCCGCAGGTGATCCGCGACCAGGTCGGGGTGGTCTTCCAGGATCCGTCGCTCTTCTCCGGGAGCATCCGGGAGAACATCGCCTACGGTCGCCCGGGTGCCACCGAGGAGGAGGTGTTGGCCGCGGCCCGGCGGGCGCACGCCCATGTCTTCGTCGAGTCCTTCCGCGACGGCTATGACACCGTCATCGGGGAGCGCGGGTTGAAGCTGTCCGGCGGGCAGAAGCAACGTATCGCCGTGGCCCGGGCCATCATGAAGGACGCCCCGGTCCTCGTCCTGGACGAGGCGACCAGTTCGTTGGACGGCCGGTCCGAACGTCTGGTGCAGGCCGGGCTGGACTCGTTGATGACCGGGCGGACCACGATCATCATCGCCCACCGGTTGGCCACGATCTCCTCGGTCGATCGGATCGTCACCCTCCGCGACGGCAGGGTCGACGAGTTCGGCACCCCGGCCGAGCTCGCCGCCAGCGGTGGGATCTACGCCGAGTTGCTCGCCCTGCAGGCCAAGAGCAGCAAACGCGATCGGAAACGCCTGGCGGCCTATGACATCACCGGATGAGGCGGTGACATCCTGGTGCCCATGCCCTCCTCAGAACAGTTGACGACGACCATCTCTCCGACCGCGCCCGGCCTCCTCCCGTCCGGGGAGCGGCTCCCGTTGACGGAGTTCGACGACGACCCGGTGGACGTGGTCTCGACCGCCATCGACCACGGCGAGATCACCCTGCCGGAAAGGTTGGTGCTCACGCTCGCCGGGGAGGTCACCCCGCGTTGGGCCGAGGAGCACGGTTTCCGTCAGGTGTACGCCTTCGAGACGATCACGATGACCTTCCCGGTGTGGGTGGGTGTGCACCGGGACGTGCAGATCGCCTTGGCCGAGGTGCCGATGGGGGCGTCGGCCGCGGTAGCCGTGGCCGACGACTTCTTCCGCCGCGGGGTGCGTACGGTGGTGACGACCGGGTCGTGCGGGGCCTTGGTCCCGGCTCCGGCGGGTGCCTTCTACATTCCGACGAAGGCCTTGCGTGATGAGGGGACCTCGTACCACTATCAGCCGGCGTCCCGGTGGATCGACCTGGACGAGGACATGGTCCGGGCGTGTGCCGAGGCGGTCGCGGCAGCCGGGCATCCGTACGTGTTGACCCCGGTGTGGACCACGGACGGTCTCTTCCGGGAGACCCGGGGCAAGATCACGGCCCGGGTCGCCGAAGGTTGTCAGGTGGTCGACATGGAGTGTTCGGCGTTGACCGCTTGCGCCCGTTTCCGGGGGATCCGCTTCGGTCAGATCGTGTACACCGCGGATTCCCTGGCCGATGAGGTGCACGATCCTCGGGACTGGGGGAAGGCTTTCCGTTCGCTGGCGATCGATCTCGCTGCCGACGCCCTCGTCCGCGCCGGTTGATCGCTGCCCGTCCGTTCCTCCCGGCGGCCCGTGTGCTGCCGGGACGTTGCCGGGCGTCGTTCCGGGCCCGGTCACCGTAGGGGTGGCCGGGCCCGGAACGATATGCCGGTGGAGGTGCCGGTTCAGACCCGGAATCTGCTGACCAACGATTGGAGTTCAGCGGCCCGACCGGCGAGTTCCTGCGCTGCCTGAGCCGTATTGGCCGCCCCTGCGGTCGACTCGCTGGCCGCCCGAGCGGCATCGGAGACATTGCCGGCGATGCTGCTCGCCCCGGCGGCCGCGTCGGTGACA
>NZ_BAGZ01000024.1 GCF_000298175.1 Austwickia chelonae NBRC 105200 | reverse complement strand
CGCTGCACCACACCGACTCGACCCGAACCCGACCGTCATCACAACCTCGACAAAGCCACCCCCAACACGCGCGCCAACACGCCCGTCGACACCGGCTCCACCGTCATGCCGCTGTCATCCCCCCAACCGATGAACCCACCGTCAGGAGCAGCGAAGAAATCCCCCGACACCGGGCTCATCATCTGCTCCCCGCCGACCGTGCACCCCGCGCCCACGAACCCCCGGATCACCGAACGCGACACCAGGTCCTCCAACCTCGCCTCAACCCCCGCCGGCACACCCGCAGCGACGGAAGCACGTTCACGAGCTCGCTCCGAGAGCCCCGACTCCGCGGCCTGCGCCATCGCCAGGATCCCCTCCTGCGGCACGAACATCCTCGGCAGGGAAACACCCAACATCTGCGGCACCGAAGCCGCCACGGCAGAAGTCACCTGCGACCACGGAACCATCGACAGCCGGACACACTCCGGGGACTCCTCCACCACCACGGCGTCATTGCCGCGCACGATGCCCGCCGTGACCCGCCGCGACTCGGCGACATCCTCCTCACCCAGGACGACATAGGCGAAAGCCACCGACTCCGGAGCCCGCATCACCCACAACAACCCGTCCAACCGACGGATCATCGCCGGCGACCACAGCCTCCGCCGCAATGCCACCTCCGCGTCGAAGGCCCGCCCCGGCGCCACAGGAACCGGCCCGGCCGGGCCCAGCCGCAACGGAAAAGGCAGGTTCACCCCGTTGTCCCACAAGAAGGACGCGAACTCTTCCCTGGTCAATGTCTCGGACACCGCACACCCCGATCACTCATGCGGCACCGCCGCCGGCCAATACCTTCGACACCCCGCCCGGGCCGGCGATCACGCCGCCGACACCGGAGATGTCATAGACGTCCTTACCGATCCGTACCGTCATCTGCGCCATCTCCAAGGCCGTCACACAGGCCGACATCACCTCGGTGAGCCGCACCAACAAGGCGACGACCCGGCTGACCTTCGCCGCCGCGAACGCCGTACCAATCGCACACTGGACAGCGCACGCAGCCTGCGCCGCAGCCACACTCGCGCCAGCGGTCACCACCGCCGCGCCGGCGCCGATCGCCTGAGTGGTGATGCACCACTTCACGACCTGGACGATGATGCCCTTCACCAGATCCTCGGCAGCAGCCATGAGGTCAGCGCTACCGTCCAAAGCCGTCGCCGCCGTCTCACACATCTGCGACACCTGCTCGCAGGCCTGCGCCATCCGATCCGTCGCTGCGCCACAAGCATCGGCCGCCGCACCGACCCAGTCGGCAGAAGCAGCGGTGAAAGCATCCGTCGACTCGTCCTTCACCGCGCGGAGTTCCGTCGCCGCGGCCCGCCACTGGGCAGAACAGGCCGTCAACGCTCCGGGGTTTCCCGTCACCATCTGAAGCAGCTTCTTCAGCGGCGCGACCAATTCCAGGATCAGATCCAGGCCGTAGGCGATGATCGAACCCAACGGATCAGCCACAAAACCCGCGGCCTCGCCGACGAAAGAACCGATGTCCCCCATCAGGGGAGACAGCATCGCCGTCAACTCGGCCGCAGTCTGAACCCCCGAACCGGGAGTGCCCAAACCGGCAGCAGCCGCAGCCCGGGTCATAGCCGCTTCCCGATCTGCCGCAATGCCACGACGACCTTCCGGTCCTGCTCCTCGTAACTCTGCGCGCTGGCCCGGCACGACTCGCTCAGCCGAGTCGCATAGTCGGCGATCTGACCCAACGACCTGTCCGCACCCTGGCTCATCCGCTGGTAGTGGCTCTCCACGAAAAGACCCACGACACCCCACGACTGGCCAGGAACCGCGGCAGCCCGCGGCTTGGACTGCGCCGAGGACACCGTCGACGAGGCTTGGGAGAACCTGTCCCCCAGCGCCCGCACTGCCTCCGGGGAGACCCTGAACTCACCGCTCATGACTCGTCCTCGTCGTCGAACCAATCGACGCCACCCCGGCGTCCGGTCTGCGGAGGGACGGCCCTCCCCGAGGGCACCCCGCCCGAAGGACGGGGAGTTGCCTGCGGCGGCTCCGCTGGCTCCTTCTGCTCCTTGCGCCGGTGATAGTCGTCCTCGAAGGCCTCGGCCAGGCCGGTCGGAAAACCGCCGCTGGCGATCGCGCCCGCGTCGAAGCCGGTGAGATAAGGCGACACGGCCTCCTGCATCAGCGCAGACATCGACGTGGTGGCCTCCTTGATCGCCGCCATCACCGCGCCCTCGACCGCGGCCGGCGACTTACGGAGGACCTCCTCGGAGAACCGGACACCGACGATATTGGCGCCGGAGGCCATCTCCACCCGGACTCCACCGCACGGCGAACTACCGGTCACCTTGGCCTGGCTGACCTGCTCCCGGATGTCGTCGTACTGTGCACGCCACCCGTCCGCGACCGCGGTGAGCTCGTCGATCTCCGGGATCGCGCCGGGCCTTCCCTGCTCATGTCCGTTCATCGACGCCAGGTCTCCTCGAAGTCGTCATCGTCGTCCAATACCCACCGCGACGACGAAGCAGGTTGTGCTTTGCGACCGGTCATCAGGAAATGCTGACGTCGGACTTCCTGCCCCAACGCCTCCTGAACGTCCGTCATCGCTTTCACACTGTCCTGCGCGAGACGCCGCAACTGTTCCTCCCGTCGCCGGGCGGCTTCGCGTTCGCGTTCACGAGCTGCCTCGTGAGCTCGCTCGTCCTCCGCGGCAATCGCCGCCAGCTCTGCCTGCAGCTGTTCCAGGCCCGATCCGCCCATCAGCCGACCACCGGCCCCTTCCGTTCCCAGATCTGTTCCTCATCGGGGTCGATGACAGGTTCTTCCTTGGCGGCATAACGACGTTTGATCTCCGAGCGCTGACCCGCGCCGCCACCGGCCCCGCCCATCGGCGGCATCATCGGCATGCCCATCCCTCCCGGGCCACGTTGCCCACCGGCGGACTCTCCACCGCCCGCAGGGTGCGCCGCGCCGGCAGTCGGCCCGCCGGGAGGCTGCGAGTTCGAAGAACCGAACTGAGACGGGCCCGCGAGAGAGGGCTTCTCCGGATGCCCCGGAGCACCGACCCCGTGCCCGCCGTCACCGACGGCCCCACCGATCGGTGCGCCGCCGATCGATGCGCCGCCACCGGAGGCAGGTGCACTACCGCCGGGAACCACCGGATCGGGGAGCTTCGGCAGGCCCCCGGCCGCAAGAGACGCGCCTGCGCCTCCGCCGGTGGCAGGCCCGCAGCCGGCACCACCGCCCGGGGAGGTCGGTGGTTGCCCGAGAACACCGGGCAGCGTGCCCACCACGGGCGCCTGTCCACGAGGAAATTCGTCCGTCCGACAAGAGCCCTTCGGCGGCAGAGTGCTCTTCGGCTTGTCACCGGTGTCCCCGCCAGGGCAGCCATCCACCCCGCTGGGCACGGTCGGCGAGGGCAGTTTCGGGATATCCCCCGGCACTCCCGTGCCACCCGGAACCGTGTGCGACGGCAACTTCGGCAAAGTCACTCCGGACCTGCCGTCGCCAGGAACCCCAGAACCCCGGGCATCGGACTCACCGGGCAGGGTCTGCGCAGGCATTCTCGGTTTGTCACCGGCATCCCGGCCAGGGCAACCATCCACCCCGCTGGGCACCGTCGGCGACGGCAGCTTCGGGATGGCAGGAGGTTTGCCGCCTCCGGCCCCACCGGCGGAACCGCTCCCTCCACCGGAGCCGCCCGGAGCTGTCGGAGAAGGCACCTTCGGTGCGCCGCCGGCAGCCCCCGAGCCGCGCGGAACCGTCGGCGAAGGCATCTTCGGCACTCCTCCAGGCTTGCCAGGAGCCCGACCTGACGGAGGCGCTTGAGGTACCCGACCCGGTCGGCGAGGTCCGCCAGGAGCTGACGGCGAAGACACTCCGCCACCAGATTTCACCGGTGGGAAAGGGTTGGTGAACGATCCCAGAGCCGTCGACACCTTTGAATACGAATCGTTGACAGACTTCTCACATTGACGGACGGCGTTCTCGAAACTCTCCTGCCGGGACCTGACAGTCTTCACGAGCTGCTCCTGGGTCCAGGTCTTACTGATCTGGACCGCCTTCTCCCGGAGATCGGATTCCATTTTTTGTTTTGCGGCATCGAATGCAGCAATATCCGGCCTGATGGAATCGAGTATCTTATTGGTCTCTTTGACCCAGAAATCAAGAGCTGATTTATTTCCGCCGATACTGTGCAGCGCCCAGATGTGGTCGCCGACCCCGCCCTTGCCCTGGGATATCTCCACGATCTTCTTGGCTTGGACCCCGTTCATCCCGGAGATGGTGCCTCCACCCCAGAGGTCAGCGACGGCTTCCGCCTTACGGCCGACAAATGCCTGCAGGTTGCGCCCCATGTCTTCGATCCCGGAGCCCGCACTCTTCATCGCGCCGGAAGTACTGTTCGAATAACTTTGGGTCTTGCTCGACGAAGACGAAAAACTAGCTGCGGCACTCCCCGTCCAGCTGCCGAGCATCTTCCCCGTCGCATCTTTTGTTCCGTCGACATAACCTGAGACGATCGCGGCGGAAGCTCGGTACTTACCTCCCTCGGCGTAGATGACACCGAAGTCCATCCCGCGCTCCCACCACAATTTTTTACGCATCTCGGGGATATCGAGCTTTCCGCCTCCAGCAGCAGAGTAGGCGTCGTCGAACTCGGTGAAGAACTGCAGCGCAGGCTCTACGGAAGCCAGCATCGTGTCCGCTTTGCCCGTCACCGTCCCGGACTTGCCCTGACGAAGGGCGTCTTGGATGTCCTTCTTCCCCTTGTCGATCTTTGAGGTCAGATCTTTACGACGTTCGTCCCCATCTTTTCCCAAGCCGGCAGGAGTGTTCTTCTCCCACCATTCGCGAGCACGAGCAGCTGCTGACTCCCCCTTCTCCTTGAGCTCGTCGAAAGTATCTTTTGCCTCTTTGAGCTTGTCCCACTTCTCCTTGGCGCGCTTCCCGAGACCGTCTTTTTCCTTGCCGTCGGATTCACCGGCTTTTTTCTTGGCGTCTTCAGCCGTCTTTCGTGCTTCTTCTGCAGTCTTCTTGGCTTTCTTCGCAGCATCCTCGGCCTCCCTGGCTGCCTTCTTGGCCCGTTCGGCCTCTTTGGCTGCTTCCGGCGACTTCTTTGCCTCGTCTTCGGCCTTTTTTGCGTACTTTTTGGCCTCATCTGCGGCTTTGACAGCGGAGTCCTCGGCGTTCTTGGCGTTCTCGAGGGCTTTCTTTGCGCCTTCCTCGGCATCCCTCGCCGCATCTGAGGACTTCTTCGCCGGGTCTTCAGCAGGTTTCTTCGGGGACGGGTGATCCGCCTGCTTCGGTGTCTCGGGAGCCTTCGGCGTCTCCGAATGCTTCGGTGCCTCCGGGGTCTTCGCCGGTGGAGACGGATGATCCGGCTTCGGCGTCTCCGAATGCTTCGGCGCTTCCGGGGCCTTCGCCGGCGGAGAGGAGTGATCCGAGTGCTTCGGCGCCTCGGGAACCTTCGATGCTCTCAACCTTTCTTTGGCGCGCTTACCCGCCATAGCCAGTCCCCTCAGAACAACCCATCAGATATCAGCCCTTCGCCGCACTCTGCAGATTCGATGCAGCTGACTCGTCCGTCGACTGATATGCCGCAGCAGACTTCACGATGCTCGACGAAGTGGCATCCAAGGTCTTCCCCATATCCCCTACAGCAGAACCGAGTTCCAGAAGACCTGCTCGAATCTGAGCGCCGTAACGGGCATAGTGCTCCCCGATATTGCCGCCCGTGATACCAGGGTCAGCAAGACGCTGAGCCTCTCGAGATGTCGCTTCCCCCGCGTCCTGGAAGAACCGAGCGCCCTTCCGCATCGCGTCATAAGTCGCCTTCACCGACCCGTCCGACATGCCCTTATCCCTCTGTCTTCACCACGAACCATTCAAGACCCGGCACCCCGAACACCGCGCATCTTCCGGGACATACCGAAGAACACAACGCCCTCGACAACTGTCAGAAAAACCACCGCTGGGTCGGTGCGACATCACGCCGCCGCACCGACCCAGCAGCACCACTCAGAAACGACCGGCGTTCGCCCGCTCGGTCGACTGGTAACCGTCGTTAGCCTGGGCCACGGCATTACCGATGGCAGCCAACACCGCGTTGAGGTCGGCAGCGGCCTGGTCCCACTGACGCTGCTTCTCGTTGTAGCTGGTGGCGGCCTCACCGGTCCACGTGGAGACCATCGGAGCCAACATGCTCTTCAGGTCGCTCAGCTGGGTGTTCATCTGGTTGACCGTGGCCGTGACCCGCTGATGCGTGCCAGCGAGGCCACCGAAGTTCACACCGATCTCAGACATGCTGAAACCTCCCATTTCTTAATGAAGTGAAGTGTTGAAGGTGAATGCCGAAAGGCACATCACATGTTGAGGCCGGAACCAGCGGAGCGGACGGCCTGAGCGCTCGACTCTTCCTGCGCCTGGTAAGCCCGCCCCGAAGCAGCGATCTGCTCGGAGATGCCCTGGAGTGCCTGGCTCAATTTGTTCGCGTCTGCATCCCAACGCTGCATCAGCTGCTGGAAAGTCGTTGCCGCCGAACCCTTCCAGTGACCACTGACTCCGGAGATCTCCCCACGCAGCGAAGACAACTGGGCCTGAATGGCGTTGTTGACCTCATCCACCTTCGCTGAAGCCGACCGCATCTGGTCGGTCTGTGTCTGGAAACCCGACATGACACATCCTTTTGTCTCGTGTGATCGAGGCCCGCAGCCTCGCGACGCGCCCCCGTCACGGCGGCAAGTGCGATGTTATGTGACAGGCGTACAGTTCCGGGCTCGAAATCATCGATTCATTCCACCGACACCTCCGGATGAACAGCCTCTCCAACAGGCAAAAAACCCATCCCGGGCATCCGTCCAAGACGCTTCGCCCCGGCCGGAAGAAAATTGCGCAAATCCTGCGCCCCCGGCAGGACGTCTCCCACCCGCCCGCGACGCTCCCCACAGCAAGCAGGCCCGGACCGGCAGACAGCCGAACCGAGCCTGCACGCCCGCTCCCCGATCAGGGACGCGCCAGATGCACCACTTCCACACCCCCGCGACGAGTCACCAAGTGACCACGCCCCGGCGGCAGACCCGGAACCGGCTTCGCCGTACCCAACAAAGCGCCCTCCTCGCGGCTGCCCCCACCGACGAAGCCCGGCGTCGCCAGATCCCGAAGCCGCTGGATCATCGGATCGAACAACGCCCGACCCGCGCCACCGGTACGCCGCACCAGAACCACGTGCAACCCGATGTCCTTCGCCTGCGGCAACAACTCGACCAACACCGACAACGGATTGTCCATCGTCGCCACCAGGTCGTAGTCGTCGATCAGGATGAACGCCTCCGGCCCCGACCACCAGCTCCGCTCCCGCAACTGACGCGCCGTCACCTCCGGCCCCGGAAGACGCCCACGCAACAACGCCGCCAGATCCGTCACCAAACCCCGCAAGGTCTGCGCATTCGAGGCGTAACCGGCCAGATACTCCGCCGGCACGTGATCGAGCATCGTCCTTCGGTAGTCGACCACCAACATCCGCACATCGTCCGACGAACGCGTCGCCATCAGACCCGAAGCCACCACCTTCAGGAAGGACGACTTGCCGCCCTCCCCGTCGGCGAACATCAAGAAGTGCGCATCGGCATCGAAGTTCAACAGAACCGGAGCCAACGCCTCCTCGCCCAGACCCACCGGGATCGCCCCCGACGCCAGAGCCTCCTCCGGCACCGTCGCGTACAACTCCTCGATCGACAGATCGTCGGGCAACATCCGCACCGGCGGAGCCGACGGCCCCGACCACGCCGACGACACCCGCGCCGCCAGATCCGCGAAACCGACCTGCACATTCGCCGGATCGCCCACCCCGTCGATCCTCGGCAGAGCCGACAGGAAATACCGCTTGAACGGCGTCAAACCCTGACCAGGACGCTCCTGCGGGACACCCTGCGCGATCTTCCGATCGATCTCCGACTCCATCGGATCACCCAGACGCAACTCCAGACGGGCACCGATGACATCCTTCAACGCCGGCCGGATCTCCGCCCACCGACCCGTCGACAGGACCACGTGCACGCCGTACGTCAGACCCTGCGTCGCGATATAGGTGACCTTCGGCTCCAACTCCTCGAAGTCCTGGCGGAAAACACCCCACCCGTCGATCAACAGGAAGACGTCACCGAAGGGATCCTCCACCCCCTCAGGACGCTGCGCCCGGTACTGCGCCATCGACTCCACACCCTCGTCCCGGAACAACTGCTCCCGGAAGGTGATGATCGCGGCGACCTCCGCCACCGTCCGACGCACCGCATCCGGATCACGATGCGCCACCCCACCCACATGCGGCAGAGCAGACGTCGAGGCCAACGAACCACCACCGAAGTCGATGACGTAGAACTGCACCTGACCGGGCGTATGAGTCAACGACAAGGTCGCGATCAACGACCGCAACACCGTGCTCTTACCGCTGCGCGGACCACCCACCACAGCCATATGACCGGCGCTCCCGGAGAAGTCCACCATCAACGGGTCACGCCGCTGCTCGTAAGGCATGTCCACCACACCGAGCAGAGCACGCAAGGTGCCCAACCCGGCCCACCCGCCGGGAACCAGACCCAACGCCGGATCCTCCGCCAACGGCGGCAACAACATGTCCAGGGTCGGCGGCTCGTCCAAAGGCTTCAACCACACCTCGTGAGCCAGATCCCCCTGACCGGCCAACCGACCCACCACCACATCCAGGACCGACTGGGCGTCGTCCGCCACAGGCTCGACCACCGGGACGTCCTCCACCGGCACCGCCGACGGCGCAGAACCCACCGCGTCGGAGACGAAAGTCATCGGAGTCAACTCGCCCATGACCGCGCGCGCCTCCTCCCGCTCCCGGTCCCCCGTGTACGGGCCGGACACGTACGCCGCCTTGAAACGCACCATCGTCGTGGTGTCGAACTTCAGGTAGCCCGAGCCCGGCACCGGGGGAAGCTCGTAGGCGTCCGCCACCCCCAACACCGTCCGGGACTCCGCCGCGGAGAAGGTCTTCAAACCGATCCGGTAGGACAGGTGGCTGTCCAGTCCGCGCAGCCGCCCCTCCTCCAGACGTTGGCTGGACAACAGCAGATGCACGCCGAGGCTACGACCCAGTCGGCCGATCGCCACGAACAGCTCGGCGAAGTCGGGTTTCTGCGAGAGCATCTCCGAGAACTCGTCGCAGATCACCAGGAGGGAGGGCAGCGGTGGCAGCGGCACCCCCCGCGAGCGCGCCTTCTCGTAATCACGGATGTTCGCGTAATTACCCGAGTCACGCAGCAGCTCCTGTCGGCGGTTCATCTCGCCGGAGAGGGCGTCGTACATGCGGTCGACCATCGCCAGGTCGTCCGCCAGGTTGGTGATCACTGCGGCCGTGTGCGGCAGGTCCTGCAGGCCGGCGAAGGTCGCGCCACCCTTGAAGTCGATCAGGACGAAGTTCAGCGCCTCCGGCGGGTGGGTGACCGCCAGGGCCACCACCAGGGTCCGCAGCAACTCCGACTTACCTGAACCGGTGGCTCCGATGACCAGGCCGTGCGGGCCCATTCCGCCCTGTGCGGACTCCTTCAGGTCGAGTTCGACCATCTCCCCGCCGACGCCGACGCCGATCGGTACCCGCAACATGTCCCGTCCCGACCGGGGACGCCATGCGGTGGCCGCCTCGATCAACGCCGGATTGCCCACGCCCAGCATGTCGACCAGCTCGGTCGACCCGACCAGGGCGTCCTCGCCCTCCTGCGCCCGCGAATCGCTCAACCGGTACGCCGCCAGGGCGCGGGCGGTCATCACCGCCTGCTCCGCGGACATCCCGTCGACCGAGCCCAGCCATTCCATGCCTTCCCGGCTCCGCGCGCCCAGTCGGCCGTCCTCGACCGTCAGGGAGAGCCCGCGTCGGGCAACCCCGCCCGCCAGGGCCCCGGACAGGTCGATCAAGGTGACCCCGGACAGGCCGGTCGTGACGAAGGCTCCTTCGTTCAAGGTGACATGGCCGCCGTCGATGACGATGACCACGTGGCGGGCTTCCCCGTCCGGTTCTTCCTTGCGGGAGAAACGCGGCCGGGACGACAGCTCCTCGGACAGCCACGCGTCGATCTCCCCCAGTGAGGAAGCGACCATCCGCAGTGAACCCACCCCGTCGCTCAAGGTGGGATGCTGGTTGTGGGGCAGCCATTTCAGCCAGTCCCAGGCGGCTCGGCCTCCGCCGTCGACCGCTGCGGCCACCACCAACGAGTCCGGTCCGTGGAAGGTCGCCAGCTGCAGGATCATCGCCCGGGCCAGCGCCCGTGTCTCTTCCTGGTCCCCGGCGACGGTGACTGCGGGGAACGACCTGAGCCGGACCGCGATCGGCAGGTTCTGCACGAGGGAATGGCCGCGGACGAACTTGCGCAGGGCCACCGCCCCGATCGGGTCCAGTTCCTCCACCGGGCCGGTCTGCGGGGTCCGCAGTCGTTGCGCCAACCGTTGGGTGCCCACGCCCACCCGCACCACCAGGGCGTCCTCGTCGAGCAGTCGGCGTTCCCACATCCGGCGGCCACCGACGTAACACCACAGCAGGTCAGGATGCGGATTCGACCACATCAAGGACATCCACTGCGCCTGCCTGACCCGGCCGACCCGTTCACGCTGCATGTCGAGATAGGCGAGGTAGTCGTGCCGGTCGACGTTGAGCTGGACCTTGTCCTTGTTCTGGGCGAGCCCGGAGGCGAACATGCCCAAGGTCATCATCAGCATCATCGAGCCCATCATGAGTGAGCTCGTGTTCACCCCGCCGACCACGATGAACCCGACGACCATCAGGATCATCGCCCCCGGCAACAGATAGGTCATCACATTCGTCGGTGCCGTCCGGGGGATCTCCGGCGGTGGCTCCAGATGCAGTTCACCCGATGGCATCTCCGGGGGCATGATGCGCGCTCGACGGGAAAAGATGCGCGTACTCATTGCTTACCTTCCGGTCAACCATCAGCGCGAACAGACGTTTGCCATAATGCCAGGAGCTTCGCGTCGCGGTTCACAGGGAGATGACTATGGCGGCAGCCGCACAGGTCCAGTCACGAGTCACGGTGGTCGCGCCACGCACCCGGGTCGACATGGCGCTGCCACTCGACCTGACCATCGGTGAACTCCTGCCCTTCGTCCTCGACATGGTCGGCGAACGTGACACGGCCGGCATGGAACACGACGGCTGGTGTCTGTCCCTCGACGACGGTTCCCGGCTCGACACGGCACACACGCTGCGTTCCCTGGACATCCTCGACGGGACGCTGCTGCGCCTCGTACCCCGCGGCGTCACCGAACCGCCCCCGATCTACGACGACGTCGTCGACGTCATCGCCCGCACCGTCCGTGACCGACACGACCGGCGCACCCTCCGCTCGGTCACCGGAGCAGCGATCTGCGGAACCATGCTGCTCCTCGCCGGCATCGTGCTCTTCCACAGCACCAGCCAGTTCGGCAACCAACTGATGGCCCTGGGCACCGTCGCCGCGATCATCGCGGCAGCCACCGCCATCGAACGCGTCGGTGAACATCTCCTCGCCGACACGCTCACCGTCGCCGGCAGCGGCCATGTCGTCCTGGCCGGCCTGCTGATCATCCCCGGCGACCACGGATTCCCCGGGCTGCTCCTGGGTTTCATGTTCAGCATCGTCTACGCGCTGTCGATGAGAGCGCTCGTCCCCAGCGCTGCCGTCCCCCTCACCGCCATCGGGATCTCCAGCCTCATCGGCGCCGGAGGCTCCCTCGTCGGAGTGCTCCTCCCCGCCAGCGCCGGGCAGATCGCCAGCGGAACCGGATGCGTCGCCGTGGCCGTGCTCACCCTGCTGCCCTGGATCGTGGTCCGCATGGCCCGGCTACCGATGCCGGTCGTGCCCCGCAGTGCCACCGAACTCGGTGACACCGACCACGGGCTCGATGTCACCGAAGCGATGCAACGAGCCGAGACCGCCTCCATCTACCACACCGGCATGGTCATCGGCTGCACCGCCACCGCAGGAGTGAGCGTCGCCGCGCTGATCCACTCCGGTGACCTCATCAGCAGCATCCTGGCCGCCGTGATCGTGTCGATCATGCTGATGCGTATCCGCCGGATGGACCATCGAGGCACCAAACTCGCCGTCATCATCACCATGCTCGCCGGATGCGTCCTCGGCGTCGGCCTCGCCCTGGCCAACAACCCCGGCGTCGCCGGAGCCCCGCTCTTCGTCGTCTTCCTCGCCGCAGCCGTCGGCGCCGTCGCCACCACGATGCTCCCGCAAGCCCACCTCAATCCCCTGACCGCCAGAGCCCTCGACCTCGGCGAGAGCCTCCTCGTCGTCAGTCTCGTCCCCCTCGCCGTCGGGGCCGCGAACCTCTACTCCGTCGTCCGACACCTGTGAACGCCACGCCTCCTCCAGCTGTGAAGAAGACACTCCTCCCCCGCACCCTCACCCAGCACCTACGACGCCCCCTGGTCTGCGCAATCGCCGCGATGACCACCCTCACCGGAATGGCCGTCCCCCTGACCCCGGGCACGGCCCACGCCGAAGGCCCCTACCGCCAGACCCGCCGATGCCTCTCCGAAGGGCCGTCCCCCGCCACCGTGACCCGCGGAGTCTCCTGGGCGCAACAGCAGCTCCGCTACTCCGAACTGTGGCCGCTGGCCACCGGCAAAGGCGTCACCGTCGCCGTCATCGACACCGGGATCAACCCCGGACCGGCCTTCGGGAAACGCCTCGTCGGCGGCGGCGACCTGATCATCCCCGGCGAACGCGGACTACGGGACTGCGACGGCCACGGCACCCTCGTCGCCGGGATCATCGGCGGATCGGTCGACCTCGAAACCGGTTTCGCCGGAGTAGCCCCCGAAGCCACCATCCTGTCCATCCGGCAGGCCAGCCTGTCCTATGCGCCCCTGCAACAGACCGGCCGACAGACCGCCGGGACCACCCAGTCGCTCGGCACCGCGATCGACCTCGCCGTCGCCCAAGGCGCCAAGGTCATCAACATCTCCGAAGCGGAATGCGGGATCGCCGGCACCGTCAACGACCCCAAACTGACCGCCTCCGTCCAAGCCGCACTCGCCAAGGACGTCGTCATCGTCGCCGCCGCCGGCAACCTCAGCGGCGGCCCCTGCCAGACACAGAACACCCCCGGGAAGATCCCGGTGACCTCCGCCACCCCCGCCGAGATCCCCGGGGTCATCGCCGTCGGCGCCGTCGACGCCAAAGGGATCGCCGCACCCTTCTCCCTGGCCGGCCCCTGGGTCGGTATCGCCGCCCCTGGGATGAACATCATCTCCACCAACCCCTTCCCCGGCGGCGCCCACCAGGTGGACGCCATGCTCAGCGGAAACGGCTCCCAACAGATCCAAGGCACCAGCTTCTCCGCCCCCTATGTCGCCGGAGTCGCCGCGCTCATCCGAGAACGCCACCCGCAACTCACCGCGGCCCAGGTCGCCGAACGGATCCTGGACAGCGCCGTCGGCGGCAGCAACCACGCCGTCGGCCGGGGCATCATCGACCCACGCGGCGCCCTGACCGCCGTACGCCCCCAGGAAGGCGAGAACGCCCGTCGCCCCTCCACCGCCGCCGACACCATGCCGCCGATGCCCGAACCCGCGCCGGCACCGCCCGGCCGGGCACCCGCACTGTGGTCAACGGCCGCGATCGCCTCGCTGCTCACCGTCTGGGTGATCTCCATCGGCGTCCGGCGACGCCGCCCCACCGACTGATCCGACCCTCAGCGGGCCGCAGCCCCGAGACAACGCCATTCCACATCGGTCAACCGGACCCGGACGAGCCGAGCCACCGTCCGGGTCGCCACGAACACCTCGTCGTCCCGCAGAGCCTGGAAAGCCGCCGACATCGCTTCGGGAAGGCGAAGGGTCTGCAAGGTCGACTCGACGTCGACGGCACCCGACGGGCCGACAGCGATCAGGTCCATCGCGTCGAACAGGCTCTGCGCCGACGGCTCCGCCTGACCGACCACATGCACCGACGTGTGCCACGGACTACGACTGATATGAGCCTCGCCGTTGCCCCGGACATGGTCGAAAACCGTCACCAAGGCCCCCTGCGTACCGGTGATCGCGGGAAGAGCCCCGGCAGGGAAGACCGTCGCGAACGGTTGACGCCCGCCCACCTGATCGGACAACACCTGCCACGGGACAGGCCGGTCGGTCGACACCAACACCTCGGCGCCGGTCGCCGCGGCGCGCAGACACAACGCCGTCGCCAAGGAATCCGTCCCCACGAAAGCCAACCTCGTCGGGGTCGGACCGCACAGATGCACCGTCAGCGGCGTACCCACCGTCGTCTCCCCGAAACCACCCTTCGACGCCAACGGGATCCGCAGCCCCGCCACCGCGGCGTCCGAAGCCCGGAAGGTCGGCATCATCCGTCGTCCCACGGTTCTCATCCGCACGCCCCCGGCCCCATCGTCGCCAACAAAGCCATCCGCTGATGACCCGCCACAGGTCTGAGCGACATCCCGGCCTCCTGCGCCACCGACACCACCGCCGCCGTCGACTCCTCCAACTCGGCCAGGCTCTGCGCGGTCACCCGCACCAGCTGCACGACGTCGGCGCCCTCCCCGGGCCGTCCGAGCTGCAGGTCCAAGGCCGTCACCACGGCATGGGCAGGCACCGCCAGAACCGGGCTGATGTCCGCGCCCGCCTGCCACGCCGTGGCGGCGAGCACACGATGATGAGTCATATCGGAGATCACCTGCCAACGCGACTCCGTCCACGTGGTCGCCCCCTCGACCATCCGTACCGGATTCATCGCCAACTGTTCCACCGTCTTCAACAGGTCACCGCGCTCCAGGACGTCCACCTGCACGGACGAAGCCGCCAAAGCCGTCCTGGCCACGTCGGTCAACACCGTCAACAGACGGGAGACCCCCGGCGCGCCGCCGCCACGCACGGCCACCGCCTCCTTCGCCTGCTGCGGGTCCACCGACAGGAAGACGAACGCCTCACGAGCAGAACGCAGACCCCACCCGTCCCGAGCCCGCAACTCGTCAGCCAGCGCCGCCAACGCCGGAGGCAGGACGGACCGCCCCTGACCCGAGGTGTACTGCACGACACGGACGCCCACGCCGAGCACGTCCAATGCGGCGAGCCGCTCACACATCAGGTGCAGCGGAATCTCACGGACCCCGGCCTCCACCAGGACCCCCTCGAACGAGCAGACGCGGATCGCGACACCCCACCGCCCCGCATGCCGGAAAGCCCCGAACTCCCGCCCCATCCGGTCGGACACGGAGAAGACCGCCAGGTCGTGGTCGAAAAGGACGTCCAGATCCGCAGGGACCGCAGTCTCCCCCCAGCCGGGTTCGTCCCCGACATCCGGCTCAGGACGGTCACGGACCGCCTGCCCCTCCTCGTCCACAGGATTCTCCACCGCGGAGAAACTCCTCGTCCTCGACCGGAAGGACAGCAGACGCACCAGATGGGCCCACAGCGTTCCGCCGCGCCCCACGGGGAAGGTCAACAGACCGACCAGGATCAGCAGCCCGCCGCCCAGCGCGCGCGCCCACGGTTCGCGGACGAAGACGGCGATCAGGACGCCGACGGCGAGGATCTCCAGGCTGACGACGGCGCTCACCGGGATTGGACCGAAGGTCAGGTCGCGGCCTTTGCGGCGGATCTGCGGAGTGCCCTCCTGCGGGCGGCCGTGTCCTGCACGGTTGCTGCCACCGCCGGGGCCGCCCGGTGTGCGGGACGGTCCGCCGCCCGACGTCCGGCGGCGTCCCGGTTTACGGCCATCACGATGCCCGCCGCCTGCGTTGCCGCGACGGCCGTCGGCTGCGATCTCCAACATCACTGCCCTCGCATCCCGCCACCCTGTCGTTCACGGACACCAGGGGACGACTTCCCACCGGCCCGCAATATCCTTGTCCAGGATAGGGGGCGTGCAGATGGCAGCTGACCGTGGATCGACAACGCAAGTCCAGGCATACCGTTTCGGCGTGCAACGGCTCAAGGAGGCCGTCGCCACCGGTGAGGCCTACCGGCGGGATCCGCACGGGCCGCGTTCCGGGACTGCTTTCCTCGTCGGCGTCGTCATCGCATCGCTCGGTCTGGCCGGGATGCTCGTCTACGGGATCATCAAGCCCGCCCCGTCGGTCGGTGACGCCACCGTGCTCGTGGACACCGACACCGGCGTGTCCTATGTCGTGCGGGAGCGGGTGTTGCACCCGACCACCAATCTGACGTCGGCGATGCTCGCCGCGGCGCCTGCGGCCTCCGGGGAGGTGCCTCTGCGTCGCCAGTCGGACATCGTGCGGCGGGTGAACACGGAGAGCATCAAGGAGTTCTCCCGGGGCTCGCTGCTGGGTATCCCGGATGCGCCGGGGTCGGTGCCCGACGACGCCCATCAGCTCGACAGCCGGTGGACGGTCTGCGACGAGACGCAGAAGGATCCGGGCGGTCCTCCTCAGCCGCTGCCCGGTCTGAAGACGACCGTGGTGATCGGGGAGAACGGCGGCGGGATCCAGCCGGGCCCGGAGGTGGCCTCCTTGGTGACCGCCGATCGGGGGAACACCACCTACCTGTTGATGGACGGTCACCGTTCGAAGGTGAATCTGCGGGACCCGAAGCTGGCGCTCGGTCTGGGCATCGACAACGCCAAGCTGCGGCCGATCAGTCTGGGTCTGCTCAACGCGATCCCGGAACGTCCCGAGATCGTCTCCCCGTCCGTTCCCGACCAGGGCAAGCCGATCCAGTTGGCCAGTCGCCGGTTGTCCATCGGGGATGTGGTGCGGGCCGAGCAGGCCACCACCGGCCGTACCTATTACGTGGTCCACAACGACGGCGTCCAGAAGATCACCAGCGTCACCGCGGATCTCCTCCGCTCGGTGACCGGGCAGCACGGTGACATCCCGGCCGTCCCGCCCAGCGACCTGTCGAATGCGAAGATCACCAGTCACCCGTTGGACACCTCGCCCTATCCGACGGTCCGGCCGTCGCTGGTGGATGCTGCCACGTCCCCGGTGCTCTGCCTGGACTGGGCCGCGGCCGAAGGCGGCCCGCAGCGCACCATCTACCCGACCCGTGCGGTGCCCCTCCCGTCGGGGGTGAAACCGGTGGAGGCGCCGGCCAAGGAGACGAACCATTCGGCGCAGCGCATCTACGTGCGTCCCGGTTGGGGTCTGGTCGTGGGTCCGTGGCCCGACGGTGCGACGGCCAACGACGGCAACCCGGTGCTGATCACCGATCGGGGGATGAGTTTCCCGGTCGCGGATGCGCGGACGCTGCGTCTGCTCGGCCTGGGCCAGCGGGTCCAGGCGGTGTCACCGGAACTGGTCAAGTTGCTTCCGCAGGGGCCGGGCCTGGACACCCAGGCCGCATTGCGGCTGGCGGAAGCCCGGGGGTCGGGTCCTGCACCGACGAAAACCCCTGATGCCTCGCCGTCGTCGTCACCGCCGACCTCGTCCGCGCCTTCTGCGTCCCCGTCCGCGTCGGCCACGCCGACGGCCACCGGTCAGGCGGAAGGTTCGCCGTCGCCGTCGCCCGGGGCCTCGGCCAAGTCGTCGACGCCGGGTACGACGGCCAGACCGTCTCCCAGCCGATGAATCGCCCGGCAGGTCAGGAGTGACCTGCCGGATCTACGGCGTGGAGGGCTCCCTCACGAACGGCGTCCCTGGGCTTCCTCGGCCCGGCGCAAGGCTTCGGCCCGACGCGCCAGCTCGGCGTTGTACGCGATGAGGGCGGCGTCGTGGTCCCGTTCGGCCTGGCGGTCCTGGCGGCGGGCCTCGCTCTCGTCGGCCCGCATCCACGCCAAGGCGGTGAGCAGCGCCAACACCAGCATCGGGAATTCTCCGATTCCCCAGGTGATGCCGCCTCCGGCCTGTTGGTCCGCCAAGAGGTCACCCACCCATCCGGTGGTCCCGCCGGTGTGCAGCAGCTCGAAGAATCCCGGCGCCAACAAGGTCGACGCCGACATGATCGCCACGCCGAAGAAAGCGTGCACACTCATCGTCACGAAAAGGGCCACCAGACGCAGCGAAGGCGGCCATCTACGCGGTCCGGGATCGATGCCGATCAGCGACCAACAGAACACATAACCGGCCAACATGAAATGCACCACCATCGCCACATGGCCGGTATGGGTGCGCAGCGCCAACTCGAACAGACCGGTGAAATAGAAAACATAAAGCGAGCCGGCGAAATTGATCGAGGCGATCACCGGATTGGCCCAGAAGGTCAACCATCGTGAATGTGCCGTCGCCAACAGGATCTCCCGGGGACCCATCGTCCGGTCGCGACGGGCAGGAAGGGCTCGCGAGATCAGACTGAGTGGCGCACCCACCGCCAGGAACACCGGGATCCCCATCGTCAGCATCATGTGCATGAACATGTGCGTGGAGAACTGCACCCGCCCGTAGACCCCCGGCGCGCCCGAGGTCGTCCACACGAACAGCAACCAGCCGAAGGTCCACATCACGGTGCGCCGCATCGGCCAGGCGTCGCCTCGGCGGTGCAGACGCAGCACGGCCCACACGTACACCCCCACCGCCAGCAGGGAGGCCGCCAGCCACAGCCAGTCGATCCGCCAGACGGTGAACCAATCCCATCCCGAAAGGCGTTGTGTCGGTGCCGGATAGCCGGTCAGTGCCACGGCGACGTCCGGGTCGGCCTGCAAGGAACGCGGTACCGGGGTCTGGCTGCGGGCCAATCCCGCGCCCACTCCCATCGCCAAGGACATGACCGCGATCTCCGCCGCAGCCAACCGGACGAAGGTGCCCCGCACCCGCCCCTCGGACAAGCGCCCCACGACGCCCGCCCGCATCCGCCACCCGGCTGCCGCCAGGAGCGCGAGGAGCGCCACCTTCGCGACCAGCACCAGACCGTATCTGCTGGTGAGCTGCGACCATTCGCCCAGGCGCACCGCGCCGTTGAGCACCCCCGAGACCGCCACCCCACCCAAAGCCCACGCAGCCAGAACCGAATACCGTTGCACCACAACAGCTGCCGTCGATCCGAGGATCGGCCACAGGATGAGGATCGCCGCCAGACCACCGCACCACACGAACGCCGCCGCCAGGTGCACCGCCAACGAGTTCACCGCCGTGTCATGAGACAGGCTCCCCCCCGAATGGCCGGCCAAGGCCAAGGGCAACAGCGCCCCCACCGACAGCGCCGCCATCCACACCATCGTGGTCTTCGACCGCGCCGTCGCAGCACCCACCACCACACCCAGCACGATCAACACGCTGATCAGATACACCCGGAACAGGTCGATCGACCACACGAAACTCGACACCGTCGACAGGAAAGCCGCATCCCCCACCGGAACCCCCGCGACATTGCTGATCAGCAGGAGCATCGTGACCGTGCCCGCGACGACCCACACCGCCCCCGTCATCGCCCCCAGACGACACGCCGTCTCCCGGCGCCGCGTCGACGTCGTATCCGGCAGGATCGTCCCCGCCAACAGCAGAAGACCCACGGTGAGCGTCCCGAAGACATCGTGCACCGTCCGGGCCAGGGGCAGACCGTAACGTGTGAAACGACCGCCGTCGGAAAAACCGTCGAGAGCAGCAAAAGCACCCCCGTAAGCCCCCGCCAGAAACATTCCCAACACCCCGCACAACGCGAGAGCACTGACTACGGACCACAACAGAAAAAGGGGAGTCCGATTTCCTACGAAGCCGCTCCGCAGTGCATTCGAGGAACCGATTGAGGTGGCCATGTCTCCCAGCCTAGATATTGTGGGGCCATGCCAATGCATCCGGCAGCACCCGAAGATCTGCACGGCCTCGTAGAAGCATTCGCGGGAACGGCGCAAGCCGTGGTGGATCTCACCTTCGCCCTGTCCGAAGAGGACGCGGCCGCGCCCACACCCTGTCCGGGATGGACCATCAAGGACCAGGTGAGCCACGTGGTCAGCCTGGAAGCGGCACTCATCGGCCGCCCGGATCCCGTCGTCGACGTCCCCGAACGTGACTACCTGCGCAACAGCATCGGTCGGGCCATGGAGAACGGCGTCGAATTCCGCCGGGCGCGCACCGTCGGCGACATCGTCACCGAACTCCAGCACACCCTCGCCGCCCGGCTCGGTCGACTCAGGGACGGCGGACTCACCGAGGACACCGAGGTCGAAGGGATCGGCGGCCGCCCGACAACCCTCGCCGACCTGCTCAGACTGCGCATCTTCGACGTGTGGTGCCATGAACAGGACATCCGTGATGCCCTAGGACGCCCGGGCAACCTGGACTCCCCTGCTGCCGCCGTCACCGTGGCCCGCATCCTGGATGCCCTGCCCGAGATCGTCGTCCAGAAGGTCGGCCTGGAGCCCGGCCGGGTCCTCATGGTCGAGCTGACCGGCCCGGTGGTCGCCCGGTCGGGAGTGCGGGTCGAGAAGGTCGACGACGGGGAGATCTGCGGGCACCTGATGTTCGCCGGTTCACACGACGAGACCGGGCCGATCCCGGCCATCGGTCGCACCATCTCGTTGCAGATGTCCACCGATGTCTTCACCCGGCGGGCGGCCGGACGTCGCTCCGCCGAGGACAGTGTCTACACGGTGCTCGGCGACGAGGACGTGGCCCGGCGGTTCATGGAGTGTCTGACGATCACTCCTTGAGCCGACGCCCGTTCCTCGAGGCATCGCACCGTCGGTCGGTCCTCCCGGGCAGGCCGTGGAACATATCGCACATCACATACGGCTGATCGCTAAACTTCCCCTGCCGTCCGAGGAGAGGGAAGACGCGTGCGCGAACCGTTGCTGCTGATGCAGCCCGTGATAGCCGGGGTGATCTGCGGGATCGTCGGCTTCACCAGCTCTTTCGCCGTCGTACTCACCGGGTTGACCGCCATGGGCGCCGACTCGGCACAGGCCTCGTCGGGACTCGCCGTGCTCTGCCTGGCGATGGGAGTCTCCTCGATCCTCCTGTCCTGGCGGTACCGGGCGCCGGTGACCGCGGCCTGGTCGACCCCAGGAGCCGCCCTCCTGGCCACCGCAGCCGCACCTGAAGGTGGATTCGCCACCGCAGTAGGGGCTTTCATTCTGGTCGGGATACTCCTCGCCCTGTCCGGCCTGGTCCCGTCCTTCGGCGACCTGGTCCGACAGATCCCCACCCCCGTCGCCAATGCGATGCTCGCCGGAGTCCTGCTGAGCCTGTGCCTGGCCCCCTTCCGCGACCTCGCCCGCAGCCCGGCCACCATCGCCCCCATCGTGATCACCTGGCTCCTTCTCCTCCGCCTGGCCCGCCGATGGTCCGTCCCCGGAGCCTTCGCCGTCGCCCTGATCATCATGGGACTCAGCGGGGCCTTCACCGCCGTCTCCACCGAATCACTGCTGCCCCAAGTCGTCTGGGTGACCCCGGCGCTGTCCTTACCGACGATGGTCGCCGTCGGTGTCCCCCTGTACATCGTGACGATGACCAGCCAGAACATCCCCGGCATCACCGTCCTGCAATCCTTCGACTACCACCCGCCGGTCCGTGGCGCCCTGACCTGCACCGGCGCCCTGAGCGCGCTGGGAGCACCCCTCGGCGGACACGCCATCAACCTCTCCGCCATCGCCGCCGCCCTGGCCGCCGGGCCGGAAGCCGGCGCCGACCGCGACCGACGATGGATCGCCGGCGTCTCCTGCGGAGTGGTCTACATCCTGCTCGGACCGGCGTCCCGCGCCGTCACGGAGATCTCACAAGCCGCCCCGGCCGGACTGCTCGCCGCCGTGGCCGGACTCGCCCTCATCGCCAGCTTCGCGAATGCCGCCAGCAGCGCCATGGGCGACGTCGACCACCGGGAAGCCGCCGCCGTGACCTTCCTCGTCGCCGCCTCAGGTTTCTCCGTCGCCGGGATCGGCGCCGCCTTCTGGTCGCTGCTGGCCGGGCTCATCGTGTACCTCGTCACCCACGCCGCCCGCCGACCGGCGCCGACCACCCCCGCGACGGAAGACACCCCGGCAGAGGCAACAGGAACGGCAGAAGCCACCCCCGCCGCGCAGACGACCCGCTGACCGGGAAATCTCCACGGCACCGAGAGGCGGCCGGGGGTCCGTGGCCCGGCCGCCTCTCGTCCGTCCGACCGGGACCTGCACGGTCACCGGACGTCGGTCATCACCCCCAGACGAGACCCTTCGCCGGGTCGGTCAGGATCGCGGCCACATCGGCGAGGAAACGGCTGCCCAGGTCCCCGTCGATCAACCGGTGGTCGAAACTCAACGCCAACTGGGTGACCCATCGCGGCACGACCATCTCCTGGCCGCCGTGGTCGATCACCCACGGCATCCGCTTCACCGCGCCGAAGGCCAGGATCGCGGACTCCCCCGGGTTGATGATCGGCGTCCCCGTGTCGACGCCGAAAACCCCGACATTGGTGATCGTGATCGTGCCCCCGGCCATCTCGGCCGGCTGCGTACGCCCGGCCCGAGCCGTATCGACCAGACCGCCCAGGGCCTCGGCGAGTTCACGCATCGTCATGGCGTCGGCGTCCTTGATGTTCGGGACGACCAGCCCGCGCGGAGTCGCCGCGGCGATCCCCAGGTTCACGTAGTTCCTGACCACGATCTCCTGCGCCGCCTCGTCCCACACCGCGTTGACCCCCGGATGGCGCCGACACACCAGGATCAGGGCCTTCGCGACGACCAGCAACGGAGTCACCTTGACGTCACGGAACTCGCGATCCGCTTTCAACCGTTCGACCAGATCCATCGTCGCCGTGACATCGATGGTGACGAACTCGGTGACATGCGGAGCAGTGAACTTGCTGCGCACCATCGCCTCGGCCGTCATCTTCCGGACACCCTTGACCGGGATACGGGTCTCCCGCTCACCGGCCGGACGCGACACCCCGACCGGAGCCGACGCCGCCGCAGCCTCGGACGGAGCGGACGCCCCGGATGCCCCGGACGCTCCGGACGCTCCGGACAGGAAGGCGTCGACATCCGCCCGGGAGATGATCCCGCCCTCACCGGAACCGGGCACCTGCGCCAGGTCGACACCACGATCCTTGGCGTACTTACGGACCGGAGGTTTGGCCAAGGGCCGCCCACTGCGGGAGACCGGCCCCGCCGGACCGACCGGACGATCCTGCATCGACGACGAAACCTGTGGGGCAGGCGAAGTCGCCGGCGCTGCGGCCATCACCGGCGCAGCCGCCCCGGAAACAGGCGGAGCCGTCGGTGCAGACGCGACGGGCGTGGCGGACGCGGCCCCGCCCGCAGGCGCTGGGATGACCCCGCCTCGGCGGGCACGCCGCCGCGTCGAACCGGCGATGGCGCCGTACCCGACAAGATTCGGTTCACGCTTCTGCGCGGCGGACGCGGCTGCGGCACCCTCCTCCGGCGCACCGGCCACCACGACGGTGATGATCGGTGTCCCGACCGGAACAGTGGCACCTTGAGGCACCAACAACTCCCCGACCGTGCCCTCCCACGGGATCGGCAACTCCACCAACGACTTCGCCGTCTCGATCTCCACCACGACCTGATTCACCGACACCCGGTCACCGGCCGCGACCTTCCAGGAGACGATCTCCGCCTCCGTCAGACCCTCACCCGGGTCGGGCAAGGGGAAGGTCTTCACCGAACCGCTGGGACTCGCGCCGGGGGCATCGTCGACCACCCGGCCGGAATCGCCGGGGACGGCTGCGCCGCCTTCGGCGATTCCGGCCATCTCACCGGCAACCGCGGCCTGGCCGCTGGCACCGGAGCCCTGGGGCAAGGGGTCCGCGTCTGCTCCGGCCACCTCGACGGAGATGATCGGTGTCCCGACCGGAACAGTGGTCCCCTGAGGCACCAACAACTCCCCGACCGTGCCCTCCCACGGGATCGGCAACTCCACCAACGACTTCGCCGTCTCGATCTCCACCACGACCTGATTCACCGACACCCGGTCACCGGCCGCGACCTTCCAGGAGACGATCTCCGCCTCCGTCAGACCCTCACCCGGATCAGGCAGGTTGAACACTTTCACGCCCATGTCCGGCCCCTCCTCAGAAACTCAGCGCGCGGTCGACGGCGTCGAGCACACGATCCAGATCAGGCAGGTGATGCTCCTCCAACTTGCTCGCCGGATAGGGGACCGAATATCCCGCCACCCGGATCACCGGCGACTCCAAGTGGTAGAAGAGCTTCTCCTGCACCTGGGCGGCGATCTCCGCGCCGAAACCCATGAAACGTGAGGCCTCGTGCACCACCACGAGACGGCCCGTCCGCTCCACCGACGCCTGCACGGCTGCGAAATCAAAAGGATTGAGGCCGCGCAGGTCGATGACCTCCAACTCCTTGCCCTCCTCCGCAGCCGCCTCGGCCGCCTGCAGGCAGGTCTTCACCATCGGCCCGTAACAGAGCACGGTCACATGCTCACCCGGACGCACCACCGCCGCCTCGTACAGACTGCGCGGCGCAGCATCCGCCGTGTCGTCGACCTCCATCCGGTCGTGATAACGACGTTTGGGTTCGAAGAAGATCACCGGGTCGTCGGTGGCGACAGCCTGCTGGATCATCCAGTAGGAATCCTCCGCATTGGAACAGGACACGACCCGCAGACCCGCGCTGTGCAGGAAGTACGCCTCATTGGACTCGCTGTGGTGCTCGACCGCGCCGATACCCCCGCCACAGGGGATCCGGATGACCATCGGCAGTTTCGCCTGCCCCAGGGAACGGTTGTGCATCTTGGCGACCTGGCTGGTGATGTGGTCGAACGCCGGGTAGACGAAACCGTCGAACTGGATCTCCACGACCGGCCGATATCCCCGCAGGGCCAAACCGATCGCCGTACCGACGATCCCCGACTCGGCCAACGGCGTGTCGATGACCCGGTCCTCACCGAAATCCTTCTGCAAACCCTCGGTGACCCGGAAGACCCCGCCGAGACGGCCCACGTCCTCCCCCATCACCAAGACCTTCGGGTCGGCCTCCATCGCCCGACGCAGACCCGCGGTGATGCCCTTAGCCAAGGTGAGCGCAGTCATCGGCCCTCCTCCTCACCGATGAATCCAGCCTGGTACTCGAGGAACTCCGCACGTTCGGCATCGATCCCCGGATGTGGGTCGTGATAGACGTGATCGAACATGTCGGTCACCGGCGGATCCGGCAACTCCTGCACCCGCCGACGGATCGTCCGGGCCAGTTCGTCCGCCTCGGCGTCGACCTCCGCGAAGAAGGACTCCTCGGTAGCGCCCCGGGCCAACAGGAAGGTCTTGATCCGCTGGATCGGATCGCGCTCCCGCCACAGGTCGACCTCGGCCGAATCCCGGTACTTCGTCGGATCGTCGCTCGTGGTGTGCGCACCCATCCGATAGGTGAAGGCCTCGATCAGGAAAGGACCCTGACCGGAACGGGCATGCTCGAGAGCCGCCCGACCCACCGCATAACAGGCCAGGACGTCATTGCCGTCGACCCGCACGCCCGGGAAACCGAAACCCCGCGCCCGCTGATACAACGGGATCCGGGTCTGGCGTTCGTTCGGCTCGGAGATCGCCCACTGGTTGTTCTGGCAGAAGAACACGATCGGGCACTGGTTCACCGCGGCGAAGACGAAGGACTCGTTGATATCGCCCTGGCTGGTCGCCCCGTCACCGAAGAAGGTCACCACCGCGGTGTCCCGGTCCGGGTCGCCGGTGCCGACCTGCCCGTCGCGTTGCACCCCCATCGCGTAGCCGACAGCGTGCAACGCCTGGTTGCCGATGACGATCGTGTACAGGTGGAAATTGTGCTCGTTCGGATCCCAACCGCCCAGGCTGGTGCCCCGGAACATCCCGAAGATCGCCAAGGGGTCCACGTCCCGGCAGTAAGCGACGCCGTGCTCCCGGTAACTGGGGAAGGCGTAATCCTGAGCGGCCATCGCCCGCCCGATCCCGACCTGGGCTGCTTCCTGGCCCACCAGACCCGGCCACAGGCCGAGTTCACCCTGCCGTTGCAGAGCCGTGCCCTCCGCGTCGAGCCGCCGGATCAACACCATGTCCCGGTAGAGGTCCCGGCCGTCCTGATCGGTCAGTACGTCGACGATCGGGTCGTACTCGAGATTGACCTCATTACGGATCCGGTGCCCGTCCTTGTCGATGAACCGGATCGTCTCCGGGCCGCCGTCGGTGGACAGATGGGGCGTACCGACCGTGGAAACGTGATGGTCGACGCCGGAGAACTCACCACCGAACGCCCGGTGAACAGCAGAATCGCTCACTGGTACTCCTTCGTACCTATCGGGGCCCAGGATCGCCGGGCCCGCAGCCTCCCACCGGCATCGTCGCTGCCTGCGGGTGCGCGCCCGCCCTGGTGCGGGCGAGGTGCTCGCTTCTCCGTCACGCTACCCGACCCACCCCGTCCAGAGGCCCCGATCCGCACGGGCGACCCGAGGGAAAGCTTCTCCCGAGAGGAAGAGCCTCTCCGCGAACAGTGTTCCCTCCACCCGGGGAGGCTCTCGCCGGAGATGGACGATCGCCCGACCGAAAAGCGCGCACACCGGTCAGGAGGGCTACCGCCTCGCCGATAGATAGGGCATGGACCAGCACACGCCCTATGGCACCCGCCTCCCCCGGACGTCCGCGCACAGCGGACCGGGGCGGGCCGTCGCCTTGGCCGTGGTCGGTGCTCTGTGTCTTCTCCTGTGGGCCGCCACCCTGCCGCGAGTGGGCACGGCGGTCGCGCAGACGGGCCGTCCCGGGTACGACGCGCAGGTCGTGTCCTGCCCGCAGCCGGGGGGATTCATCGGGCGATGCGAGATCGCCGTCACCCGGGACGGCCAGGAAATCCGTACCTCACTGGCCGATCCGGGCATGATGATCCCGCAGGCCGGTGACCGGTTGACGGTCTCCCTCGACGAGGACGGCACCGCTCGACCCGCCGGATGGCGGCCGTGGGCGACCGCAGGTCTGCTGGTCGCGCTGAGCCTGGCCCTGACCCGGGCCACGATCTCCCGCATGCAGGACGCCATGCTCGCCTACGCCGTCGACGAGGACGAGTTCGCTGAGCGGCCGTCCCACGACAACAGCCTCCCGGGAGACGGCCGGGACGCCTCGGAAGACACCTCAGGAGAGGACGTCGCGCGGCGCTCCCGACCGGATCAGGACGCCGCCTGACCCGGCCCGGCACACGCCGACAGGACCAGGCGGACCGCCCGGGCAGGGATCACCGATGCTGACCGCCCCGCGAGGTGAACGGTTTCAACGCCTCGAGAAGTGCGTCATTGGCCTCGGGACTGTCGATCGAACACCGAAGCCCCTCACCGGAGAAGGCCCGGACCGACAGTCCCGACTGTCCCAGCGCGGCAGCGACCGCGTCGGTGCGCTCCCCGGTGTGCAACCACACGAAGTTGCCCTCGCTGCGCGGCAGATCCCAGCCCTGCGCGGCGAGCGCAGCGACCACACGGGAACGTTCGTCCACGATCCGGGCGACCCGTTCGTCCAGTGCGGGCTTCTCGTCGAGGCTGATCAGCGCGGCCTCCTCGGCGATGGCGCTGACCCCGAAGGGCACCCCTGTCTTACGGATCGCCGTGGACACCGGCGCGTGCGCGATGCCGTATCCGACGCGCAGACCGGCCAGACCGTAGGCCTTGCTGAAGGTGCGCAGCACCATCACGTTCGGGTATTCCCGGTAGAGCTCGAGCCCTTGGGCTGCCTGGTCGTCGCGGACGAATTCGACGTAGGCCTCGTCCACGACGACCAGGACGTCGCGGGGGACCTTGGCGAGGAAGTCACGCATCTCCGGGCCGGTGACGACCGGGCCGGTGGGATTGTTCGGGGTGCAGACGAACACGATCCTGGTCCGGGGGCCGATCGCGGCGGCCATGGCGGGCAGGTCGTGGTGGCCCTGATCGTCGAGAGGCACTTGCACGGAACGGGCCCCGGCCAGGCCGACCATGATCGGGTAGGCCTCGAAGCTGCGCCAGGCGTAGACCACGTCGTCGCCGGCCTCGCACAGGGCGAGCACGGTCTGCTGCAGTACGCCGGAGGAACCGGTGCCGATGATCACGTCGTCCTCGGGCACCTGGCATTCGTCGGCGAGCCGCTGGGTGAGTTTCGTGCAGAACATGTCCGGATAACGGTTCATCCGCCCGGCGACCTGGGCGGCCCGTTCCACGACTCCCGGCAAGGGCGGATAGGGGTTCTCGTTGCTGCTCATCTTGTGAGGAGTGACCCCGTCTCGGGCCTTCGGCAACTGGCCGGGGCGATAGGCGGGGATGCTCCGCAGCGCCGCGCGAGTGGGAACGTTCTCTGACGTTCGGGACTGGTCGGCCTCGCTCATGGGAGCCACTGTATGCGTCGCGCGGATGTTTCACGGCATGACCCGTCCGAAGGCGGGGCTCAACCGCCGTCGTTGCCGGCCGATAAGGGGTCTGCACTCTCGCCGCCCACGCACCAGAGGAATACGATGCGCCTCCCTCCTGCTCTGCAACGTCTCTCGACCGTGCACAACCAGGTGGCCGGGGTCGGTGCGATCGGGCTTCTGGGGGCCTGTGCTCTCGGCGCTCTGGCGCTGGGCAGTGTCTCGGAGATGAGGGAGGCCAATACGGAGCTGGGCCGTCTGCAGTCGCTGTCCTATGCGGTGGAGGAACTGCGTTTCAGCAATGCCGACACGAACGGTTGGCAGGGTTTCTACGCGTGGAGCACCCGTTTGGAGAACCAGGTGGAGGCGGTGAAGCCGACGCCGAAGTCGAATCGTGAAGGCTTCGAGAAAGCGGCCAAGGAGACCCAGTCCAAGATCGACAGGATGGACACCTCCGCCATGACCGCCGCGGAGAAGGCCCACTTCGAGAGCATGAAGAAGAGCTGGAAGGACTTCATGGACGGGGACGCTGCCGCGGTGAAGGCTTTCGCCACCGGCACTGAGGCCGGCCTGGAGCGGGGCACGAAGATCATCAACGAGGAGATCTGTGTCACCGCGTACGAAGATCTCGACAAGGCCGGACGCGAGCTCAACGCTTCCGTGTTGAAAAGGGTCGGCGCCCAGCGGGCCGCCGCCGATGATGCCGCCGATCGCACGACCAGGAGTCTGTGGTTCGCGCTCCCGGTGTTGGCCGTGGTCATCCTCGGCATCGCCTTCCTGACTGCGAAGCGGATGGTGCGGGGGATCCACAGTGTCCATCGCAGCATCACCGCTCTCGGTCAGGGTGATCTGACCGTTCCGGCCGTGGCCTACTCCCATGACGAGGTCGCCGAGATGGCCCGGGACGCCGAACGGGCGCGGTTGTCGATGCGGGAGGTCATCGGTTCGGTCCGCGAGGCCTCCACCCATGTGGCCCATTCCTCGGCGTCCTTGTCCGAGGTGTCCTCGCAGCTCAACGGGTCGGCCGATGCGACCCGTCACCGTCTGGAGGAGGTACGTTCGGCGTCCGACCGGGTCAATATGACGGTCGACACGGTCGCGGCGGGCACCGAGGAGATGACGGCGTCGATCCGGGCCATCGCCGACAATGCGAACAATGCGGCGGCGGTGGCCGGTCAGGCGGTGACCGCGGCGGCGCGGACCAATGACACGGTCAGCAGGTTGGGGGCTTCCAGCGCGGAGATCGGCGATGTCATCAAGGTGATCGGTCAGATCGCCGGGCAGACGAACCTGTTGGCGTTGAATGCCACCATCGAGGCTGCCCGGGCCGGCGAGTCCGGGAAGGGTTTCGCGGTGGTCGCCAACGAGGTGAAGGAGTTGGCCCGGGAGACCAGCGAGGCCACCGAGAGCATTTCGTCGAAGATCACCGCGATCCAGGAGGAGACCCAGGAGGCGGTGGCGGCGATCAGCGAGATCAGCACGATCATCTCGACGATCAACGACACGCAGAGCACCATTGCCGCCGCGGTGGACGAGCAGACCGCGACGACGAACGAGATGGGCGGCAATGCGACGGTGGCGGCTCAGCAGACCTCGGAGATCTCCGAGAAGGTGCGTGATGCCGTGAGCACGGCCGCCGATGCGACCTCCGCGGCGACGACCACATCAGCGGCTTCGCAGGAGTTGGCCGACAGCGCAGCCGAATTGCACGAACTGGTCGGCCGCTTCCGGTTGTGACCCCGGGGTGGCCCGGCTGAGCTGGGCCGAGGCGGACGGTCCGGGCCGGTTCAGACCGGTTCAGGCCGGCCCGGACCGGTATCCGGCTCAGTCCTCCCCGGCGAGATTCGCGACGAGGCCCAGGAGGACCAGTCCCACCGCTGGCGCGGCCATCGCCCAGGGCGCGCGTTCCAGGTGGACGACGGAGTCGGCGAGGAGTTTTCCCCATTCGGCCGAATCGTGTCCCGCGCCCAGTCCGAGGAATCCCAGCCCGGTCAGCGCGAGGGCGAGGCGGGCCAGGCGGACGACGGCGTGGCCGGCGACGGGGCGGATCACGCCGGGCAGGAGGTGCCGCACCATGATCCTCCGGCGGGTGGCGCCGGCGACCACGGCGGCCTGGTGGAAACCGGTGGCGCGGGCCTCGGCGGCCAGGGTACGGGTGTGGACGGCCAGGGGGATCCAGCCGACCAGGCAGATCGCCAGGGACGCGCTGAGCAGCCCCGGTCCGAGCACGGCGGCGACGACCAGTCCGAGGAAGACCGAGGGGACGGCGTTGAGGACGTCGGTGACCCCGGCGGAGGCCTGCTTCGAGACCAGTCCGACGGCGAGTCCGACGGCGAGACAGATCAGGCTGACCAGGAGGGCCGGTCCGATGGTGAGGAGCGCGCCCTGACCGACCCGCCCCCAGACGTCCCGTCCGACGTGGTCGGTGCCGAGCGGGTGGAGGAGGGAAGGGGCCAGGTGACGTCGGTCGGGGTGGATCTCCACCGTCCGGAAGAGTCCACCGACGATCAGCGCGGTCAGGGTCGAGGCACTGACCCACCAGGGCAGGGTCGGGGCGAAGCGGCCTTCTCGACGGACCGGTGCACTGCCGTGGCCGTCGGTCAGCGCCGGACTCATCAGGAGCCGGTGCAGTGCGGCACCCAGGAGCCCGATGACGGTGCCGAGGACCACGAGTGCGGCGACGGCGCCCTGGACGAGGGGGATGTCCTGGGCGAGGGCGGCTTCGAGGGTGACCCGGCCGAGTCCGGGGATGGCGTAGACCTCTTCGACGATCACGGCGGCGCCGATGATCCCGGCGAAGATCAGCATGACCTGCGGCAGGGCGACAGCGATGGCGCGTCGGGCCACGGAGCCGGCGATCCGGGAGGGTCGGGCGCCGTTGGCCCGCCAGGTGTGGACCCAGTCCTCGGCGGCGACTGCGGTGATCGCGGTCATGAGGATGCGGATCAGGATTCCGGTGGCACCCACGGACAGTGCGGTGACCGGCAGGATCATGTCGCGGGGTTCGCGCCAGCCGCTGGAGGGGAGCCAGCCCAGGCGGACCGCGAAGACCGAGGTGAGGAGCACGGCGACGACGAAACCGGGTGCGGCGGCCAGGATCGCGGACAGGGCACGCAGCCGGGTGGATGCGGCGGGCCTGCCCAGTCCGACGCCGATGACGCGGGGGGTGACCAGCAGCACGGCGACGATCAGGGAGGTGAGCGCGGCGATCCCGGCGAGGTTGAGGGAGACGGCGAGTGCCGATCCGAGGGTGTCGGCGACGGCGCGGCCGCTGACCCAGGAGACGCCGAGGTCACCGGTGGTGGCGCGGCCGAGCCAGCGGGCGGCACCGACCAGGGGTGAGGCGGGCAGGTCGAGGTCGGCGCGGATCGCGTCGAGCGCGGCCGGGTCGGCGTCCCGTTCGACCTGGCGGGCGCGGAGGACCGTCCGGGCGGGGTCTGCCCCGGTGAGCCAGGGGAGGCTGCCGGCGAGGAGGACGACGGCGGTCACGCAGGTCCCGATGAGGGCGAGGGGCCGCAGGAGGGTGTAGGCGTGGCGGCCGCCCCACCGGCGCAGGTGGAGGAGTCTCCCGGCGTCGGTGGGGCGGGTCGTCGGAGCGGGCGGGACGGTCATCCGGCGAGGGTGGTGCGGTGCGTGATCCAGGTCCATTCCAGCGGGTCGGCGTTCAGTCCGTCGACCTTCTTGGTGCGTCCGATGCGGACGACTTCGTGGACGAGGGGTACGTAGGCTCCGGCGCCGAGGACGGTCGATTCGATGGCGGCGGCGCGGGTGCGGCGTTGGGTGACATCGGTGATCCCGGCGGCTTCGGTGAGTTCTTTGTCGAGGGTTTCGTTGCAGTGGAAGGAGAGGTTGTAGCTGCCTTTGCAGCCGAAGTCGGATTGGAGGACGGAGATCGGGTCGTTGGCCTTGGACATGTACATGCGTGAGCCGATGACGGCGTCGTATTTGCCGGCCATGATCTCGGGTTCGAGGACGTTGTAGGCCTTCACGACGGGGGTGTCGACGGTGAATCCGGCTTTGCGGAGTTGGTCGGCGACGAGGGTGAGCGCTTCGGGGAGTTCGGGCCGGTCGTCGTAGGTGGCCAGGGTGAGGCTGGTCCCCTTGGGGTCGGCGGGGGCGGGGAACTGGGGGGCGGGGCGGTCTTTGGTCCAGACGGTGTCTCCACGGAAGTATCCGACGGCCGGGTGGGCCTGTCCTTCGAAGACGCTGGTGGCGACGGCTTTTCCGTCGATGGCTTTGGCGAAGGCGGCCCGCATGGCGGGGTCGGCGAGGGGTCCGCTGCGGGTGTTGAGGGAGATGCCGGTGGTGCGTGGGACGGGGCGGGTGTCGACGACCTGGTCCTTGATGTTGCCGACCTGGGCGATGGGGACGTTCTGTATGACGTCGAGTTCGCCGGCGCGTAGGCCGGCGACGCGGCTGTCCGCTTTGCTGATGAATTTCACGTCGAGTCCGGTGAGCCGGGGTTTCCCACCCCAGTAGGAGGGGTTGGCGTCGGCTTTGACGGCGGTGTTCCCGGTGACTTCCTTGAGGACGAAGGGTCCGGTTCCGGCGCCGAGGGTGTCGGGTTTGGAGGGGTTCTTCTCGTAGGCCTTGGCGGCCAGGATCGACATGTCGGGGTTACCGAAGCGTTGCATGAGGATCGGGTCGGGGGTTTCGGAGACGACTTTGACGGTGTCTTCACCTTCGGCGGTGATGGTGAGGGCGCGTCCGCTGACGGTGGCCGGTGCGGGGGTGGCGGTGAGCGCGTGGTTGAGGCTGGCGGCGGCGGCTTTGGCGTCGACTTTGCTGCCGTCGTGGAAGGTCAGGCCTTTTCGCAGGGTGAAGGTGGCGGTGGAGGCGTCTTCCATCGTGAATTTTTCGGCGAGGCCAGGTTGGGGGGTGCCGTCCTTGTCGAAGGTGATGAGGGGTTCGATGATGCCCAGCCGGGTGAGGCTCACGGCGTCGTCGGTGTAGGGCGAGAGGTCGGCGCGGGGGGTGAAGTTGAGGGCGACGCGTAGCCGGGAGTTGCCGTCGGCGTTCGTCCCGCCTTGGACCATGCAGCCGCTCACGGTGAGGGTGAGCGCGGTGGCGGCTGCGAGGGTGGCGAGTGGGCGGTTCATTTTTCTCCTTGACGGCTGTGCCGGACGGGCGTGGCTGGTGGGGTGCTGAGTCCGGACTTCGTCGTCGTGGACTGCGGGTGGGGGTGTCGGGCGGCGTGTCGGGGCCGGCTGCCGGTGCGGTCAGGCGGCGGTGGGTGGGGGCAGGGTGGGGACGGCGCGGAGCAGTGCTTGGGTGCGCGGGTGGCTGGGGTTGCTGAGGACGTCGGCGACCGGTCCGTGTTCGACGATCCGTCCGGCGTCCAGGACGACGACGGTGTCGCACAGGTGGTGGACGATGCCCAGGTCGTGGGAGACGAAGACGAGGGCGGGGCCGTCGTCTTCGCAGATGCGGCGCAGGGTGCGGGTGACGTGGAGTCGGGCGGAGGCGTCGAGCGCGCTGACGGCTTCGTCGGCGATGACGATCTCGGGGGCGGGTGCGAGGGCGCGGGCGAGGGCGACGCGTTGTCGTTGTCCGCCGGAGAGCTGTGCCGGGTATCGGTCGGCCAGTTCGGGGTCGAGTCCGACGTGGGTGAGGCATTCGCGGATGCGGGTGGCGTGGTCGCCGGGGACGGCCAGGCATTCCAGGGGTTCGGCGATGCTGGCGCCGACGCGCAGGTGGGGGTCGAGCGAGTTGGAGGGGTCCTGGGGGACGAATTGCACGAGTTTGCGGTACCAGGTGAGGTCGTGGCGGGGGTGGACGGGCTGGCCGCGGTAGGTGATCCGCCCGGTGTCGGGTGTTTCCAGTCCGAGGAGCAGCCGCATGAGGGTGGATTTGCCGCAGCCGGATCCGCCGACGACGCCCAGGCGGGTCCCGGTGGTGACGATGAGGTCGATGCCGTCGACGGCGTGGACGGTGCCGCGTCCGCGGATCCGGTCCTGCCAGTGGGCGGACGGGTAGGTGCGGTGCAGGCCGTGTGCCTCGAGGAGGACGGTGGGCGGCACGGTTTCGGTGTCTTCGCGGGTCATCTGCGTCCTCCGGCGAATTCGGCGTGGACGGCTACGGGCGGTGGGGTGGCGGTGGCGGGTAGCGCGGTGGCCCGGGAGGCGTCGAGGAGTTCGGTGACATAGGGGTGGGCCGGTTGGTGGAGGACTCGGTGGAGGGGTCCGGAGTCGACGATTTCGCCTGCGCGCAGGACGACGAGGTCGTCGCAGATCGCGGAGGCGACGGCGATGTCGTGGGTGATGAAGAGCAGGGCCCGGTCCTGGCTGATCTCGGCGAGCAGGGGCAGGATCTCCGCTTGGACGCAGACGTCGAGCGCGGAGGTCGGTTCGTCGGCGATGAGCAGGTCCGGTCCTGCGGCGAGGGCCATGGCGATGCCGACGCGTTGGCGTTGTCCGCCGGACAGGCTGCCGGGGTGTCGGCGGGCGAGTCGGCGGGCGTCGGGGAGTCGGACCTGTTCGAGGAGTTCGAGGGCGCGTTCGCGGGCTTCGGTGCGTCCGTGTCCTCGGGCGCGGAGTGGTTCGGCGACCTGGTCGCCGATGCGGACGAGGGGGTTGAGCGCGGTGCGGGGGTCTTGGGCGATCAGGCCGACGGTGTGTCCGCGTTGTTGGCGCCATTGGTGTTCGGGTGCGCCGAGCATTTCTTTGCCGTGGAGGAGGATCGATCCGGTGGCGGTGGCGTGCGTGGGGAGGAGCCCGAGGAGTGCCCGTCCGGTGAGGGTTTTCCCGGAGCCGGATTCGCCGAGGAGGCCGAGGCGTCTCCCTGCGCTCAGTTCGAGGTTCACGCCGTGCAGAATTTCCTGGTCTCCGAAGCGAACTCGCAGGTCACGGATATGTGCGACCTGCTTGTTCATGTTTTCTCCTCGGTGACCGGCATCGCGTAAGGATACTGATAGCCGTTCTCATAGAGCAAACAGGGCATGCCGGACATCTCCCGGACAACCCCCTGATCACAGCGCCTGCGCGCCTGGATACCCCTTCCCGAAACCCCTGACATGAGAGGTCATTCCCAAGGCATCAACCATCAGGCCGGGGGGCGCCCGGAACTGATCCGGACGCCCCCGCAGAATTCCTCGAACGATTCAGCCCAAGGCGATGTCCAGGGCCCGCCAGTCGACGCCTTCCGGAGCGGTGGCCCGCACGGTCGCCAACAAGCCCAGACGAGAAGCCCTCACGTCCTCTTCCTTCGCCATGACGAGGATGTCGTCGAAGAACCGGGCCACCGGCGCGATCAGCCCGGACGCCTCGACCGCATAGGCGGCGACGGTGCGGCCCGGCCGGGAGGACACGGATTCCACCGCGGCCCGCAGCTCGACCTCGGCCGGTTCGCCGAGCAACTCGGCCCGGTAGGTGGCCTCGGTCCCGGCAGGGACGATCCGGTCGATGCGCTGCAGAGCGGCCACCACCTGACGGAAGCTCTCGTCCTCCGACAAGGAACGCAGGTCGGCCAGGACGGCTGTGGCGCGACCGGGCGAACCCGCCCCGGGCAGGATGGCCTGGACGAAACCGGCCGGCACCCCTTCGTCCCGCAGCAGCTGGGCGAACCGGCCGATGGTGAACTCCTCCGCCGCGTCGACGGCGTCCGTCGAGACCTCCACACCCTGGACGCGCAACCGGGCCGCCGCGGCCTCCAGGCCGTCCCGCAGGGTCAACGCCGCCAGTTCCTCACGTTCACGCAGGATCCGCAGCACACCCAGCGCGGCCCGGCGCAGACCGAAGGGGTCGGACGACCCGGTCGGCTTGGCACCCAGCGCGAACATCGCCATGAGCAGGTCGAACCGGTCGCCCAGGGCCAGGAGTGCACCCGGCGTCGATGCCGGGACCGCATCGGCCTGGGTGCGGGGCTGTTCCATCTCGTACAGGGCGTCGGCGACCGCGCGGGACTCCCCCTTGCGGACCGCGTACTCGCGGGCGACGAAACCGGCCAGCGAACTCATCTCGACGACCATCTGGGTGGCCAGGTCGAACTTCGCGAGCTGCCCGGCACGTTCCAGGGTGGCCGCGCCGTCGTCGTCGAGCCCGGCACCGCGCGCGGTGAGCAGCCCGGCCAGGGCCGTGGAGACGTCCTTGATCCGGGCCGCGCGTTCCCCGACCGAACCCAACCGGTTCTCGAAGGTGAGTTTGGCCAGGCCAGGGACGAAGTCGTCGACCTTGTCGGTCTTCAGGTCGGCATTCCAGAAGAAGAGCGCGTCCTCGTACCGGGCTCGCAGCACGGACTCGTTGCCCCGGCAGACCACGTCGTCGTCGCAGTCACCGTTGGCCATGGTGACGAAGTACGGCATGAGCGCGCCGGAGTCGTCCCGCACCGGCAGGTACCGCTGGTGCTTGCGCATCACGGCGGTGAGGATCTGCTCGGGCAGGTCGAGATAACGGGCGTCGAAACCACCGATGATGCCGTGCGGTTTCTCCACGAGGTTGGTGATCTCGTCGATGACGGCAGCTTCCGCTTCGATGTCGACCCGACCGTCGAAGCAGGCGGCCAGCCGGGTGGCCTGGTCGACCACGGACGCCCGACGTTCGGCGATGTGCACGTCGATGCCGGCGTCACGCAGGCAGGGCAGCAGGTCTTCGGCCCGGGCGACGTCCAGGTGGGGCTGTGCGGCGCCGCGCAGCACATAGGTGGTGCGTCCGGCGGTCAACTGGGACACGGTGACCGGTACGACGGCCGGGCCCCACAGGGCGACGAGCCACCGGATGGCCCGGGAGAAGGCCAGTTCGGGGTCGTTCCATCGCATGTTCTTCTCGGCGCGCAGCCCGGAGACCGTCTCGCCGAGCACCTGGGTGAGCACCTCGAGGGCGGGGCGTCCGGCCTGGGTCACTTCGACGACGGCGTGTTCGTTGCCGCCGATCTCGGCTTTGACGACCTGGTCGAGGGTGGCTTTCTGCCCGCGCATGAACCCTTCGAGGGCTTTGGTCGGCGCGCCGTCCCCGTCGAAGGCCGCCTGCCACTTCGGGCCTTTGACCTGACGGGTCGCGTCGGGTTCCTCGGGGGCGACGTCTTCGACGACGGCGACGATGCGTCGGGGGGTGCCGTCGACGGTGATCGCACCGTGGGCGAGGCGGGTGGCGCCGAGCTTCTCGGTCAGCGCGGCCCGCACCTGGGCGACGGTGTCGGGCAGGACGTGCGGGGGCAGTTCTTCGACGCCGATCTCGAAGGCGAGGGTCTGCGGGGTCGTGGGCAGCGGGGTCTCGTCCGGGTCGGCCACGAGTTGCAGGTCGGGGGCGTCCTCCCGGGTCAGGGGGTGGCCGAGTTCTGCACGACGTTCGATCCACAGGGTGGCGGTGTCGCGCATGAGGCGGCGCATGGTGGCGAAGGCCTTCGCCCGTTCCGTGGTGGAGATGGCTCCGCGGGCGTCGAGGACGTTGAAGGCGTGGCTGGACTTGAGGATGTACGAGTGCGCCGGGACGGGCAGTCGCGCCTCGACCATGCGGGTGGCTTCGGCGACATAGCTCTCGTAGAGCGCCCGGTTGGTCTCGACGTCGGCGTCGTCGAGGTAGTACCGGCTCATCTCGTATTCGTTCTGCCCGAAGGCTTCACCGTAGGTGATCGTCTCCCCGGAGGGTTTGGTCGCGTAGACGATGTCCTTGAAGTGGGTGACTCCCTGGACGGCCATGAGGATGCGTTCCATGCCGTAGGTGAGTTCGACCGGGATCGGGTCGAGGTTGTGCCCGCCGACCTGCTGGAAGTAGGTGAACTGGGTGATCTCCATGCCGTCGAGCCAGACTTCCCAGCCCAGCCCCCAGGCGCCGATGGCCGGTTGGGCCCAGTTGTCCTCGACGAAGCGGACGTCGTGGGCGGCCAGGTCGATGCCGAGGGCTTCGAGGCTGCCCAGGTAGAGCTCCTGCGGGTCGCCGGGTTCGGGTTTGAGGATGACCTGGAACTGGGTGTGCATCTGCAACCGGTTGGGGTTCTCGCCGTAGCGGGAGTCGTCGGGTCGCACCGATGGTTCGACATAGGCGACATCCCAGGGCTCGGGGCCGAGCACCCGCAACACGGTGGCCGGGTTCATCGTGCCCGCTCCCACCTCCGTGTTGAAGGGCTGCACGGTGAGGCAGCCTTTCTCGGTCCAGTAGTCGGCCAGTTTCCGGAGGGCGTCTTGCATCGTCAGCACGTCTCTAGGCTACCGGCGACCGTCCGCGGTGGCCGTGTGGCGTGCAGGTGGGTGCGGGTGCCTGCCACCAGGGAGCATGCGTGTTCGGTCGGGTTCTCCGTACCGGATCGGCCATGATGGGGGCATGACTTCGGTGTTCGGTGCTTTCGGTTCGGTACAGCGTGGAAGACAGGGGCCTGCCGCTCCAGCGGATCGGCGTCCGCGGATCGACGGGATCCCGGTGGACCGGCTACCGGAGGTGCTCGCCGAGACCCGTCGGGGGCAGCGGCTCCGGGTGACCACGGTCGGTGAGGACGTCCTGGCTCGTCCGTGCCGGGAGGTCACCGAGTTCGGTGGGTCGACGTTGCGGTCGTTGATCGACGACATGTACGCCACCATGGCCTGCTGTCATGGTGTCGGTCTGGCGGCGAATCAGGTGGGTGTCGATCTGCGGTTGTTCGTCTACGACTGCGATGACGCCTACGGGGTGCGTCATGTCGGGCATGTCATCAACCCCGTGGTGGAGGTGCGTGACCGTCGTCCGGCCGATCGGGAGGCGGACGAGGAGGGCTGCCTGTCGGTGCCCGGGCCAAGTGCGGCGGTGAACCGTCCGGCGACTGCTGTCGTGCACGGCGTCGACATGTACGGCAAGCCGGTGGTGGTCAACGGCACGGGGATGTTGGCGAGATGTCTGCAGCACGAGTGCGACCATCTCGACGGCAAGCTGTACATCGACCATTTGAACGGTCGTGAGCGTCGCCGGGTGCTCAAGGCGATGGAGTCGGAGAAGCAGGACACCTGGGATCGTTGGGAGGAGCGTGCGTTGGCGTTGGGTAAGTCGCCGGCTGCGGAGCTGTCCCCCGAGCCGCCGGATGTCGAGGACTGTGTCGCTGCGTCCGGTTAGTGATCGGGGGACGGCCCCGGCGAGCAGGGCGGGCGGGGTCGTTCAGGCGGTGTAGTCCTTGAGCACGCCGAGGATGGGGTTCCATTCGGTGACGGTGTGTGTGGCGACGAGCCCGGCTTTCTGGAAGGGGTCGCCGGCGAGGAAGCCTTCCACGGCGTCGGCCGTATCGGCGGTGAAGATCAGCAGTGCCTCGCTGACGCCGACGTACGGCCCGGAGGCCAGCAGGTGTCCGGCTTCGACGAGTTCGGCGAGGTAGGCGCGGTGGGCGGGGCGCTTCTCGGCGATGGTGTCGCTGTCATCGGTGTAGGTGTAGTGCACGGCGTAGATCGACATGGCCCCCACCCTAGGCGTCTCTCGGGATCGGGGGTGCGCCTTCCGGTTCCGTCCACGCATCACGGTGTTCCCGGAGCCTGTCGGGCTCCGGGAACATTCCGTGTCTCTGCTCAGCTGGCTTTCGGTGCCCCCGGCCGGGCGTAGCGCATCCAGGTGATGGCCGTGCACAGGACGGCGAAGACCACTCCGATGGCGTAGAAGGCCACGGCCGACATCATGGTCAGGCCGATGCCGAAGAGGAAGGGCCCGAAGGCTGCGATGGCGCTGGTCCAACCGATGACGCCACCGGCCTGGCGCTTCTCGAAGATCATCGGCATCTGCTTGAACGTACTGGCGTTACCGATGCCGGCGAACAGGAAGATCGCCATCATTCCCCAGAAGAACCGGGTGAATCCGCCTTGCAGGGCGGCGGCCGACGAGGTGTCGGGGGTGAGTGCGGTCATCGTGAAGGCGATGGAGGCGACCAGCCCAATCCCGGAGACAAAGGTCCAGATGGCGCCGCCCATCCGGTCGGTCAGCGGGGAGAACGCGAAACGTGCCACGGCGCCGACCAGCGGACCCCAGAAGACGAATTTGACCGGGTCGGGAACGGTGTAGCCGGCGACGAGGAGTTCACCGGCCTTGGAGACGATCGCGGGGTTCGCGGCGCCGTACAGGTTTCCGGTGAGCAGACCGAACTGGGCGGACAGACCCGAGAAGGTACCGAAGGTCATGATGTACAGCAGGGTCATCCACCAGGTGTCGACGTTGTTGAAGATGTCGAACTGCTGCTTGATGTTGGCTTTGATCGGCACCGACTTCAGCATCATCCAGGCCAGGATCGCGCCGCACACCATCAGCGGGATCCAGAAGAAGGCTCCGTTCTGGTACCAGACGGTCACCGAGGGTTTACCGACCTGCTTCATCTGCTGGGATCCGCCGATGACGCCGAGCCAGCCCAGTCCGATCAGGATCGGGACGAAGAGTTGGACCAGGGAGACGCCCAGGTTGCCGATGCCGGCCTGGAGACCCAGTGCGGTACCGGAGAGACGCTTGGGGAAGAAGTACGACGTGGAGGGCATGAACCCGGAGAAGGCGCCGCCGCCGATGCCGGCCAGGAAGGCCAGGATCATGAGCTCCCAGTAGGGGGCGGTGGGGCTCATCACGCGGACTCCCCAGCCGACGGTGGGGAAGACGAGCATGAGCGTGGTGGCGGCGACCATCTTGCGGGTGCCGATCATCGGGGGCAGGACCATCCAGATGATGCGGAGCAGACCACCGGCGAGGCCTGGCATGGCGGCCATCCAGTACAGCTGTTCCTTGGAGAAGGAGTATCCCAGGGCGTTCAGCTTGGGCACGATGGCGCTGGGAAGGAACCAGGCAACGAAACACAGGGTCAGGCAGAAGGTCGTCACCCACAGGGTTTTCCAGGCCAGTCCTTTGTCCCAGGAGGCCTCGTCCTCGGGATCCCAGCTGTCGAGCCATTCGCCACTCTTCGGAGTGGCTGAGGGGGCATTGCTCATGTCAGACCTCGCTTGAATCAACGTTGATGGGGATGTGGCCGATCTCGTAGGGCGGGGGCCCGACACACTTCGTCGTGGCTGTGCCCGGCCGCGGCCGGGATTCCAGGGGTGAAAGCGCCCGGGGGATCCGGTCTGTCGACCGGTGACGCCAGTTGTGCAGGGAACAGGGAGAGCAGGAAAGGACCACCGGAGCGGCGCGGCAGGTCCGTGGGGCTTCCCTTGGACGGACGATGACGCGAGTACTCCTCTTTAATCCTGCAAAATCTGCTCGGCGAGGGCAAATCGCCAGATTGAGGAGATAGGTCACCCACGGCGATCCCCGCGCGCCGAGAGCTCCGGATCGGCCGCCCACGGTCACGGAACGGGGAGCCACCGCGTGACCCACCGTGCCGGTCTCCGAATGCTGTTCTGTCGCTGTCGCGTCCCGCCACATCTCCCTCTTCGACGGGTCAGGGCCCGAATTCCACTACTTCCGGCGGATGCTTGAAGATCGCCGCCCTCGCCGCCGCGGTGGCGGGTTCTCTCCACCGCCCGCGATGGGACGGGACGGCCGTCCTTCCTGGATCTCATGCTGCGGCAGATTTCCTGTCGCCTTTTTCTGTACCGAAAATGGGGCACTTTTCAGCGCGCCCTCCGAAAAGTCGCGCCTTTTCTTTTCCGATATCTCAGGGCGGGCGGAGTGACCAGGCGGGAGCGCCAGAACCCGCCTTTCCCCCGCTGGCGCCATCCAGATGCCGATCGCTCCCACCGGGCAGACGGACTCCTCTCCGTAATGTCGGCGAGATTCTTTTCATCAAGAATTCCTTATTTGCCGATGATGCCTGGATTATTCACTTCGGCCGATGAGTCCCATATGGCGCGACAGTTGAGAAATCAAGCATCGATTCGCCCACTTTAGCGGCTTTTGCCCTGTTGTCTTTTCCCTCATTCGGGGTGCTATCCTCCATGCTGCGGAATATATGATGCATATATACAGGAAGGGGAGCCTTACGCGAGACCGTCACCAGCCATGGCGGGTCGCCATGACGCGCTGACGCCTGCCCTGGAGAAATCTCCTGGGCATGGACACACTGCCCTCTCAGCACCGGAGGACCCGCCATTTTTTGATGCCCTTTTCTTGAGGCATCCCCCGCCCGCCAAGAACGGTCGCACACATCGACCACGGGCGATTTACCGCACCAGCTCCCCCACCTACGCGTGCCCTTCACGCCGACAGCACCCCGGCGACGCCGTAGGTCCATTTCATCGCGCCCATTTCGCGGCGCATTCCACCTGACACAGAAAGAACAGACGATGAAAAAAGCCCTCAAGCCGGCTGCCGGCCTGACCGCCCTCAGTCTGATGGCCGTCGCGCACCTGGTCGCGCTCCCCGCCGCATATGCGAATGACGTCGTACTGAAAGACCAGTCGACGACTGTCGACAGTTTCACGTCTTATCACGGAGCAAAGCCTGAATCTTTCAATGCGGTTCTAACCGGAATCAAAAAGCCCGAAAAAGGATCCCAGGGAAATAATGATCCGGATTGGAAAGGCTTCTACACCACCGATAATAAGCATGCAGCGGCAGGATATACAGTCAGTGACGAAAGCGTCCTTAGCGGTAAAGCTGGCGGAGTTGTGAGGGTCACCTATCCAGGAAAAACCAGGATTCTTGCCGTTAAATCACTCTCAGCAGCGGAACTGAAAGGGAAATTAGGGCTCGATTCAGCAAAGCCCCTCATCGATCAGCTCAATGATAAATCATTCCTTGAAAAATACGGGGATGGCGCAAATAGAGTGGTATTAAAAATGCCCTTTGCCGATGGCACCGAGGACTCCGAGTTCATCCACAACTGGAAGGATGCTGAGCAACTCTCAGTAGAGACGGAGGTCAGGTTTGATAACCTTGGTAAGCGCGGCCAAGATGCCATGAACAGCTACATGAATATGGCGAATTGCCCAAGCACCTCAGCGGTGCGTGCCAAACGAAGCCCGGGGAAGATATGCCTCTCAAAAATCAACTGGAAGAATGTTCGGGAAAAAGCAGACGCCCTCACCAAAAAGGTGCATGCTGATAAAGAATTTATGGACAAGCTTTCTACCCACCACCAGCGCGGCGAGGCCCCTAGCGTCGAAAAGACAACAGCGCTTCACAATGCACTCCTTGAACATGAGTCATTCTCAGCGTTGAAAGGTGCCCGAGCTTCTGGAAAAGTTGGTGCAGCAGCCTCGACCGCAGCATGGGGGGGTCGCAGTCGCACAGGCTTTCACCGACCCCAAAGCAGACGCATTGACCAAGACTGCCGCGACGTTGAGCGTGGTTCCTGGCCTCGGCCAAGCCTTGGGAATCGCAGACGGCATCAAGCACGAAAACACCGAAGAGATTGTCGTACAGTCGATCTCGCTCGCAGGACTGCTCGCAGCACAGGCAATTCCGGTGGTCGGCGAAGCTGTTGACTTCGGTCTCTTGGTCTACCAGCTGGTGGAGACCATTGTCGACCTGGCCACCCACCTCAGCAGCGCTGCCGCCAATCCTCCCACTGAGGCCACAGATTCCGTCCGCCCCGCAGTCTCACTTGGGTTACGCGCTGGCTGGAAGACGGAAGAAGATGCCAAACTTCATATTGGTTCCCCTTATGGGATGAAGTTCCAGCGAATTGTGTTGAGCGCCGAGGAGGGCAAAGAGATCCCCTTTGTACGCGCCGCCGTTGCCGTTGACAGTAAATTTTTGAAAATAAATGGACCCAGGTCCTTTGTTGTGCAAAACGGCATTAAGACCCCTATGGCCTGCTTCGAGACTGAAGGGAACTTGGCCTTTTGCCGTCCCAGCCGCCCGATTTTCTTGAGCTCGAGCAGCCCCGCAACTCTTCACCTGTCTTATGTGACCAATGAACACGAAAACGGGACCATCAAGAACCCCACCGTCGACATCCTGGGCCAGAGGATCGTCGAGAACAAGGTCATCACCGCCAACAAGGTATCTCTGGTCTACAAGGTCGATTCTTCGAACACACTTTGACATGAGTTGAGTCTCCTCGGAGACACTGCATTCTCTTCCTGTGGTGGGTCGATGGTCCGGTCGACCCACCACAGGCGTACTTCGTCCAAGACGCAGAACAACACCCGTCACCAGGACAAGCTGCCGCCGCAAGGCGAGAAAGGCAGTGCCTTTGTCGAACCGGGTCACCGGGAAGCACCGTCGCCCTCCTGGGGTGGGGCACCACCCGGGAGAAGGAGCCACTCGTTCTCCCCGACCGCCTCCGCCAGACGGACATCGTCGTCCAGTCGCATGCCGTCTGCACCAAGGTCAGTGACAACAAGTACAACCCGGGCACCGACCTGTGCGCCGGAGCGGCCGGGCGCGGTTCCGGCAAGCACGACAGCGGCGGGCCCCTCATCCGCAAGCACAACGGCCGTATCTACCAGGTCGGCGTCGTCTCCTGGGGTCTGCGCTGCGGGATGAAGCAATACCCCGGGTTCTACACCTCCACCACATCGGAAGCCATCTGGAAAGGCCTGGGCCGCTGACCCAGAACCCGGTATGACCCCGGCCAGGCCATCCACATTTCTGAGTTTCACCCCGAAGGACGGGCGTTGAATACATCAGATGAATACCCATTCATTCCTGAATGAAATCGACACAGAGACAGAGGCCCGAGATCGAATAGATACATATCAGGAATAGTGGAGAATATGTATCCATACGTTTGATCAGCAGCGCATATCACCCGCAAAAGGCCTGGTCGGGGCCCCGTAAAACCCTTATACCCTCGAGATGAACCATCTGACCACCCGAAGCTTCCGCGAAACGGGCATCCGATCAACCCTGTATATTTTCAGCGAGTCATGCAATATACCGCCGAACTCAAAGACTCGCCCGATATGGGTAAAGAACGTCAAGGAATCGGCTGCAGATCGTGACAATCAGAATCATTAATGATCATGATCTTCGCGTCCGTAGTCATTCAGTAGATCGGAGTTCCAGCACATGTCTACTTCCAGGCCTATCGGCCGCTTCCTGGGCATGGCCGCAGCTGTAACTATGATCGGGGGCACACTCGCCTCAAGCACGGCCTTCGCCGCCCCACCGAGCGGTGAAGCCGACAGCTCGACGCTCATCATCGGCGGAACCCCCGCGAAAGACGGCGAATTCCCCTTCATCGTCTCCCTCCAGACCAGCGGAAAGCCCTTCTGTGGTGGCTCACTCATCGACTCCACCACCGTGCTCACCGCAGCCCACTGCGTGAACGACGAAACCGCCGAGAGCGCCAAGAAGATGACGCTGGTCATCGGACGCACCGTCCTGTCCGACAAGACCCAGGGCGTCGAACGGAAAGTCCGCTTCACCGACGACGCACCCGACATCAGACTGCACCCGTCGTACGGCCAGCAGTCCGGCTTCGACGCCGCCCTCATCCACCTGGACAAGCCGGTGAACGACATCACCCCGGCCACCCTGCCCGAGCCAGGATCGACCGCCCTGTACAAGCCCGGCTCGATAGCCACCGTCGTCGGCTGGGGCACCACCCGCCCGTCCTGGCCGCCGAAGTACCCCGACCGTCTCCTCAAAGTCAACGTCCCGATCCAGAGCCCGGCCTTCTGCGCCCGGGCCGGCGGCACCGACTACAACTCGGAGACCGACTTCTGCGCCGGCGTCGAAGGCAAGGACTCCTGCCGTGGCGACAGCGGCGGCCCCATCATGCGCAAGGTCGACGGACGCCTCTACCAGATCGGCATCGTGTCCTGGGGTAGAGGCTGCGCACAGAAGGACAACCCCGGCTTCTACACCTCCACCGCATCGGAACTGGTCCGGGAAGGCCTCGGCTTCTAAGAGCCGCCCGCACCCGCGGCCGAAGCAGGACGGCTGACCCCGTCCCCGACGGCCCACAAGGCACGTGCCCGCCTCGCCCATACCCCGGCGAGGCGGGCACGTTCATCAGAAAAACCTTCACCCGCAAGCGATCTGCACCACGGGACGCCCTCAGCTCGGTGGCTTCGGCGCAGAAACGGGAAGTCGGTGCAAGCTCGACACGGTCCTCGCCACCGACGACATCGGCGGGGGCGGCGCGACTACCTGTCGTTCTCGATCGTGACGACGCCGAAAGCCATCCCCTTGGTGGCCAGGGCGAACACCCGGGAGATCCGCGCGGACGAAGGTTTGATCGGTGCCATCGTGTCGTCGGCACCCACGAGACTCCACCCAGGGGACAGTTCGGCGAACGCCTGCGGGCTGCTCACCCCGAAGTGGTAATCGGCACCCGTCCTACCCGTGATCGGCGAGGTGGGCAGGACGAAAAGACTGTGATGCATGTCGGCGACGACTCGCACAGGGGCACACATCCGGTCGCTGATCCGGACCAGGAGCTGGGTGACCCGCGCCCGATCGAGATACATGAGGAATCCCTCGGCGACGAAGACCGCCGGCCGGGTGGGGTCGATCTCGGACAACCATGGCCGATCTGTGGCCGACCCCGCCACGAGCCGGGTCGCATCCTCGGGAAGCAACCGACGACGCAGGTCGACCACCGCAGGGAAGTCGACCCCCACCCATTCCGCGTCCAGGTCGGCGAGCCGAGAAGCACGATTGCACAACCCCACTCCGAGCGTGACGATCTGCGCTCCTGGATGCGCCGCGACGAACTCGCATACCCGGCTGTCCAGTGCCTGGGAGCGACGGATGGTGCCCACGACGTTGACGTCCTCTTTCAGGACCAGGCTCTCCAGGTCGATGCCCTGCTCCGCGGCCAACGGCGCCAGAGCCTGCCATGCCTGCAACGCCTGAGGATCTTCCCACTCCGGCACGTCGAACATCTGCGCGCCGAAGGCGCGCGCGTACAACGCGGTGACGAGAGTGGAACCGACGGCGTTGCCGAACAACGGGCGCGGCTCTGTGTTTTTGTCAATGGCCATAACGTTCCCTCGAAGTCATCGCAGTGTGGTGGAAGAGGCCTCGTGGAGGTCCTCATCGCATGTCGGTCGAGATCGTGAGGTGCCACGCCAGCTGAGGCGTCCGGGGCACCTCTCCCCGGACAGGTGGTAAGGGTAACCTTAGCTGCGCGGTTCTTCTGGGAAGGTGCGCTCACCGGCCGTTCTCGCCGCCCTTGTCACCGAGCGCCGACCGAGCGCTGACCGAGGGCAGCCTCGTCGGCCTTCGACGAACCCACCCCCGTTTGCGAATCCCTTTCCTGCGTGGACGAACTGGCTCGCAGCAGGCCATATACTGCTGGCTCGGTGCAGAAACGGGAAGTCGGTGCAAGCCCGACACGGTCCTCGCCACTGTGACCGGAGAGCTCCGCCTCGACGATGCCACTGAATCATCCAGATTCGGGAAGGCCGAGGCGAGCGTTCGATCCGGAAGTCAGGAGACCGCCTGCGCCGTCACACAGATGCCGAACCACGAGAGATGGCCTGGCCATGACGACACACATCCGCCCGACGGATCATGTCCACCGCACACCGCGTCCCTCACCGGACCCGGGCACAGGTTTCTCTCCCCGGGGAGGCAACGACCATCGTTGCCGAGGAGAGCAGCATGAGCGACCGACACGACCTGACCGAACGCCTCGACACCGGACCGGTGATCTGCGCCGAAGGATTCCTCTTCGAACTGGAACGACGCGGATATCTCACCGCCGGTGAATTCGTCCCCGAAGTCGCCCTGGAGAACCCCGACGCCCTACGCACCCTGCACACCGACTTCCAACGTGCAGGCTCGGACATCGTCGAAGCCTTCACCTACAACGGCCACCGCGAGAAGATGCGGGTCATCGGCAAGGAAGACCTGCTCGAACCGTTGAACCGGGCCGCCCTGCAGATCGCCCGGCAGGTCGCCGACGCCCGCCCCGGCGACCTCATGGCCGGCAATATCTCCAACACCAACATCTGGGATCCCGCCGACCCGGAACGACAGGCCGAGGTCCGCGGCATGTTCGAGGAGATGGTCGGCTGGGCCGTCGACGAAGGCGCCGACCTCATCATCGGCGAGACCTTCTACTACGCCGGCGAAGCAGAGGTCGCCCTCGAAGTGGCCGCCGCCAGCGGACTCCCCGTCGTGATGACCCTCGCCCCCATGGCCGGCAACCGGATGTCCGACGACGTCGGCATCGTCGACAGTGCCCGACGACTCGAACAGGGCGGCGCCCAGGTCGTCGGACTCAACTGCTTCCGCGGACCGCGGACGATGCTGCCCTGGCTCCAACAGATCCGCGAAGCCGTCAGCTGCCATGTCGCCGCGCTGCCGATCCCCTACCGCACGACCGAGGAAGAACCCACCTTCTTCAATCTGTCCGACCCGGCCGCCACCGTCCCCTCCCCCCACGGACGGGCCTTCCCCACCGCGCTCGACCCGCTGTCGACCAACCGGTACGAGATCGACGCCTTCGCCCGGCTCGCCTACGGCATGGACGTCCGCTACCTGGGCGTATGCTGCGGCGCCTCGCCGATGCTCATCCGTCAGGTCGCCGAAGCCGTCGGCCGGACGACCGAGGCCAGCCGATTCTCCGAACGCATGAACAACCACTTCATGTACGGCGACAACGCCCGCCTGCCCGAACACATCGTCGCCCTGGGCGACCGCGCCTGAACGAACCTGCCGCCCCGACGAAACCCTCGGGGCGGCAGCAGCACTCAACCGGTGACGAGCTTCCGTCCGGAATTCTGCCAGCCGACGACTCCCCCACCGAGGTGGTAGACGTCGACGAACCCCTGATCCTTCATGATCTTCATCGCCTGAGCGGAACGATTGGCCGACCGGCAGTACACGGCGTAAGGGACCTTCCGGTCCAGGCCCTCGAGCTGCTGACGGAAATCAGCGGCAGCGATATCGATATTGCGGGCCCCCGGCAGGTGTCCCTGCGTGTACTCCTGCGGAGTACGCACGTCGAGAAGCACCGTCCCCGGAGCCTGCGCAGCCTTGTCGAAAGCCTCCGCCTCCAGAGTCCTCCCGCTGCTCCCGCCCGCCCTCGACGAGACACCCTGCGACGCGCTCCGCGAAGTGACCGACCCCCCGGACGATGACATGCCGTCCCCGGACGAGCACCCGGCCGCCCCTACCAGCACCACAGCGGCACACACGACGAAGGTCACCCCCGGCCGTGCTCCGGTAGTCGACCTGCCCACGCGCGCATCAGTCATCTGCTCTCCCTGGCCCTGCGGAGGAATCCCCTTCGCACCCAGGCTAGCCCGACACCAGACCGGGTCGCCGGATATAGCTGCCCCCAAGCCCTGGTCTGGCCTCGGCAAAGAAGGACAACATCCGGACTGTTCCCGACCGGGACGACCTCGCACGTCCCTACTCTGATCGCATCCGTAGATGCGTCACCCACCCGAGGGGAGCTCCAACACATGTCCATGTCCAACCGAACCGGCCGAATCCTGAGTGTGGCGGCAGCGACGATGCTCGTGAGCGGACTGCTCGCACCCGGCGCCGCCCGCGCTTCGTCACCGGTCGAGGAGAAGCCGTCACCGAAGATCATCGGTGGCGTCGAAGCCCAGGAAAACGAGTTCCCCTTCATGGTGTCCATCCAGGACGGAGACCGGCACTTCTGCGGAGGATCACTCATCGACGCGAACACCGTGTTGACCGCAGCCCACTGCGTCAGCTCCCGAGTCGGCGGATCCGCCGAAGGCCTGAGCGTGGTCATCGGACGGACGACCCTGTCCGACACCTCCCAAGGAATCACCCGCGGGATCAAGTCAGTCGACGGCCGAGCCGAGATCATCGTGCACCCCCGGTACGGCGAAGTCGTAGGACACGACGCGGCGATCCTGCGGCTGAGCGAACCCGTCCACGAGATCACACCGGTGGCACTTCCCCCGCGAGGAGCGACCCACCTGACCACATCCGGGCAGGCGACCGTGATCGGTTGGGGAACCACCAACCCCTCCGGCGGGCGAGAGACCCCCGAGACGCTGCGCAAGGTCACCATTCCGCTGCATCCGACCGCGAAATGCGCCGAAGCCGGCGGCCACGAGTTCAACGCAGACACCGACCTGTGCGGCGGAGCCGCCGGTAAAGGCGCCTGCTTCGCCGACAGCGGCGGCCCGCTGGTCCGCAAACACGCCGGCCGCCTCTACCAGATCGGCATCGTCTCCTGGGGCAAGTTCTGCGGACAGGCCGAACACCCCTCGTTCTTCGCCTCGACGGCCTCCGCCACACTGTGGAACACCTTCGGGTTGTGACCCCCGACCCGAACCGACCATGAACCGGGCCCGGCCGTGCAAAGACACGGCCGGGCCCGCCCCGTCGGAAGAATGTCAACGCAGCGACACGAACAAGGTCACCCGCCGAGCCAGGCCAGAATCGGCAAGGCCACACCACCGACGAGCACAGCGACACCGGCGATGGTGATGAGACGACCGAACGGATGGCCAAGGTTGAGGTCACTGCCCAGACCCGTCCGGCCGTCGACCATGATGCGGGGATCGTCAGGGTTGTTGTAAAAACCCCACTTCCAGTACCTGTCGCCGTCCGGCGACTCAGGGCCACCCGCACCCTGCGCGCGCGGCGTGTTCTCGTGGGCGAGCGGGTGACTCAGCATGATGGTGATCAGGATGACCGGGGTGCTGCCCATCGCCGTCAGCAGCACCGCCGGTGTCGTCCAGGCGGCCTCGGTCCACGTGCCGATGCTCAAGAGGGAGAAGACGGCGGCAGCGGACACTGCGCTCAACGCCAGCCCTTTCTGGGTGGCGCCCGCCTTGGCGCGGGCGATGGCGCGTGCCCGTTCGATGTCGCCCGCGGGCAGGGGCGGCAGCGGGCGGCGGGCCAGGGGTACCGCGAAGGCGAGCATCATCCCCGCGAGTGCCGCACCGAGCAGGAGCGGGGAGAACACCGACCAGAAGCTCTTGTCGGCCCACGAGTCCGGGCCGTCCATGCCTGTGTGGGTGACGACGGCGGCCGGCATCGAGTCGTAGGTCGTGGCACCGTAGGCGGCTGTTCCGGCGAGGATCAGTGCTGCGGCTGCATGCCATGCCCAGGGCACGTCGGAAGAAGGTTCCTCTGGGTCGGGGGAGGCGACCAGGCCGACGTGGACGCTGTCGTACCAGCCTTGTTCGTCCTTGGCGTGGCGGATCGGCGCGGCGCAGCGGCTCATGGTGACGCCGGCGGCCACGGTCATGAGCACGATGGCGCCGAGGGCGAGGACGCCTACCCCGGTGGGGCGCAGCTGTCCTCCGGCGCGGTCGAGGGCGGCGGAGACGGCGGCCACCAGCACTGTCGTGAGGGCGGTGATGACGAGGACTCGGCGTCGGTAGGTCGCGATGGCGTCGCGGATGACTTGGTGACCGGTGTGGGTGTTCGGGACGCGGACGCCGAGCGGGATGGTGTCAGCGGTGCGAGAGGGCAGGAGGTACATGGTCCGGCCCAGGGCGACGACGGCGGTCAGCGGTAGCAGGAGCCACAGGGTCATGCGGGTTCACCTGATTCGGTGGGTTCGGTCGAAAGGGTGGACTGCTCGTGGTGTCGCGCACGACGAAGGGCCCGAGCCTACAGCGGAACACAGTCCGCTGCAGGCTCGGGCCCCACGGCCGGGGAGGACGTCAGGGGACGAGTTGCCCCGGGTTCGTCTGCGGTACCTGGCCTGCCATCGCGTCGACGCGCTCGGCGACGACCGAGGCCGCCAGCGGCTCGAAGCGCGAGGTGAAGAAACGCAGCGTCGGCGACTCGTAGACGAATTTCAGGCCGGTGATGTGCTCGCGGTTCTTGTAGCACTCGATGACGGCGTCGGCGACGACGTCCATGTGCCGGTCGGTGTAGACCCGACGCGGGATCGTCAACCGGACCAGCTCCAATGCGGGGAATCGGTCCTTGCCGTCGGGGCCGCGCCCGGAGGACACATTGCCCCGTTCCATCGAGCGCACCCCGGACTCGACGTACAGCTCGGCGGCCAGCGCCTGCGCCGGGTACTCGTCCTGGGGGACGTGCGGCAGGAAACGACGGGCGTCGAGGAAGACCGCGTGCCCGCCGATGGGTTCCACGATCGGGATCCCGGCTTCGAGGAGCCGCTCGCCGAGGTAGCGGACCTGGCCGATGCGGTGGGCCAGATAGTGGTCGTCGACGGCCTCGCGCAGACCGATGGCCATCGCTTCGAGGTCCCGGCCGGCCAGACCGCCGTACGAGGGCATGCCTTCGAAGACGACGACGAGTTCGCGGGCGGCGATCAGGATCTTCTCGTCGCGCATGGCGAGGAAGCCACCGATGTTGACCAGGCAGTCCTTCTTGCCGGACATGGTGAGCCCGTCGAAATAGGACAGCTGCTCCTTGACGATCTCGGCGCAGGACTTGTCGGCGTAGCCCTCTTCGCGTTCCTGGATGAAGTAGGCGTTCTCGGCGAGGCGGGTCGCATCGGACCACATGATGATCTTGTTGTCGTCGCACATCTTGCGGATGGCGCGGATGTTCTCCATGGAGACCGGCTGCCCGCCGGCCAGGTTCACGGTGAGGGCGACGTTGATGTAGGCGATCTTGTCGGCGCCGACCTCGTCGATCAGTTTCTGGAACTTGGCGAGGTCGACATTGCCCTTGAAGGGGTGGGCGGCGGTCGGGTCGTGGGCTTCGTCGATGATGACGTCGTGGAAGGTCGCCCCGGCCATCTCCTGGTGCAGACGGGTCGTGGTGAAGTACATGTTGCCCGGCACGTGCATGCCCGGCTTGATGAGGATGCGGCTGATCAGGTGTTCGGCGCCGCGCCCCTGGTGGGTGGGCACGACGTACGGGAAGCCGTAGACCTCCTCGACGGTGTCCTTCAACAGGTCGAAGGACTTGGCGCCGGCGTAGGCCTCGTCGCCGACCATCATGTGCGCCCACTGCTGGTCGCTCATCGCCGAGGTGCCCGAGTCGGTGAGCAGGTCGATGTAGCAGAGCTTCGAGGGCAGCAGGAAGGTGTTGTACCCCGCGTCCTTGATGGCCTGTTCGCGTTGGGCGCGGGTGGTCATCGTGAGGGGTTCGACGGTCTTGATCCGGTAGGGCTCAGCGGCCTGGGTACGTATGGGTGACATCACGGCCTCCTGACGAGTGGACGAGCGACGATTTTTCGGGCACTTCGCGTACCTCAATGCCGCTCATCATGGCATTGCGTCCACTGTTACGTAAGCAGATTGTGCACTTTGTCCAGCGATTCAGCGTGTCGCTGCGGGGAGCTGGACATTGCGTCCAGCCACAGAAGCCGGCACGACCGGTGATCAACCCGCATGAAACACGAAAAACACTCATTACCACCGAAATTCACGCTATACCCCCGGCTCGCCACCGCCCCTCCCAGACACCCCACGAGGACGCTCCCCCACCACCGGAAGCGCCACCAACGCACAGAGCAACAACGCCGACACCACACCCAACGACCGCAATACGCCGACATGATCACCCAACCACCCCAACCCCGGCGGCCCCATCAGAAAAGCCCCGTACGCCACCGTCGACACCACACTCATCCGAGCCGCCGCCCGCCCCGGATCATCCGCAGCCGCACTCATCCCCACCGGAAAACCCAACGAAACCCCCACACCCCACACCGCCGCCCCCAGATAAGCCCAAGAAGCCGTCCCGAAGACCACCAACAACGACCCCACCCCGGCAAGGACGAACAACGCACGCAACACCGGCACCCGCCCGTACCGGTCCAACAACGGCGCCCCGAACCAACGCCCCGCCGTCATGAAACCCAAGAAGACCGCAAAACCCAACACCCCCGCCCACTGCGGCAAGCGATAACCATCGATGAAAGCCACCGACAACCAGTCATTCGCCGCACCCTCGGTGAACGCCGCCACCATGGTGACCACACCGATCAGAAGAGTCCGCGGCTCACACCACGCCGACCCACCCGCCGGAGGATCCACCGCCGGCGACACACCCCCCACCTGCCCGACACCCGCCTCGTCGGCCTCCTGCGCCCGCGGCAGAAAAGCCCGGACACACCAGGCCACCGCGAAAAAGATCAACGGCGAAACCACCCAGAAATGCACGACGATCGGCACCCCCGCAGCCGTCAACCCCGACGAGAGCAACGCCGAGAACACCGTCCCCAAGCTGAACGCCGCGTGATACCGCGGCATGATCGTCCGCCCCAGATGATGCTCGACCGCCGCACCCTCGATATTCATCGAGACATCCCAGATCCCGATACCCAACATCGACAGGAACAAAGGCACCGCCGTCACCGGAACCGAATGAAGCACCCCCGCCGTGAAACCCACCCCCATCAGCGAGGACAAGCTGAGCGCCGCCCCCGTCCGCACCGCCCACGCAGCCCCGAAACGACCCACCAGACGCCCGGCAAAAGGCAAACCCAACAGCGAACCCGCCGAACCGACCAACATGACCAGACCCAACTGCCCCGGAGACAGCCCGAGATCCTCCCGAAGAGTCGGGATACGCCCCGCCCACGTCGCAAAAGTCCACCCGTTCAGCGCAAAGACAAGACTCGTCGCCACCTTGGCCGACTCCAACCGGCCCGAGCCGTGCCCCCCGCCGGACATCACTCCCCCAACACCCGATCCAGATACGGATTCGCGAAGAGCCGACCCGGATCCACCCGATCCCGCACCCGCAACGCATCACCGAACCGCGGATACAAGGCCGCCAAACGATCCGCCGTCAACCGGTGCAGCTTGCCCCAATGCGGCCGCCCGTCACACCGGTCCATCACATCCTCGAAAACCCGGAACACCCGGGTATGGTCCTGCCCCACGTACTGATGCACCGCGATATACGCCGTATCCCGGCCCGACGCCGTCGACAACCACAGATCATCCGCCGCGGTATAACGCACCTCCAACGGAAAGGTCACCGGCTCACCCGTCCGCTCGAACCAGTCCCGCAGGAAAACCAAAGCCTCCCCCACCGCGTCACGAGGCACCGCATACTCGCTCTCCCGGAAACGCACCGTCCGCGGCGAGACGAACACCCGATGAGAGACATCCGTGTACTCCCGCCGGGAAATCACCTTCGCACCCACCTGATTCACCGTCGGCACCCACGACGGACGCAGGACCACCGCCCGATTCGCCGCCGCGAACAACCTGTTGTCGACCACGTCATCGGCCCACAACCGGCGCCACTCCGGCAACGGAACCCCCGAAGAATCCTCCGGCGGCAACCGGTCATGCCGCTTCACCAGACACGAATCCGTGTACGGGAACCAGAAGAACTCGACATGATCATGCTCCGTCATCACCTCGTCCAACCGCGGAAGCAACTCCGACAGCCTCTCCGGCGACTCCACCGCCCGCACCCGAAAAGCCGGCACACACGCCAACTCGACCTCGACGACCACGCCGAAAGCCCCCAGACCCACACCGGCCGCAGCGAACAACTCCGGATCCTCCGCCCGAGAACACCAGGACACCCGCCCGTCGGCAGTCACCACACGCAATGCCGTCACGAACGAGGACAGACCCCCGAAGGTCGCCCCCGTGCCATGAGTGCCGGTACTGATCGCCCCCGCGATCGTCTGCGCGTCGATATCACCCAGATTCGGCACCGCCAGACCGGACTCGTCGAGCAGGACATTCAACTCGCGCAAAGTCGTCCCCGCACCGACCCGCACCCGCGCCCCCGCACCATCCGCCACCACCCCCCGCAGACCCGCCAACGCGGACAGATCGACCAATACACCGTCGGTGTACGCCGCCCCGGTGAACGAATGCCCCGCACCGACCGCCTTGACCCGCAAACCCTCCTCCACCGCGCCACGCAGCACCGCGACGACCTCGTCCTCGTCCCGCACCGACACCCGCCGGACAGGGAAGGCCTCCACCGTGCCCGCCCAATTCCGCCATGCCACCGTCCCGTCCACCGGCGGCACATCCTCCTCGGCCAGGCCGTCGACCGACATCGGACCACGCATCATCCCCGTACCTCCTCATCCAGGCCCGGCCACCCGGCAACCGGCGCACCTCGTCCACGGCGACAGACCGGACACACCCCGGCCTGCTGAAGACAGGACCTCCACCGCACCGCTCCAACCAACGGGCACCGCCCGGTGGTTCCCGGCCCACCCCCGACGCAAACACACCCCGGGCACCGGACACCTCCGACGAAACACCCGAGCGCCGAACGGCACCCACCGATCCCCCGGAGAGGACGACACCCGGTCACCCGAAGGCACACCCTTCACCCCGATAGGTCGCCGCCGTAGCGCACACCCGCCCACCCCCGACCAGGAACACCCGGTCGAAACGCTCCAACGGCTCACCCGCCTTGGTGGGACGCCACCACACCAGCTCACCCACCCGCGGAACCCGGCCGCCCCGCGCCACCCGCAAGGGCGTCTGCACCTCACCCGCACCCTCCGCCGCCGTCAACCGCAACCCCGACGGCCACACCGGACGCGGCAGCCGCGAGTGCCCTGCCTGGCCCGAGGCGACATATCCCCCGCCGAAGACCGTCACCATGCGCGGCGCGGGACGGCGCACCACCGGGGTGACCAGGAATAACGCCGGGCGGGGCGTCCATCCCCGGTAGCCGTCGAAGGCTGTCGGTGCGTACAGTCCGGACCCGGCGGCGAGCTCGGTCAGGCAGGGGTCGGTTCCGGTCGTCCGCAGGCTGCCCGAGCCGCCGCCGTTGACCAGGCGTAGCGGGGGTGCGCCGAGCCGGTCCAGTTCGGCGGCGACTGCTGCGACCACGTCGCTGCGTCGTCGGCGCAGGTCGCGGTCGGACAGGGCCTTCATCATCCGGACCGGTGCGGACCGGTCCGGCAGGCCGGCGATCTGGGCGTCGTAGAACATCAGCCCGGTCACGCGGCATCCTGGGCGGGTCGCTAGCCGGCGGGCGAGGGCGGCGGCCTGTTCCGGGGTGCGTAACGGTGAGCGTCGGGCGCCCAGGTGCGCCGGGCCGATGCGCAGGGAGGCGTCGACGTCGAGGCAGATCCGGATCGGTGTCGTGGCGTCGGTGGTGTCACCCAGTTGGGTGTCGTCGTCGATCATCACGGTGATCCGTTCGGCGGCTCCGGCCGAGGAGGTCAGTGCGGCCCAGGCCGTCCGTTCCGGGTTCGGGTAGGCGACGAGGATGTCGTCGAACCGGCTGTCGGGGTGGTCGGCGAGCCAGAGGGCCTCGGCCGGGGAGAAGGCCATCACTCCGGCGAAACCGGGGAAGGCCAGGGCTCGTTCGAGGAGCGGCCGGCAACGTATCGATTTGCTGGCGATCCGGATCGGGCGGTCCCCGGCGCAGGCCCGGAGGAGGTGGGCGTTGGCGGTGAAGGCGTCGAGGTCGACGACGGCGGCGGGGGCACGGATCAGGCCGGCGGCGTGGGCGGCCGTGACGGCGGCGCGGACTTCCTCGCCGGGGCTGTCACGGTCGTCGGACACGGTGGGGCTCCTTCGCCTGGGGTGCGGCCGGTCGCGGTCAGCGTACGGTGCGGTGGCCCTCCGCCCGGGGAGCCCGGGCGTCCGTTACGGTGATCGGTGGGGTCCGGTGCGCTGTCCTGCCGGGTGCGCCCGGTGTACGGCGGGGTGGGGCCGGTGCGGTGGCCGCGCGGGGGCGCGGTCCGGCGGCGCGAGGTCCCCGGTCATCCGTAGTTCGTCGACGCTGGAGGGCAGCCGAGTGGCTTACCGTCGTTCACCGAAGGAAATCGAGCAGATGCGCCCGGCCGGGGAGTTCGTCGCGCAGGTGTTGGACGACCTGTGTTCCCGGGTGGAGGTGGGCACCAATCTGTTGGAGATCGACGCCTGGGCGCACGAGGCCATCCGGGAGCGGGGTGCGACCAGTTGTTATCTGGACTATCACCCGTCCTTCGGTGGTTCGCCCTTCGGTCATGTCATCTGCACGTCGGTGAACGATGCCGTCCTGCACGGGCTGCCGCACGACTACGCCTTGCGGGACGGCGACCTGCTCAGCCTGGATTTCGCGGTGTCGGTCGACGGGTGGGTGAGCGATTCGGCGCGCAGTGTGATCGTGGGGACGGCGCGGGCGCAGGACCGACGGTTGATCGCGACCACGGAGGAGGCCTTGGCTGCGGGGATCGCTGCGGCCCGGCCGGGGAACCGGTTGGGGGATGTGTCCGCGGCGATCGGGTCGGTGTGCCGCCTGGCCGGGTATGCGGTGAATCTGAAGTTCGGGGGGCACGGGGTGGGGCGGACGATGCATCAGGAACCGCACGTGCCGAACAACGGTTTCCGCGGTCAGGGGATCACCTTGCGTCCGGGGTTGGTGCTCGCCTTGGAGCCGTGGCTGTTGCACAGCACCGCCCAGGTGGTGACGGATCCGGACGGGTGGACGCTGCGCAGCGTCGACGGTTCGCGGGGCGCGCATTCGGAACACACCATCGCGGTCACGAAGGGCGACCCGTTGGTGTTGACGGCCCGCCCCGGCGTGTGAGGTGGCTGCCGTCCGGCCCGGGCGGGACGTGTCGCCGGTGGCGACGGTCAGCTGAAACGCTGGTGGGCGACGTCGATGACGAGACGGACCTTGCCGCCTTCGTCCATCACCTGGACGTTGAAGGGCAGTTCTTCGCGGACGCCGATGCCGATGGTGGTCATGCCTTCGAAGCTCCCGGCCCAGGCGACCTGTTTGAAGGCGGCGTAGCCGGTGACATCGGACAGTTCGTTCTTGTCGGCGGGGATGAAGGTCGGCTGCGCGGAGGCGTCGTAGGAGGCTGCGCCGACACCGACGGTCAGGAAGGCTCCGCCGCGGAGGGTCACCGGTTTCCCGGAGCCGTCCTGGAGGACGCGGGGGACGTAGCGGACCTGGTAGCCGGGTTTCTTGCTGGCGTCGCCGGACAGGTCGATGACCAGCCGGTCGAAGCAGTCCTGTTTGCCGGTGCGCACCCCGGTGACGGTCAGTTTCGACAGGGCGGTGTCGCCGGGTGTGGTCAACGCACCGTCGAAGCTGCATTTCTGGGTGCTGCTCGTCGAGGTGCCGACCGTCGGCAGGGAAGGCGATGTGGAGGAAGCACTCGAGGAGGACGTCATCGACGACGTCGAAGCAGTGTTCGCCATCTTCTCCTGCCCGCCGCAGGACGCCACCACCAGCGGGAGACAGGCCACGGCGAGGGCACGCTTCAACCTGGTCGCGGCCGGGCGGCGCAGAGTGCGCGGTGTTCCCGTGTTCGTGCTCACCTGGTGAGTGTCGAACCTCGTGCTCATCTCGGACTCCTCCGTGGTCGACGTCAGCCGGTCGGGCGTCGTCTTTCCTACCAGAATCAGCGCAGGTTCCGGACACTCTCAAGCGCGTGGCGGTGATCGTGACGCCTTGGTGACCTGACTGCAGCCGTTCGGTGACCGTCGTCGTCACCGGGACGATCGAGTGTCCTCGGCTCGTGGCCTGTCTTGACCTGCGATCATCCTGCCGACCATAGATGATGACACGGACATTCCCGGGATCAGAGATTTCCGGGTGCGTCGGCGACGGACGCAGGACACCGGCCGGGCGCTTCCCCCGCGGGGAGACTCCCGACGGATGATGGTGGTCGACCCCATCCGCGAAGGAGCAGACCTGATGTCCGACCCGGCAGTTTTCCCCGACGACTTCCTGTGGGGTGGCGCGACCGCCGCCAACCAGATCGAGGGCGCCTACGACGTCGACGGGAAGGGGCTGTCGATCCGGGATGTCATGCCGCACGGCGGATTGGCCGGCCCGCCGAGTGAAGCGCCGACCCCGGACAATCTCACCCTGGCGGGGATCGACTTCTACCACCGGTACGCCGAGGACATCGCCCTGTTCGCGGAGATGGGGTTCACCGTCTTCCGGTTCTCCATCGCCTGGTCGCGGATCTTCCCCCGCGGTGACGAGCAGACCCCGAACGAGGCCGGATTGGCGTTCTACGACCGGGTGCTCGACGAACTGGAGAAGCACGGCATCGAACCCTTGGTCACCATCAGCCATTACGAGACGCCGCTGGCGTTGGCCCGTGAATACGGCGGGTGGACGAACCGCCGGCTCGTGGAGTTCTACGAGCGCTACTGCCGGGTGCTCTTCGACCGGTACGGCCACCGGGTGAAGTACTGGTTGACCTTCAACGAGATCAACTCGGTGGTGCACGCACCCTTCATGTCCGGTGGCATCCCGACACCGAAGGACGAGCTGACACCGACCGACCTCTACCAGGCGATCCACCACGAACTGGTCGCCTCGGCGCGGGTCACCCGGATGGCCCACGAGATGATCCCCGGATCGCAGGTCGGCTGCATGGTCCTGGCCATGCCGACCTACCCGCTGTCGCCCGACCCGCGGGACGTCCTGGCGGCGAAGAAGGCCGAGGAGGTCAACTACGCCTTCGCCGACGTGCACTGCCGCGGCGAATACCCGGGCTATCTGCTGCGCCGATTCCGCGAGGAGGGCGTCGAGCTGGCCGTCACCGAACAGGATCGGGCCGATCTGAAGCACACCGTCGACTTCGTGTCCTTCAGCTATTACATGTCGGTCTGCGAGACGGCGGATCCGGCCAAACGGGTGAGCGGCCAGGGCAACATCATCGGCGGCGTCCCCAACCCGACCATCCCGGCCAGCGAGTGGGGATGGCAGATCGACCCGGTCGGACTGCGCATCGTGTTGAACGACTACTGGCAGCGGTGGGGCAAACCCTTGTTCGTCGTGGAGAACGGCCTCGGCGCGAAGGACGAACTGGTCGAGGTCGACGGGGTGAGAACCGTCGTCGACGACTACCGCATCGCCTATCTGAACGACCACCTGGTGCAGGTCCGGGAAGCGCTCGCCGACGGCGTGCACCTGCTCGGGTACACCACGTGGGGGCCGATCGACCTGGTCAGCGCGTCCACCGCCGAGCTGTCGAAGAGGTACGGCTTCATCTACGTGGACCGTCACGACGACGGTTCGGGCACCCTGGCCCGGTACCGGAAGAAGTCTTTCGGCTGGTATCGCGATGTGATCGCGTCGAAGGGCGCCTCGCTGCGGTGACCTGCGGGGGCCGGTGGTCGGGTGCGCTTGCCTGGCCACCGGTTGGCCGGCGCGCCGGCCCGGGCGTCGTCATTTCATGAGGAGCCGGGCGAGTCGACGCCGTGCACCCCACAACCCGCAGCTGCCCATCGCGAGCAGGTATCCCACCGAGAGGATGCTCGCCCAACCGGGCACCCCCATGGTCAGTTCCCGGCAGAGCACCACTCCCCGGTACAGCGGGGTCACCTCGACGGCCCAGCGCACCGGCCCGGAGACGGCGTCCACGGGGAAGAAGGTGCCGGAGAAGAGCATCATCGGCATCAGGGCCAGGTTCACGAATTCGAAGTCCTGCCAGCTGCGCACACGGGAACTCACCCACATGCCCACGCCGGCGAAGGCGAACCCGATGAGCAGCGCCGACGGCAGGGCCAAGAAGGCCCACCACGACAGGGTCAGACCCATCGCAGCCATCAGCCCGAGGAAACCCGCGGCATAGATCCCACCGCGCGACAGCGACCAGATGAGCTCGCCGAGAGCGATATCCCCCACCGTCAGAGGCGTGGTCAGCACCGATTCGTACAACTTGTCGTATCTCATCCGGAAGAACAGGTTGAAGGTGGAATCCATGATCGCGCCGTTCATCGCGGAGGCCGCCAGCATAGCCGGGGCGACGAAGACCGCGTACGGGACGGCTTCTCCACCGACCTGGACGTCGTGGATCATCGCTCCGACGCCGACACCGATGGACATCAGGTAGAACACCGGCTCGAGGAAACCGCTGAGGAAGACGAACCATGCGCGCCGGTAGGAGAGGGCATGTCGGCCGACGAGATGCCACGCTCTCATGAGCTGAGCCGCCTCTCCAGGCGTCGCATCGAGAGCCAGGCTCCGGCGCCGGCCAGGACCGCGAGATAGGTGGCATGACCGGCCGCTGCCGGCCAGGACACCGGGCCGGACATGAACATGCGGGTCAGTTCGACGCCGTGCCACAGCGGGGTCGCCCAGGCCACCCATTGCAGGGGTTCGATCAGGTTCGTGATCGGGAAGAACGCCCCGGAGAACAGGAAGAGCGGCATGACGATGAGCCGCATCATCATCGAGAACTGGGATTCGTTCTGCGCGGAGACGGCCACGGCGTAGAAGGGTGTCGCGAAGGCCACGCCGATGAGCAGTTGGGTGAGGAGGACGGGCAGGGCTCCCCACCAGGTGCGGTAGACCCCGAAGGGCACCATGGCGGCCATGAAGACGGCGCAGGCCGTGGCGACCCGGAAGGTGATGAAGGCCAGGTGTGCGCCGAAGATGTCGACGGCCCGCAACGGGGTGGAGATCATCCCGAAGAAGGTCTTGTCCCATTTGAGTTTGCCCAGGACGGGCCAGAGCGCCTCGCCGGTGGCCAGTTGCATGGCGTGCCCGGCGAGGATGCCCGGTGCGACGAAGTGCAGGTACGAGGGTGCTCCGCCGACGGTGCTGCCCGATCCGTCGACGAGTCGTCCCAGCAGGACCCCCATCGCGGTGAGATAGAGCACCGGGGTCACGAAGGAGTTGACGACCGACCCGCGCCAGGTGCGCCGGTACACGGTGGCCCAGTAGTCGAGCTGCCGGGCGACGAGGGTCAGGTGGCCGGGCGGTCCGGGTGGGGGTCCCGGTGGGATGGTGGTGGGTGTCGGCAGCTCGGGGGTGGCGGACATGTCAGTCGACCAGGGCCCGGCCGGTGAGGTGGAGGAAGACGTCTTCGAGGGTGGAGCGGCGGGCCAAGGTCGTCTCGGCGCGTACCCGGCTGTGCACGGCGGACAGGGTGTGGTCGGCGTCGTCGGTGTAGAGCAGGACCCGGTCGGGGAGGAATTCGGCGCGGTCGACGAGGCCGTCGAGTCGTGCGGCGACCGTCGCCATCTCCTGGGGTGTGATCACTCCGAACCGGGCTTCGACGACCTCCCGGGTGGAGTGGGCCCGGATGAGTTCGGCCGGTGACCCTTCGGCGACGATGCGGCCGTCGTCCATGACGACGAGCCGGTCGCACAGTTGTTCGGCTTCGTCCATGTAGTGGGTGGTCAGGATCTGGGTGACTCCGGAGTGTTTCAGGCGGTAGAGCTGGTCCCAGAGCAGGTGTCGGGCCTGCGGGTCGAGGCCGGTGGTGGGTTCGTCGAGGAGGAGCAGGTCGGGGGTGTTGACCAGTGATCGGGCGATGGTGAGTCGCCTTTTCATCCCGCCGGAGAGTTCGTCGACCATGTGCTGGGCCTTCTCGGTGAGATTGGCGAAGTCGAGCAGTTCGTCGGCGCGTTCTCGCAGGTAGGAGCGGGAGAGTCCGAAGTATCGTCCGAAGACGGTGAGGTTCTCCCGGACGGACAGTTCTTTGTCGAGGGTGTCTTCCTGGGGGCAGACGCCGAGTCGGGCGCGGATCCGGGATCCGTCGGTCGCCGGGTCGAGGCCGAGCACGCTGAGGTCGCCGCCGGTGCGGGGGCTGACGGTGGCGATCATGCGCATGGTCGTGGATTTTCCGGCGCCGTTGGGGCCGAGGAAGCCGAAGAGTTCGCCGCGGCGGACGGTGATGTCGACGGCTTTGACGGCTTCGAAGGTGCCGTAGTTCTTGCGGAGGGCGCGGGCTCGGACGAGTTCGTGGTCCGAGTGGGTCGGTGCGTCTCCGGGCTCGGGCGGTTCCTCGGTGCTGCCGTCGCTCATCGGCTCTCCTCGTGGTCGATTCACGCTAGCCATTCCGGGTCTGCGTTTCCTGTCTTTTTCCGCGGCTGATCCGTTCGTCCTCTCGGTCGGCGGAGCCGACCCCGGCGCGGCGGGTCAGTGGCCGGCGCGGCTGCTCAGGAAGATCGACATCGAGAGGATGCCCCAGCCCAGGGCACCGACGAAGTAGTAGGGGGTGTGTTCGCGGTCGCCGCGATAGCCCTTTTTCACGCCGAGGTAGAGGCAGAGCAGGCTCGCCGCCCCGGTGAGGACGACGGTCAAGGCGGTGCGGGACAGCGGTGGGAGCCCGACCACTAGCAGGATCGTGGTGACGGCCATGACGACTCCGAGGGTGGATTCGACGCCGTCGAGTCGTGGCCAGGACCACCTGGGGCTGGTTTCCTCCGACCTGAGCTCACTCATGAACACTCCCGGAAAAGTCTGATTTCTCCGGATTTTCACATGAGTGGCGACCTGTCCTGCGGCGACGCGCGGGCGGGCTCGAGGGCCCTCAGCGCACCGGGGCCTGGGTCTGTGCGCTCAGGGGGAAGTTCACGTCGAGGATCCGGGCGCGGATATCGGTGACGCCGAATCCGGCCAGGCGGGCTTCGTGCCGGGTCAGATAGTCCTGGGCGTGGGTGCGATCCGTGAAGAGGTAGACGCCGCCGGCGATGCCTTGCGCTTCGTCCTCCGTCCAGATCTTCCACAGCAGGCCGGGCTCGTCCGCGATCTGTCGGGCGAGCCCGGCGTAGGCCTGGGACATCTCCTCCTTCCAGGGGCCCTGGGAGGGGAAGTCGATCTGCAACAGGACGGTCGTCATCGCCTCAGCATGACACCGCACGGTAGTCGGATCCCATTTGGTACCAGTCAGATTCACTCATCCAGGCTGGTTGCGGGCAGTTCGAACCAGCGCAGGTGCTCGAATTCGGCCGAGGCCGCAGGCACACCCCAGGTCTGCGGGTCACGGTGCGGGTCGGCGGCCGCCGCGGCGAAGATCTCCCGAGCCTCGTCCAGATACCCGGCCAGCGCACGTTCCGGGGCGGTGACATGGGAGGACGGGTAGGTCAGGCGGCCTTCGTCCCAGTCGAGCATCGACAGTCGCAGCGGGGGCTCGACCGGCCCGGCCTGGTGGCGCCACCGGCCGGTGGCCGGGTCGAAACGGTAGTCGGGCAGCAGACGCCATCCTTCTTCGGCGACGAGTTCCACGGCCCGGACGACGTAGTCGACGACCCGTTCGGAGACGAAATAGTTGAAGTTGACCCGCACCCAGCCCGGTTTGATGCCCTCGCAGCCGCCGGTGATCTCCACCTCGAACTCCTTGGACTGCTCCAGGTCGATCCCGAGCAGCCGGTGCCCGTACGGCCCGGCGCACGAGCAGCCACCGCGCGACTGGATCCCGAAGAGGTCGTTGAGCAGAGCCACCACGAAGTTGTGGTGGAGGTACTTCCCGGAGGGTGCTTTCACCACGAAGGAGGTGATCGAGAGGCGTTCGGCGTCGAGGTTGCCGAGGATCTCGATCTGCGGGTGGCTCGTCCAGGAGCGGACGGCACGGCGCAGGTAGTGGTCCTCGAAGGCGCGGATGACGTCGACACCGACGGCCCGTTTCAGGTCGAAGACGAGACCGGCGCGGATCGATTCGACGATGGCGGGGGTGCCGCCTTCCTCGCGGTGGACCACGTCGGGCAGGTAGCTGTGGTCGACCGGGTTGACGTAGGCGACGGTGCCGCCGCCGGGCACATCGGGCACCCGGTTGCGGCACAGTTCGCGACGGACGACGAGCACGCCGGGGGTGCTGGGGCCGCCGACGAACTTGTGCGGGGAGAGGAAGACGGCGTCCTTGTGGGCGTCGGGGAAGGTCTGCTGGCAGGGATGCATGTCGATGTCGATGTACGGCCCGGCTGCGGCGAAGTCCCAGAAGGAGAGGGCGCCGTGCCGGTGCAGCAGGGTGGCCACGGCGCAGGTATCGGTGACGATGCCGGTGACATTGGAGGCGGCGGAGAAGGAGCCGATCTTCAACGGTCGGTCGGCGTATTCGACGAGCCGGGCTTCGAGCTCCTCGAGGTCGATGTGTCCGTCGCGGTCCTCGCGGATCTCGATGACATCGGCGGTGGATTCCCGCCAGGGCAGTTCGTTGGAGTGGTGTTCGTAGGGTCCGATGAAGACCACGGGGCGTTGGTCGGCGGGGATGTGGTCGCTGAGCCGGTGTCGGTCGTCGAGTTCGGAGGGGATGCGGATGCCGAGGATGCCGACCATCTTGTCGATGGCGGCGGTGGACCCGGCTCCGCAGAAGATGACGGCGTCGCCGTCGTCGGCACCGACACATTCGTGGATGATGCGGCGGGCGTCCTCGCGCAGGCGGGTGGTCTGCAGGCCGGTGCCGGAGGATTCGGTGTGGGTGTTCGCGTAGGAGGGCAGGACGGCGTCGCGGACGAAATCTTCGATGAAGGTCAGGGCCCGCCCGGAGGCGGTGTAGTCGGCGTAGGTGACCCGGCGGGGACCGTAGGGGCCGGTCATCACGAGGTCGTCGCCGATGACGGCTTCGCGGATGGTGCGCAGCAGGGGGGTCTCGACGGGCGCGGCGGCAGGTTCGTGTGGCTCCCCGGGGTCGCCGGGGAGGGTGGACCCTGGTGTGTCGGTCAGGTTCTGGGGCTGCGCGGCGCTGGTCATGTCCCTACGTTGCGCTGTGGTGTGGCTGAGGACAAGAGCAATCTGTTTCCGACTTCCATAACACTGGATTAACTTTTGAGTTGAGCAGCAAACCTCTTGTTAAGCATGCGCTCCCACCCGGGATCTCCCTGTGCCCCAGATAAGCTGGCCGTATGAGCGCAGAGGGCTTGGCACAGGCGCAGGACAAGATGGCCCGGGAGGGCATCTGCCAGGAAGCGATCGACGTCTTCAGCCACTACTACCGAGAACTCGAGGGCGGAGCCACCGGCCTCATCCCCGAGAGCAGCATCGACCCGCTCCCCCGCCCCCCGCATCTGACCGATATCGACATCGACGACCACGAGGCCCGGGCCGCCCTGGACCGCACCGTCGTCCTCAAACTCAACGGCGGCCTGGCCACCTCCATGGGGATGTCCCGGGCGAAATCCCTGCTCGAGGTCAGCGACGGACGCAGCTTCCTCGACCTGATCTGCGCCCAGGTACGCCATGCCCGCCAGGAGTACGGCGCCCGTCTACCCCTGCTGTTCATGAACAGCTTCCGCACCAGCGCGGACACCCTCGAAGCGATGAAGGCCCACCCCGACATCGCCTACGACGGGCTCCCCCTGGACTTCGTGCAGAACTCCGAACCCAAGCTGCGCGCCGACGATCTCACCCCCGTCACCTGGCCGGACGACCCCGAACTCGAGTGGTGCCCGCCCGGACACGGCGACCTCTACACGGCGCTGCTGGCCACCGGCATCCTGGAGAAACTCATCGACATGGGTTTCCGCTATGCCACCGTCAGCAACTCGGACAACCTGGGCGCCACCCCCGATCCCCGCATCGCCGGGTGGTTCGCCGCCTCCGGGGCGCCCTATGCCGCCGAGGTCTGCCGTCGCACCGTCGGCGACCGCAAGGGCGGGCACCTGGCCGTCCGCAAGGCCGACGGACGTCTCGTCCTGCGTGAGACGGCGCAGACCTCCGACGAGGACATGGTCCATTTCACCGACGAGAAGGTGCACGCCTTCGTCAACACCAACAACCTGTGGTTCGACCTCGAACAGCTTCTGGACGTGCTGCGTTCCCGGGACGGCGTCCTGGGGCTGCCGCTGATCCGCAATGCCAAGACGGTCGACCCTGCCGACCCGTCGTCGCCGAAGGTGTACCAGATCGAGAGCGCGATGGGGGCCGCCGTGGAGATCTTCGACGGCGCCCAGGCCATCGAGGTCGACCGCACCCGTTTCCTCCCGGTGAAGACCACCAACGATCTGCTGTTGATGCGCTCGGACGCCTACCGGGTCGCCGGGAATGGCACTGTCGCCCGGGTCAGCGCGTGCATCCCCACCGTGAACCTGGACGACCGGTACTACCGGCGGATCACCGACTTCGAGGAGCGTTTCCCGCACGGTTCCCCTTCGTTGAAGGAGACGGTGTCCTTGACCGTGCGCGGCGACTGGTCGTTCGGCGCAGGAGTCTCCTGCGTCGGGGAGGTCTCCTTGGCGGAGCACGACGAGCCGCAGAGCATTCCTGACGGCGCGGTGCTGCGGTAAGCCGGGTGAGGCCGATCGGACGGGCCCTTCTCGGCGTGGGCTGTCTCGCCGGGGTCGGTGCCGGGGCGGTCTGTGGTGCCCTCGGGCTGAGTCGGCTGTGGGTGCGGGTGGCCTCCCGGGGCCGGTCGTATCCGGCGGGTGATGTCCCCGATCGGGAGGTGGCGCTCGTCTTGGGTGCGGGATTGCGCGAGAACGGCACTCCCACGCCATATCTGGCGGGGCGATTGGACGTGGCCCGCGACCTGTTCGACCGGGGCGCGGTCCGGGCGATCCTCGTCTCGGGGGACAACCGACGTGCCGATTACAACGAGCCGCAGTCGATGTACGACTACCTGGTGGAGGCCGGGGTGCCCGGTGATCGGATCGTCCGCGACCACGCCGGTCTCGATACCTACGACTCGTGCCGTCGTGCGCGGGATGTCTTCGGGGTGACCTCGGTCGTGCTGGTCAGTCAGAGCTACCACCTGCCTCGGGCGCTGGCGATCTGCCGGGCGCTCGGGTTGGATGCGGTGGGCGTGGGGGACGAGAGCGGCCGGCTGAGCGAGGACACGTGGGTGGCCGGTGAACAGCGGGAGTTCTTCGCCGGGGTGAAAGCGGCCTGGGATGTGCTCTCCCGCCGCGATCCGCTACTGGGTGAGCCGGAGTCGTCCCTGTCGGACGCTGTCCGCCGAGGTTGATCTGTCGAGGATGACCCGACCTTCCGCGAGTGCCGAGCGGGAGGCCGGGTCGCTGTCGTCGTCGGGGTCGGAGCACTGGTGACCGCCGGTGTCCGGGGGCTCCTTTTCTGGGTATCCGCGCACTTCACAGAAGCTTCACAGGGTGAGCACCGGTGCTTTCACAGGCTGCGACTTGTCTGGTCCTCAACACGTTCCACCGTTGCTTCCAGGAGGACCTCATGAACCGTTCCCGTATCGCCGCTGCTGCTCTTCTCGGCCTCGCTCTTGCCGGTGGGATCGGCGGCAGCGCGCATGCCGGCAACTTCACGCAGAGCAACTTCACGCAGTCGAACTTCACGCAGAGCAATTTCACGCAGTCGAACTTCACCCAGTCCAATTTCACCCAGAGCAACTTCACCCAGTCGAACTTCACGCAGTCCAACTTCACCCAGTCCAACTTCACGCAGTCGAACTTCACCCAGAGCAACTTCACCCAGAGCAAGGTCGATGCGCCGACCACCGATCAGGACGTCATCGCGTTCTGGGCCGAGGCCGGACTCTTCGGCTGACCCGGCAGCGGGCCGACGTCGTCGACAGCCCCGCGCAGGTCATTCGGGGATACCCGCGCCGGCGACCGAGTGCGCCCCCGACCAGGTGAACGGTTGGGGGCGCAGGAGGAATTTGTAGCCGACACCGCGCACGGTGCCGATCATCCTCGGATGCGCCGCGTCATCACCCAAGGCTCTACGGATGTTGCGGACGTGCACATCGACGACCCGTTCGTCGCCGTAGAAGTCGTACCCCCAGACACGTTCGAGGAGTTTCGCCCGGGAGAAAACCCTTCCCGGGTCCTCGACCAGCGTCCACAGCAGGTCGAACTGCAAGGTGGACAGGGCGACCTCGCGTCCCTTGGCGTAGACCTCGCGGCGGCGGCAGTCGACGATCAGGTCGGTGAAGCGCCGGATCTCCCCGGCCTCGATCAACATGGGGTGGCCGAGCGCCCGGCTGGCCCGACGCAGCACCGTGTTGACGCGGGCGACGACCTCGCGGGGGCTGAACGGTTTGGTGATGTAGTCGTCCGCGCCGACGGCCAGTCCCACCAGTTTGTCGACCTCGTCGGCGCGCGCGCTGACCAGGATGACGCAGACGTCGCTGCCTGTGCGGAGGCGTCGTAGTACTTCGAGTCCGTCGATATCGGGCAGTCCCAGGTCGAGCAGGACGACGTCGGGGTGGATGCGTCGGGCCGTGTCGACGGCGTCGAGTCCGGTACTCACCTCGTCGACGGCGAAACCGTCCGTTTCGAGGTATGGCCGCAGCAGGTGACGGATATGGGTCTCGTCGTCGACGATGAGGACTTGTCTTCGCTGCGTCATGTCATCTCCCGGCCCTCCAGCTCACTTCATTGTGAGTGGAACGTCTGCTCCTGTGATGTCCGATGCGCAGGTCAGCCCGCGGAGAGGCGTTCGATGACAGCGTCGACCACCTCTCGAGTGTTCGCTGATCCCCCTAAATCCGGTGTGAGACAACGGGAATGATTGATAACAGCGGTCATGGCGCTGAAAATCTCAGCGGCGGCCTCCGCTTCCCCCAGATGTTCGAGCATCATCACTCCGGCCCAGATCGCGCCCAACGGATTCGCCACTGCCTGACCGGCGATATCCGGTGCGGATCCGTGCACCGGTTCGAACATGCTCGGGAATTCCCGTTCGGGGTTGATATTCCCTGCCGGGGCGATCCCGATCGACCCGGCCACTGCTGCGGCCAGGTCCGACAGGATGTCCCCGAACAGGTTCGAGGCCACGATCACGTCGTACTCCTTCGGTCGTAGAACGATCTTCGCCGCGAGGGCGTCGATGTGCTCGGATCCGAAGTCCACCTCCTGGCCCGCCAGGCGCCGCTGTGCGACCAGGTCGGCCACCACCTCGTCCCAGAAGGGCATCGTGTGGATGATGCCATTGCTCTTGGTCGCGCTGGTCAACCTGCCGCGGCGCTGCTCGGCCAGGTCCAGGGCATACCGGGCCACCCGTTCCACCCCGCGGCGGGTGAACAGGGACTGTTGGCTCGCCTGCTCCCAGGGTGTCCCGACGTACGACCGCCCGCCGACGTCCGAGTACTCGCCCTCGACGTTCTCCCGGACCACCACCAGGTCGGTGCCCACTGCCTCACGCAGCGGGCCGGGCGCGCCCTCGAAGACCCGGATCGGGCGCAGGTTCACGTACTGGTCGAATTCCCGGCGCAACGGGATGAGCAGCCCCCACAGACTCACGTGGTCGGGGACTCTCGGGTAACCGACGGCGCCCAGGAGGATCGAGTCCGCGTGCCGGAGCCGGGCGATCCCGTCGGCCGGCATCATCGCGCCGGTCGCCGCGTGTCGTTCGCATCCCCAGTCGAACTCCTCGCCGGCCATCGAGAAACCGTGCCGGGCCCCCGCAGCGGTCAGTACCGCCCAGGCCGCAGGCAGTACCTCGCGGCCGATGCCGTCACCAGGAATCAGGGCGATCCGATGGATTCTCATGCGACACAGTATCGTCCGCGCACTGTGCTGTGCAGACATTCTGCCTAGCACGCAACCGACGTACGACGGACGGCAGCCGCTCCCCTACCCTTGACTGGGCATTTCGTCAGGTGCGGGAAGGATGATCGGGGAATGGGGGCACGACCTCGCCGGGAATGGATCCCGAGGGGGCCGTCGGCACACGTCTGGGCCGAACCGGAACACCTGTGGACACGTTCGTTCATCCTGCTGGGGACCAGCAATTTCTGTCTCGCCATGGTCTTCTACCTCTTCATGCCGACCATGGCCCAGTACACCCGGCAGGCCTTCGGGGCCGATGCCGTCGACGCCGGGATCGCCACCGGGATGTTGATCGTCGGGGCCATCGTGGCGCGGGTGTTCGCCGGGAAATATCTCGACATCGTCGGCCGTAAGAAGATGTTGATCGCCGCGACCTTGGTCTATTCGCTGTTCAGCGGGGCTCAGGCCGTCGCTCCCACGCTGGGGATGTTGGAAGCTGCCCGGTTCGTCGCCGGGCTCGGTTTCGGCGCTGCTTCGACGGCCATGTCCGCCAGCGTGCAGGGTGTCATCCCTCCTCGTCGGCGTGGTGAAGGAACCGGATGGTTCGGTCTGTCGTCCACCCTGGCCACTGCGGCAGGGCCCTTGCTCGGGCTGACGATCGGGCACCACTGGGGGATCCGGGCGTCCTTCCTCGTCGGGACGGTCTTCTGCCTGTTCGGCACCGTCTTCGCCCTGGGGGTGCGATTGCCGCGGGTCGAGGTCACGCCCGAGCAGCGTCGCGCCGCGCACAGCTACCATCCCCGCGAGGTCGTGGAGACCTCGGCTCTGCCGATCGCCGTCCTGATGACTCTGTTGGGCACCGCCTATTCGGGGGTGCTCACCTTCTTGGGGCCGTTCACCACGGAGGCCGGCTTCGCCGAAGCGGCGGGGCTCTTCTTCCTCGGTTATGCGGTGACCACGGTGACCTGTCGGCCGTTGACCGGTCGGCTCCTCGACCTGCGCGGCGACCGGATCGTGATGTATCCGACGCTGTTGGCCTTCGCCGGATCGATGGCTCTGCTCGCCGTGGCCGATTCGACGGGGGCCGTCCTGGCCTCGTCCGCATTGTGCGGCGTGGGTTTCGGCACCCTCATGTCCAGTGCTCAGGCCATCGTCGCCGCGCTGGCTCCGCCGCATCGCATCGGGTTGGCCACGTCCACGTTCTTCCTGTTGTTCGACGTCGGCACCGGGTTGGGTCCGATGTTCCTGGGTGTCGTCGTCACCGCTGTCGGATATCGGGGGATGTACGGCGTTCTCGCCGTGGTCGTCCTGCTGGCTCTTCCGCTGTACCACCTGGTGCACGGGCGGCGTGGGCTCGGCCCGTTGGCCCGGATGGCCGGCTGATCCGGGCGGGAGTCTTTCCGGGCGGGGGTCTTTCCGGTCGGGGTGCGCCGGGGCGGGTTCCTCGAGGCGCCATGGCAGGGTGGAGACCATGGCTGCTCGTATCGACTTGTCCCAGTTGGCTGCTCCGGTGATCGCCGCGCCGATGGCCGGTGGCCCGAGCACCCCGGAACTGGTCGCGGCGGTCTGTGGCGCAGGCGGGCTGGGTTTCCTGGCAGGCGGTGATACCTCCGCTGTCGACCTCGCGGCTCAGATCACGTTGGTGCGTGAGCTCACCGAACGTCCTTTCGGGGTGAACCTCTTCGTTCCGCAGGCTCCCCCGGCCGGTGCCCGCGCCGAGGAGGTCCGTACCCATCTGGCTGCTTACCGGGGTGCATTGCTGCCCGATGCGAGGCGGCTGGGGGTCGACCTGCCGGTCTCGCTCGTGGACGAGGAGTACGACCGGTCGGATCAGTGGGACGAGAAGATCGCGCTGCTCACTCTCGTCGATCCGGTTGCGGTCGTCTCTTTCACCTTCGGCCTGCCCGGGCCTGGACTCGTGGAGGACCTGCATGCGGTCGGCACCTCCGTCCTGGCCACGGTCACGACGGTCGAGGAAGCCCGCCGGGCCCGTGATCTCGGCGTGGACGCCCTCGTCGTGCAGGGTTTCGAGGCCGGTGGGCACCGCGGGACCCACCGTGTCGACGATGTCCCCAACACTCTCGACCATCTGGCGCTGCTGCCGATGATCGCCGACCTCGGTCTGCCGATGATCGCCGCGGGAGGGGTCACCACGGCCGGGGATCTGCAACGCGCCCGCGCTGCCGGGGCGGTGGCCGTCCAGGTCGGGACTGCTTTCCTGCTCGCCCCCGAGGCCGGCACCGGGGCTGTCCATCGGATGGCGCTTTCCGATCCGGCCGGGGTGTCGACGGTGACCCGGGCGTTCACGGGGCGGGCAGCGCGTGGGCTGCGCAACCGTTTCGTGGCGGAGCACGACGGGCAGGCCCCGAGCGCCTACCCTGACGTGCGCCGGCTGACGGCTCCGTTGAGGGCTGCGGCTGCTGCGGCCGGTGATCTCGGCGGCGTGTCCGTGTGGGCCGGTTCCGGGTGGCGTGCCGCTACCGAGGAGCCCGCGGCCCAGATCGTCCGGCGGTTGGCCGGGGGCGAGTGCCGGTAGACCGTAGGGCCTCGACGTGCCGGTGGATCACCGGTTCTTCCGGGGAGAGACAGGACCCTCGTCGGCGGCGGTTCGGGGGCTCTTTGCGATCTTGCCTTTCACGCCCAGCACAAAGGCCACGAAAAGTGATCCTCCCGCTGCTACTTGCGCCCAGTAGAAAATGATCAACGGCATCGTCGGGGATGGCTCTCGATAAATATTTTCGAGACCGAAGACGATCATGACCAGGGCAAATGCCAGCCAGAGGGTGAGCTCACCCCAGGAGTTCCCCGACGAACGCTTGGCCACCTCGAATTTCCCCACTTTACATGAGTAGATACCATCGATCATGAGTGATGTCGGGCAGGTTTAAACAGCCCCCACCCCGTGGAAACAGGCAACCTCACGGTTCTGAGCCGCCACCGGATACATATTCCCCGAGCACTTTTTCCATATTCACATCATAAACAGGAATCCGGACCGGATCCTGAGAATATCCCGCCGCGTCCAGATCGTTGACCAGGATATAGCCGACCCTGCCATTGGTTGCCCTGGCCTGAATCAGATCAGGCATGACGCCGATTTCCGCACCGTCAGCCATTTTGCCATAATGCTGGCCCTTGTCGTTCGTCAGAAAATGACTCAACAACTCGTCCCGCCTCCCCTCCTGGCCCGGTGGCACCTGCCCCGGCGGCAATGACGGCTTCGCCGACCTGGCCTCCCGAGACGCCCCTGGAGGAGGCACAGAAATCTCCTTGACCTCCGGTTGACCACCAGATGTCGCGACAGCCCTGGCCACCACACCCACCCCACCGACGAGCGCCGCCCCCAAGACCACACCGGTCACGATCCGCTTGACCCTGGAAGTCATCGACACCCTCCTCAGAAATGGACAGTTGACTCTCGACGAGTGCAAGAACGCGCGGCGATCTCTTGCCTGGAACTCACTTCTCAAAGCGAGGGAAAATCCACCCCGAGCCGCATGTGAAACGCCCCACCCATGAACCACATGACATGTATTCCTGAGGGCACTTTAACTGTCGACATACCGACCGGGGAAGGGCGAAACCGCATGGACTCACCGCCGCACGAGCCGCCGCACAACCCCTCAACGGTCAGTCGGTCTTCCTGAACACAAGACTCGCCACGAGCCCCCGGCCCGGACGCGCTACACCGCCAACGCCCGCCGCAGGAAGACCACCGTCCGTCCGACGACCTCCTCCAGAGGAACACCCCGCTCCAACAGAGTCACCGCGCCATGGACCGTCCCCTCGACGAGCGCTGTGACCGTATCGACGTCCTCGACCCCGGTGTCGACGACGATGTCGCGCAGCGGGCGGGCGATCTCCCGGTGAAGTTCACGCAGCCGCTCCCGGCAGGACGGCGGCGGTTCGACCCCGGCCAGAAGAGTAGGCCGATGCCCTCGTCGGGCAGCGATCAGAGTGGTACGGACATAGGCGTCGATGCGGGCGTCGATGTCGTCACCGGCCTGGGCGAGCGCTTCGTCGAGATCGCGGCGGCATCCGCGCAGCAGCTCCTCGAAAGCGGCACCCAACAGGTCACCGCCGGTGGGGAAGTACTGGTAGACGCTGGTGCGGGCCAACCCGGTCATCTTGGCGACCGCGGCCGGAGTGAGCGCGGCAGGACCGGATTCGACCAGCAGGGAGACGGCGTTGTCGACGACGGCGCGTCGTCTCATCGCACGGTGTTCGGCGACGGTGGGGGCCTGGATCTTCGGCACGGCGCACTCCTGGCCTGGGTGGTCTTCTCCTGAGGGAGTGTACGAAGGATGCCCCGGCGCTTCGGGGTCGACCCCGCCGACGGGCTGTCCGTCCGTCCGCTGCACCCGGCCTGCGGGCAGTACTGTCGAAGGACGTCCCGGAGGACATCTGCCGGGGCCGTTCCGACTCAGGAGGAGAGCCGGTGCAGAAACCTTCCCGCGGTGACCGGCACCCGCCGGTCCGCACCGATGCGACGACGCGCGCCGCGTACACCTCCGATGCGGGCCTGTACCGGCGTTGGCCGGCCGCAGTGGCCGAGCCCGGATCGGTGGCGCAGGTGCGTGCCGCGATCGCAGCAGCGCGGGAACAGGGATGGCCGGTGGTTCCCCGAGGCGGCGGCACCTCGGTCGCCGGGAATGCCGTCTCCACGGGGATGGTGTTGGACCACAGCAGGTTCCACAACCGGATCGTGGCGATCGACCCGGTGGCCCGTACCGCTCGGGTGCAGCCCGGTGTCATCTGCGACACCCTCCGGGAAGCAGCCCGCGCCCACGGCCTGACCTACGGCCCGGACCCGTCGACGCACAGCCGCGCGACGATCGGCGGGATGGTCGCGAACAATGCCTGCGGTTCCCATTCGGTGGCCTGGGGCACGTCCGCGCAGAACCTGACCACGGTGCGCCTGATCCTGGCCGACGGGCGCGAGATCGCCGCCGGACGAGGATGGTGTTCCGACCCGGTGATCGAGGACGCCCTACGGACGCTGGTCGCCGGGAACGAAGAGCTGATCCGCCGCGAGCTGGGACGTTTCCCCCGGCAGGTGTCCGGGTACGGCCTGCACCATCTGCTGCCGGAACACGGTTTCGACGTGGCGAAGGCGCTGGCCGGCAGCGAGGGCACCCTGGGGGTGTTCACCGAACTGACCGTGGCCCTGGTCGAACCGCCCGCGGCGACGGCCTTGCTCGTCCTGGCCTATGACGACCCGTTCGCGGCGGCCGCGGCCGCGCCCCGGCTCAGGGTCCCCGGCGTGTTGACCGTCGAAGGGATGGGTGCCGACCTGGTGGCGGCGCTGCGCACCAGGCCGGGCCGGGAGGACGCCGGCCGGGAACTTCCACCGGGAGGTGCCTGGCTGTACTGCGATGTCGCCGGAGCCGACCCGCAGGCCGCACAGGCCGCCGCGGAGTCTCTCCTGGCAGCGGCGACAGCCCGCGGCGACGACCCCGGCGACGACGACCCGGCCACCGTGGGTGGAGCCGTCGCCCGCGGAGTCGTGGTGACCGACCCCGCCGCCTGCCGTGCCCTGTGGAAGATCCGGGAGGACGCCGCCGGGATCACGACCCGCCGCGCGGACGGCGGCGAAGCCTGGCCCGGCTGGGAGGACTCCGCCGTCCCCCCGGAGAACCTGAGCGCCTACCTCCGCGACCTCTACACCCTGATGGACCGGCAAGGACTGCAGGGCATCCCCTTCGGGCACTTCGGAGAAGGCTGCGTGCACGTCCGGATCGACTTCGACCTGGCCACCGCCGCAGGCGTCGACCGTTATCGCGCCTTCATCGCCTCGGCGGCCGAACTGGTCGTCCGGTACGGCGGTTCGGTCTCCGGGGAGCACGGCGACGGACGCGCCCGGAGCGAACTGCTGGCCACCATGTACTCCCCGGAGATGTTGGCCCTCTTCCGCCGGTTCAAAACGATCTTCGACCCCGACGGGGTGTTCAACCCGGGAGTGCTGGTCGACCCCGAACCCCTCGACGACGACCTGCGCCCCGGCCCGGGGCTGCGCAGCCACGACGTCACCACGGTGCACGCCCTGCACGGCGACGGCGGCAGTTTCGCCCGAGCCGTCACCCGCTGTGTCGGCGTAGGCCTCTGCCGAGACGCCTCCGGCGGGATGTGCCCCTCCTACCAGGCCACGAAGGACGAGGTCGCCTCCACGCGAGGACGGGCCCGGGTGCTCGCCGAGATGGTCCGTGGCGAACATCTCGACGGATGGCGGTCGACAGCGGCCCGCGAAGCCCTCGACCTGTGCCTGTCGTGCAAGGCGTGCGCCACCGAATGCCCGGTCAATGTCGACATGGCGACCTACAAGTCCGAATTCCTGCACCGTCATTACGCCGGGCGGATCCGGCCGAGAGCCCACTACTCGATGGGATGGCTCCCCGTGGTCTCCGCAGCGGTCTCCGCGGCCCCAGGTCTGGGCCCCCTGGCCAACAGGATGTTCTCGATCCGACCCGTCGAACGCCTCGCCCTCCGCGCGGCCGGGGTCGAACCACGCCGCCGGATGATCCCCTTCGCGTCGATGTCCTTCGTCGCCTGGTGGCGGAACCGCCGACGTGACCCCGGCGCGCGCCCCGAGAACGCGACCCCCGTGGTGCTCTGGCCGGACACCTTCAACAACCACCACAGTCCGCAGATCGCCATCGCCGCGACCCGGGTCCTGGAAGCACTCGGCTGCGAGGTCGTCGTCCCCACTGCCCCGGTCTGTTGCGGTCTGACCTGGCATTCGACCGGCCAGCTCGACATGACCCGTCGTGTGCTGCGCCGCACCCTGGACGTCCTGGCCCCGCATCTGGCCGAAGGACGAGATGTCGTCGTCCTGGAGCCGAGCTGCGCGGTGATGCTCGCCGACGCCGCGGAGCTGTTCCCCGACGATGCTCGCGCTGTCGCCTTGGGGACGGCGGTGCACACCCTGGGTGAGTTCGTCGACGCGCGGACGCGGCAGGGGGGTGCCGTCTGGCCGTTCACCGCGGTGGCCGGTTCGGGTCCGTTGGTCACCCAGGTGCATTGTCATCAGCGTGCCCGGCGGGGGTTCGAGGCGGACCGTCGGGTGTTGGGCCGGTTGGGCTGGCAGGTCGACGAGGTCGGTGCCGGATGTTGTGGGCTGGCGGGCAACTGGGGTTTCGAGCCGGGACATTTCGAGGTCTCCCAGGCGTGCGCCGAACGGGAGCTGTATCCGAAGGTCCGCGCCGGTGGTGGTGCCCGGGCTCGTGTCGCCGCCGACGGTTTCAGCTGTCGCACCCAGGTGGGGCAGGGCACCGGCGCGCAGGCCAGGCATCTGGCCGAGTTGTTGGCGCGGGCGTTACCCGGACGGGGTCACAGCCATTCCCGGGGTCGGGGTGTGGGGGACGTGCCGGAGTAGGTGGCCTGCCGGGCGGCTCGTTCGGCAGTGTCCCAGGCCAGTCTGGCTGCTCCGACCAGGGCGGCTTCGTGGCCGAGTTCGGCACGACGTACGGGCAGGCCGGTCAGTTCCTCGATGAGGGTGGCGCGCAGGGCTTCTTCCATGGGGGCCCACCAGCAGGGCCCTGCTTCGGGGACGGGTCCGCCGATCACCGCGATCTCGCAGTCGACCACATTGGCCAGTGCCCCTACGGTGGTGCCGAGGGCGGCCGCGCAGAAAGCGACCGTCTCCAGGGCGACCGGTTCGCCGCGTTCGGCGGCGAAGATCACCCCTTGTCCGGTGGGTAGGTGTCCGCCGCCACGTCGTTCGTACTCGGCGCGGATGGCCGGCCCGGAGGCGACGGCTTCCACGTGGGACTCTTTGCCGCAGGTGCAGGTCAGGCCGAGTGCTTGCGGGCTGATGGTGTGGCCGATCTGCCCGGCGACGCATCGGGCGCCTTGCCAGGGTCGGCCGTGGATCAGTAGGGATCCGTGGACTCCGGAGCCGACGCCGATGAAGATCGCCGTGTTCGCGCCGGCCGCGGCGCCGCGCCAGGCCTCGCCGAGGGCGTAGGCGTGCACGTCGGTGGCGGCGTGCACGGGCAGGTGTGCTGCGGCGGTGATCCGGGCGGTCAGTGCGGTGCCGGCGTACCCGGTGAAATGGGCGGGTGCGGAGACGACCTGCCCGGAGCGGTCGATCACTCCTTCGCTGCCGATCCCGACCGCGACCGTCCGGTGGTCCCGGGGTGCGGTGCTGCGGGCCTGTTCGATCAGACGGAGAGTCTGGGCGACGACGGCGTCCCCGCCTCGCCGGGTGGGGGTGGCCACCTGGTAGACGAGTTCGCCTTCGTCGCCGGTGACCAGGTTGCCGTCGTGGTCGACCAGTGTCGCGGAGATCGCGATGCCGTCGATGTGGACGGCGACGACCAGCTCGCGCAGGGAGCGTCCGTTCATGGGGTGGGTGTCGGTTCGGGGCCGCCGCTCTCCCGGCGGGTGTCGATGATGAACCCTTGGGCGCGCAACCGGTCGGTGAGGATGTTCCCGATCCCGGTGGCGGGTGTCAGGACCCCGGCCCGGTCGGGGAGCTGTTCGCCGAGGGCGAGGGCCAGCGCCGATTCGCCGATCATCGCGGCGGTGCCGGTGTATCCGGGGTCCTTGCGGGCGCCGAACCGGGTGATCCACGACGCGCCACCGGTGGTTTCCGCGTGGAGTTCCACCATGAAGCGTCCTCTGGCGAGGCAGATCTCGCTGGGTCCTTGGCCGGGGCCGGGCAGGATCCGTCGGCACAGCGCCCTGGTCGGGGCGGAGGACAATCCGGTCACCAGTGCGGCTTGGCCGGTGGCGAGGGCTCCGGCGCGGACGGCGCCGAGGGGGCTCCGTCCGGTGGTGAGTGCTTCGTGGTAGCGGAGGGTGCGTCCGTAGGACCAGTCGGTGAGGGCGTTGCTGCGGCGCACGATCTGCGCGTTGAAGGCGGAGAGCAGGTAGGGCGTCTCCCAGTGGGGGATGCTGCGGGCCCGTCCGACGTGCAGGCGGTTCCGGACGGTGCGTGGTTCGGGTTCGTCGTCCCGGGCGGGGCTCAGCGCGTAGGGGTCGGCGGCGAGGCGGGCTTTGTCCCGGTCCGTCTGCCTGGCGCGGATGTCCTCGGCGAGGGAGGCGAGGGTGCCGCCGGAGGCGCCGCCGCGTAGGTCGCGCCAGTAGGCGTCGACCTGTGCGAGGTGGCCGTCGCCGGCTTGGTGGGCGGCGAGCGCGGTGGTGAGGACGGCCAGGTCGGAGGGGACGGCGTCGGCGCCGCAGCTGTGCACGATGCGGGCTCCGCTGTTTCGGGCTGCGCGGTCGAAGCAGTCGATGCTGTCTCGGACGAAGAGGACTTCTCCGGTGAGGTCGGTGTAGTGGGTGCCTGCGGTGGCGCAGGCGCCGACGAGGGCGAGTCCTCTTCCGTGGTAGGGGCCGACGGTGGAGATGACGACCTGGGTGCGGCGGGCGATTTCCTGCAGGGAGGGGATGTCCTCGGAGTCTGCGCGGAGCGCGGGCCAGGAGACGGCTTCTCCGCCGAGCCAGCGGCGGACCGCTTCGAGGCGGTTGAGGGATCGTCCGGCGAGCGCGATGCGGAGGTCGCCCGGGGCGTGGTGCAGGAGGTGTCTGGCGATGAGCCTGCCGACGTAGCCGGTCGCACCGAAGAGGACGATGTCGTATTCGCGTTCGTGCATGGTGGTGACGCTACCGATGTCGGGGGGATCTGGTGGGCTTCTTGGGGCAGGTGCGCAAGACCGTTGTCGATCAGTGTCCGTGCTGGGTCGTCGGCCGGTCGTCGTGGGGGTGGGTGCGGCCGTGCGGCGTGTCTGTTCGACACGCCGTCGCACACCGAAAAGTGTCCGTTCGGAACCCTTCAGCGGTTCGTGGGCGGGGCCGATGGGGTGTGGGAGACCTCTTGTCTTGCCGCCCATCCTCGGATGTGAAGGATCACGATGGACATCGACACCGCCGCCGAGGCGACGACTGTGACGAAGAAGACCGTGGCGAAGGTGCGCCCGCCCAGGCATGTGCATCCGTCGTTGCTTCCGGCGATGGCGGAGCGGGACATGTTGACCGTGTTCGCTGCGGGGCAGGATGTGCCGCCGTTGGCGCCGAGGACGGTGCGTCTGGAGGGTGATCAGATCGTGCAGGTGGACGGGGTTTCCCCGGACGAGGACCTGTTCGTGATCCCGATCTCGTATCAGGGTGTGTTGCCGGAGGATGCCGGTGCTCATCTGGCGCGGGACATGTTCACGTTGTCCTTGGTGGCGTCGGCGCATCCGGGGAGTCGTGCGGTGTTGCTTTTCGCCTGTGAGGAGGCCCGCGATTCGGCGAAGGCCCTGGTGGGCGGTTTGGATCGGCGGGGTGAGATCTCTTTGGAGGTCGTGGATCTGGGTGTGGAATGGCGGGAGCGTCTGGTGGAGGGTGTTCGTCCGGCGGGGAGGCATCGCGCGGGGTGAGTGTGGCTGTCGGGTCGGCAGTGTCCGTGGCGGGTCGGCCTGGGACGCCGCAGAGGGAGGGCTGCTGTCAGCGGCCCTCCCTCTGTGTGTTCGCTCTGGTGTTGTCGTGACTTTCCGTCGTTCTCACTGGCCTTTCTTATGCCGGTGGAAACGTTTTCAAGGGGTCTGAAAACGTTTTCATTGTGTGTTGGAAACGTTTTCAGAATCGTTGCCCTGGGAGGCCGTCGGCCAGCTCCGGCCATTTCGTCCCGACAGGCTGGAAATGATGCGGCTCGCGTCGATCCCCTGGAGTTCGACGTGGCGCAGCTGCCGCCTCGCGACCGGAGTTGTTTGCGTGTCCTGCGTAATCGTGGTGACACCCATGATCAGTTGGCCTCCATAGTTCTTCCCCTCAAGTGACTTCCATGTCACTGTCGGCCCTCACCGACGCGGTTAACTTTACTGAACCTTTGCAGTTAAAGTCACCAGTAAATGTCGACATTCGTGTCGGACGACCTGACTGTTAAGACTCGTTCGCACCGTTTAAGTCTCGCCACCTGCACGGTCGTGGTCGATGTTTGCGCTCCGTCGACCGATTTTTATGGAAAATTCACCTTCTCCGTGAGCGCGCCCCTCTCGGATTCCCAGCCCGGCCCGCAATCCTTCGCCCCGGCGACCCGCCCTGCTTCAGCCGATATATCCGTTTGAGGAACAAAGGAACCGGCCGACGCGTTCCCCCGTTCCGACGTCCCCACACCACCTTGAGGCCCTCCATGACCGTTTCCCTGTCGGCCTGGATCGCATCCATCGCGCTGATCGTCGCCCTGCTCGTCTACGACTTCTTCTTCCACGTCCGCAAGGCCCATACGCCGACCTTGCGTGAGGCGGCGATCTGGTCGGCGCTCTACGTCGGTATCGCGATCGTCTTCGGTCTCGGTCTCTTCGCCCTCGGCGGTTCCCAGATGGGCACCGAGTACTTCGCCGGTTACATCACGGAGAAGGCCCTGTCGGTCGACAACCTCTTCGTCTTCCTGATCATCATGAGCAGTTTCCGGGTGCCCAGCGCGGACCAGCAGAAGGTCCTGCTCTTCGGCATCGTGATCGCCCTGATCGCCCGCACGGCCTTCATCTTCGTCGGCGCCGCGATGATCGACCGGTTCGCCTGGGTCTTCTACCTCTTCGGAGTGGTCCTCCTGGCCACGTCGGGACACATGCTCGTCGGCCATGACAACGACGACGCGGACAATGTGATCATCCGAATCGCCAAGAAATTCATCCATACAACTGATCATTACGATGGCGACCGACTTTTCACGACGGTCGACGGAAAACGTGTGATGACTCCGATGCTGCTCGTCATGGTGGCGATCGGCGGCACCGACATCATGTTCGCGTTGGATTCCATTCCGGCGATCTTCGGGCTCACTCAATCCACTTTCATCGTTTTCACCGCAACGGCTTTCTCCCTCATGGGACTCCGGCAGTTGTACTTCCTACTGGACGGTCTACTTGATCGACTGATCTATTTGTCGTGGGGGTTGGCGACGATCCTCGGCTTCATCGGCATCAAACTGATCCTGCACGCCCTCCACGAAAACAATGTGGCGATCATCAACGACGGAAACCCCGTGAAGGTCGTGGAGATCTCGGTCGAGTTCTCCCTCCTGGTCATCGTCGGTGTGCTCGCGCTCACGGTCATCGCTTCCCTGTTGAGCCCCCGGGGGAAAGCGGTCACCACGATCAACAACATCCGTCGCCATGTCGACCAATATCTCGACCTCGGATTCGAGAGCGACCAGGCCGTCCGCGAGCAGAACTACAGCCGCCTCATGCAGGAGGAAGCCGCGCTGGCAGCGCTACCCGTGAAGTACCGTCGTCTCATCCGTGAAGAGCCTCAGCTGCTGGCCCGGCTGAAGGAAGCCCACGAGACACACGACCGCTACCTCCAGCAGCAACCGGCGGAGACCGAGAACCGGCAGCCGCCGCCCGAAAAAGCCTAGGACGGAACCCGTGACCTCTCCTGAGACAGCGATCCCCCACCCCGCGTCCGCCGAGGCGGCGCCGACGGTCCGGGGGCGTGCGGGCCGGACCACCGGAGCGTTCCTCGTCCTCGTCGCGGGCGCTCTGGCCCTGGCCGGCTGCGGGGGCGGAGACCGACCGGTCACCCAGGAGAAGGTCCGCGGCGCGCTCGTCGAGACCGGGGACATCCCCGGACAGAACTGGTCGGCCGGGGAAGCCAACGAAGTCGCTCCCGAACGTGAGGACACCTCCGTCAGTGAATTCCTCAACCAGTCCGAAGGGGTTTCCGAAGCCTGCCGAAATGCCCTCGCCCAGTTCAATGCCCAGCTCGGTAAACCGTCGGCGTACGCGCAGCTGACTTTCTCCCAGCCCTCGGAGTCCGCTATCGGTGGGCGAGAACTCTCCGTCACCGTCCGCGGATATCAGGAGAATTTCCCCGAGCTGCCGGACCCGCAGAAAGTAGTCGGCACCTGCCCTTCCTTCGACCTCTCCCGGGAAGGCCAGCAACTGTCGGTGAAACTCCGCAAACCCACCTATGAGACGAAGGGATCCTCGGCACTGGGGATGGACATCACCATGGGCACCGAGAAGATCTCCTTGGACATGGTGCGCGCCCCGCAAGGAGGAAACCTGGTGAGCCTGAGTCTCACCGGTGTCGACGAGAAGGCCAACAAAGAAGTCCTCGAGAAAGTACTGACGAAACAACTCGAGAAGGTGAAGTCCTCCGCCGGATGATCCCGGACCGGACCGATCCCGAACCCGACATCGGGGCTGCCCGGCCGGTGAGATCCCCTTCTCACCGACCGGGCAGCGGCGACAACAGCCCCGGGAGCACCGAAGACACCCCGGGACAACCCCAGAAAGACTCTCCACGAAGCCCGGTGGCCCACACCCGCCCGGCCGTCCACACCCCGCCCCGTCGACACGCCACCCACGGTATGCAAAATCAGTTGCCCCACCCCCCAGGTGATAAGGCAGTCTGAGAACCGACACACACGCGCAGGGACGCGCCCCCGCGGCAGCACAGAGCCAGGCCCGATGCCGCCGCCCCGTAGCGCCGATTCACCGTCGAATCGCCAGGGCTACGACACCACCACCGCATCGACGTACGACGACGCCTGCCCCGCGGCGGCACCCACCGGTCGGCCACCGACCGTCAGTCTGCCCGCGAGCGCCGGGAAGGTCGACGACGTCCTGCGGCGCGAAGAACCCCGTCCGACCCACCTAGACGATGCACGACAGCCCGCCGCCCGACCAGGGCTGTCACCCCGAAGACCAGTGAAGAAAGACGAGATCATGAACGTCCACCTCATCCACATGACCCGGCATCTGCCCCTGCACGACAGGGGCTCGGATCGCCCGCGCACCCGCCGCGCCGCCGAGATCACCCTCCAGGTGCGCCGGACCGCCCGCAG
>NZ_BAGZ01000025.1 GCF_000298175.1 Austwickia chelonae NBRC 105200 | reverse complement strand
GCCCGAAAACCCCCCAACACCCACACGCCAGACCTTTCGACAAGCGCTTAATCCCTATCTGCTCTTCTAGCCCGCTTACCGTCGTCTGCCGACGATGCTCAAAGCATGCCTAGATGAGAGTCAAGTAAGAAGCGCCAGCAACTTAGCCACCGGCTCGCAACCGTATGAACCAAGCCATCAACAATCGCTTGCGCATATGAGCTCATAGTGAATTCCAAGCATTGGACTCTATATAACTGGTATTCCCCAGGTATAACTGGGTGAAAAATCTAGTTTGTCGATTATATATATCCGTTTGAGTGGATATTGAGCCTCTTCGGCCCGAAGGGCAACTGCGAGGCATATTTTTTTCACGATAAAAACCGTGAAAATATGAATCTTAGGTGGGGACACGGGGATTCGCGAGCATTAATGTGACCGAAGTCAGAGCAGCTCTGTCTTGGAGACTCACATGAAATCTGAACGTCAGGCCAGCAGGAAGACACTGCTTCGGTCATCTTTGGTGTTGGCATCTGTAGTAGCGGTTTGCCTTCCTGTCACTACCGCTCAGGCGGCGCGGGTTGAGGAAGCCAAGCCTGACGTGGCTGCTGCTCAATTGAAGATCGGCATGGATGGGACTCCGGAAGGGGCTAAAACCGCACTGGCTGGTCTTACTGTGGCGGAAATGGCTGAAAAGGGTGGGTATTCGCGTAAATCCTTCCCGCACTGGAAGAATGCGGCCGATAACGGGTGGACCAACGTTCCCAGCGAGAAGTGCAATGCGCGGAATGCGGCACTTCACCGTGATGGGCAGAATGTTGAATTTGAGGGGAACTGTACCCGGCCGACTGGTAAATGGGTTGACCCGTATACGGCTGGAGTCTTCGACTCTGCGCGCGATATCGACATCGACCACGTGGTTCCCCTTTCGCATGCATGGCGCACTGGAGCAGCCGACTGGGATACCGAGAAGCGCACTAAGTTTGCCAATGACCCGCTCGTGCTCGTTTCTGTAGAGAACCGCGCAAATCGGGCTAAGGGCGACAAGGCTCCCAATGAATGGAAGCCGAGCAACACGGCTGCTCACTGCTTGTATGCGACTCGCTGGGTCCATGTGAAGGCTAAATATCAGCTGAACGTCTCGAATGAGGAGAAGAGCACTCTGACTGAGATGCTTGGTACCTGCTCGGGCTGAAGTTCTTGAAGTTTCTCTCCGGTCTGTGCCTGGAGGTGAGAGGCTGTGGGGTGGGGGCTTCGCCCCCACCCCACAGCCTTCTGCTGATTGCAGGACCTTCGGCGAAAAGCCTGAGCGCAGTATCTCGTCTTGCGGGCCGACGACAAAGCGGTGCTCCTGCCCTCTATTGTGCGGCTTGTGAGTTGGCAGGGTTGCCTGCCGAGGCTCTCGGTTGAGCTTTGTGAGCATCGACTTCCTGAGCGCGCGTCTGGTCGGCAGGATGGCTTGTCGAACGTCCTCACCTGTAGTCCATATCTCTTTTCTGGACGGCGACCTTGCTCAAAGGTGCGGTCGTAGAAGCAGAACGAGGTGAAAACGGCTCCTGGGCCTCAAGCCCCGTATCCAGATGACTGGGTGGCGGATAGGGAGCAGGGTCCTTCGGACATACCCTGCTCGATTTGTTGAGAGCGTGGAACTCCATCGGAGGTGGTTTCTCCTGATCGGCTACGCAGACAGGACTGGGGTAGTGGGGGCGAGGAATCTACTCTTCGGAACAGAAGCGAGAGTATGACCGTGAACATCGAGTACAAGACCTCGATGAGTAACTGCCACCAGCTTCGGCTCTTCGAAGGACTCGGTCCCTGCGGTTCGACTCGCCTGGGCGGCCCATCGAAGGAAAGGCGCGCGTCCATGACCTGTCCGAACGGTTTTCCGTGGCTGTGGCTGCCCGTCGTACGGAACGCCCGGCCTGTACGTTGAGCGGGGCCGCTCCCTCCGCCGTTGCTCATTGAGACAGGTGGCCATTGGGAGTCGGCCTTGAGTTTGGGCGAGCGCTTCCCTCTGCCCGGAGTCGCCGTGTCACGTGGCAGCGCTACCTGAACAGCGCCTCGGCTTTCTTCTGATGCAGCTGCGGCTGTAGGCGACGGCCCGGAGTCGAGAGGACAATTGGGGTCATCCCTCTCGCAGAGGCGAAATCCGCTGATGTCGAACGGAAGCTTGGAGAGAGGGCAGTCTCGCCTCGGAGACGGTTGAAGTTCGAACGATCTGTCTATAGAGTAATAGGTGACGCATCACCTAAATTTGGGGGTACTGATGTTCACGATGCCGACCGAGGCCGTCGACCTCCGTCGTTCCACGGATCGATTCTCCAGCCAATACGGCTGGCTGGACAGCAAGCACTCGTTCTCGTTCAGCCGCCACTACGACCCGGCCAATACTCACCACGGCCTACTGCTGGTAAGTAATGACGACATCGTGGCCCCCGGAACCGGCTTCGAGACCCACCCCCATCGAGACATGGAGATCGTCACCTGGGTTCTCAGCGGATCTCTGGTTCACCAGGACTCCGAAGGGCACAACGGCATCATCTATCCAGGCCTGGCCCAACGGATGAGCGCAGGAACCGGAATCCTTCACTCGGAAAAGAACGACTCCTGGGTCTACGACACCAACAGATCTCCACACGCCGACCCAGTGCGCTTCATCCAGATGTGGGTGGTGCCGGACACCCAAGGAATCAAGCCTGGATACGAACAGCTCGAGATCTCACCTGAAACACTCGGAACTGGATTCGTCACAGTGGCCACCGGTATGGACAAATACCTGAACGAGTCCGCGATCAGGATCCGAAACAAATATGCGGCATTTCATGTGGCGAAACTGTCCTCCGGCCAGGAAGTCACCCTGCCGGAAGCTCCTTATCAGCATCTTTTTGTAGCAACAGGATCCATAACCTTGGAAGGATCCGGCCGGATGAATTCTGGAGACGCAGCGAGGATGACCGCCACCGGCGGTCACAAAGTGACCGCGCTCGAACCATCTGAGGTGCTGCTATGGGAGATGCACGCCACATTGAACAGCCGCTGAGGGCGGGAAGCCACACCCCGACAATCGGTAACGGCGTTCCCGAGAGCGGCGCCGGATGGGAAAGTCCGTCGCACGCCTGCCGATCGAAGCAAAAACGGTGAAGAAAAAAGACGCCGAACCTGAGCAAACGGCGAGGACCGCCACCAGCCACCAATGCGAGCCGAAAGAAGGACGGCATGACGTCGAACACCGACCAGAAGGGTTCCTACGTAACCCAGGGGAAAGCCTTCGATCGGGACACCAACTACATCACCACCCGTATTACCGTCGACGGGAGCGAGGGGTACAAGGTTGAGCCCGACCGCTATCGGCTGGTTGTCTCTCGGGCCTGCCCCTGGGCGAACCGGGCCATGATCGCTCGACGTGTCTACGGTTTGGAAAGCGCGATCTCCCTGGGCGTTACGGGCCCTACGCACGACAAACGCTCCTGGACCTTTGACCTCGACCCAGAGGGGAAGGACCCCGTCCTGGGAATCCACTTCCTCAAGGACGCTTACGAAAAGAGATACCCCGGCTACCCCCGTGGGATCACCGTTCCGGCACTCGTTGATACCCGTACTGGGGCTGTTGTCACCAACGACTATGCGCAGATGACCCTTGACATGGGCAGCCAATGGCGCAGCTACCACAGGGAAGGGTCACCTGATCTCTACCCCGTCCATCTCCGCGACGAGATGGACGAGCTGATGGGTTTCATCTTCCGCTCCGTCAACAACGGGGTCTACCGCTGCGGGTTCGCCGGATCGCAGGCTTCCTACGATCGGGCTTATGACGAGCTCTGGCACGCTCTCGATGTCCTGGAGGAAAGGCTCTCGACACGTAGATATCTCATGGGAGCGAGCATCACCGAAGCTGATCTGCGTCTCTATCCGACCCTGGTGCGTTTCGACGAGGTCTACTACGCACATTTCAAATGCAACCGACAGCCGTTGGCAACGATGCCTCAGCTCTGGGGGTACACGCGAGACCTCTTCCAGACGCCGGGGTTCGGGGACACGAACGATTTCGTGCATATGAAAGAGCATTACTACGGGGTCCATACCGACATCAACCCCACCCAGATCGTCCCTCGCGGGCCGCGGCACGAAGGATGGCTCGAAGCACACGGTCGGGATCATTTCGACACCGACACCTGGGGCGCCGAAGGCACCCCTCCGCCTCCGGTGCTTGCCGCAGAAACAGTCGATGAGGCCCACACCCCGCTGAGAACAACAGCTAGCAGCTGAAGCCTTCGCTCCGTGAGTCGACCTGTGGGGCAACGCCCTCGATATCAGGGCCGGTCCAGACGCGACCAAAGACTGAGGCTAGCCTTAGCTCATGTGCTCGGACGCTCCTGACATGGAACTGATGCCGACCGAAGGTGAAATCGCTCTGGTGACCGGAGCCGCAGGAGGCATCGGGCGTGCTGTCGTGGACGCACTCACCGCGCGCGGATGGCAGACCCTCGGCATGGACCTCGCCGGCGCCGATCTGGACTGCGATATCACCGACCCGCACGCTGTTGAAGAAGCCATCCGACACATAGAGGAGAAGAACGGGCCGATCACTAGGCTCGCCCACACCGCCGGGGCGCTGCGCACCGGAAGTCTCGTCGACAGCGATGTACAGGATCTGCACGACATGATCGCCGTGAACACGTTCGGCACGGCGCACCTGCTCCACAGCGTCGGCCAACGGATGAAGAAGCGCGGTCGGGGATCCATCGTCGCGGTCGCCTCGAATGCCGCCATCATTCCTAGAGTCGATCTAGGAGCTTACGGAGCCTCCAAAGCCGCAGCCGCCATGCTCGTTCGCTCCGCAGGACTTGAACTCGCGCCGCACGGCGTCCGGTGCAATGTGGTGCATCCCGGGTCGACTTCGACTCCTATGCTTTGGGCCTCCTGGCCCAACCCCGACGACCCGGATGCCTTGCACACCACCATCGAAGGTGACGTCACCCGCTATCGCACCGGTATTCCGCTCGGCCGGGTGGCCCGCCCTGAGGACATCGCATCCTGTGTGGCCTTCTTGCTTTCCGACGAAGCCCGTCACGTGACCATGAGCTCCCTCGTGGTCGACGGTGGAGCCTCCCTCTGAAAGAACAGCGCTGACCTGAAAGCGCGTGGGCTCAGGCGGAGGCCGCTCCGAGGACGGTCATCCGAGCTGCGGACGGTGCGGCGACGGCCCAATGGGCCGTCGCCGCAGCTAGCTGAACGCGACCTTCGGAGAACACCACGTCGTCGGGGACGCGGATCCCCTCCGGAGAACAGGCTTGATCCAGGAGCTCGTCCAAGTCCCCCCACCCGGCCTTCACGCAAGACTCCACCCGACACCAGGTTGACAGTGGAATCGGCTTGCCCTGCCAGACGACCGGCGGTTCGCAGCGGCGCTCGCGTTCACAATCGACCCCCACGTCGGACTCCCGGGACTCGGCGATCACGACGGCGATGAGACCCCGAGAATGGGCCCAGGACAGACGGACCTCGGGATCGATGACATAAGGCCGCCCATGTCCGGAACCGGCGCATCCCGGGCACCGCTGACGGATGTCCCGCTCTGCGAGGAGAGCCGTCGGGGCAGCCGGTATGAACTCGTCCCAGGTTGCTGTAGACACTGCCGAAGTCGGCGTGGAAGGCCGGGGGGCGGGGGCCACCGCAGTTCGACGACGGAACAGAGCCAAGCGGGTGAGAAGCCGAACGGCGAGGAAATCGCTCCGATCCTGTGGTACACGAAACCTGGCCAGTCGTTCCTGCTCCGCTGCGGAGAGCGTCGGGCTGAGCAGTCCTGGGTGCAGACCGTACTCGGCGAGCATGTCGAGGAGAGAAGCGCTTTCTGCCAGGAAGGCCTCCACACTGCTCACTGAATCTTGCACCTCACTCGCCGTCGAAAAGTTAGGTTAGCCTAACTTAGTGATCCCACGTGCCCTCTTCACCGTACCGACGCCACCTCACCCTGTTCGCCTCAGATTCCACACCACCCAAGGCAGCCTGAAGGCGACCGGCGGACGTATCCACACCATCGATGTCAGCAGCCCCGGAGAGCTGGCCAGCTGGGCTCGCGAGCAAGGAACAGTCGCAGGCGCCATCTCCTTCGACGGCCGGACCGCAGCGCTGAGCGTTGTGCACGAGATGCATCGTCACGGAGATCCGCTGCTTGAAGCAGGCAGCGGATGGAATGGATTCCCCCGAGTCGTCGGGACCCCGGAGGAGACGCCTACATCGGCGGGCTACCGGGGCAGAGTGGAGAAAGCGCTCTCTGTGTTCGAGCGCGGAGAGCTCGACAAGATCGTCCTGGCACGCAAACTACGACTTCGTTTCGAGACGACGGTGCCGGCTGAGTACCTTTACCAGGCTCTGGTCGAGGCACATCCCGAAGCTCGTACTTACGCCGTCTCACCGGCGGAGGGTCAATGGCTCGTCGGCGCAAGCCCTGAACTTCTGGTCTCCAGACAAGGGCGCACGGTCACCTCCCACCCCTTGGCTGGTTCAGTTCCCCGTTCTCCCGACCCGGTCGAAGACGAAAATCGAGGACGAAGGCTGCTCACCTCAGAGAAGGATCTACGTGAGCACTCCTATGTGGTGGAGATGATCGCCGACACTCTCAGCCCCTACTGCCGCAGGCTCGCCGTCGCCGATCGATCTGCGCTGGTAGGTACCCGAACGGTGTGGCACCTGGGCACCTGGATCGAAGGTGAATTACGCGACCAGGACACTACTGCCCTCGAGCTGGCGGCTGCGCTCCAACCCACACCTGCTCTGGCCGGTGCGCCGGTCGCCTCGGCGGTGCACACGCTCGAAGAACTCGAACCTTTCGCCCGTGGTTATTACGGCGGTTGCATCGGATGGTGCGATGACAACGGTGACGGGGAATGGACCGTGGCAATCCGCTGCGCGTCCGTCAGAGGGCCAGTGGTCGACCTGTACGCCGGGGCAGGCATCGTTGCCGGATCAGACCCCGCGGCGGAATTGACTGAGACCACAGCAAAACTGTCCACCCTGGCTGATGTCCTGCTGGCTTCTGAGCTTGAGGTGGAGGTAGCGCCCGACGGGGCCAGGTCGGCCTGAGCACGGGCACCGCTCGAGGGGCCCTGGGTCAGGCGGACAACTGCTGAGAGCAGGAGAGTATGTCCACCACATCTTCAGTGGTCACGCAGACCCCGCACCTGCTCGTCACGTACTCCAGGGCCATGCGGTGTTCTCCGGAGGAGAAGTCTGCTGTGCCATCGGCCACTAAGAAGGGCTGACGGTCGGTCATGAAAGCGTGAGCTGAGGTCATCAGGCAGCCGACATGGGCGTAGATTCCGCAAACGATGAGCTGGTCGCGTCCCTGCTGGCGCATCCAAGCGTCCAGTCCGGTACCCAAGAAAGCGTTGTACCGGCGTCGGATGATGACGATCTCTCCTTCGCGGGCTTGAAGGCGCAGATCAGGAGCTCCGCTGTCGTCGCTGCTCAAGGGACCCGGGCCCCAGAATTCGGTGAGCAGTCCACGCTCGGCGGGGGTCTGGTCGTCGGGCTGCATCGCGTGAGCGATCGGTACCCCCTGGGCGCGACAGGCGGCGGCGATGGTGTCCACATTCGCGGTGAGCTGCTCGCGCATAGCTGGTGAAAAAGGACGCAGGAAGTGCGGCTGGAGATCGTGCAGCAACAGAGCGCATCGTTCCGGGTCCAATGCCCAGGAGACGACCGGCTCCGGGATATCGGTGGTAGGGATCGTGTAGTCGATGCGACTGGGCAGTGCCATTGAGAGCCTCTCTAGGTGCGCGGAATGGAACACGGTGGCGGCTCTGCGAAAAGGGGAGCTGCCAAGGGCAGTTCGCCTAACTTAGGTATGCCTTACCTAGATTGGCAACTCTGCTCCGGGGTCTGTGCGCGATGGGTGAGGCTGATCGCCCTGGGAGACAGAACTGCCCGAAGGGGCCTTCGAAGTGGTGCGTCGACGAGGGCGGAGAAGCAGGATCGGTCTCGTACTCAAGGCCGATCGACGCATCGGCGTCAGTGCACCTCGGGCGCGCTCTCGGGCGCTGCGGCCTGAGCCACCTGGTAGGACTTCGCCAGCAGGGTGGTGGCCAGGATCAAGATGGGGATACCGACCCATGGGGTGAATGTGCGCCACGCGCCGAAGCCCGCCGCAGTGAGGGCGAACGAAGTCACGGTGAGTGGTACGAGGGACGTCGTCATCGCTGTCCTCTCCTGGATCAGCCGAAGGGTGGCGGTGGAATGCTGATCCATCTCGTCGAACCATGGGTGTCGGATATGTCGGTGCCTGTCGGCCGAGATTCAGCTCGGTCTCAGGCGTCACTCACCTTAGACCACCCGCGGACCGCGAATGCCCTCGAGTGCCGTTAATTGTCTAAGTGATTGGGCGCGAGGGACGTATCTCGGCCCCATATCGGGAGCAAAGGGACAGGGGAGGTCCGCCAGGGTGCCTGGGGCGGGGGGATCCGGAAGGTGGAGTGGGTGAGGTGGGTGCTCCGCAGGGGGCTGGCAGGGCGGGGTGAGATGTCCACATCGCGAAATATGGAGCGGTGTCGAGGAGGGGGCGGTCGATGTCCGATCGGCGGGTGATGCTGGTGAAGTCGGCCGGTGGTGCCCTGTCCCGCTGGTCGAATCTTTTTGATCGCCAAGGGTTGACGGATTCGGGGGTGGTTCCTTCGCCTGTTTCCCTCCAGGGATGCCAGGCCTGCAGCGGGGGACGTTAGTCATTTGTTATTACAAATTTGTCGAAGGCTCTTGACCCTTATCGTGATCGCTCCATAGCGTTCTAGGCCTCGACCGCTGTCATGAGCGCAGCGGTCGGTGCCCCCTATCAGACAGCGCTGTCCGCCTCCGGGCGAGCATCGGAGGTATGTCATGTCTCCTGGAACCACTGCCGCGACCGCGTCCGCAGGATCGGTCCTGCCGCCTCTGACCGCAGGTCCCCACCAGCGACGACTCGACCGGATGGCCGTCATCGCGACCTTCGGTGGACTCCTCTTCGGTTATGACACCGGGGTGATCAACGGAGCACTCCCCTCGTTGCGGCAATACTTCTCGCTCGGCGCCTGGGGCGAAGGACTCGTCACCGCGACCCTCCTGGTCGGTGCCGCACTGGGCGCCTTCGTCGGTGGCAAGCTCAACGACAACCTGGGGCGCAAGAAAGCACTGACGATCGTCTCGATCATCTTCTTCGTCGGCACCATCGGCGGCGTGATCGCACCCACCCTCAACATCCTGCTGGCCTCCCGGGTGATCCTCGGCTTCGCCGTCGGAGCCGCGTCCGTCAGCGTGCCGGTCTACCTCGCCGAACTGGCACCCACCGAACGACGAGGCACACTCAGCGGCCGGAACGAACTGGCCATCGTCATCGGTCAGATGCTGGCCTTCATGATCAACGCCGCCATCGCCCACACCTGGGGGCAACAGCCCGGTGTCTGGCGGTACATGCTCGTCGTCGCCGCTGTTCCCGCCGTCTTCCTCTTCGTCGGCATGCTCCGGATGCCCGAATCACCGCGCTGGCTGATCTCCAAAGGACGCCAGGAGGACGCCCTCGCCGTCCTCATGCTCGTCCGCAACGAGGAACGGGCCCGCGCCGAGATCGCCGAGGTCGAACAACTGGCCAAGGAAGAGGAGATCTCCCGCTCCGGTGGCTGGGCCGACCTGAAGGTGCCGTGGATCCGGCGGATCATCCTCGTCGGCTCCGGACTGGCCATGGCGCAGCAGGTCACCGGCATCAACTCGATCATGTACTACGGCACCGAAGTGCTCAAGGAAGCCGGTTTCTCCGCCGACGCCGCCATCATCGCGAATATCGCCAACGGTGTCCTCGCGGTCGTCGGCACCATGCTCTGCCTGTTCGTGATCATCGAACGCGTCCCCCGGCGCACACTGATCATCTTCGGCTTCTGCGCCACCACGATCTGCCACGGCCTGATCATGACCGCCGCCGCGATGATGCCGGCCGGTCAAGCCCGGGCCTGGGTCATCCTCGTGCTCTGCGTCACCTTCGTGTTCTTCATGCAGATGGCACTCAATGCCCCAGTCTGGGTCTGCCTCTCCGAACTCTTCCCGCTCAAGGTCCGCGGATTCGGCATGGGCGTCTCGATCTTCTGCATGTGGACCGTGAACACCATCCTGACCTTCGGCTTCCCGAAGGTCGTGGAAGCAGCCGGACTGCAGGCCGCCTTCGGGATCTTCTTCGCGCTAGGGCTGGTTGTCATTCTCTTCCTCGTGAAGTGCCTGCCCAACACCAGCGGACGATCACTGGAAGAACTCGAGGAATCTTTCACGGCAGGGAATTTCCGCTGAAACAATGCTTCCTCCGCTGACACCTGCAAGATCGGCAAGGAGTCGGCGGGCGGAGGAACTTCCCCGGGCGGGGGTGCAGGTCGTCGGGCTGTCGACCGCGCCCCCGCCCCGTTCTGTTTCGGATGAAACGATGCATATCCACCGGAAATGACCGATAGAAGGACGGCTAGGTGCGGGGTGATCGGACTCCTTGAAGGGCGTACCGGTTCACCCTTGCTTTCATTCCTGTTGGACGTCTGTTCTGAACGCGGGTTATTGTCAAGTAACTGGGTTTTGATACCGCGGGCACCGGACGGCTGTCCTGGTGGTTGGATCCGGATCGGCGAGGACACTGAGGAGAGAGTCGAGGATGCCGCGAGTAGAAATAACGCCGACGGACCAGGAGTATGTGGTCGGCGTAGACGAACTGTTCTTCTCTGCGACGGACCGCGCCGGGGTGATCGAGTTGGTGAACTCGACCTTCGCACGGCTGTCGCACTACACCCATGACGAGCTGGTGGGTAAGCCCCACAACGTCGTCCGCCACCCAGACATGCCTGGTGGCGCCTACAAACTGGTGTGGAAACAGCTCCACGAAGGTCGGCCCGCCTGCGCCTACGTCAAGAACATCGCTGCCGACGGCAGTTTCTACTGGGTGTTCGCGACTCTGCTCCCGGTCGGGGACAAATTCCTGTCGGTGCGCAAGCGCCCCCAGATGACCGACCTGTTGGCGATCACCGAAGACCTCTACTCAGGTGCCCGGAGCCGCGAGCTCCAGGCCCACGAAGAAGGCAGCTCCCGCGCCGAGGCCGCGGAAATCGGCTGCGGCATCATCGTCGAAGAACTCGCCAAGTACGGCATCACCAACGGCGACGACCTGGCGTTGAACACACTTCCCCGTGAGGTCCTCGAACACGTCCGCCACAGCGGAGGGCTGCCCCGGCGCCCCGACGCGACCGGGCCACTGGGCGACCTGCTGCGCATCATGCACGAGATCGACACCCTGACCGTGCACCTGGTGCACCAGATGGACGAATACGCCGACTTCGTACGCGCTCTCGAATCCTCTTATGGCGACGCAGAACTGGCTGCTGCCCGACTGCGCGACATCGCCGCGGCCGCACGTCGGGCCGCCGACCTGCCCGCCGTCGGTGCCGCCGCCCGCAAGGCCGTCGAAGCCGCCGCCAAACAGGCCGCCGCCGCAGGGCACGAGGTCGAGGAAGGGATGGTCGTCACCCCCTTCGTCGCCGAACTCTCCGACCGGATGAGCGGACACGCCGACAAAGCCAGCGAAGAGCTCGCCTCGCTGGTCGTCCACCTGCGCCAGGCCGCCGAACAGGTGCGTTGGCTGCGGATGCGAATCGCTCTGCTCCGCCTGCACAACCTCATGGTCGGCACCTTCGCCTCCGAGCTCATCGACGGACACGGCGACGGCGACACCACCGAGTCGATGCGTCTGCTCTGCCAGGCCCTGCAGGAGGGGGTCGTCGAGCTGATCAAGACCGACGACACCGTGCGTGAAGCGGCAGGAGCGGTGCCCGCGCTCGTCGAAGACGCCGTCCGTCAGGCCGACCGCGTGCTGCGCCTCGTCACCAAGTGGCGCCCGGAGATCGGTGCGCTGGGCTGCGCCGACATCGCCCAGGAGCACCTCGACGCGGTCTCGGCGATCACCGAAGCCGGTTTCGACGAGCTGCACCGCTTCTACACGGTCGCTGCCCGCTGCTCGCTCCTCGGTGACAACCACGACGAAGAGCGCCTGGCCGCTGCCATCTCCAACCTCGCCAACGTGCTCGACGAGTACAGCAAAGAAAGCGCCGCCTGATCCAGGCGCATACCTGACCGGTTCGACCAGGACGGCATCCGAACGAACCGGGTGTGACTGCGGGGGCCTACGCCGTACGGCGTAGGCCCCCGCAGTCACACCCGCCTGCTCCGACCGGCCTCCGCAGGAGAGGACACGGCGGCACAGCATCACAAGATGAACCTCGTCCAGCCGGTCGACGACAGCTGCCGTCAACCGCTGCCGGGAGTGCGCAGGCCTGCGCGGAAAGACACCGCTCGCCGCCGCACGGGCGAGACCCGCTGCCCGCCGCGTCCCCCCATCACGTCATCGGACGGCCTCTGGCCTGCGTAGACACCGGCACCACGGAAGCTCCCCGACGTTTTTCGAGGTGCGTGCCGAAGGCAAAGATCACTCTGCGTTCTGCGGAAAAGGACGAACGGCTATTTCGTGAACATTGCTAATAAATCAGAGTGAAGATGAACTGGACGAACTTCCATGTGAGGATGTCCCGGTGTCTTTTATCGCGCGTACATTAGCTGTCGCTGCAGCGACCGCCGTTGCTGCTTGGATTGTTCCTGGCATCACACTGACGGGATCAGGTGCCGGCGGTAAAGCGTTGACTTTGATCCTGGTGGCGCTCATCATCGGAGTCGTCAACGCAGTGGTGAAACCCGTGGTGCAGTTCCTCACCGGCTGCCTGGTGGTCATCTCCCTGGGGCTTTTCCTGCTGGTCATCAACGCTCTCATGCTGTTGTTGAGCTCCTGGGTGGCCCAGCACCTCGCCCTGGGCTTTCACGTCCGAGGCTTCTGGGCGGCCTTCTTCGGCTCGATCGTCATCAGCGTAGTCAGCGGGCTGATCACCTGGTTGTTCGTACGCGACTGATCAACGGCGAGCGATTTCCTGATTGCACTGAGGGTATTTTTGCCCTCAGTGCAATTTCTATTTAAAGTCGGTTGATGTGATCATCAAGGTGGGCGTCGGCCGTCGCGAACAGAACAAAAAACGAACCCGCGAGGCCATCGTCCGAGCAGCCACCGACCTTCTCCACCACGAAGAACCCACCTCGGTCACCGCAGAGAAAGTCGCCGAAGCCGCCGGCATCTCCCGCCGCACCTTCTTCAACTACTTCCCCAGCGTGGAAGCGATCCTGGCCTTCCGATCCCGCCAAGTCCTCGAAATCTTGCACGACCAGCTCTTCTCCCGCCCCGAGGACGAACCGCTCATCGACAGCGCCAAAGCCGTCATCGACATGACCTTCACCGTCGAAACCCTCCGCGAAGCCACCCGCGCCTGGCAACAGGTCGAAGCCTCCCCCGGAGCCCACCGCTACACCCTGGAAACCAACCTCGAAGCCATCGCCGAACTCTCCGGAAGATGGAGCGCAGGCAAACTGCAGGCAGCAGGCCAAGACGCCTCCCCCCTGAGGATCGCCGTCCTCACCGCCTCCTGCATGAGCGCCTACGACATCGCCCGACGCGCCTGGCTGACCCGCCTCGACGGCCCCGTCGACGAACAAGCCCGCGACGACTTCGTCCGAGAGACCCACCAAGCCCTCGAATACCTGCGACCCGCCGTCGAGAACACCACACCCAGCCCACGACCTGGCCCGCCCACCAGCTGAGCGGAGCCCCAGGGAAGGACCCGACATGGCCTTCTACCTCCACAGACTCGGACGAACCGCAGCCCGCCACGCCTGGGCGGTCATCCTCACCTGGGCGCTCCTCCTCGCGCTCACCGCCACCGCGGCCATCACCCTCGGGCGCCCCTTCACCACCAAACTCACCATCCCCGGGACCGAATTCCAGACCGTCATCGACAACCTGGAAAAGAACTTCCCGAAAGCCGCCGCCGGAACCGGCGTCATCGTCATCAGCACCACCGACGGCAACGCCTTCACCGCCGACCAGAAAAAAACCATCGGCGAACTCACCGCGGCATGGTCCCGGATCGACGGCGTCGACACCGCCGACGACCCCTTCACCCTCCAGACCAAGATGGACGCCGCCGCCGCACAGATCGCCGACGGACGCGGAAAAACCACCGCGGCACGACAACAACTCGACGCCGGCCAAGCCCAACTCGACACAGCCCGCCAGCGACTCGACACCGACAAAGAACGCGCCGCCGGGCAGGAACTGCCCCCCGCACTGCAACAAGAACTCGCCGCCGCCGAAACCGCCCTCGCCGCACAGAAAAAACAACTCGACGCAGCCCGTCACGAACTCACCAGCAAAGAGAGCGAACTAAGCCACGCCGAACGCCGACTCGCCCTCATGGACGGCTTCCGCACGATCAACACCGCACAGAACACCGTCCTCACCCAAGTGACCTTCGACAAACCCCTCATCGACGTCCCCGCCGCCACCAAGGACGCCGTCCCCGCAGCCGCCGGCGACCTCGCGAAAAACGGCCTGAAGATCGACTACTCCACCGCCATCGTCGAGAAGATCTCCCTCCTCGGACCCGGCGAACTGATCGGCGTCGGCGTCGCCACCCTCGTCCTCATCGTCATGCTCGGCTCACTCCTCGCCGCCGGACTCCCACTGATCTCAGCCCTCGTCGGCGTCGCCGTCGGCCTCCTCGGCGTCATCGCCCTCACCCACTGGGTCGACATGACCGATGTCACCCCCGCACTGGCCCTCATGCTCGGCCTCGCCGTCGGTATCGACTACTCCCTCTTCCTCGTCAACCGCCACCGCGAACAACTCGCCCGCGGCACCGAAACCGTCGAATCCATCGCCCGAGCCACCGGCACCGCCGGCAGCGCAGTCCTCTTCGCCGGACTCACCGTCGTCGTCGCCCTGTGCGCACTCACCCTCACCGGCATCCCCTTCCTCGCCACCATGGGCTTCGCCGCCGCAGCCACCGTCCTCATCGCCGTCCTCATCGCGCTCACCCTCACCCCGGCACTGCTACGCCTCATCGGCCCGCGAGTGCTCTCACCGCGTGCGCGCCGAACCCTCGCCGAGAAACTCGCCACCGAAGACAGCGAAGCCGACGCCGAAGACGCCGAAGAGAACATCCCCGGCCACCCCCACCACCGGCACCACGGCTGGGGCGGGCTCGTCACCCGGCACCCCCTCGTCGTCCTCGCCCTCACCACCGTGCTGCTCAGCGTCCTCGCCGCACCCTCGCTCTCCCTCCGGCTCGGCCTCCCCGACGGCTCCTACGAACCCCACGACTCCACCGCATATCGCACCTACGACACCACCGACCGTCACTTCGGCCCCGGACGCAACGGACCCGTCATCGCCGTCGCCACCCTCAACACGACCCGATCCCAAGAAACCTCGACCGACACCGCCCGCGAAGAACTCACCCTGGCCGTCGGCGAACAACTGAAGAAAACCCCCGGCGTGGCCTACGTCCTCCCGATCGGCGCCAGCGAAGACCGGCGGACCCTCGCCTACCAGGTCGTCCCCACCACCGGGCCCTCCGAACCGGCCACCGCCGACCTGATCACGACCCTGCGTCACACCAGGGACGACATCATCACCGGCCAACGGCTCGACCACATCGGCTTCACCGGCCAGACCGTCGCCAATATCGACATCTCCCGCAGCCTGGCCGCAGCGCTACCCCTCTACCTGGTCGTCGTCGTCGGGATCTCCCTGGTGCTGCTGCTCCTGGTCTTCCGGTCGATCGTCGTACCCGTGCTCGCCACCGCAGGTTTCCTCCTGTCCGTCGCCGCGGCCTTCGGCTCGGTCGTCGCCGTCTACCAGTGGGGATGGCTCGCCGGGATCTTCGGCGTCGACCACCCCGGACTGATCCTCAGCTTCCTGCCGACCCTCGTCATCGGCATCCTCTTCGGGCTCGCCATGGACTACCAGATGTTCCTCGTCTCCGGGATGCGTGAAGCCTGGGCCCACGGCCACACCGCCCGCACCGCCGTCCACACCGGATTCAGCCACGGCGCCCGAGTGGTCACCGCCGCGGCGCTCATCATGACCGCCGTCTTCGCCAGCTTCGTACACGCCCAGCTGACCATGATCAGACCCATCGGATTCGCGCTCGCCGCAGGAGTCCTCATCGATGCCTTCGTCGTACGGATGACCGCGATGCCCGCCGTCATGTACCTCCTGGGCGACAAAGCCTGGTACATCCCAGGCTGGCTCGACCGCCTCCTGCCCGACCTGGACGTCGAAGGGACCACCCTCACCGCGGAGGAGAACCCGGAGCGTCACGCCCCGCAGGACTCCCCCCGGAACCATCCGTCCGACCGGCCTCCGGCTCCGTGACCGTGCCCTCCTGATCCCCGGCCGGCCCCGAAGCCGAGGAGACCCCCTCCGGAGGAACCTCAGAGCCCCCGGACGACGGACGCCGCAACACCGCCACATAACGGCCCGAATCCGAGAACACCGGCAGACGCAGATTCCACTGCGCCGCCCCCGGCAACACCCATCGCCGCCACCGCGCCAACGAACCCAACGCCGCACACGTCCCGATCGACAAAGCCATCCCCAACACCGGACGATGCCACCGATCCAGCACCAACATCTCCACACTGCCCACCAGCGCCACCGAGGCATACAACGGATTACCCCCGAAGACCACCGGCGCGCGCGCCACCAGCACATCCCGCACCATGCCGCCGCCCACCGCCGTCAACACCCCGACCACCACGCTCGGCAACCAGTCGACACCGACGGACAGGGCCTTGTGCGTACCCGTCGCCGCCCAACAACCCACCGCGAGGAAGTCGGCGACCACCAGCAGCCGGTTCGTCCACCTGCCCCAATGCAACAGATAGGCGACCACCGAGGAGGTGATCGCCGCCGGCAGATAGGCCGAATGGGTCAAAGCCACCGGAAGCCCCACGCCCAGCAGAAGGTCACGGATGATGCCGCCACCCAAACCGGAACAGACCCCCAGCACGATGAAACCGACCACGTCGAAATGACGGGCCCGGGCCACCGCGCCGCCCAACAGGGCATTGGCGATGACCCCGACGATGTCCACCGTGCTGAACAGGGTGTTCGGGTCGAACTGCCTCACCGGACGATCGTAACCAGGGGTGACGGTCAGTCACAGCTGTGCACATAGGGGTCGGACAAGCTCGGCGCCGCCTGCCTGAGCGCGTTCACCAGTGCGTTCGCGGCCGGCCCGGCGTCCTGCCGTCTCAAGATCTCGACCCGCCGGGAGGCGCCTGCCGGAGTCGGCCGAGCCACTCCGACGTCAGGGGACGGGCCGAGGCACAGCCCCGGTGACAGCGCGACGCCCAGGCCGCAGCGGACGAATTCGCTGAGAGCATCGTCACTGCTGCCGCGCATCACCACATTCGGCGTGAAACCAGCAGAAGCACAAAGGATCTCGAGACAGTTCGCTCCGGGGCTGTTCTCCGCGGCCGTGACCCAACCGGCCTGCGCCAGCTCAGACCACGGCACAGCGCGCCCCGCCCACCGATGCCCCCGCGGAGTCACCACGAGCAGATCCTCCCGAAGCAGAGGGAAAACCTCCACCGGCCCCGGGAAGACCACCGGCACCACGTCGTACCGGCAGACCACCGCCACATCGAGCCGACCCTCCGCCAACTCCGACACCAACAGATCCGTCTCCCCCTCGCACAACCGCACCTCCACCCCCGGGAACTCCCCCAACAGGAGAGCGAACGCCCCCGGCAACAACCGCTCGACCGCCGTCGGGAAAGCCCCCACCCGCACCACGCCCAGACCGCCCCGAGCCATCTGCAGGACGTCCTCCTCCAACACCCGCAGCGCCGCCAAACTGTCCCGCGAACGATCCGCCAGGACCCGCGCCGTCGGCGTCGGAGAAATACTGTGCGCAGCCCGATCGAACAACACCAGCTTCAACGACCTCTCCAACGCCGCCACCTGCTGAGACACCGCCGACGGGGTATAACCCAACTCGCGGGCGGCCTCCACGAAAGAACCGGTCTGCACCACCGTCACCAAGGTCTGCAGATGCACAGGATTGAGCATGGCTGATGCTATCGACGCACCCCGCCGCGCCCAGGAAGCACACGCCGACACACCCCGGACCCCGCCGGCCAGCAACAGCAAAAGCGCCGCTGGCACCACAAAAACTCGCCCTCGCAATACCGCACCCACCCCGCCGGCCACTGCAAGGTGAACCCTGCCATCCCCGCGACCGGAACGACGGGAAACACCGCATGAACCTCACCGTCAGCGAACACCTCGTCCACAAACTCCACGAACTCGCCGACGCCCCACTGCTCGCCGAACACACCGACGACACCCTCACCACCACGGTCACCGACGACGACCTGATCAGCCTCCTCGACGCCCAGATCACCAGCCGCCACCTCGACCTCATCGCCCGCGACCTGCAACAACGCGGTGAAGGCTTCTACACCATCGGCTCGGCAGGCCACGAATCCGACGCCGTCGTCGCCCTCGCCACCCGACCCACCGACCCCGCACTCCTGCACTACCGCTCCGGCGCCTTCTACTGCGCGCGAGCAGCCCAAGTACCCGGCATCGACCCCACCCGCGACCTGCTGCTCAGCTTCATGGCCGCCGCCGACGACCCCATCTCAGGAGGACGACACAAAGTACTCGGCCGAGCCGAACTGTCGATCATCCCGCAAACCTCCACCATCGCCTCCCACCTGCCGCGAGCCATGGGGCTGGCCTTCGCACTCGGCCGCAACCTCGGCGGACCGGACCCCGCCACCGGGCACACCCTGTACCCCGAGGACGCCGTCGTCATCGCCGGCATCGGAGACGCCTCGATCAACCATTCCACCGCGGTCGGCGCACTCAACGGCATCGCCCAGTCCACCCACCAAGGAGTGCCGGTACCCCTGCTGATCGTCTGCGAGGACAACCGGCTCGGCATCAGCGTGCGCACCCCACCGGGATGGACCGAACGCGCCCTGTCCAGCTGGCCGGGCATCGACTACCTGCGCGCCAGCGGCGAAGACCCCGAACGGGCGCTCGCGGTCGCCCGACGCGCCGTGGACATCGTGCGCACCCGGCGCCGCCCCGTCATCCTGCACCTGGACGTGGTGCGTTTCCTCGGGCATGCCGGATCGGACGCAGAGATCGCCTACCGCAGCGCCCGGGAGATCGCCGCCGACTACGAACGGGACCCGATCCTGGCCGTGTCCCGGGCGCTGATCCGCCGCGGAGTGATGACCGCCGCCGGGATCCTCGCCCGGTACGAAGCCACCGAGGCCAGCGTCGCCGCCATGGCCGAGCACCTCCTGCCCGTACGGCGGCTCACTACCGCGGCAGAGGTTTCGGCGCCGCTGGACTTCACCGAGAAGAGCACCTGGGCGGCGCAGATCCTGCAGGACCCGGACGCCCGTGACCAACTCGGCGGGGATATCAGCCCGAGCGCCCGCGATCTCGCCTACCGGGGGAAACTCCCCGAGGACCAGGGACCGTTGACCCTCGCCCAGACCGTCAACGCCACCCTGACCGACCTGCTGCTCACCCACCCGTCCGCAGCCGTCTTCGGTGAGGACGTCGGTGTCAAAGGCGGGATCTACGGGGTGACCGGTGGGCTCCGACGGGCCTTCGGCGCGACCCGGGTGTTCGACACCCTCCTGGACGAACAAGCCGTCCTGGGCACGGCGCTGGGCCTGGCCCTCACCGGGGCACTGCCCATCCCCGAGATCCAGTACCTCGCCTATCTGCACAACGCCGAGGACCAGCTCCGCGGTGAGGCCGCGACCCTGCGTTTCTTCTCCGCCGGCCAGTACGGCAACGGCATGATCGTCCGGATCGCCGGACTCGCCTACCAACGTGAGTTCGGCGGACACTTCCACAACGACAACTCCCTCGCCGTGCTCCTGGACATCCCCGGCATCGTCGTCGCCGTGCCCTCCCGCGCCGCCGAAGCCCCCGGTCTTCTCCGCGCCCTGGCCGGACTGGCCCTGGCTGACTCCCGGGTGTGCGTCCTCGTCGAACCCGTCGCCCTCTACCACGCCCGCGACCTGCACCCCGGGGACGGCGCCTGGCTGGCACCGTATGTCCCCCTGGGTGGTGCCACGGACGGGCAGGAACCCGAGAGAGGACGAGGGACAACCGTCGACGGGCCTACTGCCCCGAGCGTCCACGGATGCGCCGCCCTGGACCGGGGACAGGTGCACGGCGACGGACCCGACGTCCTCGTGGTGACCTTCGGCAACGGGGTGGCGATGAGCCTGCGCGCCGCCACCCAGGTCGCCGCCGACGGCGGACCCCGCGCGACCGTCTTCGACCTGCGCTGGTTGGCGCCCCTCCCGGTCGACCATCTCATGTCCGTGGCCGCGGACTTCCCCCGCGTGCTCGTCGTCGACGAGACCCGCCGCTCCGGGGGAGTGTCGACCGGCGTCGTCGCCGCACTGCTGGACGCCGGCTACCAGGGCCGCGTCCACCGGATCACCAGCAAGGACAGCATCATCCCGTTGGGCCCCGCCGCCGGGACGGTCCTTCTGCGGGAGGAGGACATCGGGCAGGCACTGTGGCACGGCGTGGCTGTCCTGGAAGAGCACCGATAGACCGTGGCTCGATCCGCCCAGCGGCTTCGCCCGGAGCGCAGCATCATCTGAAGAGGGCGACCGCTGTAGGACTTCGACCTGAGGAGATCCGTGATGATGCAGGAGCGCACGATGCTGCCGACCGGTGAGGAACTGGCGAGGATCGCGCGGGAGTGCGCCCGCCGGTGCGGGGTCGACCTGGAGGAGTGGGCCGGAGGACAGGAGGGGCGCTCGCCGGTCAACGGCGCAGTGGTCTCCCGGACGGCGGTGGGTGACGCCGAGGGGGTCGACGAGGTGGTCAACGATGCCCATGAGGCTTTTCTGACGTGGCGTGAGACGCCGGCGCCGGTGCGTGGTGCGGTGGTGAAGGTGTTGGGTCGGTTGATCGGTGAGCATCGGGAGGATCTGGCGGTTCTGGCCGGGGTGGAGGTGGGGAAGGTCAGGTCGGAGGCCTTGGGGGAGGTGCAGGAGATGGTCGACATCTGTGATTACGCGGTGGGTTTGTCGCGGCAGTTGTTCGGGCGGACGATGCCGAGTGAGCGTCCGGGGCACCGGTTGATGGAGACCTGGCATCCGCTGGGTGTGGTGGGGGTGATCTCGGCGTTCAACTTCCCGGTGGCGGTGTGGTCGTGGAATGCGGCGGTGGCCTTGGTGTGCGGGGACACGGTGGTGTGGAAGCCGTCGGAGCGGGCCCCGTTGTGTGCGTTGGCGTGTCACGCCTTGGTGCAGCGGGCCCTGGCTGAGGTGGGGTGTGATACGGCGGTGAGTCAGGTGGTCTTGGGCGGGCCGGAGGTGGGCCGGGCCTTGGCCGATCATCCGTTGGTGGCCTTGGTGAGTGCGACGGGGTCGACGCGGATGGGGCGTGAGGTGGGGCCGCGGGTGGCGGCGCGTTTCGGTCGGTGTCTGTTGGAGTTGGGTGGGAACAATGCGGCGGTGGTGGCGCCGTCGGCGGATCTGGATCTGGTGACGCGGGGGGTCGTCTTCTCTGCGGTGGGGACGGCGGGGCAGCGGTGTACGACGATGCGTCGGGTGATCGCGTATGTCTCGGTGGTGGACGAGGTGGTGGAGCGGGTGGCGTCGGCGTACGGGAGGTTGTCGGTGGGGGATCCGATGGTGGAGGGCACTTTGGTGGGTCCTTTGGTGGATCGTGGGGCCTATGAGTCCTTCCGGGGGGCGTTGGAGCGGGCGGAGGCTGCGGGCGGGCGGGTGGTGGCCGGTGGCGGTCGGGAGTTGGTGGAGGCTGCGGCGGATGCCTATTACGTGCGGCCTGCGGTGGTGCGGATGCCGGTGCAGGACGGGGTGGTCTGTTCGGAGACTTTCGCTCCGATCCTCTACGTCCTGTCCTATTCGGAACTCGCCGAAGCCATTGCTATGAACAACGCTGTGCCACAGGGCCTTTCGTCGAGTATTTTTACGCGTGACCATGTGGAGGCCGAAGTCTTCATCTCCGCGGCGGGCTCCGACTGCGGCATCACCAATGTCAACATCGGCACCTCCGGAGCCGAGATCGGCGGAGCCTTCGGCGGGGAGAAGGACACCGGCGGCGGCCGTGAAGCCGGCTCCGACTCCTGGCGCGCCTACATGCGCCGGGCCACCAACACCATCAACTACTCCGGCGAACACCCCCTGGCCCAAGGGGCCCACTTCGACCTCTGAGGTCCGACACCTCGGCGACCAGACGTCTCGCCGACCAGTTGCCCCGCCGACCAGTTGCCCCGCCGACCAGACGACCAGAGAAGGACGCCATGGCACCCCGCACCCGGCAGACCCCGCTGGGACTGCTCGACATCGACCAACTCCTCCACGCCGAGGAGCGCGACATCCGCGAGAGCACCCGCACCTTCCTCGAACGTTCCGTACGCCCCCATGTCGCGGGCTGGTACGAGGAAGCCGCGCTCCCCGTCCGTGAACTCGCCAGAGAACTCGGCGGGCACGGCCTGCTGGGCATGCACCTCGACGGTTACGGCTGCGCCGGGACCAGCGCCACGGCCTACGGACTGGCCTGCCTGGAACTCGAAGCCGTCGACTCCGGCATCCGTTCCCTGGTCTCCGTGCAGGGCTCCCTCGCCATGTACGCCATCCACCGATGGGGCAGCGAGGAACAGAAACAGGAATGGCTGCCCCCGATGGCCGCCGGCGAAACCATCGGCTGTTTCGCACTCACCGAACCCGACTGCGGCTCCAACCCGGCCGGGATGCGCACCCGCGCCCGCCAGGACGGCGGCGACTGGATCCTCGACGGATCCAAGATGTGGATCACCAACGGCTCCGTCGCCGACGTGGCCGTGGTCTGGGCGCAGACCGGCGAGCCGGGTCGAGGGCACGGAGTGCGCGGATTCGTCGTGCCGACCGACAGTCCCGGATTCTCCGCACCGCAGATCCACCGCAAGATGTCCCTGCGCGCCTCGGTGACCAGCGAACTCGTCCTGGACGGGGTGCGTCTGCCCGCCTCGGCCGCACTCCCTGCGGCCACCGGACTGTCCGGGCCGCTGTCCTGCTTGAACGAAGCCCGCTTCGGAATCGTCTTCGGTGCTCTCGGTGCCGCCCGCGACTGCCTGGAGACGGCCCTGGACTATGTCGACTCCCGAGAGGTGTTCGGCCGTCCGTTGGCCTCCTTCCAGCTCACCCAGGCCAAACTCGCCGACATGGCAGTCGAACTCGGCAAGGGGATGCTGCTGGCCCTCCACCTGGGGCGCTTGAAGGACGGACGCCGACTCCGTCCGGAACAGGTCAGCCTCGGCAAGCTCAACAACGTCCGGGAAGCCCTCGCGATCGCCCGGGAGTGCCGCACCCTCCTGGGTGCCAACGGCATCAGCGGCGACTACCCGGTGATGAGGCATGCGAACAACCTCGAATCGGTGCTCACCTACGAGGGAACGTCCGAAGTGCACCAATTGGTCGTCGGGCAGGCGCTCACCGGTCACGGTGCCTTCTGCTGACCGGCCGGACCAGCGGCTCCCATCGGTCGGCCCGTTACCCCTGTTCTTGTAACGATTCATCAACTCCCGGAGTGAAATTCCTTCGACCGTCGTTGGGGAAACACGCCCCGCAGAAGCGCTCCTGCTGATAGCAAGGGAGAACGGCTCTCACGGGGAAACACTCAGGCAACGACGCGGAGGACACATGGGCCACATCACACGACGCACTTTCGTCACCGGACTCACCGGTCTGGCCGGAGCCACCGGACTGACCCTGTGGACCGCCGATCACGCCAGAGCCATCGACCGATCACTAGCCCGCTCCGCAGCCCGCGCCGTCAACACCACCGGGACCACCCTGCAACAGGCCGCAGCCCCCGGGGCGCGACTCTCCGCCACCGGCAGCTACCGGCGACTCACCGCAGGACCCGGCTACCCCCTCGTGGTGCGCCCCCAGCTGGTCGCGCCCAAGCCCGGACGCGACGACCGCCGCCGCGCCCTCGCCTCCTTCGTGCAGATCACCGACATCCACATCATCGACGCCCAGTCGCCGATGCGCGTCGAATTCCTCCACCCGTTCAACGGGTCGGCCTTCCGCCCCCACGAAGCACTGGGCACCCACGGCGGCATCTCCCTGGTGAACAGGCTCAACTCCCTCAAAGGCGGGCCGTACACCGGGCGTCCTTTCGACTGCGTGGTGTCCACGGGGGACAACACCGACAACGACGAGGAAATCGAACTGACGTGGTTCCTCACCGTGCTCGCCGGCGGGAAGATCACCCCCAACACGGGCGGACCCCAGTGGGAAGGCGTGCAGAACTTCGGGAGCACTCACTTCTACAACGTGGAGTCCTCGCTGCAGGACCAGTACAAGCAGAAGGGCTTCCCCCAGATCCCCGGCTTCCTCTCCCGGGCGATCGCGCCGGTCACCAGCCCCGGCCTGCGCACCCGCTGGTACAGCGTCTTCGGTAATCACGACAACTCGATCCAGGGGACCATGCCGCTCTCCTGGGAGACCCTCACCGAGACCTACACCGGTTCGCGCAAGATCCTCGGCATCCGCGACCCCGCAGCCCGGTCCAGGTTGGAGCGCTCCTTCAGTTCGGGGCGGCCCGTCTCGCCGAATGCGGTGCCCCAGGGGGACCGCATCGTGCAGACCGTCACCCCGGACCCGCGTCGACGGCCGCTCGTCCCGGGGCAGTACATCGCCGCCCACCTGAAGGCCGCGGTGACCGGTGCGGGGCCGGTCGGGCACGGGTACACCGCGGAGTCGGCCGCGACCGGTCGCGCCTACTACAGCTTCCGTATCGCCCCGGGCGTCACCGGCATCTCCCTGGACTCGACGAACCCTGCGGGGTGGACCGAAGGCTCACTCGGTGAGGGACAGTTCTTCTGGCTGGAAAGGGTGCTCACCGCAGGTAGCAGCCGGTACCACGGGACGGACGGCCGCCCGGTCACCCGGCAGGTCGCCGACGAACTGTTCATCGTCTTCAGCCATCACACCTCCGGGACGATGACGAACCTGATCCCCAATCTCGACGACCTGGAACGCCGCTACGCCGGGGTGGAGGTCCTCGAGCTGCTCCACCGCTTCCCGAACGTACTGGCCTGGGTCAACGGGCACACCCACAACAACCGGATCACCCCGCGGCCGCACGCCGACCCCCGGCGTGCCTTCTGGGAGATCAACACGGCCAGCCACGTCGACTTCCCCCAGCACGCCCGCCTGCTGGAACTCGTCGACAATGTCGACGGCACCCTCTCGCTGTTCACCACCCTCGTCGAGTCCGAGGCGCCCTACGCCGCCGACCACGGTTCCGGCGCGCCCCGGGACCTCGCGGCGCTCTACCGGGAGATGTCCTTCAACGACCTGCACGCGAAGAAACGCAACGGCAGCAACGCCGATCGGAACACCGAGCTGCTCCTCGTCAACCCCCTGGGCAAGAGGGCCTGAGCAGAACCCCTCCATCCCGCCGTACCCCTTCCGGAAGCCGAGGTGGGCGCTGTCGTCGTCGACGGCCCCTACCTCGGCTTCATCCGTCCTGCCTGAAAAACCGGCCAAGGGCGGTTCAGTGGGACGTCAACGCCTGCTCTGAAGTCGACCAGCAAAGCGCAAAGATCAGCAGTTGCTCCGTGCCGACCCTCCGTTATCGCGTTACGAAAGGTGCTGCAGCGCAAATCCGACAGAAGCGCAGAAGATGTGAGGAGAAACGCATGAAAGCGACAGGTTCGCCACGCACCGGGAAACGGAAGTCCCTCGCAGTCGCCACCGCACTCGGAGTCGTGATCGGCACTGCGGCGATGACCCCCGGGTCCTTCGCAGCTCCGGCCCCGACGCCTACGCCGGACACCAACTTCAGCTACGAGCAGAAAGCCGACAAGGGGACGAACCGTGTCCTGCCTCGTCACGCCGGCGACCGGAAACTCGCCGGGGCCTACAGCAAGGCCGCCCCGGGCATCGGCGCCCGGGGCATCGGCGACCCGTACTACCCCGAATACGGCAACGGCGGATATGACGTCGACAACTACAACATCAACGTCGACTACTCGACCGACACCGGGCTGCTCTCCGGCACCACGGTGATCTCCGCCAAGACGACTCAGCAGCTCAAACAGTTCAACGTCGACTTCGCTCTGAACGTCACCAAGGTCACCGTCAACGACAAACCGGCCACCTTCCGGCGCACCTCTCAGCGTGAGGTCACCATCACGCCGTCGCAGAGTCTGGCCGACGGTGCCGACATGAAGGTCGCCGTCACCTACTCCGGTGTCCCGTCGAAGACGAAGATCAACGGTTCCTCACGGTGGATCTCCAACGACGAGGGTGCGGTCGCGGTCGGCGAGCCGGAGATCGCCCCCTGGTGGTTCCCGAGCAACGACCACCCGCGGGACAAGGCGACCTTCGACATCACGGTGACCGTGCCTGAGGGCATGAAGGCGATCAGCAACGGCCACCTGTTGAACACGGCGTACAACAACGGCACGAACACCTGGTCGTGGCGTGAGGACCGGCCGATGGCGACCTATCTGGCGTTCGTGGCCATCGGAAAGTACGACATCACGCGGGGCACGACCCCTTCGGGTATCCCATGGTTGAACGCCGTCTCGTCCAGGGACACCCCTGAGACGCGCAGCGCTCGTAAGGACCTGGCCCGTAACCCGGAGGTCATCGAATGGTTGGCCTCGCAGTTCGGTGAGTATCCGTTTACGACGACGGGTGGCGTGATCTCGGACATCGAGTTCGGTTTCGCCCTGGAGACGCAGAGCCGTCCGATCTATTCGCAGAGTTTCTGGGACGGCGGGGATCGGAATATCTCCGTGATCGTGCACGAGCAGGCTCACCAGTGGTTCGGTGACTCGATCAGTCTGAAGAACTGGAAGGACATCTGGCTCAACGAGGGCTTCGCCAGCTGGGCGGAGTGGCGTTGGGAGGAGACGAAGGGCGAGTTGAGCGGCAACCAGATCTTCAAGCAGCAGTACGACGAGCACCCGGCGTCGGACAGCAGTTTCTGGAATGTGGTGCTGACCGATCCGGGACCGGGTCGGGAGTTCGCCAAGGCGGAGTACGTCCGGGGTGCGATGGCGGTCCAGGCTCTGCGGAACCGGGTCGGCGAGTCGACCTTCTGGGCGATCGTCCGCGGTTGGACGGCGAAGTACCAGCACGGTGTGGCGAGTGTGGAGGACTTCATCGAGTTCGCGCAGGAGCAGTCGGGTCAGGACCTGTCGACCTTCTTCCGGGCGTGGTTGATGACGCCGGGTAAGCCGACTCCGTCTGCGGAGCTGGGGTTCCCCGAGTCGATGATCCCCCAGCGTTGAGTCCGTTTTTCGTCGTTCTTCGTCTCGTCGGTGATCGTCCGGCGGGGTGAGTTCCGTTCGACGCTTGTTCGTTCCGGGCCTGGATGCCGTTCGCGGTGTCCGGGCCCGGACTTGTGGTGTCGGAGGCCCTGGTGAAGTGTCCGAGGCAGGCGATTTGCGCAGCTAAGGTTAGGCTTACCTATAGATAGATCGGAGCCTCTCCATGCGCCCGCCCCGCCACCTCACGGCAACACTCGTCCTCGCCCTCACCCTCACCTCCTGCGCCACCGGCCCTCGCGGCGAGACCAAGAACGACAACCCCGTGAAAAACCCAGACAGCGCACCCACCGACAGCTTCCCGATCAACATCGACCACGCACTCGGCACCACCACCATCGAGAAAGCACCCCAGCGCATCGTCACCGTCGGATGGAGCGACCACGACGTCGTCGCCGCCCTCGGACAAGCACCCGTCGGCGCCACCAAAGTGACCTGGGGCGGCAACGACAAAGGATCCACCCCCTGGTTCGACGCCAAACTCCAAGAACTCGGCAACCCCGACATCACCCGCATCGCCGACACCGACGGCATCGACAGCGAAGCCATCGCCAAACTCAACCCCGACCTCATCCTCGGAGTGAACTCAGGAATCAAACAAGAAGAATTCGACAAACTCACCAAAATCGCACCCACCATCGCCTACCCCAAAGCACCCTGGGCGACCTCCTGGGAAGAACAACTCGACATCATCGGCCGAGCCACAGGCCGCAGCACCGCAGCCCGCACCCTGCGCGAACAGACCGACCGACGTATCGACGAAGCCCTCGCCAAATACCCCCAGATCAAAGGCAAAACCGCAGCCTGGGTGTGGTTCACCCCCACCGACCTGTCAACCGTCGGCATCTACACCACCACCGACGCCCGCCCCCACATGCTGCGCCGCTTCGGACTGACCGACGCACCCGCCGTCAGCGAACTCTCCAACGGGCCAGCCTTCAGCACCACCATCTCCGCCGAGAAAGCACACACCGTCGAATCCGACGTCACCCTCTTCTACGCCGACGACGAACAACTGAAAACCCTGCAAACCCACCCGCTGATCTCGAAACTGCCCGCACTCGCAGCAAACCGCTACTTCGCCAGCGCGAACAACCAAGAAGTGCTCCCCCTGTCCTCACCGACCCCGCTGTCCATCCCGGCCGCACTCGACACCTTCCTCCCCAAACTAGCCCAGGCCGTCGACGGGAAACCCGCCCGGTGACCGGTGCGCCCAACCCGTCGAACCCCACAACACCCACCGCACCGGGAAACACCCCGGGCACGCCCGCAGCCTCCGACCCGAAAAAACCGCTCGCTGCCGTGCTACTCGGCCTGCTGCTACCGGCCGTCCTGGCCACATCCCTGGCCGTCGGCGCCCACGGCCTCGGACCGGGAGAACTCTGGGCCGGGCTCACCGGCACCGACGGACACGCTGCGAGCATCGTGGAGACCCGCCTGGACCGCACCCTCATCGGAGCAGTCGTCGGCGCCGCAGCAGCCCTCTCCGGAACACTCCTCCAAGGCGTCACCCGCAACCCGCTGGCCGACCCGGGAGTCCTCGGCCTGACCTCCGGAGCCTCCCTGGCCGTCGTCCTCACACTCCACCTCGGTGTCCGACAGCCGACATTCCTCGCCGCCAGCGCACTGACCGGGGTGATCCTCGCCGCTGCCGTGGTCGCCGCCGTCGCCGCGATCGCACCGCCGGAACGACGCGACCTGTCCATGGTGCTCGCCGGGGCAGCCGTCCTCGCCGCCGCCACCAGCCTGACCAGCAGCATCCTCCTGATGGACGCCGAAGCTCTCGACGTGCTGCGTTTCTGGCAGGTCGGTTCGGTCGCCGGCCGCACCACCGACGCCCTCCTCGCCGTCACCCCCTTTCTGCTCGCCGGAGCCGTCCTCGCGCTGGCCAGCATCGGAACCCTCGACGCACTGGCCCTCGGCGACGACCTGGCCGCCGCCCTCGGAGAACACGTGAACCGTCGCCGACTCACCGTGCTGGCCGCCGCCGTGCTCCTCACCGCAGGAGCCACCGCGCTCGCCGGTCCGGTCGCCTTCGTGGGCCTTGTCGTCCCGCACGCCCTGCGGCGGCTGTTCGGCGCGGGGGCGACACCCGTCCTGCTCGGGTCCTTCGTCGCCGGTCCGGTGCTGGTCGTCGCCGCAGACACCCTCGGACGGGTGGTGATGCCCCCCTCGGAGATCCAGGTCGGCATCATGACCGCTCTCCTCGGCGCGCCGATCCTTGTGGCGGTCGCTCGCACCCAGGGCGGTGCGCGGTGACGGTGGACGAGGCGGCGCTCGACGTCCTGCGTTGTCAGCGACGCGTCGTCCGACGACGGCGCGCTCTCACCGCCGCCGTCATCGGGGTCCTTCTCGTTGCGGCGGCCACCGTCCGGGTGCTGCTGGGGGACTATCACGTCACTCCGGTCGACTTCGTGCGGATCGTCACCGGGGAGACGATTCCTGGCGCCAGTTTCATCGTGCTGGAATCGAAGCTGCCCCGTGCGTTGACCTCTCTCCTCGCGGGGGCGTTGTTGGGCGCCGCCGGCACTCTCGGGCAGTCGCTTTACCGCAATTCGTTGGCCAGCCCCGACATTCTCGGCCTGACCGGCGGGGCCACCACGGCCGCTGTCGTCGCCATCGTCCTGGGGCGCTGGTCCGGGCCGGCGGTCACCGTGGCCGCCGCGGTCGGGGCGCTCGTGGTCGCAGCGGTGCTCCTCGCCGTGGGCGGTACCGGCCCCGGTGCTGCGACCCGGGCCGTCCTGACCGGTGTCGGGATCTCTACGACGCTGGCCGCCTTGGTGCATGCCGTTCTGCTCCGGGCGGATCTCCATCGGGCTCATGACGCGCTGGTCTGGATCACCGGGTCCACGTCGCGGGCCACGTGGACGGATGTCGTCGTGCTCGCCGTGCTGGCCGCGGTCGTCCTGCCGTGGGCGTCAGCTCTGGGGCCGGCGATGCAGGCCTATGCGCTGGGCGACGACCTGGCCCGGTCATTGGGTGTGCGACTCGATCGGGTGCGGGTCCTCTGTTTGGCGGTCGTCGTCGTGATGGTGGCTGCCGCAACCGCGGTGTGTGGCCCGATCGCTTTCGTCGCGCTCCTGTCCGGTCAGATGGCAGGAGCTCTGGCTCGCGGGCTGAACCGTTCTGCACCGGTCGGGACGGGCGCCGCCGTGGGGGCGCTGCTGGTGGTCGTCGCCGACCATGTCGCCGCTTATGCCCTGCCTGGGACGGCCTTGCCCGTCGGGGTCGTGACCGGGCTTGTCGGTGCTTTTTTCCTCGGCGCGCTGTTGTGGCGTGCTTCGATCCATCGAGAGGGCGTATGACCGACATGGCAGGTGTGGCGCGGGCCGGTGCGCAGGACGGTGACGGTGTGGCAGGGGCGGCGGCATGTCCGGTCCCGCCTCTGGCGGTGGAACAGGTCGAGCTGGGCTACGGAGAACGTCTCGTCGTGCACGGGGTCGACCTGGAGGTCCCTGCCGGTCAGGTCACCGTCCTGGTCGGCGCGAACGGGAGCGGCAAGTCCACTCTCCTGCGGGCGATGGCGCGGTTGTTGGTCCCCAGGTCGGGGCGGGTCGTCCTCGACGGTGTCGATCTGGCCGGTCAGGACTCCCGGGACGTGGCCCGTCGGGTCGGTCTGCTCCCGCAGACGGCGCAGGTTCCCGACGGGATCACCGTGGCGCAGCTCGTGATGCGTGGACGTCATCCTCACCGGCGGCGGCTCTTCCCTCGGCCGACCTTCGCCGACGATCTTGCTGTCGCCCGCGCGTTGGAGGCTACCGACCTGGTGGGGCTCGCCGGACGTCAGGTCGCTGAGCTTTCCGGTGGGCAGCGGCAGCGGGTGTGGTTGGCGATGGTTCTCGCCCAGGACACCGGGGTGCTTCTCCTGGACGAGCCGACGTCCTATCTGGATCTGGCGCACCAGGTGGATGTGTTGGATCTGGTGCGTCGGCTCAGCGACGAGAACGGGATCACCGTGGTGATGGTGTTGCACGATCTGGCGATGGCGGCCCGGTATGCCGATCATCTGGTGGCGGTGAAGGACGGTCGGGTCGCGGCCGAGGGGTGCCCTGTCGAGGTGTTGACGGTGGAGACGGTGGCCGAGGTCTTCGGGATCACGGCTCGGATCGTTCCTGACCCGGATACCGGTACCCCGGTGGTGCTGCCTCGGGGGCGGATGTCGAAGGTTGCGGGGGACATGTCGGGGGGAGCTTTGTCGATATCGTCCGCGGCCGAGGGATGAGCTAGATATCGAAACAATGTGAGTCGGTCGTCCGTCATTCTTTTGCTGAAGTGTGATTTTTCCGCATGGAAATAAAAGCCTTTCTTTAATAAACTTTTACGCGATCAGTGTTGGCCGTGTACTTGTGGCTTTTTGTTACCGGATTGGTGTGCGGTCAAAAAGCAAAGAATGAAGGTTCGCCATGCCCGCTGTGCAGGGATGGTCCGACAGTGCGCTGTCGCTGTGGGGGAAGTTGAGCCGAGAAGAGGGACTTTCTCTTCCGCTGGTGACTCATCTCGAGGATGCCGCGGCGGTCGCCGGCCATCTGTGGGACCACTGGCTTCCGGACATCGTGAAGCTGCGGGTGCAGGCGGAGCTGCAGGGCGACGCCCGCTTGGCCCGATCGCTGGTGATGTGGCTGGCCGGAGTCCACGATCTAGGGAAAGCCGCACCAGCTTTCGTGGGGAAAGCACGTCCGGCGGGAGCTGATCATGTCATCAGGCACATCGAATCCCACGGGCTGCTGTGCCCGGAGGTGCCACGGGACGATTACGCCCACCACGGCGTCATGGGCCAGGTCCTTCTGGAGGAATGGCTGCTGAAGCGTCATCCCTCGCGACGGGACAGCGTACGTTCGTTGGCCGTCGTCATCGGCGGACATCACGGGATGCCACCGACCGCCGAGACGCTCCAGGCTGTCCGGGCCAACCGGCTCCCGCGGCGACAGAGCCGCGCCTGGGGTGATGCCGCCTGGGACGCCGTCCGCGCCGAGATCCTCACCGGGATGGCCGCTCGACACGACCTCGACGAGGTCTTCGCCGCGCTACCGTCGTCCGGGCTCCCGGTGCCGGTCCAGGTCGACCTGAGCGCAGTCGTCATCATCGCCGACTGGTTCGCCAGCGACGAGAGCCGATTCCCGTACGTGACGCTCGAAGGCGGGGATGCGCGCCGAGCTGAGGCCTTGGCCGAGCTGGTTCTCCCTCCCCCGTGGAGCCCCGCGCTCCCTGACCTGGGCGACCCGGAAAAGCTGATGCAGCAGCGGTTTCCGCATCTGGCGGCCTATCCGATCAGGCCGATGCAACGGGCGGTCATCGCTGCCGCAGCGGCGGCGGAGGAAGCGCCGCTGATCGTGGTCGAGGCCGCCATGGGTCAGGGGAAGACCGAGGCCGCACTCCAGGCCGCCGAGATCCTCGCTGCCCGATTCGGCTGCGGCGGTGTCTTCGTGGCCTTGCCCACCATGGCGACCAGCGATGCGATGTTCACCCGTGTGCTCACCTGGCTGCGTCATCTGCCTGGCGGTGTGGACACCAGTGTCTTTCTGGCTCATTCCAAATCGGGGCTCAACGACGACTATCGGGAGCTGCTCCGCGACAGGTACGCCAGATTCGCCGAGGTGTACGACGAGCACGGCTCCGGACGGCCTGCGCGCGACACCGGGTCGCTCACTCCGGTGGCTGATGCCTGGCTCCAAGGGCGGAAACGAGGCGTCCTGGCCAATCACGTCATCGGCACCATCGACCAGGTGCTCTTCGGCGGTCTCCAGTCGAAGCATCTGGCGCTGCGGCACCTGGCTCTCTCCGGGAAAGTGGTCGTCGTCGACGAGGTACATGCCGCCGATGTCTATATGCGGTCGTTCCTGTGCCTGGTGCTGGATTGGCTCGGCGCGTACGAGGTCCCGGTGGTTCTGCTGTCGGCGACGCTCCCGTCGGCGCAGCGTCGACAGCTGGTCGAGGCCTATGTCCGCGGACGTCACGGCCGAGCGTTGGGGCGGAGCGCCGCCATCGAGTTTCCGGCACCGGCGACGTACCCCTGCCTGACGGTGGCGACCCGGAGCGTGGCGACGGTCGCGGTCGAGGACGGCAGCGCATCGATGCGGGTGGGGCTGTCGTCGCTCCCGGACGACAAGCTCGTGGACGTCTTACGGGACGAACTCGTCGACGGTGGTTGCGCTGCGGTGATCCACGACACGGTCGGTCGCGCGCAGGAGACCTATGCGGCGTTGTCGGCGGAGTTCGGGGCTGACGTCCACCTCGTGCACAGCCGCTTCATCGGTCCTGACCGGATGCGTCTGGAGAAGCAGATTCGCAGCATGCTCGGTCCGCCAGGGGGAGCGGCGGGTCGCCCGCAGCGGTGCATCGTGGTCGGCACGCAGGTGTTGGAGCAGAGCCTCGATGTCGACTTCGACGTGATGATCAGCGATATCGCGCCGATCGACCTGGTGCTGCAGCGGGCTGGTCGCCTGCATCGGCATCGCCGGCCGGAGCGGGACCGTCCGCCGGGGTTGCGGCGTCCGAGGTTGTTGCTCGCCGGGGTCGAGGGATTCGGTGAGGGCGACGGGCCGCCGTCGTTCGACCGTGGGTGTGTCGCGGTCTACGGCGAGTACCGGCTCTTGAGGTCGATGGCGGTGCTCGCCCCGTACCTGGACGGGGCCCGGCAGGTATCGCTGCCTGAGGACATCCCGGTCCTGGTGGGGGCGGGATATGACGACGATGTGCCGCCGCCGACGGGCTGGTCCCCCAAGTGGGAGAAAGCGCGGTCGGACGACGAGGCACGACATGCTGCCTCCGTTGCGAAGGCCCCGGTCTTCCAGGTCAAACCGGCCCGGTCAGAACGTTTTCTGGCCAGCTGGTCGGCGAGTCCGGTTCGTGCCGAGGGGGATGATCTCGACCGCTGCGGGAGGGGCCAGGTTCGGGACAGCGAGGACTCGTTGGAGGTGGTGCTCCTGTGCCGTGGAGACGACGGACTGCTCCATCTTCTCCCCGGTCTTCCGGAGTGTTCAGGTGCGGCACTTCCCGGGGTGTTGGGCCGCAGCGACGACCTGGTGGCGCGGGTCGCCGCATCGTGCACGGTCCGGCTGCCGCGGGCTGTCGTGCATCCGGGGGTGATCGATCAGGCCATCTCCGAGTTGGAGCAGGTGCCGGAGGTGGCCGGTTGGCAGGACAACCGGTGGCTGTCCGGTCAGTTGGTCCTCCCGTTGGACGCCTCGCTGAGGGCGTCGTTGTGCGGTGCCTCGATCCGCTATGACCGAGTGCTCGGTCTGCTCGTCTCTTCGAAGAATTCAGACAGGAAGTGACATGACTCCGAAATTCAATCTGGTCCATGACCCGTGGGTGCTGGTGCTCGATGCGGACCGGCAACGACATGAGGTCTCACTTCTCACGCTGTTCCGGGAGGCTTCACGTTGGCGGGGACTCGCCGGTGAGATGCCGACCCAGCAGGTCGCGCTGCTGCGCCTGCTGTTGGCGATCGTCCATCGTGCTCTCCGCGACGACATCTACCCTGATGAGGCGCTGCAACGGTGGGGGACATGGTGGTCGGAGGGTCTTCCGGTCGACGAGATCGTGGCATACCTCCTCCGGTACGAACAGCGCTTCGAGCTGTTCGACGAGAAGTGTCCTTTCTTCCAGGTGGCCGGCCTGCGCACGCAGAAGGGCAGCACCTCGGGGCTGACGAAGCTCATCGCGGAGATCCCCGACGGGGACAAGTTCTTCACGACTCGAGCGGGGGAGGGTCTCGACCGGATCGGCGCTGCCGAGGCGGCCCGGTGGCTCGTCCACTGCCAGGCGTATGACCCGGCAGGCATCAAGACCGGTGCGGTGGGTGATCCGCGGGTGAAAGGCGGGAAAGGCTACCCGTCCGGTACGGGGTGGTGCGGGAGCCTTGGTGTGGTTTTTGCCGAGGGGGAAAACCTCGCGGAGACCTTGCTGCTGAACCTGGTCTACGAGGAGCCGTCCCCGGAGGGCGACCGCCCGGCGTGGGAGCGGGACGAGCTGCTCACCAGCGCAGTGGATCCGTGGCTGGTGGATCCGACACGCCAGCGTGGCCCGGTCGAACTCCTCGCCTGGCAGGGCCGCCGCCTGCGCCTCATCCCGGACGACGAGGGGTACGTCGTCGACGCCTTGGTCTGCTACGGGGATCGGGCAGGCCTGCAGAACCGCCATCGGGACGAGGCGATGGCCGCGTGGAAGCGGAGCCCCGCTCAGGAGAAGAAGGGTGAGTACGGCCCGGTGGTCTACATGCCGGTCGGCCATCTGCCGGAGCGCGCCGTGTGGCGGGGGCTCGGGGGTCTGCTCGCTGGACGGACTTCGAAGCGTGGTGCGGTGGAGGATGCCGAGCGTTTGTCTCCGCTGCTGCTCCAGTGGCTGGCCAAGGTCACCGATGAGGGATATCTCGGCGGTGATCATCCGGTGGTCTTTCATGCGGTAGGTGTCGAGTACGGCAGCAACGATTCGGTGGTCTCCGGACTTGTCGACGACGTGATGTCGCTTCGTCCGGCGGTCCTGACGGATGAGGTGCTGCGCGGCGCGGCCATGGAAGCGGTCGCTGTCACGAACGACGCGGTCGGTGACCTGCGCAATTTCGCCCACAACTTGCATCGAGCCGCGGGTGGGAGCAGCGACGGCGCCCGAGAAAGGGCAGGAGAACGCGTCTGGGGTGTCCTGGATGCTCCCTTCCGGGAGTGGCTGCTCGAGCTGTCGACGTCGACGGACGTCGACGAGGCGTTGACCCGCTGGCATCGCACCGCCGACCGGATCCTCAAACAGGTCGGGGCGGAGCTGATCGACAGCTCTGCGGACAAGGCCTGGCGTGGTCGTGATGTCGGCGGACGCTTCGTCGACGCGCCGATCGCCGAGGCCTGGTTCCGCTCCGCCTTGATGAAGAAACTTCCCCGGGCCTATCAGGTGTCGGCGGCGGGGAACAACGCAACGAGTTCGAAGGAGGCGTCATGAGCGGTGCCGACCACCGACGGGACATCGAGAAATATGTGCAGAGCAGGGTGCTGCGGCTCCAGGAAGCCTATGCCCGTGGTGGGCAACAGCCCACGTCGTACGGATCAGCGACGATGGCTGCTCTCCGGCGGGCCGATCCGACCTGTCCCGGGGACGACCCCGCCGTCTGGGAGATCACCTTGGGTGACCTGCCGGCAACCTTGGCCGGCGGCGGTGACGCCCCGTCCCGGGCGGAGCGTGCCATCCATGCGGCGCTGTGTCTCTACGCCACACATCAGCAGTCCCGAGGTGACGGAGTGCACCGCTCCGGTGTGCGCTTCGGGCAGGCGGTCAGACAACTCGCCATGGTTCGCGGTGACGGCCGTGAGCTGGACGGCTCCGTCGTGGCGCGATTCCACCAGGCCGGCGCGGCTGCTTCTGACCGCCGTCGACTGACGGTGATGCGCACCTTGGTGACCTTGATGCGCGCCGAGCGTGGCGCCGGGATCCATCTGGACTACGGGCTCCTGGCCCGAGACCTCTACGACCTGTCCTCGCCGCGGACGGCTTCCCGGGTGCGTCTTGCCTGGGGGCGCGACCTGCGACGACACCGATCCGACCAGAGCGACCTCTCCGCCTGATCGCCCTGCACGACCTTATTCGCGCTTCGTTATTCGTTTCGTTTTTGCAGAAAGAGGAGTTCTCCCATGACGACCTATGTCGATCTCCACATCATCCAGACCCTGCCGCCGAGCAATGTCAACCGTGACGACACCGGTCAGCCGAAGAGCGCGATCTACGGCGGTGTGCCTCGCGCCCGAGTCAGCAGCCAGGCATGGAAGCGCGCTACCCGCGCCGCTTTCCCCGGCCATGTCGACAGCAGCGAGCTCGGTTACCGGACGAAGCGGCTCGTGGAACTCCTCGGCGATCGGATCCTCGAGCGCAAGGGCGGCACCGCCGCCGATGAGCCGGCGCTGCAGGACGCCCGCAACCGGGCCGAAGAAGTCCTGGGCCTCCTCGGCTTGAAGCTGGAGAAACCGCGCGTCAAGAAGGGCGAAGAGGAGCTGCCCAGCAAGGTCGCCCAGGCCGAGTACTTGGTTTTCATCAGCTCCATCCAACTCGACAAGCTGGCAGAACTCGCCTGCAGCACAGAAAAACTCGACAAGAAGGCGGTCAAGGCTGCCATGCAGGACGGTCACGGGGTGGACATCGCACTCTTCGGCCGGATGGTAGCCAATGACGCCGACCTGAACGTCGACGCCGCCGTCCAGGTCGCCCACGCGTTGAGCACCCACCGCGTCGACAACGAAGACGACTACTTCACCGCCGTCGACGACCGGAACGAACGTGCCGACACCGGCGCCGGAATGATCGGCACCGTCGAATTCAACTCGTCCACCCTCTACCGCTTCGCCACGATCAACGTCGACGGCCTCCTGCACAACCTCGGCGACGCCGACGCCACCGGCCGAGCAGCAGCCGCCTTCGTCCAAGGCTTCGTCACCAGCATGCCCACCGGAAAACAGAACACCTTCGGCAACCGCACCCTCCCCGACGCAGTCGTCGTGATGGTGCGCGAAGGACAGCCCGTCAGCCTCGCCGGAGCCTTCGAAGATGCAGTCACCGCCGCCGACACCGGCCACGTACGACCCTCCTGCGAGCAGCTCGCGACATACGCCGAAGAAGTGCTGCCCCAGTTCAGCACCGCAGCCAGCCACATCTGGGTCACCCGTGGACCAGCCGCAGCCGAAGCCGTGGACCGCCTCGGCGAACGCATCCCCCTCCAGCAGCTGGTCGACAACGTCCGCCATGTCGTGACGGAGACGGCGGCCCGCTGATGTCCGTCCTCTTGCTCCGCCTAGCGGGGCCACTGCAATCCTGGGGAGAAGAAAGCCGGTTCGCGCGCCGCCACACCAGGAGAGAACCGACGAAGAGCGGCGTCCTCGGCTTACTGGCCGCCGCGCAAGGCCGACGCCGAGCCGACCCGATCGAAGACCTGGTAGGCCTCCGTTTCGGAGTCCGCGTCGACCAGCCAGGCCGACTCATCCGCGACTTCCACACCGCGATCCGCTGGACATCACCAAAACCTGAATCGATGCCGCTCTCCTACCGCTACTACCTCGCCGACGCGATCTTTGTCGCCGCCGTCGAAGGCGAACACACCCTCGTACAGTCGCTCTACGACGCAGTGCGCTCGCCGGTTTTCCCGCTGTACCTGGGGCGACGGGCGTGTCCGCCGTCCCAGCCGGTGGCGATGTCGGTGCGGGAGGGCGACCTGGTGGAGGTGTTGCGGGACACGGAGTGGCAGGCGTCTTCGTGGTATCGCCGTCGGCTTCCTCAGGGACGTACCAACCTGGAGGCTTTCGTCGACGCGCAGTCATCGGGGGGCGACGTCGCGGACAGCACGTCTCAGATGTTCACGGTGCGTGACGTGCCGCAGAGCTGGGATCCGCGGCGCCGGGAGTACGTCTGGCGTGCGGTGGAGTCGGTGGACCCGATGATCGAGGTCGACAATCCACAAGGCCGGGTTCCGAGAGGTGTTGCGCCGGAACCGGATTTCTTTTCTGAGGTGGGTGGGGTGCCGTGTACCTGACCAAGTTTTCGTTGAACCCGTCCCGGCGGGGGACCCGGCATCTGCTGGGCTCTCCTCAGCGGATGCACGCCGCAGTGTTGGCCTGTTATCCGCCGGAGGCGCAGACCGGCCGAGTGTTGTGGCGGGTGGATCGTCCGCAGCGCCATGAGTGTTTTCTGTACGTGGTGGGCGCTGCGGAGCCGGATCTGACCACGTTGGTGGAGCAGGCCGGTTGGCCGATGACGCAGACCTGGCAGACGACGACGTATGCGCCGTTCTTGTCGCGGTTGGCCGATGGCCAGAGGTGGCGGTTCAGGCTGTCGGCGAATCCGGTGCATGTGCTCCGTCAGGAGGGTGCGCCGCGCGGCAAGGTGGTCCCGCATGTGACGGCTCACCAGCAGGAGCAGTGGCTGCGTGAGCATGGTGCCGGGTGGGGCTTTTCGATTTGTGATCCGGAGGGTGCCGCTGAGGGCGGTGTGGTGGTGACCGGCCGTCAGGCGGATGCTTTTTCGCGGGGCGATCCGGCGGGGGGCCGTCGTGGCCGGGTGACGATCAGTCGTGTTCAGTTCGATGGTGCGTTGACGGTCACTGATGTCGGTCTTTTCCGGGAGGCTCTGGTCGGTGGCATGGGTCGTGCCAAGGCGTACGGGTGCGGGTTGATGACATTGGCGCGTCCGCGGTGAGGCCGGTCCCGGGGGCTCGGCCCAGTGATGTCCAGGAGCTTGTGCGGGTTCAGGACCGTTTGAGTTTTGTCTATGTCGAACGCGGTGTGGTCCACCGTGATGGGAATGCCATCACGGTGACTGATGAGCGGGGCACGGTGCATGTGCCGTCGGCGACGATCGGGGCGTTGTTGTTGGGGCCGGGCACCCGGGTGACTCATCAGGCCATGGTGGTGCTCGCGGAAAGCGGCGCCACCGTGGCCTGGGTGGGCGAGCGGGGTGTGCGGTATTACGCGCATGGCCGGACGATGGCCAGGTCGTCGCGCTGGTTGATTCGGCAGGCGGAGGTGGTGTCGAATCAGAGGTTGCGGTTGGCGGTGGCGCGGCGCATGTATGAGATGCGTTTCCCGGGGGAGGACGTCTCCGGGTTGTCGATGCAGCAACTGCGGGGCAAGGAAGGTGCGCGGGTGCGGTTGGCGTACAAGGTTGCCGCTGAGACATTTGGGGTCGAGTGGTCTCGGCGGGATTATCGGCCGGACGATTTCGATGCGTCGGATGCGGTCAACATGGCGCTTTCGGCGGCGACGACGTGTCTGTACGGGGCGGTTCACGCTGTGGTGGTGTCGCTCGGGTGCACGCCGGGTCTGGGCGTGGTGCATACAGGGAACGACCGGTCGTTCGTGTACGACATCGCCGATCTGTACAAGGTGGAGTTGGCGGTGCCGACGGCGTTCGAGGTGGTGGCTTCGAAGAGCGAGGATGTGCCGGGGGATACTCGGCGCGCGATGCGGGATGCGATTCATGCTGCGAAGCTGCTGCCGAGGTGCGCGAGGGATGTTCAGGACTTGTTGTCTGGTGGAAAGGCCGAGGACGAGGAGCTTGACGTCGTCGAATGGGACAGCTTGGAGTTGTGGGACGGCGGGATACGTACGGTTCCAGGAGGGGTGTCTTATGGGGATGAACGGGGTGGGTGATGGTAGTCATCGTGTTGACGGCGTGCCCGGTCGGTCTTCGTGGGTACTTGACCAGGTGGTTGCTGGAGGTCAGCGCGGGTGTATTTGTCGGGAAGGTCAATGCGCGGGTTCGGGAGGAGCTGTGGGATCGGGTTTTGGAGATGGTCAAGGATGGCCGGGCCATCATGGTTTTCGGTACGAATTCGGAGCAGGGGTTGGATTTTCGGGTGTATCGCCACGACTGGGAGGTCGTCGATCTCGACGGTGTGCGGGTGATGCTTCGACCGGCTGCGCCGTCGGAAGAGGTGTCGCGTTCAGGGTTGAGGCCAGGGTGGAGCAAGGCGTCGCACCGGCGGCGCGCTGCAAAGCGAAGTTGAAGAGAATCTTTGTTACCGGGTGGTAATATCCCTGGTCAGAAAG
>NZ_BAGZ01000026.1 GCF_000298175.1 Austwickia chelonae NBRC 105200 | reverse complement strand
GGGCGTGGGGGCGGCCGGGGCGGGGGCGGCGTTCTGCGCGTCGGCGACGACGACCTGTACGTGCGAGGCGGCAGGCACTTCGACGGTGACGCTGGGTGCGCTCTCGGTGGCCTGTTCGGCCTGTTCGACGGCTTCCACCACGGTCTCGACGACCTCGGCCTGGGCTTCGGCGACGGTGGCTGCCGGTGCCGTTCCGGCGGCTTCGGCGGCCGGGGACCGGCCTTCGAGGAGGATGTGCAGCCGGGACACCAGGTCGGTGTAGGTCTCGGTGCCTTCGTTGCCGTCGTTCTCGATGTGCCCGAGCAGGGCGCGCACGGCGTCGACCATCTCCAGGAGGGTCGTGGCGATCTCGTTGGTCAGGGCCATTTCGCCGTCGCGGAGTTTGCTGAGCAGGCTCTCCCCGGCGTGCGCCACCGATTCCAGGGTGTGCAGGGCGAGGAAGCCGCTGGTGCCCTTGATGGTATGCAGGGTGCGGAAGATGCTGGACAACAACTCGCGGGAGCCGGGGTCGCGTTCGAGAGCGAGCAGGTCCTGGTCCAGCTGGTCGAGATTCTCGTGGCTCTCGATCAGGAACTCCTGAACGATCTCCTCCATGCCTTCCATCGGCAAGCTCCTCGTGAGATGTGGGGAATCGAGCCTTCAATCGGCACCGCGACAGCGGATCTGAGCGAGTCGGCCTTCGATGACGTCGCCAATCGCTCACGGACGCCGTGGCGTTCATCCTGTTCGGTGTGTGCCGGGGGTTCTTCTCCCCTCATCGGCGCGGGCCGGGTCGGGTTCCAGGTGCTCGGGAGGGTGAGGGGCCGGGCGGGCGGGGCGGGCCTCGGGGCGCGGATCGCACGGTCCGGGGCGACCGTTCGGCGCTGGGGAGGGTCCGTTCGCTACGGAGCCGGGGTGGGATGCCGATTCCGGACAACGGCGAAAGTGCACCTCCGGGGGCATCGCGCCGTCCCTGCCTTCGAGGCCGTCGTCGCACGCCACGGACCCATCGGAAAGTATGAGCCCGTGACCAGCGATGAAGTGCTCAAGTCCCTTGTGTCACAGCCGATAAGGCCGTCGTCCACGTGTGGTCAGGCCGTACGGGCGGGGCAGCAGACCCATCCGTGCAGTACAACCGGCCAGCCGCCGACCTACCTTCCGAAGGGCCTTACCCGAAGGACTTCACAAAGGACCGCGTTATGCACTTGTCCAGCGACGATGTCGCACAGATCATCCAAGAGGTGTGGAGTTCCATGCTCGGCATCGATGTCGAGCCGGTCGACATGCCTCGCCCGGAGACCGATACGGCAGTGGCCGGTTCTGTCGGCGTCACCGGGGCCACCGACTGTCTCATCTCCATGGAGATGAATGCGGACGGCGCCCGTAGGTTCGCGGCGACGATGTTCGGCATGGCCGACGACGAGGCCTCCGACGACGACATCGCCGATGGCATCGGCGAACTGACCAATATGGTCGGCGGGAACATCAAGTCTCTGCTTCCCGAGCCCAGCACGTTGTCCTTGCCTGTGGTCGCTTCGGGCAAGAGCCCGACCCTGCGGGTCCCCGGCGGTCGTCCTCTTCTGGAGGCCGGTTATATCGCCGACGGGTTCTCGATGTACCTCACCGTGTGGAATCGCCCGCAGAAAAACTGATCCGGTTTCGCGCCGCACCTGCCCACCGGGTCGGCTGCCGTTTCCCGGGCACCGGGCACGGCGTCGGATGTCCGTCCTGCGGTGTCCGCCACGTCCGGTCCCCTGTCCCGACGCTCAGAGAGAGAGAAAACTGTGAAGGTCGTAGTCGCCGATGACAGCCGCGCCATGCGCATGATCGTGATCCGGACGCTGCGTCAGGCCGGATATGACGGTGCGGAGATCATCGAATGTGAGAACGGTGCCGAGGGTCTGGCCGCGGTCAAGGCCAACAGCCCCGACATGGTGTTGTCCGACTGGAATATGCCGGAGATGAGCGGGATCGAGTTCCTGCAGGCTTTGCGCGCCGAGGGCAACAATGTGCCTTTCGGTTTCGTCACTTCCGAGGGTTCGGATGCGATGCGTTCGCAGGCCTCGGATTCCGGGGCGCTCTTCCTGATCGCCAAACCGTTCACCGCCGACATGTTCTCCGAAGCCTTGAAGCCTGTCCTCGGTTGAGCTTTCCCTACCCGGTACGCACTTAAGCGAGAACCTCACACGTCATGACACCGATCCCCGAGCCGAAGCCCGTGAAGGACCTCTTCCAGGACCTTCTCGGTCGCACGGTCACGATCGCCCATATGGACAAGCCTGTGGTGCCGACGGCGCGGCGGGCCTGCTGCACCGGTCTGTACGTCGACGGGAATATCGACACTAAGGCCATCGTCTGCGCCGATCTGGATCTTGCGGCCCGGGCAGGCGCGGCGCTGGGCCTGGTGCCTCCCACCGGGGCGCAGACCGCTATCGACAATGTCGAGCTCCCCGCTGCGCTCTACGACAACTTCTACGAGGTGATGAACATCTTCGCTTCGTTGTTCAACGTCGGGGAGAATGACACCCATCTGAAGTTGAACGCCGTCTTCCAACCGGGGTCGGTCATCCCTACGAATGCGGCCATGCTGCTGCGTGGCCTCGGCAAACGGGCTGACTACCAACTCGATATCGAGGGCTATGGTCTGGGCGCTCTCGGTATCGTCGTCCCCTTCTGATCCTCCGTCCGGGGCCGTCACCGGTCTCTTGGCGGGTCGGGTCCGCCACTCCGCTGTGGCTTGCATGATTCGGTCCGGGAAGGCCCGGCACCTGTGGTGGGTGCCGGGCCTTTCCGTGTGCGGGGTGGCGGGTCTCCGTGTTGTGTCCTTCGTCGGTTCCCTGCCGGCCACGCTTACCCTAGTATCTGCGTATGAATGCAGATAAGAAGTGCTCTCTGGATGTCGACAGCATCTACGTCGACCTCGCCGTCGAAGTGTTCTCCATGCTGGCCGACGCCACCCGGGTGAAGATCATCCTCGCCCTGCGCGACCGCGAACTGTCCGTGAACGAACTCGCCGAAGCCGTCGGCAAAGCCCCCGCCGGCGTCTCCCAACACCTCGCGAAACTACGGATGTCGCGCATGGTCTCCACCCGACAGGACGGCCAGAAGGTCTTCTACCGACTCGCCGACGAACACGGCCGCCAACTGGTCGCAGACGCCATCTACCAGGCCCAACACGCTGCGGACGACCTCCCGGCCCACCACCACGGCCACCCCGCCCCCCAGCGGACGACCCACCCCGGACCATGATCGGCGTCCTGCGCGACAGCACCTACGCGAAGCTGTTCGGCGCCCAGGTCATCGCCCTGCTCGGCACCGGGCTGCTCACCGTGGCCCTCAGCCTGCTCGCCTTCGACATCGCCGGCGGACAGGCCGGTATCGTCCTCGGCACCGCACTCACCATCAAGATGGTCGCCTATGTGGCGGTCTCCCCCGTCATCGCGGCCGCTGTCGCCCAGGCACCTCGGCGCGTCGTTCTCATCTGCGCCGACCTCGTCCGCGCCGGAGTCGCCCTGGCCCTGCCCTTCGTCGGCGAGGCCTGGCAGATCTACCTGCTGATCTTCGTCCTGCAGTCGGCCTCGGCGACCTTCACCCCGGCCTTCCAGGCCGTGATCCCCGACGTCCTCCCCCGCGAAGAGGACTACACCCGTGCGCTCTCCCTGTCCCGCCTGGCCTACGACCTCGAATCGGTGTTCAGCCCGGTCCTCGCGGCCGCACTCCTCACCGTGACCAGCTATCACCACCTGTTCCTCGGAACCGTCGTCGGCTTCCTCGGCTCGGCACTGCTGGTCACCCTGACCCGGCTGCCCGCCGCCACCCCCCAGGAAGCAGCACCCTTCCGCCAGCGGATCACCCTGGGCTCACGGGCCCTCCTCGCACACCGTGAACTGCGCAGCCTGCTGGCCATGAACCTCGTGGTCGCCGCCGCCACCGCGATGGTCATCGTGAACACCGTGCTGCTGGTCCGCGGCCATCTCGGCCGGGAACAGTCCGATGTGGCCCTCATGTTCGCCGCCTATGGCACCGGATCCATGGTCACCGCGCTGGCTGCTCCCCGGCTCCTGGAACGGATCACCGACCGGCAGCTCATGCTGACCGGGACGGCGACAGCACCGGCAGGTCTCCTCGTCGGGGCGGCGCTCCTGGCGGGCACACCACACCGGTGGACATGGATCGCCGTGTGCACGACCTGGTTCGTCCTCGGCGCGGCGAATTCCACGGTGCTGACCTCGTCCGCGCGCCTCATCCGACGGCACACGCCCCCGGCCCGGCGACCGGCCGCCTTCGCAGCCCAGTTCTCCCTGTCCCACGCCTGTTTCATGCTCACCTACCCGCTGGCAGGTGCCCTCGGATCGTCCGCCGGACTGGCCTCCGCCGCTGCGGCCCTCGCCGCTCTGGGAATGCTCGGCGCCGTGACCGCCACCATCCTGTGGGGCAGGTCACGGCGGGACGGCCGAGATCAGATCAGCGCAGGAAATCCATCAGCGACGGCTGGATGATCTTCGCCGAGGCCTGGAGTGCCGCGTTGTAGGCATTGGACTGGACGGCGAGATCCATCGCGGCCTTCATGAAGTCGGTGTCCTCGACCTTGGACAGGGCGACCTTGGAGGCGTCGTCCTGCATGCCGTTGAGCTGTTGCAGACCCTCGAGGCGGTTGGTGCGGGCACCGATGGTCGACTGGGCCGAGGAGAGTCTCTCCAACGCGCTGTCGAGCTTGGCGAGTTCGTCGGCGACCGGGCCTTGGGTGGGGTCGTTCAGCTTCGTGACGATGCGGTCGAGGATCCCCCCGGCGCCGAGCAGGTCGTCGGCGGTCCCGCCACCGAAGGCCTTCTCCCCGGAGATGGAGACGTCGATGTCCCCGGCGGGGCTGGCCGCCTCGGTGATCTTGCGGATCACCGGCGCGTCATTGCCCTGCCATTTACCGGTGGCCGGGTCGAAGGCGTTGTCGACATTCTGGGTGCCGGCGAAGACGGACGCCCCGGCGTACTTGGTGTTGGCCAGCTGCAGGATGCCCTCCCGGAGCTGCTGGACCTCGGCGGCGAAGGCATTGCGTTCGTTCTGGCTGTTGGTGCCATTGGCTGCGGAGACAACCTGGGTGCGGACCCGGTTGAGCATGGCCGACGTACGAGTGAGGGCGTCGTCCGCGGAGCGGAGGCGGGCCAGACCGTCGTCGATATTGCGGCCGAGCTGCTCCAGGCCGCGCTGCTGATCGCGCAGCCGCATCGCGGAGACCGTGTCGACCGGGTTGTCCGAAGGCCGGGTGAGCCGTTTGCCGGTGGTCAGCTCCTCCTGGGTCCGCTGCAAACGGCCGAGGCTGTTCTCCAGTCCCATCAGTTGGGTCCGGTTCATCGAGTTCTGGGTGATGCGCATGATCGTCTCTCCTGGTCAGCTCGAGGCTCAGCGCTTCATGTTGAGCAGTGACTCGATGGTGGTGTCGATGGCGGTGATGAACTTCGCCGCCGCCGAGAAGCTGTGCTGGTACTTCATGAGGTTGGTCATCTCTTCGTTGAGGCTGACCCCGGAGACACTGTCGCGGGCGTCGTCGGCGGTCTTGGCGACATTCTTGGCCACCGTGTTGTTGCGGTAGACGCTCTGCGCATCGACACCGAGCTGCACGACGAGATTGCGGTACTGGTCGTCGGCCTCGCCCGGCTTGTTCGCGTTGTTGAACATGGCCTTGGCGTTGTCGCCGTTGAGCACTCCTGGTGTGCCGTCGGCCTTGACCGGGGGAATATCCGACGCGGAGATGCCGAGGTCGGAGGCGGTGCCGGCGAACCGGATGTTGATGGCGGCGCGTCGCCCGGTGGGTGCGGGGTCGCCGGTGCTGCTGCCGGTGGTGAACAGTGCGGTGCCCCGCTTACCGCCAGGGGTGGTGTCGACGGTGTAACCCTGGGCGTTCTGCTCGTTGACGGTGCTGGCGAGTTTCTCCGCGACCTTGTCGAGCTGGGTCAGGTAGTTCGGGATCGTCTCGTTCAGGGCTTCCAACTGACCGTTCATCGTCGACTTGGGGTTGGCCAACTTGTCCGCCCCGAGGACAGGCGTGGTCACCGTCGACGCTTGTCCGTCCAGATCGGTGGCCCATGACACCGTGGCCTTGGTGGTTCCATCCCACGCGGCGTAGCTCGCGGCTCCGCCGGTGACCTTGAGGCTCGCGGACTGGTTTCCCGAGACGAGATAGTTGCTGCCGAGCTTGATGTTGACGACGCCGTCCTCGGCACGTTCGGCCACACCCCCGGTGAGGGTGGTGACCTTCTCGACGAGGAGATCGCGCTGGTCGGCGAGTTCGTTGGCAGGCAGGCCGTTGATCACGTTGTTCTTGATGGCACGGTTCAGCTTGGCGATGTCCTCGGCCGCCTTGTTGACCTCGGTGACATTGGCCTCGAGCTCGGTGCGGCGGTCGGCCCACTGGGTCTCCAGCTGGCTGGCCATCGAATTGAGCCGGTTGGCGACGGTGACACCGGAGCTGACCACGACATTGCGGGCGGCCTCGGACTTGAGATCACCCTGTGCTGCGTTGGCCCAGGAGTTCCAGAACTCGTTCAGCTGCTTCTTGAAGGCGATATCGCTGGGCTCGCCGATGGTGCGTTCGACGGCCTCGTAGGTCTTGGTCTGCTCGCCGAGCTGACCCAACGCGGAGTGGGCATTGCGCGCCCGCGCCTCGAGGAATTCGTCGCGCATCCGCGAGATCCCGGTGACTTTGACGCCGCCGCCGGCCTGGTCGTATTTCGCCCAGATCGCGGGGACGGTCGGTCCGCCGACGGCCACCTGGTCGACCCGCTGACGGGAGTATCCGGGCGTGGCGGAGTTCGCGATGTTCTGGCCGGTGGTGTCCAGGCCCCGCTGCGCAGCGAAAACCGCGCGGGCGCCGAGGTTCAATGCGCTGAAGGAAGACATCTGTTGACTCCAACCTCATCCGTGAGTGCGGGGATCCCGCATCGTGCTGTCCTGGGCTGTCCTGGCGGTCTCGCCGAGTCGAACAGCTGGCTGCCTATCGGCGCGGGGTGGTCTTTGTGAAGTGCTTCAGGGGCGATGGATCTTCCATCGCCCCTGTTCAGACTGGCGTGTCCTGGTATCTACCGGTGTTCAGAAAGTCCGGTCGAGGTAGAGGGCTTGCGCCCCTGCATGTTTGGTCTCGCGGCGTTCGTAACGGAGGTCTGCGTCCGTGGCGACGAGTTGGTACTGGACGAAGGTGGCGAGCAGGCCGGTGCGTTGGATCAGGGTGTTGACCCGGTCCGCGAGCTGCGCCGGGAGCGGGCCGAGGGAGTCCGGAGGTTCGAAGGCGGCGACTTCGGTGAGTTGACCGGTGCGCAGCGCTTCCTCCTGGGCGTCGAGCTCGTCCTCCATCCGGGTGAGCGCGGCCTCCCAGGCGGCGATCGTCACGGTTTCTCCCCGGTCTGGGCGGCTGCCTGTTTCCAGGAGTCGCGCAGGGGTTCGATGATCTCCCGGACGCTATGCACGCGGGCGGCGTCCTTGTGGACATTGGCCTGGAAGAGTTCTTGCAGGCAGAACTCGTAGACGGCGAGCAGTTTCTCGCCGCCTTCCCAGGCGCTGACGTCGAGGGTGACGGCGAGTTCGGTGATGATCTCCTGAGCGTGCACGATCGCGGCGTGCGCGCCGGGGATGTCACCGGCGACCACGGCCTGCTCCGCGTTCAGCAGGTCTTTGCTGAGCCGGTCGTACAGCATGACCAGGAGTTTGGCCGGCGAGGCCGTACTCACGGTGTCCTGGGCGTACCGGTTGCGGAGCTGGGCCGCGGTCGTCATGTGGTCCCCTTACTTCCCGGACTGGCTGGACAGCGATTGCAGCTGACCGGAGAGCCAGTTCCCCTGCTGTTGCATCTTGCTGAGCATGGTCTCCAGGGCGGAGAACTGCCGTTTGAGGGTTTCCTGCTTCAGCGACATCCGGTCGTTGAAGTCGGAGATCCGCTTGGTGTAGTCCTTCACCAACGCTTGTTCCCCGTTGATCCGGACCGTCAACAACCCATCGGTTGCATTGCTGGCTTGCTTACCGAGATCACGGACCTTCGTCGCGGTGTCGGTGAAGGCAGCCTCGACGGCGGCGGGATTCTCGGCGTAAGCCGCCGCGAACTTGGCCTTGTCGAAGGAGAGGGTGCCCTCCTTGGTGAAGCTGACGCCCATCTTGGCCAGTTTGTCCGAGCCGACCCCGACGAAGACCGACTGCAGACGGTTGGCGAGATCCCGGACGGTGGAGTCACCGTTCAGGGTGCCGGCCGTCTTCGTGTCCTTGTCGTACTTGGTGTTGACCCGGATGCTGCTGAGCACCTCGTTGGCGCTGTCGACGAAGGCCTTGGCCTTGTCGGCGATGCCACTGGCATCTGCACCGACGGTGACGGTGACCGGCGTCGACGGGTCGGCTTTGACGGCCGTGATGGTCACCCCCGGGAGGACGTCCTTGACGGTCGTCGTCGGGGAGGTGACGTCGAATCCGGTGGCGCTGTCACCGACCCGGAGGACGGTGTCGCTACCGGCCCGCAGCGTGGAGAAGGTGCCCAGGCCGGATGCGCCGCCGGTGGAGTCGGCGACGGTGACGTCGGTGCCGGCACCGGTGGTCGACGACTCGAGTTGCAATTTGTACTGGCCGGGTGAGACCTGCACCATCGTGGCTTTGACGCCCAGGTCGGCGGTGTTGTTGATCGCCGCTGCGACATCGGCCATCTTGGCGCCGGCGGGGACGGAGACCGTGGTCGCGGCGCCTGACCCCTTGGTCAGGGTCAGGTCGAAGGCTGCTCCCCCGTTGAGCACGGCGGCGCCGTCGACGCTGTTCCCGGAGATGGCGGCCCCCGACGCGGCCAGGCTTTTCACCGTGAAGGTGAGCGACCCGGCTTGGGCTTTGTCGGTGGTCGTCGCGGTGGCGATCCCCGTCTGGTTGGAGGTCGCGGTGGTGCCCTTCCAGGCCGAGGCGTCCAACACGGAGCTGGGTGCCAGGGCGGTGGCTGCGTCCTTCATCTTGCTGAAGAGCCCGTTGAGGCTCTGCAGTGCACTGACCAGGGTGTTGCTGGTGGACTTGGCTTTGATCAGTGAGTTTCCGGCCTGGCGTTCGACCGACATCAGTTGGCTGACGATGTCGGCCGAGTTGAAACCGGTCAGGCCGCTGATCTGCATTCCTGCCATGTCGTTCCTCTCCTTTCGTGACTGATCTGCGGAAACACCGGCGAGGGGGCGCGGGCGTGTTGCCCGCGCCCCCTCACTGGTTGGTTACTGCGTCGATCAGCCCAGGAGCTTGAGGACCGACTGCGGAGCCTGGTTGGCCTGAGCCAGCATCGAGACACCAGCGTTCTGCAGGATCTGCGAGCGGGTGAAGCTCGTCATTTCCTTGGCCATGTCGGTGTCGCGGATACGGGACTGCGAGGCGGACAGGTTCTCCGCGGAGACGCCCAGGTTGGACACGGTGTGCTGCAGACGGTTCTGCAGAGCACCGAGGTCTGCACGCAGACCGGACACCGTGTTGATCGCGGTGTCCAGCGTGGTCAGCGCAGCAGCAGCTTCCGTCTGGGTGTCCAGCTTGAGGCCGTTGACGGTCAGGGATGTGGAGCTGACACCGGAGATCGTCACGGTCATGGTCTGGCCGTTGTTGGCACCGATCTGCAGCTGCTTGTCCTTGAAGCTACCGTCTACCAGGGTCATGCCGTTGAACTGCGTACGCGTGGAGATACCGTCGAGCTCGCTGATGAGGGCGGTGACCTCCTTCTGGATCTGCGCGCGGTCGGAGTTGGTGTTGGTGTCCGAGGACGACTGCACGGCCAGGGTGCGCATACGCTGCAGGATGGAGTGCGTCTCGTTCAGCGCGCCTTCAGCGGTCTGGATGAGGCTGATACCGTCCTGAGCATTGGCCTGAGCCTGGTTGAGGCCGTTGACCTGCGAACGCAGCTTCTCGGAGATCGCAAGGCCGGCAGCGTCGTCCGCCGCACGGTTGATACGAAGACCGGAGGAGAGACGCTCGAGGCTGGTGTTCATCGAGCCCTGGGTACCGGACAGGTTCCGGTAGGCGTTCAGAGCGGCGACGTTAGTGTTGATCTGCAGACCCATGATGATCTCCTTCGTGGAATGGGGTCACGGCTCGCCATCCGTGGCGACCCGTACCAGCCGGCCCGAGACCGGCCGACACCGCCCTATCGGCGACCGGGCCAGCCGTGTGAGGCCTTTTCACGACCGCAGATGCGCGCCCTCGAACATCTGGGCGATCTCTTTGCCCCCCGGGAACGTTCGGAAATGTGCCACCACCTGGTCGAGGTAACCCCGGTCCGCTTCGATCAGCATCTGGACGAGTGCTTCGCGGGGCAGCGAGCCCCACAGCGCCAGCAACATCTCACCGGAGCGATCTGCGATCCGCCCTTGACCGGCCATCAGCTGGATCAGACAGACCGCTGCTTCGTCGTACAACTCCAGGGCCAGGCAAGCCTTGTAGCGGGCGTCCAACAACAGCGCGGGAGGCACGATGGTTCCGCTGGCGGCCTGTATACGGTCGATACGCCGAACGATGTCGAGACCTTCGGCGAGATCGCCCCGGGTCAACAGCAGACGGGCTTCGAGCCAGTCGCAATAACTGGCTGCCGACACTCCTTCGCTGCGCAACTGGGCGATCACTTCTCGCGCCCGATCCTCCTGGCCCAGGTCGATGAGCAGGTCGACCATCATCTCCATCCCCCAGGTGCGGTGCTTGTAACCCGAGGTCATACCGCGAACTCTCTCGTAGTCGGCCAGTGCGGACTCGGTCAGTCCTTGGGAGCGGGCCGAGCGAGCTCGATCGACCAACGCCTGGATCAGCTCCTCATGATTGTTCTTCTGGAGTTCCAATGTCGCGATCAACTCATCGGAGAGGCGGAGATTTCTGGCCGACTTGGCGTTGCGTGCCTCCTCCGTCTCATAGCCCAGATGCTGTAGGACGATGGCGTCATCCGGCAGCGCCGACTCCTGCAACTCTGCTCCGGGCCGGGTGGACACGACAGACTCGTGGACCGCGCCCTCGTACCGGGCTCGACCGCGACGGAGAATGCGCTGCGAAGGCCAGGCTTGCTCGAACACTCCTCCGCGGAGGTCGGCCACCAGTACCGTGAGGGCGTCAGCACTGCCCCGGTTCGTTTTCGCGGCCGCGCGCAGCAGCTCGGCCAGACGGGGCACTCTCGCCACCACGCGCTCGTCGGCGTCGATGATCAGCGTCCACTTGCAGGAGCACATGTGGATCGCGGCATTCCGTGCCCGTGCGAAATCCCCGTTCCAGTAGCCACGTTCCACCCGGGATCCTGCAGCTTCAGCGATCTCGACCGTCCGGTCGGTCGAGCCTGTGTCGTACACACAGATCTCGCCCAGCAGCGGGCGCAAGCTGTTGAGGGAGTCCAGGCATTCGGGGAGGAAGCTCTCCTCGTCCTTGACGATGAGAGCGGCGGACAGGAGCGGCGTGGCCATACGTATTCCTTCGACGAAAGGAAGGATCCGCTGAGGACTTTGGACAGCAATACATATGCTCCGCAGTCAATCTGCTGCAGCTATCTGCCAGGCAGCCCCGAGGGCCGGCCACTGATCCGGATAGTTCGACCTGTGCTGAAGCACACCGATGAGGGGGCGGACATCTGTCCGCCCCCTCACTGGTTGGTTACTGCGTCGATCAGCCCAGGAGCTTGAGGACCGACTGCGGAGCCTGGTTGGCCTGAGCCAGCATCGAGACACCAGCGTTCTGCAGGATCTGCGAGCGGGTGAAGCTCGTCATTTCCTTGGCCATGTCGGTGTCGCGGATACGGGACTGCGAGGCGGACAGGTTCTCCGCGGAGACGCCCAGGTTGGACACGGTGTGCTGCAGACGGTTCTGCAGAGCACCGAGGTCTGCACGCTGCGTGGAGACCGTGTTGATCGCGGTGTCCAGCGTGGTCAGCGCAGCAGCAGCTTCCGTCTGGGTGCCCAGTTTGAGGCCGTTGACAGCCAACGAGGTGGAGCTGACGCCAGAGATGTTGACATCCATCGTCTGCCCGTTGTTGGCACCGATCTGGAGCTTCTTACCGGTGAAGCTGCCATCGATCAGGTTCATGCCGTTGAACTGCGTACGCGTGGAGATACCGTCGAGCTCGCTGACGAGTGCGGTGACCTCCTTCTGGATCTGCGCGCGGTCGGAGTCGGTGTTGGTGTCCGAGGCCGACTGCACGGCCAGGGTGCGCATACGCTGCAGGATGGAGTGCGTCTCGTTCAGCGCGCCTTCAGCGGTCTGGATGAGGCTGATACCGTCCTGAGCATTGGCCTGAGCCTGGTTGAGGCCGTTGACCTGCGAACGCAGCTTCTCGGAGATCGCAAGGCCGGCAGCGTCGTCCGCCGCACGGTTGATGCGAAGACCGGAGGAGAGACGCTCGAGGCTGGTGTTCATCGAGCCCTGGGTACCGGACAGGTTCCGGTAGGCGTTCAGAGCGGCGACGTTAGTGTTGATCTGCAGACCCATGATGATCTCCTTCGTGGAATGGGGTCACGGCTCGCCATCCGTGGCGACCCGTACCAGCCGGCCCGAGACCGGCCGACACCGCCCTATCGGCGACCTCCTCACCGACATGAGAGCTGCCGGGCGAAGTTTTCCTCAGGCAGCGAGTTCTTCACGGTGCCAGTTTTTTTCGGATCAGACCCGCCAGTTCCTGCCCGCGATCACCCAGCTCTTCGAAAGCAGGCAGCGCCGAAGAGAGATAACCGCGGTCGCTGTCGACCAGGATCTGGGCCAAGACGGACAGCTCCCGGTCGCCCCACAGGGTCATCAGCAGCCGAGGATAGGACTCGACCACCCCCAGGTCGGCGATTAGCCGAACCGCGCAGGCCGCGGCCTCGTCGATTTCTCCGGTGATGGCTGCCGCTTTCAACCGGGCCTCGACCAGCGGCCGCGGGACGTCGACGGTGCCGGTGGCGCCGACGAGCTTGTCGATCGCCCGTAACAGCGTCAGCGCCTCCGCATGTCTTCCTCGGAGGAAAAGGATCCGCGCAGTGAGCCATTGGGTATGGCTCTGGTGGATGGGCGCCTCAGCCAGTTCGGCGATGATCTCCGCTGCCTGATCCACCCGTTCCAGGTCGATCAACCAGCCCGCGTACTGTTGCAGACCGTGCAGTCGGTACTTGGATGGGCTAGGGGTCGCACGTACCACTTCCAGGTCGGCCAGCCCGCCTTCGGTGTCGCCCGCACCCACCCGCGACCGGGCCCGGTCGATATAAGCCCGGATGAGATTCTCGGCCGGTGCACCCGGTGGAAGAGCTGCGACTTCGTCCTCAGCGATCTGGAGGTTTCGCTGCAGTTTGTCACTCAGCAGTTTCTCGTCCAAGTAACCGTGGTGTCGGATAAGGATCTGCCGCGGCGAGAGCTCATCGAAGACGACGGGTTTGCCGTCCAGACGCATGACCTGCTCGTGTACTGCGCCGACATAATGGGCTCGGCTCCGGCGGAAGAGCCGGTCAGACCCCCAGAGGACTCCGTCCGAGCCGTTCTCCTCGACATTGGTACAGGGCACGCGTAGCGCGTCGACCCGCCCGTTGGCGGCGGTAAGCGCTGCCCGTAAGGAGCGCCGCACAGCGGCCTGATCAGCGCTCACTCGCTCGTCGGCATCGACGATCAGTACCCATTTGGCGTTGGTCATCCCGATGGCTTCGTTACGGGCCCGAGCGAAGTCGCCATCCCAATAACCCTGGCTCAGCGTGGCTCCGGCCGCTCGAGCGATCTCCTGGGTGCCATCGGTCGATCCGGTGTCATAGACACAGATCTCGGTGATCAGCGGGCGGAGAGCATTCAGCGCTGCCAAACACTCCGGGAGATTCTGTGCCTCGTCCTTGACGATGAGTGCTGCAGCGAGCAGGGGTACGGCCATATCGTCTCTGTCGACGAAAAGCCTGCCCCACTGAGCTTTTCCGGGCCGACAGCATCGTCAGGCTGAGTCACCGATCCCCTTTGGCGAGTTCACGCAGCACGGCCTGGACCTGGTCCGGCGAGGCGGCCCGCTGCCGGACCAGCTCGGTGAGTTGGTCGATGCTGCCGTCCCACAGCCGAAGCAGCCAGGGCCCTTTTCCCTCGACCTGTCCGGTCTGCACCATCGAGGTCAGCAGATAGGCCAGCGCCTCGGAGCGTTTCCCCAAGGCTTCGGCGACCTGGGCCCGGGCCTCCCACAGATAATGCCGCGGAGCCTGGACCCCGAGGCTGGTCTCCACCGTGTCGATCCCGGCCAGGATGGCCTCGGCGGTCTCCAGATCCTGCAGGCCCACAGCCACCCGCACGGCTCCCCACCACGCATAGCTGCCAGGTGCCCCGGTGCGCACGAGAGCATCCAGGCAGTGCGCTGCTTCGTCGTGCTCCCCGCTGTCCAGATGGACATCCATCAGACATTCCAAGGCAGCCTGCCGCAGGGAGGCGTCCTGGGTGAGGCCGATCACCTCCCGGTACTCGGCCGCCGCGACCGGGCGTTCCTGCTCGGTCAGCCGGGAGCGTGCCCGGTGGAAGAGCGCCCACGCCAGTTCATCGGAACGGGTGCTCCCTCGGCTCCGCAGCCTGCTGATCTCGACATCGGCGATCGCGGCATTGCGCAGCACCTTCTCCACCGAATAGGTGCGATCCCGATAGCCGTGATGCCAGATCTGCAGGACATCCTCCCCGACGGCCTGCACGGCCGGGGATCCTCCCTCGGCGGTCCGAGGGCTCTCGTGGATGGCCCCTCGGTAGCGGAGCCGGTCACGCCGGAAGAGTCCGCACCGTCGAGACCGCTCGGTGTGCTCTCCGTCCTCGTCCAGGTTGATCACCCAACAGGCCAATCCGTCCATTTCTGCAGGAAGGTCACGCAGCTGGACAGCGAGCGCGTCGACATCGACGACGATCTCCTCGTCGGCATCGACGATCAACGCCCAGTCACCGGTGGCGGCCTCGATCCCCGCATTGCGGGCCCGGGAGAAGTCGTCGTCCCAGTAACCCGTGATCACGATGGTGCCGCTCTCGGCAGCCACCTCCCGGGTGTCGTCCACCGACCCGGTGTCGTAGACGACCACCTCGTGCAACAGCCGGCCGAGGAAACGGAGCGAGTCCAGACACCGGCCTATCCGGGTGGCCTCGTCACGCGCGATGAGACATGCCGAGATCCGGCCGGGCGGTGCCGGGTCGAGGTTCTCCTTCATCGGGTCCCCTTCTGCAGCTGACGGTGCAACTCGTGGAATTCGGCCGCCCGTTTCTCCTCACCGAGCGAGTCGTAGAGCAGGGCGAGATTCCCTGCGGCGAGATGTCCGCCGCGGGCAGGCACCGACCCCGGATAGGGCGTGTGTTCCCCGATCCGCAGGCAGCGCTGCCAGAGTCGTTCGATCTCGGGGAGGAGCTCGTCGGCCTGGTCCGGGAGGGCCACCGCGAGATCGAGGAGTGCGCCGGCGGCGGCGAAGGCGACATCGGCCGAATCGTGCCATCGGGGCAGCTCGTCGTCGAGCAGGGCGAGCAGGTCGGCGAAACGCCCGCTCGCGCCGTAGACCGCGACGGCCCGGGCCACCAGCGAATGCCGCCAGGGAGCCTCCTTGCTCTGCGGGAGCACGGCTGCATAACAGGCCGCGGCTTCGGCGTGGCGTCCCTGCGCCTGGAGTTCCTTACCGAGCTGGTAGCGCAGGTAAAGGTCGTCGCGCCGGTCCAGAGCCGCTCGCAGCATGCTCTCGTTGCGTTCCGCTTTGTGTTCCCGCTGGGCCGCCTCGTAGCCGTCGTGGGCGAGGGCCGCGGCGATCGGGACGACGGGGAGAGCGTGCACGGGTTGTTCGTGGATGGCTCCGCGATAGCGCACGTCACCAGGCAGTAGCCGTTCGCTGAGGTCGGTGCGGGAGATGGCGGCGCCGTCGGATTCGGAGGAGGAGAGCACCTCGAGCAGTCCGACCCGCTCCGGGGGGCCGGCGGCGAAGGCGCGCAACGCCGCTGCGCCTTCGGCGAGCCATTCGTCGGCGTCGACGATCAACCGCCAGTACGACCGGGTGTGGTCCAGCGCCCAGTTGCGGGCTTCGGCGAAGTCGGAGGACCAGGGGTGGGTGAGCACCCTGGCTCCGTGGTCGGCAGCGATCCGGGGGGTCCGGTCGACGGATCCGGTGTCGACGACGACGATCTCGTCCGCGACGGCCTGCACGGAGTCGAGCATCCGGGCGATGCACCGTTCCTCGTCCCGCACGATGGCGACCACGGCCAGTGACGCCGGGTCTGAAGGGTGTCCGTTCACCGGTACCGGCGTCTCTGCACCGCGCGTGCGACCTGGGTGGAGGCGGATCGGGTGCGGTGGAGGCAGTCCTCGATGGCCGGGTCGGCGACCGGGAGGACTTCGCGGAGCAGTTGCATCAGGGGGTCGGCCGGCCGGGCGCCCCACTGGTGGAACATGGCGTCGACCTCGGCCTGGCCGGCGCCGGGTGAGGCCATCGCCGTGAGTCGGCAGCTCAGGGCTTCGTCCCACAGGCCGAGTTCGTCGGCGACCCGGGCGCGGGTGGTGTAGAGCAGATGTTGGGGGATGATGACGCCCCCTGAGGTCCAGACCTGGTCCAGTTCCCGCAGCAGGCTCAACCCGGTGTCGAGTTCGCCCACGCCCAGGCACCAGCGGGCGAAGAGGAAGGCGGCGAAGGGTTTGTTGGAGCTGGTGGCGGTGAGTGCTTCCAGGGCGAGTGCGGCGTCTTCCCACCGTTCTTGGTCGAGCAGCAGGTGGGCCAGGTGCTCTTGCGCTCGTACCTGGTAGGGGCCCTGCTCCGCGGCGAGTTCCCGGTATCCGGCCTCGGCGGAGCTTGGATCGGATGCCTCTATCGACCGGGCGTGGTGCAGCCGGATACGGGAGCGTTCTTCGTCCGCCAGCGCGGGGTCGGCGAGTGCCTGCTGGGAGATGGCGGAGTTGCGGGCGAGTTTGGCGGCGGTACGTTCTGCGTGTGCGTAACCGCTGTGGTGCAGGCGGATCACGTCCTGGGGTGCGCTCTCGCTGACGAGTTCACCGTGGCGGGCGTCGACCTGTTCGTGGATCCGGCCGACGTAGCGGGCTGCTGCGGGCCGTAGCAGTCTGGTCTGCAGCACGCTGTCGGTCGCGGTGCCGTCGTCCCCCGTGTTGACCTGAAGGACGTGGAAGGCGTGGATCCCTTCGCGTACGCCGAGTTCCAGCAGCGCGGGGAAGAGCATCTCGTCGGCCTGGACGACCTCGTCGGCGTCCATCATCAGCACCCATTCGGTGCGGCACATGTCCAGGGCGGCATTGCGGGCGCGGGAGAAGTCGTCGTCCCAGGAGCCGCGTTCGACCCGGGCGCCGGCGGCTTCGGCCAGTTCCGCGGTGCCGTCGACGGACCCGGTGTCGTAGACACAGACCTCGGCGACGAGTTCCCCGAGTGCGCGGACGGAGTCGAGTGCGCGCTGGATGTTCTCGGCTTCGTCACGCACGATCATCGCGATGCTGAGGCGTGTGTCCATGTCGGTCCTGTCTACGGAAGGCAGTTTTCTCCTCCCCATCGCCCGAAGTGTTTTATCCCTGAGCACGCTTCATGGCCGATACCGGGGCGGGTCATTCCATGTGGGTCAGGAGTACGTCGACCGGTCGGCCGAGCGATCCGCGCCGGTCGAGTTCGACGGCGGCCCGGACGGCCAGGTCCGGTGAGCGGTAGACCCCGGCGGCGATCACGCACAGGAATTTCAGTTGGTCGTCGTCGAGTTCTTCGGCGCCGATGATGCCGCGGGTGTAGACCAGGTCTGCTTCCAACAGTTGGTGGCGCGGCGTGCGGGGGTTGTTCTCGAAGACCAGCGGAGCCAGCGGCCACTGTTTGAGCGTCGGCATGGCGTGCGGGAGGAAACCTTGGTCACGTAGTTCGACGTCGATCTGGCCGATGCCGGGCTGTCCCCGGTAGAGCGGGACGAAGGAGACCTCGGTCTGGATCATGACGGTACGGGCCAGGGTGGTCCGCCCGCCGCGGAAGACCGCCAGTTCCGACCCTTGGACGTCGATTTTGAGGTAGTCGACGGCGCCGAGTTCCGTGATGTCGTCCAGGCGGGTGGTGTGGACGGTGTCGACGTCGAGCACCTTCCCGAATTCGGGGAAGAGGTGGAATCGGTCGAGCATCTGCGGGTCGGGTTCCAGCAGGGAGGTCATCCCGGAGGCCAGGCAGCGGTACAGCTGGTGTTCGGCGCCGTCACCGACGGCATGGGGCAGGTAGGTCTCGGTGGGTCCGGCGGAGGCCTGGAGCCGGGCGAGGGCTTCGGGTTGTGGCTCGAAGCCGGTGACTGTGCAGACACCGGCATCGAGGAGCGGACGGTACGGCGGGTCGCCGTCGATGGGGTTGGCGCCGATGTCCACCACGTGGAGGGTGCGGCTGGGGTGCAGGTCTGCCCAGAGCCCTGCGATGTCGATGGCCATCCGGGTATCTCTTCCGTCGGGTGTCGGCAGGCGTTGTCGACCTCATCGACCCGAACCGAATAAGACTGAGCCTTAGTCCTTTCGGGTGGTCTGACCATCGGTGGTGGCGACATCCTCACTGATAGCGGAGTGCAGGCTGCAACATGGCGACACCGGGCACGGCCTCAGTTCTCGGCCAGCATCTCCTTGGCCGTCGACCAGAAAGCAGCCCGCAGCGCGAAACGCACCTGTTCGGGGACGTCGTACACCTGGATCTCATCGGACAGGTCGAGCAGTAACGCCCGGTCGATCTCCGAGGGGATCGACGGCTGCCCCGCCCACAGTTGTGCGACATCCTGCGAGCTCGCTGCTTGCTGCCACACCTGCAGGACCCCTTTGACCACGCGTGCGATCGGTTCGGCATATCCGGATGCCGTGTCCGTCGCCAGGTTCGTGTCGAGCTCGGCGCCAGGGTGGCTTCCGGAGGGGCGTCCGGTCTCGCTGGAGTAGACCTGGACGGAGTCGGGTGCCGTGGGTGCCGGGGAGGGCGCGAACAGGGGCGCGCTGTTGTCCCGGACGCGTTCGGCCAGAGCTTTCGGGCTGGGGACGACCATGCCGTCCGGGGCATTCCGGTCGGAGGGGGAACCATCGGTCTCCGGGGTGGCGCCGGCCGGGGCGAGAGTGGCGGTGCCCTGTCCGGTCGGTCCGGTGGCCGTGCTCGAGGTGTTGGTCCGACGAGTGACCGCACCGTCCACCAGCTCGGCGGGCAGCAAAGCCACTTCGTCGACGGTGAGCCGCAGGTGGTGGGCCAGACCGTGCGCCCGGCCACGGACGTCGGCCACGGAGATGGCCACGACCTGGACGCCGAGGGCTTGGGCTTCTTCGACGGCTTCGCTGAGGTCGTCGTCCCCGGAGACGAGATAGGCGACGTCGATACTTCCGGTGCGGGCGTGGGCCACCAGGTCGAGCCCGAGGCGCAGGTCGACGCCTTTCTGTTCGCCGCTGGGCGAGAGGCGACCGAGGCGGAGTTTTACCTTGGGCAGGACGCCGATCAGTTCCTGGGTGGGGGTGATCTGTCCACGGCTCGGGGCGGAGTCGTACCACAGGGTTCTCAGGAGTGGCAGGCCGCAGTGTGCGCTGACGAATTCGCCGATCCCTCCGATGAGTTTGCCGTGATCGACGATGATCCCGGATCGCAGGGAGGAGCCGCTGGCTCGGGTGGCGACCGAGGCCAGCAGGTATCCGGCGTCGGCGTAGACAGCACAGCAAGAACGCATGGCGGCAGTCTCCCCCATGCGCGGGGGCCTTGCCGTTCGGCTGAGGCGCGGGCCGCGCTCCGGCAGGGGGCTTGCTCGAGGGGAGTAGGTCCGGGATCGGTACATGACGGAGCCCCGCCTCCGGGGGTGCCGGATGGCGGGGCTCCGTTCTGATGGTGTGTGTGACCGCACCGAGTTTTTCAGGCCGAGCGCACCGTGCCGTTGTCGACGCGGACGTCGCCGGTGGTTTCGGTGCTGGTCGGCATGGAGAGCCGGTCCTTGTAGGAGGAGCGGGT
>NZ_BAGZ01000027.1 GCF_000298175.1 Austwickia chelonae NBRC 105200 | reverse complement strand
ATTGCGGGAGACGTCCTCGGCGGAGTTGGTCACGATGGCGAGCTGGCTGGATGAGTGTTCCGCGCTGGAACCGACCTGGGAGGAGACTGCGGAGAGTTCCTCGGAGGCTGCGGCCACGGCCTGGGAGGCGTCGGCGACCTGGGAGACGATGCCCTGCATGGAGCGGCGGGTGCGTTCACCGGCCTGTGCCATGCGGCCGATCTCGTCGCCGCTGAGGATCTCCGGTTCGACGGTCAGGTCGCCGTCGCCCATCGCCTGCAGGGTGCGTTGCAGCGAAGCGACCGAGCGCAGGACCAGCCGTGAGGTCAGCCAGGCGACGACGGCGATACCGGCGATGCCGATCAGGATCGTGATGGCGCTGACGATCAGGGCGGTGACCCGGCTGTTCTCCTGGTCGTTCAGGGCGCGTTGTACCCGGTTGTCCGCTGTCTTCTGCATGTCTTCGCCGTCCTTGGCGACCTTGTCGAGGACGGCGTTCTCCTGGGTGATGACGATGTCGTCACCGGCGGCCACTCCGGCGGTGGTCCCGGACTTGTACTGGGCCACGGCCTTGTCGTCGAGGGCCATGTACTCGGAGAAGTCGTCGCCGATCTTCTTCCACAGGCGTCGGCCTTCTTCGGTGCGGGCTCCGATGTCGCCGTTGAGGATCTTCTTCACCGCTTCGGAGCGTCCGACGAATTCCTTGCGGTTCGTGGAGGTGGCGTCGACGGCTTTCGGCCCGCCGACGATGTGCGCGTCGAGGGCGTAGGCGTTCTGGTAGTTGTTGACATCGCTGATCTTCCACAGGACGTTGGTGACCTTCTCGTAGAGGTCCTTCGCCGTGGCGACCTCCTGGCTCGCGGCCTGCGCATTGCCGAGCGACCAGATGTTGACTCCGCCGAGGAGCAGCGCGGTGAGTACGCCGATGACCCCTACGGAGAGGATCTTGGCGCGGAGCGAGAGCCTGCTGAACCAGTTGTGTCCGGTGCCTCCGCCCCCGTCAGCGGAGGGAGAAGATAGCTGCTGACCGGGGAGAACGATCTTTTCTTGGGACATGGCCACCTACTCGGCTACTGCGGCTGGGTCGTCCCTTCAATCGGCGGATCTGCGTGTTCTTCAAGCGATTCGAGAGTGCCGCTTGTCGATTTTCGCTGCTGTCAACCACTTTCGCGGTCCGATAGGTCGCATTCACCCTTTCGGGCCCTTAATGTATGCGTCATGATGCATGTCGCCGCTTATGCCGCCCCCGCCGCCGGCGCCCCGCTGGAGAAGATCACCCTCACCCGCCGCGAAGTGCGCGCCACCGACGTCCAGATCGAGATCACCTACGCCGGCATCTGCCATTCCGACATCCACACCGTCCGCGACGAATGGGGCCCGCAGAGTTACCCGCTCGCTCCCGGCCACGAGATCGTCGGCACCGTCACCGCCGTGGGCTCCGACGTGGAGAAATTCACGGTCGGCGACATCGTCGGCGTCGGCTGCATGGTCGACTCCTGCCGCGAATGCGCTGCCTGCGAGGACGGATTGGAGCAGTACTGCCTGAACGGCAATATCGGCACCTACGGCAGCAAAGGCTACGACGGCGACATCACCCAGGGCGGCTATTCGACCCACATCGTCGTCGAGGAACGCTTCGTCGTCCGCATCCCCGAGGCCTTCCACGGCGACCGTCTCGCCGCGGCGACCCCGCTGCTGTGCGCCGGGATCACCCTGTTCAGCCCGCTGAAGCATTGGGGAGTCGGGCCGGGCACGAAGGTCGCCGTCATCGGGATGGGCGGCCTGGGCCACGTCGGCGTGAAGATCGCCGCCGCGATGGGCGCCGAGGTCACCGTCCTCTCACACAGCCTGGCGAAGAAGGACGACGGGCTGCGTTTCGGTGCGAAACACTATGTCTCGACGACAGACCGGGACGCCATGAAGGCCCTGCGCGGCAGCTTCGACCTGATCATCAACACCGTCTCGGTGAACTTACCGATGGACGACTACCTGGCCCTGCTGCGCTACGACGGCACCCTCGTCGAGCTGGGCGCACCCAGCAAACCGCTCGAGGTCGCCGGTTTCTCGCTGATCGTCGCCCGCAAGTCACTGGCCGGTTCCTGTATCGGCGGGATGCCCGAGACCCAGGAGATGCTGGACTTCTGCGCCGAACACGACATCGTCTGCGAGATCGAACAGATCGCCGCCGACTACATCAACGAAGCCTACGAACGGGTCGTGAACTCCGACGTGCGCTACCGCTTCGTCATCGACGCAAAGACCTTCTGACACGCAGATCAACGCGACGGGGGTGGGTGGTACCGGAGATCCGGTACCACCCGCCCCCGTCGTGCCGGACGGCGAAGGAACTCAGCCCAGGAACAACCGGGCCAACGCCGTCCCCACCAAGACGCTCGTGATCACGCAGATGAACCCCGGGATCATGAAGCTGTGGTTGAGGATGTACTTCCCGATCCGGGTCGTGCCCGTCCGGTCGAAACCGATGCAGGCCACATCGCTGGGATAGGTCGGGAGGAAGAAGTAACCGTAGGAAGCGCCGAAGAAACCGACCATCATGACCGGGTCGACCCCGATCTTCAACCCGATCGGAGCCATCGCCACCAAGGCCGCCGCCTGGCTGTTCACCAATTTGCTGACCAGGAAGAGAGCCACCGCGAAGCTCCAGGGCTGCTCCTTGACCATGTCGGTCAACACCGCCTGCAGACCCACGATGTGCGCGCCGAAGAAGGTCTCCGCCATCCAGGCCACACCGAACACCGAGAAGATCGCCACCATCCCGGCCTTGAAGACACCGGTGTTCGGGATGTCGACCGACTTCACCTTGCAGAGGATCAGGATCAACGCGCCGGCCAACAACATCAGGATCTGAATGGTCAACGTCATCGACAACGGCTGCAGTTTGCCCTTCGCGTCCAAGAAGGACGGCCGCAAACCGGAGAAAGCACCCAGGAGGACGGTCACCGCGATCGCACCGAAGAAGATCCACGTCGCCCAATACGCCGTCCGAGGCAGTTCCTTGTCCAACAAGGTCGACTCGTCGTTCCGACCGTAGATGTAGGCACGTTTCTCCGGATCGGCGATCTTCTCCTGGAACTCCGGATCGTCGTCGAGATCCTTACCCCGGCGCATACTCCACAACGCCGCCAGGATCACACCCAGCAAAGAAGCCGGGATCGACACCGACAGGATCTGCAGGATCGAGAAATGCGGACCGCCAGGCACCGTGCCCAGGATCGCCGCCAAGGAGACCGTCGCCACCGACACCGGGGAAGCCGTGATCCCCACCTGCGCGGCCACGGAGGACACCGCCATCGGCCGCTCCGGGCGGATGTTCTTCTCCAGGGCGATGTCCTCGATGATCGGGAACATCGTGTACACCACGTGGCCGGTGCCGCACAGCAGCGTCAGGAACCAGGTGGTCAACGGCGCCAACACCGTGATCTGCGTGGGATGCGCCCGCAAGAGCTTCTCCGCCGAACGCATCATGACGTCCAACCCGCCGGCGGCCTGGAGCACCGAAGCACACCCGATCACCGCCAGGATCGTCATCATCACGTCCACAGGCGGATGACCAGGCTTCAACTGGAAGCCGAAAACAAGAATGAGTAAACCGAATCCACTGATGAGGCCCAGTCCCATACCGCCGTACTTGGTGCCCACCAACAGACACGCGATGACGATTCCGAGCTGGAGCCCGATGATCAAGGCGTCCATGTGTTCAGCCTGAGGTCCTCACCTCCTCGCGAACACGGTTTCGTACATTCTGTTCGTGAACCCTGGGCCTAAGTCCCCTCGAGAAAGCCCAGCTACCGGCGATGAAAATCCCCCGGAAAGGAGAGAGACCTTGTCCACGGCACCTCGGAAAAACCCATTTCCGAACAAAACCGATCCCGAGAACCGCGCCTCCTACCGGCACCCCCGCAGCTGGGCCCTGGGCACCCACGTCCTCCTAGTACAGGCCGTCGTCGTCGCCACCACCGTCCTCGTCGGACTCGCCTCGTCCTACCTGCAAGCCACCGGCGACGCCCACCGCACCGCGACCGTACGCACCCTCGGGATCGCCCGCATCATCGCCACCTCCCCGGAAGTCCACGCCGCCCTCGGCGAGAACGACCCCTCACCCCGCATCCAAGACCTCGCCGAACGCTGGCGCGCCGCCACCGGCTGCGACTTCATCGTCGTGATGACCCCCGAAGGACGACGACTCTCCCACCCCGACACCACCCGCATCGGCAAGGAATACCTCGGACACCGGGACGAAGCCCTCGCCGGACGGTCCTTCACCGAGGAATACACCGGCACGCTCGGCGCCTCCCTCCGCTCGATCGTCCCCATCCGCGCCGACTCGACCAGCGACGGCCCCGTCGTCGCCCTCGTCTCCGTCGGCATCGCCAAAGTGTCCGTCGCCGACGACATCCGCCACGAACTGCCCACCATCCTCGGCGGAGCCCTCCTGATCGCCACCCTCGGCGGAGCCGGATCACACCTGATCGCCCACCGGGTACGCCGGGAAACCCACGGCATGAGCAGCCGCCAACTCCGCGAACTGTACGAGTACTACGACGCCGTCCTGCACGCCGTCCGCGAAGGAGTGATCCTCGTGCACACCGACGGCACCCTGCGCATCGCCAACGACGAAGCCGTCCGCCTCCTCGGACTGACCGAGGACGCCGTCGGCACCCCGGTCGACGCCCTCGGCCTGGACGTCGACCTCACCGAAGCCCTCACCGGCGCCCGGCCCTGCACCGACACCGTGTTCACCGCGATGGGCCGACCCGTCGTCGTCAACGCCGCCGCCGCCCACCACCAGGGCGAAGCCCTCGGCATCGTCGCGACCCTCCGCGACCGCACCCAACTGGAAATGCTGACCGGCGAACTCGACTCCACCCGTTCGCTGCGCGACGCCCTGCACGCCCAAGCCCACGAATCCGCGAACCGGCTGCACACCGTCGTCTCCCTGGTCGAACTCGGCCGCAGCGAGGAAGCCGTCCGATTCGCCCTCGGCGAACTGGCCACCACCGAACTGCTCAGCCACGCCCTGGTCGGCACCCTCGAGGAGCCGGCGCTGCGCGCGCTGATCCTGAGCAAGACGGCCGAGGCCGCGGAACGGGGAGTGGAGTTGACCGTGGAGGAGACGACCCATCTGGCGGCCGGTCTGCTGCCGGCCAGGGATCTGGTCACGGTGGCGGGCAATCTGATCGACAATGCGATCGATGCGGCCTGTCCGGGGCCCGGCCGTGCCGAGGACGACCGGGGGCATGTGACCTTCGCCGCGTGGGTCGAGGACGGTTGTTGTGTCATCGAGGTCGCCGACGACGGGCCGGGTATCCCGACGGCGGACGTGTCGAAGGTTTTCCGCCGGGGATGGTCGACGAAGGAGCCACGGGACGGGGAATTCCCTGCGGCGGGAAGGGGCCTGGGGTTGGCCCTGGTGGGTGACGTGGTGGCCCGGTGGTCCGGCCGGGTGGAGGTCGGTGACCCGCCGGGTGCCGTGGTGACGGTGCATCTGCCGGTGGTCTCGTCCGGGCAGGACGACGAGGCAGACGTCATGGCCCGGGAGGTGGCCGGATGACCTCCGTCGTGGTGCCCGCCGGGGAGATGTTGCAGGTCCTCGTGGTGGAGGACGAGCCGGTCGCGGCGGTGGCCCATGCGTCCTATGTGCGACGGGTGCCGGGTTTCGTGGTGGCCGGGGTGGCGCGGACGGGCCAGGAGGCCTTGTCGACCTTACGATCGGCGCAGATCGACCTGGTGTTGCTGGACCTGCACCTGCCGGATATGCACGGGCTGTCGATCGTCCGGGCGATGCGGGCCGCGGGCGTCCCGACCGATGTCCTGGCGGTGACCTCGGCCCGTGAGGTGGAGATGGTGCGGGCGGCGGTGTCCCTGGGCGTGGTCGGTTATCTGCTGAAACCGTTCGTCTTCGCCTCGTTGGCGGAGCGTCTTCAGGCCTATCGGGAGTACCGGTCGGTGACGACCGGGCAGGGGGTGAGCACCCAGGGTGAGGTCGATCAGCTGCTGGCCGGTCTGCACCAGCGGCGGGAGGCTTCGCTGCCGAAGGGGCTGGCCGAGGACATCTGGGGGCAGGTGGTGCACTTGGTGCGGGCGGCGGACCAGGGCCGGACGGCGGCGGACACGGCGCAGGCCTTGGGGGTGTCGCGGGTGACGGCGCGCCGCTATCTGGAGTATCTGGCGGACAGCGGATTGGCGGAACGTCGTACCCGCCCGACCGGAACCGGCCGTCCTGCAATCGAGTACCACTGGCGTGAAAGGCCTTCGACCTTGTCGAGGTCGGTGTCCCCGATCGGCGGCCCGACAACCCCGGCCAGCACGGCACCCAGCCCACCGATCGTCGAGCACGGTTTCCGACCATCACCCGGTCGGCACCGATAAGGCCCGACTACCATCGACCCTGTACGGGCGGGCCAGGATGCACGCCGGAAAACCCACGAGGAGCGGACATGGGCCTGTTCGACGGTATCCGTAACCAGTTGATCGACGTCATCGAATGGTTGGATTCCAGCCGGGACACCGTCGTCTGGCGTTATCCCCGCAATGACAACGAGATCAAGAACGGCGCCAAACTGACGGTCCGGGAATCACAGGCCGCGGTCTTCGTGAACGAAGGCCAGATCGCCGACGCCTTCGGCCCGGGCATGTACGAACTCACCACCCAGAACCTGCCGATCCTGTCGGACCTGAAGGGATGGAAGTACGGCTTCCAGTCGCCTTTCCGCGCCGAGGTCTACTTCGTGAACATGCGCCGGTTCACCGACCTGAAATGGGGCACCCAGAACCCGATCATCATGCGCGACCCCGACCTGGGGACGGTGCGGGTGCGGGCCTTCGGCGGTTACGCCCTCCAAGTGGTGGACCCGCCGAAACTCCTCCGCGAACTGGTGGGCACCGATCCGCACTTCCAGACGGACAAGGCCTCCGAGCACATCCGTCAGATGATCGTCGCCCGCCTGTCGAAAGCCTTGACCACCGCCGGGGTCGGCGTACTGGACCTGGCGACCAGGCAGTCCGAGATCGGCAACTCCGTGGCCGCGGTGCTCTCCGAGGACCTCAGCCCGTACGGCTTCAACATCCCGTCGTTCTTCATCGAGAACATCTCCGTGCCCAAGGAGGTCGAGGAGGCCCTGGACGCGCGCTCCCGGATGGGTGCCCTGGGCAATCTCGACAACTACATGAAGATGCAGACCGCCGACGCGATCGAGAAGGCCGCGGAGAACCCGTCCGGCACTGTGGGCGACGGCATGGGCATGGGCATGGGCGTCGGTATGGGCATGGGAATGGGGATGGGCATGGCCGGTGCGATGCAGCCTGGCACGCAGGGCGGGTCAGGAGCGGGCCAGGGGTCCGCCCCGCAGGACGCGCCGCCTCACAACACGGCCGCCCAAGGCGCTCCCCCAGCTGCGCCGCCGCCGCTCCCGCAGCCCGAACTGTGGTACGCCGGGGTGAACGGACAACAGCTGGGCCCGATGGACAAAACCCAACTGATGGGCGCACTGTCCTCCGGCCAGTACCCGCAGGACACCCTGGTCTGGAAGGCAGGCATGGCGGGATGGCTCCCGGCCCGCGATGTCGCCGACCTGCGTGATCCGATGCAGCCCCCTGCTCTCCCACCCCAGTGACGACGACACCGGCGGCGCACACCTACCCCTGTGAGGCCTGCGGCGCCCAGATCCAGTACCAGGCCGGAAGCGGCTCGATGCAGTGCTCGTACTGCGGCACCCCCCAAGAGGTCCCCACCGACGAGCACTACGACGGCAGCATCGACGAGCACGACTACGAGAAGTGGCTGAACTCCGCGGACAAGGCTCGCGGTTTCTCCGGGCCGCACACGGTGTCGTGCCCGCGGTGTGCAGCGACGACGACCACGGCCGACATCTCCCTGCCCTGCCCGTTCTGCAATGCGCCGATCGTCCTCGCCCAGGACCCGTCCGAACAGATCGTGCCCGAGGGCATCATCCCGTTCACCCTGTCGAAGGAACAAGCCGTCGATTCGGTCCGTGCCTGGGTGAAGTCCCGGTGGTTCGCCCCGAATGCCTTCAAGAAGGTCAATTCGGCGGACCGGATCAACGGCACCTACGTACCGCACTGGACGTACGACGCCGAGACGAGCAGCTCGTACACCGGTGAACGCGGCGACCACTACTACGTCACCGAGCATTACACCGACAGCGACGGCAAGTCGCAGACCCGGCAGGTGCGGCGCACCCATTGGACCTCGGTCTCGGGTCGGGTGTGGCGTGACTTCGACGACGTCCTCGTCATCGGCTGCCTGCAACTGTCGCCGAAACAGATCGAGAAGTTGTCCCCGTGGAAACTCGACGGGGCGCAACCCTTCCGTCAGGCCTACCTGGCGGGGTCACGGACCCTGCGTTACGACGTCGAACCCGAACAGGGTCTGGCCACGGCGAAGGACCGGATGGCCGGGGTGATCGCCGAGGACTGCCGGTCGGACATCGGCGGCGACGAGCAACGTCTCGCCTGGGTGAGGACCTCCTATTCGGAGGTGACCTTCAAGTTGATGCTCCTGCCGGTGTGGACGGCCGGGTACATCTACAACGGGCGCACCTACACGGTGTACATCAATGCCCACACCGGTGAGGTCATCGGTGACCGCCCGTACAGTTGGCGCAAGATCACCGCTGCCGTGGTGGCCGCGGTGCTGGTGCTCTGTCTGGCGTTCATGGCCTTCATGTCGAACCGGGGTTCCTCGTCGACGAAGCCTTCCCCCCGCAATTCGTACTACAGCTCGAAGTCCTGGCCGTCCGACAGGTCGAGCAGCTATTCCTCGTGGCGTTCGTCGTCCACCTGGTCGTACAGCTCGACGAGGATGCCGTCGGACAGCTGGTCGTACAGTGCCACCCGGAGGCCGTCACCGGGATGGTCGCCCGACCTGCGCGACCGCCCCGTCCGGCACGACCGTGAGGCAGCGGTGCCGGCTCCCGACCCCCGTCCGACGCTGCCGGGAACCACCCCTCGAGGAGCACTGCCCACCGCCGCGCCCTGACGTCCGTGGACGTCGTCCAGGCGCCCGTCGGACGCCCGGTCGCGGGAGGCCCGCGCACTTTTCGGAGCGGAGACTTCCCGCGTGCCCGCGACGGAATCCGTGACGGAGTCTTACGCTGGGGCCCATGTCCGCCCTGTCGCTCTTCCCGCTCGGGGCCGTCGTGGTTCCCGGTGAACGACTCAGTGTGCGAGTCACCGAGCGTCGCCATCTCGTGCTGCTACGGGATCTGCTCCGCAGCCGGGCCCGCGGGGACGGCTCGGAGTTCGGGGTGGTGGCTGTGCGATGGGGTCAGGACCACGGGGAGGAGATGCCCCTGTCGTTGCACCAGGTGGGATGTTCCGCCCGGATCCTGGATGTGCAGGAATCGGGGAATGCCTACCAGTTGCGGGCATTGGGGATGCAACGGTTCCGCCTGGACGGCTTCGACGAGGGTGCGCGCACCCCGTACCTGAAGGGTTATGTGACCTGGTTGACCGACCGGGTGCGTGACCCCGAACTGGTGTCGGTGCTGGCGCAGCGGCTGCGGGAGGCGGTCTCGGACTATCGGGACGACCTGGGGTTGGACGAGGTCGAGCTTCCGATGGAGTCGGCGGAGCTGTCCCATCTGGCGATGCGTCACGTGATGTTGGAACAGCACGACCGGCAACGTCTGTTGGAGGCGAGGGATGTCGATGCGCGGCTGCGCCTGGCCCTGCGGTTGACCCGGCGGGAGACGACGCTGCAGCGGGAGTTGGGGGCCTTCCCCGGCGCGTACAACCCGGCGACGCCGGTGGCGAACTGACCGCAGACGGCAGGGTGCCGACGGCAGGGTGCAGCCGTAGGCGCTCTGCCGGGAGGTCATCGGCTCCGGTCGACGACGGTGCCGGTCGATGCCCCGGACCTGCGGCGGTGGGCGTGCGCCGGATAAACCCCCAGCATCCGGAATTCGGTGGTGAAGAACCCCAGTTCGTCCAATGCCCGGCTCAGGGCCGGGTCCTCCGGATGGCCTTCGACCTCGACGAGGAACATCGTGGCGGCGAACTGGTCGCCGACCATGTAGCTCTCCAGCTTGGTCATGTTGATGCCATTCGTGGCGAAACCGCCCAGGGCCTTGTACAGCGCCGAGGGGATGTTACGGACCCGGAAGACGAAGCTCGTCATCGTCGGCCCCTGGAGTTCGTCCCGCCCGGGCAGGCGTCCCTCGCGGGCGAGGACCACGAACCGGGTCGTATTCGTGGGGTCGTCCTCGACGTCCCGGCGGAGCACGTCCAAGCCGTACAGTTCGGCGGCACCCCGCGGCGCGATCGACAGTTTCGTCGGGTCGCCCCAGTCCCGGACCTCTCGCGCCGAGCCCGCGGTATCTCCCGCGATCACCGGACGCAGGCCCCACTCGGCGATCAATCGACGGCACTGTCCCAGGGCGTGGATATGGCTGTGGACGGTGCGTGCGCCCTCGACGGTCGCGCCGGGAACTCCTAGGAGTTCGAACCGGATCCGCAGGAAATGTTCTCCGACGATGTGCAGGCCCGCCGTGGGCAGCAGGTTGTGGATGTCGGCGACCCGCCCGGCCAGGGAGTTGTCGATCGGGATCATGGCCAGGTCGGCGTCCCCGGAGGCCACCGCGTCCAAGGTCTCCTCGAAGCTGGCGCAGGGTGCCGCCTGCCCGCCGGGGTACATCTCCGTACAGGCCAGATGGCCGTTGCAGCCGGGTTCACCCTGGTAGACGATGCGCGTCCGGGCGGTGGTACTGGGCACGTTCACTCATTTCACGCAGGGGATGATGCCGCCGGTCAGCGCGGTCAGCGTACCGGGGGCGGTGTCTTCCTTCTTGTCGCCGCTGCCGACCGTACTCGGTGCGAGGGCCGTCGTCGACGGTGACGGCGCAGGTGCTCCCGGTTTGGGGGGTGCGGCCGGTGCGGCGGGTGTGCTGATCAGGCCCGTCGGGATCCGGAAACCGGCGCCCAGGATGACCTGCATCTGGGTCGATCCCAGCCCGGCTTTCTCGGCGACGGCCGCACCGTTGCCGATCAGGGTGGCGAGTTCGTTGGCTGCCGCGGCCTGGCCGGGCCCGTATTCGACGACCGTCTTGATCCGGACGGCCTGGGTGGTGGCCTCCCCTTTCAGGTAGCCCTTCCCGACGAGACCGGTCATCAGTTGCGCGGCCAGGCCGGTGGTGCCCGATCCGTTGGAGATGGAGACGGTCGGTTTGGGGGCGCTGCTCGTCGGCGCGGAGGTCGCTGCCGCGGTGGGTTTCTTCCCGGTGTCCAGCAGCTGTTTGATGGTGGCCTGGATGACCGGGAGGTCGACCTTGTTGGAGGCACCGCCGTACTTGTCGGTGAAGAAGCCCTGGACGGGCAGCGTGTAGAAGACGACCTTGCCTTCGGTGACCTGGGTGGCCTTGCCCAACAGGTCCATGACGTTGAGCCCGCTGTCCACGGCGATATTCCGTTTGGCGACGTCGATGAGTCCGCTGAGTTTGCTCGGATTGGCGAAGGTGCCGGCCTGGCGCAGCTGGTAGGCCAGCGAGGCCATGAAGGCCTGTTGGCGGCGTTCCCGGTCGAGGTCGGTGAAATCACCGGTCCGGGTGAGTTCGTCGCGACGCTGGCGGACGAAGGCGATGGACTGTTCGGCGTCGATCTCCTGTTTGCCGGCTTTGAAGTCGGCGCCGGAGTACCGGTCCTTGGTGTCATGTCTCAGGCAGACCTGCACGGGCTGCACCACCTGGGCGATCTCGTAGAAGGCGACCATGGTCACCTCGACGAAGTGGTGGATGCGCAGGCCGTTGCCGAGGAAGGCCTCGACGGTCTTGATCTCCTGTTTGCGACCGGCTTCGCGTGCCTCGGTGTGTTTCTCCTCGTCGGACATCTTCGACGTCTTCAGCTCGGCGGTGCGCCCTTCGAAGGCCACGTCGTAGGCTTCCTTGATCTTCCCGTCACATTTCTTGTACGGGCATCCGGGGAAGTCGACGAAGTTGTCGCGGGGTATCTGGATGATGGAGGCGGGCCGTCCGTCGGCCGGGATGTGCATCAGCATCAACACATTGGTGTTCATGCCGCCGATGGTGGAGTTCCCGGTGTGCATCGCGTCGTAGATGTCCTTGGACAGTGGTTGGCCTTTGAGGTTCAGGCGGCTGTCCAGGCCCATGATCAGGATGTTCGTGTCGGTGCTGAGTCCTTTTTCACCGGGGTGGAGTTCCTCGATGGCCTTAGACCTGTTGATCCCCTGGTCGAGGCGCACGTATTGGAATCCGAGATATCCCACGAGGGTGATGACCAGCAGCAGGGCTGTGCCGCCGACCCAGCTCAGGGCGCGGACGAGCGGTCGTCTCTTCTTCTTCGGTGTCGCGGGGGGTTCGGGGTCGGCCGGGACGGTGTTTTCTTCCGGTTCCGCGGCGATTCGGGGCGGTCGGGGTCCGACGGGTGCCGGGGCTTCTTCGACGTATTCCGGGGGTTCTTCGGCTGCTGTCCGTGCCGGCCGGGCCGGGGCGGCTTTCGCTGTGCGCGCGGCCGCTGCGGTCTTCGCGGCGCCGGCGAGCGGGCCGGCCGC
>NZ_BAGZ01000028.1 GCF_000298175.1 Austwickia chelonae NBRC 105200 | reverse complement strand
GGTTTCAAGTCAATTCGGTCTTGGCTTTAAAGTCGAGACTTTTGGTTTGTTGCCAGGATTTTCCCGGCTGACTTTGTTGGTCTGGGGTTTTTCATTAATGGAGAGTTTGATCCTGGCTCAGGACGAACGCTGGCGGCGTGCTTAACACATGCAAGTCGAACGATGAAGACCAGCTTGCTGGTTGGATTAGTGGCGAACGGGTGAGTAACACGTGAGTAACCTGCCCTTCACTCTGGGATAACTCCGGGAAACCGGGGCTAATACTGGGTATGACCAATCTCCGCATGGAGTGTTGGTGGAAAGCTTTAGTGGTGAAGGATGGACTCGCGGCCTATCAGCTTGTTGGTGAGGTAATGGCTCACCAAGGCGACGACGGGTAGCCGGCCTGAGAGGGCGACCGGCCACACTGGGACTGAGACACGGCCCAGACTCCTGCGGGAGGCAGCAGTGGGGAATATTGCACAATGGGCGAAAGCCTGATGCAGCGACGCCGCGTGAGGGATGAAGGCCTTCGGGTTGTAAACCTCTTTCATCAGGGAAGAAGCGAAAGTGACGGTACCTGAAAAAGAAGCACCGGCTAACTACGTGCCAGCAGCCGCGGTAATACGTAGGGTGCGAGCGTTGTCCGGAATTATTGGGCGTAAAGAGCTTGTAGGCGGTTTGTCGCGTCTGCCGTGAAAATTCGGGGCTTAACCCCGGACGTGCGGTGGGTACGGGCAGGCTAGAGTGTGGTAGGGGAGACTGGAATTCCTGGTGTAGCGGTGAAATGCGCAGATATCAGGAGGAACACCGATGGCGAAGGCAGGTCTCTGGGCCATAACTGACGCTGAGAAGCGAAAGCATGGGGAGCGAACAGGATTAGATACCCTGGTAGTCCATGCCGTAAACGTTGGGCGCTAGGTGTGGGACTCATTCCACGAGTTCTGTGCCGCAGCTAACGCATTAAGCGCCCCGCCTGGGGAGTACGGCCGCAAGGCTAAAACTCAAAGGAATTGACGGGGGCCCGCACAAGCGGCGGAGCATGCGGATTAATTCGATGCAACGCGAAGAACCTTACCAAGGCTTGACATACACCGGAAACACGCAGAGATGTGTGCCCCGTAAGGTCGGTGTACAGGTGGTGCATGGTTGTCGTCAGCTCGTGTCGTGAGATGTTGGGTTAAGTCCCGCAACGAGCGCAACCCTCGTTCCATGTTGCCAGCACTTCGGGTGGGGACTCATGGGAGACTGCCGGGGTCAACTCGGAGGAAGGTGGGGATGACGTCAAATCATCATGCCCCTTATGTCTTGGGCTTCACGCATGCTACAATGGCCGGTACAAAGGGCTGCGATACCGCGAGGTGGAGCGAATCCCAAAAAACCGGTCTCAGTTCGGATTGGGGTCTGCAACTCGACCCCATGAAGTCGGAGTCGCTAGTAATCGCAGATCAGCAACGCTGCGGTGAATACGTTCCCGGGCCTTGTACACACCGCCCGTCAAGTCACGAAAGTCGGTAACACCCGAAGCCGGTGGCCTAACCCTTGTGGGGGGAGCCGTCGAAGGTGGGACTGGCGATTGGGACTAAGTCGTAACAAGGTAGCCGTACCGGAAGGTGCGGCTGGATCACCTCCTTTCTAAGGAGCATATAAGGTCCTTGCGTTACCAAATGTGTAACGGGGATCTGCTCAAGGGTGGAACATCGATGGATGGCATTCTCTGATGGTTAGCATCACGAGTACGGCTCTTCGGAGCAAGGAAAGTGTGTCTGATTGGAGTGGATGCCGTGGCACGTTGTTGGGCTCTCAGGGCTCGGCTGCTCTTCGAGTAGTTGGGTGCTGTTTGTTGATGTCTCATGTGAGTCATACCCGTTCAGAACATTTATGTTCTGGGTGTGTGGTGGCTCCGGTTGTGGGATGTCGGTTGGTGTTTTGAGAATTACACAGTGGACGCGAGCATCTTTGTGGCCAAGTTTTTAAGGGCACACGGTGGATGCCTTGGCACCAGGAACCGATGAAGGACGTAGGAATCTGCGATAAGCCTCGGGGAGTCGATAACCAGACTGTGATCCGAGGATTTCCGAATGGGGAAACCCGGCTGGAGACATGTCCAGTCACTCGCACCTGAATATATAGGGTGCGTAGAGGGAACGTGGGGAAGTGAAACATCTCAGTACCCACAGGAAGAGAAAGCAACCGCGATTCCGTGAGTAGTGGCGAGCGAAAGCGGATCAGGCTAAACCGAGCGTGTGTGATAACAGTCAGGTGTTGCACGTTCGGGGTTGTGGGAGGTATCAGCTGATACTGACTTGTCAGCAAGGAGTAAGAAATTTTCATGGTAGGCGAACGGTCTTGAATGGCCGGCCATAGACGGTGGCAGCCCGGTAGCTTAAACCTTGAGAACTCCTGATGCATTTCCCGAGTAGCACGGGGCCCGAGAAATCCTGTGCGAATCTGGCGGGACCACCCGCTAAGCCTAAATATTCCCTGGTGACCGATAGCGGACAAGTACCGTGAGGGAAAGGTGAAAAGTACCCCGGGAGGGGAGTGAAATAGATCCTGAAACCGTGTGCCTACAATCCGTCGGAGCCTCTTTGTGGGGTGACGGCGTGCCTTTTGAAGAATGAGCCTGCGAGTTAGTGCTCCGTGGCGAGGTTAACCCGTGTGGGGAAGCCGTAGCGAAAGCGAGTCTGAATAGGGCGTTTTAGTCGCGGGGTCTAGACCCGAAGCGGAGTGATCTACCCATGGCCAGGTTGAAGCGCCGGTAAGACGGCGTGGAGGACCGAACCCACTTAGGTTGAAAACTGAGGGGATGAGCTGTGGGTAGGGGTGAAAGGCCAATCAAACTCCGTGATAGCTGGTTCTCCCCGAAATGCATTTAGGTGCAGCGTTGCGTGTTTCTTGCCGGAGGTAGAGCTACTGGATGGCTGATGGGCCTTACCGGGTTACTGACGTCAGCCAAACTCCGAATGCCGGTAAGTAAAGCGTGGCAGTGAGACTGCGGGGGATAAGCTCCGTAGTCGAGAGGGAAACAGCCCAGATCACCAGCTAAGGTCCCTAAGCGTGTGCTAAGTGGAAAAGGATGTGGAGTTGCAGTGACAACCAGGAGGTTGGCTTAGAAGCAGCCACCCTTGAAAGAGTGCGTAATAGCTCACTGGTCAAGTGATTCCGCGCCGACAATGTAGCGGGGCTCAAGCACACCACCGAAGCTGTGGCATTAACACATTTCCTAAGCCTTCGTGGTTCAGGGGTGTTGATGGGTAGGGGAGCGTCGTGTGGCGAGTGAAGCATCCGAGTGATCGAGGTGTGGACGCCACACGAGTGAGAATGCAGGCATGAGTAGCGAATGACGGGTGAGAAACCCGTCCGCCGAATAACCAAGGGTTCCAGGGTCAAGCTAATCTGCCCTGGGTAAGTCGGGACCTAAGGCGAGGCCGACAGGCGTAGTCGATGGACAACGGGTTGATATTCCCGTACCGGCGAAGAACCGCCCATATCGAACCCAGTGATGCTAAGCATCCGAAGCCGCTGTCTTCAGTCTTTGGCTGTGGATGGATGGTAGAGCGTGCGATCCTATCTGGTAGTAGGTAAGCGATGGAGTGACGCAGGAAGGTAGCCTCCGCGTGGCGATGGTTGTCCACGTTCAAGCATGTAGGGAGTCAGATAGGCAAATCCGTCTGGCATTAATCCTGAGATGTGATGGTGACACCGTTTGGTGGAAGCAGGGTGATCCTATGCTGCCGAGAAAAACTTCTAGCGAGGTTCGAGCCGCCCGTACCCTAAACCGACTCAGGTGGTTAGGTAGAGAATACTAAGGCGATCGAGTGAATCGTGGTTAAGGAATTCGGCAAAATGCCCCCGTAACTTCGGGAGAAGGGGGGCCCAAACCTTGAAACTCTTTACGAGTTAGGGGTAAGGGCCGCAGAGACCAGGGAGAAGCGACTGTTTACTAAAAACACAGGTCCGTGCGAACACGTAAGTGGATGTATACGGACTGACGCCTGCCCGGTGCTGGAACGTTAAGGGGACCGGTTAGCTCTTCGGGGCGAAGCTGAGAACTTAAGCGCCAGTAAACGGCGGTGGTAACTATAACCATCCTAAGGTAGCGAAATTCCTTGTCGGGTAAGTTCCGACCTGCACGAATGGCGTAACGACTTCTCCACTGTCTCAACCGCGAACTCGGCGAAATTGCACTACGAGTAAAGATGCTCGTTACGCGCAGAAGGACGGAAAGACCCCGGGACCTTTACTATAGCTTGGTATTGGTGTTCGGTACGGCTTGTGTAGGATAGGTGGGAGACTGTGAAGCTCGTGCGCCAGCATGGGTGGAGTCAACGTTGAAATACCACTCTGGTCGTACTGGATGTCTAACTTCGGACCATGATCTGGTTCAGGGACAGTGCCTGGTGGGTAGTTTAACTGGGGCGGTTGCCTCCTAAAAGGTAACGGAGGCGCCCAAAGGTTCCCTCAGCCTGGTTGGCAATCAGGTGTTGAGTGCAAGTGCACAAGGGAGCTTGACTGTGAGACAGACATGTCGAGCAGGGACGAAAGTCGGGACTAGTGATCCGGCCATGGCTTGTGGAAGCGTGGTCGCTCAACGGATAAAAGGTACCCCGGGGATAACAGGCTGATCTTGCCCAAGAGTCCATATCGACGGCATGGTTTGGCACCTCGATGTCGGCTCGTCGCATCCTGGGGCTGGAGTAGGTCCCAAGGGTTGGGCTGTTCGCCCATTAAAGCGGTACGCGAGCTGGGTTTAGAACGTCGTGAGACAGTTCGGTCCCTATCCTCTGTGCGCGCAGGAAACTTGAGAAGGGCTGTCCCTAGTACGAGAGGACCGGGATGGACGAACCTCTGGTGTGTCAGTTGTTCTGCCAAGAGCACCGCTGATTAGCTACGTTCGGAAGTGATAACCGCTGAAAGCATCTAAGCGGGAAGCACGCTTCAAGATGAGGTTTCCATGAGTCCTAGAGACTCGAGAGGCTCCCAGCTAGACTACTGGGTTGATAGGCCAGATGTGGAAGCACAGCAATGTGTGGAGCTGACTGGTACTAATAAGCCGACAACTTGTTTACAAAGATGCTACGCGTCCACTGTGTGATTCCCGGAACATCAACCGGGAAGAACAATTTCATACGAGATTGTTGTGATTCTCTGTAGTTGGTAAGTACGAGAGAGTTACGGCGGTCATAGCGAGAGGGAAACGCCCGGTCCCATTCCGAACCCGGAAGCTAAGCCTCTCAGCGCCGATGGTACTGCACTGGTGACGGTGTGGGAGAGTAGGACGCCGCCGGACAATCATTCAGGAAAGGGCCCTGACCACGTAGTGGTCAGGGCCCTTTCCCAT
>NZ_BAGZ01000029.1 GCF_000298175.1 Austwickia chelonae NBRC 105200 | reverse complement strand
TGCCGGAGGAGTGGGTTGTGGTGAGTGGTGCTCGTGAGGGTGCGTATGAGGGGATGCGTGCGGTGGAGTTGAAGGCTGTGGTGGAGAGTGTGCGGCCGGGGGAGATGGGGGTGGCGGTGGATGCTTTTAGGAAGGCGTCTGCTGAGGTGGAGCGGTTGTCGGGGGATTTTCAGTCGAAGTTGGTGGGGTTGTCGGGTGTGGGGTGGCGTGGGGAGGCTGCGGCGGCGGCGGTGTCGCGGACGTTGGAGACGTCGGGGTCGGGGCGTGGGGTGGCGTCGTCGTCGGGTTCTGCGGGTGGGGCGGTGGGGGATTTTCGGCAGGTGATGGAGCGGTTTAAGGGGGAGGTTGCGGGGTTGCCTGCGCCGGAGGCGGTGTATGTGAAGCCGCGGGTGGGTGTGGGTGGTTTGTTGGGGCGGGTGCGGGGTTCTGTGGAGTATTGGTGGGCGCGTCGGGAGGAGGAGGCGGCGCGTGAGGTGTTGTTGGCGAAGGTGAAGGAGATGGACAAGGCGGCCAAGGATCACGGGGATCGTGTCGAACGGGTGAGTTGGGCTGATTTGCCTGTTAATGATCTGGCTGATTTGCCGGCGTCGTTGCCTGTGGATGGGGGGTCGTCGGGGGTGCCGTCGTCGGGGGATGGGCCGGTGAGGGGGCCTGGTGGTTCTGGTCGGTCGGGGTCTGGTGGGGTTGGGGTGTGGCCGGGTGGTCCTGGTGGCGGGGGCAGTGCTGGTGGTGTTGGTGGTGGTGTGTCTGGGGTGCCGAGTAGTCCTGGTCTGCCGGGTGGTTCGGGTGTAGTACCGGGTGGTTCGGGTGGCTCAGGGGGTGCGGGTCTGCCGGGTGTTCCAGGTAGTCCGGGTGGTTCTGGTGGGGGTGTGGTGCCGGGGTTGCCGGGTCCGGGTGGTGGGGGTGTGTTTGCTCCGGTGGGGGTGGCGCCGTTGCCTCCGGGTGGTCCGGGGTTGCCGGGTGGTGTGGGGGTGTTGCCTCCGGGTGGGGTTCCTGGTGGGGTTCCGGGTGGTCCGGGGGTGCCGGGTGGGTCGGGGTTTTTCCCGCCGGGTGGGGTGGTGCCGGGGGTGCCTGGTGGGGTGCGTCCGGGTTTCCCGGGTGGTTCTGGCATCGGTGGTGCTGGTGGGGGTTGGGCTCGGGGTGTTGGTGGGTTCGGTAGCGGACCTGGGGGTGTTGGCGCGGGCAGTCCCGGTGGTGCTGGTGGTGTTGGGTCTGGTGGGGGTTGGGCTCGGGGGAGCGCCGGTGGTGTGGGTGCCGGTGCTGGTGGTGCTGGCAGTGCTGGTGGTGTGGGTGGTGTCGGCTCGGGTGGTGCTGGGTCTGCTGGGTCTGGTGGTTGGGCTCGGGGTACCGGTGCCGGTGCCGGTGCTGGTGGTTCGGGTGGTTTTGGGTCGGGTGGGCCTGGTGGTGTGGGTGGTGGTTCTGGGGTGGGTTCTGCTGCGGGTGGTCGTGGTGGGGTTGGTCAGGGTGGTTTGCCGGTGGGTGGGGCTGGTGCTGGTGGGGAGCGTGATCGTGGGTTGCGGGCTCGGCCGGAGTTTTTGGTGGCTTCGGATGAGGTGTGGGGGGATACGGAGTTGGTGGCGCCGCCGGTGTTGGGGGATGAGTGAGTTGGTTGGTGTGGTGTGTGGCGAAAGGGTGTGTGGGTGATGTCTGAGTCGAGTGTGGGTGTGAGTGTGGGGTCGTGTTCGTCGGGGAGTGTGCCGGCGGGGGGTGTGGGTTCGTGTTCGGAGGTGTCTGCGGCGCGGGGTGAGGGTTTCCGGGTGGAGTTGGGGGCTTATCGCCAGGCGTATCAGGATTTGTATGCCTTGTATGAGAAGTTGCAGGCCGCGAAGGTCGAGGTGATCGAGGCGAAAGCGAAGGTGGAAGCGGCCCAACCCGGCGGCCAGCTCGTCGAGGTCCAACAGGGTTGGACGAACGCTTGTCAGGCGGCGGTGAAGTTGGAGGAGAACGTGGTGAAGCTGGAGGGGATGGTGAATCGGGTGTTGCGGGGTTTGGTGGAGTCGCATGCGGCATATGCCCAGGCTGAGGCGCAGGGTCGGGCTGGGTTGGCGCGGGTTGGGGTGGATGCGCAGACGAAGCAGTCCTTCGAATGGAAAGAGAAGGACGATTTGTGAGTTTCCGGTGAGGGTGGCTGCCGGGGTTTTGCCCCGGCGGCTGTGGTTGTTGGTGTGGGTTGGGTGAGGGTGTGGGTGTGATGGTGGCTCGGGTGTGTGTGGGTGTGTTGGCGGGTGTGTTGGTGGTGTTGCCGGTGTCGGCGGCGTCAGCGACGGTGGGGGCAGTGCCGGTGGTGGGGGCTTCGGAGGCGGAGCAGCGGGCGGCTGCGGCGGCGAAGCGGGGGGTGGCGCGGGAGTTGTCGTGGTGGATTACCGGGTTGGGGGTGGACCGATCGGTGACCGTGTCGCGGGGTGCGGGGGTGAAGGTGTGTGTGATCGATTCGGGGATCGATGCGACGCATCAGGATCTGGTGGGGGTGCGTTTTGAAGGCGGTACGGATGTGTCGGGGAAGGGGGCTCCTGATGGGTTGAAACCGGATACTGATCATGGGACGGGGATGGCGGCGTATATCGCTGGTCGGGGGTCTGGTCCGGGACGGTCGCAGGGGATTATCGGGGCAGCACCGGACGCGACGATTATTTCGGTGTCCAGCAGTGTTTTCGGAATGACTCAGGGGGAGGTGGTGGTGAAGTCGATTCGGTATTGCCTGGCGCAAGGGGCGAAGGTGATCAATATGTCTCAGGCCGGCGGGTTGGATAACGAGAAGACGCGGGCTTTTATTGAGGCTCAGGAGAAGGATGTCGTCATTGTGGTGGCGGCGGGGAATGATGGGCAGACTGAGAGAACGGCGTGGCGGGAGGCTTTTGGGGCTTTGCAGGTGGGTGGGGTGACGGCGGATTTGCAGATTCATCCGAAGTCGAATCGGGGTATTTATAAGAAGGATGGGTTGGTGTATGGGCAGGGGAATGGGGTGTGTGGGCCGTTTGCGGTGAAGGTGGGGGAGCCGATTCCGGGGGCTTCGCCGAGTGGGGGGTATAGCAAGCATGGTGGTGCGACGTCGGGGGCGACGGCGGTGGTGTCGGGGG
>NZ_BAGZ01000030.1 GCF_000298175.1 Austwickia chelonae NBRC 105200 | reverse complement strand
TGGTGGATCGTCCTACAAGGAGCGGCTGAGGGCGCTGGCCGAGGAGAGCATCGAGCCCGCCCCGCGGGGCGCCGTGAGCTGAATGCGGAGGGAAAGGCCGGGAACGGTCGGCCCCAGCGGGGGCCCGAGAGAACCGGGACTGTCGCGCCCTTGGCGAAGGTGTAGGCGCCGCAGGCTGTTTCCTGACCTATCGCTGTGATCGAAGTTCTGATCAGGACTTCTGCTCAAGTCGCCTGTATATCGGACGATAGGCAGTTGAGGGAAGCCCTGCACAGCGCCTGCCCACGGGCGGCACCGGGGGCCAGGGTTGCCCTTCCCCTTCGGAACGAACCTCCTCGTCATGAGAGAACGGCGAGGGTTGGACGGATCACGACGGCCCCCACCGTCCGTGGTCCGCGGCCAGTCCCCAGCTGGCCGCCATGTCGGTGTCGCCTTCCCCAGGGCAATCCGGCAGCCGGACACATCTTCCCCAGGATGTCCCGGCAGATGTCGAGGCAGCCCCACTGCCGAGATGTCGACGCAGGACGGTCTCCCAACCGTTCTGATGCAGGACCGGAGCGGTACACCCGCTTCGAGGTTCACGGAGGAGGGGCGGAGGCGACTCCGTCCCGGCCAGGCCCCCCGGCTGGCATCCAGGAGCCTCCCGGTGATGTGCGGGCGCAGCCCCGTCGCCGGGAGGCTCCTTTCTTTGCTGACTGGAATGCCTGTATCTGCGTAGTGCGACGAGAAAACTCGATCTCTTACTGAACTGCGGCAAATACTTTACGGACGATCGTCCAGGTGTATTCAACTGTACTGAACGAGCGGTCGTTAAAACCTCAGGTGACAGGCTTGCGCAAGTCTTTTTCGGGGTGCCTTGGTTGCATCTAGGCAACCGTCCAAAAAGTATGGTGACTGACAAGTATGATCGTTTGACCTGCTAGTTCTCACCATTCAGACGAGCCTTGGGGGAATCTTTACCGTTTCCTTAACTTGTTTGTTGTGACCGCTTCAGAATCTTTCCCCACGAGTAAGGACCTCCCCGCGGAGGTCGACATCGACACAATGTGCAGAGAGCATCTGCCACTGGTGCACTTCGAAGTCCGCGCCATTTCCTCGCGCCTG
>NZ_BAGZ01000031.1 GCF_000298175.1 Austwickia chelonae NBRC 105200 | reverse complement strand
CGGGGCGCATCCCGCCCGTCACCGGCCCGGTTTTCGCGGGGAGGGCTCATCCCCGCAGGTGCGGGGCGCATGATCAGGTCGACGAGGCCGAGCTGAACGGTTGTCGGCTCATCCCCGCAGGTGCGGGGCGCATTGCGCGCTGATCTTGTGACGAAACGCACGCCCGGGCTCATCCCCGCAGGTGCGGGGCGCATCAGCCCTTGACCTTCAGCAGCGTCGAGTAGAACGGCTCATCCCCGCAGGTGCGGGGCGCATGCACCCGACCGAGCGGCGCCAAGATGTCGAACCGGCTCATCCCCGCAGGTGCGGGGCGCATGAGGGCGTGGCTATCCCGTCCATGCCTGCTCGGGGCTCATCCCCGCAGGTGCGGGGCGCATGGCATAGCCCGAGTGGTGTCTTCTGCCGGAGCCGGCTCATCCCCGCAGGTGCGGGGCGCATTCTGCCTTGCGCTCGGTGAGGTCCATGCCGTTCGGCTCATCCCCGCAGGTGCGGGGCGCATGTCCAACCGGCGATCCTCGAAAGACAGTGTGACGGCTCATCCCCGCAGGTGCGGGGCGCATACGGTGAGCGCCATACGATCCCACCCGCGGACCGGCTCATCCCCGCAGGTGCGGGGCGCATGTCCTCGAGCCCATGCGGAAGGCGGGCGGCCTCGGCTCATCCCCGCAGGTGCGGGGCGCATTTTGGGCGGTCAGGCCCCGTCGTCCTGTTGGCGGGCTCATCCCCGCAGGTGCGGGGCGCATCTATCACCGGAGCCGACCATGTACAAGCTCGAGGGCTCATCCCCGCAGGTGCGGGGCGCATGGCCCAGGCAGCATCAACGTCGGCGGAATCGAGGGCTCATCCCCGCAGGTGCGGGGCGCATGCCGAGAATGCTGTTGCGGACATCGTCCACGTCGGCTCATCCCCGCAGGTGCGGGGCGCATCCTGATGCGCTTGTAGTGACGTTGGTCACATACGGCTCATCCCCGCAGGTGCGGGGCGCATCGCATGGCTGCCATGGCCGAGCGGGTCGACGCCGG
>NZ_BAGZ01000032.1 GCF_000298175.1 Austwickia chelonae NBRC 105200 | reverse complement strand
GGCGCATACCACGAGGTTCGAGATCGTCAGCGTGCCAGTGGGCTCATCCCCGCAGGTGCGGGGCGCATCGCCGGCCTCGACGATGACGATGGGAAGTCCCGGGCTCATCCCCGCAGGTGCGGGGCGCATCAAATGACACCCTCGAACGGCAGCAACTTGACCGGCTCATCCCCGCAGGTGCGGGGCGCATTCCCACACGGGCACGCCCGCGTCGATGAGCTGGGGCTCATCCCCGCAGGTGCGGGGCGCATGAGGCGGTCATGACCGACGGGACACGGATGGTGGGCTCATCCCCGCAGGTGCGGGGCGCATCTGATCTCCACTGACGGCGAGTACGCCGGATTGGGCTCATCCCCGCAGGTGCGGGGCGCATAGGATACCGGCGAGCTTGACCGGCTTCATGGTCGGCTCATCCCCGCAGGTGCGGGGCGCATCGACCGTCCACCAGCTGAGGCGGGTAGTCTTCGGGCTCATCCCCGCAGGTGCGGGGCGCATCGGATCGGGCAGGCCGGGTTGGCCTTCAACCAGGGCTCATCCCCGCAGGTGCGGGGCGCATGCACTGTGGTACGCGCGGGGTCTGCGTGAGGAGGCTCATCCCCGCAGGTGCGGGGCGCATCCTGGGCAGGACCCGTGGGACGTCGCCGCGCGAGGCTCATCCCCGCAGGTGCGGGGCGCATCTCGGCATCTCAGCATATGATGCGAACGGCTCAGGCTCATCCCCGCAGGTGCGGGGCGCATTTGCGCTGCTGGCCGGTGGCGCGCTGATGGCGGGGCTCATCCCCGCAGGTGCGGGGCGCATGCTGGTCACCTCGGGGTCGCTTTTGCGGAGGAGGGCTCATCCCCGCAGGTGCGGGGCGCATCGGCGTGCATCTCGAGGCTCCTGGGCTAGTGGGGGC
>NZ_BAGZ01000033.1 GCF_000298175.1 Austwickia chelonae NBRC 105200 | reverse complement strand
CAACTTCAACGCCTCAGCCCGCATCTGACTGATCCGCGACTCCGTCACACCCAACTCCGACGCCAACTCCCGCATCGGACGATCCTCGAAGAAACACCCCCGCACCACGACCTGCAACCGCTCGGGGAGGACTTCGATGGCGTCGCGCAGGTAGGCCTGGCGTTCGCGGGCGATGAGGGCTGCTTCGGGGGTGTCCCGGGTGGAGGGCAGGACGGAGTCGGCGCCCACCGTGTCGGTGATCACGTCCAGACGCAACACCACACTCGAATGCAGATCCGCATCCAAACGCTCCAACTCGGCCACCTCGACACCCATCGCCGCAGCCGTCTCCACATCCGTAGGACGACGACCCAACGACGCCGCCAACTCGTCATGCACCGCATCCCGCTTACGCACCTTCGCACGCAACGAACGCGTCGCCCAGTCAGCACTACGCAACTCGTCCAACAACGCACCACGGATACGACGCACCGCATACCGACCGAAAGGCACCCCCAACGACGCATCAAAACTCCGCGCCGCCATCGCCAACGCCGCCATACCCGCCGACACCAGATCATCCGTATACACATGGCCGG